>NZ_JBMGQH010000001.1:0-3739763 GCF_049739645.1 Microbacterium sp. SLBN-111
ATGTGTCCGTATATGCGAAATGGCCACCCAGCGTTGGGTGGCCATTTCGTGTAAAGGAAGTCCGGCGGTGTCCTACTCTCCCACAGGGTCCCCCCTGCAGTACCATCGGCGCTGAGAGGCTTAGCTTCCGGGTTCGGAATGTAACCGGGCGTTTCCCTCTCGCTATGGCCGCCGAAACACTATTGATGTTTCAAAAACCAACAACGATTGTCATTGTTGTGTTCCCGACCGTACATCGAGAACCACTCAGTGGACGCAAGCACCAAAAACGGTGTGTTATCAAGTCATCGGCTTATTAGTACCGGTCAGCTTCACGTATTACTACGCTTCCACATCCGGCCTATCAACCCAGTAGTCTGGCTGGGAGCCTCTCACCATAAATGGTATGGAAGTCTCATCTTGAGGCCGGCTTCCCGCTTAGATGCTTTCAGCGGTTATCCATCCCGAACGTAGCTAATCAGCGGTGCTCCTGGCGGAACAACTGACACACCAGAGGTTCGTCCAACCCGGTCCTCTCGTACTAGGGTCAGATCCTCTCAAACTTCCTACGCGCGCAGCGGATAGGGACCGAACTGTCTCACGACGTTCTAAACCCAGCTCGCGTACCGCTTTAATGGGCGAACAGCCCAACCCTTGGGACCTACTCCAGCCCCAGGATGCGACGAGCCGACATCGAGGTGCCAAACCATGCCGTCGATATGGACTCTTGGGCAAGATCAGCCTGTTATCCCCGAGGTACCTTTTATCCGTTGAGCGACAGCGCTTCCACAAGCCACTGCCGGATCACTAGTCCCGACTTTCGTCCCTGCTCGACCTGTCAGTCTCACAGTCAAGCTCCCTTGTGCACTTACACTCGCCACCTGATTGCCAACCAGGTTGAGGGAACCTTTGGGCGCCTCCGTTACATTTTGGGAGGCAACCGCCCCAGTTAAACTACCCACCAGGCACTGTCCCTGAACCGGATCACGGTCCTAAGTTAGATATCCAGAGTGACCAGAGTGGTATTTCAACAATGACTCCACGAACACTGGCGTGTCCGCTTCACAGTCTCCCACCTATCCTACACAAGCCACACCGAACACCAATACCAAGCTGTAGTAAAGGTCACGGGGTCTTTCCGTCCTGCTGCGCGTAACGAGCATCTTTACTCGTAATGCAATTTCGCCGAGTTCGCGGTTGAGACAGTTGGGAAGTCGTTACGCCATTCGTGCAGGTCGGAACTTACCCGACAAGGAATTTCGCTACCTTAGGATGGTTATAGTTACCACCGCCGTTTACTGGGGCTTAAATTCTCAGCTTCGCCTTGCGGCTAACCGGTCCTCTTAACCTTCCAGCACCGGGCAGGCGTCAGTCCGTATACATCGTCTTGCGACTTGGCACGGACCTGTGTTTTTAGTAAACAGTCGCTACCCACTAGTCTCTGCGGCCACCACACCCTTTCGGAGCAAGTCCTAATAAGTGGATGGCCCCCCTTCTCCCGAAGTTACGGGGGCATTTTGCCGAGTTCCTTAACCACGATTCTCTCGATCTCCTTGGTATTCTCTACCTGACCACCTGAGTCGGTTTGGGGTACGGGCAGCTAGAACCTCGCGTCGATGCTTTTCTCGGCAGCATAGGATCACCCACTTTTTATCCGCATCGTGTCTCAGCCTCAATGAGTGACGGATTTGCCTATCACTCGGCCTACGCACTTGCACCAGGACAACCATCGCCTGGCTTGGGCTACCTTCCTGCGTCACACCTGTTAATACGCTAGCCGCACCAGCATGGGGTCGAGCGTTCACACAGACAACCATCACCCCGAAGGGATCCGGAAAATTCCGTGCTAGGACTCTTAGCACCACTGGATTAGCTTGGGCGGTTCTTCGCCGGTACGGGAATATCAACCCGTTGTCCATCGACTACGCCTGTCGGCCTCGCCTTAGGTCCCGACTTACCCAGGGAAGATTAGCTTGACCCTGGAACCCTTGGTCTTTCGGAGGACGTGTTTCTCACACGTCTTTCGCTACTCATGCCTGCATTCTCACTCGTGTCGCGTCCACGGCTGGGTCACCCCGCCGCTTCACTCGCGACACGACGCTCTCCTACCCATCAACACGGCTGGACCACGAAGGCCTACCAAAAATGTCAATGCCACAACTTCGGTGGCGTGCTTGAGCCCCGTTACATTGTCGGCGCGGAATCACTTGACCAGTGAGCTATTACGCACTCTTTCAAGGGTGGCTGCTTCTAAGCCAACCTCCTGGTTGTCTAAGCAACTCCACATCCTTTCCCACTTAGCACGCGCTTAGGGACCTTAGATGGTGGTCTGGGTTGTTTCCCTCTCGACTATGAAGCTTATCCCCCACAGTCTCACTGCTGCGCTCTCACTTACCGGCATTCGGAGTTTGGCTGACGTCAGTAACCTTGTAGGGCCCATCGGCCATCCAGTAGCTCTACCTCCGGCAAGAAACACGCAACGCTGCACCTAAATGCATTTCGGAGAGAACCAGCTATCACGAAGTTTGATTGGCCTTTCACCCCTATCCACAGCTCATCCCCTCAGTTTTCAACCTAAGTGGGTTCGGTCCTCCACGACGTCTTACCGTCGCTTCAACCTGGCCATGGATAGATCACTTCGCTTCGGGTCTAGGACACGCGACTGAATCGCCCTATTCAGACTCGCTTTCGCTACGGCTACCCCACACGGGTTAACCTCGCCACGTATCGCTAACTCGCAGGCTCATTCTTCAAAAGGCACGCTGTCACACCTACCAGGGGTGCTCCAACGGTTTGTAAGCAAACGGTTTCAGGTACTATTTCACTCCCCTCCCGGGGTACTTTTCACCTTTCCCTCACGGTACTTGTCCGCTATCGGTCATCTGGGAGTATTTAGGCTTATCAGGTGGTCCTGACAGATTCACACGGGATTTCTCGGGCCCCGTGCTACTTGGGATACTCTTCACGCCAAGAACAGGCATTTCGACTACGGGGTTCGCACCCTCTATGACCGGCCATTCAAAACCGTTCGTCTATACCCTCTTGTCACGTCGACTGCTCGGCAGAACAATCAGAAAAGTCCCACAACCCCCAACATGCAACGCCTGCCGGCTATCACACACGCTAGGTTTAGCCTCTTCCGGTTTCGCTCGCCACTACTCACGGAATCGCTGTTGCTTTCTCTTCCTGTGGGTACTGAGATGTTTCACTTCCCCACGTTCCCTCTACCCGCCCTATATATTCAGGCGGGAGTCACCAGGTACGCACGCGCCCTGGCGGGGTTTCCCCATTCGGACACCCTCGGATCAAAACTCGCTTATCAGTTCCCCGAGGCTTATCGCAGATTGCTACGTCCTTCTTCGGCTCCAGATGCCAAGGCATCCACCGTTTGCTCTTAAAGACTTGAAATCACATGAGTTGAATCGTCAAAAAATTGACTAATGATCTTTAAGATCATCTACACCACACAACCCGAAGGTTGCATGGAAGATGCTCGCGTCCACTGTGTAGTTCTCAAAGTACGGGCGGTACCTCTCCCGCATGCCACAACCGTGACACCAGAAAAGGCCCTCGAGGAACAGCCACCAACCACCAGGATCCGAAAACCCCACGATCAGCGCCCGGCCCCTCAGGACCCAACAGCGTGCACGTACCCACCCCCATGACACGAACCGTTCCTGCAGCAAGCTGCGTACTAGACCCGAACCACCGGCATGAGCACCTCGTCAAACGTTCCACCCATGAGCTAACCGGCAGACACATTCGGTCTGATCCGGCGCCTGAACAACCCCATTACAGGGCGTCAGATGCTCCTTAGAAAGGAGGTGATCCAGCCGCACCTTCCGGTACGGCTACCTTGTTACGACTTAGTCCTAATTACCGATCCCACCTTCGACGGCTCCCTCCACAAGGGTTAGGCCACCGGCTTCAGGTGTTACCGACTTTCATGACTTGACGGGCGGTGTGTACAAGACCCGGGAACGTATTCACCGCAGCGTTGCTGATCTGCGATTACTAGCGACTCCGACTTCATGAGGTCGAGTTGCAGACCTCAATCCGAACTGGGACCGGCTTTTTGGGATTCGCTCCACCTCACGGTATTGCAGCCCTTTGTACCGGCCATTGTAGCATGCGTGAAGCCCAAGACATAAGGGGCATGATGATTTGACGTCATCCCCACCTTCCTCCGAGTTGACCCCGGCAGTATCCCATGAGTTCCCACCATTACGTGCTGGCAACATAGAACGAGGGTTGCGCTCGTTGCGGGACTTAACCCAACATCTCACGACACGAGCTGACGACAACCATGCACCACCTGTTCACCAGTGTCCAAAGAGTCCCGTATTTCTACGGTGTTCTGGTGTATGTCAAGCCTTGGTAAGGTTCTTCGCGTTGCATCGAATTAATCCGCATGCTCCGCCGCTTGTGCGGGTCCCCGTCAATTCCTTTGAGTTTTAGCCTTGCGGCCGTACTCCCCAGGCGGGGAACTTAATGCGTTAGCTGCGTCACGGAAACCGTGGAATGGTCCCCACAACTAGTTCCCAACGTTTACGGGGTGGACTACCAGGGTATCTAAGCCTGTTTGCTCCCCACCCTTTCGCTCCTCAGCGTCAGTTACGGCCCAGAGATCTGCCTTCGCCATCGGTGTTCCTCCTGATATCTGCGCATTCCACCGCTACACCAGGAATTCCAATCTCCCCTACCGCACTCTAGTCTGCCCGTACCCACTGCAGGCCCGAGGTTGAGCCTCGGGATTTCACAGCAGACGCGACAAACCGCCTACGAGCTCTTTACGCCCAATAATTCCGGATAACGCTTGCGCCCTACGTATTACCGCGGCTGCTGGCACGTAGTTAGCCGGCGCTTTTTCTGCAGGTACCGTCACTCTCGCTTCTTCCCTGCTAAAAGAGGTTTACAACCCGAAGGCCGTCATCCCTCACGCGGCGTTGCTGCATCAGGCTTCCGCCCATTGTGCAATATTCCCCACTGCTGCCTCCCGTAGGAGTCTGGGCCGTGTCTCAGTCCCAGTGTGGCCGGTCACCCTCTCAGGCCGGCTACCCGTCGACGCCTTGGTGAGCCATTACCTCACCAACAAGCTGATAGGCCGCGAGCCCATCCCAGACCAAAAAATCTTTCCAACCCCCACCATGCGATGAGAGCTCATATCCAGTATTAGACGCCGTTTCCAGCGCTTATCCCAGAGTCCAGGGCAGGTTGCTCACGTGTTACTCACCCGTTCGCCACTGATCCACCAAGCAAGCTTGGCTTCACCGTTCGACTTGCATGTGTTAAGCACGCCGCCAGCGTTCATCCTGAGCCAGGATCAAACTCTCCGTAAAAGAAAAATGCCCACCCAACCGGAATAAGGCCGGGACAGACGAGTTCAATCTGACCAAAACGAAACATCATTACTGACGATCCGAATGCCAACCCCAAAGGGTTGGACTTTGATCCAAAGGAATTTCTCGCAATCCGAAAAACGGACCGACGAGGAATAAATTGGCATTTGACAAGTGCACGCTGTTGAGTTCTCAAGGAACGGACGCACCCACAGAACCAGCCGCTAGACCGTACCCGTGAGGCAACCTCACTACCTTATACGCCACACGCACGTCACAACACACGAATCGAATCAGAAGATTCAGTCATGGAAGACAATCGCCGAGTGGCAGAATCCGATCTTAGACCCAGAAGCCGAAGCTCACAAGTTCTGATCGGGGTGGTTCACCGCTTGAGAGGACGCGGGGCCTTCCGGCCGCTCCGCTCTCCCCTGTGGGGCGAACAAGTAATAAGTTACGCGGATCTGACCGACTCGTCCAATCAGCGCCTCATCCCGGGCGTGTCGCGAGCCCAAAACCCCGGAAAAACGCGGATCTAGGGCCGCCGCACGATCTGGACCGTGACAGCGAGCAGAACCGACACGATCGCCCATGCGGCAGCGATACGCGTCAGAACGCCGTAGACCAGCGCGGTCGGCGTCATCGCGGCACCGAGGGATGTACTCACGGAGACCGCGATCACTCCGCCGGTGATGAGAGCCACCGGCAGAGATACCCACCAGATGATCCGAACGGCATCGGGCAGCACCCGACGCACCGGGGCTGTGCTCCGCCGCGCCACCCAGGTGAGGCCGTAGACGGCGAGGACGATCAGCCCGAACGCGCTCGACCCGTATTGCAGCCACTTCACTCCGGGAAGAAGTCCCCACTGATCCTCGAGCGCGGGCATCAGCTCCACCCCGAGTCGTCCCTCGTGCGTGAAGAGATCCCACGCGATATGGGTCAGGACTCCGAGCGCCAGCGAGACGATGAGCCAGATCAGTGCCACCCCTCCCCCGCTGAGCGACTCACGAAGCCCCTCGCGGAAGCCGGCATCCCACCGTGCGGGAAGACGCTCGGCGACAGCGCGCGGGGACAGCTCGCGGACGGCCGGCCGGAGGGCGCACCGCCAGAGCAGGAACAGCACGAGCGCGAGTCCCGAGGTGACGACCACCCACGCGGGGTCGTGCGTCATCGAGTAGTCGGGCCACATGCCGCGGAGGAACAACGGCAGGTCGGGGGTCATCGCCCCGATGGCGATCGCCGCCGGCACCAGCCGTGTGCGCACGAAAGGGAGCGCGACGACGGCATGGCTCGGCGTGAAGGGCATCAGCCGACGAACACTCCGGCCAAGGTCTTCTTCCCTCGGCGCAGGACCGACACTCCGCCGGGGAGCAGGCCCGTCACCACCGCGTCATCGGACGAGACCTTCTCGCCGTCGAGCGAGACACCGCCCTGCGCGATCGCTCGGCGCGCCTCGCTCAAGCTGCTGACCAGCCCCGTGGCGGTGAGAGCGTCGACCACGGTCGACCCGGGCGGCAGCACCGCGTGCGGCAGTTCGTCGAGCGCGCTGCGCAGGGTCGCCGCATCCAGAGCCATGAGATCGCCCTGGCCGAAGAGAGCCTCGGTGGCCGCGATGACGGCCTCGGTCGCCTCCGTGCCGTGCACCGTCGTCACGACCTCGCGCGCCAGACGCTTCTGCGCGGCGCGCCGGAACGGTTCGTCCGCGACGAGGCGCTCATACTCCTCGATCTCGGCGCGGGTGAGGAACGTGAACACCTTCAGGCGCTCGACGACATCACGGTCGTCGGTGTTGAGCCAGAACTGGTACATCGCCCACGGGCTGCACATCTCGGCATCCAGCCAGATCGCATTGCCCTCGCTCTTGCCGAACTTCGTCCCGTCGCTGTTCGTGATGAGCGGGGTGCCGATGGCGTGGACCGAGGCACCCTCGACGCGGCGCACGAGGTCGGTGCCGCTGGTGAGGTTGCCCCACTGGTCGCTGCCGCCGGTCTGCAAGACGCAGCCGTAGGCGCGGAACAGCTCGAGGTAGTCCAGGCCCTGGAGGATCTGGTAGCTGAACTCGGTGTAGCTGATGCCGGCCTCGGAATTGAGGCGGGCGCTCACGGCATCCTTCTTCAGCATCGTCCCGACCCGGAAGTGCTTGCCGATCTCGCGGAGGAAATCGATCGCGCTGAGCGGGGCGGTCCAGTCGAGGTTGTTGACCATGCGCGCCGCGCTGTCACCTTCGAAGCTCAGGAAGCGCTCCACCTGGGTCCGCAGCCGATCGACCCACTCCGCGACGGTCTCGCGCGTGTTGAGCGTGCGCTCCGCCGTGGGACGGGGATCACCGATGAGACCGGTCGAGCCGCCCACCAGGCCCAGGGGGCGGTGCCCCGCGAGCTGCAGTCGACGCATCGTCAGCAGCTGGACCAGGTTGCCGAGGTGGAGGCTGGGCGCCGTCGGGTCGAAGCCGCAGTAGAAGACGATGGGAGGCCCGGAAAGCAGGTCGCGCAGCTCGTCCTGGTCGGTCGAGACGTGGATCAGGCCGCGCCAGACGAGCTCGTCCCACACCGAGGCGAAAGCGGGATCATTGGCGGGCGCGACGGCGCGAACGGAGAGCTCTTCGGAGGGCGCGGACACCCTTCCAGGCTATCAGCGGCAGCGCGTCGGCCCGGATGCCGGCCGGCTCACGCCGCGTGCAGGCTCCACCACACGACGAACGCCGCCGCCAGCCCGGTGACCCAGCTGACGAGACTGCCGATGAGGAAATACTCCGCGCGATCGCCGCCGTCGCCGTCGCGCGAGATCTCCGGGAAACGCACGATGCCCTTCGCCGCGAGAACCGCGGCCAGCAGCGGATAGGCACCCGCCAGAGTGAGCGCGAAGACGAGGATCCGCTCGAGCGGGCCGATGAGACGGCCGCCCTTGAGCGTCGTCGGTGCGTCGCCCGCGTCGGGCAGCACCCGCTCCCCCATCTCGCCGCGGAGGGCGATGCGGACGACGGCGTTCCCGGACTCGAGGAGGAACAGCAGACAGCCCGCGACCAGGAGCACGACGTCCAGCGAGAGGCCGGCGCGCGGACCGTACGCTTCCCACGCCGCTCCCAGGATGCCGGGATGCGGGCGGGCGGGCGCGACAACCACGCACGCCGCCACCGCGACGCCGAGCAGACCGACCGGCCACAGCCCCGCGCGGGCGGGACCGCTCTCCGGCACCACCCACGTCCAGATCGCGGCGACGGCGACCGCGAGGAGACCGGCGACGATGGCATCCGCTCCCGCCGAGACAGCCACGAGCACGACGCCCGCGATGGCGAACGCGATGCGTCGACGCCCGACGATGAGTCGACGCAGCAGGTCGACTCCGCCGACGGCGACGAGGAGCAGTGCAGCGGCGATCATGCGGCGCCTCCCCCGGTCAGGGCGAGGAATCCCTCGACGACGGCGGCGGATCCGGCGGATGCCAGGGCCTGGGACACGGCGGACTGGGTGATGCCCTCGTCTCCGGCGAGCTCGCGCTGCGACCGGCCCAGGCAGCGGCCGTACGTCAAGCGCCGCGCGCGTTCGCTCATCGACGAGACGAGCTGATCGCGGGACAGCGCGTAGGCGTTCGCGAGCGCGACGCTCTGCCGCACCTCGGCATCCGCTCCCTCCTGCGCCTCGAACCAGGTGCGCGCGAGCGGCGCGACGCGCTGCTGCACGGCCTCGATCCGCTCGATCGCGGCGCGCGCTGCCCACCACGCGGGCCCCTCGGGGATCGTCCGGTCCCCCAGTTCCACGGGGCGGACGTCGCCGACGCCCACGCCGAAACGGCACTCGACCCCGTCCGGCAGGTTCAGGCGCACGAGGAGCAGCGCCGCCGCCGCGGCGGCGACCGTCGGATACTCGGCCTGCAGCTCGTCGCCGACGACGGCTGTGAGAGGGGCGACGGCGAGCGGGACGTCGGCCTCCGCACGGGCGACCGCCGTCTCGATCGCGCGCTGCGCGGCCGTCCGATCGTCCAACTCTCGCGAGCGGACGATATCGGCGATCACGGCGGCGGTCATGGGATAAGCGTATTGCTTATGGGGGCGGGTTTATAAGTGTTTGGCTAATCAGAGGGACAGGGCGTGTGCCGCGGACTGCGCCCGGGCGACCAGTTCGGTGCGCTGTTCCGCCACGCGTTCGGGGGCCGTGCCGCCCGCACCCGTCCGGCTCGCGACCGACCCCTCGATGGTCAGGACTCCGCGCACGTCCGGCGTGAGGGACGGGGAGACGGATGCCAGGAGGGCGTCATCGGCATCCTCGAGACCGATCCCGCGCTCCTCGCACGCACGGACCAGAGCGCCCGAGATCTCGTGGGCGTCGCGGAACGCCACTCCCTGCCGCACCAGCCACTCGGCGACGTCCGTCGCGAGCGAGAAGCCCTGCGGAGCGAGCTCCGCCATGCGCTCGGTGTGGAAGCGGAGGGTGGAGATCATGCCGGAGAAGGCCGGAAGGACGAGCTCCAGGGTGCGCACGGAGTCGAACACCGGCTCTTTGTCCTCCTGGAGGTCGCGGTTGTACGCGAGCGGGAGGCCCTTCAGCGTTGCAAGCAGGCCCGAGAGGTTGCCGATCAACCGGCCGGCCTTGCCGCGCGCCAGCTCCGCGATGTCGGGGTTCTTCTTCTGCGGCATGATGCTCGACCCGGTGGAGTACGCGTCGTCGAGGGTCACGAAGCCGAACTCTCGCGTGTTCCACAGGATCACGTCTTCGGCGAGCCGGGACAGGTCGACGCCGATCATCGCCGCGATGAAGGCGAACTCGGCCACGACATCGCGCGAGGCCGTGCCGTCGAGCGAGTTCTCGGCCGGGCGCGCGAGGCCGAGCCGGTCGGCGACCAGCTGCGGATCGAGACCGAGCGTCGCCCCGGCGAGCGCCCCACCGCCGTACGGCGAGACGGAGGCGCGCACGGACCAGTCGCGCAGACGCTCGATACCGCGCACGAACGCCCAGCCGTAGGCCTGGAGATGGTGCGCGAGGAGCACCGGCTGTGCGTGCTGCAGGTGCGTGCGCCCGGGCATGATGGCCGACTCGTGCGCGGTCGCCTGGGCCACGAGCGCGTCGATGAGCCGAAGGAGTTCGCGCGTGATCGTGCGCGCGTGATCGAGCAGGTAGAGGCGCACGAGCGTCGCGATCTGGTCGTTGCGGCTGCGACCCGCGCGGAGCTTGCCGCCCAGGGCTGCTCCCACCGTCTCGATCAGCACGCGCTCGAGCGCACCGTGCACGTCTTCGTCGCCGGGGGCGGCGACGAGCGTGCCCGCCCGCACGCGATCGGCGAGAGCGTCGAGACCGGCGTGCATGTCACGGGCCTCATCGGCGGACAGATAGCCCGCGGCTTCGAGGGCCGCGGCGTGCGCGTGCGACCCGGCGATGTCGTAGAGCGCGAGGTCCCAGTCGAAGTGGGTGGAGCGGCTCAGCGCGGCGAGCTCGGGAGACGGCCCGCCGGAGAAACGGGCGCCCCACAGCGCACCCTCGTTCGTGCCCTGACCGGTCTCACTGCTCATGCTCCCAGCCTAGCGAGAGCGGCGGACACCACCCGGCCGCTCAGACCGCGGGCGTCGGGGGCGTGGCATCCGATCGGGTGGGTGGCCCCACGACGCGACGCACGAATCCGTCGATCACGGCCTCGAGCGGTCCGCGGCCGACGAGAAGAGCCCACACCGTGCAGCCCGCGACGATCCCCACGGTCAGCGGGAGGAAGAGTCCCGCCTCCCGCACGCCCGACAGGTCGGAGGCGTCGCCGAGAACGGTGGCCGCGAAGACGGCCCAGACGACGATGTGCGCCACGTACGCGGTCAGCGGCAGGGAGCCGACCGCGCGCAGGGGAATCGCCACCCACCGCGCCGGCGTGCGGCAGATCAGCAGGCACAGCCCGATCACCGCGATCGCGAAGCCGCCGGAGCCGATGACCTCGCCCAGTCCCGAGGAATGCGCCTCCGCGGTCACGACCCCCGCGAGGTAGGGGGTTGCCGGACGAGCGACCAGGGCCAGGCCGTAGCCGAGCGCGGACACCGCGATCCCGACCACCGCGACCAGCAGCTGGACGCGCATCCGGTGGAGGTCGAGGCGGCCCACGCCCATCCCGGCGAGGAGGAACGCGATCCACACCGGGAACGGATAGTGCCAGCCCACGAACGCGGCGAGGTCGTCTCCTCCCGGGCCCGACCAGATCGGTGCGGCGTCGAGCAAGGGCTGGATCCACGGCATCACCACCGCGACGATCGCCGCGGCGAGGAACAACCGGCTCGACCGCAGGCCCAGGAACGGCAACGACAGCGCGAACAACAGGGCGTAGGCCGGGAGGATCACGTAGACCGGGACCCCGGTCATCACCAGCAGGATCCCGATCCCCCACAGCAACCCGCCGCGCATCGCCAGGCGGGCCGACGCGCGGGTGCGCGCGGGCCCCTCGAGCGGACGCGTACCACCGGTGACGAGCGCGATCGACAGGCCCGCGAGAGTCGCGAACAGGATCGACGAGCGACCGTTCACGACGTCGAGCCACGTCGCGGGATCGTCCGGAGCGAACGCCTCGTCGATCGTCAGCAGGTGCGCGGCGAACATGCCGAGCACCGCGAGTCCGCGGGCCAGATCGATCCCGACGAGCCGGGCGGGGCCGTCGAAACGGCGCCACGCCCGGTTCGCGCGCGACCTCAGTCCTGGCGCAGCAGCCACACCAGCAGCGCCTTCTGGGCGTGCAGCCGGTTCTCGGCCTCGTCCCACACGACGCTCTGCGGGCCGTCGATGACCTCGGCCTCGACCTCGTAGCCCCGGTCGGCGGGGAGGCAGTGGATGAAGATCGCGTCCTCGTCGGCGCGCGACATGAGGTCGGCGGTGACCTTGAATCCGCCGAGATCGCGGATGCGCGCGATCTTCTCCTCCTCCTTGCCCATCGACACCCACGTGTCGGTGACGACGACATCGGCCCCGGATGCCGCGGCCGCGGGGTCGTCGATCAACGTGATCGAACCGCCGGTCGTGGCGGCGATGCGCTCGGCATCCGCGATCACGTCCGGGCGGGGCGCGTAGTCGGCGGGCGACGCGACGCGGACGTGCATGCCGGCGGTGACCCCGGCGAGCACGTAGGAGTGCGCCATGTTGCTCTGGCCGTCGCCGAAGAACGAGAGCGTGAGACCCTTCAGCTCGCCCTTGTGCTCACGGATCGTGAGCAGATCGGCGAGCAGCTGGCACGGGTGGAAGTCATCGCTCAGAGCGTTCACGACCGGGACGCGGGTCCCGCGGGCCATCTCCTCGAGGCCCGCCTGCGCGTAGGTGCGCCACACGATCGCGGCGACCTGCCGCTCGAGGACGCGCGCCGTGTCGGAGGGGGTCTCCTTGCCGCCGAGCTGACTGTTCGCGGTGGAGATGATGAGCGGCGAACCGCCCAGATCGGCGATGCCGACCGCGAAGGACACGCGCGTGCGGGTCGAGGACTTGTCGAAGATCACGGCGACGGTCTGCGGACCCGCCAGCGGCTTCTGGGCCCAGCGGTCCTTCTTCAGCTCGATCGCGAGATCCAGGATCTCGGCCTGCTCGGCCGGGGACAGGTCGTCGTCGCGCAGCAGGTGGCGGGTCACGCGGGAACTCCTTCGATGATGAGGGCATCGGCCACGGTGGCCAGCGCGGCGCCGAAGAGCGCCAGGAACTCGGTGATCTCGGCATCCCCGATGATGAGCGGCGGGGCGAGGCGGATCGTCTCGTCGTTCGCGGCGTTGACGATGAGCCCGTGCTCCTGCGCCGCGGCCACCACGGCCTTCGCGACCGGGTGGGTCAGTGCCACGCCGAGGAGGAGACCCCGGCCGCGCACACCGGCGACGAGCGGCGAGCCGAGGGCGGCGATGCCGTCGCGCAGCTGCGCCTCGCGCTTCGCGGCGTTGCCGACGAGGTCCGCGGACTCGATCTCCTGCAGGACGGCCCCCGCCACGGCGGTGCCGAGCGCGTTGCCACCGAACGTCGAGCCGTGGGTACCCGGGAAGAACAGGTCGCTGGCCGCGCCGAACGTGATGAGGGCGCCGATCGGGAACCCGCCGCCGATGCCTTTCGCCACCGTGATGGCATCCGGGACGATCCCCGCGTGCTGGAACGCGAACCACGCGCCGGTGCGGCCCGCGCCGGTCTGGATCTCGTCGACGATCAGCAGTGCGCCGTGGCGCGCGGTGATCTCCCGGGCCGCCTCGAGGTACCCCTCGGGCAGTTCGACCACACCGGCCTCGCCCTGGATCGGCTCGACGATGAACGCGGCGACGTGCTCGTCCACCGCGGCCTCGAGAGCCTCGATCGTCGGGTCGATGTGCTCGACGCCGGCGATCATCGGGAGGAAGTCCGCTTGGAGCGCGGGCTTGCCGGTGAGCGCGAGGGCACCCATCGTGCGACCGTGGAACCCGCCCTTGAGCGTCAGGATGCGGGTCCGGTCGGTGCCACGCCCATGCAGCCGGGCCAGCTTGAACGCCGCTTCGTTCGCCTCGGCGCCCGAGTTGGCGAAATACACGCGCCCGGAATCCTCCGTGCCGGCGAGCCGCTTGAGACGCGCGGCGAGCGCGAGCTGCGGGGGCGTCGCGAAGTAGTTGGAGACGTGCGCGAGGGTCGCGGCCTGCGTCGACACGGCCTCGACGAACGCCGGGTGGGCGTGGCCGAGCGAGTCGACCGCGATGCCCGCGAGGAAATCGAGGTACTTCTTGCCGTCGCCGTCCCACACGTACGCGCCCTCACCGCGGACGAACAGGGCCATGCGGTCGCCGAAGCTGCGGACGAGGTCGCGTCCGGCATCCTCCTGCCAGGACGGGCCGCGCGAGCCCTGGGATTCCTGTGTCGTGTCCGCGTTCACGCGACCACCTCCGTTCCGATTCCTTTACTGGTGAAGAGTTCGACGAGCACCGAGTGCGGCACTCGCCCGTCGATGATGGCGGCCGTGGGCACTCCCCCGTCGACCGCGTCGAGGCACGCCTGCATCTTCGGGATCATGCCCGACTCGAGCTTCGGGACCATCGCGCGCAGCTCGGTCGACGTCAGGTGCGACACGAGCGAATCACGGTTCGGCCAATCCGCGTACAGCCCGGGCACGTCCGTGAGGACGACGAGCTTCTTCGCGTTGAGCGCGACAGCGAGCGCGGCCGCCGCGGCGTCCGCGTTGACGTTCAGCGAGGTGCCCGGGTTGTCCAGGTCGGGCGCGATCGACGAGACGATCGGCACGCGGCCGGCGGCGAGGTGATCGAGGACCGGCTGCGGGTCGACCGTGACGACGTCGCCCACGCGGCCGAGGTCGTGCTCCACGCCGTCGACGACGACGCCGCGGCGACGGCCGCCGAAGAGTCCGGCATCCTCTCCGCTGAGCCCGGTCGCGAGCGGGCCGTGGGCGTTGACCTTGGCGACGAGCTGCGGGTTGATCTGCCCGGTCAGCACCATGCGCACGACACCGATCGCCTCGGTCGAGGTGACGCGGTAGCCCCCGCGGAACTCGCTCGGAATGTCGAGCCGGTTCAGCATGGAGGAGATCTGCGGCCCGCCGCCGTGCACGACGACCGGCTTCACCCCGACGTAACGGAGATAGGCGATGTCGGCCGCGAACGCGTCCTGGAGCTCGTCGCTCACCATGGCGTTGCCGCCGTACTTCACCACCACCACCTGGTCGCGGTACTTGCGCACCCACGGCAGCGACTCGACGAGCGTCACGGCCCGTTCACTCGCCTGGGCCGGATCGGTGTCCTGAAGGTCGATGTCGCTCATGAGGCGTAGGCGCTGTTCTCGTGGACGTAGTCGTGCGTGAGGTCGTTCGTGCGGATCGTGGCCGCGGCGTCGCCGACCCGCAGGTCGACGAGGAGGTCGGTCGCACGCGGGGTCAGGTCGACCTCTTCGCGCGGGCGGTCGGGACCGCCGGCCGAGCACACCCGCACGCCGTTCATCCAGACGTCGACGTCGTACGGGTCGAAGGCCGCCTGCGTGGTGCCGATGGCGGCGAGCACGCGACCCCAGTTCGGGTCGTTGCCGAAGATCGCGGCCTTGAAGAGGTTGTTCCGGGCGATCGAGCGCCCCACCTCGACGGCATCCTCCTCGGACGCGGCGCCGACGACGCGGATCGTGATGTCGTGGCTGGCGCCCTCGGCATCCCCCTGCAGCTGCGCCGCGAGGTCGTCGCACACCGCCGCGAGCGCGGCGGCGAACTCGTCGGCATCCACCCGGATGCCACTGGCACCGCTGACGAGGAGCGTCACCTGGTCGTTGGTCGACATGCACCCGTCCGAGTCGAGGCGGTCGAAGCTCACGCGCGTCGCGGCGCGCAGCGCGGCGTCGGCCTCGGCCGAATCGAGGACGGCGTCGGTCGTGAGGACCACGAGCATCGTCGCGAGGCCCGGGGCGAGCATGCCCGCACCCTTGGCCATGCCCCCGATGCTCCACCCCGCGCCGCGGTGCTCGGCCCGCTTGGGCCGCGAGTCGGTGGTCATGATCGCGAGCGACGCATCCTCGCCGCCGTCGGCGGAGAGGGCGGCGACCCCCTTCTCGACGCCGTCGAGCACCTTCGCGCGGAACACCTCGTCGCCCGTGCCGATGAGCCCCGTCGAGCACACGACCACGTCGCCCGCGCCGACGCCCAGGAGCTCGGCCGCGCGCTCGGCGGTCTGGTGCGTCGTCTGGAACCCGAAAGACCCGGTGAAGCAGTTGGCGCCGCCCGAGTTCAGGACGACCGCCTCGACGACGCCGTCCCGGACGACCTGCTCGGACCACAGGATCGGATTGGCCTTCGCCCGGTTCGACGTGAAGACCGCGGCGCCGACCTTGAGGGGTCCGCGGTTGACGACGACCGCGACGTCACGGGCGCCCGTCGACTTCAATCCGACGGCGACACCGGCCGCCTCGAACCCTGCGGGGACGGTCACGCTCACGGGGCGACTCCATTCGTGGGGAGCGCCGTGGTCTCGCGGAGACCCAGCGCGATGTTCATGGACTGCACCGCGGCTCCCGCCGTGCCCTTCACAAGATTGTCGACGGCGCCGACGACGACCACCCGGTTCGCCGCGCGGTCGATCGCGAGGCCGAGGAGCGCGGTGTTGGCGCCGAGCACGTCCGCCGTCCGGGGGAAGGTCCCCTCCGGCAGCACGTGGACGAACGGCTCGTCGGCGTACGCGTCCTCCCATGCCGCACGGATCTCGGCATCCGAGACCCCCTCGCGGATCGGGGCGGAGGAAGTGGCGAGGATCCCGCGCGCCATGGGCACGAGAACCGGGGTGAAGGAGACGCGGATGCCATCCGCCGGCGCCCCGGCGGCGGCCAGGGCCTGCCGGATCTCGGGGATGTGCCGGTGGGTGCCGCCGACCGCGTAGGGGTTGGCGGTGCCGAGGATCTCGCTCGCGAGGAGGTTCGTCTTCGCGGACTTGCCCGCGCCGCTCGGCCCGACCGCGAGGACGGACACGATGTCGCCCGGATCGATGACGCCCGCGGCGACGCCGGGAGCGAGGGAGAGCGACACCGTCGACGCGTTGCAGCCGGGGGCAGCGATCCGCGTCGCGCCCCGCAGCAGTTCGCGCTGCTTGCCGTCGCCGACGGGGAGTTCCGGCACGCCGTAGGCCCAGGGCTCGGCGTGCTCGCCGCCGTAGAAAGCGGCCCAGTCGGACGCGGAGGTGAGTCGGTGGTCGGCCCCCGCGTCGATCACCAGCGGCGTGTCGCCAAGGGCATCGGTGTAGGCCGCGGACTGTCCGTGCGGCAGCGCGAGAAAAACGACGTCGTGACCGGCGAGCACCTCGGGCGTCGTGGCCTGCAGCTCGAGGTGCGCGAGCGAGCGCAGGTGCGGCTGGTGGGAGATCAACGGCTGGCCGGCGTTGGCGTGCGCAGTGACCGTGCGGATCTCCACGTCGGGATGGTCGGCGAGCAGGCGAAGGATCTCGCCGCCCGCATAGCCGGAGGCGCCGGAGACGGCGACCGAGAGGGTCATGGATCCACCTTAGAAGTCGGGGCTGTGGCTGCAATGAGCGTGAACCGGGGCGGCGACGCCCGTATGCCCGACCGACGGCGGGTTACGAGGTCGCCGAGACTCGGCGTGCGACCCGACGTCGACGCACGACAACGGTGCTCACGGAGAGCTCCTCGTTGCGGACGGCGTTCGACGACATTCCGCGAGAGTATCCGGAGCAGCCGGACGGGGGCAAATCCGGGGCCCAGACGACCGATCGGAGCGTACCGAAAGGCGATCCAGCGACTTCTTTCAGTTTGTCCCCCATTTGGGGGACAAGTTGGGGGTATGCTCATGGCACTGCCCTCATCGCCGGCCACTTCCGACTGCCCCCGCGTCGGCGATGAGGGCAGACCACTGCCCCGGCGCCGTCGGCCGACTCACGCTCCCGCGTCACCGTCGCGGATCGCCGCGCCGAACCGGTCTGCCGCCACCGCGACACCGGCCAACTTGGCATCCGACGCCTCGGCCGCCGTCAGAGTGCGGTCGTCGGCGCGGAAGCGCAGCGCGAACGTCAGGCTCTTGGACCCGTCCGAGACTCCGGCACCGCGGTAGTCGTCGACGAGGCGTGCACCCTCGATGAGCGGCGCGCCGCCCTCGAGCAGCGCAGCGCGCACGTCGCCCGCGGCGACCTCGGCCGGCACGACCACGGACACGTCCTGCGTCGCCGCCGGGAATCCGGACAGCGAGGCCGCGACCACGCGCGCCTGCGCGCGCTCGAGCAGCGCGTCGAGGTCGAGTTCGGCGACGAGCACACGGCCCGGGAGGTCGGCCTCCGCCGCGACCGTCGGCAGCAGCTCCCCGACGTAGCCCACGTCGACGCCGGCGACCAGTACGCGCGCCGCGCGGCCCGGGTGCAGCGCGGCACGCTGCGCCTGGACGAGCTCGATGTCCACACCCGCCGCGCCGGCCAGCACGCGCACGGCGTCGACGGCGTCGGCGAGGTCGGCCGCGACCGCCGCCTGGCTCGGCTGCTTGGCCACGAGGTGGCCCGTCAGCAGCACCGCGACGTGTCGGCGCTGCGGCGGGATCGAGGCATCCAGTGCGGTCAGCGTCGCGGCATCCGGACGCACCGCGAGGGGCGGGACCGACGCGGTGCCGTACTGCACGCCCGGCTTCGGGAGGAAGACCGTGCCAGTCTCGAACAGCGCCAGGTCGACGATGCCGCGCGACAGGTTGCGGTGCGCGACCTGCAGGAGGCCCGGCACGAGCGAGCGACGCAGGAACGGCGCCAGCCCGTCGAGCGGGTTGGCGAGCTTGACGCTCGGGAGCGACTCCCCCGACGGCGAGCCGTGCAGCGCGTTCTGCTCCGCGGTCGTGAACGGGAGCGACGGCGTCTCGACGAAGCCCGCCGCGGCCAGCGCATTGGCGACACGGCGTCGGCCCTGCTGCGCGGAGGTGAGCCCGCGGCCGGACGGCGGCGTCGGGAGCACCGACGGGATGCGGTCGTATCCCTCGATACGCGCGACCTCTTCGGCCAGCGTCCACTTGTCGGTGAGGTCGGGGCGCCACGACGGCGGCACGACGAGCCAGTCGCCGTCGCGCTGCTCGACCGTGCAGCCGATCAGGCGCAGGGCGCCCTCGATCTCGGCATCCGTGTACTCCACCCCGATGAGACCCGGGACGAAACCGGCCGGGAGCGGGATGCCGTCGATGTGGACCTCGGCGAAGAGTGCACCGCCGACGGTCGTGTCGAGCGTGCCGCCGGCGTACTCGACCATGAGGTCGGCAACGCGGCGGGCCGCGGCGAAGGGGATCTTCGGGTCGACGCCGCGCTCGAAGCGACGCGACGCCTCGGACGGGAGCTTGTGGCGGCGCGCGGTGCGCGCGATCGAGACGGTGTCGAAGATCGCGGCCTCGATGAGCACGTTGCGAGTGGCATCGGTCATCTCGGTCGTTCCGCCGCCCATGACGCCGGCGAGGCCGATGGGGCCCGACTCGTCGGTGATCAGCAGGTCTTCGGCATCCAGCGTGCGCACCTTGCCGTCGAGCGTCTCGAGCTTCTCGCCCGCGGTGGCGCGGCGCACGGTGATCCCGCCCTGCAGCCGGTCGAGGTCGTACCCGTGGATCGGCTCGCCGAGCTCGAGCATCACGTAGTTGGTGATGTCGATGAGGACACCGAGCGACCGGATGCCGGCGAGCGTCAGACGCGCGATCATCCACGCCGGCGTCGGCTTGGTGGGGTCCACGTCGCGGACGATGCGCGCGACGAACTCCGTCGCGCCGACGCGGCCGCGGATCGGCGCCTGGTCGTCGACCGCGATCGGGAACCCGGCACCGGGGTCGAGGTCGCCCCACGCCCGCTCGGCGGGGTCACGGAACGCCGCGCCCGTGGCGTGCGAGTACTCGCGAGCGACGCCGCGCAGGGACAGCGCGTACCCGCGGTCGGGGGTGACGTTGATCTCCACGGCGACGTCGTCGAGCCCGAGCAGCGCGATCGCGTCGGTACCGACCGGGGCGTCGATCCCGAGGTCGACCAGACGCAGGATGCCGTTGTGCTCGTCGCCGAGACCGAGCTCGCGCGCCGAGGCGATCATGCCGTCGGACACGTGGCCGTAGGTCTTGCGGGCGGCGATCGGGAACGGTCCCGGGAGCACCGCACCCGGAAGGGTCACGACGACCTTGTCACCGACGAAGAAGTTGCCGGCGCCGCACACGATGCCGCGGACGCCGCCGTTCTCTTCGCCGACGTCGACCTGGCACCACCGGATCGTCTTTCCGTTGGACTGCGGCTCGGGGGTGAACTCCTTCACCTCGCCGACCACGATGGGTCCTTCGAGCTCGAAGCGGTGCACGTCCTCTTCTTCGAAGCCGACCGACACCAGAGCCGCCAGGACGTCTTCCGGCGTGGCCTCCGCGGGCACATCGACGTACTCGCGCAACCAGGAGAGCGGGACGCGCATCAGACCACCATTCCGAACTGCTCGCTGAAACGGACATCGCCCTCGGCCATGTCACGCATGTCTTGGACGTCGCTGCGGAACATGAGCGTGCGCTCGATGCCCATGCCGAACGCGAAGCCCGAGTACTCCTCGGGGTCGATCCCGGCGGCCCGCAGGACGTTGGGGTTCACCATTCCGCAGCCGCCCCACTCGATCCAGCGCGCCCCGCCCTTGAAGGAGGGGTGCCACAGGTCGAGCTCGGCGCTCGGTTCGGTGAACGGGAAGAAGTTCGCGCGGAAACGCGTCTTGGCCTCGGGCCCGAACAGCACGCGCGCGGCGTGGTCGAGCGTGCCCTTCAGGTGCGCCATCGTGATGCCCTTGTCGATCACGAGGCCCTCGAATTGCGTGAAGACGGGAAGGTGCGTCGCGTCGAACTCGTCGGTGCGGTAGACGCGGCCCGGGCACAGCACGTAGATCGGGAGGTCGCGTTCGAGCATCGACCGCACCTGCACCGGGCTCGTGTGCGTCCGCATGACCAGATGGCGGGCGACGGGGTCGACGAAGAACGTGTCCTGCATCTGGCGCGCCGGGTGATCGACGTCGAAGTTCAGCGCGTCGAAGTTGAACCACTCGTGCTCGAGCTCGGGGCCCTCGGCGATCTCCCACCCCATGCCGACGAAGATGTCGGAGACCTGCTCCTGGAGGAGCGAGATGGGATGCCGCGCACCGATGCGCGCGCGCTGCGGGAGGGCCGTGACGTCGACGCGCTCGGCCTCCAGCCGGGCCGCGGTCTCGGCCTCGGCGAGCTCGCCCTCGCGGGCGGCGAACGCCTGATTCACGCGCCCCCGCGCCTGCCCGACGAGCTTGCCGAACTCGGCCTTGTTCTCGGGGGCGACGTTGCGCAGCTGGGCGTTGAGTCGCGACAGCGGCGACTGCTCCCCGGCGTGCGCGGAGCGGGCGGCCTTCAGGTCGGCCGTGGTCGCGGCGTCGGCGACGGCCGCGAGCGCGGCATCGACGGCGGAGGCGACGGCCTCGGGGGTGATCTCGGGTGCGTCAGACACGAGAACCGAGTCTACCGACGGGCGGGGACACTCCCCCGCCCGTCGGACACTACGCCGGCGAACCGGGGTCGTGCTTGCCGAGCCCACGCTGAGCGACGATCAGCTCCGTGTCGGTACCCGTCTGGCCGGGAGGCTCGGCGCCGGCGACGCGGGTCGCCTTCGGCGAGCGGCGCAGACCGACCTCGACGCGGTGAGCCGCGTACGAGAGGGCGAGGCACATCGCGACGTAGATCACGCTCGCGATCATGGCGGCCGGGATCAGCGGAGAGCCGTACTCGCCGTTCGAGCCGAGGAGACGCGCGAAGTACAGCAGCTCGGGATAAGTGATGATGAAGCCGAGCGCGGTGTCCTTGAGAGTGACCACGAGCTGAGCGATGATCACGGGCAGCATCGCCCGGATCGCCTGCGGCAGCAGCACGAGGCGCATGACCCCGGCCTTGCGCAGGCCGATCGCGTAGCCGGCCTCCCGCTGGCCGCGCGGCAGCGACTCGACGCCGGCACGGATGACCTCGGACAGCACCGAGCCGTTGTACGCGATGAGGGCGATGACGACGGCCCAGTACGACGACATCCGGATGCCGATGACCGGGAGCCCGTAGTAGAGCAGCAGCATGAAGACGAGCACCGGGACGGCGCGGAGGATCTCGACGATCCATCCGACGGGGAGCCGCACCCACGCGTGGTCGGACATACGCCCGATCGCGAGGACGAATCCGAGGACGAGCGCCCCGACCGCCGCGGCGGCGAACGCCGCGAGGGTCGCCAGCGTCGCCTCGCCGAAGCGCACCCAGATGGCGCTGTACGTGAAGACGTTCCACTTCGCGGCCGAGAACTGTCCGGTGTCGACGAAGCGCCACACCACGAACGCGATGACGGCGGCGACGAGGACGAGGGTCAGGATGCCGAGGACCCGGTTGCGCAGCCGCGCGCGGGGGCCGGGCAGGTCGTAGAGGACGGAGGAGCTCATCGGGCCACCTTCCACTTCTTCTCGGCGGCGCTCTGCAGAGCCGACAACACCAGCACGAGGAGGACGAAGATCACCATCACCAGGACGATCGTCACGAGCTGGTTCTCGCCGTTCTCGCTCATGTTGGCGCGGATGTTCCCGAGGTTGACCACCGAGAAGCCCGAGGCGACGGTGGTGTTCTTCAGGAGGGCGATGAAGACACTGACCATCGGCGGGATGACGGACCGGGTCGCCTGCGGGAGGACCACGAGCGTCATGACCTGACCGAACCCCAGCCCGAGTGCCCGTGCCGCCTCGGCCTGTCCGACCGGCACCGTGTTGATGCCGGAGCGGATCGTCTCGGCGACGTACGTCGCGGTGTAGATCCCCAGGCCGCAGACGGCGAGCGGGAGGAAGAACCCCCGCGGAACGTCGACTAGGAGCGGGACGCAGAACGCGAAGAAGAACAGCACCAGCGTCAGCGGGGTGTTGCGGATCCAATTCACGTACACCGCGCCGACCGCTCGCGCGATCGGCACCGGCGAGACGCGCATGGCCGCGACGACGAACCCGAGCACGATGGCGATGACGCCACCGCCCAGGAACAGGACGACGGTCCCCCACAGGGCCTGCGCCCACAGGTCGGGGTAGTCGAAAATCTGATTCACCGGTTGCTTCCTGTCTTCTTGTGATCGACGAGGTCGAAGGTGCGGGCGGCGCGTTCACGCCGCCCGCACCGCGTGATCAACCGGCGGCGTCGACCGCGGGCTGCTTGCCCTCGACGCCCGAGGCACCGAGGTTCTTCTCGAAGATCGCCTGCCAGGTCGATCCGCCGTCGGTGAACAGCGTGTTCACGAACTCCTGGAACGCCGTGTCGCCCTTGGCGAGGCCGACGCCGTAGCGCTCCTCGCTGAAGGGCTCGCCCGCGATCTTGAGGTTGTCGGGGTCCTGGGCGGCGTAGCCGAGGAGGATGGCCTCGTCGGTGGTGACGGCATCCACTTCGCCGTTCTTGAGTTTCTCGACGCACTGCGAGTAGGTGTCGAACTCGACCACCTTGGCGGGCGTCTGCTCGCGGATGCGCTGGATGGGCGTGGAGCCGGTGACCGAGCAGACGGTCGTGTCGGCGGTGAGCGAATCCTTGCCGGTGATCTTGTCGTCGTCGGCCGCGACGAGCAGACCCTGACCGGTCAGGAAGTACGGGCCGGCGAAGGAGATCTGCTCCTTGCGCTTGTCGGTGATCGAGTACGTGCCGACGTAGTAGTCGATGTCGCCGTTGATCAGCGCCTGCTCGCGGTTGGCCGAGGCGATGGCCTTGTACTCCACCTTCGACTCGTCGGCCGGGTCGTAGCCGAGCGAGGCGGCGATCCAGCGCGCGATGTCGACGTCGAAGCCTTTGCGCTCGCCCGTCACCGGGTCGAGGTAGCCGAGACCGGGCTGGTCTTCCTTCACACCGATGACGACCTTGCCCGCCGAACTGATCTTCTCGAAGGTCGGGCTGCCGTCGATCGTCACGTTCGACGCGACCTCGCCCCAGACGGGAGCGTCGGACGAACCCTCGCCGGAGCCGGCGTCGGGCGAACCGGGGGTGCCGCTGTTGCAGGCGGTGAGAGCGAGCAGGCCGGCGGCGATGACGCCGACGCCCGCGAGAAGCCGGGTTCTACGCATGTGATGTCTCCTTGGTTACGTGTGCTGTGCGGAGGGGATACGGGGGGATGGCACGTGTGCCGGAGGCGATGCGGGCAGCGGAACGCCGTCGTTCCGCCGCGGAGTCAGTGGGTGATGAGCTTCGAGAGGAAGTCCTTCGCTCGGTCGGATTCGGGCTGGGTGAAGAAGCGCTCGGGGGTCGCCTGCTCGACGATCTGACCGTCGGCCATGAACACCACGCGGTTCGCGGCCTTGCGGGCGAAGCCCATCTCGTGGGTGACGACGATCATCGTCATGCCGTCCGCGGCGAGACCCACCATGACGTCGAGGACCTCGTTGATCATCTCGGGATCGAGCGCGGACGTCGGCTCGTCGAAGAGCATGACCTTCGGCTTCATCGCCAGCGCGCGGGCGATCGCCACGCGCTGCTGCTGACCGCCGGAGAGCTGCGCCGGCAGTTTGTCGGCCTGGTGCCCGACGCCCACCCGGTCGAGGAGCGCACGCGCCTCCTTCTCGGCATCCGCCTTCTTCATCTTGCGGACCTTGATCGGGCCGAGCGTGACGTTCTCGAGGATCGTCAGGTGGGCGAAGAGGTTGAAGGACTGGAAGACCATGCCGACATCGGCGCGCAGCTTCGCGAGCCCCTTCCCCTCTTCGGGCAGCGGTGCACCGTCGATCGTGATTGTTCCGCTCGTGATCGTCTCGAGGCGGTTGATCGTGCGGCACAGGGTCGACTTGCCGGAGCCGGACGGGCCGATGACGACCACGACTTCGCCGCGGTCCACGGAGAGATCGATGTCCTTCAGCGCCTGGAATTGGCCGTAGTGCTTCTGCGCGTCGGAGAGGACGACAAGGGGCTCAGGGCCCGCCGGGGGAACGGATGCCATCCACCCACCCTATGAGATGGATAAGAATGCGCCACCTCGTGGCGTCGGCCTTAACCGTTCTGTAACAGCCGGGGTTCAGCCCGCGCGCTGGGCGAACGCGGTCTCGTACAGGCACACGCTCGCGGCGGTGGCGAGGTTCAGCGACTCCGCCCGGCCGTAGATGGGGAGCCGCAACGACTGGTCCGCGAACGCGAGCGCGGCCTCGTCGAGACCGCGCGCCTCGTTGCCGAACAGCCACGCCGTCGGCTGAGACAGCAGGCCTCGGGATGCCACGAAGTCATCGCCCCCGACATCGGCCGCCACCACGCGCAGACCGGCCTCGTGCACGCGCTCCACGACGTCGGCGAGCTCGAGATCGACCGCGACGGGGAGGTGGAACAGCGAGCCCGTGGTGGAACGCACCACCTTGGGGTTGTACAGGTCGACGGTGCGGCCCGTGAGGATCACGGCATCGGCGCCGGCGGCGTCCGCCGCACGGATGATCGTGCCCAGGTTCCCCGGATCACGCACCTCCTCGCAGATCGCCAGCAGCGTCGGGCCCTCCGCGAGGATGTCCTTCAGCGCCGTCGGCGACTGCCGGGCCACCGCGACGATGCCCTGCGGCGTGACCGTGTCGGCCATGGCATCCAGGACCGCCTCGGTCGTGTACTGCAGGTCGACACCGGCGTCGATCGCGGCATCCCGCACATCGGTGTGCTTCTCGAGAGCCGTCGGAGTGGCATACAGCTCGAGCACCGTCTCCGACGCCCACGCGAGCGCCTCACGCGCGGCCTGCGGACCCTCGAGGAGGAACAGACCGGTCTCCTGCCGAGCGGCGCGTTTGCTCAGCTTGGCCACGGCGCGCACACGCGGCGAACGAGGGTTCTCCAGCACGGTCCCAGTGTATGGCGCGAGAGGCATGAACCCCGGGAACCCGCGGAGAAATGCCGAACGGGCGCCCTCCGAAGAGGACGCCCGTTCAGGAAACCGGTATTACGCGGTCTTGGCGGCGTTGACGTCGCTGGGCAGCGCAGCCTTGGCCGTCGCGACGAGCGACGCGAACACGGCCGGCTCGTTGACCGCGAGCTCGGCGAGCATGCGACGGTCGACCTGTACACCCGCGAGGCCGAGGCCCTGGATGAAGCGGTTGTACGTGAGGCCGTTCTGGCGGCTCGCGGCGTTGATGCGCTGGATCCACAGACGACGGAAGTCGCCCTTGCGCTTGCGACGGTCGCGGTACGCGTAGACGAGCGAGTGGGTGACCTGCTCCTTCGCCTTGCGGTACAGACGCGAACGCTGACCCCGGTAACCGGAGGCGCGCTCGAGGATGACGCGACGCTTCTTGTGGGCGTTGACGGCCCGCTTGACTCTAGCCATGACTAATCTTCCTTAAATCTCGCGGACGCTCAGATACCGAGCAGCTTCTTGGCGACCTTGGCGTCACCCGGCGCGAGGATCTTGTCCGCCGACAGACGACGGGTGCGCTTGGTGGGCTTGCCCTCGAAGTTGTGGCGGAGGTTCGCCTGCTGCTTCTTGATCTTTCCGCTGCCGGTGACCTTGAAGCGCTTCTTGGCACCCGAGTGGGTCTTCTGCTTCGGCATGTCTCTTCCTTCGTTGTGTTTCCCGCCGGGCGGGAGTTCGGGGGGCCTTACTCGGCCGGTGCCGAGGTGGGCTGTTCCGCAGGGGCCGAGTCGCCGCGGGCGGCGCTCCGGGCCGCCTCACGGTTCGCAGCGCGCTGGGCGTTCTGCTCGGTCTTGACCTCGGACTTGTTCTTGTGCGGCGCGATCACCATCACCATGTTGCGGCCGTCGATCGTGGGGTTCGACTCGACCGTGCCGAACTCGGCGACGTCCTCGGCGAACTTACGGAGCAGGCGCACACCCTGCTCGGGACGGGACTGCTCACGACCGCGGAACAGGATCATCGCCTTGACCTTGTCGCCCGCCTGCAGGAACCCCTCGGCGCGCTTGAGCTTGGTGATGTAGTCGTGCGCCTCGATCTTCAGACGGAACCGGACCTCCTTGAGGACGGTGTTCGCCTGGTTGCGACGCGCTTCCTTGGCCTTCTGGGCAGCCTCGTACTTGAACTTGCCGTAGTCCATGATCTTGACCACGGGCGGCCTCGAGTTCGGCGCGACCTCGACCAGGTCGAGGTCCGCTTCCTGGGCCAGACGCAGCGCAGCTTCGATGCGGACGATGCCGACCTGCTCGCCGTTGGGTCCGACGAGTCGGACTTCCGGGACTCGGATGCGCTCGTTGGTGCGGGGATCGCTGATGCGGAACTCCTCTTGTCTGCGGATGACGGCCGCCGCGATCCTGGGGGACCACGGGCGAAGAGGAGTACACGCCACCCGGCACGGTGCCCTGAGCACCGGCTTCTGCACCCGAGCAACCCCGTGCGAGACGGAGCGGAGTGCGGGAACCCGGTAGCCTGGAGCGGCAAGCGCGGGTGGGATGTGATCCTCTTTCGTACGGAGCAGAACGCTCCGAAGCCCGCCATAGTCTAGCAGAGAGAACCACGTGGACACGACTTCCCCCGACGACGCCCGCGCCGCACAGGATCCCGAGCGCCTCGCGCGCTGGGAGGAGCAGGAGCGCGCCTCCGCCTCCGCCACCCGCGACATCGCCGACGTCCCCGCTGTCGAGGTCATCACCACGACCGCCGTCCACCTCATGAGTGCCGCCGCGGTGAAGGTCGGACTCGCCGACGACCCGCAGCAGCAGATCGACCTCGACGAGGCCCGGAAGCTCATCAATGCCCTGGCCGGCCTCATCACCGCCGGAGCCCCCGAGATCAGCGACATGCACGCGCGCTCTCTCCGCGACGGCCTCCGCTCGCTGCAACTCGCCTTCCGTGAAGCCTCGGTGATCCCCGACCCCATCGGTAAGGGGCCGGGCGAAAAGTGGACGGGTCCCGTCAACTAGGTCGCTCGTTCTGGGGTACCGGGCTCCGGGATGCCGTCCTCCCGAGGCAAGAACAGGGCCCCTACCCCGATTGCCTCGAGAGAACGGCATCCCTCCGCCCTGTGCCGCAGGACGGCTCCTCGGTGACACCCGCGGGAGCATGAGAGCGGCGGGTTGGGGTTTTGGCTCGGGAGGACGGCATCCCTCCGCGATCTGCCCGAGCAACAACGCTCGACGGCCGCGACCGACGGATGCGGCAGCACGTGAGCGGTGGCTACAGGACCTGAGCCTCAAGGAGATGCTGCGTGATCTCGGCCAGGGCGTCGTGGCGGGCGGCATCCGCGGCGAGACGGCTCGCCGCCGCCCGATAGGAACGGTCGGCCAGGACGGCGTCCACCGCCCGGGCGACGTCCGCGGGGCTCGGGGTCCCCGTCCGCAGGTCGATGCCCGCGCCCGTCCAGCCGACGCGCGCCGCGACCTCGGGCTTGTCCTCCGTGTCGCCGGCCACGACGACCGGAACGCCCGCGGCGAGAGCCGCCTGCACTCCCCCGAACCCGCCGTTCGTTACGAAGACGTCCGTGCGCGGCAGCAGAGCGTCATAGGGCAGGTAGCTCGCGGCTCGCGCGTTCGCCGGAAGCGGGCCGAGATCCTCGACCGCGCGTCCGCCCGCGCTGACGACCACGGTGACCGGGCGGTCGGCCAGCGCCGCCAGGGTCGGGCCGACCAGGCGCCCGAAGTCGTGGTTGTCGATCGTGCCCTGCGTGACGTGGACGACGGCTCCGCCGCGTCGAGATCGCCCCACCAGGAGGGCACGGGCACGTCGGATCCCGCCTGCGGCAGAACGCCGACGAAGTGCGTGTTCGCCGCGAGATCCGGGCGCGGATACTCCAGGCTCGCCGGCCCGGTCTGCAGGAATCGATCGAAGCGCCGCGACAGATCCATGACGAATCCGTGCGGTCGCGTGCCGCAAGCGGCGAGTGCCCGGACGGCGGCCCGCTGCGTCGGACGGAACACGAGTCGACGCGCGAGGACGTCGAGGACCGCGTACCGGGCGCGGTCGAGCGCTCCCCGTGCGGGCGGGAGCGCCATCCCGTACGGTCCGAGCGCACGCGACGACTGCGACAGGGGTGTGACGCCCAGGGCGAGCACCGGCGGCCGCGCGCGACCCCGGTAGAGGACCGGCAGGATCCCGCCGAAGGCACCGTCGACGAGCACGGCATCCGGACGGGTCGCGTCGATCGCGGCATCCACGGCCGCGTACTGATCCGGGATCGTGTCGACGAAGATCGTGCGGATGTCGTACTGCGCCTGCCGCACCCCGGGAGTACTTCGCCCGGTCGGGGAGGTGGAGGTCGGGGCGACGGTCGTCATAGTCGGCCGCGCCGCCGAGGGGACGGAAACCCACGCCCGCGGCCTCGACCCGCTCCTGGAACCGCGTGCCGGTGACCATCGTCACGTCGTGCCCCTCGCGCACGAGATGGCCCGCGACCTGCAGCATCGGGCCGACATGACCGTGAATCGGGTTCGACGCCAGGAGGAGAGTCGCCATGAGCGCATCCATTTCGTTAGATTTGGACTCTAACGATAGTGGAAGGATGCCATGCCCCCGCGCCCCTATTCCTCCCCCGCCCGCCAGGCGGAGGCGCAGCGTACGCGCGCGGCCATCCTCGACGCGGCGGCGCAGCTCTTCGCCCGGGACGGGTACACCCGCACGACCATGAAGGACATCGCGGCGGCCGCCGGGGTGTCGGTGCAGTCGGTCCACCTCGCGGGGACCAAAGCAGCCCTGCTCGTGGCGGCGTTCGAGCGGACGTTCGCCGGCGACGATGGCCCCCACAGTCTCGCGGAGCGTCCGGCGATCGCCGAGATCATGGCACGGCCCGACACCGACGATGCCGTGCGCGCATGGCTGGACTACGTCGCGGCTGCCAACCGGGGCCACCGCAGGGATCGTGCGCGCGATGGCCGTGGCCGCGGAGACCGACGAGCTCGCCGCGGCAGCCATCGCCGACCTCGACGCCCGGCGACGTGCGGACCTCGGCCTCGCTGCCGCCTGGATGAGCCAGCGCGGCCTGCTCGACCCGCGAGATCAGGACCAGGCCGCGGACGAGCTCAATCACCTTGTCGGCCCCGAGACCCACGCGTTCTTCGTCACGAAGTCGGGGTGGACCGACGACCGCTACCGCGCGTGGCTCGAGACCGCGCTGCGCGGACTGTGGGCCCGATGGGCGGACGCCCGCACGCCCGCGTGAGTCCTCGCGTCAGACGTCGGTGCTGCGATGCAGCTTCACCGTCAGCGAATCCACGAGCACCGCGATGCGGTCGTCGGCGGCCCAACGGCGCGCGAGACGCGCGAGCACGGCATCCAACTCCTCCTGCTCCAGACCCGACATCAACTGGAGATGGACGACCAGCTCGGGGCCGCGGAGGCGACCCGTCGGGTCGCCCGGCTGGACCGCCAGATCCAGGACCGCGAGCTCGCCGGAGATGCTCTCCTGCAGCCCCGTGAATACGGCCGGGGCCACGTGGGCCGGCTCCCACGACTCGCCCTGTGCGATCGCCCACACGGCCGGTCGGCGCAGCACGAACTCCGTGTCGGAGGTCGGGTCGATCACGATCAGTTCGGTGTCCTCCGAGGCCGCGGCGAGAGCCGTACGGCGGCCGTCGGCCGGAACGGGGCGCGCTGTCGCATCCCAGCGCTGCATCGCGGCGACGGAACTGAACACGGGCAGCACCTTGCGTCCGTCGGGCGCGGCGACCGTGACGATCGAAAGCTCCTGGGTCTTGTCGACCTCGAGCCCGTGCGGTCCGACGCCGTGGTCACCCTTCTCCGCGACGAGCGGGATCAGCAGACGCGCGGTGCGGTAGGCCTCGACGACGTCGGTCGCGTCACCGCTCCCCGCAGAGAACGCCTCGAGCGCGGCGAGCAGGGCCGGGTCCGCGGAGCCGTCGTCGCCCGAGTGCGGGTTCGCCTCGAAACGCCGCCCCTCCCAGGGGACGCCGGCCGAATCGGCGCGCGGACCGCCGAGGTGCGGACCGTGGCCGTGGGGATCGTCAGTGTCCGGCGACATCCAGCGCCTCGGCCAGGGTGAACTGGCCCGCGTAGAGCGCCTTGCCCACGATCGCACCCTCGACACCGAGCGGCACGAGCTCGCGGAGCGCGGCGATGTCGTCGAGGCTCGACACGCCGCCCGACGCAACGATCGGCTTGGGCGTGCGCTGCGTGAGTTCGCGGAGCAGCTCCAGGTTCGGGCCGCGCAGCGTGCCGTCCTTCGTCACGTCGGTGACGACGTAACGGCTGCAGCCCGCGTCCTCGAGTCGCTCGAGGACCGTCCACAGGTCGCCGCCGTCACGCGTCCAGCCGCGGGCGGCGAGCGTCGTGCCGCGCACGTCGAGGCCCACCGCGATGGCCTCGCCGTACCGGTTGATGACGTCGGGCGGCCCACTCGGGGTTCTCCAGGGCGGCGGTTCCGAGGTTGATGCGCGTCGCGCCGCTCTCGAGCGCGGCTTCGAGCGAGCGGTCGTCACGGATGCCACCGGACAGCTCGACCTGCACACCCTTGACCTGCTTGATGACCTTCCGCATCACGGCGGTGTTGTTGCCGCGACCGAAGGCGGCATCCAGGTCGACGAGGTGGATCCAGGCGGCACCCTGGCGCGCGAAGTCCAGCGCGGCATCCACGGGGTCGCCGTAGCTGGTCTCGGTGCCGGCCTCTCCCTGGGTCAGTCGGACGGCCTTGCCGTCGGCCACGTCGACCGCGGGGAGAAGGACAAGCTCGGGCGTGGACGCGAAATCGTTCATGGCTCCTCGTGCCGGCAGGCGCCTCTCGCCAGCCCCGGGCACGAGGTCACACAGTAGTCGCGCCCAGCCCGTCGATCCAATTCGCGAGGAGCCGGATGCCGGCTTCGCCCGACTTCTCGGGGTGGAACTGCGTCGCCGCGAGCGGGCCGTTCTCGACCGCCGCGAGGAACGGAGCGCCGTACGTGCACCACGTGAGCACGGGCTCGGGGAACGGAGGCGTCACCTCGAGCGACCACTCCTGCGCCGCGTACGAGTGCACGAAGTAGAACCGCTCGTCGGCGATGCCGTCGAACAGACGCGAGCCCTCGCCCGCGGACACCGTGTTCCAGCCCATGTGCGGGAGCACGGGGGCGGACAGCTCGGCCACCGTACCCGGCCACTCCCCCAGTCCCTCGGTGTCGGTGCCGCGCTCGATGCCGCGGCCGAACATGACCTGCATGCCGACGCAGATGCCGAGCACCGGACGGCCACCCGCGAGGCGCCGGTCGATGATCTCGCCGCCACGGCTGGCGTTGAGAGCGCCCATGACCGCGCTGAACGCCCCGACACCGGGGACGAGGAGTCCGTCGGCGTCGAGGAGGAGGGAGCGGTCGGACGTCAGACGCGCGTCGGCGCCGGCCTCGATGAGCGCCTTGACCGCCGAGTGGACGTTGCCCGAACCGTAGTCGAGGACGGCGACGACGGGCTTGCTCACAGCGCACCCTTCGTGCTCGGGATGCCGTCGACGAGCGGGTCGAGAGCCTTGGCCTGACGGAACGCACGAGCGAGCGCCTTGTACTCGGCCTCGGCGATGTGGTGCGGGTCACGACCCCCGAGGACGCGGACGTGCACGGTCAGGGCCGCGTGGATCGAGATCGCCTCGAACGAGTGACGCACGAGCGACCCGGTGAAGTGGCCGCCGATGAGGTGGTGCTCGAAGCCGACCGGCTCGCCGGTGTGGACGAGGTAGGGGCGACCGCTGATGTCGACGACGGCCTGCGCGAGCGCCTCGTCCAGCGGGACGAGCGCATCGCCGTAGCGAGCGATGCCGGACTTGTCACCGAGGGCCTGACGGATCGCCTGGCCAAGGACGATCGAGGTGTCCTCCACCGTGTGGTGCGCGTCGATGTGGGTGTCGCCCGTCGACGTCACGCGCAGATCGGTCAGCGAGTGCTTCGCGAACGCCGTGAGCATGTGGTCGAAGAACGGCACACTCGTCGAGATCTCGCTCGCACCGGTGCCGTCGAGGTCCAGCGAAAGCTCCACCCGCGACTCGCTCGTCTCGCGGACGATCGTGGCGGTGCGGGGCGTGACGGGGCCGGTCATGCTCGCGATCCTACCGAGGCCAGGGCGTCCAGGAACGCGGTGGTCTCGTCCGCCGTCCCGGCGGTGACGCGGAGGTGGTGGGGGATGCCGACATCGCGGATGAGCACGCCGCGGTCGTACAGCGCCTTCCACGTCGCCGCGGGGTCGTCGACTCCGCCGAACAGCACGAAGTTCGTCCACGACTCGTGCGCGACGTAGCCCAGGGCCGCCACCGTGGCGGAGATACGGTCGCGCTGGGCCACGATCTCGTCGACCATGGACAGCATCGTCTCGGCGTGGCCGAGCGCAGCGGTCGCCGCCGCCTGCGTGAGGGCGCTCAGGTGGTAGGGCAGGCGCACGAGGCGCAGCGCGTCGATCAGCGCCGGATCCGCGGCGAGGTAGCCCACGCGAGCGCCGGCGAAGGCGAACGCCTTGCTCATGGTGCGGGAGACGACGAGACGCGGACGGCCGGGCAGGAGTGTCACCGCGGACGGGGCATCGTGCGGCGCGAACTCGTGGTACGCCTCGTCAACGATCACGATGCCGTCGGTCACGGCGTACACGGCCTCGATGACGTCGAGGCCGAGCGGCGTTCCCGTCGGGTTGTTGGGCGCGCAGAGGAAGACGATGTCGGGGTTCTCGCGCACCACCTGCTCGGCGGCGAACGCCGGGCTCAACGTGTAGTCGTGCTCACGCTCGGCCGCGACCCACTCCGCACCGGTGGCGCGGGTGAGGATGGGATACATCGAGTACGTCGGAGTGAAGCCGAGGGCGCGTCGGCCCGGACCGCCGAACGCCTGCAGGATGTGCTGGAGGACCTCGTTGGAGCCGTTGGCCGCCCAGATCTGCTCGCGCGTCAGCCCGTTGCCCAGGTAGTCGGCGAACGCCTCTCGGAGTCCGGTGAACTCCCGGTCGGGATACCGGTTGACGTCGCGCAGCGCCCGGGCGATGGCATCCAGGATGTCGTCGGCCACCTCGGAGGGAACCGGATGCGTGTTCTCGTTCACGTTGAGAGCGACGGGAAGCGCAGCCTGGGGTGCTCCATATGGAGTCATTCCCCGCAGGTCGTCGCGAAGAGGCAGGTCATCGAGGCGAACGGTCACCTCACCCATCGTAGGCGGCTCCGTACCCGGGGATCACCGACTCGGGGCGTACTCCGCGGGGATCGCGATGCGCTGGCCGGCGGTGACGGACCCGTTCTCGAGCGCGTTCAACCGGGTGATCTCGGCCACCACGTCGCGGGGATCGGAACCCGGTGCGACGTCTTCGGCGATGGACCACAGGGTCTCGCCGCTCATGACGGTGATCTCGGTGAACGCGCCCGCCGGCGCGCCCGACTCGTTGGAGGCGAGAGCCGCTCCCCCGCCGACGACGGCGATGGCGAGCGCGACGACCACGGGCAGCGCGGCCAGGAAGGCGAACACGCGGCGCCCGCGCGCGGTCAGCCGCAGGCGGGTCGTGGGGGTGGTGACGGCAATGCTGCTCATGGTGTGCTCCTCAGTGGGGAGAGATTCGCACCCCACCCTCGGCCGGGAGGGCGGTGGTGCGAATCTGTATTCCGAATCTATCTTCGATACTGTGAGAGTGTCAACACCGGGGTTCTCGGAGACCGATCGAACGCGACACGCGGAGCGCTCCGCCTTGTTCGAGTGATCTACCGGATACGGTTTCGACGAGGAGACCTCATCACGGACCTCCGACATTCGAATTTCCGCCGCATCGGAAGCGCGGCGCGAGGGGAGCACACATGACCGACGCGACGACCGCAGCCGGCCGCGAACGGCCGCAGACCCGGCGCCGGAAGAGCCTCAGCGACAAGCAGCTCGCGATCCTCGAGGTGATCCAGCGCTCGATCGCACGGCACGGCTATCCGCCGAGCATGCGCGAGATCGGCGATGCCGTGGGGCTCAAGTCGCTCTCGAGCGTCACCCACCAGCTCAACCAGCTCGAGTTGAGCGGATACCTGCGCCGCGACCCCGGGAAGACGCGCGCGATGGAGGTGCTGATCGACCTGCCCGGCACGGCTGCCGAGAACCCCGCCGACACCGCACCCGCCGTGGGCGACGCCGCCCTCGTGCCCCTCGTCGGGCGGATCGCCGCGGGAGTCCCGATCACGGCGGACCAGCAGGTCGAGGAGATCTTCCCGCTCCCCCGCCAGCTCGTCGGCAAGGGCGAACTGTTCATGCTCAAGGTGTCCGGCGACTCGATGATCGACGCGGCCATCTGCGACGGCGACTGGGTCGTCGTCCGCGCGCAGGCGACGGCGGAGAACGGCGAGATCGTCGCGGCCATGCTCGACGGCGAGGCGACCGTCAAGACGTTCCGCCGCCGCGACGGGCACACGTGGCTGCTCCCCCGCAACTCCGCGTTCGAGCCGATCCTGGGCGACGAAGCCGTCGTCCTCGGGCGCGTGGTCGCGGTCCTGCGCACGGTCTGACGTCGGTACGACGATCCGGAAGGCCGGATGCCCCCTCGAGGCGGCATCCGGCCTTCGTGGTTCCCGGGGCGTTTGTCCACAGGCCCATCTCGGCCCCGGGTGAGCGGCCCCTAGCATGACAGGACACCTCGAGAGAGCGAGTCCCGTGTCGTCGAACTCCCCCGCCTCCCCCGTGCCGGACCCGGCCGCCACTCCTTCGCCCGCGGTGCCGAACGGCGAACCGTCCCCGACGGCACGGGCGCGGCGCCCGCGGACGAGCGTCGTGATCCTGTCCGTCCTGCTCTTCTTCGTCGTCGTCGCCGGCGGGCTCGGCTTCTTCTGGGTGGTCACGCAGCTGGAGGAGGCGCGGACGCAGATCGAGGATCAGCAGCAGAAGATCACGGATCAGCAGCAACGCCTCGACGAGCAGCAGGAGATGATCGACCGCAAGGAACAGTTCGGTGCCGCGATGGACGACCTGTACGCGACGGTCGACCCGCTCGTGGGGCTTCCGTACTCGACCGTCGTCCCGTGGAACCGCGTCGAGAACCTCGCCGAGAGCGCGTGGAACCACCGCCGCAACGCCACCGGTCTCGGTCAGGACGTCGAGGTGCTGAAGGAGCTGACGACGGAGATCTCCGAACAGTCCGCGGGTGTGGCGGATCAGGCGGCGTCGAACGCCTCCGGCACCGCGTGGGAGGCCACGCTCGACAGCCTCGGACGGGGCTGGGTGTCCACCGTCTTCGACGACGCCACACCCTGCGGCGACACGGCCCTGGCGTGCGTCACGAGCACCGACCCCTTCACCGTCCACGTGCGGGCCGGTACGCGAGCGGATCCGACGATGACGGACTGGATCCGCACCGGTGCGGCGTACCACGAATACGCCCACGTCCTGCAGTTCACCAACCCGGGTCCGACGGACGCCGCCCTCGCGTCCTTCGGGGGCGACGTCGAGACGATGGCCGACTGCTACGCGCTGACGTTCCTCGACGGCTGGTCTCTCGACCATGAGGTGTCGATCGACGAATACTCGTACTACGAGGTCAGCGTCGGATACGGCTACACGTGCGACGCGGGCCAGCGCCAGGTCATCCGCGACTGGGTGGGACGTCTGGGCGTGACGCGTCAGACCGTCGGGGGCTGAGTCGGAGCGGTCCGGCCGCCAGGGAGTCCGCCCCCGGGATGTCCGACCCGGTCCGTAGGGTGGATGCCATGCCTCAGACGCTCCCCTATGGATCCTGGCCCTCGCCGCTGACGCCCGAGGCCGTGTCGCAGTCGTCGCCGCGCGTGGACGGAGCCCGCTTCGTCGGCGACGAGGTGTGGTGGGGCGAGTCCGTCCCCAGCGAAGGCGGACGCGTCGCGGTGCGGCGGCGCCGCGCCGACGGGTCCGTCGAGACCGTCCTCCCCGCACCGGCGAACGCTCGTTCGTCCGTGCACGAGTACGGCGGCGGTGCCTGGACCGCGTCCGACGCCGGTGAGCTGTTCTACGTCGAGAAGGCCGATCAACGGGTCTACGCCCTGACCCCCGGAGGCTCCGCGCGGGTTCTGACGCCCGAGAGCGGCGACGTGCGCCACGGCGGACTCGCCTGGCAGCACGGCGTGCTGCTCGCCATCCGTGAGACCCACGGGCGCGGCCGTGTCCCGTCCCGTGCCATCGTCCGGATCCCGCTCGACGGTTCCGAGTCCGTCGTGCTCGCGGACGGGAGCGACTTCCTCGCCCACCCGGCGCTCTCGCCGGACGGTCGCCGCCTGGCGTGGATCGCCTGGAACCACCCCGACATGCCGTGGGACGCGACGACTCTCCGCGTCCGTACCCTGGACACCGGCGAGACGCACGACCTCACGGGCGGCGGCCGACGGGCGCCCCTGCAGCCGGTGTGGATCGGCGACGACGAACTGCTCTACGCCGACGACCCCGACGGACGCTGGAACCTCTACCGGCGCGCGCTCGACGGCGACCCGCAGCCCGTCGCCCCGGTCGACGCCGACACGGGCGGGCCGGTCTGGGTCCTCGGGACGCGGTGGTACGGCGCCACGACGGACGGTCGCATCGTCGCGGTGCGCACCGACGGAGGCGATGAGGTCGTCGAGATCGCACCGAGCGGCGTCCGCCCGACGGGCGTCCCGGCTGTGGCCGGCGCGGCCGTCGACGACGTCCGCGGGTCGCGTGCCCTGATCTCCGGCACGACCGCGACCGGGAGCGCGGGCCTGTGGTCCCTCGACCTCGACAGCGGCACCGCCGACCTCGTCACGGGGGGCGCGGGTTCCTGGGGAGCCGAATGGATGCCATCCGCCCGCGCTCTCACCACCGAGGGCCCGCACGGCCCGGTGCACGCCTTCGCCTACCCGCCCACGCACCCCGACGCCGTCGCTCCCGAGGGCGAGCGGCCGCCGTACGTCGTCTTCGTGCACGGCGGTCCGACCTCCCACGTCGGCCCGGCGCCCTCGGCGAAGACGGCGTTCTTCACGAGCCGCGGCATCGGCGTCCTCGACGTCAACTACGGCGGCTCGACCGGCTACGGCCGCGCGTACCGCGAGCGCCTCCTCGGCCAGTGGGGCGTCGTGGACGTCGACGACGTGGCGGCAGCGGCATCCGCTCTCGCCTCCGCGGGTCTCGCCGATCCCGAACGTCTCGCGATCGAGGGCGGGTCCGCGGGCGGCTGGACCGTTCTCGCGGCCGTGACGAACACCGACGTGTTCTCGGCCGGCATCTCCCGGTACGGCGTGGGCGACGCTCGCGCCCTCGCCGAGGACACCCACGACTTCGAGGCCCGGTATCTGGACGGGCTCATCGGCCCGCTGCCCGACGCAGAAGCCGTCTACGTCGATCGCTCGCCGCTCTCGCACCCCGAACGCTTCCGCGTGCCGCTCCTGATCCTCCAGGGCTCGGAAGACCGGGTGGTGCCCCCGTCCCAGGCCGAGGCCATCCGCGACTCCCTCGCGGCGCACGGCATCCCGCACGCCTACGTCCTGTACGAGGGCGAGGGGCACGGCTTCCGCCGGGCCGAGACCGTCGTGGACTCCCTCAGCCGGGAACTCGGCTTCCTGGGCGCGGTGTTCGGATTCGAGACGCCCGGGATCGCCCCGGTCTCGCTGGACTGAGCGCCGGGCCGGGGACGCGAAGACGCCCCGCCGGTGCGGCGGGGCGTCCTCGGGGAACGTGCGTCAGCCGGCGAACGGTGCGAGCTCGGCGGCGAGGCGAGCCCCGACGTGTGCGTGCAGGAACGTGCCCTGCTCCCGGTGCTCCTGCGCGACGATGAGGCCGGTTTCGTGGACCGCCGACACGAGGTCCCCGCGGTCGTACGGCACGACCGCCTGGACCTCGACCGCGGGGAGCGGTAGCGCCGCCTCGATGGCGGCGCGGAGCTCGGCGATGCCCTCGCCCGTTCGCGACGACACGAACAGCGCCGCCGGCGCGAGCCCGCGCAGCACGAGCCGGTCATCCGGGCTCAACAGGTCGGCCTTGTTGAACACCACGATCTCGTGACCGAAATCGGCATCCACGTCACCCATGACGTCACGCACCGTCGACAGCTGCGCGGCCGGGTCGGGGTGCGAGCCGTCCACGACGTGCAGGATGACGTCGGCGCCGCCGACCTCCTCCAACGTGGACCGGAACGCCTCGACGAGCTGGTGCGGTAGGTTGCGCACGAAGCCCACGGTGTCGGTCAGCGTGTACACACGGCCGTCCGTGGTCTCGGAGCGGCGGACGGTGGCATCCAGGGTCGCGAACAGGGCGTTCTCGACGAGGACACCGGCGCTGGTCAGCCGGTTCAGCAGGCTCGACTTGCCGGCGTTGGTGTACCCGGCGATCGCGACGGACGGGATCGTGTGGCGCTTGCGCTCGGCGCGCTTGGCCTCGCGGGCGGGCGCGAAGTCGCGCAGCTGCTTGCGCAGCTGGGCCATGCGCGTGCGGATGCGGCGACGATCGAGCTCGATCTTCGTCTCACCGGGACCGCGCGATCCCATACCCGCGCCGCCGGCGCCGACCTGTCCACCGGCCTGGCGCGACATCGAGTCACCCCAGCCGCGGAGGCGCGGGAGCAGGTACTCGAGCTGCGCGAGTTCGACCTGCGCCTTGCCCTCGCGGCTCTTCGCGTGCTGGCTGAAGATGTCGAGGATCACCGTGGTGCGGTCGATGACCTTCACCTTGACGACGTCCTCCAGGGCGCGTCGCTGGCTGGGGGCGAGCTCGGTGTCGGCGATGACGGTGTCCGCGCCGACCGCCGCGACGATGTCGCGCAGCTCCTCCGCCTTTCCTCGACCGACGTAGGTCGCGGGGTCGGGGTGCGGCCGACGCTGCAGCACGCCGTCGAGCACGACCGCACCGGCCGTCTCGGCCAGGGCGGCCAGCTCGCGGAGGGAGTTCTCGGCATCCGTCTGCTCCCCTTGGGGGTGGACGCCGACGAGCACGACGTTCTCCAGGCGCAGCTGGCGGTACTCGACCTCGGTGACGTCCTCGAGCTCGGTGGAGAGACCGGGGACACGCCGCAGCGCGGCGCGCTCCTCGCGATCCCACTGATCTCCGTCGCTCGATCCGCCGTACGCCGTCGAGGCATCCTGAAGGGCTTGCGCCGCCCCGAAGACCCGGACCCCTCGGTGCGCATCGGCGCGCGCGAGCACGCGGTCGACCGGGTCCACCGGCGACTCGTCGGTGCTCGGGGGTGTGGTCTGTTCGGTCATGTGTTCCTTTCGGCCGCGAGCAGTGCCGCGGCATCCTCGCACTTTAGTCGCCCCCACGTCGGAGGCTCCGGTCCGGTACGCTTCCCGCATGGGGAGCGACCACTATTTCAGCGCGTCGCCGTCGAGTCCCGAACAGTTCCGCCGCCTCCGCGTCACCCTCGCCGGGCGTGAGCTCGAAGTCGTGACCGCCGGCGGCGTGTTCAGCCCCGACCGACTGGATGCCGGCACCTCGGTGCTGCTGGCCAACACCCCCGCTCCGCCCGCCGGTGGAAACTTCCTCGACCTGGGGAGCGGGTGGGGGCCGATTACGCTGAGCCTCGCCCTGGATGCGCCGCACGCCACGGTCTGGGCGGTCGACGTCAACGAGCGAGCTCTCGACCTCGTGAGGCAGAACGCGGAGCGCCTCGGCCTCACCAATGTCAACGCTGTCCGGCCCGAGGATGTTCCCGAGGGCATCTCCTTCCGGACGATCCGCTCGAACCCGCCGATCCGGGTCGGCAAGAACGAACTGCACGGCATGCTCGAGCACTGGATCCCGCGCCTCGAAGAGCGCTCGGACGGATGGTTCGTCGTGCAGCGGAACCTCGGATCCGACTCGCTCCAGCGGTGGCTCGCCGCCACCTTCACGACCGGTTTCTCGATCCACCGCGCCGCCACTGGCCGCGGCTACCGGGTGCTGCGCGTGCGCCACCACGGCTCGCCGCCGAGCGAACCGATCGACGTCATCACCGACGCGGTCTGAGCTTCCGGCCGCGAAGGCTCTCAGGCGAGCGCGACCTCTCCGGTGAAGACGAGGGACGCCGGTCCGGAGAGGAACACGCGCCCGTCGGCGACGCGGACACCGAGCGTCCCGCCCCGCGTCTCGACGATCCACGAGTCGGGTGCCGCGGGTCCCGCCCAGTGGCGCACGGCCAGGGCCGCCGCCGCAACGCCGGTCCCGCAGCTCAGCGTCTCTCCGACGCCGCGCTCGAACACGCGCATGCTGATCGCCCCCACCCCGTCGCGAACGAGCGGATCGGCCGGGACCACGAACTCGACGTTGGCGCCGCGGGCCGGCGCCGGGTCGAGCACCGGCTGATAGGCCAGCTCGAGCCCGTCGAGCTCGTTCTCCGACGAGAGGGCGACGACGACGTGAGGGTTGCCGACGTCGATCCCGACGCCGGGGCGCGCCACCGGCAGCCCCTTGGCGCGCACGAGGACCTCGCCCGGCTCGATACGGAACTCGCCCAGGTCGACCTCGAAGCCGCGGTCACTCCGCGTCAGCGTCTTGACGCCCGCGCGGGTGCCGATGCGGAGACCGCCGGAGATGTCGGCGAGCCCGGTGTCGGTCAGGTAGCGGGCGAAGACCCGCGTGCCGTTGCCGCACATCTCCGCCTTCGACCCGTCGGCGTTGCGGTAGTCCATGAACCACTCCGCGCCCGAGGCCGCGGCATCCGCTCCCTCATCGATCGCCGACGAACGCACGACGCGCAGCAGACCGTCCGCGCCGATGCCGAAGTGGCGGTCGCAGAGGATCGCGACCTGCTCGTCGGAGAGGTCGAGTTCGCCGTCGGGGTCGGACACGACCACGAAATCGTTGCCCGTGCCGTGCCCCTTGGTGAACGCGAGAGTCGCCATGGCATCCAGTCTAGGGATCGGAGGCGGGCGGGTGATCGGCGGCAGCGGCGGGGACTCCGGGCACCTCGGGACCGTCGACGATGAGCCGGCGCCCGGTGGCCCACGTCTCGAACGGTTCGTAGCCGAGCGCGTCGTAGAACCCGCGCGCACCGGCGTTGTCGGGGCGCACCATCAGCTGCACCTTGGGGCACCCGAGCGCTTCGAGCAGGCGCTCCGCCTCGGCGACGAGCGCGCGGCCGACACCGCGGCCGCGGTGCGACTCGGCCGAAGCGAGGTAGTACAGCCACCCGCGGTGTCCGTCGTACCCGGCCATGACGGTGCCGACGACGACGCCCCCGTCGACGGCGACGAGGAAGAGCTCCGGCTGAACGGTGAGCTTGCGGCGGATGTCGGCGCGCGGGTCGTTCCACGGCCGGGTGAGCCGCGCCTCCTCCCACAGGGCCACGACCGCGTCTTCGTCTTCGATCGCGAACGCACGAATGTCCACGGTCACGCCCCGACCTCCCCGATCAGTTCCCCCGCGCGGACGGAGCGGGGGTCGAGCCACCGCACGTCCGCATACCGACGGAACCACGACACCTGACGGCGCGCGTACCGTCGCGTGAGCGCCTGCGTCTCGGCGATCGCCTCCGCGCGCGTCATCTCCCCGCGCACTTCCGCCAGGGCCTGCGCGTAGCCGATCGCACGGGACGCGGTCACTCCCCGCTCGATGCCCTCGGCCCGCAGCCGGGCCACCTCGTCGAGCAGCCCCTGGTCCCACATGCGTTCGACCCGTGCGTCGAGGAGTCCGACGAGCGTCTCCCGCTCGATCGCGGTGCCGATGACGGACGTGAGCGGATGCCACAGCTCCGGCGCCACCGGGAGAGCACCGCCGTGGGTGTCCTCGCCCTGCGCGAGCACCTCGAGCGCGCGGACGACACGTCGGCCGTTGCGCGGGTCGATGCGCTCCGCCGCGGCCGGATCGGCGGCACGCAGTCGCTCGTAGAGGACGCCGGGACCGAGGTCGTCGAGCTCGCGCTCGAGTTCCGCGCGCACGGCCGGGTCGCGCGGCGGGAAGCGGAAATCCCACAGCACGCTCGAGACGTACAGCCCGGAGCCGCCGACGAGGATCGCGTCCGCCCCGCGCGCATGCACCTGCGCGACGGTCTCACGCGCGACTCCCTGATACCAGGCGACCGCGGCCTCCTCCGTCACCGCAAGAACGTCGAACAGATGATGAGGGATGCCGCGCCGCTCGGATTCGGGAAGCTTGGCGGTGCCGATGTCCATCCCGCGGTACAGCTGCATGGCATCCGCGTTGACGATCTCCGCAGAACGCCCGCGGCGCGCGAGGGCATCGGCGAGGTCGAGCGACAGGCCCGTCTTCCCGGTTCCGGTCGCTCCGACGATCGCCCACAGCCGCGGCGCGCCGCCCTCGCCCGTGCTCACCCGCGGCGCGGCGATATCGCCCGTCGTCACCCGCCGATGCGGAGTGTCGGCAGCCCGAGCGAGACGGCCCGAGGGGCGCCCGCCTCGCCGGCCGGTGCGGGCACGCCGCAGGACTCCGCCTGCGTTCGGTCCCAGGCGTCGCCCGCACGCGTCCGACGAATGCGCAGCGGCTGACCGGTGGGGGCATCCGCCAGCAGGTAGAACGGCGCGGCGTGCGTGACCTCCACGGAGACGACATCGCCCGGGCGCGGCAGGTCGGAGCCGTCGGGCACCTCGAAGTGGACAAGACGGTTGTCTTCCGCGCGGCCGGTGAGACGACGCGTCGTCACGTCCTTCTTGCCCTCGCCCGTCGAGACGAGCACCTCGAGCGAACGTCCGAGCTGCTTCTGGTTCTCTTCGAGCGAGATGCGCTCCTGCAGTGCGATGAGGCGCTCGTAGCGTTCCTGGACCACGGCCTTGGGCACCTGGTCCTCCATCGTCGCGGCAGGCGTGCCCTGGCGGATGGAGTACTGGAACGTGAAGGCGCTCGCGAAGCGGGAGGCCTCGACCACCCGCATCGTCTCTTCGAAGTCGGCATCCGTCTCGCCGGGGAAGCCGACGATGATGTCGGTCGTGATCGCGGCGTGCGGAATGCGGTCGCGGACGCGGTCGAGGATGCCGAGGAATCGCTCGCTGCGGTACGAGCGGCGCATGGCCTTGAGGATGCGGTCCGAGCCGGACTGCAGCGGCATGTGGAGCTGCGGCATCACGGACGGCGTCTCCGCCATCGCGGCGATGACGTCGTCGGTGAAGGCCGCGGGGTGCGGGCTCGTGAAGCGGATGCGCTCCAGCCCCTCGATCTCGCCGGCCGCGCGCAAAAGCTTGCCGAAGGCCAGGCGGTCGCCGAACTCGACGCCGTAGGAGTTCACGTTCTGCCCGAGCAGGGTGACCTCGATCGCCCCGTCATCGACGAGCAGACGGATCTCGTTCAGGATGTCGCCCGGGCGACGGTCCTTTTCCTTGCCCCGGAGGCTCGGCACGATGCAGAACGTGCAGGTGTTGTTGCAGCCGACCGAGATGGAGACCCATCCGCTGTGGACCGAGTCGCGCTTCGTGGGGAGCGTCGAGGGGAAGATCTCGAGCGACTCGAGGATCTCGAGCTCGGCCTCGCCGTTGTGGCGCGCGCGCTCGAGCATGCCCGGGAGCGACCCCATGTTGTGGGTGCCGAAGACGACGTCGACCCACGGCGCCTTCTGCTGCACCGCCTCCTTGTCCATCTGCGCGAGGCAGCCACCCACGGCGATCTGCATACCGTCATGGTGATCCTTGCGCGACTTCAGGTGGCCGAGCGTGCCATAGAGCTTGCCCGCGGCGTTGTCGCGGACCGCGCACGTGTTGATCACGACGACGTCGGCGTCGGTACCGGCCTCCGCGCGGACATAGCCGGCGCTCTCCAGCGAGCCGGACAGGCGCTCGGAATCGTGCACGTTCATCTGACAGCCGAATGTCCGCACCTCGTAGGTGCGCGCGCGTCCGTCGGCCGTGCGAGCGGCGAGGGAGGGCGCGATGAGCGTCGGCGTGGCTACAGGGGTGGTCATGATGCGTGCCATTCTAAGCGCCGGTGTGGAGAGGAGCGGGGTGGGCGGATCGGCGCCTGCGCCGCGCCGCAGGGGTCCGCCCGCCCGCCGGGGTGGGCGGATGGACGCCTCCCACCGCACCGCAGGGGTTCGCCCGCCGGGGTGGGCGGATGGACGCCTCCCACCGCGCCGCAGGGGTTCGCTCGCCCTCGTGGCGGATCAACGTCTCCCCTCCGCCGCACGGGCCCCGCCGCTGGGAGACGCGGACAAGCGCCTCCGCCAACGCCGGAGCCGCGGACTCGTCGGCGGGAGGGACCCGGGCTACTCGTCCGGAGTGAACCGGACGCCGCTGGACGGCGCGGGTCGGGAGAACGGCGCGCGCCGCACGCCCGCCTCGGCGAGGGCCTGGCGTGCGGCGTCGAGCGACACGGACGACGAGTACCCCCTCCGAGCGAGCTGACCGGCAAGCCGACGCAGGCTCGCGTCGTAGTCCTTGCCCCCGACGCTGCGCGCCTTCGAGCGGGCGAACTCCAGCGCACGTTCGGCATCGTCGTCGGGGAGCTCGGCGATCGCCGCGTCGGCCACCTCGCGCGAGATGCCGCGCTTGCGGAGCGTCTGCACAACGGCGCGGCGCCCCTGACCACGTCGCTCGATGGCCGACATCGCGAGCTGCTCCGCGAACGCCTCGTCGTTCAGGTAGCCGAGGTCGACGAACTTCGCCAGGACCTCGTCGATCAGGACGTCATCGACGCCATCGACACCGCCGAGGGCCGTCCGAGCCTCCGCGAGCGAGAGGGACCGGCCGCGGAGCCTGCGCAGAAGCATCGCCTCGGCGCGGTCGCGGGTCTCGTCGGGTGACTCCTCGGATGGCCCGGCATCCGAGCCCGGTCGCGCCCACTCCGCAGCCGCGTCACTCCGCTCATCGTCGGGCGACGACCACCGCGATGGGAAGACCGCCGTTCGGCCGTCGCCGGTCGCGGACGAGGCGAGCCCGGCGACGGCCGGTCGTGTGCGACCGGCCGGATGCGCGGACGACGGTCGCTCCGTCGGCGTGCGGGCTCCGAACAGCGGGATCACCGGCGCAAGGTCGTCCGCGGGCGCGGCGCCGTCCGAGTCGCTCCCCGATGGAGCGGAGCGGCGACCCGGACGGCGTGCGTCGTCGGTCATCAGGCCGGACGGCGGGCGGCCAGCTCGTCGGTCGTCGGGGCCGCGGTAACGGCGGGGGCACCGATCCCGAGCTTGGTCTTGATCTTCGACTCGATCTCAGCCGCGACGTCGGGGTTCTTGGTGAGGAAGCCCCGGGCGTTCTCCTTGCCCTGTCCCAGCTGTTCGCCGTCGTAGGTGTACCACGCACCCGACTTCTTGACGATGCCGTGCTCGACGCCGAAGTCGATGAGGCTCCCCTCGCGCGATATGCCGACACCGTAGATGATGTCGAACTCGGCCTGCTTGAAGGGCGGAGCCATCTTGTTCTTGACGACCTTGACGCGGGTGCGGTTGCCCACGGCCTCGGTGCCGTCCTTCAGCGTTTCGATGCGGCGGATGTCGAGACGGACCGACGCGTAGAACTTCAGCGCCTTTCCGCCGGCGGTGGTCTCGGGGGAACCGAAGAACACGCCGATCTTCTCGCGCAACTGGTTGATGAAGATCGCCGTGGTCTTGGTGGTGTTCAGTCCACCCGTGAGCTTGCGAAGCGCCTGCGACATCAGTCGGGCCTGGAGACCCACGTGGGAATCGCCCATCTCGCCCTTGATCTCGGCCTCGGGGACGAGAGCGGCCACGGAGTCGATGACGACGAGGTCGATGGCGCCGGAGCGGATCAGCATGTCGGCGATCTCGAGCGCCTGCTCGCCCGTGTCGGGCTGCGAAACGAGCAGGGCATCGATGTCGACGCCGAGCTTCTTGGCGTACTCGGGGTCGAGCGCGTGCTCGGCGTCGATGAACGCCGCGATACCGCCCGCGCGCTGGGCGTTGGCGATCGCGTGCAGGGTCAGCGTGGTCTTACCCGAGGACTCCGGGCCGTAGATCTCGATGATGCGACCGCGCGGGAGCCCGCCGATCCCCAGCGCCGCATCGAGGGCGATGGATCCGGTCGGGATCGTCTCGATGGGCGCACGCTCGTCGCTGCCCAGTCGCATGACCGAGCCCTTTCCGAACTGCCGGTCGATCTGGGCGAGGGCCGATTCGAGGGCCTTCTCGCGCTCTGCGGGTGAGGGCATGACGTCTTCTTTCTGCTCGCGTTCCGTCGCCTATAGGCTGTCGCGCTCACCACCGACGGTGGCGATGCCCGACAAGGCGTTCAGAGTGTCGTTCGACATCGCTCACATTAGAGAGGGCCTCCGACATCGGTGGGAGGAACCCGGTCTTCTGTGGACGAAAACGCCCGAAACTCCGATGTGCAGGAGCCTACGCCGAAATCGAACGAAGATTCGATGACACGCCGCGTGTCATGGCCGGAGTCCCGAACTCTTCGCGGCTCCGCGCCGAGCGAGAACGGCAGCGCCTGGCTCAGCGGCGCCGCGGGTCGAGACGACCCACGCCGTACCGACGCTCGAAAGGGACGTCGGTCTCCTCGCACAGAGCGAGCCACACCTCGCGCGGGTCGACCCCGGCGGCGAGAGCATCCACGCTCGTCCGCCCGCCGACGGCCGACAGCACGAGATCGGTCAGAAGCGATCCGCCACGCGGACCGAACTCGTCGGCGACGGCGCGCTCGAATTCGCTACGACGCATACTCCGGGATCAGCGAAGGGAGAGCTCGGGCTCGACCGCCGCGACCAGGTCGTCGGGAACGACGTCGGGGAAGGTCTGCAGACCCTCGAGAACCGAAAGCCGATCGCCGACCTCGCGCATGATCGTCGAGATGGGAACATCGAGGGCTTCGGCGACGGACGCGAGGATCTCGCTCGACGCTTCCTTCTGGCCGCGCTCGACCTCGCTCAGGTAACCGAGTGCGACGCTCGCACGGCTCGCGACCTGACGAAGGGTACGGCCCTTCTGCTGGCGGAGCTCACGCAGGACCTCGCCGATCTCTTGACGGACCAGGATCATGTGAACCCCTCCTCACTACCGATTCCCCCGCTGCCCGGGTGGACAACGGTACAACACCGTTTCAGGTCACCCTAATGCCGCGCGCTGGGCACTGGATGGGAATCGCTGGGAACAACCCCGGTGTGTCATCATTTGTTCCCCCGCGGGAGCCGTCGCCGGCTCGACCTCACAACGCAGCGAGAGCGCGGCGGATCGCGATGTGCGTGGCCTCGCGGCGGATGCGATCGCGGTCCCCCGCGATGACGAGCGAGTCCACCCGGGTGCCGAGCGGCGTCGAGACCGCGATGTGGACCGTCCCGACCGGCTGTCCGTCCTGAGGCTCCGGTCCTGCCACTCCCGTCGTCGCGATGCCGACGTCGGCGGGGGTGCCGTCACGCCCGAGGACGTCACGGACACCGCGGGCCATCTGGCGGGCGACGCGCGGGTGCACGGCGCCGTGCGCCTCGAGGAGAGCGGGATCGACGCCGAGCACGCTGTGCTTGAGGTCGGTCGCGTAGGCCACGACACCGCCCCGGACGGCGCGGGAGGCACCCGGGATGTCGACGAGCGAAGACACCACCATCCCGCCCGTGAGCGACTCCGCGACGGCGACCGTCCAGCCGAGTTCGACGAGGCGCTCGAGGAGCACGGCCGCGCTCTCGCGCGGAACGCGCACGACGGTCTCGTCGAGATCGTCGGGCACGCCGTCGATCATCCGCGCGCCCGCTTCGCGCGGGCCCCGCGAACCTCCGAGACGACGTAGTCGATGCCCGACGCGATCGTGAGAATCACCGCGATGGTCATCGTCACCGTCCCGGCCCACCACACGATGGCGTGCCAGGCGGTGGCATCCGAGAGGGATGCCAGCGGCAGGAGCGCGATCGAGAGGGCCACGGCCTGCGCCACGGTCTTGAGCTTGCCCATCCAGGCTGCCGCGAGGACATGGTCGCTGACGACCAGGAAGCGATAGATGGTGATGCCGATCTCGCGGACGAGCACGATGATCGTCACCCACCAGGGCAGTTCCCCGAGGATCGACAGCCCGACGAACGCGACGCCGGTGAGCGCCTTGTCCGCGATCGGGTCGAGGAGTTTGCCGAGATCGCTGACGATCTCGTAACGACGGGCGATGTACCCGTCGACGCCGTCGGTGGCGATCGCCACGATGAAGACGATCCCCGCGGCCCAGCGCAGCCCTCCCCCGGCGCCCGCGTCCGCGAGCAGCAGCCACAGGAAGACCGGCGCACACAGGATCCGCGCGATCGTGATCGCGTTGGGAAGCTGCGGGTGCACCGCCATCAGTCGCGTCCCGTCAGCTGCCAGGCGTCTTCGGAGTCCTCGTCGTCGCCGACGACGGGAAGACCGTCGAACTGGGCCTCGACGGGGTCGGGACCGTAGGGGTCGTCGTCCGCACCGGCCGGCGGCTCCTCGCCACGGAGACGCGCGAGGACGGCGGGAAGCTGCTCGTTCGTGACGAGCACGTCGCGGGCCTTGGAACCCTCCGAGGGTCCGACGATCTCGCGGGACTCGAGGAGGTCCATCAGACGCCCCGCCTTCGCGAAGCCGACGCGCAGCTTGCGCTGCAGCATCGACGTCGATCCGAACTGCGTCGAGACGACCAGCTCGGCGGCGGCCAGGAGCAGCTCGAGGTCGTCCCCGATGTCGGCGTCGATCTCCTTCTTCTCGGCCGCGGCCTGGACGTCGGACCGGTACTCCGGCCGCGCCTGCTGCGTCACGTGGGCGACGACGCGTTCGATCTCCTGCTCGCTCACCCAGGCGCCCTGCACGCGCAGAGCCTTCGAGGCGCCCATCGGCAGGAACAGACCGTCACCCTGACCGATCAGGCGATCGGCGCCCGGCTGGTCGAGGATGACGCGGGAGTCCGTGACGCTCGTGACCGCGAACGCGAGGCGCGACGGCACGTTGGCCTTGATGAGACCGGTGACCACGTCGACCGAGGGACGCTGGGTCGCCAGGACCAGGTGGATGCCACTGGCGCGGGCCAGCTGCGTGATGCGGACGATCGAGTCCTCGACGTCGCGAGGGGCGACCATCATCAGGTCGGCGAGCTCGTCGACCACGACGAGCAGATACGGGTACGGCTTGAGGACCCGTTCGCTGCCGGCCGGCAGCTGGATCTCGCCGGCGACGACGGCCTTGTTGAAGTCGTCGATGTGGCGGAAGCCGAACGACGCGAGATCGTCGTACCGCATGTCCATCTCTTTCACGACCCACTGCAACGCCTCGGCGGCCTTCTTGGGGTTCGTGATGATGGGGGTGATGAGGTGGGGCACGCCCGCGTAGGAGGTGAGCTCCACGCGTTTCGGGTCGATGAGCACCATCCGCACCTCGGACGGCTTCGCCCGCATGAGGAGGCTCGTGATCATCGAGTTGACGAAGCTCGACTTACCGGAACCCGTGGAACCGGCGACCAGGAGGTGCGGCATCTTGGCGAGGTTCGCCACGACGAACCCGCCGCCCACGTCTTTTCCGACACCGATCGTCATCGGATGGGTCGAGCCGGTCGCGGCATCCGACCGGAGGATGTCACCGAGGGTCACGATCTCGCGGTCGGCGTTCGGGATCTCGACACCGATCGCGCTCTTGCCCGGGATGGGCGCGAGGATGCGCACCTCGTTGGAGGCGACCGCGTAAGCGATGTTGTTGGTGAGCGCGGTGATGCGCTCGACCTTCACGCCCGGACCGACCTCGATCTCGTACTGCGTCACTGTCGGGCCGCGGGAGAAGCCGGTGACGCGTGCGTCGACCTTGAACTGCTCCATGACGCTCTCGATGGCGGCGACGACCGCGTCGTTCGCGGCGGAGCGCTCCTTCGGCGGGGTTCCCGCCGCCAGGGCGGTCACCGACGGCAGACGGTAGTTCGCCGACGGCGGGAGGCCCGCGTTGTCGCCGCCGAGACCGGAGATGCCGGGGAGGTCGTCGTCGCCCTCGTCTTCGGCGGGCGAGTCGTCGCGCAGTCCGCGACCGGTCGGGAGGCCCGCGAGCGCGGACGGGTCGATGATCTCGGTGAGCGCGTCCGGAGCCGGCGGCAGCGGCGGGCGCACCGGGGGCGCGGCGGGTCCGGCGGGCGCGACGAACGCCGACTCGAACCCGCCCTGCGGGGTTCCGGGCGTGAGCAGAGCGGTCAGGTCGTCGGACCCGAGGTCGCCATCGGCGTCCTCCTCGCGGCCCGACTTGTTCCGGCGCCACCACGGCAGCGACTTCTCGGCGGGCGTTTCGTCTTCGGCATCCACCGGGAGGACCGGCGTCGCGGCGTCCTTCTCGACGCGCTCGGCGCCGAACATCCACGCGTAGAGGTCGCCGAGGCGCTGACCGATCCGATTCGGCGGGGTCTTCGTGAGGATGAGGACGCTGAGGAGCGTCAGGACCGAGAGCGCGATGTAGGCGCCGACGTCGGTGAGCAGCGACAGCGGCTCACCGAGCAGCCACCCGGCGAGCCCGCCGGCCAGGCTCAGGCGCGGCAGCCCCTCACTCGGAGCAGGTCCGCCACCCGCGACGTGACAGAACCCAGCCATCGAGAGGACGAACAGCGCGAAGCCGATGCCGATGCGGCCGTTGTCGTGGACCGATGAGGGATGCCGGAACAGCCACCCCGCGAGGAGCAGGAGCAGCACGGGGAAGACGAACGCCACCCGCCCGATGAGCCCACCGAAGCTGTAGGCGCTGATCGCCGCGGCCACGTCGTTGCCGATGAAGAACCACTCGACGACCGCGCCGAGGACGGCGAGGACGACGAGGAAGAACGGGAACCCGTCGCGCCGCTGGTCGCGCTCGAGGGTCTCGGGGCCGAAGACGCGGAACATGCCGCCGACTCCGTGAGCGAGCGCCGTCCAGGCGCGGACGGCGACCGGGGGCTTCTCGGGCTCGTCGACGTACCGCTTGGGCGCGGGTGCCGACGCTTTCGGTCGCGCCTGTCCCTTCGCGGGGGCGCGACCGCCGGACGTGGACGAACTGCGGGGCATTCCCCCACGGTAGGCCGAGCCCCCGACATTCGCACGGACCGACGCGGGGTTCGTCGGAAGGATCCCCTCAGCGGAGGGTTCTCACCATGACGTCACGACCCTGTCCGGCCCGGGTGACGGCGAAACCCTCGCTGCGGTAGAAGGTGCGGGCGAAGTTGTCGCGCTCGACGCTCAGGCTGATGCGCGAATAGCCCTGGTCGCGGGCGTGGGCCACGAGGCGCTGCAGGAGCGCCCGCCCCACCCCGTGCGCGCGCCACACCGGACGCACCCCGATGATCAGCTCGGGAACGCCCGTGCCGACCCACCCGAATCCGGGCTCGCTGCGCGGCAGCATGCGGTACCAGGCTGCGCCGATCGCCTCGCCCGCCGGCGACTCCGCGACGAAACCGGCGTCCCCCGGCCGTTGCCAGCCCGCGATGTACCGCACGTGGTCGGGGCTGCTGAGCACCTCGTGACGCGGCCGGGCGCTGCCGGCGCGCCAGTTCGCGGCCTCGACCGTCATGTCGGCGAGGAATGCGCCGTCGGACGGGAGCGCCGCGCGGATCGGGATGGCGGGCATGCCCGCATGATACCGATCCGCGCGGTCGCCCCGCGGGTCCGCTCCCCCACCTGTGCAGAGGAGCGGACCGGAACCTCACGCCTCGATGACGAGGGGAACGATCATCGGCCGACGACGCAGCGACTGGTTGACCCAGCGGCCGATCGTGCGGCGCACGACCTGCGACAGCGCGTGGGTGTCGCGCACTCCCGACTGCGCCGCCTCAGCGAGCGCGGCCGCGATCTTGGGCTTCACGCTCTCGAACACCGCGGCATCCTCGGCGAACCCGCGCGCGTGCACCTCGGGGCCGGAGATGATCTTGCCGGTCTGGCGGTCGACCACGACGATCACCGAGATGAAGCCCTCCTCGCCGAGGATCCGGCGGTCCTTGAGGTCGGCATCCGTGATCTCGCCCACCGACGATCCGTCGACGTAGACGAAACCGATGTCGAGCTGACCGACGACCTGGGCGTGACCGTCGCGGAGGTCGACGACCGTGCCGTTCTCGCCGAGGATCGTTTTCTCCGCCGGGATCCCCGTCTCCTGTGCGAGCTTCGCGTTGGCCATGAGGTGACGGAACTCCCCGTGGACGGGCAAGCACGTTCTTGGGCTTCAGGATGTTGTAGCAGTACAGCAGCTCGCCGGCCGCGGCATGGCCCGAGACGTGGACCTTGGCGTTGCCCTTGTGCACGACCGTGGCACCGAGCTTCGTGAGCCCGTCGATCACGCGGTACACCGCGTTCTCGTTCCCCGGGATGAGGCTGGATGCCAGGATCACGGTGTCGCCCTCGCCGGGCTCGATCGCGTGGTCGAGGTTCGCCATGCGGCTGAGCACGGCCATCGGCTCGCCCTGCGACCCGGTCGACATGTACACGATCTTGTCGTCGGGCAGGTCGCGCGCCTTCTTGTAGTCGATGAGGACACCGTCCGGCACGTTGAGGTAGCCGAGGTCGGCGGCGATGCCCATGTTGCGCACCATGCTGCGTCCGAGCAGCGCCACCCGGCGGCCGTTGGCGTGCGCGGCGTCGAGAACCTGCTGCACGCGGTGCACGTGGCTCGAGAAGCTCGCCACCACCACGCGCCGCGGGGCGCGAGCGATCACCTGGTCGAGGACCGGACCGATCGCGCGCTCGGTGGGCGTGAATCCGGGGACGTCGGCGTTGGTGGAGTCGACGAGGAACAGGTCCACGCCCTCCTCGCCGAGCCGCGCGAACGCGCGCAGGTCGGTGATCCGGCCGTCGAGCGGCAGCTGGTCCATCTTGAAGTCGCCGGTGGCGAGGACCAGGCCCGCCGGGGTGCGGATCGCGACGGCCAAGGCATCCGGGATCGAGTGGTTCACCGCGACGAACTCGAGGTCGAACGGACCGACCTGCTCGCGCTGACCCTCCTTCACCGTGAGGGTGTAGGGGCGGATGCGATGCTCCTTGAGCTTCGCCTCGATGAGCGCGAGCGTCAGGCCGGAGCCGATGAGGGGGATGTCGCTCTTGAGCTTGAGCAGGTAGGGGACGGCGCCGATGTGGTCTTCGTGACCGTGCGTGAGCACGACGCCCACGACGTCGTCGAGACGGTGCCGGATCGGGTCGAAGTCCGGGAGGATCAGATCCACCCCGGGCTGGTGCTCCTCGGGGAACAGCACGCCGCAGTCGACGATGAGGAGCTTGCCCTCGAACTCGAACACGGTCATGTTGCGACCGACCTCGCCGAGCCCGCCGAGCGGGACGACGCGGAGGGTTCCGGGGGCGAGGGCGGGGGGATCGTAAACGGTCGTGGGCATATGGTGCCTCCTCGGATGCCGCCGTGCGGCATCCCTTCGTGTGGCGTCCCTGGCCGCGGTTCGGCGGACGCCGATGTCTTATCTCGTGGTGCCATGCACCTTGGGCAGAGCACCGCCGGCCGCCGCGTTGCGGTCGGGACGGAAGTTGGAGAAGTCGGCGCCCGGGACGTCGCGGACCAGCGCCAGCTCATCCTCGATGGTCGCGGCCTCCCACTCCTCCGGGCCGACCAGCGGCAGGCGCACGCGCGGGCTGCCGATGCGGCCGAGGCCGTGCAGGATGTACTTCGCCGCGACCGTACCCGGAACGTGCGTCATGACGGCGCGGACGAGCGGCTCGAGGCGCTTGTGCTCGGCGGTGGCCGTGGCGAGGTCACCGCGGTTCACGGCATCCACGATCGTCCGATAGGGCGTGGCCGTGATGTTCGCCGTGACGCCGATGAGACCGGCGGCGCCGATCGCCAGGTGCGGCAGCACGTTGGCGTCATCGCCGGAGAAGTACATGAGGTCGGTCTGGTTGAGCACGCGGCTGACCTCGCTGAAGTCGCCCTTGGCGTCCTTCACGGCGAGGATGTTCGGATGCTTCGCGAGGCGCAGGATCGTCTCGTACTTGATCTCGACGCCGGTGCGGCCGGGGATGTCGTAGAGGATCACCGGGAGGTCGGTGGCATCCGCGACGAGACGGAAGTGGGTGAGGATGCCGGCCTGGGTGGGCTTGTTGTAGTACGGCGTGACGATCATGATGCCGTCGGCGCCGGCCTTCTCGCTCGCCTTGTACAGCTCGATGGCGTGCGCGGTCTCGTTCGACCCGCCACCGGTGATGATCTTGGCGCGGCCGGCCGCGACGTCCTTGCCGACCTCGACGAGACGGAGCTTCTCGGGGTCGGTGAGCGTCGAGGTCTCGCCCGTCGTGCCCGTGACGACGACACCGTCGGCGCCCGCGCTGACGACGTCGTCGATGTGCTTCTCGACGGCGGGCCAATCGACCTCGCCGTCGGCCGTCATCGGAGTGACGAGCGCGACGAGCACCTGACCGAAGGGGTTGCCGGAGTGCGTCATGCTCTCAGGTTATCGGTTCGGGCACCCCTCCCTCCGGCCTGTCGCGTTCGAGGGAGGAACGAGGACCCGCCCCGCCCTAGGCTCGGCTCATGGCCTGGTCGACCCGCTCCTCCCGCACCGTGTACGAGAACCGCTGGATCCGCGTGCGCGAGGACGAGGTGACCGGGCCCGACGGCGACGGGATCTACGGCGTCGTGCAGATGCAGCAACCCGCCGTGTTCGTCGTCGCGCTGGACGACGACGACCGTGTCTGCCTCGTCGAACTCGAGCGCTACACGACGGGACGCTCGCTCGAGGTGCCCGCGGGCGGGAGCGACGGCGAGGACCCGCTCGTCGCCGCGCAGCGCGAACTCCGGGAGGAGAGCGGCGTGACCGCCGCGCGCTGGGACTACCTGGGCCGGATGAACGCGCTCAACGGCATCGCCGACGCGCCGGAGCACGTGTTCCTCGCGCGCGACCTGAGCATCGCGGATGCCACGTCCTCGCAGCGCGAGGAAGGCATCGAGGCCGTGCGCTGGGTGCCGTTCGCCGAGGCGCTCGGGCTCATCGCCGACGGCACCATCACCGACGGCGAGACGATCGCGGCGCTGGCGTTCGCCGGCATCCACGCCGGTCGCTTCCACTGAGCTCAGCGCCCTCGGGACGCGGCGCGCACGACGGTCGCGTCGGGCAGGAGCCCCGACGCGGCGACGAGGAGCTTGTACCGCCACGACGGGATCGACACGGCCCGGCCGCGGGCGGCGTCGCGCAGGCCCTCGCGCACCACGGTCTCGGCGTCGAGCCACATGCCCGGCGGCACGCCCTCCTCCCCCGGCGGGAGTCCGAGGCGCTCGTGGAAGTTCGTGTGCACGAATCCGGGGCAGACCGCGGTGACGGTGACTCCGCGCGGGGCGTAGGTCACGTTCGCCCAGCGGCTGAAGGAGATCAGCCAGCCCTTGACGGCGCCGTAGGTGCCCCGCGGGACGAACCCGGCGACCGACGCGACGTTGACGATGCGGCCGCCACCGCGCTCGAGCATCGCGGGCAACGCTGCGCGCATGAGCCGCATCGCGACCTCGACGTGCAGCCGGAGGTGCCGCACCTCGTCGGCGACGTCGTTCTTCTCGAAGGCCAGGTCGAGGCCGAATCCGGCGTTGTTGACGAGGACGTCGACGCCGGTGGCGAGGCGCGCTTCGACCGCCGCGCGATCGGCGTCGTCGAGCAGATCGGCGGGGAGGATCTCGACCCGGCTGCGGGAGAGGGCGCGGATGCCGTCGGCCACCGCGGCGAGCGCCTCGCGGTCGCGCGCGACGAGGACGACGTCCGCGCCGCGGGCGGCGAGCTGACGCGCGAACTCGGCGCCGAGGCCGGAGCTCGCGCCGGTGATGAGCGCGGTGCGCGTCATGGACGCTCCGCCGGTGCGTAGGTCTCGAAGCGGTACCGGATGCCGGTGCGCGAGACGTGCCAGCCGTCGACCGGGTCGGCGGCGGTCCGGGTCCAACCCGCGAGGGGCGGAGCGAACGTGTCGCCGTCGACCTCGAGATCGAGCTGAGTGACCTCGAGGACGTCCGCCTGCCCGATGGCCTCGGCGTACAGGCGCCCGCCGCCCATCACCCACACCTCGGGTGTGGTCGACAGCGCGCGGGCGGCATCCAGCGAATCGGCGCGTTCCGCGCCCTCGTCCGCCCAGTCCGCCGAGCGGGAGACGACGATGTTCCGACGACCGGGCAGGGGACGGAATCGGGGCGGGAGCGACTCCCACGTGCGGCGCCCCATGATGACGTCGGACTCCCCCGTCACCGCGCGGAAGTGCGCGAGATCCTCGGGCACGTGCCAGGGCATCCCGCCCTCGGCGCCGATGACACCGCCGTGAGCCTGCGCCCAGACGAGCCCCAGCGTCGTCATACCGCGACGGCCGCTCGGATGGCGGGGTGGTGCTGGTACCCCTCGACGACGATGTCGTCGTAGGTGTAGTCGAAGATCGACGCGGGCTTCCGCGCGAACCGCAGCGTTGGGTACGGGTACGGGTCACGCGAGAGCTGCTCCTGCACCTGCTCGCGGTGGTTGTCGTAGACGTGGCAGTCGCCGCCGGTCCAGACGAACTCGCCCGGTTCGAGCCCGGTCTGCTGCGCGATCATGAGCGTGAGGAGCGCGTAGGACGCGATGTTGAACGGCACCCCGAGGAACATGTCGGCGCTGCGCTGGTACAGCTGGCACGAGAGCTTGCCGTCGGCGACGTAGAACTGGAACAGCGCGTGGCACGGCGCGAGCGCCATGTCGGGGATGTCGGCCGGGTTCCACGCCGAGACGATGAGGCGACGCGAGTCGGGGTCGCGGCGGATCTGCTCGATGACCTGCGAGATCTGGTCGATCTCGCCGCCGTCCGCGGTCGGCCAGGAGCGCCACTGCACGCCGTAGACCGGTCCCAGCTCGCCGGCGGCATCCGCCCACTCGTCCCAGATGGTCACCCCGTTCTCCTGCAGCCACGCGACGTTGGACTCGCCGCGCAGGAACCACAGCAGTTCGTAGACGATCGACTTGAGGTGCACCCGCTTGGTCGTGACGAGCGGGAATCCCTTCGCCAGGTCGAACCGGATCTGGCGACCGAACACGCTGGTGGTGCCGGTGCCGGTGCGATCGGACTTGTGCACGCCCGTCTCGAGGACGTCGCGGAGGAGGTCTTCGTACGGCGTGGGGATGTCGGCGGTCACGGCCCTCACGATACCGGGGTCCTCCGACACCGGGGCGGAGCGCGCGGCTGCTCTGCCCGGGTGTCGGCCGCGTTGTCTGAGCGATGGCTGCGGAAACACCGGGCAGGAGCGTCATTCGGCGACTCATCGGCCCCTGTCTTCCGTGCGCGCGTTAGCGTTGTCGGTCGTGGACCTGACCATCGCTCTCCTCGTGACCGCAGCGCTCGTCGTGGTCGCCGTGGGCGCCGGCGTCGTCTACCGCCGCACCCAGGGCCGTGCCCGCACCGTGGACTCCGCCGAGGTCGTCGACCCGCGCCGTCTGGGTGCCGACGGGCTGGGCGAAGAAGCCACACTCCTGCAGTTCAGCACCGAGATGTGCTCGCGCTGCCCCGGTGTCCACCGCATGCTGTCCGACATCGCCGACGGCCGCGACGGCGTGCGTCACCTCGACGTCGACCTCACCCACCGCCCCGACATCGCTCAGCACTTCCGCGTGCTGCAGACCCCCACCACCCTCGTCCTCGACCGGAACGGCGCGATCCGCACCCGCTTCGGCGGCACGCCCGGTCGCGCCGTGGTCGAACTCGAACTGACCCGCCTGCAAGAGGAGTCCGCCCGTGCCTGAGGTCCAGCGCATCGATGTCCGAGGCCCGCGGTTCGCGGCATCCATCACCGCGGTCCTGCTCTTGATAGCGACGTTCTTGTCGCTGATCGGTATCTCCACCCAGCGCGCCACCGGGTTCTTCGCGTACCAGCCCCTGGCCGATAAGACCTACGGAATCGACACCTGGGCCGTCGCGTCGGCGTCCCTCGGCGCCCGCGTCGCCGACCCGGGGTTCCTCCTCGTGCTCGTGATCGCCGCGCTGTTCCTGTGGGGCGTCGTCTCTCCCCGCACCGCGCCGTGGGGCGTCCTCTACCGTCGCGTCGTGCAGCCGCGCCTCGCTCCCCCGACCGAGTTCGAAGACCCCCGCCCGCCGCGCTTCGCTCAGGGCGTCGGCCTGTTCGTCACCGTCGTCGGCCTGCTCCTCCACCTCGCGGGCGTGCCGTGGGCGCTGCCGATCGCCGCGGCCGCGGCATTCATCGCGGCCTTCCTCAACGCGGTCTTCGGACTGTGCCTCGGATGCCAGCTCTACCTGCTCCTGCAGCGTGCCGGGCTCATCGGGCGACGCCGTCCGTCGGCCGCCTGACGCCCTTCTTCTGGAGCTGCTGTCAAGACCCCCGACGGGTCGGAGCCCCTGGCTAGGCTGACTTCCGCGGCAGCCATCCCGGGCTGCGCGGAAACCGCGGAGGTTCGAATGTCCGTCACGAGCGAAGCCACGACAGCCTGGAAGGGCAGCCTGTTCGAGGGATCGGGTGAGGTCACCTTCACCTCGTCGGGGATCGGCACGTTCGACGTGAACTGGAAGGCCCGCAGCGAGGGCTCCAGCTCGGTCACCACCCCTGAAGAACTCCTGGCCGGTGCGCACTCGTCGTGCTTCAGCATGGCGCTCTCGAACGCCCTCGCCGAGAACGGCACCCCGCCCGAGTCGATCCACGCGACCGCCTCGGTCACCTTCAAGCCCGGCACCGGCATCACCGGCAGCCACCTGAACGTCAACGCCGTCGTCCCCGGCCTGGACGCCGCGACGTTCGAGAAGATCGCGAACGATGCCAAGGCGAACTGCCCGGTCTCGCAGGCGCTCGCGGGCATCCACATCACGCTCGAGGCGACGCTTGCCTGAGCCCACTGCCGGAGGGGCCCGACGCATCGTCCTCGCCGGCGCGTCGGGCCTCATCGGTTCCGCCCTCGCGGAGTCGCTTCGGGCCGACGGCATCGAGGTCACGTCGCTCGTGCGGCATCCGGCATCCGGGTCCCACGAGGTGCAGTGGTTGCAGGATGCCACCCCGCTCGATCCGGGCGTCCTGGCCGGCGCCGACGCGGTCGTGTGCCTCAACGGCGCCTCTATCGGGCGATTCCCGTGGACGCCGGCGTACAAGAGTCAGCTGCTGTGGTCGCGGATCACCCCGACGCGGACGCTCGCCGCGGCGATCCGCGAACTCGGCGATGACGCCCCCGCCCTGGTGAACGCCTCGGCGACCGGGTTCTACGGCTCGCAGCCGGGCGCCGTTCTGACCGAATCCTCGCCGCGCGGCGAAGGGCTCCTCGTGGACATCTGCGTCGAGTGGGAGCACGCCGCGCGCGACGCCGGCTCCCGCGCCCGGGTCGCTCTGCTCCGGACGGCGCCGATCGTCCACGAACAGGGTGTCCTCAAGCCGCTGCTGCTGCTCACGAAGCTCGGCGCGTCCGGTCCGATCGGGCGTGGCACCCAGGTGTGGCCGTGGATCACGCTCGAGGACGAGGTGCGCGCCATCCGCCACGTCATCGACTCCGACCTGGACGGTCCGGTGAACCTCACCGGTCCCACCCGTGCGACGGCGAACGACCTCGGATTCGCGCTGGCCCGGCGGATGAACCGGCCCTATGTTCTGCGCGCACCGGTGTGGGCCATGAAGCTCGCCCTCGGCCGCGACGCGACGGAGGCGCTGCTGACCTCGGATGCCGACGTGCGCCCCGCCGTGCTGCAGGACAGCGGCTTCACGTTCCTGCACGAGACCGTCGAGGACGCCGTGGCGTCCGCGGTTCCCGCCGCGCGCTGACCGCGGCTCGGCCCGGGTCGCCCGACTCCCCGGATCGCCCCGAGCGTTCCGACGAGCTCAGGCGGCCCGGCGGTCCGCGGTCTCGAGCGCGATCGCTCTTCGGACCGCCGCGCGGGCACGACGGCGGTCACCCGCCGCGTCGTACGCGAGCCCGAGCCGGTACCAGGCCCGCCAGTCCGCGGGGTGCGCCTCCACGTCGGCCCGGTACGTCGGGAACAGCGCGTCGGCGTCGTCGCGGGTGGCACGACCGCTCGGACGCACCTCGATCTCTTCCTCGGGCAGGCCGCCCTCGGCATCCAGGGTCTCCCCCAGCTTCTGCGCGCGCACACCGAACCAGAGCTCTCGGCCGATGGCCCACAGGGCGATGAGCGGCAGCACGATGAGCGCGAGGCCCATCGCCACGGCGACGCCGTCTCCGCTGGTGAGGAGGATCACCGCGCGCTGGCCGGCCAGCACGATGTAGAGCAGGAGCAGCACCGTCATGACCGCGACGGCGACGCGCGTCCTCATGCGCTGGTGACGCCCGCGACCTGGCCGGACACGTCCCCGTCGGCGATGGGCGCCTCGGGGCGGGCCGGACGCGTCCGCACGCCGATGTCGATGAAGCTGTCGAGTCCGACGACGACGCCCCGCGCCTCGCGAGCGGCGGCGATGGCGATCCGGATGCCGGGCGCGTACGCCGCGGTCGGGTCGATGGTGTCGTGGACGATCGTGAGCGACTCGCCCGCGCCGGAGAGGATCGTCTCCTGACGCGCGACGACACCCGGGCGGCGCAGGGAGTGGATCGCGACCGAGGCGACCTGCTGCCCGCGTGCGCGCTGGTCCACGTGCGGCGACTGCACCGGACCGACCTTCTCGCGCGCGGCGGCGATGAGCTCCGCCGTGCGGACAGCGGTGCCGCTCGGCGAGTCCACCTTGGACTCGCGGTGCGCCTCGACGATCTCGATCGACGGGAAGAACGGCGCGGCAGCGGCGGCGAGCGCGCTGCCGATCACGGATCCCAGCGAGAAGTTCGGGATGAACACGGCGCCCGTGCCGCTGGCATCCACGAGAGGACGGACGAGGGCGATGCGCTCGTTCGACCAGCCCGACGTGCCGACGAGCACGTTGATCCCGCGCTCGATGGCAGCCCGCACCACGTCGATCGACACCGCCGGCGTGGACGCGTCGATCACGAGGTCGGCACCATCGAGCTCGGAGAAGTCGGAGCCCGAACCGAGCACCGCCGAGACTTCGTACCCCTCTTCGGCCTCGACGACCTCGCGGATGACTCCGCCGAGCTTTCCGGTTCCGCCCACGATGGCAACGCGTGTGGTCATGCAGCCAGCCTAGGCGGACGGGGGATGCCGGGAGCGGCGCTGTCCACAGACGCGCCGGGGTGCCGCTCGCCTAGCATCGACGGATGGTCTCGATTCGTACGTCTCCCGTCGACGCCCCCGACGCGCACGCGCTCCTCGAGGAGTACTTCGGCCTGCGCGCCGCGATCTTCCCCGGCGGGGCGTACCGCACGGTGTTCCCCTCCTCGGCGACGTTCGCGGAGCCGGCCGGCGTCTTCGTCGTGCTGGACGACGATGAGGGCCGACCCGCCGGGTGCGGTGGCATCCGCCGGATCGAGGACGGCCCGCACGGCCCGCGCGACGAGGTCAAGCACCTGTTCGTCCGCGACAGCGGACGCGGACGCGGCTGGGGCCGCGTGATCCTCGACGACCTCGAGCGCCGGGCCCGCGAGCGCGGCGCCGCGGAACTCGTCCTCGACACCCACCACACGCTCGAGGCCGCGGGCGGCCTCTACGCGCGGTCGGGGTTCGAGGCGATCCCGCCGTACAACGACAACGCCAACGCGACGCGCTGGTACGGGAAGCTGCTGGCCTGACAGCGAAATTCGCAGATTCGCCCGAACTTCGCAGATCTCGCGGCGAATGCTGCGATTTTCGTCGGATTCTGCGAGTTCCCTCGCCCGCTCAGACCGGGAGCGGGTCCACGAGACCCGTGCGCAGCTCCACGGGGAGGTGCGCCAGGTCGTTGTGCGACAGCAGCGTCCAGGGGCGGCCCTTCTTCTGCGCGATGACGGTGAGACCGCAGTAGGCCTGGTTGATCGTCATCCAACGCCAGTCCGGGGCCTGCAGGACCTCGCGCACGAACCAGGCGATCACGAAGTTGTGCGTGATCAGCAGCTCGTGCACCTCGCCCGTCTTCCGCGCGAGGAATTCGGCCGTGGCATCCTCCATCTGCGCGCGCCCGGCCTCGATCTCGGCCTCGGTCACGCCGCCGAAGAACGGCTCGTACGCCGCGGGCGTCTCGGGCGTCATGCCCGTCGGAACGCAGTCGAAGAGCAGAGCGGATGCCTCGGGCGTGACGGACGGGAGACGTTCGGCGACCGCACGGGCGGTCTGCGCGGCACGCTCGAGGGGCGAGTGCCACACGGCATCCAGCGGGAGTCCGGACAGGCGGTCGGCGAGGAGCGCGGCTTGACGCTGTCCGCGCGGCGACAGCGGCCCGTCGGTGAGCCCGTGCTCGGCATCCTGGTGCTCACCATGGCGCACCAGGTAGATGTAATGCGTCACGTCGGCTCACCTCGTTGTCAGTGTGCGGGCCCCCCGCAGAACACTTCCAGCCTACGTCACGCCCCCGACCGACGGCCGTTCACTCGGCGGCGCGAGCGATGTCCGACAGCTGGGCGCGGCTGAGCCGCACGCCCACGGCCCGCATGCACTCCACGACGTGGCGCGGCGCGAACGCGTTCACGATCGGAGCGGTGACCGCCTTCTGCGCGAGCAACCACGCCATCGCGACGGCGGCATCCGGGATCCCCAGTTCGTCGCCGATCGCGTCGAGCGCGCGCAGGACGCGGGAGCCGCGACGGTTCAGGTGGGCGGCGAGCTGCGAACCGCGCACCGAGGTGGCGCGCTGGCCGCGCGTGCGCGTCTCGCCCGCGAGGAAGCCGTGGGCGAGCGGGTGCGAGGGCGTCACGGCGATGCCCTGCGCCGAGGCGATGAGTCGGAGATCCCCGTCGAACTCCTCGCGCCGCAGCACGTTGTACGGCACGTCGAGCACCGTCACGCGCGGGTACCCCGCCGAGGACAGGATGCGGGCCTCCACCAACTGCGACGCGGTGTAGCCGTGCGCGCCGATCGCGCGGACCTTGCCGCTCTCGACGAGCCACTCGCACGTCGCGAGAGTGTCCTCGAGCACCGCGGTGTCGCCGCGGACGGCATCCAGCGAGAGGACGTCGATGCGGTCGGTGCCCAGGCGACTCAGCGACGCCTCAACGGCGCGGACCAGGTTCACCGAGCCGAGTCCGGGATTGTCCGGATGCCGCCCGACACGCACCGCGAGCACGATGTCGTCGCGCATGCGGCGGTCCTTCATCCAGGAACCGATGATGTGCTCGCTGCGGCCCGCCGCGTAGCTGTCGGCCGTGTGGATCGCGTTGCCGCCGAGTTCGACGTACGTGTCGAGGATCTCGTGGCTCGCCGACGCGTCGACGTTCCAGCCGAACTCGCCGCCCCCGAGGAACAGGGGGAAGACGTCGAAACCGGTCTCGCCGAGTGCGACCCGGACGTGCGAGCCGAGACCTGGGCCCTGGAGGGTCACGGGCGCGGAGGGGTGAGGAGCGGGGGCGGGCGGCTGCACCACCCGGTTCCGGCGCAGGGGCGGCGGGGTCGTCTCCTCGACGCCCGAGCCGCTCATGGGCCTCTCCTCGATGCGCCGGGGACGGGATGCCGACGGCACCCGCTGCGCCCCCCGACGCGTAGTTCGAGGGTAGGGCCTCCCCGGACGACCGCTCCCGATTCGCCCGGCTCGGCGGTAAACATTGCATAACGCTTGGTTCCGGCGGGAGCATCGGCCGCGAAGAGGGCGAAATGCACGGATGCCCGCCCCGCGCGAAGCGGGACGGGCATCCGGTGAAGAGGGATCAGCCCTCGGCGGGAGCCTCCGGGCCCTCGCTCGCGGCGGCCGAGCTCTGCGTGTCCGCGGGCTCGGGCGTCGTGGCGGCCTCGTCGAGCACGGGCTCGAGCGACAGCTTGCCGCGGTCGTCGATCTTGGTGATGCGCACCAGGATCTTGCGGCCGACGGACAGGACGTCCTCGACGTTCTCGACGCGCTTGCCACCGGCAAGCTTGCGGACCTCGCTGACGTGCAGCAGGCCGTCCTTGCCGGGCAGGAGCGAGATGAACGCACCGAAGGTCGCAATCTTGACGACCGTACCCAGGAACTGCTCGCCGACCTCGGGGTTGGTGGGGTTGGCGATCGCGTTGACCTGGGCGCGGGCGGCCTCGGCCGAGGGGCCGTCGGTCGCGCCGATGTAGACGGTGCCGTCCTCCTCGATGGAGATGTCGGCGCCGGTCTCGTCCTGGATCGCGTTGATCGTCTTGCCCTTGGGGCCGATCAGCTCGCCGATCTTGTCGACCGGGATCTGCACGCTGATGACGCGCGGCGCGGTCGGCGCCATCTCGTCGGGAGCGTCGATCGCGGCGTTGAGGACGCTGAGGATCGTGAGGCGCGCCTCACGGGCCTGCTGCAGCGCGGCGGTCAGCACGGACGACGGGATGCCGTCGAGCTTGGTGTCGAGCTGGATCGCCGTGACGAACTCGCTCGTGCCCGCGACCTTGAAGTCCATGTCGCCGAGGGCGTCCTCGGCGCCGAGGATGTCGGTCAGCGCGGCGTAGCGCGTCTGGCCGTCGACCTCGTCGGACACGAGACCCATCGCGATACCGGCGACGGGCGCGCGCAGCGGCACACCCGCGTTCAGCAGCGACAGGGTCGAGGCGCACACCGAGCCCATCGAGGTCGAGCCGTTGGAGCCCAGCGCCTCGGAGACCTGACGGATCGCGTACGGGAACTCCTCGCGGCTCGGCAGAACCGGGACGAGGGCGCGCTCGGCGAGGAAGCCGTGCCCGATCTCGCGACGCTTCGGCGAACCCACGCGACCGGTCTCACCGGTCGAGTACGGCGGGAAGTTGTAGTGGTGCATGTAACGCTTGTGCGTCACGGGCGACAGCGAGTCGATCTGCTGCTCCATCTTGAGCATGTTCAGCGTGGTGACGCCCAGGATCTGGGTCTCGCCGCGCTGGAAGATCGCCGAACCGTGGACGCGCGGGATGACCTGCACCTCGGCGTCGAGCGGACGGATGTCGGCCAGACCGCGGCCGTCGATGCGGACGCCCTCGGTGAGGATGCGACCGCGCACGATCTTCTTCGTGACCGACTTGTACGCGCCGGCGAACTCCAGCGGAGCCCCGGCGGGCAGCTCGCCCGCCTCGACGGCGGCGATCAGCTCGGCCTTGACGCGGTCCTTGACGGCGTCGTCGGCGTTCTGACGCTCCTGCTTGTCGGCGATCTGGTACACGCCCACGAGGTCGTCGTAGGAGCGGCCGGCGACGAAGTCGTAGACCTCGGAGCTGTACGCGGGGAAGACCGGGTACGGCTGGATCTCCTTCGCCGCGGTGTTCGCCACGACGTTCTGCGCGGCGACGAGCTCGCGGATGAAGGGCTTCGAGGCCTCGAGGCCCTCGGCCACGACCTGCTCGTTCGGCTTGGTGGCGCCGCCCTTGATGAGGTTCCAGCTGCCTTCGGTGGCCTCGGCCTCGACCATCATGATCGCGACGTCGCCGTCCTCCAGGACGCGACCGGCGACGATCAGGTCGAAGACGGCGTCCTCGAGCTGCGCGGCGGTCGGGAACGCGACCCACTGGTCGGCGTGCTCGCCGTGACCGGGGATGAGCGCGAGACGGACACCCGCGATCGGGCCCGAGAACGGCAGACCCGAGATCTGAGTCGACAGCGACGCGGCGTTGATGGCGAGGGCGTCGTAGAACTCGCCCGGCGCGATCGAGAGCACGGTCACGACGATCTGGACCTCGTTGCGGAGACCGTCGACGAACGACGGACGCAGCGGGCGGTCGATGAGACGGCACACGAGGATGGCCTCGGTGGACGGGCGACCCTCGCGGCGGAAGAACGAGCCGGGGATCTTGCCGGCGGCGTAGGAGCGCTCCTCGACGTCCACGGTCAGCGGGAAGAAGTCGAAGCCTTCACGCGGGTGCTTTCCGGCGCTGGTGGCCGAGAGAAGCATGGTCTCTTCGTCGAGGTACGCGGCGACCGAGCCCTGCGCCTGCTGCGCGAGACGACCGGTTTCGAAGCGAACGGTGCGGGTGCCGAAGCGGCCGTTGTCGAGAACGGCTTCAGCGGCGGTGATTTCTGGACCTTCCAAGAGGTCCCTCCTTCTTTGTTTAGGCTCGGCGCCCCGTGTGGGCGACGAGCTGACATGCGAAGGAGCAGGAACAGGCAGAAAGGGCGCGCCGACTCGTCGGCCCGGAAATCCCGGCGACTGGCCACCAGTAGACGACCACCCGGCATCTGACGGGGAGTCCACCACAGGGGACCAGCGTCTGCCGGCCTGCTCCGTGAGCTCATGTGTAATTGAGCGGATGCCATGGCGGCACCCTCCGAGAGCCTATCAGTGCCCCGCTTTCCCGGCTGGTTCGGCTCGCGGGAGTGCCGTACCCTCGCCTCATGGGCCTCAGACGTCACACGCGTCACACGCTGGCCGCGTGTGTGCTCGTGTGCGGAGCCCTTGTGGCGACCCCCGCGGGCGGCGCGACGGCCACTCCCCTGCACGTGACCGCGGCCGATGACGACGATCCCGCCGTCCGCGCGATCGAACAGCAGTTGGATGCCGCTCAGACCCAGGCCGCGGCGGCGTCGAGCCGGGCGCTGGACGCCTCCGCCGCCGCCGAACGCGCGCGGGAGCTCGCCGCGAGCACGGCCGCACGCGCCGACGCCCTCACCGCGCAGAGCACCGCGGCCGACTCCGCCCTCGCCGCGGCGAGCGCCCGCGCCGGCGCGAGTGCGTCCCGGCTCTACCGCTCGACCGTCGACGGCCCGCTCGTGGCGCAGTTGCTGACGACGGCCGACCCCGATTCGCTGCTCGACCGGCTCGGCATCCTGGATCGGGTGACGACGCTGACGGCGCGCACCGTCGGGGAGGCGCGCAGCGCCGCCGATGTCGCGACGTCGCTCCGCACGCAGGCGGAGGACGCGCGGGCCGAGGCCGCGCGGCTCGCGACCGAGGCGGAGACGACCGCCGCCGCGGCGAACACGGAAGCGGATGCCGAAGCATCCGTCGTCACGGAGACCCAGGGCCGGCTCGACGCGCTGTTCGCGCAGCTCGCGGCGCTGCGCGAGACCACGGCCGCACAGGAGCGCGCGGCCCGGCTGGCCCAGCAGACCGCCGCACAGGCGGCCCAGCCCGGGGGCGCGACCGGCGGCGGGGCCGCGACTTCCGGGGGCGGGTCTTCGTCGGGTGGCGGGGCTTCGTCGGGGGGCGGGGCTTCGTCGGGCGGGGGCTCGAGCGGGTCGGGTTCCGGCGACGGGTCGGGCTCGGGCGGCTCCGGTTCCGGCGGGGGCTCCGGCTCGGGCGGGGGCTCCGGTTCCGGCTCCGGCGGGGGTTCCGGCTCGGGCGGGGGCGGCGGGTCCACGGCGCCGGCGGGTCCGACGATGAGCCCCGCCCAGGCGCGCGACTACGCGCGAGGCGCGCTCGGCGGCTACGGCTGGGGCGACGACCAGTTCTCGTGCCTGGTCTCGCTGTGGAACCGCGAATCCGGCTGGCGCGCGGACGCCTACAACCCCGGAAGCGGTGCCTATGGCATCCCTCAGGCTCTTCCCGGAGACAAGATGGCCGCCGCCGGTCCCGATTGGCGGACGAACGCCGCGACGCAGATCGCCTGGGGCCTGTCGTACATCAGGTCTCGCTACGGCTCCCCGTGCGGTGCGTGGGCGCACTCCGAGGCGACCGGCTGGTACTGAGCGGTCGGCACGCCTCAGGACGTCGCGCGCTGGCGCTGGCGGTCACCGCGCGTGGGCAGCTCGACGTATCCGTCATGCTTGGGCAGGATGCCGTCGCCGGCGGTGCGGCCGCGCACCCGGCGCCACACCCACGGCAGCGCGTCGCGCATCAGCCAGCCGCCCTGCGGGACGTCGTCGTCGGCGTGCAGCGCTTCGTCGAGGCCGAGCAGCGCATCGGCGTCGGGGACGCCCAGCGCCTCGGCCGCGCGGTACGCCACGAGCCGGTGCCCGCGGGAACGGAGGTGCACGAGGTCGTCGGCCCACAGCGGGAGATCGCCGATCTCGGCCACGGCCTCGAGGTCGAGCAGGATCGCGCCGTGCGCGCGAGCGATGCGCCGCAGCTCGACGTTGTAGGCCGAGAAGCGGCGGGCGAAGATCCGTGCGGCCGCCCGGCGCGGGAGGAACGTCGTCACGAGCAGCACGTCGGCGCCCGTCCGGCGCACCGCCCGCACCGCCGACTCGACCTCGGCGACGAGCGCCGGAATGACCGGCGCGGGTCCGACGAGATCGTTCGCCCCGATGAGGATCGAGACGAGGTCGGGCCGCATCGCCAGCGCGGCGGGGATCTGCTCGTCGATGAGGTGCCGCACGCGACGACTGCGGACCGCGAGGTTGGCGTACTGGAACGTTCCCTCGTCGCTCGTGTGCGCGAGGAGCTCCGCGAGGCGGTCCGCCCAGCCGCGGAACTGCCCCGACGGCATCCGGGACGCGTCGCACAGCCCCTCGGTCAGCGAATCCCCGAGCGCCACGAAGCGCGTCCACCGTCCGCGGGTCCGCTGCACGGGCACCTCGGGCCGCTCGCCGCCGCGGACGAGCATGCCCTCGTCCATCGCGCGCAGCGCCGCCGCTTCGCGGTAGTACCCGACGAGATCGCGGGTGAGGGCCTCCCACGTGCGACCCGCCACCGCCTCCCGCGCCGCGCGCGCGAACGCCTGCCGCTTGGACTCGTCACCGACGAGGTCGGCGACACGGTCGCGGAGGTCGTCGAGGTCGCCCGGCTTGTACAGCCACCCGTCGACGCTCGAGCGGACGAGGTCGAGGGGACCGCCGACACCGGTTGCGACGACGGGGACGCCGCTCGCGAGCGCCTCCTGGATCGTCTGACCGAAGGTCTCGCTCTCACCGGGGTGCACGAAGACGTCGAAGCCCGCCATCGCCTGCGCGAGATCGCCGCCCGACAGATGGCCGGTGAAAACGGCATCCGGGATCGCCTTCTCCAGGGCAGGACGCGACGGGCCGTCGCCCACGATCACCAGACGCGTGCCCGGGAGATCGGCGAGCGCACGCAGGTCGTCGACCTGCTTCTCGGGCGCGAGACGGCCGACGTACCCGACGATGCGCTCGCCGTTCGGCGCGACCTCGGCGCGCCAGGCCTCATCGCGGTGTTCGGGCGCGAAGCGGATGGCATCCACTCCCCTGCCCCAGCGACGGATCCGGTCGACGCCCAGTTCCTCGAGCTGCCGCGACGACGCGGAGGACGGCGCGAGGGTGAGCGTCGCACGGCGGTGGAGCCGCGTGACGTGTCCGGCGACGAGCGCCGTGGCCTGAGGCAGGCCATACTTCTGCGCGTAAGCGATGACGTCGGTCTGGTACACCGCGACCGACGGGATCTTCAGCGCTTCGGCGGCGGCGAGTCCCTGCCAGCCGAGCACGAACGGGGATGCCAGATGCACCACGTCGGGGCGGAACTCCCGCAGCAGCGCGCCGAGGCGTGCCGCGCGTGCGAACACCACGCGGACCTCGGGGTACGACGGCAGCGGCACGGAGCGGAGGAGCTCGGCGCGGGCACCGTGCAGATCGGCGGTGACGTCTCCGGACTTCGGGGCGATCACGAGCGTCTCGTGACCGGCCTCCGCCAGATGGCGGAGGACGTGCAGAACGGAACCGGTGACCCCGTTCATGTGCGGGAGGAAGGACTCGGCCAGCAGCGCGACTCTCACGCATCCAGGGTGGGACCCCGCGACTCGCCGCGGCGTCGATCGCGGCCCGACGTTCGCGATGTTCACCGGATGCTCCGCGCCGGGTCACCGCACGGTCGGCATCCCGTCTCGATTCGCGACGGAGAGTGACGTCGTGGACGGGATCGATGCGTGGCTCGGGCTGATCGCGGCGAGCCCGTGGGCGCTGCCGGCCATGGCCGCGCTGGTGTTCGCGGACGCGTTCCTGGTGGTGATCCCGGGTGAGGCGGCCGTCACCGCGTTCGGCGCGCTGGCCGTCGCCAACGGCACTCCCCCGCTCTTCGCGGTCATCCTCGTCGCGGGCGCGGCGGCCTTCTGCGGCGACCTGTGCTGCTACCTCGTCGGGCGTGCCGTCGGCGTCGAACGCTGGGCGTGGATGCGCGGACCGCGCGTGCGTTCCGCTCTGGAATGGGCGCGCGCCCGCCTGGAGCGCAACGCCGCGGTCGTGCTGTTCACGGCCCGGTTCGTGCCGTTCGCCCGGCTCGCGGTCAACCTCGCCGCGGGTGCGGCGCGGGTGAATCCCGCGCGGTACCTCGGAGTGGCGGCGATCGCTGCGATGGCGTGGGCCGCGTACCAGGCGGTCATCGGCGCGGTGGTGGCCGCCCTCGTCCCGGGCGGACCGGTGGTCGCGGTGATCGTGTCGATCGTGGTCGCCGTGGGGATCGGCGTCGGCATCGACCTCCTGCTCGCGCGGCGCGCGCGGCGCCGGGCCGCGCGGGGCGTATCGGCGTAGGGCCGCTCGAGTCTCGCCGCCGAAGTTCGCAGAATCGCACGTTCTTCGCAGGATTTCGGCGCGAAGCTGCGAAGAACCACGGATCCTGCGAGCAGGAGCGGGCTCACCCCAGCGCGAGCGTGCGCTCGGCGGCATCGACCAGTTCGTCGCCGTACGCCGGACCGTGCCCCGCCGCGTGCACCGCGAGCGGATGCAGCTGGTGCACGGGCACGCGCTCGCGCCAGCCCGGACGGAGCGGATGCCGAGCGTCGTACGCCGCGAGAATGCGGTCGAGGAACGGGCAGCCGAAGAGCGCGAGCATCGCGAGGTCGGTCTCGCGGTGGCCGCCGTGCGCCGCGGGGTCGATGAGCACGACACCCTCGGCCGACCACAGCACGTTTCCCGCCCACAGGTCGCCGTGCAGGCGCGCGGGGGCGTCCGCGTCGTCGAAGGCCCCGGCGGCGATCAGCGCGCACGCCCGCCGGACGACCTCGGCACCGGATGCCGTGAGGTTCCCGGCCGCGACGGCGGGAGCGAGGAACGGCTCGACGCGCTGGGCCGCGTAGAACGCGCCCCACGTCGGCGCGGGCCGCGCCGGCTGCGTCCGGCGACCGATGAAGATGTCGCCCGTCCATCCCGGCGGTGGCGTGCCGAAGGCGGGGGCGCCGGCATCGTGGGTCGCGGCGAGAGCGGCACCGAACTCCTCGGCGGCGGCCGCGGTGGGGCGCACGGTCTCGACGCGCTCGAGGACGATTCGCGTCGGCCCGCTCTCGAGCACCTCGACGGTTCGGACACCGCCCGCGGCGGCGAGCCACGCGAGTCCCGCGGCCTCCGCCGCGAAGAATCCCGCGGGGGCGTCGTCCCGGGTCTTCACCAGCCGTTCCATCGCCCCAGTCTGTCGCGATGTCGGAGGGCCCGGGCACGATGGAGCGATGAGCGACGGCTTCGACCCCGAGTTCCTCGGCATCCCCCTGCCCCTTCCCTCCCCCGCCGTCGAGACGGTACGGCTCGACTACCCCCGGTTCTCCGTGCTGCTCGACCCCGCGCGGCGCTTCGCCGCGGTCACGGGCGTCGTGATCGACGGGTCTACCGTGCAGGACCTCCCGCGCACCGGCGAGTGGCACCTCGACCCGCGGGTCGCCGTCGACGCGCAGGCGGGTCCGGCGGTGTACGCCGACAACGACCTCGACCGCGGGCATCTCGTGCGCCGTCGCGACCCTGGCTGGGGCACGGTGGCGGAGGCTCGGGATGCCACGGCCGCGACGTTCGTCTATCCGAACGCGGCCCCGCAGGCGGCGGGCTTCAATCAGTCGAAGGAGCTGTGGCTGGGGCTCGAGGATCACGTCCTCACCTACGCCGAGAGCACCGATCAGCGGCTCGCGGTGTTCACCGCGCCGGTACTCGGTCCGGACGATCCGCCGTACCGTGGCATCCGGGTTCCGCTGCGATTCTGGAAGATCGCGGCCTGGCGGTCGGACGCGGGGCTCGCCGCCGCCGGGTTCGTGCTCGACCAGAGCGCGCTCGTCGACACCCGGCGAGGGCTGCGCGTGCCGCCGCTCGGCGCGTTCCGGACTTTCCAGGTGCCGATCCGCGACATCGCGGTCGAGGCACGCGTGGACGTCGGGCAGCTCGCCGGCGCGGACGTCCTCGCGCGACCGGGCGTCCGGCCGACCGGCGTGCGCGAGCTGCGCGACGCGGACGACATCGTGCTCTGAGCGGGCGCCGCGGCTCAGCCCACCCGCACCGCGTGAAGCAGCGTGTCGATCGCGGGATGGGCGTGGCCGCCCCGGAGCTCGGCGTCGGCCGTGTCGCGGGTGAGGCGCTCGCAGCGCTCGAGGCGGAACCGGTCGCCGAGCGCCCCGCGCAACAACTCGGGCGTGTAGAGGATCGCGGGGTCGGACGGTCCGTGCCCGCCTGCGGCGATGTTCTCGACGTCGTGTCCCACGACGACGAGCGTCCCGCCGACCGTCACCCACTCGGCGATGCGAGCGATCGCCGCGGCGTTGTCGTTCAGGTGCAGGTAGCACGACACCACGAGATCGACGGATGCCACCGGCTCCCACGCGTGGACATCGGCGCGGACCCACGACACGGCGTCGCCACCGAGTCGGTCCGCCGCAATCGCGAGGGCCTCGGCCGAGAAGTCGACGCCCGTGACGTCCCAGCCGCGCGCGGCCAGCCACAGCGCCGTCCGCCCGTCGCCCGTAGCCACGTCGATGGCCGTCCCCGGCGTCAACGGCGCGGCGATCTCCCGCACGACGGCGGGCGGCTCGCTCGCCCACACCCCTCCGGCCGAGGCTCGATAGCGCTCGTCCCACTGCGCGGCATCCATGCCCTCACCCTAGGGCCGCCGCGGGACCTGGGTGATCCGTGCGACGCCCCCTTCGGCCGCACAAGCTCAGCGATTCGCACGACCTCAGCCCGCATCCCCGCGACCGGACGAAGCTGCGCGGATGGCTGAGCCAGCGCCGCCCGCGCAGCCCGTGCAGCCCGTGCAGCACGCGCATCACGCGCAGCACGAAGCCCCGCCCTCCCGGAGGAGAGCGGGGCTTCGAACGGGTCACTCCCCGGCGAGACCGCCGAGCAGGTGACCGAAGGACTTGCCGGCGCCGAGGTACGACGCGGGGTCGTAGGGGTCGGCATCCTGCACGGGCTCGCGCGCGGCGATCGCGTCGGCGAACTCCCGAGCGGCGCGGTCGACGCGCGCGCCCAGCGGCGCGACCTCGTCCGCGTTGGACCCCCAGTCACTGGATGCCGCGAACACCCCGGTCGGAACCGGGTTCGCGTGCAGGTAGGTGAAGAGGGGGCGGATGGCGTAGTCGATCGCGAGCGAGTGGCGGGCGGTGCCCGCGTTCGCTCCGAGCAGGACCGGCGTGCCGCTCAGGGCCTGCGGGTCGAGCACGTCGATGAAGGACTTGAACAGGCCCGAGTAGCTCGTCGAGAAGATCGGCGTCACGACGATCAGGCCGTCGGCCGAGACCACGGAGTTGATCATCTGCTCGAGTGCCGGCGGGGCGAACCCCGTCAGCAGGTTGTCGGTCAGGTCGTGCGCGAAGTCCCGCAGCTCGAACACGTCGCTCGTGGCGTCGATCCCGCGCGCGCGGAGCTCGGTGAGCGCCGCGTGTGCGAGCCGGTCGCCCAGCATGCGCGTCGAGGAGGGGGTCGAGAGTCCCGCGGTCACGACCGCGATACGACGGGCGGTCATGTCAGGCCCCCACTCGCGTCGCGGCGGCACCGAAGGAGCTGCCGGCCTTGGCCGGGGCGTCCTGGTAGGGGCTGCCGGCGGTCAGGTTGTCACCGCGGTTCGCGCCGGGCACGGCCTGGCGCGGAGCGGCGCCGGCGTAGATCTTCTCGACGAGGTTCGCGTGCGTCGGAGCGTCGGGCACTTCGGCCGGACGGTTCTTCTGCAGCTCCTTGCGGAGCACGGGCACGACCTCGCCACCGAGGATGTCGAGCTGCTCGAGCACCGTCTTGGTCGGGAGTCCGGCGTGGTCGATGAGGAACAGCTGCCGCTGGTAGTCGCCGAACGTGTCGCGCATGGCGGCGTAGCGGTCGATGATCTGCTGCGGCGAGCCGACGGTCAGCGGGGTCATCTCGCTGAAGTCCTCGAGGCTCGGGCCGTGGCCGTAGACGGGCGCGTTGTCGAAGTACGGGCGGAACTCCTTGACGGCGTCCTGCGAGTTCGACCGCATGAACACCTGGCCGCCGAGACCGACGATCGCCTGCTGCGGCGTGCCGTGACCGTAGTGCGCGAAGCGCTCGCGGTACAGCATGATCAGGCGCTGGTAGTGCTCCTTGGGCCAGAAGATGTTGTTCGCGAAGAAGCCGTTGCCGTAGAAGGCGGCCTGCTCGGCGATCTCGGGCGTACGGATCGACCCGTGCCAGACGAACGGCGGAACGCCGTCCAGCGGACGCGGGGTCGAGGTGAAGCCCTGCAGCGGGGTGCGGAACTTGCCCTCCCAGTCGACGACGTCCTCACGCCACAGCTTGTGGAGCAGGTCGTAGTTCTCGATGGTCAGCGGCAGGCCCTGACGGATGTCCTTGCCGAACCAGGGGTAGACCGGGCCGGTGTTTCCGCGGCCGAGCATGAGGTCGGCGCGACCGCCCGACACATGCTGCAGCATCGCGAAGTCTTCGGCGATCTTCACCGGGTCGTTCGTGGTGATGAGGGTCGTGGAGGTCGTGAGGATCAGACGCTCGGTCTGGGCCGCGATGTACGCGAGCGTCGTGGTCGGCGACGACGACCAGAACGGCGGGTTGTGGTGCTCGCCGAGCGCGAAGACGTCGAGCCCCACCTCTTCGGTGTGCTTCGCGATCGTGAGCGTGTCCTTGATGCGCTGGGCTTCGCTCGGGGTCTTGCCGGTGGTCGGGTCCTGGGTGATGTCGCTCACCGTCATGACACCGAACTGCATCCCGGGCCAGTTGTTCGTCTCGTTCGCTGCGTTCATCGTGTTCAGAGCCCCTCTTGTTTGTATGCATCTGAATATACATCGTGAAACGCAGAACCGCGAGATCTATTCCCGGTGGTCGCCGGCACCCCTGCGTAAACGCTCCCGCTCAGCAGAAACGCTCGGACGCGGCGTTTCCGCCGAGCCCGAGCGTTTATGCGAGAGAAAGAGAGCCCCAGCCTCAGGCGCCGAGCAGCCCCGCGCCGATCGACGCGCCGGCCTGCGGGGCGGGCGGCACGGCCCACAGACCCGAGCCGACGTGCTTGAGGTACTCCCCCATCGCGTCGGTGGCCAGGGACTTCTGCAGCGTGATGTAGCGGTCGGGACTCCGCTGGAACGACAGGAAGAACAGACCCGCGTTCAGCCGCCCGAGATCCGTGGTCCCGTCGACGAAGTTGTAGCCGCGACGGAGGATCCGGATGCCGTTGTTCATGTCGGGATGCGCGAGTCGCACATGGCTGCGCGCGTCGATGCGGGTTTTGCCCGTGGCATCCGTCGCGGTGAAATCGGGCGCCGCGAACTCGTCGCCGCCGGAGAGCGGAGCACCCTGCGCTTTGTCGCGTCCGACGACCCGGTCCTGTTCGGCGAGGCGCGTCCGGTCCCACGTCTCGATGAGCATTGCGATGCGCCGCGCGACCAGGTACGACCCGCCCGCGAGCCACGCCGGACCCTCGGATGCCGGGACCCAGACGTTCTCGTCGAGGGCGGCGGCGTCGTTCGCGAGGATGTTCGCCGTGCCGTCCTTGAACCCGAACAGGTTGCGCGGGGTCGACTGGTCGGCCGTGGTCTTCGACGTGCGGCCGAACCCGAGCTGCGACCACCGGATGCTCGCGCGCCCGAAGGCGATGCGGCTGAGGTTGCGGATCGCATGGACCGCAACCTGCGGGTCGTCGGCGCACGCCTGGATGCAGAGATCCCCGTCCGAACGCTCGGGGTCGAGGTCGTCGCCGAGGAACGCGGGCAGACGCTCGAGCCCGGCGGGACGCTGCGCCGCGAGACCGAAGCGGTCGTCGAACAGCGACGGGCCGAACCCGAACGTGATCGTCAGGTTGCTGGCGGGCAACCCCTGCGCCTCGCCCGTGTCGTCCGGCGGAGCCTCGGGCGAGCCCCCGACCGCACCGGTCGCGCTCACCTCGAGACCCTGCATCATGCGCGTCGCCGCGTACGTCCAGTCCGACAGCAGCGACGCGAGGTCGTCGCGCGTCGTCCGCGCCATCATGTCGTACGCCGCGAAGTGCAGGTGCTCCTGCACCGGCGTGGTGATGCCCGGCTGATGGATGCCGGATGCCGAGGCCACGGCATCCATCGCCTGTCGCGCCTGCGTCTGGCCGTAGGCGGCGCCACCGACCAGACCCGCGCCGGCGCCCACGACGAGACTCGTGGCACTTGCGCCGAGCGCGAGGCCGATCAGGTCGCGCCGGGACACGCCGCCATCGGCATCCTTCTCGGGCTGCTCTTCGGTCACGGTCACTCCAGGACGGTGGAGGTGAGCTGCGACAGCGGCTCGGCGAGCGCGTTGATGAGATCAGTGAGCTGGCGCTTGTCCGCGTCGGTCAGCTGCGTGTAAGGCACGAAGCCGGCGTCGGCCGAGCCGTATTTGGCCAGGGCGGCCTCGAGATCGGCGTATCCGGTGTCGATCCGCGTGACGAGCGAGGCGCCCTTGTCGCCCTTGGACTCGGCGAAGTCGCGCACGAGCGAGAAGGCCATCTTCGAGCCCTCGACGTTGGCGGCGAAGTCGTACAGGTCGGTGTGCGACCACCAGTCCTCTTCCCCGCTGATCTTGCCGGTCGCGACCTCGTCGAGGAGCGCGATGGCGCCGTTGGAGATGCCCGCAACGCCCTGGTCGGTGAGCGCCTGCTCGAACGCGTCGGAGTGGACGTAGTCGTAGAGCTCCTGCGTGTCCTTGATCAGGGTCTGGCCGTAGGTCGCGCGCTCGTCGGGGGTGGACGGCGCCCAGTTCTTCCAGGCCGGGGTCTCACCGTCGGCGTTCAGCGCGTCCTGCGCGGGAACCCACAGGTCCTTCTCGATGCGGTGGAAGCCGGTCCACGACAGTCCCTCGGCGGCCGCGTCGACTTCGCGGTAGTCGATGCGCGGGTCGAGGTCGCCCAGCGCCTCGGCGATCGGCTCGATGCGCTCGTAGTACGCGCGCACGCGGGGGTACTGGTCGCGCGCGGCCGCATCGTCACCGGACTCGTAGACGCCGGCGAACGTCTGCACCGCCGGGAGCAGCTGCCCGACCTGGTCCTTCACGAACGCGGCGTACAGGTCGATGGCCTGCTGCTTCTGCTCGGCGTCGGCGCCGTCGATCGCCACCGCGTCGCCGGTGACCGTGAAGCCGGCCTTCCCGACCCCGTCGCCGACCATGCCCGGCTTGCAGAGCGTGAAGTAATCGCCCGGCTGCGCCGTCACCGTGAGGCTGCGCGACGCTCCCGGAGCGACGTTCTCGACCTCACCGACGATGCGCAGACCGTCCGAGGCGAGCAGATAGAACTCGGTGACCTGGTCGCCCTTGTTCACCACGTCGAACGCGAGCGTGCCGCTGCTCGCGGTCGCTGCGGAGACGTCGCAGCCGTCCGCCGTCGAGGTGACGGTGAGGGCTCCGGCGGAGGCGGCGTCGGTCTTGGCGACGCAGCCCGAGAGGACGAGGACGGCCGCGCCGGCCGCGGCGGTGGCCGCGAGGAGGCGTGTCGGGTTCATGATGCTCCGTTCGGGTGGGCGGTGGATGCCACGGCGGGCGCGGCATCCGGAGTCTGGGCGGCCGCGGTGGGGGCGGTTGCGGCGGAGGCGGGCGCGGAGGGGGCGACCGCGGCGGGACGACGACCCGCCCGTACACCGCGGATGAAGAGGGGGACCACGACGGCGACGTACACGACCCACGCGATGACCTGGAGCCAGGTCATCTGGGGCATGAACCCGACGGTCGCCTGGAGGAGGGCGGCGAGTCCGCCGCTCGGGGCGATGACACCGGACAGGTCGAAGGCCCAGCCGAAGGGGAATCCGGCCCAGCCGATCGCGACGGCGCCGGTGGCGGGGTCGATCGGGGCGCCGGCTCCGAACGGACCGGGAAGGGCACCGCCCTCCTGCAGATCGTGCGCCGCGTACGCGAGCACGCCCGCTGCGACGACGACGAGGAACGCGCCGGTCCAGGTGAAGAACCGCCCGATGTTCAGCCGCAGCATCCCGCGGGCGATGAGCCAGCCCAGCAGCGCCGCGGCGATCAGACCGATGAGGGCTCCAAGGAGAGCGAGCGGTTCGCTCCCGAGGCCCTGGACCATCGACCACAGCAGCAGCGTGGTTTCGACTCCCTCGCGGGCGACCGAGACGAAACCGACGAGAACGAGCGCCCACACGCTGCCCTGCAGCGCACGGTCGATGCCGCCCTCGAGCCCCGACTTCAGCGTGCGCCCGGCCTTCTGCATCCAGAAGATCATCCAGGTCACCATCGCCACCGCGAGCACCGAGAGGCCGCCGCCGATGAGCTCCTGAGCCTGGGTCGTGAGGGCGTAGGCGCCGAACGTGAAGATCGCGCCGATGACCACGGCCAGGGCGATCGCGAGGCCCACGCCGACCCACAGCCGGGGCAGGGCGTCGCGCCGCCCGAGCTTGGTGAGGTAGGCGACCAGAATGCCCACGACGAGGGCAGCTTCCAGCCCCTCGCGCAGCCCGATGATGAACGGGGCGAAGAAGGAGGCAAGCACGGGCGAAGACCGACTTTCGGAGTTTCGAGTGGGGACCGCGGAATCGCGGAAGGTAAGGACAGCCTCACCTGACTCGTCTAGATTACGCAATGTCGGCCCCTCCTCGCACCCCGCCGCCCGGCGGGTCAGCCGTCGGACAACCGGAAAGCGGTAACCGTCGGCAACATTCGCCCGAGGTCGGCGCGGGCCGACCTAGCCTCGAACCATGTCCGAGCTGAACCTCCCGATCCTCGACCTCTCGCTCCTCGACCAGGGGCCCGAGGCCGCCGCCCGCTTCCGCGACGAACTGCGCACCGCGACGCGCGACGTGGGCTTCTTCTACCTGACGGGCACCGGGATCAGCCCCGAACTCGAAGCGCGGCTCCTCCAGGCCGCGAAGGACTTCTTCGCCCTGCCGGAGGAGGAGAAGCTCGCGATCGAGAATGTCACGAGCCCCCACTTCCGCGGATACACGCGGGTCGGCGGCGAGCTGACGCAGGGCCGCGTCGACTGGCGCGAGCAGATCGACATCGGTCCCGAGCGCGAGGCCATCAACGACCCGGACGGCCCGGGCTACAACCGGCTCGTCGGGCCCAACCTGTGGCCCGCCGCGCAGCCCGAGCTCCGCGACGTCGTGACCGAGTGGCACGACCGTCTGACCGAGATCGCGCGGACGCTCCTGCGCGCGTGGGCGCTCTCCCTCGGCGCCGAGGAGGAGTACTTCGACCGCCACTTCGGCGACCCGCAGACGCTCATCAAGATCGTGCGGTACCCCGGCAAGGACGACCCGACGCCGCAGCAGGGCGTCGGCGCGCACAAGGACTCCGGCGTCCTCACGCTGCTGTGGGTCGAGCCGGGCAAGGGCGGGCTCCAGGTCCTCCGGGACGGCGAGTGGGTGGACGCTCCCCCGGTGCCCGGCGCGTTCGTCGTCAACATCGGCGAGCTGCTCGAGTACGCCACGCAGGGGTACCTGACGGCGACGAACCACCGCGTCGTCTCGCCGCGGTTCCCCGACGAGCGCATCTCGGTGCCGTTCTTCTTCAACCCCGCCCTGGACGCGGTCCTCCCGATCATCGACCTGCCCGCGGAGCTGGCCGCCGAGGCCCGCGGCGTCGAGGACGACCCGACGAACCCGATCCACGCCACCTACGGCGAGAACGCCCTCAAGTCGCGGCTGCGCGCCCACCCCGACGTCGCCGAGCGCTGGCATCCGGACCTGGTCGCCGCCCGCGCGGCATCCTGAGACTCCCGCCCCCCTTACCGATAAACGCGATCCACGGGAGAAAACGCGCTGACGACGCGTTTCTGCCCGTGGATCGCGTTTATCGATGGATGCCACCGACCCGGCGCCGTCGCACGCGCACAGCGTGCACGCGCTGCGCAGCGCGACGACATCGCGCCGCACACGCGCTTCGCAACGCCGCGCACGCGCTTCGCAACGCCGCCCGGGAATGACGAAGGCCGCCCCACACCGTGGGGCGGCCTTCCAAGAATGTTTTGCGCGATTGAACGCTGGTGCGATTAGCGACGCAGACCGAGACGCTCGATGAGCGAGCGGTAACGGTTGATGTCGACCTCCTGCAGGTAACCCAGCAGGCGACGGCGCTGACCGACGAGCAGGAACAGGCCACGGCGCGAGTGGTGGTCGTGCTTGTGTGCCTTGAGGTGCTCGGTGAGGTCCTTGATGCGCTGCGTCAGCATCGCGACCTGCACCTCGGGGGATCCGGTGTCACCGGGGTGCGTCGCGTACTCTTCGATGATCGCCTTCTTGACGTCTGCTTCCAGTGCCATAGGTGATCCCCTTCCTCTTCGTTGCGCGGCGCCCGACGCCTGATGCGTGGGCTCTCTTTATCCGCGGCCGATCGAACGGCAACCGCATGAGTCTACCAGCATCCGGATGCCACCACCCACCCGTCCGCGAACCCTACGCCCCGGGGGTGCCGTAGCCTCGATGGGTGCAGATCACCGTCCGCGTGAAGCCCGGCAGCCGGCGCGGCCCCCTCGTCGAGGACGGACCCGACGGCCTCCTCGTGCACGTGCGGGAGCGCGCCGCCGACGGTGCGGCGAACGCGGGCGTCGTCCGCGCCCTCGCGGAACACTTCGGCGTCCCGCCGCGCGACGTCGAGATCCTGCGCGGCCACACCGCCCGCGTGAAGCGCGTCGAGGTCGGAGAGTGAGCCGGGGCGGCGCGCTGATCGACCTGCGCCCCCTCACCTCCTCACCGGCGTTCGCGCGCCTGTGGATCGGTTCCACGTTGTCGGGCATGGGCGGACAGCTCACGGTCGTCGCGGTCATGCTGCACGTGTTCGAGTTGACGCAGAGCACGTTCGCGGTGTCGATGATCGCCGTCGCGGGCCTGGTCCCGATGGTCCTCGCGGGGCTCTACGGCGGCATGCTCGCGGATGCCTTCGACCGTCGCACCGTGGCCCTCCTCGCCGCCTCCGTGACGTTCCTGTCCACCGCTCTGCTCGCGGCCCTGGCGTGGACGGGCATGGAGAACGTGGCATCCCTCTTCGTCCTCAGCGTCGTCAACTCGGCCGCGAACTCGATCGTCATGGCCACGCGCTCGGCGATCACGCCTCGCCTCCTCCCCCGCAACCTCCTGCCCGCCGCGGCGGCCCTGCAGGGCGTCACGGTCGGGATCATGGTGATGGCCGGTCCGGCGCTCGCGGGCGTCCTCGTCGCGTTCGCGGGCTACGCGTGGACCTACTCGCTCGACGTGCTGCTGATGACCTCGCTGTTCCTCGGCCTGTGGTCGCTGCCGCGCCTGCGGCCCGAGGGTGAGATCGTCCGGCCGGGCCTGGAGTCGTTCCGCGACGGCGTCCGGTTCCTGCGCCGCGCCCCGAACATCCGCCTGCAGTACCTGCTCGACATCATCGCGATGACGTTCGGCCAACCGATCGCCCTGTTCCCCGCGATCGGTGCGGTCCTCCTCGGCGGCGGCGCGATCACGACCGGTATCCTCACCGCGGCGATCGCGGCGGGGGCGTTCCTGTCCAGCCTCTTCTCCGGACCGGTCGGCCGCGTCCGCCGTCAGGGTCTCGGAATCGAGCGGGCGATCCAGGTCTACGGTCTGTCGATCGGGGTGTTCGGCGTGATCCTCCTCGCCGCGACGCTCGGGTGGATGCGCCCGGCAGACACCGGCGAGAACGCCGGCGCGGTCGTGCTGATCGTGCTCGCGGCGATCGTCCTGGCGGTCTCCGGGGCATCCGACAACGTCAGCGCCATCTATCGCTCGACGATGATGCAGGCGGCGGTTCCGGATGCCATGCGCGGACGCCTCCAGGGCATCTTCATCGTCGTGGTCGCCGGCGGTCCCCGCGTCGGCGCGCTCTACGCCGGCACGCTCGCGACCCTCACGTCGCTGTGGGTGCCGCCGCTGTTCGGTGGCATCCTGATCCTCGCCCTCGTCGGCGTGCTCGTGCGCTTCTCGCCGCGGTTCCGCGAGTACGACGCCCTGAACCCGGTGCCGTAAGGTCAACGACCGGCGGATTCCGGACGTCTGAGCCGGCCGCCCCGGCACGTGTCGGAGCCCGGGCCTAGGGTCGGGATCGTGACATCCGCTCCGTCCCCCTCTCCCGTCTCCGTAACGGTGCAGTTCGTCCTCACCGGCATCGTGTGGGGGTCGAGCTTCCTCTTCATCGCCGTCGCCCTCACCGGCATGACGCCCGCGCAGGTCGCCGGCGGCCGTCTGCTCTTCGGCGCGCTCGCCCTGGCGGCGGTCGTCGCGATCCGGCGGGAACGGATGCCACGGGACCTGCGGATCTGGGCGCACCTGTGCGTGCTCGGCGTGACGTTCTGCGTCGTGCCCTTCCTGCTGTTCGCCTGGGCGGAGCAGCACGTGTCGTCGGGACTCGCGAGCATCTTCAACGCCACCACGCCGATCATGACGGCGATCATGGCGTGGGCGGTGTTCCGCGTCGAGCGACTCCGGGCGGGCCAGCTCGCGGGGATCGCGCTCGGCATCCTGGGGGTCGTCGTCATCATCGCCCCGGGCGCGCTCGCCGACCTCGGTGGCAGCACGGTCGCGCAGCTCGCGCTCCTCGGCGCCACCGCCTGCTACGGGTTCAGCCTCGCGTACATGCGCCGGTTCCTCGGGAACGCCGGGCTGTCGGGCATCGCGTTCGCCTTCGGCTACATCGGCCCGGCCGCGCTCCTCATGCTGCTGCTGTCGCCGCTGATCCTCGCCGAGCCGATGACCCTCACTCCCGCGGTGATCGGGAGCATCGTCGCGCTCGGCGTCCTCGGCACGGGCCTCGCCTACGTCTGGAACCAGAACACGCTGCGCGCGTGGGGGCCGACCCGCGCATCGACCGTGACCTACATCACCCCGGTCGTCGGGGTCGCCCTCGGCATCCTGGTCCTGAACGAGCGGCTCACGTGGAACGAGCCCACGGGTGCGGTCATCGTGTTCCTCGGCATCCTGCTCGTGCAGGAGCGCGTGCGCTTCGGGCGCCGGGCACACGCCTGACCGCGGCGCCTCGGGGCCGCGCCCGCGCCGGACAGCCGCGCCCCCGCACACCCGGAAACGACGACGGCCCCGGATGCCGAAGCATCCGGGGCCGTCGTGAAGGGTCGAGCGATCAGGCCTGGAGGGCGAACTGCAGGTCGAGCTCGATGGTGACGTCCTTGCCGACCAGCACGCCGCCGGTCTCGAGGGCGGCGTTCCACGTGAGGCCGTAGTCCTCGCGGTTGATGACCGTCTTGGCGGTCGCGCCGGCCTTGTAGTTGCCCCACGGGTCGGTGCCGAAGCCACCGAAGTCGATGGCGAAGGTGGCGGGCTTGCTGACGCCGCGGATGGTGAGCTCGCCGTCGACGAGGAAGTCGCCGTTCTCGACGCGGGCACCGGTCGAGCGGAAGTCCATGGTGGGGTAGGTCTCGGTGTCGAAGAACTCGGCCGAGCGGAGGTGCTGGTCGCGACCCTCGTCCTTGGTGTCGACCGAGGTGACGTCGACGGACGCCTCGACCGTGGCCTCGAGCGGGTTCTCAGGGGCGACCAGGGTGGCGCTCTTCATGCCGAAGGTGCCGCGCACCTTGGAGATCATCATGTGGCGGACCGTGAAGGTCACCTCGCTGTGCGAGGGGTCGAGCACCCAGGTGCCCGCCTTGTAGCCGGGGATCTCGAGCGTGGTCGTGTCGGTCATGTCACTCCTTGAGGTCTGGGGAGCCAGATCGGCGTCCTGCCGGGGTCCAACTCGCATTCATCCGAATGTATTCCACGATTCCCGAAAAACACGAACCCGAGGGGGCCGGAGCTCCCTCGGGTGCGTGAACAGGCGGTGAAACGCTCGGTCAGCCGACCTTCAGCAGGTCGATGATGAAGATGAGGGTCTTGCCGCCGAGGAAGTGGCCGCCGGCGGGACCGTACGCGAGGTGCGGGGGGATCACGAGCTCGCGGCGTCCGCCGACCTTCATGCCCGGGATGCCGTCCTGCCAGCCCTGGATCAGGCCGCGCAGCGGGAACTGGATACTCTCGCCGCGACCCCAGGACGAGTCGAACTCCTCGCCCGACTCGTACTCGACTCCGGCGTAGTGCACGGTGACGGTGTCACCGGGCTTGGCCTCGTCGCCGTCGCCGACGATGATGTCGCGGATAACGAGGTCGGAGGGGGCGGGGCCGCTGGGAGCGTCGAACTCCGGCTTGGTGCGATCAGTCATGACACCATCCAAGCACGCACTGCGCACCCGCGAACCCCCTGGACAAAGACTCAGCGCCCGGTGCCGCGGCGATGCCTGCGTGTCTCCCGGGCGCTGAGTTGGCCTACAACGATGGTGCGCCCGCTCCCCGACGTGTGTCAAGACCCCCGCTCAGCGGGCGAGGAGCGCGGCCCGGGCCGCGGTGGTGCGCTGGAGCAGTTCACGCTCCTGGGCGGGCGCGGTGGCGTCTCGACCGGAGAGCGCGCGCTGTCGCGCGGCGGCGAGCGCCGTGGCATCCCGGATGAAGGTCTTCATCACCGCCGACCGATCGCCCGGCAGAGAACGCGCCCACGCGACCGACGACCGGCGCCCGGGGCCGGTCGCGAGCATGTCGACCTCCTGCGGCGTGAACCAGCCCGCCGCGGCGTACTCCCCCAGGCGCGCCCGGGTGAGCCGCGCCTCCTCGCGACGGAGGGCCAGGATGCCGAGGATGAACAGCACGAACAGGGGCACCTGCAGCGTGGCGTAGACCTCGAAGAAGTTGAAGAACGTCGCCGAGCCGTTCCACAGCGCGTGCAGCAGCATCGCGCCGACCAGTCCGGGGAGGGCGTACCGCATCGCGGGCCCGGTGCGCAGCGCTCGACGTGCGGCCAGCCCGAACGCGAAGCCCGTGAGGCTCGTGAACATCACGTGCGCGAACGGCGACAGGACGGCCCGCAGGAAGAACACGCTCACGACCTGCACCGTCCCGCCCTCGATGAAGCTCACGGCGAAGTACTGGATGTTCTCGGTGAACGCGAATCCGGCGCCGATGAGGGCCCCGTAGACGATGCCGTCGACGGGACCGTCCAGGTACCGGCGGGCACCCGCGTACAGCAGGAGGAGCCCCAGCCCCTTTGCGATCTCCTCGACGATCGGAGCTTGCACGACGGAGCGGAACACGTCGCCGAGGCCTCCGGTGAGGAACGACAGCAGCGCGTCGACGCCCAGGGCGATCGCGACGGCGGCGATGGCGCCCCACGCGACGGCGAACACGAGGAGTCGGCGCGGTTCCGGTTCCCATCGGTCGATGAGCCGCACAGCGAACCACACGATCACGAACGGCACCACCGCGAGGATCATCCCGACGATGGATGCCGCGGGCCCGAGGAACCGCAGGAAGTACAGCACGAGCAGAGCCAGCACCGGCACCAGGAGTGCCGCTGCGACCCACAGGATGGCCCCGCCGCGGCGGGGGCGCGGAGGGACGGCGGCGGCGGTCGCGGAGGCCGGCGCGTCGGCGATGCGGGCGGGCTCACCCGGACCCGGCTGCCACAGGGGCGAGGGGTAGCTCATGCGGACAGCCTAGGGGCGTCGGCGGAGCGGCCCGGGGAGGGTTGCGGCAGCCGGGAACGGCATCCCGCGCCGACCGGACCGGTAGCGTGGAGGCATGCGTTTCGCCCACGTCCGTTCCCCGGAGGCGGCGGATGCCCCTCGCTTGATCACCGTGCACGGCGAGGAGTACGCGTTCGTCGACGAACTCTTCCCGGGCGCTCCGTCGACCCTGGAGCAGCTCATCGCCGGCGGCGACGACCTGCTCGCGCGCGTACGGGAGAGCGCGGACGCCGGGGCGCGGCATCCCCTCCCGGGCGTGACCTTCGCCTCCGCGGTACTCGCTCCCCCGACGATCCTCGCCGTGGGGCTCAACTACGCCGCGCACTCCGGCGAGCTCGGGCTGAAGACGGATGCCGGACCCACCGTGTTCGTGCTGTGGCCGAACTCGTTGACCGCGCACGAAGGCACGACCTCGTGGCCCCGCACCCTGAGCGAGGCCGTGGACTACGAGGCCGAACTCGGCGTGATCATCGGGCGCCCCGGGCGTGACGTGGCCGAAGCCGACGCCCTCGACCATGTCTGGGGCTACACCGTCGTGAACGACATCACGGCGCGGAATATCCAGTTCTCGGAGGCGCAGTGGTCGCGCTGCAAGTCGTTCGACGGCTTCACCCCGACCGGCCCCTTCGTCGTCACGGCCGACGAGATCCCCGACCCGCAGGACCTCCACATCTGGACGGTCGTCGACGGCCACACGGTGCAGGATGCCTCGACGGGACAGATGGTGCGGTCGGTCGCGACCCTCATCCACAAGCTGTCCGAGTCGGCGACGCTGCTCCCCGGCACGCTCATCTCGACGGGAAGCCCCGGCGGCGCCGGCTACTCCCGCGATCCGCAGATCTTCCTCCGCGACCGTTCGACCGTGACCGTCGGCATCGACGGCATCGGCGAGCTCACGACGCACTGCCGCATCCTGGGCTGACCCCGCGCTCGCGTCGCGGCGCCGCGCCCGCGGCATCCCGGGCCCCGATCGCCGAGACTGCATCCGGCTGACAAGACCATTGCAGCGTGCAGTGGAGATGTCAGGCGGATGCAGTCTCGCGGGCAGAGCGGCGGCGGCGCAGCGCGGCGGCGCGGCGCGGCGGCGCGGCGCAGCGCCCCGCGGCGCTCAGTCCTCGACGACGCTGTCGGCCGCGCGGATCACCGGGATCGCCTCGGTGATCGCCTGCAGACCCGACAGGCGTGCGGGTGAGATCTGCTTCATGACCTCGTCCCGGGTCATGAGGCCGGCCTCCACGACCAGGTCCGCGACGTTGCGGTGCGTGAGGAGCGCGGTCTTGGCGAGCGCGGCGGCCGCGGCGTACCCAGATGAAGGGCGTCAGGGCGGTCACGACGCCGACCGACGACCCGACCATCGCGCCGAGACGCTCGCGGTTCGCGGTGATGCCGTCGATGCAATTGACGCGCAGCGTCCACATGGCCTGACGCATCCAGGTGATCGACTGGAAGATCGAATGCGCGATCACCGGCTCGAACGCGTTGAGCTGGAGCTGGCCGCCCTCGACCGCCATCGTCACGGTGAGGTCGGCGCCGGCGACGGCGAACGCCACCTGGTTCACGACCTCGGGGATCACCGGGTTCACCTTGCCGGGCATGATGCTCGACCCCGCCTGACGTGCGGGGAGGTTGATCTCCCCCAGACCCGCCTGCGGACCGCTGGAGAGCAGCCGCAGGTCGTTGCAGATCTTCGAGAGCTTGATCGCGTTCCGCTTGAGGGATGCCGAGAACGACATGAACGCGCCGGTGTCGCTCGTCGACTCCACCAGGTCGGTGGCCGTCGCGAGGTCGAGCTCGGTGATCTCACGGAGGTGACGCAGCACCGCCGGACCGTACTCGGGGTGCGCGGTGATGCCGGTGCCGATGGCCGTCGCGCCCATGTTGATCTCGAACAGCAGGTACGCGTTCTCGGTCAGACGGCTGTAGTCCTCGCCGAGCGTCGTGGCGAAACCGTGGAACTCCTGCCCGAGCGTCATGGGCACGGCATCCTGGAGCTGCGTGCGTCCGACCTTGAGGACGTCGTGGAACTCCTCGGCCTTGCCGAGGAACGACTGTCGCAGAAGCGCGAGTTCCTCCAGCAGGCTCCGCAGCGTCAGCGACAGACCGATCTTGATCGCGGTCGGGTAGACGTCATTGGTCGACTGGCTGCGGTTGGTGTCGTCGATCGGCGACAGGAAGGCGTAGTCGCCCTTCTCCCGCCCCGCCATCTCGAGCGCGATGTTGGTGATGACCTCGTTCGCGTTCATGTTGGTCGACGTGCCCGCGCCGCCCTGGATCACGCCGACGGTGAACTGGTCGTGGAACTCGCCGTCGATCACGCGCTGCGCGGCCCGATCGATGAGATCGGCCTTGCCCGGGTCGAGGACGCCGATCTGACGGTTCGCGCGCGCCGAGGCCTGCTTCACCATCGCGAGAGCCACGACGAGATCGGGGTAGACCGAGATGGGTCGCTTCGCGATGGGGAAGTTCTCCAGAGCCCGCGCCGTGTGGATGCCCCAATAGGCATCGGCGGGGATCTCGAGCGAGCCGAGGGAGTCGGTCTCGATGCGGGTGCGCGTCATTGCGTCCAAAGCCATGGGGGATGTCCTCGTGGGTCGTTCACGGCGGTCAGGGATCCCCCGAGCCTAACCACCGCCCGCACGAGCGTCGCTGGACGCCACGGCCTGTCGCCGGGTTCCTCCCCTCCCCGGCGTACAGCGTCTCACCGCTTGCGCGAGAAGGCCTCGAGACGTTCGTCGGGGGTCAGGGCGGCCATCCGCGCGGTCCACTCGGGCGTGAAATACCCGGCCGGCTCGGCATCCACCACCGGCACGACCGCGTGGGTGATCGTGTCGTCCCACACGTGGACGAGGTGGAAGGACTGCCCGGCATCCATGCCGTTGACCTCGTCGGCGGGCCGCGCGAGATCCATCGTGTAACAGGAGGCGGCCGAGACGCTCACGGGCACCCCGGCGAACGTGCCGGATGTCGAGTAATGCAGGTGCCCGGCGAGGATCGCCCGGACGTCGCTGCCCGCGATCGCCGCGGCGAGGCCCGGCTGATCGCGCAGCTCGAGGATGTCGAAGAACGGGATGTGGGTCGGCAGCGGCGGGTGGTGCAGCGCGAGGATGGTGCCCAACGGCGCGGGTTCGGCCAGTTCGGCGCGCAGCCACTCCAGCTGAGCGGCGTCGAGGTCGCCGTGGTGCCACCCCGGGACGCTGGAGTCGAGCGCGATCAGGCGGAGGCCGTCGAGGTCCCACAAGCCCGTGACGGGTTCCTCGGTCGGTTCCCCGTCGAGCAGACCCGCCCGCAGAGCGGGACGCTCGTCGTGGTTGCCCGCGACCCACACCACCGGCGCGCCCAGGCGCGCGGCCCACGGCTCGACGGCCTCGCGCAGCGCGCGATACGCGTCGGGCTCGCCGAGGTCGGTGAGATCGCCGGTGAAGACCACGGCATCCGGACGGACGCCCGTCGCCTCGGCGGCCTCGAGGGTCCGCCGCAAATGCGCTGCGGTGTCGTAGCGCTCACCCAGCAGCCGGTCGCCGGCCAGCAGATGCGTGTCGCTGAGATGGAGGATCACGCGCCGCGCGGGCGTGTGCTGACCGAACTGCACCGATGCCATGCCCTCAGCCTACGAGGGGGCACCGACAGCCGCGTCAGTGGAACAGGATCAGCAGCAGCGCCGCGAGGACCGCCGCGGCGCACACCGCGAAGCACGCGTACGCCGCGGCGAGCGCGAGCCGCTTCTGGCCCGTGCTGAGCGGATTGCGCGCCGCCGCCTTGGCCACCGCCTTCTCGGCGCGGCGCTTCTGCTTGTCGGTGAGCACGGTGATGGCATCCGTGAACTCCGCGGGCGCGACCAGCGGCGGACGCCCGCCCCGCACGAGGAGCCGGAGGCCCAGGGCGTAGAACGTCACGACGATCGCGGCGCCCAGGAGGGCGGCGACGAAGACGTGCAGGAAGGCTTCCCAGTTGATGATCATGCGTCGCTGTCCTTCCCTGCCTGGGCGCGCTCGAGGCGCAGCTGCCGACGCGTCGGACCGGGCTTGCGCGGCACCTTCACCGCGGCCCCCGAATCGGCGACCTCGCTCATGGCGTTCGCGGACGTCACCTCGTCGCGGCGCGAGCGCAGGAACAGGCCGAGGATGATAGCGACGGCGAGGACGGCGTCGACCGCCACGCCCCAGCCCCCCAGCCACACGACGATGAGCGCTGCGGCGGCTCCGACGGCGCCCGCCGCGGGGAGGGTGAGCACCCACCCGACGGTGATGCGCCCCACGGTCCCCCAGCGCACCGTCGACCCGCGCCGACCGAGGCCCGAGCCGATCACGGATCCCGAGGCGACCTGCGTGGTCGAGAGCGCGAAGCCGAGCGCGCTGGATGCCAGGATCGTCGCGGCCGTGGACGTCTCGGCGGAGAAGCCCTGCGCCGGCTTGACGTCGGTGAGGCCCTTGCCGAGCGTGCGGATGATGCGCCAGCCGCCCATGTAGGTGCCGAGCGCGATCGTGAGCGCACACGCCAGCACGACCCAGATCTGCGGATCGGGTTCGGATGCCGACTGCCAGCCGACCGTGATGAGGGCGAGGGTGATGACACCCATCGTCTTCTGGGCGTCGTTGGTACCGTGCGCCAGAGCGACGAGCGACGACGTGAAGATCTGCCCCCACCGGAAGCCGTCGCGGCCGTCCGCCTTCATGTCGTAGCGGCGCGTGACGCCGTAGGCGATCTTGGTCACCGTGAACGCGATGATGCCGGCGGTGAGCGGGGCGATCAGCGCCGGCAGAATCACCTTGCTGAGCACCACGCCGGTGTCGATCGCCGACGCTCCGACGCCCACGAGCGTCGCGCCGATGAGACCGCCGAAGAGGGCGTGCGACGAGCTCGAGGGCAGCCCCAGCAGCCACGTGAGCATGTTCCACGTGATCGCGCCGATGAGGCCGGCGAAGATGATCGGCGGGAAGATGTCGGGACTCAACTGGTCCTCGCGGATCATCCCGCCCGAGATCGTCTTCGCGACCTCCGTCGACAGAAACGCCCCCACGAGGTTGAGGCTCGCCGCGAGCAGAACGGCGACCTTGGGCTTCAGCGCGCCCGTCGCGATCGGCGTCGCCATCGCGTTGGCGGTGTCGTGGAACCCGTTGGTGAAATCGAAGAACAGTGCCAGGACGATGACCAGCACGATGATGAGGGCTGCGCTCTCCACCGATCGCTTTCCGTAAGGGGGAAGGGAGGGATGCCGACGGGATCGGCGCGGAGAACGAAGAGTTCACCTGACGTTAGACCCGCGTTCACCGGGCCGACGACATCATTTCATCGGCACCGTCGTCGGTCAAACGGGGGGCCCGAGACCGGGACCGGGACGGTGGGAGCCGACTAGCGTGGAACGGTGACCGACTCCGCTGAATCCGCCCCCGTCGCCGCCCGCCGCCCCACTCCCCGTGTTCACCACGGCGACACGTTCGACGACCCGTACGAGTGGCTCCGCGCCAAGGACGACGCCGAGGTGATCGCACACCTCGAGGCCGAGAACGCGTACACGGACGCGCGCACCGCGCACCTGGCATCCCTCCGCGACGAGATCTTCGGCGAGATCAAGGGCCGCACGCTCGAGACCGACCTGTCCGTGCCCGCCCGCCGCGGCGACTGGTGGTACTACGGCCGCACCGTCGCCGGCGCGCAGTACGGCATCCAGTGCCGCGCTCCCCTGGCGTCCCCGGACGACTGGACCCCGCCCGTGCTCTCGCCCGACGAGCCCGTCCCCGGCGAGCAGGTGCTGTTCGACGGCAACGTCGAGGCCGAGGGCACCGACTTCTTCTCGCTCGGGAGCTTCGAGGTCTCGAACGACGGCGCGCGCATGCTCTACGGCATCGACGTCGCGGGCGACGAGCGGTACACCGTGCGCGTCCGCGACCTCGTGACCGGCGAGACGCTCGCCGACGAGATCCCCGGCACCTTCTCGGGCGCGACCTTCTCCCCCGACGGCCGCTTCATCGTGTACACCACCGTCGACGACGCGTGGCGCCCCGACACCGTGTGGCTGCACGAGATCGGGACGGGAGTGGATGCCGACGTGCAGCTGTTCCACGAACCCGACGAGCGGTACTGGGTCGGCGCCGACTTCACCCGCAGCGACCGGTTCCTCGTGATCGGCGTCGGATCCTCGATCACCTCGGAAGAGCGACTCATCGACGCCGACGACCTCCGCGGCGAAGCCCGCGTGGTCTGGCCGCGGCGAGAGGGCGTCGAGTACTCGAGCGAGCACGCCGTCGTCGACGGCGAGGACGTGCTGTACATCCTGCACAACGACGGCGCTCTCGATTTCGAGCTCGTCCGGGTGTCGGCATCCGACCCGCAAGGCGCCCGCGAGACGGTGATCCCCCACCGCGCCGGCGAGCGCCTGCTCGGCGTCGACACGTTCCGCGACTGGGGCGTCGTCGCCTACCGCCGCGACGGGCTCGCGCGTCTCGGCCTGCTGTCGTACACCGACGGAGCGGTCACCGAGATCGCGTTCGACGAGCCGCTCTACAGCGTCGGCACCGGCGGCAACCCCGAGTGGGCACCGCCCGTGCTCCGCGTGGGCTACGGCTCGTTCGTTACGCCCGGCACGGTGTACGACTACGTCATCGAGACCGGCGAGCTGCTGCTCCGCAAGCGGCAGCCGGTGCTCGGCGGCTTCGACCCCGAGGACTACGGCCAGGCACGCGCGTGGGCGACGGCCGACGACGGCACGCAGGTTCCCATCTCGCTCGTGTGGAAGCGCTCGTTCGGAGAGCCCGGGGCGTCCCTGCGGCCCGTCCACCTGTACGGATACGGCTCGTACGAGCACTCGATCGAGCCCGGGTTCTCGGTGCCGCGCCTGTCGCTGCTCGACCGGGGAGTGGTCTTCGCGGTGGCGCACGTCCGCGGCGGCGGCGAGATGGGCCGCCAGTGGTACGAGGACGGCAAGCTGCAGGCCAAGCGAAATACGTTCACGGACTTCGTCGCGGTCGCGCGTCACCTCGTGGCATCCGGATACACCACGCCCGACCGCCTCGTGGCAGAGGGGGGAAGTGCGGGAGGTCTCCTCATGGGCGCCGTCGCGAACCTCGCGCCCGAGCTGTTCGCCGGGATCCTCGCCGATGTGCCGTTCGTCGACGCCCTGACCACGATCCTCGACCCGTCGCTCCCGCTCACGGTCATCGAGTGGGACGAGTGGGGCGACCCGCTGCACGACGCCGACGTCTACGCGTACATGAAGTCGTACTCGCCGTACGAGAACGTGCGCGAGGGGGTCGCGTACCCGCGGATCCTCGCCGTCACCTCCCTCAACGACACCCGCGTGCTGTACGTGGAGCCCGCCAAGTGGGTGCAGCGCCTGCGCGAGGTCGGCGCCGATGCGCTGCTGAAATGCGAGATGGTCGCCGGCCACGGCGGCGTCAGCGGCCGCTACAACGCCTGGCGCGAGCGCGCGTACGAACTGGCGTGGCTGCTCGACGTCCTGGGCCTGGCGGAGTAGGGGCGGTTGCCGGCGGCGCACGCGTCACACTTATGGCGGTGCATGTCCCAGTTTTGGCGGGTGCATGTCCCGAGGGTTGCTGCCCAGAGCCTTCGGCGACAGCCATAAGTGGGACATGCGAGTCAGAGCCCCGGCCGCCACCCTGCTCTGATCAGCGCATCGCGCACCATCGCCACGGCCGAACCGCCACCGTCGCGAAGATGGTGGTTCAGAATGCGGACGTGGTCCCACCCCGCGTCCCGGATCGCCGCCCACCGATCGGCGTCTCGCGCGAACTGACGCGGGTCCTCCGCATGCACACGGCCGTCGTACTCGGCAGCGACCTTCCACGCACGGAACGCCAGATCGATCTCCGCGACGAACTCGCCCTCCGTCGAGAAGATGTCGGCGTTGACCTCCGGTTCCGGAAGTCCGGCCCGAACGAGCAGCAAGCGCAGCTGCGTCTCTTTCGGAGAGCGCACGCCGGGCCGCGCCAAAGCGAGGGCGTGGCGCAGGATGCCGCGACGTACATCCCCCATGAGAGCCACCTCAGCCTCCAGTTCGTCGATGGTGGCGAGCGGCCGTCGACCCCCTAGGAGCGCGTCGGCACCCGCCACGAGGTCATCGAGATGCCAGAGCCGACCACACTGTCGCCATGCTCGCACCGCATTCTCCATCGGCATCCCGTGAGGTCCGATCTGGATGGCTGGCTCGCGCGTCTGCAACCGATGGCCCACGACGCCGTCGGTGCGTGGTTCTCGCGCGGGCCGGTGGGTCGACACATGGATGCGAGGTGAGTAGGGCCACTCGGGCGTGCTGAGGCCCCGCAACGCGAACACCGTCTCGTGACTGAAGAACTGTCCGGGCGTGAGTCTGGGTGCGTACGCGCGACATAGATCGACGAGCGATCCACCATCATCGCCGAGGGAGCGGGATCGCACGCCGTGGAAGGGCACCGCGAGGTCGGAGGCGCGCAATCGAGCGCGACTCACTCCCTTCCCCAGAGCATGGGCGACATGGAAGCGCTCGGGGAGATCGGTGGGAAGCGGGCGAGGTCGAGTCATGCTCCAGGGTCCCGGACGCGTCGACGCGATTCCGGGTTGTCCACAACGCTTTTCGTTCGTGTGGCGGCTGTGGAGGAGACGTCTCTCCGGTCGCTGCAGAATGCATGTCCCATTTATTGCGGTCTTGGAGCCCACCAACCAGCCAGAAGTGGGACATGCATCGGCACAACTGGGACGAGCACCGCCATAAGTGGGACATGCAACGGCGCTGCCCGCGACGCCGAGCCGCAAGACGCGCCGGCACCGAAAACACGACGCCCCGCCCCGCGGCGGCGGGACGGGGCGACGGAAGCGCGGCTCAGCCGAAGAGCGCGGCGGCCTCTTCGTACCGGTACAGCGGGACGCTGTTGAGCTCGCCGAGGGCGTCGGCGAACGGGACGCGGATGATGTCGGTGCCGCGCATCGCGACCATCTGGCCCCAGGCCTCGTCGGCGAGCGCGTCGGCGGCGTGCAGCCCCAGGCGGGTGGCGAGCACGCGGTCGAACGCCGACGGCGAACCGCCGCGCTGGATGTGTCCCAGAACTGTCGCGCGGGTCTCGATGCCGGTACGACGCTCGATCTCGGGGGCCAGCAGTTCGCCGATGCCGCCGAGGCGGGGGCGGTTGAAGGCATCCAGGCCCTTGTCGCTGAAGGCCTCCTCCATGCCGGTGAGCTTGAAGCCCTCGGACACGACGACGAGCGGTGCGCGGCCGCGGTCGTGCGCACGCGTGACCTGCTCGACGATCTCGTCGATCGACATCGGCACCTCGGGGATGCAGATGACGTGCGCGCCCGCGGCGATGCCGGCGTGCAGCGCGATCCAGCCGACGTGACGGCCCATGACCTCGGCGACCATGCAGCGCTGGTGCGAGTCGCCGGTGGTGCGGAGGCGGTCCATGGCATCCGTCGCGATGTTCACCGCGGTGTCGAAACCGAAGGAGTAGTCGGTGGCGCGCAGGTCGTTGTCGATCGTCTTGGGGACTCCGATGACGTTGATGCCGTCGTTCGACAGGCGGTCGGCCGCCGCGAGCGTGCCTTCGCCACCGATGGCCAGGATGCCGTCGATGCGGTGCCCGTACAGCGTCTTGGAGATGTTCTCGGCTCCGCCGCGCACGCCCTCGTACGGGTTGGTGCGGCTCGTGCCGAGGATCGTGCCGCCCACCTTCGACAGGCCCTTCACCTCGTGGCGCGTCAGGGGGAAGAAGTCACCGTCGACGACGCCGCGCCATCCGTCGCGGATGCCGACGAACTCGATGTCGTGATTCGTGGTGCCCTTGAGCACGACGCCACGGATGACGGCGTTCAGCCCGGGGCAGTCTCCGCCGCTGGTCAGGATGCCGATCTTCATGCTGGAACCTCGCTATTGGGGATGATCGAGTCGGCGACGCTGCCGCGTTCGACATTAGTGCCCCACCCGGCGCGCTCGCCAAATGGGGGACAGCTCACGACGCGGCAACGCACGAACGCCCCGGCGAGACCGGGGCGTTCGTGAGGGGACGGGTCAGGCCCCGAGCGCCTGCCGCAGCAGGTGCATGAGCGCCGACAGCTGCACCGAGTCGCTGGACCCCGGCTCGATGGCGAGGCCGTCCAGCGCGCGCTGCGCCAGGCCCTCCTTCGAGTCGATGAGCTCGGCGATCTTCGTGTCGATCGTGTGCGCGGCGATGATGCGCCACGCGGTCACGGGCTCTTCCTGACCGATGCGGTGCACGCGGTCGATCGCCTGCGTCTGCTCCGCGGCCGTCCAGGACAGCTCGGCGAGCACGACGTTGGACGCGGCCTGCATGTTGAGCCCCACGCCGGCGGCGGTGAGCGAACACACCGCGATTCCGACGGACGGGTCGGTGTTGAACGCGTCGATCGCCGCCTGGCGCGCGGTCGAGGTCTGGTCTCCGCGCACCGACACCGCCTTCAGACCGGATGCCTTGAAGTGGGCCTCCGCGGCATCCATCACGTCGATGTGCTTGGCGAAGAAGACCACCTTGCCGACCGAGCGCTGGAGCTGCACGGCGTAGTCCGCGGCGAGTTGGGCCTTCGCCTGACCGATGCGGCGGACCATCGTGAAGACGTTCTCCGACCCGGTGCCGGCGGCCTTGCTCTCCTCGAGCTCGCCGTGGGCGACGAGGCGCACGATGTCCTCGTCGATCTCGCCCGGCGCGAGCCCGCGATCGCCGCGCGCCTCGATGATGCGACGGTACTTCGCCGCGAGGCGGGCGCCCAGCTCGCGCTCGGCGTGACGGATCGACCGGCCGTACTCGTCGTCGAGCTCGACGGGGAGGTCGGCGATGAGCTTGTCGGGCAGGTCGGCGGCGACGTCCTTCTTCTTCCGACGGACGATGCCCATGGAGATCACGGCCTCGCGCGCCTCGGGATAGAACGCCTTGTCCGCGGGCGTGAGGCCCGTGGCATCCAGCTTCTCCATCAGCTCCGGACCCGGCTTCTCGCCGTTCGTCCAGCCGAGGAAGCGCCAGATGGCGTCGAAGTCCTCGACGTCGTTGATCAGCGGGGTACCCGTGAGGGCCAGGAGCAGCGGATCGCGCGTCTGCTGGCGGACACGGGATGCCAGCGCGAGAACGTTCTGCGAACGCTGCGACGACAGATTCTTGATGAAGTGCGCCTCGTCGACCGCGATGCCCTTGAGGCCGATGGACGACAGCCACGACAGGTGCCGGTCGAGGATTTCGTAGTTGACGATGAACACGTCGGCGAAGGCGTCGATGTCGGCGCCGCTGCCGGAGATCACGGTCGCCCGGCGGTGCGGCGTCCAGCGCTGCACCTCGCGCGCCCAGTTCATCTTCACGACGTTGGGCACGACGACCAGCAGCGGGTAGGCGTCGGCGACCGAGGCCGCGAGCACCGACTCGGCGGTCTTGCCGAGACCGGGCTCGTCGGCGAGCAGGAACTGACGGTGGCCCTGCCGGACGGCTTCGAGGAACCGGGACTGGTGGGGCATGACCTCGAGTCCGCGCGGCGAGACGCGGTCGAACTCGGGGACGGGCGGCAGGTCCATGCTGGCGGCCGAGCCGCCGGCGCCGGTCTCGAACGCCTTGTACAGCGGGCCCATGAGCTCCCAGCCGTCGAGGCGCCGACGCGGCGCGTCACCGGTGGGGCGCGGCGTGAGGTCGGGCGCGAGGAACGGGTTCGCCATCTGGCGCGCCTCGATGGAGGGCGGGATGACCTGCTTCTCGGCGAGCGCCGCGGGCACGACGGGAGCCGTGGCCGGAGCGCTGTCGGTGATGATGAGCTCGTCCGGCGGCAACTCGGCGCCGGATTCCAGCAGCCAGTCGCGGCGCATGCGGCGGGCGACCGGAGACGTGGCCTGGTCGACCTCGAGCAGCTGGATGAGCGACGTGTCGCGCGCGGCGGTCTTGGCCAGGATCGTGGCCACGCCGTCGAGGCGCTTGAGCAGCTCGGCGCGGGCGGCGTCGGTGATCTCGGTGTCGGCCTTGACGCGGGCGCGCTCCTCGCGGACGAGGAAGGCGATCACCTGGAACTTCACCCGGTTGGTCGGGCCGAGCTTGCCGCGCTGGGCCTTGGCTTCGACCTCGCGCACCTTGCGGGCGAGGATGGGGATGACGGGGGCCTCGTCGTCCCGACGGGATGACGAGGTCTTGCGGCGCCGTTGGCTCGAGCTTCGGGCGGCGGTTGCCGTGGTCGGCATGCTCCTCCTGAGCGTGTCGTCCGGATGTGTCCGGAACGTCCCGGCCCATGGCCGGTGGATCAGTGACCCCGGAGAATGCCGCGAGACTCACCGCCGGAGCGGCAGCGTCTGCGACCCGCAACGCGTCTTCACCGGAACGGCTCGCAAGGAGGCGGGTGACGGGGCCGCCACCAGTCTAGCGCGTCGGTGGGTGGTCCTGCCGTACCCCTCCCCCGGCGATTCCGCGACGCCTACGCTGGTGCGATGGCCGAACCGATGTCGCGCGACCAGCGCGTGGTGCTCACCGTCGCGGTTCTGGCATCCTTCGTGTCGTTCCTCGACGGCACCGTCGTGAACGTGGCGCTTCCCGCGATCTCGAGGGACCTGGGTGGCGGGCTGTCGACGCAGCAATGGGTCGTCGACGCGTATCTCGTCACGCTCGGCGCCTTCATCCTCGTCGCCGGGTCGATGAGCGACGTGCTGGGCCGCACGCTCGTCCTGCGGATCGGACTGATCGGGTTCGGCGTGACATCGGTCGCGATCGCCGCGGCGCCCACGGCCGAGTTCCTGATCGTGGCGCGGGCGCTGCAGGGCGTCGCGGGCGCGCTGCTCGTGCCGAGTTCGCTGGCGCTCATCACGTCGACGTTCCGCGGCGCCGGCCAGGCGCGCGCGATCGGCATCTGGACGGGCGCGACCACCGTGGCGATGCTCGCCGGGCCCGTGATCGGCGGTGTGTTCGTCGACGCGCTGTCGTGGCGGCTGGTGTTCCTCGTCAACGTCCTCCCCATCGCGGTGACGCTGTGGCTGCTCGCCCGGCGTTCGCAGCCCGATCACCGCCGCCCGGGCGCACGCGTCGACCTCCTCGGCGCGGTCCTGTGCGCCGTGGGCCTGGGCGGCGTCGTGTTCGCCCTCATCGAGCAGCCGAACCTCGGCTGGGGGTCGCCGGTCATCTGGGCGCCGGCGGCCGTCGGCGTCCTGTCGTTCGCGGGGTTCCTCCTGCGCCAGCGGGTCGCCCGCCAACCCATGATGCCGCTGGACCTGTTCCGTTCGCGCAACTTCTGGGCGGGCAACCTCACGACGATGTTCGTCTACGCGGCGCTCTCGCTGTACGGCTTCGTCCTCAGCGTCTACCTGCAGCAGGGCGCCGGGCTACCGGCCACCCTCGCGGGCCTCGCGTCGCTACCGGCGACGCTCATCTCCATCGCCCTGAGCTCGCGGGCGGGGGCGCTCTCGGGCCGCTTCGGACCGCGCCTGTTCATGACGCTCGGCCCCGCGCTCATGGCGGTGGGAGCGCTGCTGCTCCTCCTCGTCCGCCCCGAGTTCGACTACTGGACGCAGGTCTTCCCCGCGGTGCTGATCTTCGGCCTGGGCGTGACCACGACCGTGTCACCGCTGACCGCCGCGGTGCTCGGTGCGATCGACCCGGAACGCTCCGGCATCGCCTCCGCCGTCAACAACGCCGTGTCGCGCATCGCCGGGCTGCTCTCCATCGCGGCGGTGTCGGCCGTCGCGGGCGGCGCGCTGAACCTCGACGGCTTCCACCGCGCCGCGATCTTCACCGCCGTGCTGATGCTCCTCGGGGCCGCGACGTCGTTCCTCGGCATCCGTAACCACCTGTCGCGACGCGACTGACGGCGGGCTGCGCGGGCTCACGCCGGGGCGCGCTGCAGCGCGAGAGGTCGCGCCCCGACCAGACCGGACGCGAACCTCAGCGCAGGATGCCGCGGACGCGCTCGGAGGCCCCTGGCGGACGCCGTGAACGTCAGCACAGGATGCCGCGGACGCGCTCGACGTCGTCGGCCATCTGCACGAGCAGGGCGTCGATGCCGTCGAAGGCCGCCATGCCGCGGATGCGTTCGACGAAGCGCACCTCGACGTGGTGCCCGTAGAGGTCGAGGCCCGTCTCGTCGAGCACGTACACCTCGACCTGCCGCGCGTGCACGTCGTCGAACGTGGGGTTCGTCCCGATGCTGATGGCCGCGGGATACGTGATCCGTCGCGACCCGTCGACGTCGACGAGCCAGCCGGCGTACACGCCGTCCGCGGGCACGAACCCTTCGAGATCGGGCGACAGGTTCGCCGTGGGGTAGCCGAGCTCGCGTCCGCGCTGGAGCCCGTGCACGACCTCGCCCCATACCGACGGCGCGCGGCCGAGCAGTCGCGCGGCCGTGGCGATGTCGCCGGCGGCGAGCGCCTCGCGGATCCACGTCGACGACACCCGGCGGTCGGCGTGAACGGCGCGCACGTCGTCCACGACCTCCACGCGGAAGCCGTACTCGTGCCCCAGTCGGACGAGCAGGTCGGGGTCGCCCGCTCCCCCGGCGCCGAAGCGGAAGTCGCGCCCCACCAGCACGGTCCGGGCCGCGAGAGCGTCGACGAGCACCTCTCGGACGAAGTCCGCCGCGGGCTGCGCAGCCCGCGTCTCATCGAAGGTCAGCAGGAGGGTGGCATCCACTCCGGCCCGGTCGAGCAGCTCGAGCTTCTGGTGCGGACCGATGACGTCGGGCGGGCACTTCTCCGGCCGGAGGACGCTCAAGGGGTTGCGGTCGAACGTCACGGCCACGACCTGCGCGCCGTCGGCCGCCTCGACTCGCGCGCGATCGATCACGGCGCGGTGGCCGGTATGCACGCCGTCGAACTTGCCGATCGCGACGACCGACGGCCCGAACCCCGCGGGGACCTCGGCGGGATCGCGGAAGACGATCACGACGCCGTTCCACGGTGCCGCACGAGCCACCAGAGGCCCAGGAACGGCAGCACGAGCGGGATGAACACGTAGCCGATGCCGTACACCGACCACACCGTCGGGTGCTGGAACAGCGACGGCAGCGCGAGGCTGAGGGTGCCGACGACCAGCACGCCCACGAGCTCGAAACCGATGGCCACCCACGCCACGCGGTACCACGCGGGCCGCGCCGAGAAGATCAGCGCGAGCGTCGCGACGATGTAGACCACCGCGGCGAGCGCCGAGAGCGTGTACGCGACGGGCGCGTCGTCGAACTCGCGCACGATCTGCACGAACGAGCGGCCGGTGGCGGCGAGCGCCATGATGCCGTAGACGATCACGAGGACCCGGCCGATGCCGGTCATTCCGCGGGTGCGGGCGGGAGTGGTGGATGCCATGACCTTCCGAGTCTAGTTCGGTCGGCGTCGCGCCGCCTCGGGCGCTCGGGGCCGTGTCAGGCGAGCTGGATCGTCCAGATGACGTGCATGCGCCACACCATGACCGCGACCGCGAGGGCGACCGCGCCCATGATGACGGTGCTCCACCGGCTGCGCTCGATGAGCGCCCACGCCGCGCCCGCGGGCGGCAGGAGCGCGGCCGACACGAGGTACGTCCAGTACTCCAGGAGGCTGCCCGACGGCGGGTTGCCGGCGAACGGCGACACGATCGCGACGACGATCTGCACGATGAGCAGCAACTCGATGAGCGCGAGCGCGCCGACGGTGAGGTCGGACGGGCGGCGCCCGGCGAGGCCGGCGACGACGGCGATGAGCCCCGCGAGGACCGCGACGCCCACCTGCGTGAGTGTGAACCACAGGATCATCCCGCGACCTCCTCGGGCATGTTCATGACGCTCTTCAGCTGACTCCCCCGCCGCTCCACGATCCCGACCAGACGCCCGTCCGGATCGATCGCCGCGGCGCGCTCCCCCGTGAGACGTCCACCGCCCTCGATCCGCTTGCCGTGGCGCAGGTCGCGCGCGTCGTCGGCGCCGACCGCGAGCGCGCCGACCACGGTCGCCGCGGCGGTGGCGGGGTTCACGAGCGCGGCCTCGGCGATGTCGTCGACGGATGCCGCGGAGCCGACGTCGAAGGACCCGATGCGGGTGCGGCGGAGTGCGGTGAGGTGCCCGCCCACGCCGAGCGCGGCACCGAGGTCGCGCGCGAGCGCGCGGATGTAGGTGCCGCTCGAGCAGTCGACGACGACGTCGAGCGCGATCGTCCCGCCCTCGCGTCGCGTCGCGCGCACGTCGAACCGCGACACCGTCACGCGGCGGGCCTTCAGTTCCACGGTCTCGCCGGCGCGAGCGAGGTCGTACGCGCGGCGGCCCTGCACCTTGATCGCGGAGACCGTGCTGGGCACCTGCGCGATCTCGCCGGTGAGGTCGGCGATGCCGGCGGCGATCGCCTCGTCGGTCACGGCGTCGACGGCCGTGGCATCCGACCGTGCCGTCTCCTCACCGTCGGCGTCGTCGCTGTCGGTCGAGACACCGAGGAGGATCGTCGCCTCGTAGGTCTTGTCGGCGCCCACGATGTAGGTGAGCAGACGCGTCGCGCCCTCGACGCCGAGCACGAGCAGGCCCGTGGCCATCGGGTCGAGCGTCCCGGCGTGCCCGATCTTGCGGGTGCCCAGCGCGCGGCGCGCTCGCGCCACGACGTCATGGCTGGTGATGCCTCCCGGCTTGTCGACCAGGAGGATGCCGGCGCGCACCATCAGCAGAAGTCGCCGAACACCTGCACCGGGTGCGCGGGGTCGGAGTTCTCGACGATGACGGATGCCGCGACCCGCGGCCGCGCGGTGCGGACGTACTGCTTCTCGGCATCCGGGAGCTCCGGGCGCGGAGCGCCGATCGGCGGGTTCGACTCGAGCCACACCGACCAGTTCCACAGGCCCCGGAGACCCGAGGCGTGGAGGAAGCGGCCGTCGACGACGAGAACCGCGCGCTCGGGAGCGGGCGTGCTGCTGCCGTCGAACGGCTCGCCCGCGCGGAAGGGTACGACGAGTCGCTCGCGCACGTCGCCGGCGTCGTCGGCGAGGGTCGCGCGGAACACCGCCGTGCCGTCCTCGCCGACCGCCGCGGCGAAACCGTCCGCGAAGGCCGTGGCGGCCGTGGCATCCAGCGCGTCGATCGCCACGACGAGACGTCCGTTGCCCGCGTTCTGACGCAGGAGGTCGCGCAGGCTCCGCTGCAGGGTCTCGACGGGGTTCTCGCTCGACATGCCTCCAGCCTACGGTCGTCCGCTGTGCCCCGCCCCGAGCCGCCGCCGCCGCCTGCTCTGCCACTGCCGCGATGCCCCCGCCCCTCCCCGCGATAAACGCGATCCACGGGGAGAGACGGCGCGGCAGCGCGTTTCCACCCGCGGATCGCGTTTATCGGTGTGAGTGGGGGGCGCGGACGCACGCCGCGACGCTGCCCAGCAGAGGCGCGGGGCGGTCGCGCGGGCTCATAGGGTGGAGGGATGCCAGGGATCGCCGCGCCGCTCATCGCCTGGTACCGCGACAACGCGCGGGATCTGCCGTGGCGTCGGCCCGGATTCGGAGCGTGGGGCACGCTCGTGAGCGAGTTCATGCTGCAGCAGACGCCCGTGGCCCGCGTCATCCCGCACCTCGAAGCGTGGCTGGGACGGTGGCCGACCCCCACCGACCTCGCCGCCGCCGCCCCCGCGGAGGCTGTGACGCAGTGGGCGAACCTGGGGTACCCGCGGCGCGCACTCTGGCTGCACCGCGCGGCCGTCGAGATCCGCGACCGGCACGACGGCGTCGTCCCGCGCGACGTCGACGCGCTGCTCGCGCTCACCGGGATCGGCGACTACACCGCCCGCGCCGTCGCGGTGTTCGCGTACGGGGATCGGCATCCGGTCGTCGACACGAACACTCGCCGCGTCCTCGCGCGGGTCGTGGACGGCGTCGCGCAGCCGGGGCCGCCGGGGAAGTCCGACCTCGCCCGCATGAAAAAACGGCCGAGCTGCCCGCCGACATCGGCGAGGCCGCGATCGTGAACGCCGCCGCGATGGAGCTCGGGGCGATCGTGTGCACCGCACGGACGCCGAAGTGCGGGATCTGCCCTCTCGCGGCGCAGTGCGCGTGGCGGGCGGCCGGGTATCCGGCATCCGAGGATCGGCGCCGACGCCAGGCGAAGTACGAGGGCAGCGACCGCCAAGCCCGCGGCGCGGTGCTGAAGGTGCTGCGCGAGGCGGCGCCGGCTGCCGTGCCGCTCGACGACGTCGTGCCCGACTGGCCCGACCCGGTGCAGCGCGACCGCGCGATCGACTCGCTGATCGCCGACGGACTCGCCGAAGCCGAGGGCGGCGCCCTCCTCCTCCCCCGCTAGGCCGCCGCGGGCGCCGGTGCGACGACCGGGTCCGGCCCGAGCCGGACGTCGAGACGGTCCGCGCGGAACTGACCGGTGAGCGCGAGCACCGCGATCACGACCGCGAACACGCCCCACATGATCAGGCCCAGCGGTCCCGCGACCACCGGCGACGGGGTCGCCGAATCGGCGGCGACGACGAGGGCGCCGAGGCCGGCCGAGGCGTTGAACGCCCCATGCGCGAAGACCGCGGGCCAGACGGATGCCGTGCGCAACCGCGTCCACCCGAGCAGGATGCCGAACAGCACGCAGGCCGCGATCATCAGGACGACGCCGAAGGCGTTGGGTTCGAGGAAGTTGTATCCCAGCAGGATCAGGGGCGCGTGCCAGAACCCCCAGAACGCGCCCGAGATGATCAGGGCCGGCCACACGCCGAGCGGTCGCAGCGCCGGCAGGAGGAAGCCCCGCCACCCGAGCTCCTCGCCGAACGCGAAGGGCGCGTTGATGATCGCCCCGACCGGGATCATCGCCAGCTGGACTGCGGCGAGCACCGCGACCGGCGGGAGCGGGGTCCCGGGCGGGACGGCGGCCTCGAGCGTCTTCTGGAAGCCGGAGAACCCGACCGGGTCGAAGGTCGCGAGCCCCAGCGCCCCGACCACGACGAGCCCGAGCGCGATGAGCAGCGGAGTGGCGACGATCACCGCGACGCAGGTCCAGATCGTCCGCGCGGCCGGGCGCAGCGGCCACATCCCGAGTTCCCGCAGCACCGCCCGGGCACCGCGGCGCCCGCGCGTGCGCCGCTGCACGAGGAGCGCGGCGAGCACACCGAGCGTGGGCGTGAACATCATCGCGGCGGCGACGAGTCCGAGGAACGGATCCGCGAGACCCTGTCCCCGCATCCACAGCGGCAGTGCCACGAGCCACGACAGGGCGACGGAGGTCACCGCGAAGACACCGATGGAGACCCAGTCCGGGCGAGACGAAGCGGTCATGTCCCGAGCCTAGGAATTCCCGGATGCCACGACCTCCCCCGTACGACGGAGAATGCCGTTCCACCGTCAGCCGGAAGGACGAACGGCCGGACGCGACCCCGTGCGGGGTGGCATCCGGCCGTCGAAACGTCGTGCGTCAGTCGCGCTCGTCGTCCTCGTCTTCGTCGTCGTCCTCATCGTCGTCGAGGTCGTCCTCATCGTCGTCGAGGTCGCGGGGCTTGAGGTACGGGTCGGCGTCGCCGGCGTACGACGCGCTCGCGGCGAGACCGGCGACCGACTCGTCGCGCTCACGCGCTTCGCGCAGGAGCGCCGAGATGTGGTCGGCGTTCTCGGGGATCGCGTCGAGGATGAACTCGAGCGTGGGGGTCAGCCGCGTGTTGAGGTTCTTGCCGACCTCGCTGCGCAGCATCCCCGTCGCCGACTTCAGCGCGGCCGCGGTGTCGGCGCGGTGCGCTTCATCGCCCATGACGGTGTAGAACACCGACGCGCGCTGCAGGTCGCCCGTCACGCGGACGTCGGTGATGGTGACGAATCCGAGCCGCGGGTCGCGCAGCCCTCTCTCGAGGCGCTCCGCCAGAACCACGCGGATGCGGTCGGCCACCCGTGCCTGTCGTTCCCCTGCCACTGCCTTCTCCTTCTCTCATGCCGCCGCGGATGGTGCAGCGGGTGGGCGTCCCATCGAGGACGCCGCCCCAGCGTAGGCCGGAGGGGTGTGCATCTCCGAGAGCATCGGGGTAGGGGCCCTGCTCTGCTCTCGGAGATGCACACCCCGCAGGCCGAAGCGGGAGCCGCATCAGAAGATGCGACCCCCGCCCGATTTGATCAGCCTCGCGGCTTCTCGACCATTTCCGTGGTCTCGATCTCGTCGCCGATCTGGATGTCGTTGTACTTGCCCAGTCCGATACCGGCCTCGAAGTCCGTGCGGACCTCGGTGACGTCGTCCTTGAACCGGCGGAGCGACTCGATCTGCAGACCGTCGGCCAGCACCACGCCGTCGCGGATGACGCGCGCCTTGGCGTTGCGCGTGATCGTGCCCGAGCGGACGATGACACCGGCGATGTTGCCGAACTTCGAGGAGCGGAACACCTCGCGGATCTCGGCGACACCCGACTGCACCTCTTCGAACTCCGGCTTGAGCAGGCCCTTGAGCGACTGCTCGACGTCGTCGATCGCGTTGTAGATGACCGAGTAGAACCGGACGTCCACACCCTCGCGGGCGGCACGCTCACGGGCCTTGGTGTCGGGGCGGACGTTGAAGCCGATGACGATCGCGTTGTCGATCGTGGCCAGGTTGATGTCCGACTCGGTGATCGCACCCACGCCGCGGTGGATGATGCGCAGCTGGACGCTGTCGTCGACCTCGATCTTGAGCAGCGACTCCTCGAGCGCCTCGACGGCACCCGAAACGTCACCCTTGATGATGAGGTTGAGCGACTCGACCTTGCCCTCTTCGAGAGCGCGGGTGAAGTCCTCGAGCGAGATGCGCTTGCGGGCCTTGGCCAGCTGGGCGTTGCGCTCGGCGGCTTCGCGCTTCTCGGCGATCTGACGCGCGGTGCGGTCTTCCTCGGTGACGATGAAGACGTCGCCGGCACGCGGGACCGAGTTGAGACCCTGCACCTGCACCGGACGCGAGGGATAGGCCTCCTCGACCGCGTCGCCGTTCTCGTCGATCATCGCGCGGACGCGGCCGTAGGCCGTACCCGCGACGATCGCGTCGCCGACGCGCAGCGTTCCGGACTGGATGAGCACCGTGGCCACCGAACCGCGGCCCTTGTCGAGCTTCGCTTCGATCGCGACACCGCGCGCCGCCTTGTTCGGGTTGGCCGTCAGGTCGAGTCCGGCGTCAGCGGTCAGCAGCACGGCGTCCAGGAGCTCCTGGATGTTCGTGCCCTGACGGGCCGAGACGTCGACGAACATGACGTCGCCGCCGTACTCCTCGGCGACCAGACCGTACTCGGTGAGCTGCTGGCGCACCTTGGCGGGGTTGGCATCCGGCTTGTCGACCTTGTTGACCGCGACCACGATCGGCACGTTCGCCGCCTGGGCGTGGTTCAGGGCCTCGACCGTCTGGGGCATGATGCCGTCGTCGGCCGCGACCACGAGGATCGCGATGTCGGTCACCTGCGCACCACGGGCACGCATGGCGGTGAACGCCTCGTGACCCGGGGTGTCGATGAAGGTGATGGCGCGCTCGATGCCCTCGTGCTCGGTCCAGACCTGGTACGCACCGATGTGCTGCGTGATGCCGCCGGCCTCGCCCGCCACGACGTTCGTCTGGCGGATGGCGTCGAGCAGTCGCGTCTTACCGTGGTCGACGTGGCCCATGACGGTGACCACGGGAGGACGGATCTCGAGGTCGTCCTCGCTCTCGGCCTCCAGTTCGGCGTCGAGATCGAGACCGAAGCCCTCGAGGAGCTCTTTGTCCTCGTCCTCGGGCGAGACCATCTGGATCTTGTAGCCGAGCTCGGCGCCGAGCACCTCGAACGTGGCCTCGTCGAGCGACTCGGTCGCGGTGGCCATCTCGCCCAGGTTGAACAGGATGGTCACGAGCGTGCCGGGCTGCACGGTGTAACCGCGCAGGGCCTCGAGCTTGTCGGCGAAGTCGGCGATCGACGCGCCACGACGCAGGCGGATGATCTCGCCGTTGCCCTTCGAGACGTTGACGCCGCCGACGACCGGCGCCGACCGCATCTCGAATTCCTGCCGCTTCGCCCGACGCGACTTGCGCTGCTTGGACTTGCCGCCGCCCTTACCGAAGGCACCCGCGGTACCACCGCCGGGACCGCGGCCCCGACCGCCACCACCGCCGGGACGACCGGCGAAACCGCCGCCACCCGGAGCACCGGGAGCGCCACCGGGACGCTGGAACCCGCCACCGGCACCGCCGGGACGACCGGGGCCGCCGGGACGCTGCTGGAACGGAGCGCCGGAACGACCGCCGCCGCCGGGACGACCCGCACCACCCGGGCGCGGAGCGCCGGGACGGGGGGCACCGGGACGCGGAGCCTGCGGGCGGGGGATGTTGCCGGGGGTCGGGCGCTGGCCCATGCCCTGCGCGGATGCGAAGGGGTTGTTACCCGGACGCGGGCCGGCGGGACGCTGACCCATGCCCTGCGACGAGGCGAAGGGGTTGTTGCCGGGGCGTGCGCCACCCGGACGCGGGGGCGCGCTGGGGCCGGGCTTCGGACCGCCGGGCTTGGGCGCCTGCGACGCGGGGGTCTGCGCCGTGGGAGCCGACGGAGCCGGAGCCGACGAGGCGGGCTTGGCCGGAGCAGCGGGCGTGGAGGCCGCCGGAGCAGCCGGAGCCGGGGCGGATGCCGCGGGCGCGGCCGGAGCCGGAGTGCTCTGGGGAGCCGCCGGGCGAGCCGGGCCGGGCGTGGGGCCGGACGGACGGGCACCGGGGGTCGCCGCGGGGCGAGCCGGGCCGGGACGGGCGCCGGGGCGCGCCGCAGCGGCGGCGGGCTTGGCATCCGAGGATCCCGACGCACCCTCCGCCGCGAAGGCAGCGCGGAGCTTACGGGCGACCGGGGGTTCGATGGTCGATGAGGGGCTCTTGACGAATTCGCCGAGCTCCTTGAGCTTCGCAAGCGCGACCTTGCTGTCGACGCCGAGCTCGGAAGCGATCTCGTGCACGCGTGGTTTTGCCACAATTCTCCTGTCTGAGGGCCTACCCCGGACAGGGCAGACCGTTAGTTGCGGACGGGTCTCATTTCGAGCCGTTCACTTCGTGTCCATAGCCGTTCAGCCGTTTCGCTGGAGGGTTGATTCGAAGGTCTGCGTGTCAAGCGGGCCTGACACACGCAATGCTCGTACGAAGGCGCGGCGCGCGAGAGCTTTCCCGACGCACGCGTCCGTCTCGTGCACCCACGCACCCCGTCCCGGCAGGATCGCCCGCTCGTCTCTGACGAGCACCGACCCCTCCGCGACCACGCGCAGGAGCGATGATCGGGGGGCACGTGCGCGGCATCCGACGCACGTTCGTACAGGTTCCATCGTACACCTCGCCGTCGTCCGGACGACGGACGCTCAGTTGTCTTCGAGGATGCTGTCGGGCTGGATGTCGATCTTCGCGCCGGTCAGCTTGGCCGCCAGACGGGCGTTCTGACCTTCCTTGCCGATCGCCAGGGACAGCTGGTAGTCGGGCACCAGGGCGCGCACGGCCTTGGTCGTGGCATCCAGGACGAAGCTCGAGGTCACCTTCGCCGGCGACAGCGCGTTCGCGACGAACTTCGGCAGGTCGGCGTCGTAGTCGATGATGTCGATCTTCTCGCCGGCCAGCTCCTCGGTGACGGCGCGCACGCGGCGGCCGAGCTCGCCGATGCAGGCGCCCTTGGCGTTGACGGTCGGGTCGTTGGCCTTCACGGCCATCTTCGTGCGGTGCCCGGCCTCGCGGGCGAGCGAGACGATCTCGACGAGGCCCGCGGCGATCTCGGGCACCTCGAGGGCGAAGAGCTTGCGGACCAGGCCCGGGTGCGTGCGCGACACGGTGATCTGCGGACCCTTGTTGCCCTTGGCGACCGACGTCACGTAGACGCGCAGGCGCGAACCGTGCGCGTACGTCTCGCCCGGAACCTGCTCCTCGGGAGGGAGGATCGCCTCGACGGTGCCGAGGTCGACGTGCACCATGCGCGGGTTCGGCCCCTGCTGCACGACGCCGGCGACGATGTCGCCTTCCTTGCCCTTGAACTCGCCGAGCACGGCGTCGTCGGCGATGTCGCGCAGGCGCTGGCTGATGACCTGCTTCGCGGCGAACGCGGCGATGCGGCCGAAGTCGTCGGGAGCCTGCTCCTCCTCGCCGATGACGGCACCCTCGTCGTCGAGGACGGGCGTGAAGATGCCGACGTGACCGGTCTTGCGGTCGAGCTCGGCGCGCGCGCCGGCCGCGATCTCGCCGCTGGGCGAGATGTGCTTGGCGTAGGCGGTGAGGATCGCCTGCTCGATGATCCGCGCGAGTTCGTCGAAGGGGATCTCCTTCTCGCGTTCGATCGTCTTCAGAAGTGCGAGATCGATGTCCACAAGACCCTCCGTATTCAGCTCTCGTCGGCGCGAACGGCGCCGACAACCCTCCTACGATACCCGGATGCCGACTCCCCCGCGACCTTCCCCGGCCACGCGCTCCAGCGGATTGGCGGCCAGCTTGTCGAGCACTCCCCCGTCGACGAGGCGCCGCGCCGCGGTGTCGGGCTTGCGTCGCGCCTGATCGACGACGCACGCGCCGAACTCCGCCGCGAGCGCGCCCCGTGGATACGCGGTAAGCACCTCCCGCACGAACTCCCGCGGCAGCGCGTCGGGCCGCGCCCCTGAGATGTCGAGTCCGGTCGCGGTCTCGAGCAGGTAGCCCTCGGCATCCATGTCCGGGTCGACGCTGGGCCAGTTGTGCCGCACGATGACGTCGAGCACGCGCTCCCGTCGCGCGCGCTCCCACCCGGCCCCGGCCGTGAGGGCGATGCCGACGTGACCGCCCGCGTGCTCGTAGGACAGCGTGTGGTTGTCGAACTCCGTCACGGTGCCGACGTCGTGCAGCACCGCCGAGACGTAGAGAAGTTCGTGGTCGATGCCCGAGATGCCGTCGACGAGCGCGAACGCCTCGGCCCACAGCCAGGACCGCAGCGCGTGCGCGGTGATCGCGGGTGACTGGTACTCCTCGGCGAGCGCGAGAGCGCCGCGGCCGGCGAGGGTGTCGGGGACGCGGATGTCGGCGATGCGCACGGGACCTCCTGGGGTGGGGTTCCCACTCTTCCGCTCACAGCCACCGCGCACCCGCGCGGGACGGCCACCTTCCGCCGGCTTCCCGCCAACCCGGAACACCCCGGAACGACGGATGCCACGACCCGGGGGCCGTGGCATCCGGTGCTCAGTTGACCGGAGTGGCGTGCCAGATGCGGTCGAGGTAGTCGCGCATCGCCCGGTCGGAGGAGAAGAAGCCACTGCGCGCGACGTTGAGGATCGCCGACCGCACCCACGCGTCCTTGTCGGCGTAGGCGAGGTCGACCCGCTCCTGCGCGTCGAGGTACGAGCCGAAGTCGGCCAGCGCCATGAAGCGGTCGTCGTACAGGAGGTTTGAGATGAGGGGCTCGAACACCGTGCGGTCGCCGCCGGAGAACGCGCCCGCCGCGATCAGGTCGATCGCGCGGCGGAGGCGCTCGTCCTCGTGGTAGAAGTCGGCGGGTCGGTAGCCCTCGGCCCACAGCGCTTCGACCTCGGGCTCGCTCATGCCGAACAGGAAGAAGTTGTCGTCGCCCACGAGCTGGCGGATCTCGACGTTCGCGCCGTCGTCCGTGCCGATCGTGAGCGCACCGTTCAGCGCGAGCTTCATGTTGCCCGTGCCGGACGCCTCCTTGCCCGCGAGCGAGATCTGCTCGGACAGGTCGGCCGCCGGGATGATGCTCTCGGCGAGCGTCACATTGTAGTTCGCGGGGTACAGGACCTTCAGGCGCCCCTCGATGCGAGGGTCGGCGTTGACGACCTCGCCGACGGCGTTGATGAGGTGGATGATGTGCTTCGCCATCGCGTAGCCGGGGGCGGCCTTGGCGCCGAAGAGGAACGTGCGCGGCTGGACGTCCTCGACCGGGACACGACCCGAGACGATGCCGTCGTAGGAACTGACGATGTGTAGGACCTTGAGCGTCTGGCGCTTGTACTCGTGCAGGCGCTTGATCATGACGTCGAGCAGGTGGTCGTCGGCGAGCGTGGAGCCGTCGCGTGCTTCCAGGACCCGGCTGAGGCGTCGCTTGTTCGCCGCCTTGACCGCGGCGAACCGCTCGCGGAACTCGGGGTCGTCGGCGAACGCCTCGAGACCGCGGAGGCGCTCGAGGTCGACCGTCCACCCGGCGCCGAGGGTCTCGGTGATGAGCTCCGACAGGTCGGGGTTCGCCAGCCGCAGGAAGCGGCGCGGCGTCACGCCGTTGGTGACGTTGGTGAACTTCTCCGGCCACATGCGCGCGAAGTCCTTCAGCACGTTGTCGCGCAGGAGCTGCGAGTGCAGCTCCGCGACGCCGTTGACCTTCGACCCCGCGACCGTGGCGAGGTAGGCCATCCGCACCGAACGGAACGGGTGCTCGCCGATGATCGACATGTCGCGGATGAGCATCTCGTCGTCGCCGAAGCGCTCGCGCACCTCGAGGAGGAACTCGTCGTTGATGCGGTAGATGATCTCCAGGTGGCGCGGGAGCAGACGCCCCAGCAGGTCGACCGACCACACCTCGAGCGCTTCCGGCAGCAGCGTGTGGCACGTGTACGCGAAGCACTTCTGCGTGATCGCCCACGCGGCATCCCATTCCATGTGCTTCTCGTCGACAAGCACGCGCATGAGCTCGGGCACGCCGATCACGGGGTGGGTGTCGTTGAGCTGGAAGATGACGCGATCCGGGAGCTTCTCGAGGTCGAAGCCCTCCGGGAGGACGTTCTCGACGAAGTCGGCGATGGATGCCGCGACGAAGAAGTACTGCTGCTGGAGGCGCAGTTCCTTGCCCTGGGGAGTGGAGTCCTCGGGGTAGAGGACCTTGGAGATGTTCTCGGCGAATGTCTGCGCGCGGACAGACTCGACGTAGTCGCCCGAGTTGAAGGTGTGGAGGTCGAAGGCGTTGGTGGCCACCGCGCGCCACAGGCGGAGGGTGTTGACGCGGCCGTTGTGGTAGCCGGGCACCATCATGTTGTACGGCACGGCGAGCACGTTCCAGTCCGGCACCCAGCGGGTGCGCTCCACGCCCTCGTCGTCGTACGTCTCGGTGCGGCCGCCGAACGAGATGGTCTGCGCCGCCTCGGGGTGCGGGAAGTCCCACGGCGAGCCGAGGCGGAGCCACGCGTCGGGCTGCTCGACCTGCTGGCCGTCGGCGAAGGCCTGACGGAAGATGCCGTACTCGTACCGGATGCCGTACCCGATCGTCGGGATGCTCATCGTCGCGAGCGAGTCGATGAAGCACGCGGCGAGGCGACCGAGACCGCCGTTGCCGAGCCCGGGCTCGATCTCGAGCGCGCGGAGCTCGTCGATGTCGATGCCGCACTGCGCGAGGGCCTCGGTCGCGATGTCGGTCAGGCGCGCGGCGAGGAGGTTGTTGTCGAGCTGGCGCCCGAGCAGGTATTCGGCCGAGAGGTAGCAGACCGTCTTCGACTGCTGACGGCTCTGCTGCGCCTGATCGTCGAGCCAGCGGGCCATCAGGTAGTCGCGGACGGTTCCCGCCAGCGCCAGGTAGCGGTCGTTGTCGTCGGATGCCGACAGCGCCACGCCCTGATCGAAATTGAGGTTCTGCAGGAAGCGGCGGACGAAGCCGTCGACGGACGCCGGAGGCGCCGCCACGGGGGCGAGAGCGAGCGGGTGAGTCAGGCGGAGCTCGGACGCGGAGGAAGAGTTGTCGGGCACGGTTCGACCGTAATCAGAACCGCCCGCGCGCGCCAAGAGGCAACGGGATCGACACAGGATCTTCACCCCGCCGCCGCACGTCCGGTCGGTCGCAACCGGACGACGGAACTCAGTCGAGGTCGGGGTTGCGTCCGGTGCGCTCGCCCGTGTCGAGCGTCGCGATGCGCGCGTGGTCGTCGGCATCCAGGGTGAAGTCGAACACGTCGCCGTTCTCACGGAGACGATCGAGCGACACCGACTTGGGGAACACGACGAGGCCGCGATCGAGGTGCCATCGGATCACGACCTGGGCCGGCGTCTTGCCGTGTCGTGAAGCGATCTCGGCGAGCACCGGCGCGTCGAGCAGGCCGCCCCGGGCCAGGGGCGCCCACGACTCGGTGACGATCCCGTGCTGCGTGTTCCACTCGACGAGCTCGTGCTGTGGGAATCGGGGGTGCAGCTCCACCTGGTCGATCACGGGGAGCACGCCGGTCTTGTCACGCAGACGCTCGATGTGCACGGGCGAGAAGTTGCTCACGCCGATCGAGGTGACGCGACCCTCCTCCCGCAGACGCACCAGGGCGCGCCAGGTGTCGACGTAGCGGTCGGCGCTCGGGATGGGCCAGTGGATGAGGTAGAGATCGACGCGGTCCAGACCGAGGCGCTCGGCGCTCGCGTCGAACGCGCGGAGCGTCTCGTCGAACCCCTGGTCGTCGTTCCACACCTTGGTCGTGACGAAGACGTCCTCGCGCGCGAGACCCGACGCCCGGAGGCCCTCGCCGACCTCGCGCTCGTTGCCGTACAGCGCGGCCGTGTCCACGTGCCGGTACCCCGCGGCGAGCGCACCGGCCACCAGATCGGCGGTGACCTCGGCGGGCACCTTGTACGTCCCGACACCGAGCTGCGGAATCGAGGAGCCGTCGGACAGGGGCACGCGGGGCGCTGCGATCATGGCATCCACGCTATCCGCCGCCGGGAGTCGTCGGGCCTCGCCGCGTCAGCCCTGCAGGCGTGCGAGCGCCTCGGTGACGGGGAGCGTGTCGCGCTCGCCCGTCCGGCGGTCCCACAGCTCGACCTCTCCGTCGGCGGCGCCGCGGCCCACGATGAGGATGCGCGGGATGCCGACGAGCTCGGCGTCGCCGAACTTCACGCCCGGCGAGACCTTGGGGCGGTCGTCGTACAACACGTCGAAGCCGGCGGCCTCGAGCTGCTCGGACACGGATGCCGCGAGGTCGAACGCGACCGCATCGCGGCCGGTCGCGACCACGTGGACGTCGAACGGCGCGACCGACGGAGGCCAGATGAGGCCCTTGTCGTCGTTGTTGAGCTCGGCGATGATCGCGAGGATGCGCGTCACGCCGATGCCGTAGGACCCCATCGTGACCGTCGCGAGCTTGCCGTTCTCGTCGAGCACCTTCAGCCCCAGCGCTTCGGCGTACTTGCGACCGAGCTGGAAGACGTGCCCGATCTCCATGCCGCGCGCCAACTCCACGGGGCCCGACCCGTCGGGGGCGGGGTCGCCGGCGCGCACGGTCGCGGCCTCGACGAAGCCGTCGCCCACGAAGTCGCGGCCCGCGACGAGCGAGTGCACGTGCTTCTGGTCGATGTTGGCACCGGTGATCCACGCGGTGCCGTCGACCACGCGCGGATCGAGCAGATACCGGATGCCGGTCGCCGACTCCTCGCCGAGCACGGGGCCCGTAGCCGACCAGGGGCCGATGTAGCCCTTCACGAGGAGCGGGTTCTTCTCGAAATCGGCCTCCGTGGCGGCCTCGACCTCGGCCGGCGCGAACGCCACCTCGACGCGCTTGTCGTCGATGTCGCGGTCGCCGGGGATGCCGACGACGACGATCTCGCGCGTGCCGTCGAGGTGCGTGAGGGCCAGCACGACGTTCTTGAGCGTGTGCGCGGCCGTCCACCCGGCGGCGTCCGCCGTGGCAGGGCCCGCGATGCCGGGCGCCGGTGCGTCGAGGTGCGCGTTGACGTGGTCGACGAGCGTCGCGATCGTGGGGGTGTTCGGCGAATCGAAGATCACCGGTTCGGGCTGCCCCTCGATGGGGAGGGCGTCGGGCACCTCGGTCGTGAACGCCTCGACGTTCGCCGCGTACCCGCCCGCGGAGCGGACGAACGTGTCCTCGCCGATCGGCGTCGGGTGCAGGAACTCCTCCGACTTCGACCCGCCCATCGCACCGGCGTCCGCCGCGACGATCACGTACTCGAGCCCGAGACGCTGGAAGATGCGCTCGTACGCGTCACGCTGCGCCTGGTACGAGGCATCCAGTCCCGCGTCGGTCGCGTCGAACGAGTACGCGTCCTTCATCGTGAACTCGCGGCCGCGCAGGAGGCCCGCGCGGGGCCGTGCCTCGTCGCGGTACTTGTCCTGGATCTGGTAGATCGTCAGCGGCAGGTCCTTGTACGACGAGTACAGGTCCTTCACCAGGAGCGTGAACATCTCCTCGTGCGTGGGAGCGAGCAGGTAGTCGGCGCCCTTGCGGTCCTGCAGGCGGAACAGCGCGTCGCCGTACTCCTCCCAGCGGCCCGTGACCTCGTAGGGCTCACGGGGCAGCAGCGCCGGGAAGTGCACCTCGAAGGCTCCGGCGTTCGCCATCTCCTCGCGCACGACCGTCTCGATCTTGGCCTTGACCCTCAGCCCCAGCGGGAGCCACGCGAAGATGCCCGGGGCGTTGCGACGGATGTAACCGGCGCGCACGAGCAGGCGGTGGCTCGTGACCTCGGCATCCGAGGGATCTTCGCGGAGCGTACGGAGGAAGTAGTTCGAGAGACGGGTGACCACGATCATCGAGTCTAGAGCGGTGGATGCCACGGGTCCCCCCGACCACGAGGTCAGGGGGACCCGTGCTCTGTCAGAGCGACGACAGGAGTTGTTCGGCGAGGACGATCGATAGGTCGGGTGTCGCGTCGAGAGATCGAACGGAGGGGGACACGACGGCACCCACGGTCAGGAGGTTCTCGCCATCGGTCACCCACAGCTCGCGCAACCCGCCGGTGTCATACTTCGACTGGAGCTCGACCCAATACGCCGCGGTAGCGCCGGAGACGGACACGGGTTCGCTCGTGTAGACCGACGTGACCATGTCGTCGAGTCCGATTGCACCGCCCGGGACGATGCTGACACTGGCCGAAAGCGTCCCGTCTGATCGAGAGAGGGTGACCAAGCACACCCCGGGCATCGGGTACGTCCCGCTTCCGGCATCCTGCGTCGTCACCGTGTCGTACCCGAACACCCCAGGGTCGATCGACGCCGACACGTCGTCGCAGTTCCACGGCGACCACCACGCGTCCGTCGGGGTTGCGGCGACACCCGCCGGATAGTCGACGATTCGCGTGCGTACCAGGCTGGCGATGGCAGCGGCCGTCTGCTCGCGCTGATCCGCTCGGGCCCTGTCTCGTATCGCGACATGGATCTGCACCGTGCCGTCCGACCATGAGAACGTGCAGAAGGTCATGTCGCTCGGGCATTCCGGGCCGGCGAACAGGCCCGCTTCCACCGCTGGCAGGTTCTGATCGGCCGGGAGCGCGGCGACGGTGATCTGCGCAGCCTGATACTCGTCGGATGATGCCCAGTCGCAGAAGATACCCCCCACGAGGGTAAAGCGACTGTCGTGCGGGACGAAGGTGACGTCCGACATCTCGTGCCCGGTGACGGATGCCAGCTGGTCGGATGTGAGCACGTTCTCACAGTCACTGTCGAATGGCGCACGTCCAACGCTCGGTACAGCCGTCGGAGTAGGCGTCGGAGTCGGCGTCGGCGTCGGCACCACGGGTGCGGTCGTCGCCGTAGGTGAGGGCGTGTTCGCGATCTGGGGCGCCGACAACGTCGACGTTGCCACCACCCCGCCCGCGATCGCGATGACCAGCACCGCCGCGACCGAACCCGCGATCCACGCATTCCGATGCGCACCCGCCGGCCTGATATCCCGAGCCCCACCCAGAATGCGAGAGCGCAAAGCCGCCCGCTCGCTGGGAGTCAATTCGTCATTCATGCTCGTGCCCCTTCCAGGGACGAAAGATCCTCGCGCAATCGCGCCTTCGCCCGCGACAGCCGCGACTTCACCGTTCCCGCCGGGATGCCGAGGGCCTGAGCGACCTCTCGCTCCGAATACCCCTCCAATACCGACAGCACCATCACCGACTGCTCCCGCTCCGGCAGACGCTTCAACGCCGCCATCACCTCGCTGTCGTCATGGCCCGGCGCACCCGAGGGCTCGGCGACCGGTGCCCGGTCCAACAGCGCCCGATATCGCCGCCCCGACCGCTCCAGATTCCGCGCACAATGCGCCACCGTGTTCAACAACCACGGCAACGGCGACCCCTCCACCAGCCGCACCGACGCACGCTTGCGCCAGAGCTCGAAGAACGCCACCGTCACGGCATCCTTCGCATCCTCCCGATGCGTCAACAACCGCGACGCATGCCGGAACAACCGCCCCTCATACCGATCGAACAACCCCGCGAGCGCAAGCTCATCCCCCAGGCGCACCCGGGCCCACAGCCCGGCGTCGTCATCTTCCACACCCTGTAGTGTCCGCGACACACGGATCGGTTCCCGCCCACCGAGCCGATTCGATAACGAAACGACAACGGCGGCCGCCCCCGTCGCACGCTCTAGGGTGAGGGCATGCGTCCCCGCTGGATCGCTCTCCTGAGCGCCTCTGTCGCCGTCCTGGTGGGCGTGATGACGTGGGTGGCGATCGGCGCCGGAGTGAGTGTCGGAAATGCCCTCGGGGGGCTCGGGCGGGAGCGCGCCGAAGCCTCGCCCGAGTTCGCCGCGACCGACGTCTTCTCCGTCTCGCCCGACGGCACACTCACCCCACAGCCGGACGGACGCTCGAGCCGGGTCTGGAGCGAACTCCTCCGCGTGACGACGCCGGAGTTCGCGGCATCCATGATCACGGAGTACCAGACCGGAGACGACCCCGACAGCGACACCCTCGCGTACGTCGCGAGCGCCGACGACCCGACGAAGTGGGTGTTCGCGGCGAATCTCGCGTACGACGGCGACCGCGATCTGCTGATGGTGACGCTCATCCACGAGTACGCGCACATGCTGAGCCTCGGCGCGGACGACACCGACCCGTCGGCCGTCGAGTGCGATACGGAATGGGCGGGAGCGGGATGCCTGCTCCCCGACTCCGACCTCCAGCGCTTCGCCAACCGCTTCTGGGCCGGGTACACGGACGCCCCCGCGCGCGACAACGTCGACGCCGACACCGCGTGGGACTTCTACCAGGCGCACGAGGAGGACTTCGTGAGCGACTACGCGGCGACCAACGTCTCCGAGGACTTCGCGGAGACGTTCGCCACCTACGTGGTGGAGCCGGACGTGGATGCCACCGACTCGGTCGTCGCGCGGAAGTTCGCGTTCTTCGACTCGCTGCCGGAGTACGCCTCCGCGCGCGAACGCATCCGGGCGGAATTCGACCTCGACTGGCGGACAGGATAATGACGACGATCGTCCTCACGGGCTTCGAGCCCTTCGCCGGTGATGCGACCAACCCCTCCGGCGACGCCGTGCGCCTCGTCGCGGAACGGTGGTCCGGTCCGGGAACGCTCGTGGCCGAGGTCCTGCCGGTCGTGTTCACGGAAGCCTCGGCCCGCCTCGGTGCGCTCATTCGCGAGCACTCCCCCGACGTCGTCCTGGCGGTCGGTCTCGCCGGCGGCCGCACGGGCCTCACCCCGGAGCGCGTCGCCATCAACCTGGCCGATGCGCGGATCCCCGACAACGCGGGCGATCGACCTCTCGACCGTCCGGTCGTCGACGGCGCACCCGCCGCCTACTTCGCGACGCTCCCCGTGAAGGCGATGACCGCCGCGATCGCCGCGGCGGGCATCCCCGCATCGCTCTCCCACTCGGCGGGCACGTTCGTCTGCAACCACGTGATGTTCACGGCTCTGCACGAGACGGCCAGCGCCGACGGCATCCGGGCCGGGTTCCTCCACGTGCCCTACGCGACCGAGGACGCCCCCGACGGGGTGAGCTCACTGCCTCTCGACGACATCGTCCGCGGGCTCGAGGCCGCCCTCCGGACCGCGGTCGACGCTCCGACCGACGCGGCGCTCCCGGGCGGCACGCTCCACTGAACGGCGCTCAGACCGCGCGCCGGCGCCCCGCGTGCAGCACGGTCCGCACCACGAGCCCGGCGAGCAGCGCCCAGAAGGCCGCGCTGACCCCAGCCACCGCGACGCCCGACGCGGCGACGAGGAACGTCACCACGGCGGGTATCCGCTCGCCCGGATCGTCGATCGCCTGCTGGATCGCCGAGCCGAACGCGGCGAACAGCGCCACGCCCGCGACGGCGGGGATCACGCCCGCGGGCGCGAGCAGGACGAGCGCCGCGAAGGCCGACGAGAGCCCGGCGAGCACGAAGTACGAGCCGCCGACCGAGATGCTCGCGAGCCACCGGCGGTTCGGATCGGGATGCGAGTCGGGTCCTGCCGCGATGGCGGCGCTGATGGCTCCGAGGTTGACAGCGTGGCCGCCGGCGGTCGCGGCCAGGGCCGAGCCGAGCCCGGTGACGACCATCGCCGGCCGCCACGGAACGGTGTACCCGAGGCTCCGCATCACGGCGACCCCGGGCACGTTCTGCGATGCCATGGTCACCACGAACAGCGGGATACCGATGCCGACCACCGAGCCGAACGTGAGGGTGGGCATGACGAACTCCACGCGGGGAACGAGAGTCGCCGGGTCCACCTGCGCGCCCGACCGGACGATCCCGATCACGATCACGACCGTCGCGGCCACGAACGCCAGGGGCACGGCCCAGCGCGGTAGCAACCGCGCGGCGACGAGCCACACGACGAGCACCGGCGCCACACCCCACGGGTCCGACAGCAGGCCGGTGAACGGCGCGACGCACAGCGGCAGCAGGACTCCCGCGAGCATCGCCTGCGCGATCGACGGCGGGATGCGGGCGATGAGCGCGCCGAGCGGCGGGAAGAAGCCCGCGAGCAGGATCAGGACCGCCGAGACCAGGAACCCGCCCACGACAGCGGGCCAGCCACCGTCGACGGCGCCGGTGGCGGCGAGCAGCGCGACACCGGGCGTGGACCACGCGATCGTGATCGGCATCCGGTAGCGGGCCCCGACGAAGAGGCATCCGAAGCCGATGACGACGCAGAGGGCCAGCAGACCGCTCGCAGCCTGGTCGGCGGTCGCTCCGACGCCCCGGAGACCCGTGAGGACGACGGCGAACGTGCTGGTGAACCCGACGAGCGCGGTGACGACACCGGCGACGATCGGACGGATCGCGAACGCGTCGGGGTGGGGGGATGCGGCTGCGGCGGCGGAAGCGGACATACGACTTCCGACGCTATCGGGTTCCGCGCACGCCGAACGCGGGCCACCGCCGCACGGGTGGCCTCGTCAGGCCGTGATGACCTGCGCGGTGCCGGGGGCGGCGTTCGGGCCCATCTCGTCGGCGAGGCGGTTGGCCTCTTCGATGAGCGTCTGGACGATGTCGGCCTCGGGCACGGTCTTGATGACCTGGCCCTTCACGAAGATCTGTCCCTTGCCGTTGCCGGACGCGACACCCAGGTCGGCCTCGCGGGCCTCACCGGGACCGTTGACGACGCAGCCCATGACGGCGACGCGCAGCGGCACCGTCATTTCCTTGAGGCCCTCGGTGACGTTGTCGGCGAGGGTGTAGACGTCGACCTGCGCGCGACCGCACGAGGGGCACGAGACGATCTCGAGCTTGCGCTCGCGGAGGTTCAGCGACTGCAGGATCTGGTGGCCGACCTTGACCTCTTCGGCCGGCGGCGCCGAGAGCGAGACGCGGATCGTGTCGCCGATGCCCTCGGAGAGCAGGATGCCGAAGGCGGTGGCGCTCTTGATGGTGCCCTGGAACGCGGGCCCGGCCTCGGTGACACCGAGGTGCAGGGGCCAGTCGCCCCGCTCGGCGAGGAGGCGGTAGGCCTTCACCATGACGATGGGGTCGTTGTGCTTGACCGAGATCTTGAAGTCGTGGAAGTCGTGCTCTTCGAACAGCGAGGCCTCCCACACGGCGCTCTCGACGAGTGCCTCGGGCGTGGCCTTGCCGTACTTCTCGAGCAGGCGCCGGTCGAGCGAGCCGGCGTTGACGCCGATGCGGAGCGAGACTCCCGCGTCCTTCGCGGCCTTGGCGATCGCGCCGACCTGATCGTCGAACTTACGGATGTTGCCGGGGTTCACACGCACAGCGCCGCACCCGGCGTCGATCGCCTGGAAGACGTACTTCGGCTGGAAGTGGATGTCCGCGATGACCGGGATCTGGCTCTTCTTGGCGATGATGTGCAGCACGTCCGCGTCGTCCTGCGACGGGACGGCGACGCGCACGATCTCGCAACCGGATGCCGTGAGCTCGGCGATCTGCTGCAGCGTGGCGTTGATGTTGGTCGTGGGCGTGGTGGTCATCGACTGGACGCTGACGGGAGCGTCACCGCCGACGAGGACCTTGCCGACGCGGATCTGGCGGGTCTTGCGACGGGGAGCGAGGACCTCCGGCACGCGGGGCATCCCGATGTTCACTGCAGGCACGCCCCCAGCCTACGCCGCCGCACCCGGGCGGGGGCGGAGGGCCGCTCTGTGATAAATTCGGCGCCATGCGCGCGTATACCGGCTGGTGGCCCACCGTCTAGGCGGTGAGCACGCGTGCGACAGACCGCCCTCCCTCGGGATCGGGGCGGTCTTCGTGTTTCCGGCGGCCGCTCCGGACCCTCGATCACTGACGGAAGTATTTCGATGACCGGGCCCGACCCCTCCTCCTTGATCCACGACCTCCTCGCGAGCGACGCGCCCTTCGCGCTGATCGCCCGCGACGACGCGACGGTCGAGGTGCTCACCGGCACCGTCGTCGACGTCGAGCTGCTGGCCGACATCCCGCTCGTCGACGCCGACGGCGCACCGCGCGAGGTGCTGGCACTGGTCCCCTTCCGACAGGTCCGCGAGCGCGGGTTCGTCTGCCACGACGACGGCGCGCCGCTCCGCTGCCTCGTGATCGAGGAACGGATGCCACTCCCCCGCGCCGAGGTCATGGCATCCCTCCCCTCGTCCCCCGTCGCCCTGCAGGACGCCGGATTCGACATCGACGACGAGGCCTACGCCGACATCGTGCGCCGGGTGATCGCGGACGAGATCGGCCGGGGCGAGGGCGCGAACTTCGTCATCCGCCGCGACTTCGTCGCCGGGGTGGACGCCGACCCGCGCGTGGCCGCGCTGACGTGGTTCCGCGCGCTCCTCGAGCACGAGAAGGGCGCCTACTGGACGTTCGCGGTCGTGACGCCCGGTCACGTCGCGGTGGGCGCGAGCCCGGAAGCGCACGTGAGCGCCCGCGACGGCATCGTGACGATGAACCCGATCTCGGGCACTTTCCGGCACCCGCAGGGCGGCGCCACGGCGGAGACCCTCGCGGAATTCCTCCGGTCGACCAAGGAGACCGAGGAGCTCTTCATGGTCGTCGACGAGGAGCTCAAGATGATGAGCGCCGTCTGCAGCGACGGCGGCCGCATCACGGGTCCGCACCTCAAGGAGATGTCGCGCCTGACGCACACCGAGTACATGCTGCGCGGTCGGAGCACGCTCGACCCGCGCGACATCCTGCGCGAGACGATGTTCGCGCCCACCGTGACCGGCTCCCCCATGCAGAACGCGTGCACGGTGATCGCCCGCCACGAGACGACCCCGCGCGGGTACTACTCCGGCGTCGCCGCCCTGTTCACGCCGAACGGGGCGACCGAGGGCCCCACGCACGACCTCGACGCCCCGATCCTCATCCGCACCGCCTACCTCGTCGACGGCCGCCTGCGCGTGCCGGTCGGGGCGACGCTGGTGCGTCACTCCGACCCGTACGGCGAGGTCGGGGAGACGCACGGCAAGGCCGCCGGGGTTCTCGGCGCGATCGGCGCGATCCCCCGCGACGTGCCGGCTCTCCCGGCCGACGCGGACCCCGACGCCCCGGTGGCCGAGCGCCGCCCGCTCGCCGAGGATCCCGCGATCGCCGACCTGCTGGCCTCCCGCAACGAGCGACTGGCGCCGTTCTGGATGAACCCGCAGGATCCCGACGGCACCGGCCCGTTCGCGGGCCGCACGGCCCTCGTCGTGGATGCCGAGGACCGCTTCACCACGATGCTCGCGCACCAGTTGCGCCACCTGGGCCTGGATGCCCGGATCGTGCACTGGTCCGAGGCGACCGACGCCGACGTGGACGCCGCCGACCTCGTCGTCGCGGGTCCCGGACCCGGCGATCCGCGCGACGACGCCAGCCCCCGTATCGCCGCGATGCGCGGGGTCGTCGCCCGCCGCCGCGACGCGAAGGCCCCGCTGCTCGCCGTGTGCCTGAGCCACCAGATCCTCGCCGATCAGGTGGGCCTCGACCTGGCGCCTCTCGCGCAGCCGCATCAGGGCCTGCAGAAGAGCGTCGACGTGTTCGGCGAGCCCGCGTCCATCGGGTTCTACAACACCTTCACCGCGCGACTCCCCGAGACGCGGCCCGACGGCGTCGAGATCGCGGCGGACGCCGACACCGGCGACGTGTACGCCCTCCGCGGCGAGCGCTTCTCGAGCGTGCAGGGGCACCTCGAGTCGATCCTGTCGCGCGACGGCATGCGCACCCTCGAGCGTCTGATCGCCGCCGCACTCTGATCGGCTGGTGCACAACTCCTGCTGATCCGGTTGCGCCCGGCCCGAAGCCGTGCGGAACGAGGCCCGCGCAGGAGTTGTGCCGCCGCTACAGCAGCTGGATCGGGTTGAACACGTCGGCGAGGAACAGGATGCCACCCATCCCGACGAGCAGGATGACCACGACGAACGTCACGGGCACGAGCTTGGTGGCATCCACCGGCCGGGCGACCCGGCCGCGGACGCGCGCGAACCAGCGCTTGAGGCCGTCCCACAGGGCGACCACGACGTGCCCGCCGTCCAGCGGCAGGAGCGGGATGAGGTTGAAGACGAACAGGGCGATGTTCAGCGACGCGAGAAGCGCGATGATCGCCTGCACCCGCGAGAGGATCGGGGCGTCGACCGCGGCGAACTCGCCCGCGAGGCGCCCGGCGCCCACGACGCTGAGCGGCCCGTTGGGGTCGCGCGGCTGACCGGTGAACAGGTCCACCGCCGTGTTGTAGACGCGCACGGGCAGCTGGGACATGATCTGCGCGACCTGCCCGACCTGCTGGACCGTGGCCGCAGGTCCCGCCCAGATGGGCTGGGGCACGAGCGCCGACTGCGGGCTGAGGCCCGCGAAGCCGACGGTCTGGTACTCGGGCGAGCCCGCGGCATTCAGGACGGGGCGTCCGGTGGCATCGGTCACGGCCCGGTTCGACGTCGCCGGCGTGACGGTCACGGTCTGCTGAGCGCCGTCACGCTCGATGACGACGGGCAGCGCCTGGCCGGGCGAGCGCTGAATGATCGCGGCCATGTCGTCGAACGTCGACACCGGGGTGCCGTCGACCGACAGGATGACGTCACCGGGAAGGATGCCGGCGGCCGCCGCCGGGGCGACCGGGTCGGCCGAGGTGCAATCCGTGCGGTTGTCGCTCGCGGGGATGACGCACTGGGATACCGAGGCGATGGTGGTGGTGCCCGTCGTGACGCCGATCGCGCTCACGGCGATCGCCGACAGCACGAGGGCGAGGATCAGGTTCATCACCGGCCCGCCGAGCATGATGATGATCCGCTTCCAGACGGGAAGTTTGTAGAAGACGCGGTCGGTGCCCGCGATCATCGTCTCGGCGTTGGCATCCCGCGCGTCCTGGATCATCGTCGCGAACAGCCGCGAGCGGCGCGTCGGCTGGGCGTCGCCCTCGGGGGCGGGCGGGTACATGCCCGACATCGAGATGAATCCGCCGAGCGGCAGGAGCTTGAAGCCGTACTCGGTCTCACCGATCCGGCGCGACCACAGCGTCGGGCCGAAGCCGATCATGTACTGCCCGACGCGCACGCCGAACAGCTTCGCGGGCAGGAGGTGCCCGATCTCGTGCAGGGCGATCGAGACGGCCAGGCCGATCACGAGCACGAGCACGCCGATGAGGAAGGCGATCGCGGTCACCCGCCGACGATACCGCCGCCGTCCTTGGAACCTCCCGTGCGGCGCCGATGCAACGCCGATGCGGGGCCCGTGCAGGGTCGGATGAGACAATGACGGGGATGCCGATCGACACGCCTTCCCACCTCCCGCCCGTCCTCCGGCCGGAGCACCCGCCGCGCCGCGATCTCTCGGAGCTGGCCCGCCGTTTCGGCGTGCGCAGCATCGGTGACGTCGAGGGCACCGTCCTGACCGGCATCACCCTCGCGACCGCGGATCTCCGCGCCGGCGAGGCGTTCGTCGCGATCCGCGGCGTCAACCGCCACGGCGCGGAGTTCGCCACCACCGCCGCCGAGCGCGGCGCCGTCGCGGTCATCACCGACGAGGCGGGTGCCGAGATCGCTGCGCCGGCCGGACTCCCCATCGTCGTGGTCGCCGACCCGCGCGCGCTCCTGGGCGACCTGTCGGCGTGGGTGTACGGCACCGGCCCTGACGACGACCTGCCGCAACTGCTGGCCACGACCGGCACGAACGGCAAGACGAGCGTGTCTCACCTGCTCGAAGGCATCCTGGGGCAGCTCGGGGTCGTCACGGGCCTGTCGTCCACGGCCGAGCGCCACATCGCGGGCGAGGTCATCGTGTCGCGGCTCACGACGCCCGAGGCATCCGAGTTCCACGCGCTGCTCGCCCTCATGCGCGAACGCGGCGTCGAGGCGGTCGCCGTCGAGGTGAGCGCGCAGGCGCTCACGCGCCACCGGGTCGACGGGCTGCTCTTCGACGTCGCGGGGTTCACGAACCTCACGCACGACCACCTCGACGACTATGCCGATATGCGCGAGTACTTCGAGGCGAAGCTCCCGCTGTTCCGCGCCGACCGCTCGCGTCGCGGCGTCGTGTGCCTCGACTCCCCGGCCGGCGCCGAGATCGCGGCGCGCGCCGACATCCCGGTGGTCACGATCATCACGCCCGCGATCGCCGCGGATCCGACCGCCGAGGCGGACTGGACCGTCGAGATCGTCGACGAGCGGCAGGACGGCACCGAGTTCACGCTGCGCGACCGCGACGGACGAGCACTGACGACCGTGGTTCCGGTCATCGGACGCCACATGGCCGCGAACGCCGGTCTCGCGATCGTCATGCTGCTCGAGGCCGGCCACACGTGGGAGGCGCTGACCGCCGCCCTCGACGGCGGCCGCATCGCGGCATCCCTCCCCGGCCGCACGCAGTTGGTCTCGGGCCCGGAAGGTCCCGCGGTGTACGTCGACTTCGGCCACTCCCCCGACGCGTTCGAGAAGACGCTCGCCGCCGTGCGGCGCGTCACCCCCGGCCGCGTCGTGATGCTCTTCGGCGCCGACGGCGACCGCGACGCGACGAAGCGCCACGACATGGGCCGCACCGCCGTCGAGGGCAGCGACATCCTCATCGTCACCGACCACCACCCCCGGCACGAGGATCCGGATGCCATCCGCGCGGTGCTCGTCGAGGGCGCGCGCCGCACGCGACCCGACGCCGAGATCCACGAGTTCACCCCGCCCGAGCGCGCGATCCTCGAGGCCGTGAAGCTCGTCGGCGACGGTGACGCGATCCTGTGGGCCGGCCCCGGACACCAGGACTATCGCGACATCCGCGGGGTGCGCACGCCGTATTCGGCCCGCGAGCTCTCGCGTCGCGCCCTGCGCGCCGCCGGCTGGCCCGTACCCGACCCGCAGTGGCCGGTCCCCTACCCCGCCGACGCGACGCCCTCGTCCGACCCCGAGCGCCCCGTCGACTTCCCCGCCTGATCGCGCCTGCACCGCGCGCGATGCGCGTCTCGGTACACAACGAAGGAAATCCGAGCTTCGGGGGCCGATGGGCCGCGCCGACCGGGAGGCGGCGCGGGATTTTCCTTCGTTGTGTACCGGTACCGGTCGACACCGGTCGAGGACCGACGCCGGCAGACGCGAGCAGCCCGTCGCTCAGAGCGCGGCGATGACCGTATCGGCCGTGCGGCGCGCCCACGCCTCGGCGTCGGCGAGCGATTCGCGCGTGAGTTCGGCCGGGGCGTCGTGGCGTTCCACGACGCGTTCGATGACCTCGACGATGCCGAGGAAGCTCAACCGCCCCTCGTGGAAGGCATCCACCGCCTGCTCGTTGGCCGCGTTGAACACGGCGGGGTAGGTACCGCCGGCGCTGCCGACGCGCTTGGCGAGGGCGACGGACCCGAACGCCTCCTCGTCGAGCGGCTCGAACGTCCACTGCGTCGCGGTCGTCCAATCCAGCGGCACCCCCACGCCCGAGATGCGGTGCGGCCAGTCCAGCCCGAGGGAGATCGGCAGCCGCATGTCCGGCGGCGAGGCCTGCGCGATCGTCGAGCCGTCGAGGAACTCGACCATCGAGTGCACGATCGACTGCGGGTGGACCACGACGTCGATGCGCTCGTACGGCACGTCGAACAGCAGGTGCGCCTCGATGACCTCGAGCCCCTTGTTCACCAGCGTCGCGGAGTTCGTCGTGACGACGCGCCCCATGTCCCACGTCGGGTGCGCGAGCGCCTGGGCGGGCGTGACGTCACCGAGTTCGGCGCGGGAGCGACCCCGGAAGGGACCCCCGGATGCCGTGAGCACCAGCCGTCGCACCTCTTCGGGTTCGCCCGAGCGCAGCGCCTGCGCGATCGCGGAGTGCTCGGAATCGACCGGGACGATCTGACCGGGAGCGGCCAGCCGCGTCACGAGGTCGCCCCCGACGATCAGGGATTCCTTGTTCGCCAGCGCGAGCGACCGGCCCTCCTCGAGCGCCGCGAGGGTCGGACCGAGCCCGACCGACCCGGTGATGCCGTTGAGCACGACGTCGGCGGGGATGTCGCGCACGAGCCGTTCGGCCTCGGCGGCGCCGAGCGCCACGTCGTCGACGTGGAACTCCGCCGCCTGCGCCTCGACGCCCGCGCGGTCGGTACCGGCCGCGAGGCCGACGACCTCGAACCGGTCGGGGTTGGCGCGGATGACGTCGAGCGCCTGCGTGCCGATCGAACCGGTGGAACCGAGGATGACGACGCGACGCATCGGATCAGACTACTGACCGGACGCGTCCGCGTGCTGGACTCCGAGGATGTCGACCACGAACACGAGCGGCGCGTTGGCCGGGATGCTCCCCTGGCCCTTGTCGCCGTAGCCGTCCGAGGCCGGCATGACCACGAGGACCTGCGAACCGACGGTCTGCCCCTCGAGCGCCTTCTTGAAGCCGGGGACGACACCGGTGGTGGCGAACTCGGCCGGCTGACCGCGCTGCCAGCTGGAGTCGAACACGGTGCCGTCGTCGTACAGCGCGCCGGTGTACTGCACGATGACCTGGTCGCCGGGGTTCACGACGTCGCCGTCGCCCTGGCGGAGGTTGACTACGCGCGTCTCGGTGGGCGCCGGGGCGTCCGGCATCGTGATGGTGGGCGCGCCCTTGTCGTCGAAGGTCACGGTGGGCATGCCCTCGGCCGGGGCGACCTCGGTGCCGGTGGCGCGCGTCGGCAGTTCCTCGAGGGCGTCCGCCACGAGCACGAACGCCGGCGATCCCTCGCCGAGCGCACCGGCGGGGAACGCCGAGACCGTGCGCGAACCGATCGTCGCGCACTCCAGAGCCGCGCCGAAGATCTGCTGCGACGAGATGAGGGTGTCCATGCCGTTGGGCGCCGAGGTCTGGGAGTCCAGCTGGACCTGACCGGTGGCGGCATCCACCAGCGTGAAGTTGGCGCGCAGGACGTCACCGGCGCGCACCTGCTGGCCCGTGCCCTCGATGAGCGTGGTGCGCTCGAGGCCGTCGGGGGCGTAGCGCGGAGGGCAGGGTGACCTGCACCTTGCCCTTGAAGTCACCCGACACCTGCACGTCGCTGGACACCTCGCCCTGGGAGAGGGCGCTCTGGCACGCACCCGCGTCCGCCGAGCCGCTGGCGCTCGGAGTGGAGCCGTCGGTCGACGAACCGGTGCACCCCGCCAGCAGCAGGACCGCGGCAGCGGCGACGGACAGGGAAGCGATCGGGCGGAAGCGCACGGCAGACCTCTCGAAGACGATGGGAACCGTCCCATCATCCCCCATCCCCCTTTGCCGCCGCTGGGAGCCCACGAACGGCGACCCCATGCACGGGGGCGCATGCGGCGCACAGTAGCCTCGATGGGTGAGTTCCGACGAACCGGGCGGCACCCCCGCCGTCCCACCGAAGCAGATGGGCGCGGCCTACGGCCTCGGGCGTTTCTTCATCGCCCCGCTCGCCCGCGCCGTCTACCGTCCGCGCGTCGAAGGACGCGACAACGTCCCGCGGACCGGGCCGGTGATCTTCGCGAGCAACCACCTGTCGTTCATCGACTCCATCGCCATCCCCGTCGCCTCGCCCCGGCCGGTGCACTTCCTCGCGAAGTCGGCGTACTTCGAGAAGTGGGCGTCTCGCCAGTTCTTCACCGCCATCGGCGCGATCCCGGTCGAGCGCGGCGCGGGTCAAGCGGCCCTCGACGCGCTCGATCAGCAGCGCGCACTCCTCGAGGACGGCCGCGCGGTGGCCCTGTACCCCGAGGGCACGCGCTCGCTCGACGGTCGGCTCTACAAGGGCCGGACCGGCGTCGCGTTCCTCGCACTGCAGACCGGTGCCCCGGTCGTGCCCGTCGGCCTCATCGGCACCGACAAGGTCATGCCGGTCGGGGCGAAGGTGCCCACGACGAAGGAGCGCATCACAGTGCGATTCGGCACTCCCCTCGACCTCTCGCCGCACGGCGCCGCCTCGTCCGGACGCGCCCGCCGCGGTGCGACGGACGAGATCATGGCCGCCATCCACGCCCTCAGCGAGCAGGAACTGGCGAACGCCTACAACGAGGTTCCTGCGCAGACTCCGCTCGAGCGCATCAAGCAGGTGCTGCCGCACGAACGCATCTGAGCGGACGCCCTTGACGCGGCGCCTCCCGGCGAGCAGGGTCTGAAGAGGCGGGCCCGAACCCGCCTCAGCCACGACGAGGAGGCACCCGTGAAGAAGTTCGTCAACGACCCGGCCGACGTGCTGGCGGAAGCCCTGCGAGGGATCCACGCCGCTCATCCGGAGCTTCGGATCGACACCGAGAACCGCGTCATCCTGCGCGGTGAGCCCACGCGCGAGGGCAAGGTCGCGCTCGTCTCCGGCGGCGGTTCGGGTCACGAGCCGATGCACGGCGGCTTCGTCGGGCGCGGCATGCTGGACGCCGCGGCAGCCGGCGAGGTGTTCACCTCCCCCACCCCCGACCAGGTGCTCGCGGCGACGCAGGCCGTGGACTCCGGCGCGGGCGTGCTGCACATCGTCAAGAACTACACCGGCGACGTGCTGAATTTCGAGATGGCCGCCGAGCTCGCGGCCGCCGAGGGTGTCCGGGTCGAGTCCGTGGTGGTCGCCGACGACGTCGCGGTCCAGGACTCGACGTGGACCGCGGGCCGCCGCGGCACCGGCACCACCGTGATCCTCGAGAAGATCGTCGGTGCCCTCGCCGAGGAGGGGGCCGACCTCGACGCCGTGGCCGCGCTCGCCCGCCGGGTGTCCGAGGCCGGACGTTCGATGGGCGTCGCCCTCACGAGCTGCACGGTTCCCGCCGTCGGCCACCCGACGTTCGAGCTGCCCGAGGACGAGATGGAGGTGGGGGTCGGCATCCACGGAGAACCGGGCCGCACCCGCGTCAAGCTCGCCTCCGCGCACGAGATCGCGAAGCTCATGGTCGACCCGATCGTGCACGACTTCGGCGAGCCCGTCGGACCCGCGATCGTGCTGCTGTCGGGACTCGGCGGCACGCCGCTCATCGAGCAGTACCTGCTCTACGGCGAGATCGCGCCGCTCCTGGCGGAGGCGGGCGTCGATGTGCAGCGCGTGCTGATCGGCGACTACATCACGAGCCTCGACATGGCGGGCGCCTCGCTCACCGTGGTCAAGGCGGATGAGGAGTTCCTGCGCCTGTGGGACGCGCCGGTCGTCACCCCCGGACTCCGGTGGGGCGCATGAGCGACGCCGTCACGACCGACGATCTCGTCGCCTGGATCCGCGCGTTCCGGGATGCCGTGCAGGCGCACCGCGATGAGCTCACCGCTCTGGACTCGGCGATCGGCGACGCCGATCACGGCTCGAACATGGCCCGCGGCCTCGACGCGGTCGTCGCCAAGCTCGAGACGCCGCCCGCATCTCCGGCCGAGCTCTTCAAGACGGTCGGTATGACCCTCGTCTCGTCGGTGGGCGGTGCGAGCGGTCCGCTGTACGGGACGTTCTTCCTGCGCATCGGCCCCGCTCTCACCGACCCCGCGGATGCCGCCGCGCTCGGCGCCGCCCTCCGGGCCGGGACCGAGGGCGTGGTGGCCCGCGGCAAGGCCGAGCCGGGCGACAAGACGATGGTCGACGCGCAACTCCCCGCCCTCGCGGCGTGGGAGGACGCCGTCGCCTCGGGCGCGGATGCCGCGGGCGCCGCAGCGGCGGCCGCCCGAGCCGCCGAGCAGGGTCGGGATGCCACCGAGCCGCTCGTCGCACGGAAGGGGCGCGCGAGCTACCTCGGCGAGCGCAGCGCCGGGCACATCGATCCGGGGGCGGCCTCGTCGGCGCTCCTCTTCCGCACGCTGAGCGACACCTTGGCGGCCCGCGGGTGATTGGCATCGTCGCGGTCTCGCACAGCCGCCCGCTCGCCGAGGCCGCGGTCGACCTGGCGCTGCGGATGGGCGGAGACGATCCGCCCACCGTCCGCGTCGCCGCCGGCGGCCCGGACGGCGACCTCGGAACGGATGCCACGGCGATCGCGGCAGCGCTCGACGAGGCCGATTCCGGGGACGGCGTCCTGGTCCTGATGGACCTCGGGTCGGCGCTGTTGAGCGCCGAGATGGCTCTCGAGTTCGCCGCGACGCCAGACCGCGTCGTCCTGAGCCCCGCACCGTTCGTCGAGGGTCTCGTCAGCGCCGTCGTCACGGCGGCGGGCGGCGCAACGCTCGCGCAGGTCGCCGCCGAGGTCGCGGGGGCGGCCGAGGCGAAGCGACGTCAGCTCGGCGACGCCTCCGAGGACGTACCTGCCCCGGCGCCGACGCTTCCGTCCGGCGAGCTCTCGTTCGAGACGACGGTGATCAACCCCTCGGGCCTGCACGCCCGCCCGGCAGCGACGTTCGTCAAGGCGGCTTCGCGCTTCGACGCGGACGTGCAGATCGCGGAGGTGGGAGGCGAGACGCCCCCGGTGTCGGCGCGGAGCCTGCTGGCCCTCATGGCCCTCGGCATCCGCCAGGGCACCAAGGTCCGGGTGACGGCGTCCGGCCCGCAGGCTCAGGACGCGCTGAACGAACTCCGCGGGCTGATCGACGAGGGGTTCGGCGAAGTGTGACGCGGCGTCGTCTGTTCAGCGGGTGACGCTGAGCAGACGACGCGCGAGCGCCTCCTCGACCACGAGCTCGGTGACGAGGCCGGCGGCCAGGGCACCGCGGAGAGCGGTGAGCTTCGACAGGCTCGACACGACGCAGAATCGGCGCGGGATCCGCCGCACGGTGTCCAGGTCCGGTCCGCTCGAACGCGCGTTGAGTTCGGGGATGTCCCACGATCCGTCGACGCGGTAGAACACCGTCGCGCAGTCGCCGACGACGCCCTCCCGCTCGATGATCGCGCGATCGCGCTCGTCGAAGTAGTCGCCGCTGTACACGTGCGAGGGCACGTCGGCGTGCGGCGACCCGAGGCCGAAGACGAACAGCCCGACCCGCTGCTGGATCTCCAGCACCGACCGCACCGATCGTTCCCGCCACATCGCCTGCTTCGTGCGGGGATCGTCGAAGAGGGCGGGCACCGGGAATTGGTGCACCGACGAGGACCCACGCCGCCCCGAGTTTCGACAGGATCTCACCCGCGTACGGGATGCCGGAGGTCCGGAGGTTCGCCGCTCCGTTCATCTGCACGATGTGGGTGTCGTGCACGTCCTTCGAGGGCACGTGCCGTGCGATGGCGGAGAGGGTCGACCCCCACGCGATGCCGATCGTCATCGACGACTCGATGCGCTCGGCGAGGATGCGCGCCGCGGTCAGGGCGGTGCGCTCGAGCCGCTCGGCCTCGGACGTCCGGGCCGGCGTCGGCACGACGTGCGCGGTGATTCCGAACCGGTCGGCGATGCGCTGGGCCATCTGGCCGCGCGCGTCATCGGGCGGGCTGATCGAGATGGTGACGAGCCCGACGTCGCGCGCGTGCTGGAGCAGCCGCGACACGGAGGACCGCGAGACGCGCATCTCGTGGGCGATGGCATCCATCGTCAGGTCCTGCATGTAGTAGAGCTGCGCGGCACGCAACGCGTCCCGGGAGCGCTCCTCGGTCTGGGTCGTCATGACCGCCCTTTCGTCGAATGCTCATTCTGCACGTTTGTTCAAGGGGCTTGCAACAACGTGCAGTGGCGCGCATCCTTTCAGGCGTACTCCAACGAAAGGTCGCAGTCGACATGTCGTCCCCCTCTTCTCCGCTCCGCGCCGACGTCCAGGCGCTCCGTGACGCCGAAGACCTCGACGTCCTCATCATCGGAGGGGGCATCAACGGCATCGCCACCCTCCGCGACCTCGCCCTCCAGGGCGTGAAGGTCGCGCTCGTCGAGCGCGGCGACTTCGTCTCCGGCGCGTCGTCGGCCTCGAGCCACATGGTGCACGGTGGCATCCGCTACCTCGAGAACGGCGAGTTCCGCCTCGTGAAGGAGGCGGTCACCGAGCGCAACGACCTGCTCAAGACCGCGCCCCACTACGTCAAGCCGCTCGAGACGACGATCCCGATCTACAAGACGTTCTCCGGCATCCTGTCCGCTCCGTTCCGGCTGCTGGTCACGCACGGTCGCGGCAAGCCCAACGAGCGCGGCGCGCTGCTGATCAAGGTCGGCCTGATCATGTACGACACCTTCTCGCGCGATGGCGGCACGGTCCCCCGACACAAGTTCCTCGGCAAGAAGAAGTCGCTCGCCGATCTCCCCCGCCTGAACCCCGACCTCGCCTACACGGCCACCTACTTCGACGCCTCCATGCACGATCCGGAGCGCATCGCGCTCGACGTGCTGCATGACGGCATCGTCGCGGGCGGCGGCCGAACGCAGGCCGTGAACTACGTCTCGGCCGTCGGCGCCGACGAGAACGGCGTCCGCGTTCGCGACGAGGTCTCCGGCGAGGAGTTCTCGGTCAAGGCCAAGGTCATCCTGAACACCTCGGGTCCCTGGACCGACCTCACGAACGGCGCGCTGGGCCTCCAGACGCAGTTCATGGGCGGCACGAAGGGCTCGCACATCGTGCTGGACAACCCGGAGCTGCTCGCCGCCACCGGCGGACGCGAGATCTTCTTCGAGCACTCCGACGGTCGCATCGTCCTCATCTACCCCCTGAAGGACCGCGTCCTGGTGGGCACCACCGACATCGACGCCGACCCGTCGACCCCGGTCGTCTGCACCGACGACGAGATCGAGTACTTCTTCGACCTCATCGGCCACGTCTTCCCCACCGTCGCCGTGGACCGCTCGCAGATCGTCTACACGTTCTCGGGCATCCGTCCGCTCCCCCGCCACGACGACACCGCTCCCGGCTTCGTCTCGCGCGACTACCGCATCGTCGACGACCAGATCGGTGGAATCCCGGCCATGAGCCTCGTCGGCGGGAAGTGGACCACGTTCCGCGCGCTGGCCGAGCACCTGAGCATGAAGACGCTGCAGAAGCTGCGCCGCCCGCACCGCGTGAGCACGCAGGGCCTGCCCATCGGCGGCGGCAAGGGCTTCCCCGCGTCGCGCGAGGAGCGGCGCCGCTGGGTCGCCGCCCGCACGAATGCTCACTCGGCCGAACTCGTGGATGCCATGCTCGAGCGTTACGGCACGCGTGCCGACGCGATCCTCGCCGTCCTCCCCGCCGAGCCCACCGCACTCGAGAACGTGCCGGGCTACTACCGCGAAGAGCTGGTCTGGATCGCCGAGAACGAGCAGGTCGTCCACCTGATCGACGTGCTGCTGCGCCGCACGCACCTCGCGTTCGTCGGCGGAATGACCGAGCGCACGCTGCGCGAGGTCGCGGAAGCCGTCGCGGGTCCGCTCGGCTGGGACGCCGCTCGGGTCGACGAGGAGATCGCCGCCGCGACGGAGTCGCTGCGCACCGCTCACCGGGTCGATCTGGCCGAGGCCGGGGTCGCCCGAATCTGAGAGAACGTGCGGGCGCGCCTTCTGTTGCGCGCCCGCACGGCGGTCATACATTCGGGATACCGAGCCGCATTACGTCCGAGCCGATGGCGGCCGGGTAAAACAGAAAGGTCGATGACGACATGCAAGATGTGAATCTGGGGCTGTACTTCCTCTCCGAGGTGGTCGGCACCGCCATGCTGATCCTGTTGGGTTGCGGTGTGGTCGCCAACGTGGCGCTGGCCAAGACCAAGGGCAATGCCGGCGGATTCCTGCTGGTGAACTGGGGGTGGGGTCTCGCCGTCTTCGCCGGTGTGATCGTGTCCGCCTACTCCGGTGCACAGCTCAACCCCGCCGTCTCCATCGGACTCCTCGTCGCGGGCAAGATCGGCTTCGTCCAGTTCCTCGTGGCCGTCGCCGCCCAGTTGGTCGGCGCCATCGTGGGTGCCGTGCTCGCATGGGCCTCGTACAAGCAGCACTTCGACGACGAGCCCGACCCCGCCGCCAAGCTGGGCGTGTTCTCCACCGGACCCGCCATCCGCTCCTACGGGTGGAACCTCCTCACCGAGATCATCGCGACCTTCGTCCTGGTCTTCGTGATCTTCGGATTCGCCGACTACGGCGTCGCGGACATCGGCGTCCCGGGCGGCATCGGTGGCCTCGCCGCCGTTCCCGTCGCTCTGCTCGTGGTCGGTATCGGCGCCTCCCTCGGTGGCCCCACCGGCTACGCGATCAACCCCGCGCGTGACCTCGGTCCCCGCATCGCCCACGCGATCCTTCCCATCAAGGGCAAGGGCTCCAGCGACTGGGGCTACGCCTGGGTGCCGGTCGTCGGTCCCCTCGTCGGTGGTCTCCTCGCGGGACTGCTGGCCCCGGTGCTCCTGCACCTCGCCTCGAAGTGATCCTCCGCGGGGGCGTCGCGACCGGCGCCCCCGCCCCTCTTCTTCTCCTTCCCACCACCTCCACCCACTGACAAAGGAGTCCATCCATGGCCGACTACGTCCTCGCCATCGACCAGGGCACGACCTCGACGCGCGCGATGATCTTCAACAAGTCCGGCGGCGTCGTCTCCGTCGGACAGAAGGAGCACGAGCAGATCTTCCCGAAGGCCGGGTGGGTCGAGCACGACCCCCTCGAGATCTGGCGCAACACCCAGGAAGTGATCGGTCTGGCCCTCAGCCGCGCCGACATCACCCGCCACGACATCGCCGCGGTCGGCATCACCAACCAGCGCGAGACCGCGGTGGTCTGGGACAAGAACACCGGCACGCCCGTCTACAACGCCATCGTCTGGCAGGACACGCGCACGCAGTCGATCGTCGACCGCCTCGCCGACGGCGACACCGAGCGCTACAAGAGCATCGTGGGCCTGCCGCTCGCGACCTACTTCTCGGGCACCAAGATCGTCTGGATCCTCGAGAACGTCGAGGGTGCGCGCGAGAAGGCCGAAGCCGGCGACCTGTTGTTCGGCACCACCGACACCTGGGTGCTGTGGAACCTCACCGGCGGCGTCGACGGCGGTGTCCACGCGACCGACGTCACCAACGCCAGCCGCACGCTCTTCATGGACCTCGCGACGCTCGAATGGCGCGACGACATCCTCGCCGACTTCGGCGTTCCGAAGTCCATGCTCCCCGAGATCCGTTCCTCCTCCGAGGTCTACGGCCAGGTCGAGTCCTCGTCGCTCCTGCGCGAGACCCCCGTGGCCGGCATCCTGGGCGACCAGCAGGCCGCGACCTTCGGTCAGGCGGCGTTCGATCCGGGCGAGAGCAAGAACACCTACGGCACCGGTAACTTCCTCATCTTCCAGACGGGTGAGGAGATCGTCCACTCCAAGAACGGCCTCCTGACGACGCTCGGCTACAAGCTCGGCGACCAGCCTGCCCGCTACGCCCTCGAGGGCTCGATCGCGGTGACCGGTTCGCTGATCCAGTGGCTGCGCGACCAGCTGGGCATCATCTCCTCCGCCCCCGAGGTCGAGGCGCTGGCCAGCTCGGTCGACGACAACGGCGGTGTCTACTTCGTGCCGGCGTTCTCGGGTCTGTTCGCTCCGTACTGGCGTCCGGACGCCCGCGGCGCGATCGTCGGTATGACGCGCTACGTCAACAAGGGCCACATCGCCCGCGCCGCGCTGGAGGCCACGGCCTTCCAGACGCGCGAGGTGCTCGACGCGGTCAACGCCGACTCCGGCGTCGACCTCACCGAGCTCAAGGTCGACGGCGGCATGACCGCCAACGACGCGCTGATGCAGTTCCAGGCCGACATCCTCGGCGTGCCCGTCGTGCGTCCGGTCGTCGCCGAGACCACCGCGCTGGGCGCCGCGTACGCGGCCGGCCTCGCGGTGGGTTTCTGGGACAACCTCGACGACCTCCGCGCCAACTGGCAGGAGGACAAGCGCTGGGAGCCCGACATGGACTCCGACGAGCGCGACCGCGAGCTGCGCCTGTGGAAGAAGGCTGTCACCAAGTCGATGGACTGGGTCGACGACGACGTGCGCTGAGCGCTCCCGTCACCACGGAACCCCGTCGGCTGCGTGCCGGCGGGGTTCCGTCGTTCCCGGGAAGTTCGGCATCCGGATGCCGCCGCCTCACCGACCCGGCTTCGGAAAGGCCGCGCGCACGGCATCCGACTGCAGATAGTCGGAGACGCCGATGAGCAGGATCGCGAACAGGATCTGCTCGGTGACGACCCAGAACGGATACAGGCCCGGGATCGCCGCCAGGACGAGAGCGACCACCGGGAAGATGCGACTGAACAGCTGCAGGCGACGGAACGCCCAATACCAGCCCGCCCGCGCACGCCAGAGGAAGTAGAACAGCGTGGTGGTGATGGCGAGCACGACGAGACATCGCATCCATACGGCGAATCCGACGTCGTCTCCGCCGAGAGTCATCACCGCGGCGACAACGACGGTCGCCACCCCGAGGAGAAAGCCGGCCGCCAGCAGGATCGTCACGGCGATGAAAGCGCGGCGGACACGGGGGTCCTCCGACGGCGGGACACGATGATCGGCCTGACGGCCGCCGGCGAGACGGTCGAGGCGTCGCAGGGCGGGTTCGAGCTGCACACGCTTACCCTACGACCGCGGCAGCGTCAGGCCGCAGTCACCACCGGCTCGTGCCGCACCGGGAAGTTCACGGAGTTCGCGATGAAGCACCATTCGCGGGCCTGCCGGTGCGCGGCGACCGCGGCCTCGATCATCGACTCCTCCGCCACCACGACACGCGGGCGCAGGAGGACGTCGGTGAACGCTCCCCCGCCCTTGCCGTCCTCGACCATGGTCCCGGTCGCCTCGTCGGTGTAGGAGACGACCGTCACGCCGGTCGTCACGCACGCGTGCAGGTAGGACAGCAGGTGGCATTCACTGAGGGCGCCGAGCAGGAGCTCTTCCGGGTTCCACTTCCCCGGATCGCCGCGGAACGGCTTGTCGGCCGACGCTTCCAGCAGTGGCTTGCCGTCGACCTCGAGAGAGACGGAGCGGTCGTAGTCGCGGTACCCGCTGGTCCCGGTCCCTCGGTCGCCGGTCCACGTCGCGTGCAAGCGGTACTGGTGCTCTCCGATCATGGTCTCCATCCTGCCCTCTCCCCGGCGCCCGGCGCGCCAGCGGGCCCGGCGGCGCGGAGACCCGGCGGATACCATGGAGGGATGCCTGACACCGCACCGGATGCCGTCGAACTCGCCGTCGTGGAACGCAGCGGATTCATCGAGTCGCGCCACCACGGCGTCGCCGTGGTCCTCTCGCCTGACGGGTCCGAGCATCTCGTTCTCGGCGACCCGGCGGCGCTGTTCCTGCCCCGATCGAGCATGAAGCCCCTGCAAGCCCTGGCATGCCTCTCCGCGGGCGCCGAGCTGACCGGCGAACGCCTCGCGATCTCCATGGCGAGCCATTCCGGCACGGACCGTCACGTCGAGGTGGCTCGCGGCATCCTGCAGTCCGTCGGGCTCACCGAAGACGACCTCGGGTGCCCGGCCGCGTGGCCGGGTGACCAGAAGACGCGCGACGAGCTCGTTCGCGATCACGGCGGGCCCTCCCCGCTTCGTATGAACTGCTCCGGCAAGCACGCCACGATGCTGCTCACGTGCGTCACGAACGGGTGGCCGACGGCGGGCTACCTCGACCCGCAGCACCCGCTCCAGGTGCACATCCGCGAGGTCATCGAGCGGCTGGTGGGTGAACGCATCACCGCCACCGCGGTCGACGGCTGCGGCGCCCCGGTCTACGCGTTGAGTCTGATCGGACTGGCCCGCGCCATTCAGCGCATCGGGACCGCGTCGGAGCGTTCGCCGTTCGCCCTTCACCGCAGCGCGGGCGCTCTCGTCCGCGCTGTGCGCGAGAACCCGTGGGTCATCGACGGACCGGGCCTGGAGGACGCCGTCGTCATCGAACGGCTCGGCGTCTTCTCGAAGAAGGGCGCGGAGGGTGTGCAGGTCATGACGGCGCCCGACGGCACCACCGTCGCGCTAAAGATGCTCGACGGCTCGAACCGTGCCGCCCACGCCGTCGCCCTGCGCCTGCTCGAGCGAGCGGGTGCACTGGAGTCCGCGGCGGTCGCGGACACCCTGGCGGCTCTCCCGCTGAGCGTTCTCGGCGGCGGCCAGCCCGTCGGCGTCATCCGCGCCGCGGTCTGAAGCCGCCTCACCGGTCCGCCCCTTTCGAGGACGGACCGGCGAGAAGCTCAGATCCCGCCGTCCACCGAGCGCGGGTACGTGATGGGTTCCTCGGGCACCAGAACCTCGGTGTCTCGGTTGAGACTCTCGCCGCGGAAGAACGCCTTGGCGGCAGGGAACAGGTACCACAGCACCATCAGGACGACGCCGAACGCCAGCGACCCGATACCCAGCACGAACGTCCCGCCCACGCCGAGCAGCTCGGTGTTGCCGTAATCGACCGCGAACATGTCGATCGCCGACTGGATGAACGCGTACGTGAGCATCAGCGCCCCGAGGAGGGGCAGGATGCCGCGGTAGATGAGGTTCCGCGCGGAGGTGAACAGGTCGCGGCGGAAGTACCAGACGCACGCGTAGCCGGTCAGGCCGTAGTAGAAGGCGATCGCGAGCCCGAGTGACGAGATGGAGTCCTGCAGGATGTTGTCGCTGATGAGCGTCATCCCGATGTAGTAGAGACTCGCGACGATACCCATCACGATGGTGGAGAATGACGGCGTCTGGAATCGCGGGTGCACCTCGGCGAACCGCTTCGGCAGCGCCTTGTAGGCGGCCATGGCGAGCGTGCCGCGCGCGGTCGGGAGGATCGTGGTCTGCGTCGACGACACGGCGGACACGATGACCGCCAGGACGAGGAGCCACCCGAACGGTCCGAAGAGCCCGTCCTTAAGCGCCAAGAACACGTCGTCGACGTTGTAGATCGCGCCCTCCTCGCCGACGCCGGCGTACATCATCGCGGCGATCGTCACCGCGACGTAGGTGCCGAGCAGGATCACGGTGGTCAGCAGCGCTGCGCGGCCGGGAATGCGCTTGGGATCCTTCGTCTCCTCGTTGAGGGCGAGACACGTGTCCCAGCCCCAGTAGATGAAGAGCGCCAGCAGCACGGCCTCCGTGAAGCCCTCCCGGTCCTGGAACCCGAAGGGGTTCAGCCACTGAAGGTCGAACGGCGTCGGGTCGGGGGCCGTGCCGTCGAAGAACTTCCAGAGGGCCAGCACGACGAACAGCGCCAGCACGAGGTACTGCAGCCCGAGGAGGATGTTCTGGATCCGCTCGCCGATCTCCACACCCCGGTAGCTGACGTAGGTCATCGCGGCGATGAAGAAGACACCCGTGGCGGTCACCAGCGGCACGTTCTCCGCGAGTGAGCCGTCGCCGATCAGCGTCCAGACATAGATGCCGGCGATCTGCGCGAGGTTCGCCAGGACGACGGTCCCCGCGACGGCCACACCCCAGCCGCCCATCCAGCCGACCCACGGGCCGAACGCCTTGGTCCCCCATGTGAACGTGGTGCCGCAGTCGGGCACCTCGTTGTTCAGCTCGCGGTAGGCGAAGGCGATCAACAGCATCGGGATGAACGCGAGGATGAAGGCGATGGGCGCGGACCCGCCGACGGCCGCGATGACGAAGCCGAGCGTCGCGACGAGTGAGTACACCGGGGCCGTGGATGCCAAGCCGATGACGGTCGAGCCCCAGAGGCCCAGGGTACCTGCGGCGAGGCCTTTGCCGGCCGTCCGTTCGGGTGCGGTGGTCATGTGCTGAACGTAGGAGCAGCGACGCTCCCCGGTCAAGTTCTGCGCCGTCAGGCCCCGCGGCGGGCGACGTCGAGCACGACGATGGTGATGTTGTCGCGGCCGCCGTTTTCCAGCGCGGCGGCCATCATGGCCTCCACCGCTGCGGACGGGTCGGGATTGGCATCCAGGAAATGACGGATGCCGAAATCGGTGAGTTCCTTCGTCAGCCCGTCCGAGCAGATCACGAAGCGATCGCCGTCGAGCACCTCGAGCCGGAGGTAGTCGGGCTTGACGCTGTCGCTGGGCCCGACCGCGCGGGTGATGACGTTGCCGTACGGGTGGTTCTCGGCCTCTTCCGGGCTCAACCGCCCCGCGGCGATGAGTTCCTGGACTACCGAGTGATCGGTCGTGATCTGCACGATGTCGTCGTCGCGGAGGAGATAGACGCGCGAGTCCCCGATGTTGAGGGTGACCCAGTGCGGCTCGTCGCCCGAGGCCTCGAGGTAGAGGCCGGTCAACGTCGTCCCGGTTCCCTCATCCGTCGTCTCGGGGTGGGAGACGATGTCCTTCACCGCGCGGGCGAGAGCCTTCTCGATGTGTTTGGGCGAGACGGAACCGCCCTCGACCACAGCGCGGAGCCGATCAACTGTGCTCGCACTGGCGATCTCCCCACCGAGGTGACCGCCCATGCCATCAGCGACCACGAACAGGGGGAACTCCGCGAGCACGGCGTCCTGATTGACCTCGCGCCGCTTACCCGTGTCGGTGATCGCGGCCCACGAGAGATCGAGCGCTCCATCCGACAGCGGAACGGTACGCGTGTGCGTGGTCACCTCGGGCACGAACAGATCCTCCGGTTGGCCGACATCTTCGCCGGCGGAACCGCGCGGCCCTGTCATCCTAGTCGACGCGGACACGGTCCTCAGGGATGCCGTGGGCGCGGCGACACGTGCGAGGACGACGACGGGCTCCTCGCGGCGATGCGAGGAGCCCGTCGCTGTGCTCAGACCTGCGGACCCGCGGGCGGCGGCGGAGGCGTGGTGCCGGCCGGAGGCGCCGGCGGGGGCGTGGGGCCGGCGGCGGGCGGGGCCGGAGGCGGCGTGTAGGGCTGCGCGGGCGGGGTGTAGCCCGCCGGTGCCCCGTATCCTCCGGCGGGTGCCGCCGGCGTGGGCTGCCCCGGCTGGACGGGGATACCGTTCCACACCGTCTTGTCGGCGAGGAAGGAGTTCGCCCACGGCGACGGCTGGACGTTCGGGTTCCACGGGTTGCTGCCGAAGCCCAGGATGCCGAGCCAGATCCACTGCCCGAGCGGGCCGAGGATGAACAGGAGCAGGATCGGCCACTCGCGGCCGAACTTCGCGTTCACGCGGTAGGCGATCATGATCATCGCCACGAAGAGCGCGAGACCCGACAGGTACTGCAGGACGGGGATGACCGACGCGACCACCAGGCCCAGGATGACCCACGGCGAGAAGTCGCCGAGCTTGGCCAGGACGAGGTAGTTGTAGACCGGGACCCAGGCGCGCCACTTCCCCTGCACGCCCGCCTTCTCGAAGACCTTCGAGAGCAGGAAGGCGCTGATGACGTAGCCGACGATCGCGAACAGGAAGAAGACGACGGAAAGGACGGCGAGGACCGCGGCTTGGGCAGCGCTGCTGGTTCCGTAGTCGGTGTATGCCAGATGGATCATTTACGAGGTTCCTCTCGAGCCGGACGTGGGCAGTCCCACGTCACCGACGGGTCTGTCCCGCGCACGACATCGTAGCGAAGCTGAATGTTGGCTGAAAGCCCTTGACGATGCGGGTCAGACAATCAGCTCGATCTCTCCCGGACTCGCCACGCGGACGGAGTGGCCGGTCGAGGCGGCCCAACCGAGGAGATCGTCGAGCGACCGTACCCGCGCGCCCGCCGTGGCGAGAGAGCGCGTGAACATCCCTTTCGCCTTCTTATTGAAGTGATTGAGTGCCCGGGTGACCCCGTCGCCCCCCTCGGACACCACGCGCACGTATACGCTCGCGACGTCGGCGGGCACCGGCCCCAACGCCGCGTACGCCTCGGAGCGCAGGTCGAGGACGAACTCCGGACGCGCGTCGCGGATCGCCGCCGTCACGGCATCCGCCCAGATCTTCCGAAGGGACGGCAGGCCGGGAAGGGATGTCGACGCGGCGAGACGATAGGGCGGGATGCCGTCGAGCGCCCCCACCGGACCGAACGGCGCGGAGTGGATGAGCACATGCGCACCCAACCATGCGCGAGCAGGCTCGTCGAGCGTCTCGGCATCCAGCGCGTCGAACAGGACACCGGTGTAGCGATCGACCGCGGGAAGTGTCGGCGCGGACCGCAGCGCAGCGTTGTCCGCCACCTCGTGCAGACGGCGAGCGCTGAGTTTCAGAACGCGAGCGGATGCCTCCTCGTCGGCGCTGAGCTCCACGAGACCCGCCACAACCTGCTCGCGCGGTTCGCGGAGAGAGGGCAGCGCGAGCCCGTCGAGGTCGAGTGACGGCCCGTCACCGCCGGGACGTTTGGTTTCGGACGGGGGCAGCAGAACGAGCATGAGACTCCGGGGAAACAGACGACGCGCGCCGCCCGGCGAACCGGACGACGCGCGTCGAGAGAAGAAGCTGTCAGGACACGAGCGACGCGTGGCCGGCGACGATGGTCAGCTCGTCTCCCGCCATCGACAGGAACCCGTCCTGCGCGTTGGCGAGGACCTTCGTGCCGTCGACACCCGTGATGCGGACCTCGCCCTGGGCGAGGATCGCGAGCACGGGTTCGTGGCCCTGCATGAAGCCGATCTCGCCTTCCACCGTCTTGGCGACGACGAGCGACGCCTCTCCGGTCCAGACCGCGGCGTCGGCCGAGACGAGGTTCACGCGCAGCGGCATGTCAGCCGTTCTCCTTCTGGATCTGCGCCCACTTGGCCTCGACGTCGGAGATGCCGCCGACGTTGAAGAACGCCTGCTCGGCGACGTGGTCGAAGTCACCCTTGACGATCGCGTCGAACGACTCGATGGTCTCCTTGATCGGGACCGTGGAGCCCTCGACACCGGTGAACTTCTTGGCCATGTAGGTGTTCTGCGAGAGGAACTGCTGGATGCGACGCGCACGCGACACGACGATCTTGTCTTCCTCGGAGAGCTCGTCGACACCGAGGATCGCGATGATCTCCTGCAGTTCCTTGTTCTTCTGGAGGATCTGCTTCACCGAGGTGGCCACGCGGTAGTGGTCGGCGCCGATGTAGCGCGGGTCCAGGATGCGGCTCGTCGAGGTGAGCGGGTCGATGGCCGGGTACAGACCCTTCGACGCGATCTCACGCGAGAGCTCGGTCGTGGCGTCCAGGTGCGCGAACGTGGTCGCCGGAGCCGGGTCGGTGTAGTCGTCGGCGGGCACGTAGATCGCCTGCAGCGAGGTGATCGAGTGACCGCGCGTCGAGGTGATGCGCTCCTGGAGCACACCCATCTCGTCCGCGAGGTTGGGCTGGTAACCCACGGCCGACGGCATACGACCGAGAAGGGTCGAGACCTCGGAGCCGGCCTGCGTGAAGCGGAAGATGTTGTCGATGAACAGCAGCACGTCCTGCTTCTGGACGTCGCGGAAGTACTCCGCCATCGTCAGAGCGGACAGCGCGACGCGCAGACGCGTCCCCGGCGGCTCGTCCATCTGGCCGAACACGAGGGCCGTCTTGTCGAAGACCCCCGCCTCTTCCATCTCACCGATGAGGTCGTTGCCCTCGCGGGTGCGCTCACCGACACCGGCGAACACCGAGACACCACCGTGGTCCTGCGCGACGCGCTGGATCATCTCCTGGATGAGGACGGTCTTGCCGACGCCGGCGCCACCGAACAGGCCGATCTTTCCACCCTGCACGTAGGGCGTGAGGAGGTCGATCGACTTGATGCCGGTCTCGAACATCTCGGTCTTCGACTCGAGCTGGTCGAAGCTCGGCGCCTTGCGGTGGATGCCCCAGCGCTCGGTGACCTCGATCGTCTCGCCGGGAGCTGCGTTGAGCACCTCGCCGGTCACGTCGAACACCTTGCCCTTGGTGACGTCGCCGACCGGCACCGAGATGGGGCCGCCGGTGTCGCGCACTTCCTGACCGCGGACGATGCCGTCCGTCGGCTTCAGGGCGATGGCGCGGACGAGGTCGTCACCGAGGTGCTGAGCGACCTCGAGCGTGATCTCGGTCGAGTCGTCACCGATGGTGATCGTGGTCTTGAGCGCGTTGTAGATCTCGGGGATCGCGTCGTGCGGGAACTCGATGTCCACGACGGGCCCGGTGACACGCGCGACGCGGCCGACGACGGCTGCGTCGGTCTTCTCGGCGGTGAGGCTCATGGCTTCTTCTCTCCTTGGGAACTTACTTGCCGGATGACAGAGCATCGGCGCCGCCGACGATCTCGGCGATCTGCTGCGTGATCTCCGCCTGGCGCGCGTTGTTGCGCAGGCGGGTGTAGTCGGTGATGAGCTTGTCGGCGTTGTCGCTGGCCGACTTCATCGCCTTCTGCGTGGCGGCGTGCTTGGCCGCCGAGGACTGCAGAAGGGCGTTGAAGATACGGCTCTGCACGTACACCGGCAGGAGCGCATCGAGCACGGTCTCGGCATCGGGCTCGAACTCGTAGAGCGGGTAGACCTCCGCCTGGGCGGGGGCTTCCTCGGCCTCGAGGACCTCGAGCGGCAGCAGACGCACCGACTCGGGCGACTGCGTCATCATGCTGACGAAGCGGTTGTACACGAGGTGGATCTCATCGACGCCGTCGTTGTCGCCACCGGCGCGGTACGCCTGCAGCACGGCATCCGAGATCTCCTCCGCCGTGGAGAACTGCGGCGTGTCGGTGTCGCCGACCCACTGCGCTGCGCTCGGCATGCGGCGGAACTGGAAGTACCCGACGGCCTTGCGCCCGACGAGGTAGAACACGACCTCTTTGCCCTGGGTGCGGAGCAGCTCGGCCAGCTCGAGACCCTCACGGAGGATCTGCGAGTTGAACGCGCCGGCGAGACCGCGGTCGGAGGTGAAGATGACCACGGCGGAGCGGCGGATGTCCGCGCGCTCGGTCGTCAACGGGTGGTCGATCGAGGAGTGCGTGGCCACCGCGGAGACGGCACTCGTCACGGCCTTCGCGAAGGGCGATGCCGCGCGCACACGCGCCATCGCCTTCTGGATGCGAGAGGCCGCGATGAGTTCCATCGCCTTCGTGATCTTCTTGGTCGTCTGAGCAGAACTGATCTTCTGCTTGTAGACCCGCAGTTGTGCGCCCATGATTTACGTTCTCGTTTCGTCGCTCTTAGCGACGGCCCTTGACGATTCGCTCCTGGTTGACGTCCTCGGCCTCGGCCGGCTCGACCTGCTCGCTGCCCACGACGCTCTGCTCGGCACCGGGCTGGAACTCGAGGAGGAACGCGTCCACCTTCTGCTCGAGCTCGGCGACCGTGTCGTCACCCAGCGCGTTGGTCTCGCGCAGCGTGTCGAGGACCGTCGAGTTGCGGCGCAGGTAATCCAGCAGCTCGCGCTCGAAGCGGAGCACGTCGGAGACCTCGATGGTGTCGAGCTTGCCGTTGGTACCGGCCCAGATCGAGACGACCTGCTCCTCGACGGGGTACGGCGAGTACTGCGGCTGCTTGAGCAGCTCGGTCAGACGCGCACCACGGGCCAGCTGACGACGCGACGCGGCGTCGAGGTCGCTCGCGAACATCGCGAACGCCTCGAGCGAGCGGTACTGCGCCAGCTCGAGCTTCAGCGTTCCCGAGACCTTCTTGATCGACTTGACCTGAGCGTCACCACCGACGCGGGACACCGAGATACCCACGTCGACCGCGGGACGCTGGTTGGCGTTGAAGAGGTCGGACTGCAGGAAGATCTGGCCGTCGGTGATGGAGATCACGTTGGTCGGGATGTACGCCGAGACGTCGTTGGCCTTCGTCTCGATGATGGGCAGACCCGTCATCGAACCGGCACCGAGCTCGTCGGACAGCTTTGCGCAACGCTCGAGCAGACGCGAGTGCAGGTAGAAGACGTCACCGGGGTACGCCTCGCGGCCCGGCGGGCGACGGAGGAGGAGGGACACGGCACGGTAGGCCTCGGCCTGCTTCGACAGGTCGTCGAAGATGATCAGGACGTGCTTGCCGCCGTACATCCAGTGCTGGCCGATGGCCGAGCCCGTGTAGGGCGCGAGGTACTTGAAGCCGGCCGGGTCGGACGCGGGGGCGGCGACGATGGTCGTGTACTCCATGGCACCGGCGTCCTCGAGGGCGCCCTTGACCGACGCGATCGTCGAGCCCTTCTGGCCGATGGCGACGTAGATGCAGCGGACCTGCTTGTTGACGTCGCCCGACTCCCAGTTGGCCTTCTGGTTGATGATCGTGTCGATCGCGATGGCCGTCTTGCCCGTCTGGCGGTCGCCGATGATCAGCTGACGCTGACCGCGGCCGACGGGGATCATCGCGTCGATGGCCTTGATGCCGGTCTGGAGCGGCTCGTGCACGCTCTTGCGCTGCATGACGCCGGGGGCCTGGAGCTCGAGCGCGCGACGGCCCTCGGTCGCGATCTCGCCGAGACCGTCGATCGGGTTGCCGAGCGGGTCGACGACGCGACCCAGGTAGCCGTCTCCGACGCCGACCGAGAGGACCTCGCCGGTCCGGGTGACGCTCTGGCCCTCTTCGATGCCGGAGAACTCGCCGAGCACGACGACACCGATCTCGTGCTCGTCGAGGTTCTGGGCCAGGCCCAGGGTGCCGTTGTCGAAGCGGATGAGTTCGTTCGCCATGACGCCGGGCAGTCCCTCGACGTGAGCGATGCCGTCGGCCGCGTCGACGACGGTGCCGACCTCGGTCGCACCCGCGCCCGTCGGCTCGTAGGCGTTGACGAAGTCCTTCAGCGCGTCACGGATGACGTCGGGGCTGATAGAGAGTTCTGCCATTGTCTTCCTTCGTTCGTGGGGCGCGAGCCCCCAGATCTCCACCCGCTCGGGCGGCAAAGTCTTAGCCGGCGATGCGCTGGCGAAGGTCGGCGAGACGTGCGGACACGCTCGCGTCGATGACGTCGTCGGCGACCTGCACACGCAGTCCACCGACCACCGTCGGGTCGATCACGGTGTTCAGGGTGACCGCCGAACCGTAGCGCGCACGGAGCGCGTTCTGGAGGCGCGTCTGCTGCTCGGTACTCAGCGGCGCCGCCGCGTAGACCGTGGCGACGATGCTCGAGCGCTGGTCGGCGACGATGGACTCGGCGCGGCGCAGGAGCGCGCGGACGCGGCGACCGCGCGAGTTCTGCACGAGCGAGGCGACGATCAGCGCCGTGGCGGCGCTGGCGCGGCCGTCGAGCAGCGTGGACACGAGCCCCGCCTTGCCGGACGCATCGCCGAGGCGACCGCCGAGAGCCAGCTCGAGCTCGCCGCTGGAGGCCACCGTGCGCGAGAACTGGAAGAGCTCGCCCTCGATGTCGGCCGACGGGTCGGCGACGGTGGCTGCGCGCACGGCCAGTTCTTCCAGCCCCTCGACGAACTCGTGCGCGTTCGACCAGCGCTGCTCGGCCGCACGACGCAGAAGTGCCACCGTGGTGTCGCGGTAGCCGGACCCGAAGACCGCGGTCACCAGCGCACCACGCGCGTCGGCCGGTGCGGACGAGTCGGAGAGCGCGCCGCTCAGCTGCGCCGATCCGTTCACGGCGCCGACGGCCGCGAAGAGCTCGCGGGCGACGTCGAGGTCGACGCCGGAGGCGGTGGTGAGCGCCTCCGTCGTCGCGGTCCGCGCCTGAGTGGTCGCGCTGCCCATTACTGAGCCGCCTTCTCGGATGCCTCGAGCTCGGCGAGGAAGCGGTCGACCACGGCCTGCGCGCGAGCGTCGTCGGTCAGGGTCTCCCCGATGACGTTGCCGGCGAGGTCGACGGCGAGGGTCCCCACCTCGGCACGCAGCGACACGAGAGTCGACTGACGCTCGGCCTCGATCTGCGCGTGCGCGGCGGCGGTGATGCGAGCGGCCTCGGAGGACGCGGCATCCTTCGCCTCGGCGATGATCTTCTTGCCGTCCTCACGGGCGGCCTCGCGGATCTCACCGGCTTCCTTACGGGCCTCGGCGAGCTGCGCCGTGTACTGCTCCAGAGCGGCCTCGGCCTCGCGCTGGGCCTCGTCGGCCTTGGCGATGTTGCCCTCGATGGCAGCGCTGCGCTCGTCGAGCAGCTTCGCCATGCGGGGCAGTGCCACGCGCCACACCACGAAGATGATGACGACGAAGCAGACGGCCGACCAGAGGATGTCGTACGCCGCCGGAAGCAGCGGGTTGTGCGCTTCCTCCCCCGCGGGCTCCGCAGCGAGGGTGACAAGAGCGTTCAGCATCCTGTCTCCTTAATTGTGTCGGTCGGGGCGATTACTGGAAGATGAAGCCGGTCGCGATACCGATGAAGGCGAGCGCCTCGGTGAAGGCGATACCGATGAACATCAGCACCTGCAGACGGCCAGCCAGCTCGGGCTGACGGGCGACACCCTCGATCGTCTTGCCGACGACGATGCCCACACCGATGGCGGGGACCGATGGCGGCGAGGCCGTAGCCGATCGTGGCGACGTTACCGGTGACCTGGGCGAGAACCGTAGTTGCGTCCACGGGTTTTTTCCTTTCGGTTGGGTGGCTCGGCGTGCGCCGGGCCGCTCAGTGCTCTTCTGCGACGGCGAGCTGGATGTAGACCGCCGTGAGGATCGCGAAGACGTACGCCTGGAGGAAGGCGACGAAGATTTCGAACAGGGTGAAGGCGAAGCCGAAGGCGAGCGAACCCGCGCCCAGCGCCGTCCACCAGCCGCTGAGGCCGATGACGAAGAACTGGGTGGCCGAGAAGAACAGGACCAGCATCAGGTGGCCGACGATCATGTTCATCAGCAGACGGAGGGTCAGCGTGATCGGCCGGATGATGAACGTGGAGAGGAACTCCAGCGGCACGATGATGATGTACAGCGGCCACGGCACGCCCGACGGGAGCAGCGCGTTCTTGAAGAACCCGCCGGGGCTCTTCTTGATACCGGCGTAGATGAAGGTGACGTAGGCCACGATCGCGAGGAGCATCGGGACCGCGATGACGCTCGTGCCGGCGATGTTCAGGAACGGGATGACACCCGTGATGTTCATGAACAGCACCATGAAGAAGATCGTGGTGAGGATCGGCAGGAACCGACGGCCGTCCTTGCGGCCGAGGATGTCTTCCGCGATGTTCACGCGGACGAAGTCCAGACCCATCTCGACGACGCTCTGGAAGCGGCCGGGGACGATCTTCATGCGACGCGTGCCGACGATCAGGAGGATGACCAGAACGGCGGTCGCCAGCATCTGCACCAGGTTGATGCGCGTGATCGCGAAGACGGTTCCCTCGAACAGCACCGCGTCGGGGAAGAACTCGTTGATGGAGGGCGGGTGAAACTCAGCACCCGCGGACGCGAAGTTCGTGATCAGGGTCGCAGCTTGAGTGGACAGCGCTGGCTCCAGCTTCGGGGCATCGGTGTGAACCGTTGCGACGATGGTCGGTGAGAGGCACCCGAAGTGCGAGCCTGGAAAGAGTCCCAGTCGCGGGTGGGTACTTCTCCCACCCTATCAAACTCCCGGCTGATCCATGAGTACGAGACCATCGTTCGTCTCGCCGACGGAGTATCGTGCCCCGCTCCCGCGGGCGGCGGGTTATAGGGGGGTCAGCCCCGCCGGTCGCCTTCGTCGGGATCCGTCGGGAGCGTCACGTCGCTCGCGCTGGGGACCCGCATCCGGAGGAGGACGACGACGTCGACGGCGAGGGAGGCGACGACGCTGACGACGAGAGCGACGTAGAACACGACCGGGTCGACCCATCCCTGACCCCGGAGGATCACGATGGCGACGATGAAGAGGACAAGCTTGAGCAGCCATCCGCCGAGCACGATGCCGAAGAAGATCGGGACGTAGAGCGGGTCGCCGAACCACCGGTTGGCGATCAGGATGCTCGCGGCCGTCACCGCGAGGAAGATCGCGCTCACGGCGACGCCACTCAGCGCGCTCGCCAGTCCCCCGCCGCCCGCGACGAGGAATCCCACCACGGCGCCGGCGACGAGGAGCACGACGGTGACGATCCCGCCCCAGAGGAGAGCGGTCCGCAGGATCGGCGTGCTCGAAAGAGGGCGTCGGGCGGCGGGGGAAGCGGTGCTCATGGGGAGGTCTCCGTGGAGGTGTGCTGCGTGCGGCGACGCAGGCGCAGGATGCGCTGGGAGGGCAGGAACGTGAGGACGAGGCAGGCGACCACACCGACGGCCCCGAAAGCGATGCCGATCGCGTAGTCGCCGGGCCAGCTCTGCTGGGTGCCGATGTACATGAGCAGGAAAGACAGGCTCACCACGGCCGTCCACGCGTAGAAGATCAGGACCGCGTCGCGGTCGCTGTGACCCATGTCGAGCATGCGGTGATGCAGGTGCTTCCGGTCGGGGGAGAACGGCGAGCGCCCCGCCCACTGGCGCCGCACGACCGCGAGTCCGAAGTCGAGGAGCGGCAGCAGGACGATCACGACCGGGAGCAGGATGGGGATGAAGGCACCGAGCAGCTGCGACCGGCCGAGCTGCTGGGGGTCGAGCACGGCGGGGTCGAGTTGCCCCGTGATGGCGACGGCGGAGCTCGCCATGAGGAGACCGAGCATGAGCGCTCCGGCATCCCCCATGAAAAGTTTCGCGGGAGTCCAGTTCATCGGCAGGAACCCGAGGCAGGCGCCGATGAGCACCGCCGCGATGAACGACGCGAGGTTGAAGTAGGTACTCGCTCCGGTGTCGCGGACCAGGAGGTACGAGTACGCGAAGAAGACGCCGTTCGCGATGAGGCACACACCGGCGACCAGGCCGTTCAGCCCGTCGATGAAGTTCACGGCGTTCATGACCACGACGAGCGCGAACACCGTGAGGAGGAAGCTGGCCCAGCTCGACCCGACCGTGAGGGCGCCGATCGGCAGCGACAGGATCTGCAGCTGGCCGAACCAGGCGATGATGCCGGCCGCGATGAACTGGGCGCCGAGCTTGATCATCCAGTCGAGGTCCCACAGGTCGTCGGCGACGCCGACCAGGACGATCAGCAGGACGGCGCCGAGCAGCGACAGGACGGGGACCGGGTCGGTCCAGAAGATCGCGAAGTAGGGGTTGCGGCTCGACAGCGCGAAGGCGGCGACCACACCGAGGAACATGGCCACGCCGCCGAGGCGCGGCGTGGGGGTGTCGTGCACGTCGCGATCCCGGATGCCGGGATAGAGCTTGAAGCGCAGCGCGAGCTTCCACACCACCCACGACAGCGCGAGAGTCACCGCCGCCGTGAACAGGATGGTGAGGAGGTATTGGGTCACGGACCCGGCGCCTCGGCATCCGGAGCGACGGTCGGCTGCGAGGAGGCGACCTCGGGGGCGGATGCCGTCTCGGGGTCGGGCTCGAGGAGGTCGCCGAGCACCTCGCGCAGGCGCTCCCGGGAGATCGTCCCCTCACGGAGCACGCGCACTCGCGGCTCGGCACCGCCCACCAGCGTCGTCGCGTCGACGATCGTGGAGGCGTAGCCCCACTGGCTGGGTCCGGCGTCGAGGTAGACGGAGACACTGTCGCCGAGCATGTCGCGGGCCTCGTCGATGCTGACCGCCGCGGGCATGCCCGTGCGGTTGGCACTGGACACCGCCAACGGCCCCGTCTCCTCGAGCAGCTCGAGCGTGAGGTTCTGGGCGGGCATGCGGACCGCGACGGTGCCGTGCGTGTCGCCGAGATCCCACGACAGCGAGGGCTGCGCGGGGAGCACGATGGTCAGGCCGCCGGGCCAGAAGGCGTGCACGAGGTCGTCGACTGCGGGCGGGACCTCCGCGACCAAGGCGCGGAGCGTCCCGACGCCGGGCACGAGGACGGGCGGCGGCTGCTGGCGGCCGCGACCCTTCGCCTCGAGCAGACCCATGACGGCGCGCGCGTTGAACGCGTCTGCGGCGATTCCGTAGACGGTGTCGGTGGGGAGCACGACGAGTTCGCCTCGACCGATCGCCTGGCGCGCGTGGCGCATCCCGGAGAGCAGCTGCGACTCGTCACGGCAGTCGTAGACGGGTGACATGTCGCGCGACAGTCTACCGACGCCGACCGGGTCCGACGCTCACGGATGGATCGCGGTCGTCGCGCGGTCCCGCGTCGTGAGGTCGGGGTGGGTCGCGGCGGCCCGCCATCCGTCGGCGGTGAGGATCTCGCGGATCGCCGCGCCCTGCCACTCGCCGTGCTCGATGACGATCGTCCCGCCCGGGTGCGCGAGGCGGAGTCCGACGCGGCTGAGCACGCGCACGGCATCCAGTCCGTCCGGACCGCCGTAGAGCGCTGCGGGCGGGTCGTACAGGCGCACCTCGGGATCGCGCGGGATCGCGTCGTCCGGGACATAGGGGGGATTGGATGCCACGACCGACACCGTGCCGTCCAGCTCCGGGAAGGCGTCGGCGAGGTCGATGAACGCCAGCGTCAGGTTCGTGGCACCGATCCGTGCGACGTTCTCCTTCGTCCAGATGAAGGCGTCGACGGAGTTCTCCGCGGCGAAGACCCGCGCGTGCGGGACCTCGGTCGCCATCGCGAGGGCGATCGCGCCGCTCCCCGTGCCGAGGTCGACCGCGATCGGAGACGGGGATGCCGCGGACCCGAGGGCGTCGATCGCGAGCTGGGCCACCATCTCGGTCTCGGGTCGCGGGACGAAAACCCCGGGTCCGACGGCGAGTTCCATCGAGCGGAACGGCGCGCGCCCCGTCAGGTGCTGCAGCGGCTCGCGGGCGCAGCGGCGGTCGACGAGCGGGGTGAGCGCTGCGGCGGCGGCCTCGGGCAGACGGTCGCCGCGGATGGCGGCGGCCTGCACTCCCCCGCGCGACGTCGACAGGACGTGGGCGAGGAGGAGTTCGGCATCCACGCGGGGATCGGGGATGCCGGCGGAGGAGAAGCGCGCCGCCGTGTCGCGGAGGACGTCGGCGACGGTGGGCGGGGCGGAGTGTACGGAGTCGGGCATGACGGATCACGAGCCTAGTCGCGCGGCGTCATACACGGCCGCGGGGATCGGACGCTCACCTAGGATTGTCGCGATCCGACCGACGGCGAAAGGCGAGCCATGCCCGGCATCCACTCCGACATCACTTCCGCGTTCGGCGACACGCCGCTGGTGCGGCTCAACCGTGTCGCGGAGGGCGCCGGGGGCCAGATCCTGGCCAAGCTCGAGTTCTACAACCCCGCCTCGAGCGTGAAGGACCGACTCGGCATCGCGATCGTCGACGCCGCCGAGGCGTCGGGCGAACTCAAGCCGGGCGGCACTCTCGTCGAGTCGACCAGCGGCAACACCGGAATCGCCCTCGCGATGGTCGGCGCGGCGCGCGGGTACAAGGTCATCCTCACGATGCCCGCCTCGATGTCGAAGGAGCGCCGCGTGCTGCTCCGCGCGTTCGGCGCCGAGCTGGTGCTCACCGACCCGACCAAGGGGATGTCGTTCGCGGTCGAGGAGGCCAAGCGCATCGTCGCGGAGACGCCCGGTGCCGTGTGGGCGCGGCAGTTCGAGAACGAGGCGAACCCGGCGATCCACCGCAAGACCACCGCCGAGGAGATCCTGCGCGACACCGACGGCAAGGTCGACTACTTGGTCGCCGGCATCGGGACGGGCGGCACCATCACCGGTGTGGGCCAGGTCCTCAAGGAGCGCGTCCCCGGCGTCAAGATCGTCGCGGTCGAGCCGGCCGACTCACCCATCCTCACCAAGGGTCACCCCGGCCCGCACAAGATCCAGGGCATCGGCCCGAACTTCGTGCCCGCAATCCTCGACCGCGAGATCATCGACGAGGTGATCGACGTCGAGTTCGACGACGCGATCCGGCTGGCGCGCGAGACCGCGGCGAAGGACGGCATCCTGGTCGGCATGTCGTCGGGTGCGGCGATCTGGGCCGCTCTCGAGATCGCCCGCCGCCCCGAGGCAGAGGGCAAGAACATCGTGGTCATCATCCCCTCGTACGGCGAGCGCTACCTCTCCACCGCCCTGTACGAAGACCTGCGCGACAACTGACGTGGGGGTCCTCTCCCGCATCCGCGAGGACGTCGCGGCGGCGAAGTTCCGTGACCCCGCCGCCCGCGGCGGCCTCGAGATCGCGCTGCTCTACCCGGGCCTGCACGCCGTCTGGTCGTATCGCGTGGCGCACCGCCTGTGGGTGCGCGGCTTCCGGTTCCCGGCGCGGGCACTCTCGCAGGTCACGCGCTGGCTGACCGGCATCGAGATCCACCCCGGCGCGACGATCGGACGCCGTTTCTTCATCGACCACGGCATGGGTGTCGTGGTCGGCGAGACGGCGGAGGTCGGCGACGACGTGATGCTGTACCACGGTGTCACCCTCGGCGGACGGCAGCGCGAGGGCGGCAAGCGCCACCCCACGCTGCAGGACGGGGTCGCGGTGGGCGCCGGGGCCAAGATCCTCGGGCCGATCACGATCGGCGCACACAGCCTCGTCGGCGCCAACGCCGTCGTGACGCGCGATGCGCCGCCGGAGAGCGTGCTGGTCGGCGTCCCCGCGAAGGCGCGTCTGCGCCGCGCGAACGAAGACACCCGCGCCCTGCTGACGGCACCGGAGTACTGGATCTGAGACTGTCGCCCAGGAACGACGGAGAGGGCCGGTGCGACCGCACCGGCCCTCCGTTCGTCAGAGCGACAGACGGTTCTCGGCCGCCGCGAGCGGGTCGGATCCCGCGGACCGGTTGATCCCCACGCCCTCGCCGTAGGCTCGAGGCATGACGCGACCGCACGACCTGTCCCTCGTCGCGCAGGTCGCGGCTCTCCGGGAGGGAGCGCTGGACCCTCGCGACCTCGTCGAGCACTACCTCGCGCGGGTCTCCCGGTTCGCGGACCTCGGCGCGTTCGCCGAGGTCACCCCGGATGCCGCCCGCCGGCGCACCGACGAAGTCCTCGCTTCCTCTCCTCGCGGTCCGCTGTGGGGCGTGCCGCTCGCGGACAAGGACCTCGTGGCCCGCGCGGGTGTGCCGACCCGGTACGGCTCCCGGTCACGTGCGGACATCGTGCCCTCGGCATCCGATCCGCTGGCCACAGCCCTCGACGTCGCGGGCGCCATCAACGTCGGGAAGACGAGTACGTCCGAATTCGGGCTCACCGGCTTCACCGAACCGCTCATCCACGCACCCGCCCGCGACCCCTGGCGACCCTCCGCGGGCGCGGGCGGCTCGAGCGGCGGTGCCGCCGTCGCCGTGGCGGCGGGACTCCTGCCCGCCGCGGTCGGTTCGGACGGGGGTGGCTCGATCCGCATCCCCTCGGCGACCGTCGGTGTCGTGGGTCTGAAGCCGTCACGTGGGCGGCTGCCGATCGGGTCGGGGTTCGACGCCCCCGACGGGCTTTCGGTCACGGGACCGATCGCACGCACCGTCGAGGACGCCGGGCTGCTGCTGGACGCACTGGTGGGCCTCGCCCCGTTCACGTACGCCACCGCGGCGCCCGGTAGCGGCCCGTTCGTGGAGGCCGCAACCCGACCCGCCGCCGGCTTGCGTATCGGCGTCACGACCGTCTCGCCGTGGGACGACGACGAGGACATCACCCTCGACGACGAGGCCCGGGTCGCGTTCGACACGGCAGCCGCCTGGCTGAGCGACGCCGGACACGCCGTGACCGATGCAGACTGGCATCCGGTCGGCTATCCCGCGCTGTTCCGCGTGCTGTGGCGCGCGAGCGCCGCGCGGATCCCGCTGAGCACCCACGACCTCACGCTGGTCGAGCCGCTCACCGCATGGCTGGTGCAGGAGGGACGTGCACTCACCGCGCCCGAGCTGCTCGGCGGGCTGACCGAGGCCCGCGCGTTCGAGCGACGCACGATCGCCGACTTCGCGGCCTTCGACGCGGTGCTCACCCCCGCGCTCGCGCAGTCGCCGCGGCCGGTCGGGTGGTACGCGGGGCACGACCCGGAACGCACGTTCGCGATGCAGGTCGAGTACGCGCCGTATTCGAGCTTCGTCAATGTCGCGGGGCTCCCCGCGCTGACCCTGCCCGTGACGAGGGATGCCGAGGGGCATCCGGTGTCGGTGCAGTTGATCGGCCGCCCCGGCGGCGAGGCGGCGCTGCTGGCGCTCGGCGCCGAGCTGGAGGCTCGTCGAGGCCCGCTTCCGCACCCGCCGGCCTGGGACGCCTGACACTGCACCCGTCGCGGACGAGGGCGCGGCCGACCTGAGTGTCAGCCCTCGGAGAGCGCCGCGAGCCGGGCTTCCTCGTCGGCGGTGATCGCCGACTCGATGATCGGGCCGAGGGCGCCGTCCATGACCTGGTCGAGGTTGTACGCCTTGTAGCCGGTGCGGTGGTCCGCGATGCGGTTCTCCGGGAAGTTGTACGTGCGGATGCGCTCCGAACGGTCCATACCGCGGATCTGCGAACGCCGGGCGTCGGCGGCCTGCGCGTCGCGCTCCTCCTGCTGCTTGGCGAGCAGGCGGGCGCGCAGCACGCGCATGCCCGCCTCGCGGTTCTGCAGCTGCGACTTCTCGTTCTGCATCGACACGACGATCCCGGTCGGGAGGTGCGTGATGCGGACGGCCGAGTCTGTGGTGTTCACCGACTGACCGCCGGGGCCCGACGAACGGAACACGTCGATCTTGAGGTCGTTGGGGTCGATCGCGACCTCTTCGGGCTCGTCGACCTCGGGGAACACGAGCACGCCCGTCGTCGAGGTGTGGATACGACCCTGCGACTCGGTCGCGGGCACCCGCTGCACGCGGTGCACGCCGCCCTCGTACTTCAGGTGTGCCCAGACGCCCTGCGCCGGGTCGCTCGAGGAGCCCTTGATCGCGACCTGGACGTCCTTGTACCCGCCGAGGTCGGACTCGTTGCGCTCGAGCAGCTCGGTCTTCCAGCCCATGGATGCCGCGTACTGGAGGTACATCCGGAGGAGATCGGCCGCGAACAGCGCGCTCTCCGCGCCGCCCTCGCCCGCCTTGATCTCCATGATCACGTCGCGGGCGTCGTCCGGGTCGCGCGGGATGAGCAGGCGACGCAGACGCTCCTGGCTCTCGTCCAGGCGCTGCTCCAGCGCCGGCACCTCTTCGGCGAACGCGGCGTCCTCACGGGCGAGTTCGCGCGCGGCATCCAGGTCGTCCGACGCCGCCTGCCAGGCCTCGTAGGCGTGCACGATGCGATTCAGCTCGGCGTACCGCCGATTGACGCGCTTCGCGCGCGCCGCATCGGCGTGCACAGCCGGGTCGTTGAGCTCGAGCTCGACCTGCCGGTGCTCGTCGATCAGCCCGCGGACGGACTCGAGGATGCCGGAATCCGACACGGCTCAGCGGATGCCGTTGTCGTGCCCGTTGTCTCCGCGCGCGGGAGTCGGGATCGACTTCTGCATCTGGACGAGGAACTCGACGTTGGACTGCGTCTCCTTGAGCTTGCCGAGCACGACCTCGAGGGCCTGCTGCGGGTCGAGACCCGCGAGCGCGCGACGCAGCTTCCAGGTGATCTTCACCTCGTCCGGCGACAGCAGCATCTCTTCGCGGCGCGTGGACGACGCGTTGACGTCGACCGCCGGGAAGATGCGCTTGTCGGCGAGCTGACGGTTCAGACGCAGTTCGCTGTTGCCGGTGCCCTTGAACTCCTCGAAGATCACGTCGTCCATCTTGGAGCCGGTCTCCACCAGCGCCGTGGCGAGGATCGTGAGCGAGCCGCCGTTCTCGATGTTGCGCGCCGCGCCGAAGAAGCGCTTGGGCGGGTACAGCGCCGAGGCGTCCACACCGCCGGTGAGCACGCGACCCGACGTCGGCGCCGACAGGTTGTAGGCGCGGCCGAGGCGCGTGATCGAGTCGAGCAGCACGACGACGTCGCGGCCGAGCTCGACGAGGCGCTTCGCGCGCTCGATGGCGAGCTCGGCGACCGTCGTGTGGTCCTCCGCGGGGCGGTCGAACGTCGAGGCGATGACCTCGCCCTTGACCGTCCGCTGCATGTCGGTGACCTCTTCGGGGCGCTCGTCGACGAGCACGACCATGAGGTGGACCTCGGGGTTGTTGTGCGCGATGGCGTTGGCGATCTGCTGGAGCACGATCGTCTTGCCCGCCTTCGGGGGCGCGACGATGAGACCGCGCTGACCCTTGCCGACCGGGGCCACCAGGTCGATGAGGCGCTGCGTGAGCTTCTCGGGGGCGGTCTCCATGCGGAGGCGCTCCTGCGGGTACAGCGGCGTCAGCTTGCCGAACTCGACACGGGCGGCGGCATCCTCGACCGACAGGCCGTTGATCGAGTCGACCTTGACCAGCGCGTTGTACTTCTGGCGGCTGGACTGCTCGCCCTCGCGCGGCTGCTTGATGGAGCCGACGACCGCGTCGCCCTTGCGCAGGTTGTACTTCTTGACCTGGCCGAGCGAGACGTAGACGTCGCTCGGGCCGGGCAGGTAACCGGTGGTGCGCACGAACGCGTAGTTGTCGAGCACGTCGAGGACACCCGCGATCGGGATGAGGACGTCGTCCTCGCCGATCTCGCTCTCGAACTCGTCGCCGGTCGTCGCCTGCCCGCCGCGACGCTTGTTGCGCTGGCGGTTACGGCTGTTCGCCTGGTTCTGCTGCTGGGCCTGCTGCCCGTTCTGCGCGGGAGCCTCGGCCTCGTCGGACTCGGCGGCGGGCGCCGCGGCGGTCGCGGTCTCAGCGTTGTCGGCGCGGTTGCGGTTGCGGCTGCGTGACCGGCTGCGGCTGCGGCTGCGCGACGGGGTCTCGGCGGACTCCTCGGTGCTCTCGCCCTCGGAGGGGGATGCCACGGCCTCGGGGGCGGCGTCGGTCTCGGGGGCGTCGCCGGCTTCGGAGACCTGCTCGGACGCGGCCTCGGCCGGCGCGTCGGCGGCGGGCGCCTCGGCCGGAGCCTCGGTGGCCGGAGCCTCGGTGGCCGGGGCGTCAGCGGCGACGGGCACCTCTGCCTCGGTGACCACGACGTCGGCGGGCGTCTCGTCGGCGGGTGCGCTCTTCGCACGGCGCGGCGCACGCTTGCGGGGAGCGCGAGCGGGCTTGGCGGGGGCCTCTTCGTCAGCGGGCGCCTCGGTCGGGGCGGCAGCGGCCTCCTCGGCGGCGGGCTCCACGGCGGGCGCGTCCGCGGGCGCCTCGGCGTCAGCGGTCTGCTCGGCCGGAGCGGCGACGGCCTCCTCCGCGGCGGGCTCGACCGCAGGCGTGGTGCCCTCAGCGGGCGCGTCCTCAGCGGGCGCAGCGGCCTCGGCGGGCGCGGCGTCCTCGGCCGGCGCGTCCTCGGCGGTGGGCGCCTCGGCATCCGGGGTCTCGTCGACGGCGGGCTCCTCCGCGGCGGGGGCGTCCTCGCCCTCCGCGTCGACGGGTGTGTCGAACAGCGTGTCGTCGGCGGGAGCGGCGGACTGCTCCTCGGTGGGCATGTCAGCGCCCTCGGGCGCGTCAACGGGCTGGGTCTCGGAGATGGACTCCACGAGTGCTCCTCAGAAATGAAACATGGTCAAATCACGGGTATCGCTGCAGAGCGCAGACGAAGATCACACCAGCGGTTCGGGAGACTGCAGCCGAGACCGGGTTCGCGATTTGTTGCGGATTTCGCAGGTGGTGCAGAGGCTCAGATTCGCGTGCTAAGCGGAACCCTCTGCGGGCTTCACTGTACCACCCTTGACGTCGACGGCGAGCATGAGCGCCTGCCACGGGGTGTCGACGACGGATGCGGTAAGGTCTGCGGCCGCCACGCGCTGGCCCGGACCGTCCGCGAGCACCAGGACGCTCGGTCCCGCACCCGACACGACCGCCGCATAGCCCTCGGCGCGCAGCGCCCGCACGAGGCGGTCGGTCTCGGGCATCGCCTGCGCGCGGTAGTTCTGGTGCAGCTTGTCCTCGGTCGCGGCCATCAGCAGCTCGGGGCTCTGGGTCATCGCCGCGATGAGGAGCGCGGAGCGCGAGACGTTGAACACCGCGTCCTCACGCGGCACCTGCAGCGGCTGCAGGCTCCGGGCGACGGCGGTCGACATCGTGAAGCTCGGGACGAGAACGAGCGGCGACACACCGCGGTGCACGATGAGCTGCTTGTGCTGGGGGCCGGTGGCATCCATCCACGCGATCGTCAGGCCGCCGAACAGGCCGGGGGCGACGTTGTCGGGGTGCCCTTCCATCTCGGTCGCGAGACGCAGCAGGTCGACGTCGCTGAATGCGACCTCGCCCTCGAGCAGGCCCTTCGCCGCCAGGATGCCGGACACCACCGCCGCACCCGAGGAACCCATCCCCCGCCCGTGCGGGATGACGTTGTGCGCCACCAGGCGCAGGCCGGGCATCTCACGACCGACCGAGGCGTACGTGTGCGCGATCGCGCGCACCACGAGGTGCGACGCGTCGCGCGGCACGTCGGCCGTGCCCTCGCCGCTCACCTCGATCTCGAGGCGACCGGGCTCGAGGGCTTCGACCGTCAGCTCGTCGTACACGCTGAGCGCGAGCCCGAGGGTGTCGAACCCCGGACCGAGGTTGGCGCTGGTCGCCGGCACACGGACCGCGACGCGACGCCCGAGGGCTGCGGTCACTCGGCCACCGGCTTCAGGTCGAGGACCGAGGCGACCTCGGAGGTGGTCGCGTCGACCACGGTCGGCTCGACCTGGGTGCCGTCGGCCTTGCGCAGCGCCCACTGCGGGTCCTTCAGGCCGTGACCGGTGACGGTCAGCACGACCTTCGCCCCGGCGCGGACGACTCCCGCCTCCGCCTGCTCGAGGAGCCCCGCGACACTGATGGCCGAGGCGGGCTCGACGAACACGCCGACCTCGCCCGCGAGGATCTTCTGCGCGGCCAGGATGCGCTCGTCGTCGATCGCGCCGAACCAGCCGTCGGTGGCCTCCCGCGCTTCCAGCGCGAGGTCCCACGACGCGGGGTTGCCGATGCGGATCGCGCTCGCGATCGTCTCGGGGTTCTTCACGACCGCGCCGGTCACGAGCGGGGCCGACCCGGCCGCCTGGAAGCCGAACATGCGCGGCACGCGCGTCGCGACGCCGCGTGCGGCCTCTTCGCGGTATCCGCGCGAGTACGCGGTGTAGTTGCCGGCGTTGCCCACGGGGATGAAGTGGAAGTCGGGGGCGTCGCCCAGCTGCTCGACGACCTCGTAGGCCGCCGTCTTCTGGCCCTCGATGCGATCGGGGTTGACAGAGTTGACCAGGTGCACGGGGTAGTGGTCGGCGAGCTCGCGCGCGATCTCGAGGCAGTCGTCGAAGTTGCCGCGGATCTGGATCAGACGGCCGTTGTGCGCGACGGCCTGGCTCAGCTTGCCCATCGCGATCTTGCCCTCGGGCACGAGGACCGCGGCGGTGATCCCGGCGTGCGCCGCGTAGGCGGCGGCCGAGGCCGAGGTGTTGCCGGTCGACGCGCAGATGACCGCCTTGGCGCCGTGCTCGACGGCGCGCGAGAGCGCCACCGTCATGCCGCGGTCCTTGAACGAGCCCGTCGGGTTCATGCCCTCGAACTTGACGTAGACGTCGGCGCCCGTGCGCCGCGAAAGCGCCGGGGCGGGGATGAGCGGCGTGCCGCCCTCCCCCAGCGTCACGACGGTGGAGGCGTCGGTGACGCCCAGACGATCGGCGTACTCGCGGAGGACTCCGCGCCAGACGTGTGCCATGTCAGTTCCCTTCCACGCGCAGTACGGAGACCACGCGCTCGACGACGCCGCTCGCGGCGAGACGCTCGACGGTCTCGCTCAGGTCTTGCTCACGGGCCTGGTGTGTTCCGATGACCAGACGCGCCGATCCGCTCCCGGCGGGGTTCTCGGCATCCGGTTCGATGGTGGTCTGCTCGACGGTCGCGATCGAGACGCGGCCCTCGCTCAGGATGCCGGCGACCGTGGCGAGCACGCCGGGCTGGTCGTCGACCTCGAGCGTGATCTGGTAGCGCGTGATGACGCGTCCGATCGGCACGGTGGGGAGGTTCGCGCGTGTGGACTCGCCGACGCCCACGCCCCCGGCGATGTGGCGGCGCGCGGCCGACACGACGTCGCCGAGCACGGCGGACGCGGTCTGCACGCCGCCCGCGCCGGCGCCGTAGAACATCAGGTCGCCGGCGGCCTCGGCCTGCACGAAGACGGCGTTGTTCGCGCCGTGGACGCTCGCGAGCGGGTGCGTGCGCTCGACGAGCGCGGGGTACACGCGCACCGAGATGGACTCGCTCGCCTCGCCGTCGGCGGCAGGGAGCCGCTCGCACACGGCGAGGAGCTTGACGACGTATCCGGCGTGCCGCGCGGACTCGATGATCGCGGCATCGATCTGCGTGATGCCCTCGCGGTGGACGGCATCCAGCGGAACGGTCGTGTGGAACGCGAGGCTCGCGAGGATCGCCGCCTTCTGCGCGGCGTCGTACCCCTCGACGTCGGCCGTGGGGTCGGCTTCGGCATAGCCGAGCGCCTGTGCCTGTGCGAGGACGTCGCCGAAGTCGGCGCCCTCGGTGTCCATGCGGTCGAGGATGTAGTTCGTCGTGCCGTTGACGATGCCCATGATGCGCACGACGCGGTCGCCCGCGAGCGAGTCGCGCAGCGGCCGGATGATCGGGATCGCGCCGGCCGCGGCGGCCTCGTAGTAGACCTCGGCGCCGACCTGGTCGGCGGCTTCGAAGATCTCGGACCCGTGCGTGGCGAGCAGCGCCTTGTTGGCGGTGACGACGTCGGCGCCGGAGTTGATCGCCTGCAGCACCTGGGTGCGCGCGGGTTCGATGCCGCCCATGAGCTCGATGACGATGTCGGAGCCGTTGATGAGCGTCTCGGCGTCGGTGGTGAACAGCTCGCGGGGCAGCTCGGCGTCGCGCTTCCCGTCGACGTTGCGGACGGCGATGCCCGCGAGTTCGAGGTTCGCGCCGGCACGGTCGGCCAGTTCGGCGCGGTGCTTGAGCAGCAGGTCGGCGACCTGCGAGCCGACGGCACCGGCGCCCAGCAGGGCGACGCGCAGCGTGCGGTAGTCGGTCATTCGGTGTCTCCGTGGGGTGGGGTGGGGGAAGCGGATGCCGCGACACCGACGTCGCGGGAGAGCAGGTCCTCGACGGTCTCGCCGCGGACGATCACACGCGCTTCGCCGTCGCGCACGGCGACGACGGGGGGACGCGGGGTGTAGTTGTAGTTGCTCGCGAGCGAGAAGCAGTAGGCGCCCGTGGCGGGCACCGCGAGGAGGTCGCCCGGAGTGATGTCGGCGGGGAGGTACTCGGCATCCACCACGATGTCTCCGGACTCGCAGTGGTGACCGACGACCCTCGACAGCGCCGGGGCGGCGGGACTCGTGCGCGAGACGATCCGGGCGGAGAAGTCGGCGCCGTACAGGGCCGGGCGCGCGTTGTCGCTCATGCCGCCGTCGACGCTGACGTAGGTGCGCTCGCGCTCCTCGCCGATCGTGACCTTCTTCACGGTCCCGACCTCGTAGAGGGTCACTCCGGCCTGCCCCACGATGACGCGGCCGGGCTCGCACGCGACGTCGGGCATCGGGATGCCGCGCACCTCGCACTCGTCGGCGATCGCGTCGACGATGCCGTCGGCGATCTCCTCGATGGGGCGCGGGTCGTCGACCGAGGTGTACGAGATGCCGAAGCCACCGCCGACGTTGAGGAGCGGGATGTCGCCGCCCGCGAGCAGGTCGGCGTGGAGGTCGACGAGGCGCGCCGCGGACTCGCGGAAGCCCGCGGAGTCGAAGATCTGCGAGCCGATGTGGGCGTGGAGCCCGACGAAGCGCAGGCTCGGCAGCTCGCGGATGCGCGCGACCGCGTCGGCGGCCCCCTCGAGGGAGAAGCCGAACTTCTGGTCTTCGTGGGCGGTCGCGAGGAATGCGTGCGTCTCGGCGTGGACGCCGGTGCGCACACGCACGAGGACCGACTGCACGGCGCCGCGGCGATCCGCGATCGCGGCGAGGCGCTCGATCTCGATGGGGCTGTCGACCACGACCGAACCGATGCCGACCTCGACGGCCCGCTCGAGCTCCGCGACGCTCTTGTTGTTGCCGTGGAAGCCGAGGCGGGCGGGGTCGGCACCGCCTGCGAGGGCGACCTCGAGCTCGCCGCGCGTGCACACGTCGACGGCGAGACCCTCTTCGGTCACCCCAGCGCACGACCTCGGCGGAGAGGAACGCCTTGCCCGCGTAGTACACGCGGGACCGGATGCCATGACGCTCGGCCGCGGCTCCGAAGGCGTCGCGCGCGCGGCGCGCGTGGGCGCGGACCTCGTCCTCGTCGAGCACGTAGAGCGGGGTGCCGAAGCGGTCGCGGAGGTCGAACACGGACACCCCGGCGATCTCGACGGAGCCGTCGTCGACGCGGTGCGCGGAGGACGGCCAGACGGAGGCGACGAGCTCGTTCGCTTCGGCCGGGGCGGTGAGCCACTCGGGCACGAGCGCGGAGTGCGAGGCGGACACGGAGGAACCAATCGGGTTTTGCGGCGACGCGACGGCCGCGGATCACGGCTCCTGCCGTCGCGGGGCGTCACGCGACAGGCAGTCCTTGCAGTCTAGGGCACGGCATATGCCGCCCCCGTCCCACGCCCGGGCCCGCCGGGATCGGCGGGACGTGTCACCTGGTGAGGCCTGGGGTGAACCGCGCGCGCCCTTTCCCGCTCGCGGTCACCGGGAGAACGGATGCCACACCCCACGGCCCCTACCGTGAACCGGTGCCGAGCCCCTCCCCTTCCCCCGTCCTCGTCGTCGACGCTCTCGGCGTCCGCATCGGCATCGACCTCGGGGATCTCGACGACGCGGACCGGATCGCGGTGCGTGCAGCCTGGACGGGGGCGCTCGCCCACGGCGACGCCGAGCCGCACGCGACCGTGACGCCCACGGCATCCCTCGGTCCCGGACCGATGCTCGCCGCCCTCTCGAGCGCCGTCACCCTCAGCGCGATCCACGAACGCCGCGGCCAGTTGTGGATGCTGCACGCTGCCGGGGTCGCGGGGCACGACGGGGCGGTCGTCGTGCTCGTCGGCCCGTCGGGTGCCGGGAAGACGACCGCGATCCGCCTCCTCGCCACCCGAGCCGGATACGTCTCGGACGAGACGATCGCCCTGGATGCCACCGGTGCGGTGCTGCCCTACCGGAAGCCGCTGTCGGTCATCACCGACGGCGTCGCGCACAAGGTGCAGCACTCCCCCGTCGATCTCGGCCTGGGCGCCCTGCCGACGGCACCCCTTCGGCTCGCGCGCATCGTTCTGCTCGATCGGCGCACGGAACCGACGCCCGCACGCCTGCTGCCGGTGCCGATCTCGGAGGCGATCGCGGAGCTGGCCGGGCAGTCCAGCGCCCTCGCGCAGCTCCCCGGCGCGGTGCGTACGATGGCGGGCCTCATCGGGCAGACAGGCGGTGTCGTGCGCGCGGAGTACGCCGAGGCCAAGGATCTCGCGACCCTCGTGCGCGGACTGCTCGACGCCGGGGCGCCCGCGGCGGTTCCCTCGGTCGTGTCGCCCGCAGCGACCCGGCGCGCACCGATGGACACCGCGGGGCCCCACTACGAACGCACGGAGGCCGTGGACTGGTCGCCGCTCCCCGACGGCACGCTCGCGGTGCTCACCGCGAACGCGGACGGCAGCGGCATGCTGCGCGTGCTCGCCGGCGTTGCGCCCACGCTGTGGGAGGCCGCCGACGGCGTCCCCCGCGACGCCCTGGTGGCCGAGGTGGACGCGCGGTTCGACTGCCCGGATCCGGGTGGGGTGACCGACACCGCCCTCGCGTCACTCGTCGAGGCGGGACTGCTCCGGGTGGCCGACTGATCGCGTCAGCCGCAGGTGCCGTTCTGCTGCAGCGCGGGGTCGCTGAGGATGCGCCCATCGATGTCGAGCGTCGCCACCACGTCCTGTCCCTGGACGCTCACCGCGCTCAGGGTGAGACCGGCCGGCAGCCGGTCGGCGATGCAGAGGTTCCACGTCTGCAGTGCTGCGTCGGCCGCACCTCCGAGCTGACCGCGGAGGGTGTCGGCATCCACGCGGTTCCCGCCCAGCTCGAACGACGTCGGGGTGAGCGTGAGGTCGCCGTCGGCCGCGCCGGGCGTGACGGAGATCCCCACCGGGATCGGGATGCCGAACACCGAGAACTGCGTCGACAGCGTCAGGTCGGGGGCGGCCGTGCCCACGGTGTCGGACGGGAAGTTCGGGATCTGCGACAACAGCGCGCGCAGCTGGTCGGGGTCGAGGCGCACGGAGGCCGATCCCCCGGCCGCCGGCGCGTTGCCTGCCACCGGAACGCCCTGGAGGTCGACGCGGACGTCGCCCGTCAGCGGCCCGAGCGAGACGTCGGGCGCCGACACCGCCACCTGGTCGAGGCGCCCCGTCAGGAGCTGAGGCAGCACGAGACCCGGGACCTGGACGTCGACCTGCTGATCGGCGGGAAGCCCCACCTGCTTCACGACGAGCGATCGCACGGTGTTCCCCACGGCGGAACGGGCGATCGCCTCGGCCGCCACGAGCAGCCCCGCGATCAGGACGACGATGATCGCGATGATCGCGACCGTGCGTCCGGTCCGACGGCGGGGACGCGTGGCATCCGTCATGGCTACATGCGCTCCGGAGCGCTCACGCCGAGCAGCGCGAGGCCGTTGCGCAGCACCTGACCGGTCGCGTCGTTGAGCCAGAGCCGCGTGCGGTGCACGGGCTCGACCGGGGCGTCGCCGAGCGGGATGACACGGCAGTTGTCGTACCAGCGGTGGTACAGACCCGCGAGCTCTTCGAGGTAGCGGGCGACGCGGTGGGGCTCGCGCACCTCCGCGGCGTAGGCGACGACCCGCGGGTACTCCTGCAGCGCGCCGAGCAGCGCGGACTCCGTCTCGTGGTCGAGCAGCTCGGGGGCGAACTCCGACCGGTCGACGCCCGAATCGGCGGCGTTACGGGCGACGTTGTGGGTGCGCGCGTGGGCGTACTGCACGTAGAACACGGGGTTGTCGTTCGTGCGCTTCTGCAGGATCTCGGGGTCGAGCGTCAGCGGCGAGTCCGCGGGGTACCGCGCGAGCGAGTAGCGGAGCGCATCGGTGCCGAGCCATTCCTGCAGGTCGTCGAGCTCGATGATGTTGCCGGCCCGCTTGGAGAGCTTCGCGCCGTTGATCGACACGAGCTGACCGATGAGCACCTCGATGTCCTTCTCGGGGTCGTCGCCGGCGGCACCGGCGAGCGCCTTCAGACGGTGCACGTATCCGTGGTGGTCGGCGCCGAGGAGGTAGATCTTGTGCGCGAACCCGCGGTCGCCCTTGTTGAGGTAGTACGCGGCATCCGCGGCGAAGTAGGTGTACTCGCCGTTCGAGCGGCGGATGACCCGGTCCTTGTCGTCGCCGAAGTCGGTGGTGCGCACCCAGACCGCACCCTCGTCGTCGAAGACGTGGCCCTGCTCGCGCAAGCGGTCGACGGCTTCGTCGACGAGGCTCGGCTGGCCGTCGACGTGCGCGTGGAGCGTGCGCTCGGAGAACCACACGTCGAAGTGGACGTTGAACCGCTCGAGCGAGGCCTGGATCTCGCCCAGCTGGAACCCGTAGGCGAGTTCGGTCGCGACCGTGATCTGCTCGGCACGGTCGAGTTCGCGGATGTCGGCGCGCGCGGCCGCCACCCGGTCGGCGAGGTCGGCGATGTACGCGCCGCCGTAACCGTCGTCGGGGGTGGGCTCGCCGTGGAGCGCGGCGACGACCGAGCGGCCGAAGCGCTCCATCTGCGCGCCGGCGTCGTTGATGTAGAACTCTCGGACCAGCGTGGCGCCGCTCGCGAGCAGCACGCGGGCGATCGCGTCACCGAGCGCCGCCCAGCGGGTGTGGCCGATGTGGAGCGGACCCGTGGGGTTCGCGCTCACGAACTCGAGGTTGATGGTGTTGCCGCGCTGGGAATCGTTCGTCCCGAACGCCGCACCCTGCTCGACGATCGTCTTCGCCAGGGCGCCGGCGGCAGCGGCATCCAGTCGGATGTTGATGAACCCGGGGCCGGCCACCTCGACGCTCGCTATGCCGTCGACGTTCTCGAGGCCCGCGGCGATGTCGGCCGCGAACTCGCGCGGGTTCGCCCCCACGATCTTCGACAGCTTCAGCGCCGCGTTGGATGCCCAGTCGCCGTGGTCGCGGTTCTTCGGCCGCTCGAGCGGCAGGTCGGCGGCGGTGAGCCCGGCGGACGACCCTTCGCGTCGCGCCTCGGCGAGCGGGGCGATGACGGCGAGCAGGGCGGCGGAGAGGGCTGCGGGATCCATAACCCTGCAATTCTAGGCGAGGCGCTCGCGGCCCCCGGCTCAGCCGATCTGCACCAGGGATTCGTGGACGACAGTCAGCCCCGCGGCCCTTCAGACGGGGAGCGCCGACGTCTGCGCCGGCTGCTCTACGGTGACCCGATGACATTCCGCGCCGGCGACCGCATCTACGTCGACGAATCGAAAGCTCGCGGGTACTTCATCGTCGGAACCGGGGCATCGGCGGCGCACGTGCCCGTGTGCGAACGCGCGATTCGGACACTCGTCAAACCTGGACAGCGTCGCATCCATTTCACCAACGAGAGCGACTCCCGGCGACGCCACCTCTTGTCGTGCATGGCACGGCTCGATGTGCGCTGCGCGGTGTGGATCGCGCAGGGCCTCCCCGACAAGGCTGCGCGTCCGTTGACCTTGAGCGCCCTGGTCGAAAGCGCGGCACAGGCGGGAGCGACACGTCTCATCGTTGAACGCGACGAATCCGTCGAACGAGCCGACCGCCGGATCATCAGCGAGAGCCTGCGTCGCCTAGATGCCTCCGTGCCGTTCGAGCATGCCGCGCCTCACGAACACCCACTCCTGTGGGTGAGCGATGCGGTCGCCTGGTGCTACTCACGCGGAGGCGAATGGGTGCGGCGTGTGGAGCCGCTCGTCCAACACAGAGCGACCCACCTGTTGAACACGTGAGCCTGGCTCGTCATACCGTCCGGAAGACTGCCAGGCTCCGAGGGCTAAGGCCCGCCGTGGCTCTAGCGTACTGGAAGTACGCTACGAGTTCGCGGCTCGAACGGGTGATCTTCGACCAGGCGGCGCTCAGCCGATCTGCACCAGGGATTCGTGGTCGTCGGGGGACATGGCATCCGGGGTCTCGTCCTCCAGGACCGCGTCGACGTACATCCGCTCGAGGCCCACGTACCCGCCGTGGTAGCTGAGGAAGGCGCAGTCGGCGGCGTCGCGGCCCGTGGCGATGCGCACGAGCGAGCGACGGTCGGACAGCCGCGTCGCGTCGATGACGTACCAGGCGCCGTCGAGGTACGCCTCGGCGACGGCGTGGAAGTCCATGGGCTCGAGCCCGGGCGCGAAGCACGCGGCGTAGCGCGCGGGCATGTCCATGGCGCGCAGCAGCGCGATCACGACGTGCGCGTAGTCGCGGCACACGCCCTGACCGGTCATGAGGGTCGTGACGGCGCTGTCCGTGCCGAGGCTCAGCCCCGGGGTGTACGTGACGCTGGATGCCACGAACGTCGACACCGCGGCGATGAGGTCCGCCCCCGTGAGACCGCGGAACTGGCGGCGGGCCTGCGCGAACACCTCGTCCGACTGGCAGTAACGGCTCGGGCGGAGGTAGGTGATCGTCTCGAGGTCGCTCGTGTGCAACGTCGGAGAGGCGCCGGCGACGACGGCCTCGTAGCGCACGGAGAGCGGGCCCTGCTCTCCCGAGAGACGGTGCAGACGGCTGCCGGACTGGTCGACGATCTCGGTCGGGGTGTACACGCGGTCGCCGCTGGAGAACGTCAGATGCTCGCTCGCCAGGGGCACCCCCTGGGCAGCGGTGATTTGGAAGATGAGGTCGACGGACGACCCCAGATCGAGGTCGAGTTCAGCGGTCACTCGGCGCGGCACCGGGCCATCCTCGCACGGCGGAAGGGGGCCGGGGCGCGCCTCGCTCATCCGTCCTTCTTGCCCGGGCCGCCCGGGCCCGTGGACTCGCCCTTACCGCCCTTGCCACCGCCGCCCTTGCCCGGGTTTCCGGGGCCCTTGTCGTCGTTCTGCGGGGGCTGTTCCGGCTGCGACGGGCCGTCGTCGACGACGGTGTCCTGCGTCGGCTCGGGTGTGTCGGCGACCGTCGGCTCGGGGCTCGGGCTCGGCGCGAGCGATGCGAGATCGGCACGCACGGTCGCGATGCGCGACAGGATCGCGGTGGCTTCGTCGGCCGAGATCGTCCCGGCGTCGCGCTGGGCGACGACGTCCGCCTCGATCTGGTCGAGCGTCGCCGACGCGGAAGCATAGTCACCGCCGGACGCTTGATTCGCGAGCGTCCGCACCGTCCCCTGCCACGCCGTCGCCTCCGACGCGGGCGGCGTGCAGCCGGCGAGGGCGAGGACCGCGGCGAGCGCCACCGCGGGCGCGCCGATCCACCGACGCCTCACGGCCCGACCTCCTTCCAGAGGTCGTCGACGTGCTGGTCGAGCGGTGCGGGAAGCGACGGCAACCCCGGGTCGGACGCGGCCGCCGGGGCATTGAGCGCGACGACCGCGGTGACGCCGCCCGCGGCGATCAACAGGGCGAGGATGGATGCCACGATGACGGCGGTCCGGCGGTTCGGCCGCCGCGGCGCATCGGTCACCGGGGCCAGCACGCGCGTACGCGTGACGGCCTCGGACGGCGGGCCGTCGACGAGCGCCGCGGCGCCGAGGGGTGTCGGGGGCAGCGGCTCGCCGGGCAGGGCACGGAACTCCGCGCCGAGGGAAGCGGCATCCGGTCTCTCCGCCGGGTCGATGGCGGTCATGCGTGCGAGAAGCGTCCGCCACGGTCCGGGCAGGTGATCGGGGATCTCGGGCGGCGACACGAGTCGCGCGGCGAGCGCTTCGTGCGGAGTCCGACCGCCGAAGGCGCGGCGACCCGTGAGCGCTTCGAGCAGGACGAGGCCGAGCGCATAGACGTCGCTCGCCGGGGCGGCGGGCATCCCTCGGGCCTGCTCGGGGCTGAGGTACGCCGCGGTCCCCACGACGGTGTCCGCGCGGGTGACGCGCGTCGCGCCGACGAGTGCCGCGATGCCGAAGTCCGCGAGGGTCGCTCGTGTGCGCTCCCCCGTGTGCGCGGGCGGGCGCAGCAGGATGTTGGAGGGCTTCACGTCGCGATGGACGATGCCGCGCGCATGGACGACGGACAGCGCCTCGGCGATCTCGCGGCCGTACCTTGCCGCATCGGCCGGGGCGACGGTCCCGCGTTCGATCACGTCGCCGAGCGTCGGCCCCGCGATAAGTTCCATCGCGAGGTACGTCGGCGTGCTCGACAGTTTCGCGTCGTACAGGGTGACGAGCGAGGGATGCGAGAGGGAGGCGAGCAACCGGATCTCGGAGCGCACACGCGCCATGTCCGACGAGTCGGCTCCATCGCCCGTCATGATCTTCAGGGCGATCGTGCGACCGAGCTGCGTGTCCACGGCCTCGTACACCCGGGCGTATCCGCCCGTGCCGAGCACCCGCCCGAGACGGTACCGCCCGTCGAAGAGGTCGCCGACGGGCGCGTCGGCGGGTTGAGTCGTGTCGGTGTCGGTCATACGGGTCCTGGGATCGGGGAAGCCCCCGACGGGGTCAAACGAGGTCGTCGTTCGACGAGCGCGTGGTGGACCGGGTGACCTGAGCGCCACCCACCCCTTCGGTGCGGGTCACGGTGTCGATCTGCCGACGGCGGACGAGGAGCACGAGTCCGATGATGAAGACGATCACGCCGGCACCGATCATGATGTAGCCGATCGTGGTGAAGTCGACGAAGTCGTTGGGAAGGTCCACGGCGAACGCGAGGATGGCGCCGATGACGATCAGCGCGATTCCGGCTCCGATGCTCATGACAGGTCCTTTCGGGAGGGTGAGTTCAGAATGACACTCACCCCGCGAGTGGGCCGTAGGTCTTGACAACCGCGCCCGGGCGGTCGTCGGTCCGGCGCCGGCAAGGTGTCGCTTTTCGTACGGACGGGCCTCACCAGGCCGAGAAACGAACGGGCGGACCGCACCGGTCCGGGAACGAGACAGGTCGGGCGTACAGTCGCGAACATGTGGACCGTACTCATCATTCTGCTCGTTGCGTGGGCGGTGCTCTCGATCGTGGGGTTCACGTTCCAGGGATTGCTCTGGCTGGGGATCATCGGGATCGTCCTGTTCGTCGGCACGCTGATCTTCGGACTGGTACGTCGTAGCGTCGCCCGACGCGCTTCCTAGCTCCATCACCACCCGGAGCCGCCGGCCGCCACTCACGGTCGCCCCCGTCTGTCAATGGTCGTGCGCTCGGCCCCCGCGAGGGCGTCTGCTGTGCCCATGACCGTCGACACCCCGGCTCCGAGCCGGAACAGCATCCCCGCCCACCCCACGCCCGCGGACGGTTCATCGCCGGGTGCGGATCTGGGCCTCAGCTCCGTCCTCACGGGGTCGTTGCCACCGACCCTCGGCACGCCCGCCGCTCCCGAGCGGTATCAGGTGGACGCCGTCTTCACGCGCCGTCCCCTTCCCGCCGAACTCGACGCGCTCGCCTCGTCCGCACCGCACGACGCCCTCCTCGCGGCCGGGTATCCGGACGTGACGCTCCGCGTCTCGGATCGGCGCCTCGAGATCGGCAACTCGAACCTCGAAGAGCTGGAAGGCGGCCTCTCCACCGTGCTCGCCGATCTTCTCGCGGGAATCTCGCGCCGGGTGCGGCAGGTGGAGTCGGCGGCGTTCGACAAGGCTGCCGCCGCGGCCGACATCGAGCACAAGCGCACCGAGAGCGTCCTGCAGCGCGTCGGCAGCATCACATTCCGCACCACGTCGACGCCGGAGTGACCTCGGGCACGCCACATCTCGTTCGGGTCGTCAGCACCACCGCGTTCCTCGGGCGCGGGAGGGGCGACCCGCACGGGCGTCCGCCGATAACCGGCGCGGGAGCCGTCTGAGGTTCGAGCGACCCGGCCGACGCTCGCCAGCGGTCGAACGAGAAAGGGGCCACAAGGTCTAAACGACCCGCGACCCCTTGTCCCTACTGGTGCCCCCGACAGGAATCGAACCTGCGACCTTTGGTACCGGAAACCAACGCTCTATCCCCTGAGCTACGGAGGCGGACGCTCAAGGTTAGCATCGCGGCACCGCCGCTCCCGACCCCGCGGGGAGCGAGGCGGAACGGCGTCACTCCTCGCCGATGACTCCGATGCCGGTCGCCTGATGGTCGGCGTTCGGGTCATCGCCGGACGGCGCTTTGGACTGCTCGTCGACGTCGTTCGTCTGGCTGGGCGCCACCGTCTGGTCGTCGCCGAGGTCCTCGGCGTCGTCAGCCGGGGCGTTGTCCTGCGGATCGCTCATGGTCATCCCTTCCGTTGCGTGACCCCAGCCTTGCAGCGCGAGGCGACCCGGCGAAGAGGCTTGACGACCGCCGCGTCAGCGCGCTCGACCGACCCACCCGCGCAGCCGCGCACCGAGAGGTCGTGTGAGCGAGACGGTGCGACCGTGGGTCGCGACGGTGAGCCGACCACCGTCGGCCAGCGCTTCGCCCCGGACGTAGGCGACCCCGACCGCGACATATGTCCGCAGCAGCATGAAGGCTTCGCCGCGCGTGGAGGTCGCGTCGTCCAGCCGCGCGCGGTGCCCGGTGTCCACCCGCACCGAGAACCACCGCGTGCCGGGAGTGGAGACGATCGCCCACCGCTCCCCCGTCGACAGGCGGACGAACGCGTCGCCGTCCGACAGGCCCGTCTCCGACGGGAGGTCGGGATACTCCCCGACGAGTTCCTCGAGAGCGGCCAGCGCCTCGGCAGCCGTGACGAAATCCTCCCGCCCCGCGCTGAGCCCGCCCCATTCGAACTTCCGCTCACGGGTCATGGCTGCCCCAGCAGGTCGCGCAGCCACGCTTCACCGACCACGGGGATGCCGTAATCCCGGGCCTTCCGCGCCTTGCCCGACAGCGAATCGGGGTCTGCCGCGACGACCACGGCGACGCGTTTGGTCACGGCGGCCTTGGGCACGTATCCCGCAGCCCGGAGATCGTCTTCCCACTCCGACCGCACCCGGGACATGTCCCCGGTGAGCACGATCTCGTCTCCGGGCGCGAGCGCGAATCCCTGCAGCACGACAGCGGGCGATGAGGTCAGCCGCACGTCGGGTGTGGACAGCACCTCATCACGGAGAGCGTCCGGGATGTCGAGGAGAGCGGCGACCAGCTCGAGATCGCCCGCCTCGTCCTCGGTCAGGATGCCATCGGCCCACGCCGCGTGCCCGAGGGCGATGAAGTATTCCCGGTGCAGCCGAAGCGCGGTGTCCCGGCCGATGCCGGTCCGGTCGGCGAGTGCCACCAGCTCGGCCTTCTCGTGCTCCGACAGGTATCTGTCGATCAGGCAGCGGTCGATGAGTGCGAGGTACTGCGCCTGCTCTTCGGTGTCGGAGACATCCGGGATCCGCACGACGATCCGTTCGAGGAAACTGACCGCCGTCGCCGCGGTGGATCCTCGCGCGAGCCACTGAGCGCGTGGCGCCGTCAGTTCGGGGAGCACCGGAGCAGCCGCGAGCATCTCCGACCATTCCGAGCCGGGGGAACTGGCGAGGAAGGCTTCCAGGAGACGCGCTGTCGCGAGCGCGTCGACCGAGGCGCGGTGCGCCCCGTCGACGGGGATGCCGAAAGCGTCGCAGCAGTCCGCGAGGCTCAGACCACCGCCCAGATGCCGACGGGCGAGCAGCATCGTGCACGCCGACACCCACGGGTCTCCGCGCCAGTAGTCGAGGCGGTCCAGTTCGGCATCCAGGAATCGCAGATCGAACGACGCGTTATGAGCGACGATGACGCGACCGGAGAGGAGCTCGATCAGCTGCGCCGCCACCTCCTCGAAGATCGGCGCGCCGAGGATGTCCTTCGCGGCGATGCCGTGGATCCGCTGCGGTCCGAGATCACGGCGCGGGTTGATGAGCGTGTCCCACTGCCCGGTGACGATGCCATCCGGATCGACGTGCACGACGGCGACCTCGACGGCACGGTGGTGATATTCCGGCAGCAGACCCGTCGTCTCGAAGTCGATGACAGCGAAACCGGGGCCTGCGGCGGGCGCGGGAGCTAACGACATGCGCCGAGCGTAACGCGCGCGTCCGCCCCGGGCTGGCTCGCCATCATCCCGGTCGTGAACACCGTCTTCCTCGTCAAGGTCGCGGGCTACTCGGGCTGGATGACGCTGCTGTACCTCATCCCGATCGTCGGCCTGATCTTCCACATCATCGTGTCGATCCGGGTCGGTCGCGCCTTCGGCCACGGCGGGTTCTTCTCGTTCTTCCTGCTCGTGGTGTTCTGGGTCATCGGCTACCTGATCCTCGCCTTCAGCGACGACCGCTACCGCCCCGAGCGCATCTGATCAGGCGGACGCTGCGGCCCTCTCCCGCGCCGAGGCGCGGAGACCCGCCGCGATCCGCGCGGCACGTGCGACCGTCAGACCCGGCGCGTAGCAGCGCATGAGGGCCAGTCCGATGGCGGGCAGTTGCGCCGGGTCGGGGTACACCATCCACATCGGTGCGAAGTCCGGCTGGAACTTCTTCTTGAAGTTCGCCAGCGAGCGGAAACCGTACGCCGGTTCCAGCAGCACGCTCAGCTGACCGAGGAAGCGCTCCACGGCATCCGGTTCGACCTCCGATGCGTCGCGATGGAAGGCGAGCGGCGAACCCGACAGGCTCAGGACGGTGCAGCCTTCCGCTCGGAGCCGCTCGACGACGGTGCCGATGACGAACTCCATGACGCCGTTCATCGCGTCGTGGCGGCGGCGCATGACGTCCAGGGCGTATCCCTGGACCCCGGACGCCGCGTGCACGGGGATCCAGCTCGTCACCGCCACGACCCGCCCCTGCACGTCGCGCGCGATCATCAGGCGAACGGCGGGGTCCGTCATCTGCTCCACGCCGCCGAGCGTGAATTCCATCTCGGGAATGGTCTTGTCCGCGACCCACGCCTCCGAGATCTCACGGATCTGCGCGCGATCACGGAACGACAGCTCCGCCCACGTGGTCCACTCCGCGCGCACGCCCTCTCGCGCGGCGCGGTGGGTCGCCGTGCGCACGTCCTGCCGCTTCTTGCCGGCGGGCGTCCACGTGGCGGGGTCGAGTCGCGCTTCCTCGGCGACCTGCGTGCTGCTCCAGCCGAGTCCGTCGAGCGCGGCGTTCTCGGCGTCGTCGACGCTGTAGAAGACCGGCGTCCAGCCGCGTTCACCGCAGAAGTCCACGAATGCCCGCGCGACGCTCGGATCGAACCGGTCGCGCCCGAAGGCGCCACCCAGGGTCACCGCGATGCGTCCGCGGACGCGGTACGCGATCGCCGCGTCGACGTCCGGCGCGAACCAGTAGGCGTTGCCGGTCCAGGTCGTCATGAACGACAGCGCTCCGCCGCCGCCGCGCCCGAGGACGGCGCGTGCCCGCGCGCGGTCGCCGGAGTGCGCGGCCGATCCCGGGCTCAGGACGAATCGGATGGATGCGATGACGCACACGGTCCAGAAGATCGCCGACGGAAGGTACCAGAGCGCCTGCGCCCACCCCGTCGTCGGAACGAAAGCGATCGACTCGGTGGGGAGGAGCGAGGGCGGGAGCAGCCTCAGCACGGTGGCGCGGAAGATCGCCGCGGGCCCCGGCTCGGGGCTGAAGTGGTGCGAGAACGCCATCGTCCCCACGAACGCCGTCGCGAGGGCTCCGACGCCCGCGAAACCGACGGTCCCGAGGAACAGGGACCGCGCACCGGGCGCGGATCCGACCCGCGCGGCGCGCCGGAACACGAAGAGCGTCACGGCGACGGCGAGCGGGACGAGCGCGCTCACCGCCACCCCGACCAGGATCTGCCACACCGCGGACGCGGCATCCGCGTCCCGGGTGACGGCGAGCGTCGCGAGCGTGTCGGGCTCGGTCACGGCGAAGACGTACATCATCCCCACGAACACGAGCAGGTTCACCGCGATCGCGATGCCCAGCGCGCCGCGGCGCCCGCGCAGAATGCCCCAGGATGCCACGAGCAGCACCGCCAGCGGGAGGGCGGCGATCCAGCCCGCGGACGCCTGCAGGGGACCCGTCGTCCAGCCACCGGCGGGACAGGCGAGCAGTTCCGACCCGGCCACGCAGACACGCCCGTCCACGACGGTGAGCGGGTCGTACGACAGCCATCCGTACACCGACAGCAGACCCGCACCGCTCCCCCACATCGTCGCGATCATCGGGCCAACGGCCGTCACCGCGGTGAGGGCCGCCAACAGGACACGCGTCTCGTGGTGGGAGCTGCGGTGCACCCGCAGCGTGACGGGCCGGCCGCCCAGGACCACGCCGAGCGCGAGACCGACCGGGAGCGCGATGAGCGTGTAGAGATCGCTGGCGGATGCCGAGTAGAGGAAGAGCGTCACCGCGATCACGGCGCTGGCCCACCGCACCCGGCGTCGCCACAGCGCACCGACGAACCCGCTCGCGGTCATCGCGACGACCAGCAGCGCGGCGACCGGCGGAGCACCCGTGAACACCTCGGAGTTCAGCGGCAGACCGGGGAGGAAGGCGCTCTCCACAGCGCCGATCACCAACCCCGCCACTGAGGTCGTCAGGCCACCGGCGAGGTAGGCGACGAGCAGGCGACCCGGTCCGATGACGCGCTCCGCGAGACCGCCGACGACGAGGACCGCGAGCATCACGACCGGCAGGAACGCGGGACGGTCGACCGTGAAGATGCTCCGCGCCAGTTCGCGGACATCGAACGGCCCGTCCCCGACGAGCACGGCGCCGCGGAACTGCACGAGACTCACCAGCAGAATGACGGCCGCCAGGGCGACGGTGGCCCGTGGCATCCACCTCCGCTCCCGGGAGGACGACAACGCGACGGGCGCGGAGTCCGTCCGTGGGTGCGTGGCTGCCGCGGCGCGGGGCGGGGCGGGCGTGACGGCGGTCGGCGGCATGAGGGCTCCGATCGGGTGAGCGTCGATCGCGGGAATCGATCCGACGACTCATCGTCCCTTTCACGCCGGGCGGACGTCATCCACCCTCGGGTGTATCCGACCCCGCTGAGCGGCGGGGGCCGGTCGACGGGAGGCTCAGGAGGAGCGGAAGACCTCCACGGCCTCGGGACGGTCGGTCGAGGCGGCGATGAGAGCGACGACGCCGAGGCCCAGCGTGGGGGCGAGCAGGCCGATCCTCCCGATCGCGCCGGCGGCGACCATCACGCTCTGATCCGCACCCGCCGCGCCCAGTGCGGTGAACACTCCCTGGATCAGCAGCGCGCAGCCGACGCTGATCCCGAGCGCCCACATCGGCGCCCAGCGCCAGCGCGCGGGAACCGCCCCGAGCCGGGCGATCTGCGTCGCGGCGATCACACCGGCCGCAATCGACACGACCGACGCGCTCAGCGACACGGCGAAGGCCGTCCACGCGGTGGAGTCGTCCGCCGACACCACCTGCGGCGAGGCCACGTTGTAGGCGAGGTTCACGGTGAGCGGAGCGAACGCAAGGACGACGAGAGCGGACACCCCGAGCGGCCGTCGAGCCACGACGCTCGCCGCGCGGCTGAACCCGAACGCGAACACCAGGATGCCCAGTGCCCACGACACGTCGATCACCAGCTGCATCGCGTACCCCGGACCGATCACCTGCGCTCCGCCGAGGGTGAGGAGACCGCAGACCCCCAGCAGGATGCCTCCGACACGCCACGTCACGCTTCGCTTGCCCATGGGCCCCACTCTACGAAAGGGCCGCCGCTCCGGTCAGGCCTGAGTCGGCTGGTCGAAATCCCAGTCGACCGGCTCGTCCTCATCGTCGGACTCCGGCTCCACCAGGCGGAGCGACGAACGCGGGAAGAGACGGTGGTTGCGAAGATCCTCGGCGGACTTGGCGAAGTCGGGCTCCTCGCCCGACCACTCCACCGGCGCGGAGAGCACGTCGTTGCCGACGCCGATCACGAGTTCCGCCTGGGCGACCTTCTTGTCCTCGGTGACGATGGGGATGCTGACGGCCTCCGCCTGTCCCTCCTTCGCCACCGCGGCGGTCAATTCGACGAGCGACGTCGCGACGTCATCGGTGGTGATCACGGTTTCCCCGGCATACGTCACGCATCTCATGGTTCCAGCGTCGCCGGTCCGAGGGGACGCGAGGGGGCGGCTTGCGCGGGCTCGAACGGTGGGATACGCGCGCGTCAATCACGCCGCTGCGCGGACCGGAACATGCGGGCGTCCAATTCGAACCACACGGCGCGCACCGTTTCGAACTCGGCGAACCGTTCGGGAGCCGGTTCGTCGAGACTCAGGCGATAGCCGCGCGGCAGGTCATCCACATGCTGTCCGTCGCGCGGGCCGCCGACGAGCACGTAGATCACGGCGACGCGGGGGATCCGGCGTCGACGGCCACGCCGTCGACCGCATCGCTCATCCGGTGGAGGAAGTTCACGACGACGTCGGACTCTTCCGGCGACATGTCGATCACGGCGGCGAGCATGCGGTCGTGCATGTTGCCGAGGGTCTGGCGGACCTCCGCGTGGGCACGGTCGGTCGCCTGGACGAAGATGCTGCGGCGGTCGTCGGGGTTCGCTACGCGCGTGATGTGACCCGAGCGCTCCAGCCGATCGAGGATGGCGGTCGTGGATGCCGTGGACAGCCCCAGATACCGCGTGAGCTCACCGGGGCGCACCTGTCGGTTCGGCTCGCGCAGAAGGTAGCGCAGGACGAGAAGCTCGTTCTCCCCCATCGACATCGACTCGCGCGTACGACGACGCATGGCGAGCTCGGCCGCCCGATACACGCGAAGGGCCTCGAGGACGGCCTTGCTGCGAACGCGCCGGTCGGCCGGCTCTTCGCCGTACCAGTAGGTGTTCGCGTCGCGAGATTCGCCGGGAGCGAGGCTCGGTGACACCGCACGCATGTCTGTCATGGTGGTGGCCCCTTGCTCTCGATCTGCCGATCATACAACGAAACAAATAGTTCGACAAACTAGTTACTAAGCGAGTATGTTCTTCATACAGCTAAAGCAACGAAGGGAGTTCCTCGTGGGTCACCTCTACTACGGCACCACGCCGGAGCCTGTCCGCATCTCGGACCGTCTCCTCGCGCACATCAAGGTGGTCGTCGCGACCAAGCTCCGCCGCGGCGAGAGCTTCACGCTCAGCTGGACGCACGTCGACGGCACCCCCGGTCGTTCCACCCTGTGGCTGCAGCCCGCGATCGCCCTCCGCTTCGTCTTCGAGAGCGCGGAGCCGGAGCAGCTCCACTCCCCGACGTTGAAGGACATGGCCGACATGGCCAACTCCTCCGCGGGCCTCATCGTGGCGCTCGACGTCGAGATCCCGTCCCCGACCGCACCCGCGCGCGCTTCCGCGCCGGCGCCCCGTCGCACGTCTCTCCGATCGGCGGCGTGACATGTCGATCTCGACGACGGCGGCCTCGCTCGTCCCCCTCGCGGTCCCGCGCGTCCTGTGGGCCAAGGTCGACTCCGGGTTCTGGGTGGCGCACCGCGGCGGCGAGTACTACGGCTGTGTCGACAGCGTGACCGGAGGCTTCGTCGCGCGGGACGCGCACGGCGTTCCGATCGGCCGCTACGACACTCTCGAGAAGGCCAAGGGCTCGCTCCGCTCGACCGAGGACCCGGCCGATGCCGAACGGCGTCGCCGGACCGAACGAGCGACGGTCGTCCTGGCCACCGCGGCCGGCAGTGCTGCCCTCGCGTTCGCCCTGACCGCCGGCGCGCTCGCGCCGTACCTGTGAGCGCCGCCCCGATCGTCGACCTCCGCGACGAGGCCGACGACATCGAGGATGCCGCCCGCGCGGAGTTCGCGGAACGCTACGGCGTCGCCCCGATCTGACCGCGCCACCCCCTGGACAGCGCTCGGACGCTGTGGAACCGTCGCCCGCGTCGCCACGATCGGCGCTCGACGAAGGGATTCCCATGACCGACCACACCGCATCCGACCGTCCCGACGACGGCGCGGCTCCCGACCCCGACTCGAACGGCGCGGGGTCGGAGTCGCCCGACGAGGGCGCCGCAGCACAGCAGGACGCCGACGAATCCGCCGACACCGACGCGTCGCCCGGTGGCGAGATCGGCTGACCGAGCGCCCGCTCGGCCGTGCGCGTGCGCGTGCGCGTGCGCGCCGCACGGCCGGGCGCGGATCAGACCGGCGCGAGCTGGTCCGGGCGCGGGCTGAGATCCGGACGCAGGCGCGTCCCGAACTCGTGCCGCAGAGCGCTGAGCGCTGCCTGCCACCCCGCGAGGCCGTGCACACCCGGACCGGGGCTCGTCGACGCCGAGCACAGGTAGATCCCGGGCAGCGGCGTCCGCCACGGGTCGGGGCTGTAGACCGGGCGGCCGACGAGCTGCAGGAGGGACGGCGCCCCGGCCGAGATGTCGCCCCCGGGGAAGTTCGTGTTCCACGTCGCGATGTCCGTCGCCGTCCGCGACGACGTGGCGAGGATCGTGTCCCGGAATCCCGGGGCGAACCGTTCGATCTGCGCGATCACGGCCTCTTCCCGGTCCACCGTGCTCCCGGTGGGAACATGAGTGTAGGCCCACAGCACGTGGCGCCCCTCGGGCGCGCGCGTGGCGTCGAAGAGCGACGGCTGCGAGACGAGCACGTACGGAGCGTCCGGGATCTCGCCCCGCACCACCGCGTTCTCGGCGGCGGCGATCTCGGCGCGGGTACCGCCGACGTGCACCGTGCCCGACCGTGCGACGTCCGGATCGGCCCACGGCACCGGCGCGGACAGCGCGAAGTCGATCTTCGCCACCCCGCCGCCGTAGCGGAAGCGTTCCATCGCGCGGCGGTAGGCCCACGGCATCCGATCTCCCACCAGTCCGACGAGCGTTCGCGGCGTGACGTCCAGGAGCACCGCACGGGCCGGAGGGAGTTGACGGAGGTCCGCGACGTCGACGCCGGTGTGCACGACACCCCCGTGCGCGCGGAAGTCGGCGATCATGGCGTCGGCGATCGACTGACTGCCGCCGACCGGGATCGGCCAGCCGCGCGCGTGGGCGTAGGTCGCGAGCACGAGACCCGCTCCCGCCGCGGCGAGACCGGGCTGCGCGAGGATCGAATGCGCCGAGATCCCCGTGATCATCGACGGTGCGACGTCTTCCCGGAATCGCGCGTTCCACCAGGGCCCGCCCTGTTCGAGGGACCGGATGCCGAAGTAGAACGCCGCGAGCGGGTCGCCGGGGATGCGGAGCAGGGCGTTGCCGGTGAAGTCCGCGACTCCGCGGACGTGGGACACGAGCGGCTTCATGAGCCGCGCGTAGGCTGCCCCGTCGCGTCCGATGGCCTCCGCCGCGCGCTCGAGGTCGCGGTACCCCAGCCCGGCCCGACCCCCGTCGAGCGGGTGCGCGAACGACACCTCCGGGAGGACGAACGGCACGCGACGGTCGAGCCCGAATTCGCGGAAGAACCAGGACTCCAGCGCGAGAGGGTGCACCGCCGACCCCAGATCGTGTCGAAACCCCGGGAGCGTGAGCTCCCCGGTCGCGGCGGCGCCGCCGAGCGACGTCTGCCGCTCGTACAGCGCGACGGAGAGCCCGGCGCGGGCGAGGGTGACCGCCGCCGCGAGGCCGTTGGGCCCCGAGCCGACGATGATCGCGTCGTACCGTTCGCTCATCGCTGGATCGGCTCCTTCTCCGCGGTCGAGGCCTGTCCGATCGCCGCCGCGCCACCCGTGGTCCCGGGCGCCCCGCCCTCGGCGAGGTACGCGAGACGGTGCAGCGTCTCGGCGTTGCGCCACCGTGTGATCGCGTCGAAGACGACGTCGGGAAGAAGCTTCGTCGGGCCGGTCACGGGCTCCTCCTGGAGTCGGACGACGCATCCGTCGCCCCGGCGCTTGACGTCGATCGCCACGCGCGCGATGCCGATCGGGCCCCCGTGCGGTTCGAGGACCGCTCGGCGCGGCGGATCCCACACGCGCAGGACCGTCGTGTCGTTGACGAGCGCGGGCCACGAGCCGAAGGAGTGGTGCAGCTCCGCGCCCTCGCGCGGCCACTCCTCCGACACGTCGCGCATGCGCGATGCCCCGACCACCCACAGCGGGTAGAGCCAGCCGTTCGCGAGCACGTCGAAAACGGCCTCGGGCGGGCAGTGGAGCAGGCGGACGTTGCGCGCCATCGGGAACACCTCCGGGTCGCCGGGCGGGGAGGCACGGCCGGGGGCCCGGACTCCCGACCGGATGACGTCCACGTTACGGGCGCGAGCCGTACCGGAGCACGGTGGTTGCGCGGGCGCACACGGACCGTTAGGCGCTCAGACGGCCGCGGGGAGCACGACCCACGCCCGCGTGCCGCCCGCGGGCGACTCGTCCAGTCCGATGTGACCGCCGTGCGCCTGCGCGATGCGCCGGCAGGTGGCCAGTCCGATCCCGATGCCCTGCACCTCGGCGTCGTGTCCGCGCTGCATCGGCTCGAACATCCGGTCGCGCAGCGCCGGGTCGACCGCGTCGCCGTTGTCGTCCACGAGGAGGCGCCACCCGTCGGGCATCTCCTGGACGGTCACGAAGACCCGTGGCGTGCGCCCGGCAGCCACCGTGAACTTCACGGCATTGGCGATGAGGTTCTGCAGCAGCACGCGCAGCAGCGTGTCGTCCGCGCGGACGAACATCGAGGCATCCACGATCACTTCCGCACCGGCGCCCACCACGGCGCCGTCCAGGTCCTCGAGCACCTCGTCGACGATCTCGCCGACGTCGACGCGGGTGAAGCGCGGGCGGGCGCCACCCACGCGGGCGAAGTCGAGGAGGTCGGTGACCATGGACGTCATGCGCGCGGCCGCGGACTCGGCGCGGGCGAGGGAGCGCGCGGCCCGCGGGGCGTCCACCATTTCGGGGCTGTCGGCGGCGAGCTCGAGGAACCCCGACAGGGCCGTCAGGGGGTTCCGGAGGTCGTGACTCACCTGCGCCGCGAACTGCTCGAGCTGCGAGTTCGACTCCGCGAGATCGCGCGTCAACCGGCGCAGCTCGAGCACGTCGATCACCTGGTGCGCGAGGAGATCGAGGGCCCGAGCGCTGGCATCCGAGAGCTGTCCGACCTCGTCGTCGAAGACGCACAGCGTACCGATCGCGACGCCCGACGGCGTGATGAGCGGGCTGGAGGCGTAGAACCGCACCGACGCGATGACCCCCGTGACGAAGGCGTTGTCGCGGAAGCGCGCGTCCTCGCGCGCATCGGGCACGACCACGCGCCGCGGATCGACGAGGACCGCGGCGCACATCGAGTCCTCGATGGAGCAGGATGCCGCCTGCACGCCGACGGCCGCCACCTGGTGCTGCGCGCGGTCGTCGATGATGTTGATGACCGCGGTGGAGACTCCGCACACGGTCGCCGCGAGCTCCACGAGGCCCTGCAGATCGGGTTCGGGGAGCGCACCGACGATGCGGTACTGGTCGATGGCTGCGCGGCGCGTCACCTCGTGAGCTGTGGACACGGCACTCCCTCGCGTTTGTCCCCGCGACGAGCCTAACGGCACGGCTACACCCTCCGGCCCTCGATCGGTAGGCCCTCGCGAAGTGCTCGTCCACCGCGAACGCTGGAGGCATGACTCTCTCCACCCCGGAACCCCTGGACCCGCCCACCGCTCCCGACGCCCCCGTCACCCCCGACGAACCGTCGCCCGGCATCCCCGCCGAACCGCTGGCACCGACTCCCGACGAGCCGACGGTCCCCCTCCCGCCCGAGCCCTCGCCCGACCCGTCCGGCGCCGACGCGGTCGACGGTCCGACCGGGACCGCCGAACCCGAGGCGGACAACGCCGCCGAACAGGACATGGTGGATGCCATCGACCCGGGCGGCCGTCCGGACTGACGCGCCGGAACGCGAGAGGGCGAGCGCATCAGCGCCCGCCCTCTCGTCATTTCCGCGCGATCAGGGGTTGCCGCGCGTCCAGAGCAGGAGGATCGCCACGGCCTGGAGGACGAGGCATCCCACCAGGATCGCCGTCCGCCGCCGCGGCGTGGACGACCACCGGTCGTCGGCCAGGATCGGGGCCATCGGCATGAGCAGACGGAACGTGCTCTGCTGCGGCAGGAACACCGCGAAGATGTACACGCCGTAGCTGAAGATGTACGAGACCACGATCAGCCCCAGGCGGCGAACCGGACGCGACCACATCAGCGCCACGAAGGCGACGAGAAGCGCGATCACCAGGATGATGCCGACGACACCGAGGTGCGTGCCCGCCTGACGGAACCACGGGGTGAAGGGGACGAAGCCGTCGTTGCCGACGTAGTCCAGCCACCAGCCCAACTCGGTGCGGATGTAGGCGTTCTTCGTGCCCGTGACTTCCTGGGCGATGTGGCTCCACGACAGACCCGCGACCGCGATCGTCAGGCCCGCGGCCATCAGGGACGCCCACTCGCGCACGGGGAACGGGTCGACGCGGCGGCGGAAGAACCGCACGAGGAACAGGATGCCGAGCGCAAGCCCGAGCGCGAGGACGCCGGGGCGCGTGTACGCGGCGATCAGTCCGAGCGGCAGGATCCACAGGTACTTGCGCTTGATTGCGAGGAGCATGCCGCTGAAGACCAGCAGCATGAACAGACCCTCGCTGTAGCCCAGGACGAACAGGAACGACATCGGGGCGAAGGAGAAGAAGACCACCGACCACCAGGCGGCGCGCGGCTTGGTCACGGTGCGGAGCAGCACGAACAGCACCCACGTGGCACCGAGGCCCGCCGCGAGACTGATCAGCACCGCGACCGGCTGCCAGCCGAGGCCCGTCGCGCCGGAGAGGAAGCGCACGAGGTAGGGGAAGACGGGGAGGAACGCCCAGTTGTTCGGGAGGATGTCGCCCGAGACGTTCATCGGCAGCGACATGGGGTAGCCCTGCGCCGCGATCTGGCCGTAGCGATCGGCATCCCACCCGGTGAGGTAGTCGAAGAACGTGCCGAGACGCTCGCCGTCGGGACCGAAGCCCCAGCGCGCGGCCTTGGCGATCGAGTAGAAGCCCCAGAGGAGACCGAAGTTCACCGTACGGGCGATGGCCCACAGCAGCAGCACACGCGTGAAGGAACCGCGCTCGATGGGCTGCACGCCCTGCGGAGCGCGCAGCACGTCTTCGCCGTACTGGCGCAGCGCGCGCGCGAAACGCGAGTCGAGGAGACGCCGCCCGCGGTCGCGCAGCGGCGCGAGGCGATCGTCGGTGGGGGCCGGTCGGACCGTGGGGACCAGCTCGCTCGGCGGTGCGCTCACTCGGAACCTTTCACACAGGGAGGAAGAAGTGGGCTACTGACGACGGTGTCCGGCCCGGACAAGTGCATTGGCCCAAATCGTACCGGATGCCGTCAACCCGTCTTCCCGGTTGACATTCAGGAAATGGCCTGGTCAGTGGCCCCGTGGCGGCGCCCGTGCTGCCCCCACCCCCACGCGATAAACGCGATTCACGGGGAGAAACGTCGTCCCGACCCGTTTCCTGCCAGGGATCGCGTTTATCGGTGGGGGAACCCTCGCGCGGGCGCCGTCAGAGCAGGAACGGCGACGGGGAACCGGGGTTGTGCGCGTGCACCAGGACGCCGAAGACCACGGCGTCGAACAGCAGGTGCACCGTGACGATGTAGCCGAGCGAGCGGGTGCGCAGGAAGAGGAAACCCTGGACCAGGGCGAACGGGATCGTCAGCACCGGCCCCCACGCCTGGTAGCCCAGCTCCCACAGGAACGACACGAACACGACCGCCTGCAGAACGTTCGCGGTGAGGTCGGGAAGGTGGCGGCGGAGCAGCACGAACACGGTGCAGACGAAGAAGAGCTCGTCCCAGATGCCGACCGCGCCGACGCCGACGAACAGCCGGCCGATGAGCGACGGGGTGTCGACCACGGGCCAGTTCGTGTACACGCCCGAGGTGATGAAGTAGAACGGCAGGATCAGCCAGCCGAGGACCAGCACTCCTCCCAGCCACGCCCACTGCCACCACGTCCAGCGGCCTCCGCCGCGCCAGGGAAAGCCGATCGCGCGGTCGCGGAACACGAACCGCGAGATCACGTAGGGCAGCACGACCGCGCCGCCGAGGCCGAGGGTGAACCGCACGAACGCGGCGTCGTCGAGTTCGGCCTTCAGCGGGATGAGGCTCACCACGAACTGGCCCAGCGCGACCAGGAACACGTCGCGCGCGACGCTCGGCCGGGGCGTGGCATCCCGATCCGGCACGATCGGCGTCCCCGCGCGTCGGTCGACGAGCACCGCGGATGCCACGGCCACCGCCAGCACGATCCACCCGAGCCACACGATCTGGGCGACGAACAGCACGGGAGCGGCGAGACACACGAACGCCGTCGGCACGAGCGCGGACGTCCACGTGCGGCGGACGCGCTCGGGCGGGGCGGCGTGCGCGGTCACGGCGCGAGGCGCGTGTAGGCGAGGTCGCGGATGTCGCGGCCGACCCGGATCCCCTTGCGCTCGAAAGCGGTCAGGACGCGGCCGTCGAAGCGGTCGGCCCACTCCCCCGCGAACGCGCGCGCGAAGTCGGGCGCGGCGTCGAGGACCGCGCGCATCTGATCGGCGTAGTCCTGCCAGTCGGTGGCGAGCCGCAGCGTTCCGCCGGGCCGCAGCGCCTGCGCGGCGATGCGCGCGAACTCGGGCGCGACCAGGCGGCGCTTCGTGTGCTTCTTCTTGTGCCACGGATCGGGGAAGAACACCCACAGTTCGTCGACGGATGCCGCCGGGAGCAGGTGCTCGAGCACCTCGGGGGCGTTGGCCTCGACGAGCCGCAGGTTGCGGGCGCCCCGCGCGGTCGGCATCGAGCATCGTGCGCGCGATACCGGCCGAGAACACCTCCACGGCGAGGAAATCCGCGTCGGGCCGCGACGACGCGGCCGCGACGATCTGGTGGCCCTGGCCCGAGCCGATCTCGACGATCAGCGGAGCCCGGCGCCCGTAGACCTCGGCGGGGTCGACGGCCGAGCCGGGCCGGACACTGGTGGCCGCGGCATCCCGTTCCACCGGCAGGAGGTAGAACGGCGAGAGCTCGGCCCACGCGCGATCCTGCGCCTCGGACATCCGACCGCTGCGGCGCACGAACGACACCGGACGGTCGCGGTACACGGGCGTCTCCATAGCATCCAGGGTAGGCGAGGCCCCGTCGGGTCCGCCCTGCTCGTCGCGCGACTGCTCGCGCGGCTTCCGGCCGCTCACGGGACGGTCACGAAGTCGATGAGTTCCTCGACCCGGCCGAGCAGAGCCGGCTCCAGGTCGCGGAAGGTCGTCACGCGCGACAGGATGTGCTGCCACGCCCGGGCGAGGTCGGCCTGCTCCTCAGCCGGCCAGCCGAGAGCGCGGCAGACCCCGACCTTCCACTCGATGTCGCGCGGCACCTCGGGCCACGCGGCGATCCCGAGCGCGCGGGGGGTGACGCACTGCCACACGTCCACGAACGGGTGGCCGACGATGCGCACGTGGGCGCCGTGGCGGCCCCGCGCGATCTTCTCCGCGATGCGCGACTCCTTCGAGTTCGGCACGAGGTGGTCCACGAGCACGCCGTACCGGCGTTCGGCCGTCGGGGGCTCGGCATCCAGGGTCTGCTCGAGGAGGTCGACGCCCTCGAGGAACTCGACGACCACCCCCTCGGCGCGGAGGTCCGCGCCCCACACCTTCTCGACGAGCTCCGCGTCGTGCTTGCCCTCGACGAAGATCCGGCTCGCGCGTGCCGTGCGGGCGCGCTGGTCCGAGGCGGCGAACGACCCGGAGGCCGTCCGTGTGCGTCCCTTCGGCGCCGCCGCGGGCGCGACGAGCACGACGGGCTCGCCGTCGACGAGGAACCCGCCGCCCAGCGGGAAGAGCCGACGCTTGCCGAGGCGGTCCTCCAGCTCGACGTGCATGCCTTCGAGACGGGTCACCGCTCCGCAGAATCCGTCGCCGGCGACCTCGACGACGAGATCGACGGATGCCGCGACCTGGGCGGCCTTCTTCCGACCGGCGTCGCGCCAGCCGCGCGCGAGCACGTCGGTGCCGTAACGATCGTCCATGGGGGTACCTCCGAACGCCCGAGCCTATGCGCCGCGCCCGTGCGCTCAGGGCGGACGCGCCGAGCCTTCCCGGGTGTCCGAGGGGCTTTATAGAGTGGGGGCCTCAGCGCCGAAGGGGGATGCATGCGAAAGCCGAAGGCGGCGTCGATCATTGCGGGTCTGGTGGTCGCGGCGGTGTCCGTCCTCGGTCTGGCCGCACCGGCGTGGGCCGTGCCGCCTCCTCCGCTCGGGTCCAGCTACGTCCTCGACCAGGCCGACGTGCTGACGAACGGGCAGGAGGCGGAGGTGCAGTCGCGGATGCTGCGCCTCGCGGAGCAGACCGGGCTCGACATGTGGGTCGTCTTCGTCGACGACTTCACCGAACCGACGGCCGCGGCGGACTGGGCGAACGAGACGGCGAACCGCAACAACCTCGGCCCCCACCAGTACCTGTTGGCGGTGTCCGTGCAGGGGCGGGCGTACTACCTCTCCGGGAACGTGGATGCCGGAGCCCTTACGGCGGACCAGCTCACCGCCATCGAGCAGGAGCGCATCCAACCGGCCCTCTCAGCCGGGGACTACGCCGGGGCCGCAGAAGCGGCGGCGACGGGGATCACCGCGGCCGCCCAGGCCACGAAGCCGACGCCGCCCACCCCGGCCGGCAGCGGACCCGACGTCGCGCTGATCGCGCTCGTGGTGTTCCTCGTGCTGGCCCTGGGCGGCGGGTTGCTGTGGCTGTTCCTCCGACGCCGCCGCGCGACCGCGAAGACGGCCCCCGCCGAGAGCACCGATGACCTCGCGCGCCGCGCCGGGTCCGCGCTCGTCGCGACGGACGACGCCCTCAAGACCAGCGAGCAGGAGCTCGGATTCGCGCGCGCCCAGTTCGGCGATGCGGCCGCCGCGCCGTACGCCGAGGCGCTCGCCCAGGCGAAGGCCGACCTCGACCGCGCCTTCACGATCCAGCAGCAGCTCGACGACGACGTCCCCGAGACCGAGGACCAGCGACGCGCCGGATACACCGAGATCCTCCACCTGTGCGGCTCGGCGGACGAAGCCCTGGATGCCAAGGCCGCCGCGTTCGACGAGCTCCGCGCCCTGGAGGCCGACGCTCCGGCCGCGCTGGCCCGTGCGCGCGAGCGGCAGGCCGCTGCGACGGCCGCCCTCGAGGGCGCGGCGAGCGCTCTGGCAGCCCTCGGCGAGAGGTACGCCGACGACGCCCTGCGATCGATCGCCGACAACCCGAGCCAGGCACGGGCGCGCCTCGACGTGGCGACGCAGCAGTTCGCCGCGGCCGATCAGGCGATAGCCGCGGGTTCGACGGGTGAGGCCGCGGTCGCCATCCGCACGGGCGAGGCCGCCGTCGCCCAGGCGGAAGTGCTCGAGAAGGCCATTCCGTCGCTCGCGACCGATCTCGCGGCCGCCGAGCAGCGCGCCGCGGATCTGATCGCCGAGATCGAGGGCGATCTCGCCGCCGCCGCGGCCCTCCCCGACGCGGACGGCCGCATCGCCGGCGCGGTCGCGACCGCACGGGCGCAGCTCGACGCCGGCCGCGCAGCGCTCGCCCCGCCCAGGACGTCTCCACTCCAGGCGCTGGCCGCGCTCGAGCAGGGCAACACCGCGATCGACGCCGTGCTCGGCGCCGCGCGCGATGAGGCGGAGCGGCGTCAGCGCGCGGAGTCGCAGCTCGACGGCGTTCTCGTGCAGGCCCGGGCGCAGGTGTCCGCCACCGAGGACTTCATCTCCGCGCGTCGCGGCGCCGTCGGGCCGACCGCGCGGACGCGGCTGGCCGAAGCCGGCGCCGCGCTCGTGCAGGCCGAGCAGCTGCGAGCCGCCGACCCCGCGGCCGCACTGCAGTCGGCCCAGCGCGCCGCGACCCTGGCCGGGCAGGCCGCGTCGCTGGCGCAGAACGACGTCGGCGCGTTCGGCGGCGGAAGCGGCGGAGGCGGAGGCGACATGATGGGCGCCATCCTCGGCGGCATCGCCGTCAACGCGCTCCTCGGCGGATCGCGATCGCGTGGAGGCTTCGGCGGGGGCGGGTTGGGAGGTCTGGGCGGAATGCTCGGCGGCGGCGGCTTCGGTGGCGGAGGCGGCGGATCGCGCGGGCGCTCGGGCGGCTTCTCGTCCGGCGGCTCACGCTCTCGCGCGGGAGGGGGTCGCTTCTGAAGCTCCTCCCCCGACTTCCCCGGGTCGTCACAGAAAACTCGTAGAAACCGGCACCAGACTCGACAGGGTCGCCTCAGGAAGGAAATCCCGCATGGCCAAGCAGTCCATCTTCGGTCGGATCTCGACCCTCGTCCGCGCGAACATCAATGCGCTCCTCGACCAGGCCGAGGACCCGCAGAAGATGCTCGATCAGCTCGTTCGCGACTACTCCAACTCGATCGCCGACGCCGAGTCCGCGATCGCCGAGACCATCGGCAATCTGCGCTTGCTCGAGCGCGACCACCAGGAAGACGTCCAGGCCGCCGCGGAGTGGGGCAACAAGGCGCTCGCCGCGAGCCGCAAGGGCGACGAACTGCGCGCCGCCGGCAACGCGAGCGAGGCCGACAAGTTCGACAACCTCGCCAAGATCGCGCTGCAGCGCCAGATCACCGCCGAGACCGAGGCCAAGGCCGCCGAGCCCACGATCGCGTCGCAGACCGAGGTCGTCGACAAGCTCAAGGACGGCCTCAACGGCATGAAGACCAAGCTCGAGCAGCTGAAGTCGAAGCGCAGCGAGCTCCTCGCCCGCGCCAAGGTCGCCGAGGCCCAGAACAAGGTCCACGACGCCGTGAAGTCGATCGACGTCCTCGACCCGACGAGCGAACTCGGGCGTTTCGAGGACAAGATCCGCCGCGAGGAGGCCCTCGCGGCCGGCAAGCAGGAACTGGCCGCGTCCAGCATCGACGCGCAGTTCAACGCGCTCGAGGACGTGGGCGAGCTCACCGAGGTCGAGGCGCGTCTGGCCGCGCTGAAGACCGGCGGCCCGCAGCGCGCCGCGATCGACGCTCCCAGCACCGACATCTGATCACCCCCGGAGCGCACCGCCGTCCGGCGGTGCGCTCCTCCCTTCCTTCCGACAGGCAGGCCATGACGCGTTTCGTGATCGCCCCGCAGTGGCAGGGCTCGTCGTCCTCGCGCGCGATGCAGCTGATCGACGGGGCCGAAGCCATCGCCGGCGACCTGCCGCGCGCCGCAACGACCTTCTTGGAGGCCCCGCGCGAGGCCGGCGATTCCCAGGGCAGCGGCATCCACCGCTTGAGCGCCGTCGTGCGCATGCGCGAGCGCATCGAGGAGGCCGTCCGCGCGAGCTCCGAGCCCGTCGTGACGATCGGGGGCGACTGCGGCGTCGCGCTGGGCGCGGTGTCCGCGATCGCCGGTGACGACCTCGCCCTCGTGTGGATCGACGCGCATCCCGACCTCAACGTCGCCGCGTCCTCCCCCAGCGGCGCCTTCACCGGAATGGTGCTGCGCAGCATCCTCGGTGAGGGAGAGCCGGTCGTCCGCCTCACCCCGGGCATCGACCCGGGCCGCGTCGTGCTCGCCGGCACCCGGGCCTGGGATGCCGAGGAGGAGCGGTTCGTGCAGGAGCACGGCATCCGCACGGTCGGCGTGACAGATCTCGCCGACCCCGAGGCGTTGGCCGAGGCCGTCGCCGCGACGGGCGCCTCCCGCGTCTTCGTCCACATCGACCTCGACGTCCTGGATCCGTCGGAGATCACGGGCGTCGCGAGCCCCGTGCCTTTCGGTGTCACGGCGGCCGAGATCGTGGCATCCCTCCGCCGTCTTCGCGAGCGGGTGCCCCTCGCGGGCGCCACGATCTCGGAGTTCTTCCCGTCGTCTCCGGCCGCGGCGGTCGACGACCTCGGCACGATCCTTCGGCTGATCGGCGCGCTCGCGTGAGCCCGATCCCCCGTCCGCCCGCCGGGTGGCGCGAGCGCGCCGACCGCGCGGTCGCCCGAGGCCGCCGCTTCGACCGCTTCATCCCGTCGGTGCTGCTGGACTCCCCCGTCAGCCGCGTCGGGTTCTGGTACGGCCGCACGGTCGGCTGGGTCTGGGGCTCGCTGTGGAGCACCGGGCGCATCGAGCGCCGCAACGGCCTCTGGGTCTTCCGCGGGCTCCCGTCGTGGGCGTTCCCGCGCGGCGGGGTGTGCGTCGGCGACTGCTTCCTGACCGGTGACGTGCCCCCGAGCGACGCCGTCCTCGGGCACGAGGCCGTGCACGCGCGCCAGTGGCGCCGCTACGGCTTCCTCATGCCGGTGCTGTACCTCTTCGCGGGGCGGGATCCGCTGCGAAACCGCTTCGAGATCGAAGCCGGGCTGGTCGAGGGGAACTACGTCCCGCGCGGAGCGTGAAACGCGGGCCGCGCGTCGCGGCGCAGGACCTCAGCGGGCGGTAGCGAGACCGAAGCGCTCCGGCGTGTGGATCGCGGCTGCGTCGACGCCGTGACGCGACGTGAGGTCGTCGACGATCTCCGCCGTTCCGAGGTACCCGCCGGTCAGGAAGATGCGGGTGGCGTCATCGTCGCAGCACAGCATCTCGCCGGCCCACCCCGAGACGGCCCGCGTCAGAGCCTGACCGGGCGCGCACGCCCGACCCGTGCCGGGAGCCCCCGCACGACGCGAGCGGTCAAGCCAGGTCACCGTCATCCGCGCCGGCGCCGAGATCGTGGTGATCCACGACGCGTCGGGGACCTCCACGAAGATGCGGCCGGTCGAGCAGATCGGCAGCGTCGCCAGGAGCGCCTCCATCTCGGCGAGCGACGTCTCGTCGGCCGTGATGAGGTGCTGCACGCGCGTGTGGCGCGAGGAGCGGCAGGCGGTGGTGTTGTGCTCGGCGGAGGTGGACATGATGGCATCCACTATACCCGCGATGAAGGGTTGCCTAACCTGTGTAGAGCCCCTGGAGGCGCGGCCGTCACTCGATGAGCGCGGCTCGCAGTCGATCGAGTTCGACCTCGGTCAGACCGTGCGTCCGCAGGAAGTCGGCGGGCGAACCGTACCTCGCGTCGAGTCGTTCGAGCAGCGCCCGCATGACGGGTGCCGGAGAGCGGGTGGCCAGCTCCTCGGCGTGCCGGATCTCGGGATGCAGCGACCGGATGCCGGCCACCACCCGACGATTGCGTTCTGCGGGGAGGAGCCCCTCGGTGCGGGCGTAGTCCTCCACCACGGCGTCCCGGTCCACCCCGGCGGCGGCGAGCGCGATCGCGACCGTGACGCCGGTGCGGTCCTTGCCGACGGTGCAGTGGATGAGCACGGGCTGCGCGCCCGCGATCTGGCGCACGGCGTCGACGATGCGGTCCGCGGAACCCTCGACGAGCTCGTCGTACAGTTCGCCCAGACTCACGTCCCGCTCGAAGAACGACTCGACCGACCCCAGGAACAGGGGAACCCGTCGCACCTCGACGTCGAGGCCGTCGAGCCGGCTGGGTTCCCACCTCACCTCGTCGTCGTCACGGAGGTCGACGATGCGCCGCAGGCCGAGGCCGTCGAGCGTGCGCAGTCCGGCGTCGTCGACGCGCACGAGGTTGCCGGAGCGGTAGAGCACCCCCGAACGCGTGCGTCCCTCGCCGGCGGGCAGTCCGCCGACGTCGCGGAAGTTCAGCGCACCCGAGACGAGCGAGGTCACGCGCTCCGCCCGTCCCCCGGCGCCACCGGCGATGGCGCGGCACCGGCGCCGCCGCGCGGCGGCACCGGGTACCGCCCGGCGATCGCGACGCGGTTGAAGGCGTTGATGGCCACGAGGATCCAGCTCAGCGCGACGTACTCCGCTTCACTCAGGATGCCGCCCGCCCGGTCGTACACCTCGTCGGGGATGCCGTCCTCGTGGATGAACGTGAAGGACTCGGTGAGTTCGAGCGCCGCGCGCTCCCGCTCGTCGAACACCCCCGACTCGCGCCAGGTCGCGATCTGCGCGATGGTGTCGGCATCCACCCCCGCCGCCACCGCCCCGTCCACGTGGACGCGGACGCAATACGCGCAGCCGTTGAGCTGCGACGCGTGGATCTGCACGATCTCGCGGAGCCGCGCGTCGATGCCCGCGGCGGCCGCGACGCCCCCGACGGCCTTCGAGAACGACCGCAGCGCGGCATACGCCTCGGGAGCCTTCTTCGACAGGTGCACGCGTCGTTCCTCGCTCATGCGGACAGCCTAGGGCGGTCCTCGGACGCCGGGCCGGGCGGCATCCGAATCCCGGAGGGTCCCGTGTGTCCGTCGGAGTCCGCGCGCTGGCGACCGACGGAACCGGGTGGAAGGCTGGGCGGCATGCCCGAGACCGACGAGTTCTCCTTCCTCCCCGCCCAGGCCGCCGGCGCCGGCGTCGACGTCCTGCCCGTCGCCCGGGTGAGCCTCACGCTGCCGGACGGACGCACCCTCAGCGGGCTGCGCTGGGGCGACGCCCCGCCGGTCGTCACGTTCCTGCACGGCGCGGGACTGAACGCGCACACGTGGGACACGACGCTCCTCCACCTGGGCGTGCCGGCCCTCGCGCTCGACCTCGCGGGGCACGGCGACTCGTCGTGGCGTGACGATGCCGCCTACGTCGGTCGGGTGCTCGCGCCCGATGTCGCCGCGGCGCTCGAAGCGTGGACGGACCGTCCGCAGGTCGTCGTGGGGCAGTCGCTGGGCGGCCTCACGGCCGCCGCCCTGGCGGCATCCCGTCCGGATCTCGTCGCGCAGGTCGTGATCGTCGACATCACGCCCGGCATCGATCCCAGCGGCGGCCCGGCCCAGCTGCGCGCCTTCTTCGCCGGCCCCACCGACTGGGCCACGCGCGACGAACTCGTCGAGAAGGCGCTGTCGTTCGGGCTCGGAGGCGCGCGCGAGGCCGCAGAACGCGGCGTCTTCCTGAACACCCGCGTGCGCCCGGACGGGCGTGTGGAGTGGAAGCATCACTTCGCCCACCTGGCCGCGGCCGCCGCGGCGAGCGGTGCCGACCTCGGAACCCCGGATGCCGTGCGGGCGGTGCTCGCATCGACCGGCTGGGACGACATCGAGGCGGTCCGCGCCCCGATCCTCTTCGTCCGCGGCGAGCGCGGCTTCGTCACGGCGGACGACGCCGACGAACTCGTCCGGCGGGCGCAGGACGCGGAAGTCCGGACGGTGGCGACCGGGCACAACGTCCAGGAGGAGGACCCCATAAGCCTCGCGGCGCTGGTGCGCGAACGGCTCGAGCGCGCCTGAGAGCGCGTCGCGGGAGGTCACACGGGCACCCGGAGCAACGGGTGAAAGTAGGCTGGATCCACCCCACCCCACGGCTCCACAGCACTCGGATGCCGTGGGTCTTGCGAAAGGACACTCCCGCAATGCTGCGCCGTACCGCTCTCGCCACGAGCGCGCTCCTGATCGGAGCTCTCCTGCTGACGTCCTGCACCGGGACGACGTCCCAGCCCACGGCGACCGGCGTCCCCGACCCGAACGCCACCCTGACCGTCCGGTTGTCGCTGGAACCGTCGAACCTCGACATCCGCCACACCAGCGGCGCCGCGCTCGACCAGGCGCTCGTCGACAACGTCTACCAGGGCCTCGTGACCCGCAACGGCGATGACGGCAACGCCATCGTCCCCGAGCTCGCGACGGACTGGAAGGTGTCGCCCGACGGCCTCACCTACACCTTCACCCTGCGTCCGGGCGTGACGTTCCACGACGGCAGCGCGCTGACCGCCGATGACGTCGTCACGTCGCTCCAGACCGCGAAGGACGACGCGTCCGTCCAGAGCAGCGGCGACCTCGCCGGGGTCGCCTCCATCACCTCGACCGATCCGACGACGGTCGTCATCACGCTCGCGCAGCCCGACATCAACTTCCTCTTCGCGCTCACCGGCCGGGCCGGGCTGATCTTCAAGAGCAACGACACCACCAACTTCGAGACCTCGACGAACGGCACCGGGCCCTTCTCCGTCTCGTCGTGGAACACCGGTCAGAGCCTGACGCTCACCCGGAACGACGCCTACTGGGGCGAGAAGGCCGGCGTGGCCGAGGTCGTGCTCGACTACATCCCCGACCAGAGCGCCGCCATCAACGCGGCCGTCAGCGGCGACGTCGACGCGGCGCTCGAGATCGACCCCGAGCTGAAGGGCCAGCTCGACGGAGCCGCGGGCTTCCACATCGAGTCGGGTCTGACCACCGACAAGGGCACGCTCGCCTTCAACAACGCGCGTGCGCCCCTCAACGATCAGCGCGTGCGCGAAGCGCTGCGCCTCTCGATCGACCACCAGGCGCTCATCGATACGCTCGGCTCGGGCCAGCCGCTGTACGGCCCGATCCCGCCGCTCGACCCGGGCTACGAGGACCTCTCCGGCAGCATCTCGTACAACCCCGACCGCGCCCGTCAGCTCCTCGCCGAGGCCGGCGCCTCGAACCTGTCGCTGACGCTGACGATCCCGAGCGTCTACCCGGGCACGATCGCCACGTTCCTGGTGTCGTCGTTCGCCGACGTCGGCGTGAAGCTCGAGGTGAAGTCGGTCGACTTCCCCACGTGGCTGAAGGACGTCTACACCAACCACGACTACGACCTGAGCTTCGTGCGCCACGTCGAGGCCCGCGACTTCGGTAACTTCGCCAACCCGACGTACTACTTCGGTTACGACAACCCGAAGGTGCAGAGCCTGTACGCGCAGGCCCTCGCCACGACCGACGAGCAGCAGTCGTCCGACTACCTGGCGGAGGCCGCGCGCATCGTGTCCGACGAGGATGCCGCGGACTGGCTGTTCCTCTCCACCCCGCTCACCGCGGTGGCCGACAACGTCGCGAACTTCCCGAAGAACTCCCTCAACGTGCGTCTGCCGCTGGCGGGCGTGACGGTCTCGTCGGAGTGACCCGTTACGCGCTGACACGGCTGGGCCTGCTCGTTCTGGGCCTGGCCGTGTCGAGCGTGCTGATCTTCCTGTCGCTGCGGGTCCTCCCCGGTGATGTCGCGCTGCTCCTCGGCGGGACGCAGGCGACGCCCGAGCAGATCGCCGCGCTGCGCGAGAAGCTCGGGCTCACGCTGCCGCTCTGGCAGCAGTACGGCGACTGGATCGGCGGTGTGCTGCGCGGTGACCTGGGCACGTCGCTCATCACGGGCGTCTCGGTGGGTTCCGAGCTCGCCGACAAGGCCCAGGTCACCGTCCCGCTGGCCGCGATGTCGCTCACGGTGGCCCTCGTGGTCGGTCTCCCCTTCGGCGTGCTGTCGGCGCTGCGCCGCGGTCGCGCGGACGGGACGGCCCTGAGCGTCGGGGCGCAGGCGCTGGCCGCGGTCCCGGTGGTCTGGGCCGGCATGATGCTCGTCGTCGTCTTCGCCGTGTGGCTCGGGTGGCTGCCGCCGCAGGGCTTCCCGCGCTCGGGGTGGCGCGACCCGGCAGCGGCGATCCGCGCGCTCGTCCTCCCCGCCGTCACGATCGGCGTCGTCGAGGGCGCGATGCTGTTGCGGTTCGTCCGCAGCGCGACGCTGCAGGCGATGGGACAGGACTACGTCCGCACCGCCGCAGCGAAGGGCCTCACGCGCACGCGCGCCCTGCTGTCGCACGGCCTCCCCAACGTCGGTCTGTCCGTCGTGACCGTCCTCGGCCTGCAGATCGCGGGCATCATCGTGGGCGCAGTGGTGATCGAGCAGCTGTTCACGCTCCCCGGGATCGGGCGGATGCTCGTCGCCGACGTGGCGGCCCGGGATCTCCCCAAGGTCCAGGGCGAGCTGCTCGCCCTCACCGGCTTCGTCCTCGTGGTGGGCTTCCTCGTCGACCTCGTGCACCGTCTGCTCGACCCCCGTCAGCGGGAGGCCTCATGAGGACGCTGCGTCGCCTGTGGGGCATCGGCACGGGGCGTTTCGGCATCCTGGTCGTCGCCGTGATCCTCCTCACCGCGATCGTCTCGCTCGTCTGGACCCCGTTCGATCCCGGGACCGTCGACGCGCGCGCCCGCTGGACCGACCCGTCCTGGCCGCACGTCCTCGGGACCGACGGCAGCGGGCGCGACCTCCTGAGCCTGCTCATGGCGGGGGCTCGGACGACCGTGGTCGTCGCGGTGGGCGCCGGGGTCGTGGCATCCCTCCTCGGTCTCGCGCTCGCAGCCCTCGGCGCTCTCACGGCGCGGTGGGTGCGGGAGAGCGTGGCGGTGCTCGTCGACATCCTCGTCGCGTTCCCCGTGCTGATCATCGCGATGATGATCACCGCCGTCTGGGGCGGATCGCTCGCGGTCGTCATCTGGTCGGTGGGGATCGGGTTCGGCGTGAACATCGCGCGCGTGACGCGACCGGAGCTGCGCCGCGTGCTGCAGAGCGACTTCGTGCTGGCCGGGCGCGCGAGCGGGCTCAGCCCCGCGCAGAACCTCGTCCGGCATCTGCTCCCGAACGTCGCGCCGGTGTTCATCGTGCAGTTGTCGTGGGGCATGGCCGTCGCGGTGCTGGCGGAGGCCGGTCTGTCCTACCTCGGGTTCGGTGCGCCGATCACGCAGCCGTCGTGGGGAGTGCTGCTGAGCGACCTCCAGTCGTACATCTCGGTCCACCCGCTGACGGTGGTCTGGCCCGGCCTCGCGATCACGTTCACGGTGCTCGGTCTGAACCTGCTCGGCGACGCGCTGCGCGAGGCCGCGGATCCGACCCTCTCCGACCGGACGCCGCAGGCCCGGACGCACGTCCCGGGGGTGGTCGCGTGAGCCTCGAGGTGGAGGACCTGCGCATCGAGATCGGGGGGCGTGCGGTCGTCGACGGCGTGAGTTTCACCGTCGCGGACGGCGCCCGGGTCGGACTCATCGGCGAATCCGGGTCCGGCAAGTCCCTGACGGCCCTCGCGGTGCTGGGCCTGCTCCCGGATGCCGCGAGCGCCACGGGAAGCATCCGCTGGAACGGCCGCGAGATCCTCGGGCTCCCCGACCGCGAGCTCGCCCGTCTGCGCGGCGACGACATCGGCATCGTCTTCCAGGAGCCGCGGACGGCCCTGAACCCCATCCGCACCGTCGGGCGTCAGATCGGCGAGTCGATCCGGATCCACGAGGGCGTCTCGCGGCGCGAGGCGCTCCGCCGCGCCGTCGCGGAGGCCGAACGCGTCGCGCTCCCCGACCCCGCGCGGATCGTGTCGCGGTATCCGCACCAGCTCTCCGGCGGCCAGCGCCAGCGCGTCGCGATCGCGATGGCCCTCGCGTGCCGTCCCCGGCTGCTCATCGCCGACGAGCCGACCACCGCGCTCGACGTGACGATCCAGGCCGGCATCCTCTCGCTCCTGCGCTCTCTTGTCCAGGATGCCGGGATGTCGCTGGTCTTCATCACGCACGACCTCGCGGTCCTCGCGCAGGTCGCGACCCACGCCGTCGTGCTGGAGCACGGACGCGTCGTCGAGGAGGGCGCGGTGGCGGAGCTGCTGCGCTCCCCCGCGTCGCCGGTCACGCGGGCGCTGCTGCGGGACGCGACCGCGACGCTGTGGCATCCGGAGATCCGACGCGGGGAGGAGGGCGCACCGTGAGCGACGTGATCGTGCACGCCCGGGGCCTGTCCCGGACGTACCTGACTCCCCGCACACGCGGATTCGGCCGCGCCGAACGCACCGCCGGCCTGCAGGATGTGGATCTCTCGGTCCGCGCGGGCACGGCGGTCGGGATCATCGGCGAATCCGGGTCGGGCAAGTCCACCCTCGTGCGCCTCCTGCTCGGGCTCGACATCCCCACGGGCGGCACCGTCGAGGTGGAGGGACGCCCCGTCGATGCCCGCGGCTCGGCGCGCTCGCTGCACTGGCTGCGGCGGAGCACCGGCATCGTGTTCCAGGACCCGTACGCCTCGCTCGACCCGCGCATGAGCGTCGGCCGCATCGTCGGGGAGCCGCTGTGGGCGCTCGGCGTCGAGGGCGACCGACGCGCGCGGGTGCGCGAGGTGCTGGAGCAGGTCGGTCTGGACCGGGATGCCGCGGACCGCTTCCCGCACCAGTTCTCGGGGGGCCAGCGCCAGCGCATCGCCCTGGCCCGCGCGATCGTGCACCGCCCGCGCATCCTCGTCGGCGACGAGCCGCTGTCGGCCCTCGACGTCACGGTGCGCGCGCAGATCCTGCGGGTCCTCGCCGACCTGCGTGCCGAGCAGCAGTTGACGCTCGTACTCGTCTCGCACGACATCGGGGTGGTGCAGAACGTGTGCGACGAGGTCGTCGTGATGAAGGACGGCCGGATCGTCGAGCAGGGACCGACCGAGAAGGTCCTCCTGCAGCCGCAGGCGGCGTACACGCGACAGCTGCTCGCGTCGGTGCCCACCCTCCCCGCGTGAGGCCCGACGGCGAGGGGACGGGGCGTTAGGGTGAGCGCATGAAGCGCTTCCTCCGCGTCGGCCCGGTCTGCGCGCTCGCCGTCCTGCTCTCCGGATGCGCGGCGGACGACGTCGACGACGCCGCGGCGCAGACGTGGTTGGCGCAGGTCTCCGCGGCGCGCTCGGACAGTCCCGGCGTCTGGGGTTCGGTCATGGGGCTCACGGGGGACACGACGGCGTCGGTCGGCGGTACACCCGAAGGAGTGACCCTCGGGTCGGAGGAGCCGACGACCGCGAGCGCAGCCGAGATCCGCTGTTTCGGCGGGGGAACGGCATCCGTCGAGATCGCCGTGAGCGCCGAGGGCTCCGGCGTCGGCCTCCAGACCGACATCGCGTGCGACGAACAGGCCCACCGCATCGAGATCGGCGACGACGCCGCACCTCTGTCCGGCGTGACCTCCGTGAGGATCGACGTGCGCGCCGCCGCGACGACGACGTTCTTCGCCGAGGTGTACGCCTGACCTCGCTCGCCGGTTCTCCACAAGGGATGCCACGTGAGTACCGATGTGTCGGTGGCCCGCGTTAGCCTCGCCGCATGACCCCCGGCATCGTTCCCCCCTTCCTCCTCGATCGGCTCGCGACAACCGACGATCCGCGCCTCGCGCGGGCCGCGGCCGCGGCCCGCAAGACCCTCACCGTCCCGCGTCCCGCGCGCCCCGTCCGCACACGGCTGCGCCTGTCCATCGACGAGGGGGCGCTCGTGGCCGAGACCGTCCCCGCGCCCGATCGCGTGATCTCGGATGCCGCGAACACCGAGCGGCTGCCCGGCCGCCGGGTGCGCACCGAGGACGACGGCCCCACCGGCGACCGGTCGGTCGACGAGGCGTACGACGGGCTCGGCGCGACGTTCGACTTCTTCTGGGACGCGTTCGCGCGCGACGGCATCGACGGCGCGGGCGGTTCGCTGCTGGCGACGGTGCACTTCGGCGACGACTACGACAACGCGTTCTGGAACGGCGAGCGCATGGTCTTCGGCGACGGTGACGGCGACGTGTTCACCGGCTTCACGCGGTCGCTCAGCGTGATCGCCCATGAGCTCGGTCACGGCGTGACCGAGGCCGCCGGCGGCCTGGAGTACCAGGGGCAGTCGGGCGCGCTGAACGAGTCCCTCTCGGACGTGTTCGGCGCTCTCGCGGAACAGCATGCCCTCGGGCAGACCGCCGACGAGGCCTCGTGGCTCATCGGCGCCGGCATCTTCGCCGAGGCCGTTCAGGGGACGGCCCTGCGCTCGATGTCGGCGCCGGGCACCGCGTACGACGACGACGTGCTGGGCAAGGACCCGCAGCCCGGGCACATGCGCGACTACGTCGAGACCTCCGACGACAACGGCGGCGTGCACATCAACTCCGGCATCCCCAATCGCGCGTTCTTCCTCGTGGCGAGCCGGCTCGGCGGCCACGCGTGGGAGCGGGCAGGGTCGATCTGGTACCGGACGCTGACCTCCGGGTCACTGTTGCCCGCCGCCGACTTCGCAGCGTTCGCGGCGGCCACGCTCGCCACGGCGACCGCGGAGTACGGTGGGACGTCGGAGGAGGTCGACGCCGTCCGCGCCGCGTGGGCAGGGGTGGGCGTCGCGAAGGATGCCAGAGCCTGACACGAGCGGCGACGACCGGATGGTCATCGTCGTGGTGCGCTCGGGCGGCATCGCCGGCCTGTCGAAGCAGTGGCGGGCCGAACCCGAACCCGATCACCGACCGCACTGGCGGCGGCTCGTCGAGAGCTGCCCGTGGGACGCCGTGCCCGCGGCATCCACCGGCGCCGACCGCTACCAGTGGCGCATCGAAGTCGACGAGGGCGACGCTCGGGCACACCGGGCGCAGCTGGGCGACGGACAGGTGGAAGGGCCGTGGCGGGCGCTCGTCGACGAGGTCCGTCAGTCCGCGACGCCGAAGAGGGGCGGGCGCTGACCCGACGTCAGCCGAACAGCTTCCGGCGCTTCTTCTTCGACGGGATGCTCTTCTGGAGGTAGACGACGCCGAGCCATCGGCCGAACTTGAAGCCGACGCGCCCCATCCGGCCGACCTCGGTGAACCCGAGCTTCTCGTGCAGGGCGATCGACGCCTCCGCCCCCTTGTCGCTGATGGCCGCGACCATCTCGCGGATCCCCTTCTCGGCGCACGCGTCGATCAGCGCTTCCAGCAGAGCCCGTCCGAGGCCTTTGCCGGAGGCCGCCTGGCCCAGATAGATCGAGTTCTCGACGGTGTACCGGTACGCCGACTTCGACTGCCAGGGCTGCACGAGCGCGTAGCCGAGGATCTGCCCGCTCGGCGCCTCGGCGACGAGGAACGGCAGGTCGATCTGCTTCAGCTTCTCGAACTTCTCGCGCCACTTAGCGATCGACCAGGGCTTCTCGTCGAACGTCACGACCGAGTTGCGGACGTAGTAGTTGTAGATCTCGCGGATGTCGGGGATGTCGCCCTCGGTCGCCGGTCGGATCACGTACGAGAACGGTCGCTCCGGCTCCGGTGCACGCCGCAGGTGCGTCGGCAGCCTCCGCCGACTCTTCTCGTACTCCTCTTCCAGCACGCGAGCCACTCTACGGGGGCGCCGGTTTCGCGCGGGTAACCCCGCGGATCGCGGATCCGCGCGTCAGGCGGGCAGGCGCCAGTCCACGCGCGCGGCGCCCTGCTCCTCGAGCAGCGCGTTCACCCGCGAGAACGGCCGGGAACCGAAGAACCCGCGGCTGGCCGAGAGCGGCGACGGGTGCGCCGATGACACGATCGCGGTGTCGCCGAGGAGCGGCGTGAGGTTCGTGGCATCCCTCCCCCACAGCACGGCGACGAGCGGCGCGTCCCGCGCGACCAGGCTGCGGATCGCGTGCTCCGTGACGCGTTCCCACCCCCACCCGCGGTGGGATGCCGGGGCGCCGGGGGCGACGGTGAGCACCCTGTTCAGCAGCATCACGCCCTGCCCGGCCCACGCCGAGAGGTCGCCGTGCGGCGCGCGAGGGATGCCGAGGTCCTCCGACAGTTCGCGGTAGATGTTCGACAGGCTGCGGGGCAGCGGCCGCACGTGCGGGTCCACGGCGAACGACAGGCCGATCGGGTGCCCCGGCGTCGGGTACGGGTCCTGACCGACGATCAGCACGCGAACGGCGTCGATCGGGGTCCGGAACGCCCGCAGCACGAGGTCACCGGCCGGCAGGTACGGCTTCCCCTCGGCGCGCAGCCGTGCCCCGATATCGGCGATGTCGCCCGCCACCGGAGCGAGCGGCTCGACCCACGAGGAGTCGATCAGGCCCGCGTCGGCGAGTTCGGCGAGCGACTTGGCCGTCACGCCGCGTCTTCCTCGTGCACCGATCCCTGGAACGACCACGGGAAGTCGATCCAGAGCGACGTGTCCTTCCACGCGTAGTCGGGCGTGATGATGGTGGTCGGCTTCGTGTAGATCACGGCCGAACGGGCCTCGGCGCCGTGTCGGTCGAGGAGCTTCACGGCGAGGTCGAGCGTGCGACCGCTGTCGGCGACGTCGTCGACGAGAAGAACGCGGCGACCCGCGAGGTACGACAGATCGAGCGCGGGCGGCAGCACCTCGGGGGCGTCGAGCACCGTACCGATGCCGGTGTAGAACTCGACGTTGAGGGCGCCGCAGTTCTTGACGCCGAGGCCGTACGCGATGGCACCGCCGGGCAGCAGTCCGCCGCGCGCAATCGCGACCACCACCTCGGGGTGGAAGCCGTCGGCGACGATCGCCCGGGAGATGTCGCGCGTCGCGACCCCGAAGTCGTCCCAGGTCAGTCGCTCGCGCTCGTCGGTCGTCGTCTCCGCCACGCGGATCCCCTCTCTTCGTGTGCCTTTCACCCTAGGGTGTCCCCCGGGCGGTGCTAGCCTCGCGCCATGTCGCGCGTCTCCGGCGCGGTCGGTCGGGTGCGCGGGTCCGCGCTCGGGGTGACCGCGGGACTCATCGGGTGGTTCGTGCTGGTCGAGTTCGCCAGTGGCATCCTGCAGGGGTACTACGTGCCCCTCCTCCCCGACATCGTCGTGCACCTCGGTATCCGGGACGCCGACGTCAACTGGTTCGAGGCGGCGCAGCTGCTGCTGTCGGCGCTGGTCCTCCCCGTGCTCGCCAAACTCGGCGACGTGTTCGGACACAAGCGCATCCTGCTGATCTCCGCGCTCGCGACGGCGGCGGCGAGCTGGTGGCTGGTGTTCGCGGACACGTTCCCGACGTTCCTCGCCGCGTGGGCGCTGCAGGGCTTCTACGTCGTGTGGCTGCCGCTGGAGATCGCGCTGATCTTCGACCGCGGCCGGCGGCAGAGCCGCGGCGTCTCCCAGACGCGCCGCGCCGCGGGACTCCTCGTCGTGGGCCTCCAGGTCGGCGCGATCGCAGGTGCCCTCGCCGCCGGACGCCTCTTCGCAGCCACGGGCGGCAACCTGCGGGTGGCGCTGATGATCCCCGCGATCGCCGTCACGCTGGTGTCGCTCGTGATCTGGCTCGGCGTGCCCGAGTCGGAGCGGATGCCGGGTACCCGGCGCCTCGACATCGGCGGGTTCGTGCTCCTCGCGGCCGCCCTGCTGTGCCTCACCGGCGCGCTGTCGTTCGTGCGGCTTCCCGCCGGTCCCGGTCCCGCGGTCATCGTCCCGCTGCTCGTCGTCGGAGCGGTGCTGCTCGTCGTGTTCGTCCGGTTCGAGCTGCGGCGCCCCGACCCGACCGTCGACATCCGCGTGCTCCGCCGCCCCGAGATGTGGCCGGTCCAGGCGACGTCGTTCCTGGTCGGCATCAGTCTCCTGGGCGCCCAGGGTCCGCTCGCGACGTACGCCGGCACGGACCGCTCGCTCGGCTACGGACTCGGATTGGATGCCACCGACCGCTCGAACGTGATCGGCGTGTACCTCGTCTCGCTCATCGTCGGCGCGATCGTGTTCGCCGTCACTTCGCGCCGCGCCAGTCCCCGCGTGGTGCTGATCGGCGCCGCGGCCCTGGTCGGCCTGGGCTACCTGCTGCTCCTCCCCCTCCACACCGAGCTGTGGGAGGTGCTGCTGTGCCTCGCGATCGCCGGCCTCGGCTCGGGCGCGCTCGTCGCGGCCATGCCGGCGGCGGCCGCAGCCGCGGCTCCGCGCGGGCAGACGGGCGTGGCATCCGCGCTCACCAACACCACCAAGACCATCGGCGGGACGATGTCGTCGGCGGTCTTCGGAGTGGTGCTCGCGGGTGGAGCGGGCGCGGCCGTCGCCGCGACCGCGGCACCGCTCGCGGGATACATCACCGTGTGGACGATCTGCGCGGCGGGCGGGTTCCTGGCCGCCGTCCTGCTCTTCTTCGTGCCGAAGGTCGCCTTCGCCGACGCGGAGTCGGAGACGGTCGCCCCGACCGCGGTGGGCTGAGTCCATCCGATCCCGACCGGGTCGTCAGAGGTACCTGCCCGCGACGATCGTCGCGACCATGAGGACGGCGAAGGCGATCCACATCCAGGTCGCCGGGCTCCACCTCGTCCGCAGGCGCCGGCCGCGGCGGGCGACGGCGGTGTCCCGGGGGTCCAGTCCGGTCACGGGCGGCGACACGACCCTTACGCGATCGTCGCGCCACCGCTCCCACTGCTCGACCTGACCAGCGAAGGCGTTGGCCGTGCGCACCAGGCGCACCCACTCGTCCGGATCGGTCGTGATGACGCCCCGCGGGCGCACCAGCAGGAGCACGTCGTCGACGATCTCGATGTCCCACCCGCCCCCGTCGTCGATGGCGGTCGCCATGACGTCCGGGGTGAACAGGTAGAGCGCATCGCGCTCGTAGCCGGACGGGCAGTAGAGCGTGAAGTGCCGATCGAAGTCGCCCTCGAGCGACAGACGCTGCGAGTCGTCGGGCACGGCGGCGGTCGACAGCATCCGCGCGCCCCGATCCGTCGCGCGCACGACGATGTGCGGCAATCGGCGCCGCAGTCCGATCGCGATCCACCCGCCGAACTGAGTGTGCGTCGACGCACTCGTGGCGCGGCGCAGTTCGTAGTCGGCCCACTCGATGGTGCGCCCGGCGGGCGCCGTCGACCGCATTGCGCGGTCGACGACGAGGCGCCCGCGCCGCTGCCACGGCGTCAGTCCCCCGACGACCGGCTCAGGCGCGTAGACGAGAGCGTTGTCGGAGGCGAACCGGCTCAGCGCCCACTGCTGACGCGGACTCAGGCGGCGCCCACTCGTGCGCACGGCCGCCCACAGCAGGACGCAGAACGCGATGACCACGAGCACGCCGACCGTGACCATGCCGATCACCTGCTCGGGACTCCGCTGTGCGCCACCGCTCAGCGCTCGCACGGTGCCGAAGACCATCGTGAAGGTGGCGAGTGCACCGACGGCTGCGCCGATGCGCAGGACGGCCCGCCGCACGCGGGATCCCACGCCGCTCACCCGCGGGTGGTTCGCACGGAACGCGGACCAGAAGCGCCGTACCTCGCCGCGGTCGGGCCGCGCCAGGAGCGCGTCGACGTTCAACGGGCGGGTGGCCTCGGCGCCCGACCCCACTCAGCTCTCCGCACCACGCACGCGCAGCGGCCCGCGCGCCAGCAGGTGCTGCGCGGACTGCGCCACCGGCCGCACGGTCACGAGGTCGAGGTTGACGTGACCGGGAGCGTCGAGCGCGTAGGCGATGACGTCCGCGACGTCCTCCGCCACGAGCGGTGCCTCGACGCCCTCGTACAGCTTGTCGGCCCCCTCCTGGTCGCCCCCGAGTCGGTTGAGCGTGAACTCCTCGGTCCGCACCATGCCGGGCGCGATCTCGATGACGCGCAACGGCTCGCCGTTCAGCTCCTGCCGCAGGGCCGCGACGAGCATGTGCTCGCCCGCCTTCGCGGCGTTGTAGCCGGCGCCGCCGGGGTAGGCGGTCTGGGCGGCGGTGGACGTGACGAACAGCAGGTCGGCGTGGCCCTCGGTGTCGGCCGCGCGCCGCAGGAGCGGGAGAAGGGATGCCACGAGCCGCTGCCCCGACAGGACGTTCGCCTCGAACATCCAGCGCCACTGCTCGGGGTCGCCGTCCTCGACACGGTCGGTGCCGCGCGCGCCGCCGGCGACGTGGACGAGCGCGTCGACGCCGCCCGTCTCCTCCAGCCACCCGGCGAGGGTCGCCACCGCGTCGCCGTCGGTGAGGTCGGCGACGTGCGCCACGACCCCGGTCTCGGCCTCCAGCGCCGCCAGCCGCTCCGCGCGCCGGGCCACGCCCACCACGTCCCAGCCGCGCGCCCGCAACTCGCGGGCGGTCGCCTCGCCGATCCCCGAACTGGCCCCGGTCACCACAGCACGTCTCGTCATGGCATCCACGCTACCGGCGGCCGATGACACGGGTCGCGCGCGTACATTACGGCCCGTGTCCCGCCTGTTGTCGCGCTGATCCGGGGTGCCTACGCTCGCTGGAGGCCGTGGCATCCGTCGCGGTCACCGAAGACTTGAGGAGCAGCCGTGTCGGCACCCGAGAACTGGCGTTTCGAGACCAAGCAGATCCACACCGGCGCACAGCCCGACCCCGTGACCAAGGCCCGGGCGACGCCGATCTACCAGACCACGTCGTACGTGTTCGACAACGCCGACCACGCCGCGAACCTGTTCGCGCTGGCGGAGTTCGGCAACATCTACACCCGCATCCAGAACCCCACGCAGGACGTCGTCGAGCAGCGCATCGCCGCGCTGGAGGGGGGCACCGGCGCCCTCCTGGTCGCGAGCGGCCAGGCGGCGGAGACGTTCGCGGTCCTGAACATCGCGCAGGCGGGCGACCACATCGTCTCGTCGAGCTCGATCTACGGCGGCACGTACAACCTGTTCAAGTACACCCTCGCCAAGCTCGGCATCGAGACGACGTTCGTCGAGAACCAGGACGACCCCGAGGCGTGGCGCGCGGCGGTCCGCCCGAACACGAAGCTCTTCTTCGCCGAGACCATCGGCAACCCGAAGATCAACGTGCTCGACATCCGCACGGTCGCCGACGTCGCGCACGAGAGCGGCGTGCCGCTCATCGTGGACAACACGATCGCGACCCCGTACCTGATCCGTCCGTTCGAGCACGGTGCCGACATCGTCATCCACTCGGCCACGAAGTTCATCGGCGGACACGGCACGACCATCGGCGGCGTCATCGTCGACGGCGGCACCTTCGCGTGGTCGCAGAACGTCGAGAAGTTCCCCGGCCTCACCGAGCCCGACCCGTCGTACCACGGCGCTTCGTACACGACGGCCGTGGGCGACGGCCTGGCGTACATCATCAAGGCGCGCGTGCAGCTGCTGCGCGACCTGGGTGCCGCCATCTCGCCGAACAGCGCGTGGCTCCTCATCCAGGGCCTCGAGACGCTGTCGCTGCGCATCGAGCGCCACGTGCAGAACGCGCAGGAGATCGCCGAGTGGCTCGAGGCGCACGACGACGTCGCGAGCGTGAACTACTCGGGCCTGCCCACCTCGCCCTGGTACGCCGCCGCCAACAACTACGCCCCCAAGGGCGTCGGCGCGGTGCTGTCGTTCGAGCTCAAGGGCGGCGTGGAGGCGGGTCGCGAGTTCGTCAACTCGCTGACGCTGTTCAGCCACCTCGCCAACATCGGCGACGTGCGTTCGCTCGTCATCCACCCCGCCTCGACGACGCACTCGCAGCTCACCCCCGAGCAGCAGCTCACGTCGGGCGTCACGCCCGGCCTCGTGCGCCTGTCCGTGGGTCTGGAGAACATCGACGACCTCAAGGCCGACCTCGACCAGGCCCTCGCCGCCGCGCGGCGCCTGTCCGAGGCCGCCCGCGCCTGACGCGCCCCCTGCGACGCCCCGCCCCGGTCCGCCGGGTCGGGGCGTCGTCGCGTTCCCGCCCGGCGCGCGGGGCATCGGCCGCCCCGCGGGACCCGGGCTGCACGGCATCCACGGTCCCTCCCTGCCCGGGGCGAAGGCCCGCGCGAAGGCTCGCGACCCGGGGACGAAGGGAGGAGATTCGGCGAAGGGAGGACAGACACGCCGGGAGGCGTCCTCCCTTCCTCCCATGTCCTCCGCTCGTCACCGATCCGGCGCGGCTGCAGCCCCGGGTCAGACGCGCTGTCGCGGGCGGAGGCTGCCGAGGCCGCCGTCGACCCCCAGCACCTGGCCCGTGACCCACGCGTTGGCGGGGTCGAGGAGGAACTCCACGGCCCGGGCGACGTCGTCGGGCTCGCCGAGCCGGCCGAGCGGGTGCATCGCCTCGGACACCCTGCGCGACGTCTCGCTCGCCGTCAGGCCCTCGGTCAATCGCGTCTGCACGAGTCCCGGGGCGACGGCATTGATCCGCAGCCCCTGGCTCGCATAGCTCGCCGCGGCCGACAGCGTCAGGCCGATCACCCCGGCCTTCGCCGCCGCGATGGCGTCGTGGTTCGAGAGCCCCGCCAGCGCCGCAGCCGACGACGTCAGCACCACGGAACCGCCGCCGCGCATCCGCTTCCCCGCCGCGCGCACCGCCGCGAAGGCCGTCGTCAGCGACGCGGCGACGATGCCGTCGTACTGCTCGCGTGACGTCAGGTGCGCGGGCTTGAGCAGCATCGAGCCCGCGAACACCGCGATGCCGTCCAGCTCCCCCGCGTCGGCGACGGCACGGTCGACGGCGTCGAAGTCGGTGGCATCCAGGATCATGTCGGGTTCGATCACCGACGAATCTCGGGCGGTCGTGATCACCCGATGGCCCGCGTCGCGCAGGCGTCGGGCCGTGGCCCCGCCGATGTCGCTCGAGGCCGCGATGAGGAGGAAGTTCGCCATGCCCCGATCATGCCGACACGGCGCGCCGCGAACGGGGGCTGGACAAGCCCGTAACAGTCGCTTCGCGGGCAATGCGACCCGGGAGAATGGATGCCATGGACTGGCAGATCTCCGAAGACACGGTGCCGTCGGCGCCGATCACGGAGGCCGACGCCCGGTCCCTCCTTGGCCGGCCGCCGGCGACCGGCGCGTGGCGCGACGGCGACCCGGTCGGCGATCGGCGCTTCGCGGCGTTCGGCGAGTTCCGGACCGAGAACGGCGAGCGCCTGCCCGGCTTCCGCCTGGCGTACGAGACGTGGGGCGAGCTCTCCCCCGCCCGCGACAACGCGGTCCTGGTCCTCCACGCGCTGACCGGCGACAGCCACGTCCGCGGTTCCGCGGGTCCGGGACACCCCACCGCCGGCTGGTGGAGCGACCTCGTCGGGCCGGGCGCCGCGATCGACACCGACCGCTGGTTCGTGATCGCCCCGAACATGCTGGGTGGATGCCAGGGCTCGACGGGACCGGCGAGCATCGCGCCCGACGGCTACGAGTGGGCCGCGCGGTTCCCGTATCTGACGATCCGCGACCAGGTGAGCGCCCAGGCGCTGCTCGCCGACGCCCTCGGGATCGACCGCTGGGCCGCGGTCATCGGCGGATCCATGGGCGGTATGCACGCCCTGGAATGGGCGGTCGGACACCCCGACCGGGTCGAGCGCGCCGCGATCCTCTCCTCCCCGCCGGTCACGACGGCCGACCAGATCGCCCTCAACACGGTGCAGGCCGACACGATCCGGATGGACCCGCGCTTCGCGGGCGGGGCGTTCTACGACGCCGCCGACGGCGACGGGCCGCACCGCGGGCTCGCCCTCGCCCGGCGCATGGCGATGCTGAGCTACCGCAGCCCCACCGAGCTGAACCAGCGGTTCCAGCGGTCGTGGCAGTCGGGCGTGAGTCCGCTCGGGCACGGCGGGCGCTTCGCGGTGGAGTCGTACCTCGACTTCCACGGGAACAAGTTCACCCGCCGCTTCGACGCCAACAGCTACCTCACGCTCGCCGAGGCCATGAACTCCCACGACGTGGGACGCGATCGCGACGGGGTCGAGGACGCCCTGCGCCGTGTCACGGCCACGACCCTCGTGCTCGGGGTCGACACCGACCGACTCTTCCCCGTCGACGGGCAGCACCGCATCGCCCGTGGCATCCGGAACACGCTCGACGGGGATCAGGCGGTGGTCCTCTCGAGCGACTTCGGCCACGACGGTTTCCTCATCGAGACCGCCGCCGTCGACCATCACCTGCGGCGGTTGTTCTCCGCCTGATCCGGATGCCGCGGGGCCGCGTCACCGCGCCGGTTCCAGGGCCTCCTCGAGGACGCCGCTCGCCAGGAGGGCAGTGATCTCGGCATCGGAGAGCCCCAGGACCTCGGACAGGACCTCGCGGGTGTGCTCGGCGGCGAGCGGTGCGGGTCCGGTGAGCGGCGGCTGGAGCGTCCGGGTGCGCGCCTCGCCGAGATTCGTCACGACGGGGCTCGCCAGCTGCGGCTGCACGAGCCGACCGAACACCCCGCGCTCGACGAGGTGCGGGTCCTCGCGGATGTCGTCCGCGCGGAGCATGGCACCCGCGGGCACACCGGCGCGCTGGAGCCGTTCGGCGGCCTCGCGCGCGGGAAGATCCGCCGTCCACGCCCCCAGGAGATCGCGCAGTCGGTCCCGAGCGGCCCACCGGTCGGCGGCGGCCGCAAGGGCGGGGTCGGCGAGGAGGTCGGGACGGCCGATCTCGGTCGCGACTGCGGCGAAGGCGGCATCCCCCTCGGCGTCGATCACGACCCAGTCGTCGTCCCCCCGGGCGGGGAAGACACCGCGGAACGCATCGCCGGAACGGTCGTTGCCTTCCGCCCGCGGCCCGCTGCCAGATGTGGCGGCCGCCGCGGCCAGGTGGTCGGCCATCGCGCCGAAGATCGCATCCACCTGCGCAGAGCTGACGCGCCCGCCTTCGCCCGTGCGGTCGCGCCGCAGGAGCAGTGCGACCACCGCCGCGGCGTTCAGACGCGCGACGACGTGGTCGGGGAAGATCGTGATCGCGTCGCTGAAGCCGTCGCCGTCGCCCGGGTAGGCCCACAGTGTCGACAGCCCCGCGCTGGCCCGCACGAGCGGCCCGTACCCGAGGCGCCGGCTCCACGAGCCGTGGTTCCCGAAGGCGCTCGATTCGGACAGCACGATCCCGGGGTTCAGTCGGCGCAGCGCCTCCATGTCGAAGCCCAGGGATGCCAGGGTCCCGGGCTTGAAGTTCGTCAGCACGACGTCGCTCACCGCGACCAGTCGGGCGAAGAGCGCGCGGCCTTCGTCCGAGCGCAGGTTTAGGCCGAGGCTGCGCTTGTTGCGCAGACCCCACGCCACGCTCTCGTTCATGACGTCGCCCGTCATCGACTGGCGCGCGCCGTCGGGGAATGCGCTCGACTCGATCTTGATCACGTCGGCGCCGTAGTCCGCGAACAGCCGGCCGAGCTCGGACCCGACGACGATCACGCCCAGATCCAGCACCCGCAGCCCGGCGAACGGGCGCCGCCCCCGCTCAGCGTCGGCCGCGATCCGGAGTCCCGGCTCCCCCGGCGGAACGGTCGAGTCCGGCACCGGCGCAGGACCTCGTCCGCCGGCGCGCTCGTCGTCGATCTCGAACCACCCGTCGTGGACGAGGGTTCCCGGCAGGACGGCGGAATCGTCGCGGAACGATCCGTTCTCGCGGAAAGCGGGCTCCCGCAGCACCGCCGCGGCATCCGAGAGACCCGCCGTGGGAACGCCCAGCTCCTGACCTTGCGCGACGGCCTCGGCGACCGTCAGCCCGGCGAACAGGCGCCCGATGAGCGGATAGAGCCGCCCGGCCGCGGCGAAACGGTGACGGATCTGGTCGAACGACGGGTCGGCGAACTCCTCGGGGCGCCCGAGCCACTCGAACATCCCGCGCCACTGGCGCGTCGCGAGGACGCAGATGCGCACCCAGCCGTCCTTCGCGGGGAAGATCGGGTAGAGGTGGCGCGCGTCCGGGCGGCCGCGCGGGAGATCGCTCAGCGGGACGCCGGCCCGAGCCGAACCGCCCACCCCGAAGACCGGATCGAGGATCTGGATCAGCGCCTCCTGCACGGAGAAGTCGACGACGTCGCCCTCACCGGTCGCGCGCACGTGCGCGAGTTCGAGCAGCACCACCCAGACGGCCTGCGCGGCGGCGGACTCGTACAGCAGGAACTCCGGCGGCAGCAGCGGCTCGCGCACATCGGGGAGACCGGACCGCGACAGCACGGTGCTGAGGGCGGCGTGGACGTCGGGCGTCGCCCGCCACCCGGCGTGCGGCCCGGTGACGCCGAAGTCGCTCAGATCGATGACCACGAGCCGGGGATTCCGCGCGCGCAGGTCGTCGGCGCGCGGTGACCGGGCGATGGTCTCGCCGTCGCGCAGGACGACGTCGACGGTCGCGGCGAGCGCGGCGAAGGTCTCCGCCCCCGCGTCGTCGGCAAGATCGAGTTCGACGCTGCGCTTGCCGGCGTTGCGCAGCGCGAACGTCAGGCTCTGCCCCTCGACGACGACGCCGGCGCCGCGGGCGGGAGAACCGCCGGGGCGCTCCACGCGGAGCACCTCGGCACCGAGATCGGACAGCATCCTCCCGACCGTCTGGAGCGGTCCGTCGACCGCGTCGAGGATACGGATGCCGGTGAGAGGCAGGTTCGCTCCTGCCGTGCGCCGTTCGGCCATGGCCACTCCCTTGTGCGTGTTCCGGCCCGCGTCATCACGGGCTGCGGAGGGAGCCTCTCGCCGCCGGACGCCCAGGCCCAGCGCAAACAACGACTGCGCCGACCGGGCGCACCGGTACGCGTCGGCGTGCTGTCGGACGCGGGTGGACCTGCCGATCGGAGCACGGTGCAGCGGACGAATCCTGCGCGCCGCGGGGCGGAACGGCGGACGCGGGGAGGGCCGCGCGTCCGTAAAGTGAGCGCGTGGAGCTTTCGCAGGTGAGGGCATTCGTGGCCGTGTCACGGCAGCGCACGATCGCGGCTGCGGCCGAGGAGTTGCACGTGACCCCGTCGCCGCTCAGCCGGACCATCCGCGATCTGGAGCGAAGGGTCGGCGGCGACCTGTTCCGCCGCAACTACCACCAGTTCGACCGCACGGACCTCGGCGACCGGTTCCTCCCGCTCGCGGTCGAGATCGTGGCGCAGGCCGACGAAGCGGCATCCCTCGTCTCGGGCTCGCGGCGCGGGTTGCGGTTCGGGGCCACGCCGTGGACGTCCCGCAGCCTCACCGACAGCCTGATCGCCGCCGTCGCCGAGGTCGGGGGCGAGACGAACGACCTCGTCTCGGACCTGTCGTCGGTGCTCCTGGAGTCGCTGCGGCACGGCGACATCGACATCGCGCTCGTACATCTGCCCGTGGATGCCGCGGGCATCGCGAGCGTCCCGCTCGCGCAGTACTCGTTCGCGGTCGCGTCGCTCGCCGACCCGACGCTCGACCTCGGGCGCCCCCTGCGCCTCGCGGACCTCGCGGGTCGGCGCGTGCTCACGCTGCCCCTCCTCATGCAGCCGACATCCATGCGACGGATGCGCGACGCGTTCGAACGCGCCGGCATCGAATCCGTCGAGGAGATCGATCTGCGCGACATCGTCGGCATCCAGGGCCGCATGGCCCGCACCGGCCAGATCATGCTGATCAGCCGCGGCGGCGACCTCCCGACGTCACGGCTGTTCGACTTCGACCAGCTCGAGGTGTATCCCTTCGCGGACGGCGAACTCGACACCGTGGTCGGACTCGCCTGGCGGGAGCGGGACACCGTGCACGCCGCCCCGCTCCGCCGGATCGTCGATCGACTGCGTCCCCGGGACGGCGCCCTCCCCTACATCGGCTGAGCCGGCACGGCGCCGATCAGCGGTTGCTCCACTGCGGGGCGCGCTTCTGCGCGAAGGCGGAGATCCCCTCGATCGCATCCGCGCTGGACATGAGCTCGTCGAACGCGCCCGATCGATGCACGACCGCGTCGACGACGTCCGCGATCCCGCGCGTCTCCTCCATCACCTGCAACGACAACCGGACCGACGTCGGGGACACGCCGAGGATCTCGTCCGCGAGCGCGCGCGCCCCGTCCAGGGCCTGGCCCGCCGGGACGACCCGGTTGACGACGCCGCGATCCTGCGCCTCGAGGGCTCCCATCCGGCGTCCGGTGAGGATCAGTTCGTTGGCGAGCTTCTCGGGGAGCATCCGCGGCAGCCGGACGACGCCCCCCGCTCCCGCGATCAGCCCCACGCGCACCTCGCTGAGGGCGAACTGCGCGGTCTCGTCCGCGACCACGAGGTGGCAGGCGAGAGCGGTCTCGAAGCCCCCGCCCATCGCGAAGCCGTTGACCGCGGCGATGACGGGCTTCGTCATCCCCCGGCGACTGGTCAGCCCGGCGAACCCGCTCAGGGGGAGGTAGTTGGGCTTGCCCGTCGCGGAGTAGACGAGGTCGTTGCCCGCGCAGAAGGCCTGCTCCCCCGCGCCGGTGAGGATCGCCACCCACAGGTCGGGGTCGGCGAAGAACGCGTCGAACACCTCGGCGAGTTCCTCGTGCGCCGGGGGGAAGAGCGCATTGCGGGCGTCGGGGCGGTCGATCGTGACGGTGAGCAGATGCCCGTCGCGTTCCACCCGCACATACGCGTAGTCGTCGCGCAGCGCCGGCGTGCGCGGGGGCTGCAACCGCTCGGCATCCCGTCGATCGACCGCGACCCTGTTCCCCGGGCCCGTCGGCGTGACCCACACCGACTGCCCGATCGGCTGCTCCGACGACAGGAGAGCGAGCAGGGCGTCGTCGCCGTCCCACCCGCGCGCGAGGAAACGCTCGCCCGTCGCGTCGAGGCGGCCGATGACGATGCCGGTGGCCGCACCGTCGCGCGCGTGGACGATCGTGAAGGTCTCGATGGTCGCCGCCCCCGCGGGGCGGGAGGTCTGCGGGACCGCGGGGACGGCGTCGAGTTCTCTCTGCACGGGGGCCGACCGGTCGTCCTGCCAGTTCCGCGGCGTCGTGGAGTACACCGCCGCCGAATACTTGCTCAGGATGCCGCCGTTGGCCCCGACGAACCCGAAGGATCCGGGGCGGCTCCGGACCCGGTGCACCATCTCCGCGATGGCGTGCATCGAGTAGTTGTTGCCCGCTCCGCCGAAGAACGGCAGGCCGCCGGTCACAGTGAGCCCGCGCGGGTCGTCCGGCTCGAGGCCGAGGGCGTCGACGGCGACGTTGAAGACGGCGATCGGGAAGCAGCTGTAGAAGTCCCACGCGTCCACGTCGCCCGTGCCGACGCCGGCCATGTCGAGCGCGAGGGCGGTCGCGCGCCGCGCGGCCGGACTGCTCGAGAGATCGACCCGGTCCATCAGCGTGCGCTCGCGCAGATCGGCGTGGCCGTGGATGTAGACCCAGGCGCTCTCGGGCACGCCGAGCGCGCGGGCGGCCTCGACGGATGCCAGGAGCACGGCCGCCCCCTGATTGACCTGGTCTCGGGCCACGACGTACCGCGTGTAGGGATCGGCGATCGGACGGTTCGCGGCGGTGGGCGTGACCAGTTCGGCGGCGGAACGCTCGACAGTGGCTGCCGCGAAGGGATTGTCGGCGGCGACGCGGGTGAAGGGGGCGAACAGCTCGCCGATCCGCGCCGCGTATTCCGCGCGCGAGAGGCCGAGTCGCGCACGGCGGGCGTTCTCGGCGACGGCGTACTGGCTGGGGGCGTCGCTCAGACCGTGGTTCGTGCCCTCCATCGAGACCAGACCGGCAAGCCCGTAGCCCCGATCCTCCAGGTCGCCCTCGACGTGCTCGGTGAAGTCGGGCCGCTCGGGGGCGTTCGCGAGCGCCCGCGCGGTGGAGATCGCCTCAGAGCCGAACGCGAGGGCGACCCGGCTGCGTCCCGCCGCGATCTCGGCGGCGAGCTCGGTGACCAGGTGCTGCGGCCCCTGCCCACCCCCCACCTCGAGGATCGCGCGGCGAGGCTCGGCGGAGATGCGCCGGGCCACCGATCGCGGGTAGTTGTCCGACTTCCCGAGCGGTGCACGAGCACCGGGGACCGAGATCTCGAACTGGCGAATGCCGGCGACCGTGTCGATCGCCGCGGCGACGGCGGCCGCGTCGATCCCGGTGTCGGCGAGTGCGCGCGCGGACGCCCGCGCGGCCAGGTCCACCGGGGAGAGGGCCTCGTAGCCGTCGCCGTCGAGGCGGTCGATGACCTGTCCGACGCCGATGAGGACGGGGGTGCGTTCGTCGATCCGATCCATGTGCTCTTCCTCTCTCCGTTACCGTGCGACCCGTGAGGCGACGGTCGCCCGCAGCGCCTCGATCTGTGCGCGCTGTTCCTCCCGCGCCGGCTCCGGGAACGGGGCTCCGACGGTCTGCGCGATCGAGAACGGCAGCAGGGGCGATGCCACGGGACGCACCTGGCTGAACGTGTCGAAGCCGGCCTTGCCGTGATACGCGCCGGTACCGCTGGTCCCGATCCCCCCGAAGGGCACATCGGGCACCATCAGGTGCAGCGCCAGGTCGTTCCGAGTCACGCCCCCGGATGCCGTTTCGTCGACGTAGCGGCGGAACTCCGTGCCCTCCGGGCCGTAGTAGTACGCCACCAGGGGGTGCGGGCCGTCGGCGATGCGGGCGATGACCTCGGCGACATCGTCGTAGGGACGCACGACGATGACGGGTCCGAAGATCTCCTCGCGCGAGATGAGCATGTCGTCGGTGGCATCCCGCACGATGGTGGGCGCGATGCGCCGGGTCGTGGCATCCGGGAGCGTGTCGTCACCGGCGCCGGTCGGAACGGCGTCGACCCGAGCCCCGCGAGCGCGCGCGTCGTCGAGGAGGCGGGTCACGCGGGCGAAGTTCGCGTCGTTGATGATGGTGATCGCGTCCGGGTTGGTGGCGTACTCCGGAAGCGCCGCGCGGATCGCGGCGGAGTAGGCCTCGACGAAGGTGTCGGCCTGCGCGCGCGGAACGTATACGTCGTCGGGGCACAGGCACAGCTGGCCGCCGTTGTTCATCCGGGCCGCCGCGACGCGAGCCGCAGCCTCGGCGATGTCGGCTTCGGCCGAGACGAGCACGGGGTTCTTCCCACCGAGCTCGAGCGTGACCGGCACGAGGTTGCGTCCGGCCGCCGCGGCGACCACCCGCCCGACGGCGGGAGAACCGGTGAAGAAGAGGTGGTCGAACGGGAGCTCCGAGAACGCCACCGCGGTCTCGCGCCCGCCGAGGACCACGGTGACCTCGTCCGGGTCCAGACGCGAGGCCACCGCCCGCGCCACCACCGCCCCGGTCCGCTCGGGGATGTCCGAGAACTTGATCATCACCCGGTTTCCGGCGGCGAGCGCCTCGAGCGCCGGTTGGATGACGAGACCCACGGGGAAGTTCCACGGCCCGATGACGCCGACGACCCCCACCGGGCGGGGCTCGAGGGTCACCGGGATCCCCATCTCGGGACCCGCCTGCGAGGCCGAGGGGCGCATCCACTCCTCGAGGTGGGCGCGGAGGTACTCCGCCTCGCTCACCCCGCCGATGATGTCGGACCGCAGGCTCGCGAGCGCCGGCCTGTTGCCGAAGTCGGCGTCGAGTGCTTCGACGATCTCGTCGACGTGCTCGAGGATCGCGAGGGCGAGGCGGTCGATGCGGGACAGTCGTGTCTCCAGATCCGGGATGCCGTCGCGACGGTGCGCGGCGCGCTGACGGGCGAGCACGTCGGCGAGGCGCTCCCCGGACGGATCGACGAGGATTTCGGTGGTCGACACGGTCGTGGACATGGTCACTCTCCTTCGGTTTCGCTGAAGACCAGGACGGGCTTGATCGTCGTTCCGGCGACGCTGTCGGCGATGGCGTCCTCGACCGCGTCGAAATGGTAGGTGCGAACGAGGCGTTCGACGGGGAAGAGTCCCTCGTCGTGCCAGCGCAGCAGCTGAGGAATGAAGCGGTGGGGATCGGCATCCCCTTCGATGCTCCCGCGGACGGTCTTGCCCGCCCCGATGAAGGCGGTCGAGTCGACGGCGAACTCCGCCCCGCCCGTTCCGACGAGCACGAGTTGGCCCAGAGGGCCGAGCGCCTCGGTGGCGCTGCGGATGACGCCCGCATTGCCGGTCGTGTCGAGGGCGTGCGTCGCGCCCCCGCCGGTCGCCGCGCGCAGGTCCTCGACGAGCGTGTCCGCGAGACCGGAGACGACGCGCGTGGCGCCGAGCTCGCGAGCGAGCGCGAGCCGCTGCTCCGACAGGTCGACCCCGACGATCGTGCCGACCCCCAGGGCGCGGGCGGCCATGATCGCCGCCATGCCGACCGCACCCGTGCCGAAGACGACGAGGCTGTCGGAGGGCCCGGGCCGGAGCACGTTCGCGACGACTCCCGCTCCGGTCTGCATGCCGCACCCGAACGACGCGGTGACGGCGAGGTCGGTGTCCGCGGGCACCCGGACGGTGTTGGCCTCGGTCGTAAGCGCATATCCGGCGAAGCTGGACTGCCCGAAGAAGCCGCCCGCGATCGGCGAGCCGTCGGCGCCGTGGAGCGGTGTCGTGCCGTCGCCGCGTCCGCCCGAGACGTTCATCTCGGCGAAACGCGCGCAGTACGCCGGGTGACCCTGCGCGCACGGATCGCACGACCCGCAGCTGCGATAGCTGAGGATGACCTTGTCACCGACGCCGACGCTCGTGACATCGCTCCCGACCGCGGCGACGATCCCTGCGCCCTCATGGCCGAGGACGACCGGAACCCCGTCCGGAAAGTAGTGGCGCGTGACGATGTCGGTGTGACAGACCCCGGCCGCCACGATACGGACGAGGATCTCGTCCGGGCGCGGGTCGTCGAGGACGACTCTCTCGACCGAGAGCGGAGTGTCTGCTCCGCGGGAGACAACGGCGGCGATCTTCATCGATCCCTCTCCTTCGATGGCGCGGCGGGGCCTCGGGCGGGCCCCGCCGACGCGGGAACTGAACGGCCCCGGGTGACCGCGACCGTGCGTTCACTCTCGTCGCGCTCGCGGTGCGCGCCCAGCGCAAAGAGGGACAGACGCCCGCTCCGCGGGTCGCACGTGGATGCCGTGCGCTCACGTCCGACGCAGCGGACCGATCCTGCACGACGCCGACCGGCCCCGTCGGGAGGGGCCGCGCGCCGGGGTCAACCCTGCGTCGGAATCGAGCCGGTGATCGCCGTGGTCGCGGCCTCGGCCGCCGGCATCCGGTGTCCAGGGTGACGACCGCTGCGGTCCTCCACGCGGTACGAGACGAGCGCGACCACGAGGCCCGCGAGCGCCAGCGCCGCACCCACCCACGCGGGGGCGACGAGGCCGAAGCCGGCGGCGATGACGAGGCCGCCGAGGAACGCACCGAGACTGTTGCCGATGTTGAGCGAGGAGTGGTTGAGTGCCGCCGCGATCGACTGGTTGTCTTCCGCGACGTCCATGAGCCGGGTCTGGATGGCCGGGCTCAGCGCCGCTCCGCAGAATGCCACGAGGAACGCGAAGGCGACGAGGCTGACGATCCACTCGGCCGTGAGCGCCAGACCGATGGATGCCACGGCGAGCGAGATGAGCCCCACGCGCAGCCAGAACCGCAGGTCTTTGTCGGCCAGGCTGCCGCCGACGACGTTCCCCACGGTCATCCCGAGCCCGACGATCACGAGGACCAACGACACGACCCATTCCGGCTGCCCCGCGACCTCGGTGATCATGGGCGCGATGTAGCTGTACATCGCGAAGAAGCCGCCGAACCCGATGGCGCCGATGCCCAGCGCGAACCACACCTGGCCGAGGCGGAACACCCGGAGTTCGTCGCGGAGTCGGCGTCCTGGCATCCCGGGATGGGCGGGCACGAAGAGGGCGATGCTGAGCGTCGCGAGCAGGAAGATGCCGGCCACGACGGCGAACGCCGCGCGCCACCCGACCTGCTGACCGAGCAGCGTGCCCAGGGGCACACCGACGACGTTGGCGATCGTGAGACCGGTGAGCACGAACGCGACGCCCTTGGCGCGATTGCCGGGGCCGAGGGCGTCGGCCGCGACGAGCGCGCCGATGCCGAAGTAGGCGCCGTGCGGGAGCCCCGCGAGGAACCGGGATGCCGCGACCAGCTCGAACGTCGGGGCGATGACGGTCAGCAGGGTGAAGAAGGCGAGGGCGGCGGCGAGCACGATCATCACGCGGTGCCGCGGGAACCGGGCCACCGACCCCGCGATCGTCGGCGCACCGACGACCACGCCGAGCGCGTACAGCGACACGAGCCAGCCCGCCTGCGCGATGGCGTCGTCGGGCGAGGCGGCCCAGGCGGAAGGGAGGAGGTCGCGCGCGATGTTGGGCAGAAGGCCCATCACGACGAACTCCGTCATGCCGATACCGAAGCTGCCGATGGCGAGAGAAAGGAGCGCCCGCGTCGCCGCGCCCTTCGAGGTCGTCGAAGAGGTCACTCCGCGATGCTAGCGGCCCGCGGCCACCTGTGTCGAATCGATTCGGAGCGCCGTTGGCATCCGGTCTTCATCGGCATAAACGCGATCGCCCGGCAGAAACGCCCGGACCGAGCGTTTCTGCCGAGAACCGGCGTTTATGCGGGATGCCGGAACGCGGCGCAGCGGGCCGACGCGGCGCCGGCCCTCAGGACGCGTCGTCGATCGCGCGCTCGAGGCGCTCGATCTTCCCGTCGATCTCGCCGGTGCGGCCGGGGCGGATGTCGGCCTTCAGCACGAGCGAGACGCGGGAGCCGTAGGGCAGCACGGCGTCCGTCGCGCGCTTCACGACGTCGAACACCTCGTCCCACTCCCCCTCGATCTCGGTGAACATCGAGGTCGTGCGGTGGGGCAACCCCGACGCGCGCACGACCGACACCGCGGCGGCGACGGCATCGTGCACGGATCCGTCGGGGTTCTCCGACGAGACGGCACCGACTCCGGACGGGGCGACAGAGAACGCGATGAGCATGGTCCGAGCCTAGGTCGCGGAGACCCGCGCGGGAACCGAGCGGCGCCCGATGACCCACTCGCGCAGATCCTTGGGGCGCGCGACGCGGCCGGTGCGGACGCGCACGACGCGGACGATGGCCCACACCATCAGCACGACGCCGAGGAGGTTCCGCAGCTCGAGCAGGAACACGGGGAACGGCGCCGGGTTGGTCGCCATGAGCCCGTCGTACACGAGCGGGTAGACCCACTGCGTCACCCCGGCGATCGCGAGGGTGAGCGCCGCGAATCCGTACCACCGACGGCGGTCGAGCATCAGGCCCAGCACCACCGGCGGGAAGAGCCACACGTAGTACTGCGGCGAGCCCACCTTGTTCAGGGCGATGAACGCCGTGACGAGGGCCAGGGCGAGCGGCGGGAAGACGCTCAGGAACGTCGCGCCGAGCCACATCTTCCGCGCCCCCACGACGAGGACGGCGAGCATCACGAGCAGCATGATCGGCGTCATCGCCGCGATGACGATGTCGGAGAAGGGGCCCGAGACCTGGAAGGTCAGGACGGTGCCGTCGTAGTAGACCTGCGATCCGGGGACGTAGAACGACGCCAGGAACATGTACAGCCCGCCGACCGGGGCCTCCATCTGGATGCCGCGCGAGGTCTGATCCCCCACGAACCCGAAGACGTACGGCGCGCCGCCGAGGGCCACGACGGGGATGATCGTCGCGAGCGACACCGCGACCGCTCCCCACACCAGCGCGAGGCGCCGGCGGATGGCGACGAACCCGGCGGCCAGGATCGCCGCGGGCCACACCTTCATCCAGATCGCGATGGAGAGGAGGACGGATGCCACGAACGGCCGCCGCACCAGCCAGATGCTGCCGAGGATCGCGAACGGAACCGTGATCCCGTCGATGCGGTAGAGGCCGACGGGGCCGATGAGCAGGATCGCGGCGAGCCAGAACACCGCGGCGATGACGCGGCCGCGCGAACGCCCCGAGCCGACGAGGACGACGAAGGCCACGAGGTTCGCGAGCGACACGGTGATCGCCCAGGCTTGCGTGTAGCCGGTCGCCCAGGCGAACACCCACGCGAACGTCATCGGCAGGAACGCGAGCTGCGGGTAGATCCACTTCTCGGTGATGCCGGGCCATTCCCACCCGATCGACCGCGTGCACGACGTGACGTCGACACCGCCGAAGAGGGCGCAGCGCGACCACGGTTCGTACACCAGATACACGTCGCCCATGGGCTCGTTGGGCTGTTGGAAGCCCAGAATCCCCACCGTGACGTGGACGGCGACGAACGCCAGCAACAGAACGACGACACGCCTCACCACCGGATCATCCTAAGCGGGCGTCCCTGAACGACCCGGACGAGCGGACGCCGTCGACCGCCCGCGGACGCGGCGTCCCGGGCCTGGCGGCGGGCAACCGTTATGGGATCGAGTCCGTCAGGGGGCGACGAGCAGGCCCGCGATCACCCGGGGCAGCGCCTCCGCGACGTCGAGCGCCGTGATCGGCCCGCCGGCCGCGCCCCGGCCCGCGGCCGCGACGGTTCCCGCCGTGCCGTGCAGCCACGCGGCGGTCGCCGCGCACGCCGCGAGATCGTCGAGCGAGGTGCGCCCCGCGGCGCTCGCCCCCGCCGCCACGGCCCCGAGCACGCCGCCGAGCACGTCGCCCGTGCCCGCGGTCGCGAGCCACGGCGTCCCCGTCGCGATGCGCCGCGCCCACCCGCCCGGCGCGGCCACGATCGTCACGGCCCCCTTCGACAGCACGACCCCGCGCAGGGCGTCCGCCGTCTCCGCGGCCGCCCGTTCCCGCGCGTCGTCGCCCTCGGCCGCCTCGGGGTCGAGACCGAGCGCCTCACGCAGCCGGGCCAACTCCCGCGCGTGCGGTGTCACGACGACCGGCGCCGAGGCCCCGGGCGCGAGGTCGAGCGCACCGGCATCCGTCACCACCGGCACGACTCCGGACAGGATGCCGCGCAGCGCCGCCGTCTCCTCGGCATCGCGCTCGGTGGCATCCGTGCCCGATCCGATCACCCACGCCTGCACCCGGCCGTCCGCGGTCACGGTCTCCGGCCGCCGCTGCAGGACGAGGTCCTGCGCCCGCGAGGGACCGATGTACCGCACCATGCCGGTGCCGGTGCGCCAGGCGGCTTCGACGCCGAGCACCGCGGCCCCCGGGTACCGCGTGGAGCCCGTGCGGAGTCCGACGACGCCGCGGGAATACTTGTCGTCGGCGTCCGTTGGCCTTCGAAGTGTGCGGGCCGCATCGTGCCCGGTCCAGTCCCTCGCCGTCATGGCGTCACCCTAGAACGAGAGAGGCCGACGTGAGCACCCTCTTCACTCCCCTGACCATCCGCGGTATCGAGACGCGCAACCGCCTGTGGGTCTCGCCGATGTGCCAGTACAGCGCGGTCGACGGCATCCCGAACGACTGGCACCACGTCCACCTCGCGCAGTTCGCCGCCGGCGGTGCAGGGCTCGTGATCGCCGAGGCCACCGCGGTCTCGCCCGAGGGCCGCATCTCCCCCGACGACGTCGGGCTCTGGAACGACGCGCAGGTCGAGGCCTGGACGCCGATCGTCGCCGCGATCCGTGCGCGCGGTGCGGTCGCGGGCGTCCAGCTCGGGCACGCGGGGCGCAAGGCGTCGACGACGTCGCCGCTGACCGGGGGCCGCGGATCCGTTCCCTCCGAAGACGGCGGCTGGGAGACGGTGGCCCCCTCGGCGATCGCCTACCCCGGCTTCGCCGAGCCGCGGGAGCTCGACGCCGCGGGCATCGAGAAGATCGTCACCGATTTCGCGGATGCCGCTCGTCGCGCCGTCGCGGCCGGCTTCGAGGTCCTCGAGGTGCACGCCGCCCACGGGTACCTGCTGCACCAGTTCCTCTCGCCGCTCAGCAACCACCGCGACGACGAGTACGGCGGATCGTTCGACGGACGCGTGCGCCTCCTCGAGCGCGTGACCGCCGCGGTGCGCGAGGCCGCGCCCGACGCGGCGGTGTTCGTCCGGTTCTCCGGCACGGATGCCGCGGACGGCGGCTGGGACATCGACGACACCGTCCGCGCCGCCCAGCGCGTCGCCGCGGCGGGCGCCGACCTCGTGGACATCTCCAGCGGCGGACTCGTGCCGCATCAGAGCATCCAGCCCGGCCCCGGATACCAGGTGCCGCTGGCGGAGAAGGTGCGCCGCGAGACCGGCATCCTCGTGGCCGCCGTCGGCATGATCGACGACGCGCATCTCGCGGAGTCGGTCGTCGCCGACGGCCGCGCCGACGCGGTGTTCTCGGCCCGCGAGTGGCTGCGCGACCCGCACTACGCGCTCCGCGCCGCGGTCGAGCTCGGTGCCGACCTCCCCGCCCCGGCCCAGTACCTGCGCGCCTACTGAGCCGCGTAACCTCAGCGATCCGCACGTCCTCCGCCGCGACCCGCTATGGGGCGCTGACGATGGGCGGATCGCTGAGTTTGTGCGAGGGACCCCGGATGCCGCTCCCCGCCGTCAGGCGTAGCGGCGGCGGGCCGTGGCATCCTGAACCTCGCCCACGAGCTCCTCGATGACGTCCTCCAGGAAGAGCACCGCGCGCACCTCGCCGCTCTCGTCGCGGACCTGGGCGAGGTGCCGACCCGAGCGCCGCATGAGTGCGAGCGCGTCCTCGAGGTCGGTCGTCTCGAGCACCGACACCATGTGGTGGATGCGCTTGGCCGGGATGGGCCGCGCCATGCGGGCCTCGTCCTCCGGGCCTTCGGCGACGCGGAGGACGTCCTTGAGGTGGACGTACCCGGTGGGGTGTCCGTGCGGATCGACGATCACGTAGCGCGAGTACCCGTGCAGGGCGACGGCCCGTTCGATCTCGGCGGGCGTCGTCGTCTCGGGGAGCGTGACGAGGTCCGCCATCGGCACCGCGATGTCGGCGGCCTTCTTCTCCGTGAACTCGACCACCGCGGTGACCGTTCCGGCCGCATCGTCCAGGACGCCCTCGCGACGCGATTGGTTCACGATCGTCGCGACCTCGTCGAGCGTGTAGGTCGAGGTCGCCTCGTCCTTCGGCTCGACGCGGAACAGCCGAACGATGTGGTTCGCGGTCCAGTTCAGCGCGACGATGATCGGGTAGAACGCCTTCGACACCGCCACGAGCGGCGGAGCGAGCATCAGCACGGCACGGTCGGGCAGCGAGAACGCGAGGTTCTTCGGCACCATCTCGCCGAACACGACGTGCAGGTACGACACCAGCAGCAGCGCGACGATGAAGCCTGCGACGTCCACCGCGGCCTCGGAGAGCCCGGTCAGCCCCAGCGGCTCGGCGATGAGGTGGTGGATCGCCGGCTCGGAGACGTTCAGGATCAGCAGCGAGCAGATCGTGATGCCGAGCTGACACGTCGCGAGCATGAGCGTCGCGTGCTCCATCGCGTAGAGCGCGGTCTTGGCCGACCGCGAGCCGCGCTCGGCGAGGGGTTCGACCTGCGATCGGCGCGCCGAGATGACGGCGAACTCCGACCCGACGAAGAAGGCGTTGGCGGCGAGCAGCACCACCAGCCAGGCGATTCCGGCCCAGTCGCTCATCGCTGGTCACCTCCCTTCGCGGCGCGCACGAGGTCGTCGACGTTCTCCTCGGCGGGCGCGGGCGTGAACTGCACGCGGTCGACGCGGCGCCCGTCCATGCGCTGCACGGTCAGGAGGCCCTCCTCGATCTCGACGGTGTCGCCGGCCTTCGGAATGCGCTCGAGCTCGGCCATGAGGAATCCGCCGACGGTGTCGTAGACGTCGCCCTCGGGCACGCGCACCCCGGCGCGGTCGAGGAGCTCGTCCGGACGCAGGTCGCCGGGGAAGGTGAGGGATGCCGCGGTGCGCACGACACCCGCGCGCGAGCGGTCGTGCTCGTCGAGCACCTCGCCGACGATCTCCTCGACCAGGTCCTCCAGCGTCACGACGCCGGCCGTACCGCCGTACTCGTCGACGACGATCGCCATCTGGTACCACGCGGGTGCGGAGCTCGGTCACGAGGGTGTCGAGGTGCACCGTCTCGGGGACGCGGAGCGGCTCGGTCGCGAGCGCGGCGACGGGGACGTCGGCGCGGCGATCGCGCGGCACGCCGACCGCTGCCTTGAGGTGCACGACGCCGATGATGTCGTCCATCGACTCGTCATAGACGGGGAAGCGGCTATGCCCCGTGCGGCGTGCGAGCTGGATGACGGCATCCGTCGGCTCCCCCGCGGCAAGCGCGTGCACGCTCGGGCGCGGGGTCATGACGTCGGCCGCGCTCAGCCGGGCGAACGTGAGGCTGCGGTCGAGGAGCGACGCGGTGTCCTTCTCGAGCAGGCCGGCGCTCGCGGAGCGACGGACGAGGCTGGAGAGCTCCTCGGCCGTGCGCGCGCCGGAGAGCTCCTCCTTGGGTTCGACGCCCACCGCCCGCAGCACGCCGTTGGCGCTGCCGTTGAGCACGGCGACGGCCGGCCGGAAGATCATGGTGAAGGCGACCTGGAACGGCATCACGAGCTTGGCCGCCTGGATCGGGACGGCAAGCGCGAAGTTCTTCGGCACCAGCTCGCCGAGGATCATCGACAGCACGGTGGCGATACCGATGCCGAGCACGGCGGAGACGGGCATGACGACCGCTTCCGGGATCGCCCAGGACAGGAAGACCGGACGCAGGAGGTTCGAGATCGCCGGCTCCATCGTGTAACCGGTGAGGAGCGTCGTCAGTGTGATCCCCAGCTGCGCGCTGGAGAGGTGGGTCGACGTGATCCGCAGCGCGTCGATCGTGAGCGACAGGCGGGATTCCCCCGCGTCGCGTCGCGCCTCCAGGTCCGCGCGATCGAGATTGACCAGCGCGAACTCGCTCGCGACGAAGAGTCCCGTGCCCACCGTGAGAAGCAGCCCCACGCCCAACATGACGTAATCGATCACGCGTCACCCCCGCTCACCGCGGGAGAGGGTCGTCGGGGCTCGGGTCTACAACTGGGAGGGTCGTCCATCGTGCCCACGATTCTAGGGCCTCCCGGTGACGACGGCACCGGGAGATCGGCATCCCCTCATCCCCCTCAGGATGGAGTCATGGATGCCACTCCCCCCGCGCAGCAGCGCGCGGCCGCCGCGGAGGACGCGGTGCTCGCCGCGTACGTGCACCGGTACGGGCCGGTCGCCTGGGCCCACGCCTCCACCGCGGGCGACGGGGCGCGGACGTGGCACTACTGGTGGCACGCGCACCTCGTGCACGCGCTGGCCGAGGCCGAGCGGCACCGCCCGTCGGCTCGCCGGCGCCGACTGATCGGCGACCTGCTCCGCGGCGTCACGCTGCGCACCGCCGGCACCTGGATCACCCCGTTCTACGACGACATCGCGTGGATGGGACTCGCGCTCGCCGAGACGCGCCCGCACGGTCACGCGCGCGCCCGCATCGCCCGGATCCTCGCGCGCGCCTACGATCCCGCGGTCGGGGCGCTCCCCTGGCGCACCCGCAGCGTCCTCTACAACGCCCCCGCGAACGGGCCGGCGGCGATGGTGCTCGCCCCCAGCCGTCACCGCTCGCTGGCTGCGCAGCTGAGCGCGTGGATCACGACGACCCTCGACGATCCCGACACCGGTCTCGTGCGCGACGGCATCGAGCACGGCACGGTCCGGCCCGACCTCTGGACGTACAACCAGGGCGTCGCGATCGGGGCCGCCCTCGCGCTGGGCGACCGCCCGCGCGCCGCGGCCGTGCTGGACGCGGTCGACCGGTGGTGCGCGGCGGACGACGGCCTGTTCCCCGCGGCAGGGGGCGGGGACGGCGGACTGTTCGCCGGCATCCTCGCCCGGTACGTGGGCCTCGCCGCGTCGCACCTGGACGGGGTGGCTGCCGATCGCGCCCGGCGTCTCGTGCGACGCAACGCCGACGCGCTGTGGGCGCTGCGCCGGGACGGTCGGTTCCCGGCGGACCCGCGGCGCGAGGCGCGAGGCGAGGGCGACGACCTCGACCTCTCGGTCCAGCTCGGCGCGTGGATCACGCTCGAGGCCGACGTCACAGCCTCGGCGGGCCTCACCAGCTGACCGGCAGGGCCTTGCCCTCCTCGTATCCGGCGGCCGACTGCAGTCCCACGCGAGCCCGCTCGTGGAAGTCCGCCACGGTCGCGGCGCCGGCATATGTGAACGACGAACGCACACCCGACGTGATCATGTCGAGCAGGTCCTCGACTCCCGGGCGCTGCGGGTCGAGGTAGATGCGCGACGACGAGATGCCCTCGGCGAAGAGCTCCTTGCGGGCCCGCTCGAAGGCATCCAGTCCGTGGAAACGCCCCTGGACGGCCTTGGTGGATGCCATCCCCCACGACTCTTTGAACGTCCGGCCGTCCTCGTCGGTGCGCAGCAGCCCCGGCGACTCGATCGTGCCGGCGAACCACGACCCGATCATCACGGACGCGGCGCCCGCGGCGAGCGCGAGCGCGACGTCGCGCGGATAGCGGACGCCGCCGTCGGCCCACACGTGGGCTCCGACCGCGCGGGCGGCCTCGGCCGTCTCGAGCACGGCGGAGAACTGCGGGCGCCCGACGGCGGTCATCATGCGCGTGGTGCACATCGCGCCGGGACCGACGCCGACCTTGAGAATCGAGGCGCCCGCGTCCGTGAGATCGCGCACGCCGTCCGCGGTGACGATGTTGCCCGCGGCGATCGGGATGCCGAGGTCCAGCGCCGCGACCTCGCGCAGCGCCCGCAGCATCTGCTCCTGGTGGCCGTGCGCGGTGTCGACCACGAGTACGTCGACGCCGGCCGCAGCGAGCGCGCGCGCCTTTCCGGCCACGTCGCCGTTGATCCCCACGGCGGCTGCCACGATGAGCCGCCCGTCGGCGTCGACGGCGGGGCGGTACACCGAGTCGCGCAGTGCGCTCCGCGCCGAGAGCGTCCCGACGATGCGGTCGCCATCGACGACGGGGACGATGTCCGCCGAACCGACCAGCTCGAACACCTCGTGGGGGTCGCCGATCCGCTCGACCTCGACCGGCGAGGCGTCGGTGCGGGCGATGTCGCCGAGGGTCGCGTCCGGGAGCGCGGTGGCCAGGCGCGGAGCCGGGACGATGCCGCGGTAGCCGTCGAGCGGGATCGTGCCGTCCTCGCGCTGATCGGCCACCACGATCCCCCGCCCGGGCACGGCGGGGAGCACGCGGCGGGCTTCGGCGACCGTGGCCGACGGCGGGAACACGAGGGCGGCGTCCCACGCCACGGGCTGCGCCTTGACCCACTCCACCGCCTCGACCAACCGCGGCAGCGCCAGATCCTGCGGCAGCACGCCGAGGCCGCCGCGACGCGCCAGGGTCGCCGCGAGACGGGGCCCCGTGACCGAGTTCATGTTGGCGGACACCAGCGGAAGGGTCGCGCCGCTCCCGTCGCCCGGCGCGAGGTCGACGCTCAAGCGGCTGCCCACCTCGGAATGACGCGGGACCAGGAAAACATCCGAATAGGTCAGGTCGACGTCGGGCTGTGCACCGGAGAACTCCATGGCATCCACCTCATCACATCCATCGATGCCGCGACCCGGGAAGGGGCGGGAATACTCGGCTAGGCTGGAGAGAGTGCGCAACGAGGATCACTGCGTGCATCCACACGAATCTTCATCGAGGAAAGCAGGCGATCGACTGTGTCGAGCCAGGTGACGGGCGTCGGTACTTCGAGCGAGGGCGAGTTCGGCGCGAACGAGTGGCTCGTGGACGAGCTCTACGAACAGTTCAAAGTCGACAAGCACTCCGTGGACAAGGCCTGGTGGCCGATTCTGGAGGCGTACCATCCGGTCGTCGACGGAGCCGGCGACGCCTCCGCATCGCCCCCGTCCCCGCCCACGGCGGCGCCGGCCGAACCGAAGCCCGTGACCGCACCCATCCCGGTGGTCGGTCAGGCTCCCGTGGCGCGCACCACGGCCAAGCCGGCAAAGCCGCAGCCGATCCCCGCGCAGGCCCCCAACGCCGCGCCGTCGGCGAATGCGGAGAGCACCGAGGAAGACCGCGTCACCGTCCTCAAGGGGATGCCGAAGGCTCTCGCGAGCAACATGGACGACTCGCTCACGGTCCCCACCGCGACCAGCGTCCGGACGATCCCGGCCAAGCTGATGATCGACAACCGCATCGTCATCAACAACCACATGTCGCGGACGCGCGGCGGCAAGGTCAGCTTCACGCACCTCATCGGGTGGGCGCTCATCCAGGCGCTCAAGGAGTTCCCGAGCCAGAACGTCTACTACGCCGAGATCGACGGCAAGCCCTCGGTCGTGGCTCCGGCGCACATCAACCTCGGCATCGCCATCGACATGCCCAAGCCCGACGGCACACGGGCGCTGCTGGTGCCCAGCATCAAGCGTGCCGACACGCTGACGTTCGGCGAGTTCCTCGCCTCCTACGAAGACCTCGTCCGTCGCGCGCGCTCGAACAAGCTCACGCCCGGCGACTTCCAGGGCACGACCATCTCGCTGACGAACCCGGGCGGCATCGGCACCGTCCACTCGGTCCCCCGCCTCATGCGCGGCCAGGGCGCGATCATCGGCGCGGGCGCGCTCGAGTACCCCGCCGAGTTCCAGGGCGCGAGCGAGCGGACGCTGAACGAGCTGGCGATCGGCAAGACGATCACCCTCACCAGCACCTACGACCACCGCGTGATCCAGGGCGCCGGCTCGGGCGAATTCCTGAAGAAGGTGCACGAGCTCCTCATCGGGCAGCGCGGTTTCTACGACGACATCTTCGCGGCGCTGCGCATCCCGTACGCGCCGATCCACTGGGCCGCCGACATCAGCGTCGACCTGTCCGAGCGCATCGACAAGAGCGCCCGCGTCCAGGAGCTCATCAACTCCTTCCGCGTCCGCGGCCACCTCATGGCCGACATCGACCCGCTCGAGTACGTGCAGCGCACGCACCCCGACCTCGAGATCGAGTCGCACGGGCTGACGTTCTGGGACCTCGACCGCGAGTTCGTCACCGGCGGCCTCGGCAACAAGCGCGTGGCGAAGCTCCGCGACATCCTCGGCGTGCTCCGCGACTCCTACTGCCGCACGCTCGGCGTCGAGTACATGCACATCCAGGACCCGGTGCAGCGTCAGTGGTTCCAGAGCAACGTCGAGGTGAAGTACACCAAGCCCGGCCACGACGAGCAGCTGCGCATCCTGTCGAAGCTCAACCAGGCCGAGGCCTTCGAGACGTTCCTGCAGACGAAGTTCGTCGGCCAGAAGCGCTTCAGCCTCGAGGGCGGCGAGTCGCTCATCCCGCTGCTCGACCAGATCCTCCAGGGCGCGGCATCCGCCGGCCTCGACGGCGCCGCGATCGGCATGGCCCACCGCGGACGCCTCAACGTGCTCACCAACATCGCCGGCAAGACCTACGGCCAGGTGTTCCGCGAATTCGAGGGCGCCGTCGCCGTGGGCAGCAAGCGCGGTTCGGGCGACGTGAAGTATCACCTCGGCACCGAGGGCACGTTCGTGGGCGACTCCGGCGCGGAGCTCCCCGTGTACCTCGCCGCGAACCCGTCGCACCTCGAGACCGTCGACGGTGTGCTCGAGGGCATCGTGCGCGCCAAGCAGGACCGGAAGCCGATCGGCACCTTCTCCTGGCTGCCGATCCTGGTCCACGGTGACGCGGCCTTCGCCGGCCAGGGCGTCGTCGTCGAGACGCTGCAGATGTCCCAGCTGCGCGGGTACCGCACAGGCGGCACGATCCACGTCGTGGTCAACAACCAGGTCGGCTTCACGACCACCCCGACCGACGCCCGCAGCTCGGTGTACGCGACCGATGTCGCCAAGACCATCCAGGCCCCGATCCTGCACGTCAACGGCGACGACCCCGAGGCCGTCGTGCGCGCCGCCGACCTGGCATTCCTCTACCGCGAGGAGTTCCACCGCGACATCGTCATCGACCTCGTCTGCTACCGCCGCCGTGGTCACAACGAGGGCGACGACCCCTCGATGACGCAGCCGCTGATGACGAACCTCATCGAGGCGAAGCGCTCGGTGCGCCGTCTGTACACGGAATCGCTCGTCGGACGCGGTGACATCACCGAGGACGAGTACGAGCAGGCCAAGCAGGATTTCCAGAACCGTCTGGAAGTCGCCTTCGCCGACACCCACGCGGCCGAGACCGGGGCCACCCCGGTCGTCTCGACCGACGCGGCGGACGACGTCGTCGTCGGGGCGCCCGAGACCACGGGTGTGTCGCGCGAGGTCGTGCACCACATCGGCGACGCGTTCGTGAACAAGCCGGACGGCTTCACGGTGCACAACAAGCTCCAGCAGTTGCTCGAGAAGCGTCTCGACATGAGCCGCAACGGCGGGATCGACTGGGCCTTCGGCGAGCTGCTCGCCTTCGGTTCGGTGCTGATGGAGGGCACGCCCGTGCGTCTCGCCGGTCAGGACTCGCGTCGCGGCACCTTCGTGCAGCGCCACGCGGTGCTCCACGACCGCAACAACGGTCAGGAATGGCTGCCGCTGGCGAACCTCAGCGAGAACCAGGGCCGCTTCTGGGTGTACGACTCCCTGCTGAGCGAATACGCCGCGATGGCGTTCGAGTACGGCTACTCGGTCGAGCGCGCGGACGCCCTCGTGCTGTGGGAGGCCCAGTTCGGCGACTTCGCCAACGGCGCCCAGTCGGTCATCGACGAGTTCATCTCGTCGGCCGATCAGAAGTGGGCGCAGCAGTCGAGCGTCGTGCTGCTGCTCCCCCACGGCTACGAGGGTCAGGGTCCCGACCACTCGTCCGCCCGCATCGAGCGCTACCTGCAGATGTGCGCGCAGGACAACATGATCGTCGCCCGCCCGTCGACCCCGGCGTCGTACTTCCACCTGCTGCGCCGCCAGGCGTACCAGCGCCCCCGTCGCCCGCTCATCGTGTTCACGCCGAAGGCCATGCTGCGTCTGCGCGGCGCGACGAGCCCGGTCGAGGATTTCCTCGAGGGACGCTTCGAGCCGGTGTTGGACGACGACCGCGGCATCGACCGCGGCGCCGTCAAGCGCGTGCTCCTGCACGCCGGCAAGATCCACTGGGACCTGCGCGCCGAGCTCGACAAGAACCCCAACCCCGAGATCGCGCTCGTGCGCCTCGAGCAGTACTACCCGGCTCCGGTCGAAGAGCTGAATCGGGTGCTCGAGACCTACCCGAACGCCGAGCTCGTGTGGGTTCAGGACGAGCCCGAGAACCAGGGCGCCTGGCCGTTCATCGCGCTCGAGGTCGCCGATCAGCTCGGTGGGCGCGGCATCCGCGTGATCTCCCGCGCAGCCGCCGCCTCGACGGCCACCGGATCGCCGAAGGTGCACGCGAACGAGCACGCCGCCATCATGAAGGCCGCGCTCTCGCTCTGACCCCGGAATGACGGAGGGGCTCGGTCGAGATGACCGGGCCCCTTCGTCGTTCTCCGTGCCCGCGTCGATGCGCCATTCCCGGATGCCGCGACGGGGGCGTCATCCCCGGATGCCGCGCCGCGGCCGTCCTTCCGGATTCAGGATGCCGCTGCGGCGGGACCGTCGCTCCGGATCCGGGATGCCGCAGCGGCGTGACCCCGGATTCAGGATGCCGGGGCTGCGAGGCCGAGCGTGGGCGCCAGGGCCGGTATCGCGTACGCGAGACTCCCGTCGAGCGCCTCGCCGGTGTGCCCGGCTCCCTCGACGATGTGGGTGAGGACGCTGAATCCCGCAGCCTGGGCCGCCTGGGAATTCGCGAGCTGCCCCGGACCGTACGTGGTGTCGAGGCTGCCCCAGGTGAAGACGGCGGTGTGGCCGGCATAGCTGTCCGCGGGGGCCGCGGCCATGATCACCGACGGCTTGTTCGCCTGGAAGGCGCCCGCGTTGCCGCCGTACACCTCCGCAACCGTGTGCTCGACGTGCTCCGATCCGGGGAACTCGTTCCCCATCACATCGAGCAGATTGCCCCACGTCCCGGGGTACTTCGCGCCGTACACGGCGGCACACGAACCGCCGTTCGAGAAGCCACCGATCGTCCAGTACCGGTGATCCGTGACGATGTTGAGGTTCTTCTCGGCCCACTGGGGCACCAGCTGGTTGATGTAGGTCGCGACGGCGCCATACTTCGCCGAGTCGACGCACGCGGGGTCGCGGTCGGGGGCCGTGAGCTGGTCGACCACGATCGCGATCGGGGCGAGGCCCTGATGGTTTGCCGCGAACGCATCGAGCGCCTTGGCCAGGGCGGTGGGATCCGGCGAGCCGGGCTGTCCCATCATGAACACGAGCAGCGGCAGCGCCGGGGGGTTCGGCACCTGCGCTGCGGGCGGAAGGTACAGCGACGCGTCGCGCGCGGAATACTGGCCCGTCGGGATCTTGGTGCTGCCCGTGAGGGCGCTCACCGATCCCTTCGCGGGCATGCTGGCCGGGGGCGCCCAGGTGCGATAGAGCGTCGCCGGATCGTTCGCCGCGGCGTCCCGCTGCGGGAGGCTGGCGGGATCGAGCGCTTGCACGCCCAGGATGGCGGCGAGGTTGTGCGTCACGCCATACGAGGCGTTCACGCCGAGCGCCGCCGCGAACAGCGCGGCGAGCACCGTGACGACACCGACGATCCTTCGTCCCCACGGCCGCAGGCACACCCCGACGACGCCCACCGCCACCGCGGCGACGCCTCCGGCGGCCCAGACGGCGGCGAATGCGGGGAGCGCACCCTGGAAGACGCCCCGGCCCTCGAGCGCACGCACCACGATGTACGTGAGGAGTGCCGCGGTCACGGCGATGAGCAGCGTGCCCGTGAGGCGGCGGGGCGGCCACAGCAGGACGGCCAGCACGCCGAGCGCGGCGATCACGGCGGTGACGATGAGCAGAGGCGAGTCGATCAGCTCGAACGACAGGAGGAACCGGGTCACCGGCGCCCTCCCCAGGCGCTCCGCGCGAGCGCCACGATCTCCCGGCGTGAGGCGTCCGGCAGGTACGCGCGGCCCACCGCCGCGCCGATGGCCGGCAGGTCCAGCGGATCGCGGTAGGCCAGGGTCAGCTCGCGGTAGCGCGGACGGAACTTGCCCTTGAAACGGAAGAGGGACGCGAAGCCGTACGCGGGCTCCAGCACCTCCGCGAGCCACCGCAGGAGAGCACGGAGGGGCGCCGGATCGGCATCGCTGAGCGCCTCCGGCGACTCGGCCAGGGGCGCGCCGGAGAGACTGAGCACCCCGACGCCCTCCTCCTGCAACTGCAGCGCGGCCTTGGCGATGAGGAACTCCATCATGCCGTTGGGGCCGTCGGTCCGACGCCGCATGAAGTCGAGCGTCCATCCCGTGATGGCACCGTCGGTCCAGCTCGGCATCCAACTCGTGACCGCCTCGATGCGTCCCTCGGGTCCGACCGCCAAGAGCAGGCGGACATCGCGGTCGCGCAGCTCGTCCAGCGAGCCGAGGGTGAAGCCCATCTCCGGAAGAGCCCGGTCGGCGACCCATTCCTCGTCGATCGCGATCACCTGCGACGCCTGCGAGACGGTGAGGTCGTGCCAGCGCGTCCAGACGGCCGTGTACCCCTCCCGCTCCGCACGCGTGAGCGGTTGACGCACCTTCTGCCACGCCTTCCCCGCGAAGGTCAGTCCGGGCAGATCCATCACCGTCTCCACCCCGACGGGCACGTTCCGCCAGCCGAGGGCATCGAGGTCGGCGGCCGTGTCCTCGTGGACGCTGTAGAAGGCGGGCGTCCAGCCGCGCTCGACGCAGAAATCGGAGAACGTCTGCAGGGTCTCGGGCCGACGACCTTCCGGCACGAGCGGGTCCGCCACGGCGAGGGCCACGTCGCCCACGAGCCGGTACGCCACGGCGCATTCGAGGTCGTCGGAGTACCAGTGCAGGTTGCCGGTCCACGTCCCCAGGAACCCCAGGGTGTCGCTGCCCCGCTGCAGCAGTTCGCGGTAGAGCCGCGTGTCGCCGGGATCGGGACGCTGGATCCGACGGAACAACCAGAGGACGGCGGCGATGACGATGACCCAGAACAGCACGCCGACCCACTGGTACGCGAAGAGCGCCGGCCCGTGGTGCGGGAACGTCGCGGCCCCGGCGGGGTTCGTGTACGCGGGCGGGAGGAAGCGCCGCAGCGTCAGGAGGACGAGGTCGAGGACGGACGGGTCGCGGTCGAAGGACCGGCGCCCGAGCTCCTCGATAGCGAAGAACGTGGACGCGCAGGCGACGAAGGCGACGCCGATGACGACGGCGACGGTGCGTGCCGCGCCGCGCGTCGCGAGCACCGGGAACTTGCGCCGCTGCAGGAGGAGGACGATCGCCAGGACCAGCGGGATCACGACCGTGGCGAGCGCCCACAGCACGTACTCCGCACCGCTGCCGTCGACCCACGGGTCGATGCGCAGACGCCCGTCGATCAGCGAGATGACGGGGATGACCGCGGATGCCACGAGCGTGAGCACCGCGAGGATCAGCGCCGCTCGGCGCCCGAGTCGCAGCCCCCACGCCGCGACGAGCATGAGCACGAGAGGGATGACGGCCAGCAGCGCCGGACCGAGCCCGCGGGTCATCAGCAGCGCCACCTGCTCGTCGCACACCGACGAGGACATCCGGCCGCACCGCGACAGCAGTTCGTCGTCGTACTGGGTGTAGGCATCCACGACCAGTGACAGCGGGCCGCGACCGCCGCCGCTGATGAGCGCGACCAGCGGGCCGCTTCCCACGACCGCGACGACGAGCGCGAGCAGCGTCCGCGTCTCGCGGGTGGAGCTGCGATGCCACGCGCGTCTCTCCCGCCCGCGCGCGAGGATCTCGCCCACGACGAGACCGATGAGCGCGGCGCTGAGGCGGTACCAGGAGTCCGCGTCGCCGGCGTACAGAGCGAAGAGGGCGAGCGTCGCGAACCCGACGAGGCGGACGCGGCGCCGCCAGAGGGTCGACGCGAAGGCCGACGCGGCCATCACGACACCCGCGATGGGCGTCGTCGGGTCGAGGACCGGCACCTCGGCGGCGATCACCGGACGCAGGTCGGTCACCGCCCACGCGGCCGCGTGCAGCCCGATCCCGGTGAGGAGACCCGCGAGCCCGAGCACGGCCAGGAGGACCGCGGTACGCCGCGATCCCAGCAGCCTCTCGGCATAGGCGAGCACCGTGACGGCCAATGCCGCCGACACCACCGCGTCGATGGTCGAGTCCGGGATCACGAGGGCGGTGAGAAGAGTCCACCACCGCCCCGCGGCGAACGTCGCGAGGGGGCCGGCGCCCCAGACGGACGCGTCCTCGCCCCAGAGCGACTCCGTCAGCGCGGCCGACGTGAGGATGATCACCACGAAGGCGAAGGACACCGGGTGGGTCCGCACGTACCGCCCCGCCGCCCGGAGGAAAGCGCCCGACCGCTCCCGGGTACGCCGACCGCGCCGCGGAACGGCGGAAGGAGCAGGGGCGTCGGACATCGGAGGGATGTTACTCGGGGACTCTATGGGCGATTCTCAGTACCAGATGTCGAGGAGCGGCGTCGCGGCGGGGGCGAACGCGGCGTCGATCGCGGCGAGATCCTCCCCCGTACCGCGTACGAGACCGGCGGTGGCGAGTTCGGTGGCCCGCACGCCCCCGAGCAGCAGGGATGCCAGCGAGCCGACCGGCATCCACACGTCCGGCGCGACGTCCGTGCGCTCGGCCGAGGCCTCTCCGTCGGCGCCGATGCGGACGCGCCACGCTCCATCGGCGAAGCCCAGGGCGTCCTCGACGCCGACGACGAGGTCGAGCGGACCGGAATAGGCACGGGATGCCAGCGCTCCGGGCACGTCGAGGATGCGCAGCCAGTGATGGTCGGTGAGGGTCGCCGTGACCGCGCGCCGGTCGGACACCATCCACTGCACGGGCGGCACCGCGGGCTGGAGCTCGGCCGTCACCTTGCCGACGAGGTCGTGCTCGAGCGCGAAGCGCCACAGCGCGGCCAGCGCCTCGTCTCCGTCGGCGAAGAGCGCGCGGACCTGCAGCTCGTGCTCGGTGTACTCCTCGCGCTCGGCGATCGTGTAGACGAGGATGCCGCGCTCGACCCCGGAGGTATCGGTGTAGGTCACGGCCCGGACCTTCTTGGCATCCGGTGCTTCGGGCGTCAGTCCCGCGATCCCGCGCCACCGGTTGTCCCAGCCCGGCACCGCGCCGGGGCGCTGCACGCGAATGCGTTCGTGCACGGCGGCCAGGCGCGCGGTCAGGCTCTCACGCGCGACGAAATCGAGACGGCCGGGCGCCACCGGCCCCGTCCAGCGCACCCGGCGGGTGTCGACGGTGACGTTCGATGCCCAGGCTGCCGGCGAGAATCCCCACCGCCCGTAGATCGTGGCTTCCGTCACGGTGAGCCCGGCCAGCGCGAAGCCGGCGGCGGCTGCGGCCCGCAGTTCGCCGGTGAGCATCGCCGTGGCGATGCCGCGGCGGCGATGCGTCGGCGCGACCGTGACGGCGCTGATCGACCACAGCGGGATCGTCCGACCGGGCGACACCGTCAGCTCGCTCACCCACGAGTCGACCGTGGCCACGGGAGCCTCCGGCTGGTCGCCCGCCCGGTCGTAGACACCGACGAGGCGACGGCCGCGCAACCCGTCCCGGGAGTTCTCGACCTGCTCCTTCGTCGGCTCCTCACCGAGGAAGCCGCGGGCGACCGAGGAGAGGAAGGCGGGAAAGGCCTCGCCCTCGACGTCGACGAGGGCGTACTCGAGGCCGGTGGCGGCGAGCGCCGCGGTCGATTCGGCGTCGAGAGGGGGCGTCGTGTTCTGCGCGGAAGCCATCACCCCAGCCTACGGACCGCCCGCCCCCGCGCGGAGGGATTGCGACGTCAGTGTGCGGCCTGCAGCGACCGCAGCCGCGCCAACACCTGATCGCGCAGCTCGTCGGGAGCCGTCTCCTTGCACGCGCGGGCCACCACCTCGGTCAGGGTCCGCGCCACGAGAGCTTCGTTCTGGCACTCGGGGCACTTCTCGAGGTGCTCGCGGATGTCGTTGTGCTCCGTCTTGCAGACCTCGTTGCGGAGGTACTCCTCCAGGTCACGTCGCGCCTTGTCGCAGCCGCAGTCGCTCATTTCTTCACTCCCGTCGCGGCCTGGATGCCGCGCTCCTTCGCGTAATCCGACAGCAGGTCACGCAGCAACCGCCTGCCGCGGTGCAGGCGGCTCATGACCGTGCCGATCGGGGTCTTCATGATGTCGGCGATCTCCTGGTAGGCGAAGCCCTCGACGTCGGCGAGGTACACCGCCAGCCGGAAATCTTCGGGGATCGACTGCAGCGCGTCCTTCACGATGGACGCCGGCATGTGGTCGATCGCTTCGGCCTCGGCCGAACGGGCACTCGTGGCCGTGGTCGACTCGGCGCCGCCGAGCTGCCAGTCCTCGAGATCGTCGATGGCGCTCTGATACGGCTCGCGCTGCTTCTTGCGGTACGTGTTGATGTACGTGTTCGTCAGGATGCGGTAGAGCCACGCCTTGAGGTTGGTGCCCTGCGTGAAGCTCGACCAGGAGCCGAAGGCCTTCACGAAGGTCTCCTGCACGAGGTCGGCCGCGTCGGCCGGGTTCCGGGTCATGCGCATCGCCGCCGCGTACAGCTGATCCATGAAGGGCAGTGCCTGCTCTTCGAACTGTGCGCGGGGCTCCGCTTCGAGCGGGCCCGTGGGTGCCTTGTCGTCCATCGACGGCAAGTCTACGTCGGGCGTATCTTCGGCCCACCTCAGGGCTGAACCCAGAGCCGGACGTTCGAGAAGTGCGGTCACGTGTCATCCCCTTTCAGTAGGGTAGAAACCGATGAGCGACCACGGGTATTCCCCCCTTTCCCCGACCGCCGCGCACCGTACCGAGGGGCGCGGTGAGTGGCGTGCGCCCGTCGCCGACGGCGGAGTGGATGCCACGGTCACGGTGCCCGGGTCGAAGTCGCTGACCAACCGGGAACTCGTCCTGGCCGCGCTGGCCGACGGACCGGGCGTGCTGCACGCGCCGCTCCACTCCGACGACTCGGCGCGCATGATCGACGCGCTCCGCACGCTCGGCGTCGAGATCGAGGAGATCGACGAGGGATCCCCGTTCGGCCCCGACCTCCGCGTGACCCCGCCGTCGAGCTTCACGGGCGGCACGACCGTCGACTGCGGTCAGGCCGGCACCGTGATGCGTTTCGTCACCCCGGTCGCCGGTCTCGCGCGCGGCGACGTGTACGTCACGGCCCACGAGAGCGCGCTGCACCGCCCGATGGGCGCCATGGTGTCGGCCCTGCGAGATGTCGGCGTCGACATCGACGCGGGCGGCGGGTGGACGCTCCCCTTCACGGTCCTCGGCCACGGGCACGTGCGCGGTGGCGAGGTCGAGATCGATGCGAGTCAGTCGAGCCAGTTCGTCTCGGGGCTCCTCCTCAGCGCTCCCCGCTTCGACGTCGGACTGCACCTGCGCCACGTCGGTTCGCGACTCCCGAGCGTTCCGCACATCGACATGACGGTCGAGGCCCTCGCGCACCGCGGCGTCCACGTCGAGCGTCCCGCGGTCGGCGAGTGGATCGTGCCGGCCGGTCCGATCCGCGCGAAGGACGTCGCGATCGAGCCCGACCTGTCCAACGCCGCTCCGTTCCTCGCCGCGGCGATGGTCACGGGAGGATCCGTGTCGGTCACCGGCTGGCCCGCGCATAGCACGCAGCCCGGAGCACTGCTCCCCGAGATCCTCGGCGAGATGGGTGCGCACGTGCACCGTCGCGGCGGCACGCTGACGGTGACGGCGGGCGATGGCATCCAGGGTGCCGAACTCGACCTGTCGGCCGCCGGCGAACTCGCCCCGACGATCTTCGGCCTGGCCGCCTTCGCCGACGGCCCGACGACGCTGCACGGCATCGGGCACATCCGCGGACATGAGACCGACCGCATCGCCGCTCTCGTCGGGAACCTCCGCGGGATCGGGGGCGAGGCGCACGAGCTCGAGGACGGCATCCGGATCGTCCCCGCCCCGCTGCACGGCGGCGAGTGGAAAGCGCACCACGACCACCGCATGGCCACGACGGGCGCGCTCATCGGCCTGCGCGTCCCCGGCATCGTGATCGACGACATCGGCACGACCGCGAAGACCCTGCCGCAGTTCGCGGCCCTTTGGCAGACGATGCTGGGCACGGATGCCTCGGACTGACGCGTGAGCTGGCTCGACGACGCAGCCGATGACGACGACGACCTCGAATTCGACGAGTCGTCGGTCCGGGTCCGCCCGAACCCGAAGGCGAACCGCCCGCGCACCAAGCGCCGCCCGGCCCACGCCGACGCGCAGATCGCACGGGTGCTGGGCGTCGACCGCGGCCGGTACACGGTCCTCGTCGACGAGGACGGGCCCGACGAGCGGCGCGTCCTCGCGACCCGCGCGCGGGAACTGCGCAAGCAGCCGATCGTCAACGGCGACCGGGCGCGCGTGGTCGGCGATCTCTCCGGCGCCGAGGGCACGCTCGGCCGCATCGTCGGCATCGAGGAGCGGACGTCGCTCCTGCGGCGCAGCGCCGACGACACCGATCAGGTCGAGCGCGTCATCGTCGCCAACGCCGACCAGATGCTCATCGTCGTGGCCGCCGCCGACCCCGAACCGCGCGAACGCCTCGTCGACCGCTATCTCGTCGCGGCGCTGGATGCCGGCATCCGTCCGATGCTCGTCGTGACCAAGACCGATCTGTCGGATCCGAGCGAGTTCCTCTCGCACTTCGAGGGCGTCGATCTGCGCGTGTTCACGAGCGGGCGGGAGGACATGCCGCTCGAACGGATCGGCGAGGCCCTCGCGGGGCACTCGACCGTCTTCGTCGGGCACTCCGGCGTCGGGAAGTCGACGCTCGTGAACGCGCTGACGGGTTCCGAGCGCGCCACGGGTCACGTCAACGAGGTCACCGGCCGCGGTCGTCACACCTCGTCGTCGGCGGTCTCGCTGCGCTACCGCGGTCCGGCCGGATCCGGGTGGGTCATCGACACCCCCGGCGTCCGGTCCTTCGGTCTCGGGCACGTCGACCCCGCCAACGTCCTGGCCGCGTTCACCGACCTCGCCGAGGTCGCCGAGGAGTGCCCGCGCGGCTGCACCCACCTCCCGGACGCCCCGGACTGCGCGATCGTCGAGGCCGTGGCATCCGGTCGCCTCGGCCCGGGGGCGGCGGCCCGCCTCGATTCGCTGCAACGACTTCTCACGACGTTCCGGTCCATCGAGCGTTCTAGGCTGGAGGGGTGACGACCCTCGAAGCCGGCCAGGCCGCTCCCGATTTCACCCTGCTCGACCAGGACGAGCACCCCGTCTCGCTCAGCGACTTCCGCGGTCGCCGCGTGATCGTGTACTTCTACCCCGCGGCGCAGACGCCCGGCTGCACGACGCAGGCGTGCGACTTCCGCGACAGCCTCTCCTCGCTGCAGGGCGCCGGGTACACCGTCCTCGGCGTCTCGCGCGACACCCCCGAGAAGCTGCGCGCGTTCCGCGACAGCGACGGCCTGACGTTCCCGCTGCTGAGCGACCCCGACCACGCCGTGCACGAGGCGTACGGCGCGTGGGGCGAGAAGCAGAACTACGGCAAGACGATCACCGGCGTGCTGCGCTCGACCTTCGTGATCGACGAAGAGGGCCGCATCGTCGAGGCGCAGTACAACGTCAAGGCCGCCGGCCACGTCGCGCGCCTGCGCAAGACGCTGGGTCTCGCCACCGCCTGAGCCGGGTCTCGCCGCCGCCGTCGGGTTCGGGGCGCATCCGTCGCTCTGGGGCGCGGGTTTCGCGCCCCGGAACGAGGAACGCGCCCCGAATCGGCGATCTCGCGAATGGATGCCAAGACCCGGCGCGGCCGCTCGTCAGGCGTCGTCGCGGCGGCGCGGCGCGGCCGCCCGCACGGCGAGGATCAGCAGCGCGAGGCCGATGAGCGCGGGCACCGCGATGAGCAGGGCCACACCGGGCGAGGCCCACTCCCCCGTCAGCGCGCCGATCGCGACCGACAGGATCAGCAGCTGCGTCACGATGCCGCCCGATCGACCGGTCGAGACGTCGCGCGCGGTCGCAACGGCGAAGGCCCCGATCGCCGCGGCGCCGATGACGGTGAGCACGATGAGCGCGAGCGAACTGACCACCGAGTCGGTGTCGCCCCCGATGAGGGCCACGACCTGCCAGCCGGCGAGCGCCAGCACGCCGATCGCTTCGAGCCCGAGGACGAGCGCGGCCAGAAGACGAACCGGCATGACCCGCGATCCTTCCCGACGAGTGTTTCCCCAGCGTTGCAACCTGGAAACCTGCCGGTTACCTCTTGATCGGCCGGAAGCGCTGTGGGAGCATTGAAAAAGCCGTGTGCTCCCACAGCGACGTGGGGCGAGCAATCGCTCGCGTATCCCACCAGGGTACCGGACCCGAACCCCGGTGCCCGCCATCAGAAATTTTTCCGCAACAAGGAGCACCCCTATGGATTGGCGCGACAAAGCAGCCTGCCTGACCGTCGACCCCGAACTGTTCTTCCCCGTCGGCAACACCGGCCCCGCGGTCGACCAGATCGAGAAGGCCAAGTCGGTCTGCGCGCGCTGCACCGTCACCGAGGTCTGCCTGCAGTACGCCCTCGAGTCCGGCCAGGACTCGGGCGTGTGGGGCGGCCTCTCCGAGGACGAGCGCCGCGCGCTCAAGCGCCGCGCCGCGCGCGCCCGCCGCGCCTCCTGACCCCACGTCGCCGAGAAGCCCACCCCTCCGGGGGTGGGCTTCTTCGTTTCCGGGCCCGCTCGCGCTGGTCCGTGATGCGCGCCGGCTCAGTGATCCGCGCTCGCTCAGCGCGAAACGGTGGCGAGCGGCTGAGGTTGCGCGAATCGCGGAGGCAGCGCCGGGCGCCGCTCCGGGCCGCGCGCGACACAACCTCAGTGATCCGCCCAGAATCAGCCCGGGCGTGCGGAAGGCTGCTGAGGTTGCGCGAATCGCGGAGGCAGCGCCGGGTCAGGCGTTGGCGCGGTCGATGTACCGCAGCGGGATCTCGATGGTCACCTCGGTGCCGTTGCCCATGAGCGTGTGCCAGTCGATGGTGCCGCCGAGCTCGCCCTGGATCAGGGTGCGCACGATCTGCGTGCCGAGACCACGGCCCACCTGCCCCTCGGGCAGCCCCACGCCCGTGTCGCGCACGCGCACCTCGAGCATCTCGTCGCCGCGCTCGGCGGAGATCTCGACGTCGCCCTCCTGACCGGCGAGGCCGTGCTCGACGGCGTTGGTGACGAGCTCGGTGAGGGCCAGCGCGAGGGGCGTCGCGTACTCGCTCGGGAGAGTGCCGAACCGCCCCGTGCTGCGCGTCCGCGCGCGGGTGTTGGGCGCGGCCGCGACCTCGGCGACGAGCTTCAGCACGCGGGCGAACACGTCGTCGAAGTCGACGTTCTGCGCGAGGCCCTCCGACAGGGTGTCGTGGACCACCGCGATCGCCGACACGCGCCGCATGGCCTGGGTCAAGGCATCCCGCGCTTCGTCCGAGTGCGTCCGCCGCGCCTGGATGCGAAGGAGGGATGCCACGGTCTGGAGGTTGTTCTTGACGCGGTGGTGGATCTCGCGGATCGTCGCGTCCTTGGTGATGAGCTCCTGCTCCTGGTGCCGGATCTCGGTCACGTCGCGGCTCAGCACGATCGCGCCGATGCGGGTGCCGCGGTCGCGGAGCGGGATCGTGCGCAGCGACACCTGCACGCCGCGCGCCTCGATGTCGGCGCGCCACGGGGCTCGGCCGGTGACGACGATCGGCAGGGACTCGTCGACGTCCTGACGCTTCGCGGGGAGGATGCGCTCGGTGACCTCGGCGAGGGACTCCCCCTCGAGCTCGTCGTCGAAGCCCATGCGGTTGAACGCCGAGAGCGCGTTGGGGCTGGCGAACGTCGTGATGCCGTCGACGTCGAGGCGGATGAGACCGTCGGAGGCGCGCGGGGCACCGCGACGGGGCGAGGTTGGCGCCTTGAGGTCGGGGAACTCGCCCGAGGCGATCATGCCGAACAGGTCGTCGGCGCAGTCGTTGAAGGTGATCTGCTGCCGCGAGGGCGTGCGGGTCTCGCCGAGGTTGGTGTGGCGGGTGAGGACGCCCACGGTCGTGACGGCGTGGCCCTCGCGCGAGAGTTCGCGGACGATCGGCACGGCGCGCACGCGCGTCGGCGTCTCCTCGAACCAGTCCGGGGATGCCGAGTCCACGATGCGTCCGCTCTGGAACGCCTCGCGCACCTGGGTGCGCCACTGCGGACGCACGCGGTCACCGACGATGTCGCGGTAGAACAGGGTCGCCGCTCCCCCGGGTCGGGTGTGCGCGACGGCGACGAACGAGTCGTCGGGCGTGGGCACCCAGATCACGATGTCGGCGAACGCGAGGTCGGCGAGGAGCTGGCCGTCGCCGGCGAGCCGATGCAGCCACTCGACGTCGGCTTCGCTGGAGCGGCCCTGGGCGTAGACGAGTTCGCTGAGTGTCGACACCCTCTCACCCTAAGCCGCGCGGGCCGTCGCGCCGGGCCGGTTGTCGTGCCGGGTGAAGTACGGGGGTGAAATGGTCGCCCCGGCAACTCGGGGGACATAATGATCGCGTGCCCGAGGCGCCGTCACCCCCTGACCGGTTCGCGTCCCCGGAATCCGTCGCCCGGATGCTGGGGATCGATGTACCGAGCGTGCTTTCGCTCGTGGGTGAGGGTCGCATCCGGGGGGTGCGCGTCGGCCCGGGGCAGGAGTGGCGCATCGAGCTCGCGAGCGTCGAGGATTACCTGGATGACCAGGCGGAAAACGTCCGCCGCACCGCACTCTGGGATCAGTCGCAGGCCGCGAGCTTCCCGGAGTTGTGGGGGCACGGCGACGTGCGTCATCCCGACTGACCGTCGTCCGCGTTTCACCCCCGACTCGTTCGATTCGCGCGCTCCGGCTCGGTTGGCTTCACCGGTCGTCTCCGTCCTACCGTCGTGCCACTGTCCCCCGGCACCACGACACACGGAAGTTTCCCCCCGCTATGCCTGCTGCTCCGCTCCCCCGTGGATCGACGTCCCGAACCGCCGTTCGATCCGACGCCTTCTTCGCGCCCCAGCGAACTTCGTCGGACGAGCTCCCCTCCGCCGAAGTGTTCATCCGCAATGTGGTGCGCGGGGTGCTCGAGGTCTTCGCCGGGGTCCGCGAGGCCGAGCAGCTCGCGCGATGGACCACCGAGGACGTCTATCGGGCGATCGTGGTCCGCGCCGGTCTCGCCGCGCGGGCGAGAAGCGCGCGACGCATGACGGCACCACGAGACGTGCACGCGATCCGCTCGGTGCACCTCTTCTCCCCCGTCGACGGCGTCTTCGAGGCCACCGTGATCGCCTCGGCCCGCACGCGCACCCGGGCGATCGCGCTCCGCATCGAGGGGCTCGACGGTCGCTGGCGCGTCACCGCGCTCGCGCTGCTCTGAGAACGCTCAGGGCCGCCAGGACGCGAGGAAGTTGCCCAGACGCTCGATGGCATCCGAGATCACCCGAGCCTCGGGGAGCGTCACGATGCGCACGTGGTCGGTCGCGGGCCAGTTGAAGCCCGAACCCTGCACGAGCAGCACGTGCTCGGCGACGAGGAAGTCGCGCACGAACGCCGCGTCGTCGGGGATCTCGTACACCTCGGGGTCGAACCGCGGGAACGCGTACAGCGCACCCCGCGGCAGCACGCACGAGACACCGGGGATCGCCTCGAGGCCCTTCCACGCGGCGTCCCGCTGCTCGTGCAGACGCCCCGACGGTGCGATCAACGCATCGATCGACTGCACCCCCGACAGCGCCGCCTGCACCGCGAACTGCGCCGGCACGTTGGGACACAGACGCGTGGATGCCAGGAGGTTGATGCCCTGCAGGAACCCCTCGGCGTGATCCTGCGGCCCGGTGATGACGAGCCAGCCCGACCGGTACCCGGCGACGCGGTACGTCTTCGACAGGCCGTTGAAGGTCAGGCAGAGCAGATCCGGAGCGACGGTCGCCATGGGGATGTGCACGGCGTCGTCGAACAGGATGCGGTCGTAGATCTCGTCCGACAGCAGCAGCAACGAGTGCTCGCGGGCGATGTCGGCGATGCCCTCGAGGATCTCGCGCGAGTAGACCGCACCCGTCGGGTTGTTCGGGTTGATCACGACGATGGCCTTGGTGCGCGGGGTGACCTTGGACCGGATGTCCTCGAGGTCGGGCTGCCACTCGCGCGACTCGTCGCACAGGTAGTGCACGGGGGTGCCGCCGCCGAGGCTCGTCATCGCCGTCCACAGCGGGTAATCGGGTGCCGGGATCAGCACCTCGTCGCCCTCGTCGAGGAGGGCCTGCATCGTCATGGTGATCAGCTCGGACACCCCGTTGCCGAGGTACACGTGGTCGGGGTCGAAGTGCGGGAAGCCGGGCTCCTGCTCGTACCGCGACACGATCGCGCGACGGGCGGACAGGATGCCACGACTGTCGCTGTAGCCGTGCGCGTGCGGCACCGACGCGATCATGTCGCGCACGATCTGGTGCGGAGCCTCGAAGCCGAAGATCGCCGGGTTGCCGGTGTTGAGCTTGAGGATCGAGTGCCCCTCGGCCTCGAGTCGATCGGCCTCGACGAGGGCCTCCCCGCGGATCTCGTAGAGGACATCCTTCAGCTTCGACGACTGATCGAGGGGGCGCAGCGGGCTCATCAGGTCAGGATATCCCCGCGTCGATCCGGCCAATCGACCACGCGTGGCCTCCCCGGACGCACGGATGCCGTGCTCCCGCGCAGCGGCGGGGGCACGGCATCCACGAGCTGGCGCTACTTCTTCTTGCCGGCGGCGCGACGATCCGCGCGGTTGTTCGCGGCGGGCTCGGGAGCGTCCGTGCGCTGTCCGAACGCTCCACGGGCGCCGGTCGGCGCGGCCTGGGCCGCGGGAGCCTGAGCCTGACCCGCCTGGCGCAGACGGTTGGTCGCCGCCTGCTGCACCTGGCCGCGGTCGTTGCGGACCTCGACCTCACCGGCGTCGTTCGCGGCGGAGTACTCCAGGCGCTGGCCCTCGACGGCCGCCGGGGCGAGACCCTTGGCCTCGACCTGGGCACCCTCGACGCCGTCGCCCTTCCGGACCTCGACCTCGAGGTTGTAGAGGAAGCCGGCCGACTCCTCCTTGATCTGCCCCATCATCGACTGGAACATCTGGTAGCCCTCGCGCTGGTACTCGATGAGCGGGTCGCGCTGAGCCATCGCCCGCAGGCCGATGCCGTCCTTGAGGTAGTCCATCTCGTAGAGGTGCTCGCGCCAGCGGCGGTCGAGCACCTGCAGCACCACGCGGCGCTCGAGCTCGCGGAGCGCCGGGGCACCGAGCGCCTCCTCGCGGGCCTCGTACGCGATGCGGGCGTCGGAGATGATCTCGCGCTTCAGCCCCTCGGGGGTGATGCGGCCCTTGTTGCCGCCCGCCTCGGCCACGACCTCGTCGATCGTGACGCTCACGGGGTACAGGGTCTTCAGCTCGGTCCACAGCGCGTCGAAGTCCCACGACTCGGTGTGACCGCTGCTGGTGTGGTCGTCGATGATCGCGGTGATGGCATCCTCGATGAAGTGCTGCACGCGGTCGGCGATGTCGTCGCCCTGCAGCATGTGCCGGCGGTCGGCGTAGATCGCCTCGCGCTGGCGGTTGAGGACGTCGTCGTACTTGAGGACGTTCTTGCGCATCTCGGCGTTGCGCGCCTCGACCTGCGACTGGGCGCTCTTGATCGCGCGCGAGACGAGACCGGATTCGATCGCGACGTCGTCGGGGAAGTTCGTGCGGGACAGGATCGCCTCGGCGGCTCCCGACTGGAACAGGCGCATGAGGTCGTCAGTGAGCGACAGGTAGAACCGGCTCTCACCGGGGTCGCCCTGACGGCCCGAACGACCGCGCAGCTGGTTGTCGATGCGGCGCGACTCGTGGCGCTCGGTGCCGAGCACGTACAGGCCGCCGGCCTCGGTGACCTTCGCGGCCTCCTCGGCGACCGTGTCGCGGACCGCCTGGTAGACCGAGTCCCACTCGGCCTCGTACGCGTCCGGCGTCTCGACCGGGTCGAGACCCTTCGCCTTCATCTCCGACACCGCCAGGAACTCGGCGTTTCCGCCGAGCATGATGTCGGTACCGCGGCCGGCCATGTTCGTGGCGACCGTGACGGCGCCGAGGCGACCCGCGCGCGCGACGATCTCGGCCTCGCGCGCGTGGTTCTTGGCGTTCAGGACCTCGTGGCGGATGCCCTTCTTGGACAGCAGCCGCGACAGGTACTCGCTCTTCTCGACGCTCGTCGTTCCGACGAGGACCGGCTGGCCCTTCTCGTGACGCTCGGCGATGTCCTCCACGACCTGCGCGAACTTCGCCGTCTCGTTCTTGTAGACGAGGTCGGGCTGGTCCTTGCGGATCATCGGCTTGTTCGTCGGGATGGGCACCACGCCGAGCTTGTAGGTCGACATGAACTCCGCCGCCTCGGTCTCGGCCGTACCGGTCATGCCGGAGAGCTTCTCGTAGAGACGGAAGTAGTTCTGCAGGGTGACCGTGGCGAGGGTCTGGTTCTCAGCCTTGACCGGCACGCCCTCCTTCGCCTCGATCGCCTGGTGGATGCCTTCGTTGTACCGGCGTCCGACGAGGATGCGGCCCGTGTGCTCGTCGACGATCATGACCTCGTCGTTCATGACGACGTAGTCGGTGTCGCGCTTGAAGAGCGCGATCGCCTTGATCGAGTTGTTGAGGAACGAGATGAGCGGGGTGTTGGCCGACTCGTACAGGTTGTCGATGCCGAGGTAGTCCTCGACCTTCTCGATGCCGGGCTCGAGCACGCCGATCGTGCGCTTCTTCTCGTCGACCTCGTAGTCGACGCCCGCCTCGAGCGTGCGCGCCAGCTTGGCGAACTCGGTGAACCAGCGGTTGGCCTCCCCCGACGCGGGGCCGGAGATGATGAGCGGCGTGCGCGCCTCGTCGATGAGGATCGAGTCGACCTCGTCGACGATCGCGAAGAAGTGACCGCGCTGCACGAGGTCCTCCTTGCGCCAGGCCATGTTGTCGCGCAGGTAGTCGAAGCCGAATTCGTTGTTCGTGCCGTAGCTGATGTCGGCCTCGTACTGCTCTCGGCGCACGTCGGGCGTCTGGCCCGAGACCACGGTGCCCGTGGTCATGCCGAGCGCGCGGTACACGCGACCCATGAGCTCGGACTGGTAGCTCGCGAGGAAGTCGTTGACCGTGATGACGTGGACGCCCTTGCCCGCGATCGCGTTGAGGTAAGCGGGCAAGGCCGCGGTCAGGGTCTTGCCCTCACCGGTCTTCATCTCGGCGATGTTGCCGAGGTGCAGGGCCGCGCCGCCCATGATCTGCACGTCGTACGGACGCTGGCCGAGCGTGCGCTTGGCCGCCTCGCGAACGGCGGCGAAGGCCTCCGGCATCAGCTGGTCGAGCGTCTCGCCGGCCTCGTACCGGGCCCGCAGCTCGACGGTCTCGTTGCGCAGCTCTTCGTCGGTGAGCTGCTCGTAGTCCTCCTCGAGGGCACCGGTCGCCTTCACGACGCCCTGCAGTCGGCGGAGGATGCGCCCCTCTCCGGCGCGCAGCAGTTTCTCGAGCGGATTGGCCACGAAGCATCTCCATCTATCGGGTGCGGCGCCCTCGTGGACGCCGGCCTGCGCACAGGCATACACGGTCATGTTATCCGTGTTATCGGTTCGTGACCTGCGAGCCTGCTGGCTTTCCCGATGCCCCCCTCGCGCCCGGAGCGAACACCCGGCCCGCTCCGAGACACCCGGCCTAGGATCGACCCATGGCCGGTTTCTGGGGTAAGAGGAAGCGCGAAGAGCAGGATGCCGCGGATGCCGATCTCGCGCGTCGCGCCGAGCTCGCCATCGTGGCCGCGGACGAACGCGTCCGCCTGACCTCCGACGAACTCGACTTCGCGCGCGCCGAGCTGGGCGACAAGGCCACGGAAGACCTCGCCGCCGCCCTGGACTCGGTGAAGGTGCACCTGGCCGAGGCGTTCCAGCTCCACCAGTTGAACCACGACGAGATCCCCGACACCAAGGAGGAGCTGCGTACGCGCAACGCGCGCATCATCCAGCTCTCCCAGTGGGCGGAGGATCTGCTCGAGGAGCGCACGCTCGTCCTGCAGCCGAAGATCGACGCGGTGCGTCGCGCTCCCGAGACGCTCGCTCGCGTGCGGGCCGACCGCGACCGTCTCGCCGAACGGGTGCCGCACGCGCGCGAGATCGTCGACCGACTCGCGCAGCGCTACAGCCCCTCCGCCCTCCAGCAGGTCGCCGGCAACCCCGACGAGGTCCAGCAGCTGCTCGACTTCGCCGTCCACACCGCCGGGGTGTCCGAGCGCCGCCGCGAAGCCGGTCAGCGCGAGCAGGCGTCCGTCGCGCTCGAAGCGGCGACGGAGGCGGTCCGTCGGGCGGAATCGCTTCTGGATGCCGTGGACACCTTCGAGATCGAAGCCCTCCGCGCCGAATCCACTCTGGCCGCGGTGATCGACGATTCGCGCAGCGACCTGGTGGAAGCGCGGCGCGGTCCGCAGACGCCGACGGTGCTCCAGGCCATGGCGAGCCTCGAACGCGAGCTCCAGGCGCTCCCCGCCTCGGGCTCCCGCACGGACCCGTTCAGCGCCCTCTCCTCTCTCCGCCAGGCGAACGCAGACCTCGACCTCGCCCGGGAGCGCGCCGCCCGGCCGCTCCCCTCCCAGCAGCAGGTCGAGCACGCGATCGACGACGCGGACCGTCAGCTCGCCGTCGCCCGCGGCCTCATCACCGGCCACCGCGGCTGGATCGGCGCCGACGCGCGCACGCGCTTCGTCGAGGCCGAACGCCTGCGCGCGGGGCTCCCCCTCGGCCCCATCCCGGAGGAGCAGCGCGAGGTCGTGCTGGCCACCGCGCGGCGCGCCGGAGGCCTGGCATCCGAGTCCCTGCAACTGGCGCAGCGCGATATCGAGCAGTCCCGTCCCGACGACTGGGGCGGCAACGGCTTTGGCCAGGGCGGCTACGGGCGCGGCGGCGGCATGGGCGGCGGGAACATGGTCGGGGGGATGCTCGGCGGCCTCGTGATCGGCTCGCTCCTCGGCGACATCTTCGACGGCTGAACCCGTCATCGACGACGACGGGGCCCCGTCCATCTGGACGGGGCCCCGTTGCTCATTGGCGGCTCAGGACGCGACCGCGACCTCCGGCGGGGCTTGCGTGCCGAGCGCGATGACACCGTAGTCCCAGCCCTTGCGGCGGTAGACGACGCTCGGGTGGTCGGAGCGCGCGTCGATGAAGAGGAAGAAGTCATGGCCGACCAGCTCCATGCGGTCGACGGCGTCCTCGACCGTCATCCACTCGGCGTCGAACTCCTTCTGCCGGATGACGACGGGGCAGTACTCCTCTTCCTCGGCGGCATCCGCCTGCACGGGAATGGATCCCGTCGCGACGGCGCGCAGTACGTCGACGGACGCGGGCTCGAGGTCGATGCCGGCCAGTTCGCCGGTGCCCTTCTCGAACTTGGCACCACGCGGGTGGTTTCGGGCATCCACGCGCTTCTGCTTCGCCCGGCGTATCTGCTCCGAGATCTTGTCGACGGCCAGGTCCAGAGCGGCGAACTTATCGGCATCCGTCGCTTCCGCCCGGACCACGGGACCCTTTCCGTCGAGGGTGAGCTCAACGGTGTCGTCCTCCATCCGGCCGTTGCGATAGGAGCGATGCGTCACCTTGACTTCGAGCGCGTTCGCGCGGGGCGCGAGGTGCTCGATCCGGCTGACCTTCTCTTCGACCACCGAGCGGAATCGGTCGGTGATACCGACCCCCACGCCGACGATGCTGGTGTCCATCCGTGACCTCCTTGTTCCGGGTTCCGCCCGGTCTAAGGGCGGAACAGCCGTCGCCTTCAGTCATCCCCACGGTAGTCGCGTGGACACCTCCCTGTCACGTCTCAATCACCTCCGATTCACGTGTGGATCCGCTGCGTCGCGGCGTGCGCGCGAGAGCCACGGCGATGACCTCGGTCACCCCTGCCGTCCGGAGCGCCGCGACGGCGGCGCCGAGCGTCGCGCCGGTCGTGAGCACGTCGTCCACGACCACAAGGGGGCCGGGCGGCAACGCGCGCACCGCGAACGCACCGGCCACGTTCGCCAGGCGGGCGGCCCGCCCGAGACCGCGCTGGTCCGCCGCCGCGCGGGTGAGTCGCAGCAGCGGGACGGGGCGCGCGCCCGCGCGTCGGGCGAGCAGATCCACGGGCCGGTAGCCCCGCCGACGGTCCCCCGCGCGGGAGGGCGGCACCGTGGTCACCGTCGCGCCCGGGGGTGCTGCGCGCAGGGCCTCGGCGAGCGCGGGAGCGAGTGCACGGGCGAGCCCCGTGCGTCCCTCGGCCTTCAGCGCGCGGATCATCCGGGCCACGACGCCGTCGAACTCGAGGGCGCTGACGACCTCCACTCCGGGCACGAGGACGTCGCGCCGCAGCCGCGGCACCAGGCCGGCGCGGCATCCCTCGCACACGTCGACATCGAGCTCGCCGCAGCCGGCGCACGCGACGGGGAGCCAGAACGCCGACGCCTCGATCGCTGCGACGCGGACGCCGGTCGCGAGGGCGGGAACCAGGAGTGCCATGGCGACAGGATGCCGCGCGGACGCCGGTCCGCGACACAGTCCCGGCGCCATCCGTGGACGGATCCTCGAACCCGCAGCCCGGGGAGGAGGGGTCAGGACGTGGTGCCCTGCTGAACCGCGAGGACCCGGATGTCGTTCGCGACGAGCGTCCAGGAGCTGCCGCGACGGCTGAACAGGCGACCCGTCGCATCCAGGATCCGAACGCTCGCGCTGCCGCCCGCGATCGCCTTCGCGTCCTCGGGCACCGGACCGACCGTGCCGCGGCCGCCGACGTTCAGTTCGTCCAGATGCCCGGTCCCGTCCACCGTGGTCAGCACCCCGACGGTCGAGTCGTCCAGCCAGGCGAGGTCGAACGCGCCCGGCTCCGAGAACGACAGCACGTGAGGCGCGCCGAGGCTCACGGCGGTGCCTTCGCGGACGATCCCGGCGAGCCACACCTCGCGCACCCCCGCCACCGTGACGACGGCGGCGACGCGCGTGCCGTCGCGCGAGATCTGGAACGCCACGACCTCCGAGGCATCCGGCCACGCGTTCCCGATCTCTCGCGGAACGCCCTGCGGCGAGAAGGCGCGCAGTTGCGAGGGAGCGGTGCGCGGGACGCTCCAGATCTCTCCGTTCGAATCGATCGAGGGTGACAGGAGTCCGGCGCGGTCGTCGAGCAGGAACGTCCCGCCGTCGGCGAGCGCGCTCGCGACCGTGCCCTGCTGAGTGAGGACGGCGGCGAGGCTGCGGTCGGCCTCGAGCTCGATGCTCGTGGGCGCGAGCGATTCCACGGCGCCCGAGAGTGTGGGGATCGGTTCGACGGCGTCGCCGTTGAGCACTCCGAACTTCCCGTCGGAGTTCAGGACGGCCGGCGACGGGTCGACGCGGGTGACCTTCACCGGGAGTTCGGTCGCGGCGATCGGGGTCCCGTCGACCGTCATCTGGACGTCGCTGATGCCCGCGGTCGCGAGGCTGCGCGACAACTGCGTCTGCATCCGGTCGAGCGTCGTGCGGTCCAGCCCGAGCGCCGCCTGCGGCAGCTGCACCTGCGCGACCCCGCTGGTGGACAGGGTCACCGACCGTCCCACCAGCGAGAGCCCGTCGGGGAACGCGTTCTTGACCGCGCCGTCGAGCCACGCGCTGGGCTTCCCGTCCACGAGCGCGGTCGTCACGCGGCTTGCGACCAGGGGCCGCGGGAACCAGCGGACGTCCGGGACGATGTAGCTCCAGGAGGGGTCGAAGTACGCCACGGATGCCGCCTGGTAGACGGTGGGGAACACCTCTTCGTACAGCACGACACCGTCCGGCGCGGAGGTGATGCGCCACTGGTCGTTGACACGGGCGAGGGTGAACGGGAGGGATTCGGTGGCCCCGCCCACAGCCGGGGAGTAGGCACCATTGGCATCCACTCCGGCGATCGTGGAGAGCGCCACCGTGACCGAGGTGCCGTCGGCACCCGCGGTGGCACGACGATCCGCGAGGCGGTCGATCGTGACGCGCGCCCGCGGGTCCCAGGACGTTCCGGGGGCCAGGAACATCTTCGCCGTCGCCCAGTCGTCGGCAGGGCCCGACCCGGCGCGGAGGAACCCCTCGACGATCTCGGCCGGGGATGCGCCGTCCTGCGGACCGTCGGGGACGAACGCGAACGCCTGGGCGTCATCCCCCTGCGGACCGCGGCCGGGATTGACGTAGCCCGTCGTGGGCAGGCCGGTGCACGCGGAGAGCACCAGCACGAGGAGCAGGCTCATGCCCGCGAACGCGCGCTTCACGAGGACGGCCTTCCCTGTCGACCGAGCGAGATGGGCTGCGTCAGACCGAGCGCCTCCAGGGCCCCGCCCTGTTCGTCGTCGGGCACGAGCGGCAGCGGCGACCCGCCGAGCGGGCGTCCGTCGCGGGGCAGGGTGAGCAGGAAGTTCGAGCCGTGGCCGAGCTCGGACCACACCGACAGCGAGCCACCGTGCAGCCGCGCGTCGCCGAGCGCGATCGACAGCCCGAGCCCGGTCCCGCCGATCGTGCGCACGCGCGACGGATCCGCGCGCCAGAACCGGTCGAACACGCGCTCCACGTCCTCGGGTCGCATGCCCAGACCGAAGTCGCGGACGCTGAGGGCCACGGCATCCCGGTCGCTGTCGACCGTCACCACGATCGGGCGTCCCTCTCCGTGCTCGATGGCGTTGCCGAGGAGGTTGCGGACGATCCGTCGCACGCGGCGCCCGTCCATGTCGATCGGGGTGTACCCGCCCGGGGCGACCAGACGCACGTCGCTGCCGTGCTGGTGCGCGAGCTGCTCCATCGAGGCGATGACGTCCTCCGCGAGGTGGGCCATGCTCGTCGGCTCCCACTCGAGCTGCACGGATCCGGCGTCGTACCGGCTGATCTCCAGCAGGTCGGTCAGGAGGAGCTCGAACCGCTGCACCTGGGCATGCAGCAGCTCCGCGGCGCGGGCTGTGGTCGGCTCGAACTCCGAGCGCTGGTCGTTGATCATGTCGGCGGCGAGGCGGATGGTCGTCAACGGCGTGCGGAGCTCGTGCGAGACGTCGGAGACGAATCGCTGCTGCACGAGCGACAGGTCGGCGAGTTCCTTGATCTGCGCCTCGATGCTGTCGGCCATCGCGTTGAACGACCGGTTGAGCGTGGCCAGTTCGTCCTCACCGCGCACGGGAAGCCGGACTCCCAGATCCCCCGCCGCGAGCTTCGCGCTGGTCTCGGCGGCATCCGCGATCGGGGTGGTCACCGAGCGCAGCACCACCCACGCGATCGCCCCGATGAGCACCACGAGCACGAGGCCGACCACCCACAGCAGCACCTGCACGAACGCGAGGGTCTGAGCGGCGCTGGTGAGGTCGTACCCCATGTAGAGCTCGTAGTAGTCGACACCGTCCTGCGCCGGGAACCGCAGCTGATGACCGACCAGGATGCCAGGGACCTCGCGGCCCGTGTCGGACGGCAGCGCCACGGACTGCCACCACTGCAGATCCGGGTTGGACTGCACCTGCGTGCGCAGGGCGTCGGTGACGATGTGCGAGTCGAACGACGGCGAGATGAAGGGCTGCGGGGCGAGCGGCGACGGCGGACCGATGCGGTAGAGCGCGATCAGGTCGCTCGAGGACTGCTGCGACAGGCGCGTGGCGATCCCGTTCATCAGGGTCTGCGCCGCTGCCGGGTCCGTGGAATCCACCGCCGCGTCGAGCGTCGCCTGCGCGGCGGCGGTGGCGCGCTGCGCCTCCAGGAGCACCTGGTCCTTGCGCGCCGTGAACAGCTCGTTCTGGATGACCAGCGCCATCGCGACGCACGTGACGAGGATGGTCGCGGCCGTGAGCGAGACGGCGATCACGATGGTGCGGAATCGCAGCGAACGCCGCCAGAGGGTCGCCACGCGGTCGCGCACCCGGCGCCAGTCGGTCCGCCGCCCGACCCGGGAGACGGGGAGCGTGCGCACCGCGCCGGTCATGAGGACCTCAAGCCACCGCGCCGGCGCGATAGCCGACCCCGCGCACGGTGGTCACGATGCGGGGATTGTCCGGATCGGCCTCGATCTTCGCCCGGAGGCGCTGCACGTGGACGTTCACCAGGCGTGTGTCGGCCTTGTAGTGGTAGCCCCACACCTGCTCGAGGAGCATCTCGCGGGAGAACACCTGCTGCGGCTTCTCGGCGAGAGCGACGAGGAGCTCGAACTCCAGCGGCGTGAGGGCGATCGGGCTGTCGCCCCGTCGTACTTCGTGCGCGGCGACGTCGACGACGAGGTCGCCGATGCGCAGCGTCTCGTCGACCGGCGCCTGCGCGGGACGCAGCCGCGTCCGGATGCGAGCGACGAGCTCCTTCGGGTTGAACGGCTTGACGATGTAGTCGTCGGCCCCCGACTCCAGGCCCTTCACGACGTCCGCGGTGTCGGTGCGGGCGGTCAGCATGATGATCGGGATGCCGGATTCCGCGCGCACGCGCGTGCAGATCTCGATCCCGTCGACGCCCGGCAGCATGAGGTCGAGGAGGATCAGGTCGGGACGCTCGCTGCGCCACGCGTCGACCGCCTGGGCGCCGTCCGCGCAGAACACCGTCTCGAATCCCTCGGTGCGCAGCACAATGCCGATCATCTCGGCGAGCGCGGTGTCGTCGTCGACAACCAGGATCCGTGAAGTCATCGGGTGTACGTCTTCCGTCTCGGCCCCATTCGGAAACGGGCAATGCGCCACGGGTGGGGCGCATCACCCCCGAGCGTAGTCGACGCGTGCGCGATGAGGCCGAGCGTGTCGGGGGTGTGTGACACGATGAACCGGAAGCCGATGCCGAGGAGGCCGCCATCGTGACCGCGTACCCCGCCTGGACTCCGGCTTCACGCGCCGGAATCGTGCCTCTCCACCCCTACGGCTTCGGGACGATCCTCGGACGCTCCTTCGTGGCCCTGCGCCACAACCCCCGTGTTCTGCTGGGCTTCGCGCTCGTGGTCCAGACCGTCGCCTACGTGGTGGTCACCGTGGCGATCGCGGGGGTGGCGATCGCGAGCTTCTCGCGGCTGGACACGCTCGTCCAGGGCAGCGATGAGTTCGACGCCGTCATGGTCGGGTCGATCGCACTGACGGGCATCACCGCCCTCGTGCTCGGGGCGCTCGCCGGTGCCCTCGGCATCCTCGTCCAGGCCGTCGTCGTCAGCGAGGTCGCCTCGGCGGTCGTCGCAGAGAAGCCGACGTTGCGCGATGCGTGGCGCCGAGTCCGACCGGTGTTCCTGCGCCTCGTCGGGTACGCCCTCCTGACGCTGCTGGCCTCGATCGTGGTCCTCGCCGTGCTCGGCGGGATCGCCGTACTGCTCGGTCTCGCGGTCCTGCCGCTCGGCATCCTGGCAGGCGTCCTGTTCGTGTTGGGGCTCATCCCCCTCTATGCGTGGTTGTCGACGAAGCTCTTCCTCGTCCCCTCCGTGATGATCCTGGAGGGGGTCGGGATCCGCCGCGGCATCGTCCGTTCGTGGGTGCTGACGCGACGTCGGTTCTGGTCGACGTTCGGCGTGATCGCGATCATCTCGCTCGCGTTCGGGTTCGTCGCGCAGGTGATCTCGCTACCCCTGAGCCTGCTCTCCGGCGGTCTCACGACGATCGTCGCGCCCACCGGCGCGAACGAGCCGAGCGCGATCATCGCCTACGTGGTGCTCCAGCTCGTGGGGCAGATCGGCATCCTGCTCGTGCAGTGCATCGCCGTGGTCGTCCAGTCGACGTCGGCGGTCCTGGTGTACGTCGACGCCCGCATGCGCGTCGAAGGGCTCGATCACGACCTGGCGGCGTACGTCGAGGCTCGGGATGCCGGGCGGTCCGGGCTCGCCGACCCCTACCGGGTCGGTGTCGGCCGCACGTGGGCGCCTGCGCCCACCTGGGGCGCTCCGTCCAGCGGCGCGTGGCCCGCACCGGGCGGAGGCCCCGGCACTCCGGCCGGGCCCGGGTTGCCCGCGCCGTCCCCCGGCCACCCCTCCGTCGGGCAGCCCACCCCGGCGCCGCAGCCCGCCCCGACCCCGAGGCCGCAGCCCGCGGCCGCGCCGCAGCCCAGAGCGACCCCGGCACCTCAGCCCCCCGCACCGCCGGTGAGTCCTGCACCCGCGGCACCGCCGTCCGACCCGACCTCCTGGGCCGCTCCGGGCGGCCCGCCCCGCGAGTCGTGACCCCCGCTCTCTGGCTGAGGCCGGGCTCCACTCCGCTCCTCCCCGACCCCGACGAGGCCCGGGAGTGGGCCCAGCGCGAGCTCGCCGACCCCGTGTACCGTGCCGCGGAGCCGACGGCGTTCGACCGCGCGGCGCAGGCGGTCCGCGACTTCCTGGAGAGCCTGTTCTCCGCCCCCGTGTCGGGTGATTGGGGGCCCTGGGCGTTCGTGGTGCTGGCGGTGCTGGTGGTCGCCGCGATCGTCGTCGGCGTGCTGATCTGGGGACGGCCGCGCAGCACCGTGCGCGCCACACCGGCCGCCCGCGCGCTGTTCGACGACGACGACGGACGCTCGGCCGCCGAGCTGAGGGCGGACGCCGCGGCGGCCGCCGGGCGTGGGACCTGGGACGACGCCATCGTGCTGCGCTTCCGCGCCTTCGCCCGGGGGCTCACCGAACGCGGGATCGTCGATCCCCCACCGGGCGCCACGGCGCGCGCGTTCGCCCGTTCGGCCGCCGAGACCCTCCCGGTCCTCGGCATCCCGGCCGCGGAGGGCGCCGCCGCGTTCGACGACGTCCGGTACCTCGGACGGCCCGGCACCGCGGAGAGCTACGACCAGATCGTTCGCCTCGACGAGACCGCCGTGCGCGCGCGAGTCTCCTCGGAAGCGGCGGTCGCCCCGTGACCGCGCTCGCCGCCACACCGACCCGGCGCCGGGTCCGCGTCGGTGCCGGATGGATCGGTCTCGTCGCCGCCCTCGCGGTCGTGGCCCTCCTCGGAACCGTGCTCGTGTTCGGCGGGTGGACGCCGCGCGACGCCCTGGACCCGGAATCGCCCGCCCCCGATGGCACTCGTGCCCTGGTCCGGGTGCTCGAGCAGCAAGGCGTCCAGGTCGTCGTCGCACGGGATCGCGAGGCCGCGGAACGCGCGCTCGCGGCCGCGCCCGCGACCCTCGTTCTGCGCGATGCGCCGATGCTCTCCGATGAGGCCCTCCGGCGGCTGCGCACGCAGGCCCGCGACGTCGTGCTCATCGAACCGCGCTCCCGCAGCCTCGACGTCCTGCTGAACGGCTCCACCCTGGGCGGGGTCGTCGACGAGCAGACGGTCGACCCCGCGTGCGAGATACCGGCCGCGAGCGGCGCGGGACAGGCCCGCGTCGGCGAGCTGTACCTGCCAGGCCCGGGCGTAGCGGGGTGCTATCCCGGCGACGACGGCTTCGGCGTGCTCGTCGCGAACGAGGGAGCCGACGAGGGAGCGACCGACGGAGACGGCACGGTGGCGGCGCTCGACGGCCTCTCCGTCGTCACCAACCGCACCCTGCCGCTCGATGGGAACGCCGCGCTCGCCCTCGGCCTCCTCGGCCGCTCGCCGACCCTGGTCTGGTACGTCCCGTCCCCCGCCGACGCCGACACGGGAGCCGCCGCCCCCACGCTCGGCGACCTCACGCCTCCGTGGGTGACGCCGACGATGGTGCTGCTCCTGCTCGCGGGCCTCACGGCCGCCGTGTGGCGGGGGCGCCGCTTCGGACCCCTCGTCGCCGAGCGCCTCCCGGTCACCGTGCGCGCGACCGAGACGACCGAGGGGCGCGCCCGCCTCTACGCGGCGTCCCACGACGCCGCCCACGCCCTCGGCGAGGTGCGAGCGGCCACGCGCCGACGCCTCGTGCGGATGCTGGGCCTCTCGCCCCGCACGACCCCCGAGCACCTCGCGGACGCCGTGGCCGAGCGACTCGGCGCGGATCGAGCGGTGGTGCACGGCATCCTGATCGAGGATCTTCCCCGCACCGACCGCGACCTTGTCGCGGCGAGCGATCGCCTGCGCGACCTCGAGACGAGCGTCCGCGCGACCCTTCCCACGGAAAGGACCCCCCGATGACCGACAGTCCTCTCGGCGCCCCCGACTCCACTGCCCCGGCCGCCCCGGCGAGCGCCGCCCCGCGACCCGACGGCGACGACGCGGCCCTGCGGCAGGCGATGCACCGGGTCCGCACCGAGGTCGGCAAGGCCGTCGTCGGGCAGGACGGCACGATCACCGGGCTGCTCATCGCCCTCCTCGCCCGCGGCCACGTGCTGCTCGAGGGTGTGCCGGGCGTGGCGAAGACGCTGCTGGTGCGGTCGTTCAGCCGCGCGCTCGGTCTCGACACGCGCCGCGTGCAGTTCACCCCCGACCTGATGCCCGGCGACGTGACCGGATCGCTGGTCTACGACGCCCGGTCGGGCGAGTTCGAGTTCCGGGCGGGCCCGGTGTTCACCCACGTGCTGCTCGCCGATGAGATCAACCGCACGCCGCCGAAGACGCAGGCCGCGCTCCTGGAGGCGATGGAGGAGCGTCAGGTGTCCTCCGACGGCGTGAGCCGGCCCCTTCCCGACCCGTTCCTCGTCGCCGCGACGCAGAATCCCGTCGAGCACGAGGGAACCTACACGCTGCCCGAGGCGCAGCTCGACCGCTTCCTGCTCAAGCTCGTGGTCGATCTCCCCGGGCGCGACGCGGAGGTCGACGTCCTCCGCCGTCACGCGGGCGGGTTCGACCCCCGTCGTCTCGGCGAGGCCGGGGTGGATGCCGTCATCACGCCGGCCGAGATCCTCGCGGCGCAGCACGCCGCGGCATCCGTCGCCGTCGCCGAGGACGTGCTCGGGTACGTGGTCGACCTGGCCCGCGCCACGCGTCAGAGCCCGTCCGTTCTGCTCGGAGTGAGCCCCCGGGCGTCGACGGGGCTGCTGGCCGCGGCGAAGGCCTGGGCGTGGCTCGGCGGCTACCCCGCCATCACCCCCGACCACGTGCAGACGATGCTCGTGCCCGTGTGGCGGCACCGGATCCGCCTCCGGACGGAAGCCGAGATCGAAGGAGTCTCGGTGGATGCCGTTCTCACCTCGGTCCTGCAGCAGACCCGCGTCCCGCTCTGATGTACGTCACCGGCCGTTCGGCCCTGCTCGTCGCACTGGGGGTCGTCCCGGTGATCCTCTTCACGGCGGCCGGGGCGGAACCGTGGAGCGTGGTGGGCGGGTGGGTGCTGCTGTGCACGGGACTCGCCGCGGCCGACGTGATCCTCGCTGCGAACGCCCGAAGCCTCGAGGTCACACGGGTCCTGCCCGAACGGGCGCTGCGGGATGTGCCCCTCGCCGGCGAGCTGCGGGTGCGCAACCTCGGGCGCCGCACGCTCCGGGCGCAGGTGCGCGACGCCTGGCAGCCGACGGCGGGTGCACCGTCGGAGCGCCTGCAGCTCACCGTTCCTCCCGGCGAGCGCCGCGGGACCGCGCTGTCGCTCCTGCCGCGGCGACGCGGCGAACTTCGCAGCGAGTTCGTCGTCGTGCGGTCGGCGGGTCCGCTGGGTCTGGCCGGGCGTCAAGCGAAGCTCCCCGTTCCCGCGCGGCTGCGCGTGCTGCCGCCGTTCACCTCGCGACGGCATCTTCCGTCGCGGCTCGCGCGGCTGCGCGAACTCGACGGCAACACGACGCTGCAGATGCGCGGACAGGGCACGGAGTTCGACAGCCTGCGCGAGTACGTCCGCGGCGACGACGTCCGCTCGATCGACTGGCGTGCGACGGCGCGCGCGGGCGCGACGATGCTGCGGACCTGGCGCCCGGAGCGCGACCGGCACGTCGTCATCGTGATCGACACCGGGCGCACCGCCGCCGCGCGCGTGGGCGACGGTGCTCGGCTCGATGCCGCGATGGAGGCCGCCCTCCTGCTCGCCGCGCTCGCGACGCGCGCCGGTGACCACGTGCACCTCCTCATGTTCGACCGCGTCACCCGGGCCCGCGTCACTCGCGTGGACGGTGCGCAGCTCCTTCCCGCACTCGTGGAGGCCATGGCTCCCGTCGACCCGCAGCTCATCGACACGGACTGGGATGCCGCCCTCGCCCACGTGCGCGGTTTCACGCAGCGTCCCGCGCTCGTGGTGCTGCTGACCGCCGCCGATGACCCCGAGGCCGCGCGGGCGTTCCTCGCGTCGCTCCCCGCCGTCGCCGCGCGGTCGCGCCTGCTCGTGGCCACGGCCACCGACGGTCCGGGCGAGACCCCGGAGCGCGACGACGCCGCCGCCGTCTACGCCGCCGCAGCCATCGAGCGCGCGCGGTCCGACGCCGATCGCGTGCGCGCGGCCGTCGAGCGCGCGGGCGGCGACGCGGTCTCCGCCTCGGCCGACGACCTGCCGCCGCTCGTGGCGGACCGCTATCTCGCGCTGAAAGCCGCCGGGCGGCTGTAGCGCGAACCCCGTCCCGGCCGCGGGGCACGGCATCCCTCCGCCTGACGGCCCCGACCGAGCACGGCCGTGACGCAGCGACGGATCACAGGCATCCCAGGCGTAGCACACAGCCGACCATGCATCCCGTCGCATACGTCGCGGCTTATCCTGGGGGGTACCCTTTCCAGCCGCCGGCGTGTCCCTCCGCGCACGGTTCGGCCGTCTACGCACAGGATGCGGGAGCTCTCTTGCCAGGAAACGCCACCACCCGCTTCGACGACGTGGCCCTCGTGTCGGTGGCGAGCGTGCTGCCCAGCCGCGTGACCACGTCCGACGACATCGAGGAGCGTCTGGCTCCCGCGCTGTCGCGTCTGAAGCTCAAGCCCGGACTCCTGCGACGGGTCGCGGGAGTGGTGGAACGCCGGAACTGGGCCGAGGGCGAGTCGTCCGACGAAGCGACGATCGCGGCCGGCAAGCAGGCGCTCGCCGAGGCGGGCGTCGACCCGAGCGAGATCGGGCTCATCATCAACACCTCGGTGACGCGCAAGCACCTCGAGCCCTCCGTCGCGGTGCGCCTGCACCACGGGCTCGGGCTGCCGAGCTCGGCGATCAACTTCGACGTCGCCAATGCGTGCCTGGGCTTCATCAACGGCATGAGCCTCGCGGCGGGCATGATCCAGTCCGGTCAGGTCAAGTACGCCCTCATCGTCAACGGCGAGGATGCCGACGAGATCCAGGTCAACACGATCAACCGGCTCGTTCGCGAAGACCTCGACCGCGACGCGTTCATGCAGGAGTTCGCCTCGCTGACGCTCGGTTCCGGTGCAGCCGCTGCCGTGCTCGGCCGCGCGAGCGACCACCCCGAGGGGCACCGCATCGTCGGCGGCGTGACCCGCGCCGCGACGCAGTTCTACGACCTGTGCGTCGGCAGCGTCGACGGCATGTTCACCGATGCCAAGGCGCTGCTCAAGGGCGGCCTCGACCTCGTCGTCTCGGCGTGGAAGGAAGCCCGCGGCGAGTTCTCGTGGACGGGCATGGACCGCTACATCACCCACCAGGTCTCGTCGGTGCACACCTCCGCGATCGTGCGCGCCGCGAAGCTCGACCGCGGCCGGGTGCCGGTCACCTACCCGCACCTGGGGAACGTCGGCCCCGCTTCCATCCCGATCACCCTGGCCGACGAGCAGAAGACCCTGCGCCGCGGCGACCGCGTCCTGCTGATGGGAGTGGGCTCCGGGCTGAACACCGGGATGCTGGAGCTGGCCTGGTGACGATCACGGACCTGTCCGCGACTCTTCCCCCGGCGGGCCTCCCCGGTCTCGATCCCGCCCTGTCCCGCCTCGTCGAGGTCGACGGCGCCGACGCGGACGCCGGTCACCGGCGCACGTGGCACGTGCTGGACACGGGCCCCGCGCTCACCGCGCGCGGCCTCACCCCCGTCGGGACGATCGTCGCCGTGCACGGCAACCCGACGTGGTCGTACCTCTGGCGCGCACTCGTGAACGCGTCGCTCGCCCGGGCCGAGGCGGGCGCCCCCGCGTGGCGCGTCGTCGCGGTGGACCAGCTCGAGATGGGCTTCTCCGAGCGCACCGAACTGCGCCGGACGCTCGCGCAGCGCATCACCGATCTCGGTGGCCTCGTCGACGCGCTCGGCATCCAGGATCCGATCGTGACGCTCGGGCACGACTGGGGCGGACCGATCTCGCTCGGCTGGGCCGTGCAACACCGCGAGCGGCTGGCCGCCGTCATTGCGCTGAACACCGCCGTGCACCACGCCGAGGACGCGCCGCTGCCGTTCCCGCTGCGTGTGGCGACCGCGCGCGGCGTGCTCGCCGCCGGCACGACGGGGACGACCGCGTTCCTCGACACGACGCTCGCGCTCGCCGACCTAGACCCCGCCGTGCGGGCGGCGTTCCGCGCCCCGTACGCCACGGCCGCGCGCCGACGCGGGATCGGCGCGTTCGTCGCCGACATCCCGGCGACCGCCGCGGACGAGAGCACCCCGGCACTGCGGAGCCTGTCCGCCGGCCTGCGCGAGCTCGACGTGCCGGCCCTGCTCCTGCGCGGCCCGAAGGACCCGGTGTTCCTCGAGGCGCACCTCGACGACCTGGTCGACCGGCTACCGCACGCCGACGTGCACCGTTTCGAGGGCGCGGGTCACCTGATGGCCGAGGAACGCCCGTACGCCGACGCGGTGCTCGACTGGCTCGCCGCCCAGAGCGCTCCGGATGCCCGTACCCCCGCACCCGCGGACGACACCCCCGCCCCCGCACCCCTGTGGGACGCCCTCACCCGCCGCCGTGACGACGACGACGTCGCCGTGATCGACATGGCCGCGCGCCGGGGCGGCGCCGGGCTGCGGGTGAGCTGGCGGCAGCTCGCCGCCCGCGTCGACGAGATCGCGGCGGGACTCGACGTCCTCGGCGTTCGCGCCGGAGATCGCGTCTCCCTGCTCGTTCCCCCGGGGCCCACGCTCACCGCGGTGCTGTATGCGTGTCTGCGCATCGGCGCGGTCGTCGTCGTGGCCGACAGGGGTCTCGGCATCCGGGGACTGTCCCGTGCCGTGCGCGGCGCCGTGCCCGACGTGGTCATCGGCGAGGTCGCGGGGCTCGCGGCCGCGCGCGCCCTCGGCTGGCCGGGCCGGCGCCTGTCGGCGACCGCACTCCCCGCCGCCACGATGCGCGCCCTCGGGGTCGAAGCGAGCCTCGCCGACGTCGCGCGCGCGGGCCGCGGTCGCCCCCTGCCCGCACCGCCCGCCGCGGACGCCGACGCGGCGATCCTCTTCACGTCGGGGTCGACGGGACCGGCGAAGGGCGTCGTCTACACGCACCGCCAGCTGTCCTCGCTGCGCGACGCCCTCGCGGAGCACTTCGCCGTCGGACCCGACACGGGGCTGGTCACCGGCTTCGCCCCGTTCGCCCTCCTCGGACCCGCGCTCGGCACCCGCTCGGCGACCCCCGACATGGACGTGTCGGCGCCCCGCACGCTGACGGCTGCCGCGGTGGCCGCCGCGGTGCGCGCGTCGGACGCCCGGATCGTGTTCCTCTCCCCCGCCGCGGTGCGCAACGTCGTCGCGACCGCTTCCGCGCTGAGCACCGACGACCGCGCAGCCCTGGCCCGGGTCGACACCTTCCTCTCGACCGGAGCCCCCGTGGGCACACCGCTCCTGCAGCGGGCGCAGCAGCTCATGCCGAACGCGACGGCGCACACGCCCTACGGGATGACCGAGTGCCTGCTCGTCGCGGACGTCACGTTGCCGGAGATCGTGGATGCCACGGCCTCCGGCGATCGCGGAGTGTGCGTGGGCGCGCCGATCGGCCGCGGACGGGTGCGCATCGCGCCCCTCGACGCCGACGGCCGCGCCACCGGCACCCCCACGACCGACGCCGGAGTCACCGGCGAGGTCGTGATCAGCGCGCCGCACCTCAAGAGCGGCTACTTCCGGCTGCACCTCACCGACCGCGAGGCGACCCGCGACCTGGGCGACCTGCGCGGCCGCTGGCATCGCACCGGCGACGTGGGGCACCTCGACGCGGCGGGACGCCTGTGGATCGAGGGACGCCTCCCCCACGTCATCACGACCGCGGACGGTCCGGTGACTCCCGTCGGCATCGAGCAGGACGTCGAGTCCGTGCCGGGCGTCGTCCGTGCCGCCGCCGTCGGCGTGGGACCGGTCGGGCGGCAGGTCGTCGCCGTGGTGCTCGAACGTGATCCGGGCGTGCGGCGCGCGGGCGTGGCATCCGCGGGTCTGACCGAGGTCGTGCGCGCCGCGACCGGGCAGCCGATCGCGGCCGTGCTCGTCGTGCCGACGCTCCCCACGGACATCCGGCACAACTCCAAGATCGATCGCTCCCGCCTCGCGGCGTGGGCGGAGCGCGTGCTGGCCGGCGAGAAGCCGACGGCGCCGTGAGGGTTCTGGCCACCGGGGCGTCCGGCTTCCTCGGGCGCGCGGTCGTGCGCGCTCTGCGAGACACCGGGTACACCGTACGAACTCTGCAGCGCCGTCCCTCGGGCGTGCCGGGCGCCGAGGACCGCCTCGGCTCCGTGACGGACGCCGCCGCCACGGCCGCCGCCGTGGAGGGCGTCGACGCGATCGTGCACCTCGCGGCGAAGGTGTCGCTCGCCGGGGATCCGTCGGAGTTCCGCGCCGTCAACGTCGAGGGCACTCGGACGCTGCTCGACGCCGCCGCCGCAGCCGGGGTCACGCGCATCGTGCACGTCTCGTCGCCGTCCGTCGCCCACGCCGGGCACGCGCTGGCCGGGGTGGGGGCCGAGCCCGCCGACCCCGTCGGTGCCCGCGGCGAGTACGCCCGGACGAAGGCCGAGTCCGAGCTTCTCGCCCTCTCCCGCGCCGGGGACACGGCATCCCTCGTCGCGATCCGACCGCATCTCGTGTGGGGGCCGGGCGACACGCAGCTCATCGCTCGCGTCGTGGATCGCGCCCGACGCGGGCGGCTGCCGCTGCTGAACGGCGGCACGGCCCTCATCGACTCGACGTACGTCGACAACGCCGCGTCCGGGATCGTCGCCGCCCTCGCACGCGTCGACGACGTCAGCGGACGCGCGTACGTGCTGACGAACGGCGAACCCCGCCCGGTCGGCGATTTGCTCGCAGGGATCTGCCGCGCCTCGGGCGTGCGGCCGCCGCGGTTCAGTGTCCCCGCGGGACTCGCGCGCGCCGCGGGCGGGCTCGTCGAGCGGGTGTGGGCCGTGCGGCCCGGCACCGACGAGCCGCCGATGACCCGCTTCCTCGCCGAACAGCTCTCCACCGCGCACTGGTTCGACCAGACCGAGATCCGCCGCGACCTGCGCTGGTCGCCCGCCGTCTCGATCGACGAGGGCCTGCGCCGCCTCTCCCGCGCCTGACCCTCGGCATCCCGCCCTCCCGCCGCGACGCGGCCGCCCCGCCCCCCCTTTCCGCGATAGGGCGTCGCCCCGGCGACGGCAGCCACAACGGCAGCGACAGCAACGACAGCAGCAGCACGGCGGCGACACAACGGCCGCAGCGACAGCAACAGCACGGCAGCAGCAACAGCACGGCAGCAACCGCGGAAGGCCCGCCCCACGCGGGGACGGGCCTTCCGGACGGAGCACCCGGCTGCGAAGCTGCCGGCGCGGAACTCAGACCAGGTCGAACCGGTCGAGCTCGGTCACCTTGCGCCACGCGGCGACGAAGTCCCGGACGAACTTCTCCTTCGCGTCGTCGGAGGCGTACACCTCGGCGATCGCGCGGAGCTCCGAGTTCGAGCCGAACACCAGGTCGACGCGCGTGCCGATGCCGACCGTCTCGCCCGAACCGTCCTTCGTGCCCTGGAACGCGTGCTTGCCGGCGTCGAGCGGCTTCCACGTCGTCCCGAGGTCGAGGAGGTTCACGAACACGTCGTTGGTCAGCGCGCCGGGGGTCGCGGTGAACACGCCCCAGTCCGAGCCGTCCCAGTTCGCGCCGATCGCGCGGAGACCCCCGACCAGCACCGTGGTCTCCGGCGCCGTGAGCGTCAGCAGGTTGGCCTTGTCGAGCAGCAGGTACTCGGCGGGCAGACGCGCCTCGCGGGAGGCGTAGTTGCGGAAGCCGTCGGCCACCGGCTCGAGCCAGCGGAACGAGTCGACGTCGGTCTGCTCCTGCGTCGCGTCGGTGCGGCCCGGGGTGAACGGCACCTCGACCTCGACGCCACCGGCACGCGCGGCCTGCTCGACACCGGCGTTGCCGGCGAGCACGATCAGGTCGGCGATCGAGACCTTCTTGCCGTCCGCCGCCTGCGCGTCGAACTCGGCCTTGACGTTCTCGAGGACCGAGAGCACGGATGCCAGCTGCTCGGGGTTGTTGACCGTCCAGCTCTTCTGCGGCTCGAGGCGGATGCGCGCGCCGTTGATGCCGCCGCGCTTGTCGCTGCCGCGGAAGGTCGAGGCCGCGGCCCACGTCGTGGTGACGAGCTGCGGCACCGACAGTCCACTGTCGAGGATCCGCTGCTTCAGCGCCGCGGCGTCGGCCGCGTCGATGAGCGGGTGGTCGACCGCGGGCACCGGGTCCTGCCAGTCGAGCACCTCGGCCGGGACCTCGGAACCGAGGTACCGGACACGCGGGCCCATGTCGCGGTGGGTGAGCTTGAACCACGCGCGGGCGAAGGCATCCTGGAATGCCGCCGGGTCCTCGGCGAAGCGACGCGAGATCTTCTCGTACGCGGGGTCGACGCGCAGCGCCAGGTCGCTCGTCAACATGCGCGGCTCGCGGCGACCCTCGGAGTGGGCGAGCGGGACCATGTCGGCACCGCCGCCGTTCTTCGGGCGCCACTGGTGGGCGCCGGCGGGGCTCTGGAAGAGCTCCCACTCGTAGGCGAACAGGATGTGGAAGAACTCGTTGTCCCAGCGGGTGGGGTGGTACGTCCACGTGACCTCGAGGCCGCTGGAGATGGTGTCGTCGCCCTTGCCGGAGCCGAAGTCGTTCTTCCAGCCGAAGCCCTGGTCCTCGATGTCGGCGGCCTCGGGGTTCGGACCCACGTTGCTGTCGGGCGCGGCGCCGTGCGTCTTGCCGAAGGTGTGACCGCCGGCGATGAGCGCGACCGTCTCCTCGTCGTTCATGGCCATGCGCCCGAACGTCTCGCGGATGTCGTGCGCCGACAGCTGCGGGTCGGGGTTGCCGTTGGGGCCCTCGGGGTTGACGTAGATGAGACCCATCTGCACGGCAGCGAGCGGCTTCTCCAGCTCGCGGTTCCCGGTGTAGCGCTCGTCACCGAGCCACGTGGTCTCGGGGCCCCAGTACACGTCGTCGTCCGGCTCCCAGACGTCGGCGCGGCCACCGGCGAAGCCGAAGGTCGGGAAGCCCATGTCCTCCAGCGCGACGTTTCCGGCGAGGATCATGAGGTCGGCCCACGAGATCGCCTGGCCGTACTTCTTCTTGATCGGCCACAGCAGACGACGGGCCTTGTCGAGGTTGACGTTGTCGGGCCAGCTGTTCAGCGGTGCGAACCGCTGCATGCCGGCGCCCGCGCCGCCACGGCCGTCGGTCACGCGGTAGGTTCCGGCGCTGTGCCAGGCCATGCGGATGATCAGCGGACCGTAGTGACCGAAGTCGGCGGGCCACCAGTCCTGCGACGTGGTCAGCGCCGCCTGGATGTCCTTCTTCACGGCGGCCAGGTCGAGAGCCTCGAACGCGGCCTTGTAGTCGAAGCCCGCGTCGAGCGGGTCGCGCTTCTCGTTGTTCTTCGCGAGGATCTTCACGTTCAGGCTGTCGGGCCACCACACGCGGTTCGCCGACCCGCGGGTCGGGTGGGGCAGGGCACCGGCCGGCTCGCTGTCGGGCGGGGGCCTCGCCCACCGGCAGTCGGTTGTCGTCGGGGGCGGCGCCGTCGTGGAAGACGGGGCACCCGTTCAGAGCGTCGCTCATCGGGATCCTCTCGGTTTTTCGGCTTCGGACGTCGCTCGACAGTCGGGACACACGCCCCAGAACGTCACCTCGGCGGTCTCGATGAGGAAACCGCTGCCCTCGGGCACGTGCAGACACGGGGCTTCCCCCACGACGCAGTCCACGTCGTCGACCCGGCCGCAACCGGTGCAGACGACGTGGTGGTGGTTGTCCCCGACCCGCAGCTCGAACATGCCGGGGTGTCCGGCCGGCTCGATGCGCCGCGCCAACCCCGCGTCGGCGAAGTCGCCGAGGGCGTTGTACACGGACTGCATGCTGGTGCCCGGGAGTGTGTCCCGGATCGTGTCGAAGACGTCGTCGGCGGTGGCGTGCGGGCGGGAGCGCAGGGCCCCCAGAACCGCGACGCGTGTCGCGGTGACCCTCAGCCCCGCGCCGCGCAGGAGCGCGTCCGCGGTGGCATCCGTCCGATCGTCGAGCATGCTTCCACCCTACGTATTTTTGAGTGAATCAAAAATGACGCGCCGGAGAAGGTTCGGAATCGTGGATGCCTCAGCCCGAGGTCAGCGTGGGAGTTCCGCCCTCGTACTCCGTCACGTCTCCCGTCTCCCCCGCCCGGACGGCGCGGCGCCCGAGCACGAGCATGTACGAGAGGAACAGCGCCAGCGCCGCCGCCCCGATCGCCACCTTGACCTGCCACGGCAGCAGGGACGGGGTCACGAAACCCTCGACGAGGCCCGAGAGCCCGAGCGCGAACACGAGCCCCACCGCCACCGTCGCGAGAGCGCGCCCCTCCGCGGCGAGCGCCGCGGCGCGCGTGCGACGCCCCGGGGCCACCCACGCCCAGAAGATGTGGAGCCCGGCCGCTCCGGCGACGAAGATCGCCGTGAGTTCGAGCAGACCGTGCGGAAGGATGAACTGGAAGAACACGTCCCCGCGATCGAAGGCGATCATGATCGCCGCCGACGACCCCACCCCCATGGCGTTCTGCATTATCACCATCAGCGGCCAGATGCCCGTGACGCCGAACAGCACGCACTGCGCCGCGATCCAGGCGTTGTTCGTCCACACCGTGCCGGCGAAGATCGCGTTGGGGTTTTCGCGGTAGTACTGGACGAACTGCTGATCGGCATAGTTCTGCAGCTGGCTCCGGGCGCCCAGCGCCGCGACGGCCTGCGGATCCGAAGAGATCCACACGGCGACGAGGGTCGCCACCACGACGAACGAGACGGCGATCGCGAGCGTCGTCCACCGCACTCGGTACAGGGCCGCCGGCAGCTGCCGCAGGAAGAACCGCGGCGCCTGCCGCAGGACGTTCTCGCGCACTCCGGTCAGGCGCAGCCGCGTGCGGGCGAGCAGGATCGAGACGTAGTCGCCCTGCGGAGTACGCCCGGCCGAGGTCTTGATGTCGGCGAGGTCCGCCGACGCGGCGCGATACCGGGTGACGAGTTCGTCGACCTCGGGTCCGGTCAGCCGCCGGGTCCGCCCCAGTTCGTCGAGCCGCGCCCACTCCTCGCGCCGGGCGGCCGTGAGGGCGTCGAGGTCCATGTGGTCAACTGTACGCATGGCATCCACTCCGGTCCCGGGTCCGGGCGCTGCGCACGTTCACGCGGCGGAGGACGAGACGCTCACCGGCGAGGCGGTCGCGCTCGACATCCAGCCGCTCGGATTCTTCCTGCGGGCGGTCGGATGCCTCATCGACATGGTCGCGGGCATCGTGCTGCTGGTCGCGGGCTCGCTGCTCCTCACCGCGCTCGTCGCGAGCGGCACGATCCCCGACAGCGCGCTCCGCATCGGCGTCATCGTGCTGATCGTCGCCGTGATGGTCGTCATCCCGACGGCCGTGGAGACGCTCACGCGCGGGCGCAGTCTCGGGCGCTGGGCGATCGGCGGCCGGATCGTCCGCGTCGACGGCGGCGCGGTGGGCTTCCGTCAGGCGCTGATCCGCGCGCTCGTCGGAGTGCTGGAACTGTGGTTCACGCTCGGCGGCATCGCCGCGATCGTCGGGATGTTCACCCCGCGCGCGCAGCGCCTGGGCGACCTCCTCGCCGGTACGGCATCCGAGCGGACGCGCACCCGCCCGTTGCCCCCGGCGGCCCCCGGTCTCCCGCCGGGGATGGAGGCGTGGGCGGCGGTCGCCGACGTGTCGCGGCTCCCCGACCGTCTGGCCGCGCGGATGGCGCAGTTCGTCCGCGGCGCCGACGCCCTCGAGCCGGCCGCCCGCGCGCGCGTGGCCGCGGGACTCGCCGACGCCGTGGCACCCCACGTCTCGCCGCTCCCCGCGGTCGATCCGGAGACGCTGGTGCGAGCGGTAGCGGTCGTCCGCCGCGACCGGGAGTACCGCGCCCTCATGCTCGAGAACGCGCGCGCGTCCGCCCTGACCCCGCCCGCGTGAGTCGCCAGAATGTGTCGCCTCGCGCCGCGTTCAGGCGACAAATGATGGCGACTCACGCACCGGCGTAGGCCGGCGCCGGGCTCAGGCCCGCAGGGTCTCGTGCCGCACGACGACCCAGCCGCGCGGGACGGACAGCCGGTCGGCGTGCAGGGCGCACAAGTCGTGGGCGTGCGGATCACCGGCCCGGCCGAGCGGGCCGAGGGCGGCCATCTGGTCGCCGTAGTCGTAGGTGAGGGTGCTCATCGCCTCACGGGCGCATCCCACCTTCGAGCAGAGTCTGTCGCGCATCGCGGGTCAGCCTAGGCCGACGCGGCGCCGGGTCGGCGACGCCGCGCCGCGGCCGGTCGACGCCGGGCGAGGCCTCGACTTCGAGGCGGCGACCCGCGCCGCGAACGTAGGATGGCACGCATGCGTCGTCGTACCCGTGAAGCCCGTCCGGTCGCGAGACCCTCGCGCCACGGACGGCACGGTCGCGAGAACCGCAGCCCCGTCGTGCGCCCGCCGCTGCCGCCGCTGGACACGCGCGTCGAGCGGTTCGACATCGCCGTGAGCACGGCGGCGGAGTTCCTCCGGTCCGCGTGGACCGACCTCCGCGACGTGTCGTTCGAGATCGGCATCATGCCGCCCGCGGCCTCCGGGGCGATCCCCCGCTGGCAAGTGCTGCGCGAGCAGAAGCGCATCATCCTCTACCGCGTGCCGATCGAACGCCTCGGCCACCCCCACGTCGACGACGACTTCCACCGCCGCATGATGATCGAGGGCGCCGTGTTCCGAGCGGCCGCCGAGTACCTCGACCGCGACCCGTGGGACCTCGGCCCGGAGCGCTTCCGCTTCTGACGACGCGTCGGTCCCGCGCCGCAGCAGGGCCGTGCGGCGCCGGTCGGCTCCGCCTCACGGCAGGATCGTGAGCGTCCCCGCCGCCGCGTCCGCGGGCCACAGCGGGTACCCAGCCAACGCCCCCGGTGCCGAGTACGACATCGCAGCGTGCACCGGGCGATCCGGAGCCAGCTCGTAGACGCCGGCCGTCACCGGGACGGCCACCGACCCGCCCGCGGGCACCGACACCGTGACCGGGTCCCCGCCGCTCTGCGGCGTGAGGGTGACGGATGCCGAGCCGGAGGCGGCATCCGTCGCGATCACGAGGGATGCGCCCGCGCCCGGAGCGATCGCGATGAGCGAGGATGCCGAGAACTCCGGCGCCGCGGCATACCACGCGAAGTCCGCGCCCTCGCCGAACCCGGTCGTGGACCACGCCCCGCCCACGACCGGCTGCGTTGCTGCGATCGAGACCGTGTAGGCCCCCGGAGTCAGGTCGGACAGATTGAGCGACGTGGGCGTGGCCGCCGGGAGCGCGAGAGTGCGGGGATCTCCAGCCGGGACGTCCCCGCCGACGGGCGTGATCGTCACCGTCGCCGACGCGTCGGCACCGGGCGAGAGCAGACGCAGCACCGTTCCGGCATCCCCCTGCCCGGTCGCGATGACCTGGACGCCGGGAAGCACGAGCGACGCGGACGCCTGCGCGAGCGGGGCGGCCTGGTCGCTTCCGCCCGGAAGGAGCGTGCGGGTGAGACTCGCCTGAAGGGACGCCTGCACGGGCGCTCCCGTGGCGACCACGCGAACGACGGGGCTCTCCTCGCCGAGCAGCAGACCGGCGAGCGGGACGACGCGCTGACCGTGGGCCGGGACGACGAGCCCCGTACCCGAAGGCGGCGTGGAGACACCCTTCGCGCCGTAGACCGACAGCTGTACGGTCGCCGCGACGTCGCCGGGGTTCGCGAGCACGACGAGGTCGTTGGCGCCGGTGGTCGTCGCACCCGCGACCAACCACGACTCCGCAAGCGGGGGGCGGCACGCCGACGCGCTGAAGCCGATGAGGTCGCTCGAGGAGACCGTCGCCGAGCCTGCAGCCGCGAACGGGGTCGCGGCCCGGTCCTTCGGCGCGGCGCGGAACACCGTGGCATCCCCCGATCCATCGCTGGTCGCACCGGTGGCGCGGGAGACCTGTGCCCCGGCGGCATCCGGACCGGAGACGATCGTCGGCGTCGCGGCGACGGTCACCCCACCGGCGGACTCGGCGGCGCGCCCGAGCGCGAAGACGGGACCGGCGCACGCGAGCACGGTGTCGGACGGCGCCGGGTCGACCTGGACGCGCACGGGTTCGGCGACGAGGCGCGGCCACGGAGCGGCGATCCCCACGACCGCGCCCACGACGACGGCCGCCGCGACGGCGCTCCCCGCAACGACACGGGCGCTGGTGGTGGCAAAGCGGACCAGGCGACGATCGCTCATCGAGTACCTCCCCGGACGGGTCCGACGGTGCGCGGGGTCCGCCGCGCGATGCGACGCGAAGCGGCGGTCGGAATCGCGAGCAGCAGGGCCACGAGCAGGACGCCGATGGACGCGCCCGTCACGAGCCGCTGCAGCGCGACCTGGTGGTCGTCGAGCGCCGCGCGGGGCTGGACGTCGGCGGTGACGCGCCAGAGGTCGCCGCGCGTGGTGGCTCCGACGCTGTCGAGCGTGTTGCGCTGGTCGAGCGAGGTGGCCGCGGTCAGGCGCGCTCCGCGGATGACGTCGTCCTCTCCCCCGGGTCCGGACTCGAGTAGCACGAACCGGATCCCCCGCGCCGCGAGACCGGCGACGGCGTCCTCGGAGGACGGCGTCACGAGGTCGGCGGCGAGCGTGGCGAGCTCCTGATCGGCGGGTCGCGCCCAGGTCCGGGTGGCCTCGACCGTGCTCTGCCCGCTCAGGGTCGCACTGCCGCCCCACACGACGTCCACGCGCAGACCGTCGGCGCGCGGGTCGAGCACGATCGTGCCGACCGACGTCGACCCGCGCCCCTCCGCGGCGACGAACGCGGGGAGCGTCGAGACCGGGCCGTTCGTGAGCACGGCGCGCGGAGTCTCGGAGGTCATGGCCGTGAGCGACGGGGCGACGGCGACCGCGAGCGCGGCGAGCGTCACGACCGCCCCGATCGGGCGGAGCACGCGCACGCGCTCCACGATCCCGGCGTCGAGCGCGAGGACCGCCGCGCCCACGACACCCAGCCACGCGAGGCTGAGGCCCGACCCGGGCCACAGCGGCACGGGGATGGCGTGGTCGAACGAGACGGCGACCCCGACCGCCGCGAAGGCCGTGGCGAGGCCCGTCGCGGCGATGAGGAGCAGTCCGGTGGCGGTGAGCCAGCGCGGAGTCAGGACGGACAGCACCGCGAGCGCGGCGAGCGGTGCCACGAGCAGCGGAATCCACCACACCGGGCCGCCGGTGAGTGCGCCCCACCCGCCCGGGTCGGACGTGGGGAAGCCCGCGGCGAGCAGCGCACGCCCGAGCGGATCCGCTGTGGCCTCATCGCCCGCGAACGGCACACCGGGGTCGGCCAGCAGACCCCACGGGTTGCCCAGCCGGACCTGCGTCCAGACGAGAGGCGCGAACACGACGATCGAGGGAACGAGCAGCCAGATGACGCGAGCGATCCCGCGCGGGGCGACGAGGGCCACCACGACCAGAGCGGCCGACCACAGCACCACCGCGGCGGGCGCGAGTGAAGGAGCGCAGGCCAGCACACCGACGAGGAGAATGGATGCCGCTCCCGCGGGCGCCCAGGACCGGTGCGCCACGCTCGCGGCGAAGAACAGCCACGGCAGCAGCAGGTGCAGCAGCAGCGCTGCGGGGCGCCCCTCGACGATCGCCGCGAGGAACGTGGGCGCGAGCGCCCAGGCCACGGCCGCCGTGATGCGCAGCAGCGACGACTCGGTGACGCGCGTGGCGGCGAACCACCCGCCCAGCACCGCCAGCGGCAGGGCGAGGATCCACAGCACCACGATCGCGCGGGACGGTTCGGCCGGCGACAGCGAGCCGATGAGGGCGAGGAGGGCGGAGAACGGGTCCGCGGGACCGACGACGTCCAGACCGAGAGGGCGCGCGCCCCAGGCCGCGTCCTGCCACAGCTGCGTGAGGGTGGCGCGCAGCGGGGCGAGGCCGCCGCCGCCGAGCACGGGCCAGGCCAGCAGGGGGGCGAAGAGCAGAGCGGACACCGCGAGCGCGCCGAGCACGGCCCACGCGCCACCGCCGACGAAGAACTTCAGTTCGGTGCGCACCGGGGCGTCGCTCTCCGCGGCGTCGGTCTCCCAGCGCAGGCGCATCTCGGCGCGGGAGATGCGCAGCGGCGCGATGCGCGACCAGCCGACCGTGCGCACCGTGCGGATACGCCGCCGTGCGCGGGCGACCGCGGCGACCCGGGCCATCACGAGCAGCGTCGCGCCCCATTCCGGAATCACCTTGTGCGGGACTTTCCCCACGAGGTGAGCCACGGTGCGCCACAGCGCGAGCGGCAGGAAAGAGAGCCAGTGCAGCACCACGGCCGGAGCGGGTGCGTAGACGAGCCGCCGGTGGAGCTGGGCGGTGCGTTCGGCGAACGCCCGGCGCCGGGCGCGCTTGCGTCCGCGGGCCATCGCGGCGACGCCGTCGCCGGCCACCGCGACGCGAGCCGCGGGCACGAGCGACACGCGATCGCCCGCGAGGCGCGCACGCACCGAGAGGTCGAGGCCCTCGTCCGCGCCGCCGAGCGCCGGGTCCAGTCCGCCGAAGGCACGCCAGGATTCGCGGCGGACCAGCATGCCGCGGACGTCCGCCCCGAGCACGTCGGCATCGCCGTCGCGCTGTCCCTGGTCGAGTTCCCCCGCGGCGAGTTCCACCGCGCGGCCGTACCGGGTCAAGCTGACGCCGAGCGAGACGATCTCCGACGGGTCGTCCCACGCCACGAGCTTCGGTGCGGCGATGGCCAGCGATGACGAGAGTTCGAGAGCGCCGGCCAGCTGCAGGAGGGCGTCGGGATCCGGCGCGGTGTCCTGGGCGAGGAGCCACACGGCGTCACCGGTCAGGCGCGGGGTGGCCAGCGCGGTCGCGGCGGCGAAGGTCGTCCCGGCGGACGCCGTGATGACGCCTTCCGCCCCCGAACCGGCGGCGATCCGCGTCAGGGCGGGGTCGTTTCCGCACAGCACGATCGTGAGGGCGTCCACCGGGCGCGTCTGAGCGGCCAGCGCTTCGAGGGTGCGCGTGAGGTGGGGGGCGGCGGGGATGCGTCCTTCGGGGCGGACCACGAGGACGGCGTGTACACGGGCGGGCATGGCGTGGTCAGCCTAGGCGGGCTCTCCCGCGATCCGAGACGCCGCGCCGATCCGCCGCCGATCGTTCAGGAAGCGGACTCCGGATGCCGCGTGTCAGGCGCGACGCTTGAGCTTGCGGCGCTCGCGCTCGCTGAGCCCACCCCAGATGCCGAAGCGCTCGTCGTTCTGGAGCGCGTACTCGAGGCACTCGGACCGCACGTCGCACGAGGTGCAGATGCGCTTGGCATCCCGCGTCGATCCACCCTTCTCCGGGAAGAAGGCCTCGGGGTCGGTCTGCGAGCACAACGCGTCGGTCTGCCACGCGAGCGTGTTCTCCTCCGGTGCGTCGATGTCACGACGGACGCCCGGGACTCCCAGGTCGACCGGATCGACGAACCAGTTGTCCGGGACACCGGACCGGTACTGCGATGTCGCCATCTCGTCCTCCCCCTCGTTCGATCCCCTGACGCTGGCGCGTACGAGTAATTACACCCGTGTCATTCCGATTGGTCAAGTCGCGGATCGTAAACCCTCAAGGGCGAGGTGAACCTTCACGACACGTCGTCGGCGTGTCGCGCGTCAGTCCCCCGGCTGCGCGACGAAGACCTCGCCGCCGGTGACCGTCACGGGAGACTCGTCCGGGGTGAGAAGGGCGGCGTGCCCCGGCCGGAGCTCGACGCGGGCGCCCGATGCGCCCGTCACCACGGCGTCCCCCGCGACCGCGAGCGCGAGCGAGATCCCGTTCAGCGTGACCTCCCCCTTCTCCGTCACGTGCGCGAGGGCGAAATCCGGGATGCCGGGAGCGAAGAGCTCCACGCCGTCCCCCGCGGGGCGGGGCTGAAGGAAGGGCGGAGCGGCCGGGCGGAAGTCGACCAGCGCGAGCAACTCCGCGACGTCGATGTGCTTGGGCGTGAGACCGCCGCGCAGGACGTTGTCGCTCGCGGCCATGATCTCCACCCCGAGGCCCGCGACGTACGCGTGCAGGACACCGGCGGGAACGAAGATCGCCTCTCCGCGCCGCAGCGCGACGAGGTTCATGAGGAGGGCGACGACGATGCCGGGGTCCCCGGGGTACGCCGTCGACAGCGTGCGCGTGAGCTCGAGTTCGGCGGCGAACTCCTCGGATTCCGTGGATGCCGCGGCCCCCACGATCTGCTGGACCTCCGCCGCGTCGGCCTCGCCGAGCACCCACCCGATCGCCGAGCGCAGAGCGTCGGCGGGGTCGGCGGCATCCAGGTGCCCGCGGAGGACGCGGACGCCGTCGCCGTCCGCGAGGGCCGCGACGAGACGCCGCGTGGCGGCGAGATCCCGCAGTCCCGCGAGGGCCGTGAAGGTGTCGCTGAGCGCGACGATCACCTCCGGCTTGTGGTTGTCGTCCTTGTAGTTCCGGTTCGCGGCCTCGCGCGGGAGGCCCGCGGCCTCCTCGCGGGCGAACCCTTCGACGGCCTGATCCTTGGACGGATGCACCTGGATCGACAGCGGTGCGCCCGCGGCGAGCAGCTTCAGGAGATACGGCAGCCGCGCCGGCGCGCCCGTGGCATCCGCGTGCGCGGGAAGCCAGTCGTCGAGCGTGCGGTCCGACCCGTCGTGGAGGCGGGCGGGCGATCCCGGATGGTCGCCGAACCACACCTCCGCCTCGGGGGCGCCTGACGGCGCGCGCCCTTCGAGGTCCGCGATGAGCGTCCGACTCCCCCAGGCGTAGTCACGGGGCGTGTTCGAGATCTCCACCAGCACGGGAGTCAGCCTAGCGCCGTACCCCTGGGCGCCCGGGAGACCGAACGGTAGCCTGGGCTGACCATGGCGATGTACACGAGTCACCCGGTTTCGGCGCTGCCGACCGCGCCCCCGCGGGAGACCACCGGACACCTGCTGCTGCGGGCGTGGTGCGTCTTCGTTCTGGTGCTCGCCCTCGGTGGGGTCGCCGTCGTGGACGCGATCGGGCCCACCGCCACCGGCGTGGTCGCGGTCGGATCCGCGATCGTGTCCGCCACGGTATGGGCGGTGGTCCGGCCGCCGATCGCGGCGCGGCGCCTCCCGTTCCTGGCGTTCGGCTACGTCGCGTGGGCCGGGCTCTCGATCCTGTGGAGCGCGTGGCCCGCGGCATCCGTCCTCACGTGGCTGCTCCTCGCGGTCACCACTTTCCAGGCTCTCTTCGTGGGCGCGGTCCTCACGTGGCGCGACGTCGTGGGGGCGGTGGCCTCCGCGGCGAAGTGGGTCGTCGCCGCTTCGCTGCTGTTCGAGCTCGCCGTCGCGCTCATCGTGCGCGGCCCGCTGCTCCCCGGCTTCGTCCGGGCGGCAGGCGACGAGGACCCGATCAGGTTCTGGTCGGGCGGCAACCTCTTCGCCGGCGGACCGCTGCGCGGGATCTTCGGAAACGCCGACCTGCTGGGCGCCGTGATGCTCGTGGCGATCGCCGTGTTCGCGATCCGCTTCGCGGCCCACGCCCCTCGCCGGACGCTGCTGTGGGGCTGGACGGCCGTCGCGGCGTTCCTGTTCGTGCGGGCCGCGTCGATCACGGCCGTCGTCGCGGCGGCGTTCGTGGTGCTGGTCCTGGCCACGGTGCTCGTCATGCGCACCGCACGACGCCCCGGCGAGCGCACCCGGTGGTACGCGCTGTACGCGTTCCTCGGTATCGGGGGCGGCGCGGTGCTGTGGTTCGCGCGCGACGCCATCTTCGGCGCTCTGGGACGCGGGGCCGATCTGACCGGGCGGGAGGGAGTCTGGGCCGACGTCCTCGCCCGGGCCGATCAGCATCCGTTCCTCGGCTGGGGGTTCTCGACCCCGTGGATCGCGTCCGAGCCGCTCATCGACGGTTGGATCGTCGATCGCGGCCAGACCGTCGTGCAGGCGCACAGCATGTGGCTCGACGCCTACTTCCAGCTCGGCGGCATCGGCGTCGTGCTGCTCGCGCTCGTCTTCCTCGCGTACGTGTGGCGGTCCTGGTTCTTCGCGGTGGATCGACCGCGCTGGGACCTCCGCGCCGACCGCCCCTACTCTCCGCTCACCCTGCTGCCGACGCTCATCGGCGCGCTCCTGGTCGTGCAGGGCCTGACCGACTCCGCACCCCTGCTTCTCTGGGGGTGGACGTTCGTCGTGCTGTTCGGCGCGAAGATCAAGCAGTCCCCCCTCATCGGAGTAGGCCCCGCCGAGCAGAGCATGGCGATCGAGCGCGGCGAGTTCCTGCGGCGGGAGTCCTGAGTCGCCGAGGCGGGAGCTGGGGTCGGCGCTCAGAGCCCGTTCGAGGCCGCCGGGTAGACTGCGGGCTGGCCTCGACGGCCCGCGCCTTCGACGAAAGATCTCTTCGTGACGTACACCCTTCAGAACGCGGTGCTCCCGCTCGACCGCGATCCGGACCTCCTCCCCCTGTATGTCGATCCCGAGACCTGGTCCACGATCGACGAGGAGCCGGTCCGCGTCACCAACGTCGCGCAGCTGAGCAACGTCCTCGACCGCCATCGCGCCCGGATCGTCGCCGGTCGTCGCGTGTCCTTCGGCACGTACTTCAACGCCTTCCCCGCCTCCTACTGGCAGCACTGGACCGCCGTCCGCGAGGTGCGCTTGACCGTCCGCACCTCCGGGGATGCCACGATCCTGGTCTATCGCTCGAACGGGGGCGGGACGCGGCAGCGCATCGAGACGCGCGAGGTCCGCGGAGAGGCGACGGCCTCATTCGACCTGGTGCTCGACCAGTACAGCGACGGCGGGTGGATCTGGTTCGATGTCGCCGCCGACCGCACGGACGCCGTCTTCGAGGGCGCCGAGTGGACCACCGAGCAGGAGCCCGTCCGCGCGGGCAAGGCGAGCATCGGCATCACGACCTACAACAAGCCCGACTACTGCGTCTCGACGTTGAACGCCCTCGCCGACGCGCCCGACGTCCTCGACGTCGTCGATCGCGTCTTCCTCATCGATCAGGGCACCGACGTCGTGACCGACCAGGCCGGCTACCCCGCCGTCGCCGAGCGCCTGGGCGAGACCCTCCAGATCGTGCGGCAGCCCAACCTGGGCGGCTCGGGCGGCTTCGCCCGCGCGATGGTCGAGACGCTCCAACGACCGGAGAGCGACTTCGTCCAGTTGCTCGACGACGACGTGCGTATCGAGCCGGAGTCGATCCGTCGCTCGGTCGTGTTCGGCCGCTACGCCTCGGTCCCCACGATCGTCGGGGCCCACATGTTCGACCTCCTCGATCGACCGAAGCTCCACGCGTGGGCCGAGGTCATCGACGACCAGCCGTTCATGTGGCGGGCCCTGTTCCAGGAGCGCCTCCCCCACGACTTCAGCGTTGCGAACCTGCGCCAGTCGCCGATGCTGCACATGCGCCTCGACGCCGACTACAACGGCTGGTGGATGTGCCTCATCCCGACCAGCGTCCTGCGCGAGATCGGCCTGTCGCTTCCCGCCTTCATCAAGTGGGACGACGCCGAGTTCTGTGTCCGGGCGCGGGATGCCGGCTACCCGACGGTGTCGATGCCGGGTGTGGCGCTGTGGCACGTGTCGTGGGTCGGGAAGGACGACTCGATTGACTGGCAGGCGTACTTCCACGCGCGCAACCGCATCGTCGCCGCGCTGCTGCACTCCCGGTCGCCGCTGGGGGGCACCCTCATCCGGCACAGTCGACGCGTCGACCTCAAGCACCTCATGATGATGCAGTACTACCCCGTGGAGCTGCGCCACCGAGCCCTCCGCGACGTGCTGTCCGGCCCCGCGCACATGCGGCAGACGCTGGCCACCGCGATGCCCGAGGCACGCCTGATCGCGCAGAAGCACCCCGAGACGCAGATCCACAAGGACTCCGGGGTGCCGCTGCGCTCCCGCCGCGGACGCCAGGTGTTCAAGCGGCTGAAGAAGAACGAGTTCGACAGCCCGACCGGCCTCGCCCTGCGCACCTTCACGGCGCGTACCCTGCTGGCGCACTGGTTCCACACCCCGCGGCCCGAGAACGTGGCGGAGCCCGAGGTGGAGTTCGGCAAGGGCGATGCCCACTGGTGGCGTGTCCCGCTGTACGACAGCGCCCTCGTGAGCGCAGCCGACGGATCCGGCAAGAACATCTACACGCGCGACCGCGCGCGGTTCCGCCGCATGCTCCTGGACAGCGTCCGTCTGCACCGTCGACTCCAGCGGGAGTGGCCGCGTTTGTCGCTGGCATACCGCGACGCCCTCCCCGAGTTGACGTCCGAGGCGCAGTGGCGCGCGACGTTCGAGGAGCGTGCGTGAGCGTGGCATCCTTCGACCCGTCGACCGCGACCATCGTCGTCGTCACCTACAACCGGACGCCGCTGCTGACCCGGCTGCTCGAGAGCATCGAGCGCATGTCGCCGGCTCCGGGACACCTGGTCATCATCGACAACGCGTCGACGGATGACACCACCGAGGTCGTCGAGTCCTTCCGCGACCGGCTCCCCACCGAGCTCGTGTATCGGCGCCTCGAGACCAACACGGGCGGTTCGGGGGGTTTCAGCGAGGGGATGCGCGTCGCGTACGAGCTGGGTTCCGAGTGGATCTGGCTGATGGACGACGACGTCGAGGTCATCTCCGACGGTCTCGCCCGCATGGGGCGGTGGACGCCGCGGTTCCGCAGCATCCAGGGCCGACGGTACGACTACGACGGGAGCGAGTTCTACTGGCAGTACCGGGTCGCCGAACCCCTCGCGATCCCGATCCCCTTCGCTCCGGCCTCATTCGATTCCTCGGGGTTCAAGCCGATGAACTCCGGCTGCTTCGAGGGCATGTTCATCCACCGTGACGTCGTCGCGAAGATCGGGCTGCCCGACCCGCGGTTCTTCATCTACTGGGACGACCAGCTCTACGGCTGGCTCGCATCGCGCGTGACCGACTCGGTCATCGTGAACGAGTTCGTTCTGCGCCGCACGCGCGAGATCAAACAGTGGGACATGGGCATTCGGCACATGAACGCCTCGAGCGACGCCTACCGGTACTACATCATGCGCAACCGCGCGTACCTCGCGAACTACTACCGCGCCCTCGGGGTCTACCGGCCGCTCGCGTTCTCGGCCGGCACCGCGCTCACGTTCGTGAAGGAGCTCATCCGTCTCGTCGTCGTCGAGCGCAAGCTCCGCGGCACGAGCCATCTGTTCCGCGGACTCCGCGACGGACGGGCGATCTCGCGTGACACGTCGTGGCGTCCGATGCCCCCGCTGGAGCCGGCTCAGCCCGTCGCCTGACCACCGTTCGTCCCGCCCCGGTCGACGACCCGGGCGGGACGTTCGCTCTCAGCCCAGACGGGCCGGCAGTTGCTCGGCGAGCGACGGTGCCAGCGTGGTCGCGTAGGTGCGGGACAGGTGGTTGTCGTCACGGTAGACGACCACGTTGCCGACGATCCCGGGACAGAAGTCGTCGGGGCAGATCCACGACGTCAGGTCGACCATCCGCACGCCCGGCCCGGCGAGATCCGCCGCCGGGTTGGCATCCGCCAGCGAGCTCGACCGCGGTACGGCGCAGTCGATCGCGTTCTCGGAATCGATGACGCACCCGAACATGTCGAAGGAGAAGCGGGGGTTGTCCCGCACCGCGAACACTTCGATCCCGGCATCCGTCATCCGCTCCAGGAACCGCTCGATGCCGGGGCGGAGCGCCTCGTCGTCCTCACCCGGGTTCGAACGGGTGACGACCGTCATCACCGCGGCGGGGGCGAGCCGCTCCGCGTGGGAGATCGCCGCTTCGCGCCAGTCGGGGCAGGAGGGGTCCATGCCCGGTTCGTCGACTCCCATCGAGCAGCCGCCCTTGATGAGGAAGACGACTCCCCATCCCCGCTCCGCGGCGACGGGGAGGAGCGCCCCCGTGATCTGCTGCGCGTGGGAGTCACCGATCACGACGATCGTCCGCTCGGCGCGCTGAGTCCCCTGCGTCTCCCAGCAGGTGCCCCGCAGGATCTCGTCCGGGACGGCGCGCACGCCCCAGCATTCCCGGTCGAGGGACACCCATTCGTCCTCGAGCTGGGTGGGAAGAGGCAGGAGAGCGGCGTCGGCGGGCGGCTGAGGCAGCGTGGGGTCGCGCAGCACCGCGGCACCGGGGTTGTCGAGCAGCGCGCGTGCCTGGAGCTCGCGGTCCTGGATTGCGCTCGCCACCTGCCACCCCGCCAGCGGCGTCACCACGACGGCCGTCGCGACCGTCAGGACGGCGACGGGGATGAGCGGTGAGGAGTCCGACCGGCGCCACGCCCGCACGGGGGCGTCGACGAGCGCGGTGAGTCCGCGGGCGAGAACGAGCGATACCGCGATGACCAGCGCACCCCCGACCAGACCGGCATCCGATCGGCCCGTGACGACCATCAGGGTGATCAGCAGCGGCCAGTGCACGAGATAGAGCCCGTACGCGTCGCGTCCGAGCATCCCGAACGCACGGGATGCCAGGAGCCTCGCGGGTCCGACGGGCCGCGCGCCCGAGCCCGACAGCACAACGGCGGCGGCGCACAGAACGGGCCACAGGGCGAGGAACCCGGGGAAGCCGCCCTGCACGTCCACGAGCATCCCGAGAGCGAGCAGACCCGCGAGACCGACCCACCCCAGGGCGGCGCGCAGCCGCTCGCCCACGCGCAGGTGTGGCAGCGCAACGACCAGCAGCGATCCGGCGGCGAACTCCCACAGTCGCGCCCCGGTGTCGAAGTACGCGGCTCGCTGATCGGCTGCGGTGATCGCGACGGAGTACGCGAAGGAGACGAGGAACACCGCGCCGAAGGCGACTCCGACGACACGACCGGCCGCCCATCCCCGGCGGCGGACGAGGAGCTGGCACACGGCGAGGATCGCCACCCAGAGGACGAACGCCTGCCCCTGGACCGACAGCGACCAGAAGTGCTGCAGCGGGCTGGGTGTCTCGGAGCGCGCGTAGTAGTCGACCGCATCCGCCGCGAGGACGCGGTTCTGGACGTAGAAGAGCGACGCCCACGTCTGCTCCCACACGGAGTTCCAGATCGTCGGTGGATACACCGTGCGCACGAGGGCGAGCACCCCGAGCAGGGTGACCGCCGCCGCCGGCAGGAGCCGCCGGAACATCCCCAGCAGGTGCCGCACCGGCCGCACGGGGTGCGGGCCGTCCATCCGGCGGAGGAAGCCGCGGGTCAGGAAGAACGCGGACAGCATCAGGAACACGTCCACGCCGCCGGACACGCGCCCGAACCACACGTGGTACGTCACCACGAGCAGGACCGCGACCGCGCGCAGCCCGTCGATGTCGGGCCGATACGCCCAGCGCCCGTCGTCGGGCCCGCTGCCGGATGTCAGAAGGGTCGTGACGAGGGGTGCCGTCCTCACGCCAGCTGGTTGTTCCACATGGACAGGGCGGAGCCGATGGCCATGTGCATGTCGAGGTACTGGTAGGTGCCGAGGCGCCCGCCGAAGAACACGTCCTGCTCGCCCTTGGCCAGCTCGCGATACGCCAGCAGGCCGGCGCGGTCGTCCGCGGTGTTGACCGGGTAGTAGGGCTCGTCCGCGCGCGTGGCGAACCGCGAGTACTCGCGCACCACGACCGTCTTGTCGGTCGGATAGCGGTCCGCGCGCTCCGGGTGGAAGTGCTTGAACTCGTGGATGCGGGTGTAGGGGACGTCGGCGTCGGCGTAGTTCATCACGCTCGTGCCCTGGAAGTCGCCGATCGGGAGGACCTCTTGCTCGAAGTCGAGGGTGCGCCACGACAGCTCGCCCTCGGCGTAGTCGAAGTAGCGGTCGACGGGCCCGGTGTAAACGACGGGGATCTGCCCGACCGTGGCCTTCTTGTTCAGCGGCTGCGACTCGTCGAAGTAGTCCGTCGACAGCTTCACGTCGATGTTCGGGTGGTCGGCCATGCGCTCGAGCCAAGCCGTGTACCCGTCGACGGGAAGGCCCTCCCAGGTGTCGTTGAAGTACCGGTTGTCATAGGTGTAGCGGACGGGGAGGCGGGAGATCACCTCGGCCGGGAGGTCCTTCGGGTCCGTCTGCCACTGCTTCGCCGTGTAGTCGCGGATGAACGCCTCGTACAGCGGACGCCCGATCAGGGCGATCCCCTTCTCCTCGAGATTCGTGGCATCCTTCGCGTCGAACTCGCCCGCGAGCTCGTGGACCAGCGCCTTCGCCTGGTCGGGCGTGTACGCCGCCTGGAAGAACTGATTGATCGTGCCCAGGTTGATGGGGAGCGGGTACACCACGCCCTTGTGCGTCGTGTAGACGCGGTGGACGTACGACGTGAACGCGGTGAAGCGGTTGACGTACTCCCACACCGACGGGTTGGAGGTGTGGAAGAGGTGCGCACCGTAGCGGTGCACCTCGATCCCGGTCTCGGGCTCGGCCTCCGAGTACGCGTTGCCGCCGATGTGGTGGCGACGATCGATGACCGTCACCTTCCGACCTGCGGCGGCCGCGCGCTCGGCGATCGTGAGACCGAAGAAGCCCGAACCGACGATGAGAAGATCCATGAAAAAGAAGCGGCTTTCGTGTCGGGAGCAGGGCGGAAGCCCTCAGGAAACGTCGCTCGATACTACCCGGCGTGTCTGGGGGCGACGTGGGCGGTGCTCAGCGGGCGCGCAGTGACCGTCGGATACGATGGCGTGTCGAAAAGGCGGCGGATGGAGACGAAATCGCATGGGTGACTGGATGAGTGCGATTCCGTCGTACCTCGTCGTCGTCGCCGTCCTCATCATCCCGGGTACTGCCGTCGTCATCGCCGGGTGGGGTTTCCGCAACCCCCAGCGCCTGCTCCTGGCACCGGCACTGTCCGCCACGATCGCGGCAGCCGCGGCATCCGTCGCCCCGCTGCTCGGGCTGCGGTGGAACCTGCTGCCCCTCGTGGCGATGACGATCGTCGTCGTCGGGATCGCTCTGCTGCTCCGCCGATTCGCCGGCGCCGATGCGGCGGCACCTCGCGGGACCGGGCTGGTCGTGCTCGGCGCGCTCGCGGCGACCGCGGCGGCCACCACCGTTCTGTTCGCCCGCGCCTTCGGGTCGCCCGAAAACATCGCGCAGCGCTTCGACAACATCGTCCATCTGAACGCCATCGCCTTCGCTCTGCAGAGCGGTAGTGCATCGCCGTTCCAGATCGGCGCGACCTCGGACATCGGTTTCTACCCGAACGCCTGGCACGCCCTGACCACGCTCGGAGCGGAGCTCACCGGCGCGTCCGTGCCCGTCGCCGTGAATGCGGCGAACCTCGCCATCGTCGGCATCCTGTGGCCCGCGTCCACCATGGCGCTGGCCGGAGCGTTCTTCGCCCAACGGCGGACCGCGTACGTCGTCTCCGCAGCCCTATCGACGGGCTTCGGCGCCTTCCCCGCCCTGTTCTTCAACTGGGGGGTCCTCTACCCCAACCTCGTCGGGTACGCGATGGTGCCCGCCGCGCTCGCGGCGATCGTCACCGCGCTGGGAGACCGCGGCCGAGCCGTTCTCGTGCGGTCGACGCTGCTGATCGCGCTGCTAGCGGCCGGGACATTCCTCGGACATCCCAACGCGTTTCTCAGCCTGCTCTTCGTGGCAGCCGCCGCGGTCGTCGCGGCGTTCGCCGCGCGAGCCGCGACGGCGCGTGACCGTCGCGCGGTCCTCACGCTCATCCTCGTCGCCGCTGCCTTCGCCGTCGCCGTGCTCGCCACGGTGGCCGTCTTCCGCACTCCCGCCGATCACTCCGGTTGGGCACCGTGGCAGAACCTGGCGCAGTCGTTCGGCGAGGCCGCGCTCGCCTCCCCGCGCGGGTACACGCCGACGCTCCTGGTCTCGGCCCTCCTGATGGTCGCCTTCATTGCCGTCGCGCGGAGACCGCGGCTGCTCCCGGCCGTCGCTCCCTTCGCGGTGGCCGTCCTCCTCTTCGTCGTGTCGTCCGGTCTGCGCGCCGACCACCCGCTGCGTCAGCTTCTGACCAACCCGTGGTACAACGACTCGAATCGGCTGGCCGCATTACTGCCTCTGGCCGCTATCCCTGTCGCGACTCTCGGAGCCCTCGTCGTCGTCGACCTCGTCCAACGGTGGGCACGAGCGCGCGACCTGCCCGCATGGGCGCGCGGTTTGGCGACGGCCGTGGGAGTGATCGTGATCTTCTCGGTCGCCGTCGGACCCAACGTCCGAATCGCGCTCGGACAGGTGAACGAAGCGTACGCCTACACCGACGACTCGCTCATCCTCTCCACCGACGAACACGCGCTGCTGGAACGACTCGACGAGGACACGCCCCCGGACGCGCTCATCGCCGGCAGTCCGCGCACGGGAACGTCGCTGGCGCTGGCCCTCGCAGACCGGCAGGTCGCGCAGAAGCACGTCTTCGGCTCCCCCTCGCCCGAGCTGGTCTTCCTCAACCTCCACCTGCGCGATATCGACAGCGACCCCACCGTCTGCCGCTATGTCGACGACCTGGGCGTGGACTACGTGCTCGACTTCGGCCGCCAGGACGTCATCGACCCTGCCGGCGCCGTGGCCTACGACGGCATCCAGGACCTCACGCCCGGGCAGCACCTCGTGCTCGTCGACTCGCAGGGCCCGAACGCGCGGCTCTTCCGCATCGAAGGGTGCTGACCGTGGACCAGCGAGCGACCGTCGCGGTCGCGTACGACTGCCTGTTCCCGTACTCCACGGGCGGGGGCGAGCGGCAGTACCGCGCGTTCGCCGACGAACTCGGCGCGCACGGGTTCGACGTCGACTACCTGACCGCCGTCCAGTGGGACGGGACGGTGCCCCGTGAAGAAGGGTTCCGGATCGTCCCCGTGAGCGGGCGACTCTCCCTCTACTCGGCCGACGGGGTTCGACGGATCCCCGCCGCCCTCACCTACGCGGCCGGGCTCTTCCGGGCCCTGCGCCGCCGGCGCGGCCGCTACGACGCGGTCATCGTGAGCGGTCTGCCGATCTTCAACGTCTTCGCGGCGCGGCTGGCGCTTCTCGGCACGCGCACGCGGCTCGTCGTGGACTATCTCGAGGTGTGGCACCGTCGCCAGTGGGTGGAGTACTCGGGCGCGCTCACCGGGAACATCGCCTGGCTGCTCCAGCGAGCGGCGATCGCCGTCACTCCCCTGGCGACCTGTCATTCGCAGCTCAGCGCCACCCGGTTGCGGCGCGAGGGTCTGCGGCGTCCGCCGCTGGTGAGCCCGGGGCTGATCGACGGTGCCGTCGAGGCGGCGCCGACCGCGCCGGCATCCCTCCCTCCCTACGTTCTCTACGCGGGGCGCCACATTCCGGACAAGCGTGTCGAAGCGCTCCCCGCGGCGGTCGCCGAGGCGCGGGCGACGATCCCCGACCTGCGTCTCGTGGTACTCGGCTCCGGGCCCAGCACCGACCGGATCCGCGCCGAGGTCGCGCGCGTGGACGGCACGGGGTGGACGGACTTCCCCGGATTCGTGGACGACGCCGAACTCGACGCCCTCATGCACGGCGCCCTCGCCCTGATCAACCCGTCGCGTCGCGAGGGATACGGTCTCGTCGTGGTCGAGGCCAACGCGCACGGCACCCCCGTCGTCCTCGTCGCCGACGAGGGCAACGCCGCCACCGAACTCATCGACGACGGCGTCAACGGCGTCGTCGCCCCCACGATCTCGCCCACCGATCTCGCGCGAGCGATCCGAGCCGTCGCCGACGGCGGCGACGACCTGCGGCGCTCCGCGCGCGCCTGGTACGACACCGCGGTGGGCACCCGCACCATCCGACGCACCGTGGAGGGGATCGTCTCGGCGCTGCAGCTGCCGACCGTCTCCGCCTCGCGGACCACGAAAGAAGACACGCCGTGACCACTCCCTCCCCCGCCGACGCCGTCGAGCTGACGATCCTCATGCCGTGCCTCAACGAGGCCGAGACCCTCGAGGTGTGCATCCGCAAGGCTCAGGGCTTCCTCGAGCGCAGTGGCATCCGTGGCGAGGTCCTCATCTCCGACAACGGCAGCACGGACGGGTCGCAGGCGATCGCCGAACGCCTCGGTGCCCGGGTCTCGCACGCACCGCGCCGCGGCTACGGCGCCGCGCTCATCAACGGCATCGACCAGGCCCGCGGCGAGTTCGTGATCATGGCGGATGCCGACGACAGCTACGACTTCGAGAACCTCGAACCCTTCGTCGATCGCCTCCGCGCGGGCGCCGACCTGGTCATGGGCAACCGCTTCCGCGGGGGGATCGCGCCGGGCGCCATGCCGCCGCTCCACAAGTACCTCGGCAACCCCGTGCTGTCGTTCATCGGCGAGCTGTTCTTCCGTCCCGGCATCCGCGACTTCCACTGCGGTCTCCGCGGTTTCAATCGCGCCCGCATCCGCGACCTCGACCTGCAGACCACGGGGATGGAGTTCGCCTCCGAGATGGTCGTGCGCGCCTCCCTCGCGCGCTACCGGATCGAGGAGGTGCCGACGACGCTGAAGAAGGACGGCCGGTCGCGTCCGCCGCACCTGCGCAGCTGGCACGACGGCTGGCGTCACCTGCGGTTCCTGCTCCTCTTCGCACCGCGCTGGCTGTTCGTGTACCCCGGGCTGGTGGCCTTCTTCCTGGGCGCGATCGCGGTCGGCGTCCTCTCCTTCGGCGGGGTCAACATCGGGGGCGTCGGCTTCGACGTGACGACCATGGTCTACGCCAGCGCGCTGTGCGTGATCGGGTTCCAATCCCTGCTGTTCTTCTGGCTGACCAAGCTCTACGCGACGCAGGAGGGCTTCCTCCCCACCAGCGAGCGGTACCGGCGCATCGTGGCGAACTGGTCGGCCGAACGCGGCCTCCTCATCGGACTCGGGCTGTTCCTGCTCGGCGTGATCATCGGCATCGTCCAGGTCACCGTCTGGGGCAGCATCGACTTCGGAGCGCAGAACGCCGCGCAGGCCGTGCGCATCGCCGTGCCGAGCGCGCTGCTGATCATCCTCGGCTTCCAGACCGTCATGATGAGCTTCTTCTCCGGCGTGCTCACGACGCCGCGGCGCGAGCAGCGCCCCGAAGCCGTCATCGAGAGCTAGGCCGAGCCATCGCCGAGTCGACCCCCGACAGCCGCGCGACCAGACGGAGGCTGCTGGGCTTCACGATCCTGCCGGCCCTGGCCGCCGTCTCCCCCCTCGTCGTCCTCCCGTTCCTGGCACGTGTCGCGGGACCGAGTGGGTGGTCGAGCGCGCTCGCCGGCGAAGCCGTCGGGACGTTCGCTGCGATCGCCCTGGCCTTCGGGTGGACGACGGTGGGCCCGGCCCTGGTGTCGGTGGCATCCACGGCACGCCGCGGGCGGATCTACCGGGAGGCTCTCGTCGTCCGCACCCTCACGGCGCTGATCGCCCTCCCGCTCACCGCTGTGATCAGCGCCTCGCTCGCCTCCGGGCAGTACGCGCTGCTCGCGGTGCTGATGGGGGTGCAGGGAGCGCTCATCTCGATGTCGTACACGTGGTTCGCCGTGGGTCTCGGCGACCCGTGGTCCATCGCTCTCTACGACGCCGTGCCTCGGGTGATCGCGGCCGTCTGCGTCGCGGCGGCGATCGGCATCCTGGGTGCTCCGGTGGAGTTGTACCCGCTCTCCGGCATCGCCGTGACGGTGATCGGCACGACGCTGTACACCCTGCGGATCCTCCGCCGATTCCCCGCGGCGTGGCCCGCGTGGCGCGAGGTACCGGGCCTGTTCCGGATCACCGCGCCCGTCGCGGTGAACGAGGGCGCTCTCGGACTCTATTCGTCCGTCCCGGTACCGCTGGTCCAGGTCGCCGCGCCCGCCGCAGCGGCCGGATACGCGTCCGGGGACAAGATGCTCAAGCTGGGGCAGTTCCTCCCGATCACGCTCGCGAACGCCCTCCAGTACTGGACGGCCGAGGTGAGCGGTGACGCGCGCGCGCATCGGCTGCGGCGCGCTCTCGGCCTGCACATCGCGATGGGGTTGCTCGGCTGGGCCGCACTCGGATCCCTGGGCTCGTTCGTCAGTCTCGTCCTGTTCGGCGAGAGCACGGTCGCGCCGGTCGGCGTGGTCGTCGTCCTCGGTTTCGCGTTCGCGTGCTACTCGACCCGGATGTCGATGATCCGACACTTCCTGTTCCCGGCGCACGCCGCCACGACGGTGATGGTGGCCACCCTCGTCGCCAGCGCCGTCGGCCTTCCGCTCATGGTCGTCCTCACGTACGGCATCGGTCCGGTCGGAACCGCGATCGGCTACGCGGCGACCGAGTTCATCGCGACCCTCTGGATGATCCGCCGCACCCGGAGCGCGTACCGCGAACTCATCACGGCACCGGCCGCAGCGGACGTCCCCATCCGAGGCTTCATCGACCCCGACGATAGGATCGTTCCGTGACGCGCGTACTTGTCGATCTGCTGTACTTCACGGGCAAGCAGGGCGGCACCGAGACCGTGGCGCGTCAGGTCTACTCGCGGCTCGCGGACCGCCCCGGGTGGGAGTTCGTCGGCTACGCCAGCAGCGAGCTCGTCGCCGCCGGCGCGGACTGGTTCCCCGGGCGCCTCATCGACTCGGGACTCCACTGCGACAAGCGTCCGCAGTGGGCGTGGGGAGAGCTGTTCGGGGTCTCCCGGGCGGCGCGGTCGGTCGGGGCCGACGTCATCCACTCCCCGGCGAACTTCGGCCCGCCGCGCCCCGGCGCACCTCTCGTCCTCACTCTCCACGACATGCTGGCCTTCAAGCGCCCGGAGTTCCTGCCCAGCAAGGCCGGGGTCCTTCCCACGAAGCTCCTGATCTCGGGGGCCGCCCGCGCCGCGTCCCACATCGTCACCGACTCCGAGGCCGCGCGATCCGACATCCTCGAGATCACCGGACGGGATGCCGCGGACGTCACCGTCGTCTTCCCGGGCGGATCGGGGGTCCGTCGTGACGTGGAAGAGCAGCCGCGTTCGGGGCTGTTCAGCCTCGGCAACCGGATGCCGCACAAGAACTTCCCTCGTCTCCTCGAGGCGCTCGCCCTCATCCCCGAGCCCACTCGCCCGATCCTGACGATCTCTGGCAGCCATGGCGACGACCCGCTGCGCGCGGTGGCGGCCGACCTCGGCATCGAGAAGTGGGTGGATCTTCGCGGCTGGCTCACCCAGGAAGAGGTCGAGACGCTCTACCGGACGTCGGCAGCGGTGGTGTTCCCCACGCTCTTCGAGGGCTTCGGGCTGCCCGTCCTGGAGGGCATGGAGCGCGGGTGTCCCGTCATCTGCTCGGACATCCCGGTGCTCCGCGAGGTGGGTGGCGACGCCGTGCGCTACTTCGACCCGCTCGACCCGAGCGACATCGCCCGCCAGATCGAGACGACCCTCGTAGACCCTGCGGCTCGCGCGACGATGGTGCAGGACGGCCGCGAGCGCGCCGGACTGTTCACATGGGATGCCACGGCCGAAGGCATGCTCGAGGCGTTCGAGCGCGTCGTCCGCTGAGGTCGGGCGAAGTCAGGCGGCGCGATTCTCGCGCGCGGCCCGGCGCACCCGTGCGAGCCGCTGCCCGATGGTGAGAAGCAGAACGGCGCAGAGCACGGCCCCGAGGACACCGAAGCCGATCAGCGCGGGACCCATGGCGGGGAGGAAGGCGAAGAACACGGCCGCCTGAACCCCCACCGCGATGACGAGCACCACCGCCGCCGCTCGCGAGGCGTCCGAGATCAACTGGATCAGAAGTCCTTGGAGGACGATCCAGGGCACATACGCGATCGCGACCGGCAGCAGCAGCGACTTCGCCTCCGCGTACGCAGACCCGTACAGGACATCGATGAGGGGGCCGCCGATGAGGAGGAACACGACGACCACCGCCACGGCGGCCGCGGCGGAGGCCAGAAGCGAAACCAGGACCCCCAGACGGGTCAGGTCCGCCTCGCCGCGGTTGCGCGCGAAACGCGGCAGGAGATACAGCGACAGCGTCGACGGAAGAATGAACGACGACTTCACCAGCACTGCGACGGACGCGTAGGCACCGGCGAAATCGGGGGGTGTGAGCATCCGCATGAAGAAGACGTCGGAACTGGTGAGCCAGGCCAACGCGACGGTGATGACCATGATCGTCACGCCGTCCGCGGTGAAGATCGATCGCGACGGCGCCGGGGCTCGACGTGCGGACACGGCTGCGCCGATCACGGCCAGACCCGTCCCGGCGACGACCGCGCCCGCAGCTCCACCCACCCCTGCGCCGAGTACGAGAGCCGGGACCGCCAGCACGACCCGGAAGACGAGCGAGGCAGTGGACCATCCGACGGTCGCGGCAGCCCGGCCCGTTCCCTGGATACGTCCCAGGTAGGCGGCGAAGAGGAAGCTCAGCGGGACGGTGACGGCAGCCGTGAGGACGATGGCGGTGTTGGCATCCAGAGCACTCGCCAGCAGCGGCGAGAGGACCGACACGAGCACACCGCCCGCGAGTCCGACCACCACCGCGTCGAGGGGCAGACGGAACCGCGACGGAGCGGCACGAACGGCGCCGAGACGAGCGGTCTCCACGGCGACGGAGTTCTGCAGCGCGGAGCTCCCGATCGCGGCGACGTTGACGATGGACCAGAACGCCGCGAGGAGGCTGAAATCGGCCGCCCCCAGGAACCGGGCGGTGACGACGTGGAATGCGAACGCCGCGATCGCGCCTACCGCGCTGGCCACTCCCACCGCGGCGAGCGCGACCGCGTGCGCGCGGACGTGTCCGCCACGACCGGCCGCAGGCGTCATGCGTCCACCGGCGCGATACCGGTGGCGTCGGAGGAACGGCGCTCTCGCGCAGGGGGCCAGGCGACGGTGAGAAGGATCGCGATGGCCGCGGCGAACGCGAGCGTGCCGAACACCCAGACGCCCATCGGCGAGATGGGCGCGTTCCACCACCACTCGATGTCACGGTCGAGGTTGATACCGACACGGTCGAGACCGGTCACGTATCGGCGCAGATTCACGTGGAGCGCGACGCTGTTGGCAACGATCAGGCCGACGCCGACCACGATCAGCTGCGCACGTCCGAGACCCAGCGATGCTCCCCGGAAGCCGACGAGGACGACCCCCGCGAACATGATCACAAGCGGGAAGCCGTACCGCGGCTGCACGCCGTTTCCGACGACGACACCGTCGTGCATGAGGAGGAAGAGAGGAACAGCGATGACTCCTGCTCCGACGGCGGCGACGGCCAGCCACTTGCGCCACGACCCGACGCGCAGACCCCAGAAGACGACTCCCCCGAAGATCAGCATCGTCGTCACCCAGACGATCCCGGGCATGTAGGTGTCCAACCACCCGAGCCCCCACGTTCCCGTGAAGCCGGTGATCAGCTGCGGCAGTTGCTTGACGTTGATGAAGAGCAGCTCGCTGAAGGTGTAGGTCTGGTTCTTCACGACCGTCGCGCCGCCGACCACCGCCGACTGCCCCGCGCTGAGGAACAGCGCGGCCGAGACGAGGACCAGCGCGACCGGAAGGAGCGACTCGAGAGCGAATCGCCGGTCGCGGCGGAAGGACAGCGCGGCACCGACGAAGAGCGCGAGCATCGCGTAGGCCGCAGCGTCACCGCGGGATCCCGCACCGACGACGACGAGCAGGACCGTCAGAACGGCGAGCGCGACCTTGCGCCATCCTCGTTGCTGGAAGTACCCCCAGGTCGCCGCCCACAGCGCGGACGCGGAGATGACGGCCCACGAACTCGGATTGACGCTGGCGACGAGGAACACTCCGAGCGGGACCGCCGTGATCAGGGCCCCCCAGATCAACGGCGCCCGCCCGGACCGCGGGAGCAGGAAGAACACGACCGCGATCAGCCCCACGTAGAGAAGGGCGTTCACAGAACGGATGAGGACGATGGATGCCGAGAGGTCGTCGCCGGCGAACAGGTGCATCGTCGCGTAGTAGACCGGCGGGTAGGCCTCGCCGTTCCAGTTGCCCCGTGTGCTGACGCGCGTTCCGGTCTCGTCGCGGGGGCAGGACGCCGCGGCGGTGGAATCGAACGCGAAGCAGCTCGCCGCGTCGAGCACGTCGGCGTGCAGCGTGCGCTCCTCCGACTGAGGAGTGGAGGAGCAGAGGTCCGTCGGGGCGGTCGTCGCGCACCAGATGGATGCCATGTGGTAATCGTCGTCCGGGCTGGAACCGGGAGGAGACGAGACCGCCCACGCCATCAACGCCAGGAGCACAGCGGCGATGATCGCCGCCGGTCGAAGTCGTCGGACGGCGGATGGGAATCTCATCGGGCGCGGGCCCCTTCGTAGGATCAGCTGACGTCGACAGCGGCAAGAGGCTCTGCTTCGCCACGGACTAGGCTTGTCGGGTGTCCCGCAGCCCCGCTCCATGCTATCCGGCGCCGAGATCGCCCCATGCCGTGACGGCCGGGGCGCGCCGTCGGCCGGAGCTGCGATGAGCGCGTCGCCGATGCCGGTTCTGAGCGTGGTGATTCCCGCCTACAACTCGGCTCCATGGATCCCTTCGACCGTTGCCGCCCTGTCGGAGGCGGTGCATCGCGCGGGGCTCGACGTGGAGCTGATCGTGGTCGACGACGGCTCGACCGACGACACCGCCGGGGCCGCCCGCTCGGCCACCGCGACCTTCCCCGGCCGCTCGGAGGTGATCACGCAGCCGAACGCCGGCCGCTTCGCCGCACGGCGTCGGGGCCTCGAGTCCGCGAGGGCAGAGATGGTCCTCCTGCTGGACTCGAGAGTCCTCATCGGGCCCGACAGTCTCCGCGACGTCTGGCCCCAGGTCGTGAACGACGACCTCCGCGTGTGGAACGGCCACATCGTCACCGATCCGTCCACGCCGCTCGTCGGGCTCTTCTGGGAAGTGCCGACCCACTTGTTCTGGTCGCATTACCTCGCCGACCCTCGCCCCATGGTCCTGACCCCGGAGAACTTCGATCGGGCGCCGAAGGGGACGACGATGTTCCTGGCCCCGCGGACGGTGCTGGAGGAGGCGTTCCGTTTCGCCGCTCCGACAGTCGAATCCCCTCTCGTGTCCGACGACACCAAGGTGCTCCGGTGGATCGCCGGGCACGGCGGCATCCGGCTCGACCCCGTATTCCGGGCGACCTATCGCCCCCGCACGACCGTGCGGGGCTTCCTCGCGCACTCCTTCGACCGCGGGACGCTGTTCGTCGACTCGTACGCCGGGACGACCCCCCTGCGGTCGGTCGTTCTCCTTCTCCTCGCCGTCGCCCCCGTCGCCCTCGGCGCGATCTTCCTCTCGGCGGTCCTCGGCGGACGCGCGCGGCGCCTCCTCCCGATCGGCGGCTTGCTCGCCGCCGCCGTCGCCGCCGTGAGCGGAACCGCCGCGTCTCGGCGGTGTCCGCCCCGGTCGATCCGAGCCTTCCTGACATACCTGCTGCCGTTCGCGGCGCCGTTCTGGGCGGGGATCGTCCGCGGCATCGGAATCCATCGCGCCGCTTTCCTCTCGCGCGCACCGAAGGAGCACACGCCATGATCGTCTTCATCTACGGCACGACCGCAGAAGCCATCAAGCTCGCCCCGATCATGCGCCGACTCGACGAACGCGGGGTGGCGTACCAGCAGTGGGTGACGTTCCAGCACACCGACGCCCTGCGGGCCGCCATGCCCGAACTGGGCCTGCGGGCTCCCGATCGGGTCATCGCCGACGGGTGGCGGGGTCGTCCGCTCAAGCGCCCCATCCAGATGGTCGGCTGGATGGCGACGGTGGGCGGGTGGGCGATCCGCCACTTGGGCGCTCTTCGCCGCGCTCCCCGCGGGGGCGTCGTGATCGTCCACGGCGACACGATGACGACGGTGCTCGGGACGTTCATCGGCCGTCTTGCCGGCGTCCCCGTCGCGCACGTCGAGGCCGGCTTGCGGTCCGGCGACTGGCGGCATCCCTTCCCCGAGGAGTTGGACCGGCGCATCGTCGGTCGCCTCGCCGCCATCCACTACGCCCCCACGCCCGAGACTGCAGCCAACCTCGCCGGGCGGTCGAACGTCATCGTGACCCAGGGCAACACCGTGAAGGATGCCGTCCGCGACAGCGCCGCGCGCGGGCTCCGCACCGACGCGTCGTCATCCCCTTACGGACTCGTGCTGCTGCACCGGTTCGAGTTCATCTCGAACCCCCAACTCGTCGTCGACACGCTGCGAACCCTGAACGATCACACCCCCGTCGACCTCAGGGTCGTCGTCGACTCCTACTCCCGCGACGCGATCGAACGCGTCATCGGCGAACACGGGCTGTCGCGGTTGACCCCGACCGCCAAGCAGGAGCACGCGGCCTTCGTCGCCAGCTTGCAGGGCGCGCAGCTCGTCGTCACCGACTCGGGCGGTGTGCAGGAGGAGGCGGCCGTGTTCGGCATCCCGACGCTCATCCACCGCATGGCCACCGAACGCTCGGAAGGACTCGGCACCAGCGCTCTGTTGTCCCACTGGGACCAGGACGTCGTCCGTCGATTCCTCGCCGATGCCGACACCCGGCGGGCTGCGGCCGACGCGGAGTCCGCCTCACCCTCCGACATCATCGTCGAAGACCTCATCGCCCGCGGGTTCGCCGGAACCGTCTGAGCGTCGGGTCCGCGAACACCGACTCAGTCGGAACGGTCGCCGGAGTTGTTCGCTCGCAGGTCGTCGACCTCGGCGCGGAGGATCGCGACCTCTTCGGCGACGCGACGAATCTCCTCCTCGGCGCGCGAGAGCTCCCACGACAGGTGGAGCGTCACTCCGGTCAGCAAGGCGACCGCGAGCGCGAAGAAGAGGTTCGCGGGAACGAGCACACCCAGCAGCCCGGCAAGCCCGCTGAGGAGGTCGGGGAAGAACGCGAGGACGAGCATCGCCGCTCCGATGAGCAGCCACATGACGGCGTACTTCTCTCGCAGATGGCGACGCATGAGCAGCACGACGATGATCGCGAGGATCACGAGTGCGAACGCGATGCCGACCGGAACGATCATGCGTGGGGCCTCCGACGCAGGGCGCCTCGCATGAGCGCGAGCGAGATGGCGAACACGGAGCGCACGAGATACACCGTCGACCCCAGGACGTTCTGACTCGGCTTACCGTGCATGCGCGGCCGCATCGCCACCGGGACCTGCGTCACCGTGAGACCGGAGTGCAGAGCCTCCACGAGAGAGTCGAGGGTGTCGCCGAGGTATTCGGCCGGGTAGTAACGCACGTACTGCTCGATAGCGCGGCGGTTCGCGGCGCGGAACCCGCTCGTGACATCGGTCAGCCGGACGCCGGAAACCCGCGAGACGATGGCAGCGAGGAACACCATCGCCCATCGTCGTGGGCCGCTCACCTGATAGTCGCCGACGTCCGCGAACCGGGCACCGATCGAGATGTCCGCCCGCTCGAGCCCGTCCAGGACCAGCCGGATGTGCTCGGGGTTGTGCTGGCCGTCGGCATCCACCTGAATCGCCCGAGAGTATCCCCGGCGCGCGGCGAACGTGAAGCCCGTCCGCATCGCGCCTCCGACCCCGAGGTTGAAGGGCAGCACGAGGACTTCCGCACCGGCGGATCGGGCAGCCTCGCTCGTCCCGTCCCAGGACCCGTCGTCGATCACGATGACGTCGTACCGGTCGTCCGCGGCTCGGATCTCACGAACGGTGTGGCCGACATTACGGACCTCGTTCCACGCCGGCACGAGCACGGCGACGCGATCACCCAGGTCCGTCATAACCAGGCAAGTCTACTGCCCCGCCTGTGACTCCTGCGGCAGCGGCGACGGGGGCGGTTCGGGAAGTTCCTATACTTGACGGGTGCGGAGACGAGCCCGAGCGATCCTGCGTCGGGCGCGGTCGTCGTCGCTCCTGGCACCCCTGGTCGTGGCGGCCGATCGATGGTGGTGGGCGCGCACGATCCGCCGTGCGGACGTCGTCGACCTCGAGTTCGTCGTCGCCCAGGGTGGTCCTCCCACCGTGCGCCGCGCCGTCCGCGCCTATGTGCGGGGCGGCTTCCGATCCGGACTCGCGCTGAACCCGTTGTTCATGGAGCGACTGGTGTCATCGCAGCTCCCGGACGCCGGGCGCGTGCCAGCGCTCTACGCATATCTGGCGAACGACGTGCGTCGGGTCGAGGCGAGCGTGGTGTGGGACGCGCCCGCCTACGCGACCCGCAACCCCGATTCCCTCGACGATCGCGGGAGCGTGCTGGGGCACGCGTGGCGACGCGCTCGACGGGAGGGCGTCCTCGAAGTCTCCGACCGCGAGCGGACATCATGGGACGTTCTGCATACGTCCGCATGCGCGGCGGTGGCAGGAGCTCGGGGGGTCATTCCCCACGTCCTCGACGCCCCCGCGGCCGTCGTGGCCCGTTTCGCCGGTGACGAGGGGCTCCCGGCCACCCCTCTCCGCGAGACGAGGGACGCCGCCGATCGAATCGGCGCCGCACTGGTGCTGGCGCTCGCCGGTTCGGGGAGCGAAGTGGCCGCCGCCGGGGCCCAGATCGCCGCGACCCGGCCGAACACCCTCCTGGTCCGGGACACCGACGACGTGGCGAGCCGCGTGGCGGCGACCCTCCCGGCGGACGCGATCGTCGTCGTGCGAGGCCCGCACGCCGAGATCTCCGCCGACGATCTCCTCGTGCTCGCACGGTCCGCCTCGGACGGCCCGGTCGCCCCGCTCTGGCTCGGATGGGATGGATCGGTGGCCTCCGCCGGCACGGGTGTGCGAAACGGACGTTTCGTACCGTCTTCTCGCCGGATTCCCCCGAGAGGACGCGATGGCGCTCGGGCCCGTCGTCCTCTCCGCGGAGGTGGATGGCACGACCTACGCCCGCCCCGTGGCGCCTTCGGACCGAGCGGCTCGTACGCTGACGGACACGGTCGTGCGGGCCCCGGCTCTCCCGTCCGCGTCGTCGAGGACCGTCGCGGGCCCCGACACGGACATCGCCGAGCTCGTGGCACCTCTCGGCTGGGTGGTCGAGGGCTGGACCTCCGCCGGTCCACGCTTCCGACGTCTGGCCCGTGAGACCGCCCTCCCGGGAGGACGACGCCTCCCCTCGCTTCGATGGGCGATCAAGATCGCCGCGCCCCCCGGACGTCCCGGCGAGGCCTGGGGCGACACCCACTTCGCGCGCGGGATCGCCGACGCGCTGCGCCGACTCGGACAGGAGGTGGTGATCGACGCGTATGCGGCGCGGGATCGCCCGTCCTCCGCGCTCGATGAGGTCGCGCTGGCCCTTCGCGGCCCGGAGCCGCTCCTGCCCCAGCCCGGAGCGGTTTCGTTGCTGTGGGTGATCAGCCATCCGGACGAGCTGGACCGCGATGATGTCGAGGGCTTCGACGCGGTGTTCGCCGCGTCGGAGAGCTGGGCGCGCGCCAAGACGCGCGAGTGGGAGCGCGACGTTCATCCGCTTCTTCAGTGCACGGACACAGAACGATTCCGCCCGCACGGCACCCCCCGGGGCGACCGGTACGTGTTCGTCGGGACGTCGCGGGGAATAGCGCGGCCTTCGGTGGTCGAGCCGATCCGCGCGGGACTCCCCGTCGATGTGTACGGTCCGGATTGGCGCGGCTACATACCGCCCTCGACGATCGTCGCCACACACGTCCCCAACAGCGAACTCCCGCGCTTGTATGAGGGTGCGCGCGCCGTGCTCAACGACCACTGGCCCGCCATGCAGCGCCACGGCTTCGTGTCGAACCGACTGTTCGATGTCGTGGCCGCCGGGGGCCGGGCCGTCAGCGACGAGGTGGAGGGGATCGACGCGCTCTTCTCCGGAGCCGTCGCTACCTATGAGACCGTGCCGGAACTCCTCCAGATGCTGTCGAGCGACCCCGCCGGACTGTTCCCCGACCCGGAGACGCTCGCCCTGATCTCCGAACGGGTGAGGCGCGAACACTCGTTCGACGCCCGCGCCCGAACCTTGCTCGACGCCGCACTCCAGCTCCGCGGCTGACGTCGGGGAATCGCGGTCAGCCCACGGTCACCGCGACGTCGGCGGTCGCCGTGCCCAGCGTGGGCTCGGGGGTCCGGACGCTGAACGTCGCACCGTGCGCGATCCCGTGCACCCCGCCCTCCTCGGGTGCTACGGCGTTCGCATGCACGTGATACGTCCCCTCGCCCAGGTGCAGCGCGCCGACCCGGAAGTCGATCGAGAGCTCTCCGTCGATGGGAGGCAGGGGCGTGTGCAGAAGGTCGGTGTTGGACGCGAACACCATGTGCCCCATCGGGGTGTTGATGCTGAACCCTGCAGCCCAGGGCGTGATCGGCCGCGCAGAGCGCAAGCCGAGTCGGATCGTGAGCGGCTCACCGGAGTCGAACGTGCGGTTTCGTTCGCCATCGACACCGAGGATCTCGACGCTGGCGACATTGATGGGTGCCGCATCGACCGTCTCGCTGACCGTGGCCTCATCGCGGCCCTCGAGAACGTCGCGGAGGACACCGATCGCCTCATCGACGTCGCCGTCGTGCACGACCTCGCCCTTGCGAAGAACGATTCCACGGTCGCAGAGCTCCGCCACCTGCTGAGCCGAGTGGCTGACCAGAATGATCGTGCAGCCCTCCGCGCGGAACCGGGCGATCCGATCCATGCACTTGCGCTGGAACGCCTCATCGCCCACCGCGAGCACCTCGTCGACGAGCAGGATGTCGGGATTCGTGTGGATGGCGACCGAGAAGGCGAGTCGCACGTACATCCCCGAGGAGTAGAACTTCACAGCGGTGTCGATGAAGTCGGCGATCCCGCTGAACTCCACGATGTCTTCGAACCGTGCGTCGACCTCCGCGCGGCTCAGCCCGAGGATCGCGGCATTGAGATAGATGTTCTCGCGCCCGCTCAGATCGGGGTGGAATCCGGCACCGAGCTCGAGGAGGGCTGCCATTCGCCCGCGTGTCTGCACGGTTCCGGAGGTGGGCGAGACGATTCCGCCGATGAGCTTGAGCAGCGTGCTCTTGCCCGAGCCGTTCGCCCCCATGAGGGCGACCGTCGTCCCGGCCTCGATCTCGATGCTGACGTCCTTGACGGCGACGAAATCCTCCCGGTGCGTCTTCCCCTGACGTCCCAGGTGCACGATGCGGTCTTTGAGGCTGTTGTCCTTGCGGACGCGGAAACGCTTGCGCACCTCGTTCAGGCGCACAACCACAGGCCCGGAAACGTCGTCCATCACAGCTCCTGAGCGAAATTTCCTTGGAGGCGGGTGAAGACCCGGTGGGACACGAAGAGAAGCACCAGCCCGACGATCCCGGCAACGAGCATGCGGAGCTCGAGACCCGGAGGATAGTCCTGCGGTGATCCCGCCCCCCAGAACGCCTTGTGGAAGCCGAGGATGGCGAGGGTGAGCGGGTTGGCGAGATACAGCTCGAGAATCCACGAAGGGAGCGAGAACCGCGCGATCACGTCGCTCACCATGCGCCAGGAGTACACGATGGGAGAGGCCCACATCGCGAGCATCAGCACGACCTCGGTGAGGTACTGGATGTCGCGCAAGTAGACGTTGACGGCGCTCAGAAGAAGCCCCACCGCCGTCCCGTACACGAGAGCGAGGGCGAGCGAGGGGAAGAACCACAGCATCTCGACCGGGGCCGGAAGCGCCTGGAAGACCAGAGCGGCGATCACCAGCACGGAGAGCTGGACCAGGAACATGAACCCTGCACCGCCGACGCTGGCGAAGGGGAATATCTCACGAGGGAGATAGATCTTCTTCACCAATCCCGAGTTCATGAGGATCGAGCCGGTCGCACCCGACACGGTGTCGTTGAAGAACTGGTACAGCGTCAGGCCGGCGAACAGGTAGATCGCGAAGTTCGGGATGCCCTCGGCGGCGCGCAGAAACTGACCGAGCACGATGAAATACATCAGGAACTGGATCAGCGGTCGAATGACCGTCCACAAGAACCCGAGGAAGCTGTCACGATACCGCGCCTGCAGGTCCCGCCGGATCAGAAGGAACAGCAGGTCGCGACGAGACACCAGTTCGCGGAGCTTGCCCCCACGTCCGGGGAAGGACATGCCCCGTGCATCGACCGTCGCGAACGGTAGAAGCGCGAGCGCGGCGAATCTCTCTGATTTTTCCAAGCCTGACCATCGTTCTTCGGGAATCATGATTCTAACGGGCGAGACCGACGGATCGCTCTGACGCGCCTCGACGCCCCCTGTGCGTTCAGCGACGGGAACGACGCAGGACCATGTCCCGCATGCGGCGCGGGGCGCTCATCAGTGCACGCAGGCGTTCGAAGCGCGGGACCAGATCCGGTCGGTTGAAGCGCAGGTACATCCAGAAGAAGTCGGTCGCGCGACCCGTGCCCATCCAGCCCGCACGGTGCAGGAAGAGCGTCTTGTCCCGGAGCGACCCGGGCAGGGTCGCGGCCATCTCGTCGACCTTGAACTCCAGCGAGGTGTGGCTCAGCGCGGCGTACTCCGCGGTGAGGACCGTGCGAGTGTGGAAACCGTCCTCGGCCGCCGCGTACGACGGCATCCGTTCGAGCACGTGAGCCAGCCCGCCGTCCTTGTAGGCGTCCTTCCCCCCGAACTCCTCGTAACGCCAATCGCGTTCCGCGAGGATGCGCAGCGCACGCGGCCGCGCCGCGTACATCGAGCCGAAGGGCGCGAGCGGCGAGACGTTGTCGATCGGCACCGCGATCCCCAGCTCCGCGGCGACGCGCTCGAATCGGGGGCGGTTCCCCCACCACGCATGCCCCAGCGTGCCGTGGCCGATGTGGATCATCGGCGGGTAGGCGAGCCCGAGGGACTCATCCCGTTGGAAGAGCGCCACCAGGTTGGCGACGTACCCGGCATCCGGAAGCAGATTGTCGAGCTGCTGCCCCTTGAAATGCTGCCCCACCGCGAACCCCTGCTGGGGAGTGCGCTTCGTGTGGACCTTGACGATGAGGTCGTATTCGTCGCCGAGGATCACGTCGCGGCATCCGATCAGGAAGGCGCTCTGATCGCGTCCGTCGTTCGATGGGAGCACGCGGACCTCCGTGGTCCGCCCGGGGCGGGCTCGGGCCGCGAGGATCTCCTCGATCGCCCGCGCCCGTTCGGCGTCGGGCGTCGTGATGATCATGTCGTAGTCGCAGGGCAACAGGTCCGCACGGTCGACCATCTCATCCGTCATGTCGACGTAGAAGATGTGTGCGATGACGGCGATCCGCAGCGGCCGATCCGCGTCGTAGGACACATCCACGCTGGGCAGGATCTCGAGCAGGCCGAGATCGGCGGTGAGGTCCCGCGGCGGAGCGTTACGTGTCAGATGGCTCCAGATCAGATCGGCGCTGTACCCATAGGATTCGACCTTCTCGAGCAGCCATTTGCCGATCGACGCCTCGTGGTCCATCGTCACGGGCCAGAAGTAGAAGGGCTTCCGCTTGACGATGGGGCATCCGTCGTCGAGCATCTGCGAAGCATTGAAGACCGAGGGGTTCTCGGTGTCGTAACGGTCGTGAGCGAATCCGACGCGATGCGTGAACCCTCGTTCGGCGAAGTGCTCGGTGAAGGTCACCTCGTGCCGCGTGACGGCCTCCGTCCAGTCATCCAGGAGGGGCAGCTCGTCCCAGTACGTTCGCCACGCAGGCGACGTGAACATCCGTTTCCGCACGGCGATCCAGAACGATTGCAGGTGATACGGGATCACCTCGCCGGTCCAGGACGCGCCCTGCTCGACCCGCGGGTGGTCCGTGAGCCCCCAGAAATCGATCTCGGCCTGTTCCATCGACTCGAATACGGGGCCGAAGGGTCGCACCGGGCCGTACCAGGTGTCGTTGGTGAGGATGATCTCGTCGAAGGCGTCGAGTTCCCCCGCGAGGAGATCGAGCCCCGCCTTGTGACCCCAGATGTCCAACCCGACGTTCTCCCGCTGGAGAACGTCATCGGCGACCTCGGCGAGCCTCGCACGGCCCTCTGGAAGAAGTTCGCCGTTGACCACCGCGACGATGCGATCCGCGTGCTGTCGCAGGCTGCGCAGCGCGTGCAGCACGAAGTCCTCGATCCGGCCCCGACGGTCGTAGATCACGTAGACGACGGCCCGGGAGCCGCCATCGGGGAAACGAGACGGGTGCGTCATGTCAACGCCTCCTTCCGGTGAGTCGGCCTTGCAGCCGTCGGGCGACTCTGACGGCGCTCGCGGCCCGCGCCACGACGGCCCAGACCCGGGGGTGCCGGTAGCGGAGCCACATGCGGGTGAAGTCCACGGCGCGGCCGGATCCGACGGGTCCTGCGCGGTGGAGAAGGTTGGTGTAACCGGCGGGATACCCGTACGACGTCATCGCCATGTGGTCCCCGATGTACTCCAGGGAAGCGTGGCTCAGGCCCGCGTGCTCACTGGTGGCGACGGTCCTGCTGACGAAGCCGGCCTCGCCCGCCGCGTACGCGGGCAGCCGCATGCACAGTTCGCCCGCCGCCACGTCGTTCGCCCACCTCACCGAAGAAAGCGCGCGTACCGCCTGCGGCCGTGCCATCCACATCCCACCGATCGGCGCATGCGGGCTGGCCCAGTCGACGGGCACCGTGATCCCCAGCCGATCGAGAACGGTGAGAGCGGCGTCTCGATGCCCCGCCCACCCCTCGCCGAGGGTGGACATGCCGATATGCGGCGTCGGCGGGAAGACGAGACCGAGCGATGGGTCGCGGTCGAACAGGTCCACGATCTGCGCGACGTGGGCCGGGCCGTTCCCCAGCAGGCAGTCGATCTGCTGGCGCCGGAAGTATTCGCGGGCGTTGCGCGTCAACCCCGAGGGCGTACCGGGTGTGCAACGCGAGAACCAGGTCGACGTCGTCCGCGAGGAGCAGGTCGCGACATTCGTCGAACGCCACGACGGTGTCCGCTCCGACGCGAGACCTCGCCGGCCGGATCTCGTAAGGGAGATCCGTCGGCCCAGCCGCATCCCAGATGTCGGTGACCACGTCTTCCGCCACGCCGTCCGAAAGGGTGAGAACGACGCGCTGGAGCGAGCCCACACCGCTCAACCGAGCGACGACGTCCGTCAGCGCGTCGAGGTCTACGACGTGGATGATCGCGAGGATGCGGGCCGCGCGGGTATCCACGGCGGCACGCACCGGAGGGATGACTTCGAGCATGGCACCGGTGGTGTGCAGCCGCTTGGGCGCGCATCGCTGTGCCAGGTCGGACCACATCAACGCGACGGGGTACCCGTGTTCGGCCATCGCCTCCGCGAGTCGGCGACCGATGATCGCGTGCTGGTCGAAGAACAGCGGATAGCCGTCGAAGACGGCGCGAGGGACGGATGGACACCCGTCCTCGATGAGGAGGTCCACGTTGAACATGTCGGCGTGTTCCGCGGGGTAGTCGTCGCTGGAGAATGCCGCCGAGAGGCGGAACCCGTCCGCCGTCAGGACATCGCTGAAGCGGTTCTCGATCTCGCGCACGCGCCAGTCCTGGTCTGGTCGGGCCGGCAGCGATGACCAGAATTGCTTCCACGCCTGGGACTGCCGGACCCGGCGACGCGCGGCGAGCCAGTATGCACTGAGCCGGACGACTCCGTCGCGCCCCTCGGAACGGTCGCCCCGCACGACGTCACGGCGATCGGTGAGCGACCACACATCCACGTAACGGGACTCGAGACGCTGGAGTACCGGACCCAGCGGCGATACGGGCCCGAACCACGCGTCGGAGGTCAGAACGATCTCATCGAAGGCGTCAGCACGGTGACCCCACGCCCGCAGAGCGTGGGCGTACGCCCACAATCCCTGGATCTCCGGCCCGACCGTGACGATCTCGTCGGCGAGCGGAGACACCTGAGCGCGTCCCGTCGCGTCGAGCGGGCCCGCGACCACGAGGACGTGATCCATTTCGGCTCTCAGCCCGGCGAGGGTGTGCAAGGCGGCGCCGCTCATCCGTCCCGATCGGGTCTGCACCGCGTAGGCGACGGCGCGTGTGCCCCCGAGAGGGAATCGCGGCGGCACTCCGGGGTCAGCGGCCACGCGACTGTCCCTGGTCGAGGGCCTTGAGAAGGTACGCACCGTACCCGCTCTTGACCAAAGGCTCCGCCAGTGCGCGCAGCTCGTCGTCCGTGAGGAAGCCCATCCGCCACGCGACCTCTTCGGGGCAGCCGATGGACAGGCCCTGACGCTTCTCGACGGTGCGGATGAAGTCCGTCGCTTCGGCGAGGGAATCGAAGGTGCCCGTGTCCAACCAGGCGGTGCCGCGCGGCAGGAGCTCTACGCGCAGCCGGCCCTGCTCCAGATACGTGCGGTTGACGTCCGTGATCTCGAGCTCACCGCGGGGAGACGGCGTGAGTGCACGGGCGATCTCGATCACGTCGTTGTCGTAGAAGTACAGACCCGGAACGGCGTAGTCGCTCTTGGGGGATGCCGGCTTCTCCTCGAGCGAGACCACGCGCCCGTCGGCGTCGAACTCCACGACACCGTATGCGGTCGGGTCCGCCACGCGGTACCCGAAGACGACGCCGCCATCGAGCTGCGTGTACTGGCGCAGCCGGGTGCCCATGCCCTGCCCGTAGAAGATGTTGTCGCCGAGCACGAGGGCGACCGGTTCGGACCCGATGTGCTCTTCACCGAGGAGGAATGCCTGGGCGAGTCCGTCGGGCGACGGCTGCACCTTGTAGGTGAGGGAGATACCGAAACGCGACCCGTCTCCGAGCAGCCGCTGGAACTGGTCGGAGTCCTGGGGAGTCGTGATGATGAGGATGTCCCGGATGCCTGCCAGGATCAGCGTCGAGAGCGGGTAGTAGATCATCGGCTTGTCGTACACCGGGACGAGCTGTTTGGAGACGCCGAGCGTGATGGGGTGCAGTCGCGACCCGGTTCCGCCCGCGAGGATGATGCCACGCATTCTTCGATTCTCCCCCGACCCACCCGATCCCCGCCAATCCGTCGGCCGCCGTACGTCCCAGGTGAGCCCGGTTAGTCTGGCCGCATGGGTCGTCTTCTTGTCACCGGCGGTGCCGGGTTCATCGGTTCGAATTTCGTGCATCACGTGGTTGCGCACACGGATCATTCGGTGACGGTGGTGGACAAGTTGACCTATGCGGGGAACCGGAAATCCCTGGCGGGGTTGCCGGAGGACCGGGTGCGCTTGGTCGTCGGCGACATCGCGGACGCGGCGGCCGTGGATCCGCTGGTGGCGGAGGCGGACGCGGTGGTGCACTACGCGGCGGAGTCTCACAACGACAACTCGTTGCATGACCCGCGCCCGTTCCTCGATACCAACATCATCGGCACGTACACGCTGCTCGAAGCGGCGCGGAAGCATGATGTGCGGTTCCATCACATCTCCACAGATGAGGTCTACGGGGACCTGGAGCTGGACGACCCGGCCCGGTTCACCGAACGCACCCCGTACAACCCTTCCTCGCCGTATTCGTCGACGAAGGCCGGGTCGGATCTCCTCGTACGAGCCTGGGTGCGGTCGTTCGGGGTGCGCGCGACGATCAGCAACTGTTCGAACAACTACGGCCCCTACCAGCACGTCGAGAAGTTCATCCCCCGTCAGATCACGAACGTGCTCCGCGGCATCCGTCCGAAGCTGTACGGCACGGGCGAGAACGTGCGGGATTGGATCCACGCCGACGACCACTCCTCCGCGGTGCTGACGATCCTCGACAAGGGAGAGATCGGGCAGACCTATCTGATCGGCGCGGACGGGGAGAAGGACAACAAGAGCGTGGTCGAAGCGATCCTGCAGATCATGGGGCACCCCGCCGACGCGTACGACCTGGTCACCGACCGTCCCGGGCACGACCTGCGGTACGCGATCGATTCCACCAAGCTCCGCACCGAGCTCGGCTGGACCCCCACGTACGGCGACTTCGAATCGGGCCTGGCCGCGACCATCGACTGGTACCGGGACAACGAGGCCTGGTGGGCCCCCGCCAAAGACGGCGTGGAAGCGTTCTACGCCAGCAAGGGCCAGTGACCGGCATGGCCACCGCGTTCGGCAAGACCCTTACCACCACCGAAACCCCCATCCCGGGCCTGATCGTCCTGGACCTGCCTGTGCACGGGGATTCCCGCGGCTGGTTCAAAGAGAACTGGCAACGCGAGAAGATGACCGCCACGGGGATCGACCTGCCCGATTTCGGGCCGGTGCAGAACAACATCTCCTTCAACGACGCCGTCGGCACCACCCGCGGCATCCATGCCGAACCCTGGGACAAATACGTCTCCGTCGCCACCGGACGCATCTTCGGCGCCTGGGTCGACCTCCGCGAAGGCGACACCTTCGGCGCCGTCTACACCACCGAGATCGACCCGTCGAAAGCGATCTTCGTGCCCCGCGGCGTCGGCAACTCCTACCAGACCCTCGAACCCGACACCGCCTACACGTACCTCGTCAACGACCACTGGTCCCCCACCGCCACCTACACCTTCCTCAACCTCGCCGACGAAACCGTCGGCATCGACTGGCCCATCCCCCTGGACACCGTCGAAATCAGCGATAAGGACAAGAACCACCCTCGCCTCGTCGACGTCGTCCCCATGCCGCCGAAGAAGATCCTCGTCACCGGCGCGAACGGTCAACTCGGCCGCGCCCTCCGCGCCGAGTTCGGCGACCACCCCTGGATCGAATACGCCACCCGCGGCGACCTGGACCTCACCTCCCCCGACCTCCCCACCGCCCGCCGGTGGCGCGACTACGGGACCATCATCAACGCCGCCGCCTACACCAAGGTCGACACCGCCGAGACACCCGAAGGACGCACCCACGCCTGGGCTGCGAACGTGACCGCCGTCGCGGCACTCGCGCGCATCGCCGCCGACAACGGGATCACCCTCGTCCACGTGTCCAGCGACTACGTCTTCGACGGGACCAAGGAAGGCGCCTACACTCCCGAAGATCCCCTCTGCCCCCTCGGTGTCTACGGGCAGACCAAAGCCGCCGGCGACGCCATCGTCTCCAGCGTTCCCCGTCACTACATCCTCCGCACCAGCTGGGTCATCGGCGACGGCAACAACTTCGTCCGCACCATGGCCTCCCTCGCCGAACGCGGCATCAACCCCCGCGTCGTCAACGACCAAACCGGACGCCTCACTTTCACCACCGACATCGCAACCACCATCCGCACCCTGCTGGAGTCCCGCGCCGCCTACGGCGTCTACAACGTCACCTCCGCGGGTGACCCGGTCTCCTGGTACGACATCGCGCGCGAGGTGTACCGCATGACGGGTCACGACCCGGCACGCGTGACCGGGGTCACCACCGAGGAGTACTTCGCCGACGCGGCGGGACCGGTCGCACCGCGGCCCCGCAACAGCGTCCTCGAACTCGGCGACGGCACCTACGTGTGCGCGCCCCTCGGCCCGGACCGGCTCCGGGAGTACGTGACAGCGTGATCGGTGAGGGCGTCGACGCAGGATCTCCGACGCCCTCCGCGATTCATCCGACCGTGACGGTCTGACAACCCAGGAACGTGTTCGGCCCCTCGACGTCATTGATCGGATAGACGCAGACGGTGTGCGAACCCTTCGCCGCGGGGACGCGCGCGGAGAACCCGTGACGGTCACCCATGCCGGGGAAAGCTGCGGCGATGTCCGCACGCGAAACGTTCGCGAGGATCGCCGTTCCGACCCCGTCCACGTAGACGTGAACCGCGATCGGGTCACTCGTGTCGGGGTCGAGAGCCCACCCGCCGACCGTGACGGCGCCCGCCGTCGCACCGACCGTCTCCAGGTTGCCGATCGGGGGCCGCGAATGGTCGGCCACATCGACCGTCCGGCATCCGAGCGAGCTATTCCCCCCGGCGCCGTTGTTGATCACGTAGACACAGATCGAGGACGTGCCCGCGGGAACGGCGATGCGCTCGGCGAAACCGTGCCGCGATCCGACGAGGGGGTAGGCCGCCCCGACGTCGGGGCGATCCGAATCGGCCGTGTAGGCCGCTCCCTTGCTTCCGACGTAGATATGGACGGACACAGGCGAGGTCGTGTCCAGGTCGAGCGCCCATCCGCTGACGGTGGCCGTCATTCCGCTGACGCTCACGCCCTCGAGCATGCCGATGGGTGCCCGTCCGAGGTCGGGCACAGGGATGGTGATCGTCCGGCATCCCAGAGCGCCGTCACCGCCCTTCCCGTTGTTCACGGCGAAGACGCAGACATCGTGCTTGCCCCCCATCAGGGTGAGGGAGGTCGCAAAGCCGTGATTGGGGCCGAAGGCCGGGTATGCCGCTCCGACGTCGGGACGCGGGAGGTTGGCCGACGAGGACGAGGACGACGACGCGTCCGAGGCCTGGATACGGACCTGGATGGGTAGCGAGGTGTCCGGGTCGATGGCCCACCCACTCGCTGTCACCACCGTGCCTTGGACGGTCACGGCGTCGAGTGCGCCGAAAGGCACGCGCCCCTGATCGACCGGTTGGCCGACGGTCACCGTGCGACAACCGAGCTGGACGTTCCCGCCGAGGCCCGTGTTGATCCCGTACGCGCAGACGGTGCGCGCCCCTGGTGCGGCCGGGAGGACGGCGCCGAATCCGTGCTTCGCTCCGTAGGCGGGGTAGACCCCCGCAACGTCCGTGCGGGACGAGTCCGCCAGCAGCGCTGTGCCCACCCCGTCGACGTACACGTGCACGGCAATCGGCTGCGCGGTGTCGGGATCGATGGCCCAGCCACCGACGGCGACGGCGCCCGCCTGCGCCGTGACCCCCTCGAGATTGCCGAACGGCGAGCCTGCCATGGCCGCGAGACGTTCGCACTTGAGCTGGGAGTCCCGCCCCTGGCCGACGTTGATCCCGATGACGCAGACGGTGTTGTCGCCCTCCTGTGCCGCTGGGACGGTGAGGGAGAAGGCGTGATTTCCACCGAGCGTCGGATACGCCGCGGCGACGTCTGCGCGATAGCCGTCAGCTGTCACGGTGCGTGTCGTCCCCTCCACGCGCACCTGGACGTTGATGGAGGTGGAGGTCTCGGGATCCGCGGTCCATCCCGACACCTGGAAACCGCCCGGTACCCGGGTGACGGCATCGACGGAACCGATCGGCCCGTAGGGGTTCCCCATGTCCCGGGTCGACCCGAACCAGTCCGTGTAGAGACGCCAGAAGTTGCGATTGCCGTACGCCGAGCACGAGTCACCGGTGCCGTAGAGGTTGCTCAAAGCGGCGGCGTTGGGAACGTACGGCGTGTAGATGTAGAGCGCTGCTGTGGCGGCGTTCTCGATGAAGACCCGCTGCGTGCCGCAGTTGTTGTAGGGGTGGTACAGGATGTTGTTCCAGCGCCCCGCCTGATACCCCCACCATGTCGGGTTGAGGCGGTAGACCTCGAACTGCCGGGCGGCGTAGTAGACCTGGTAGAAGAACCCCTGGGTTGCGGGGTCGCACGGCGCGGTGTCCGGACACCCCTGGCCGGTGGCGGCCTTGTACTGGAAGTCCTCGGGCCAGGTCGACGAGACCAGCCGCTGCTCCTTCTCGAGCAGAACGAGCAACGCCTTCTGGCTGATGCCGCAGGAAAGGCCCACCTTGGCGATGATGGTCGAGGCGCTCTCGTTGGCGGCGCCCGCATATCCGTTGCAGTACTTGTCGGCCGGCCGGTCGTCGGTGTTCTGCCGGTAGTCCTTGAGGCAGGTGTAGCCGCTGCGGCAGTTCGGCACCTGCTTCTGCAGGAATGCCTGGATCTCGGACGAACTCAGCGCTGTGCGGTCGAAGAAGTGGGCGTCATCGATGATGTTGCCGGGGTTCCAGTCGGTCGCATCCGCGGCGGATGCGGTCTCCACCGGCGCCACCGTGGCAGGAAGGGCGACGGGCAGCGCGACGAGGAGGGCCGCCGCGCACACCCACCGCCGCGAGCACGGAGAGGGCGGCGCGAGGGCGCGACCGTGCGGTCACGGCGCCGGCTCGACCGTGGAGACGGCCGACTCGGCGCGCGTCGACGGCGATTCGTACCGTACGCGGAACTGCGGGGCGGACGAAGCGTCGTCGACGGCGATCGACATGACTCCGCAATACGTGACGTCCTTGCCTTCGGTGCCGCTCACCGACACCGTGCGGTCTGCGCCCACGAGCTCGAGCGTGCAGGTGCCGTCACCCTCGGAGACCTTCGGGATCATCGCGGTGACCTCGAGACGGCCGTCGATCACATCGGAGGTGACGATGAGGACGTCTCCCGAGAACGGGGTGACCGAGGGCGTCGGCGCCGCGGTCGATGTCGACGATGCGCTCGGCGCAGGCGACGAGGAGACGGATGCCGACGGACTGGGTGTCTCGGTGGACACCGCCCCTCCGACGGGCGTCGCGCAGCCGGCGAGGGCGAGGATCGCGGCGATGCCGACGGGCACGGCCCAGCGGCGACTCCTCTTCGCTGAGGGAGACGTCCGGGGGTGGTTCACGGGGATCACGCCATCATTGTGCGGGTGAAGCGGCGTGATCGGTGGCTGCCACGCCGCGCGCGATCACCCGCGCCCGACGCGACGTCGGAGACGCCGCAGCCGTGACCACACCGGCTGATGCGCGTCGATCTCGCGGCGGAGGTCGTCGCGGATCTCGGCCCGCAAGCGTTCCGCGTGAGCTCGCGCGAGTTCATCGAGACGCTCGACGAGCTGATCCTGGAGGGCCGCGAGATAGAGCGGAAGACCCTCTCCCTCCCGGCGAGTCCATTCCGACAGGGCGCGGTCGCGCACGCGGGCGTCATCGAGGCGGTGGGCTCCGGCGAGCGCGAACATGCTGTTGGCGGCGATCCCCGTGGCATCCGGTCGCTGCGTCCAATAGGCCAGCGGCTCGCCCGGAATGAAGCCGAATCCGGCACGGGCGAGGACGCGGAGGTAGAAGTCCCAGTCCTCTACGGCGTCGAGGGACTCGTCGTACCAGCCCGCCTCCTCGTGCACGGCTGTCCGATAGAGCACGGAGATCGGCACCGCGCGGTTCACACTCAGCATCTCGCTGAGCGAGATGCGCTGCATCCCCGCCCAGAACGGGGCCCGGCCGACCTCGACCCACCGGCCGCCTCGCTCCTCCTCGTAGACGATCTCCGTCGAGACCGAGACCGCGGCATCCGCGGGGTGCGCGTCGAGCCACGCGACCGTGCGCGACAAGAACTCCGGATGCCACCGGTCGTCGTCGTCGTGGAGCACGACGAACTCGGTCCCGGACGCGCGCACCCCGGTGTTCGCGGCGACGCAGCGTCCCCCCGAGCCGGGGGCGATGTGCACGACCTCGACGTCGAAAGGCACGGACGCGACGACAGCGTCGACGTCGGCGGGATCGCCGCCGTCGTTCACGACGACGATGCGACGGTCGGTGAAAGTCTGAGCGGAGATGTCCTGCAGGGCGCGGCGGAGGAACTCCGGCCGGCGATGCGTGCGGACCACGACCCCGACGCGCGCACTCATGACTCGAGCATAGGGGGCGGCCCTACAGCTCCGCGTGGAGCGCCCACACCCGGTCGGCCGAGGCCTCCCAGGCGAAGCCCTTCGCCCGGTCGCCGGCGAGAACGCGCAGGCGCTCCGCGTCCGGCCCGAGGGCGCGCGCGAGCGCATCCCCGAAGCCGTCCTCGCCCGCGAAGAGGGCCGCTTCGGCCAGCACCTCACGATGGACGGCCGTGTCGGCGGCCACGATCGGGACGCCGACGGCGAGCGCGTCGACGGCGCGCCAGGGCCAGTCCGTGCGGGTGCTCGGGGCGAGCAGCGCGACCGCGTGCGAGAGCACCGCGGCCCGGTCCCAGCGGTCGAGCGACCCGCGGGCGTGCACCCGCGCCTCGGGTATCCCTGCCGCGGAGGCCAGTTCGACGACCGCCGGTTCCTCGCCCTCGGGGACGTCGAGCACCACGACGTCGCCCTCCCACCCCGCCGCGGACACACCCGCGAACGCCGCGGTCAGCCCGTCGGAGGCGACGGCTCCCCCCGAGACGAGGAGGAACGACGACGGCAGGTCGAGGGCGCGCAGTCGGCCCACGGCATCCGAGGGCACGCGGAAGCCCGCCGCGGGAGCACCGCCGATGACGCGGACCTTCGCGACGAGTTTCGCCTTCGCGACCTCGGCGAGGCGGTCGGCCATCGCGTGCGAGGGCACCACGACGGCGTCGGCGTGCTTGCCGATCCGCGACAGCAGCGCGCGGGCGGCGAGCAGTTCGGTCTTGGGGAGCTCGTCCGGCGTCTCCCACGCGCGCAGATCCCACAGCGTCACCACGATCTGGTGCGTCTCGTTCACGCGGTCGTGGCGCACGAGCGGCGCGAGCGGGGTCGGCGAGTGGATGAGTCCCCGCCCGATCCCGGGAGCAACACCGAGCTGCCAGGATGCCGCGAGCTCGCGGCGACGCATCGAGAGGCGCGTCTCGGAGGAGAGGCCGACGACGCCCGCGTCTTCGGGCAGGCCGGGGGCGGGAACGATCGCGCCGACATCGCACCCGCGCGGGGCGGTGTCGATCAGGGCCTGGGTCAGCGACGCCGACGCCTCCTCGAGGTCACGGGAGGTCGGGGCGACGAGCTGGTCGAGGACGACGCGAAGGGTGACGGTCACGGCGCGGGGCTCTCCGTTGCGGTCGGGGGGTGGAGCTTGTCGTGAACAATCTGCTTCACCTGGTCGTAGTCCGGGTGGAATTCGTCGACGCCGCCCGCGGGAGTCAGCTCGATCGTGGTCACGGGCTGATCCTTGGCCTTCAGCGCGAGGTCGACCAGGGTGGGAGCGATGAGCCCCTGGGGCAGATCGGTCTCGAGGATGTTCGTGCCGGCGGCGGCGACCTGCTGGAAGTGCTGCAGCACGTTCTGCGGGGTGAACTGCGCGAGGATCGCCTCCTGCAGCTGCCGCTGGCGCCGCATGCGGTCGAAGTCGCTCGTGGTGTAGCGGGACCGGGCGTACCACTGGGCGGTGTCGCCGTTCATGTGCTGGGCACCGGGCTCGATCCAGCCGAACGCCCAGTCGTCCACCGGCTGTCCGTCGTAGGCGGGGCCGCCTTTGGGGAGACGCTCGTCCACGGTGATGTCGACGCCACCCAGCGCGTCCACGAGGTCGGCGAACCCCTTCATGTCCAAGAGCACGTAGTACGGGATCTGGATGCCGAGAATGCCTTCGGCCGCGTCCTTGGTGGCCTCGATGCCGGGCTCGGAACCCTTGGCCTTGGCGTCGGGGTACAGGGCGTTCCCGTCCTGGCACACTTCGACCTCGGTGCGCAGCTGGTTGATCCCACTCCCCCAGCCACAGGTCTCGTCGAACTTGCCGGTGTGCCCGTCGGGGTATTCGTCCTGCATCGGCCCGGGGGCGAACGGGAAGTCCGGCATGTCGCGCGGGATGCCCGTGATCGTCACGGCACCCGTGGCGGCGTTGATCGAGGCGACGGAGATGGAATCGAACCGCATCGAGTCGCGCCCCTCGCCCGAATCCGCGCCGAGGAGAAGGATGTTGTAGTAGCCGTCCGAGGGCGGGACGACCGGGGCGGACTGGGCGAAGATCTCCGCGAACGAATCACGCGTGGTTCCGGCGGCCTGGGCCGCCCACGCCGCCCCCGAGCCGGTGAGGAAGAGCAGCCCGACGGAGACGACGGCCATCGCCCAGCGAGCGATCGGCCCGGTGCGCACGAGCCGGACGAGACGCAGGGTGTCGATCGTGAGGACGATCCACACCACCACGTAGCCGACGAGGACCACCTGCACCAGCGTGAGCGGGACCCACCGGAACCACGACAGGAAGTCCGGGATGAACGACCCGGTCGCCAGGGCGAAGAGACCACTGGGCCAGAGCAGCGCACCGAGCGCCGCGAGGATCAGGACCGCCCACAGGAACAGCGTCGTTGCGAGACCGAACCGGCCGAGGCGGCGATTGCCCGCCAGGACCTGCGCCGATCCCGGCAGAGCAGGAAGTTGAGGACGACCAGCCACCATCCGCGGCGCGTCATGACCTCACGAGACGAAGCGTCGGGGTGGCGCATCGGCTGCGACTCCACGACCGCCGCGCGCGTCCGCGGCCGGGGCGGGGCGGTCACGCTCACAGCGCGTCCTTCAGCCGGCGGTTCTTCTCCTCCACCTGCGCCTCGAGGTCGGCGGCGTACTGCTCGACGCGGTCTCCGATCTCGGCATCCGTCGATCCGAGGATGCGGGCGGCGAGGAGGCCGGCGTTCTTGGCCCCGTTGATCGACACGGTCGCCACGGGGATCCCGGCCGGCATCTGGACGATGCTGAGGAGGGAGTCGAGGCCGTCGAGCGTCGCGAGCTGCACGGGAACGCCGATCACCGGGAGCGCCGTGACCGACGCGAGCATCCCGGGCAGGTGGGCGGCCCCGCCCGCTCCCGCGATGATCGCGCGGAGGCCGCGCGCCCGCGCCTCGCGGCCGTAGCGGATGAGCTTGTCAGGGGGTGCGGTGCGCCGAGACGACCTCCACCTCGTGCGGGATGCCGAACTCCGTGAGGACCTGCGAGGCGTCGCTCATCACGCGCCAGTCCGAATCGGAGCCCATGACGACGCCGACCACGGGCGTCTCGGAGGAATGCAGCGGCCGGGTCACCGGACCAGGCTAGGCCGGGTCGCTGGAAGATCGCGGAACGGCGCGCTTCAGTCGAAGAATGCCGCCGCCGCACGCCCCTCGTAGACCACGTCGTCCAGGTCGTCGCCCGCGACGTTGACGTGTCCGACCTTGCGCCCGGGGCGCGGATCCTTGCCATAGGTGTGGATCTTCGCGGTCGGGTGCGCGGCCATCGCCGGGGCGAAGCGCTCGGTCAGTCCGCCCTCGGCCGGGCCGCCCAGGATGTTGACCATGATCGTCCAGGGGGCGATGGCATCCGTCGATCCGAGAGGGAGGTCGAGGACCGCCCGCAGGTGCTGTTCGAACTGACTCGTGACGGCGCCGTCCTGCGTCCAGTGACCGCTGTTGTGCGGTCGCATCGCGAGTTCGTTGATGAGGATGCGGTCGTCGGAGGTCTCGAACAGCTCGACGGCGAGCATCCCGGTGACCCCGAGCCCCTCCGCGACGGCGATGCCGATCTGCGCCGCGGCGCGCTCGAGCCGCTCCCCCGCGCGGGGCGCCGGAGCGATCACCTCGGCGCACACGCCGTCGCGCTGCACCGTCGCGACCAGCGGGTACGCGCGCACCTCGCCCGAGGGGCGGCGCGCGACCTGCTGCGCCAGCTCGCGCGTGAAGTCGACGAGCTCCTCCACGAGGAGGGCTCCCCCGTTCGCGTCCTCGGCGAGTGCGGCGAACCAGTCGTCGGCCTCGGTCGCGGCCGACACGACGCGCACGCCCTTGCCGTCGTACCCGCCGCGCGGTGTCTTCACGACGGCGCGACCGCCGTGCGCGTCGAGGAAGTCCTGGAGCTGCTCGGCGTCGGAGACGGCCGCCCAGTCGGGCTGCGGCATCCCGAGTTCCGCCATGCGCGCGCGCATGACGAGCTTGTCCTGGGCGACGGCCAACGGGGCCGGGCCGGGGTGCACGGCGACGCCGGCCTCCACGAGCACCGACAGGACGTCCTGCGGGACGTGCTCGTGGTCGAAGGTGAGCACGTCGACGTCGCGCGCGAAACGCAGCACGGTCTCGGCGTCGTGGTAGTCGCCGACCGCGGTGGCCGCAAGGCCCGCCGACATCCCCTCGCTCTCGGCGAGGACGCGGATGTCGATCCCGAGCTCTTCGGCGGGCGCGATCATCATCCGCGCCAGCTGTCCGCCACCGACCACTCCGACTCGCAGCGCCATGCCGCTCCTTCCGTCCCGTCCATTCTGCCTCCGCCCGCCGCTGCCCTCGCTCCCCACCCCTCGCGATAAACGCGATCCACGCGAAGAAACGCCGCGTCAGCGCGTTTCCCGCCGTGGATGCCGTTTATCGCGAGGTCGTGCACGGGTGCGGCACGGGCGGGGCGAGGGCGGGGCGTGAGCGGGTGGGGCGTCAGAAGTCGACGGAGCCGGAACCCTGCGACTGCGAATCGCGGTGCGCGAGGATCTGGTTCACCTCGACCTGGTCCACCAGCGTCTCGTGCACGAGCACCGCGTGGGGCACGTTCTTCAGACGCATCGGCGGTTCGACGCCGTTCGAGAGCGTGAGTGTCCCCGCACCCCACAGGCGCTGCAGGATGCCACGACGCATCTCGATCGCGTACCCGCGCACGTGCGAGACCTCGCGGCTCCGCGAACCGAAGAAGCCCGAGCGCTCGATGACGCGGCGCGTCGTGATGGTCCACGACCGCGACAGCCACACGAAGTACGGGAGCACGACGAGCAGCACGAGCACCACGCCCGCGGCGGTCAGCAGCATCCAGTTCTCGAACGGAGCGGGGAGGTTGTCGTAGTAGTACGACGCCGCACCGGACACGGCGATGAGGACGAGCGCGGACCAGAACAGCCGTCGCGCGTGTCCGCGGAGGCGCACGATCCGTCGTTCGGGCGCCGCCGCACCGGGGGCCGGCGTGCGCGGGCGCCCCCCGTAGCTGGTCGGCTGTGTCACGTACTCATTCTGCGGGGCCGCGGCCTCCGCGGCCGCCCGCACACGCGGAACTCGCCCGTCAGCGCACGTGGACGACGTCGCCCGCGGCGACGACCGTCTCGACCGTGCCGGATCCGACCACGAGACGCCCCTCGGCGTCGAGGCGCTCCGCGCGCCCCTGCACGGTCGTCCCGTCCGGGAGCGACACCGACACGTCGCGCCCGACGGTCGCGCACAGCTTCTCGATGTCGCGGTGCACCCGCGCGACGTCGCCTCTCGACAGCGCATCGAGGAATCCGTCCAGGCCCCGCAGGTAGTCCGCGAGCAGCCGGTCCTCGTCGACGTCGACGCCGATCGCGGCGAACGACGTGGCCGTCGAGACCGGGAGGTCGGCGCGCGTCATCCGCGTGTTGATCCCGGCTCCGACGACGACCGTGTCGGGAGCACCGGGGACGACCTCCGCCAGGATGCCGCAGATCTTCCCCCCGTCCACGAGCACGTCGTTCGGCCACTTCAGTTGGGCGCTCGCGCCGTGCCCCGCCAACCGGGTGTCCACGGCCCGCGCCATGGCCGCACCGGCGGCGAGCGGGATCCATCCGCGCATCTCGATCGGGACCCGCGCCGCGTCCACGACGACCGAGACGGCGAGCGCAGTGCCCGCCGGCGCGGTCCACGTGCGGTCGAGGCGGCCGCGCCCGGCGCGCTGATCGTCGGTCACGAGGAGCGACAGATGCGGCCAGCCGGCCGGATCGGCCGTGACGGACGCGACGACGTCGGCGTTGGTGGAATCGGTGGTCTCGACGACCTGGACGCGCGGGCTGACGCCGGCGGCGAGCGGGTATCCGGCAGCGGGGATCGGCATGTGCACACCCTAGGCACGACGGCGGGTGATCGGCATCCACTTGCCTTCCCCGCCCGGTTCACTCCGACCGGGAGAGTGGATGGATGCCACAGCGTACTCGCGGGGGGCTTGTGCACACCCTCCAACATCGGCGTGGAACCGGTCGCTAGGGTGGAAAGCGTGACCGACCAGCCCGATCTCTCCACGACCGCCGGCAAGATCGCCGACCTGCGCACGAGGTTCCAGGAGGCGGTCGTCGATGCCGAGACCGCCGCCCGCACCAAGCAGCACGCGAAGGGCAAGCTCACCGCCCGCGAGCGGATCGAGATGCTCGTCGACCCGGGTTCCTTCGTCGAGCTCGACGAGTACGTGCGCCACCGCACCTCGGCTTTCGGCATGGACAAGTCCCGCCCCTACGGCGACTCGGTCGTGACCGGAACGGGCACGATCCACGGCCGCACCGTCGCGGTCTACGCGCAGGACTTCTCCACCTTCGGCGGTTCGCTCGGCGAGGTCGCCGGCGACAAGATCATCAAGGTCATGGAGCTGGCGCTGCGCAGCGGCATCCCGATCATCGGCATGCTCGACTCGGGAGGCGCGCGGATCCAGGAGGGCGTCGTCGCGCTCGGGAAGTACGGCGAGATCTTCCGCCTCAACACCGCCGCATCGGGCGTCATCCCGCAGATCTCGATCATCATGGGCCCGGCGGCCGGCGGTGCCGTCTACTCCCCCGCCCTCACGGACTTCGTCATCATGGTCGACAAGACCAGCCAGATGTTCGTCACCGGCCCCGACGTGATCAAGACCGTCACCGGCGAGGACGTCGGCATGGAGGAGCTCGGCGGCGCGCACACGCACAACACCCGCTCGGGTGTCGCGCACTACCTCGCCGACGACGAGGACGACGCCCTCGACTACGCGCGCACGCTGATCGGCTTCCTGCCGGACAACAACCTCGCCGAGCTGCCGCTGTACGAGACCCCCTTCGAGTTCGAGACGACGGATGCCGATCGGGCGCTGAACACCGTCATCCCCGACTCGCCGAACCAGCCGTACGACATCCACACGGTGATCGACGGGATCGTGGACGGGGCCGACTTCCTCGAGGTCCAGCCGCTCTTCGCGCCCAACATCGTGATCGGGTTCGGCCGCATCGAGGGGCGCACGGTCGGCATCATCGCCAACCAGCCCTCGCAGATGGCCGGCACGCTCAACATCGACGCCGGCGAGAAGGCCTCGCGCTTCGTGCGGTTCTGCGACGCGTTCTCTGTGCCGATCGTGACGCTCGTCGACGTTCCCGGCTACCTGCCCGGTACGGACCAGGAGTGGACCGGCGTCATCCGCCGCGGCGCGAAGCTCCTCTACGCCTACGCCGAGGCCACGGTCCCGCTCGTGACCGTGATCCTTCGCAAGGCCTACGGCGGCGCCTACATCGTGATGGGCTCCAAGCAGCTCGGCGCCGACATCAACCTCGCCTGGCCCACCGCCGAGATCGCCGTCATGGGCGGTCAGGGCGCGGTGAACATCCTCTACCGCGGCGAGATCAAGCGCGCCGAGGAAGCCGGCGAGGACGTCGCCGCGGTGCGCACCCGCCTCGCGAACGAGTACACGTACAACGTGGCATCCCCGTTCCTCGCCGCCGAGCGCGGCGAGCTCGACGGCATCATCGAGCCGGCGCAGACCCGCGTATCGATCGCCAAGGCGCTGCGGGCTCTGCGCAACAAGCGGGCGAGCCTGCCCGCGAAGAAGCACGGGAACATCCCGCTGTGAGCGACACCGCACCCGCTGACCCGTCCGAGGCGGTCGCCCGCGTCGTCCGCGGCACGCCGACGCCCGAGGAACTCGCGGCGGCCATCGTCGTCGTGAGCGAGGCCTATGCGCGCGAGGCCGCGGATGCCACCGCGCCCGAGGTCTCGGCGCGCTCGCGCTGGGAGCTCTCCGCGCGCGGGCTCCGCACCCCGCTGAACCGCGCCGCGGGCTGGCACGCCTTCACCGGCTGACTGTCCCCCGAAATACCTACAGACGCCGCGAGATCGTTCGCGAATACTGGAGGAGCTGGAACGCATCACGCGTTCGGTCGGGCCGCTCCATCGAGCCGGTTCCGGCCACCGCGGACGGTTTTCGGGTAGCCGTTCGCATGGGTGAGGGGCAGGCATTGCCGCCCCTCACCCCTCATTTTTCGCACTCTTCCCCGGATGCAGAAACCCGACACAGCCCCCCCTCGGCCGCCCGCCGAGGGGGGCTTCTGGTTCGGCCGCGGCTCGCTCGCGGCGTCGCTCGTCGGGCCCGGCGCGTTCGGGCGCGGGAGGTGGGCGGTCAGCGGGGGCGACGGATCTCGCGCCAGAGATCCACGTCGTCCTCGTCCGCGCTGGCCCCGACGGTCGCCCGGCGGCCGACCACCGTGACCGCGATCTCGTGATGCGGTGACGAGCGGATGATCACGCGCTCGGAGGTGGCGTCGCGCACGATCTCCGCCAGCTCGGACCGGATGTCCTCCAGCGCGGAAGGGGGCAGGTCATCCAGCCCACCCTCGTCGAACAGCATCACGATCATGCCGCGGCGACGCGCCGCGTCGATCTCCGCGCGCACGCCGTCGTCCAGGAGACGCGGACTCCGCAGCTCGTCGCGGAGACTCTGCTCCGCCAGCCGGGCTGCGGTCTTCTCGCTCGGGCGCAGGTTGCCACCCGTCTCGATCGTCCGACCGAGCACCGGGCCGGCCACGTGGAGTGCTCGCTGTACGTGCAGTCGGCGCTCGCGCTGGCGCCCGCTCTGCGACGCCTGCCAGGCCGAGGCCGCCTGCTGCAGCTCGGAGAGTTCTTCCGCGTCACGCGCGACCCGATCGAGGGCGACCGTGATCAGCTGAGCGGCCGCCACCCAGACCAGCGAACCGACGAGCCCGAGGCTGAGGGCCGAGAGAGGGCCCAACCAGGCGGACGCGGAGACCGCCAGGAGGCCCGTCCCGATCCACGCCACGATCGTCCGGCGGCGCACCATCACGACCGTCATCAGCGCACCGATGCCCCCGATCACCCACGTGACGAACGGCTGGGCCCGTCCCGCCTCGCTGACCGCGGCGAACGCGGCGTTGGGGACGACGGCGGCCGCGAAGAGAGCGAGCGCGATGGCCCAGCGCGGCGGGGAGAGCCGCTCATCCGTCTCCGTATCACCGGGCGCGGGAATGCGTCGGCGGGTCGGGAGGAGGACCCACACCCACGTGATCGGCAGATAGATCACGAGCGCCGCGATCAACAGCCAGCCGCGCTCGACCGTCTCGGGCAGCGTCCACAGCAGGCTCCGGGCGGCGAGGTAGGCCGTGAAGGCGAGGGCGATGCCCGAGAGGATGGAGCGGACGGTCACCAGCGGTCCCCGCTCTCCCACTCGAGGGTCACCGTGGTGCCCGCGGGCGACGAATCCACGGTCGAGCGACCGCCGACCGCCGTCACCCGCGCGATGATCGAGCCGCGGATGCCGAGCCGATCCGCCGGGATCGCATTCACATCGAAGCCGCGGCCCGCGTCGCGCACGCGGATCGTCACGCCGCCCGGCTCCGCCGAACCCATGACCTCGACGGAGAGCGCGGCGGCATCCGCGTGCTGCACGGCGTTGGCGACGGCCTGCATGGCCGCGAGCACCAGCGCGCGGGCGACGCGGCCCGGGACACGGGGAGTCCCCTCCTGCACACGCCGGATGACGACGAGCTCGACGCCGAAGTCGCGCGCGGACTTCTCGATGTCCTCGGCGAGCGCCACGGCATCCATCGGCTCGTCAGTGCCCTCGAGGGCGTCCTTCTCGGCGTTCGCCAGTCGGGTGAGGGCCTCGCGCGCCATGCTCACCGCGAGGGTGCGTTCGCGTGGGGTGGCGGCGCGTTCCGCGGCGAGCAGGGCGCCCAGGACACTGTCGTGCATGAGGGCGGCGACGGCGACGCGTTCGTGCTCGGTTGCGGCGGTGGCCGCCGCCGAGGCGTAGCTCGCGACCGCGCGTGTGCGGGTCTCGTCGACGTTCGCCGCGATCGACCGGTACATCCACGTCAGCGTGACCAGGACGCTGCCCAACAGCAGCGCGAAGGAGACGTCGAGAGCGACGGGGAGGAGGAACTCGGGACGCCCGCCCGCCTGCAGGAGTCGGACCACACCGAACAGCAGCGGAGCGGCGACGGTCCAGGCGACCTGCAGCGGCAGCGGGAAGGCGACGACCGTCGCGACCGTGGCGACATTGATCAGGTAGAAGATCCAGGGGTTCTCGGTGGGGGACGGCGCCTGGCCCCCGGCGGTCGCGAACGGCCACAGCACCAGCGCCACCATGAACAGCACCGCGAAGAGGCCGGAGAACAACCGCGCGAAGCGGTCGACCGCACACGCCACGACCATCGCGACCAGCGGCACGAAGACACCGACCACCAGCGGCAGGTGCCACCCCGCAGCCTCGTCGCTCGGGCCGAAGGCCGCGACGAAGGCCTGGACCCCGAGGACCAGGCACGCAGGTCCGACCAGCAGCGTGATGACGCGCTCGATCCGCTTCTGCGTGAAAGATCCGGGGTCGTCGCTGGTCTCGCGCGTGTGAGGGATGCGTGCCCACGCCTCGTCGAGGACGGAGCGGTCGACGTCAGGCATCGCGGGGCGTCTCGGGCGTCTCGTGGAGGATGCCGTCCTCCATCGCCCGCCGCAGCAGATCGACCTTCGTCGGGGCGGGGCGCCCCACCTCGACGTACTTCACCCGCACGCGCGTGATGTTCTCCTTGGCCGTGGAATACGCCACGCCCAAGCGCTCCGCCACGGCCTTGAGCGGGAGCCCGGCGGCGTAGAGCCGCAGCACTTCGCGCTCGCGCGCCGACAGCTGCGCGTCCGCGAACTCGCGGTCGCCGTCGACCGCGCTGGCCCACTCGACGTTGTCGAGCAGCTCGCCGCGCGCGACGGTGTCGATCGCGGCCAGCACCTCGTGCGTGGGCGAGGACTTGCTCACGATGCCCGCTGCCCCGGCGGCGAGCGCCTCGCGGACGGCGGCCGGGCGGTCGGCGACGCTGTGGATGATGACGCTCGACCCGTCGCGGACGACCCGGTCGACGTTCTCGGACACGGTGGTGCCGTCACCCAGAGTGAGGTCGAGCACGACGACGTCCGCGGGAGCCTCGCCCGCGGAGCGGCGCCAATCGAGGTAGGCGGCGACGTTCGCACCCGAGGACACCACGTCGAAGGACCCCGTCTGAGCGAGCGCAGCCTCGAGGCCGAGTCGGACCGATTCATGGTCATCGATGAGGGCGACGCGCGTCATCCCCTTATCGTATCCGCGCGACCCGCTCCCGAACGGGAGTCCACATCCCCCGATCGGCGGGTCGTCGACGGATCACCGGCGCGTCACGGGCGGGCGTCACCAGCGCGTCACCGACGCAGGGCGACGACGGCTTCGACGTGGTGGGAGTTCGGGAACAGGTCGAGGCCGTGCACGCCCCCGTCGGCACGGTAGCCGTGGACCGCGAACGTCGCGAGATCCCGGGCGAGCGCGACCGGGTCGCACGCGACGTAGACGACCGTCTGCGGCGCCAGCACGGCGATGCCCTCGACGACCTCGCGGCCGGCTCCCGCCCGCGGCGGGTCCAGCACCACGACGCCGCGCGAGAGGCGTTCGCGCTCGCGCTCGGACGCATCGGCCCGCAGACGACCGACGTAGCGGTCGACACGGGCCGTCTCGGCGCGCGCGCCGACCCACTCCGCGAGGTTCTCCCCCGCGTGCTCCGTCGCCCGAGGGTCGCTCTCGACGCTCACCACGCGCGTGGACGCACCGCCGAGGTCGCCCAACGTCGCCGCGAAAAGGCCCACGCCGCCGTAGAGGTCGAGGTGGATGGCATCCGGATCCAGGTCGCCCGCCGAGGAACGGATGCGATCCGCGACCGCTTCCGTGAGAGCACCCGCGGCGAGGCGGTGGACCTGCCAGAACCCGCCCGCGTCGACGCGGAAGGAACGGTCGCCGACGATCTCCTCCACGACCTCGACCGGCCCGGTGGGTCGGGCACCGTCCGGACGCGGCAGCACCCGGACGCGGCCGTCGGCCGGCTGTACGAGGTCGATACGGCCCTCGGCGGCACCGCGCAGGTCGGCGGCCACGCGCGCAAGGTCGGCGGTGGCGAGCGGCAGATCGGGGGTCTCGACGACCCGGTGCGAGCGCGGCGCGAACGGTCCGACGCGTCCGGCGCCGTCGACGTGCAGGCTCACCCGGGTACGCCATCCGGTGCCGTCGGCGGTCTCGTCGGCACCCGCCGGACGGACCTCGACCGGCAGTTCGAGGCGACCGACGCGCTCGAGGGATTCACGGATGACGCGCTCCTTCAGGGCGCGCTGGTGGGCGAGCTCGATGTGCCCGAACTCCGCGCCGCCCACGCGGTCCTCGGGGGCGCGGTCGATCGCGGCCGACGCCCACACGTGGGGGCGCCGCTCGGGCGCGGCGTCGAGGACCTCGAGGGCCTCCGCGCGCCAGAACGCCTTCTTCCGCGTGTCGGTGAGTCGCACGCGCACGCGTTCGCCCGGGAGCGTGTCGGGTACGAAGACGACGCGGCCCTCGTGCCGCCCGACGAAGATGCCGCCGTGGGCGACTCCGGTGATGTCGAGATCGATGAGGTCGCCGTTCTGCATCCTCCGAGCCTGTCACACGGCGGCACCGCGAGGCCGCGCCGTCGGTAGCGTGGACGCATGCGCGTGTGCTTGGCATCCACTTCTCCCGCCCGTCTGATGCTTCTCCGGCAGGCGGGGATCGAACCGGAGGCCCGCGCCCCGCAGGTCGACGAGGAGGCCGTGATCGCCGAGGTCGAGGCGGCGGAAGGGCGCACCCTCCCCGCCCCGGAACACGTGCTGCTCCTCGCGCGCCGCAAGGCGGCGGACGTCGCGGAGCGGCTCCGCGTCGACGACCCGTCGTTCGACGGTTTCGTCATCGGCGGGGACTCGATGTTCGCGCTCGGCGACGAGATCCTCGGCAAGCCGTACACCCCGGAGGCCGCCACGGCCCGCTGGCGCGAGATGCGCGGGCGCACCGGCGTGCTGCACTCCGGGCACAGCGTCTTCCGACTCGTCCCCGGCGAGGAACCGCGCGAGGCGTTCGCCGTGGCGGAGGCGTCGGTGAGCTTCGCCGAGGACGTCGACGACGAGGAGATCGCGGCCTACGTCGCCAGCGGCGAACCGCTGCTCGTGGCGGGGGCGTTCACCGTCGACTCGCTCGGCGGCGCCTTCATCGAGCGGGTGGAGGGCGACCCGTCGACGGTCGTCGGGATGTCGCTGTCGACCGTCCGCGGGCTCGTGCGGGAGCTCGGCGGATCGTGGACCGCGCTCTGGAACCGTTCGTAGACTCCCCCACACGTTTTCCGGCGTTTCTTGTGGAGGTGGGTCAAAAGACCCGCACCACCCCTCGCTAGGCTGGGTGGATGCCGAAGATCGCCAAGGTTCTCGTCGCCAACCGCGGCGAAATCGCCGTCCGTGTCATCCGCGCCGCACGCGATTCGGGCAAGGCCTCCGTCGCGGTCTACGCCGACCAGGATCGGGACGCCCTGCACACCCGCCTCGCCGACGAGGCGTACGCGCTCGACGGCGCCACCAGCGCCGACACCTACCTCTCGATCGAGAAGATCCTCTCGATCGCCCGCCGCTCCGGCGCCGACGCCGTGCACCCCGGCTACGGCTTCCTCGCCGAGAACGCCGACTTCGCGCGCGCCGTCATCGACGCGGGCCTCGTCTGGATCGGCCCCTCGCCCGACGCCATCGAGGCGCTGGGCGACAAGGTCACCGCCCGTCACGTGGCAGAGAAGGTCGGCGCACCGCTCGCGCCCGGCACCCCCGGCCCGGTGGCCGGAGCCGACGAGGTCATCGCGTTCGCCGAGCAGGTCGGACTACCGATCGCCATCAAGGCCGCGTACGGCGGAGGTGGCCGCGGACTGAAGGTCGCGCGCGAACTCGACGAGGTCGCCGAGATGTTCGAGTCCGCCACGCGCGAGGCGGTGGCCGCGTTCGGTCGCGGCGAATGCTTCGTCGAGAAGTACCTCGACAAGCCGCGCCACGTCGAGACCCAGTGCCTCGCGGACGCCGCCGGCAACGTCGTCGTCGTCTCCACCCGCGACTGCTCGCTGCAGCGCCGCCACCAGAAGCTCGTCGAGGAAGCCCCCGCGCCGTTCCTCAGCGACGAGCAGATCTCGGTTCTGTACTCGGCATCCAAGGCCATTCTCCGCGAGGTCGGCTACGTCGGAGCCGGCACGTGCGAGTTCCTCATCGGGGCCGACGGCACGATCTCGTTCCTCGAGGTCAACACCCGTCTGCAGGTCGAGCACCCGGTCTCCGAGGAGGTCACCGGCCTCGACCTCGTGCGCGAGCAGTTCCGTATCGCCGAGGGCGAGGAACTGGGCTACGACGACCCCGCCCCGGTCGGCCACTCGCTCGAGTTCCGCATCAACGGCGAGGACCCGGGCCGGAACTTCCTGCCCCAGCCCGGCCCGATCCACGTCTTCAAGACCTTCGGCGGCCCCGGCATCCGGCTCGACTCGGGCGTGACCGCGGGCGACAGCGTCTCGGGCGCGTTCGACTCGCTGCTGGCGAAGATCATCGTCACCGGCCGCGACCGCGCCGAAGCCCTCGAGCGCGCCCGTCGCGCCCTCGACGAGTTCGAGGTCGCCGGTCTCCCCACCGTGCTGCCGTTCCACCGCAAGGTCGTCCGCGACCCCGCGTTCACCGCCGAGGACGGCACGTTCGGCGTCTACACCCGCTGGATCGAGACCGAGTTCGTGAACGACATCCCCGCGTGGGACGGCGAGCTCGAATCCCCCGCGGAGGCGCCCGGCCGTCACACGGTCGTGGTCGAGGTGGGTGGCAGGCGCCTCGAGGTGAGCCTCCCCGACCGCCTGGGCGCACCCGCCGCGAAGCCCGGCCGTCCGGCCGTCGCCCCGCCGTCGCGCCGCTCGCACTCGGCATCCCCCACGGCGGGCGCCACCGGCGACGCCGTGAAGTCGCCGATGCAGGCCACGGTCGTGAAGGTCGCCGTCGAGGAGGGCCAGCAGGTCGTCAAGGGCGACCTCGTCGTCGTGCTCGAGGCCATGAAGATGGAGCAGCCCATCCAGGCCCACAAGGACGGCACCATCGGCGGCATCGACGCCAGCCCCGGCACCACCGTCTCGGCGGGCCACCAGCTGCTGCTCATCAGCTGAGGCATCCCGCTCGCGTCCGGCGCCGCGTCCCTCCGGGGGCGCGGCGCCGTCGCGTTGCGCGGCCGCCCGGGCTTTGCGTTGCCGCGTTGGCGTTGCGTTGCGCGGCCGCCCGGCGGTCCCCGCGAGAAACTGCATCCACGGCACGAAACGGCGCGACAGGACGTTCCCCGCCGTGGATCGCGTTTATCGCTGTCCGTCAGGACGCGGCGCGGTCGCGCCTATCGCAGCTCGCCAGAGGCAGAGGGCAGGGGCACGAGCAGGGGCACGGGCACGGGCACGGAGAGAGGGATGGATGCCGGAACGGCAGCCGGATCAGTCCTCGCCGGGGTCGTCGCGGTCGACGATGTGCAGGGCGCGGGCGGCATCCGTGATGCTCGACGTGAGCGACGGGTACACCGCGAACACGCGGGCGACCTGGTCGACCGTGAGGCGCCGCTCGACCGCGATCGCGATGGGGTAGATGAGCTCGGACGCGCGCGGGGCGACGATGACACCGCCCATGACGGTGCCGCTCCCCCGCCGCGCGATGAGCTTGACGAAACCGTCGATGATGCCCTGCATCTTCGCGCGCGGGTTGGCCGACAGCGGCAGCTTCTTGACGACGCCGTCGATCTTGCCGTCGGCGATGTCCTGCTCGCTGAAGCCGACCGTCGCGATCTCGGGCGCGGTGAAGATGTTCGCCGTGATGCGGCGCGTCTCGAGCGGGATGACGACGTCGCCGAGCGCGTGGAAGACGGCCTGACGGCCCTGCATGGATGCCACGGAGGCCAGCGGGAAGAAGTTCGTGCAGTCGCCCGCGGCGTAGATGTTCGGCACCGACGTACGCGCGACGCGGTTCACCCGGATGTGGCCCGACGGCGTCATCTGCACCCCGGCCTGCTCCAGGCCGATGCCGGCGGTGTTGGGGATCGAGCCGACGGCCATGAGGCAGTGGCTGCCCTCGATCGTGCGGCCGTCCGCGAGCGTCACCGTGACGCCGTCGCCGGTGTTCACGACGGAGTCGGCGCGGGCCTTCGCCAGCAGCGTCATGCCGCCGCGCTGGAAGACGCGCTCGAGGACCGCCGCGGCATCCTGGTCCTCGCCGGGGAGCACCTGGTCGCGGCTCGAGACGAGCGTGACCTTGGCGCCGAGGTTCATGTACGCCGACGCGAACTCGGCGCCCGTGACACCGGAACCGACGACGATGAGGTGCTGCGGCACCGACTTCATGTTGTAGAGCTGCGTCCACGTGAGGATCCGCTCGCCGTCGGGGCGGGCGGACGGCAGCTCGCGCGGCGAGGCGCCGACGGAGACGACGAGCGTCTCGGCTTCGATGCGGTCGAAGTCCGTGCCGCCGGCCTCGGTCGAGACGACGACGGCACCGGGGCCGTCGAGGCGCCCGTGGCCGGAGATGATGCGGACCCCCGCGTCGAGCAGCGACGCGCGCATGTCGTCGGACTGCTGACGCGCGAGCGAGAGCAGGCGCTGATTCACGGCGGCGAGGTTGATCGCGACCTCGGGCGTCAGCGGCTTGCCGTGGTCGTCCTTCGCGAACAGCTGCACGCCGAGCTCGCTGGCGCTGCGGATCGCGACGGCCGCGTCGGCGGTGGCGATCAGCGTCTTCGACGGCACCACGTCCGTGATGACGGCCGAGCCGCCCACGCCCGCGCGCTCGACGAGCGTGACGTCGGCGCCCAGCTGGGCGGCCGAGAGTGCCGCTTCGTAGCCGCCGGGGCCACCGCCGACGATCGCGACGGACTGCTTGCGCTCGAAGCTCTGCACCATGGCATCCATTCTTGCCTAGTGCGGCGCGCGCCCCGTTCGCCTGGCCTCGGATGCCGTGGCTTTCTAGAGTGGGTCCATGGCACACAGCAACTCTCACCCGCTCGACGACCCGGCGGTCGACCCGTTCGAGATCGCCGCGGCGGCGGCCGCCGACATCGCGCGTCTCTCCGGCGTCGAGCGTCACGACATCGCGGTCACCCTCGGCAGCGGCTGGGGCCGCGCCGCCGAACTCATCGGCGAGGAGACCTCGGCGTTCCCCGCGACGGAGGTCGTCGGCTTCTCGAAGCCCGCCCTCGAGGGACACGTCGGGACCCTCCGCAGCGTCCGCACCCCCGGCGGCAAGAACGTCCTCGTCATCGGTGCACGCACGCACTACTACGAGGGGCACGGCGTCCGCCGGGTCGTCCACAGCGTCCGCACCGCGGCGGCCACCGGTGCGACCACGATGATCCTGACCAACGGCGCGGGCGGCATCCGCGAGACCTGGAAGCCCGGCCAGCCGGTGCTCATCAGCGACCACATCAACCTCACGGCCGACTCCCCGCTCGAGGGCGCGACGTTCATCGACCTCACCGACCTGTACTCGAAGCGCCTGCGCGACCTCGCCCGGTCGATCGATCCGACGCTCGACGAGGGCGTCTACACGCAGTTCCGCGGTCCGCACTACGAGACCCCCGCCGAAGTGCAGATGGCCAAGACCATCGGCGGACACATCGTGGGCATGTCCACGGCGCTCGAGGCGATCGCCGCGCGGCAGGCCGGCATGGAGATCCTCGGCTTCTCGCTCATCACGAACCTGGCCGCCGGCATCCAGAAGACGCCCCTCAGCCACGCCGAGGTGCTCGAGGCAGGTCGTGAGGCGGAGCCCGTGATCTCGGCGCTCCTGGCCCGCGTGATCGGCGCGCTGTGAGCGACCACGTCGCCGCGGCCCGCGCCTGGCTCGCCCAGGACCCGGATGCCACGACCCGCGAAGAACTCACCGCGCTGCTCGCGCGGGTGGAGGACGGGGATGCCGAGGCGGCCGCCGACCTGGAGGACCGTTTCGCGACGCGCCTCGCCTTCGGGACGGCCGGGCTGCGCGGCACGCTCGGCGCCGGATCGAACCGCATGAACCGGGTGCTCGTCGCGCAGGCCGCGGCGGGTTTCGCCGCGTACCTGCGCGAGAAGCAGCCCGAGGGGACGCCGACCGTCGTGGTCGGCTACGACGGACGCCGCAACTCCGACGTCTTCGCGCGCGACTCGGTCGAGATCTTCGCCGGGGCCGGGCTGCGCGCCATCCTGCTGCCCCGCATGCTCCCGACGCCCGTGCTCGCCTTCGCGGTGCGGCACCTCGGCGCCGACGCCGGAGTCATGGTCACCGCGAGCCACAACCCGCCGGACGACAACGGCTACAAGGTCTACCTCGGCGGCGCCGACGACGGCGCGCAGATCGTCTCGCCCGCCGACGCCGAGATCGCCGCGCACATCCAGCGTGTGGCCGATGCGGGCGACGTCACGATCCTCCCCCGCTCCGTCGGGTACGAGAACGCGCCCGAGTCGCTCGTCGACGCCTACGTCGCCGCCACCGCCGCCGTCGCCCCCGCCCCCTCGGGCGCGGAGGGCGTGCGCTGGGTCTACACCGCGATGCACGGCGTGGGGTGGGAGACCGTGGAGCGCGTCCTCGCCGCGGCGGGCTACCCCGCCCCGGTGGTCGTCGAGGCGCAGATCCACCCCGACGGGCGCTTCCCCACCGTGGCCTTCCCCAACCCGGAGGAGCCCGGGGCCATGGACCTCGCGTTCGAGACGGCCCGCTCCGCCGACGCCGAGTTCGTCATCGCCAACGACCCGGATGCCGATCGCCTCGCGGTCGCCATTCCGGACGCCGACGTCGAGGGCGGTTGGCGTCGCCTGACCGGCAATGAGATCGGGCTGCTGCTCGGCTGGCGGGCGGCGCGTGCGCACGCCGATTCCGATCGGGGCGCCGGGCAGCCGGCATCCCTCGCCTGCTCGCTGGTGTCGTCGCCCGGGCTGCAGGTCGTGGCGGAGCACTACGGGCTCGACTTCCACGCGACCCTCACGGGCTTCAAGTGGATCTCGCGTGCGCCGGGGATCATCTTCGGCTTCGAGGAGGCTCTCGGCTACCTCGTGAACCCCGACACCGTGCGCGACAAGGACGGCATCTCCGCCGCCGTCGCGTTCCTCGGCCTCGCCACGGCCGCGCGCGCCGAGGGCCGCACGGTCGCCGACCTGCTGCAGGAGTTCCGCGACACGTTCGGCGCGTTCGCGAGCGACCAGATCTCGGTGCGCGTCACCGACCTCAGCGAGATCGGCGGGATCATGGCATCCCTCCGCGCCCAGCCGCCGTCGGCTGTCGGCGAGGTCGCGGTATCCAAGGTGGACGACCTGCTGCAGGGCGTCGACGGGCTGCCCCCGGGCGATGTGCTGCGCATCTGGCTCGAGGACGGCTCGCGCCTCATCGTGCGTCCCAGCGGCACCGAGCCGAAGCTGAAGCTGTACCTCGACGTGCGCGGCTCGTCGGCGAAGAAGGCCCGCCGCCGCCTCGAGGCGCTGCGCGCCGGCGCCGAGGAACTGCTCGCCGCGGTGCGCTGACGCCCGCGGAGGGTCCGACGGTGCTCGGGCCCTCCGCGAGACGCCGGCGACGACACCCCTAACGCGGCCATAACGTTCCGGTAACAGGCGAGTCGTACGTTGAGCATATGAGTGCGACGACACACGCGAGTGAGGCCAGGACGCGGCCCACGAAGATCGAGGCGGGCGGCATCGAAGCCATCCCGGACGAGCATCGACACGGTTCGCCGTGGCAGCTGCTGGCCACCTGGTCGGCGCCCAACCTCGAGTTCGCGACCGTCTTCGTCGGGTTCATCGGTGTGGCGTTCTTCGGTCTCGGCTTCTGGCAGGCCGTGCTCGCGATCGTCGTCGGCAACGCGCTCGCGGCGGCCGCGCAGGGCGTGCTCTCGACGTGGGGCCCGCGCGAGGGTCTCGCGCAGCTCGTGCTCAGCCGCACGGCGTTCGGGCTGCGGGGCAACATCCTCCCGGCCGGTCTGAACACGGTCATGGCGGGCCTGGGCTGGTTCGCCGTCAACTCGGTGTCCGGGGCGTTCGCCCTGACCACTCTCACGGGGCTGCCGGTGTGGCTGAGCCTCGTGGTCATCGTCGTGCTCGAGGTCCTCCTCGCCTTCGTCGGTCACGACCTGGTGCAGGTCTTCGAGCGCTACGCGAGCATCGTGCTCGGCGTGATCTTCCTTCTCGCCACGATCGCCATCTTCGCCAACCCCGAGGTCGGTGCCGGCATCTCCGGCGGCGGCTTCTCCTTCGGCGGGTTCCTGCTCACGGCGGCCGCCGCCTTCGGCTACTCGGCCGGATGGACGCCGTACGCCGCGGACTACACCCGCTACCTGCCCCGCACGGTCAGCCTCCCGGCGACCGGCTGGGCGGCGGCCCTCGGCATCTTCGTGTCCTGCACCGTGCTGATGTCGGCCGGAGCCGCCTCGGCGCTGATCATCGCACCCGCGGACGCCTCCCCCACGGATGCCTTCGTGCACGGGATGCCCGGCTGGATCGGCGCGCTGACGCTTGCGGCGATCGCGGTCGGCGCCATCGCCGCCAACGCGCTGAACGTCTACTCGGGCGCCATGTCGTTCCTCGCGGCCGGCGTGCGGATCCCCTTCTCGCTGCGCCGCGCCATCATCGCGCTCGGGTTCGGCGTGCTCGGGTTCATCATCGCCCTCGTCTCGATCCTCGCCGACGTAACGACGATCTACGAGAACTTCCTGCTGGTCATCGCGTACTGGATCGCCCCGTGGCTCGGCATCGTGCTCGTCGACCGCTACCTGCGCCGCGGCACCTCCATCGCCGCGCTCGTCAGCGACACGGCCAAGTACCGCAACCCCGCCGGACCGATCTCGTTCGTGGTGGCGGTGGTCGTCTCGATCCTGCTGTTCTCCAACCAGACGCTCTTCCTCGGCGTCGTCGTCCAGGCGACGGGCGGCGCCGCCTCGCCGCTCGGCGACCTTACTCCGCCCGCGGGCTTCCTCATCGCCGGGGTGCTCTACGTCGTCCTCTTCCGCGTCTTCGCGCCGAAGGTGGGCGGTCCCCTGACCGACGACGAGATCGTGGCCCACGTCGATGCCGCGGAGGACGCCGCGTGAGCACTGCACCCGTCGTCGGAGCCGTGTACGCCACCGACGAGGAGAAGCTCGAAGTCGCGCGCTGGGAGGCGCTCGAGGGTCGGGCGGAGGGCGGGATCCCGATCGGCGCCGCGCTCTTCGACCACGACGACCGGCTGCTGGGGTCGGGGCGCAATCAGCGCGTGCAGGGCGACAACCCCGCGCTGCACGGCGAGACGTCGGCCTTCCTCGCCGCGGGGCGCCAGCGCTCCTACCGGCGCACCACGATGGTGACGACGCTCTCCCCGTGCTGGTACTGCTCCGGCCTCGTCCGCCAGTTCGGGATCGGGCGGGTGGTCATCGGCGAGAACACCACGTTCTACGGCGGCGAGGACTGGCTGCGCGAGAACGGCGTCGACGTGCACGTGCTGCAGGACCCCGCGCTCATCGACGTGATGACGACGTTCATCGACGAGAACCCCTCGCTCTGGAACGAGGACATCGGCGAGGAGTGACCGCGCGGCGCTGACGTCTCCGGACTTGCGGGTCCGTCAGCCGTCGATCACCGCGACCAACTCGTCGAGGAAGGCCGCGAAGTCCGTGCCGCGGCGCACGATCCGCTGCACGCTGTCGCGCTCGCTGAACACCTCGACGAACTGCTCGAACACGGTCTGGAACGCCTCGCGGTCGGTCTCGCTGAACGCCACGAGCGCCACCACCTGCACGCGACCCTCGCCCCAGGCGATCGACGGGTCGGCGATGCCGATCGCGATGCGGGTCTGCGTCGCGGTCATGCCCATCGCGTGCGGGACGGCGAGCGCGTCGGTGAACGCCGTGGAGGAGATCGCCTCGCGCTCCACCGCCCGGACGACGTAGTCGTCGTCGATGACGCCCTCGTCCACAAGCAGCCCGCCGAGCCGCCGGATGACGCCGGCCTCGCCCTCGGCGGCATCCAGGCCACGGACGAACGCGTCGGGCGAGAAGTACGTCTCGAGCTCGGCGCGCAGCCGCGCGAGACGCCGCCCGCGCCGCACCCGCGACGCGGCGGCCTGCACGCGCTCGACGTCGGCATCGGTGAGGAACGGCTGGATGCGGACGAACCGGTCGCCGGGCCGCGGCGGGTCGATCGTGGTGAGGACGAGGTCGGTATCGATCGAATCCCACGCCGGGTCGATGCGCGTCTCGACGCCGACGACCTCGATCGCCTGCCCGAGCGAACGGTCGACGCTCGAGCGGAGGAGTTCGTGCAGCTCGTAGTACCCGGGGCACACGATCGTCGCCGTGAGCAGCTGGTCGGAGCGGCGGCTGCGCTCGAGTCGTCCGCCCACGTGCATCGCGATGTAGGCGATCTCGTCGTCGAGGATCGGGATGCCGAGCGCGTCCTGCAGGCCCTTCGCGATGTACACCGCGACCTCGAAGATCATCGGGTACGTCGACTTCAGCGAGCGCGTCAGCGGGTTCCGCGACCACGCCTGCTCGCGCGAGCGGTGCAGCAGGTTCTGCACGTGCAGCGCCAGGCGCAGGACGAAGTCGTCGTGCGCGATGTCGACGAGGTACTGGGATGCCGCTTCCTCCACGACCGCGCGCACGGCTCCCTCGACCGCGGGGTCGAGGCGCGAGCGCACGTCGTCGGCCGCGGGAGCGCCCGGGGCGACGATGCGTGTGAGGACGAGGGTCGCGAGGTGACGGAGATCGCCCGCGCCGAGCTGCACGCCGATGTGCTTGAGGGTCAGGCGGTCGAGGAGGTCCGCGACGGCGTCCACGGCATCCGAGGACTCCCCCGCCGCAGCACCCAGGCCCCGGTCGCGCGTGACCCGATCGGCGGCGATCGCGATGTGCATGACGACGTCGCCGATGCCGATCTCGTTCACGAAGTAGCCGAGGGCGCCGAGTTCGGCGACGAGCTCGGCCTTGAACGGTCCGAACGCGCGCGCTCCGACCGACCTCTCGCCGAGCGTGCGGCGGAGGGCGTCGAGGTCGAACATCCCGGCATCCATCTCGTCGTGCGCGAGCTTGGACAGCAGCCGGCGCTGAGCGACCTCGGTCCCGCGGAGACGAGCGGTGGATGCCGAGCGCTCGAGGGTCAGCTCGGTCCCGCCGAGCAAACCGCGTACGCGTGCCAGATCCGCTTCGAGCGTCGCGGCGCTGACGTGCAGCGAATCCGCGGTCTCGTAGACGTCGATGCCGTCGGCTGCGTCGAGGAGCCGGCGGACGAGGGTGTGCAGACGGTCGCGGGGCGTGCCGCTGTCGGCGGGCGACCCGGCGCGCAGCGCGAGGGCCGCGTCCGCGCCGGCGCGGTACCCGAGCGGACCGGACTCGATCGCCGCGCCCCCGGGGACGCGCGCGTTCACCGCCGTGACGTACGAGCGGATGCTGCGCGGCGTCACACCCAGCGCATCCGCCAGCGACGCCGCGGTGGACCACTCCGCGTCCCGCAACAGCAAGGCCAGCAGGCGGTCTTGCCGAGCTTTCGTCGTCACGATCCGTCCTCCGCGCCGCCCCTGGAACGGCAACGCTTCCCCCATCCAACCACGCGAGGTCACCCGCGGCGCCGGGGGCGCGGCATCCACGTTCCGGGGGGTGGGAAACGAACCTGGTTGTCCGCTGTGAACGCCGGTGCGCAGAATCGAGGGAAAGGAGGCGGGTCGATGAAGATCCTCGTGGTGTGCGGCGCGGGTGCGTCGAGCACATTCGTCGCACAGCGTGTACAACGCGCCGCCCACGATCGCGGCCTCCCGTACTCCGCTGCGGCGGGGACCGTGCAGTCGCTCCCGATCGACCTGCCCGCGACCGACATCGTTCTCGTCGGCCCGCACCTCGGTCCCGAGTTCGAGCGGATCCGACAGGATGCCGCGACACGCGGGGTGCACGTCGTGCTGCTCCCCGAGGACGTCTTCTCCGACCTGACCGGTACCCGCACGCTCGCTCTCGTGGAAGAGGCGATGGGCGCGCGGGAATCCGCGGACACCGTCTGACCCGCCACCGGAAAGGAATCCCCATGCCCCAGATCACCCGGACGGTCCGCATCGGATCGTCGCGCGGCCTGCACGCCCGCCCCGCGAAGCTCTTCGCGCAGGCGGCGAAAGAGTCTGGCATCCCGGTGACGATCGCGAAAGACGCGGGCGCCCCGGTCAACGCCGCCAGCATCCTGGGGATCATCGCCCTCGGCCTCGAGCAGGGCGACTACGTGACTCTCACGGCCGACGGCGACACCGCCGAGGCGACGCTCGAGCGCCTCGCCGAGCTGCTGACCACCGACCACGACGCCGAGTAAAGGAACACCAGGAACATGACGGAACTTCGCGGAGTCGGTATCGGACTGGGCGTCGCCCAGGGACCCATCGCGCGCATGGCGGAGCCCCTCCCCGCCCCGAAGGACAGCCCCAGCGATCGCACGGTCGAGGAGGAGACGGCCCGCGTGCGCGAGGCCGTGGCCGCCGTCGCGCGCGAGCTCGAGGCGCGGGGCGCCCAGGCCGGCGGCGCCGCCCGAGACGTGCTGGAAGCGCAGGCGATGATCGCCGAGGACCCGACCCTCGAAGCCGAGGTCGACGCGCGCCTGGCCGCGGGCAAGAACGGCGAGTTCGCCGTGCACGACGCCTTCGCCTCGTTCCGCGAGCAGCTCGTCGCCCTCGGCGGCTACCTCGGCGAGCGCGCCGCCGACCTCGACGACGTCGCCCAGCGGGTCATCGCGCGTCTCCGCGGCGTCGCGGCCCCCGGCATCCCCGATCCCGGCCACCCGTTCGTGCTCGTCGCGAAGGACCTCGCCCCCGCCGACACGGCGCTCCTCGACCTGGACAAGGTGCTCGCGCTCGTCACGACCGAGGGCGGACCCACCTCCCACACCGCGATCCTCGCCCGGGAGAAGTCGATCGTCGCCGTCGTCGGCGCGAGCGGCGCGAAGGACCTGGTCGACGGTCGGACGGTGATCGTGGATGCCGCCGCCGGCGTCGTCACGGTCGACCCCAGCGCCGACGACCTCGAGCGGGCGAAGAACCGCGCCGACGCGCGAGCCGCTGCGGCGTCCGCCCCGATCACGGACGGCGCGTTGTCCGACGGCACGAAGATCCCGCTGCTCGCCAACCTCGGCAAGCCCGGCGGCGCCGCCGAGGCCGTCGAACTCGGCGCCGAGGGCGTCGGCCTCTTCCGCACCGAGTTCCTGTTCCTCAGCTCCAGCTCCGCCCCGACCGTCGAGGAGCAGCGCGCCGCCTACATCGAGCTGCTGAGCGCCTTCCCCGGCAAGAAGGTCGTCGTGCGCGTGCTCGACGCCGGTGCCGACAAGCCCCTCCCCTTCCTCAACGACGCGCACGAGGAGAACCCCGCGCTGGGTCTCCGGGGCCTGCGCGCCCTCCGCGCGAGCGAGGACATCCTGCGTGAGCAGCTGACCGCCCTCGCCGAAGCGGATGCCGAGACCCGGAAGTCCGCGGCGGGCCCGGCCGACCTGTGGGTCATGGCGCCCATGGTCTCCACCGTCGAGGAGACCCGCTACTTCACGACCCTGGCCAAGGAGTACGGCCTCAAGACCACGGGCGTCATGGTCGAGGTCCCCTCCTCGGCGCTGCTCGCCGACCGCATCCTGCAGATCGCCGACTTCGCCTCGATCGGCACGAACGACCTGACGCAGTACACGCTCGCCGCCGACCGGCTGCTCGGTTCGGTCGCGTCGTTCCAGGACCCGTGGCATCCCGCCGTCCTGCGCCTCATCCGCGAGGTCGGCGCCGCCGGCCGCGCGAACGGCAAGCCCGTCGGCATCTGCGGCGAAGCTGCGGCGGACCCGCTGCTCGCGGTTGTGCTCGTCGGCCTCGGCGCGACCACGCTGTCGATGGCGCCCACCGCCCTCGCGGACGTCCGCGCCTCGCTCCTCACCCACTCTCTCGACGACGCGCGCCGCATCGCCGAGGCAGCCCTGGCCGCCGACGACGCGGCCTCCGCCCGGGAGGCCGCTCAGGCAGCCTCCGCATCCCCCGCGGCCTGAGCCGCTGACACCCCGCGACCCCGGTCGCATCCCACAACAAGGAGACACAGCAATGACGACGGCGTCTACAGCCAAGAAGCCGGGAGGTGCACGCGTCGCGGTCCAGCGATTCGGCACGTTCCTCTCCGGCATGATCATGCCCAACATCGCGGCCTTCATCGCGTGGGGCTTCATCACTATGCTCTTCATCCCCGCCGGATTCTTCGGCGCGAAGAGCCCCTTCGGATGGCACTGGGCCCCCGTGGCCGAGATCATCGGCGGCGGCGGTGACGCGGCCACGATCGGGTGGCCGGGTGCCGCGACGGCACTCACCGCCAACGCGGACGGCAGCACCTACCAGGGCTACGTCGGCCTGGTCAGCGTCATGATCACCTACCTCCTGCCCCTCCTCATCGCGAACACCGGCGGCCGCATGGTCTACGGCGCGCGCGGTGGCGTGGTCGCGACGATCGCCGTGATGGGTGTCATCGTCGGCACGAACATCCCGATGTTCCTCGGCGCCATGATCATGGGCCCGCTGGCTGCGTACATCACGAAGCAGATGGACCGGATCTGGGACGGGAAGATCCGCCCCGGCTTCGAGATGCTCGTGAACAACTTCTCCGCCGGCATCCTCGGCATGATCCTCGCGATCGTCGGCTTCTTCGCCTTCGGCCCGGTCTTCCTCGGGATCAGCACGGTCCTCGGCGGTGTGGTCGGCTGGCTCGTCGACCTGCACCTGCTGCCGCTGCTGTCGATCATCGTCGAGCCCGCCAAGGTGCTGTTCCTCAACAACGCCATCAACCACGGCGTCTTCACCCCGCTCGGCATCCAGCAGGCCACCGAGACCGGCAAGTCGATCCTGTTCCTCATCGAGGCGAACCCCGGACCCGGCCTCGGCCTCCTCCTCGCGTTCACCTTCTTCGGTGTCGGCGCGGCGAAGGCTTCGGCCCCGGGCGCGATCGTCATCCAGTTCCTCGGTGGCATCCACGAGATCTACTTCCCGTACGCTCTCGCGAAGCCGATGACCGTCCTGGCGCTGATCGCCGGTGGCGCCGCCGGCGTCACCACGAACATGATCTTCGGCGGTGGCCTCGTGTTCCCGGCCGCTCCCGGCAGCATCATCGCCGTGACCGCCGCCGCGATCGGTGCGGGACCGGGCAACCTCCTGGTCGTGTACCTCTCGGTCGCCGTGGCCGCCGTGGTCACGTTCCTGATCGCGGGCGTCATCCTCCGCGCCTCGCGCAAGCGCGACCTCGCGGCCGAGGGCGGCGACGACGCGTTCGCCGCGGCCATCGACCAGACCGAGGCCAACAAGGGCAAGGAATCAGCGGCCCTCGGCGGCCTGCGCTCGCGCACGTCGAACGACGTCACCGCCTCCGCCGACCGCGACGTCGAGGGCGCCCTGGGCGGCCTCGGGGGCGCTGTCGCCACGAAGCAGCTGAACACGATCGTGTTCGCCTGCGACGCCGGCATGGGCTCCTCGGCGATGGGCGCCAGCGTCCTGCGCAACAAGATCAAGAAGGCGGGCATCGAGGGCGTCACGGTCACCAACCAGGCGATCGCGAACCTCGACGGCACGGCCGACCTGGTCATCACGCAGAACCAGCTCACCGACCGCGCCAAGGCGCAGAACCCCGACGCCATCCACGTGTCGGTGGACAACTTCATGAACTCGCCGAAGTACGACGAGGTCGTGGAGATGGTCCGCAGTCAGCACGAGGCGAAGTAATACCCACACGGAAGGGCTGGGGCGCAACCCCAGCCCTTCCGTCTTCCCGTCCGGCCCGCGTTTTGCGAGGCTGGACAGCACGACGAGAAAGGCGAGAACCATGTCGGACGTCCTCCGCATCGAATCCGTTCGCATCCACCCCGGCAGCGCCACCCGCGAGGAGGCGATGAAGGAAGCCGCCGATCTGCTCGAAGCCGCCGGCTCGGTCACCGGCGAATACTTCGCCGCCATGCAGCAGCGCGAGGAGACGGTGTCCACCTACATGGGCAACGAACTCGCCATCCCGCACGGCACCAACGAGACGAAGCAGGCGATCCTCACGTCCGGCCTGTCGGTCGTCCGCTACGACGGCGGCGTCGACTGGGGCGGGGAGCCCGTCACCTTCGTCATCGGCATCGCCGGCAAGGGCGACGAGCACCTCGAGATCCTGTCGCAGATCGCCATCCTCTTCTCCGAAGAGGACGACGTCGCACGCCTGAAGGCCGCTTCCTCCCCCGAGGAGCTGTTCGAGGCCCTTTCGGGCTCCGTCAACGCATGAAGGCCGTCCACTTCGGAGCCGGCAACATCGGTCGCGGCTTCGTCGGCCTCCTGCTCCACGAGGGCGGCTACGACCTCGTCTTCTCGGACGTCTCCGCGCCGCTGGTCGCGGCGATCAACGCGGCATCCGAGTACACCGTCCACGAGGTCGGCGAGGGCGGCGCCGACAAGACGGTGACGGGTTTCCGCGCCATCGACAGCTCGACGGATGCCGAGACCCTGGTGGACGAGATCGCCACCGCCGACGTGGTGACCACCGCCGTCGGACCCACGATCCTGAAGTTCGTGGCCCCGCACATCGTCGCGGGCCTGGCGCTTCGCGATCCCTCGCTCGCTCCCCTGCAGATCATGGCGTGCGAGAACGCCATCGGCGCGACCGACCAGCTGCGCGAGCACGTGATCGACCTCGCCGGCGAGGCGTGGGACGCCCTCGAAGCCCGCGCGGTGTTCGCCAACACCGCCGTCGACCGGATCGTCCCGGCCCAGGCCGTCGGCGGCGTCGACGTGACGGTCGAGCCCTTCTACGAGTGGGCGATCGAGCGCGGACCGTTCGGCGACAACCCGCCGCACATCCCGGGCGCGCACTTCGTCGACGACCTGACCCCGTACATCGAGCGCAAGCTCTTCACCGTCAACACCGGGCACGCGACCACGGCGTACTTCGGCGCGCGGGCCGGCATCGAGCGCATCTCCGACGCCCTCGCCGACCCGGCGATCGCGGCCCAGGTCGAGGCGACTCTCGAGGAGACGAGCGCGCTGCTCGTGCAGAAGCACGAACTCGACCCCGAGGTACAGAGCCAGTACCGCCACACGATCCTCCGCCGCTTCCGCAACCCGGCGCTCCCCGACACGGTCTGGCGCGTCGGTCGGCAGCCGCTGCGGAAGCTCTCGCGTCACGAGCGCTTCGTGGGTCCCGCCGCCGAGGCGATCGAGCGGGGCCTGCCCGTCGACGCACTCGTCGCCGCGATGGCCGCGGCCCTGGAGTTCCAGGATGCCGAGGACGTCCAGGCCGTCGAGCTGCAGCGACTCCTCGGCGAACTGGATGCCACGGCCTTCACCGCGCAGGTGACCGGCCTGGAGCCGGAGCACCCGCTGTTCGCCCGCGTCGAGGAGATCGTCGCCGCGCGACAGGCCGCATTACGCTCGTGAGGTGACCGACACCCCACCGTCCGCCGACGGGGCGCCCCGAGCGCCCCGTCGGCGTTTTCGTGTCCTGCGCTGGATCCTGGGCGGCCTCGGCGCCCTCGTGGTGCTGGCGGTCGTCGGCATCCTGATCTACAGCCAGGTCGGCGTGATGGGTGCCGAACCCGATCCGCTCGCCGAGGCGCGCGCGAACCCCGGCCTCACGATCACCGAGAATGCGACTGCGGTGATCCTGACGCCGACCTCGGGCGACACCGGCCGCGGCCTGGTGTTCATCCCCGGCGCGAAGGTCGACGCCCTCGGGTACGTCGCGACGTTGACCGACACGGTCGTCGACGACGGCGTGACGGTGGTGATCACGCGCCCGTGGCTGAACCTCGCGTTCTTCGACCCGCGCCCCCTCTCGACCTTCACCGACCTCGCTCCCGGCGTCTCGGTGTGGGCCGTGGGCGGCCACTCCCTCGGCGGCGTGCGCGCGTGTCAGCTCGCGACCGACGCCGACGCCCTCGTGCTGTTCGCCTCGTACTGCGCGAACGACCTGTCCGGGTCGGGGCTGCCGGTGCTGAGCCTCTCCGGTTCCGAGGACGGCCTGTCCACACCGCAGAAGATCGCGGACGCGGCGAAGGAGCTCCCCGCCGACGCGGTGTTCGTCGAGATCCCCGGCGCCTCGCACGCGTCGTTCGGCGCCTACGGCCCGCAGCCCGGCGACGGCACCCCGACGGCGGACCCCGCCGAGGTCGACCGCGTCATCGCCGAGCAGCTGGCGGAGTTCCTCCCGACGCGCTGACCCGCGGCCGGGGCCGTGCCGGTGCGCGCGGCGTGACGCGCGGGCGAAACTCCTGAAAAACCGGCCAATTCTGCGGCACCACTGCCGCAGATCGCTCAGACCGCCTCCGAATTCAGGAGTTTCGCCCGGGGCCGGCCCGGGAGGACTCGGCGGCCGTTATCCACAGCTCGGGCGCCCGTGACCACGCGACACCTCGCGAAGCGGCCAGGGTGTGCTCATGGCATCCGCAGACCGTCGAACCGACGACGACCACGAGGTGGTGTGGGCGACACGCGACCTCCATGCGGCGGGGTGGTCGCGGCGTACTCTCGCCCGTGCCATTGCCGACGGCACCCTTGTACGCGTGCGCCAGGGCAGGTTCGTCGTGGCAGGCACCCCCGACTCCATCGTCACGGCGGCACGTCTGGGCGGGCGGCTCGACTGCATCAGCCTCCTGGCGCTGTACGGCGTGTTCGTTCACCACCACACGGACCGCCACGTGCAGCAGGATCCCCTGGCCAGCCGACGCCCACCGGCACCCTGCGGGGTCGTCTACCACTGGAGATCGAGCGCCGCGCCGCGAGACCGATCCGTGGTCCGTGTCGTGGAAGCCCTCGCGCAGGCGATCCGGTGCCAACCGCCGCGATCGGCTGTCGCGACGCTCGACAGCGCGTGGCACCTCGGCCTCGTCGACGAGGCAGACATCGGTGAGGTCTTCGCCCGCGTGCCCGGCAAATTCCAGGCGCTGCGGCGACTGCTGGATCCGCGTGCCGAGGCGGGGACCGAAACGCTCGTCCGACTCCTCCTGCGACATCTCGGCTGTCGGGTCGACGTGCAGGTACGCATCGACGGCGTCGGGCGCGTCGATCTGCTGGTGAACGGCTGGCTCATTGTCGAGTGCGACAGTGCGCAATTCCACGGCACTTGGCACGCGCACAAGAACGACCGGCGCCGCGACATGGCCGCTCTCGAGCGCGGGTACGCGACGCTCCGTCTGCTCGCCGAGGACATCCTCTACCGCCCCGACCGCGTCCGCGCCGCACTCCAGCGCGTCCTGGCACACGGCGCGCCCGGGCCAAACTCCTGACTTTCCGTCCCGCAGGACCCTCCACGCCGGCCGAGCCCGCCGAAATGGCCGAGATCTCAGGAGTTTCGCCCGCTCGGCCGCGCCGCCGCCGGCGCGCCCGCGGGGCGCCACAGGTCGAGCGGCCACCGACCCGAACGGCGGGTCGGCGCCGGCCCGGGCGTGAGAGCGGGCGAAACTCCTGAGGAATCGGGCGGCGACGGGCCCGAACGGCGCCGCGCGGACCGCTAGAGCACAAATCTCAGGAGTTTCGCACCCGTGCGGCGCGTCCCGTCACGAAGGGGCGCCGCCGACACCGGCAACCCCGCGGCGGCTCAGCGCTGGAAGCCCTCGGCGATGATCTCGATGAGCTCCTCGCGCTCCTCCACCGGCAGGAACGCACCGGCGGCGGCGTTGAGCTGGAACGCCTCGAGGTCGTCGAGGTCGTAATCGAACGCCTGCGCCAGCAGTCCGAGCTCGCGGGTCAGCGTCGTCCGGCTCATGAGGCGGTTGTCGACGTTCACCGTGACCGAGAAGCCCAACTGGTACAGCAGATCGAACGGGTGGGCGTCGAGCGTGTCGCCCCAGGCCGTGATCGCGCCGCTCTGCAGGTTCGACGTCGGCGACAGCTCGAGCGTGATCTCACGGTCGCGCACCCACCGCGCCATGTCGCCGAACGTGACGAGCACCTCCTCGCCCTCGCGCGACACGACGTCGAGGTCGTTGGCGATCCGCACGCCGTGGCCGAGGCGCACGGCCCGGCCGTCGATGAGGGCGGACCGAATGGATGCCAATCCCGCCCCTTCACCGGCGTGCACCGTCGTGGGGAAGAACTGCTCGGCGAGGTAGTCGAAGGCCGCACGGTGGTTCGAGGCCGGGAACCCGTCCTCGGGACCAGCGAGGTCGAAGCCGACCACGCCGCGCCCGCGCCACGCGACCGCCAGTTCGGCGATCTCGCGCGACCGCGAACCCTGCCGCATGGCGGTGAGCAGCTGGCCCACGCGGATGTCCTTGCCGCGGGCGTCCGCGGCATCCTCGCCCTCCTCGATGCCCTCCTGCACGGCATCCACCACGTCGTCGAGGCTCAGGCCGCGCGTGAGGTGCTGCTCGGGGGCCCACCGCACCTCGCCGTAGACGACGCCGTCGTCCGCGAGGTCTTCGACGAACTCCTTCGCCGCGCGGACGAGGCCTTCGCGGGTCTGCAGGACGCCCACGGTGAGGGCGAACTTCTCGAGGTAGTCCTCGAGCGAGCCCGACTCGACGTGGTCGGAAAACCAGTCGGCCAGACCGTCCGCGTCGTCGGCGGGCACCTCGAGGTCGAGGTCGTCGGCGAGCTCGAGCACCGTCTGCGCGCGCATGCCACCGTCGAGGTGATCGTGCAGCGACACCTTCGGCAGGTTCTTGAGCTTCTTGCCCTGGATGCGGACGTCGTCGGTGGCCATGGTGCTCCTCGGGTCGGATGCCATCACGCGGTGATGCGCTCGCGCACGAGCGGGGTGCGCGCGGGAGCGGTGTCGCCGATCTCCCACGCGCCCTCGACGGCCGCGAGGGCACGCTCGAAGCGCGTCTCATCATCGGCCGAGAGGGTGAACAGCGGCTGACCGGCGGCGACGGAATCGCCGACCGTGACGTGCAGGTCGATGCCCGCGGCGTGCACGACGGCGTCCTCGGCGCGCGCGCGACCAGCGCCCAGCCGCCAGGCGCCGATGCCGAACGGCAGCGCTTCGACGCGGGTGACGACACCCGCGCGGTCGGCCACGACCGTGTGCGTCTCGCGCGGCGTGGGGAGCGCGGCATCCGGGTCGCCGTCCTGCGCGCGGATCATGCGCTTCCACACGTCCATCGCGCGGCCGTCGGCAAGGGCGGCCTCGACGTCGGCGTCGGGCTGACCGGCGAGCGTCAGCATCTCGCGGGCGAGGGCGACGGTGAGCTCGACCACGTCGGCGGGTCCGCCGCCGGCGAGGACCTCGACCGACTCGCGCACCTCGTTCGCGTTGCCGATCGCGCGCCCGAGCGGGGTGTTCATGTCGGTGAGCAGCGCGGTCGTGTTGACGCCCGAATCGGTGCCCAGGGCGACCATCGTCTCGGCGAGCTCGCGCGCGCGGTCGATGTCCTGCATGAACGCGCCCGAACCGAACTTCACGTCGAGCACGAGCGAGTCGGTCCCCTCGGCGATCTTCTTCGACATGATGCTCGAGGCGATGAGCGGGATCGCCTCCACGGTGCCGGTGACATCGCGCAGCGCGTACAGCTTCTTGTCGGCCGGAGCGAGGCCCGTGCCTGCGGCGCAGATCACCGCGCCCACGTCGGCGAGCTGCGCCAGGATCTCGTCGTTGGACAGCGCCGCACGCCAACCCGGGATCGACTCGAGCTTGTCGAGCGTGCCGCCCGTGTGGCCGAGGCCGCGACCCGAGAGCTGGGGGACGGCGACGCCGAACGCGGCGACGAGCGGGGCCAAGGGCAGCGTGATCTTGTCGCCCACGCCGCCGGTGGAGTGCTTGTCGACGGTGGGCTTGCCGAGGGACGAGAAGTCCATCCGCTCGCCGGAGGCGATCATGGCATCCGTCAGCACCCGGATCTGATCACGGCCGAGACCGTTCAAGAGGACGGCCATCGTGAACGCCGACATCTGCGCGTCCATCACGTAGCCGCGCGTGTACGCGTCGACGAGCCAGCGAATCTCCCCCTCGGAGATCGCGCGACCGTCACGCTGCGCGCGGATGATGTCGACCGCGTCGTACTGCTCGGTGCTCACCGGGCCGCCTCCTCGAGGTCGCGCGGACCGAAGGCGTCGGGAAGGACCTCGTCGATCGTCCGGATGCCACTGACGGTCTCGAGCAGCATGCCCGGGATCGCGTGCTCGAACAGCAGCTGACGGCACCGACCGCACGGCATGAGCGTGCGCCCCTCGCCGTCCACGCAGACGAACGCCACGAGCTGACCGCCCCCGGACATGTGCAGCTCGGACACCAGACCGCACTCGGCGCACAGAGTCACACCGTAGGAGGCGTTCTCGACGTTGCACCCCGCGACGATGCGCCCGTCGGCGACGAGCGCCGCGGCGCCCACCTTGAAACGGGAGTAGGGGGCGTAGGCGCGGTGCATCGCCTCGGTGGCGGCGGAACGGAGTTCGTCCCAGTCGATGTCGGTCATCGTGGAGCGGAGGGTCCTCTCGTGAAGGGGGAAGGCGGGCCGGGTCAGCCCTTGACGTACGGTTTGCCGGCGGCCGCGGGGCCGCGGACCTTCCCGACGAGACCGGCGACGGCGAAGATCGTCACGACGTACGGCAGCATGAGCATGAACTCGCTGGGCACGGGAGATCCGATGACGCCGAGGGTGTTCTGGAGGTTGGAGGCGAAGCCGAACAGCAGCGCCGCGAGCGTCGCGCGGATCGGGTCCCACTGACCGAAGATGACCGCCGCGAGCGCGATGTAACCGGCACCGGCCGTCATCTCCTTGTTGAACGCGCCGACCGAGCCGAGCGTGAAGAAGGCTCCACCGAGACCGGCGATCGCGCCACCCAGCGAGACGTTCCAGAACCGCGTCCGGGCGATGTTGATGCCCACGGTGTCGGCCGCCTGCGGGTGCTCGCCGACCGCGCGCAGACGCAGACCCCAGCGGGTGTGGAAGAGCCCGACGTACACCGCGGCCACGGTGACGTACATCAGGTAGACGATGATCGTCTGGTTGAAGAGCATCGGGCCGATGATCGGGATGTCGGCCAGCACCGGGATGGGCAGGCGCGGGAAGCGGGGCGGCGAGTTCAGCGTGTCGGCGTGCGGCGAGAGCAGCTGCGAGAACAGGAAGCTCGTGAGACCGACGACGAGCACGTTCAGCACGACGCCGACGATCACCTGGTCAACGAAGTACTTGATCGCGAAGGCGGCCAGGATGAACGACACCAGGACACCGGCCACCGCGGCCGCGATGAGGCCGAGGTACGGGTTGCCCGTCACGGTCGCGACGACCGCGGACGTGAACGCCCCCGCGAGCAGCTGCCCCTCGATGGCGATGTTGACCACGCCGACGCGCTCGCTGAGCACGCCCGCCATGGCACCGAAGATGAGGGGCACCGACAGGCTCAGGCCACCGGCCAGGAGTCCGGTCAGCGGGATGACCGCGGTCGTCGCACCCGCGGCGGCCCAGGTGAGGAACCCGACCATGAACACGACGGCGAAGACCACGGCCAGCCAGATCGGAGGGCGACGGTGCGCGCGCACGATGAGGACGCTCGCGACGGTGACCAGCGCGAGGAGGACGGTGCACACCGCCCCCGTGAGGACGCCTCCGAGCACCAGCTCGGGGAGCTGGATGAACTCCCCCGGGCTGGAGATGCGGAAGACGGCGTCGCCGTCCTGCCGCGCGATGACGAACAGCACGGCGGCCAGCACCGTGATGACGCCGTAGACGATCGGGGCCTTCCAGCTGACGACGACGGCGGTGTCGAGCGCGTCGGCCGCGGGGGCGGTCTCGGAATGTGCGGCGGTGGTGCTCACCGGGCCGCCTCCTTCTTCTTGGCGGCGCGGACCTGGGGCTTGCGCGCCCCGGGTGCCGGCAGACGGAAGATCGCGCGTACCAGAGGGGGTGCCGCGATGAACAGAACGATGAGCGACTGGACGACCAGGACGATGTCGATCGGCACGCCGTTGGCGGCCTGCATCGCGAAGCCACCGGCCTTGAACGCACCGAACAGGATGCCGGCGACGAGCACACCCACGGGAGTGGATCGTCCGAGCAGCGCCACCGTGATCGCGTCGAATCCGATGCCCGCGTCGATACCGCTGGAGAACCCGGTCGTCACGGTGCCGAGGACCTGATCGACGCCGGCGAGGCCGATGAGCGCTCCGGAGATGAGCATCGAGTAGATGTACATCGACTTGACGTTGATGCCCGCGACGCGTGCGGCGTTCGGGTTCAGGCCGACGGCACGGAAGCGGAAACCGAGCGACGACCGCTCGAGGATCCACCACACGACCACCACGGCGATGATCGAGAGGATGAAACCGAAGTGCAGGTTGTAGCCCGAGCCGAAGAGGTCGGGGAAGACCGCGGTGTCCTTCATCGGCGGGGTCGTGGGGTTGCTCGACCCCGGCGCCTGGAGCAGGCCGGGCGTGCGCAGCATGTAGTACACGAGGTAGTACGCCACGTAGTTGAGCATGATCGTGACGATGACTTCGTGCGCGCCGGTGCGCGCCTTGAGGACGCCCGCGATACCCGCCCAGATGGCGCCGGCGACCACACCCGCGACGAGCGCGATGATCATGTGCACGCCCCACGGCAGGTCGAAGGAGAACGCGACCCAGCCCGCTGCCGCAGCGGCGACGAGCATCTGCCCACGGCCACCGATGTTGAACATGCCGACGCGGAACGCGAGGGCCACACCGAGACCCGCGGCGATGAGCGGCGTCGCGAAGGTCAGCGTCTCGGTCAGCGGCTTGATGCCGGTCGCGAACTCCGGGCGGCGGAAGTTGTAGATCGCGCCCTGGAAGAACGACGCGTACGCGCCCGAAACGGACTGCCAGATGGCGGCGAGCGTGTCACCGGGTCGGGCGAAGAAGTACGCCGATGCCGCCTGCACGTTCTCGTCCGTGGCGGCGATCATGATCGCGCCGACGAGCAGGGCGAGGACGATGGCGAGGACCGAGATGATGGCGTTCCCGGTCGCGATCTCGCGGAGAGCGCGGCTCCACCGGTTCTCCTCGGTCGCCGGCGGGGGCGTCACGACGCGGGCGCCCGCGGCCGAGTCGACGGCGACACTTCCCTCGAGGGCCACGTCGGCGTCGGTCGCCGCGGCGACCTCGGCGGCGCGATCCGCGCGGGCGGCCGTCGGGTCGTGCGGGCTGTGCGAATCGCTCACGCGGCGACTCCTTCGTTCTGGGGCGCTTCGCCGGCCATCATCAGGCCGAGGACGTCGCGCGAGGTGTCGCCCGGGACGATGCCGACGACGCGGCCCCGGTACATGACCATGATGCGGTCGGCGAGGGCGGTGACCTCGTCGAGTTCGGTGGAGACGACGATCACCGGAACGCCGGTGTCGCGCGTCTCGATGACGCGCTTGTGGATGAACTCGATCGAGCCCACGTCGACGCCGCGGGTCGGCTGCGCCGCGACGAACAGGCGCAGGTCGCGGCTCAATTCACGGGCCAGGACGACCTTCTGCTGGTTACCGCCCGACAGACGCCCGACGGGCGTCTCGATCGAGGGCGTGCGCACGTCGAACTCTTCGACCTTCTCGCGCGCGAAGTCGGCGAGGGCGGACAGCTGCAGAGCACCGCCCTTGACGAACGGGGCACCGTCGGCGCGGTCGAGCATGAGGTTCTCGGCGATCGAGAACTCCCCGACGAGTCCGTCCTCCTTGCGGTCTTCCGGCACGAATCCGACGCCGGCCTCGAGAACGGCCCGGACGCTCTGTCCCTGCAGTTCGGTGCCGTCGAGCGTGATGGATCCCTCGACGCGCTCCTGGAGACCGAGCAGCGCTTCGGTGAGCTCGGTCTGCCCGTTGCCCTGCACGCCCGCGATCGCCAGGACCTCGCCGCGGCGCACGTCGAAGCTGACGTCGTTGACGACGAGCTGGCCGATCGCGTCCACCACCGTGAGGTGGGAGACCGACAGGGCGACGTCGCCGAGGGTCGGCGCTTCCTTGTGAACGGTGAGCTCGACGGCGCGACCCACCATCAGCGAGGCGAGCTCGGCGTTCGAGGCGCGCGGGTCGGCCTCGCCGACGACCTTGCCGAGGCGGATCACCGTGATGCGGTCCGCGACCTCGCGCACCTCGCGGAGCTTGTGGGTGATGAAGACGATGGAGGTCCCGGATGCCTTGAGCTGACGCATGATCGCCATCAGCTCGTCCGTCTCCTGCGGGGTGAGGACGGCCGTGGGCTCGTCGAACACGAGCACCTTGGCATCCCTCGACAACGCCTTGATGATCTCGACGCGCTGCTGCACGCCCACCGGCAGGTCGTCGACGAGTGCGTCGGGGTCGACGTCGAACCCGAAGCGGTCGGAGATCTCCTTGACCTTCGCGCGCGCCGCCGCGAGGTCGAGCCGGCCGCCGAATTTCGTGGGCTCGTGGCCGAGCATGACGTTCTCGGCGACGGTGAAGACGGGGATGAGCATGAAGTGCTGGTGCACCATGCCGATTCCGGCGCGCATCGCGTCGCCGGGTCCGGCGAAGTGCTGGACGGCATCGTCCAGCAGGATCTCTCCCCCGTCGGCCTGGTACAGGCCGTAGAGGACGTTCATCAGGGTGGACTTGCCGGCACCGTTCTCGCCGAGCAGGCAGTGGATCTCTCCGGCCTCGACGGTGAGGTCGATGTGATCGTTCGCCACCAGGGACCCGAAGGTTTTCGTGATCCCGCGGAGTTCGAGCTTCATGTTCCCGATCCTAAGTTCTGCGGTGCCGCACACGGGGTGCGGCGGGGACGGACCGCCTCGTGAGCGGATGCCGTCCGGACGTGCGGGGACGACGGTCGCGGCCCCATAAGGGAGGGGAGGCCGGCACGGAGCCGGCCTCCCCTGGAGAGTGGATCTCTCAGCCGGCGAGGTAGGACTCGACCTTGATCTTGCCGCTGACGATGTCGGCCTTCAGCGCGTCGACCTTGCTGGTGAGGTCGGCGGGCACCCGGTCGGACCAGTCGTGGTACGGCGCGATGCCGACGCCCTCGTTCTCGAGCGTGCCGACGAACGGCGTGGTGTCGAACTCGCCCTTACCGGCGGACACGATCGCGTCCTTGGTTCCGACGTCGATGCCCTTGAGGATCGAGGTCAGGAGCAGGCTGCCGACCGAGGGGTCGGTCTGGAAGACGTCGGCGTCGACGCCGACCATGGCGATCTGACGGCCGGAGTCCTGGATGGCGACGGCGGCCGACTGGTAGATCGGGCCACCGACGGGCAGCAGCACGTCGACGTTCTGGTCGATGATCGCCTGCGCGGTCTGACGCGCGGTGTCGTTGGCCTCGAAGCCGCCGGTGAACGAGCCGTCCTTGGCGGCGCGGTCCCAACCGACGACGCGCACCGAGGTGCCGTTGTCGGCGTTGTACTTCTCGACGCCCTGGGCGAAGCCGTCCATGAAGATCGTGACGGTCGGGATGTTCATGCCACCGAAGGTGCCGACGACGCCGGTCTTCGAGACGCCCGCGGCGAGGTAGCCCGCGAGGTAGGCCGCCTGAGCGGTGTCGAAGATGATCGGCTTGATGTTCGGCGCGTCGGTCTTGCCGTCGAAGTTCTGGTCGACGGTGTCGTCGATCGAGACGTACTGCAGGTCGGGGTTGGCCTGCGCCGACTCGAGGGCGGCGGGGGCCAGGAGGAAGCCGACCGTGATGATCGTGTTGCAGCCCTGGTCGACGAGGCTCGAGAGGTTGGAGGCGAAGTCGGTCTCGGCCTGCGACTGGACCTCGATGGGCTTCTTCGAACCGAGTTCGGCGGCGGCCTGGTCCAGGCCCTCCTTGCCGAGCTGGTTGAACGACTTGTCGTCGAACCCACCCGAGTCCGAAACCATGCAGGGCAGGTAGTTGCTGGCGCCGGCAGCCGCCGACGAGGCGGTGCTCTCCGGAGCGGCGCCGCAGCCGGCCAGCAGCACGGCCGCGCCGATCATCGCAAGGCCGCTGACGACGGCCTTCTTCGTGGTCTTCACGAATGGTCCTCCAAGACGATGCCCCCAACGGGTTCGGGGGACGATGGAGTCACGTTACCCACTGTGACGAATCGCTTGCGGGCCGCGACGGCCCGTGGGCGGCAATGGTTACAAAGACGCAATCTCGCGTGATGCGACCGCCACACGACGCCCCGGAAGAGGGACCGGATACCGCCGACGACGGCATCCGGTATCAGAGGACGTCGCCGCGCCCGGTGAGCTTCAGCGCGTCCACGACGCCCTTGACGCGCTGCGCGTTCTCGCTGGTGGTCACGAGAAGGGCGTCGGGGGTGTCGACCACGACGATGTCGCGGACGCCGATGAGACTGATCACGCGCTTGGTCTGCGTCACGACGATGCCGCTCGACGCGTCGGCGAGCACGCGCGCGTCCTCGCCGAGGATCGCCAGCTCGTTTCGGCCCCCGGAGGAGTTGAGCTTGGAGAGGCTCGCGAAGTCGCCCACGTCGTCCCAGTCGAAGTGCCCGGGGATGACCGCGAGGCGCCCCTTCTCGGCCGCGGGCTCGGCGACGGAGTAGTCGATGGCGATCTTCTTCAGGCCGGGCCAGATACGGTCGACCGCGGGACCGCGGCGGTCGCGGTCGTCCCACGCTTCGGCGAGTTCGATCAGGCCGGCGTGCAGCTCGGGCTCGTTCACGGCCAGCTCGGCGAGCAGCACGTCTGCGCGCGTGATGAACATGCCGGCGTTCCAGAGGTACGAGCGGTCCGCGTAGTACGCCTTGGCCGTGTCGAGGTCGGGCTTCTCTACGAAACGCTCGACCGTGTAGGCCTCGGGCGCCCCGTCGACGATGAGTTCGTCGGCCTGCTTGATGTACCCGAACCCGACCGAGGGTTCGGCGGGCTGGATGCCGATGGTGCAGATGTATCCGGCTCGCGCGACCGCAACGGCCTGGCGCACGGCGAAGTCGAACTGCCGCGTCTGGCGGATGACGTGGTCGGCGGCGAACGAACCGATGATGACGTCGGGCTCGCGGCGGACGAGGATCGCGGCGGCGAGTCCGATCGCGGCGCTCGAGTCGCGCGGCTCGGACTCGAGGAAGACGTTGTGGTCGGGGACGCCGGGGAGCTCACGCTCGACGGCGGCGCGGTGCGCGCGCCCGGTGACGACGGCGATCCGGTCCACACCCGACAGCGGGGCGAGACGGTCCCACGTGTCGCGCAGCAGCGTCTGGCCGGATCCGGTGAGGTCGTGCAGGAACTTGGGAGCATCCGCGCGCGAGAGCGGCCACAGGCGGCTGCCGATTCCCCCAGCGGGGATCACGGCGTAGAAGTCGTCGATAGCAGGTTCGGCCATGGCACAGACCCTACTTGGCCCGTCCTCGCATTTCCGCGCACGGTACGCAAACAACTCGAAACGGAAATTGCCGAGAAACTCTCTCGTCATCGAGTGCCAAACTATCTCGACATCGAGAGAGTGTTAGGCGACCCTCATCCCCCGGATTCATAGCCCGGACGTAGTATCCAAAGGCGCCCGTGTGACGCTGGGGGCCTGCGCGGGCCCTCTACACCGTGTTCGATCAGGGAGGACGACCGTGTCAGCACCAGCACGTGCCACGCCGTCGGTGAAAGAGACCACCTCGAAGAGGCCGCGCGGCACTCTGTATCGCGGCCGCGAGGGCATGTGGTCGTGGGTCCTGCACCGCATCACCGGTGTCGCGATCTTCTTCTTCCTCCTGGTCCACATCCTGGACACGGCGCTCATCCGCGTCTCGCCCGAGGCGTACAACGCGGTGATCGGCACCTACAAGAACCCGATCATGGGCCTGGGCGAAGTCGCCCTCGTCGGCGCGATCGCGTACCACGCCTTCAACGGTCTGCGCATCATCGCGGTCGACCTCTGGCCGTGGGCCACGCGTCACCAGCGTCAGCTCTGGTGGGGCGTCCTGGGTCTCTGGGTCGTCACGATGGCCGGCTTCACGCCGCGCCACCTCATCAACGTCTTCAGCGCCGTCACGGGGAGCCACTGATGTCCGTCGCCCAGGAAGCCAGCACGATCCCCGCCCCCCGCACGCCCGCCGTGCGGAAGAAGGGCTCCAATCTCGAGAAGTGGGGATGGATCTACATGCGCGCCTCCGGCGTGCTGCTGATCGTCCTGATCTTCGGGCACCTCTTCGTCAATCTGATGACCGGCGAGGGCATCCACCAGATCGACTTCGCGTTCGTCGCCGGCAAGCTCTCCTCGCCGTTCTGGCAGTGGTGGGACGTCCTGATGCTGTGGCTCGCCCTGATCCACGGCGCGAACGGCATGCGCACGATCGTCAACGACTACGTCACCACCGTCCAGGTGCGTCGCGTCCTCATCGGCGCGATCGTCCTGGCATCCGCGTTCCTCATCCTCCTGGGCACGCTCGTGGTCTTCACCTTCGACCCTTGCCTGGGCGTCACCGAGAGCAGCTCCCTCTGGGAGATCTGCCAGCCGTGAGCCACCGCATCCAAGCGGCATCCTCCTTCCCGACTGAGACAACAGAGGCATTGCACACGTGAGCACTCAGAACAGCGCGGACACGATCGTCAAGGACGGCGTGCACTACCACCAGTTCGACATCGTGATCGTCGGCGCCGGCGGCGCCGGCATGCGCGCGGCGATCGAAGCGGGTCCGGGCGCCAAGACGGCCGTGATCTCCAAGCTCTACCCCACGCGCTCGCACACGGGTGCGGCGCAGGGCGGCATGGCCGCCGCGCTCGCGAACGTCGAAGAGGACTCCTGGGAGTGGCACACCTTCGACACCATCAAGGGCGGCGACTACCTCGTCGACCAGGATGCTGCGGAGATCCTCGCCAAGGAGGCGATCGACGCCGTCATCGACCTTGAGAACATGGGCCTGCCGTTCAACCGCACGCCCGAGGGCAAGATCGACCAGCGCCGCTTCGGCGGGCACACGGCCGACCACGGCAAGACCCCCGTGCGCCGCGCGTGCTACGCCGCCGACCGCACCGGTCACATGATCCTGCAGACGCTGTTCCAGAACTGCGTCAAGCTCGGCATCAACTTCTTCAACGAGTTCTACGTCCTCGACCTCATCACGGTGAAGGACGACGCGGGCAAGACCCAGGTCGCCGGTGTCGTGGCGTACGAGCTCGCCACCGGAGACCTGCACGTCTTCCAGTCCAAGGCGGTCGTCTTCGCCACGGGTGGTTTCGGCAAGATCTTCAAGACCACGTCCAACGCCCACACCCTCACCGGTGACGGCGTGGGCATCGTGTGGCGCAAGGGCCTCCCGCTCGAGGACATGGAGTTCTTCCAGTTCCACCCCACCGGACTCGCGGGTCTCGGCATCCTGCTCACCGAAGGCGCGCGCGGTGAGGGCGCGATCCTCCGCAACGCCAGCGGTGAGCGCTTCATGGAGCGCTACGCCCCGACGATCAAGGACCTCGCGCCGCGCGACATCGTCGCCCGCTGCATGGTGCAGGAGGTCGCGGAGGGCCGCGGCGCCGGCCCGCACCGCGACTACGTGCTCCTCGACTGCACGCACCTCGGTGCCGAGGTCCTCGAGACGAAGCTCCCCGACATCACGGAGTTCGCCCGCACCTACCTGGGTGTCGACCCGGTCGTCGAGCCCGTCCCGGTCATGCCGACGGCGCACTACGCGATGGGCGGCATCCCGACCAACATCAAGGCCGAGGTGCTCTCCGACAACGACACCGTCGTCCCCGGTCTCTACGCCGCCGGCGAGTGCGCGTGCGTCTCGGTGCACGGCTCCAACCGCCTCGGCACCAACTCGCTGCTCGACATCAACGTCTTCGGCAAGCGCGCCGGCCGCAACGCCGTCGAGTACGTCCAGACGGCCGACTTCGTGGCCCTCCCCGAGGACCCCGCGAAGGAGGTCCGCGAGATGATCGAGGGCCTGCGCGCCAACTCGGGCACCGAGCGCATCGCGGTCCTGCGCAAGACGCTGCAGGACGAGATGGACAAGGGCGCCCAGGTGTTCCGCACCCACGACTCGCTCGCCGAGGTGCTCGACATCATCGCCGACCTGCGTGAGCGCTACAAGAACGTCCACGTCGACGACAAGGGCAAGCGGTACAACACCGACCTGCTCGAGGCCGTCGAGCTCGGCTTCCTGCTCGACCTCGCCGAGGTCGTCGTCTACTCCGCGCAGAACCGCGAGGAGAGCCGCGGCGGTCACATGCGCGACGACTTCCCGACGCGCGACGACGAGAACTACATGCAGCACACCATGGCGTACCTGACCGGCGACCCGCACTCGTCGCACCCCGCCGACCACATCGAACTCGGATGGAAGCCGGTGGTGTTCACGAAGAACGACGCCGGCGAGTTGCGCTACCCGCCCCTGGAGAGGAAGTACTGATGGCCGCGACCGCGCTCGACACCACGACCGACGCCCCCGCCGACATCGAGCAGTCCCCCGAGGACACCGGCATCCAGTCGTTCCTGGTCACGTTCAACATCCGTCGCTTCGACCCCGAGGTCGACGACGAACCGCGCTGGGTCGACTACGACGTGGAGCTCTACTCCACGGACCGCGTGCTCGACGCGCTGCACAAGATCAAGTGGGAGAAGGACGGCTCGCTGTCGTTCCGCCGCTCGTGCGCGCACGGCATCTGCGGATCGGATGCCATGCGCATCAACGGCCGCAACCGCCTGGCGTGCAAGACGCTGATCAAGGACCTCGACATCTCGCAGCCCATCTACGTCGAGGCGATCAAGGGTCTGCCGCTCGAGAAGGACCTCATCGTCGACATGGAGCCGTTCTTCGCCTCCTACCGCGAGGTGCAGCCCTTCCTCATCGCGAACAGCAAGCCGGAGCCCGGCAAGGAGCGCATCCAGTCGATCGTCGACCGCGAGGTCTTCGACGACACCACCAAGTGCATCCTCTGCGCCGCGTGCACGTCGTCCTGCCCCGTGTTCTGGACCGACGGCCAGTACTTCGGCCCCGCGGCGATCGTCAACGCGCACCGCTTCATCTTCGACTCGCGCGACGACGCGGGCGACGTGCGCCTCGACATCCTCAACGACAAGGAAGGCGTGTGGCGCTGCCGCACGACCTTCAACTGCACCGAGGCGTGCCCCCGCGGCATCGAGGTCACCAAGGCCATCGCCGAGGTCAAGCAGGCGGTCCTCCGCGGTCGCTGAGCCCCACTCCTCGAACGGCGGGTGCGCTTCGGCGCCCCGCCGTTCGTCGTTCCGACCGGATGCCACCGGGTACCCGCCCGTGACGGATGCCGGGAGGGGGTGGCATCCATTCATTAGGCTCGAGCGGGTGACCGACAGCCGCCACGACTCCCGCCCGCTGCCCGGCGCGGCGCCTGAGGAGACGCCGTTGCGCGAGCGGCTCGAGACCGCGGTGCGGGAACGCCTCGACCAGCCGATCGCGCGGGCCGCGAAGATCGCGCAGGTGTTCCCGATCCGGGTGTGGCGGCACTTCCTGCGTCACAACGGATTCCTGCTCGCGGCGGGCATGAGCTACCAGGGCCTGTTCACGCTGTTCTCCGCGCTGTACCTCGCATTCGCGGGCGTCGGGATCTGGCTGGGCGGAAGCAAAGCGGCCATCGACGGTCTGATCCGGATCGTCAACGGCTACATCCCCGGGATCATCAGCGACACCGGCCTCATCAAGCGCGAGCAGGTGGAGGCCGTCGCGCAGGAGAGCGGCAAGCTCCTCGGCGTCACAGGAAGCGTCGCCGGTGTCGTGGTCATCTGGACCGCGATCGGCTTCGTCACCTTCACGCGGCGCGCCGTGCGGGACACCTTCGGGCTGCCCTTCGACGCGCGCAACTACCTGCTGCTGAAGGCGCGCGACTTCGTCGCCTCCCTGCTGTTCGGTCTGGCGCTCCTCCTCGGCGCGCTGCTCGGCTCGATCACCACCGGTGCCATCGACCTCGTCTTCGGATGGATCGGGTGGACGCGCGAGACCCTCGGGTGGACGCTCGGTGCCCGCGCCATCTCGCTCGTGGTCGCCTTCGGCATCAACACGCTCGCGCTCGCGTCGCTCTTCCGCTTCCTGACCGGCACGGCGCTGCCGTGGCGGCGGATCTGGCCCGGCGCGATCGTCGGCGCAGCCGGCATGGTGGCGCTCCAGATCGGGGCCGGCTTCCTGTTCGTCTACTCCCCCGCGAACCCGCTGCTGGCCACCTTCACGGTGCTCATCGGTTTCCTGCTGTGGTTCCGGCTGGTGGGGATCGTGATCCTGGTGGCCGCCGCATGGATCGCCGTCGCGGCCGACGACCGCGACGTCCCGCTCCGCTCGCTCGAGGACCGACGTGCGATGGAGCAGGCGGCCCTCGTGATCGCGGCGCAGGTGGCCGTGCGCGAGGCCGAGGAGACCGCGGCCCTGTCGCGCTGGCCGCGACGGTGGCTCGCGCGGCGACGGCTGCGCGCGGCGCGCGCGCACCTCGAGCGGGTCGAGGCGGAACTGCCCGCACCCCGGCGGTCGACGCTCCCTCTGGACTGAACGGTCGGGCCCCATGTCGGAGGCCCCGGTTACGCTCGTGGGGTGGCTCGTTCCGTACGCATCGTCTCCGTCAACGTCAATGGCATCCGTGCCGCCGTCCGCAAGGGCATGACCGAGTGGCTCGACGCCTCGGGCGCCGACATCCTCGCGCTGCAGGAGGTGCGCGCGACCGCCGAGCAGCTCGCCGAAGCGCTGCCCGGGTGGCAGATCGTCAACGACGAGGCGCTGCAGAAGGGCCGTGCGGGCGTCGCGATCGTCAGCCGCCTGCCCGGCGTCGAGACCCGCACCCACCTCGGACCCGAGCCGCTCGACGCGTCGGGTCGCTGGATCGAGACCGACTTCGACATCGACGGCGAGACCCTGACCGTCGTGAGCGCCTACGTGCACAGCGGCGAGGTCGACACTCCGAAGCAGGAGGCCAAGTGGCTCTTCCTGGATGCCATGGAGGCGCGTCTCGCCGAGCTCGGGGCCACGCAGCCGCTCGCCATCGTCATGGGCGACCTCAACGTCGGGCACCGCGAGCTCGACATCAAGAACTGGCGGGGCAACCGCAAGAACGCCGGATTCCTCCCCCGTGAGCGCGCCTACTTCGACCGGTTCTTCGGTCCCGCGGGCGAGTCCGTCGAGGGCGCCGACGGCTCGACCGGCACGGGCCTCGGATGGGTCGACGTGGGCCGTCGCCACGCGGGTGAGGTCGAGGGGCCGTACACGTGGTGGTCGATGCGCGGAAAGGCCTTCGATAACGACTCGGGGTGGCGGATCGATTACCACGTCGTGACCCCGGCCCTGGCCGAGCGGGTCACCGACTACCGCGTCGACCGCGCGCCGTCGTACGACACCCGCTGGAGCGACCACTCCCCCGTCATCGCCGACTACACGCTGGGCCGCTGAGCGAGGCGGGTCGCCGGCGCCGTGCCGATGTCCGCAGCGGCCTAGGATCGAACGGTGACCCAGCAGCGCCTCTACTCCGGAATGCAGCCCTCCGCCGACAGCCTCCAGATCGGCAACTACATCGGGGCGCTCCTCCAGTGGCGCGAGCTGCAAGACCAGTACGACGCGTACTTCTCGGTCGTCGACCTCCACGCCCTCACGCAGCCCGGCGACCCGGCCGAGCGCCGCGAGAAGACGCGGCGCACGGCGGCACAGTACATCGCGGCGGGCATCGAGCCGTCGCGCTCGACCCTGTACGTGCAGTCGCACGTCCCCGCGCACGCTGAGCTGCAGTGGGTGCTGTCGACGCTCACGGGCTTCGGCGAGGCCGGGCGCATGACGCAGTTCAAGGACAAATCGGCCCGGTACGGAGCAGATGCCACGAACGTCGGCCTCTTCACCTACCCGGTGCTGATGGCAGCAGACATCCTGCTCTACCAGACCGATGTGGTGCCGGTCGGCGACGACCAGAAGCAGCACATCGAGCTCACCCGCGACCTCGCCGAGCGCTTCAACAAGAACTTCGGTGAGACGTTCACGATGCCGAAGCCCATGATCCAGCGCGAGACGGCCCGCATCTACGACCTGCAGAACCCCACGTCGAAGATGTCGAAGTCGGCGGAGTCCGACGCGGGTGTGCTGTGGATGCTCGACGAGCCCAAGGTCAGCGCCAAGAAGATCATGCGCGCCGTCACCGACTCCGAGGGCGCGGTGCGCTTCGACCGCGAGGAGAAGCCCGGTGTCTCGAACCTGCTCGTGATCTACTCGGCCCTCACCGGCCGCGAGATCTCCTCGATCGAGGACGAGTACGCGGGCCGCGGTTACGGCGACTTCAAGAAGGGGTTGGCCGAGGTCGTCGTCGCCGAGTTCGAACCGGTGCGCGAGCGCGCGCTCGAGCTGCTCGCCGACCCCGCCGAGCTCGACCGCGTCCTCGCGTCGAACGCGGAGCGGGCGGCATCCGTCGCCGAGAAGACCCTCGCCGACGTCTACGACCGCATCGGCCTCCTGCGCCGCGGCTGACCCCGCGCGCGGTGCCGCCGGGCGGTGACGACGCGTCTGGCCCGGCGTCACCACCGGGGACACAACGAAGGAAATCTGTCGACTTCGACGGCATCCACCCACACCTGACCATGTGTGCGCGGCAGATTTCCTTCGTTGTGTACTCATGCCGCGCCGCGGCGCGGCTTACTGGGGCCGACGTCCCTGCAGCAGTCCGCGCACCGCGCGCAAGAGCTGGTCGGGTCGGGTGAAGATGATCTGGGCGGTCGGCCGGATGCACACGTATCCACGCTCCGCCAGGGCGAGATCGCGCTGCCTGTCCCGCTCTTGCGCGATCCACCCTCCGTGATGCGCGCGGCTGTCGCACTCGATGACCAACCACCCGTCCACGACGAGGTCGACCCGCCCAACCCCCTCGATCACCTTCTGGATCTCGACCGGCAGCCCGAGCCCTCGCACCAAGAGGCGCGCGAGCGTTTCCGATCCCGCCTCGGCCCGCCCGTCTACGAGGGGTCGAAGCACGCGGTACTTCTCCGGCACTGCGGCGAACACCTCCGCCAGGTCGTCCTCACCGATGACGCCTCGGTGCAGCGCACTGTCGAGTGTGGCCACCGCGGCGCGTGGCGGCTGGCATTGCACGGCGCATACGAGGGCCGAGATGACCCCGACGGTGTGGGCATCCCCGAGGTCCTCCCCTCTCCAGTGAAGGACGACCGACCCGTCCCGTGGCATCCGGACGCGCCGTGAATGCGGCGAGCGCTGTCGGGCGCGATTCGGCTCGACCTGTACGTGCAGCGGGCGAGAACTCAGCACGAAGACGCCGAGTTCCGCCAGCGCCGAGACACAGTCCAGCCGTCCCCCGACTCGCTGGGCAGCAAAAGACACGATCGGAAACCCCTCCCGCCAGATACACATCCCGTCGCGCGCGCAGGATCGCACCGTCGCGCAAGGCGTTTCGCAGCCCTGCCCGCGAAAGGCCGTCCGAACGAAGCTCTGCATACGTCATGATGCGGTCGGTGGGCAGTGCTGGTGGATCCGTCGTCACCCCGTGAGGATGCCGTGCCAGAACGGAGGCGTGAGCGCCACGACCATCCGGCTGGGGATAACTGGCGCTGGGGAGGAGGGGTGATCCGTGACACAACGAAGGAAATCCGGGCGAAGGGGCGCCGGTTTCAGAAGGCCTCGCGCAGTCTGACGTCAGCTTTCCTTCGTTGTGTACTGGCGGGGTCGACGGGACCTGCTGGAGCCGGCCGGTAGCGTGGGCGGATGGAACCCGACCACCTGCAGACGCCCCGGCTGGAGCTCTCGGCGCCGACTACCGCGGACGTCGCGGCGATTCACGCAGCGTGCCAGGATGCCGACCTGCAGCGCTACACGACGGTGCCGTCGCCGTACCTCCTCGAGGATGCCGAGCGCTTCGTCGCGCTGACGGCGGAGTGGTGGGCGGACGGCACGCAGCCGACGTGGGCCATCCGCCGCGACGGGAGCCTGGCCGGAATGATCGGGCTGGCGAAGCTCGACACCGGGGCACCCGAAATCGGTTACTGGATCGCCCGCGACGCGCGTCGGCAGAACGTCGCCGTCGAGGCGGCGACCGCCGTGATCGACTGGGCCTTCGCCGACGACCGTCCCGCGGTCGAGCGCGTCGAGTGGCGCGCCGTGGTCGGCAACATCGGCTCGGCCCGGATCGCCCGGCGCCTCGGCTTCCGGTACGAGGGGCTGCTGCGTCAGGCCCACGTCAACAGCCTGGGCCGCGCCGATCTCTGGATCGGCGGCCTCCTCCGCCACGACGACCGGACCCCGCAGGACTGGCCGCTCGACCTGGGTTAGGCGTCCCGGAGGGGTCGAGCGTCCAAGACACGCCGCATCACGTCGACCCCGTGCGGCGTGTCTTGGACACTCGACGGGGAGGTCGGGCGCGCGAGGGGGTCAGCGCGGGCCGGCGGGGTGGGTGCGCAGGCCGTCGAGCAGCAGCCGGACCATCGCGTTCGGCTCCCCGCCCGCGGCCGGCGCGCGGTGGCTCAGGTCGGCGATCGCCATGAGGAAGTCGAGCGGATCGACGCCCGAGCGCACCTCTCCGCTGGCGACGGCGGCGTCCAGCAGCGCCGTGAGCGCTGGCCCGAGCGTCTCCCGAAGGTGAGTCGGAAGCTCGTCGAAGGCGGGATCGCCGGAGTTCAGCGCGGCGGACAGACCCTGCTTCGTGGCGACGAACCGCGTGAACCGCTCGACCCAGAGGTCGAGGGCCCGCCCGGGCGGGTGCGCGGCTGACAGCTCCTGGGCCGCCGCCGCGGTGGCGTCGATCTCGTTGGTGAAGACCGCGGCGACGAGAGCCGCGCGATTCGGGAAGTGCCGGTACAGCGTCCCGACTCCGACGCCGGCCTCGGCGGCGATCTCGCGTGCGGGCGCGTCGACGCCCGCGCGGGCGAAGACGGTCCGCGCGGCGTCGAGCAGAGCGGCGAGGTTCTGGCGCGCATCCGCGCGCGCGGCACGAGCCGGTGTCGGCGGCATGATCGTCTCCTCTTGCGTAAACGGAACAATGTTCCGTATAGTCCAATCCGGAACACCGTTCCGCTCAAGCTTAGAGGAGACGCTATGCAGTACCGAAACCTGGGTCGCACGGGAATCAAGGTCACGCCGTTCGCGCTGGGCGCGATGATGCTCGGTTCGTTCGGAAACCCCGACCGCGAGGAAGGCGTCCGCATCGTCCGACGCGCTCTCGACGCCGGCATCAATTTCATCGACACCGCCGACCGCTACGGCGACTCCGAGGAGGTCGTCGGTGAGGCGATCCAGGGACGCCGTGACGAGGTCGTCCTCGCGACGAAGTTCTTCAGCCCCGTGGACGACGACATCAACCACCGCGGCGCCTCCCGACGGTGGATCGTGCAGGCCGTGGAGCGGTCCTTGCGGAATCTGCGCACCGACTGGATCGATCTGTACCAGTTGCACCGCCCCGATCCGGATACCGACATCGACGAGACGCTCTCGGCGCTCACCGATCTCGTCCGCCAGGGCAAGGTGCGCGCGATCGGCACGTCGTCGATGCGCGGTTCGGAGATCGTCGAGGCGCAGTGGACCGCCGACCGTCGCGGATTCGAGCGCTTCCGCACGGAGCAGCCCAACTACTCGATCCTCGACCGCGAGATCGAACGGGAGATCCTGCCCGTGCTCCAGCGCTACGGAATGGGCTCGCTGGTCTACAGCCCGCTGGCCGGCGGCGCCCTGAGCGGCCGCTACCGTGCGGGGCAGGAGAACGCCAACTTCCGCGCCTCGACGGGGATGCGGCACTTCCGCGACGAGCGCCGGCTCGCCGTCATCGAGCAGCTGGTGGAACTGGCTCAGGATGCCGGGATGCCGCTGACGCATCTCGCGATGGCGTTCGCGATCAGCCACCCGGGGGTCATCGCGGCCATCGCCGGCCCCCGGACCATGGAACAGCTCGAGGACACCCTGGCGGGCGTCGACATCGTGCTCGGCGACGACGTCCTCGACCGGATCGACGAGATCGTCCCGCCGGGCGAGTCCATCGGCGCGATGGACATGGTCTACCGCGGCCCCGACGTTCTGGACCCGTCCCTGCGACGGCGGCCCCCGCAGGATCGATCCGCCGCGTGACGCTCCGGGGTCATCGGGCATCGCCCCGGTGACCCCGCCGATCGGCGCCTCGCCACCCCCTCCCCGCTGTCGGGAGGGGATGCCATGATGTTCGGCATGCCCGAGATGCCCGAGGTGGAAGGACTCGTCGAGTTCCTGCGCGGTCGCGTGACCGGGCTGACCTTCACGAAGGCGAGCGTGTCCGCGATCAGCGCGCTCAAGACCTACGATCCGCCGATCGACGCGCTCGTCGGTTCGGCCGTGACCGGGGTCGAGCGGCACGGCAAGTTCCTCGACGTCGCCACCGACGGTGGCATCCATCTCGTGTTCCACCTCGCGAAGGCGGGCTGGCTGCGCTGGTACGACACGCTGCCCTCGACCATCATCAAGCCCGGGAAGACGCCGATCGCGCTGCGCGTGGGGTTCGACGACGGCTCGGGGTTCGACCTGACCGAGGCCGGGACGAAGAAGTCGCTCGCCGTCTACGCCGTGCGCTCCCCCGCGGACGTGCCGGGCATCGCGCGGCTCGGTCCCGACCCGCTCGACCACGCCCTCGATCGCGACGCGTTCGCCGCTCTGCTCGCGGGGCGGCGCACCCAGATCAAGGGCGTCCTGCGCGACCAGTCGATCATCGCCGGCGTCGGTAACGCGTACTCCGACGAGATCCTGCACGCGGCGAAGATGTCGCCGTACGCGCTGGCGGCGAACCTCACGGATGCCGAGATCGACACTCTGTACGCCGCGATGATCAGCACCCTGACCGAGGCGATCGACACCGCGCGCGGCAAGCCCCCGGCCGACCTGAAGGATGCCAAGCGGCGGGGCATGCGCGTGCACGGCCGGCGCGGCGAGGCGTGCCCGGTGTGCGGCGATGAGGTGCGCAGCGTCTTCTTCGCCGACAACTCGCTGGAGTACTGCCCGACGTGCCAGACGGGCGGCAAGATCCTCGCCGACCGGCGCCTGTCGCGCCTCCTGAAATAGCACGGTTTCGTCCCGAGTCGGCGGGAATGAATCCGTGTCGGCGGTGTTGATTAGACTTCGACCAAGCAATACGTGCTCCGGGGTCGGTGTGAATCCGAACCGGCGGTGACAGTCCGCGAACCCCTCCGCTCCGGCGGTGGGGCCGATCCGGTGGAATTCCGGAACCGACGGTGATGAGGCGAGTGATCTCCTCTAGTCCGGATAGGAGGCAGCACGGTCGGCGCGCCGCGCCGTGCCACCCTGCGCTCCTGCCCCGTTCACGAGGGGAAGGACAGGGAAGATGGCATCCGCCGCCGAAACAGACGCCATGCGCCGCGCGCTGCGTCTCGCGCGGAACGGCCCCCGCGGTCTCAACCCGCAGGTCGGCGCCGTGATCCTCTCCCCCGCCGGCGAGGTGCTCGCCGAGGGCTACCACCGCGGCGCGGGCACCGCGCACGCCGAGGTCGACGCGCTCTCGAAGCTCGCGCCCGGCGAAGCCCGCGGTGCGACCGCGGTCGTCACGCTCGAACCGTGCAACCACACCGGACGCACCGGGCCCTGCGCGGTCGCGCTGCTCGAGGCGGGGGTTTCGCGGGTCGTGTACGCCCTCGACGACCCCACGGATGCCGCGGCCGGCGGCGCCGAGCGGCTCCGGAACGGAGGCGTCGACGTCGAGGCGGGCCTCGAGCGCGACGCCGCGACCGAGCTCGTCCGCGACTGGGTGCACCTGCAGCGCACCGGCCGTCCCCGCGTGACCGTGAAGTGGGCGCAGAGTCTCGACGGCCGCGCCGCCGCGGACGACGGGTCGAGCCAGTGGATCACCGGTCCCGTCGCGCGCCGCGACGTGCACGACCGCCGCGCCGCCGCGGACGCGATCCTCGCCGGCACCGGCACGGTGCTCGCCGACGACCCTGCGCTGACCGCGCGCGACGCGGACGGCGCCCTGCTCCCGCAGCAGCCCGTCCCCGTGATCGTGGGCGAGTCCGAGATCCCCGAAGATGCCGCGGTCCACCGCCACCCGCGCGAGGCGCTCTTCTTCCCCACGCACGACCTCGGCGCGGTCCTCGACGACCTCGGCGGCCGTGGCATCCAGACCGTCTTCGTCGAGGGCGGTCCGACCCTCGAGAGCGCGATGCTGCGCGAGGGGCTGGCCGACGAGGTGCTCGTCTACCTCGCCCCCGTGCTGCTGGGCGGCTCGCGGCTCGCGCTCGGCGACCTCGGCGTGCCGGACATCGGTTCGGCCCGGCGGCTCGAGGTGGCATCCATCGACATCCTCGGCGACGACATCCGCGTCGTCGCCCGTCCCGTCCACGACACCCAGGGAGACTCCTGATGTTCACCGGAATCGTCGAAGAGATCGGCGAGATCACCGCGGTCGAGCCCGCCGGAGACGGCGTACGCGTGACCGTGAAGGCCCCGCTCTCCGTGTCGGACGCCGGCCACGGCGACTCGATCGCGGTCAGCGGCGTGTGCCTCACGGTCGTCGACCAGGGCCCCGACTGGTTCACCGCCGACGTCATGAAGCAGACGCTCGACATGTCGACGCTCGCGGGCGTCGGCGCGGGTCGCGCCGTCAACCTCGAGCGCGCGACCGCCGCGCACGGTCGCCTCGGCGGTCACATCGTGCAGGGCCACATCGACGGCACCGGTGTCGTCCGCGAGGTGCGACCGGGCGCGCAGTGGAGCGTCGTGCGCATCGGCATCCCTCCGCACCTGGCTCCGCTCGTGGTCGACAAGGGGTCGATCGCGATCGACGGCGTCTCGCTGACCGTCAGCTCCGTGAGCGAGGCCGCCGACCCCGAGCCGTGGCTCGAGGTGTCGCTGATCCCCGAGACGCTCGAGGCGACGACCCTCGGCCGCGCCGAGGCGGGCACCCCCGTCAACCTCGAGACCGACATCCTGGCCCGGCACGTGCAGCGCCTGCTGGCCTTCCGCAGCACCGAGAACCCCGCGGCCCCGGCCGCATCGACCGAGAGGGGCTCCGAATGAGCCTGTCCACCATCCCCGAGGCCCTCGAGGCCCTCCGCGCCGGGCGCCCGGTCCTGGTCGCCGACGACGAGAACCGCGAGAACGAGGGCGACGTCATCATCTCCGCACAGCTCGCGACGCCCGAGTGGCTCGCGTGGACCGTGCGCTGGTCGAGCGGCTACGTCTGCGCCCCCATGCCGGCCGACTGGGCCGACCGCCTCGACCTCCCCCCGATGGTCGAGGTCAACCAGGACGCCCGCGGCACCGCGTACACCGTGAGCGTCGACGCGGCCGAGGGCGTCGGCACCGGCATCAGCGCGGCCGACCGCGCGCACACGCTCAACGTCCTCGCCGACCCCGAGTCGGTGCCGTCGAACCTCATCCGCCCCGGTCACGTGCTGCCCCTGCGCGCGGTCGACGGCGGCGTGCGCGAGCGCGCGGGTCACACCGAAGCGGCCGTCGACCTTATGCGCCTCGCGGGTCTGCAGCCGGTCGGCGCGATCGCCGAGGTCGTGGCCGAGGACGGCAGCATGATGCGTCTCCCCGGCCTCATGGAGCTCGGCGAGCGCGACGGCATCCCGGTCATCACGATCGAGATGCTCATCGCGTACCTGAACGAGACCGAGCCCGTCGAGGCCGCGCCGGTCCCCCGCCGTCGCGTGAGCCTGCGCGCCGAGGCCAACGTCCCGACGTCGCACGGCACGTTCCGCTTCCTCGCGTACAAGGACCGCGTCACCGGCACCGACCACCTCGCAGTGGTCTCCGGCGAGATTACCGACGAGGCCCCCCTCGTACGCGTGCACTCGGAGTGCCTGACCGGTGAGGCATTCGGCTCGCTCAAGTGCGAGTGCGGCCCGCAGCTGGATGCCGCGCTCGACACGATCGACCGCGAGGGCGGCATCGTCATCTACATGCGCGGCCACGAGGGGCGCGGCATCGGCCTCATCAACAAGCTGCGCGCGTACAGCCTGCAGGAGCGGGGCCTGGACACCGTGGATGCCAACCTGGCCCTGGGCCTCCCCGCGGACGCGCGCGACTACGCCGCCGCCGCTGGCATCCTGACCGACCTCGGTGTCGAGCAGGTGCGTCTGCTGACGAACAACACCGACAAGGTGGCGCAGCTGCGCAGCTTCGGCCTCGACGTCGTCGAGCAGGTCCCCCTGCTCGTGGGCGTCGGCCCCAACAACCACCAGTACCTCGAGACGAAGCGTGACCGGATGGGTCACATCATCGCCGAGGACGATCTGCGCGACGCGCTCGCGCACATGAAGGAAGGACTCGTCTGATGGCGGGAAGCGGAGCACCCGAGACCGGCGGAATCGACGCGACGGGACTGAACGTCGTCGTCGTCGCGGGCACGTGGCACGAGGTCATCACCGACGGACTGATCGCGGGAGCGAAGCGGGTCCTGGATGCCACGGGCGCGACGTACCGCGTCGTGCGCGTGCCGGGCTCGTTCGAGCTGCCCGTCGCCGCGGTGGCGGCGTTCGAGGGCGGGGCGGACGCGGTCGTGGCGTTGGGCGTCATCATCCGCGGCGGCACGCCGCACTTCGAGTACGTCTCGTCGGCGGCCACCGACGGCCTCACCCGCGTCGCGATCGACGCCGGGAAGCCCGTCGGCTTCGGCGTGCTGACCCTCGACGACGAGCAGCAGGGCCTGGACCGCGCCGGGCTCGAGGGCTCGAAGGAGGACAAGGGCGCCGAGGCGGCCGACGCCGCCCTCCGCACCGCTCTGGTGCTGCGCGACCTGCGCGGCTGAGCCCCGACACCGCACGGCGCGTCTCCCCGTCACGGTGAGGCGCGCCTTGCTGGCGCGGGGGCCGTGGCATCCCTAAGGTGACGGGCATGGAGATCCTGCGTCACGTCGTCGTCGTCATCCACCTGGTCGGGTTCGCGGTGCTGTTCGGCGCATGGGTCGTCGAGGCCGTCGCCCGCCGGGTCCAGGTCACGCGCCTGATGAGCTACGGCCTGCTGATCTCGCTCGTCGCCGGCCTCATTCTGGCCGCACCGTGGGGGCTCGAGTACGAGCTCAACTACACCAAGCTCGGCGTGAAGCTCGTGGTGCTCATCGTCATCGGTGCGCTCCTCGGCATCGGTTCGGCGCGGCAGAAGCGCACGGGGTCCGTTCCGCCGGTGCTTTTCTGGCTCGTCGGCCCGCTGACGCTGCTGAACGCGGCGATCGCCGTCATCTGGCGCTGACTCCGCAGACCGCCGGGGCCCTCTCGGCGAGCGCATAGACTGGAGGGTCTGGACCCACACCCGGGTCCCTCCCGGTGCCCCCCGCCGCGCGCCCGGACACGCACACCTGCCGCGTCCGCTCCACGCCACCGCTGCGCCCTCACGACGGACGCGATCGCTCGATCTCTCGTCAGGCCCCCATGACCACTTCGTCCACCCCTGCAACCCGCTCCTCGTCGGCTCCCGCCAATCCCCGCTCGCGTGTCATCACCGCGAGCCTCATCGGCACGACGATCGAGTTCTACGACTTCTACGCCTACGCGACGGCCGCGGTCCTCGTCTTCCCGGTGCTCTTCTTCCCCACCGGCAACGAGACGACGTCGCTCCTCCTCTCCTTCAGCGTCTTCGGCGCCGCCATGGTCGCGCGCCCCCTCGGCGCGATCGTCTTCGGCCACTTCGGCGACCGATTCGGTCGCAAGGCCACCCTCGTGGCATCCCTCCTCACGATGGGTGTCGCCACCTTCCTGATCGGATGCCTCCCGACGGTCAACGAGATCGGCGTGTGGGCGGCCGTCCTGCTGCTGATCATGCGCCTCGCGCAGGGCTTCGCCCTCGGCGGCGAGTGGTCGGGCGCGGCGCTCGTCGCGACCGAGAACGCCCCGAAGGGCAAGCGCGCCTGGTACGGCACGTTCCCGCAGCTCGGCGCGCCGATCGGCTTCATCATCGCCAACGGCATCTTCCTCATCATCAACTTCGCGCTCCCGCACCCGGACGGCACCGCGCAGCGGTCCGCCGAGTTCCTCGCGTGGGGCTGGCGCGTGCCGTTCCTGTTCTCGGCGGTCATGGTGATCGTGGGCCTGTGGGTGCGTCTCCGCCTCGTCGAGAGCGAGTCGTTCGCAAAGGCCGAGAAGAGCGGCGTGATCCGCAAGTTCCCGCTCGGCGAGGTCATACGTCGCAACTGGGTGCAGCTGATCCTCGGCACGTTCATCATGCTGGCGACGTACGTGCTCTTCTACCTCATGACGAGCTTCACGCTGTCGTACGGCACCAAGCCGACGGAGGCCGCGGCGGCTGCCGCGGCCGAGAAGGCGGGGACGCCGTTCGACGCCGCCGCCTACGTGCCCGGCCTCGGCTTCGGCTATACGGACTTCGTGATCATGCAGATCGTCGGGGTCGTGTTCTTCGGCATCTTCACGCTCCTGTCCGGGCCGCTCGCCGACCGCATCGGGCGCAAGCGTCTGCTCCTCGGCGTCACCGTCGCGATCATCCTGTTCGGCCTGACGTTCGCGTTCTTCCTGCTGCCGCAGGCGGATGCCGGTCTCACCCGCGTGTACGTGCAGGCGTTCCTCATCATCGGGTTCCTGCTGATGGGCACGACGTTCGGCCCGATGGGCGCGGTCCTGCCCGAGCTGTTCCCGACCAACACCCGCTACACCGGTTCGGCGATCTCGTACAACGTCTCGTCGATCCTCGGTGCCGCGCTCGCGCCGATCGTCGCGGTGGCCCTGTGGGCGGCCGGGGGTGGCAACCCGTGGCTCGTCGGCGTGTACCTCTCCGTGATGGGCGTCCTGACGCTCATCGCCGTCGCGCTCTCTCCCGAGACGAAGGACGTCGCGTACGACGACAACCTCGCCGCCGGAGCGATCGCGCCGTAACCGGTTCCGCGGAGAACATCGGATGCCACGGGGCCTCGGCCTCGTGGCATCCGTCGCTCTTCCGTCGATGGGGTGTGCCGGACTCCGGAGATTTCGTGTGTCGCGGTCGCTCGCTCGCGCCGATTGCCGAGTTGCGGGTCGAATCTCCGGAGTTCGGCACACCGACGAACGGAGTCGACCGGCGGTGTCGGCGGGGCGAGGTACGGTCGGAGGGATCGCATTTCTACCCCGAGGTGAGCATGTCTCTGTCCGCTCCCGCCCGTGGCCGCCGCGGCCGCCGCGCACCCGAGGGCCCGCGCGCGTCCTTCCGCCAACTGCTGCCCTTCCTCGCCGAGCACACGCGCACGCTGATCGTCGTCGGGGTGCTGAGCATCCTCGGCGCCGGCGCCACCCTGGTGCAGCCTCTGCTCGTCGGCCAGGTCATCTCGCGCGTGCAGCAGTCCGTGCCGCTCGGCGCGCTCGTGTGGCTGCTGGTGGGTTTCGTCGTGCTGTCGTCGCTGATCTCGGGCTACCAGCACTATCTGCTGCAGCGCACCGGCACCGCGGTCGTGTACTCCAGCCGGCGCCGGCTCATCGCGCGGATCCTGCACCTGCCGATCAGCGAGTTCGACGCTCGCCGAACCGGCGACCTCGTCTCGCGCGTCGGCACCGACACGACCCTCCTCTACGCCGTCCTCACGCAGGGGCTCGCGGATGCGGTCGGCAACGCGCTCATCCTCGTCGGGGCGGTCATCGCGATGGCGTTCATCGACCCGCTGCTCCTCGGGCTCATCGTGCTCGTCCTCGGCGCGTCGATCGCGACCGTGGGGATCCTCAGCACGCGCATCCGGGCCGCGTCGGCGGCGCAGCAGGAGAAGGTCGGGGAGCTGGCATCCGGTGTCGAACGCGCGGTCGGGTCGATCCGCACGATCCGGGCCGCGGGCGCGACCGACCGCGAGGTCGCGAACGTCACCGCCGCAGCGACCGAGGCGTACGGCGCGGGCGTGCGCATCGCGCGCGTCTCCGCGATGATCGTGCCGGTCGCGGGGATCGCGCTGCAGGTGTCGCTGCTCGTCGTGCTCGGTGTCGGCGGGTTCCGCGTGGCATCCGGCGCCATCGACGTCGCGTCTCTCGTCACGTTCGTGATCTTCCTGTTCCTGCTCGTGCAGCCGCTCGCCTCGGCGATCGGCGCGATCACGTCCGTGAACCAGGCCCTGGGCGCGCTCGGCCGCATCCAGGAGGTGCTCGACCTCCCCCTCGAAGAGGACGGCGACGAGCCCGGAACCACGGAGCCCGGAGCGGATGCCGCGGCGATCGAGTTCCGCGACGTGCGGTTCCGCTACCCCGACCACGTCGTGAAGGCGCGCGAGGCCGCGGCGCAGGAGGCGCGATCCGTGCTCGCGCAGGCGCACCTCGATCGCGCCGCGGAGGAGGCCACGACCGAGGCGGCGGACGAGGAGCGCGAGGTCCTGCGCGGGGTGTCATTCACCGTTCCGCGAGGCGCGCGCGTCGCGCTCGTCGGTCCCTCCGGCGCGGGCAAGAGCACCGTGCTGTCGCTCGTCGAGCGGTTCTACGACCCGACGGCGGGGGCGATCCTGGTCGACGGTGTCGACGCCCGCGAACTCCCGCGCGAGGCGCTGCGCGCCCGCTTCGGCTACGTCGAGCAGGACGCCCCGACCCTGGCCGGCACGATCGCCGACAATCTGCGGCTCGCGTCGCCCGAGGCATCCGACGCCGAGTGCGAGCGCGTGCTGCGCGCGGTCAACCTCGGCGACGTGCTGGAGCGCAGCCCGCTCGGTGTCGACGCCCCAGTGGGCGAGGACGGCGTGATGCTCTCCGGCGGCGAACGTCAGCGGCTCGCGATCGCGCGGGCGCTGCTGGCCGCTCCCCCGGTGCTCCTGCTCGACGAGTCGACGTCGTCGCTCGACGGCGTGAACGAGCAGCGCATGCGCGAGGCGATCGACGCCGTCGCCACCGGCCGGACGCTGCTCGTCATCGCGCACCGCCTCTCCACGGTCGTGGACAGCGACCTCATCGTGGTCCTCGAGCACGGACGCGTCGTCGGCCAGGGTACGCACAGCGAGCTCGTGGCATCCGTCCCCCTCTACCGCGAGCTCGCGAAGCACCAGCTGCTGGTGTGAGGCCGCGCCGGCGCGGCGCCGAGACTGCATGCGCGTGACATCTCGGTTGCAGCCTGCGGCGGTTTCGTCAGGCGCGTGCAGTCTCGCGGAACCGCGCGACCGGGACCCCCGCGCCGCGCGGCCGCAACGCTCACGCACGAAAGACGACGCCCCTCCCGCGCGCCAAGAGCAGGGAGGGGCGTCGAGTTCGCGCCCGCCTCGCGCCGCGACACGGCGGGCGAGGCGGGCGGGTCGGTGGGCTAGCCGCGCTGCAGGCGGTAGCGGAGCGAGGCCAGCTCGGCGCGAAGGGCGGCCGGGAGGTGGCTGCCGAAGGTGTCGAAGAACTCCTCGGTGAGGTCGGCCTCGGCCAGCCACGACGCGGTGTCGATCGCGAAGAGCTCCTCGAGGTCGGCGGCGGGCAGGTCGAGACCCGACAGCTCGAGGTCCTCGACTTTGGGCAGACGGCCGATGGGGCTGTCCACGGCACCGACCTGGCCGTCGACGCGGCGGATGATCCAGTCGATCACGCGCGCGTTGTCGCCGAACCCGGGCCACAGGAACCGGCCGTCGTCGCCCTTGCGGAACCAGTTGACCTGGAAGATGCGGGGCGCGCGGTCGAAGCGCAGCTTCTCGCCGACCTTGAGCCAGTGGCCGAAGTAGTCGCCCATGTTGTACCCGCAGAACGGCAGCATCGCGAACGGGTCGCGGCGCAGCTCGCCGACGGTGCCCTCCTGTGCGGCGGTCTTCTCACTCGACACCGTCGAGCCGAGGAAGACGCCGTGCGACCAGTCCGTGGCCTCGAGCACGAGGGGGACGTTCGTGGCACGACGACCGCCGAACAGGATGACGTCGAGCGGGACACCCTCCGGCGTCTCCCAGTCGACCGCGATCTGCGGGCACTGTGCGGCCGCGACGGTGAAGCGCGAGTTGGGGTGCGCCGCGGGTCGACCCGACGCCGGGGTCCAGTCCTTGCCCTCCCAGTCGATGAGCTGCGGCGGAGCCTCGTCGGTCAGCCCTTCCCACCACACGTCGCCGTCGGGACGCAGCGCGACGTTCGTGAAGATCGTGTTGCCCCACAGGGTCTCGACCGCGGTGACGTTCGTGGACTCGCCCGTGCCGGGAGCGACGCCGAAGAAGCCGGCCTCGGGGTTGATGGCCCAGAGGCGCCCGTCCTCGCCGGGGCGGATCCAGGTGATGTCGTCGCCGAGCGTCTCGACGCGCCAGCCGGGGATCGTCGGCCGCAGCATCGCGAGGTTCGTCTTGCCGCACGCCGACGGGAACGCCGCCGCCACGTGGTACGCCTTGCCCTTCGGGTCGATGACGCGGATGAGGAGCATGTGCTCGGCGAGCCAGCCCTCGTCGCGGCCGATCACCGACGCGATGCGCAACGCGAAGCACTTCTTCGCGAGGATCGCGTTGCCGCCGTAGCCCGAGCCGAACGACCACACCTCGAGCGTGTCGGGGAAGTGCACGATGTACTTCTCGTCGTTGCACGGCCACGCGACATCCGCCTCGCCGGGCCCGAGGGGCGCACCGACCGAGTGCACGGTCTTGACCCACGGCGCGCCCGCGGCGATCCGCTCGAGCACCGCGGTGCCGACGCGCGTCATGATGCCGATGGATGCCACGGCGTAGGCGCTGTCCGTGATCTGCACGCCGATGTGGCTCAGCGGACCGCCGACCGTCCCCATCGAGAAGGGCACGACGTACATCGTGCGTCCGCGCATCGAGCCCTCGAAGACACCGTCCAGCGTCTCGCGGATCTCGGCCGGGGCGATCCAGTTGTTGGTGGGTCCGGCATCCTCTTCGCTCTCCGAGGCGATGTAGGTGCGCGATTCGAGTCGGGCGACGTCGCTCGGGTGCGAGCGGGCCAGGTAGGAGCCGGGCCGCCACTCGGGGTTGAGCTTGATGAGCTTGCCCTCGTCGACCATCTCGCGCAGCAGCGCGTCGTTCTCGGCCGCCGAGCCGTCGACCCAGTGGATGCGGTCGGGCTGGGTGAGAGCGGCGACCTGGTCGACCCAGGCGGTGAGGGCGGCGAGTCCGGGACCCTCGACGGAAGGACGGATGCCATGGCCCGGGCGGGCGGAGCGGGAAGAGGGGGCCGTGCGGCCGGAGGGGCGTCCGGCGAAGATGTCGGCGAGTGCCATGTCGATCTCCTCGATTGAGAGCGAATTCGGTGGTCTTCCTCCACTGTGCGACTCTGAGACACGACTTTCGAGGGATTTCCGGCGCAAGAAACGTCGATCTTTCGCTATCGTCAAGGAATGGCCTCGTCGCTCGAACTCACCACGCTGGGACACCGGATCCGTCACCACCGACTCGCGCGCGGATACACGCTCGACGAGCTCGGGGCCCTCGTCGGGGTCGCCGGCAGCCAGCTCAGCCTGATCGAGAACGGCAAGCGCGAACCGAAGCTGTCGCTCCTTCCAGGAGATCGCGCGCGCCACCGAGACCGAGGTCACCGAGCTGCTCTCCACGGAACCGCCGAACCGTCGCGCGGCACTCGAGATCGAACTCGAGCGGGCCCAATCCAGCCCGTTCTTCCGACAGCTCGGCATTCCTCCGATCCGGGTCACCAAAGGCACGAGCGACGAGACGATCGAGGCAGTGCTGGGCCTGCATCGCGAGCTGCAGCGACGCGAGCGCGAGACGATCGCGAGCCCGGAGGAAGCGCGGCGCGCCAACACCGAACTGCGTCTGCGCATGCGCGCGCTCGACAATCACCTCCCCGACATCGAGAAGCTCGCCGAGAAGCAGCTCCGAGCCGCCGGGCACACCTCGGGCGCCCTGACCCACCGGACGGTGAGCGTCATGGCGGAGCAGCTGGGGTTCGAGCTCATCTACGTGGCGGACCTGCCCCACTCGGCGCGGTCGGTCACCGACCTCGAGAACGGACGCATCTACCTCCCCCCGGCATCCATCCCCGGGCGGACACGGCCTGCGCTCCATGGCGCTACAAGCGATGGCGCACCGTCTGCTCGGCCACCGCCCGCCCACCGACTACGCCGACTTCCTGCAGCAGCGGCTGGAGATCAACTACTACGCCGCGTGCTGCCTCATGCCCGAGACGAACTCCGTCGCGTTCCTCGCGCAGGCGAAGAAAGACCGCAACCTCGCGGTGGAGGACTTCCGCGACGCCTTCGGCGTGACGCACGAGGCCGCCGCGATGCGCATGACGAACCTCATGACGACGCATCTCGGCATCCGTCAGCACTTCCTGCGGGTCGACGGCGACGGGGCGATCTCACGCGTCTACGAGAACGACGGGCTCCCGCTGCCGACGGATGTCACGGGGTCGGTCGAGGGGCAGATCGTGTGCAAGAAGTTCTCGGCGCGCGCCGCGTTCGCCGAGCACAACCGCACCACCGAGCACTACCAGTACACCGACACCCCCGCCGGGACGTTCTGGTGCTCGACCCAGACGGGCACGACCTCGGACGGCGACTTCTCCATCACCGTCGGTGTGCCGTTCGACGACGCCCGGTGGTTCCGCGGCCGCGAGACGACGACCCGCGGCATCTCGCGCTGCCCCGACGAGTCGTGCTGCCGCCGCCCCGACTCCGAGGCCGCGCAGCGCTGGCAGGGCAAGGCGTGGCCGAGCGCCCGCGTGCACCGGCACATGTTCTCGCCGCTCCCCCGCGGCATGTTCCCCGGCGTCGACGACGCCGAGGTCTTCGCATTCCTCGACCGGCACGCCTCCCCGTCCGACGCGTAGGGCCGGTAGCGACGCCTGAGAACGGCGGATGCCACGGCCCCGACGCTCCGAAGAGCGCGGGGCCGTGGCATCCGGGGTATCAGGCGTAGGGGTTCGCCGTGAGCGTGTACTTCGTCTGCAGGTACTCGTGGATGCCCTCGTCGCCGCCCTCGCGGCCGAGGCCGGACTGCTTCCAGCCACCGAACGGGGCCGCGGCGTTGGAGACGACCCCGACATTCAGGCCCATCATCCCGGTCTCGAGGCGCTCGATCATGCGCTGTCCGCGCGCGAGCGACTCGGTGAAGACGTAGGACACGAGGCCGTACTCGGTGTCGTTGGCGATCCGCACGGCGTCGTCCTCGGTGTCGAAGGGGACGATCGCGAGCACCGGTCCGAAGATCTCCTCGCGGAGGATCTCGCTGCCGGGCTGCACGTCCGACACGACGGTGGGCTCGAAGAACGTTCCGGGTCCGTCGACCGGCGAACCGCCGGTCGTGACCGTGGCGCCGCGCTCGACGGCATCCCCGACGAGGGTCTTCGCCTTGTCCACCGCGCGGTCGTCGATCAGGGGTCCGATCTGTACGCCCTCCTCGGTGCCGCGCCCGATCTTCATGCCCTGCACGCGCTCGGTGACGCGACGCGTGAACTCCTCGACGATCGAGCGCTGCACGATGAAGCGGTTGGCCGCGGTGCACGCCTGGCCGATGTTGCGGAACTTCGCGAGCATCGCGCCGTCGACCGCCTTGTCGAGGTCGGCGTCGTCGAACACGACGAACGGGGCGTTGCCGCCGAGTTCCATCGAGGTGCGGAGCACGCCGGGGGCGGCCTGCTGCAGCAGCTTCACGCCGACCGGCGTGGAGCCGGTGAACGACAGCTTCCGCAGGCGCGGATCGGAGATGATGCGCTCCGAGACGGGGCCGGTGCTCGTGGTGGTCACGACGTTGACGACACCGGCCGGGACGCCCGCGTCCTGGAGGATCTGCGCGAAGAACAGCGTCGTGAGGGGCGTGAGCGTCGCTGGCTTGATCACGACGGTGCAGCCGGCGGCGAGCGCGGGCGCGATCTTGCGCGTCGCCATCGCGAGCGGGAAGTTCCACGGGGTGATGAGGTAGCAGGGCCCGACCGGGTGCTGCGTCACGATCATGCGACCGGTGCCCTCGGGGTTCGCGCCGTAACGGCCCTGGGTGTGGGCGGTGACCTCGCTGAACCAGCGCAGGAACTCGCCGCCGTAGCCGACCTCGCCGCGCGCCTCGGCGAGGGGCTTCCCCATCTCGAGGGTCATCAGCAGCGCGACGTCCTCCTTACGCTCCTGCAGCAGGTCGAACGCGCGACGGAGGATCTCGGCACGCTCGCGCGCGGGAGTCGCCGCCCAGGACGGGAACGCGTCCGCCGCGGCATCCATCGCGGCCACACCGTCGGCGACCGAGGCGTCGGCGATCTCGCGGATGACCTCGCCGGTCGCGGGGTCGCTGACCTTCACGGTCTTGCCGCCCTCCGCCGCGCGCCACTCGCCATTGATCAGCAAGCCGGTGGGCACGGATGCCAGCAGTTCGCTCTCGCGCGAATCGGTCATGGGTCCTCCTGGGTCGGTGCGGGTCTCCCCGCTCATTCTGGCCAGCCCGCCGGGCCGCGCCGATATACGTTGCGTACAACTGGGCGCCGCTCGTCGCCGCCGCGTCCAGGCCGTGGCATCCACCCCGCCGCCGCCCTCCGGATAAACGCTGCTGCTCGGCGGAAACGCCGCGTCCGGGCGTTTCCGCCGAGCGGGAGCGTTTATGGGGGGAGGGGTGCCGACCACGGATGCGCCCGAGTAGGGGGACGCGCGCCGGCTCACCTGGACGCGCCGACGACCATCGCGCCGGCGAGGAACCGCTCCAGCGCCTCCGGCTGCGACAGCGGCAGCACGTGCGCGACGTACTGGTCGGGGCGGACGAGCACCACCGCCCCGTCGGCGCCGATGCCGCGCTCGGCGAAGATGTCGGCGCTCGTCCAGGCCGAGGGCGCCGCAGCGAACACCTTCTCGTGATCGGTGAGTCCGAGCGGGCCCGAGCGCGGCCGGAACAGCGTGGGTACGTCGGCGACGTCCTCCCACCGCCCGGGGTACACGACCTTGGCATCGAACACCGCGTCGAGGTCGGCTCCGTCCGGTGTGAACTGCTCGACGATCCCCCGCGCGGCAGCGGCCCAGGAGCGGAGCGCCGAGCCGTCGGCATCTGCGAAGGCGTAGATCCGCCACCGGCCGTCGGCCTTCGCGTGGTGGCCGAGGTGCACGGCGTTGCCGTCGCACACGCGAACGACCTCGACGCTGTGGAATCGCTTGCCGATCGGGAACCCGGATGCCAGCTCCTGCGCCGCGTCCGCAGCGACGATCCGGGACGGACCGTACTGCGTCATGAACCCGGAGGGGAACTCGGCGGTGGCGAGGTAGTAGGTGGACAGCTCGTCGGGGTCGGTGATCTCGCCGGGCTTGCGGGCCATGAGCGAGGACCACTCGCGGTCGAAGTCGATCAGTTGCTGGGCGACCGGGCGCCGTTCGTCGTCGTACGTCCGCAGCAGCTCAGCGGGAGCGAGGCCCGTGAGCACGTGTCCCAGTTTCCAGCCGAGGTTGAAGCCGTCCTGCATCGAGACGTTCATGCCCTGCCCGGCCTTGGCGCTGTGCGTGTGGCACGCGTCGCCGGTGAGGAAGACGCGGGGGTTCTCCAAGTCGTCGACGAACTGGTCGGTCACGCGGTGACCCACCTCGTACACGCTGTGCCAGGCGACCTGCTTCACGTCGATCGAGTAGGGGTGCAGGATCTCGTTCGCGAGACGGATGATCTCCTCGATCGGCGTCTGCCGGACGCGGTGGTCGTCGTCGGCGGCGACCTCGCCCAAGTCGATGTACATCCGGCTGAGGTACCCGCCCTCGCGCGGGATGTGCAGGATGTTCCCGGCGGCGGCGGTGATCGCGCACTTGATGCGCCAGTCGGGGAAGTCCGTCTCCACCAGCACGTCCATCACGCCCCACGCGTGCTGCGCGGCGGCGCCGACGTGCGTGCGCCCGATCGCCTGGCGCACCCCGCTGCGGGCCCCGTCGCAGCCGACGACGTATCTCGCCCGGATCGTGCGCTCGCCCTCGACCGTGCGTACGCGCACCTCGACGTCGTCGTCGCCGACCGTGAGCCCCAGGAACTCCACGCCGTAGTCCGGCACGATGCGCGCCGGTCCGTGCGCGGCCGCCTCGGCGAAGTAGTCCAGCACCCGCGCCTGGTTGACGATGAGGTGCGGGAACTCGCTGATCTTGAGCGCGTAGTCCTCGGTGCGCGTCGTGCGGACGATGCGATCCGGCGCGGCGGGGTCGGGCGCCCAGAAGTTCATCCACCCGATGTTGTACGCCTCGGCGGTGATGCGGTCGGCGAAGCCGAAGGCCTGGAACGTCTCGACGCTGCGGGGCTGGATGCCATCGGCCTGGCCGAGCACGAGGCGTCCGTCGCGCTTCTCGATGAGGCGCGTCGTGACCTGCGGGAACTGCGACATCTGCGCGGCGAGGAGCATCCCGGCGGGTCCGGACCCGACGATGAGCACGTCCACCTCGTCGGGCAGCGCGGTCGGTCGGTCGATGCCCGTGCCCGCGGCGGGCTGGATGCGCGGGTCGCCGGAGACGTAGCCGTGGTGGTGGAACTGCATGGTTCTCCTGACGTCGATGTCGGGGTCACCGCGACGGCGCGGCGCTTGCGAATCCGAACGCGCGTGTTCTATATTCGAACACACCGTTCTTCTATCGAACGAGAGGCTAGCCCGCCCATGCCCGCACGGCAAGATGCGTCGCCCGCATCGCAGACGTTGAGCCGTGGCATCCGGTTGCTCGAAGAGCTCGCCGACGCGCGCGCTCCCCTGTCGATCGACGATCTCGCCGGCCGCGTCGGCCTGCACCGCTCGGTCGCGTACCGACTGCTGCGGACCCTCGAAGACCACGGGCTCGTGACGAGGGATGCCGCGGGCGCGGTGCGCCTGGGAACCGGCCTCGCCGCGCTGGCCGCCGGCGTGGCCGCCGACCTGCAGGCGGAAGCCCTCCCCGAGCTGACCGCGGCAGCGAACGACCTCGGCATGACGTGCTTCCTCGTCGTGCTCGACCACGACGAGTGCGTCACGCTCACCAGCGTCGAACCGCGGCACTCGGTCACCGCCGTGGCGCAGCGGCCGGGCGCACGGCATCCCGTCACCCGGGGCGCACCCGGCCGGGCGATCCTCGCCCAGCTGCCGCCGCGCCGCTGGCCCGACACCGTCGACGCCCGGCTCGCCGCCGAGATCGCCGAAACGGCGGAGCGCGGATGGGCGACGAGCCACGACGAAGTCGTTCCGTCGCTCCGCGCGGTGGCCGTGCCCCTGAGCGTGCACGGGCGCCAGCCCGCCTCGGTCGCCGCCGTGTACGTCGCGACCGACCTCGACGACACGGCGATCGCCGCGCGCCTGGCGACGGCCGCGGACGCCGTGAGCGTGGCGTTCTAGCCCGGGGTCAGGTGGCGAGGCCCGTTCCGCACGAGGAGCAGAAGCGCGCGCCCGACGGGTTCTCGGAACCGCAGCCGGTGCAGGTCGCGACGACCACGAGCGGCGACCCGCACTCCCCGCAGAACTTGCCACCCTGCGACTGCGCGCCGCATGCGCCGCAGCGCGGGCGCGCCTGCGTCTTCAGATCCGTGCCGCCGACGAGGTCGATCGTCTCGAGCCGCTCCTGCACCTGGCGGCGCCGCGCCTCGGCCTGCAGCTGCGCGAGTTCCTCGACCGCGATGGGCGAGCAGCGCACGCACTGCCCGACACCGTCGTTCCAGCACACGTCGTCGCAGACCCAGTCGCTGCACGCCCGGCACTGGTGGAACTTGGGCGCGATCTCGGCCGTCGCGGCCCGCAACGCCTGGTCCTTCGCCGGCGAATTCGTCCCACGGTCGAGGAGACGGTCCGCCATCGACGTGAACTGCGACAGCTGGCCGCCGAAGAGGTTGCCGATGCCGCGCGCGAGGCGCTGACCGGCGGCCCGCGGGTCGGCCCGGAAGGCGGACCGGTAGCCGTTGCCGCAGCGTTCGCAGCGGAACTCGAACTGGTAGCCGTCGGTGTTCGACAGGTCGGTGAAGTTGTCGGTGAACGGGACGAGATCGCTCATGTCACTCCTGATGGGGGGGGCGGGGGCGCCAGCGGCGCCGGATGGGGGGATGCCGCGGGTCGACCGCCGAACACGAGGTCGACGAGCGGCGCGAAGTCGTAGTCATCCGCGAAGCGCGGAGCCTGCATGAGAAGCAGGTTGTTGATGAGCATTCCGCGACCCATGAACGCCCACAGCTCGGCGTCGGACGCGCCGGTGGCGCGCAGGGTCCGGTAGACGTCGTCGAACTGGCGCCGGGACTCCGCCCCGATCACCGGCTCGGCCGTCGCCGCCGAGAAGGCGTGAGCCCACACCAACAGGGCCGCGGGGTTCGACAGCACCAGCTGCCGGTAGGCCGAACCCAGCCGGTCACCGTCGAAACCGTCCGCGACCGCAGCACTGAACGCCTCGACGATCGCGGCGGCGGCGAACGCGTGCGTGCGCACGAACAGCTCGAGCTTGGAACCGAACGTGCGGATCACGTAGGGCTGCGACACTCCCATCTCGGCGGCGACCTGCGCGGTCGAGGTGCCGAAGTAGCCCCGCGCGGCGAACGCGCGGACGGATGCCGCGAGCAACTCGGCATCGCGCGCGGGAGGTCGTCGGGGGATCGGCATCCGCGATTCTTCCGGGGGAGGCGGTGTTATCGCTTGATAATACAGCGCGGGCTTCTCGCCGTCACCCGTCGGTTCAGCCGCCCGCGGCCAACCATCCCGAGGCGGTGAGCGCCAGCGCCACGGCACCCATGACGGTCGAGCGCTCGGCGAGGGCACCGCGCACGATCTCGGGCGGAGTCGCCGCCTCGGGGAGGAGCCCCCGCCGCAGGGCCCGCGCGAACGGCTCGAGTACCGCATCGCCGGCATCGGCCATCGCGCCGACGACGATCACGCGCTGTGGCGCGAAGAGCAGGCACGCGCGCGAGGCAGCGTCCCCGACGAGTTCGGCCGCGTCGCCGACGATGCGGGTCGTGCGGGCGTCCCCGGCCTGCGTGGCCCGCAGGACGTCGCCGAGCTCGACCGCCTCGTTCCCTCCGGCCACCGCGGCCAGCAGAGCGGGTATCGAGGCGAACGTGTCGAGGCATCCGCGCTTCCCGCAGCGGCAGACCGCCCCCTCGGCGGCGACGGCGAAGTGCCCGATCTCCCCCGATCCCGCTCCGCCGATGAGGCGGTCGCGCACGATGAGTCCCGCGCCGATCCCGCTGTGGAACTTCACGGTCAGCGAGTCCGCCACGTCACGACCCGCCCCGAACGTGTGCTCACCGAGCGCCGCGAGATTCGCGTCGTTCTCGATGACGGTGTGCACGCCGAATGTCTCGGTCAGCTCGACGCCGGTGGTCTCGGCCCAGCCGGGCAGGACCGAGGAGCCGATGACCCGCTGGCCGCCGGAATCGATCGGACCGGGAAGGGCCACCCCCACGGTGACCACCTCCCCCTGCCCCGCGGGCAGGGCAGCAGACGCCTCACGGTAGAGCCGCGCGGCCACCGTGAGTCCCTCGTCGCTGGAGTAGCGCTCGGCGAGCCGGCTCTCACGCGTCACGAGGACGCGGGCATGCAGATCGCAGATGGCCACCCGGACGGTACGGAACCCGAAGTCGACACCGGCCACCGAGGCCAAGGACGGGTCGATGGCGAGCCCGCGACCCCGCGGGCCCGTGCGCACCGACTGCTCAGCGAGTTCTTCCGCCTCGCTCAGCACTCCTTCCGAGGCGAGCGTCTTGGTCACCGCGGTGATCGTCGAGGCGGCGAGGCCGGTGGCGCGCGCGAGGTCGGCCCGACTGAGCGGCCCGTGGTCGCGCACCGCGGCGAGGACGCGATACCTGGTACTGGCCGCATCGTCTCCGGCGACGTCGGCGAAGGTTCTCATGACGGAAACATAACGGCAGAGTCGGCGGCACGCCAGCGGAAAACTTCACCAAATGAAGACCCGAGCACGAATGTGTCCAAATCTTTGCTTGACATGTTCTCCCGGTGAAGGATTTACTGAGCCTCGCCCCGACGGAACACCCGTCTCGCCGGTGGCACACCGACGTGTCATCGATCATCCGGGAGGCCCGAATGACCACGCTTCCGCCGAGCCTCGAGCTGCGCGGCATCACCAAGCGCTTCGGCCATGTCGCCGCCCTGAGCGACGTGCACCTGGCCGCCTACGCCGGTCAGATCCTGGCCGTCGTCGGCGACAACGGCGCGGGGAAGTCCAGTCTCATCCGCACCATCAGCGGCGTGTATCGACCCGACGAGGGAACCGTGCGCGTCGACGGGAGAGATCAGGTCTTCGCGAATCCGGCTGCGGCGCGCGCCGCCGGCGTCGCCACCGTCTTCCAGGACCTCGCCCTCGTGGAGGTGCTCGACGTCGCCACCAACATGTTCATCGGGCAGTATCCCCGTCGGGGTCCGTTCGTCCGCCGCCGTGCGATGGAACGCCAGACGCGGGCCTTCCTCGACGAGCTCGGCGTCTCCGTCGCCTCGGTGCGGACCGAGATCGGGATGCTCTCGGGCGGGCAACGACAGATCGTCGCGATCGCGCGCGCCATGCGCACGGGCGGCCGGATCGTGCTGCTCGACGAACCCACCGCCGCCCTGGGCGTTCGCGAGACGGCGCAGGCCGCGGACATGATCCGCACCCTGCGCGATCGCGGCAACACCGTCATCATCGTCAGCCACGACATGTCCCTCGTGTTCGATCTCGCCGATCGCATCCAGGTCATGCGACTCGGGCGCGTGGCCGGAGTCCGCGAACGGACCCACACCTCGCGCGACGAGATCATCGGCCTCATCACCGGCGCCGTCACCGGTGACGAAACGCCCGCCGCACCGGCAGGCACCACTCCCTGACGCACTCCCGAACACCCGAAACGGCGGCGACTCCCCTCGCCGCCTCATACGAACGACAGAGAGGTCCTCGCATGTTCTCCACCCCCGTACGCCGCGCCTCCGCCGCGGTCTTGACCGCCTCCGCCCTCGCCGCCGCCCTCACCGGCTGCGGCGCGCTCTCCGGCGGTTCCATCGCCGCCTCGCCGGACGCGTCGGGCGCGTTGCGCGAGGTCAAGACCATCACGTACGTCAACCCCGCCCCCTTCTACCCGGCATTCGACGACGTCGGCCGGTGCTTCGAAGACGCCGCGAAGGCGAACGGCTGGACTCCGGTGGAGGTCGGCACCTCGGGCAGCGCCGTCGACAACCAGGGCGCCATCGACCTCATCTCGCAGGCCATCGCCAACGGCACGGACGCGCTCGTCGTGTTCCCCACGATCCCCGAGCTCTTCACGCCCGTGATCCAGCAGGCGCGCAGCGCCGGGATCTACGTGGTCGCGCAGAACGCCGGAGACCCGAGCACCGGTCAGCAGACGCAGGTCGGGACGGATGCCAAGCAACTCGGCGCCCTGATCGCCGAGGGGCTGGGCAAGACGAACCCGTCGGCCAAGGTCGGCATCCTGTCGGGATCGGCGAGCACGACCCCCCACGTGCAGGAGATCGAGGGCTTCACCGAAGACGCCAAGAAGAACTTCCCCGACATGAGCGTCGTCGCCAGCGACTACACCAACGGCGACCCGACGAAGGCCCCCGAGCTCTTCAGCAACATGCTCACGGCCCACCCCGAGATCACGGCGCTGTTCCCGATCGAGGGCACCTCCGTCGCCGCGGCGATCACCGCGGTCAAGGAGCGCGGACTGACCGGAAAGGTCCAGGTCGTCGCGAACGACCTCACCGCCGATCACCGCGCGGCGATCGAGGACGGCACGCTCCTCGGCGTGGGCGAACAGGGGTGGTGCGAGGCGGGCACCAAGTCCGTTCAGGCGGTCAAGGACCTCTCCGAGGGGAAGACCCTCCCGGACTTCATCGCCACGACCAGCACCTTCTACGACAAGTCCAACCTGCCCGCCCAGTGATCGACCGCGGGGCCCGGCCAACGCCGGGCCCCGCCTGGAGAGAGCGAACCACCCGTGAAGAACGTCCTTCGACGCATCGCCGCCGCCCCGCAGCTGGGCTTGATCGTCATCATCGTCCTCCTCATCCTGATCGCGCAGTCGGCGAATCCCCAGGCGCTCGCGCCGGCGAACATCGTGGAGATCCTGCGCTCCAGCGCGCTGTATTTCATCGGGGCCAGCGCCGCCACGCTCGTCCTCGTCGGTGGCGGCCTCGACCTCTCGATCGGTTCGCTCTTCGCCGTGGGCGGAGTGTCCGCGGGGATCGCGATGAACGCGGGCGTGCCCTGGCCGCTGGCGATCCTCCTCGCCCTACTGGTGTGCGGCGTCCTGGGTCTGGTCAACGCCGCGCTCATCACCTGGGTGGGGGTTCCTCCCTTCATCGCCACGCTGGGCATGCTCTTCGCCGCGAGCGGCGTGGTCGTCGTCACCACCGGCGGCGTTCCCCGATTCGGCTTCCCCACCGGGTTCACCGACCTCGCGCAGCTGAACCTCTTCGGCATCCCGCTCCTGGTCTTCTACGCGGTGGCGATCGGTGTGCTCGCGCACGTCGTCCTGCAGCACACGGTCTTCGGCTACAACATCCGCGCGTTCGGCGGCAGCGCCACCGCGGCACGGGCCAACGGCATCCGCGCATCCCGCATGAACATCTCGCTCTACGTGATCAGCGCCGTCGTCGCCGGCCTGTGCGGGGTGCTGCTGGCCTCCCGCGTCGCAACGGCCGATCCCGGCGCCGGCGGCACCGGGTTCGCCTTCCAGGTGCTGGCGGCGGTCATCATCGGGGGGACCAGCCTGTTCGGCGGCGTCGGCACGATCACCGGCACCGCACTGGGAGCGCTGTTGTTCGCCGTGATCAACAACTCCCTGGCCCTGACGAACACGAACCCGCAGTGGCAGAACGTCGCGACGGGCGTCATCCTCGTCACCGCCGTCGCCGTCGACCACCTGCGTCGCAAGCGCCGCTTCGCGGTGCGCTCGGCGTGACCGCCGCCCTCGAACCGATCACGGAAGGACCGCTCATGACCGTGTCACCGCCCCGGCACACCCCCGAGGCGCTCGAGGAGTTCGCCGACCCGAACAGGGTGTCGGCCCGGTTCGTGCACCCCGCCCGTCAGCCCTTCGTCCAGCGCGCGGGAGTCGATGCGGAAGGCGCGGCGCCCTTCGCGGCCGCGCTGGCGGGAATCAACGCGTCCGTTCTCGCCGCCTACGAGAGCGCCTTCGCGGCCGACGTCGAGCGGTCGGCGGCGCTCATCGACGCACGCTTCGCCTCCAGCCTCCCCTTCGCGGCGGGAGACCGGATCCTGGCGCTCGGAGACTCGATCACCGACGATTCCCTGTCCTGGGCGTTCCACCTGCAGGCGTATCTCGACCGTCACCGTCCGGCCGACGGGATCCGCGTGATCAACGCGGGCATCACGGGCAATACGACACAGGAGGCTCTCGCGCGCATCGATCGCATCGCCGCCGAACGTCCCACGTGGGTGATCCAGATGCTGGGAACGAACGACGCGCGCCGCCACGGGCGCATCGGCGCACGCATGCAGTCGATCGACGAGACCCGCCGCAATCTCCGGCTGCTCGCCGAACTCATCGCGACGGAGACGGATGCCGAATACGTCTGCCTCACCCCGCCGCCGGTCGTCGAAAGCGACGCCGACGCGTGGGCGCCCTTCCGCGACGAGCGGATCACATGGCGCGAAGCCGACGTGGCCGAGATCGCCGACGCCGTCCGGGCACATCCGGGTCACGTGGTCGACGTCCACACCAGCCTCCGCGACGCCCCCGTCGGATGGCTGCTGCCCGACGGCGTCCACCCGACCCTCGTGGGTCAGCGCCTCATCGTCGAGACCGTGCTGAAGGCGCTGGCGGCACCGCCGCGCTGACGCCGACCTATACTCGATCCCGTCAGGCGCACGGGGTCGTGCGTCGCTGCTCGAAAAAGGGGCACGTAGCGCACGACGAGCGCGAGACACATACGGCATCCATTCCGTCCGTCTCGAAAGGCTCGCTTCGCCATGCCCACCGTCTCCGCGCACGTCGCGCACACCCTCGCCCGCCACATCGACACCGTCTTCGGGGTCATGGGCAACGGCAACGCCTACTTCCTCGACGCCCTCGGTCGCGACACGGCGTCCGGCTTCGTCGCCGTCCGGCACGAAGCAGCCGGGGTCGTCGCCGCCGACGCGCACTACCGCGCGAGCGGGCGCCTCGCCGCCGCCACCGCCACCTACGGCGCCGGGTTCACGAACACGCTCACCGCCCTCGCCGAAGCCGTGCAGGCCCGGACTCCGCTCGTCCTCATCGTCGGCGACGAGCCCACCTCGGGCCCGCGGCCGTGGGGCGTCGACCAGATCGCGCTCGCGGCCGGAGTCGGCGCGCGCACCTACACCGTCGGGCATCGCGACGCCGCCGCCACCGTCGTCATCGCGATCGAGCACGCCCTCACGTACCGGCTGCCGGTGGTCCTCGGCATCCCGTACGACGTCGCGACGCGCGAAGCGGGACCGGTGACGGATGCCGCGGCCCCGCGGATCACGCCGGAGCACCCGCCCCTCGGCCCCTACGCGGACGGCGTGATCGACACGATCGTCGACGCCCTGGCGACCGCCGAACGTCCGCTGCTGCTCGGCGGGCGCGGTGCCTGGCTCGCCGGGGCCGGACCCGCGCTGGGGGAACTCGCGGCCCTGACCGGTGGCCCTCACGACCACCACGGCGCTCGGCCGCGGGCTGTTCCCCGACGGCGAGCGCGACCTCGGCGTCGCCGGCGGTTTCGGCGCTCCGGGCGCGATGCGGCTCGTGCGGGACGCCGATGTCGCCGTCGTCTTCGGCGCCCGACTCAATCAGTTCACGATGCGATTCGGCGAACTGTTCGCACCGGGCACGCGGGTGTTCCAGGTCGACCTCTCCCCCACCGCGACCCACCCGCATGTCGGTGGGTACGTCCGCGGCGACGCGGCCGAGGTGGCCGGCGAGATCGTGCGGCGCCTGCGCGCCCGCGGCTCCGCGCCCTCGACGTGGGGTTCCGGGCTCGATCTCGAGGCCGCCCGTCGGCAGGCGCCCGGCGAGGGCGTCGGACCGGACGGACGACTCGACCCCCGCACGGCGGCGGCGCGCATCGCCGAGCTCCTCCCCGAGGATCGCGTCGTGGTGTCGGACGGCGGACACTTCCTCGGCTGGTCGAACATGTACTGGCCCGTGGCCTCCCCCGACCGCAACCTCATGGTCGGCACCGCGTACCAGTCGATCGGCCTGGGCTTCCCCAGCGTGCCCGGAGCAGCCGTCGCCCGGCCGGAGTCGACGATCGTGCTGACCACGGGCGACGGCGGCGGTCTCATGGCGATCGCCGACCTGGAGACCGCGATCCGCGTCGCGCGCGGCCGCGGCGTCGCCGTCGTGTGGAACGACGCGCAGTACGGAGCCGAGGTCCTCAACTACGGCAAGAAGGGACTGCACCCCGACCCGATGCTCATCCCCGAGGTCGACTTCGCCGCCGTCGCGCGCGGCCTCGGCGCGGAGGGCGTGGTCGTCCGGGATGCCGACGACCTCGAGGCCCTGGCATCCTGGGCCTCCCGCGATGCCGAGGATCGGCCGTTCCTGCTCCTGGACCTGCGAGTGAGCGCGGCGGTCGTGGCGCCGTTCTGGGAGGAGATCGCCGCGCAGTGACGGAGCCTGACGACCCTCGTCCCACTTTTTGCTGTCGCGGGGCCGCCTGAGCGGCACGTTCTGGGACATGATCTGTCAGAAGTGGGACGAGGGTCGCCCCGCACGACGCAAGGCCCCGCCGCGCACGAAACGCAAAGGCCCCGCCGCGCAGGTGCGGCGGGGCCGGTGCACAGGCCTCAGACCTTCGCGAGGCCGCGGATCGGGCTCTGCTCCTGCTCCGCCTCGTGGTCCGGACCCAGCGGGATGCCACTGCGATCGCGCAGCACGAGCGTCGCGAGCAGACCGACCACCGTCATCCCCGCGAGGTACCAGGTGACCGACATCGTCGTGCCCGTGGCCTTGACGAGCGCCTCCGCGATCGTCGGGGCGAACGCTCCGCCCAGGATCGCCCCGATCGCGTACGAGATCGAGACCCCGGAGAAGCGGATGGATGCCGGGAACAGCTCGGCGTACAGCGCCGCCTGCGGACCGTAGGTGAGGCCGAGACCGACCGTGAGGACGACGAGCGCGAGGGTCAGCAGACCGATGCTGCCGGTGTTCACGAGCGGGAACAGCAGGAAGACGCCGACGAGCTGGGCGGCCCAGCCCAGGAGGTACGTGTTGCGGCGGCCGATCTTGTCGCCGATCCACCCGCCGAGCCACGTGAACACGAGCCACGACACCGCCGAGAGGGTCACCGCGCCGAGCACGTCGGCGGTCGCGAGACCGATCGGACCGTTCGGGTTGGTCGCGTACCGCTGGATGTAGCCGCCCGTGGTCATGTAGCCGACGGCGTTGTTGCCGGCGAACACGAGCGCGGCGACGAGCACGAGCAGCGCGTGCTTGCGGAACAGCTGCACGATCGGCATCCGGGTCTTCTCCTTGCGCTCGGCGAGCTCGAGGAACACGGGGCTCTCCTCGACCTTCTTGCGCACGTAGTAGCCCACGAGGATCAGCACGAACGACAGCAGGAACGGCACGCGCCAACCCCACGCGAGGAACGCGTCGCCGGGAGCGATCAACGCCATGAGCGCGAGCATGCCGCTCGCGAGCAGCAGGCCGAGCGGGACGCCGAGCTGCGGCGAGGCACCGAACAGGCTCCGCTTGGTCTTGGGCGCGTGCTCGACGGCCATGAGCACGGCACCGCCCCACTCTCCACCGGCAGAGATACCCTGCAGCACGCGCAGCAGGATCAGCAGCACCGGGGCGGCGACGCCGATGACCTCGTACGTAGGCAGCACGCCGATGAGCGTGGTCGAGGCCCCCATGAGGATCAGCGTCAGCATGAGCACGACCCGGCGGCCGTACTTGTCACCCAGGTGCCCGGCCAGGAACGCGCCGAGCGGGCGGAACAGGAAGCTCAGACCCACCGTCAAGAAGGACAGGATCTGGGCGATCCCCTGACCCGCAGGGGCGAAGAACAGCTGGCCGAACACCAGGCCCGCCGCCGAGGCGTAGAGGAAGAAGTCGTACCACTCGACGGTGGTGCCGACCACGGTGGCGAAGACGACGCGGCGCCGGTCGCCGGTCGTCGAGATCGTGCCGGTGGGCGTGAAGCCCGGGGATGAGGGGCGAGACATGGGGACTCCTTCGTGACGTCGTCGTCGACTCACCGCTTCGCCGTCGACGCCGACGGTGCGAGTTGCGGGAGCGTTTCTGGATCATATACGATTTCGAATACGACGCAAGGGAGCTTCATGACCACCACCGACCCCCGCTTCGCCGTCCTGGGCGCCCGGCCGGGAAAGATCGTCGCGGTCCACCTCTCGTACTCCTCGCGCGCCGACCAGCGCGGTCGCCGGCCCGCCGCGCCCTCGTACTTCTTCAAGCCGTCCAGCTCGCTCGCCCCCTCGGGCGCCGAGATCGAGCGGCCCGCCGGCACCGAGCTGCTCGCGTTCGAGGGCGAGATCGCGCTCGTCATCGGCGAGCCCGCGCGATGGGTGGGCCCCGACGACGCCTGGAGGCACGTGGCATCCCTCACCGCCGCGAACGACTTCGGGCTCTACGATCTCCGCGCGAACGACAAGGGCTCGAACGTCCGATCCAAGGGCGGCGACGGCTACACGCCTCTCGGCCCCGCGCTGCTGGACGCGCGCTCGGTCGACCCGGCCGCGGTGCGCCTGCGGACGTGGGTCAACGGCGAGCTGGTGCAGGACGACTCCACCGCGGGCCTCCTCTTCCCCCTCGCGCAGATCGTCGCCGACCTGTCGCAGCACTTCACGCTCGAGAGCGGTGACGTGATCCTCATGGGCACGCCCGCGGGGTCGAGCGTGGTCGTGCCGGGCGACGTCGTCGAGGTGCAGGTGGAGGCCGGGACCCAGTCGACCGGCCGGCTCCGCACGACCGTGACCCAGGGCACACGACCCTTCGACGCCGCCCTCGGCTCCCTCCCCGCGGTCGACGACACGCAGCGGCTTGAGGCGTGGGGTTCCGCCGAGGCGGCGGGCCTGGCGCCGGCCCCCGCCCTCACGCCCGAACTCCGCGCGAAGCTCGAACGCGTTCCGGTCGCGGGACTCAGCGCGCAGTTGCGCAAGAGCGGGCTCGACGACGTCACGATCGACGGCGTGCACGCTCTGACCCCCGGCAGTCGGTTCGTCGGCACCGCGCGGACGCTCCGCTTCCTCCCCCACCGCGAAGACCTGTTCGCCGCGCGCGGCGGCGGCTACAACGCCCAGAAGCGCGCGTTCGACGCGGTCGGCACGGGCGAGGTCATCGTCATCGAGGCGCGCGGCGAGACCGGGTCCGGAACGCTCGGCGACATCCTCGCGCTCCGCGCCCACGCGCGCGGTGCGGCGGCGATCGTCACCGACGGCGGCGTCCGGGATGCCGAAGCGGTGGCGGCGGTCGGCATCCCGGTGTTCTCCGCCGGCGCCCACCCCGCCGTCCTCGGCCGTCGGCACGTGCCGTGGGAGACCGACGTCGCGATCGGCTGCGGCGGCACCACGGTCGAACCCGGCGACATCCTGGTCGGCGACGGGGACGGCGTCATCGTGATCCCGCCGAACCTCGCCGAGGAGGTCGCCGACGCCGCCCTCGCGCAAGAAGAAGAGGACGCGTGGGTCGCCCGCCAGGTGGCATCCGGTCACCCCGTCGACGGACTCTTCCCGATGAACGCCGCCTGGCGTGCGCGCTACGAAGCCGAGAGGAACGCCTAATGGATGCCATGACCCCCGCCGCCACGACCCCGGCGAGCACGACCGCGGCGAACGCGCAGAGCAAGTCGCAGCAGGCGTACCACTGGATCAAGGAGCGGATCGCGGCCCAGGAGTTCACCCCCGGCTACCGGCTCGTGCTCGGCACGATCGCGGGTGACCTCGACATGAGCGTCGTTCCGGTGCGCGAGGCGATCCGCCAGCTCGAGGCCGAGGGGCTCGTGACGTTCGAACGCAACGTCGGCGCGCGCGTGTCGATGGTCGACGACTCGCAGTACCGGTTCAGCATGCAGTCGCTGAGCATCCTCGAGGGCGCGGCCACCGCGCTGTCGGCGCGCGCCCTCACGACCGAGGACGTCCGCCACGCGCGACGCATCAACGAGCTGATGGTCGAGACGCTCGACCACTTCGACCCGCGGGCCTTCACCGCGCTGAACCAGGAGTTCCACGCGACCCTGTTCGAGAAGTGCGCGAATCCGCGCATGCTCGACCTCGTCCGCGCGGAATGGGCGCGCCTGGGGCACCTGCGCGACTCCACTTTCAGCTTCGTGCCCGGTCGCGCCGCCGAGTCGGTGCGCGAGCACGAGAACATCCTCGTCCTGATCGAGAACGGCGCCCCGCTCGCCGAGATCGAGAAGACGGCCCGGCGACACCGGTCCGCGACCCTCGACGCCTATCTCATCCACGAGCACCCCGACGAGTCGCTCGGCCTTCCGGCTTTCTGAACCGGATGCCACCGGCATCCCTCCCCTCCATCGAAGGAGCACCCATGACCCGCCGCACCCCGGCAGACCTGCCCGCGCGCATCCAGCACTACATCGGCGGCGCGTTCGTCGACTCGATCGACGGCGACGAGTTCGACGTGCTCGACCCCGTGACGAACGAGACCTACGTCCGCGCCGCGGCCGGCAAGAAGGCCGACATCGACGCCGCCGTCGCCGCCGCCCGCGCGGCGTTCACCGAGGGTCCGTGGCCGCGCATGCTGCCCCGCGAACGCTCGCGCGTGCTGCACCGCATCGCCGACCTCGTCGAGTCGCGCGACGCGCGACTGGCGGAGCTGGAGTCCTTCGACTCGGGCCTGCCGATCACGCAGGCCCTCGGGCAGGCCCGCCGCGCGGCCGAGAACTTCCGGTTCTTCGCCGACCTGATCGTGGCGCAGACCGACGACGCCTTCAAGGTGCCGGGACGCCAGCTCAATTACGTCAACCGCAAGCCGATCGGCGTGGCCGGACTCATCACGCCGTGGAACACGCCGTTCATGCTCGAGTCGTGGAAGCTCGCCCCTGCGCTCGCCACGGGCAACACGGTCGTGCTGAAGCCCGCCGAGTTCACGCCGCTGTCGGCATCCCTGTGGGCCGCGATCTTCGAGGAGGCGGGGCTGCCGGAGGGCGTGTTCAACCTCGTCAACGGTCTCGGCGAGGACGCCGGCGACGCGCTCGTGAAGCACCCCGACGTGCCGCTCATCTCGTTCACCGGCGAGAGCCGCACCGGGCAGATCATCTTCGCCAACGCCGCCCCGTTCCTGAAGGGCCTGTCGATGGAGCTCGGCGGCAAGAGCCCGGCGATCGTCTTCGCGGACGCCGACCTGGATGCCGCGATCGACGCCACCATCTTCGGCGTCTTCTCGCTCAACGGCGAGCGCTGCACCGCGGGGAGCCGCATCCTCGTGCAGCGGGCCGTGTACGACGAGTTCGTGGAGCGGTACGCCGCGCAGGCCGACCGGGTGAAGGTCGGATACCCCGACGACCCCGCGACCGAGGTCGGGGCTCTCGTGCACCCCGAGCACTACGCGAAGGTCATGTCGTACGTCGAGCTCGGCAAGACCGAGGGGCGCCTCGTCGCCGGCGGCGGCCGCCCCGACGACTTCCCGGAGGGGAACTTCGTCCGTCCCACGGTGTTCGCCGACGTCGCGCCCGACGCCCGCATCTTCCAGGAGGAGATCTTCGGCCCGGTCGTCGCCATCACGCCCTTCGACACCGACGAAGAGGCCCTGGCCCTGGCGAACGACACGAAGTACGGCCTCGCCGCCTACGTCTGGACCAACGACCTGAAGCGCGCGCACCTGTTCGCGCAGAACGTCGAGGCCGGCATGGTGTGGCTGAACAGCAACAACGTCCGCGACCTCCGCACCCCGTTCGGCGGCGTGAAGGCGTCCGGCCTCGGCCACGAGGGCGGATACCGCTCGATCGACTTCTACACCGACCAGCAGGCCGTGCACATCACGCTCGGTCCCGCCCACAACCCCACCTTCGGCAAGGGAGCCTGAGATGACCGACCGCAGCCAGATGACCCGCACCTCCTCGGGGTTCTTCGTGTCGCAGGAGGCGCCGATCCGGGCGGACAATCCGATTCCGGCGCCCGCCTCCCCCGCGCCCGACATCCTCCGCTGCGCGTACATGGAGCTCGTCGTCACCGACCTCGCGGCATCCCGCGAGTTCTACGTCGACGTGCTCGGGCTGCACGTGACGGAGGAGGACGACGAGGCGATCTACCTCCGATCGACCGAGGAGTTCATCCACCACAACCTCGTGTTGCGTCGCGGCGAGGTCGCCGCCGTGGCCGCGTTCTCGTACCGCGTCCGGTCGACGGAAGACCTCGACAAGGCGGTCGCGTTCTACGAGGAACTCGGCTGCGACGTCCGCCGCGCACCGAACGGCTTCACCAAGGGCATCGGGGACTCGGTACGCGTGGTCGACCCCCTCGGGTTCCCGTACGAGTTCTTCTTCGACACCGAGCACCAGGAGCGCCTGTCGTGGCGGTACGACCTGCACTCTCCCGGCGAGCTCGTGCGCCTCGACCACTTCAACCAGATCACGCCGGACGTCCCTCGCGCGGTGAGCTTCATGCAGGCGCTGGGCTTCCGCGTCACCGAGGACATCCAGGACGAGGAGGGCACCGTGTACGCCGCGTGGATGCGCCGCAAGCCCACCGTGCACGACACCGCGATGACCGGCGGCGACGGGCCCCGCATGCATCACGTGTGCTTCGCTACTCACGAGAAGCACAACATCCTGGCGATCTGCGACAAGCTCGGCGCCCTCCGCCGATCGGATGCCATCGAGCGCGGCCCCGGCCGGCACGGCGTCTCGAACGCGTTCTACCTGTACCTGCGCGACCCCGACGGGCACCGCGTCGAGGTGTACACGCAGGACTACTACACCGGCGACCCCGACAACCCCGTCATCACGTGGGACGTCCACGACAACCAGCGCCGCGACTGGTGGGGCAACCCCGTCGTCCCGTCGTGGTACACCGACGGTTCGCTCGTGCTCGACCTCGACGGCATCCCGCAGCCGGTCCGTGCCCGTACGGACTCGAGCGAGATGGCCGTGACGATCGGCGCCGACGGCTTCTCGTACACCCGCGCCCCCGAGGCATCCGGTCCCGAGTTCAAGCTCGGCAACCAGCTGTAAACCCTCCCTCCCACCCAGGCATGTCCCACTTCGTGCAGCAGACGAGCCCCGAAACGGCACAAAGTGGGACACGCCCCACCGGCACCGGCAACGCGCCCGACGCGACGCTTCGGAAGGAACCCATGCTCACCGACGAACAGATCGACGACATCGCCGCCGAACTCGCCGAGGCCGACCGCACGCACGCGGTCATCCCGCGGATCACCGCGCGGTACCCGGATGCCACGGTCGAGGACTCCTACGCGATCCAGGGCCGCTGGCGCGATACGCAGGTCGCCGCCGGTCGCACGCTCGTCGGGCGGAAGATCGGCCTGACGTCGAGGGCGATGCAGCAGGCGACGGGGATCACCGAACCCGACTACGGCGTCATGTTCGACGACACCGTGTATCGCTCCGGCGACGAGATCCCGGTGGACCACTTCTCGAACGTGCGCGTCGAGGTCGAGCTCGCGTTCGTGCTGAAGGCGCCGCTCGAGGGCCCTGACTGCACGCTCGACGACGCCCTCGCCGCGATCGACTACGCCGTCCCCGCCCTGGAGGTGCTCAACTCGCACATCGAGTTGGAGGGGCGCACGATCGTCGACACGATCAGCGACAACGCCGCCTACGGCGCGATGGTGCTCGGCGACGTGCACAAGCGCCCCGACGAGATCGACCTGCGGTGGGTGCCGGGCGTCCTCAGCCGGAACGGCGAGGTCGAGGAGACCGGCGTCGCCGCGGGGGTCCTCGGCCACCCGGCGACCGGCGTCGCGTGGCTGGCCAACAAGTTCGCCCAGCACGGCGCGCGCCTGGAGGCGGGCGAGATCATCCTGGCAGGATCGTTCACGCGCCCGATGTGGGTGTCGCGCGGCGATGACGTGTCGTGCGACTTCGGACCGATGGGAACCCTCACGTGTCGCTTCGTCTGACCCCCACTTTCCGCGCCGCCCTCGCGGCATCCGATCGTCCGCTCGCCGGTATGTGGGTGTGCACGGGGAGCACGGTCGCGACCGAGATCGCCGCCGGGTCGGGGCTGGACTGGCTGCTGGTCGACATGGAGCACAGCGCACTGTCGCTCGAGTCGGTGCTGGCGCAGCTCCAGACGGCGGCCGCGTACCCCGTGACCCCGGTGGTCCGGGTGCCGTGGAACGACCCGGTGCTCATCAAGCAGGTGCTCGACATCGGCGCGCAGAACATCATCGTGCCCATGGTCGGCTCGGCGGAGGAAGCCCGCGCCGCCGTCGCCGCGACGCGCTACCCGCCCGCCGGGATCCGCGGTGTCGGCAGCGCCCTGGCCCGCAGCGCCCGGTGGAACCGCGTCGACGGCTACCTCGCCGACGCCGCCGAGCACGTGTCGGTGACGGTGCAGATCGAGACCGTGGCCGGAGTCGAGGCCGCGGCCGAGATCGCGGCCGTCGAGGGGGTGGATGCCATCTTCGTCGGCCCCGCGGACCTGTCGGCGTCCCTCGGCCTGCTGGGGCAGCAGTCGCATCCGGATGTCGTCGAGGCGGTGCACCGCGTCTTCGCCGCGGCCCACGCCGCCGGCATCCCGGTCGGGGTGAACGCGTTCGACCCCGCGGTCGCCGAGGCGTATCTCGACGCGGGCGCGGACTTCGTCGCCGTCGGAGCCGACGTCGCCCTGCTGGCGCGCGCGTCCGAGGCCCTGGCCGCGCGGTTCGTCCGCCCCTCCCCGACCCCGCGCGGGAGCTACTGACCGCACGCGAAGGGAGCCGGACGTTCGCGTCCGGCTCCCTTCGTCACGAGTCAGTCCTCGTCGTCGTCCTCGTCGTCCTCATCGTCGTCGCTGACGATCTCGATGTCCTCGACCTCGAGCTCGGGCGTGAGCTGGACGTGCACGAGCGCGTCGGGGAACGACGTCGCGCCGGCGAAGACCACGATGATCGCGTCGGCGAAGACCCCCACGCCGACGGCCTCGAGGTCGGTGCGCAGGTCGATCTCGCTGTCGATCTCGTCGTCCTCGAGAGCGTCCTCGATCTCGGTCGCGACCTCGTCCACGATCGCACGCCAGCGGTCCTCGCTGACCGACAGGATGTCGGACAGCGACGCCACGATCGCGTCGACGTCGGGGTCGTCGACGTCCTCGATCTCGGGGTCGAGGTCGACCTCGACCTCGACGCCCGCGGCATCCAGGTGGGCGAGACCGACGACGGTGTCCTCGTCGATCGTCGGCTCGTCGAGCAGGCCGCTGTCGGTGACGCGGCGGAGGAGGTCGTTCAGCACGGAGGCAGTCATGAACAAACTCTGACACGTCTCCGCGGTCTCCGCCTCCCCGTTGCGCACGGCGCTTCGTCTGTTCAGGCGGCGTGGGTCGACGGTTCACCGTCCGCGGTCGTGCCGGGATCCGGAAGAATCCGGTCGTTGCCGTTGCGGGCGGGGACCCGGCGTCCCGAGGGCCCCGACTCTCCGGAGCGCGGGACGCCGAGTCCGCGGATTACAGGCCGGCGGCGCGCTCCGCGGCCTCGACGACGTTGGTCATCAGCAGCGCCACCGTCATGGGGCCGACACCGCCCGGGTTGGGCGAGAGGAAGCCGGCGACCTCGGCCACATCGGGGTGCACGTCGCCGTACACGCGGTTCTTGCCGGTCTCGGGGTCGACCTCGCGCGTGACACCGACGTCGAGCACCGCGGCACCCGGCTTGACGTCCTCGGCGCGCACGATGTGCTTCACGCCCGCGGCGGCGACGATGACATCGGCCTCACGCAGGTGCTTCGCCAGGTCGACCGTGCCGGTGTGCGTGAGGGTCACGGTCGCGTTGATCTCGCGCCGGGTGAGCAGCAGCCCGATGGAGCGGCCGATCGTGACACCGCGGCCGACGACGACGACCTCCTTGCCCTTCAGGTCGTAGTCGTTGCGGAGCAGCAGTTCGATGACGCCGCGCGGCGTGCACGGCAGCGGCGTCGTGATGGGCGCGTTGACGTTGAGCACGAGACGCCCGAGGTTCGTGGGGTGGAGGCCGTCGGCATCCTTCGCCGGATCGATGCGCTCGAGGATCGCGTCGGTGTCGAGGTGCTTCGGCAGCGGCAGCTGCACGATGTAGCCGTGGCAGGACGGGTCGGCGTTGAGACCGTCGATGACCGCCTCGACCTCTTCCTGCGTGGATTCGGCGGGCAGCTCGACCTGGATCGAGTTCATGCCGATCGCCTCGGACTGCTTGTGCTTCATCCCCACGTAGAGCTGCGACGCGGGGTCCGCGCCGACCAGCACGGTGGCGATGCCCGGGACGACCCCGCGCTCACGCAGCGCGGCGACCCGCTCGGCGAGCTCCGCCTTGATCGCCGCGGCAGCGGCCTTGCCGTCGAGAATCGTCGCCGTCATGGCATCCCTCTTCCTGGGTGTAAGTCGGTGCGCTGTGCTCGGTGCTCGGTGCTGTCTGCCGAGAAACGCGATTCGCGGGAGGAAACGCGCTGGCGTGGCGTTTCCCGCCGCGGATCGCGTTTCTCGCGAGGGGGGTGCCCGAACCGAGAGGACGGCGGACACCGGATGCCAGGGCCCGGCGCCGCGGAACGCGCGACGCCGGCCCCCGGCGGGGATCACTGCTGCAGGCCGGGGTACAGCGGGAACGCCGCCGTGAGCGCGGCCACGCGGGTGCGCAGCGCCTCGAGGTCGGCACCCGGCAGCAGGGCCAGGGCGATGATGTCGGCGACCTCGGTGAACTCCGCGTCGCCGAAGCCGCGGGTCGCGAGGGCCGGGGTGCCGATGCGCAGACCCGACGTGACCATCGGCGGGCGCGGGTCGTTGGGGACGGCGTTGCGGTTGACCGTGATGTGGATCTCGTGCAGCAGGTCTTCGGCCTGCTTGCCGTCGATCTCGGCCTCCCGCAGGTCCACGAGCACGAGGTGCACGTCGGTGCCGCCCGAACGGACCGCGATGCCTGCGGCCTTCACGTCGTCCTGGGTGAGGCGGTCGGCGAGGATCGACGCACCGCGGAGCGTGCGCTCCTGGCGCTCCTTGAACTCGGGCGTCTTCGCGAGCTTGAACGCGGTCGCCTTGGCGGCGATGACGTGCATGAGCGGACCGCCCTGCTGACCGGGGAAGACCGCGGTGTTGATCTTCTTGGCCAGGTCGGCGTCGTTGGTGAGGATCAGACCGGAGCGGGGGCCGCCGATCGTCTTGTGCACCGTGGTGGACACGACGTGGGCGTGCGGGATCGGGCTCGGGTGGACGCCCGCGGCGACGAGACCGGCGAAGTGCGCCATGTCGACCCACAGGTAGGCGCCGACCTCGTCGGCGATCGCGCGGAAGGCTTCGAAGTCGAGCTGGCGCGGGTACGCCGACCAGCCCGCGATGATGACCTTCGGCTTGTGCTCGAGCGCCAGGCGACGCACCTCGTCCATGTCGATGATCGAGGTCTCGGGATCGACGCCGTACGCGACGATGTCGTACAGGCGGCCGGAGAAGTTGATCTTCATGCCGTGGGTCAGGTGGCCGCCCTGGTCGAGGGCGAGGCCGAGCAGCGTGTCGCCGGGACGGGCGATGGCGTGCAGCACGGCGGCGTTCGCGGAGGCGCCCGAGTGCGGCTGGACGTTGGCGAAACCCGCACCGAACAGCGCCTTCGCGCGCTCGATCGCGAGCTCCTCGGCGACGTCGACCTCTTCGCAGCCGCCGTAGTAGCGGCGACCCGGGTAGCCCTCGGCGTACTTGTTGGTCAGCACCGACCCCTGCGACTGCAGTACCGAGACCGGGACGAAGTTCTCGGACGCGATCATCTCGAGATAGCCGCGCTGGCGATCGAGCTCGCGCTCGAGCACCTGGGCGATCTCGGGGTCGACCTCCGAGAGCGGGGCGTTGAAGTACGGATCGGTCATGCGATCTCCTTGACGATGGTTCCGGATGCCGCAGGCTCGGGCGAGTCCGCGGAGTTACCGCACCGACCCAGGCGTGCGGTCGAATACCGTCAAGCGGTCGCTCCCCGGTGGTTCCCCACCTCAACGCCAGTCGCGACGCCCTCACCCTACCCGGTTTCCCCCGCGACGCGCCCGGGAGAACGCCTCGCCCGTGAGGTATCCCGGATGCCGACCTCCCCCGCCCGCGTAAAATGGCGGGGTGACCGACACTCCCCACGTCAGCGCGCAGGCGCCCCTCGCCCCCGGCATGCGCCCGCGCCCGACCGCGGTCGAGATCGGCAGCGTGCTGTGCGGTGTCGTCGCGTTCGTGACGCTCGCGATCTGGGGCTTCACCGGCTGGCCGTTCCCGTGGAACATCGTCGCCGGCATCGGCGCGCCCCTGCTGGCGCTGCTCGTGTGGGCGTTGTTCGTGTCGCCGCGCGCGGTGCTCGCGGTGCACCCGTTCGTCCGCGCGATCGTGGAGCTGTTCGTGTACGCGGCGGCGACCATCGCGTGGTGGAGCATGGGGCAAGCCTGGATCGGGCTGATCTTCGCGATCGTCGCGGTGACGTTCGGCGCTCTCAACGGCCGTCGACGCCTGGGCTGAGCCCCCGAAGAACTGCTCTCGCGGGGCGCGCTCTGCGCTTTCCGAGCGACGTGCCGTCGGCGTAATCAGAACGTGACAAACCTCACGGCTGCGCCGAAGGGTACCCGCTTAGCATGAGAAGACTGACTTCTCGGGGGGTTCACTTATGACCGACGGCGCGAACGGCACCGACGGCGTCACCTACGCCTGGGCTCCTGCCGAGCCCGCGAAGCGGAAGAACCGCTCGGGACTCTGGATCGGCATCCCCGCGGGCGCAACCGCGGTCGCCCTGATCGCGGCGTCGCTCGTGCTCATCGCCCCCGGCGCTTCCGTCGCGGGTGTGCAGATCGGCGGCCTCACCGCCGGAGCCGCGGCGCAGGCGATCTCGGCGCACCTCGCGAACACCGAGGTGACCGTGGAGAGCCCCGCCGGCGAGGTCACCGTCAGCGGCGCCGATCTCGGCGCCACCGTGGACGCCACTGCCATCGCCGAGAAGGCGTTCGCCGACAACCCCATGTGGAAGCCGGCGTCGTGGTTCCCCGCCGGTACCGGCGTCCAGATCCAGGTCGACCCGACCACCGCGGCCGCGGTGCTGCGCGAGCGCGCGCCGGGCGCCTACCGCGCTCCGGTCGACGCGACCGTCGCGTTCGATTCGGCCTCGCAGAAGTACGTGTCGACCCCGGCCCAGGCGGGCGAGGGCATCGACATCGCCCCCGTGACCGCGGCGCTGCAGTCCGCGTTCGACGCCGGCACCCCGACCACCACGGTCCAGGCGAGCCTCGTCTCCGTCGACGCCGCCGTGACGACGGAGAAGGCCGACGCCGCCGTGACGGCCCTCAACGGCATCCTCGACACCATCGGCTTCTACATCGGCGACGAGCGCACGGTGCCCGTCGATCGGGCGACCGCCGCGTCGTGGCTCACCGTCACCTCCGACGGCAAGGGCGACTTCCCGGTCACCGCCGATCAGGCCGGCATCCAGAAGGTGGTCGACGGGCTCGCGGGCCAGGTCGACCGCGGCGCCGTCAACGCGGATGTCATCGTCGACACGGGCGGCGAGGTCATCAAGACCCTCACCGAGGGACAGACCGGACGCTCGTTGGGCGACACGTCGGGCATCGCCGCCGCCTTCGCCGCGCAGCTGGCCCAGGCGAACGGCAAGTTCGCCCTCACCGTCACCGAGACGCCGTTCCAGACGACCAAGACAGAGCGCCACATCGACGTCAACCTCAGCACGCAGACGACGACGCTGTACCAGAACGGTCAGGTGTACCGCACGTACACGATCTCGTCGGGTGCCGGTGAGCACGCCACCCACACCGGCAACTTCCGCATCGGTTGGAAGACCGAGATGCAGGACATGGGCTGCGTCCCCGGCTACGACTACTGCACCAAGGACGTGCCCTGGGTGTCGTACTTCAACGGCGACGAGGGTTTCCACGGCACGTACTGGCACAACAACTTCGGCACGCCGATGAGCCACGGCTGCATCAACATGACGATCGCCGCGGCCAAGGAGGTCTACGACTGGGCCTACCGCGGCACCGAGGTGTCGGTCCACTACTGAGCCGCTTCGCGAGAGGGCTCGGATGCCACGGCATCCGGCCCCTCTTTCGTGCGCCGGGCGCCGCCGCGCACAACTCCTGCGCAGCCGGGCGCTCGCACCCTCGGGCGGCGGGACGGGCCGGGTTGTGCCGGAGTTGTACCCGCCCGTGGCCTCGGCAGCGAGGCGGCGGACACAACGAAGGAAAACACCCAGCCCGCAGCTCCGCACGGCCGGAAACACGCGCGCCGGCCGGCACAACTCCTTCGTTGTGTACCGCGCAGGGTCCGGGCGGTCGGCCCCGCAGGATGCCGCCGGGGCAGGAACGGAAGAGGGGCGGATGCCAGTGGCATCCGCCCCTCTCGGGTCGGGCGATCAGCGCAGGGCGTCGATGATGCCGTTCAGCGTCGCGGACGGACGCATGACCTTCTCGACAAGCGCCGTGTCGGGACGGTAGTAGCCGCCGATGTCGGCCGGGTGGCCCTGCACGGCGAGGAGCTCCTCGACGATGGTGGACTCGTTCGCGGCGAGGGCCTCGGCCACCGGCGCGAAGACCGCGGCGAGGTCGGCATCCGTCGTCTGCTTCGCCAGCTCCTGCGCCCAGTACAGGGCGAGGTAGAAGTGGCTGCCGCGGTTGTCGATCGTGCCGAGCGCGCGGCCGGGCGACTTGTCGTTCTCGAGGAACGTGCCGGTCGCGGCATCCAGCGTGTCGGCGAGCACCTGCGCGCGGGCGTTGCCGGTGAAGCCGGCGTAGTGCTCGAGCGAGGCGGCGAGGGCGAAGAACTCACCGAGGGAGTCCCAGCGGAGGTAGTCCTCTTCGAGGAGCTGCTGCACGTGCTTCGGCGCGGAGCCGCCCGCACCGGTCTCGAACAGTCCACCGCCCGCGAGCAGCGGCACGATCGAGAGCATCTTGGCGCTCGTGCCGACCTCGAGGATCGGGAACAGGTCGGTGAGGTAGTCGCGCAGCACGTTGCCGGTCACCGAGATGGTGTCGAGGCCGTGGCGAAGGCGCGCAAGCGTGTAGCGCGTGGCCTCGGCCGGCGGGAGGATCAGGAGTTCGAGGCCGTGCGTGTCGATCGTGGCGAGGGCCTGGTAGACCTTCGCGATGATCTGCGCGTCGTGGGCGCGGTTGACGTCGAGCCAGAACACGGCCGGGACGTTCGTGGCGCGGGCACGGCGGACGGCGAGGCCCACCCAGTCGACGATCGCGACGTACTTCGTCTGCGTGGCGCGCCAGATGTCACCGGGCTGGACGTCGTGCTCGATGACGACGTTGCCGTCGCCGTCGACGACCTCGACGCGGCCGGCGGCGGCGATCTCGAACGTCTTGTCGTGGCTGCCGTACTCCTCAGCGGCCTGGGCCATGAGGCCCACGTTCGGGACGGTACCGATCGTGGCCGGGTTCAGCGGACCGTTGGCGATGACGTCGTCGATCACGGCCTGGTACACACCGGCGTACGAGGAGTCGGGGATCACGGCGAGCGTGTCGTCCTCTCCCCCGTCGGCGCCCCACAGCTTGCCGCCGTTGCGGATGAGCGCGGGCATCGAGGCATCCACGATCACGTCCGAGGGGACGTGGAGGTTCGTGATGCCCTTGTCGGAGTTGACGTACGACACGCGCGCGGCGGCGTCGACGGCCTTCTCGAACGCCGCGGCGATCTCGTCGCCGCCCTCGACCGAGCCGAGGCCCGACAGGATGCCACCGAGGCCGTTGTTCGGGTTCAGACCCGCCGCGGCGATCTTGTCGCCGTACTGCGCGAACACGTCGGCGAAGTACGCCTTCACGACGTGGCCGAAGATGATCGGGTCGCTGACCTTCATCATCGTGGCCTTGAGGTGCACCGAGAAGAGCACGTCGTCGGCCTTGGCCTGGGCGACCGTCTCGGCGAGGAACGCGTCGAGGGCCGCGGCCGAGAGGAACGTGGCATCCACGATCTCGCGCGGGAGGACCTTCAGGTTGTCCTTCAGCACCGTGACCGTGCCGTCTTCGGCGGTGTGACGGATGGTGAGCACGTCGTCGTGGGCGGCGACCCAGGACTTCTCGTTGCTCTTGAAGTCGTCGTGACCCATGGTCGCGACGCGGGTCTTCGAGCCCTCGGCGAAGGGCTTGTTGCGGTGCGGGTGCTTCTTCGCGTAGTTCTTCACCGCGAGCGGGGCGCGGCGGTCGCTGTTGCCCTCGCGCAGCACCGGGTTGACCGCGGAGCCCTTGATGCGGTCGTACCGCGCCCGCACGTCCTTGTCTTCCACGCTCGACGCGTCGTCGGGGTAGTCGGGGATGTCGTAGCCCTGGGCCTGCAGCTCGGCGATCGCGGCCTTGAGCTGCGGGATGGATGCCGAGATGTTCGGCAGCTTGATGATGTTGGCCTCGGGAAGCGTGGCGAGGCCGCCGAGCTCGGCGAGCGCGTCGCCCACGTGCTGCTCGGGCGTGAGGCGCTGCGGGAAGGCGGCGAGGATGCGGCCGGCGAGCGAGATGTCGCGGGTCTCGACATCGACTCCCGCCTGCGTCGTGACGGCCTGCACGATGGGCAGGAAAGACGCCGTAGCAAGCGCCGGCGCCTCGTCGGTGTACGTGTAGATGATGGTGGAATCGGGCACGTCGAATCTCTCCGTAGAGGCGGCCAGGGTTGCGCTTCAGCCTATCGCACCGGCGCAAAGTCTCTTGATGTCGAGATAGTTCGCGCCCTCTCCTGCCCGATAAACGCGATTCGCGCCAGGAAACGGCGGCACGTCGCGTTTCGCGCCGTGGATCGCGTTTATCGAGTGGATGCCAGAGCGATGGCATCCAGAATGTTGCGCGGATCAGCGGGGCGGATAGCCTGGGCGCATGGCCGACCTTCGTCTCGTCGAACTCTCCGCCTCCACGATCGTGGCGGTGAACAACCTGTCCCTGAAGCCCGGGCAGGAGCAGTTCCTCGCTCCGGTGAGCTACGGCATCGCCGCCACGGTGATGGATCCCCAGACCTCGTGGCAACGCGTCGTGCTGGACGGCGACGAGGTCGTCGGCTTCGTGAGCGCGAATTTCGACCCCGAAGCGCACGAGGAGCACTTCCGGTCGGTGCTGTGGCGGATCAACGTCGACGCCGACGACCAGGGGCGCGGCGTCGGCCGTTTCGCCCTGGGCCAGCTGCTCGAAGAGGCGCGGAGTCGCGGCATGGACCACGTCGACGTCATCTACGAACCCGGCGTCGGCGGCCCCGAGGCGTTCTTCCTCCGCGCCGGCTTCGAGCCGGTCGGCGAGACGGAGTACGGCGAGACCGTCGCCCGCGTCCACATCTGACGGCGCGCGGCGGGGCGCGGGGCTGCGGCGGCGCGAATCTCGCAGAATCACGCTTTCTTCGCAGAATCCGGGCGGAATCCTGCGAAGAAAGGGGGATTCTGCGAACATCGTGAGCTCGCGGCCGTTCCTCCACACCCGGGCGCTTCGCACAGCTATCCCCATCTGGGCTCTGAGCCCACAGAGCGGGGAGCGACGGTCGGGCACGCTCGGGACGTGGATCTTCGGGAATGGGTCATCGGCCGGGGCGGAATCGTTGCCCGTCGCGCCGCAGCGGATGCGGGCTACTCCGTCGACGCGGTGAGAAGAGCGGCGCGCGGCGGGGGCGTGGAGATCGTCCGCCGCCACTGGATCGTGGCGGGCACCCCGCCGGAGCCGCTCGTCGCGGCCGCGCGCGCGGGCGCGAGAGTCGCCTGCGTCTCCGCTGCCCGCGTGCGCGGGTGGTGGATGCCGCCAGGTCTCCCACCTACCGTCCACCTGCACCGCACCCCAGGGTCTGCGGCGACCGGGCTGCCGCCGGGGTTCTCGGGCCGCGTGCACTGGACGAAACCGATCGCGCCGACGGGGAAGGACACCCTGCTCGAGTCGGTGGAGGATTCGCTCGCCCACATCGCGCTCTGTGTGGGTCGAGAGGACGCGCTCGTGATCTGGGAGGCGGCCGCGCGGGCCGAACGACTGGATCCGGCGGCGCTCCGCCGTGTGGCGTGGCCGGGGCCCGCCGCTCGCGAACTCGCCGAGAATGTCGGCGGACTCTCCGATTCGGGGCTGGAGACGTATGTCACGACGCGGATCCGCGGGATGGGCCTGCGCGTGCGCCAGCAGGTCGTGATCGCGGGGCGGCCGGTCGACCACGTCATCGGAGACCGGTTGGTGGTGCAGGTGGACGGGTGGGAATTTCACTCCTCGTCGGCGCAGCGCAGCGCCGACATCGCTCACGACGCCGAACTACGGCTGCGTGGCTACACCGTCTTCCGGTTCTCCTACACGCAGATCGTGCACGACTGGGCAAGCGTCGAGCGGACGATCGCGCGCGCCGTGGCGGCCGGGCTGCACCTCTAGCGCCCAGGCCGCGACGAAACTTGCAGGATCGCACGAAGTTCGCAGAATCGGCGTTGAATCCTGCGAGTTCCGCGGGATTCTGCGAACTTCGCGCCGCGGCTCGCGCGAGCGCGTACCCGGAGCGCGGGCGGGGTCAGCGGAGGTCGCGGCGGAGGAACGAGGCCGCGCCGGCGGTGAGGACGGCGGCGATCCACGCGGTGGCCAGGGCCGTGGCCCCGGCCGGTTCCGGGCCGACGGCGGCGATGATCCCGAGCGGGGCGAGGTCGAGGCCGGCGGCTCGCAGGATCGTCGGCAACGGGAACCACGCCGCGACCGCGGGCCACGGCGCGGCGACCAGGAGCGCCGCGCTGAGCGACAGCGGGGCGACGAACAGCGACGGCAGGTGCGCCTGCACGAGCAACCCGATGCCGAGCCCCCAGACGGCAGCGGCCGCGCCGACGACCGGGACGGCACCGACGGCCGCGGGCTCGAGACCGTGCAGGCCCAGGGCCGCCGCGACGGCCGCGCGGCCGCCGAGCAGGGCCGCCACCCCGACGAGCGCACCGCCGAGCGCGGTGAAGGGGATCCGCGCGGCGAGGGCCCACCGCCGCGGCTGGAGGGTCGCGCGTTGGGCCACGACTCCCCCGCGTCGGTCGACCGTGTAGCGGAACGAGCCGTAGATTGCCGCCATCACCGCGGCGTACACCGCGAGGACCGTCGACAGCGGCGCCGCGATCGCGTCCTTCGCCGCGTCGGGCGCGGCGGCCACGTCGCCCGGCATGCTCGCGCCGATCGAGGCGGACAGCACGAGCGCCGCGACGCAGACCCCCGCCAGGGGCAGATCGCCGGCCGCGGCACGGGCCTGCGCGCGCAGAGCACGCCCGAGCCCGCGCGGCGGTGTCGGGGACGCGCTCATCGGAACCGCCGACGTCCGACGACCCACGCCGCGGCGGTCAGGACGAGCGTCCAGCCCAGCCCCGCGGCGAAACCGGCCCACGGCTCGAGGAGGACCGGGTGGTCGCTCGGCGACGCGAGCGCCGCGAGCGTCAGCCCCGGCGAGAAGCGGGCGACCTCGGGCGCAGACCCCAGGAACGCCATCTCGAACGCGATCGGTCCCGCCAGCACGATGGCCGCCGCGGCGTAGTAGTTACCGACGATCCATCCGACCGCGGCTCCCAGGAGCGCGCCGAGCACGGCACCGGGGAGCGCCCCGAGCACGGTCCGCGCCGCCCCGACGCTCGGGACGAACGCCAAGCCGTTCACGCCGAGGACGATGGCCGCGACGCCGCACCACGCCGCGGCGATCCCCGCCGTGAGGACCACCGCGACCCCGATCGCCGCGATCCCCTTGCCCAGGAATGCGCGCCGGAAGCCGATCTGCGCGATCGTGCGGCCCATCGAGCCGTAGTAGAACTCCCGCGTCACCCCGAAGGCACCGGCGAACGCCGCCACGACGAACGACCAGGCGAGCGGCGCCAGGAGGAGTTGCGTTGCGGTGGTGGCATCCATCGACGTCATGCGCCCGAGGGTGTCGTCGCTGGTGAGGACGATCACCGGGACGAACGCACCGAGCAGGAGGACCGCGAGCGTGTTCGCACCGCTGCGCGCGCGGAGGAGCTCGGAGCGGATCACGCCGATCACGCGTCGCGCCCCTCGACGAGGTCGAAGTAGCGTTCCTCGAGCGAGGCTCCCCCGTCGCCCGGGACGAGATCGCTCAGGGCGCCGGAGTACAGCACCGACTGCTTCAGGATCACGACCTCGTCGACGGTGTTCTCGAGCTCGGCGAGCTGGTGGCTCGAGACGAGCACGGTGCCTCCGGCCCGCGCGAACGCGCGGAGATGGCGACGGAGCCACCGGATGCCGTCGGGGTCGAGGCCGTTCGAGGGTTCGTCGAGCACGAGCGTCCGCGGCGATCCGATGAGCGCCGTGGCGAGGCCCAGCCGCTGCACCATGCCGGTCGAGAAGGTCTTCACGCGCCGGCGCGCGTCGGCGGCGAGTCCCACCTCGTCGAGGACCTCGTCGACCCGGCGCCGCGGGGCGCCGACGGCGAGGCGCGCGATCTCGAGGTGTCGGCGCGCGGTGATGCCGACCTCGAAGCCGAAGCCGTCCATCTGCACGCCGATGTGCGCCGACGGCTGCGCGAGGCGGGCGAACGGCATCCCGTCGATGAGGGCCTCGCCGCGGGTCGGGGCCGAGAGCCCGACGATCGTCCGCAGCGTCGTGGACTTTCCAGCTCCGTTCGGGCCGAGGAGCCCCACGATGCTGCCGCGACGAACCGCGAACGACACGTCGTCGACGGCGGTGCGGGAGCCGTAGGTCTTGGTGAGGTGGCGCACCTCGAGGGCGTGGTCGGTCATCGGGGATCTTTCGTGTCGGACGTCGGGGGGTCGAAAAGGGAGAGCAGGACGGACGCGGGGTCGACGACGTGCGTCGACCACACGGCTTCGAGGAGCGAACGCGAACCGAGGTGGACGACGGCGCGGCCCGACGCGGGGAGCGCCGCGACGCGTGCGTCGACGGTGCCGATCGCCCGGGCCTCCACCTCGAGCCCGCGCGCGTCGACCGGCGAGAACGCGGTGAGCGGCGCGGTGATCGTCCGCGGGGGCGCGGGGCGGGCGACTCCCCGGGCGACGACGGCGTCGGCGAGGATGCCGCTCGTCGTCAGGTCGACCGGGAGGGCGGCGGTGAGGTCCGCGTCGGCCGGTGTTCCCGCGGGGACGACCAGCTCTATGCGGTCGCCGGCGGACGTGAAGCCGAGGGTCCGCGTGTCGTCCACGGGGATGGCCGCGGCGGCGCCCACGACGGCCGCGACGACGACGACGCCGATCAGCACGAACCGGACCCGCCCGCGTCCTCGCGACCACCCGGCGACGACCCATCGGACGACGCCGACCCCGACCGCGACGACGACGGCCGTCGGGAGTACGAGCACGATGAGCGCACCGACCGGTCCCGTTCCCGCGAGCGCATGCACGGTCCGCTCGATCGCGGCCACGACGAGCGCGATCGGCACGAGGGCGCTCAGGATGCCGAAGGGGACGCTCCACCACCGGGCGAGAGCCCGCGGCCCGGGCGCGCCCCCGAACAGACCGCGACGCAGTGCGTCCGCGGCATCCGCCATCGTCCGTGCACGCAGGTTCGGTTCGTCCAGCGCGCTCATGAGCGCGATGTAGCCGTCGAACCGCACGAACGGGACGAGGTTGATCGCGACGACGGCGGCGCACGCGCAGCCGAGGACGAGCAGCGCCCGTCGCACGTCCGGATCTGGCGCGGCGAGCGCGCACAGTGCCGCCGCGCCCGCGAGGGCCGCGTGCACGGCCGGTCCGGCGAGCGCGACCCGGACGCGGGACGCGCGGGACGGGAGCCGCCAGGCATCCGTGACGTCGACGAAGAACGCCGGCCCGAGGTAGAGCAGCATCACCCCGGCGCGTCGCGGCTGCCCGCCGCCGTGCGCGAGGGTCACGCCGTGCGCCGCCTCGTGGAGGAGCGTGGCGGCCACGAGCACCAGCGCGACGACCAGGACGTCGACCAGCGGCAGCGGTGACGTCAGAGCGGCGACCACGTCCGGGGCCTGGACGCCGAGGGCGACGAGGCCCGCCACGATCAGCGCGGCCAGGGGCCACGCCAGCCACCCCTGCAGCAACGGGCGGACCAGCCGGTGCAAACGGTCGAACAGGCGCGGCGCGCGCAGCGTCGCGAACTGGATCGTCAAGGGCGGGCGATAGGTGACGCGCCCCGCGGTCCGGCGTTCCGAGCCGCGGAGGAGCCCGGCCCGGCGGAAGCGGTCCGCGAGCGCGGCGAACTCCTCGGGCGTCTGCTCGGGGGCGAAGCGTCGGCGCAGCTCGTCGAGACTCGCCCGCCCGTCCATCGCGCGCAGCGTCGCGGCGACGGTCGACGAGGCGCGCGAAACGGGCACGCCGTCCACGCTGACGAGCCAGTGCTCCCCGCTCGCCGCCGGCTCGATCCGCACGGCGTCGGCCAGCCGAGGAGCCGCGTCGTCGGGGGCGAGGGTGTCACGCGACATCCGCGGACCCGATCCGGGTGCGCAGCAGCACCATGCCCTCGCCCGAGCGGATGCCGTGCGTCAAAACCGGGATCACCTCGGGCGGCGCGAACCCCGCGTCACGCAGCTCGCCGGTCACGATCGCCTCGTCGAGGATGTGCAGGCGTGTGGTCAGCACGGGCACCCGGCCGGGCGGATGCGGCAGCGGGAGTGGCATCCAATTCACGACCCTGCGCGCTCCGTCGGGCTCGACCTGCTGCGACTGCAGATAGGCGGTCGCGCCGACCGGGATCTCGCGGTCCGCGGACTCGCGGAGCGCGGACAGCGCGCCGGTGCCCGCGACAGAGAGCACGAACGACCCGCCCGGCGCGAGGTGGCGGCGTACCGTCGCGAAGAGCCGCCGTCGGTCGGTCGCCCCGAGCAACGTGATCGAGGTCGCGGCGAGGACGATCAGGTCGAAATCGCGGCCGAGGTCGACGTCGCACATGTCGGCGACGACGACGTCGCAGGTCGTTCCGGCGGGCAGCGCGGCGCGCAGGCGCGCGAGCATGTCGGCCGAAAGGTCGAGCGCCGTGACGCGCTTGCCGGTCCGCACGAGCGGAAGCGTGATCCGTCCGCTTCCGGCGGCGAGGTCGAGCACGTCGGGTCCGACGCGGCGCGCGATGTCGAGCACCTCGCGGATCTCGGACCGGTCGGGGCCGACGAGGTCGTCGTAGAACCGGGCGCCGGCGCCGGCGTAGACGTCGCCGGGCGCGGCGACGCACCCGGCGTCGGCCAGGCGGCGACGCACGGAGTCGGTGAGCGGGGCGGTCATGGAACCTCCTTCTGGGGGGATGCGGAAGTCGAGGGGGACACGCGCCCGGCGTCTCCCCCTCGACGGGTCAGGTGGCGATGGCGACCGTCGCGCCGATGATGGCGATGATGTAGCCGGCGTGCTCCCACCACTCCAGGGGCGCGTCGAGCTCGTCGAGCTCTTCGAAGCGAAGTGCGAGATCGTTGGACATGAGTCACCTCCTCGGGTGCATGAAGGAAGGGATGCCGGGACCCCGGCCTCCCACGGATGGCTCAGGTGGCGGCCAGGGCGATGAATCCGAGGGCCACGCCGTAGCTGAAGCCGCGGAACCAGTCCCATCCGTCGTCGGGGGCGTCCAGCGCGTCGAGCTCGACGAAGTCGAGGGTGGAAGTCATGTGCAAGTCACCTCCTTCGGTGAGGGTGAGGGCTGACGGCGTGCGTCCGGGATGTCTCAGGTCGCGATCGCGACGCCGATGCCGACGACCGTGAGTCCGGCGAGGACTCCCTGGTAGAAGCTCTCCCAGCTCGGTGCCTCGAGCGCGTCCAGTTCCTCGAACTGCAGCGGAGGGCTCATCGTGAGACTCGTCATATGTGTTCACCTCCCCCCGCGGGTGTCGACGTGTGCGTGGGGCGGAGGCGGGACGCCTCGGCGGGTGGGTTCGGGTCCCACCGCGCCCGATCGAGGACGTCCCGCACGTCGGGGGCCGAGAGGCCCGATAGCGCCGTCCCCCGACCGCCCCACCACCGCTCCGCCCGGACGGCCATGGCCTCCCGGGCCTCCGCGTGAGGTCGCGGAGCGAGCGGCAGTCCCCAGCGCGCGATGAGGGCGTCGATGCCGGCCGCCGGGGCGAGGGGAAGCCGCGCGTCGCGGGTCGCCTCGCGCCAGAACGCCTCCAACGGCTCGGCCGAACCCCAGCGGGTGTCGCCGTCCTCGATGCGCTGCCACACGCGGGAGACGACCGAGGCCGTCGCCCGCATCTTCGTCGTTCGGGCGACGAAGGAGACCTCGTTGGCGAGATACCAGTGGCGGGGGCTGAAGGGCGCACGCCCGCGCAGGGCGGCGCTACGCTGCGTCGCCGCGCTCAGACGCGCGATCCGCAGACGGCACGCCGGCGTCAGGGCGCTGTGGCCCGCGGCCAGCAGAGCGCGCGCGATCGCGACGGCGTGCGCATGTGCGCGCGGGTGGGCGCGGTCGGCGGTGCTGACCCCCGCGAGACGCAGGAGGGCCTCGAGGCATCCCGCGCGGACGTCGGTCGCGTCGAGCGTCGCGTAATGCGTCGCGTCGAGGACGGCGTACCGCGGCCGCACGGCTTCGCCGACGAGGACCCGGGCGCCTGCGCGGGTGCGGACGATCGCGACGGCGTTGGTCTCCGCCGAAGTGCCCACGGTCGTGGGGACGGCGACGACCTCGATCGGCCGGTGCCCGGGTGCGGGCAGCGGCACGACCGCCGCGCCCTCGGCCCGTTGGAGCGCCCACGCCACGGTCGCGGGGCCCAGGGCTGCGACGGCGACCGCGTCGAGGACCGTTCCCCCACCGACGGCCACCACCGACTCCGCCCGCACGTCGGCCAGGCGGTCGGCGAGAGCCGCGACCGTTGCGGCATCCACCGTTCCGACCTCGATCGGCACGACCGCGACGGGACGCGCGAGGCCCTCGGCCAGCGGCGCAAGGCGCGCGTCGACCACTACCACGGTCCGGCGTCCGGTCGTCACGCGCGCGCACGCGGCGCGGGCGATGCCCGACCCGGCGACGAGCGTCGACCTGCGGCGACGCGGGACGGCGCTCACGCGGCCGCCTCCGTCACACGGGTCAGACCCGCACGGATCGCGGCGTCCAGCTCGGCGAACGCGGCGTCGTCGTACCCGTAGCCCGGGATGAGCTGGATGCCATCCACCCCGGGATGCACGATCGCACCGGCCGCGGCGATGGCGGCGACGGCATCCGGGATCCGTTCGGGCGAGAGTCGCGCGTCGTCGCTGTCGGCCAGCGCCACGGCCAGGAATGCGCCGCGCCCCCGGACCTCGACGGCGAGGCCGTCGCGGACCAGCGCGTCGGCGAGCGCCCGGGCGCCCAGGCCCACGCGGTTCGTGGCGGAGAGGATCTCCGGACGTCGGAACTCGTCCGCCACGGCGAGAATCGCCGCCGCGACCGCGGGGGTTCCGGCCTGGGTCTCGCCGTGGACGAACGTCGCGCGCCGGTCGGCGAACGCCGAGACGACACGGGGACCGACGAGCACGGCCGCGGCACCGAGCGCGCCGTTGGTGAGGGCCTTGGACAGCACGAGCAGATCCGGCGGCCGCGACCACTCCCCCGACGCGAACAGCGGGCCGGTGCGCCCGAAACCCGTGGCCACCTCGTCGGCGACGACGAGGAAGCCGTGCTCGTCGCGCGCGTCCAGCGCCGCCTCGAGGAACGCCTCCGCGACGGGGTGCGCTCCCGTGCCGAGGACCGGCTCGATCACGATCGCGGCCATGCGGGCACCCTCGCGCCGCAGCAGGGCCGTGAGCTCCCCCGGGTCGGTGGCGTCGACGTGGCGCACCGCCCGGCGATCGAGTGCGTAAGCCCCCTGGCCGAGGGCGTCGCCGCTCAGCGCGTGGCTGCCGTACATCGTGCCGTGGTAGCTGCCGCGGAGCCCGACGACGAGCGTGCGGGCCGGTTCGCCCCGCTCGATCTGGAACTGCCGTGCGAGCTTCATCACGGCGTCGTTGGCCGCGCCACCGGAGGTCGAGAAGATCACGCGGCGGTAGCGGTCAGCACCGGCGAGGTCGATCAGCGCCGCGGCCGCCTCCCGCGCCGGCCGGTGCACGCCGCGGAAGAGGGTGAGGTACGACGCCTCGTGCAGGGCGCCGGCGACCGCCTCGGCGATACCGGGGTGACCGTAGCCGAGCGGGACGTTCCACAGTCCGCTGGTGGCGCAGAGCCGGTCGGATCCGTCGGCGAACCGCACGCGGTGCCCTCGCGCCGAGACCGCGACACGGTCCGGGGCGAACGCGCGGTCCGCGGGCGACATCGCCGACCAGACGGGCGTCACGCCCCCGCCCCGACGGCCGCGGAATCGGCCGCCGGCACGCCGGGGCGCACCCCGAGCAGCCGCTCCGCCTCGGCGCACAGTGCTCGCGCGGCCTCCGCGGACAGCCGCTCGGTGCGGGCGAGACGATCCGCCGCCACGGCCACGTCGGTGGACGCCTGCAGTGTCGCGACGACCCGGACGGTCCGCTCGGGCAGACGCTGACGCCGGCGCGTGCGGAGGTCGATGAGCAGGACGCCGTCGGGCGTGCGCACGAGGAACGGGTCGTCGGCGCGAACGACCCCGCCGCCGCCCTCACCCGCGTCGGGGAGCGCCGACCAGCCGAACCCGTCGATGCAGAGATCGGATGCCGCGAGCCCGAGGATCGCCGCGAGCTCCGCCGCGTGCACGAAGCGCCCGAGCCACGGCCGGGCGGCGAGGTCGCTGGTCAGGTCCGCGGGCACGGCGATGCCGGCCAGAGCCTCCCACCGGTAACGCGGCGACACGAGCGCACCCGCGAGGTCGTCCGCCACACCGATCGCCCCACCCTGCGCCCCTGCGGTGAGCCGCCCGTCGGCGTGCACGTGCACCGCTCGCGGCGGGGCCGACGCGAACGGATCGTCGAGCACGTCGGCATCCGCGAGACGAAGCCGCGGGTCGATCATCGGCGACGTGAAGACGCCGGAGGCGCGCGCGAGGTCGGCGTCGGCGAGAAACGCCCGCCACCCGTCGGCGTCGAGGAAGCGCATCGCGGTCGGCCCGACGAGTTCGACGTACGCGGCCGCGGCATAGTGCTGCAACTCGACCGCGTACCCGGCGACGTGGAGGACGTCGCCCACCTCGTCGAAGGCGCCGTCGAAGCGGACGACGTGCGCCGCGGTCTCGACGGCTGCGTCTGACGGCACGAGCAGGACATCGTCCACCGTCACCGCCGCGGCGGCCGGTTCGACGGGCGCGCCCGGTGCGCAGAACACCGCCCGCCGGAGCGACGCGTGGCGCCCCGTGATCCATTCGCCGACGATCCGCGCGTCTCGCGCGTCGACTGCCCCTCGTGTCACCGACACATCCCCCTCGCTACAGCTCCGCGCACTTCCGGAGCGCGGAGGCCCTCCGCGAAGCGGGGGACCGAGAGAAAATGTATACATGCACTCGTGCGAGTGCCAGGGTGCGAACGACCGAATCACCCGGCCGCTTCGACGCGATCACCAGCGCGTGCGGCGAGCGTCAGATTCGACCGGAAATGGGGTCGGAAATGAGGGATGCCACGACCCTGAGGCCGTGGCATCCCTCCCGTTCCGTCAGACGAGCGACTCCCGCCACGACGCGTGCAGTTGCGCGAACTTGCCGGTGCCGGCGATCAGCGCGGCCGGGGTGTCGTCCTCAATGATGCGGCCGTGCTCCATCACGAGCACCCGGTCGGCGATCGCGACCGTCGACAGGCGGTGCGCGATGATGATCGCCGTGCGGTCGGCGAGCAGCGTCTGCAGCGCGTCCTGAATGAGCCGCTCGCTCGGGATGTCGAGCGACGCGGTCGCCTCGTCGAGGATGAGCACCGCGGGGTCGGCGAGGAACGCGCGCGCGAACGAGATCAGCTGCCGCTGGCCCGCCGACACGCGTCCGCCGCGCTTGTTCACGTCGGTGTCGTACCCGTCGGGCAGCTTCTCGATGAACCCGTCGGCCCCGACGGCGCGGGCGGCCGCGCGGATCTCGTCCATCGTCGCGTCGGGCTTGCCCAGGGCGATGTTGTCGGCCACCGTTCCGCTGAACAGGTACGCCTCCTGCGTGACCATGACAATCGCGCGGCGGAGGTCCTTCGGGTGCAGACGGCGGAGGTCGACGTCGTCGAGGGTCACGGCCCCGCGCGTCGGGTCGTAGAACCGCGACACGAGCTTCGCGAGCGTCGACTTGCCGGCACCGTGTGGTGCCGACCAGGGCTATCGTCTGCCCCGCGGGGATGTCGAGCGTGAAGTTCGGCAGGATGACGCGGTCGTCGGAGTACCCGAACGTGACCTCGTCGAACCGCACGTGACCGCGGGCGCTCCAGAGATCGACCGGGTCGGTCGGATCGGGAACCGTGGGCTCCTCCTCCAGCACGCCGGACACCTTTTCGAGCGCCGCCGTCGCCGACTGGTACGAGTTGAGGAAGAACGCGACCTCCTGGAGCGGGGCGAAGAAGTTCCGCACGTACAGCACCGCGGCCGCGAGCACACCGATCTCGAGTGCTCCGCCGATCACACGACCGCCGCCCCACAGCAGCACCACGGCCACCGAGACCGAGGCCACCGCCATCAGCGCCGGCTCGAACGTTCCGAACAGCCGGATCGAGCGCATGTTGACGTCGCGGTACTGGCCCGCGAGGTCGCCGAACTCCTCGTCGTTGCGCGGTTCCTTGCGGAACGCCTTCACGGCGCGGATGCCGGTCATCGTCTCGACGAACTTGACGATCACCTGCGCGCTGACGACGCGCGACTCCCGGTAGACGACCTGCGAGCGGCGGTAGAACCAGCGCATCAGCAGGTAGAGCGGGATACCCATGACCGTCAGCACGAGCCCGGACTGCCAATCGAGGAGGTACAGCGCGCCGAGCGTGAACAGCCCGTACAGCACGCCCGACACGAGCTCGTTGAGCCCGCCGTCGAGGAGCTCGCGGATCGTGTCGAGGTCGCTCGTCTGACGCGAGATGATGCGGCCCGACGTGTACGACTCGTGGAACTCCAGGCTCAGTCGCTGGGTGTGGAGGAAGATGCGCTTGCGCAGGTCGAGCATGATCGCCTGCGTCAACCGCGCCGCCACGACGACGTACCATCCGATCAGCACGGCCCCGCCGATGCCGGCGGTGAGGTAGATCGCGACGACGAGGATCGTCGGCATCCAGTCGTTGTTCTGGATCACCGCGGGCAGGGCCGTGTCGATGCCGATCGCGATCAGCGCGGGCCCGGCGACGCGCAGCGCCGTCGAGACGACGAGCACCGCGGCGGCGAGCACGAGCTGCCAGCGCAGCGGCGACACGAGCGAGCCGAGGAGCCGCAGCGAACGCTGGCGGATCGCGCGGCTCTCGTCGCGCGTGTAGTCCGAGCGGTCTTCGCCGCTCGTCCCGGTGACGGTGGTCGCGCTCATCGGGTCGCCTCCTTCGCGGGCTGGGATTCGTCAGTGGATGCCAGGCCCGAGCCGTCCGTACGGAGGATCGGGATCGCGCCGGTCTGCGCCTCGCGCTCGGCCTCCGCCTCTTCCAGGCTCGAGATCACGTGCCGGTACGCCTCGCTCTCACGCAGCAGGTCGGAGTGCGTGCCGACGGCCGCGATGCGGCCGTCCTGCAGCAGGGCGACCCGGTCGGCGAGCGTCACCGTCGAGGGACGGTGCGCGACGACGAGCGCCGTGGTCTCGCTCAACACCTCGCGGAGCGCATCCTCGACGAGCGCCTCGGTGTCGACGTCGAGGGCCGACAGCGGGTCGTCGAGGACGAGCACGGCGGGGCGCGCCGCGACCGCGCGCGCGAGCGCGAGTCGCTGACGCTGACCGCCGGACAGGCTCAGCCCCTCCTCGCCGATCACGGTGTCGAGGCCGTCGGGGAGGTCGTGGACGAAGTGCGCCTGCGCGACCTGGAGGGCCTCGGTGAGCACGGCCTCGGCCTCGGGCGACCCCGGCTCGAGGTCCTCCCGACCGAGCAGGACGTTGGCGCGGACGGTCTGCGAGAACAGCGTGGCATCCTCGAAGGCCATGCCGACGTGACGCCGGAGCTCGGCGAGCCGAAGCTCGCGCACGTCGACGCCGTCGAGCAGCACGCGGCCACCCGTGACGTCGTACAGGCGACCGGGCAGGGTCGTGAGCGTCGTCTTGCCGGAACCGGTCAGACCCACGAGCGCCATGGTCTCCCCCGGCCGTAGCGTCAGGTCGACGCCGTCGAGGAGGTCGGGCTCGGAGTCCGCGGCATCCTGATACCGGAAATGCACGCCCTCGAGCACGAGCTCGCCGCGGGGCGCGGCGATCGTGCGCGGCTCGGCCGGGTCGACGATCGTGTTCTGCTCGTCGAACACCTCGAAGATGCGGTCGGTCGCGGTGCGCGCGTCGAGCAGGAACGAGAACAGGAAGCCGATGGACTCCATCGGCCACCGCAGCACCGTCGCCATGGCGAAGAACGCCACGAGCTCGGCGACCTGGAGCTGACCGAGCTGCGTGAGCACGATGCCCGCGCCCAGGCACACCGCGAACGCGATGTCGGGCAGCAGCACGAGCCAGAACCAGATCCAGCCGACGGCGCGCGCCTTACCGAGCTCGGTCTCACGGAGGGACTCGGCCTGCCGCGTGAACTTCTGCAGCGCGTGCTTCCCGCGGCCGAAGGCCTTCAGGACACGGATGCCGTGCACGCTCTCCTCGACCGAGGTCGCCAGGTCGCCGGCCTGGTCCTGGCTCTGCCGCGTGAGGGCGCCGTAGCGCTTCTCGAAGCGGTAGCCCGCGTACCAGAGGGGCGCCGAGGCGATGAGGAACAGCGTCCCGAGCAGCCAGTGCCAGCGGAACAGCAGCACCGCGCCGATCGCGATCGTGAGGATGTTGACGACCAGCAGGATGAGACCGAACGCGAGCCAGCGGCGCAGCATGCTGATGTCCTGCATCATGCGCGAGAGCAACTGCCCCGACTGCCAGCGGTCGTGGAACGCGACGGGCAGGCGCTGCAGACGCGAGTAGAACGACTGGCGGAGGTCGTACTCGACGCGGGTCGCGGGCGCCAGCACGAACCAGCGCCGCAGCCACACCATGCCCGCCTCCGCGAGCCCGAGGCCGAGGATGAGCACCGCGCCCCACGCCAACTGCGCGGGGTCGCCGGAGCCGATCGGACCGGCGACGAGCTGCTCGAGGACGAGCGGGATGGCGAGCGCGAGCACGCTCGCGCCGAGCGCGCTGACGGCGCCGAGCACGAGCCGGGGGATCACGGGCCGGGCGATCGGGAGCAGGCGCGCGAGGGAACGGAGCGTCGACAGTTGAGGGCGGTTTTCTGCGGTGGTCATGATCCTCGTGGGGTCGAAGCGACGCGCCGGATGGGCGCGGGAAGGGGATGCCAAGGGCCGGCGGAGTCCGCCGGGACGTGCGATGCGCGAGCGGTCGGAGCGCTACGGGCGCCGCGCGGCGACGGCGGAGAACGCGGCACGCACGACGGTGGAGTCGATCTGGTCCATGGCATCCTCCTCGTTCGGTGCGCAGCCGCAGAAGCCCGGGGGGCGGGGCGCGGCAGCTTTTCAGGATATGCCTGAGAGTCAGCTGGGGGCAAGGATGGATTCTGCGGGAGGCTGGCGCGGGGTGGGGGCGCCGGGGGCTGCGGCACAAACTCCGCGATCTGCACAAGCTCGGCGGCATCCGACCCCACCCGGCTGAGGTGATGCGGATCACTGAGGTTCCGCGGCGCGTCGGGCGCCGCGGGGCCCGCGGCGCAACCTCCGCGATCTGCACAAGCTCAGTGGCATCCAGCCCATCCGACTGAGGTGATGCGGATCACTGACGTTGCGCTTCGGGCCAAGCGCCCGCGTGCGCCGGGGTGTCAGCCCGCGGCACAAACTCAGCGATCTGCACAAAGTCAGCGGCATCCGACCCCACCCGGCTGAGGTGATGCGGATCACTGAGGTAACGCGGCGGGCCGGGCGCCGGAGGCCCGCGGCACAACCTCCGCGATCTGCACAAAGTCAGTGGCATCCAGCCCCATCCGGCTGAGGTTGCGCGGATCACTGAGCTTGCGCGGCGGGCCGGGCGCCACGGCGGGGTCAGGCCGCGGCTTCGCGCTCCAGCAAGCGGCGCTTCACGTCGACGCCCCACGCGAAGCCGCCCATCGTGCCGTCGCCGCGCAGCACGCGGTGGCACGGCACGAAGAGCGCAGGCGCGTTGCGGGCGCAGATGGATGCCGCCGCGCGCACGGCCGCGGGCGAGCCCAGGGCCGTGGCGAATCCGGTATAGGTCAGGGGTTCCCCGGGCCGGATGCTCCGCAGCGCGGCCCATCCCCGCTGCTGCAGCGGGGTGCCGAACTGCACGACCTCGACGTCGTCGATCGCGGCGAGGTCACCGTCGTAGTACGCCGCGACGGCCGCGGCCGCGCGCGTCTCGCCCGACACGATCCCGGCGGGGCGGTGGGCGGGGCGCAGCCGGGCGAGCACGGCATCCGTGTCGTCCGTCCATCCGGCGACGAGCACGCGGTCGGCGTCATCGGCGAGGATCGCGAACGGCCCGTCGGGGGTGTCGAGGAACTGGAGGGTCGCGGTGCTCACGGTGCGGGTTCGCTTTCGGTCGAGGGGGTCGGGGTGCGCCACGCCTGCGTGACGGGGGCGGCGTACCAGTAGTGGGCCATGGCGTAGCTGCGCCACGGAGCCGCGCGTACGGACCAGGCCGTGAAACCGGGCGGATCGGACGGGAGCCCCAACGCCGCGGCGCCGGCGCGAGCGGCCACGTCGCCGGGCAGGAGCACGTCGGGGTCGCCAGTCACCCGCATGCGGACGTAGTCGGCGGTCCACGGGCCGATCCCCCGCATCGCGAGGAGGCGCGCCCGCTGCTCGGCACCGTCGTCGCCCGGCCCGAGCGGCAGCGAGCCGTCGGCGAGTGCGGCGGCGGCCTCGACGATCGCGCGGCGGCGCGCGGTCGGCCCGCGCAGCACGTCGAAGCCGTGTTCGGCGATGACCGCGGGGTCGGGGAAGAGCGTCATCGGGATGCCACCGATCTCGGTGCGCTCGCCGAGCTCTGCCGACAGCCGCCCCTGCATGGTGCGCGCCGAGGCGACACTGATCTGCTGGCCGATCATCGCGCGGAGCAGCATCTCGGCGGCATCCATCGCTCCGGGCACCCGCACGCCCGGGATCGCGGCGACCGCGGGGGCGAGTTCGGGATGCCGGGCGAGCGCCTCGTCGATCGCGAGCGGATCGGCGTCCAGGTCGAACAGACGCCGGACGCGCGCGATGAGGGTGCCGAGGTCGGCGAGGGCGGTGAGCCGCGCGCGCAGGCGCAGCCGGGCGTCGGCGTCGCGCCGCACTTCGAACCACGCCGGACCGCCCGGCATCCGGATGACCCGCCCGAAGGAGGCGTCGCCGCCGACCTCGACGCCGGGGATCGCGTGCGCGCGCATCCAGCCGAAGAGACCGACGGTGTCGATGGGCCCGCGCGCGGGGAGCGCGAGGTCGATCTCGCCGACCGGAACGGTGCCCGCCGCACGGGATCGCCTGGCGCGGAGGGCGGTCGGTGACAGGCCGAAGACCTCGCCGATCGTCTCGGTGAACTGCCGGACGCTCGAGAACCCCGCCGAGAACGCGACATCGGATGCCGGTAGGTCGGTGCCCACGAGGAGCGCCCGGGCCGTGTGGGCGCGCTGCGCCCGCGCAAGCGCGAGCGGCCCCGCGCCGAGTTCGGCGGTGAGCAGGCGTCCGAGGTGGCGGGAGGAGTAGCCGAGCCGCCGCGCGAGGCCGGGGACGCCCTCGCGATCGACGACGCCGTCGGCGATGAGGCGCATCGCGCGGGCGGCGACGTCTCCGCGGACGTCCCACGCCGGGGATCCCGGCGCGGCCTCGGGCAGGCAGCGCTTGCACGCGCGGTAGCCCGCCTCGTGCGCCGCCGCCGAGGTCGCGTAGAACGTGACGTTCGCCTCTTTCGGCGTTCGCGCGGGGCAGCTCGGACGGCAGTAGATGCCGGTCGAACGCACCGCCGTGACGAACTGCCCGTCGAAGCGCCGGTCGCGCGACTGGATCACGCGGTAGCGCTCGGCGAAGCCCCGTGCGTCGGCGGCTGTGAGGGTCATGGCATCCACCCTGCCATCCCCCACCGACATGCACCGGCGGAAATCGGACACGAGGGTGGGGCCGGTGGGGCGAGCGCGCGACCCGTCCGCTGTTGAGTGTCCAAGACACGCGGACGGGGCCGAGGCGGCTCCGCGTGTCTTGGACACTCAACGGATCAGCCCCGGGCCACGAGCGCACTCGGCGGCACCCTGAATATTCACCGTCCAAGACACGCGGACGGGTCCGCGTGGCATCCGCGTGTCTTGGACACTCAGGGGTGCCGCGCGGGCCGGGGCGTCACGCGAGCGGCGCGGTCTCGCGGAGGATCACCAGGCCGCCCCAGATCGACAGGGCCAACACCAGCACGACGAAGCCGAGGAACACCGGCACCAGCGGGAGGGCGAGGAGCGCGACGCCGACGGCCAGCGGCGGCACGGTCATTCCGGCGAAGGCGAGGAGGAAGACGCCGGAGGTGATCTCTCCGCGGGTGCGGGGGTCGGCGAGCGACCCGGCCGTCGCGAGGGCTCCGCGGAAGAGCAGGCCGACGCCGGCGCCCGCGACGATGCCGCCGACCACGAACAGGATGCCGGAGGTCAGCAGGTCCGCCGCGGCGAGGCTCAGGAGTCCCGCGATCATGGCGACGAGTCCCAGCCGCAGCTGCGCGCGGGTCGAGCGGCCCGCGAACACGACCTGGGACACCGCAGCGGCACCGAAGACCGAGAACGACACGGCCCCGGCGACGAGGTGATCCGTGACGCCGAGTCGGCCGGCGAGGAACGTCGGGGCGACCGAACCGAAGAGCCCCGTCACGGCGAAGGCGGCGAAGGCCGCGGTCCCCGCGGCCCAGTAGGCGCGGCGTCCGTCCGCGGGGATGCGGACCCGCTGCGGCCGGTACCGGAAGGACCGATCGACCTCGACGGTCTCGGGCACGAAAACGTACGCGAGGCCGAGGGCGAGGAAACCGACGAGGAACACGACGTACGGCAGCACGAGCGGTGCCGGGGTGAACTCGGCGAAGAGGCCGCCGATCAGCGGGCCGAGGGCCAGGCCGCCCATGTTCGCGACACCCGCGACCGTCGCGGCGAATCCCGGGGATGCCGGGTGCGACACGCGCCGCAGGTCGGAGAGGTGCGCGGTGGCCGAGGCCGTGAGGAGGCCGATGCCGAGCCCGGCGACGAGGCGGGCGGCGATGACGCTGGCGGCGTCGGCGCGCAGCACGAACACCAGGGCCGCGGCGATCTCAAGGACCGTCGCCGCCAGGATGAGCGGGCGGCGACCGAGCCGGTCGCTGAGGTGCCCGGCCAGGTACAGCGACACCATGACGCCGATGGAGTACGCGGCGAACATCACCGTGATGAGGAACGTGGGGAAGCCGTCCCGCGCCTGGTACAGCGCGTAGAGCGGGGTCGGCACCGTGTTGAAGGCCATGAGCGCGAGGAACGTGGCGGCCGTGACCCAGAACCCGGTCCGGTGCGAGAGACGCGCGGATGCCGCGGGGGCGGCGACCGGAAGGGTGATCGAGGAAGTCATGACCTCAGGATGCCGCGGACTTCGCATCGAGGGAAACGAACGTTTTCGATCATAGCGATCGATTCGCTCTATCATCGCCCCATGGAGACGCGCTTGCTCGAGTACTTCGTCACGGTCGCCGACGAACGCAACGTCACGGCCGCAGCCGCTCGGCTGTTCGCGGCGCAATCCACGGTCTCGGCGGGCCTCGCGAGCCTCGAGCGCGACCTGGGCGTGCGCCTGTTCGAGCGCTCCACCAAATTCGTGCGCCCGACGGCCGCGGGCGACGCGCTCCTCCCCCTCGCCCGCGTGCTGCTCGCCGATCTCGACGCGCTCCGCGGGGTGGCATCCGAGTCCGGGACCGGAGTCCGCGGTCTCGTGCGCATCGGGACCTTCGCGGGCCTGCGGGTGATCGACCTGCCCGAGATCCTCGCCCGTCTCCGCCGCACGCACCCGCTGGTCGACGTGCGGGTCACGGTCTCGACCACCGGCTCGCGCGGGCTCTTCGACGAACTCGATCGCGATCGTCTGGATCTGGCGCTGACGGCTCTGCCCCCGGCATCCGGTGCCGTGTCGAGGCACCTCGCGTCGTTCCCCTACATGGCCGTGCTGCCCGAGGCGCACCCGCTCGCCCGCGTCGACGGACCGGTCGCCCTCGCCGACCTCGCCGACGACGACTGGATCGATGTGCTCCCCGGGTTCGGCAACCGCGTGCAGCTCGACCGGGAGCTCGACCGCCTCGGCATCGCGCGGCACGTGCTCGCCGAGGTGGGCGAGCTCGCGGCGGTGCCCGAGTACGTCGCGGCCGGGCTCGGCGTCGCCGTGATCCCGGACGTGGTGCCGACGACCGGATGCCGTGTCCGCCCCGTCGCGGACGACCTCCCGCCGTGGACCGTCTCGCTCACCGTCGGCGCGGCCGCCGTGCACCGCCGGCACGTGCAGGCGGTGGTGGAGGCGATCCACGCCCCGGGGTGAGCGCGTCGGATGCCACCGCGGCGCCGACCCCCGCGAGGTCGGCGCCGCGGTCAGGCAACGTCGGCGCTCAGCGCTCCGCGACCGCGAAGCCGCCGGAGGGCAGGAGCACCGTGATCTCGCCGTCGAACGCCGTCGTGCGCAGCAGCCGGCCGCGCGCGTCGTAGACGCGCACCGTTCCGCCGCCCGATACGGTCGTGCGCTCGGCACCCGGCGCGCTCGACTGCACGAGCTCGCTGCGGCTCCCGGCGCCTTCGAGGACGAGACGCGACACGAACGGCCGCACGATGAGCCCGTCGAGCACGAGGTCGCCGCGCTGCGCGGTGACTTTCAGCTCCGTCTGCCGCTCGGACACGGGGGCGGTGAGCGCGTGCGGCAGCAGCGCACCGGGGGTCGGCGAGATGCCCTGCGCGGGACCCGTGACCTTCAGTACGCCGTTCCCGCGCCAGCGCGAGAGCGACTGCTCCCCCGGCTGCGAGAACACGACCGGCTCGACCCAGCGCTTCGTGTCCGCGGGACCGATGCCCCACGTCGCGCTCTGTCCGGGCTTCAGGGTGAGGGCGTCGCCCGACCAGCTCGACTCGCCCGTCCACGACGTCGGCGTCGACACGGTGCCGTCGGTGGAGGTGGCATCCTCCGCCTGGACGAACGTCAGGCCGACGCGGTCGGTGACGGACGTGAGCGCCGTCGCCCGTGCGGCGATCGCGGGATGCGCGTCGAGCGCGAGGGCGGTGAGCAGGCCGTGGATGGTCGACTCCGCCCCGCTGTTGCGGTTCACCGTGCCGTCGGGCTGCAACCCGTCGAATGTCACGCCGGTCGCGGGGTCGTACATGCGCGCGCCGGCATGGTTGCCGCCGAAGAACCATGCGGCCTGGATGCCGGCGAGGTCGGCGAACGCACTCGATCCGGTCGTGTCCGCGAGCGCCACGAGCGACTGCACGCGGGAGTCCGCGCCGTACGCGATCTGCACCCGGTCGGTCGGGCTCGGGAACCAGCCGTTGTCCGGCCCGCCCGCGGTGAGGAGCGTCGTCGTGAAGCCGGTGGCGTCGGCGATCGCCGGACCCGCCAGCGCGGGGTCGTCGAGGACGTCGGCCGCGACGGCGAGCGCCGCGGGCATCTGCGAGCCCCACGCGTGCCACATCGCGGGCGATTGCGCCCACGGGAGCACCGCGCCGTACGGCCATTCGCGGGAGGTCCCGGATGCCATGGCCGCCACGCCCTCGGCGAGCTCCCGTGCCGCGGTGGTCGAGGAGTCGTCCCCGGCCCGCACGGCGGCGGTCAGTCCGAGGACCGCCTCGGCAGAGGCATCCGCCCCGTCCACGATCAGCCACGCGGGCACCCTCTTGCCGTCGGCCTCGACGTACTGGCCGTACTTCGACAGCACCTCGCGCTCGATCGCGCCGCGCGACAGGGCCAGGCGGTCCTTGAGGAACGCAGCGAAGTCGGGGTCGTCGTCAGCGAACGCCGCGTACCCCTCACCGAGCGCCCACACGGTGCGGGCGAGCCAGTAGCTCGGGCCGGAGTCGGACGGATCCGGCAGCTCCACCGGCTCCGCAGAGGGGTTCAGCTCACCGTCCGGCTGCATCCACAGCACGACGTTCCCGGCGTCGGGGCCGTCGGTGGTCTGGTGGTACGCGACCGTGCGGAGCAGCTCATACGCCTTGTGGCGGCTGTCCGCGTCGCCCGTCTGCTTCCAGTGCCGCAGGTAGACGACCGCGGCGCGCGTGGTGTCGTCGGCGTTGTAGGCGCCCTGACCCCAGTCGCCGGTCGCGGGGTCGAGGGCGCCGCCGCCGATGCGCTCGAACGTCCCGCCGTCGCGGGCGTCGGCGTAGGTCCACGGCGCGAGGAGCGTCGGCTCCTCGGCGAGGCGGTAGGTGCTGTGCCCTTCGACGCCAGCCGGCGTCGGCGAACCGAGGAGGAAGTCGAGGTGGTCGAGGTTGGTCAGCGGGGCGGCCGGGGCCGTGGCGGACGGGGCGGTGGCGGCCGGGGCCAGCGCCGACGCCGGTGCGGCGCTCAGCGGCACCGCCAGGGCGACCGCGCCCGCGAGGGCCAGGCCGCGCGCACTCCATCGTGCGTTCATGGGGGGATCCTTTCGATGGGGGTGGGGCACAACTCCTGCGAAACCGCCCGCCGTCCACCCGAGGGCGGTGGTGAGGGCGATCCCGCAGGAGTTGTGACCGCGCCGCGCCCGGACCCTCACGGCGCCGGACGCGGCGCGGGTCTCAGTCGGTGCGCTCGAGCAGGGCGACGCCGATCTTCGAGTCGGCCATGCCGTAGAACACGAAGTGGCGGCCGTCGATCTCCTCGATCGCGGTCGGGAAGACGACGTTCGGCACGATGCCGCTGCGCTCGTCGTCGGTCTCGGGGGCCAGCAGCGGCTCGGGCGTCCGGGCGATCACGCGGCTGGGGTCATCGGCATCCAGGATCAGAGCACCCGCGGCGTAGTTGACCTTCTGCTGCTGCGAGAACGCGCTGTCGATCACGCCGGTCACGCCGTGGTGCAGCACGAGCCAGCCCTCGGGGATCCGCAGCGGCGGCGGTCCCCCGCCGATCTTCACGGCCTCGAACGGGAACGCAGGTCCCGCGACGAACCGGTGCTGCTCCCACAGCGCGAGGTTCGCGAGGTTCTCCCGGACGGATGCCACGGGCACGTAGCTGATCCAGATGGACTGCCGCTCGTCCTCGACGCCGGCCGGCACCCGCACGCCCTGCCCGGGCTTGGTCTCGCCGAGGTCCCACATGGGCCGGTGCAGCACCGCGAACGCCTCGCTGCCGTCGGGGGCCGTGACCGTCTCGGGGAAGAAGACCGTGTCCTTGTTGTGGAACAGGTTCAGGTCCATGTCGAGGTCGTCCTGGTACCGGAACAGCACTGGTCCGAGACGCCGCCAGTCGCGCAGGTCCTCGGAGACGGCGACGGCGGTGCGCGGCCCCAGGGGGCCATAGGCGACGTACGTCATGACGTGCATGCCCAGGGCTGCGATCCAGGTCGTGCGCGGGTCTTCGGTTCCCGCGTTGTCGGCGCCGCGCTCCCACCCGCGGTCGGGCTGGAGCACCACGCCCTCGCGTTCGACGGCCACGGGCACACCGTCCTCGACGACGACGCGGGCGAGGCCCACGCGCGACACGTTTCCCTCGGCGACGAGGCGCGGCAGCAGGTACAGCTCGCCGTCGGGGCCGCGGCCCGAGGCCGGGTTGAGCACGCCCTCGGCTTCGTCGGTGTTCCCGGGCTCGGGGGTCATCACCACACCCACACGTGTGAGGCGGTAGGGGACGGGGGAATCGGGGGTCATTGTCATCCTTTCACTCCGGATCCGAGGTCGTTGGAGGTGAAGTAGCGCTGGAAGATCAGGAACAGCGCCACCGCGGGGGCGGCGAGCACGACGGCGCCGGCCATCATCGCGCCGAAGGGGTTGGTCGTGGATGCCGCGATCGTGGAGATGAAGTTCGCCAGCGACACCGCGAGCGGCTGCATCGTGGCGTCCTTCGTGATGAGGAAGGGCCACAGGAACTCGTTCCACGGACCGATGAAGGTCAGCAGCACCGCGGTCAGCAGCGCGGGGCGCACGAGCGGCAGCGCGACGCTCCAGAGGAGCCGGAACTCGTTCGCTCCGTCGATACGGGCGGCGTCGAACAGCTCCTTGGGGAGCTGCAGGAAGTACTGCCGGAAGATCACGACCGCCGTGGAGTTGATGAAGAACGGCAGGATCATGCCCAGGTAGCTGTCACTCAGCCCGTAGTCGCGGGCGATCATGACGTACAGCGGGATCATCAGCAGCTGGAACGGGATCACCTGCACCAGCAGCACGAGCGCGAAGGTCGCCGACCGGCCGCGCCACTTCAGCACCGCGAGCGCGTACCCGGCGAGCACCCCGAACACGACGGTGCCGAGGATCACTCCCCCGGTGAAGATCCCCGAGTTCACGAGGCCCTTCAGCAGGTTGATGCGTCCGTCGATCGCGGTGTAGTTCTCGAGCGTCAGGTTCGACGGGTGCGGGAACGCCCCCGCGATCGAGGTGTCGGGGTTCGTCTGCAGCGAGCCGACCACCATGTAGTAGAAGGGGAACAGGAACGCCAGGGCGCCGAGCGTCAGCACGCCGTAGGTCACGACCTTGGTTCTCATGATTCCTCCCTCCCCACGAACCGGCGCTGGAGCGCCGCGATGATCAGCACGAAGATGATCAGCACCACCCCGATGGCCGCGGCCACGTCGGGGTTCTGCTGCTCGATGCCCTTCTGGTAGATGAGGAGCACGGGCGACGTCGACGCGCCGTTGGGGCCGCCGCCGTTGGTGAGCAGGTACGGCTCGGTGAAGAGGTTCGCGCCGGTGATCGTGGCCAGCAGCACCACGAGGAACGTCGCCGGACGCACGCCCGGCACGGTCACCGAGAAGAACTGCCGGAGGCGTCCACCGCCGTCAACCGCAACCGATTCGTACAGCTCGCGCTGCACGTTCTGGAGCGCCGCGAGGTACAGCAGGATGTAGAACCCGAGCCCCTTCCACGTCACGAACAGCGCGATGGTCGGCATCGCGAGCGCCGAGTTGACCAGCCACGACGGGTTCGGCGCGAGCGGGCCGAGGGCGTTGTTGATCAGCCCCGAGTTCGAGAACAGGAACAGCCACACCGCGACCACCGCGACGGATGCCGTGACGTAGGGCACGTAGAACGCGACGCGGAAGAACGCGCGGGCGCGCACCACCCGGTCCAGCGCCGTGGCCAGCACGATCGAGAGCACGACCGTCAGCGGGACGTTGATGAGCAGGAAGATCCCGACGTTGCCGAACGACCGCCACACGGCCGGGTCGCTGAGCGCGGTGACGTAGTTGTCGAGCCCGACGAACGGCCGAGCGACGTTCGCGCCCGGGGCGGTGAAGAAGTAGTCGTGGAACGACATCCACACCGCGAACCCGATCGGGTACGCGAAGACGACCGCGATGAAGATCAGGTACGGAGCGGAGAACAGGATGCCGAGCGGCTGCGCCCCGAGGAGGCGGCGCCGCTTCTTCCCGGCATCCGTCGCTCCCCCCGCACGACCGGACCGGCCGGGGTCGCCCCCGGTCCGACCGGGCGTGCGGGTGAGATCGACGGTCATGTCACTTCCCCGCCGCGAGCTGGTCGATCTGCGTCTGGGCGTTGGATAGGAAGGTGTTCACGTCCTCTTCGCCGAAGATGACCGCCTTGGAGTACTCGTCGCGGAACGCCTGCCAGATCTCGACCGAGCTGACCACGTTCGGCACCTCGACGGTGCGCGCGGCCTGGTCGCCGAACTGCTGGTAGGCCGGGTTGGCGCTGAAGTAGTCGGCGTACGTGGTGGTCAGGTCGGTGCGGAGCGGCATCTGACCGGTCTCCTCGAGCCACTTGCCGTCCTGCTCCTGGCTGGTGGCGAACTTCAGCACCTCCCACGCGGTGCCCTTGTTCTGGCACGCGGTGAAGAGGCCGACGTTCTTCGCGTCGCTGAAGGTCCACGTCTGGTCGGCCGCGGTGCCCTTCTCGGTGGGGACGGGCACGGCGCCCCAGTTCACCTTGTCCTTGTAGACCGAGACGGCCCACGGCCCGACGATCGCCATCGCGGCCTTGCCGTCGGCGAACGCGTCGCCCTGGTACTGCTCGTTGCCTGCGAGCTTGTCGGTGTAGATCGTGCGCCAGAAGTTCGCGACGGCCTGACCGTCGGCGTCGTTGAAGGTGGCCTTGCCGTCCTCGACGAGCTGCTTCCCGCCGGTCTGCGCGGCGTACAGCGGGTAGAAGTCGAACCACGACTGGAAGAACTCGCTCGTGGGTGCCGGGTTGATGGCGTAGTCCGAGACGCCCGCCGCCTTCAGCTTCTGCGAGGTGGCGAGGAACTCGTCGTACGTCGACAGCTGCGGCTTCTCGGGGTCGAGGCCGGCCTTCGCGAACAGGTCCTTGTTGTAGAAGATCATCACCGGGTTGCTCTTCCACGGCAGCTGGTAGAAGCCGCCGTCGTCAGAGCGGTACTGGTCGGCGAGGTCGCCGCTGCGGTCCTTGATGTACTGCTCGCCGTCGGGGAAGTCCGACAGGTTCACGAGACCGCCCTGGCGCTGGAACCCGGGCACCGCCGCGGGCGAGGTGTTGAACACCAGGCACGGGGCGTTGCCCGCGGTGATCGCCGCGCCGATGACCTCTTCGCTGGAGGACCCCGCGGGGATCTCCTGCGCCGTGATCTGCTGGTCGGGGTGGTCGGCGTTCCAGGCCTCGACCATCTGCTGGCCCCACGCGATCTCCGCGGAGTTGTTCGAGTACCAGATCGTGATGGGGCCCTTGGCATCCATTCCGGATGCTCCCCCGCCGCCTCCGCTGCACGCGGAGAGGGCGAGGATGCCGGTGGCGGCTACTGCTGTGGCGAGAATGCGTCGTCGCATGTCTTCCTCCTTGTGGGGCGGGCGGGGGCCCGCGGGTGTCAGCTTCGGGTCGGCGGCGCGGTGGAGTCGCGCACCTGCAGACCGGGGTCGGCGAGGGTCTGGGCCTCCGCGGCGGCTCCGCCGATCGCGGCGAGCAGAGCGCGCGCCGCGGCCGCTCCCCAGCCGCGCGCGTCGGTGGAGACGCTCGTGAGCGCGGGGAACAGGTGCCGGCCGAGTTCGGTGTCGTCGAAACCGGTGATCGAGAGGTCGCGGGGCACCGACAGGCCGCGGCGCTGCGCCGTGCCGAGCCCCGCGACGGCCATGTTGTCGTTCGAGTACACGATCGCCGTCGGCGGCACCTCGGCGTCGAGGAGCGCCGTGGTCGCCCGCGCCCCGTCGGCGGCGCTGAAGTCCGTCTCGACGACACGGGCCCGGATGCCACGTGCCCGCGCCGCAGCTTCGAACGCCGCTGCGCGGTGGCGTCCATGCAGCATCGCGAACGGGCCTGCGACGTGCGCGATGTCGGTGTGGCCGAGGTCGGCGAGGTGGTCGACCGCGAGGCGGATGCCGGCGCCGTCGTCGACCGAGACCGAGGTGAAGGGGCTGTCGACGTCGGGGACGCCGAGGGTCACGGCCGCGATGCCCAGGCTCGCGACGAGGTCGATCCGCGGATCGTCGGCGCGGAGGTCGGAGAGGATCACGCCGTCGACGCGGCGGTCGGCGGCGAGTCCGCGGTAGGTCTCGTCCTCATGGCGACCCGGGGTGGCGGCCGCGAGCACGAGGACCTGGCCCGAGACGGAGAACTCGTCCTCGACACCGGCGATGAACGACGGGAAGAAGGGGTCGGCGGCGATGACGTCGGGGCTGCGGCCGATGACGAGACCGCATGCGAAGGCCCGTCCGACGCTGAGCGACCGCGCGCGCAGGCTCGGGCTCCAGCCCATCTCGGCGGCGACCGAGAGGATGCGGTCGCGGGTGTCGGGGGCGACTCCGGCGCGGCCGTTCAGTGCGAACGACACGAGGCCCTTGCTGACCCCCGCGCGGCGCGCGACGTCGGCGATCGTGGGTCGCGTCTCATTCGTCATGTTGCACCTCGTCGTGGCATCCGTCGGTCTAAACCGGTTCAGTGAGATCGAGCCTAAACCGGTTCAGGGGATGCGTCAACCCCGCGCGCGAGCGACGACCGGGCGACACCCGGTCGGCCTTCTAGGTTCTGGGGCGCGTATCGCGCACCGGGGCGTGCGTTGCGCGCCCCGGTGCCCCGTTCGCACCCCGAACCGATCGCCCGGGGCCGCACGCCGCAACCCCTCCCCCGTGTCGGCGGGGATCGATAGCGTGGGGGCATGAGCGAACGCGAATTCGACCTGATCGTCATCGGCGCCGGCCCCGTCGGCGAGAACGTCGCCGACCGTGCCGTGCAGGCGGGTCTCACTGCCGTGATCGTCGAATCCGAGCTGGTCGGCGGCGAGTGCTCGTACTGGGCGTGCATGCCGTCGAAGGCGCTGCTGCGCAGCGGCGCCGCCCTCCGCGCCGCCCGCGACGTCGACGGCGCGAAGCAGGCCGTCACCGGTGATCTCGACATCGCCGCGGTCCTCCGTCGCCGCGACTCCATGACCAGCAACTGGAACGACGCCGGGCAGGTGTCGTGGCTCGAGGGCGCGGGCATCGAGCTCGTCCGCGGCCACGGCCGCCTCACCGGCGAGAAGATGGTGCGCGTCACCGCCGACGACGGCACGACGACCGACCTCGTCGCCCGCCACGCGGTCGCGGTGTGCACGGGGTCCGCGGCGCTTCTCCCCCACATCCCGGGCCTGGCAGACATCGAGCCGTGGACGAGCCGGGAGGCGACCTCGGCGCAGACGATCCCGGGGTCGCTCGCGATCCTCGGCGGGGGCGTCGTCGGCGCCGAGATGGCGACCGCGTTCGCGAGCCTGGGTGCCGACGTCACGATCGTCGCGCGCTCGGGGCTGCTGGGCGGCACCGAGCCGTTCGCCGGCGAGCTCGTCGCGGATTCCCTCCGCTCACGCGGCGTCACGGTGAAGACGGGCGTGGATGCCACGGCCGCCCGCCGCGACGACGACGGGCGCCGCGTGCTCGAGCTGTCCGACGGCACCACGGTGACCGCCGACGAGGTGCTCGTGGCGACCGGCCGTGTTCCGCGCACCACCGATCTCGGGCTGGAGACCGTGGGCCTCGAGGAGGGGTCGTGGCTCGACGTCGACGACACGCTCCTCGTGCGCGGTTTCGACTGGCTGTACGCCGTCGGCGACGTGAACCACCGCGCGCTCCTCACGCACCAGGGCAAGTACCAGGCCCGGGCCGCGGGCGACGTGATCGCCGCACGCGCGCGAGGCGGCGAGGTCGACGACAGCCCGTGGGGAGCCCACGTCGCGACCGCCGACCACGACGCCGTTCCCCAGGTCACGTTCACCGACCCGGAGGTCGCATCCGTGGGCCTCACCGCGAAGAAGGCCGAGGAGCGCGGCCTCAACGTCAGAGTGCTCGACTACGACCTGGCGCACGTCGCGGGGTCCAGCGAGCAGTCCGACGCGTACGTCGGCCAGGCCCGCGCGATCGTCGACCTCGACCGCGGGGTGCTCGTCGGCGCGACCTTCGTCGGCCCCGAGATCGCCGAGCTGCTGCACTCCGCGACGATCGCGATCGTCGGCGAGGTGCCGGTGAAGCGGTTGTGGCACGCCGTCCCGTCGTACCCCACGGTCAGCGAGGTCTGGCTGCGCCTCCTCGAAACGCTCGGCCGCGACTCCGCCTGAGCGTCGAGGGGCGCGAAAGTGAGCAGGACGGTCGCGCTGATCCGCGGTGTCGGTGGCCCCACGGCCATGAAGATGCCCCTGCTGCGCGAAGTGCTGGCATCCGCGGGTCTCGATGGTGTCGTAACCCTGCAGGTGGCGGGGAACGTCGTGCTCGACGACGGCGGCCGTTCCCCCGACGAGATCGCCGGGACGATCCGGGATGCCGTGCGCGCGGCGTTCGGCCACGACCTTCCGGTGATCGTGCGCTCGCACGCCGAGCTCGCCGAGGCGCACGCCCGTAACCCGTTCGCCGATGCCGCCGAGGGGCGGTGGGTGCAGACGGTGTTCCTCGACGCCGCGCCCACCGTCGCGTTGGAGGTGCCCGATGGCATCCCGGAAGAGGCCGTGCTCGACGGCCGCGAGGTGTTCGTGCGCTATCCCGAGGGCATCGGCGGCTCGAAACTGCAGGCCGGCTGGTTCGAGAAGCGCCTCGGCGTCACGGGCACGGCCCGCAACGCCAACACGATCGCGAAACTCATCGACCTGAGCGCCTGACGCCCCGCTCGGTCGCCGGGTCGTCGGCGCCCAGTGCTGCGACGGCGGCCGGCGCCGCCGCGTCGGCGCCCAGCGGTGCGCGGTGCACGGGAGAGCCGCATAAACGCTGTCCAGCCGCATAAACGCGCGGACAGGGCGTTTATGCCGACGGCGAGCGTTTATGGCAGCACCCACCGCCCGCACCGCCGCGCCGAGCCCCGGTGCCGAGCGCGCGACACCCCATCGCACACCCCGCCCCCACACATAAACGCTGTCCGGCCGCATAAACGCGCGGACAGCGCGTTTATGCCGACAGCGAGCGTTTATGGCAGCACCCACCGCCCGCACGAACGCCGCCGCCCCCGCAACCGAAGTCGCGGGGGCGCCGGGAACACCGCGCGTCAGTGGAAGAAGTGACGCTCGCCGGTGAAGAACATCGTGACGCTGGCGGCGCGCGCGGCGTCGATGACCTCGGCATCCCGCACCGAACCGCCGGGCTGGATGATCGCCGAGATCCCGGCGTCGATCAGCACCTGCGGGCCGTCGGCGAAGGGGAAGAAGGCGTCGGATGCCGCGATCGAACCGGCTGCGCGATCGCCCGCGCGCTCGACCGCGAGGCGGCACGAGTCCACGCGGTTGACCTGGCCCATACCGATGCCGACCGTCGCCGAGCCCTTCGCGAGCACGATCGCGTTGGACTTCACGGCGCGACACGCCTTCCAGGCGAAGATGAGGTTCGTCATGTCCTCGTCGGCGGGGCGCTCGCCCGAGACGAGTTCCCAATCCTTCGCGACCGACTCGATGTCGGCGGGGAACCGGTCGGCATCCTGCAGCAGCAGACCGCCCGAGACGAGGCGTACGTCCATCGGCTCCTGGCGCCAGTCGGCGGGGAGCTGCAGCACGCGCAGGTTCTTCTTGAGCTTGAAGACCTCGAGGGCCGCGGGCTCGAAGTCGGGCGCGATGATCACCTCGGTGAAGATGTCGCGGAGGTTCTCCGCCATCTTCAGCGTCACGGTCCGGTTCGCGGCGATGACGCCGCCGAACGCCGAGACAGGGTCGCACTCGTGCGCGCGCAGGTGCGCCGAGGCGATCGGGTCGAGCGCGTTGGGGGCGGCGACCGCGATGCCGCACGGGTTCGCGTGCTTGATGATCGCGACGGCGGGCTTCACCATGTCGAACGCGGCGCGCAGCGCGGCGTCGGCGTCGACGTAGTTGTTGTACGACATCTCCTTGCCCTGCAGCTGCGTCGCCTGCGCGATGCCGTGGCCGCCGACGCGCGTGTAGATCGCGGCGCGCTGGTGCGAGTTCTCGCCGTACCGCAGCGTCGACAGACGCTCCGCCTGGATCGTCAGGTGCGCGGGCAGGTCGATGTCGTCGCCGATGGTGCCCTCGGCGAACCACGTCGACACCGCGGTGTCGTACGCGGCGGTGTGCGAGAAGGCGCGCGCGGCGAGTTCGCGGCGCTGCACGAGCGACGTGCCGCCGTCGCGCTGCAGCGACTCGACGATCGCGGGGTACGACTCGGGCGAGACGACGATCGCGACGTTCGCGTGGTTCTTCGCCGACGCGCGCACCATCGCGGGGCCGCCGATGTCGATCTGCTCCACGACGTCGTCGCCCTCGGCTCCGGATGCCACGGTCTCGACGAACGGGTAGAGGTTCACGACCACGAGCTCGAAGGGCAGGATGCCGAGCTCGTCGAGCTGCGTCTCGTGGCTGGCGAGGCGCAGGTCGGCGAGAAGACCCGCGTGCACGTTGGGGTGCAGCGTCTTCACGCGTCCGTCGAGCGACTCGGGGAAGCCGGTGATGGCCGAGACGTCGGTGACGGCGAGCCCGGCGTCGCGCAGCAGCGTCGCGGAGCCACCGGTCGACACGATCTCGACGCCGGCCGCGGCGAGCGCCTCGGCGAACTCGAGCAGGCCGGTCTTGTCGCTCACCGACACCAGGGCGCGGCGGATGGGGACGACGTCACGGGGACGGTAGTCGGCGGGGTCGTGGCGGGGTCCGGCCATGGCTGCGGCTCCTGTGTCTCGTGGGGGTGCGGAACGCGGGCGACCGCCCGCGGGGGTTCAGGGGTGGCGGGATGCCGTGGCATCCAGGTCGAGGTCTCCTTCGGCGATGCGGCGCACGACGTCGATGAGCAGACGTCGCTCGACGGGCTTGATGCGCTCGTGCAGCGCTTCTTCGTCGTCGCCGGGGAGGACGGGGATGCGCTCCTGCGCGAGGATCGGCCCGGTGTCGACGCCGGAGTCGACGACGATGACGCTCGCGCCGGTCTGCTCGACACCGGCGCGCAGGGCGTCGCGGACCCCGTGCGCGCCCGGGAACTCGGGCAGGTACGCGGGGTGCGTGTTGATGATGCGCGGCTCCCACTCGGCGACGAGGTCAGCGGGCAGCAAGCGCATGAGGCCGCTGAGGACGACGAGGTCGGGCTGCCACACGCGCAGCTGCGCGCCGAGTTCCGCGCCCCACTCGGCGCGCGTCTCGAACGCATCGAACGGCACGAGGAAGGTCGGGATGCCGAAGTGCTCGGCGTGGGCGAAGCCGTCGGCTTCGCGATCGGCACCGACCGCGATCACGCGCGCCGGGAAGTCGGGGGCGGCAGCCGCCTCGAGCAGGGCGCGGAGGTTGGAGCCGGTGCCGGAGATGAGGACGGCGACCGTGAGCACGGGGGTCAGTCTACGGGGCGCGCGCCGCGGCCACCGGCCGGGTCGGAGTCGTCCGCTCCGTCGATGCGCGCCCAGGCGTCGCGGATCCGCGCTTGGACGTCGGCGTCGGTGTCCAGGCCGACCGGCGCAGGATCGGCGCGCGGGGGTTCGACGACAGGCGCCGGCGCGAACAACACCTCGGCCGGGCGGTCGCGGAACGCCGGAACCGTCTCCCGCTCGCGAGGTGCGTCCGCGGGCGTCGCGCGAGGCGCCACCGGGGGACGTCCGGGCACCCGCGGGGAGAGCAGCAGGATCGCGAGGCCCACGAGCACCTCGAGTCCGAGCGCGAGGGCGAGGGGGCCGGGCTGCGGCCCGGTCTCGGTGAGCCGGCCGGGGCCGATCGCACCGCTCGCGAACACCGCGATCAACGCCCCGACGCCGCCGGTGAGCGCGGCGACCGCGACGGCCACGGTGAGGCGCGGCGCCACCGGCTCGTGTCCGGCGGGTTCTGGCATCCACGAACGGAGGATCCACCCGGTCAGCGCACCGACGGCGACGGGCAGCAGCGCGAGCAGCAGCAGCCACGACGAGGACGTGTCGGGGATGATGCCCAGGATCGGGATGCCGGGAACCGCACCAACCTGCGTGGCGGCGGGTGTGACCGCGGTGTCGGTGCCGAGCGCGAAACCGGGGCCCGCCGCGAATGCCACGGCCCAGAGCACGAGCGTCGGGAGGTAGACGAGCTGCCCGAGGGCGAGGACCGTGGCGCCGACCGCGTCGACGTTGCTGGCTTGGAAGAGCGTGATGATCTGGGTCCCGCGCGCGAGGAGGCCCGCGACCACGACGAGACCGCCCACAGCGAGGAGGCCGAGGGTCGTGAGCGCGACGCCGCGCAGCACGAGGGACGGGACGGGCGCCCAGGCCGACGGCATCCGGTCCCGCGCGGCGCGGAGGCGGTCGACGGGACCCTCATCGTCGCCGACGCGCCAGGCGCCCACGAAAGCGCCGATGAGCGACGGGACCGCGAAGATCAGCGCAGGGAAGAGGATCGCCTGCCACGTCTCGAACGACACCAGCGGAGCCTCCGACGTGAAGGCGACGAGGGCCGCGATCGCGGCGAAGACGAGCGAACCGGACAGCCATCCGGTGAGCGCGGCGCCGGCCTCGGCGGCGCGGATGCCGGAGCGGGCGGCGAACAGTCCGGTGAATCCGGCGAATGCGAGCGGCGCGAGCGACAGCGTGAACGTTGCGAGCGACGGGTCGACGCCCGTGGCCGCGAGGTAGGCGTCCGGCAGCGTCACGGTGATCGGGACGAGGTGACCGAGGTGCCACACCGCCGCGGCGGACGGCCAGAGCGCGGACCAATCGGCGTTCCCGAGCGCGACCACCCACATGAGGGTGAGCGGGGCGAGCACGACGGCGATGCCGACCGCGGCGGCCAGGAGCGCGTCGAGGGCGGCGAGGAGGGCGGCGAGGAGGGCGACGAGGAGACGATGCATGAGCGACTGCGACCCTACCCGCGCTTCCCTGTCCGCCCGCTCAGGCGCGGCGGCATCCCCCATCCCGCCTCACGCGCGAACAGCGCGCGCGGCGCGCCAGCGCTCCCAGACCACCTCGGCCAGCCGCGGATCGGCGCCGATCGGGGCCGAGGTCGCATCGGCATCCGCTCGCTCGATCACGCGCGAGAAGTGCCCGGGGGCCAGGACGTAGCTGGCCGCGACCGTGCGGCGCCCCTCGGCGCGCGCGGCCGCGACCGCGGCGTCGATGCGGGGTTCCGACGCCGCGGCGTACGCGGCGATCACGGGCGCCGTGATCCCGGCATCCGCCAGCAGCTCGGCCATGCGCTCGACGTCGACGACCGCGCCGGGACGCGTCGACCCGGCGGCCGCGAGCACGACGGTGTCGTCGGGAGCGGCGCCGGCCTCGCGCACGCGGTCCGCCAGGATCTGGGCGAGGACCGGGTGCGGGCCGAGCGCGGGCGCGATCGGGAGTCCCCCGGCGGCCTCCACCAGGTCGACCTCGGTGTGGTACCCCGTCGAGAGCAGCAGCGGGACGATCACGATGTCGTCCGTGCGCTCGCGCGCGGCCGCGACGACATCGGTGACGTACGGCTCGTGCACGTCGACGTACGCCTCGTGCACCTCGACCCCGTCGGGAGCGGTGGCCCGCAGCACGTCGAGCAGTTCGCGGATGACGACGCGCCCCTCCTCGAAACGCGTGCCGTGGGCGCAGGCGACGAGCACCGCGGTCATGAGTCCTCCTCGTCAACGACGTCGAGCCGATAGCCCCGTTTGTAGACGGTGCGGATGAGATCGAGACCCCCGAGCGCCTCGCGCGTCCGCGCCACCGCGACCTCGACCGCGTGCCCGCTCGCCTCGGCGGTCGGCAGCGCCGCGACGAGGTCGGCGCGCGACACGACCGCGCCGGGTTCTCGCGCGAGCGCGCGCAGGATCTCCACACCGGTGCGCGGCAGCGGCAGGAACGTGCCGTCGAGCACGATCCCGGACGAACGGATGCCGAGCACCCCCGCGGTCGTCCGGATGACCGGTGCGTGAGTCCCGCCGTAGTGCGTGACCACCGCGCGCACGAGCGCGCCGAGGCGGCCGCGGTCCGGCACGAGCGGCGTGATCCCGGCCTCGACGAGCGGTCCCGCGGTGATGGGCCCCACCGCCGCGATGAGCACGTGTCCGGCGCGGGCGCGCGCGGCGACGTCGTCGAGGGCGTCCGCGCGCCGCGCCGCGAGGAGCCACTCGCGCGCGGCCGGGGCCGACGTGAACAGCACGGCGTCGATCTCGCCGCGCGCGACGAGCTGCGCCGACGCCGCGACGAGGGCCGGGTCCGGGGGCGGCCCCCAGCGGTAGATGGTGAGGCTCGTCACGCGCGCACCGGCTTGGGCGAACGCCTCGTCGAGACCGTCCGCGCCGGAGCCGTGATGCTGCACGGCGACGTGCAGACCCTCGATGCCCTCGGCGAGCAGGAAGTCGCGCAGCTCGGCGGCCGTCTCCGACTCGGCGACCCAGTCGGCCTCGAACCCCGCCTGTTGGATCGCGCCGCGTGCCTTGGGGCCGCGCGCGACGATGCGCGAGCGCTCGATCACGGCGGCGAGCGCGTCGTGGAGGCCCGCTTCGTCGGCCGTCTCCATCCAGCCGCGGAACCCGACGCCGGTCGTGGCGACCACGACGTCCGGCGGATCGTCGACCAGATGCCGGGTCTGCGCGATGAGCTCGTCGTCGTCGACGTGCGGGACGATCGTGAGCGCCGGCGCGACCCGCACGCGGGCGCCGTGGCGTTCGAGGGCCGCCGACAGCTCCCCCGACCGGCGGTCCACGGGGAGCAGGACGGTGCAGCCCTGCAGCACCGTCGAGATCGTCCGCTGCGGAACGGTCACCCGGTTCCCTCGCCGTGCACGGCCGGGACGGGGAGCAGCAGGTCGGGGCGGGCGACCTCGCCGAACACGAGCACCGCAGGGTTCGCGAGGCGGTGGGTCTCGGCATCCGCCACCGCCGTCCCGAGGGTCGTGCGGATCGTGCGCTGCGCGGGCGTGTGGCCGTTCTCGACGAACGCGACAGGGCGGTCGGCCGGAGCCCCGGCGACGAGCGCGGCGGCGGCGAACCGTGGCAGGGCGCTCACGCCCATGAGCGCCACGACGGTGGCAGCGTCGTCGCGGAGGGCCGCGAGGGTCGCGGCGCTCGGCGTCTCCTGGGCGTTCACGATGTGAAGGGTACCCGCGACCCCGCGATGGGTCACGGGAACGCCCGCGGCTTGCGGAACGGCGATCGCACTGCTGATGCCCGGCACGACCTCGACCGGGATGCCGGCTGCCCGGCACGCGAGCACCTCTTCGCCGCCGCGCCCGTAGACGAACGGATCGCCGCCCTTGAGCCGCACGACGCGGAGGCCGCGCGCGGCGCGCTCGACGAGGAGGGCGTTGATCTCGTCCTGCGGGACGGGGTGGTGCTGGGGGCGTTTGCCGACGTCGATGATCTCGACGTCGTCGCCGAGTTCGGCGAGGACGCCGGTGGGTCCGAGCCGGTCGTGCACGACGACGTCGGCCTCGGCGAGCAGCGCCCGGGCGCGGACGGTGAGCAGGTCGACGGGGCCGGGGCCGCCGCCGACGAGCGCCACACTCCCCACGAGCGGGCGACGTCGGCGGCGGAGCGGGAGGGCGCCTTCGGCGAGGCGCTGGGCGATCGCGTCGCGCACGGCGACGCTGCGACGGGGATCGGCGCCGGCGGTCGAGACGACACCGACCATGACATCGCCGCTGGTGGTCTCGGCGGCGAGGCGTGCGGTGCCCTTGCCGCCGTGTCCGGCGTTGACGCACCACACGCGGCGCTGCTCGGCCGCGGCGACCACGCGTGCGTCGACGGCCGCGTCGCCGGTGGCCGTGTGGCAGAACCAGGCGTCGTCGAGGTCGTCGTCGGAGAAGGACCGTGGATGCCAGTCGAGTTCACCGGCCGCGGCGAGCTCGGCGATCCCGGCGGTCGCGACAGGGGCGATGACGCGCACGCGCGCACCGGCCGCGCGGAGTCGGTCGATGCGGCGTTCCGCGACGGCACCGGCCCCGACGCACACGACGAGCCGGTCGGTGAGATCGAGTCCTGCGAGAGCGATCATCGGGGGTCTCCTTCGGTCGTGATCTTCACGAACACCTCGCCGTCGCGGACGGCGACGGGGTACACGCGGAGGTCGTGCGGGTCCTTGCCCTGGGTGTCGAGGCAGGCTCCCGTGCGCAGGTCGAACACCTGCTTGTACATCGGGGAGGCGACGGTCGGAACACCGCCGCGGTCTCCGACGATGCCGCGCGAGAGCACGGCGGCACCGCTGAACGGGTCGATCTGGTCGGTCGCGTAGACGCGCCCGTCGAACGTGCGGAACAGCGCGATCTGCCGGTCGCCGAGGAGGGCCGCGGCCCCGCGCTCGACGGAGAGGTCGTCGAGGAGGCAGATCCGCGTCCAGGTCGGGGCGGTCACCGTCGTGGCATCCGGGGTCTCGGCATCCAGGATCGTCATGAGCGCACCGCCAGGGTCGTGCCGCCGATGAGGACGGCGCCCGAGGAGCGCTCCTCCGCCGTGGCGGGGCGCACCTGCCCGCGCTCGGCGACGTACGCGAGGGACGGGTCGGGCGTCGCGGGCGCGTTGACGAAGCTGTGGAAGCGCTTGAGCTTCTCGGGGTCGGCGAGGGTCGCGGCCCACTCGTCCTCGTACGCGTCGATGTGCGAGGCCATCGCGGCGTCGAGGTCGTCCGCGATGCCGAGGGTGTCGTCGAACACCACGCCCTTGAGTGCCTCCAGGCCGCCCTCGTACTCCTCGACCCAGGGCGCCGTGCGCTGCAGCCGGTCGGCCGTGCGGATGTAGAACATCAGGAAGCGGTCGATGGCGCGGAGCAGTCCGTCGTCGTCCAGTCCCTCGGCGAACAGCACCGCGTGCCGCGGGGTGAAGCCGCCGTTGCCGCCGACGTAGAGGTTCCAGCCGGCCTCGGTCGCGATCACGCCGATGTCCTTGCCGCGGGCCTCGGCGCACTCGCGCGCACAGCCCGAGACGCCGAACTTGAGCTTGTGCGGCGAGCGCAGGCCCCGGTACCGCAGCTCGAGCTGCACGGCCATGCCGACCGAGTCCTGCACGCCGTAGCGGCACCACGTCGAGCCGACGCACGACTTCACCGTGCGGAGCGACTTGCCGTACGCGTGCCCCGACTCGAAGCCCGCGTCGACCAGACGGCGCCAGATGTCGGGAAGCTGGTCGAGGCGCGCGCCGAACAGGTCGATGCGCTGGCCGCCGGTGATCTTCGTGTACAGCCCGAAGTCGCGGGCGACCTCGCCGATGACGACGAGTCCCTCGGGCGTGATCTCGCCGCCCGGGATGCGCGGCACGACGCTGTAGCTGCCGTCGCGCTGGATGTTCGCCATGACGTGGTCGTTGGTGTCCTGCATCGTCGCGAGCTCGCCCTGCAGCACGTGCTCCGAGTAGAGGCTCGCGAGGATGCTCGCGAGCGCCGGCTTGCAGATGTCGCAGCCGCGGCCGGTGCCGAACCGCTCCACGATCGACGTAAAGGTGCGCAGGCCCGAGACGCGCACGGCGTCGAACAGCTGCGCGCGGGTGAACGAGAAGTGCTCGCACAGCCCGTTCGACACTTCCTTGCCGGATGCCGCGAGCTCGGTCGCGACGAGCTTCTTCACGAGCGTGAAGCACGAACCGCACGCCGCGCCCGCCTTCGTGCAGGCCTTGACCTCGGTGGCATCCGCGCATTGGTGTTCGGTGACGGCCCCGCGGATCGCGCCGGCCGTGACGCCGTTGCACGAGCAGACGATCGCGTCGGCGGGCAGGTCGCCCTGCGGGGCGGGCGCGAGACCTTCGGGCAGGAGGTAGGCGGCCGGGTCGCCGCCGAGCGCGCGACCGACGAGCGGACGCAGCGTCGTGTACGCCGAGGCGTCGCCGACCAGGATGCCACCGAGCAGCGTCCGCGCGTCGTCGCTCAGCACGAGCTTCTTGTAGACGCCCGACACGGGGTCGGCGTACGTGACGTCGAGGGCGTTCGGCGTCTCGGCGAAGGCGTCGCCGAAGCTCGCGACGTCGACGCCGGAGAGCTTGAGCTTCGCGGACGTGTCGAACCCGGGGAAGGCGCCGTCGCCGCCGAGGAGCCGGGTCGCGGCGACCTCGGCCATCGCGTACCCGGGGGCGACGAGACCGATGCACTGCCCCTCGAAGCTCGCGACCTCGCCGATCGCGAGGATCGCCGGGTCGGACGTGTCGCAGCCCGCGTCGATCACGACGCCGCCGCGCGGGTCGACGCGCAGCCCCGCCGTGCGCGCGAGCTCGTCGCGCGGACGCACCCCGACCGTGAACACGACGATGTCGACGGCCTCCCACGTGCCGTCACGCAGCTCGAGTCCGCACACGGCCCCGGAGACGTCGGCATCCACGCGGGTCGTGACCGAAGACGTACGGACCTGGATGCCGCGCGCCTCGATGAGCCGCTCCAGCGCTTTCGCGCCGCCGAGGTCGAGCTGCGCCGACATGAGCCGCTCGTTCGACTGCAGCACGAACGGCGCGACGCCCTCGGACTGCAACGCTCCCGCGGCCTCGAGACCGAGCAGGCCGCCGCCCACGACCGCGCCGCGGAGGGGGCGCCCGAGCTGCGCGGAGCGCGCGGCGATCCACTCCCGCATCGCCGCGACGTCGCCGAGCGTGCGGTATACGAAGCAGCCGCGGTGGTCGAAGCCGTCGAGCGCGAGCCGGGCCGCGAACGACCCCGTCGCGAGCACCAGCCGGTCGTACGGGTAGACGGTGCCGTCGGCGGTGGTGACGGTGCGGGCGTCGCGATCGATGCGCGTGACCCGGGCGTCGGTGCGCACCGTCACGCGGTCGTGGGCGAGGACCGCGGGGTCGAGCGCGAGGTCCTCCGCAGTCTTGCCGCCGAAGAATCCGGTGAGGCCGACGCGGTCGTACGGCCCCCACGGCTCGTCACCCAGGACGGTCACCGACCAGCGGCCGTCGGTGTCGCGGCTGGTGAGGCTCTCGACGAAGCGGTGGGCGACCATGCCCGCGCCGATCACCACGACGGAACCGGATGACGCGGGGTGGAGCACGTCGTCACCGTACGCGTCGGACTTTGCGACGCGGTCAGCGCCGCGTTTCGGGTCGATTGCGGGATGCGAGCGGGCCATGCCCCGACGCTAAGCAGCCGAGGTTTCCCCCGGCGTCCCGCCCGCGTTACCCCCGGGGAACGTTTCTCTCACGGCATCCGTCCCGCCGTGTGAGATTCGTCTACTCGACCGGCTCCAGGACGAAGATCTCGATGCGGCGCTCGGTCTTCTTCTGGTACTCGGCGTAGTCGGGCCAGACCGCGACGGCGCGGGCCCACCACTCGTCGCGCTCGGTGCCCTCGGCCTGGTGCGCGTCGTACTCGCGCTTGACGTCGCCGTCCTGCAGCTCGACCCGCGGGTTCTTCACGATGTTGTAGAACCACGCGGGGTGCTCGGGAGCGCCACCCTTGGATGCCACGACGAGATACCGACCGTCGTGCTCGACGCGCATGAGGGCCGTCTTACGCAGACCACCGGTTTTGGCCCCGACCGTGGTGAGGACGATGATGGGAACGCCCCGCAGATCCGCGCCCTCCTGACCCCCGGTGGCCTCGAAGGTCTCGGCCTGCGAACGGGCCCATTCGCTGGTGCTGGGCAGATACTGTCCTGAGAGCGGCATGTCCCCCACGATATGCCCGTTCCCCCGCCTCCGGCCCCGTCCCCTCCCCCCATTTCTGGAGCCCCATGAGCACCTCCGCTCCCGAGACCACCGCTGCCCCCGCCCCGAAGAACGCGCTCGACCGCTTCTTCGAGATCACCGCCCGCGGATCCTCCGTCGGCGCCGAGGTGCGCGGTGGCGTCGTCACGTTCGTGACGATGGCCTACATCGTCATCCTGAACCCGATCATCCTGTCGGGCACGCCCGACGTCGCCGGCAACGCCCTCGGCTTCCCCCAGGTCGCGGCGGTCACCGCGCTCACCGCCGGTGTCATGACGATGCTGTTCGGCCTCGTCACCCGCCTGCCGTTCGCGTTCGCCGCGGGTCTGGGCATCAACTCGTTCCTCGCCGTCGGCATCGTCGGCGGCGTCACGTGGCCCGAGGCCATGGGCCTCGTCGTCATCAACGGCCTCATCATCGTGCTGCTCGCCGTCACGGGTCTGCGCCGCATGATCTTCGAGGCCGTGCCCCTCGCGCTGAAGACCGCGATCACGGTCGGCATCGGCCTGTTCATCGCGTTCATCGGCTTCGTCGACAGCGGCCTGGTGACCTCGACGGGTCTGTCGTCGCCGCCGGTCGGCCTCGGCGTGCAGGGCTCGATCGCCACGATCCCCACCGCGCTGTTCGTGCTGACGCTCCTCATCACCGCCGTCCTCATGGTGCGGAAGGTCAAGGCGGCGCTGCTCATCGGCCTCCTCAGCGGCACGGTGATCGCGGTGATCGTCGAGGCGATCGCGAAGCTCGGGGCGCGTTCGACCGACAACCCCGGCGGGTGGAGCCTCAGCGTCCCGACCCTCCCGACGCAGTGGGTCGGCCTCCCCGACCTCTCGCTCGTCGGCCAAGTCGACCTCTTCGGCTCGTTCGGGCGCATCGGCGTGCTCGCCGCGCTCATGCTCGTGTTCACGCTGGTCTTCACGAACTTCTTCGACGCCATGGGCACGATGACGGGCCTCTCCCGCGAGGCCGGGCTCGCCGCCCCCGACGGCACGTTCCCGCGTCTGCGCTCGGCCCTGATCATCGAGGGCATCGGCGCGGTCGCCGGTGGCGCGACCTCCGCGTCGTCGAACACGGTGTTCATCGAGTCGGGCTCCGGCATCGGCGAGGGCGCCCGCACGGGCCTCGCGAACGTCGTCACCGGAGGGCTGTTCCTCCTCGCGATGTTCTTCACGCCGCTGACGAGCATCGTGCCCAGCGAGATCGCCGCCGCCGCGCTGGTGATCGTCGGTGCCCTGATGATGGGGCAGATCCGGCACCTCGACCTCGGCGACCTGTCCGTGCTCATCCCCGTGTTCCTCACGGTGACGGTCATGCCGCTCACCTACTCGATCGCCAACGGCATCGGCGCGGGCTTCGTCAGCTGGGTCGTCATCCAGGCGCTGTCCGGCCGCGCCCGCCGCGTGAGCCCGCTGCTGTGGATCGTCGCCGCCGGCTTCGTCGTCTTCTTCGCCCGCGGCCCCGTGGAGTCGCTGCTCGGCTGACTCTGTGCTCAGAAGGGGCCTGGATGCCGCGGCATCCAGGCCCCTTCTTCTGGGTGCCGAGCGCTCACGATCCGGTCGAGCGCTCACACACCGGTCGCCCCGATCGTGAGCGTTCGACCCGATCGTGGGCGTTCGCGATCCCGCCGTTTCGCCCCGCCGCCCGCGCAACCCCGGCGAGCGTCCAGGACACGCCGCATGCGCACGACCCGAGACGGCGTGTCCTGGACACTCGACGCCGGAACACGGCGCGCGCCGCCGAACCCCCAGATTCAGTGTCCAAGACACGCGGACGTCCCGCGGCTCAGTCCGAGTGTCTTGGACACTGAACCGACGCACCACCGACCAACGCAAAGGGCCCGGATGCCATGGCATCCGGGCCCGAAAGCGAAAGCGTCAGAGCGCTTCGATGATCTCGCGCATCAGGGCGGCGGTCTCGGACGGCGTCTTGCCGACCTTCACGCCGGCGGCCTCGAGGGCCTCCTTCTTCGCCTGGGCGGTACCGGCGGAGCCGGAGACGATGGCACCGGCGTGGCCCATGGTCTTGCCCTCGGGGGCGGTGAAGCCCGCGACGTAGCCGACGACCGGCTTCGTGACGTTGGCCTGGATGAACGCGGCCGCGCGCTCTTCCGCGTCGCCGCCGATCTCACCGATCATGACGATCGCCTTGGTCTCGGGGTCGGCCTCGAACGCGGCGAGCGCATCGATGTGCGTGGTGCCGATGATCGGGTCGCCGCCGATGCCGATGGCGGTCGAGAAGCCGAGGTCGCGCAGCTCGAACATCATCTGGTACGTCAGGGTGCCGGACTTCGACACGAGGCCGATCGGGCCCTTGCCGGTGATGTTCGCGGGCGTGATGCCGACGAGCGCCTCACCGGGCGTGATGATGCCGGGGCAGTTCGGGCCGATGATGCGGGTCTTCTCGCCCTTCGACTTCGCGTACGCCCACGCCTCGGCGGTGTCGCCGACGGGCACGCCCTCGGTGATCACGACGAGCAGCGGGATCTCGGCGTCGATGGCCTCGACCATCGCGTCCTTCGTGAAGGCCGGGGGCACGAACGCGATCGACACGTCGGCGCCGGTCTCGCGGATGGCCTCTTCGACCGAGGCGAAGACGGGGAGCTCGACGTCGTTGCCGGCGGCGTCCTTGTGGGTGACGGTCGTGCCGGCCTTGCGGGCGTTGACGCCACCGACGACCTGCGTCCCGGCCTTGAGCATGAGGGCGGTGTGCTTGGTGCCCTCGCCGCCGGTGATGCCCTGGACGATGACCTTGGAGTCCTTGTTGAGGTAGATCGACATCTGTTCTGTCCCTTACGCGTTGGCCAGTTCGGCGGCCTTGTCGGCGCCCTCGTCCATACCGGCGGCGAGGGTCACGAGCGGGTGGTTGGCGGCGGCGAGGATCGCGCGACCCTCTTCGACCTGGTTGCCGTCGAGACGGACCACGAGCGGCTTGGTGGCGGCGTCGCCGAGGATCTCGAGCGCCTTCACGATGCCCTCCGCGACGGCGACGCACGAGGTGATGCCGCCGAAGACGTTGACGAACACGCTCTTGACCTGCTCGTCGCCGAGGATGACGTCGAGGCCGGCGGCCATGACCGTGGCCGAGGCGCCGCCGCCGATGTCGAGGAAGTTGGCGGGCTTCACACCGCCGTGGTTCTCACCGGCGTACGCGACGACGTCGAGGGTCGACATGACCAGACCCGCGCCGTTGCCGATGATGCCGACCTGGCCGTCGAGCTTGACGTAGTTGAGGTCGTGCTGCTTGGCCTTGGCCTCGAGGGGGTCGGCGGCATCCTTGTCTTCGAGTTCTTCGTGCTCGGGGTGACGGAAGCCGGCGTTCTCGTCGAGCGAGACCTTGCCGTCGAGGGCGATGATGTCGCCGTCCTCGGACTGGATGAGGGGGTTCACCTCGACGAGCGTGGCGTCCTCGCCCTTGTAGACGTTGTAGAGCTTGACGAACACGTCGGCGACCTTGGGGGCCAGCTCGTCGTCGAACTTCGCGGCCTTGGCGATCTCGAGCGCCTTCTCGGGCGAGATGCCCTCGAGCGGGTCGACCTCGACGCGGGCGAGCGCCTCGGGACGCTCGACGGCGAGCTCTTCGATCTCCATGCCGCCCTCGACGCTGGACAGCGACAGGTAGGAGCGGTTGGCGCGGTCGAGCAGCACCGAGAAGTAGAACTCCTTGGCGATGCGGGCACCCGCGGCGACCATGACGCGCTTGACGACGTGGCCCTTGATGTCGAGGCCGAGGATGGCCTGCGCCGCCTCGAAGGCCTCGTCGGGGTTCTTCGCGACCTTCACGCCGCCGGCTTTGCCGCGGCCTCCGGTCTTGACCTGAGCCTTGACGACGACGACACCGCCGAGCTTCTCTGCGGCCGCCTTCGCCTCCTCAGGGGTGTCGGCGATGATGCCGGCGAGCACCGGCACCTCGTACTTTTCGAACAGGTCTCGGGCCTGGTACTCGTAGAGATCCACGGATGATCCTTCGCTGGGCGATCGGTGGTGGGAGGAGGCGCAGATCTCTCGATATCAAGAGATCTTGCCCAGCGACAACCCTACTAGACGGCGCTGAACGGCCCGGACGGTTGCCCCTTCGAACGGAGGGGATTCCGGATGCCGAGCTCGGCGACGAGCCGGGCGTGATCGCTGCCGATGCTGGTCGCGGTGGAGAGCGCTCCCACCTCGACGTCGTCGCTCACCACGACGTGGTCGAGCCGCAGCAGGGGCGGGAGGAGACGGTGCCCGATCGGCCACGTCGCCCCTGATCCGCGACCGACCGCGTCGAAGGCATCCCGCAGGCGTCCCCGCAGCATTCGGCGGAAGGGGCGGTGGTCGCCGGTGGCGTTGAAGTCCCCGGCCATCACGATCGCGCCGCCGGCGCACAGAGCGAGCGCGGCGAGCCCGTCCATCTGCCGCTGCCACCGTCGTGCCTGCCCGAGGGTGAGCGGCGCCACGGTGTGCACGTTGACCGCGAGGAGCGGACCGTGCGGGGTCGCGAGGTCTGTGCGGAGCATCGGCGATCCCGCGACGTCGAGCACCTCGTGCGCCACCACCGGGAACCGGGAGAACGTCGCCGCACCGTGATAACCGGGACGCTCCGCGACCCGATGATGGCGGTACGCCGACCACAGGCGCGACGTCCGCAGCACCGCGAGCACTTCGGGCGTGACCTCCTGCACCATCACGATGTCGGCATCCTCCGCGACGAGGTCGTCGGCGAGGCGGGCGACGTCGGGGTTGGTGCACAGGACGTTCGCCGTGACGAGCCGCACCCGCAGCGAGTCCTCCCGGATCGGCCGCGGCGACCGCGACCCGCGGCTGCGCACCCGCGAGACCAGGTGCACGACGGCGAAGACGGCCGCAAGCGCCGCGAGCCCACGGCGCCGAGTCGCCAGCGCGAGCGCGACCACCGGGTACGCCGCCACGAGCACACGACGCTCAACGGCCCGCGCCCCGATCGCGACGGGGAGCAGCCGCAGCGGCCAGACCCGCGCGCTCGTCACCGCCGCGCACGCGGCGATCACCGCCCAGCCGATCCGCGCGGGCGCCGGGCGGGCACGACGGCTCACGCGGGCCCTTCGGCGAAGATGCGGCCGAGGACCTCCCGCAGCGCTTCGGAGCTGACGGGCTTGGTCAGCCGCGCCGACAGCCGCTGCGAGGCCTCGACCGGGACGGCGGAGTACTCGATGATCCCCGTGAGCAGGACGAACCTCGTGGATGCCGACTCCCCCAGGACGTCGAGCAGTTCGGTCCCCGTCCCCGAGGGGAGCTGAAAGTCCGAGATGACGAGCGCGTATGCGCGTTCGCGGAGGAGGGCTGCGGCTTCGGGGACGTCGGTCGCGGCATCCGTCGTCCAGCCCTGCGCCCGGAGCATGTGCGTGAGGACGAGGCGCGTGACGGGGTCGTCGTCCACGACGAGGGCGTCGCTCACCGATCCTCCTCCTCGGCGGAGTCGCGCATGACGAAGATCTGGTCGAACTGCGTCAAGCGGAACACGCGCATCGCGTCGTCGGATCGCGGCCGGATGAGCGTCACCGATCCGCCCGTCAGTCCGCGATCCCGGCGCGCCCGGGCGAGCACGGCCAGCCCGGCGCTGTCGACGAACTCGACGTCGGTCAGGTCGATCGTGAGGCGGGAGGCCGCCGACACCTGCGGCCCGTCGAACACCTGCCGCGCGCGCGGAGCCTCCACGGCATCCAGTCGACCGGCGAGCGCCACCAGCGCGTATACGGCATCCACGTAGACCACATCGATCCTCAGGGCGCTGCGGCCCGTCGAGTCAGCGCTGTGCATCGTCGCCCCCGATCTCCATGCGCAATTCCAGTTCGTTCTTCTCGCCCACCCGCCGGTACGCCACGGCGGTCGTGAGCGAGCGGATGATGGTCAGCCCGTAGCCGCGCTCGCGCTCCGGATCGGCGGGAAGCGCGGCGACCCCCGACGGGTCGAACGGCGCACCCCGGTCGACGAGCCGGACGACGAGCTCGCCCGGCGTCACCTCAAGCGCGAGGTCGATCGTCGACCCGGCGGGCAAGGCGCCGTGCTCGATGACGTTCATGCACGCCTCGTGGACGGCGAGCTCGGCGCGCGCGGCGAGCGCGGACGCCGTGGCGGTGTCGAGGTGCGCGAGGGAGGCCGCGAGCCAGTCGCCGATGCGCCGGGTCGCGAGGGCCGTGGGCTCGAGCTTCAGACGCGAGCGGACGATCTCGGTCATGCCGACGTCCTCTCCCGGCGCACGACCATGAGCGTCGCGTCGTCGGACGGCGCCGCGCCCCGGGCGAAGTCCTGCACGGCGTCGAACACGGTGGAAACGAAGTCCGCCGAGTCACGGCGGTCCGCCGACGCGCACAGGTCGGCGAAGAGCTCGTAGCCGAACTGCTCGCCGTCCGGGTCGGTCTGCTCGACCAGTCCGTCGGACCCGATGACGAGCACGTCGTCCGGACCGAGCACGGTGGACCAGACCCGCGGCACGCGCCCACGGACGATACCGAGCGGAGGGACGGAGGCCTTCACCGTCTCGGCATCAGCACCGATCCGGAGGACGGGGGAATGCCCGGCGTTCACGAGTGACACCTCCCCCGTGTCCTCCTGCAGCACGCCGACCGCCAGGGTGATGAAGACGCCCACGTCGTCGAGATGGTCGAAGAGTTCGTCCTCGATGCGCTGGAACACGTCGACGACGGAGTCGTCGGGGCGCGTGAGGAAGGCGATGCGGCACGCGGCGACGGCGCGGGTCATGAGCATCGCGGCGGGGAGGCCCTTGCCGGCGACGTCTCCCACCGCGAACCACAGCGAACCGGTCGAGCGCCCGAAGACGTAGAAGTCCCCACCCGTGAGCGCCGCCGGCACCGTGCGGGCGGCGACATCGACCCCGGTCGACGGCGGAGGCTCGGTCGAGATGACGGACTGGGCCAGGATGGATGCCAACTGGTGCTCGCGCTCCACGGCGGCGCTCTCGAACTCGTGCCGGTGCAGTTCGCGGAACGCGAGCATGATGCCGATCGCCGACACGATCGCCTCGATGAGCGGCACGTCGCTCGTCGAGAACGGGCGGTCGCTCGACCGGAAGAAGGCGATGTGCTGGTCGTCCTCCCCCTCGGGGTCGAGCACGGCGACGACCGCGGTGTCGGCCGCGACGGCACGGACGGCGTCGTCCGCGGCGGACCGGAGGACGTCCTCGACCAGGCGGACGTGGGCGTCCAGGTCGGCGTGGTCGCCGCGGACCAGCGCGACCTCGCCCCGCTCGAACAGGACGACCTGCCGGGAGTCCGTGATCGAGAGCGCGCGGTCGAGCAGCAGCGCGAGCGTGTCGTCGCTCGCCGCGCCGCGGAGGTTGATGCGGGCGAGGGCTTCGACGGCGAGCTGCCGGTCCTGGCTCGCGATGAGCGCCTCGGTCAGGGCGAGCTGCGTCGCCTGCAGTTCGGCGACGGCGTCGCGGACGACCCGCTCCGCGAGGGCGACGCGATCGCGCTCCTCCCCGTCCGCACGTGCGGCGGCGGAGGCGAGCACGTCCAGCGCGCTCGCGAGCGAGTCGGGCACGCCGACACCCGCGCGGGCGCCCGTCTCGTCGGTCCTCATGACGGATCGTCGCCGGAGGAGCGGATCGTGAACAGCTCGGCGAGGTCGGTGATCTCCAGGATGACGCGGACGGCGTCGGCGGGGTCGACGAGCACGACCTCTCCACCGAACGCGCGTGCCTGCTTCTGGAGCCGCACGAGTTCGGCGAGCGCCGTGGAGTCGAGGAACGCCACCTGCGACAGGTCCATCAGCACGACGGGGTGTTCGGCGGTGACGAGCGGGTGCACCGCGGCGCGGAACACGGGCGCCTCGTGAGCGTCGAAGCGCCCCGCCAGGTGCACGGTGCGGCGTGTGGGTTCGATCTCGGTCCTGACGATCATCGCGGGGTCCTTCCGACGTCCGAAGGGGTGAGCGACGTCGGGTGGCGTCGCTCCGCGCGGTACGCCCCGCGCAGGTCCAGATACCTGATGCGGACGAGGTCCCGGAGGAACTGCAGCGTCACCCTCATGGCATCCACCGTCGATCCGGGGGCGTCGTACCAGTCGACCGGCTCTTCGGTCACACGGTAGCCGAGCTTGTGCGCGAGGTAGAGGACCTCGAGGTCGAACGAGAAACCGTCGACGACCTGGGTCGAGAAGAGGCGCTCAGCCGCGGGCGCCGTGAACAGCTTGAATCCGCACTGGGTGTCGGCGACGTCGATGCCGAACACCCGCGAAACCAGGACGTGCAGTCCGCCGCTCAGCACCCGGCGCGCGAAGCTCTTGTTGCTCACCGCCGCCCCCGCGACGGCGCGGGAGCCGACGACGACGTCGAATCCGTCGGCGACGCGCGCGGCCAGGCGGTCGAACTGCTCGATCGGCGTGGACTGGTCGGCGTCGGCGAACAGCACGAGACGTCCGCGCGCGGCCAGCATGCCCCGGCGGACGGCGTCCCCCTTCCCCGCATTGCGCGGGGCCGTCAGCAGGCGCAGGTTCGCGAAGCGGAGGTCGCGTACGAGGCTGGCCGTGGCATCCGTCGATCCGTCGTCCGAGACGATGAGCTCCCACGGCTCGCCCCGCGCGCTCATGTGCGTCGCGATCGCGCCGATCGTGGGGAGGATCCGCCACTCCTCGTTGTAGGCGGGGATCACGACGCTCACCGCGGGGTCCTCGGTCAACGGCTCCAGGACCCAGGTCTTGTAGGCCCGGTAGGCCGATGTCGGTTCGCTCACGCGCTTCCCCCTTCCGCGGCGATCCGCCGCCCGCTCGCGGCCGACACCAGCGCGTTCCCGGCCAGCACGATCAGCAGCACGCTCATCGCGACTCCCTGGGCGGCGATGAGGGATGCCATGTCCCCGTGCCACACGAGGAGGAGCACGACCTGCAGCACCGCCGCGCCGAGGAGGATCCACGAGGGCCGGGTCCGCGACCGCGACAGGTGGTAGCTGGCGACGAGGTTGCCGATCGCGAAGAGCGTCGTGGTCAGCGCGTAGGCCGCGATCGGCACCGACAGTTCCGCGTACGCCGGTCCCAGGACCACGCCGAGCACGGGGCCGCCCCAGAAGAAGCCGCCGACCGCGCAGACGAGACCGATGGCCGTGACGATGACGATGCCGTTCCGCAGCACGTTCGAGGCATCCTCGCCCGCGGCGTGGCGACGGACGGCGACGGGGAAGACCACCGTCGCGACCGACCAGGCGAGGAAGAACACGGCACGACCGACGAGGGCCACCGCGGCGTACACACCGGCGTCGGCCGGCGCGAAGACCGCCTTGGACACGAGGATGTCGCTGTTGTTCGCGATGATCTGCCCGACCAGCAGGATCGACACCATTCCCGCGTAGGCCCGCACCTCGCGCGGGTCGATGGCGCCGCTCACCGGGCCGTTGCTCGCACGGGCCACCGCGCTCACAACCGCGCACGTCACGACGAACGACACGCTCAGCGCGACCGTCGCGCCGATGACGCCGAACCCGGCCCACACCAGAGCGATCCCGAGCCCCACGCGCGTGACCATCTCGATGAGGAACGACAACGCCAGGGCGGGGAAAGCGAGCCGCGCCTGCAGCGTGCCGCGGCCGACGGCCTGCACGAGCCAGAACGGCACGCCGACGGCGAGCACGACGAACGGCCACGGCGACGCCGTGCGGAACAGCTCCGACCACAGCGGGGAGCCGGCGGCGAGCGCCACCCCCGCGACCACCCCCGACCACAGCGCCAGGCGCCGCAGCCGGCGCACGAGGGCGTCGGAGTCGCCGGGGAATCCGGACGCGTCCGCGCGCGCCACGAAGCGGGCGGCGACCATCTGGAGGCACAGGGCGACGGAGGTCAGGGTGAACAGCAGCGTCACCATGAGGTTGGCATCGGAGAACTCCGCCGGAGTCAGGACCCGGCCGAGGAAGAGGTTGAGGGCGTAGTTGCCGGTGTTGGCCACGAGCATCGCGCCCGCGAGCATCGACCCGCCGGCGACCAGTCGGCCGGCCCCCGCGGCCGGCGCGCGCCGTTCCTCGGTCACGTCCGCCTCCGCGTCCGCAACCGGTCGATGTGGGCGATGTGCCACTGGACGACCTCCGACATCGGCACGCCGCTCGCGGCGGCGAAGTTGCGTCGGCCGAGCTCCTCCCGGCGTTCCGGGTCGTCGAGGACCAGGGCGAGCGCGTCGGCGAGGCTTCCCGCGTCGCCGGGCTCGAAGTACACGCCCTGAAAGCCCTCCTCCTCGATCACGTCGACGAGGTCGCCGATGCGCGGCAGGACGGCGGCGCGCCCGTACTCCCCCGCCTGGTGCAGCACGCCGGAGCTTCCCGTCGTGGACGTGTAGGGGAAGGCGACGACGGATGCCGAGAGGAAGAGGGGCGCGACCTCCTCCTCGGCGATGTAGCCCGGCATCTCGATGTGCGGGACGTCGGCGTACCGCTCCGCGGCCTCGGCCATGTAGCCCGGCGAGTTCGGGCTGTCGGTGCCGGCGAGCACGAGCCGCAGGTCGTCGTATCCGCGGGCGAGCAGGATGCGGTAGGCCTCGACGAGCAGGTCGACCGTCTTGTACGTCCCCCACTTGCCGAACGCCATGATGGTCCGGCGCCCCGGCGGAACGCCGAACGAGGGCTTCGCGATCTCCTCGAAGCTGCCGTGCGGGGCGAGCAGCGCGTTCGTCGCGCCGTAGCTGTCGCGGAGGAACTCGACGTACCGCGGGATCGTGAGTGCGACGATGTCCGCGCGCAGGAGCGCACGGGTGAGAATCCGCCCCGCGAGGGTCATGAGCCGCGCGGTGAAGGCGGACCCGGCGAAGCCCGCGTCCTGCATGTCGACGTTGTCGGCCAGGTTGTGGAGGATCACCAGCGTCGGCACGCCCCGGGCGCGCAGCAGCGCGGGGAGGAGCAGCCCGAGCGCGCCGGGCACCCGCTTGTCGCCGAACGTCGCGAACTGCAGGTTGAGGATCACGGCGTCCGGTCGGGTGCGGGCGACGGCTCGGGCGACGCGCGGAACCGTGCGCACGTCGTTGAACGTCCAGCTCGGTTCGAACGCCACGCGGTCGAGGGGCGCGGGCTCTCCGGCATCCGTTTCGTCCCTATAGACGACGACGTCGCTGACCTCTTCGAGTCGGCTGAGGTGGCGGACCAGGTGATAGCCGTATTCGTTGAGGCTGTTCCGGCCGGGCGGGAACGCCGTGACGACGCCGATGCGCAGGCGCAAAGCCCTATCGAGCGACCCTGCTCCCTGTCTCGGCACCATGGCTTCCCCCCACCGCGTGAGGATGACAGTACTCGTATGGCGGGCACCATTGTCACCTTCACGATCACCCCGCCAAGCGATTTTGTTGACATCTTGAGAGCGCTCCTGCAACGTGGTGCCATCGCGCCCGCTGGGAAGTTCGGCGCGGCAGGCAGGATGCCACGATGACGCGACGAAACCTCCTCGGTCTGGAGCCAGGACAGGGCACTCCGCTGTGGACCGCGTTCGCGCTCGCGCTGGTCGTCACGGCGGCCTACGCCGCGTCGCTCTGGCTGCTGCCGGACGAAGGACCCGCGCTCGTGTGGTTCGTCGTGGCGCGTCTCCTCGTCGAGGCGACCGCGTGCGGCCTCGTGATCGCGCGCGTCGTCCGGGTGCCGCGGGAACGCGCGGCGTGGAGCGTCATGGCGGTCGCGCTCGGCATCCTCGTGCTCGCCGACGCCGTCGAGGCGACCGCGGGACTGCCCGGGAGCACTCTCCGGTGGCTCGTCCCCGCGTTCAACCTGCTGTTCTTCCTCGCGCTCCTCGGATGCCTCGGCCTCCTGGTCCGTGATCGGTTCGCGCGCCTGGCGCTCTCGACGTGGCTCGACGCGCTGATCAGCACCCTGGGCCTGCTGTGCGTCGCGTTCTTCCTCACTGCCCTCACCGGTGTGGAGGAGCAGGCGACCCTGCTGAGCCTGGCGTACCTGATCCCGTCGCTGCTGTACGTGAGCGTGCTCGTCGCGCTGCTCTCGGCGCTCAACCGGCGTCCGTCGGCGAGCTGGTGGCTGAGCCTCGCGGCCGCACTCCTCCTCTTCGTCGGCGGTCTTGCCGTGGGGCCGACGCTGGCCCTGGGGCAGGCCCGCTCCCCCTCGCCAGTCGACGCGCTCTGGCCCGCCGCCGCTCTGCTGCTGGCCCTCGTGTCGTGGTGCGCCCCGACCCGACGACCTGCCGCGAGCGGCGGACTCCGGGTCGTCGTGTACGTGCCCGCGATCTTCACGACCGGCGCCCTGGTCATCCTGGTCTTCAACGAGTTGGACGACGGCGGCGGGATTATCGAGTTCCTGGCGTTCGCGACCCTCGCCGCGGGGATCGTGCGGCTCTTGGCCTCGGTCGTCGAGGCCGAGCGTCTGCGGCGCCGCGAGCGAGAGCTCAGCGTGAGTCTCGAACGCGCCCGGGATGCCGCGCTCGCGGCGACGTCGGCGAAGAGCACGTTCCTCGCGACGATGAGTCACGAGATGCGGACGCCGCTGAACGCGATCCTCGGGATGAACGAGCTCCTCGCGAGCACCGACCTCGACCCCGTGCAGCGCGATTACGCGGACCGCGCGGCCGCGAGCGGCTCCCTGCTCCTGGACGTCGTCACCGACATCCTGGACTTCTCGAAGATCGAGGCGGGCGCGATCGACCTGGTGGAGGCCCCTTTCGACCTCCGCCGCCTGGTGTCCTCGACGGTGACGGTGCTGTCGTTCGCCGCCGAGAGCAAGGGCCTCACCGTCAGCGCCGATTACGAGGCCGCCGTTCCCACCTATGTGTTGGGGGACGCGACACGGCTGCGGCAAGTGCTCGTCAACCTGCTCGGCAACGCCGTGAAGTTCACCGCCGCGGGCGGGGTGCGGGTCCGTGTCACCCGTGGCGACGGTCCGGATGCCGTGCACTTCGCGGTCACCGACACCGGCATCGGCATCCCGTCCGACGCTCTGCAGCGGATCTTCGAGCCGTTCACCCAGGCGGACGAGTCCACGACCCGCACGCACGGCGGCACGGGGCTGGGACTGTCGATCTGCGACGCGCTCGTGCGCATGATGGGCGGCCGGATGCACGTCGAGAGCACGGTGGGAAAAGGCAGCACGTTCTCGTTCGAGATCGCCCTGGCCGCCACGACCCCGCCGGCGGACTCCCCGCGCGCCGTGGTCCGGGTCGGCCGCGACCCCTCCGCGCCCCGCACGCCCGTCGAGTCTCGCCCGGCCCGGAACGACTCCGCGCCGGTCGTCGCGGCATCCGTCGGTCTTCCGGGTACCGGCTCGCTGAACGTGCTGGTCGCCGAGGACAACCCGACCCTGCAGCTCCTGTCGACGCAGATCCTGAGCCGACTCGGGCACCGCTCGGCCGTCGTCGGCACGGGCGCGGATGCCGTCGACGCGGTGGGGCGGGAGGCCTACGACATCGTCCTCATGGACATCCACATGCCCGTGATGGACGGGTTGGAGGCCACCCGGGCGATCCGCGCCGCCGGTGACACGATCACGCAGCCGTACATCATCGCGCTCACGGCGGGAGCGACCGAACAGGACCGCGACGACTGTCTCCGGGCGGGCATGAACGGCTACGTCACCAAACCCTTCACGATGAAGGACCTCCGCTTCGCGTTCGAGACCGCGGAGCTGAACACCCCCGCCCAGGATGTCGAACCGGCCGCCGCGGCCCCGCACCGCTTCACGCTGCTCAACGACCTGGGCCCGGAGGTCAAGGCCGACGTCCTGCGCACCTTCGTGGATCGGAACCCCGACGACGTGGCTGCGATCGCCGACGCGGTGCACCGCGGCTCGGCCGACGAGGCGCGAGCACTCGCCCACCGCCTGCGCGGGGCGAGCCTCGCGCTGGGCGCGACGACGCTCGCGGAGGCGTGCGCGCGGATCGAGCGGGGCTCCGACGAGCAGGCGCTCGACGCCCGTCGCCTCGCCGCGGTCCGGGACGCCGCGGCGCTGGTCGTGGAGGACGCCGAGAGGGAGCTTCGTGCCCTTTCGGCGCGCTGAGCGCGCGGCATCCGTTTCTCCCCCCGAAACGGATCACCCGCTCCCCGACGCGCACGCGGAGCACCCGCGCCCCGAACGCGCGCGGAGCCTGTCGACGCGGACCATCGCCCTCGTCGTCGGGGCGGTGTACTTCGTCGGCTCCCTCGTGATCTTCCGCGACGTGCTGTTCGCCATCCCCTCGGTGCTCCGCGGCGACGCGGTCATCGCGGGCGACGAGCTCGTCCCGTTCTTCAACTGGCACAGCCAGCTGCTCGACCAGGCCGCCGGGCAGTTCAACGAGCTCGTGAACGGGTACGAGTTCCGGGTCCGCTACGCATTCCTCACCACGTGGCTGCGGTACTACGCGGTCCTGCCGTTCGCGATCCTCATCGTCATCCCGGCCCTGTTCTGGTCGGCGTACCTGACCGTCGCCCGGTTCATGGACAAGGTCTTCACGTCGCTGTCGTCGCAGGCGATCTACCTCGCGACGTTCTTTCCGGTCTCGCTGATCTACCTGATCATGGTCTACGCCAAGATCACGCACTTCTACACGCTGGTGCTGGGCCTCGTCCTCATGACGATCTCGTCGCTGTGGATGCTGTACGCGCTGCTGTTCGCCGGCCGGAAATGGAAGCGCTGGATGGTGATCGCGGCGCTCGCGACGCTGTTCAACCCGGCCATCCACTACCTGGTGCTGTTCAGCCTGTTCTTCGCGATCACCATCGTGACGCTCCTCGTGGGCGAGATCGGCAAGTGGATCCGCACGGGCGGTCCCCGCCGCCTGCACCGGCTGCCCGGACGCATCCGCACCCTGGTCCTGAACGGGGGCCGGTGGAGACGCCTGCGCGCCTGGTTTGGCCGGTGGTCGCTCACGACGACCGGGCGCATCGTCTGGGCCGTCGTCATCTACGGCCTGATCACCCTGATCCCCTACGCGCTGTTCGTGAAGTACGTGGCGCTCGCGGGCGTGTCGAATCTGTCCGACACCGTGCCGGGCGACTTCTACTTCATTCAGGATGCCTCGGTCTCGTGGCTGCACGAACTCTCGTGGGACCTCGCCGGGATCACCGACAAGATCCTCTTCGGCGACTACCTCGCGAAGGTGCCCCGCTATCCCGACGCCGTGTACACGCTGCTGCTGTTCGTGCCGCTCGCGGTCCCCTGGGTGCGCCGGAGGCTCTTCCGCTCCCGCCCGCACCGGCAGTTGCTCGGCGTGCTCATCGTCGCGATCGTCTTCGCCCTCTGGGCGACGATCGGTTACGGCGAGCCGCTGTGGTTCCCCACCTTCCACCGCACGCTCGCGGCCATCGCGATCACGGCGAACGAGAGCCACTCCGCAATCGGCAACCTCGTCGTGACCGCGGCCGGCACGGTCGTGCAGATCCTGCGCTTCCCGCACCGGTTCCAGCTGATCCTGTTCATGCTCGCGCCGCTGGTCATGTCGTTGACGCTGGCGCTGTTCATCGACGTCGTGAGCGGTCGGTGGCTCGCTCCGCGCCGGCGCCGCGGGCCGCGCAAGCCCATGGCTCCCGCGTCGTCGCGGCCGAAGGATCCCGCGCGGACCCGCGCCCGCAGCGAACTGCTCATCGCGCTGCTCGCGACCGCCTGCATCGGGGCGGTGTTCTTCACGCCGTTCTGGTCGAACAATCCGTACCGGTCGGTGTTCGGCTCGGGGAACATGGCGGGCTTCCTCGCCCCCTTCCCGCTGCACGACCTGCAAGAACTCAAGCAGGAACTGAACACTCTCCCCGAGGGCAAGACCGTGGTCCTCCCGCCCACCGAGACCGCGAAGCTCGTTCAGGATGCCAACGGTATCGACCACAAATTCATCGACAAGTTCTTCATCTACTACCTCGACAAACCGAGCTACTACTACGGCCTCACCGGGGATGTGAAGAACAAGTTCGATTTCTTCCTGATCCTCCGCGGGCTGTACTACCAGCAGGACTGGTGGATCAACGTCGCCCGCGACATCCAGATCAAATACATCGTCGTGAATCGCAAGATCCACTCGAACAACGGCGTCGGCGCGGAATACCTCCCTAACGTCGAGAGCTACGTCGAGCCCGGCCTCGCGCGGCTCCAGGGCGACGTCGAGCTCCGGTTCCAGAACGACAGCTACGCGCTGTACGAGATCACCGATCAGCCGCACGCCGATCGCGAGACGATCCTGGTGGACTCGAGCTGGCAGACGTACCTCAACCTCGTCTTCAATCGCCGCAATCTGAGTCGCTGCTACACGTTCGAGTACACGCCCGTACTACGACCCCACGGCTCTCCCGCCGGGAGCGCCGATCCATCTGCTCACCGACGACGAGGCCACCTCCGCCCTCGACCTCTGGCTGCTCGACCATCCCGACGCCATCGCCGGCCCGGACACGCGGATGTTCGCGTTCAACCCCGATGTCGTGGCATCCAACTACTACCTGTCGCCGATGTTCCGGTCGTTCCTGCTGTTCTCGAATACGAAGTGGAATCGCACCGGGATGATCACGCCCGGCGTTTTCGGGACGTTGCGCGGATCGTTCATCGGGCTTCCGCGAGCGACCGAGATCAGCGTGCCCGTGACGGTGAAAGAGCCCGGGAAGTACCACGTGCTCATGCGCACGGCCAACACTGCGAACACGCTGCACATCACCTCGCCGTCGCTGTCGTACGACCAATCGTTCGAGCTGAGGTCACCGCCGGAGAACGTCAAGCTCTTCCCCGTCGACGACGTCTACAAGCCCGGCCGTGTGGCTGCCGACACCTCCGGGATGTCCGTCGCCGATCTCGAACAGCAGATCCCCGACGCGCTCGTGCCGGTCAACTCGGGGTTCAGTTTTCAAGACCTCGGGGTCGTGGATGCCGCGGCGGGAAAGCACACGTTCGCGATCGACAAGACCGACACGAATCCGATGCTCTTCGAGGGGGTCATGCTCGTCCCCGAGGAGACGTACCAGTCGCTCGCCCTCCCCGCGAACGTCGAGAAGATCACCGACCCGAACGCCCTGGAGTGCTCGGAGCGCACCGAGAGCGCCGGTGGCAAGGACGGCTACGTCGATCCGGCCGCCAACCCCGAGCACGCGAACCTCACGCAGGACGAGCTGCTGAACCTCGCTGCGGCCGATGTCACCGACCTCGAACCGCCCGCCGGAGGTGTCGTCGGGTCGAGCTGGGTCGGCGTGGCGCTGACGCTCCTCCTCATCGCGGGAAGCCTCGTCCTCGTGCGCTGGCGCGCGCGCTTGCATCACGACGACGACGAGGACGAGGATCGCGACGAAGACGACCCCGACGACGACCCGACCGACCCGCCACCCCAGGAGCCGAGATCATGACCGCACCGTCCCGCCGCATCGTGTTCCTCGGCACCCACGGGCAGTACAACATCGGCGACGAGTTGCTTCTGGAGACGTTCCTGACGCAGCTCGGCGCGGAGCACCGCTACCTCGTCAACAGCTACGACCCGGACTTCACGCGCACCCAGCTGCGCCCGCGGTTCGATGTCGAGGTGATCGACACCAGTGCGGACCGCCTGCGGCTGCTGCGGGCACTGCGGGGTGCCGACCTCCTCGTGTTCGGCGGCGGCTCGATCATCAAGGAGCTGTACGCGTCCACCGGGCGGAACCCCTACTCGACGCTCGCGATGATCCTCGGCGTCGTGACCTTCGCGCGGCGTATCGCCCGCAAGCCCGTCGCGATGCTCAACATCGGCGTGGGCCCGCTGCGCACGAAGACGGGTCTGTGGCTGGCGCGCCGGATCCTGTCGCAGGTCGACCTGATCACGGTGCGCGACCAGAAGTCGTTCGACACCTGCCGCGAGATCGGGATCGACGCGACCCTCGTCCCGGATGCCGTGTTCTCCACCAACGAGGAGTTCCTGCTGCAGCCGGCCGACGACTCCCCCGCTCCCCGGCCGGACGGTGCCGTGCGGGTCGCTCTGAACCTCAACTTCGACATCGAGAACCCGGACGCGTGGGAGCCGTTCCTCGACCGGCTCGCCGCCGCCCTGGAGACCGTCCACGCGCGGCATCCGATCGAAGTGCATTCCCTCCCGATGCAGATCGGGTTCAAGGACCACGACGACGTCGAGGTGCTCGACGCCCTCGCCGGGCGCTTGGCATCCGTCCCCTTCGTGCGCCACGAACCCCGCACCCACGTGGATGCCGCCCGCCTCATCCGCGACAGCGACGTGCTGGTCAGCGAGCGGCTGCACGCCATCGTGATGGCATCCATCCTGGGGGTGCCCTCGTTCGTGCTCGCGTACGACGTGAAGGTACGCGAACTCGCGAGGACGCTCGGGCTGGATGAGCGGACGATCGACATCAACCAGCCCTTCGAAGTTCCAGCGCTGGCCGACGGTCTCGTCGACCTGATCGAGCGACGGGATGCCGTGGGGGCGGCGGTCGACGCCCGGAGCGCCGAGCTGCGCGCCGAGGCCCGCGCGAGCTTCGCGCGGGCCCGGGGGTGGGTGGAGGGCGCGTGACCGGCGCCGGCAGGACTCAAGTGCCGGCGTACCCGACGATCCTCGAGACGATATAAGCGCCGACAACGATCACGATTCCGGCAGCGGGTACCCACGCGGACGACTTCTGAAGTCGATATCCGATGGGGATGGATGCCAGGGTCCCCAGCCACGCAATCGCCGTCGGTATCAAGAAGATGAGACGGTGGGTCTCGCTCCGCGCGAACCCGCAGCAGCCTACGACGTGAATCGCGTCGACCGCCCACATGACATAAACCACGACAGTGACGACCGCTTGCAGGATCGCCACCGTTATCGCCGGCGCAACTGCCGACCACCGTCGTGCGGGGCGTGCTTCGATCATGTTGCCCATGCTGCTGCGCCTAGGTCTCTAACACCGGATGATTACCTAGGCGCGACGCGAAGTGCCGCAGCGCGAGCGGCCGCCGCAGGAACCGCTCCTCGTCGGGGAACGTGACCGGTTGCGCCCGCCAGTCCGCGCCCGCGTAAGCCACGAGCGCGGCCTCGTCCGCCCATTCGCTGACGTACTGCACGCGGCCCGGGTCGGCCAGGTCGACGAGCACGTCGTGACGGAGCAGCCCGCGATACCGGCCGGGGAACGTTGCGACGAGCTCGCGCAGCACCGCGAGGAACTCGTCCTCCATGCCCTCCCGGACGTGCGCCTCCGACACCCGGACGATCATCCCCAGAACCCCCGGTGCGGCTCGGCGGCCTCGTCCTCGAGGTGCGGCCCCGACACCGCGACCACCGGCACACCGTGCGCGAACACCTCGCGCGACGGCAGGTCGAGTTCGCGACCACCGTCCTCCGACTCGGCGAGCGCGATGAGTCCGCGTCCCGAGAGGGCGTAGACCATGCGCCCGATGCCCGCCCAGAACATCGCCCCGGCGCACATCGCGCACGGTTCGCACGACGTATAGAGAGTGGATGCCGCCAGGTCGGTGGCATCCACTTCTCTCCAGGCCAGACGGACGAGGTTCGTCTCCGCGTGCGCCGTCACGTCACGGTCGGTGAGCACGGTGTTCTCGGCCTCGAGCACGCGGCCGTCACCGGTGACGAGCACCGCGCCGAACGGGTGGTTGCCGTGGTCGCGCGCGAGGATCGAGAGCTCGATCGCGCGGCGGAGGTGGGCGAGGTCGGTCGGGGCGAGGTCGTCGGCCATGGATCGATGATGGCAGGATGCCGCCCGGCTTACACCGAAGTCCTGCGGACGGGTTGCCGGAGGATGGTGCGGAGCTTGTCGGGAGAGGTTCGGCGGACGTCGCTCAGGTAGATCTCGTGGTGCTTCCCGCTCAGGCTGAGGCCCTGACCGGGGATGAACGCGTGGTGCAGCTCGTCCAGCACGTCTGCCTCATCGTCGAAGGAACCGAGGTGCAGCGTCTGCACGCACAGTCCTTCGCTGAGCGTCTCCATCCGCACGTCTTCCAGCCGGTCGGCGGATCCTGCCGCGCGCACGGTCTCGACGGCGGAATGGAACATCGCCTCGTCGATCCAGTCGGGGACCAGGAGCATCATCGTCCAGTCCCACCGCGACTTGTCTCGCGCCACGGTGAAGGCATCCATGTCGTCCGCCCACCACAGACCCTCCAACGGGGGCACCACGTAGTCGCGGCCGAGTTCGCGCTTGCTCGCGAACCTCAGCTTGTACGCGACGGGGTACAGCGCCTGCAGGGCCTGCGTGTAGGCCGGCGCGGTGTTGGGGTCACCGTGCCCGTCGACCATCAGATATCGCAGGTCGGGAATCTCCACGATGCTGAACTCGCCGACCCTGGCCCGATAACTGTCGAGAGACTTCTTGAAGTCGATCTTGGCCGTCATGGTTCTTCCCCTCGCTTCGCCAGCCTGGCAGGCCACCGCGATCCGAGGTAGTGGCACGCGCCTTGGTCGATGCCCCGTTTCCTGTCAACGCCCGCGCGCGCACCGCGCTCGGCGGCTTACCGTGCCGCAATGGCAGTGGAACGACTCTGGCTCATCCGACACGGCGAGAGCGAAGGCAACGTCGCGGCCTCGAGGGCCGAGCGCGACGGCTCCCCCGTGATCGCGCTCGACACCCGCGACAGCGACGTGGAACTCTCCCCCGTCGGCGTGGAGCAGGCGACGGCGCTGCGGGCGTGGGTCGACTCCCTCGACGTGCCCGTCGACGAGTACTGGGTGTCGCCCTACTGGCGCGCGCGGCAGACGCTCGCGCTCGCGCTCGGCGATCGGCCGATGTCGGTCCCCACGCTCATCGACGAGAGGTTGCGCGACCGGGAGCTCGGCATCCTGGATCTCCTCACCACCCGCGGAGTGCAGGAACTGCACCCGGAAGAAGCGGCCCGCCGGCGCCACCTGGGCAAGTTCTACCACCGGCCCCCGGGCGGCGAGTCGTGGGCCGACGTCACGCTGCGGCTCCGGTCGTTCCTCGGCGAGCGCCTCGACGCGTCGCCCGCCACCGTGCTCGTCGTCGCGCACGACGCCGTGATCATGCTCGTGCTGTACGTGCTGCTGCGGATGACCGAGGCCGAACTGCTCGCGTTCAGCGCCAGCCACACGGTCCGCAACGCCTCGGTCACCGAGCTCGTGCGCACCGACGGCGGCTGGAAGCTCGTGACGTTCTCGTCCGTCGACCACCTCGCGGCCGAGGGCGCCGACATCACCGTGCACTCGGGAGGCGACGATGTCCACCACGCCTGAAGAGGTCACTCTGGCGCTGCTCCGCGAGTGGGGTCGCCCCGACCCGGCCGGGTCGAAGAAGTCCCGCGGGCAGGTGGTCGTCGTCGGCGGATCGCCGCGCTCCCCCGGCGCCGTGCTGCTCTCGGGTGAGGCGACGCTGCGCGTCGGCGCGGGGCGCACCGCCCTCGCCGTCCCCGCCGAGATCGCGCCCTACCTGGGGCCGGCGATGCCCGAGGCCGGCGTCCACTCCCTCCCCACCGGCTCCGCGTCCGTCGACGACGCTCTGCGCGCCACCCTCGAATCCGCGGATGCCGTGCTCCTCGGCCCCGGATTCGATGATCCGGATGCCACCCGCGCGGCCCTGCACGCCATCGCCGAGGCCGACATCGACCGGCTCGTGCTCGATGCGTTCGCGCTCGGCATCCTGGGGTCGGTCGACCGCGGCATCCTGCCCGCGGAGCTGATCCTCAACGCCAACGAGGAGGAGGCCGCGCTGCTTCTCGAACGCGACCTCACCGACGACCGCGCCGCCGACATCCGGGAGATCGCCGAACGCTACGAGGCCGTCGTGCACTGCTTCGGCACGGTGGCGCACCGGGACGGACGCACGTGGCAAGCCGAGCCGGGCAGCTCGGGCCTCGGCACCGCCGGGAGCGGCGACGTGTTGTCGGGCGCGATCACCGGCTTCGCGGCGCTCGGCATGGAGCCGGAACGCGCCGCGGTGTGGGGCGGGTGGACGCACGCCCGCGCCGGCGACCGGCTGACCGAGCGGGTCGGCATCGGCTTCCTCGCGCGGGACCTGCTGCCGGAGCTGACCGCGGTCGTGCACGAGAGCTGAGCGTCTAGATCCAGCCGCGCTCGCGGGCGTGGATCGTCGCCTGCTGACGACTCGCGAGCCCCAGCTTGCCGAGCACCGATGACACGTGGTTGCGCACGGTCCCGCCCGAGAGGTGGAGGGCGGCCGCGATCTCGGCGACCGTCTCGCCGCGGGCGCCAGCCCGGAGCACGTCCAGCTCCCGGTCGGTGAGCGGGCTGCGTTCGTCGCTCAGCGCGTCGGCCGCGATCTCCGGGTCGACGTAGCGGCGTCCGGCGGCGACTTCGCGGATGACCGCGGCCACGTCATCCGCGGGTCGTGACTTCGGAAGGAAGCCACTCACCCCCGCCCCGAGCGCCCGACGCAGCACTCCGGGGCGGGCGTGGCGGGTGACGATGACGCAGCGCGAAGGCACACGCCGCAGGATTCGTGCCGCGGTGTCGATGCCGTCCAGCCCGGGCATCTCGAGGTCGAGCAGGCAGACGTCGGGCCGCAGGCGTTCGGCTTCGGCGAGCGCCGTCTCCCCGTCGCGGCACTCGGCGACGACATTTAGGTCGTCCTCCAGGCGTAGGAGGGCGGCGAGAGCCGTGCGGATCATGTCCTCATCATCGGCAATGAGCACGCGGATCATGCGGCACCTTCTTCGGGTATGCGCACACTGAGGAGGAACCGGTCGTCGAGGCGAGTGGCATCCATCGTTCCGCCCACCGCTCCGACGCGCTCGGCGATCCCCGAGAGACCGGCGCCGCCGCTTCCCGGCGAGGCCTCGGCAGGCGCGTCGTTCTCGACGACGAGCACCCACGTCTCCGCGGTTCGGATGAGGGAGAGGGATGCCGAGACCCCACCGCCGTGCTTGAGCACATTGGTCGTCGCTTCGCGCACGACGGGTCCGAGCACGTCCGCCGGCGCGCGGTCGGCTTCGCTGTCGACGAACAGGTCGACGGCGAGACCCGCCGCGCGCAGCAGGTCGGCGGCGTTCGCGAGTTCGTCGGGGAGCGGCACCCCTCGGAAGCGCGCGGCGAGGTCACGGGTTCCGCGGCGGGCGTCATCCACGCTCGCTCGCGCGGCACGTACCTGCGCGACGGCGGCATCGGGGTCGCGCGTCATCATCTTCTCGGCGAGCTCGAGCTGCAGAGCGATCACCTGCAGGTGGTGGCCCTGCAGGTCGTGCAGGTCGCTCGCGAGGCGCAGGCGCTCCTGCGCTGCCGCGAGCTTCCCTTCGGCCCGGCGCGCGCGATCGAGTTCGCGCACGATGTCCCACCACCACAACGACGCCGCGGTGAGAGCGGGGTGCACCGCGACGAACAGCACGAGACCGAAGGTCTGGTTACCGCCACGGTCGCCGGAGAGATGGACGCTCTCGACGTACCAGACCGTGACGATGACGACCAGCAGCAGCGCGACCAGGCGGATCCGGATGCCGTTGCGCCACCGCACCAGGCACACGACCGACGCCGCGAAGCACGTACCGAGGATCACTGACCCCGCACCGAAGCCGAGGAGCACAGCGGATGCGATTCCGACGAGAACCAGGAGCCATGGCATCCGAGATGCGTTGTCGTCTTCGACGGGTTCCCGCCGGTAGCGAACCAGGAGCAGCACCGATGCCGCGAGCGTCCCCGCGACACCGAGCGCGTATGCGGTGACGGCGAGGGGTGCGGGTTCGAGGACGACCGGAACCGCCCAGAGCATCAGACCCAGGACGACGAAGAACAGAATCGAGGATGCCGTGTACCACCACGTCGCGCTCACATCGCGGGCGTACGCGGTGCGGGCGGCGGGGGTACTCACCCGGGCCACTGTACGGCCGTGACAGATGTCACGCCCTGCTCGGCGCATCCTCCCGGCTACCGGTGACACCGCGACACTGCCGCGATCGAGGTCTCGCGGATGGGGTGGAATCAGCGCGGAACAGGCCGCGCTCCACCTCCAGGAGTCGTCATGTCGAACCCCGTTTCCGACCTCGTTCTCGGCTTTCAAGACCTCGTGGCCCGCGTGCCTGATCTCGTACAGCCCCTCGTCGTGGCGCTGGCCGGCGCGGTGCCGTTCATCGAGGGCGAGGGGGCCGCGGCGATCGGCATCGTCGGCGGCATCCTCCCCCTCACCGCCGCGATCGCGGGTGCCCTCGGAAACCTGGCGTGCGTCGCCGTCGTCATTCTCGTCAGCTCGCGCGTGCGCACTGCCCTCACCACCCGTCGCGGCGCGGGCGGTGCGGAGCCGTCCGGGCGCCGAGCGAAGTTCGAGCGGGCCTACCACCGCTACGGCACCGCAGGCGTGAGCCTGCTCGGGCCGCTGCTCCTGCCGACGCAGTTCACCGCCGCGGCGCTGACCGCCACGGGTGTACCGCCCATGCGCGTCCTCGCCTGGCAGGCTGCGGCCGTTGCGTTGTGGACCACTCTGATCACGCTGATCGTCACCGGCGTGGTGCGGGTCGCCGTGTGATGCCTTCCGTTCGTGCGCCTCGACGCCCGATCCGCAAGGGGTTCAGCCGCGCGTCCCTCGCGGGGAGACTTCATGTCATGGCAACGCGTGCACCCGAGACACCATGGCCGGACTGCGAGGTCTGCACGACGGTCCCGGCGTACCGGGACAGCTATGGAGAGCGCGTCCTGGACATCGGACTGACCGAAGCCCACCTCGGCGAGCGCCTGGATGACGGCCGGATGCGCGTCCTCCGCGGCGACGTCCCCCTTCACGACATGGTCGCGCTGGCCGAGTCCGACTTGAAGTTCACGATCGTGCTCTTCACGCAGTGCGAGGCCTGTAGGACGACCTGGTTCTACGGGCTCTGCATCCGCGGCCAGCCGATCTTCAAGCCCGACGAACCCGGCGCGGAGTACCAGTGGCACTGGGACGAGGTTCCCCCGCGCGCGAGCTGGGCGCGGTAGCGGCTCAGGCGCTACCGTCCCCCGAGTAGTCCCGCGTTCAACGCCCACCCGGCGAGCGTCACCAGCACGATCGCCCCCGCCATCGCGAGCAGCTGAACGGGCTGGGTCAGGATGCCGAGACTCACGATCAGCGTGGTGGCACCGGCCGGAGGGTGCGGGGTCTTCAGCAGCGTCAGCACGACGGCTCGACCGGGCCGCGGTGAGTTGCGCGTGTCGTGAGCTGCTCGAGAAATCTTCCAGCCGCTGGCCGAGAACGACGAACAATAGCTGCGCCGAACTCATCGAGATCACCGCGGTCTGAGCGAAGTGGGTGCAGATCATCAACGCCGGGGCATCTCGCGATCGTGCGCGCGACCCCGCCACAATGGAAGGCCGCGACACGACTCTTCACGCGGCGACCGAAAGGCGCGACATCGCGTCCGGCGTCGGTAGCCTCTTGGCGTGGTTGAGGCGAGCAGCGAGAACATCGAAACGATCCTTCAGATGGTCGGGGTTCACGCGCGGATCGACGCCTTCATCGAAGATTCGATCAGGGCAATGCGCGCACGCGCGTTCGCGCGGTACGGTGCACGGTTGGCTCTCGACGTAGCCAACGGAGATCTAGTTGTCACTCCAGCCGATGGAGCGGATCTGCCGGAGTACATCGCCGAGTTCCGACACGCCACGGTAGAAGCCGTCTACGACACACTCCTCTCGATCAACCGTCTGATCCTCGTCGCGAACTGGACGGCGCTCGAGGCATTCGCAGAGGACGTACTGGCCGTACTTGTGCCCAACCGCAATGCACGCGAGATGATCCAAGATCGCGTGAAGGATCGTCTCAGGGCTGATCCACGCCCAAACGGCGTCGCTTCTTTCGAAGGTTGGTTTTGTGAGCTTGGTTTCGAGAGCACGCTCGACCCAGATCACGAAGCACTTCTGCGGCATGTCTCGGCTTTGCGAAACTCGCTCGCGCACAGCGGACCGCGGCCGACACCCCGCTTCGTGAAGCAGGCCCCAGAAGCATGGGGGGTACGTGAGGGCGAGACGCTCGTCATCCCAAACGTCGCAGTGGATGCTGCCCTGAGCGCGATGGGGCTTTATGTGGCGGAACTCGGGGCGAAGGTGACGAACACTGGTCATGCCTTGGCGGTTGACCCGCCAGCGACGCTCCTGCGGAGGTACCTTGAACCACGCGCGGAGCACTGGCCGACCGAGGACACACCGCACCGCTGAGCCTTTCAGGCGCTTCCGCTCCTAGCGTGAGGAATGCCGGGCACCGGCGCTATCGATTGAAGTCCGACCGGGTCGGCGGGCTTTGGTCGTGTCTGGATGCGCTTTGTTCTCGCTTGGTGAGCAGGTGAGACCTCGTCTCGCACCTGTACGACGCACGCACATCTCGTTCCGACGGGACAGGCCTTCGCTCGCTCTGATCCTCTGGCATCCCTCGGCGGTCGATTGCAGCTGTGTGAGGCGCAGACGTGAGGGGCCGGAATGCTCAGCTGCGGTGTCGCGCCGGGAACCTTGCCGCTACCGGTTCAGGCCGAGCAGTTGATTGGCGCGGCGCCGCACACGCGCGACGTCGACCGGCATGCTCGGGTCGTCCGTTTCGGTGCTTATCTCGACCTGGTCGGCGGAGGTCAGACCTTCTTCGCGCACGGCATTGGCGACGGCTTGCGCCATCTGCTCGTGCATCGCGTCGCTGATCCCGCGCATGATCTTCTTCGTGAAGTCCTCGGCCATGCGCCGAACGCTACAGGCTCGCTCGCGGGACGCCTAGAGCCGCCGGAGCACATCGCAGTGAGCAGCCCCAGCATCGAGCTGGCAGGGCCACCGCTCCTACCGTCGAGCTGAGGCCGCCCTCAAGCGCAGGACGAAGAGAACGTCGTGAGCTGTCAGCCACGTACGACTCCGCGAGCACCTCCCGTTCGCGGACGTCTACGCTTCCTCGCCCTCTGCGGGAGGACTCAATCGTGCCGGCTGAAGCGTGCCTCATCACGTCGTGAGAAGGTTGAAGTCTCGCCGCCAATCAACGCGGCGATGAGGACGATACGGCAACAAGAGATTCAGGAGTTAACCACGTCGGCAGCGTTGGCGCGACCAGGATGCCAACTCCGCCGAGCGCTGCCATTGTCAATATCCGGCGAACGAAGGTCCACGCCCTACCTCGGCACGCGGGCGCTGCGGATCCTCTGTGTCACCCTCACGTGAGCTCCTCGGGCAATCGCATCGGCCGCCCTTCCGCTCGCAAGGCCCGATATCGCCTCATTGATTGCCTGGAGCTGCCGATGCTCCGCACCCTCACCGCGGCTATTCGACAGGGCGACGCTGATCGCCGCGATGGCTCCGACTACTGTGACAAACGTCGCGTGCGAGCCGAGGGGCGACACCGCGGGGTTCGTGGTGGCGCCCAGGATCATGTCAGCGGGCCGGATTGTCGTGAAGCGTGGGCATCTGGACGTGGGCGAGACCCCGGAAGCCCCCGGCGAAGCGCCGAGTACGGAGTCGAATGCCTCCGACGATGCGCGACATCGCGGTGTCCAGTCGGTCTCGACCAGCTCGCCGTTCTCCCGGATCAGCGGGCGTGTCAGTCGGTCGGCGTTAGCGACGCCCTGCCAGCTGCCGAAAAGGCCCCCGGGTCCGAGGCGCCCGTGATTGGCGATGTCGACTGCGCGTCCGCCGACGCCGACCATCTGCCCGTCCTTCACAGCGATATCGGTGCCGCACCCGTTGCTGCCGAGGACGCACGCCGACTGCACCCAGCAGTCCACGTCGCCCTCGGTGAGGCCGTCGGCGAACTTCAGGTCGACGCGGACCGGCCACCGCGCCCTCGCGCGAACGGTGTGCGCGTGCCCCAGATGTGCTCGATGCGATCCACCACGATCGTGTCCTCCCTGCGGTCCGCGCGAGAACGTATGACGACCCTTCGGGGTCACCGAGAGCCTCGACAGGCGGTGGGCGCAGTGCCAAGGTTCGCCCGGCTGACAGACTCGGTGCAGTTCGCGTTGAGCGAGGGAGAAGGCGTGATGGAGATCGAACCCGGCATCTACGAGCACTTCAAAGGCCAGCGGTACGAGGTGTTCGGAATCGCGCGGCACTCGGAGACCGAAGAGGTCTTCGTGTCGTACCGGAAGCTCTACGACGACTACTCGTTCTGGCTGCGGCCGGTGGAGATGTTCGTCGGGGATGTCGAGCGGGACGGGTATGCGGGGCCGCGGTTTCGGCGGGTCGTGTGAATCCTCGAAGGCAGGGTCCGACAATGGCAGGCCCAACGCGGCGCGGGTTCGCGACCGACCCATTCGAGGCGGTCCGTGAGACCAAGGGACTATGGGCCCTCCTTGAACACGGGCGCGGCGGGACGGACGGCAGCCGGGGTTCAAACTCCCCGAATGGAGCCACGCTGCACGATCGCAGCGCCCCCATCAGGAGCCAACAGAATCGCTAACACTCCGGAGGTCGGCAGCGCGAAGAACCCCACGATCACAATCAACAGGGTCACGAGCAGCATGCTGGGGATGTCCACATATTCGAAGAACTTCTCGAGGACCCACGTGGGGAGCCAGGCTGGCGGATCGACCAGCGAGTACCCGATCATCTGCGGCGCGGTCGCCATGACCTCGCGCAGGCGAGAAGGTTCCCCTCGGACGCGTGGGTGTGTTCGATCCACCGCCGCTCGGTGGTATCGAGCGCGTCACGGCTCAGCACAGGCGGCGTGATCGGGGTCGTTCCGTGGGTGTCGATGATGCGCGCCGAAAGCTGAACGCCAAGCACGATGGGGATTGGCCCACCCCAATCGCCGCTGGACGCAAGGAAGGGGTCGTAGCCGGGTGTGCGCGTGAGCTGGACCCCGCCATGGCGCATCGAATCGAGTGAGCCACCAAGATCTTGCGGGTCACGGCATCGGCCAACTTTGCGAGGTTCCAGCGAACCGACGTGGCCGAGTGCCGAAACCGCTAACGAAAACCAGCACTCACCATCGCGAGATAAGGAGCACCTCACCGACTCGGCGAACGGTGCAGGTAGGCTTACTTCGTCTCGGCGAGAGAACCGACACGCGTAAAGAACCCCACGGCATCTTTATGTGTCAACGCGGGAACTAACTTATCTGGGTATCCGGCCACCCGACGCCATTGAGATCCACTCTGCCGGGTCATGCTAAGCATGACTCCGTCAGGTCGGGTATTTGCGGTGACGGCATAAAGTCGAGACCCGGAGCGGCTGCTGCCGCGAACAGTCCAACGATTCGGCTCCGCCTCCACCCAGATTGAGAGCGTCAACTTCGCAAGGTCCTCGGCCAACTCACGCGCGCTCCCGTGGCGCTTCCGCGGATCGAGCGCGATGGCCTTGCCATAAATGCGTCGCAATCGCAAGGGCGCCCACACAGGAAGGGAGAGAGCACTATCAGGAAGAGCTCGCATGCCTCGCTCCAACCGAGCAAGAACGTCGCCCCTGCTGTAGGCACCGTAATCGAAGCGGCCACCAACGAGTTCCCGGAGAACCAACGCCAGCGAATAAAGGTCTGCACTGACACCCAGGACGCCGCCACGCCATTCCGGAGGGCTGTAGAGCGTTGGATTGTTGACTGCCGGAGCGCATCCGGCGTCGTCCATCCTCCCCGCAACACCAATGTCCGCGATAAGCCCGTGCACTGGCGCGTCGTCAAGAAGGACGTTTCCACTCTTGATGTCCCTGTGCAAGACCAGATGAGTCATGTGCAGTTCACGCAAACCCCGCAACGCCGCCTGTACTATGTTCAGCGACGACTGACCCGGAAAGCCCTCTCCACGCATCAGGGCGTCCGCGATGCTGCCGCGAGGATAATACGGCGTGTGTATCTCGATCACGTCCATGGTCGGGTCGTATCCGTCAACTCGAGCCGCGGACACCACTTTGACGACGTTTGAATGATCGATAGCTTGCAAAGTGCTTGCCTCAGGGAGAACGCTCGCTTCAACCATGGAACGATCCAATCGCTTGGCCACTCTGAAGGTATCGAGAATCTCATCGTGAACCAGTCTGACCTCGTTGCTCCCCTCCGGCATGCTAGCAATTGATTCGAAATCGAGCGATAGTCGCCGGTACGTCATCGGTCGCGCGCGGCAAAGGCGGCGGCGGCGTAAGCCTCTCGCGCACCCGTTGTCCAGTATTTCGGAGCCGAACCAAGACCAATGACATCTGGCGAGAAGTTTTCTAGTTTTGGGCTCAATACATGAGCACCTGCAATCGCAGCCCTACTCACTTCGTAATGAATCCCCTCTTCGGCTGCGGCTAACATGACCGCCGCGACACAAAGCACGCGCTGCTGCGCCTGACTATACGACCAATTTGCATACTTAGTCGTTTCGAGCAGTACTATTCCATGAACGCTCCAGTCACGGAGATCCTGTCTAATCCTCAACGTCAGCTCGAGCAGCGCTGCTGGGTCTGACACGTCTCCTGGGTAGGTCTCTCGAGTGAAAGCTTCTGGCACAGCCCGACCATACCCATCCTCGCCCGACTGACGATCGACAACCGCCAAGTTGAGTTCGCTACCTCTGATGCACACGCCGATGTATCTCACCAGTTGATCGTCGCATTTTGCCGCCGAGTTGGCGACCTTGAACGGCTGCGGTTATTCGATTTCACGCTGGTCGCCTGGGCTGAGTCCGTCACCGGAGAAGCTTGACGGCCGTAGCGCTCGCGCCACGCTGCGTAGGGGCTGTCCGGGGAACCCCGGCCAAGTCGGCTCGCAAACTGCCTATCTTTCAGAGCCTCGAGCAGGAGCTCAACGGACGTCGCCCGCAAATCGCACGCGCGTGTCCGACGCCCCGCTTGCACAGGCGTTCCGCGCGACGCTCGCGCAAACCATCGCGGAACAGTTCCCTATGACCGCAACCGCAGACACAACTTCGCCAGGGCTGCCCCCTACTCTGCCGCGCAACCTGGTCGGCGCGACGAGCGTCTCGCTGGGTGCGGAATCAGCACTCCGTCACCTTCGTACGACCTTCATCGCCGGACGTGCAGTCGCAAACTCCTCTTGGGAAGCGGGGACGAGCCGGGTTGATCGATGATGGAGTGCGCGCTTCGAAGTCCGGTTGTGACCGATCGACATCCTCGGCGTTCTACGGTTCGCGGCCCGCCATGGAGAACGCACAGTAGCGCGCGAAATACGGAAAGGTTCCGCGTCGCGTCATGCGTTACGAGAGCACCTCGTCTAGATGCCGTCCAACTCCATAGCCACTGGCTCGCCAGCAATTTCTTCGATATCAATCAGCGCGTAGCTCCGGCGCCCTGATGGCCTGGCCTGAGACTTTGTAACCAACACACGGAAAAGAGCGCGGACCCTCTTGCCCGGCTCCGCATCCAAGCGAGCAACTTCGAGTTGCACTCGCGCGCTGTCGAAAGAGGCAGTAATGGGAATCGAGCGATCTGAAGGAATGAAGCGCATTGTGTTGGACGACCATGTATGCCCGTCGAGCACGCCAGTCGTTTCCCACTGCTCTGTCTGCGTAACCGCTTCCTCCAAACGATCGCGAAGATACTTCGCGCTTCCAGGCGACAAAGATAACGGCATGGTAGGCAGACCACGTTGACTGAATGAACCGCTCAGCGCCCATCCCTCTGACACTACTTCGGACAGTGCGCGGCGCAACTCAGGACGAGCGGGCGCCGGGATCGCGGCGAGAGCGCCATCGACGGCCTCCGAGTCAACGCCGGCTATTGCGGCGTTTGCTAGAACGACGGCAGTGCGACGGAGGGATTCGGAGTAGGAATCCTCTTCCGGAAGGACCTCATCTAACGTTTCCCTGATCTCGATTGCACCAGAATGAACGCGTGTCGGCGCAATGAAAACAGCCCGAACTGAGCCCGGCCCAGGCTCAATCAGCAGCTCGTCCGGCGAGCGCGAAATGTTCGAGATCTCGCGCATGGTGTACTTGACAGCATCGGCCATCGCGGACACGAAAGTACCAAAGGATTTTGCTACCGTTCGGTGCTGATCTGTCCCGGCGCCCTCGATATGCAAGTCGAGATGGCCAGTACGCGGCGCAAGCTCCTGCTGCGCGACATCCCATAGGTCCGGACTGTCTGCGATTGCGCGAAGCAGTGACGAGATCTCAAGGTCACCATCCGGTTCGGCTAGCAACTCACGGATGGAACGACGAAGCGCCCGAGTCATTTCGACGTCAGAGTCCACGAATCACCTCCACGAAACCCTTCTTGAGCCCATCGATGATCTTCCCGTCGGGGCCTTTCACGCGCGACCACTGAGCACGCCAAACATCCTCGAACTTGACATCCGCGAGGTACGCGTCAACCAGCCCACCAAAGGGCTTGAGGGAAGGGATGTGCATTGTCTTTGAGTTGACTTGGAAACCGAGTTGTTCCATTGTCAGCAGGCCCTGGTGAAGGAGCGCCGCTTTCGTTTGAGGCGAGAGGGCGTTGCCCAGAATCACGACATCGACATCCTCGGGAGCGCCCCAGTCCTTGTGCGTTGTGAAACCGCCGTTTATCCACAAGCGAGCGTCCGGCACGATCTCCCAGACAGACTCCGCGAAGAGCTGAAGCGCTGCAAAAATTCGTTGTCGTCGTTCGCGGTACGGCGCCTTCACCACGAACATCTCATGCACCTCGCCCCAGGTCAGAAGGTAGGGCTGCTGCTGCGGGGGTAGGTAACCCAGGAAGGGATCAAGAGGCGGCAGTCGCTCACCACGACTCACTCCCTCGTCCACCACGCTGCGAGTGTACTCATCGCCGAGCGCAGACGCCCCTCGCGCGCCGTCGCCTTGCTCGTTCGCCATAGAAACTGACTGTAGGCGTTACCCCCGACAATGAACCAACCGAGTGCGCGATCAGGTCCGAGAGGCCGCAAGCTCCAAGTGGCGTCGAGTCGCATCGACGGTGTACACCCATCCGGCGGTCCCGCCCGCGCGTTCGGCGACGAGCGGAGACGCCGTGCGATTTGTTTCCGGCGTGCGATCTCCGGCGGTCCGGTCTGCTCGCCGCCCTGTGGCAAGCGCAATGGATGGACGCATCTCACTCATGTAACGCCCACGTAAACTCCCCCTCTCCCCCGCTCCCTCCCACGGTGAGCACATCGTTACCCCGCCGCCCCACCCGACGCGGTCCGGGGTAACGCCCCCTTCCTACGCTGACGGCACGCCTCGTCGATGCGGGGCGCTGCACCTCCCCCACTGCCGACCGGAGGATCCCCCGTGACCGTCACCGACCCGCGCCCCGAAACCGCAACGCCGCCCCCGGCAGCAACGCCAGCGCAAGAGCTACAACACCGCCCCGGCCGCTGGATCGACAACTGGAACCCCGAGAACCCCGCGCAGTGGAACACCGTGGGCAAGGCCATCGCCGCCCGCAACCTGCGGTGGTCGATCTTCGCCGAGTTCCTCGGGTTCGTGGTGTGGCAGCTGTGGTCGGTCGTGGTCGTGTCGCTGCCTGCGGCAGGCTTCCAGCTGTCGACGGGTGAGATCTTCTGGCTCATCTCGATGCCGAGCCTGGTCGGGGCGACTCTGCGGATCCCCTACACGTTCATGGTTCCGCGCTTCGGCGGCCGTAACTGGACGATCGTGTCGGCCGGTCTCCTGCTCATCCCCACGATCGGGCTGGCCATCGCCGTCAGCAACCCCCAGACGCCCTTCGGCGTACTCCTCCTCATCGCCGCTCTCGCGGGCTTCGGCGGCGGCAACTTCGCCAGCTCGATGGCGAACATCACGTTCTTCTATCCCGCCGCGCAGAAGGGCTACGCGCTCGGACTCAACGCCGCCGGCGGCAACCTCGGCGCCTCGGTCGCGCAGTTCCTCGTGCCGATTGTCATCACCGTCGGTGCCGCGGCGACGCTGAACCTCCCTCTCGCGGGGCTCATCTGGGTTCCGCTGATCCTCGTCGCCATGGCGGGCGCGTACTTCCGCATGGACAACCTCTCGGCTGCGAAGGCCGACATCGCGGCATCCCTCGCCGCTCTGAAAGAGCCGCACCTGTGGATCCTCGCCGTCCTCTACATCGGCACCTTCGGCTCGTTCATCGGCTTCGCGGGCGTCTTCCCGAAGCTGCTCGCCGACACGTTCCCCGACTTCAAGGGCTTCACCATCGGCACGGCCACGGTGACCCTCGCGTTCCTCGGAGCCCTCGTCGGATCGCTCGCCCGCCCCTACGGCGGCAAGCTCGCCGACCGCTTCGGCGGCACCCGCATCACCATCGGCGCGTTCACGGCGATGGGTCTCGGCATCCTGAGCGTCGTCCTCACCCTGCCGCTGCAGAACTTCGCGATCTTCCTGCTCTGCTTCCTCGTGCTGTTCGCGGCCGCGGGCATCGGCAACGGCTCGACGTACCGCATGATCCCGACGATCTTCGCCCTGCGCGCGAAGGACGGCGTCGGCGCGCAGCGCAAGGCCGCCGCAGCCCTCGGACTCATCTCGGCGATCGGCGCGTACGGCGGGTTCTTCATCCCCCAGCTGCTCGGCCTGTCGAAGACCTCGTTCGGCTCGTACGTCCCCGCGCTCACGTGGTTCATCGGCGCGTACGTCGTCTTCCTCGCGATCACCGCCGGCGTCTACCTGACGATGTCGAAGAAGACCGGCGTCCGCATCTGATGCACACCATGAGCTCCGCCGACACCCACTGCCCCTACTGCGCGCTGCAGTGCGCGATGACCGTCCTCCACGACAGCGAGACGGCGGTCACCGGCCGCGACTTCCCCACCAACCGGGGAGGACTCTGCGCCAAGGGCTGGACGTCGGCGGAGCTCCTGGCATCCCCCCACCGACTCCGGATGCCACTCATGCGGCGCCCCGACGGAACCCTCGCCGAGGTCACGTGGAACGAAGCCCTGGATGCCGCGGCCTCGTCGTTCCGCGACACCCGGGCCAACCAGGGACCCGACGCCAACGCGATCTTCGGCGGCGGCGGACTCACGAACGAGAAGGCGTACCTGCTCGGCAAGTTCGCCCGCGTCGCCCTCGGCACCTCACGGATCGACTACAACGGTCGCTTCTGCATGTCGTCGGCGGCAGCGGCATCCAATCGGGCCTTCGGAATGGACCGCGGCCTGCCCTTCCCCGTTACCGACCTCGACGACGCCCGGACGATCCTGCTGCTCGGCTCCAACGTCGCGGCGACCATGCCGCCGTTCCTCGCGCACCTCGCCGGGGCGCGCGCGAACGGCGGACTGATCGTCGTCGACCCGCGCCGGTCGGCGACCGCGCGCCTCACCGAGGACGGCGCCGGCCTCCACCTGCAGCCCGCGCCTGGCACCGACCTGCCGCTCCTCCTCGGCCTGACGCACATCGTGCTCGCCGAGGGGCTGGCCGACGACGCCTATATAGATGCGCGCACGACCGGGTACGACGCCGTCCGGCGCAGCGTCGCCGCGTGGTGGCCCGAGCGGACGTCCGCGACGACGGGCGTCCCCGTGGCGCTGCTCCGACAGACCGCGCGGCGGCTCGCGGAAGGCGGCGCGTACATCCTCACCGGACGCGGCGTCGAGCAGCACGTCGACGGCACAGCGACCGCCACGGCCGCGATCAACCTCGCGCTCGTCCTCGGACTCGTCGGCCGCGCGGGCTCGGGCTACGGCACGCTCACCGGGCAGGGCAACGGCCAGGGCGGCCGCGAGCACGGGCAGAAGGCCGACCAGCTCCCCGGCTACCGCTCGATCCGCGACCCCGACGCCCGCCGGCACGTCGCCGGGGTGTGGGGCATCGACCCGGACGAGATCCCGGATGCCGGCATCCCGGCCACCGCCCTCCTCGGCGAACTCGGTGGGCCGGTGAAGACGCTGCTCGTCGCGGGATCGAACGTCGTCGTGTCCGCTCCCGACGTCGAGGCCGTGCGCGCCGGACTCGAGGCCCTCGACACGCTGATCGTGTGCGACTTCTTCCTCTCCGAGACCGCCGCGCTGGCCGACATCGTGCTGCCGGTCCTGCAGTGGGCCGAGGAGGAGGGCACGATGACCTCCCTCGAGGGCCGTGTGCTCCGCCGCCGTCGCGCGCTGCCCGGACCCGACGGCGCCCGCAGCGAGCTGTGGATCCTCGCCGAGCTCGCGCGGCGCCTGGGCGCGGCATCCACGTGGCCGACCGAACCGGCCGAGGTGTTCGACGAACTCGCTCGCGCCTCCGAGGGCGGCATCGCCGACTACTCGGGCCTGTCGCACGCGCTGCTCGACACCGGCGTCGAGGCGTACTGGCCGTTCCGTTCCGGAAGCACCCCGCGTCCGTTCACCGAACGCTTCGCCCACCCCGACGGCCGTGCGCGTCTCATCCCGGTGGATGCCACGCCCCCGACGCCCACCGACGGCGGCGGCGAACTGACCCTCGTCACCGGCCGCTACCTGCAGCAGTACCAATCCGGAACGCAGACGCGACGGGTGCCCGAGCTGAACGCCGCGCGCCCCGAGGCGCGGCTCGAGATCCATCCGGCGACGGCGTCGGGGCTCGGCATCCGGGAAGGCGATCTCGTCGCGGTCTCGAACGCGCGCGGCACCGTGCGGGCGCGGGCGAGCGTGACGACCGACATCCGGCACGACACCGTGTTCCTGCCGTTCCACTACGCCGGCGACGAGTGCGCCAACCGGCTCACCGAGGCGATCGTCGACCCGACGTCCGCGATGCCGGAGTTCAAACGCACGCGCGTGCGGCTGTCGATCGAGGGGAGCGCGCATGTCTGAGCGGGTGGTTCTGGTCGGATACGGACCGGTCGGAGCGCGACTCGTCGAGGGGCTGCTCCCCGCGGTCCGCGACGGACGCATCGACCTCACCGTCGTCGGCGCCGAGACGCACGACGTCTACAACCGCGTCCTGCTCGCCGAATACGCCGTCGGCCGCGCCGGCCGCGAGCGCCTCGACCTCGCCGACCGCCGCGTCGCCGAAGACGCCGGCGTGCGGTTCCATCTCGGCAGCGCTGTGGTCGGGATCGACCGCCACTCCCGCGCGGTGCGCCTCCACGACGGCGAGGGGATGCCATACGACCGACTCGTGCTCGCCACCGGTGCCCGCGCGAACGTGCCGACCCTGGCCGGGCTCGAACGTGCGCACCGGGATCGCCGGGCCGCGCCCGGGGCACCCGCCGCGCTCGACCACGGTGCGGCGCCGCTCCCCCGCGGGGTCGTGGCGCTGCGCGATCTCGCCGACGCCGAGCAGGTGCGCGCGGCCGTGCGGGCGGGGCAGCGGATCGTCGTGCTGGGCGCCGGAGTGCTCGGCATGGAGTTCGCCCTCGCCGCGGCCGAGGCGGGCGCGGCGGTGACCGTGGCGTATCACTCCCCCGCGCCGATGAATCGCACGCTCGATGAGAACGGCGGGCGCGTGCTCGCCGCCGCGGCCGTCGCGGCGGGCGTCGAGATGCAGCACCACGCCCGGGCCGAGAGCATCGACTTCCGCTACGACGACCACGGACGCGCGTGGTTCGACGCCCTCGTCTGCGCGGACGGCCGGGTGCTCGCGGGCGACCTGCTCGTGCTGTCGTGCGGGGTGGCGGCGCGGACGGAGGTGGCATCCCTCGCCGGCCTCGCCACCGCGACCGGCGTGCTCGTCGACGCCGACTCGCGGACGTGGACCGACCCCGACGTCTTCGCCATCGGCGACTGCGCGCACGTCGCGGATCCGTCGTCGGAGGGCCGCGTCACGGGCGGCCCGAGCGGACTCATCGGCCCCGGCTGGCGCCAGGCCGACCAGCTGGCCGCGCTGCTGTCGACGGGGGTCGCTGGGCCCGGCGCCGCCGAACGCCCGGGCGTCGTGATGCTTAAAGCCGAGGGCATCGACGTCGTCGCCGGCGGCGCGGTCGACGCCGACCCGTTCCCCCACGCCCCCTCCTGCTCCGGACCCCAGGTCACACTGTGGGCCGACCCGGCCCGCGGCGCGTACGTCAAACTCGTGACGGCCGACGGCGTTCTGACCGGTTTCGTCGCGGTCGGGATGCCACGCACCGGCGCCGAACTCACCCTGCTGTTCGAACGCGGGTCCGAGCTGCCGGCCGACCGGTCGTCGTTCCTCCGGCTGGACGCGCCGGACGTCGGGATGCCCGCGGTCGGCGACCCCTTCGCGGCGGATGCCACGGTGTGCTGGTGCAACGGCGTCAGCGCCGGCGCCATTCGCGAGGCGGTCGCGGCCGGCGAGCCGACGGTCGCCTGCGTCAAGGCATCCACGCGTGCGGGAACCGGCTGCGGCGGATGCGTCGGGCGGATCAGCGAGCTGCTCGCGCGGGAGGGCGTGGGGGTGTGAGCGCGTCCCAGGGTGGTCCACGCGGGGTCACCTCCGACTCGTTGCGACCCCGGGCGTTTCGGGGCGCCCCGGAACTAGGCTGAGCCGCGTCGGACCACGACCGCCGAGAGGGGACACGACCGTGTCGATGAGCGATCCGTTTCTGCCCGTGCATCGGGACGGGACCGAGGAAGACCCGCGCGAGATCGACATCGACCACGACGTCGACGTGCTGTTCGACGACGGCGCCGAGGGAGAGACGCTTCCCGCCTCGACGGCGACGCCCCCGTTCCGCACGCCCGTCCCCGGCGACGCGCTCGACGAGGAGCAGTTGGATGAGGACCTCGGCGTGACTCCGCCGCCCGGCGAGTGATCAGCGGACCGGGAAGTAGTGCTCCTCGACCGGCTCCCCCACGGTCAGTTCGATCGCGGCATCCAGGACCTCCCGGTCGTACCCCGTCCACCGCTCGACCGACGCGCGCGTGAACTCGCCCCACGACGGCACGACGAACTCCTCGCGGTAGACGTTCTCGCGCTCCCCACTGCGGTCGAGGCGCCAGTCGCTCGCGCCGGTGCGGCGGCGTGAGCGTTCCACCGCCGCCATCGCCGCGACGAACTCCGTCTCGTCGCCCGGCTGCACGGTGTAGGTGACCGTGATCGCGACCGGACCGTCCGCGGGACCGGGGAGGAAGACGAGCGTCGGCGCCGCCGAGGCGAGCGCGACGACCGTTCGGTCGAGGCGCCCGGTCGACGGGAGCAGCGGCAACAGGGGCACGCTCGCGGCGACGAGCGCCAGCAGCGCCGCACCGATGAGGAAGCACGCGAGCGACCCGATCGCCTGCGCGAGCGCGCCCCAGAAGAACGACGCGACGCCCTGTCCGCCGATGAACACCAGCAGGTAGATGCCCATCCCGCGCGCCCGCACCCACGAGGCGAGCGTCAGCTGCAGCGCGGCGTTGAGGTTGGTGACCGTGGCGATCCACGCGGTGCCCACGAAGACGAACGCCACGACCACCGCGGGCAGCGACCCCGTCGCGGGAACCGCGAGGCCCACGGCGTAGACCGCGGCGGAGCCGGCGAGGATCCACGAGTCCGACAGGCGCCGCCGGAGCACCGGCATCACGAACACCCCGAGCACCGCGCCCACGCCCAGCACGCCGAGGAGCAGACCGTACCCGGCCGAGCCGAGGCCGAGGTGCGCGTTCGCGACGTCGGGGAGGAGCGCCCAGAGCACCGACGCGGGGATCACGAACAACCCCGACCTCAGCAGGTATTCGCCGCACCCCCGGCGCTGACCGCACGTAGCGGATGCCCGCGGCCGCCGCCGGCAGGAACCGCTCGCGCGCGGGGCGCGGGGGCGTGGCATCCGGTCTCCATCTCGCGAGCACCGCGACGACGCCGACGAACGAAACGGCGTTGAGCCCGAACACCAACGCGGGACCGCCGAGGCTGACCAGCACGCCCGCGAGCGCGGGACCGATCGCCCGCGCGCCGTTGACCGTGATACCCGACAGCGACGCGGCCGCCGGGATCTCGGCGCGCGGCACGAGATCGGGCTGGATCGCCTGCCACGCCGGGTTCGACAGCGCGGCGATGCATCCGAGCACGAACGTCATGAGCAGCAGCGACCACGGTGCGAGCGCGCCCACTGCCTCGAGCACCCACAGGGCACTCGCGGCGACCGTGGATGCCGCCGACAGCACGATCAGCAGGCGCCGCCGATCGCCGCCGTCGGCGAGAACGCCCGCGACCAGCGACAGCAGCAGAACGGGTAAGAAGGGATGCCGTCTGCACCCACGCCACGAGCGCCGACGAGTGCGTCGCCTCGAGGAGGAACCACTGCGCACCGACCGACTGCATCCAGCTGCCGATGTTCGAACCCAGCTGCGCGAGCCACAGGTTGCGGAACGCGGGGTGGGCGAACGGCGCCCACGCCCCACCGCTGGCGCCGGTCCGATGTGCCATGCGTTCTCCCATCGGTCCGCCCACCCCGCCGCCCGAACGTACGACACTCTCCGCGGCGAGGCACCCGACAACTGTCGAGAGGCCGCGGCTCCCCTAGGCTTCCCGTCATGACCGACGCCCCCGCCCCTCCCGGCCGCACCGCCGTCGTGGCCGCCGCGATCGCGCTCTTCGCCGAGCGCGGCTACGACCAGACGTCAGTCGAGCAGATCGCGCAGGCGGCGGGAGTGTCGCGGTCGACCTTCTTCCGGCAGTTCGGCGGCAAGGAAGACGTCGTGTTCGCCGACCACGAGGTGCTCCTCGACGAGACGCGCACGTTCCTGTCGCAGCCGCACCCCGACCCGTGGGCCGCGGTGTGCGACGCGTCGATGCGCGTGTTCCGGCACTTCGCCGCCGACCCCGAGCTCGCGCGGCGCCGGTACGCGATCGTGCGCGAGGAACCCGCGCTGCGCGACCGCGAGATCGTCACGGTGTTCCAGTACGAACGCCTCTTCGACCAGTACCTGCGCGAGTCGCTTCCCGGCCTCGACCCCCTGGATGCCGTCGGCTTCGCCGCCCTCGTCACCGCCGTGCACAACCACGTGCTGCGCCGCCTCATGCGCGGCGCTCGGGTGCCGGCATCCACTCTCCGCCGTGCCCTCGACGACGTGCTCCGCCGCTACGGCGTGCACCCCGACGGCGAGGACGCCGCCGGCGACGACCTCATCGTCGCGGCCTTCCCCCGCCGCATGCCGGCGGCCGAGGTGACCCGGCGCTTGCGCGCGAGCCTGCCGCAGTAGGGGCACGGGGTCGCTGCGCGGGTGCCTGTGGCAGCGCCGGCGCGCACGCTGCGGCGGTCCTCCCCCGTCGAGTGTCCAAGACACGCCGCTGCGCGGCCGCGCGGTGCGGCGTGTCTTGGACACTCGGCGTTCGCGCTGCGGCGGTGTCCCGCTGCGGCGTGTCTTGGACACTCGGTGTTCGCGGCGGCGACGTTGAGTTGAGTGTCCAAGACACGCGGATGCCACGCGGCACGGTCCGCGTGTCTTGGACACTGAAACCCCAGCGGCCGCACCCCACGCGTCAGCCGCACGTGAACGCCGGCGCGCCTCCCGGGTTCCCCCGCGCCCCTCACGCCCGCGCCGTCAGGTTGAGTGTCCAAGACACGCCGCTGGGCGGCCGCGCGATGCGGCGTGTCTTGGACACTCGGTGTTCGCGGCGGCGACGTTGAGTTGAGTGTCCAAGACACGCGGATGCCACTCGGCACGGTCCGCGTGTCTTGGACACTGAAACCCCAGCGGCCGCAGGCCGACGCGACCGAAACCCCCGCAGCCGCCGTCAGCCGCGGGCGAGCGCGGGCTGTCCGCCCGGCAGGTAGGCGCGCCGGGCGGCGCCCTCGGCGACCTCGTCCCAGCCCTCGGCCGGGACCACGGCCCGCACCAGCTCCACCCAGTCCGCGAACGAACCGCCGGCTCCGAAGTGCGAGCTCACGGGCCAGTCGCTGGCGATCATCGCCCGCTCCGGGCCGAAGACCTCGACGGTGTGCGCGAGGAACGCGGGGGCGTGACGCTCGACCTCCGCGGTGTCGCGCGCCTCGCCGGTGAGTCCCGACAGCTTCACGAAAGTTTTCGGCCGCTCCGCCAGCAGCGCGAGCGACCGCGCCCACGCCGCCCCGGCGGCACTGTCGATGCCCTCGCCCATCGGCGGCTTGGCGACGTGGTCGACCACGACCGTCAGCTCCGGCACCCCGCGCAACAGCGCGATCAGCGCCGGCAGCTGCGCGTGGCGGAGGCACGCGTCGAACGTCCCTCCGCGGGCGGCAAGCGCGGCGAGTCCGGGCGCCAGCGCGGGGAAGGCGTCGACGGCCAGGTCTTGCAGCAGATGCCGCACCCCCGTCACGCGGGGAATCGCCGCGAGGGCCTCGAGCTGCAGGTCCACGGCACGGGACCCGAGGTCGGCATTCGCGACGATCGCCACGAGCTCGGGCCAGTCGAGCCCGTCGACCCACCGCGCCTCGGCCACCGGATCGGACGGGCCGTCCGCGGCCTGAACGAACACCGCGCCGTCGACCCCGACTCCCCCGCGGTCGTACTCCGCGGGCAGCATCGGGCGTCGCAGCTGCGACCCCTCGAGCCACTCGTAGGTCAGCACGCCGGGGTCCCAGAGGTGGACGTGGGAGTCGATCATGACTCGGCTCGCACGCGCAGACGCGTCACGCCGCCGTCGACATCGAGGATCGTGCCGGTGGTCGACGTGGCATCCGGGTCGACGAGGTACGCGATCGCCCGCGCGACCTCTTCCGGCTGCACCAGCCGCCGTGTCGCCTGCCGCGCTTCGAGAGCCCGACGTTCGGCGACCGGGTCGGCGAAGCCCTCCAGCATCCGCGTGACGAACGGCGTCTCGACGGTTCCGGGGCTGACGGCGTTCACCCGTATACCTTCGCGCACGTGGTCGGTGGCCATGGCCAGCGTGAGTGCGTAGACGGCTCCCTTGGATGCCGAATACAGGGCGCGCTCGGGCAGACCGTTCAGCGCCGCGATCGAGCAGACGTTGACGATGGCGGCGTGCTCCGAGCGCCGCAGCCACGGCAGGCACGCGGCACTGACGCGGGCCATTCCGACGACGTTGACGTCGAGGACGCGCGCCCACTCGGCCTCGTCGAAGGCCTCGACGGTTCCGACGGCGCTGATCCCGGCGTTGTTGACCAGCACGTCGATCCGGCCGTGAGCGGCGGCCACCTCGGCGACCGCCGCGGCGACCGACGCGGCGTCACGCACATCGCACCGAAGGCGAGGGATGCCGGGAACGGCATCGCCCTCCGCCGCGTCGAGGCTCCACACCTTGGCGCCGCGATCGCGCAGCAGTTCGGCGGTAGCGAGGCCGATGCCCGACCCCGCGCCGGTGACCACGGCGACGAGTCCGTCGAGCGGCCCGGCGGTCATGCCTGCACCATCCGCTGCCGGGCGGTGCCGAGTCCGTCGATCCCGAGCTCCACGACGTCGCCCTCGCGGAGGTAGACGGGAGTCGGCATCCCGAGCCCCACTCCGGCCGGGGTACCCGTGTTGATGAGGTCGCCCGGTCGAAGCACCATGAACTGCGACAGGTACCGCACGATCTCGTGCACGGAGAACACCATGTCGGCCGTCGTGCCGTCCTGACGCGTCTCGCCGTTGACGCTCGCCCAGAGCCGCAACGCCTGCGGATCCCGGATTTCGGATGCCGGGACGAACCACGGTCCGCACGGGTTGAACGTCTCGCAGCTCTTGCCCTTGTCCCATTGCCCGCCGCGCTCGAGCTGGAACTCGCGCTCGCTGACATCGTGCGAGAGGACGTACCCGGCGATGCAGTCGGCGGCGCTCTCGACCGAGTCGAGGTAGCGCGCGGCGCGGCCGATGACGACGCCGAGCTCGACCTCCCAGTCCGTCTTCACCGAGCCGCGCGGGATGAGGATGTCATCGAAGGGTCCGACGACGGTCGAGGGGTCCTTCATGAACACGACGGGCTCCGCAGGTATCGCGGCGCCGGTCTCGGCCGCGTGATCACGGTAGTTCAGCCCCACGCACACGACCTTGCCGGGCTGGGCGATCGGAGCCGCCCACCGCTCGTCGCCGGTGGGGTCGTACGGGCTGAGGGTCGAGGCATCCATCCCGGCCAGGCGCTCGAGCGCACCGTCCTTGAGGAAGCGGCCATTCAGGTCGCCGAGCTCGGGAGGGACGAGGTAGCTCCCGCCGTCGATCTCGACGATCACCCGCTCGGAGCCGGGGGCTCCCCGTCGTGCGAATCTCATGCGTCAGCGTCCTTCCGTCCGGTCGTGGCGTGCGCGGTTCGCGCTCGCGTCATGCCGCGACGAGTCCCGCCGCGGAAAGCTCTCGCCACATCTCCTCGGGTGCCGTGGCGAGGGAGCGCTGGAGCGTCGATTCGGCCTGCGCGCGCGACCGCACGCCCACCACGACGGACACCACCTCCGGACGCCGCAGCGGGTACGCGAGCGCGGCCGAGGGCAGATCCACGCCGTAGCGCTCGCAGACGTCGGCGATCCGGTGCGCGCGTTCGATCAGCGCATCCGGGGCGCTCGTGTAGTCGTAGCTCGCGCCGGGTGCGGGGCGGGCAACGCTGAGCAGCCCGGAGTTGTACACGGCCGCCGCCACCACCCCGACGCCGCGTTCGGCCGCGAGGGGCAGCAGCCGATCGGCCGCCGCGTCGTCGAGCAGCGTGTACCGGCCGGCGACCATCACGATGTCGACCTCGCACCTCTCGACGAAGTCGGCGAGCATCGCCGCCTGGTTCATGCCCGCGCCGATGGCCGACACAACGCCCTGGTCGCGCAGTTCGATGAGCGCGCCGACGCCGGTGGTCGAGGCGGCATCCCAGTGCTCATCCGGATCGTGCAGGTACGCGATGTCGATGCGGTCCAGCCCGAGGCGGGTCAGGCTCTCCTCGACCGAGCGCAGGATGCCGTCGCGCGAGAAGTCCCACCGTCGCACGACCGACGCCGGCACCGCGAACCCGTCGTCGTCTGGGTGGTCGGCGGTGTCGGGCGAGTCGACGAGGAGCCGGCCGACCTTCGTCGACAGGACGTACTCGTCGCGCGGACGATCACGCAGAGCCGCGCCGAGCCGGCGCTCGGAAAGTCCGAGTCCGTAGTGCGGGGCCGTGTCGAAGTACCGGATGCCGGCCTCCCACGCCCCGTCGACGGCTCCGCGCGCGGTGGCGTCGTCGACCTCGCGGGACAGGTTCCCGATCTGCGCCCCGCCGAAACCGATCTCGGTCAGGACCGGCGTCCTCGCCGTCGATCGCGTCTGCATCTTCGCCTCCGTCAGGGAACGTCGTATCTGTCGCTCCGATCGAAACAGTAACATATGATGTATGTTCTTTGAGGGTTCGTGTTGAGCCCCTCCAGCAGGAAAGTCAAGGGCGATATGAAGGTCACCGGTTACCGCGTGCTCCGCACGTTCCGCGAATGGGGACGCCCCATCGGCGACGTGAACGGGCACATCGCGTCGGGCATCACCGAGGAAGCGGTCGTGCTGGTCGACACCGATGCCGGCATCACCGGTGTCGGCACGGGGCACGTCGCCGATCTCGCCCGTCTCTTCCCCGCCATCGAGGGCCAGGACCCGCGTGCAGTGACCGCACTCTACGACCGCATGCTCGCCCGGGTCTTCAAGGCCGGTCACGCCGGCGCCACGTTCGGCAGCATCGGCGCGTTCGACATGGCGCTGTGGGACATCAAGGCCAAGGCCGCCGGCGAACCCCTGTGGCGCTTGCTCGGGGGTCGCGACCGCTTCGTCACCGGGTACGCCTCCGGCCTCGACATCGCCCTTTCCGACGAGGAGCTCGCCGCGTTCTACGCGCAGATGGCCGACCTCGGCTTCAGCAGCGGCAAGCTCAAGGGCGGGCGCGACCTCGACGCCGACCGTCGTCGCCTGCACATCGTGCGCGACGCCATGGGCCGCAACTCCCGCCGACCGGCGGTGATGTTCGACGCGAACGAGTCGTGGAACCTCAAGCAGGCCGTTCGCTACATCAGCGAGCTCGAGCGCGACATCGACCTGACGTGGGTCGAGGAGCCCCTGCGGCGGTGGGACGCCGAGGGTCACGCACGGCTCTCCCGCAGCATCCGCGCCGCCGTCGCCACGGGCGAGAACCTCTCGGGCCTCGAGCAGTTCCGTCCGATCATGGATGCCGGGGGCGTCGACGTCGTGCAGGTGGGGTGCACGTGGGGCGTGACGCACTTCCTCCGCGTCGCCATCCTCGCGCACGGGCGCGACCTTCCGATCAGCCCCGTCGGGGTGACCGCGAACCAGGCCGTGGCCCACGCCGCTCTCGCGGTCCCCGAACCACCTGAGCGCCGAGGTGCAGGACCTCGGAGCACCGTTCGGTCTGCGGATCGACCAGCACTTCGCCGACGGCGGCATCGTCCTCGGCGACACTCCCGGACACGGCGTGAGCGTCGACGAGGCCCTCATCGCCGAGGGCGGCGACCGCGGGGCGAGCTGGCTCGTCGGCGCCGGGCCGCACGTGCGCCCCGACCGCGCGGGACTCCGGCTCGTGCCCGAAGCCGACCGCGACGAGCGGCCCGAAGGCCAGATCACGCGCGACTAGGCTGACCGCATGAGTGAGGAGACCGCGCCCACCGGCATCACGTCGGCCCTGCGCAGCTCGACGCCGCGCACGCCGACCGCCCGGCTCGGGGTCGCCGTGGTGCACGACCTGGTCGAGGCGATCGTCAAGGGTGACGTTCCCCCCGGCGACACGCTGCCGCCCGAGGAGAAGCTGGCCCAGCATTTCGCCGTCAGCCGGACGGTCATCCGCGAGTCGGTGAAGCGAGTCGAGGAGAAGGGGCTCATCAGCGTCGCCCCCGGTCGCGGCACGACCGTGCAGCCCAAGACGTCGTGGAACGTCCTCGATCCCGTGGTCCTCGCCGTGCTGCTGGAGAACGATTCCTCGCTCGGCGTGCTCGACGAGATCTCGGTGATCCGCGCCGCCCTCGAAGGGTCGATGTCCGCGGCGACCGCCCAGCACGGCACGCCGGAGCAGATCGCTCAGATCACGGCATCCCTGGCGCGTATGGAGGAGTCGGTCGAAGACCCCGAGGTCTTCCCCGACGCCGACCTCGACTTCCACTTCCTCGTCATGACGCTGTCCGGCAACGAGCTGGCGAGCAGCATCACGAAGATCCTGTTCTCGCGCGCGCGCCAGTCCGCGCGCTTCGTCGGCAACCAGTCCACCGACGCGTTCCACATCACGCTCGAGGAGCACCGGCGCGTCCACGACGCCATCGCGGCCGGCGACCCGGTCGCGGCCGAAGCCGCGATGCGGGCGCACATCCTCGACGCGTGGCAACGCCGCCGCTTCCCGACCGCGCGCGAGCGCTGAGCGCACCCGACGGTCACCGCTCGGGAGCGCTCAGCGCACCGGCATCGGGGTCAGTCCAGGTGCCACGCCTCGGTCATGATCTGCCAGTTCGGCTCCGACCCGTCGTCGTCGAACGGCACCTGACAGGGACCGGTGAGGGCCCACCACTCCTGCGTCACCGGGTCGGCGGCCATCTTCGCGTCGTCGGCGGCGAGATCGTCGCCGACGTACTCGTAGGAGCCGAACAGCACGTCCCCGCGGACGAAGATCGTGAAGTTGCGGATGTTCCCCTCGCGGAGTGTCTGCTCCACGCCGGGCCACACCGCGCGGTGGAGGGCGAGGTACTCCTCGCGCTTCTCCGGCACCATGCGGCAGATCATCCCCACCCGCAGCACGCTCACTCCTTCGTCCCGCCGGCGGTCATGCCGGTCACGAGGAAGCGCTGCGAGAACAGGAAGATGATCAGCACCGGCAGCACCGACACCAGCGTCGCGAGCGCGAGCACGGGGAGCTCGATCGTCACCGACCCCGCCGACGTCGGGTTGAACAGCGGCACGTTGGAGAGCAGCTCGGCCAGGCCGACCTGGATCGGAGCGCGACGCCCCGGCACCATGACGAACGGCAGGAAGTAGTTGTTCCAGTTCCCCACGACGTTGAAAAAGCCGACGAGCGCGATGACCGGGGTCGCCAGCGGCATGGCGACGCGCCAGAAGACCCGCCACTCCCCCGCGCCGTCGATGCGGGCGGCATCCAGGAGGTCCTTCGAGATGCTCGTGGAGAAGTAGATGTACGTCAGGTACACGCCGAAGGGGAAGAACGAGAAGGGCAGGATCACGGCGAGCGGATTGCCGATCAGCCGCACCGCGCTCAACTCGAGGAAGGTCGGCAGCACGAGGGCCGTGCTCGGGATGAGCATGACCACGAGGGTCACCGCCAGCAGCGTGCGCCGCAGCCGGAAGTCGATCATCGCGAGGGCGTAACCGGCGGGAATGGTCACGAGCAGCGTCAGGATCAGCGCGCCGCCGGTGTACAGCGCGGCGTTGCCGAGCCACGTCCAGACGATGCCGTTCTGGAAGGCCATCAGGGCATTCCAGTTGTCGGCGAGGGTCGAGAAGGCCCCGAAATCGAAGGGGCCGTTCAGGAGGAGCTCGCGCGGGGTCTTCGTCGGCGCCAGCAGCAGCCAGACGAGCGGCAGCAGGAAGAACACGACGAAGAACAGGGCGATCGCGACGACGAGGGCTCGACCGAGCCATTCGCCGGGCGTCAAGCGCCGGCGACGCGTACGGGCGGCCAGGGCGCGCTCGTCGGCGCGCAGCAGGGTCGCGGTTTCAGTCGCGCTCAAAGAGTCCTCCTCGGAAGACGAAGAAGGCAGCCAGGATCAGGGCGACGGCCAGAAGGATGAGGGAGATCGCGGCCGAACCGTTGAAGTCGTTCTGCCGGAAGGCGTAGAGGTAGGCGAGCTGGTTCAGCGAGTAGTCCTGCGGGACGACGCCCTTGCTCGCCTGCGAGAGCACGCGCGGCTCGACGAAGAGCTGACTTCCCGCGGCGATCGACATCACGACCATGTACGAGATCCACTTCCGCAGCAGCGGCAGCTGGATGTACCAGGCGGTCTGGATCGGCCCGGCGCCGTCGATGCGGGACGCCTCCATGATCTCGGGGCTGATGTTGTTCAGGGCGCCGTACATGATGACGATCCACTGGCCGGCGCCCGTCCAGAACGAGACGATCGTGAAGATCACGGGCAGGTTGTCGAGCGAGACGGTGGCCACGAAGGAGTCGAAACCGAGGCCTCGCAGGATGCCGGACACCGGGCTCACGCTGGGATCGAGCAGGAACAGCCACAGCAGGACGCTGGACGCTCCCGCGAGCGCTCCCGGGATGTAGTAGACGAACCTCACCGAGGTGGAGAGCCACCGCGACGCGAAGTTGTGCACGATCAGCGCGAGCAGCACGACGAACACGATCTGGAAGATCAACCAGATCACCAGGTACGCCGACACGTGCTGGACCGCCGGCCAGAAGCGGTAGTCGCCGAAGACGCGGGCGAAGTTGTCGAAGCCGGCGAAGCTCCCCGCCTTGGTGAACGCGAGATACACCGCGTACAGGGCCGGGCCGAGGCCGAACAGCAGCAGCAGGATGCCGTACCCCGAGCTGAAGGCGTACGCCATCGCCGACTGGGAACGGTTCGGGTTTCGACGCCGTTGCTCGCCTCCCCGCCGGCGCGTTTCCGCGCCGGCGGAGAGGGGCGTCATCGTGGAAGTGACGATGGCCTGGCCTTTCGTGGGATCGAGCAGGGTCAGCGAGTGACGGTGTAGCCCTGCACCTGGGCTTCGTTCAGGATCTCGGCCTGCCAGTCGGCGGTGACGTCACCGATGGACTTGCCCGCGGCGAGCGCCGGCAGCACGACCTTGCTGTAGGCGGTTTCGGCGCTGAAGCTCGGGAAGCCCCATCCGCTCCACACCTGACCGGCGGCGTCGATCACGTTCTTCTCGAAGTCGCCGACGAAGTAGCCGTCCGCGGCCTGCTTGGCGATCCACTTCTCGCCCGCCGCAGCGTACGCCGGGTATCCGGGCGCGAGGTCGACCTGGTACTCGTCGGAACTGGTGGCGAACTCCATGAAGGTCTTCACGGCATCCAGGTTCTTCGAGTGGCTCGATGCGAGCCACGTGCCGCCGCCGACGTTGCCGGTCCCGACGTCCTCGCCCTCCCAGTGCAGCGGGGTGCCCGCCCCGAGCTGGCCAGCGGGGACGTTGAGGCTGTCCGGGTTCTGGAACAGCGCGCCCGTGAACCACACGGGTCCCGGCATGCCGAGGACCTTGCCCTGCGCCTGCTGGATGAAGTCGGAACCGAACACCGAGGCGGTCGACAGTGTCTTGTTCGCCACCATGTGGTCGAGCAGGTCCGTCATCTTCTTCGAGTTCTCGGCCCCGAAGTCGGACGTGAAGTCGTTGCCGTCGAGCTGGAAGATCGGCGCCTGCGCACCCCAGTAGTAGACGTACGACCCGAGGAAGCCGTCACCGACCGAGCCCAGCAGGTAGCCGGGGTGCTCCTGGGCGACGCGGTCGCTCAGCTGCTCGTACTCCTCCCACGTGGTGGGCACCTGGTAGCCGAACTGGTCGAACAGCGACTTGTCGTACCAGAACACGACCTGGGCGAGGTCGTTGCGCAGCCCGTAGGTGGTGCCGTCGATGGTCAGGGGGTCGAGGGATCCCGGCGTGAACCCGGCGAGGAAGTCGTCGTCGAACCAGCCCTTGTTCACCGGGGCGGCGAACGCCTGCTGGCCGTTGGACTCCTTCGAGGCCCACGACGCGTCGTTGTTCTGCGTCGAGAACACCACGTCGGGCCAGCCCTCACCGGCCTGGTCGAACAGCGCGATGCGCGTCTGGAGGCTCGCCGAACCGCTGGCGTTGCCGTCGTACGTCTCGGCGTTGATCTGGACGTCGGGGTGCGCCTTCTTGAAGGCATCGATGATCGGCTCGCGAGTGGCATCCACCCATACCGTGATGGGGCTGCCGGCCTCCTGCTCGGCCTGCGTGAAGCCGAGGGAGGTGTCTCCGCCACCGGCACCGGGGCTGCAGGCGCTCAGCGCGACCGCGGTCACCCCCGCCAGGGCCAAGGCTCCGAATCGGGCGAAACGGATGAAGCGACGGTGCTGTGTTGCCATTTCCAGTCCTCACATGGTCGACGTCGTTGACGACTCACCGCGATGCGGCGCGCTCTCATTAGATCATACATGTGACCTATGAGGAAAACCCCCGTACAGTGAAGGAGCGGATGCCGATTCCATCCGCTCTCACTGGAGAGGACCCGCCGTGCGCGCACTTCACTACATCTCGGCTCGAACCGTCGACCCCGTAGACATTCCGCCGGAGGCACCTGTCCCGGGGCAGGTCCAGATCCGCGTGGCCTACACCGGCCTCTGCGGCACCGACCTGCACGTCTTCCACGGCGACATGGACGCCCGCGTCCAGCGACCGCTCGTCTTCGGCCACGAGATGAGCGGCGTCGTCACCGCCGTCGGCGACGGGGTGGACGAATGGATGCCAGGAGACCGCGTCACCGTGATGCCGCTGGACTGGGACGGCACGTGCCCCGCCTGCCGCGCGGGCAACGAGCACATCTGCCAGAACCTCGACTTCATCGGGATCGACTCCCCCGGCGCTCTGCAGGAGCTCTGGAACGTCCCGGCATCCACCGTCGTCCGCCTGCCCGACGACCTCGACCTGCGCGAGGGAGCGCTCGTGGAGCCGGTGGCCGTCGCCGTCCACGACGTGCGCCGCTCCGAGCTATCCGCGGGAGACACCGCGGTCGTCATCGGCGGCGGCCCCATCGGCGTGCTCATCGCGAGCGTCGCCCGGCACGCCGGAGCCGATGTCGTCGTCATCGAGCCGGATGCCGGGCGCCGAGGAACGATCGAGGACCTCGGGTTCCGCACGCTCGACCCCCGCGCGACCGACCAGGTCGCCTGGGTCGAGGAGTGGACCGGCGGGGCCGGCGCGGACGTGGTGTTCGAGGTGTCGGGTGCGGCCGCCGCCGTGCGGGGGATGACCGCGCTGGCGAAGGTCCGGGGCACGATCGTCGTGGTCGCCATCCACTCGCAGCCCCGCGAGATCGACCTGCAACGCGTGTTCTGGCGCGAGCTGCGCCTGCTCGGCGCGCGCGTCTACCAGCGCCGCGACTTCGAGACCGCCGTCGAGCTCCTGGCGGACGGCGCGATCCCCACCGACACGCTGATCACCGATGTGGTGCCGTTGGAGAAGACCGCCGACGCGTTCGCCGCGCTGGAAGCCGGTCAGGCACTGAAGCTGCTCGTCGCGGTGGGCGGCGACCGGTGAGCGCCGCCCTGTTCGACCTGACCGGTCGCACCGCCCTCGTCACCGGCGCGAGCCGCGGCATCGGCCTGGCCATGGCATCCGCGCTCGCGGAGGCGGGCGCCGACGTCATCGCCGTCAGCACGAAGGAGGCCGGAGAGGACAGCGCCGTCGCGACCGCGGTACGCGACCGCGGACGGACGTTCACGTCGTTCGCATGCGACTTCTCCGACCGGACCGCGGTGCTCGCGCTCATCGACGACCTGCGCGGTCGCCGGATCGACATCCTCGTCAACAACGCGGGCACGATCGAGCGCGCCCCCGCGGTCGAACATCCGACCGCTCTGTGGGAGCGCGTGATCGAGGTCGACCTCACGAGCCCGTTCCTGCTGACCCAGGCGGTCGCCGCGGGCATGCTCGAGCGCGGGTCCGGCAAGATCGTGTTCACGGCCTCCCTGCTGAGCTTCCAGGGCGGCATCAACGTCCCCGGCTACGCGGCGGCGAAGTCGGGTATCGCGGGACTCACCAAGGCCCTGTCCAACGAGTGGGCCGCGCGGGGCGTCAACGTCAACGCGATCGCCCCCGGCTACATCGCGACCGACAACACCGCTCCGCTGCGCGCGGATGCCGACCGTTCGCGCAGCATCCTGGAGCGGATTCCGGCGGGACGCTGGGGCGAGGGCTCGGATCTCGCCGGGGCCACGGTGTTCCTGGCATCCGCCGCCTCGGACTACGTGAACGGCATCGTGCTCCCCGTCGACGGCGGGTGGCTCGGCCGATGAGCGACTGGCTACGCGCGTTCCCCATCGTCCCGGTGATCGTGTGCGACCGTCCCGAGCTCGCGGTCGACCTCGCGCACGCCCTGCACGACGGCGGAGTCGACTGCGCCGAGATCACGCTGCGGACGCCGCGTGCGCTGGACGTGCTCGCCGCGATGACCGCGGCGGCTCCGCCGGGGTTCGCCGTGGGGGCCGGCACCGTGCTCGAGGTCGCGCAGGTCGACCGCGTCGCCGACGCCGGCGCGACGTTCGTCGTGAGCCCCGGATTCGACGACGACGTCGTCGACCACGCGCGGACGCGGGGACTCCACGTCCTGCCCGGTGTGGCGTCGGCGACCGAGGTGCAGCGCGCCCGACGCGCGGGCCTGTCCGCGGTGAAGCTCTTCCCGGCCGACCTCCTCGGGGGTCGGGCCGCCGTCGACGCCCTCGCGGCGGTGTTCGCCGGCACCGGCTTCGTGCCGAGCGGCGGCGTCGGACCGCACAACGCCGCCGACTACCTCGCGCACCCCGCGGTGCCGTCGGTGAGCGGCAGTTGGCTCGCCCCGCGCGCCGAGATCGCGGCAGGAGACCTGTCGCGCGTCGCCGAGCGGAGCCGAGCGGCGATGCAGCTGCGGGCGGCATCGTGAACGCCGCGGTCGTCACGTTCGGCGAGACCATGGCGCTGTTCCGCCCGGCCGACCCCGCCGAGGGCGAGAACGCCACCGACTACCGCCTGTCGTTCGGCGGCGCCGAGAGCAACGTGGCCGTGGGCGTCGCGCGGCTCGGCGGTCGCGCGGTGTGGATGGGACGCCTGGGTGACGACGTCGCGGGGCGGCGGATCCGCAGGGAACTGCGGGCCGAGGGCGTCGAGCTCCGCGTCACCGTCGACGCCGAGGCATCCACGGGCTCGATGATGAAGACCGAGATCGCTCCGGGGCGGGTCGGCGTGCAGTACTGGCGAGCGGGCAGTGCCGGCAGCCGACTGCACCCCGACGACCTCGACCTCGCGGCGCTCACCCCCGCGACGGTCCTGCATGTGACCGGGATCACCCCCGCGCTCTCGGCATCCGCGTCCGCCGCCGTCGACGCGGCGATGTCAACCGCGCGCGCGACCGGCGCCACGGTCTCGTTCGACGTCAACCATCGGCCTTCGCTGTGGCGTGAACGCGATGCGTCCGCGGTCTACCGGCGGCTCGCGGCGCAGTCCGACATGGTGTTCGCCGGCCGCGAGGAGGCGGCGCTCCTCGTCGGCGAGATGCCCGACGACGGGCTCGTGGATGCCATTGCGGCCCTGGGTCCGTCGACGGTGGCGCTCAAGCGCGGCGCGGAGGGGGCCACGGTCCTCGCCGAGGGACGGCTGCTGCACCGACCGGCGTGGCCCATCCACCCCGTCGACACGGTCGGCGCGGGAGACGCCTTCGTGGCGGGATACCTCGCGGAGAGCCTGCGCGGCGCCCCTCTCGAGGGCCGCATCGACACGGCGGTGGCGGCGGGCGCATTCGCGTGCCTCGGCCGCGGCGACTGGGAGAGCCTTCCGCACCGCCGCCAACTGGAGCTCCTCGCGGCGGGAGACGGCGACCCCGTCGTACGCTGACTCGCCGCCGGACACGACCGTGCCCCCTCGCTCCGCGGAACGAGGGGGCACGGTCGTTCGTCAGTTCAGCGTGAACACCGTCGTCTGGCTGTTGCCGGCGACGTCGAACACGACGAGCGTGTTCTCTCCGCGGACCGCGCCGAAGACGCCGGGTGCCACGAAGTTCACGTCGGACCAGGGCGCGTTCGCCAGATCCTTCACGACGCCGTTGAGTTCGACCCGGTCGATGCGGCCGGCGTCGTAGAGCTTGAAGCTCACCCGGTCGTACGACTCCCCGGTGGCGACGGTGAAGTTCTTGCCGTCCTTCACGGTTACCGTGGGCGCGGTCGCGTCGATCGTGAACGCGAACGTTCCCGTCGCCGAGACGTTGCCCGCACGATCGTGCGCGTTGTACTTCAGCTCGTACTGCCCGTCCGGCAGCGACACCGACGCCGTGTGCGTCGCCGTACGCGCGCCGTCGACCGCCGTCTGCGTGCTCTGCACGAGCGTGCCGCCCTGGTAGACGTTGGCCACGATCTGGGACAGACCGCGGTCGTCGGTCGCGTCGACCCGGAGGTCGAGCGTGCGGGACGGACCCGCCGCGGTCGGCGCGACGAGGGTCGCCGTGGGCTTCACGTCGTCGCGGTCGATCCGCAGGTCGCTGAACACGTTGAGAGCCGAGCGGCCCGCATCGTGCGACGACGAGAAGATCCCGGCGTCCTGGACCGCGGCTGCCCCCGTCAAGGTGACCGTCGAGCCGATCTGCGCGTAATTGGTCCCGTCGAACGAGTACCAGGCACTCACCCGGTCACCGCTGCGGTCGAGCTTCACCCACACCGGGCGGAACGTGTTCACGTTCGCCGCGGCCGAGCTCTCGACGAAGCCGTCGCCGCTGGCATCCCAGTGGAAGACGACGCCGTTGCGCGGAGTCACGGCCACGAGCGCGTACCCGGCGGACGCCCCCGGCTGATCGATGTCGTTGCGGATCATCACGCCCGACTTCGCCCAGGCGTTCGCGTCGCCGACGGTGTCGACGCGCGCGGAGACGCTGGACGCCGCGTTCACCGCGTCCTTCTGGAAGATGGAGCCGTACGCGTCGTCGCGCTGACCGCCGCCGCCCCACACGTCCGCGCCCTGCGCGCGGATGGCGAAGTGGCCGTCCGACTGGGCGAAGTGCGAGCTGCTCGCCGACGCCGCCGTGGTCGTGAACGGCGCACCCACCTGCTCGCCCGTGTCACCGCACGCGGCGTCCTCGGTGAACAAGGTGGCATTCAGTGCGGTCCGCCGCTCGGGAGCGACCCCGGCCTGGCAGATGACCTGGCGCGCGGCATCCGGCCAGTTCAGTCCCGACACCTGCACGTTGTCGACGAGCCGGTTGCGGTTGGCCTCGAGGTTCGGCGTCTGGGTGCCGCCGGAGTTGTACCAGTTCTGCGTGATGAGGTTGTCGCTCGTGTTCGTGGCGTTATAGGCGTTGGTGAACACCCACGGGTTCGTGCCCTGGAGCACGTTCTGCCGGTAGATCGTCGAGCGCGTGCCCTCGTCGAGGTAGAGCCCGACGCCGGAGACGTTGTAGAGGTAGTTCCGCTCCGTCACCGATCCGGGGCTGGCCGACAGGTTGTAGATCGACCCGCCGTCGGCGAACTGCGACTTCGTGTTGTGCACGAGGTTGCCGGCGACGAGGTTGTCCTTCAGCGTCGTGGGCGTCTCATAGCGCGTGTTCCAGTTGTAGTACCCGCGCTTGGTGTACTCCCCCGATCCGCCGGCGTCGTTCATGCCCCAGCCGTAACCGGTGTCGATGCCGTCGTACGCGACGTTGGCGACCTCGTTGTTCTGGATGCGCGCGTTGGTCACGTACGTGCTGAGGATGCCGGAGTTGTCCTTGTACTCCACGGCCGCGCGCGTCACGGTGTTCTGCTCGACCGTGATGTCGCGGTTGATCATCCGCGCGTCGTCGGGGTGGTGCGCCTCGGGACGGTTTCCGCCCACGAACACGCCGTGACCGCCCACCTCGGTGAAGCGGTTGCCGATGACCTGGATGTTCTGCGCACCGAGACCCACGCCGCTCAGCGCGGCGTTGGTGTCGTTGCCGATACCGAGCGCCGACGACCCGAGCCCGACGAACAGGTTGTCCTCGAACCGGACACCGGATGCCGCGGACACCTGCACCGCAGCCGGTTGCTGGTACCACCCGGTCCGTGCGCGTTCGAACTGCTCGCATCCGCGCGAGCAGCTGGTGAACGCGTCGGCCGGTCGGTAGTCGTAGTGGCCCTTGATGTAGGAGCCGTTCTGCTGCGTCGCGTACCCGTCGGTGCTCGGTCCGAGCCACGACGTGCCCGTGAACGTGATGCCCTGGAACGCGAGGTTCTTCAGGGGCTGGTCGTACGTGCCGCCAATGCTCAGGAGCACCTCGACCCGCGGCAGTTCGATGTCGAGGGTGTTGGGGTCCACCCCGGCGCCCGGCTTGTAGTAGAGCTTCCCGCCATCGGGGTCGATGTACCACTCGTTCATCTGGTCGATGAACGCCAGGGAGTTCGAGAGCCAGTAGGTGGAGCCGCCCAGGAGGGCGAACTGCGGGGTGTCCCATCCCCAGGTGTTGTTCTCCCACGCCGGCTGGACCATCGTCAGCTTCGAGTTCGCGATGCTTGCCACCGGCGAATACCGGTAGGTGAAGTCGCCCTTCGCCTCGAACTCGATTCGGTCGGGCTGCGGGACGTCGTTCAGGAACGCGAGGTCGGGGTTCTTCAGCGTGATCCCGGACTCGTCGAGCGCGAGATCGGCGCCGGCGACCTGGCGCTGCGCGCGCTGGGCGTAGACGCCGTTGACGTAGAGCTGGCGGGTGTCGACACCTTGCGGAGTGTCGGCCACCCAGATGCCGGCGTCGCCGTCGTGCACGCGCCAGCCCGACACCCGGTCGGCGCCCGAGATCACGGGGTGGGCGCCGGCGGCGGCGGTCCACCGCACGGAACCGCCGTCGCCGCCGGCGTCTTCGGGGCGGAACTGCAGCGGCTCGTCGATCCGGTACTCCCCGTCGGCGAGCTCGACGACGACGTCGGAACGGCCGTCGGCGACGAGGTCGCGAACACGGTCCTTCGCCGTCGGCAGGTCGCAGGGCTTGCCTGGCGAGCAGACGGAACCCGAGCCGTCCGGCGAGACGTGGAGAGTTCGAGATTGAGCGGCGACGGCGGGACTGGCGAGGGCGAGGGAGGCCGCGAGGGCTCCGATCACCGCCAGTGCGCCGCCACGGAGGTGGCTTGTCTTCACGGGGGGGTCCTGTCGAGGAAGGGGATGTCCCGGACGCGCGACTCGCGGTTTCGATCACGGCCTTGTGAACGGGGTGTGCGGCTGCACGCTAAACATCATATGAATGACGTATGAGAATGCAAGAGCTTGTCTGAACGCGCTCTCCCCGCGCGTACGCGGCGCGTGACACTCAGTACCACCATGAGCGATACTGAGTTCATGAGCACCGACGCCCAGACCCGCGCGCTCCCCGGCGAGCGCATCGCCTCGTACGACCTCCTCGGCCGCCGCGACACCGACTACTACGCCGTGTTCGCCGACATCCCCGACGCCGACCGCGACGCGTGGGATCGCGCCAAGACCTTCGTCGACGAGGTCGGGACCCGCATGCAGGGCGAATGGGATGCCGCGACCTACCCGGTCGAGCTGCTCCGGCGCATGGGCGAGCTCGAGCTGTTCACCGACGGCATCGAGCACCCCGAGCTCCCGGCATCCACTCCCCTGGCGGCGGGCCTGGTGAACATGGAGGTCTCGCGGGGTGATGGCTCGCTCGCGACGGCCCTCGCCGTGCAGGGTGGCCTGGCGCTCCGCACGCTCGCGCTGTTCGGCTCCCCCGAGCAGCAGGCCCGGTGGCTGAAACCCCTCGCCGAGGGCACGGTGCTCGGCGCCTTCGCACTCACCGAGCCGGATCACGGCTCCGACTCCGTCTCGCTCGAGACCACCGCGACCCGCACCGATGATGGCTGGTCGCTCTCGGGCACCAAGAAGTGGATCGGCAACGGCGCCTCCGGCGGCATCACGTTCGTCTGGGCGCGAGTGGATGCCGAGGGCGACGCCGACCACGATCAGGTCCGCTGCTTCCTCGTCGAGCAGGACACCCCGGGCTACACGGGCACCGTCATCACCGGCAAGGTGTCGCTGCGTGGCATCCACCAGGCCCACATCGCGCTCGACGACGTGCGTCTTCCCGCGGATGCCGTACTCCCGGGCACCCACACCTTCAAGGACGCGTCGACCGTGCTCTTCGCCACGCGTTCGGGCGTCGCGTGGTCGGCGCTGGGCCACGCGACCGCCTGCTACGAGGCCGCGCGGACATATGCCACCGAGCGCATGCAGTTCGGCAAGCCCCTCGCGAAGTTCCAGATGGTGCAGGAACGCCTCACGCAGATGCTCGACGAACTCACCGCCATGCAGCTCTTCTGCCGTCGGCTCGCCGACCTCGAGACCTCCGGCGGGCTGCGTCCCACCCAGGCCTCGCTCGCGAAGTACCACAACACCCGCGCCGCCCGCCGGATCGCGGCGATCGCGCGCGACCTCCTGGGTGGCAACGGCATCCTGCTCGAGAACGGCGTCATGCAGCACATGGCCGACATCGAAGCGATCCACACGTACGAGGGCACCGAGAGCGTGCAGGCGCTGCTGCTCGGCCGCGACATCACCGGGATGAGCGCCTTCGTCTGATCCCGGATGCCACGCCCCCGGCGCGTAACCACCGCCGGGGTCGTGCGCAACCGGCGGCTCCATGTCGGCGGTGTTCGCTACCTTCTGACCATGGGTCTGTTCTCTCGCCATCCCGCCGCTCGTGACGTCGCGACCACCGTCGCCCAGGCGGTGCAGACGCCACCCCGCAGCCTCTGGGCCGACGGGTTCGGCCGCCTGGCCGTGCGTGCCGTGCAGATCATCGTCGTCGTGCTGCTGGCCGCCGGGCTGATCTGGGGCATCCAGCAGCTGACGCTCGTCATCATCCCGCTGATCCTCGCGCTGATCTTCGCCTCGGCGTTCGGGCCGGTGACCATGTGGCTGCGCCGCAAGGGCGTCCCCGCGGTGATCGCCACCCTGCTGACGCTCCTCGCGGTGGTCGTCGTCCTCGGGCTCCTCGGGTGGCTCGTGGTGAGCGCCGTCATCGACCAGTGGCCCAAGCTCAGTACGCAGGCGACGCAGGGCTTCCAGCAGGCCCAGGATTGGTACCACACGCTGCCGTTCGCCATCTCGCAGGAGCAGGTCGACCAGGCGGTCAAGGCGATCGGCGACTTCGTCACGAGCGCCCAGTTCGGCAACGGTGCCCTCGCGGGTGTCAGCGCGGTCGCGTCGTTCGTGACCGGTTTGGTGCTGATGGTCGTCATCCTGTTCTTCTTCCTCAAGGACGGCCCGCGCATGTGGGAGTTCGTCCTCCGCCCCTTCCACGGTTCGGACTACGACCGCGCGCGCCGTATCGGCGACAAGACGGTCACCGTCCTCGGGTCGTACATGCGCGGTACGGCCTCCGTCGCCGCCGTCGACGCGATCGGTATCGGTATCGGGCTGCTCATTCTTCAGGTCCCGCTCGCGCTGCCCCTCGCGGTGCTCGTGTTCCTGCTCGCGTTCATCCCCATCGTCGGGGCCGTGACCGCCGGCATCCTCGCCGCCCTCGTCGCCCTCGTGACGAACGGGTGGGTCGTCGCGCTGATCGTCGTCGGCATCGTCGTGCTCGTGAACCAGCTCGAGGGCAATTTCCTGCAGCCGGTGCTCATGGGCCGCTCGATGAAGCTGCACTCCTTCGTGGTGCTCGTCGTCCTGGCCGGTGGAACCGCGATCGGCGGCATCCTCGGGACCCCTCCTCGCCGTGCCGCTCACCGCCGTCGCGTGGGGCATCATCACCGTCTGGAACGGTGATGACCAGCCCGCCGAGTGGGCAAGGCGCAAGAGGCGCCGCAACCCCGTGCCGCTGGCCGGGGACGAGAGCGAGGGCTGAGGCCATGCCGTACGACATCCCCGCGCCGATGCTCGCGAAGGCCGTGCCCGACGTGCCCGAACCGGGCAAGGTCGCCGGCGGACTGTCGTACGAGCCGAAGTGGGACGGGTTCCGCGCGCTCGTGTCGTGGGACGGCACCGACGTCGAGATCGGCAGCCGCGGCGCGAAGCCGCTGACCCGCTACTTCCCCGAGCTCGTCGAGGCGTTCGCCCGGCTCCTGCCGGAGCCGTGCCTCATCGACGGCGAGGTGGTCGTGGCCCGCGGCGAGTCCGGCGCGCAGCGCCTCGACTGGGAGGCGCTCTCGCAGCGCATCCACCCCGCCGCCTCGCGCGTGAAGCTGCTGTCGGAGGAGACTCCGGCGATGTTCATCGCGTTCGACCTCCTCGCCCGCGGCGACCGCGACCTGGCCCCTGAGCCGTTCGCCGAGCGCCGGGCGCAGCTCGTCGACCTCCTCGGATCCGTGCCGCACCCCGTGCACGTGACCCGCACCACCGACGATCCCGACCTCGCGCGCCGCTGGCTCGCCGAGTTCGAGGGCGCCGGACTCGACGGCGTCGTCGCGAAGCCACTCGCGCAGCCGTACGCACCGAACAAGCGCACGATGTTCAAGATCAAGCACGCCCGCACGGCCGACGTCGTCGCGCTGGGATACCGGATCCACAAGTCGGGTCAGGGCGTCGGGTCGCTGCTCGTCGGGCTGTTCGACGGAGCCGGGCGTCTGCACGGTGTGGGCGGCGTCTCCGCGTGGACCGACAAGCGCCGCCTCGAACTCATCGACGAGCTCGCGCCGCTCGTCGAGCGGGATGCCGAGGGCGAAGCGGTCGTCGGCGAGACCGATCGCTCGAGGTTCTCGGCATCCAAGGATGTGTCGTTCGTCCGGCTCCGCCCCGAACGCGTGCTCGAGGTGCGCTACGACCAGCTCGAGGGCATGCGCTTCCGCCACACGGTGCAGTTCGAACGCTGGCGTCCCGACCGCGACGCGACCTCGTGCACCTTCGAACAGCTCGAGACCGTCGGGGCGTACGACCTGGGCGACGTCCTGGACTGACGCCGACGCGGCTACTCCGCCGGGTTCTTCGCGCGCGACGGCTGCACGCGCGGCGGCTCCCCCGGCATCTTGGGGAACTCCGGCGGGAACGGCAGCTCGCCGAGCCCCGCGTCGAGGTCGCGCTGCCACCATTCGAGCAACGTGTCGATGCGGCCGGGTGCGGCGCCGAAGTCCGCCCACGGATCGCCGACGGATGCCAACCTCTCGGGCACCGAGCGGACCGTCAAGGCCGTGGGATCCACGGCATCCAGTTCGTCCCAGGTCACCGGTGTCGACACCGTCGCGGCGGGGAGCGCTCGCGGTGAGTACGCCCCGGCCATCGTCCGGTCGCGGTTGGCCTGGTTGAAGTCGACGAAGATCCGCTCGCCGCGCTCCTCCTTCCACCAGTGGGTGGTGACGGCATCCGGCATCCGTCGTTCCAGCTCGCGCGCCGCGGCGATCACCGCGTGCCGGACATCGAGGAACTCGTGCGTCGGCTCGATGGGGCAGAAGACGTGCAGACCACGGTTGCCGCTCGTCTTGGCCCACGCTTCGAGACCGGCCTCGCGCAGCACCTTGCGAAGCTCGTGCGCGGCGACGACCGCCTCGGCGAACCCGGTGCCGGGCTGCGGGTCGAGGTCGATCCGCAGCTCGACGGGATGGTCGGGGTCGCTCGCGAGCGAGGCCCACGGGTGGAACACGATCGTGTTCATCTGCGCCGCCCAGACCGCCGAGCCGATCTCCGTCAGGACGAGCTGTGGATGCCGCCGCCCGCTGTTGTACGTCACGGTCACGGCTTCGACGAACGACGGCGACCCCTTCGGCGGGTTCTTCGAGAAGAAGCTCTCTCCGCCCACGCCGTCCGGGAAGCGCTCGAGTGAGACCGGGCGGTTGCCGTTGGCCGCGAGGAACGGCTCGGCGACGGCGATGAGGTACTCCGCGAGCTCGCGCTTCGTGATGCCCATCTCGGGCCACAGCACGCGGTCGGGGTTGGAGACGCCGATCTCGCGATCGCCGTCGGGCCCGGGAACGGTGAGCGTGATACGCGGGGATGCCATGCCCCGACGCTAACGGTCGGGGCGGGCCATGTCTGCCCCGTTGCCCGCCCCTGAGGTCTCGCCTTGCTGCGTGAGGCGCCAACATCTGTCGCCTCCGGGCGCGGCGAGGCGACAAATCATGGCACCTCACGCACTGTCCAGCACGCCGGGACGCCGTGTCCAGCCCGCCCCTCGGGAGGCCCATCCCCGCTTGAGCACGCGGTTCCGGACACGGACACCTCACGGACAGGAACCCGCAGGAAGTCGACGGCATGCCTCCGCCAAAGCGTGCCGGGACTCTTCGCGGTCAGGCTGAAGCTGCAACACACGCTCGAAGGCATCCCGCGCTGAGGCGTAGTCGCCGACGGCCAGCTCGGCGAGTCCCTCTTCGTGGGCGATACGGGGGTTCGCGGGCGACAACGCGCGAGCGGCACGCAGATGCGCCCCCGCCGCGGCGAGTTCGCCGCGTTGCAGAGCCACCATCCCGGCTGCCTCCTGCGCCGCAGCCGAGGACGGAAGTCGCGACGCGGCCTCCGTGCTCCATCGGCTTGCGCTGTCGCTCGCCCCGACCATCCCCTGCTCGAGCGCACCGCCCGTGATCTGCGCCGCGACGAGCGGAATGTCGACGTCCCACGGGCGTAAGGACGTGGCCGACGAGAAGGCGGAGTCCGCCGCGACCGCGTCGCCCCGGACAGCCGCGGAAACGCCCCTCAACACGAACGCGTCGCCCACCGTCCATGCCAGCAACGCGACCATCCACGCAGCGACCGCGACGGTACCCAGCGTGCGTAGGGTCGGCCACTCGCGCGACCACGGTTCCTGAGCGACGAGCACGCCGAGTGCGACAGCCAGGGGCAGGAGCGTCTTCGGCGAGGTCGGGCTCGCGAGGAGACCGATCGATGCGCCCGCAAGGACGGTCATCGCTCCGATCAGGGCATCACGTCGCGCGCCCCTCGCTCGGCGAACGGCGCGGACACCGCTGACGGACACGAGCGCCGCAACCACGAGGACGAGCACGACACCCGGGATGCCGGCGACCACCGCCGCCTGAACGAGCAGATCATGCGGGGAGTCGAGCACGTGATCGGGGGTGACATTGGAGTACCACGCGTCATCGAAGTGCGAGGTGATGGCATCCATGTATCCGTTCAGTCCCACCCCCGTCCACGGGTGGGCCCACGCCAGATCGAGCGCATCGCGCCAGATCACGAGCCGGTCGCCGATCGTCTTTCGGGCGAACCCGTCGGCGCCCAGGAGCCGGTCGCGGGTGAACGGCACCGCCAGGGTGAACCCGACGAGCGCGGTCAGGCCCACGGCGGTCCACCCGATCGACACCGCGCGGCGCCGCGCGCCCCACACGGCGCGCACCGCCAGCACGAGCGCCACGACCGCGAGCCCGAGGAGCGCGGCGCGCGACGCCGACGTCACGACCGCGATGACACCGGCACCCCCGCCGACGACCGCCCACCACGCCACGCGTCGAGTGCGCATCCACACGCCGAGAGCGACATGGAACAACCACGCGGCGAAGACGACACCCAGGAGGCCTTGGTCGGTGGCATTGCCGGCGAGGGATCCGGGCCGTTCGAGGTCGGTCTCGATCGGCCTGAGCCCGACCGCCTCGAGTATGGCGACGAGGGCGAGGGCGCAGGATGCCACGGTCATCGCCCGGACGATTGCGCGATGAGCGGACGTCGCCGCGCGAGGGCCCGCGAGTCGCGCACCGCACGAGACGGCCGCGAGCAGAACCGCCAGCTCGACGAAGCCCTCGTACCGAGGTGCGCGACCGAAGAACTGAGCGAGGGGCGCTTCCCCCAGCAGCGCCCGGAGCGTGAGCGCGAGGGCCACAGCCGCAGCGAGCGCGGCCCACCACACGGGCACCCGTCCGGTGGGCCGGGCCCACACCGCGAGCCCCACCGCGACGACAGCCGCGATCAGCGTCGGCCAGCCCCAGCGATGGTAGACACCGGGAAGGACGAGGACCGGCGCCACCCACAGCAGAGTGAGCGCCGCCGCACCCGCTCGATCGAGCGCCGCGACCGGCCCTCGGGCAGGAGCGACCGGACGCGGCGCTCGATCGGGCGGGGTCGTATGCCCCGCCCGACTTCTCGTCACACTCGTCGTCGCGTGGTGCGCCACAGCAGAAGGGCACCCCCGACGGCCAGCAGGATGCCGAGCACCGTCAGCGCGACCGGCACCGTGGTCCCCGTCGCCGCGAGCGCCGGGGCCGTGCGCGTCGGAGTCGACACGGCCTTGTCGCCGACCGAGGAGGGCGAGCCGATCGTCATCGGGGCGGATGCCTCGCGTCCGCTGCGTTCGCCGATACCGAAGACGCGGTGGTCTCCGGGAATGGCGGTGAGAGGCAGCGTGGTCGGGAGACGGAAGCTCCCGTCCGCGTCCGCCACGGTCGTGCCGAGTTGAAGCACCGTCGAGTGCAATTCGACACGAACCGTCTCCCCGGGGTCATAGCCCCTACCCGTGACCACGATCGCACCGCCCGGCAGAGCCGACGACGAATCCAGCGCGATGGATGCCGAAACCGTCCCGGCATCCACGATCACCGTGGCGGGCGTGTAACCCGTCTTGGTGCCGGTGACAGCCACCGTGAGATGGCCGCCGACCTCCGCCGCCGTGGGGGTGTAGGCGGCCCCCGTCGCCCCGTCGATCGGCCTGTCGTCGAGCCACCATCGATACGTGAGGTCGACCGGCTGCGGCGCCCAGTCGCCCGGACTCACCACGAGCGGCACGCCACTCAGCGCCGGACCCGACAGCGTGGGCCGGCCGGCCTGGATCGTTCCGGCCGCACCCGCGCCGACGACGGCCGACTCCGGGCTCACGACCGTGGCGCTCTCGAACCCCGGCCGCGATCCCGTGACCGCGACCGTGAGCTTCTTTCCTGCCTGTTCGGCCGTGGGCGTGAAGATCCGCGAGATGGCGCCGTCGATGTCGACGCCGTTCGCGCGCCATTGATACGCGAGCTGAATCGGCTGGGGCGCCCACGAACCAGGGTCGGCGCCGACAGGAGCGCCCACTTGGGGCGTGCCCACGATCGTCGGTGCGCCGGGGTTTACGACGTCCGCCGCACACCCGCCCGACTTCAAACGCAGGGTGGCGTCGATCCCCGGCGTGTCCTCGCCGGCCGTGACCTCGAACCGGTCCGCGAGGCCGAGCGTGTTCTTGCCGCTCCAGTACTCCGTGCAGTAGGGGTAGTCGATGCCGTCGTCGCCGTAGACGGCATCCGGATCCGAGAATCGAATGGTGTACGTGCCTTGCGGAAGACCGTAGCTGTCGCCACTCAGGTGCATTCCCAGGCTGTAGCGTCCCCATCCCGAATCCGAGAGCGTCTCATCCCAGTTGGCACCAGTCCAACGGTAGGCGGTGATGAGGGTGTTCTCCAGCGGAGCCGTCCCGCCCTCGGCGCTGATGTTGCCGGAGGCGGTGCCCTGGCCGAAGAGAGAGATGTCGATGGCGCTCTGGTTCTGCCCCCGCACGGGAATGGGCGTCGCGCCCGACGGCGTGGGCGAATCGAGGTAGTAACCCTCGTAGTACGGGCCCACCCACTGAGGATGCCCTTCGATGACGCCGAACCCCGAGGCAGAGACGGTGTATTGTCCGTCAGCGAGTCCGCGGAGCGTGTAATTCCCGTCCCTGTCGGCGCTGGCGTATCCGCGTTGCGACCACAGGAAGACCCGCTTGCCGTTCCACTCGATGGGCGCGGAAACGGCCTTCACCTGTGCGTAGGAGGCCGCGCCGCCCGTCACCTTCCCGGAAATGCTGTGACCCGCCGCCAGGGAGAAGTCGATTCCCTGGACGGACCCTCCCGACCCGACCGTGACCACCGTCGCGTCACGCGGATCGAAGACACCGGGGTAGAGGGTCGGCGCGTCGGAACCGCTCCGTGGGCTCGCCTCGAGGAAGTACTGCCCCGGAGCGACGTGATCCAACGTGAACGCGCCGTCGACGACCGACCTCTGCGTGCTCAGCTGCAGGTCCTCCACACGCAGCAGACGGACGTCGATGTCACCGGAACCCGTCGACAAAACGTGTCCGCTGATGGTCGCGGGCCTCTGCAGAATGACGTCCACCGCTGTGTCGCCCGTGACGTTCAGGTCCCGCCACTGGCTGGCGTACTCCGCGTTGAAGGGGTAGACGATCAGACCGTACCCGTCTGCCGGAACCCCGCTCAGGGTCACGCGACCAAACGAGTCCGCCCTCCCCCAGAACGAGGCCGAGTCACCCGCCAGCGAGACGTAGGCCATCTCCATCGGTAGCCCGCCTTCGTCCGTGACGTGCACGGTCACGGTGTAGGTCCCGACCGACGCTTCGGCCTTCGCTTCGAACGCCGCGCCCGAGGGCGAGACCTCCGGCTCCGGTTCCGTCGGGTTCGGCGCGGGAACTTCTTTCGCCCCGGTCACGATGTCGATCCCCGTCACCGCGGCGGCATCCGCGACCTCGATGGTCTGCGCGTCGCCCAGGGTCGTGGCATCCGGCCAGAAGACCGGGTCCGCCCCCTCCGGAGCGACCGAGACGGAGTAGGTGCCGGCGGGAAGACCGGGCACCGTGTACCCGCCCTGTGAGCCGGTGGTCGCCGCGGCCTTCGTGGCACCGTCGGCATCGACGACCGACACGTCTACGCCGGCGACCGCCGCTCCCTCGAGGTCGGTGACCGTTCCCGAGATCGACCCGGTGTCCACCGATGTCGCCTCCGGCGACGGGGTCTCCGTCGCCGCGACGGCCGGAGCGGCACCCAGACAAAGCGTTCCTATGAGCACGGCCACGATGGCGGCGCGTGTGCGCCGTGCGGTCGAGCGCGGTCTGACGTCGAACATCGTCCCCCCAGAGATGTATGGCGAATCGGAACTGGCGGCCCGCGAGGCAGGCCGGTGGTGCACCAACAGAATCCGCTTGCGTCGAAGGCTACCGTTCGGAGCGATGGGGAGACAGACCCAATTCGCCCCCGACCCGGACGACCTCGACGCACCAGGGTCACGGGGTCGTCCGGTGCCTGCGCGCGACCGCCCGGGGCTCCCGGTAGCGCTTTACGCTCGATGTATGACCTCCCGCGCCGCCCGCACCGCCCTCGACGTCGCCGATTGGCGGCGCCGCGTCTTCGCCCTCTACGCCGCCGTCCGCGAGGCGGACGATCCCGAAGACGCCCACGAGCTGTGGCGCATCGAGCGGGACGCGCTCTTCGCCGACCACCCCGCCACTCCCCTGCTGCCCGAGCAGCACGACGGATTCACGGGCCTGCCGCTCGCGCCGTACGACGCCGCGTGGCGATTCGAAGTGACGCTGCTCGACGCCGAGGAAGCCTCCTTCGTCGCGACGACCGGCACCGACGGTGACGTCGGTTTCGAGCGCATCGGCCGCGTCGAGCTGCCCGATACCGGCTCGCTCGACGTGTGGCGGCTCACCTCGTACGGCGGTGGGCTGTTCGTCCCCGTGCGCGACGCGTCGGCCGGACGGCCGGGCGGCACCTAAGGCGGCGGTCGCTACCTGCTCGACACGATCAAGGGCGCCGATCTCGGCACCGGCACCGCGCCCGACACCCTCGTGATCGACTTCAACTTCGCGTACAACCCATCGTGCGCGTACGACCCGGCCTGGGCGTGCCCGCTGGCCCCGGTCGGCAATGTGCTACCCGTGACGGTGCCCGTCGGCGAGCTGTACGGGGTGTAGTCCGCGGGCGCTCCCGCCAGCGAGCCCGCCTCCGTGTGCCGGGCTCCGGAGAAACCCGCCGTCGGGCCTGCAAGGAGTGCCCCCGGCGCGCGGCTCAGCCGAAAAGTCCGGAGCGCGGCACGCGCGACCGGGCCGAACTCCTGAGAAATACGGCGCGAAGCGCGCGGAACCAGTCCCCGCGGCCCCGCGGGGCAGAAACTCAGGAGTTTCGCCCGCCGCGCGGCGGCAGAGGCGCCCAGCCGCAGCGCGGCACCGGAACCTCGGCCGCAGCGCGGAGCCGCCCGGGGGACTACTCCGCCAGGGCCAGCAGCCCGCCGAGGTCGTCGCGCGTCAGCCGGATCCAGGGCCCGGCCGGGTCGACGAGCAGCCCGGTGAGGCCGTCGTCACCGACGATCGCCTTCGCCAGCTGCTCTTTCTGCAGTGGCACGGCCTGGTCGCCGCGGCCCAGCGCGAGCAGTTCGAGCGGGTGCGAGAACACCTCGAGGAACCGCTCGCCGGTCGCCGTCCGCGACTCGGCGACGCCGACGGGCCCGCCCTCTTCGGGCTGCGCGACGGCGATCCACAGCGGCGCACCGGCGAGGATCGCCTCGACGACCGTGGATGCCGTGGCGTCGGTCCGCGGCTCGCTCAGCGCCGTCTTGATGCGCAGCTCGGGATCGGCCTCCGACACCATCCGCTCCAGCAGTGCCGTCGGGAGAACGGCCCGAGCGTCGCCGGACGAGTGGTCGAGAACGACACCGGCGAAGGGTCCGCTGAGTGCGTGGTTGATCATCGCCATGACCGGCTGCCCCATCGCCGACGTGTCGCGGTCGCCGTCGGCTTCGACGGCCTGGCTGAGGGCCTGGCCGCTGCTGTACGCGAGGACGAGCTGCTCCTCGCCGCGGGTCGCGATGGCGAGCGGCAGGTCCTTGCCCTCGGCCACGAGCGCGCGGGCATCGCCCTTCACGCGCAGGAAGACGTGGCCCTGCAGCAGCTGACGTGCGACGTTGAGGAGCTGCGCCGGTTCCGCCGAGCCGCTGATCTCGGCGAGGGCCATCGCGAGCAGAACGTTGTCCTGGACCCCGGGGATGGATTCGCGGGGTGCGGGCGCCTCCATCGGTCCGGGCTGCCGCGCCGACGGGCGGGCGGCGACCGGCGGGGTGGAGTCGGTGACGGGGGCCGCGTCGGCGGGGGCGCCGACGCCGCGGAACGACGAGGTCGAAATGGTGACCTGGGGCACCGGGGCCTCGGACTCCGCCGGGGCGGGGCCGACGGGCTGCTCGCCCGGTTCGATCAGGCCCTCGGGGCGGTCGGTCGACACGTCATCGGAATCGGAGTTCTTGCGGCGCGAGAAAAGTGCCATTGTTCGACCCTATCCGTGCGGCGCGTCCGCCCGGCGTGTCGCGGGACGCCTCACAGCTTGGAGATCGGCGCGATCTTGACCAGCAGCTTCTTCGCACCGACGGTCTCGAACCGCACGTGCGCCACGCGCTTCGCGCCCTCGCCGGTGATGGCATCCACGCGTCCTTCGCCGAAGTCGTCATGGCGGATGCGATCGCCCGCGGCCAGTTCCATGTCGCCGTTGTCGCGTACCTTGGCGGGGATGCGGTTGGGGAACTTGCTCGGGTCGGCCGGCGCGCGCTTCGGCAGCGGCACGAGGTCGTCGCCGTAGCGGCTCCCGCCGCCGGTCTGCCCGGGGCGGCGCCCACGGGCGTTGAGCGCTCGGGACTGCGTGCCGCCGCGACCGTTCACGTCACCGGGCGACTGGCGCCAGTCGATGAGCTCGGCCGGGATCTCCTGCAGGAACCGGCTCGGCATCGCGACGGTGACCTCACCGAACTGCGCCCGGGTCATCGCGAGCGAGACGTGCAGACGCTTCCGCGCGCGGGTGATACCCACGTAGAACAGACGCCGCTCCTCCTGCGGGCCGCCCGGCTCTCCGGCCGAAATCCGATGCGGGAGCAGGTCTTCCTCGACGCCGGTGAGGAACACCGCGTCGTACTCGAGGCCCTTCGCGGTGTGCAGGGTCATGAGCGACACCGAACCGGACGCGTCGTCGAGGTCGTCGGCATCCGCCACCAGAGCGACCTCGGTGAGGAAGTCGATGATCGTGCCGTCGGGGTTGTTGCGCGCGAATTCTCGCGTGACGGCGACGAGTTCGTCGAGGTTCTCGAGTCGCGCCTCGTCCTGCGGGTCGCGGCTGGCGCGGAGCGCGTCGAAGTAGCCGCTCTTGTTGAGCAGCAGCGTGAGCCCCTCGGTCACGGAGGTCGACGGGGCGAGCTCACCGGATGCCGGGAGCATCACGGCCGTGGCCTCGCTCAGCACCGCGTCGAGCTGGTCGATCGCCTTCTGCAGCTTCGGGCCGACGCCGAGCTGTGCGGAGTTGGCGAGGGCGTCGCGGAACGTGATGTCGTGCTCGGCGGCGTATCGCGCGATCGCCGTCTCGGTGACGTCGCCGATGCCGCGCCGCGGGCGGTTGAGGATGCGCCGCAGGGCCATGGAGTCGGCGGGGTTCGCCACGGCGACGAGGTAGGCCAGCGCGTCCTTGATCTCGGCCCGCTCGTAGAACTTCGTGCCGCCCATGATCTTGTACGGCACGGCGGAGCGGATGAAGATCTCCTCCAGCGCACGGGACTGCGAGTTGGTTCGGTAGAACACCGCCATCTGCGCGTAGTCGATGCCCTTGCGATGCAGCGCCTCGATCTCGTCGGCGACGAACTGCGCCTCGTCGTGCTGCGAGTACCCGGTGAACCCGATGATCGGGTCGCCGGCGCCCACGTCGGTCCACAACTTCTTGTCTTTGCGGTCGAAGTTGTTCGAGATGACCGCGTTCGCCGCCGAGAGGATGTTCTGCGTCGAGCGGTAGTTCTGCTCGAGCAGCACGACCTTGGCGCCGGGGTAGTCGCGCTCGAACTCGCTGATGTTGCGGATGTCGGCGCCACGGAAGGCGTAGATCGACTGGTCGGAGTCACCGACGACGGTGAGCGACGCGCCGGTCTCGCCGGAGGGCTCGGGCTCGAAGATCATCATTCCGCCGCCGCCCGAGAGCGGTTCGGCGTCGCTGCCCGGCGGGCGGGTCAGCTCGTGGATGAGCGCGTACTGCGCGTGGTTGGTGTCCTGGTACTCGTCGACGAGGATGTGGCGGAACCGCTTCCGGTACACGTCGGCCACCTGCGGGAACGCCCGGAACAGGTAGACGGTCTGCGCGATCAGGTCGTCGAAGTCGAACGCGTTCGCGCGCTGCAGCTCACGCTGGTACGCCGCGAAGATCTCGATGAACACGCGTTCCGCGGGATCGCTGGTGTTGGCCTGGCGCGCGTAGGACTCGGCATCCGCCAACTCGTTCTTGAGCTTCGAGATGCGACTCTGCGTGCCGGCGGGGGTCAGGCCGAACGCGTCGCCCTCGTGGTCTTTCACGAGACGCTTGATGAGAGCGCGCGAGTCGCCCGAGTCGTAGATCGTGAACGCCTTCGTGAACCCGAACTGCTGCGCCTCGCGCCGGAGGATCCGGACGCAGGCCGAGTGGAACGTCGAGATCCACATGCCGTCGGCGCGCTGCCCGATGAGGTTGTGCACACGCTCGCGCATCTCGCCCGCGGCCTTGTTGGTGAAGGTGATGGCGAGGATCTGGCTGGGGTACGCCTCGCGCGTGCGGAGGAGCGACGCGATGCGCCGCGTCAGCACGCTCGTCTTGCCCGACCCGGCCCCGGCGACGATGAGCAGCGCCTGCCCGCGGTAGGTGACGGCCTCTCGCTGCGGCCCGTTCAGCCCTTCGAGCAGGTCGGCGTCAGGGCGGGCATCCGACGGGGCGGAGCCGCCGACGATGAGGGGGGTGGAGGCGTCGGTCATGGCGATATCAAGTCTAGGCGGGGCCTCCGACACGCCGCCCGGTCGGGGATCATGGACGCATGCGCCTGATCCTCAACGTCCTGTGGCTCGTCCTCTCGGGATTCTGGCTGTTCCTCGGGTATCTCGCGGCCGGCATCGTGCTGTGCATCCTGATCCTCACGATCCCGTGGGGCATTGCGTCCTTCCGCATCGGCCTGTACGCGCTGTGGCCGTTCGGTCGCGAGATCGTCGCGAAGCCGACGGCGGGCGTGGGATCGTTCCTCGGGAACGTCGTGTGGGTCGTCCTCGCCGGGTGGTGGCTCGCCCTGGGCCACATCTTCACCGGCCTCGCGCTGTGCATCACGATCATCGGCATCCCTCTCGGGATCGCGAACTTCAAGCTCGTTCCGGTGTCGCTCATGCCCCTCGGGAAAGAGGTGCGCGATATCCGACGCGGCGGTCCGTTCGACCGCACGCTCGCGGGCTGACGACACCGCTCGGGCGGGCGGCCTCTCAGGCGGGCGGCCGCTCGGGCGGGCGGCCGCTCGGGCGGGCCACCGCCCAGGCGAGCCACCACTCAGGCGGGTGGCCGCCGCCTCCGGTGCTCCCCCGGGCGCAGCGGCAGCGCGAGCACGAGACCCGTGATCGCCGACAGCGTCGCGATCACGGCGACGGTGACGAGCACCCCGGTCGGGAACCGCTCGTCGGAGAGACCCGTCACCCGGGCGAGATGCCACGGCAGCACGCCGATCTGACTGTTCCACCCGCGCAGCGCCTCGCTCGCGCCGATCGCGGCGGCCGTGGCCGTCGGCAGCGCGAACACCGCGCCGACCCCGGCGAGCGCGACGCCCACCGCGCGGCGCACGCCGAGTTGCGCTTCGAGCGACCATCCCGCGACGACGAAGACCCACGCGACGAGAGCGAGCGCGACGGTCACGTAGACGATCCGGACGACCGGCAGACCCCACAGCGTGAGCCAGACCCCGTCGGGGCCGGAGAGCGAGATCGCACCGAGCGTCACGATGCAGCGCAGCACAATGGCTCCGCCGACCGCGGCGATGATCGGCCACGGCGAGCGCGCACCGAGCAGCAGTCGCACGACGAGGGCGAACACCAGCCACCCGGCGATCGCGAGCACGACGCCGCCGAGCCCGTCGCCGTGCGCCTGCACGAGACGCGTCGCCAGCAGCAGCACCCCGGGCACGAGGATCATGCACCAGCGGTCGAGCGGCAGCACGCCGAGCGTCGACTCCCGCGCACGCCACGGGCGGGTCGAAGCTATCCACGTCGCCCGCGCGGCGGCGGCGCCGGGGCGTCCGACGAGGCGCGTCCGCGCCGCCAGCATGCCGATCACGACCCAGGCGACCCCGAGGACGAGGAGCACACGGGCGATCCACTCGGTCGCGGCGTCGACCTCGATCGGCATCCGCGCGAACGGGTCGACCAGCAGGGCCAGCAGCACGCCGATGACGAGGAGCGCGGCGACGGTCCCCAGGGCCAGGATGCCTCGCCCCGCCGTCGTCGCCATGTGCCCACGTTACCCGGCCGGGAGGGGCTCCTTCGCCCGGTCGGGTACCGGGCGGAGCCCCGCCCGCCCGGGCAGCCGGGCGACGCGCGTCCGCCGCCCGGCGGCCCCGGCCATCGTCGTCAGGCGCGGTCGTGAAGGGTCACGTGGTAGCCGTCGGGGTCGGTGAACGTGAAGGTCCGTCCGAACGGCCCGTCGATGGGGGCCGAGACGATCCGGTGTCCGTCGGCGGCGAGCGCGTCGTGGATCGCCTGAGAGTCCGTCGCGTGGAGCCACAGCGCGACGCCGATGCCCGGCTGGGCGATCGCGTCGAGGTCGGTGCCGGGGACGAGGTCGCGGAGCGCGAACGCGATGGGGGCGGTGTCGAAGACGACCGCGTGCGGGGGCCCGGCGGGCGAGCGCACGAGGCCGAGGTACTGCTCGTAGAACGCGCGGGAGGCGTCGAGGTCGCGCACCTGCAGGGAGATGAAGTCGGGGCCGGTGACGGGCATGGGTTCCTTCTTTCGTGTCAGTTATCTGACACGTACTCTATGTCAGACTACTGACATGACACAAGAGGCGATCGACCTGGACACCTCGCTCGGCTACCTCCTCAAGGAGGCGGCGACCGCCCTGCGGACGGCGATGGAAGACGTCCTCCGCCCCCTGGGCATGACCATCACGCACTACTCGTGCCTCGAACTGCTCGCGCAGCGCCCCGGCTCGTCGAACTCCGACCTCGCCCGGGGTGCGTTCGTCACCCGGCAGTCCATGAACGTGCTCCTGCAGTCGCTCGAGCGGGACGGCGTCGTCGAGCGACCGGCGACGGCCCCCTCCGGCAAGGCCCTCCCCACCCGTCTCACCGACAAGGGGCGCCGCGACCTCGACGCGGCGAGCGCGGCGGTGCGATCGGTCGAGCGGCGCATGCTGGGCGGGATGACGGATGCCGAGCAGGCGGCGGCGCGGACCGCACTGCGATCGATGGTGCAGGCGCTTCGCGAACCGTGACACCGGATGGCCGATTGTGTAACAATCTGCTCATGCTTCCCGCCCTCGCCGTTCTCGCCGCCGCGCTCTGCTTCGCCACGACCGGCACCGCGCAGGCGCTCGCCGGCGTCGATGCCTCCCCTCTCGCGGTCGGCGCCGCGCGGATCGTGGTGGGGGGCGGCATCCTGGGCCTCATCGCCCTGGTGCGGGCCCGCCCCCGTGCGAGGATCCCCGCGGCGAAGGGACCGACGGCGCTGCTGATCGCGCTCGGAGCGGTCGGCGTCCTCGCCTACCAGCCGCTGTTCTTCCTGGGTACGCGCGAGAACGGCGTCGCGATCGGCACGGTGGTCGCGCTCGGCTCCGCCCCCATCGCGACCGGAATCGTGGATGCCATCCGCTCCCGGCGCGCGCCCTCGAGCCGGTGGATGCTCGCCACCGCCGTCGCCCTCGCCGGCGTCGTGCTGGTGTCCGGCGTCACGGGCGGCGCGGTCGCCCTCGCCCCCGCTGGTCTCCTGGCCTCGGCGGGCGCGGGAATGTCGTACGCCCTCTATACGGTGTGCGGCAAGGCGCTCATCGAGAGGGGGTGGGATTCCACGCGCGTCATGGGAACGGTGTTCGGCACCGCCGCCGTCGCGAGCGTCCCCGTGCTGCTCGTCGCGGGAACGTCGTGGCTGCTCACCCCGAACGGACTCGCGCTCACGCTGTGGCTCGGGATCGTGACGACCGCCGTGGCCTACCTGCTGTTCGGGTGGGGCCTGGCGCGCCTCACCGCCGTGACCGTCTCGACGCTGACCCTCGCCGAGCCGCTCGGCGCCACGATCCTCGGGCTCCTCGTGCTGCACGAGCAGCTCACGGCCGTGAGCGCGATCGGCCTCGCGCTCATCGCGGTGGGCCTCGCCGTCGTCTCCGCTCCATCCCGTCGACGTCAGGAGGTTCCGGATGCCACGGCCCCGGCGTGATCCCCCGATGCTGCCGCCCGTCCCGCGCGGCACCGACACCGCACCTCGTCGGGAAGCGCCCGCGCGCGGCGGCACCCCCGGCCCTCGCACCGCAGACGTCGTCGCGGAGGCGGTGCGCGGCGCCATCCTGTCCGGCGAGCTCGCCCCCGGCAGCCCGCTCCGCGAAGAGGAGCTCAGCTCCACCCACGGCGTCTCGCGCCACACCGCCCGCACCGCGCTCGCGACCCTCACCGCCGAGCGGCTCGTCACCGCCGAGCCGTACCGCGGCGTCCGGGTGTCGGTTCTCGACGACGCGGCCCTCGTCGCCCTCCAGCAGCTGCGCTGCGCCCTCGAGACCGAAGCACTGCGGATCGTCCGGGAGCGTGGCATCCATCCGGCCGACGTCGACGCCGCCCTCGACGCGCTGGCGGACGCCGAGGCATCCGGGGATTGGCCCGCCACGCTCGACGCGCACGCCCGTGTTCACCGCGCCCTCGTGGATGCCGCGGACTCGCCGCGTATCGCCGAGGAGTACCGCCGGCTCGATTCCGAAATGCACCTGCTGCTCACGCACGTCCGGCCCGCGTACGGCCCGGGCGCCCTGACCACCGAGCACCGCGCGTACGTCGAGGCGGCGCTGGCCGACCCGGAGCACGCGGTCCGGGAGCACCTGGAGCACTCGACGCGCATGATCCTGGAAGGGAGGCGGACGACGGCCCAGCCCGGGTGACATGATGACCGGAAAGGGAACGGTGGGGGCACCATGACTTTTCACATCCAGCCGCCGGTGGGGCGGCCGATCATCACGGCGGTCACCGGGACGAACGGCAAGACGACCGTCGCGACGGCGACACGGCAGCTGATGACCCTGATCGGGTGGCGGGCCGCCGGTTACGACTCCACCGGAGTGACCGAGGTCGACGGGACGCTCCGGGAGAGCCGGGTGCGACGGTCCCCGGACTACCTGCCGGAGTTGATCGAGGCGCAGGCGCGAGCGGGCGCGGAGGCGGTGTCCCTCGAGGCGTTCGTGGGAATCCTCGCGGACGGGCTGTTCGAGCGGGTGCCGGTGGACGTCGCCGTCTCCACCGGGCTCGAGCGCGACCACATCGACGTGCACCGCAGCGTCGAGGGGTACTGGAACGCGAAGCTCCGGCTCTTCCGCGAGCATCTCGTCCCGGGCGGCGTCGCCATCATCGCGACCGGATCCGCGCAGGGCGACCTCGTGCGTGAGGCCGTGACGAATCGTGGCATCCGTCTGGTCAGCCTGGGCGAGGGCGGCGAACTCTCGGCGACGGGCCTCGACGAGCGCGCGGGCCGTCTGGACGGAACCCTCCGTGTGGAGGGGCAGAACCACCGCGTCTCGCTGCCCACGGTGCACTCCGTGGCAGTGACCAATCTGCTGCTCGCCGCGGCCGTCGTCATCGCGGCCGGAGGCGATCCCGCGGCCGTAGCCGATGCGCTGTCGCGCGTCGAGCCCCCGCCCGGTCGACTGCAGCTGATCGGGGAGAAGGACGGCGTGACCGCGATGGTCGACACCGCGCACAACCCGGGCGCCCTGAGGGTGGCGCTGACCGCGGTCCGAGCGCGAACCACCGGCCGGATCATCCTCGTCTTCGGCGCCGGCGGCGAGCGCGACCGCGGCAAGCGGGCCCCGATGGGCGCGATCGCCGCCGAGCTGGCCGACGTCGCGATCCTCACCGACGACAATCCGCGGCGCGAGCCGCCCGAGCGCATCCGGGCCGAGGTGCGGGCCGGCATCCCGAACTGCATCGAGATCCCCTCGCGAGTGGATGCCATCCACGCCGCGCTCCACATGGCACGGCCGGGCGATCTCGTCCTCGTCGCCGGCAAGGGCGACGAGGACACTCAGATCGTGGGCACCACGAAGGTGCCGCACGACGATCGGGAGATCCTCCGGCGGGCGCTCGCCTGAACGGACGGCGTGCGGTCAGGCGCCGCCGTCGGGGTCGTATCCCCCGTCCGGGTCGTACCCACCATCCGGGTCGTAACCCCCATCCGGGTCATACCCGCCGTCCGGGTCATAGCCCCCGTCGGGGTCGTACCCACCATCGGGGTCGTACCCACCATCGGGGTCATAGCCCCCGTCCGGGTCGTAACCCCCGTCGGGGTCGTACCCGCCATCCGGGTCGTAGGTCGCTGCGTCGCTCATGATGCCCCCAAGGTTTCGACTGCGTGTGCCACCGATTGAACGCCTCACCGGGCGACGAGCGCAAGCATCGAAATCGGCACCTGCGCCTCGCGGCGACACATCCCGTCATGTCGTGAAACGCCCGTTGGCGGCATCCGCGGTCCGGGTTAGCGTGGGGGCACATCGCGGCGATCCGGGCGGTCCCGGGCCTCGGTTCATAACCGAAGGCGTGGCGGGTTCGACTCCCGCCGTCGCGTCCACCTCCCGTTCGAGACGGGCCGTACGCAAATCGGTACAATTCGGCATGCCCGCCGGCCACCCCCTCGGAGATTACCTGCGCGCCCGTCGCGCAATACTCCAGCCTGCCGACGTGGGGCTGGATGCCGGCCCGGGCCATCGACGGGTCGACGGGCTGCGCCGGTCCGAAGTCGCTCAGATCGCGGGTATCAGCACCGAGTACTACGTCAAGCTCGAGCAGGGGCAAGAGACCCGGCCGACCGACCAGGTCGTCGATGCACTGTCGCGCGCGTTGCGTCTGGACGTGAACGCGACCATCTACCTCCACGCGCTGGCGCGGATGGGGCCGAGCCCCGCGGCGGCCCTGCCGACCACGGCCGTCGAGCGCACGCGATGGTTGATCGATTCGTGGCCGATGACACCGGCCCTCATCCTCGATCGCCATTTCGACATCGTGGCCATCAACCACGTCATGTCGAGATTGATCGAGTCGTACCGGGTGGGGCTGAATGTGACGGTCGTCCTGCTCACGCGGCCGGCCATGCAGCAGCTCTACACGGAGTGGGAGGCCCTGAGCGCCCGCACGATCGGGCTCTTCCGCGCTCGGGTGGGCCTGTACCCCGACGATCCGCGCACGCAGGAGCTGATCGATGAGATGACCCGCGACAGCGCCCGCTTCCGCGATCTGTGGAACCGGCACGACATCGCGGGGATGAGCGAGGGTGCGCACGCCATGCGCCACCCCGTCGAGGGTGTGCTGACCCTGCACTACCAACATCTTCCGCTGATCGGCTCGGACGACCACACAATCTTCGTCTACTACGCCGAACCCGGGTCGCCGAGCGAAGCCACCCTCGCACGCATCGCCGCCCTGGATGAGGGAGGTAGCCCCGCTACTAGTCAGGACGCGGGCACGCGCGACCCGGAGTGAGGTCCTACCGTCGGCGGCATGGACCTGGGTCTGGCGGGAAAAGTGGCGGTCGTCACAGGGGCGAGCAAAGGCATCGGCCTCGCGATCGCGACGGCGCTCGTGGGGGAAGGGGTGCGCGTCGTCGCCGGCGCCCGATCGTCCACCCCCGAACTCGACGACCTGGCCTCCACCGGGCGCGTGCTCTTCGAGAGCGTCGACCTGTCCGACGCGGATGCGCCCGTGCGTCTCGTCGGCCGGGCGCGGGAGTTCGGCGGGCTCGACGTCCTCGTCAACAACGTGGGGGCCGTCACTCTGCGCACCGACGGCTTCCTGGCGATCAGCGATGAGGAGTGGCTCGCCACGATCACGCTCAGTTTCCTGGCGGCGGTGCGCACGACCCGCGCGGCCATCCCCCTCCTGCTCGAGCGCGGCGGGGGAAACGTCGTCACGATCGGATCGGTCAACGCGTTCCTCCCCGACCCCGGCGTCATCGACTACTCGGCCGCGAAAGCGGCGGTCTGGAATCTGTCCAAGTCGCTGTCGAAGGAGTACGGCGCCGAGCACATCCGCTTCAACACGATCAGCCCGGGGCCGGTGGCCACACAGCTGTGGCTCGGCGACAACGGCGTCGCCGCGACAGCCGCGCGGAACATGGGCGTCGACTTCGACACGGCCCGCGACCGGGTCGTCGCGAGCCAGGGCGGGTTCTCCACCGGCCGTTTCACTCAACCGTCCGAGGTCGCCGACCTCGCCCTCCTCCTCGCCAGCGATCGTGCGGGAAATGTGACCGGCGCCGACTTCCTCATCGACGGCGGCCTCGTCAAAACGCTGTGAGTTCTGGCATCCACCTCATCATCCGAAAAGGAGTCCTCATGTCCACTCACGTCCTCTTCATCCACGGCCTCTGGATCCACTCGAGCGCCTGGCGGCCCTGGCAGGACCTGTTCGAGGAGCGGGGGTACTCGACGTCGGCACCGGGCTGGCCCGGCGACCTCGAGACCGTCGCCGCGACGCGCGCGAATCCGGACGGTCTGAACGACGTCGGAATCTCGCAGATCTGCCACCATTACGCCGACATCATCGAGGGCTGGGACGAGAAGCCCGTCGTCGTCGGCCACTCGTTCGGTGGTCTCATCGCCCAGGAGCTGCTCGCCAACGACCTCGTTTCGGCGGCGGTCGCGATCGACCCGGCGCCGGTGAAGGGCGTGAAGGTCCTCCCGTTCTCGCAGCTGAAGTCCGGGCTCCCGGTGCTCGGCAACCCCGCGAACAAGTCGCGCACCGTGGCGCTCACCTCGAAGCAGTTCAAGTACGCCTTCGGCAACGCCATCAGCGACGAAGAATCGGACGCGCTCCACGCGGCGTGGACGATTCCGGGCCCGGGCCGCCCGCTCTTCGAGGACGCGACGGCGAACTTCGTGCGCAACTCCCCCGCGGCCGTGAACACCCACACCGCCGTGCGCGGACCGCTCCTGCTCACCTCGGGAACCGAGGACCACACCGTCCCGCGGTCGGTGACGCTCGCCGTGGCGAAGCTCTACGCCGACAACACCGCGTCGGTGACCGAGTACCACGAGTACGAGGGCAAGGGGCACTCGTTGACCCTGGATGCCGGATGGACCGACGTCGCGGACGACGTGCTCGCGTGGCTCGCCGCCCAGGGCTTCGCTCCCGCGGGCGCACAGGGAGCCGCCGCGGCGGGCTAGCGAGGTTCACGCCTCGCCGTGGCGCCACTTCGCCACCGGGGTCCTACCGCTCGCCCCCGCGCAACCTCCCGACCTGTTCGATATCGGGCGCCGCCGGCGCGTTGCGCGGCCTCCGCCCTGCGGTGTCCCCCGCGCCAACCCGATTACTGCGCTCCGTCAGCGCAACGAGGCCAAGGTGCCGGTCGGCGCTCCAGCACACGGTGCGGCCGCGCTGATCCTTCGTACGTGCCAGGATGCCGGCATCCTGAAGCTCGGAGAGCGCTCGGTGCGCCGCCGTCGTCGAGACCCCGTACCTCTCGGCGACGCTGCGAAGAGTGACGACCGGCTCCGCCGCGAGCCGATCCAGAACCTTTCGCACCACCGCGTCGCTCCGGGGTATCACCGGGGGTGGTTCCTCGTTCCCGGCGGTGGTCGAGCAATTTCTGGAACGTCCGTTCGTCGAGTTCAGCCACATCCTCCGCGAGGCGCACAGCGTTTTCCGCGGCGAGTTCACTGGCCTGCGCAAACGAGAGGACCCATTCGTCGAGTCGCCCGGCGCGGTAGGCGGTCAGCCCCGTGATGTAGGCGTCCGTGTCACCGGCGAAGACCGTACTGATCGGAATGAGGATCGAACGCAGCGCATCCGACCGGCGGAGCACGGTGTGGATCAGCGCTCGCCCCGTGCGGCCGTTGCCGTCGATGAACGGATGAATCGTCTCGAATTGCGCGTGCGCGATCGCCGCCCGGATAACCGGGTTGCCGTCGGTCCGAGTCACGAAAGCCGCGAGGTCAGCGACGAGCCGACCCACCTCCGTCTCGGGGGGAGGGACGAACTCGGCGCGGATCGGACTCCAGCCCGACCCTCCGACCCAGTTCTGTTCCGTGCGCAGCCCTCGCGGAAGCGCGGGTTCGATGAGGTGCTGCAGGTTCTCGATGTCGTCGACTGAGATGGGGCGCTCCCGACCGGCGAGCGCGGCGACGGCATCCTCGGTGGCGCGGACGTTGGCGATGACATCCAACGCGACGCGCGAACCATGGTGGAGGGACTCCGCGATCGCGAGGCGCTTCGGAGTGACGCGGTTCCCCTCGATCCATGACGACGAGATGCTCTCGGAGCGGACGAGCAAGTGCGAGAGGTAGGCCGCTCGAGTTCCGCGGCCTGAGCGCCGGTGCCCGAGGGGAAATCGACACCGAAGAGCAGCGCGAGTAGCCTATACCACGGAGGTATATCGCATGCCCGATCGCTTCGACCCCGCCCGAGCCGCCCAGCTGGTGAAGGCCGCGCGCACCGACCGCCGCATGTCGCAAGCAGAACTCGCGCGCGCGGCGGGTATGAGCCAGCCCCACGTCGCTGCGATCGAATCCGGGCGTAGGGTCATCAGTGCCGAGGTCCTCGAGCGACTCCTCAGCGAGGCGGATTACCGCCCGAGCCTCGCCCTCGAGGAGCACGCGGATGCCATCGTCGAACGGGCGACTCGGCACGGGCTGCACGATCTCCGCGTCTTCGGTTCGATCGCGACGGGCAGCGACCACTTCACGTCCGACATCGACCTGCTGGCTCGGCTGAGCTCCAGGAGGAGCTACTTCGACCTCGCGATGTTCCAGAACGAGGTCGAGGCCCTCACCGGTTTCCCCGTTGATGTCATCGTGGATGATGCGAACCGGCCGTCGTTCCTCGTCGACACCCCGATGGTCGCCCTGTGAGCGACGGAGCCGCACCCGGAACGCCGCGCCGGTTCGAGCGCGTTCCACGAACGGAGCGCGACGACTCGTCGACGACGATCGCGCGAGCCAAGCTCGCCGACAGCCTCGAAGGCATCGAGGCGTTTCTCGGCCACGCCGTCGCGGGCGGCCGCGCCGCGTTCACGCGGAACTCCCCCGCGTACGCCTCCGGCTCCATGGTCGTCATCCGGGCCGCGGCACTGTTCGAGTTGCGTGAGTTCAACGCGCTGCTCGGCGACGTTCCCGCCGAGGTCGTCGACGCCATCCGTACGATCAGAAACATTGCGGCCCACGGCGGATATCGAGCCATGAACGACGACGTCTTCTGGACGACGCTGACCGTTCACCTGCCGCCCTATCTCGAGCAATGGCGCGCAGCGGTTCAACCGGATGCCGAGCCCCCCACAGGCACCTGAGCACCCGACCCGTCCTACGGATGATCCGCCGGCCGCGGCAGAGTCCCGTGCGCGATGAGCAGCTCGTACACCCTCTCGAACGCCTCGGACAGGGCGACGCTGCTCTCGCCGTCGAGCGCGTCGAAGAACACCTTGCGGACGAACGCGATGTGCCCCGGCGACGCGCGCCGGAGGAGCTCACGCCCGGCCGGAGTCAGGGTCACGTCGGTGGCGCGCCGGTCGTTCTCATTGGATGCCAGCTCGACGAGGCCCTCCTCGGCGAGACGGCGCGCCTGGTGCGACACCCGGCTGCGCTCAGCGCCGATCCGGATCGCCAGGTCGGACACCGTCATCGTGCCGGTCGGCTCGCTCGTCAGTGCCACGAGCACGTCGTAGTCGACCAGCGAGATCCCGCTGTCATCGCGCAGTTGCCGGTTCATCTCATAGCGCAGACGCAGCTGCACCTTCATGAACGCGAACCAGGCCCGAACGTCCGCGTCGTCGTCGAGGAATGCGTACGGAGATTCCGCGGGGACGTCGTATCGACTCATGGGCTCTCCGTCCGTCGGCGCTCCCGTCCCGGCATCCGAGCGGGCCGCTCCCCAGGCTAATCGCGCCCCCGCCGTCGCTCACGTGAAGAGCACGGTGTACACCTTCGCGAGGAGGCCGTCACGCAGGATACCCATGTCGGCGCCGTGCAGCACCGGCGCCCCCTCCGGACCGAAGGCCCACGCGAGGTAGCCGAGGTCCTGCACCTGGTAGAACGGCCCGTCGGGCACGAAGACGAAGTCGGGACCCGCGCCGTCGAGGATCTCCTGAGCCTTGGCGTCGAGCGCGTCGTGGCCCTGCACCTCGGCATCCGGATCCGCGAAGACGACGTCCTCCGTGTACGTGCGGCGGATGGCTTCGCGGCGCGCCTCGCGATCGCGCTCACCGAACACCTCCCGCAGGTTGGCTTCCATCAGTGCCTTCAGATCGCCGTGCAACATGTCACTCCCACCCTTTTACGTGAACTTTCACCTAAAATAGGGTGAGGGGATGCCGCGGTCAAGGTCGAACGACGACCGACCGCGCTCCACCGGGAGGACGCCATGAACGTCGACGACCTGGCCGATCAGCTCGCCCTGCGGGACCTGGTCGCCCGATACGCCCATCACGCCGATCGGAAACACCCGGCGGAGCAGGCCGCGGTGTTCACGGTCGACGGACGGGTCCGCCTCTACGACGGCGATCCCGACACGACCGAGCCGATCGATGTGGTGACCGGGCGCGCGGCGCTCGAGCGCACGTTCGACGAGCTCATCGCGCGCTACGAGGTCACGACGTATCTGAACGGCCAATCGCTGATCGACGTCGACGGAGACACCGCCACCGGCGAGACGTACTGCCTCGCGATGCACGTGCTCGACGAGGGCGCCGGCCGCGAACTGCTCACGATGTCGATCCGATACCTCGACGCGTTCGTCCGCACCCCCGAGGGGTGGCTGATCGCCGACCGGCGTCTCGTCTTCGACTGGGTCGATCGCCGACCCTCGCACGCGTGATGGGCTCCGACGCCACGGCATCCGTCCCTGTTGTCTCGGGGGTCGGCGTTCGCAAGGGATTCTCGAATTCGCGGATGCCGGAGACCGAGGTCCTGCACGGCATCGACCTCACGGTCGCCCGGGGCGAGATGGTGAGCATCGTGGGTCCGAGCGGTTCGGGGAAGTCGACGCTGCTCGCGTGCCTCGCCGGCCTCGAACCCGTCAGCGAGGGCACCGTCACCCTGGCGGGACACGACCTACGACGCCTGTCGCCGTCGCGGCTCGCCCGACTCCGCCGCGACCGGGTGGGATTCGTCTTCCAGTCGTACAACCTCATCCCCGCGCTGACCGCGGGTGAGAACGTGCTGCTCCCCGCCCGCTTGCGCGGCCAGAAGGTCACCGCCGAAGATGCGCGCCGCGCCCTGGCCGCCGTCGGCCTCGAGGGGAAGGAAACGGCGCTCCCGGACGCGCTGTCGGGCGGGCAGCAGCAGCGCGTCGCGGTCGCGCGGGCGCTCTTCGCCGGCCCGGACGTCGTCTTCGCCGACGAACCCACCGGCGCCCTCGACGGGAAGTCGGGCAAGACCGTCCTCGACCTGCTCCGTGCTGCGAGCGTCACTGGCAGCGCGGTCGTGGTCGTCACGCACGATCTCGACGCGGCAGCGCTCGCCGATCGGGCCGTCGTACTGCGCGACGGCGTCATTCATCACGAACTCGTCCGTCCGACTGCCGGCGACCTGTTCGACCTCGTCACGGCGGCGGCCTGATGCTCCGTCTCATCGTCACCGATCTGCGCACGAACGCCGTGGTGTGGGTCGGGGTGATCGCGGTGCTCGTCACCGCGGGGGCGATCGCGGGGATCCCCGCGGCTCTCATCGACACCGCACTCGCCTCGGAGACCACGGTGATGCTGGGGCTCCTCGCCATCGCCGGCGTGGTCATCGCGCTGACCGCCGTCAGCCTCGTGGCGGTACTGACGTCGGTCGTCCGCATCCTGGTCGAACTCCGCCGTCCCACTTTCGCGCTCTGGCTGGTCGTCGGACTCATTCCGCGGCAGGTGAGCGCGGTGCTGATCATCGAACTCGCCGTCGTGTCGGCGGTCTCGGTCGCGGCGGGCTCCGCGGTCGCTGTTGCCGTCGCGCCGCCGGTCCTGACGGCGCTGCTCTCCGCCTCCCCCGGGCTCGACACGGTCCGGATCGAACTGCACGCGGGCCCCGCTGCGGCGGTCGCCGCCCTGACTCTTCTCCTCACGATTCTGAGCGCGATCCCCCTCGCGCGGGCCGCGGGCCGGACGCCCGTCCTCACCCTCCTGCGCGGCGAGCAGACCGCGCGGAGCCGCGTGACAACCCGTGTCCTCGGCTCGGCCGCTCTCCTGGCGATCGCCGCGTCGATGATCGCGGGTCTTCCCGGCTCGCTACCCACGGGCGCCGCTCAGTCCGTGCTCATCGGACCGGTGCTGATCGCGGCGGCGGCCGTGTCGGTGCCGGTGTTCTCGCCACCCCTGATCCGCGCGTGGACCGCGATCGTGCCGGCATCCCGCTCCGCCAGCTGGCATGTCGCGCGGGCCGTGTCGACCGAGACCTCGCGTCGGAGCAGCGCGTCGACGACCGCATTCCTCGTGGCGATCGGGCTCCCCTGGACCTTCCTCGTGGGTCAGCAGACGGCGGCAACCGCGATGACGGATGCCGTGGCCCTCGACGCCCGTCCTCTCGCGCTGCTGCTCGGCGGGCCGACGCTCCTGGCCGCCGTGGGGGCCGCGGCGACGGTCTTCATGGCCAGCGCACCGCGCGCGCGTGACGACGAAACGCTCCGCATCGTCGGGGCGGCGCCCGAAACCCGCCGCCTGGTGGTGACCTGGGAGGCGACCATCGGTGTCGTCACCGCCGCGCTCATCGCCGTCGCGGCGGCCGTAATCGTCGGCGTCGCCGAATCCGTACTGCTCGGCGGAGTCGCCCCGGGCACACACCCCCGATTCGCCCTCGGCACCCTCGCCGCGCTCGTGCTGCTGATGCTCGCGTTCGGCATCACCGCCGCCCTGGCATCCCGCCGCCGAGGCGCGAACTGATGACCACCCCGGAACCGGAGAAGAAATGACCCCCCGTACCCTGCTCACCACTCCCTTTGGCCCCCGCACGACCGCCCGCGAGATCCTCGAGGGCGTCGAGCTCGACGGCCAGCGCTTCATCGTCACCGGCGGCGCATCGGGGATCGGCGCCGAGACGGCGCGTGCGCTCGCCGGCGCAGGTGCCGAGGTGACGATCGGCGTCCGCGATCCCGCGCGGGTCGCCGACGTCGTGCGCGACCTCCAGCCGTCCACGGGTCCGGGACACGTCGAGGTCGCCGCCCTCGACCTCGCCGACCTCGCATCGGTGCGACACTTCGCCGACGACTGGCGCGGTCCGCTGGACGGCCTCGTCGCCAACGCCGGGATCATGGCCCTCGCCGATCTCGAGCGCACAACCGAAGGCTGGGAGCGCCAGCTCGCCGTCAACTACCTCGGCCACTTCGCCCTGCTTCTGGGACTGCACGACGCGCTCGCTGCGGCCGGAACCGCCCGAGTCGCGATCGTGAGCTCGACCGCCCACCTCCGCTCACCATTCGTCTTCGACGACCCGCAGTTCGAGCAGCGCCCCTACGACCGCTGGGCCGCGTATGCGCAGTCCAAGACGGCCGACGTGCTGCTCGCCGTGGGCATCGCCGAGCGCTGGGCGGGCGACGGCATCACCGCGAACGCCCTCATGCCCGGCTGGATCACGACCAACCTCCAGCGCCACCTCGACGACGACACGCTCCGCTCGATGGGAGCGATGGATGCCGACGGCAACCGCATCGACCAGGACCACTTCAAGACCGTCGAACAGGGCGCCTCGACGTCGGTGCTGGTCGCGGCATCCCCGCTGCTCGACGGAGTGACCGGACGCTACTTCGAAGACAACCAGGAGGCCGAGGTCGTCGTCGAGACGGTCGGGCGCACGAGCGGCGTCGCCGCCCACGCCCTCGACACGGACGCGGCGTCGAGGCTGTGGGACGAGGCGGAGGCGGTGCTGCGGGGGCGGTGAGGCTGGTCTCGGACCGCCGCGGTACTCTCCCCGCATGCGCCACGTCGCCTTCGTCCGGAATCTGAATCACGGTCAGCGCGGGCACGTCACCACGGCCGAGCTCGTCGAGGCTTTCGAGGAGGCGGGATGCCACGACCCCGCGCCCTTCCAAAGCAACGGCACCGTGGTTTTCGAAGGCGACGCCGAGTGCGCTCAGGACGCCGCCCTCGTCTTGGCGGCCCGCGCGGGCGTCGGGCGCGAGATCTTCACCCTGACGCTCGATGAGGTGGGAGCCATCGTCAGCGACCATGCTCCCGCGCCCGATGCCGCCCGCCGCGAGTTGACCCTCCACGCGGGCAAGCGGATCGCCCTGGATGCAACGGCTCAGGCGGAGGTGGGGCGACGCCGATGCGTCCTCCTCGATACCGGCGTCGGGTGGACCGTCGCGCTCAACGAGCGCCACCGCGAATCCAACGCCACCCCCGTGCTGGAGCGACTCACGGGCGCCCCGGCCACCTCGCGCGGAATACCCACCCTGGCGCGGTTGATCGACCGGGTTCCCCCGGGCTGACCGCGGCAGCCCGCATGCGCGACGCCGAGGCAATCACCGCGGATGCCGACGCATGAGGAACGAAAAAGCGGATAGGTTCGCACCATCGCACCGCCGCACGAGTCTGGGGGGATTCGCCGCATGACTGACACACCCACGCTCCTGCAGCTCACTGTCGAGGGCGAGTCGTGAGATTCCTTCGTCGCCCGGTTCCGTTGTGGTCTCACCTCGCCACTTTCGGCGTGGTGGTACTCGTGCTCGCCGGCCTGGCGGTCGGCGTCGCTGCGGGCTTGCTTACCCCGCCGTGGCTGGCGTCCGCGCTCGGATCACAGAGCCTCGTCCGGAACGAGCAGGTTGTGACCTTCATCACGAAGGAGGAGCAGACCGTTCTTCTCACTCTGGGCGTCGAAGGCGTATCCGATGCCACGGGAGTCCCACCGGCCGTACTCCGGGACTTCCCGCTCGTACAGAAGGTCCGACTCGTGCAGTACAGCCTGAAGGCCAAGCTCGGCGTCGACGCCGTGACCATCGACGCCACGGGCGACCATCAGTTCGTCGTCAAGGTCCCGCCGTTCATCTGGATCGGCGAGGTCGACCGGAAGATCGAGCGGGTCATCAGCGATGACGGGGTCCTCAGCGCATTCACCGAGCAGAAGACGGAGTCGGAGCAGCTCAACGGAATCGTCGATGACGACCTGAAGACGAAGTACCTCGAGAACAACGCCGAGGCGCTCCGGAACCAGGCCGAGTTCCACTTCACCAAACTCGCGCGCAGCATCGACCCCGACGCGGAACTCACGTTCGAGTTCGCCGGCTGACCCACCCATCTCCACGGAAGCGACACACCATGACCTCGGACGCCGAATCCAACCTTGACGACACCTTGGGCCGGACGAGCGGCGAGCCTGCCGAAGTCGACGCCGGTGACGACATCGAGCTGATCACTGACGGTGAGGGACTCGTTGTCCTCGGGGATCCCGCCGCCGTCGCGGAGTTCACCTTGTCCGCTGGTGTCCCCTCGCTTCCACTGGATCTTGACCGGCTGTCGGCAAGGACAGGTAGCGCGCTCCAGGCCGCGTCGGAAATCTCGGCGAACGCGGGTCGCTGGATGAAGCTCACGGAAGAATCCGCTCGCGCCGCCCGCAATGCCACATTCGTGCGGCGCTCGGGTGGCGAGTTCGTTCAAGCCACTACCCGACGCGCGAACGGGCAGTTCACGAAGAATCTGCAGTTCGTCACCAAACCCGGCGCACATCTCGCGAAGCCGGGGGCCTTGCTCACCAACCCAGCTGTGCTCGCTGGCGTCGGCGGACTGATGGCGCAATACGCGATGCAGAAGCAGATGGAGGAGATCACCGACTACCTGGCGAGGATCGACGCCAAGGTCGACGATGTTCTTCGCTCTCAGAAGGACGCGGTCCTCGCCGACATGATCGGCGTCGAGATGATGCTGGATGAGGCGCTGACTGTCCGTGCTGAGGTCGGGCGAGTATCCGAGGTCACGTGGTCGAAGATCCAGGGTTCGGCCGCGACGGTCGCTCGCACCCAGGCGTATGCCCTCCGTCAGCTCCAGAGTCTGGCAGACAAGCTCGAACGCGAAGCAAAGATCGGCGAGCTGGCCGACCTCTCTAAAGCGGCGCAGACCGATGTCGGCGAGTGGCTCGCCGTCCTCGCGCGGTGTTTCCAGCTTCAGGAGGGGATGAGCGTCTTGGAGCTCGACAGGGTATTGGACTCGCCCGCAGAGGAGCTCGACCGTCACCGGGCTGCACTGCAGACAGCCCGTCAGCGCAGACGGGACCTCATCGGATCGACCACCACTCATCTCGTAGCCCGCATGGATGCGGCCGCGATTCGCGCCAATGCGAAAGTGCTCCTCAACCCGAAGTCGACCAAAGTCGTCGTGGGCGCGCGCAACACCGTCGCCTCGAACGTGACCGACCTCCACGCCACCCTGGGCCTCAGCAACGAGCAGACAGCTCTGGAGGCGCGGCGGTGGTCTGCGGCTGTCGCCGACGTCCGCGACGATGTCCTGGATGCCGGCAAGGGAGGCCTTGAGACGCTCGGGCGCTTCAGCGGCGACACGATCGAGAATGCTCGGCAATCCACCGGCCGTCTCGCCGAGAGGATCGCGCACCGCCTGCAGCGTTCCGACGACTCCGCACCAAGGCCGGAGCCGCCTGCAGAGGATCGTCCCGAAGAGTGAGCAGGTTGCACGAATCCACGCGCGAACAAGGGATGCCGCCGATGGTGCCGCGCTACGCCGACGCGAGCCTCGGCTGACGTCGGACCTCTCGGGTATGAATGATGCAGCGGGGGCAGCGGGCGACACGTGTCTGATTGCCGGATGAGTGTGACCGAGGAGTGCGATGTCCGAGTTCGATGAGCGACGCCACATCGAGGGGGCGCTGGACGCGCTGGTCGACGGTCTCGGCCCGGCGGTCGCGACCCGGTTCCATGAGTTGGCCCCGGACGTCGCCGACTGGACCGATCTCCTCGAACGGAAGGACCGGCACGCCGGACGAGCTTTCGGGCGGTACAACCCGCGCGATCTTTCCCTCATCCTTCGCGCGTTCACAGAGCCGTTCGGATCGCTAGGCTATCCCTTCTCGTCGGTGCTCGACAGGCAGGCCCAGAACTGGGCCAGCGAGCTGCGGAACGTACGCAACAAGTGGGCGCACAACGAGCAGTTCTCCGTCGCCGAGACCTATCGAGCTCTGGATTCCGCAGAGATGCTGCTCCGGGCGCTCAGCGCAGAGGCCCAAGCCAACCGCGTGGGCGATCTGAAGGCCTCCACACTCGCCGCCATGACGGGGGCTTCCACACCCGCCGGGACGGCGCCGCAGGCGGTGGCGTCGACCCCCACGTTCAACTCGGCGCCGCTGATCGCCGATACGACGACGCCCGACGTAACTGTCGACCTCCGCGCATCGACCCTGCCCGACCTGAGTTACGCCCACGCCCTCAACGCGATCGCGATCGTTGACGAGGTCACCGTCGACTACCGCGGACCAGAAATGCGCGGCGCCTCGATCGAGGTCGAGGCGATCTGCACACTCGGCTCGCTCGGAGATCCCAAGGTCGTCATCGTCGATCTGGACGGGACGACCGCGACCACGCTCCGCAATGCGGACCTCGTGCTCGACCCCGCTCGGATGCTCGCCGTAGAGCAGCCGACGCGGGGAGTCGTGCGGGTGACCCTGCGCGATCCCTCCGGCTCGGTCATCGCATCGCAGGACGCAGACGTGACGGTACTGGCGGCGAATCAGTGGCGTGCGAATCCCCCGCAGCTCAGTCTCGAAATGCTCGCCGCGTTCGTTCAGCCGAACTCGCGCGCGATCGCGCCGCTTCTCGTCGAGGCATCCGACTACCTCCAAAAGAAAACCGGCAATCCCGCTCTCGATGCATATCAGCAGGGCTCCCGCGATCGTGTCGATGCAATCGTCGAAGCCGTCTACGAAAGCATGCGTGCCCGCGACATCCGGTACGCCGAGCCGCCCGCGAGCTGGGGGCTCGAGGGGCAGAAGGTCCGTACCCCCGCCGAGGTCCTCGAGGGCAGGCTGGGCACATGTCTCGACACAACGCTCACCCTCGCGGCGGCCCTGGAGGAAGCGGGCATCAACTCGACCCTGTGGCTGCTGCGCGGTCACATCTTCCTCGGCTACTGGCGCGATGAAGCGAGTCTGGACGGCCCGGCTCAGCTCGACGCGGCAGAAGTGGCGAACTACGTCGGCATCGGGCAGATGGAACTCGTCGAGACGACGTTCCTGACCGGTGGCGTGTCGTCGAAACCGTTCGCCGAGGCAAGACGTCAGCCGCACCTCACGACACTGGCGGGCGATCTCTCGTCCGTTCAGGGAGTCACCGACATCATGCAGTCGCGGCTCGCGAGGATCTACCCGCTCCCGAGCCGGACGGTCACCGAGTCCGGTGAAGTCACCATCGCCGAATACGTCGTCGCGCAGACGCCCGCCGCGCTGCACTATGCACCGTCGGCCGAAGCGATCGCCGGCGGGTCGGGCCGGACCATCCCGCCGCGAGTCGAGCAATGGAAGAACGCACTGCTCGACCTGAGCCTGCGTAATCGACTGATCAACTACGGAGACAAGGCGGGCTACCCGCTCGCCGTCCCTCAGCCGTCCCTCGCCACGTTCGAGGACATGATCAACAAGGGCACGGCCATCACTCTCGTCCCCAACGATCGCATTCCCGTGATCGACGGGAGTCGCGGTATCCGGTTCGCGCAAGACCTGCCGGAGTCTCTGCGCGCAGGGATGCTGAGTGAGCGCAAGCAGGTCTTCGTCGGCGTGTCAGAGGCCACCTACACGGCGCGACTCCGCGCGCTGGCCTACAAAGCACGGACCGTCATCGAAGAGACCGGCGCCAACAACCTCTACCTGGCCTTCGGGATGCTGCGCTGGACCTTCAACGATCGCGAGCTGCGATCGCCGCTCATCCTGGTGCCGGTCACACTCGACGGCTCGGGCGGCGGAAAGTCGTTCCGGCTCACCATCGACGAGGCCGGGGAATCGACGCCCAACTATTGCCTCCTGGAGAAGCTGCGGCTGAGCTTCGGTCTGGAGATCCCCGGGCTGGCCAACCCGGCGAAGGACGAGGCGGGCATCGATCTGCCGGCTGCGCTCGCGGCGACCCGTCAAGCACTCGCGGCATCGCGGTTGCCGTTCACCGTCGAGGACAGCGTCGACCTCTCGATCCTCCAGTTCGCGAAGTTCCGACTCTGGAAGGACCTCGACGAGAACTGGGCGGAGCTCTCCAGCAACGCGCTCGTCCGTCATCTCATCGAAACGCCGACCGCGGAGTTCGTGGATCCCGTCGCTGCCCCTTCGGACGTCGACCTGGACGCCCTCAACAACGCCGTCCCCGTACCCGCGGACTCGTCGCAACTGGAGGCCGTGGCCGAAGCGGAAGCGGGACGTACCTTCGTCCTCGAAGGCCCTCCCGGGACCGGCAAGTCTCAGACGATCACCAACCTGCTCGCCCACTCGCTCGCGAATGGCAAGCGCGTGCTCTTCGTCGCCGAGAAACGTGCGGCGCTCGACGTCGTCAAGAGTCGTCTGGATGCCGTCGGCCTCGGGCCCTTCTCCCTCGATCTGCATGACAAGGGTGCCCGCCCGGCGGCAGTGCGCGGTCAGATCCGGGCCGCCATCGACGCCGTCGCGCGTCCCGACGCGGTCGCTCTCAAGGCCGAGACCGAGGCTGCCGCGACGAGCCGCGGTTCCCTGAGGCGGTACGCCCAGCGGCTGCACGAGGCGAACTCGGCGGGACTTTCGCTGTACACGGCTCGTGCCCAACTGCTCGCCTCCGCCGCGGACGTCGAGGCTCTCGAGGTCCCGCACTCCCTGGTGGTTTCGGGAACGGAGGACGCGTTCGCGTTCATCCGCGATCTGCTGCGCCGCCTACCGGAAACCGCGGACCTGGCGCATCCGTCGCCGATGCACCCATGGGGATTCGTCGATGTCTCCGTCGGTGCGCCTCGCGACTCTGCCGGCCTCCACGCGGCCGCTCAAGAATTCGATGCAGCTCTCGCAGGGGTTCGAACGCGGGCCGCGGATGCCGGCATCATGTCCCTCATCTCCGCTCCCGATCAGCTGGATCGGTGGTCTACCCTCGCGACGGCGCCACGGCACTCCCTCGACGTCGTCGACGCGATCTACGCGCGCACCCTCTCGGGCGAGATCCCGGCACTGCAGGAACGACTGAACGCGAGCGACGCGGCGCGACCGTGGTTCGGCGCTGTCGGACCGGAGGCACTCGACGGCGATGTGCGTGCCGTACACAACGCGGCCTCTCAGGCGGACGCCTCCGGTTTCTTCGGTCGACGCAAGCGTCAGCGTGCGGCTCTCGCCGGTTACGGCTCGGCGCTCCGCGCGGATGCACGCACCTTCCCTCCGCGCGAAGTCACCGCGCTCACGGGAGACGTCGTGCGCACGGCCGACGAGATCACCGCGCTCAGGTCAGCACTGCTCAGCCTCCCCATCCCCGTCGTGCCGGCACAGTGGAACCCGTATCTTCGCGAAGGCACCGAGCCGGCGAAGTCGACGCTCGCGTGGGGCGCATGGCTCGGTCGCGCGCTCGGGGCCAACGACGGTGACCCCGATCTGCGGGATGCCCTCCGGCGGTACTACGGCACCGGCCAGCCGGATCGCGAACTCGGCGAGGCACTCGCCCGGCTCGCGGCCGCGTGGCGCGGGCTGGCCTCCGCAGCCGGGGTTCCGGAACCCACCGGGGACAGGACGGATGCGTTCTCGATCTGGGCCGGACAGAGCGATGTGTTCTCGGCGTGGACCACCACCGCCGGACCCCGGAACATCACGACCTCGTCTCCCGTGACCCTCGACCGGTGGATCGCGTTCCGAAACCAGCTCGAGCCCCTCCGGCGGTTCGGGATGACCTACGCCCACGACGCCCTGCTGAACGGCACCATCCCTGCGGACCTCGCCTCCATGGCCTTCGACAAGGGAATCGCGAAGGCCTCGGTCGCGGAGAGGGCGGACTCGCAGGCCATGGCGGCGTTCGACGTCCCGGCACACAACCGCACGATCGCACGATTCACGTCGAGCGCGGCGGCCATTCGCTCCGAGCTTCCGCGGTGGATCCCTGCCGAGATCGTCGCGAAGCGGCGAATCGACCCGGGCTACGACGGCGGAATGATGGGCGAACTGAAGCGCCAACTCGCACGCCAGAGAGGCGGGATGTCGGTCCGAGCGCTGTTCGAGAGTTACGGAAGCCTCATCACGCAGATCGCACCGTGCGTGCTCATGAGCCCGGAATCCGTGGCTCGATTCTTCCCGGCGAAGGCGGGCATGTTCGACGTCGTCGTCTTCGACGAGGCATCCCAGATCCGTGTCGCCGATGCGGTCGGCGCGATGGGCCGCGGGGACGCAGTGGTCGTGGTCGGAGACAGCAAGCAGATGCCTCCGACGAGTTTCGCCGAGGTGAGCAGCGACATCGAGGCTGACGGCACTGCTGCCGCCGACGTGGTGGCAGACGAGGAGTCGATCCTCACTGAGTGCGTTCAGGCGCGCGTTCCCCGGAAGTGGCTCTCGTGGCACTACCGCAGTCAGGACGAAGCACTCATCAGCTACAGCAATCACGCCTACTACGACAGCCGCCTGTCGTCGTTCCCCGCGCCTTGGCCTGATGATGAGTCGACAGGCGATCTCGACCACGGCATTTCCCTCGTCAGGATCGCGGGCCACTTCGACAGATCGGGCAAGGGGCGCGATCTGCGGACGAACGGAGCGGAAGCCGAGGCCATCGTTCGGGAAGTGGAGCGGCGGTTCGCGGCATCCTCCGCCGGGACGCCTTCCCTCGGGATCATCACCTTCAACGCCCAGCAACGCACTCTGATCGAAACGCTGCTGCGCGAATCCCCGGACGAGCGCCTCGCGCACGCCCTCGAGGAAAGAGACGGGCTGTTCGTCAAGAACCTCGAGAACGTGCAGGGCGACGAGCGCGACACGATCCTGTTCTCCGTGGCCTTCAGTGCGAATGACCGTGGAGTGGTTCCCCTCAACTTCGGTCCGCTCTCGCGGGCGGGAGGAGAGCGTCGACTGAACGTCGCGATCACGAGAGCTCGACGCCAGGTCATTCTCTTCACGAGTTTCGACCCGTCGGAGCTCCGCGCGGAGGAAACGGCATCCATCGGAATCAAACATCTGAAGGGGTACCTGGAGTTGGCGGCGTCGGGAGTCGAATCCGCGAGCGACGACGACCGGCGGATACGGGTCGTGGACCGCCATCGCGACGAGATCGCGGATGAGCTGCGCTACCGCGGCTTCGCCGTCGCGACGGACGTCGGCCTCTCGGATTTCAGGGTGGACATCTCGATCGCCGATGCGAACGCACCGGGGCAGCCGCTCGTTGCGGTACTCCTGGATGGCGAGAGCTGGCGTGCACGGCGCACCGTCGCCGACCGAGACGGTCTTCCGGTGGAGGTTCTCCAAGGCTTGATGAAGTGGCCGGCCGTCGAGCGCATCTGGCTGCCGGAGTGGCTGCAGCAGCGGGAGGACACGCTCGCCCGCCTGACGGCCGCGGTCGTGGAGGCTGGCGCAGCCCTCCGGCGCCGCGCCGCCGAACCCCGGGAAACCGCCGCGCCCGCGGTACCGGTAGCGGAGCCGAATCCACAGGTCGAGCCGGATGCCGGAGTCCGGCTGCGAGCCGCCGTGTCGGACGAGCCCCGCCAAACGGAGGTTCGGCACCCACACCTTCGACAGTTCGTCGCCTGGGAACCGAGCCGATTCGGCACGATCGACACGCTCGATCGGCTTCCCAGCGCTGCTGCGGCCAGTGCGGTGCGAGCGGTGCTGCAGGAGATCGTCCAGAAGGAGGGTCCGGTCCACAAGATGCGTCTAGTACGCCTCGCGGCGGACGCATTCGGACTGAGCCGCGTGTCCGGTGCGCGCGCAGAAGCGATCCTCGGGTGTCTTCCGGCCGAGTACCTCAGGCGCTCAGACAAGACGTGCGCTTGGCCGACGGGGATCGAACCGCAGGAGTGGCGCGATGTTCGTCGAAGCCAGCCCGGCGAAGGCCGAAACCTCGATCACGTTCCGCTCGAGGAGATCGCCAATGCCATGTCGGTGGTCGCCCAACTCGGCGGAGGGATGAACGAAGACGAACTGCGCCGTCAGGCCCTGGCGCTTTTCGGCGGCAAACGACTCACCGAGGGAATCGCCGCACGGCTCGCTGCCGCAATGACGCTCGGCCTCGAGACGGGGCGGATCGAACGCGACGGACAAGGACGGGTCCGCGCGGTCGAGGTGTGATGGGTCACCGCCCCTTCACGCGAAAGGCCCGCCCTTCCCGACAGGGAGGAGCGGGCCTTTCGTCTGCGCCTGCGAGACGCTACGGGCCTCAGTGCTCGTCGTAGTGGTCGGCGTGCGCCGCGTGACGGTGACCGTCGTGGACGTAGTCCACGTGGTCGTCGTGCGTGACGGCCTCGTGTCCGCAGTCGTCGCCGTGGGCGTGGTCATCGACGCCGTGCTCAGCCTTCGACTCGTGCTCGTCGTAGTGATCGCCGTGGAGGGCGTGGTGGTGCGTCCCGTGCACGTAATCCACGTGGTCGCCGTGCTCGATCTTCTGGTGGCCGCACTCGTCGCCGTGCGCGTGCTCGTCGACGGTGTGTTCCGCGTGCGTCTCGGTGGTGCTCATTGCTGGTTCCCCTGCTCGTTCGGTTCCTGGACGTGGGCGATCGCATCGAGCACGACGTGAGCGACGTGCTGATCGGCGAGGGCGTATCGGATCTCCTTGCCCTCACGCTCCGAGGTCACCAGCCCGGCGTGCCGCAGCGTCCGGAGGTGCTGAGACACCAACGGTTGCGACAGCCCGGCCTTGTCGGCGAGGGCGCCGACGGTGAGCGGTCCCGTGCTCAGCAACCAGACGAGCGCAAGGCGCGACTCGTTACCGAGAACCTTGAACAGCTCCGCGGCGGCGGCGAGCCCGGCGATCTTGTCCACTCATCAAGAAGACCAGACACATAAGAGAATTGCAATGTGTCTACGTATTCGGGAATGGTTCTCGTTCGCGCTCAGCCCTGGCGGCCCTTCCACCGCGGGTTCAGCTTGTTGATTACGAACACGCGTCCGCGGCGGCGGACCACCTGCGCACCGGGCTGGTTGTTCAGCGACTTGATCGAGTTGCGGACCTTCATGGCATCCTCCTGTTGATAACCTTTCTCAATAACAAGATAGGCTGTCCCCCGATTCCCGACAAACGAAGGGCGGATGCCATGAAGACGACGATCGTGACGATGGGCGTGTGCGCACCCGAACGCCGCGCCTACGCCGAGCGCGCGGCCGTCGCCCTGGGCCGGCCGCTCCACGCGGTCGTCCGAAGCGCCGCGCACCCGCTCCCCCACCCGCGCTCCCGGATCGACGGCGAGCACCTCGTCGTCGACCTCGGCACCGACGTCGATCTGATCCACGCGATCGCCGCGCGCGGAGGCGTCGAGGTCGAGGCGGTCTGCGTCGTCGACGCCCGGCACATGATGGGTGACCTCCTCGACGACGCTCCGCTCGTGGCATCCACCCCTCCGGGCGACCCCCGCGGCGACGTCGGCGCCCGTGCGCGTCAGGCAGCCGTGGCGCTCGAGATCGCCACGCGCATCGTCTGGGTGAATTGGGAGCTGGTGCCGACGGCCGCCCTGGCCCTGCAGATGGCTCTCGCGTCGCATCTCAATCCCGGCGCGACGCTCCGACTCACCCGCGACGCGCGCGCCGACCTCTCCGCCGCCGCTCCGCGCGAACACGAGACCGAGGTGCTCGAACGCGCCGGGTGGATCCGCGCACTCAACGACGAGCACGACCCGTACATGCGCGACAACCGGGTCAGCACGCTCCGCTACGACCAGGTGCGGCCGTTCCACCCCGCCCGCCTGCAGACCGCCCTCGACCGTCTCGACCACGGCGCGGCGGGGCGCCTGGTCCGGTCCGCCGGGTTCTGCCGACTCGCCTCGCGCCCCGGCATCCTGGCGCGGTGGGAGCACGTCGGTTCGGCGATGTGGATCGAGCCGCTCCGCGCCGACGACGGAAGCCTCGGCGTCGGGCAGGAGATCGCCTTCACCGGACTCGATCTCTCGGCGCCGCGGCTGCGGCACGTGCTCGACCTCGCGGCGCTGACCGACGACGAGCTCGCCGCCGGCCCCGACGCGTGGGCCGCGTTCGACGACCCGCTCCCGGCGTGGCCGACGGTCGACCTGACGATCCCGGACGCCACCGACTGACGGCATCCGTCCTGTCAAGCCACTCGCCGGGACGGTGCCCTTCCGGCACCGTGGCCCCATGAGCACACCGGATCTCCCCTCCCGCCACGCCGACGACGCCCGTGCCGACAGCGGCGCGCCCACGGATGCCGTCACCGACGACGTCCGCGAGGATGCCGCCGAAGCCGAGGAGAACGTCGACCTCGACGACCACATCGGCGACGCCCTCACCGACGACGAGGCCGACGACGATGCCCCCGCCGCGGAGGGCCACGCCTGAGCGGCCCGAGCGTTCGTCGGCAGGTTGGGCCGGCGACGCGCGCGGTCGCGCCCCGCACGTCGCCGTGGCGCTCGACGCCCGGCTGCGCTGAGCCTCAGACGATCCGCGTCTCTTCCGAGGCCCCGCGAGCTCAGGCGATCCGCGTCCCGGGCGGCAGCCGCCGCGCCGGCGTCCGCGTGCGGGCGATGCCCCACGCGAGCAGACCGGCGCTCAGCAGCAGTTGCAGGAACAGCCCGACGAACCAGCTCGGCACCGTTCCCGCGATCCTGTCCTCCATCGAGCGATCCTGAAGCGTCACGCCGGCGCAGGAGTCATAGGACGGTGCCGGGTCGGGGGGAATCTGCGCGAGCCGCACGCCCGAAGCGATCTGCGAGAACAGGTCCGACGGATTCCCGTACTTGTCATACGTCGGCGGCGTCGCGTCGGCGAGGATGACGAACGGGTTCGCGGCCAGCACACCCCAGACGCGGTCGAACCGCGGCACCTCGCTCGTGTACGACGAGGTCGTGCACCCGATCTCGTCGAGCCGCGGGCACTCGGTCGCGTCGTTCTCGAGATACGGGTCGCACCCGACCGGGACCGCGTTCCAGTCCACGTCCCGCGTCGTCACCGTCTGCTCCGACCGCAACGCCGACCCGCCGAGACCGAAGGCGATCACCGTCCCGAGCGTCAGCGCCGCCACGATCAGGTACGTCGTCGCGACCGAGAAGACGGGACGCGCCACGATCGCACTCACCCCGACCCCGATCGCCGCCACGACGCCGACTTCGAGGACCAGGATGCCGAGCGACGAGGCGATGACCGCGGGATTGAGCTCACCCGCGAACGTCGCGACCACGAGGAAGGGCAGCGCGACCACGAGGAACGCGAGCCCCGAGATCCATGCCGCCAGGAACTTCCCGAGCACGATCTCGGCCGTCGTCACCAGTGTCACCTGCACGGGCGCGAGGGTCGCGGCATCCCGATCGCCGTTGACGGCGCTGCCGCTCAGCGTCGGCGACACCAACAGCACGAGCAGCAGCACGAACATGATGACGAGCGAGTAGAACCAGCCGTTGCCACCCTGGTTCAGCGAGAAAGACGAGAACGACAGCGTGAGGAGCGCGAGAAGGATCACCGCGAAGATCCCGAGCAGCACGTACCAGCCCACCGACCGCACGCGCTGACGCAGGTCGATGCCGATCACCGTGCCGAGGCGGCGGGCGTTCATTCGGGGCTCCCCTCGGTCGCGGCGTTCCCTCGCAGGTCGAGGAACGCGTGTTCGAGGTCTCCCACCGCGGGGGCGTACTCGACGATCGGGAGGCCGGCTCCCACGAGGGCCCGGAGGCCCGCGACGGCGGCTCCTTCGTCGGCGAACGGCACGAGGAGGTCGCGTCGATCGACGCCCACGTCGTCCGGTGCGCGTCCGAGCGCGGCGGCGACGGCATGGCGGTCGATGGCCGTTCCCCGGGAGGCATCGACCGCCACCCGCACCCGCCAGACCCGGACGCGGGTCGTCGCGGCGGCCACGCGGTCACGGCCGACCGTGCGACCGTCGAGCAGGAAGACGGCGTCGTCGACGACCTCCTCGAGTTCCGAAAGGACGTGGCTGGAGATGAGGATCGTGCGGCCCTCGTCGGCGAGGCGCCGCAGCAGCACGCGCAGGTCGATGCGCGCCTGGGGGTCGAGGCCCGACGCGGGTTCGTCGAGCAGCAGCACGCGCGGCTCGTGCACGAGAGCGCGCGCGAGCGCCAACCGCTGCTTCTGCCCGCGCGACAGCACCCGCGCGGCCGAGCCGGCGAGCGGCACGAGATCGACGAGTTCGAGCAACAGGTCGGCGCGCGCCCGCGCCTCGGCGCGGGAGAGGTCGTAGAGCTGCGCCGTCGCGACCAGCACCTCGCGCGCGGTCAGCGTCGGCCACGCGCCCAGGGAATCCGGCATCCATCCGAGAAGTCGCCGTGCACCCGCCGGATCGGCGACGGGGTCGACCCCGCCGATCCGGATCTCGCCCGCGTCGGGTCGCAGCAGCGACGCCAGCATCAGCAGCAGCGTCGTCTTGCCCGATCCGTTCGGCCCGACGAGGCCAGTGACCCGGCCCGGTTCGGCCGTGAACGTCACGTCCGCCACCGCCGTCACGGCGCCGAACGCCCTCTTGACCTGCACTGCTTCGATGCCCGCGCCCCCTGCGTCCATTCCCCCACCCTATGTGCGGCCTCCGACACGGCCCGGGGTTTGGGGGCGACCGTTCAGGATGCCGCGAGCGCGCGGCCGAGGGCATCGCCCGACGCCCACGCGGTGCGGACGGCGGGCGACTCGCCCCACGCGTCCCCGCACAGCGACAGCCCTGGCGAGCGGAAGAACGGCTCACCGGTCACGTGAACCGGGCGCGCGAACGTCCAGCGGTGCGCGTGCGTCGAGACAGGTTCGGCGTCGATCCCCAGCAGTCGCCGCGTGGCCGCCGCGACCGGCGCGATCACGGCGGCCGCGTCGTCGAGGAACCCCCGCGCGGCATCACCGGCGGTGTGCACGACGAGCACCGGCGCACCATCGCCGCGGCGATCCCCGTCGTCCGCGATGAACGACACGTGCGGGTCACCGTTCACGAACGCGCCGTGCAGATCGGCAGGCCACCGCCGCTCCTCCCAGCGCAGCACCACCGCGATGACCGGCTCCCAGTCCTGCGGAGCGAGCGGGATGCCATGCCCCAGACGCCGCGCCTGCGGCTCCGGCATCGCGAGCACGACCTCACCGGCATCCTTCCCGTCGACCCGGTGAGGACCGACGTGCTCGACCTCCCGGCCGGACTCGAGGTCGATGCCGTCGGCCAGATCGAGGACGAGCGAGCGCGACCCGGCCGGCGCCGCCCACCGCATCGGTCCGCTCTTACGCGTCTCGGTTCCGTCGGCGTCGAACGCGGAGAACGTGTCGGTCCAGGGCCGCGCGATGCCCCGCGCCTCCCAGTCCGCGACGACCCGCGCGAACCGCTCGTCGTCGCCGACGACGAAGTACGACGCCCCGATGTCGACCGCGCGCCCGTCGATCGTGCGGCTCGCCAGGCGCCCGCCCGGTCGGCGCCCGCGGTCGATCACGCGCGCCGTCCCCCCGGCATCCCGCACCGCCCGCGCACACGCGAAGCCCGAGATGCCTCCGCCGACCACCGTCACGTCCACCGTCATTCCGCCATCCTCGCCGCAGCCTCCGACACCGGGCCGGGGCTTGCGCCTACGCGCCGAAGAACGCCACGCCCAGGTCGGGGTAATCCACGAACACGCCGTCGAGGGCGGCATCCCGAATCACCGCCCACTCCCGCTCGTACGCGCCGAACTCGGCCGGCCCGCCCGCGCCCTGGAACGCCGGGAGCAGGAACGCGTTCTCCGGCCGACAGGTCCACGTGAACACCCGCAGTCCGCGCCCGTGCGCGTCCGCGACGAACGGCGCCGGACCCCGTGCCGCCCCGCCCGCGTCGGGAGCGAGGATCAGCCGCTTGTCCGGGCTGATCCCGTGGACCTCCCGCGCCAGCGCGTCGAGCCCCGCGGGTGTGAGCATCGACGCGTACGACGCGGCATCCGCACCGTCCCGTTCGCGCAGATCCCACGGAGCCCCCTCGGCCTCGATCAACTGCACGAGGGGAACCGGGATGCCACGCTCCCGCAGCCTCTGCAGCACGAGAGGTTCGAACGACTCGATGACCAGCCCCGGGTCGTCCCACCAGGCGGCATCCCGCAGCTCTCGCTCGACGAGCGCGGCCATGTCGAACCCGGAACGGGCGAAGAACGCCGCGTGCTTGATCTCGAGCACCACACCGACGCCGCCGGCGCGGGCGAGGTCGAGCACGTCGCGGAGGCTGAGCACCGGATGCTCGTCGTCGTGCGCCGCACTGCCCGGTCGCAGCGCCGGGATCCGCTCGCGGCAGCGGAGGGTGCGCAGCTCCGACCAGGTGAAGTCCTCGGTGAACCATCCGTCCAGGAGCTCGCCGTCGACGAGGGCTTCCCGGCGACGATCGGCGAACTCCGGTCGAATCGACACGTCGGTCGTGGAGCCGATCTCGTTCTCGTGCCGCACGACCAGAACACCGTCCCTCGAGGGCACGACATCGGGCTCGATGGCATCCACGCCCGCGGCGATCGCGCGCTCGTGTGAGGAGCGGGAATGCTCGGGAAGATACCCCGGCGCACCGCGGTGACCGATGATCAGGGGGCGCTCGACAGGCACGCGCCCAGGGTATCCGGCAAGCGCTCCGCTCAAAGCAGAATCCCAGTCGGCACAAGGATTCTCCCGGCCTGCTCGGCTAGTGTTGGTCTACAGCACGGTGCTGTGATCACCAGCAATTTGGAGTGTGAGTCCCTGTGGCCCTCAACAACCCGGCATTCAACAACCCGGCGTTCCAGGACCCTCGTGGCGGAGCCCAGACCCGTTACAGCCCCCCGCCCGCCGAGTCGATGACCGCAGCCGCTGCGGCCGCCGAGACGGCGAACATCGAGGGCATGTACGCGGCCCCGTCCGCGGGCGCGGTGCAGACCGACCGCATGACGGTCGAAGACACCGTCTTCAAGACCCTCGGCCTCTTCGCCGTCCTCGTCGTGACCGCCGTCGTCGGCTGGATCTGGACGATGAGCTCGGTCACCGTCGCCAACCCCAGCCCCAACGTCGCCCCGATGCTCATCGGTGGCCTCGTCGGCTTCGTGCTCGCGATGGTCGCGACGTTCAAGAAGAAGCCCTCGGTTCCCGTCTTCATCGCCTACGCGGCGTTCGAGGGTCTGTTCATCGGTGGCATCTCGGCGTTCTTCGAGTTCATCTACCCGGGCATCGTCGTCCAGGCCACCCTCGCGACGCTGTCGGTCGTGGGCGTGACGCTCGCGCTGTTCGCCAGCGGCAAGATCCGCGCCTCGGCCCGCGCCACCAAGATCTTCCTGATCGCGATGGTCGGCTACCTGGTGTTCAGCCTCATCAACGTCGGCCTGATGCTCTTCAACGTGCCGCTCGCCGGTGGAGCCTTCGGCCTGCTCAGCGACGTGAAGCTCTTCGGCATCCCGCTCGGTGTCATCGTCGGCGTCTTCGTGGTCATCATGGCCGCGTACTCGCTGGTGCTCGACTTCGACCAGATCCAGCGCGGCGTCCGCAACGGCGCCCCGCGCGTCTACGGCTGGGTCGGCGCCTTCGGCATCATGGTCACCGTCGTGTGGCTGTACGTCGAGATCCTGCGCCTCCTCGCGATCTTGCGCGGCAACAACTGACGCACCGCCTCACACGGAGGGCCGTCCCATTTCGGGGCGGCCCTCCGTCGTTCCGTGGGTAGGGCAGCCCGAGGCTCCTGCCAGCCGGTTCGGTGTCCAAGACACGCGGACGCACCGCCGCGGCATCCGCGTGTCTTGGACACTGAAGCGCTCCCCGGCCCCACCCTGTCCCGCCCCGCGCCGCCGTTCGGTGTCCAAGAAGTGGGAACCGCACGGCGCGAGATCCCAGCCCACGTTTCGGTGTCCAAGACACGCGGACACATGGCCATGGCATCCGCGTGTCTTGGACACTCAACGCCGGGACGATCGCCACGCCCGCGCGCGCGCAAGGGAGCCCCCCCTTGGATGCCACGGGACTACCCTCGCGGCATGAGCCCCGCGAAGACGCCCCCGACGGTCCTCGACGTCGACGGTCACGAGGTCCGCGTCACGAGCCCCGACCGCGTCGTGTTCCCCGAGCCCGGCCTCACGAAGCTCGACCTCGTGCGCTACTACCTCTCCGTCGCCGACGGCGCGCTGCGCGGCGCGGGCGGGCGCCCCATGGTGCTCAAGCGCTTCGCGAAGGGTCTGGGCCAGGAGCCGTTCTTCCAGAAGCGCGTGCCCGAGAACCACCCCGACTTCATCGACACCGCCACCCTGCACTACGCCTCGGGCACGTCGGCCGAGGAGACGGTCCTGCGCGATGCGGCGGGACTCGCGTGGATCGTGAATCTCGGATGCCTCGACCTCAACCCGCATCCGGTGCGCGCCGAAGACCTCGACCATCCCGACGAGTTGCGCATCGACCTCGACCCCATGCCCGGCGTGGACTGGACGCAGATCGTCGACGTCGCGTTCACGGCGCGGGACGTGCTCGCCGACCACGGGCTGGTCGGCTGGCCCAAGACCTCGGGGTCGCGAGGACTGCACATCCTCGTGCGGATCCGGCCGGAGTGGGAGTACCCCGACGTGCGCCGGGCCGCGGAAACCCTCGCCCGCGAGGTCGAGAACCGTGCGCCCGGCCTCGCGACCGCGCGCTGGTGGAAGGAGGAGCGCGGCGAAAGCGTGTTCGTCGACTTCAACCAGAACGCGAAGGACCGGACCGTGGCATCCGCGTACTCCATCCGTCCACTGCCGGACGCACGGGTCTCGACGCCGCTGACCTGGGACGAGGTGCGCGAGCGCCGTCCCGAGGAGTTCACCGTACTCACGGTGCCGGAACGCTTCGCCGCGATCGGCGACCCGCACGCGGGCATCGACACCGCCGCCGGTTCGCTCGAGGGCCTGCTCACGCTCGCCGAGCAGATGGGACCGGCGGAGAAGCCGCCGCGCGGATCCGACGGCTCGGGCCGCCGCGCCTCGACGATGCCCCTCATCGAGGTCGCGCGCACGAAGACGAAGCCCGAGGCCCTCGACGCCCTGGAGGAGTGGAAGCGTCGGTATCCCGAGGCGACGGCGGCTCTGCATCCCGCCGACGTGCTCGTCGACGGCATGCGCGGATCGAGCTCGCTCTGGTACCGCGTGCGGGTGAACCTGCAGCACGTTCCGGATGCCACCCGCCCGCCGCAGGAGCCGTTGATCGCCGACTACGACCCCTGGGCCGGCCGCGGCTGACGTGCCTCGTCCCGACCCCCGGTTCAGTGTCCAAGACACGCGGAGCGCGCTCGCGACTGTCCGCGTGTCTTGGACACTGAACGGGAAGAGCACGGGGTCGCGGCCCCTACCTGCCGCGCTACCGCCGCGTCGGGCGCGCCAGCGCCTCGGCGGCCGCGGCGGCGAGCGTCTCCATCGCCCGCGCGGGGGCCAGCGCTACCGCGGCCGCGTGCGCCTCGGCGGCGAGCCGCTGCCGCAAGGCCGCGTCACGCAGCACCCGCACCAGGGCTTCGGCGAGCGCGGACTCGTCGCCGTCGGGCACCAGGATGCCACCCCCCTCGGCGAGCATGTCGCGCGGGCCGTACCGGATGTCGTAGGCCACGACGGGAACGCCGTGCGCGAGAGCCTCGGCGAGCGCGAGTCCCTGCCCTTCGAAGGCCGAGGTCGTGAGGTACACCGACGCCGCATCGAGCACCGCGCCCGGATCCAGGGTCAGCCCCGGCAGCGACACCGCGTCGCCGATCCCGAGCTCGGCGACGAGCGTCTCGAGCGCCTCGCGTCCGGGGCCCGCTCCCCACAGCTCCAGCCGGGCATCGGGCACCTCCTCGACCACCCGTGCGAAGGCCCGGATCGCGTGGTCCAGCCGCTTCCCCGGCGCCAGCCGCCCGAGCACCACGACGGGTCCGTCCGCTGCGTACGTGACCGCGTCGGGCATCGGGATGCCGTGCGGCGCGACGACGTCGACCCGGTCGTCACCGAAGCGCGCCCGGACGTCGTCGTGCTGCCAGGGCGTCGGCCAGAGCACGGCGTCGAAGCGCGGCGCCACCGCGAGCCACCGCTCCCACAGCGCGTTGATGGGCGCGTCGGCCGTGAACGGAGGCTCGAGGTGGATGGTGTGGACGGTGTGCAGGATCCGCACGTCGCGGTCGTCCCAGTCGACGAGGAGTTCACCGAGCTGCCGCGACTCGCAGATCAGCACGACCGGACGGTCGACCTCGGCGCGGAGCCCCGCGACGACGTGCGCGAGCCACGCGCGGTACAGCGCCCCGAAGCCGTCGATCACGCCGAGGGCGTCGCCCGCCGCGTCCCGCACGACGATCGGTGCCGTCGCGAGGTGCCAGTGCGGGTCGATGACGTTCGGCAGGTCCACGGTTCCCGCCGCGACGCTCCGGTACTCCAGCGTCGGGTCCGCCTCGCCCGCCCGCGCGGCCGCCCGCAGCCACTCCGCGGCCCCGCCGTCGGGTCCGACCGCCTCGTCGAAGAGGTTCCGGAACACCTCGGATGCCCGTGCCGCCCCGCGCCGAACGAACTCCGCGCGATGCTCGGCGTGCGCCTCCGCCGCGCCCGGGTCGACGGTGAGGAGCAACGCCGGGGCACCGGCATCCGCCATCTGACGCGCCCGCGCGAGAGTCGAGATCGTGTACCCGCCGTCGAGGTCGGGGATGAGCCGACTCGAGAGGATCAGGTACCACGCGTCGGGGAAGCCCGTCATGAACGGACCTCGGCGGCAGCGAAACTCATGCCCCCATCCTCCCCCACGCCGTCGTTCAGGACGAGCGGAGGGATGCCACCCGCGGCCGGGCCGACAGCAGAGCCTCGCCGATCACGCCGAGCACGAGGATCGCCACGCAGCTCACCGCCATCACCGCGAACCCGAGCACCGGGCCCGCGGCATCCAGGCCCACTCCCGCGAGAGTCGACCCGAGCGGGATGCCGGCTCCCACGCCCAGCGACGGGTACGCCAGGAGTTCCGTGACACGGTCGCGATCCGCCCGCGACTCGACGAGGGCGAAGCCCGCGACGAGCACAGGTCCGATGAGCGCGCCGACCACTGCGGCGACCACCAGGGCGACGAGGCTGTCGGCGACGAACGGCAGCGCGAGCCCCGCGACGGCGAGCAGCACGCTGCTGCCGAGCCAGCGGGCGCGCAGCGAGGCGCGGTGCCGCAGCGCTCCGTAGACGAGCGCACCCGCGGTGTTCCCGAGGGCGAGGGATGCCATCATCAGGCCGGCCAGCCATGGCGACCCGAACCGGTCGGCCCAGGCGATGCTCGTGACGTCGAACGACCCGAACATTCCGCCCACCCCGATCCACGCGACCGTCACCGGCAGGATGCCGAGCGGGGGCAGGAGGCGCGGACGCGGGCCGGTGATTTCGACGCGGGGCGGTTGCGACCCGCGCAGCAGGCCGAGCCAGAGGAGCCCGACCGCGCCCACGACCACGATGACGGCGATCCCGACCTGCGGGGCGGCCGCCGCGGCGATCAGCGTGAGGACGGGCGGGGCGATGACGAAGACGCTCTCGTCGGCGATCGATTCGACGGCGTAGGCGCTGTGCCGCCGCTCGGGCGGGACGAGGGCGCTCCACCGCGCGCGGACGGCCGGGCCGACGTCGACCGACACGGCGCCCGCGACCACGGCCAGCACGAACCACGTCGCCACGGGCATTCCGGCGAGCACCGCGGCCACGAGCACGGCGATCGCGAGCGTCAGCGTGAGCGCGGCGACCAGCAGCACGGGCCGCTGTCCGCGGCGGTCCATGAGCCGCGACCACAGCGGTCCCGCGAAGGCCATGCCCACGACGAACGCGGCGCCGACGCCGCCGGCGAGCGCGAAGCTCCCGGTGGCGGTCTGGACGAGGAGGACGATGCCGAGATTGAGCGTTCCGCGCGGGAAGCGCGCGACCCATCCGGCGAGTGTGAACCACGGGGCTCCGGGGGCGCGCATCACGTCGCGGTAGCCGGAGAAGTCGATACGGGTCACTCGAGACCTGTGCCGTTCTGGCCGACGAACCCGGGACATTCCCGAGGGCTGATCGTCGACGCCGCCAGCCTACCCGCCCACCCCTCGCCGCTCACGCTGCCGCCGGGCGCACCGCAGGTGCGCCCCCATACCTTCAGCGGACCGACAGAGCGCCGACACCGACGGACGACGAAGGGGCATCGTCCTCGGGTCGATCGGGGTAGGGGCCCTGTTCTCGATCCGAGGACGATGCCCCGTAGTCGGCCGACGATGTCGGCGCGGGAGCAGGCGGAACGCCTACTCCCATTCGATCGTCCCCGGCGGCTTCGACGTCACGTCGAGCACCACGCGGTTCACTTCGCGCACTTCGTTGGTGATGCGGTTGGAGATTCTCGACAGCACGTCGTACGGCAGGCGCGTCCAGTCGGCGGTCATCGCGTCTTCGCTGGAGACGGGACGCAGCACGATCGGGTGACCGTAGGTGCGGCCGTCGCCCTGCACGCCCACCGAGCGCACGTCGGCGAGCAGCACGACGGGGCACTGCCAGATCTCGGCATCCAGGCCGGCCTTCGTCAGTTCCGCGCGGGCGATGGCGTCGGCCTCACGCAGGATCTCGAGGCGGTCAGCGGTGACCTCGCCCACGATGCGGATGCCAAGACCGGGCCCCGGAAAGGGCTGGCGGCCGACGATCGCTTCGGGGAGGCCGAGTTCGCGGCCGATCGCGCGGACCTCGTCCTTGAAGAGTGTGCGCAGGGGCTCGACGAGTTCGAACTGGAGGTCTTCGGGCAGTCCGCCGACGTTGTGGTGCGACTTGATGTTCGCGGTTCCCGCGCCGCCGCCGGATTCGACGACGTCGGGGTACAGCGTGCCCTGGACGAGGAAGCGAATGGGCTCGCCGTCGGCCTTGGCCTCGGCGACGAGGTCGGCCTGCACCTTCTCGAACGCGCGGATGAACTCGCGGCCGATGATCTTGCGCTTCTCTTCCGGGTCGCTGACACCGGCGAGGGCGTTCAGGAACGTCTCGCGCGCGTCGACCGTGATGAGCCGCACACCCGTGGAGGCGACGTAGTCGTTCTCGACCTGCTCGCGCTCGCCCTTGCGGAGGAGCCCGTGGTCGACGAACACCGCGACGAGCTGGTCGCCGACGGCCTCGTGCACGAGCGCCGTGGAGACGGCGGAGTCGACGCCACCCGACAGCGCGGACAGGACGCGGCCGGTGCCGACCTGCTCGCGGATGCGGGCGACCTGCTCGGCGATGACGTTGCCGCTGTTCCAGTCGGCGGGGAGGCCGGCGGCGCCGTGCAGGAAGTTCTCGATCACGCGCTGGCCGTGGTCGGTGTGCTTGACCTCGGGATGCCACTGCACCCCGTACATGCGACGGGCGTCGTTCGCGAACGCGGCGACGGGCGTATGCGCGGTGCGTGCGAGCACCTCGAAGCCCTCGGGCGCGCGCGACACCTGGTCGCCGTGGCTCATCCACACGTTCTGTTCGACGGGCTGGCCCTCGAGCAGGGTGCCTTCGGTGACGACCGTGGCATCCGTCGCGCCGTATTCGCGCAGGCCCGTGTTCGCGACCTCGCCGCCGAGGGCCTGGGCCATCACCTGGAAGCCGTAGCAGATGCCGAGCGTCGGGACGCCGAGGTCGAAGACACCCTCGTCGAGGCGCGGCGCGCCCTCTTCGTACACCGACGACGGGCCGCCGGAGAGGATGATGCCCACCGGGTTCTTGGCAGCGATCTCGTCAGCAGTCGCGGTGTGCGGGACGATCTCGCTGTACACGCCGGCCTCGCGCACGCGGCGCGCGATCAGCTGGGCGTACTGGGCGCCGAAGTCGACGACGAGGACGGGACGCTGCGACGTTTCGGTCTGTTCGGTCACCGGGGTCCTTCCGGGGCGGGGACGGGAGCGGATGCCTCGGCGGCTTCGCGCTCGGCGAGGTAGGTGCGCACGCTGCGGGCGGTGCGCACCTCGAGAATGAAGGAGAGGAAGGGCACGACGCCGCCGAGCGCGAGGAAGATGAAGCGGCGGAACGGCCAGCGCATGAGGCTCCACACGCGGAAGCACGAGAACAGGTACACGACGTAGAACCAGCCGTGGATCACCAGGATCGCGAGCGACAGGTTGAGGCCGTCACCGGTGGACACGATCTCGCATCCGCTGCCGCCGGGCACGAACAGCGAGAACCACTGGCATCCGGGACCGGGGATGGCATCCGCGAACCACAGGAATCCCCCGGATCCGCCCAGGAACAGCTCCTTGTGGATGGGCGTGTACTTCACGATCATCTCGGAGACCAGCAGCAGCAGGCCGATACCGGTGATGATCGAGCAGATCTGGTAGAACTTCAGGGCTCCGCGGATCGCCGGGAAGGTGGCGAGTTTCGGGGCGCGGGGCATGGATGCCAGTCTAGTCGCGGGATTCCGCGGAACCCGCCGCGAGCGCCTCGGACTGTTCGTCCTCGAGATCTTCCACTTCCTTCTCCCAGGCGTCGCGCGCGAGGCGGTACCAGAGGTACAGCGCGAAGCCCGCGAAGATCGCCCATTCGACGGCGTAGAAGATGTTGAGCCAGTTGACCCCGGACCGCTCGTCGGGCGCCGGCGAGTCGATCGCGTCGAGCGGCCCGATGGCGGTCTGCGAGGCGAGGTACGGCCGGTACACCGCCACCCCGTCGATGTCGTGCCAGCGGCCGAGGAGGGCGGCGGGCGACATGCGGGTCATCGTCTCCGGGTCGACGCCGGCCGGCGGGCGGGACGGCCCCTCGTCGGCGATCACGCGCCCCGTCACGTCGACGCTCGCCCCGGGGTTCGCGGCGACCTGCGCGTCGAGTTCCTGCACGGCGTTCCGCGCCGCAGCCGCATCCTTCGTCCAGCCGAGGGCGACGGCGATGGACGTCGGCGTCGCCGTGCCGTCGAGACGCAGCTGACCCGTGACCCAGTACCCCTCCACGTCGTCGTTGTAGCGCGACGCGACGACCAGGAAATCGGACGCGATCCAGTGACCGGTCGCCTCGACGCGCTGACCCACGAGAGGGTCCGTCAGGTACTGGCCCGGCTGCACGACTTCGGCGAGCGGCTGGACGATCTCGGTCTGCCCGGGCTCGACGGGCGCCGTGTCGATGGCGCGCCCCAGCTGCCACTGCCCGAGCCACGCGAGCGCTCCCGCCACCACGAGCGAGAACGCCAGCAGCGCGAGCCACCGCGGGCGCAGCATGACCTCGCGCAGGGTCGGCGGGAAGACCTGCCGGGGCTCCTGCTCGATCGCGGTGGGAGAGGTCACGCGGTCACCGGGTCAGTGTCCGTACGGCGCCACGACGACCTCGACGCGCTGGAACTCCTTGAGGTCGGAGTACCCGGTCGTGGCCATCGACTTCTTCAGCGCACCGATGAGGTTGGCGGTGCCGTCGGCCACGGGGGCCGGGCCGTAGAGGATCTGCTCGAGCGGGCCGACGCGGTCCACGGCCACGCGGTGGCCGCGGGGCAGCTTGGCGTGGTGCGCCTCGGGGCCCCAGTGGAAGCCGCGGCCCGGGGCGTCGGTGGCACGGGCGAGCGCGACGCCGAGCATGACGGCGTCCGCGCCCATGGCGAGAGCCTTCACGATGTCGCCCGACGTGCCCACGCCGCCGTCGGCGATGACGTGCACGTAGCGTCCGCCGGACTCGTCGAGGTAGTCGCGGCGCGCGCCGGCGACGTCGGCCACCGCGGTGGCCATCGGCGCGTGCAGCCCGAGGGTGACGCGGGTCGTCGACGCAGCGCCACCGCCGAAGCCGACGAGGACACCGGCCGCGCCCGTGCGCATGAGGTGGAGCGCCGCGGTGTACGTTGCGGCACCGCCGACGATCACGGGGACGTCGAGGTCGTAGATGAACTTCTTGAGGTTCAGCGGCTGGGCGACGCTGGAGACGTGCTCGGCCGAGACGGTCGTCCCGCGGATGACGAACAGGTCGACGCCCGCGGCGACCACGGTCTCGTACAGGTCGTGCGTGCGCTGGGGGGTGAGGGCTCCGGCGACGGTGACACCGGCGGCGCGCACCTCCGCGAGGCGGTCGCGCACGAGCTCGGGCTTGATCGGCTCGGAGTACAGCTGCTGCATGCGCCGCGTGGCCTCGGAGTCGGGCAGACCCGCGATCTCGGCGAGCAGCGGCTCGGGGTCGTCGTAACGCGTCCACAGACCCTCGAGGTCGAGGACGCCGAGACCGCCGAGGCGGCCCAGTTCGATCGCCGTGCGGGGGCTCACGACCGAGTCCATCGGCGCACCCAGCACCGGAATCTCGAACGGGAACGCGTCGATGGTCCACGCCGTCGACACGTCTTCCGGGTTACGCGTGCGGCGCGACGGAACGACGGCGATGTCGTCGAAGGTGTAGGCGCGGCGGGCACGCTTCGCGCGTCCGAGGTCGATCTCCATGGTCACTCCCCCAGCCTACCCGCCCGGATTTTCCCGGTCCGCGTCCTCACCGGGTTCCTCACCACGGTTCATCCGCGCGCGGGGCCATCGACAGAACCCGCACCTTGTCGGTCGGGAAGCACGCGTCGAACAGCTCGTGGACGCGCGGATCCGAGTCGTAGTCGTCGGCTAGGCGCAGCCCGAACAACGAGTTGATCATCATGCCCTGCGCGAGGAACGCCTGGGCGCTCGCGACGTCGAACCCGGCCTCGCGCAGGAACTCCCACACCCGCGCGAAGCCGTCGCGTGCGCGCGGCCCGATGACCGGGTGCGCGCCGAGCAGGAACGCGTGCGACAGCGTCTGGTGCAGGCCGCGCACCTGCAACAACTCGATGTAGGCATGGCCGACGCGCGGCGCCAGTTCGTCGGGGGCCGCGCCGGCCGCGGCCTCGCCGAACGCCTGGAGCAGTCGACTCAGCGCGTCGTCGAGCGCCGCGACGAACAGGTTCTCCTTCGTCCCGAACAGGCGGACCACGTAGGGCTGCGAGACCCCCGCCGCGCGCGCCACGTCGTCCGTCGTCGTGCCCACGTACCCCTTCGCCCCGAAGACGGCGAGCGCGGCGGCGAGGATCTGCTCGCGACGCTCCTCCGAACTCATACGGCGAGCGGTCGCGGGCTCTGTCGGTGACGGCATGTTGACAGGTTATCAGCGGATTACTACAGTGCTCTCAGATTTGTTATCAGTCGATTACAACAAGGAGCCCTCGTGAACCCGTCACCCCGCTCGCGCCCCTTCGCCTGGGTCGTGATCGCCGCCTCACTGCCGATGTTCATGGCCACCCTCGACAACCTCGTCATGACGAACGCCCTCCCCGCTCTGCACCGCGAGCTGGGCGCGAGCATCGAGGAGCTGCAGTGGTTCGTGAACGCCTACACCCTCACCTTCGCGAGCCTGATCCTCGTGGCATCCGCCCTAGGCGACCGTTTCGGACGACGGACGGCTTTCGTCGTCGGGATCGTCGCGTTCGGCATCGGCTCCGTGCTGGCGGCGCTCAGCGTCGATCCCGCCCAGCTCATCGCCGCCCGGGCGGTCCAGGGCCTCGGGGCCGCCGGTGTCATGCCGCTCTCGCTGGCCCTGATCAGCGGCGCGGTCGCGCCCGCGCGTCGGCCGCTGGCCATCGGCATCTGGGGAGGGATCTCGGGTCTCGGCGTCGCCGTCGGCCCGCTGGTCGGCGGCGCCGTGATGGAAGGCTGGAACTGGCAGGCGATCTTCTGGCTCAACGTCCCCGTCGCGGTCGTCGCGATCCCGCTCGCCCTCTGGGCCCTGCCCAACACGTTCGGCGACCGGGCGCGCATCGACGTCGTGGGGGCGCTGCTCGCCGGCGGAGGGGTGCTGGCGCTCGTGCACGCCATCGTCCGGGGGAACGACGACGGATGGGGCTCGGCATCCGTCGTCACGGAGCTCGTGCTCGGCTCGCTGCTCGTGATCGCATTCCTGGGGTGGCAGTTGCGGACCCGGTCGCCGCTCGTCCCGCTGCGGCTCTTCCGCGATCGATCGTTCTCGGTCACGAACGTCGTCGGATTCGCCTTCAGCTTCGGCACCTTCGGCGCAGTGTTCCTCCTCATCCAGTTCCTGCAGGTGGTCCAGGGGTCGAGCCCGTTCGAAGCGGCGCTGCAGACCACTCCGTGGACGCTCGCCCCCATGGTCGTCGCTCCCCTCGCGGGGATCTTCGCGCCGCGGGTCGGCACGCGTCCGCTGATGATCGCGGGGCTCCTGCTGCAGGCCATCGCCCTCGGCTGGATCGCCCTCACGATGTCGGCCGACGTCGAGTACGCGACGCTGGTTCCCCCGTTCGTGTTCGCGGGTGTCGGCATGGGCCTCGTGTTCGCCCCGTCCGCGACCGCCCTGCTCGCGACGCTCGATGTCGTCGACCACGCGAAGGCGTCGGGCGTGAACTCGACGGTGCGCGAGATCGGGCTGGCCCTGGGAACCGCGGTGATGACGGCGATCTTCGTCGGCGCCGGCGGCCAGCTGGTCCCGGATCTCTACGTGGATGCCGCCCGCCCCGCGATCTTCGTCGGCTCGGCCGTGCTGCTGGTCGCCGCGGGCCTCGCCCTCCTCCTGCCCGCCGGCCGGTCACCGCGCCCCGCCGTCGAGGCGGAGGCGGTGCCGGCGGAACCCTCCCTGGCCCACTGAACCCGTCGCTCAGCCCTCTCGCGGGTCCGCCCCGTCCGACGCCCCGGGTCCCCCCAGGGGCGTCGCGCGCGCAGCGACGGGATCGGTCGGCGCGTCCGCCCCTCGGAGCAGCCGCGTCAACGGCCCGTCGAGGAAGAACAGCAGAAAACCCGCCGAACCCACCAGGGGGCTCACGGCGACCGCGAGCCCGCTGATGATGACGGCGCTGAGGGCCGCGCGTCCCAGGCGTCTCGCGTCGTCGCGCGAGAGGTCAGGGATCGCACCCGATCGGAGGGCCCAGGTCCACTGGAGCCAGCCCACGAGGATCGCCAGGAAGAAGTTCACCGGCAGCAGGACGCGCCCGAGCAGGTAGGCGGAGTAGTCGGTGTCCAGCGAGGTCGTGAAGGGAACGAGGACGACCAGCAGGAGGCGCAGGTTGTTGATCCACATGCCGGCGTTGTCGATCCGGACGATCCACTCGAACTGTCGCACGTGCGTCATCCACATGATGCAGAGCACCAGGAAGCTGATCACGAACGAGAAGACCGGATGCAGCATGTCGCGCAGGGCGCGGGCGAGATCGGCATCCGATCCCACCTCGCCGAGCGACTGCGACGTGAGGTCCAGGACGAGCAGCGTCGCCGCGATCGCGAAGACGCCATCCGTGTACGCCTCGGTGCGTCGAGCCGAGACCGTGACCGAGGGATGCCGCTCGCGTCGGATCATGCGCACAGCGTAGCCGCGCACCCGGGAACGCCGAAGGGCCGGGCGATCGCTCGCCCGGCCCTTCGAAATCAGGATTACTTCTTGTAGTTCGGCGCCTCGACGACGATCTGCACGTCGTGCGGGTGCGACTCCTTCAGGCCCGCCGAGGTGATGCGGACGAACTTGCCCTTGGCCTTCAGCTCCTCGACCGTGCGCGCGCCGACGTAGAACATCGACTGACGCAGGCCGCCGATGAGCTGGTAGGCCACCGCGGACACGGGCCCGCGGTAGGGGACCTGGCCCTCGATGCCCTCGGGGATGAGCTTGTCGTCGCTCGGGACGTCGGCCTGGAAGTAGCGGTCCTTCGAGTACGAGGTCTTCTTGCCGCGGGTCTGCAGAGCGCCGAGCGAACCCATGCCGCGATACTGCTTGAACTGCTTACCGCCCTGGAAGACGATCTCGCCCGGCGACTCGTCGGTGCCGGCGAGGAGCGAACCGAGCATCACGGTGTCGGCACCGGCGACCAGCGCCTTGGCGATGTCGCCCGAGTACTGGAGACCGCCGTCGGCGATCACCGGGACACCGGCCGGGATGGCGGCCAGCGACGCCTCGTAGATCGCGGTGATCTGCGGCACGCCGACACCGGCGACGACGCGGGTCGTGCAGATCGAGCCCGGACCCACGCCGACCTTCACGGCATCCACGCCCGCGTCGATGAGCGCCTGCGCGCCCTCGCGGGTCGCGACGTTGCCGCCGATCACGTCGACGTGATCGAAGGTCGGATCGGCCTTGAGGCGGCGCACGATGTCGATGACGCCCGCGGACTGACCGTTGGCCGTGTCGACGACGAGGACGTCGACGCCCGCGTCGCGGAGCGCCTCGGCACGCTGCCACGCATCGCCGAAGAAGCCGATCGCGGCGCCGACGCGCAGACGGCCCTGCTCGTCCTTGGTGGCGAGCGGGTACTTCTCGCTCTTGTCGAAGTCCTTGATGGTGATGAGCCCCGCGAGCTTGCCGTCCTCGTCCACGAGGGGCAGCTTCTCGACGCGGTGCTTGGCGAAGGTCGCGATGACGTCGTTCGCGTGGATGCCGACCGGCCCGGTGATGAGACCCTCGCTCGTCATCACGTCCTTGACCTTGGTCGTCTGGCGCTCGAAGCCCGACACGAAGCGCATGTCGCGGTTGGTGATGATGCCCACGAGGACGCCGTCCTCGTCGATGACCGGCAGACCCGAGATGCGGTACTGCGCGCACATCGCGTCGACCTCGGCCACCGTGGCATCCGGAGTCGTGGTGATGGGGTTCGACACCATGCCGGACTCGCTGCGCTTGACCTGGTCGACGATCGCGGCCTGGTCCTCGATCGAGAGGTTGCGGTGCACGATGCCGATCCCGCCCTGGCGGGCGATCGCGATCGCCATGCGGGCCTCGGTCACGGTGTCCATCGCCGACGAGAGCAGCGGGGTGGCGACGGTGATCCGGCGGGTGAGTCGCGACGACGTGTCGGCCTCGCTGGGGATGACGTCGGTGTGCCCGGGCAGAAGGAGGACGTCGTCGTACGTCAATCCGACGAAACCGAAGGGGTCGTGCTGCTCCATGGATCCTCCTGCGCGCGCGGCGCCTGCTCGAAAGGGGACGACGTCGGCCGGTGCGCGCGAAGCGCTCCGCCTGGAATTCTAAGCGCCGAGAGGGGCCGGATCATTCCCGAGAATGCGTTTCGACAGAAGGATCGCCACGATGCCGTTCGGTAACGGCGACGAGCCGAAACACGAACGACACATTACGCTCGTAGCGTCGACCGTCGAAGCTGACGAGAACGACATCGTCAGCGCTGCCGAACTGGAGACTCCGTGGGTCATTCCTCTCCCACCGCGACACGATCGCGGACCCTACCTCGCATGGCCTTGATCTGGGCGTTCTGCGCCGCAGCGCTCGCCATGCTGTTGGGCGCCACTCTGTCGGCCGGTCCGGCGTTCGCCGCGACCACTGCGCCGGTGACCACCCAGACCGAAGTCTGCACGCCGAGCCCGACCACGGGATGCCTCAACGGCACCCTGGCGGCCGCCGGCGGCGGCGTCACTGTGACAGCGACCGGTCCGGGCGGAACCGCCTCGGCCACGACCGACGACAGCGGCAAGTGGTCCATCGGCTTCAGCGAGCCGGGCGACTACTCGGTCTCCGTCGACCCCGAGACGCTCCCCGACGGCGTCACCCTGCGCTCCACCGACCCCTCGGTGCGCACGCTCAACCTCGGCTCTCAGACCGCTGTCCTCATCGGTCTGAACGGCAGCGCGGGCGGCAGCGGCGACGCGGCCGCCGGCACCGACACGGCCAGCGCCGGCGGCTTCGACTGGGGTCGTCTCGCCCAGCAGGCCGCTTCCGGCCTCCGTCTCGGCCTTCTGCTCGCCCTCGCCGCGGTCGGCCTCTCGCTCATCTACGGCACGACCGGGATCTCCAACTTCGCGCACGGCGAGCTCGTCACCCTCGGCGGCCTCCTCGCGTACCTGTTCGCGAACGTCCTGGGCCTCAACATCTTCGTCGCGGGCATCATCGTCGTCGCCATCTGCGCGGCGTTCGGCTACTTCCAGGACGTCGGGATCTGGAGACCCCTGCGCAAGCGACGGCTCAGCCTCACGCAGCTGATGATCGTCACGATCGGCATGTCGCTCGCCCTGCAGTACACCTTCCAGTTCTTCATCGGCGCCTCCACGGTCCGCATCATCACGGCCAACCCCGTGCCGGTGCGCCTGGGCCCGGTGAGCCTGAGCGTGGACTCGCTCGTGTCGATGGGTATCTCGGTCGTCGTCCTCATCGGCGTGGGCCTGTTCCTGCTGAAGACCCGCGTCGGCCGCGCCACCCGCGCCGTGAGCGACAACCCGGCCCTCGCTGCCGCCTCGGGCATCAACGTCGACGGCGTCGTCCGGCTCATCTGGACCACCGCCGCAGCCCTCGCCGGCCTCTCCGGCATCCTGCTCGGCCTGGTCCTGAACGGCGTCAACTGGATGACGGGCATGCAGCTGCTGCTGCTCCTCTTCTCGGCCGTCACGCTCGGTGGCCTCGGCACCGCGTTCGGCGCGCTCTTCGGTGCGCTCATCATCGGCATGACGGTGGAACTCACGAACATCTGGCTGCCGGGCGACTTCAAGTACGCCACGGCACTCGTCCTTCTCATCCTGCTGCTGCTGGTGAGACCGCAGGGACTCTTCGGACGCAAGGAACGGGTGGGCTGACCCATGATCTTCCTCGATCTTCTCCGCGAGATGGCCTCGACGGCCATCGCGCCCACGACCGCCGCACTCGCCATCGCCGCGATCGGCCTCAACATCCACTTCGGGTACACGGGCCTGCTCAACATGGGCCAGGCGGGCTTCATGCTCCTCGGCGCGTACGGCTTCGCCGTGTCGGTCCAGGCCGGGCTGGGCTTCGTCCCCGCGCTGATCATCGCCCTCGTGGTGGTGCTGATCTACAGCTTCATCCTCGGTGTTCCGACGCTGAAGCTCCGCGGCGACTACCTCGCCATCGTGACCATCTCGGCCGCCGAGATCATCCGCATGGTCGGGCGCTCGAGCGTGCTCGGACCGATCACGAACGGCAGCAACGGCATCCCGGGCGACCGGTACCGCGACCCGTTCAACGGACTCTCGTTCTTCGGCGACGGGCAGACCACCATCCTGTGGTGGACCTACGACAACACCGGCGTCAGCGGCTGGTGGGTCCGGGCCGTCGCCTGGGCGGTCGTGGCCGTCCTGCTGCTCCTGGTGTGGCTGCTGATCCGCAGCCCGTGGGGCCGCGTCCTCAAGGGCATCCGCGAGGACGAGGATGCCGTCCGCAGCCTCGGCAAGAGCGCGTTCTCGTTCAAGATGCAGGCGCTGATCCTCGGTGGCCTCATCGGTGGCATCGCCGGCGTGATCTACGTCATCCCGAGCTCGGTCCAGCCCGACGCCCTCGGACGATCGATGACGTTCTTCATCTGGACGGCACTGCTCCTCGGTGGAGCCGCGACGATCTTCGGGCCCGTTCTCGGAGCCATCCTGTTCTTCGTCGTCCGCATCTTCATCCAGGGCATCACGCGCCTGATCGTCCCCGAGGGCGTCTGGTCGGGACAGCAGACCGAGCAGTTCTCCTGGATCCTCATCGGTATCGCGCTCATGCTGCTGGTGATCTTCCGACCGCAGGGCATCCTCGGTAACAAGAAGGAGCTGAGCTTCAATGTCTGAGCCGACCGAGGCGACCATCCGGACGCGCGCCGCGTTCTCCGGGGTCCCGCAGGAACCGGGTGCCGCCAAGCCCGACCCCATCCTCGTCGTGGACAACATCGTCCGCCGTTTCGGTGGCATGACCGCCGTCGACGTCGAGCACCTCGAGGTGCAGCGCGGCGGCATCACGGCCCTCATCGGCCCGAACGGTGCGGGGAAGACGACGTTCTTCAACCTCATCACCGGGTTCGACAAGCCCACGTCGGCCCGTCGCCTCATCGGCGGCCCGCCGGCCGACCGCGTCGCGCGGTGGTCGTTCGACGGTCGGACGCTCGGCGACACCGCGGCATCCAAGGTCGCGCGACTCGGCATGGTCCGCACGTTCCAGCTCACCAAGGCGCTCTCGCGCATGACGGTGATGGAGAACATGCTGCTCGGAGCGAACAGCCAGCCGGGCGAGAACATGGCGGTCGCGCTCATCCGCCCGCTGTGGAAGGCCCGCGAGCAGGAGATCACCGCGAAGGCGGAGGAACTCCTGCAGCGCTTCAAGCTCTACGAGAAGCGCGAGGATCTCGCCGGTTCGCTCTCGGGCGGCCAGAAGAAGCTCCTCGAGATGGCGCGCGCGCTCATGAGCGACCCGAAGATGATCATGCTCGACGAGCCGATGGCCGGCGTGAACCCCGCGCTCACGCAGTCGCTCCTCGGACACATCCAGGCCCTGCGCGACGACGGCACCACCGTCCTGTTCGTCGAGCACGACATGCACATGGTCCGCCACATCTCGGACTGGGTCGTCGTGATGGCCCAGGGCACGATCGTGGCGGAAGGCACGGCCGGCGAGGTCATGTCGCAGCAGGCCGTGGTGGACGCCTATCTCGGCGCCCACCACGACACCGACCTCGGCGACGACGCCCTGCTCTCGGACACGACGGCGATCGCCCTCGCGGAGGAAGCCGCCGAGGAAGACGCCAAAGAGGAGGCTCGCGTCGACGAGGCTCTCGGAAAGGAGACGCGCTCGTGAGCACGCCCACCGAATCGCAGCCGGTTCTCGTCGCCAAGGACCTGCACGCCGGGTACCTGCCCGGCATCAACATCCTCAACGGCGTCAACATCGTCGCCCACCCCGGTGAGCTCATCGGCATCATCGGCCCCAACGGCGCCGGCAAGTCGACGTTCCTCAAGGCGGTGTTCGGCCAGGTGTCGATCCGTCAGGGTTCGGTGTCGCTGAAGGGCACGGACATCACCGGCTGGAAGCCGAACCGTCTCGTGAAGCAGGGCGTCGGATTCGTCCCGCAGACGAACAACGTCTTCCCGTCGCTGACGATCGAAGAGAACCTCCAGATGGGCATCTACCAGAAGCCGCGGGAGTTCCAGACGCAGCTGGAGCGCATCTTCGAAATCTTCCCCGTGCTCGCCGACCGTCGTGGTCAGCGCGCGGGTTCGCTCTCGGGCGGCGAGCGCCAGTCCGTCGCGATGGCCCGCGCCCTCATGATGGACCCGTCCGTGCTGCTGCTCGACGAGCCGTCGGCCGGACTCTCCCCCGTCCGCCAGGACGAGACGTTCATCCGCACGCGCCGCATCAACAAGGCCGGCGTCTCGGTGATCATGGTCGAGCAGAACGCCCGTCGCTGCCTGCAGATCTGCGACCGCGCGTACGTCCTCGACCAGGGGAAGGACGCCTACACGGGCACGGGGGCCGCGAGCTCGCGAACGACCCCAAGGTGATCCAGCTGTACCTCGGCACGCTCGCGACCGACGTCGAGGGCGCTGCCTGACCCGCGCCTCGCTCGTTCGATGCCCCCGGCTCCGGCCGGGGGCATCGTCGTTCGGCAGGAGGGATGGATGCCACTCCCCCGGTGCCTGGGCAGGATGGATGCCACTCCCCCGGTGCCCCTGCACGGGCACACGCCCCACCGGGCACGCGAAAGGGCGGCCCCGGCGAACCGGGACCGCCCCATCGGCGTGAAGCGAGGGTGCTTAGGACTTACCCTCGACCGCGCTCTTCCACACGGGCTTGTTGTCGGCGTCGAAGTCGTAGATGCCGATGAAGGCGCTCGACGGGTCGTTCTTCGCGTTGAACGGGCCGACGCCGGAGACACCCTTGTACTGGATGCTGTCGCCCTTGGCGATCAGGTCCGCGCACTCCTTGTACGTGGTGCACTCGGTGCCGCCGGAGGCACCCGAGACGGCAGCCAGGTTCTTCTGGATGGTCGTCGGGTCGGTCGCGCCGCCCTTCTTGGCCGCGAGGGCCGCGAGGATGGTCGCGTCGTAGGACTCCGCACCGTACGAGTAGTCGGACAGGGCCGAGCCCTCGACGCTCTGGTGCCAGTCGGAGAGACGCTTCTTGAAGTCGTCAGCCGCGTTGGCACCGGGGATGGTGCCCTTCGCGCCCTCGAGCGTGCCCTTGTCGAACACCTTCGAGTAGTCCGACGTGTTGCCGTCGGTGTAGTACGTCGACTTCATGTCCCAGCTCTGCGAAACGAGTTCGGGAACGATGGCCTTGGTCTCGTCGAACGCGATGACGACGATGGCGTCGGGCTTGGAGGCGATGGCCGCGGTGACCTCGGACGAGAACGTGGTCTGTCCGGGCGGGAACTCCTGGCCCTTGCCGGTGCCGCCGTACGTCACCGTGCCGCCGGCCTCTTCGACCGTCTTCTGGATGACGTCACGGAGACCCGTGCCGTACGCGTCGTTGGAAGACGAGGAAGGCGACGTTCTGGTGGCCGTCACCGACGATGAGCTGACCGAGCGCCGAGCCCTGCACGGTGTCCGGCGGAGCGGTGCGGAAGTAGAACGGAGACTTGCCGGACAGTTCGGCCGACGTGTTGGCGGGCGAGATCTGGACGATCGGCGCGGCCGCGAGCTTGTCGACGACGTTCAGCGAGACCGAGGAGGACGCGGCACCGATCGCGACCGACACCTTGGCGTCGATGAGCTTGTCGGCGGAGGCCGAGGAGACCGCCATGTCGGTGGAGTCACCCGAGTCGGTCCAGAACGTGCAGGCCGAGTCCCCCGCCTCGACGATGTCGCTGACGGCGAGGCCGACGCCGGCGATCTCGGGCGGGCCGAGGAAGGCGAGCGTGCCGGTCTGCGGCAGGATCGTGCCGACCTTGAGGGTCGTCGCGCTCGTGGCGTCGCTCGCGCAGTCCTGGCTCGTGTAGCTGCCCGCGGGTGCGGCCGACTCCGAGGATCCGGCGTCACTGCTCCCGCCGCCACAGCCGGCGAGCGTGAGGGTGGCTGCTGCAGCCAGCGCTGCGACGGCGAACCACGCCTTCTTGGATTGAACCATCTGGCTCGTCCTTTCGATGATGAAGCGCGGCCACGCCACGCAAGTGGCTCGAACCTAACCGGCATGTGTTACGAATGTGTTTTCGCTGGACGACTGCGCCGAAATCGTTATGAAGAGCACGTCCGTTGCGTGGAAATCGTCCGTCGCAACGGCCGGATCGTCCGCCGTGACGCGCGCCGCGACTAAACCGGTTCCGCGACGTCCGAGACCGCCAGGCGGCGCCCTCGGGCGGCGACCAGCGAGTCCGCGCTCAGCACGACGAGCGCGAGCCAGACGAGCCCGAATCCGATCCACCGCTCGACGGTCATCGGCTCGTGGAGGACCCACACGCCGATGCCGAACTGGATGATCGGGGCGACGAACTGGATGAGCCCCATCACCGTCAAGGGCGCACGACGCGCGCCCGCGGCGAAGAGCAGGAGCGGGATCGCCGTGACGGCGCCGGCGGCGAGGAGCAGCGTCGTGTGCAGGGGTCCGTGGGCGCCCATCGTCAGCCCGGACGTGATCCCGACGATCGCCAGCTGCACGATGGCGACCGGCAGGAGCCACATCGACTCGAGGGTCAGTCCGCTCACGGCATCCACGGACGGGCCGATCTGCTTCTTCACCAGGCCGTAGACGCCGAACGAGAGGGCGAGGGTGAGCGCGATCCACGGGAAGCTTCCGTACCCGACGACGATCACCAGGACCGCGCCGACCGCGAGACCGATCGCGACCCACTGCACCGGGCGCAGACGCTCCCGCAGCACGGTCACGCCCAGCAGGACCGTGACGATCGGGTTGATGAAGTAGCCGAGGCTCGTTTCGATCACGTGTCCCGTCAGCGCGCCCAGGACGTACGTCTGCCAGTTGACGTAGATCAGCACGCCGGCCGCCGCCGTGAGGAGCAGCAGCCGGGGCTGGCGCAGGATCGCCAGGAACGGATGCCACGCCCGCAGCACCGTGAGCAGGATGAGGCAGAACACGAAGGACAGCGCGATGCGCCACGCGACGATCTCCCACGGCGTGGTGGGATCCAGCTGCAGGAAGTACAGCGGGAGCACGCCCCACAGGAGGTACGCGCCGAAGGCGAAGAGTCCGCCGCGGACGGCTCCGGAGGCGGGAGGCGGGGCGGGGGTCACCTCCTCAGCCTAGGTGCGCCCCGCGTCGCGGTTCTGCCGGAGACCCTGTATTCCGCGCCAAGAGACGCCACTCGGACGGAGGTGGCATCCACGGGTGAACTGTTGCCCCGTGTGACACCACGTTTCGTGAGAAGTCGGACGCGCTGGATAGCGTCGGCCCGTCGCCTGTGTCGACATCCCCCCACCTCTCGCGCAGCATCGCGCAGCACCGTCCTGCACCATCCGAGTCCCGGAGGATCCATGAGTATCGCCCGTACCGCAGCGGCCGCCCTGGCCGCGACCCTGCTCGCCGTGAGTCTCACCGCGTGCGGCGCTACGTCCAGCCCCGCGTCGACCGAGGCGTCGACCGACAAGACGGACATCAAGATCGGCTTCAACCCCGGCCCCTACAAGGAGATGTTCCAGGGCGGAATCCAGCCCATCCTCGAGAAGGAGGGCTACAGCATCGAGCCCGTCGACTTCACCGACGGCATCACGGTCAACGTGGCCGTCAACACGGGCGAGATCGACGCGAACATCATGCAGCACCCCGTCTACATGAACTTCGTCAACAAGCAGGAGAACATCGACAACGCCGCCCTCGTGCAGGTGCCGACGCCGCGCATGGCGCTGTTCGGCGGCAAGAAGACCTCGCTCGCCGACGTGGCCGACGGCTCGACCGTCACCGTGCCGAACTCTCCCGCCAACCTGTACCGCGGCCTGCTGATCCTCCGCGACGTGGGCTGGATCGACTTCGCCGACGTCGACGACCCCAACACCGCCGACCTGTCGATCATCACGTCGAACCCCAAGAACCTGAAGATCACGCCCATCGAGAACGCACAGCAGGTCCCGGCGCTCCAGGACGTGGACTACGCCACCATCCAGGGCAACTTCATCGTCTCGGGCGGCCTCGACTACGGCAAGGCCCTCGCCGTCGAGAACCAGCCCGTGCAGTTCTCCAACGTCGTCGCGGTGCGCTCGGTCGACGTCGACACCCCGTGGGCGCAGGCCATCAAGGCGGCGTACGAGTCGCAGGAGTTCATCGACTACGTGAAGTCCACCCCCGACTACTCCGGCTACCAGCTCCCGGCCTGGTTCGAGTGAGCGGCACCGCGGGCGGAGGCATCGTCTTCGACGCGGTGACCAAGAGCTACGCCCGGGGGGCCGTCACCACGACGGCCCTCCGGGATGTCTCGCTTCAGGTCGCCCCCGGAACGATCTTCGGCGTCATCGGATACAGCGGTGCGGGGAAGTCCACGCTCATCCGCACGGTCAACGGCCTGGAGAAGCCGACGTCGGGACGCGTGCTCGTCGACGACATCGACATCTCGTCGCTCCGCGGGCGCGCGCTGCGCGCCGCGCAGAAGAACACCGGCATGATCTTCCAGCAGTTCAACCTGCTCGAGACCCTCTCGGCGCGCGACAACGTCGCCCTCCCCCTGCGGCTCGACGGCGTCTCGCCGGCGGATGCCCGCCGTCGCGCCGACGAGGTGCTCGACTTCGTCGGGCTGACCGACAAGGCCGCGAGCCACCCCGGCGACCTGTCGGGTGGACAGAAGCAGCGCGTCGGCATCGCGCGGGCGCTCGCCCGCAACCCCAAGATCCTGCTCTCGGACGAGTCGACGAGCGCGCTCGATCCCGCCACGACCGCGCAGATCCTCGACCTGTTGCGCCGCATCAACCGCGAATACGGCACGACGATCCTCGTGGTCACCCACGAGATGGACGTCATCAAGGACCTCGCGCACGAGGTCGCCGTCATGGCCGGCGGCGAGGTCGTGGAACACGGCACCGTGCTCGACACCTTCGTGCGCCCCCGCGCTGACGCGACCCGCGATTTCGTCGACACGATCGTCCCGCGCGGGCTCCCCCGCCGGGTCGTCGACCAGCTCGGCGGCGAGGGTCTCTGGCGGATGCTCCTCCTGGATGCCGAGGTCGAGCAGCCCCTGATCACGGGCCTGATCCGCGATGTCGGGGTCGACGTGAACATGCTCCACGCCGACATGACCCAGATCCAGGAGCACACCGTGGGCCAGCTGATCATCAAGGTCACCGGCACCCCGGAGAAGATGCGCGAGGCGCGCCGCTACCTCTCGGAGCGGGTCGTCGAGCTCGAGGAGGTCACGGCGTGAACGGCAAGTGGACGCTCGTCACCCCCGAGATGTACCTGCGCGCGCTCGGCGAGACGCTGCAGATGCTCGGCGTCTCCCTCGTCATCGGGTCGATCCTCGGCGTCGTCCTGGGCGCGATCCTCGCGCTCACCCGCCGGGGCGGCGTGCTGCAGAACACCCCGGTCAACGTCGTGCTCAGCACCGTGGTCAACCTGATCCGGTCGCTGCCGTTCATCATCCTGCTCGTGGCGATCCTGCCGTTCACGCGCCTGCTCGTCGGAACGAGCATCGGCGTCTGGGCCGCGATCGTTCCCCTCACGGTCATGATCTCCCCCTACATCGGGCGGCTCGTCGAGAACTCCCTCCTCGAGGTGCCCGCGGGCGTCGTCGAAGCGGCCCGTTCGATGGGGGCGTCGCCGCTGCAGATCTTCTGGCGGTTCCTCCTGCCCGAGGCGCGCGGTTCGCTGATCCTCGCGATCACCATCGCCACCGTCGGGCTCATCGACGCGACCGCCATGGCCGGCATCGTCGGCGCGGGAGGCCTCGGTGACCTCGCCATGTCGTACGGCTACCAGCGGTACGACGGCGTCGCGATGATCGTGACGTGCCTCATGCTGATCGTGCTGGTGCAAGGCATCCAGGCGATCGGGTCGACGCTCGCGCGTCGCTTCCGGAGGCGGTGATAGTGGTCGACTTCGCGCCGGCCGCCCGGGTGGCGGCCCTGCCCCCGAACTTCTGGGGAGCGATGGATGCCGAGAACGCCCGGCTCGCGGCGCTGCCGGGGCCGCGGTTCATCGATGTGTCGAAGGGCAACCCCGACCTCCCGACGCCGGAGCGCATCGTGCACGCGATGCAGGGCTTCGTCGCGGAACCCGCGAACCATCGGTATCCGTCGTACGCGGGACGCCGGTCGCTGCGCGAGGGCGTCGCGCAGCGCTATCGCGACGATCACGCGGTCGAGCTCGACCCCGACACGCAGGTGGGGATCTTCCACGGCTCGCACGAGGCGCTGATGGCCGCGGTGCTGGGGCTCGCCGACCCCGGTGCGACCGTCGTGCTCCCCGACCCGGGGTATCCGCTGTACACCTCGGCGGTCGACCTCGCGCAGGCGCGCGCGGAGGCGCTCCCGCTGACCGAGCCCGACTACCAGCCCGACTTCGCGGCGCTCGATCACGTCGACGCGGCGCGCCTCGTCCTGCTCAACTACCCGAACAACCCCACGGGCGCGTTGGCGACGCCGGCAACGTTCACGGCCGCGATCGGCTTCGCCGAGCGGGTGGGAGCGGCGCTCGTGCACGACTTCGCGTACGCGTCCCTGGGCTTCGGCGAGCGCCCGCTGTCCGCCCTCGCGGTCGACGGCGCCGAGGGTCGCACGGTCGAGGTCCAGACGCTGTCGAAGACGTACAGCATGGCGGGGTGGCGCGTGGGCTTCGCCGCCGGGAACGCGTCGCTCATCTCGGCGATGCGCCGGTACCAGGCCCACGCGTTCAGCACCATGTTCGGCGCCACGCAGGAAGCCGCAGCCGAGGCACTGCTCGGCGACCAGTCCGCCGCCGACGAGCTGGTCGGGGTCTACCGCCGGCGCCGCGACCTCGTCGTCGCGGGCCTCCGCCGCATCGGCTGGGAGGTCATCGAGCCGCGTGGAACGTTCTTCGTGTGGGTGCGCCTGCCCGAGGGAACGGATGCCGTCGCCTTCGCGCAGCGGCTCCGGGAGGAAGCGCGGGTCGGGATCGCCCCCGGCGACGGCTTCGGCGTGGGTGGACGCGGGCACGTGCGCCTCGGACTCGTCGTGGACGACGCGACGCTGGACGAACTGATCGAGCGCCTCGCGGCGTTCTCGTCCGGCGCACGCTCGGCGGTCTAGAGCTTCCGCCCCGGGTTCAGGATGCCGCGGGGGTCGAAGACGCGCTTGATCTCGCGCTGCAGGGCCCGCAGCCGCGCGGACAGCTCACCGTCCACGTCGTCGAGCTTGAGGGTACCGACGCCGTGCTCCCCCGCGACCGTGCCGCCGAGGCTCTGCGCGAGCCGCAGGAGTTCGGCGGCGGCGCGATGGGCGGCCTCCGTCGCGACCGGGTCGGACCCGTCGTAGACGACCGTGGGGTGGAGGTTGCCGTCCCCGACGTGCCCGGCGAGGCTGATCTCGGCACCCGTTTCGCGGCCGATGCGCTCGGCCTCGCTCGCGAACTCGGCGAGCCGCGACCGCGGGACGGCGAGGTCGCCGTGCGTGGCATCCCCCCACAGCACCTGCAGTCCGGGGTTCAGCGCGCGGCGGGCGGCGAGGAGGTCGTCGAGCCGCTCCTCGTCGTCGGCACGGGTGACCGACAGCGCGCCGTGATCCGCGAACACCGCGGAGAAGTGATCGAGATCGTGGTCCGCGCCCTCGAGGGAGTCGGTGACCGCGAGCAGCCAGGAACGCGCGTCCGGGTCGAGAGGGATCTCGGGACGGGCGATCCGGATGCCGCGCAGCGCGGTGTCGTCGAGGAACTCGAGCGTCGACGGGAGACGCGAGCCGGAGGTGATCGCGGCCGCGGCGGCGAGCGCTGCGGCGGTCGAGGGGAACAGCCCCAGGACACCGCGGGCCGGGCCCGGTGCGGGGAGGAGACGGAGCGTCGCCTCCGTGATCACGGCCAGCGTTCCCTCGGAGCCCACGACGAGGCTCGTCAGGTCGAGCCCCGCGACGCCCTTCACGGTCGCGGGTCGCGTGCGCTCGATCGAGCCGTCGGCCAGGACCACCTGCAGCGACAGGACGGCATCCCGGGTCACCCCGTACCGGATGCAGCGCATGCCGCCGGCGTTCGTCGCGATCGTCCCGCCGATCGTGGCCCATTCGGCCGAAGCCGGATCCGGCGCGTAGAAGAGCCCGCGGGCCGCGGCGGCGCGCTGCAGATCGGCGACGATGACCCCCGGCTGCACCACCGCGGTGCCCTCGGCGACGTCGATGGCGAGGATGGCATCCATCGAGGTGAGGTCGAGGAGGATCGCGCCCTCGATCGCGGCGGATCCGCCGACGAGGCCCGTGCGCGCACCCTGCGGGATCACGGGGGTCCCGGTCTCGTTCGCCACGCGGAGCACGGCGGCGACCTCTTCGGCGCTGCGCGGCCGCACGACCAGAGCGGCGCGCGGAGCCGGGTGCCGCGACGAGTCGGTCGCCTGCGCCGCGACGAGAGCCGGGTCGTCGATGATGCGTCCGGCGGGGAGCGTCTCACTCAGGCGCGCGGCCAGATTCGCGGTCATCCCTCCAGCGTATTCGGGAGCGCGCGTCCCGGCCGGGCGGCGGGTCACGGGGCGTAAGCGGGCAAACGAAAACCCCGGATGCCGAGGCATCCGGGGTTTCGAGGAATTCGCGAAGCGATCAGCGAACGACGACCGCGAGGACGTCGCGGGCCGAGAGCACGAGGTACTCCTCGGCGCCGAACTTGACCTCGGTGCCGCCGTACTTGCTGTACAGAACGCGGTCGCCGACGGTGACGTCGAGGGGGACACGGTTGCCGTTGTCGTCGATACGGCCGGGACCGACGGCGACGACCTCGCCCTCCTGCGGCTTCTCCTTGGCGGTGTCGGGGATGACGAGACCACTCGCGGTGGTCTGCTCAGCCTCGACCTGCTTGATGACGATGCGGTCCTCGAGCGGCTTGATGGAAACCGACACGGTCTACCTCTTCTTTCTCGTTACAGAAGACTTGTCAGCACTCACGCGGGGAGAGTGCTAATCCGAGTGTAGAGAAGCGCTGGCACTCACGCAACGCGAGTGCCAACACTTTCGGCACCTAGGCTGGCCCGGTGGAGATCGCCGAGCTGACCGCCCTGCTCACCCCCGCCGGGCTGACCCTGCTCGACGAGGTGGGCCCGCTCACCACGACCGACGAAGCCGCGCGCGCGGTGTCGCGGTTGCGCGCCGCCGGCCACTCCCCCGATCTCGTCGCCGCCGTCGTCGGCCAGGCCCGGCTCCGCGTCAAGGCCGGTGCGAAGTTCGGACCGTTCGCCGACCGCATGCTCTTCACGCGCGCAGGGCTGGAACAGGCGACGCGGCTGTCGATCGCGGCGCGGCATGCGGGACGCTTCCGTGCCGCGCGCGTCACGTCGGTGGCCGACCTCGGCTGCGGGATCGGCGGCGATGCTCTGGGCCTCGCGGGACTCGGCATCCGCGTGCACGCCGTCGACGCCGACGAGGTCACGGCCGCGATCGCCGCGTACAACCTCGCGCCCTTCGGCGACGCCGTCACCGTGGCGCACGGGCGCGCGGAGGATGCCGACCTCGGCGGAGCGGATGCCGTGTGGCTCGACCCCGCACGGCGCACCGCCGGGCACGGCGAGACGCGGCGCGTATCGGCCGACCAGTGGTCGCCGTCGCTGGACTGGGTCTTCGGGCTGCTGCAGGAGCGTCCGGGCGGAGTGAAGCTCGGACCAGCGTTCGACCGCGAGCTGATCCCGGACGATGTCGAGGCGCAGTGGATCAGCGCCGACGGCTCCACGATCGAGCTGGTCCTGTGGGCGGGAAGTCTGGCGCGGGAGGGCATCCGCCGCGCCGCGCTCGTCGTGCGCGGCGACGATGCCTGGGAGCTGACGGCCCCGGCCGACGCCCCCGATGCCGAACCGCGCGAGCTCGGCGCCTTCGTGCACGAACCCGACGGCGCCGTGATCCGCGCGCGGCTCATCGGGGAGGTCGCTCGTTCCCTGGATGCCGGGATGCTCGCGCCGGGCATCGCCTACCTGACCTCGGACGCGGCGCTCACGAGCCCCTTCGTCTCGTCGTTCCGCGTGCGCGAGGAGCTGCCCGCGGACACGAAGAAGCTCGCCCGGGCGCTGCGGGAACGCCACATCGGAACGCTCGAGATCAAGAAGCGCGGCGTGGACGTCGACCCCGCCGTGCTGCGGACGCGCCTGTCGCTGCGCGGCGACGAATCGGCGACGCTGCTCATGACGCGCGTCGCGGGGCGCCGCGTCGCGCTGCTCGCCGACCGCGTGGGCTGAGTCGCTCGTCAGGCCGCGGCGCTCGAGGCGCGCTCCGCGAGGAACTCGTCGATGCGACTCCGCGTCGCCACGAGCGTCTCGATGCGCTCGCCCAGGTCGGCGCGGACCCGATCGAGCTGCGCATACAGCGCGTCGTGGGCCTCGGCCGGCGCATCGCCCGTGCACGCGAGCACCGACGTCACGATCTCGCGCGGGAAGTCCATTCCGAACAGCATGTGGATGACGATCGCCCGCTCGACCGCGACCTGGTCGTAGCGGCGGTAGCCGTTGGACTCGCGCTCGGAGGCGATGAGTCCGAGCTGCTCGTAGTACCGCAGGGAGCGCGGGCTCACGCCGCTGCGCCGACTGACCTCGCCGATCCTCATGAACCCCACCTTGACCTTGACACGATGTCAATCTATACGCTCTCCCACGCCACCGGGCAGAGGGCCGCGGGGCGGGAGGGAATCATGAACGCGCGTGTCGAGGCCGGCGGCCGGACCCGGACCTTCGTCGTGGTCGGCGACGCCGACGGACCGGCGAAACGACCTATTCTCCTCGTCTTCCACGGGTCGAAGCAGACCGGCGAGAGCCACCGGCGTTTCACGGGTCACTCGCTCGATACTCTGGCTGCGGAGGGCCGCGTCGTCGTCGCCTACCTCGACGGATACCGGAGCAATTGGAACGACGCCCGGGCCCAGAGTTCCTTTCCCGCCCGGCGCGAGAACGTCGATGACATCGCCTTCGCCCGCGCGGTCGTGTCATCGCTCGCCGAGAGCCACGGAATCGACACCGGGTCGGTCGTCGCGATCGGATTCTCCAACGGCGGCCAGATGGTCATCCGGCTTCTCCACGATGCCCCGGAGCTCCTCGCCGGCGGCGTGATCGTGGCAGCGACCATGCCCGAACGTGAGAACTTCAGCGCGGAGTTCTCCACGCGAACCGATCATCCCGTCCCGGTGGCGATCGTGGCGGGGACGGCCGACCCGATCATTCCGTTCGAGGGCGGTCGGATGTCGTGGTGGGTGCGCAAGGTTTTCTCGATCGACGGCCGGACGCTCTCCGCGGTCGCGACGGCGGAGTACTTCGCGCAGCGGAACGGAATCACGGTCGCGCCGCAGCGAAGCGACCCCGCGGCATCCGCGAAGGTCCCGGTGGAGACCCTCGCCTATCGCGAGGCGGGGCGCCCGCCGGTGACCCTGTACATCGTGCGCGGGGGCGGTCACACGGTGCCGGGGCCGGCGGTGGGGCCGCGCGTCGGACGCACCGCGGAGCATCCCGGCATCCGGGAGATCGTGTCGGAGGTTCTCGGAGAGCTGCGCGGGTCAGACCGGTGACAGCTGCGGCAGCGCCCACAGCAGCCACCCGGCGCTGAAGACCACCGAAAGCACCGCGAGGGCGAGCGCCCAGATCGCGACGCGGCGGCTGTCGTGCGCCCGGCGCAGCGAGATGATCGACATGACGATCGCGATCACGCCGAGCGGCAGCAGGACACCCGCGAACAGCGACGCGATCAGGGCGGCGATCGCGACGGCCAGGGCCCACGGCGCGACGGACGGCGGTGCGACCGGCACCGGCGGGCTCCACGGCACGACGTGCTCGCCGAACGCCGCGCGCTCGAGTTGCGCCGTGGGCAGCCGGTGGTCGTCGAACGCATCGCCGGCAGCGATCTGCTCCGCGGCCGTGGGGGCTGCCTCGGCCTCGGTCGCCTTGAGTGCGCGCCGGCTCGGCGGCGGCTGCGTCTCGCTCATGAGGTCGCCCGGGCGGGGAGCGGCGCCGGGGCCACGGCATCCGGATCCTCGGCCACCTGGATCTCGGTGACCGGAAGCGTGGAGTCGGCACCGAAGGCGAGGGTCGACGGGCGACGACCCGAGGCGATGAGCTCGGCGGCGAGCGCGGCGATCATGGCGCCGTTGTCGGTGCAGAGCCGCAGCGGCGGGATGCGCACGGCGACGCCGGCGGCGGCGGCGCGTTCGAGGGCGACGTCGCGCAGACGCTTGTTGGCGATCACTCCCCCGCCGAGGAGGAGGCGCGGCACCCCGTAGCGGTCGCACGCGTCGAGGGCCTTGGTGACGAGCACGTCGACGACGGCCTCGCGGAACGACGCCGCGACGTCGGCGACCGGCACCGGCTGCCCCGCCGCCTCGTGCTGCTCGACCCACCGGGCGACGGCGGTCTTGAGGCCCGAGAACGAGAAGTCGTAGCGGTGGGATGCCATGTCGGAGGCGCGCGAGAGCCCGCGGGGGAAGCGGATCGCGGTGGGGTCGCCGGAAGCCGCGGCACGATCGATCTCGGGGCCGCCGGGGTACGGCAGCTTCAACAGGCGCGCGACCTTGTCGAACGCCTCGCCCGCGGCGTCGTCCATCGTCTCACCGAGCAGTTCGACGTCGCTGGTGAGGTCGCGGACGAGGAGCAGAGACGTGTGGCCGCCGCTCACGAGCAGCGCGACCGTGGGGTACTCCAGTTCGCCGGCGTCGGCGTCGAGGATGTCGGCGGCGATGTGGCCGACGAGGTGGTTCACGGCATAGAGCGGCTTGTCGAGGGCGACGGCGAGGCCCTTGGCCGCGCCGACGCCGACCATCAGGGCACCGGCGAGTCCGGGGCCGCTCGTGACGGCGACGGCGTCGATCTCGTCGAGCGTCACGCCGGCTTCGGCGAGCGCCGCGTCGATCGACGGCTGCAGCGCCTCGAGGTGCGCGCGGGCCGCGACCTCGGGCACGACGCCGCCGTACCGCGCGTGTTCGTCCATGCTCGAGGCGATCGTGTTGCTCAGCAGCTGTCGACCGCGGACGATCCCGATCCCGGTCTCGTCGCAGCTGGTCTCGATGCCGAGCACGAGGGGCGCGTCCATCAGCACCATCCCTTTCCGGTCGCGTCGGCTGCCGCCGCGTCGTCGGGCGTGCGGCGCGCGGCCCACGCGCGCAGGTCGAGCTGCATGACGATCGCGTCGACGTCGTCGGGCTGGTAGTACCGCGGGCGGCGGCCGACCTCGGCGAAGCCTTCCGACGTGTACAGGGCCTGCGCGACGGGGTTGTCGGCGCGCACCTCGAGGAACACGTCGTGCACGCCGCGGCGCTCCGCTTCCTCGAGCAGTTCGGTCAGCAACGCGCGGCCGCGGCCGCGACCGCGCGCGGTCTCGGCGATCGTGATCGTCTGGATGTCGGCATCCTTCGCCCCGCGGACGGCGCGAAGCCCCGCGTAGCCGACGAGGCGACCGGCCTCTTCGACGACGACGTACCAGCCGTGCGGCGACGCGAGCTCTTCGCGCATCATCGCGGGGCTCCACGCGTCGGTCGGGAACGATGCGTGTTCGAGCGCCATGATCGCGTCGAGGTCGTCGAGCGTCGCCGCGCGGGTGCTCACGCGCTCACCCGCTTCGGGGCGTGGGCCGCGACGACGTCGGGGCTGCGGAGGTACAGCGGCTCGGAGCCGGCGAGCTCGCGACCGGCGTCGAGCGCGCGGGCCGCGGCGAGCGCGATCATCGCGGCCGACACGCTCGTCGCGTCGTAGCGCTCGGCTCCGACCTCGGCGAGCCGGGCGTCGAGGTCGTCGCGGGGGCTGAGCGTGGCATCCATGATCCGGATCGGGAGGCCGTCGTCGTCGACGCCGTCGTAGACGCTGTACGCGAATTCTTTGCGGCGGGCGTCGGTGACGACGGCGAAGCGCGGGGTCTCGGTGCCGGTGAGGGCGTCGGAGAGCAGGATGCCGAGCGCGGCGCCGTCGTGACTCGGCACGGGGACGACCGGGATGCCGCGCCCCAGCGCGAAGGCGCGCGCGGTGGCGATGCCGACGCGGAGTCCCGTGAACGGCCCCGGGCCCATGCCGATCGCGACGTGCGTGGGCGTCGGCGCCGCCTGCGCGGCGCGGCGGAGCAGGTCGCCGATGACCTCGGCGTGTCCGAGAGCGTTGGCGCTCTGCTCGTCGGCGAGCACTTCCCCATCGCGCGCGATGGCCGCCACCGCGGTGCCGAGGGAGGTGTCGATGCCGATGATCACCGTTCCAGGGTATCCGGGGCGTCCGACACCGGTGCCGTCGGCGGTGGGTCGGGTACCTCGTCCCACTTCTGGCGGTGCATGTCCCACTTCTTGCTGCCTGAGGGCGCCGCGAACCGCAATAAGTGGGACATGGGCATCGGTTCCGCGCCGAGCTCGCTGGCGGATGCACGGCGGCGCTCGTCCCACTTGTGGCGGGGCATGTCCCACTTCTTGCTGCCTGAGGGCGCCGCCAACCGCAATAAGTGGGACATGGGCCATCTGCCCACCCCGCACAACTCCGGCAGAACGCGCGGCGCCGCTCATCGGTGGCCGCGGATCGGCGGGAACTGCCGGAGTCCTGCAGGCATCCGGCGAGGCGCTCCGCTCCGAACAAGAGGCATGGAAAGACAACTGCGCCGACTGGTGGTGCCGACGGCCGCGGGGCCGATCGTCGCGCACGCCGGCCGACGCTCAGCCGGCACCGTCGCGACGGTGCTGCTGCACGGTGCCGCGGGGTCATGGAAGACGTGGATGCCACTCCTCAGCGCGGCCGATCGGCTCGGCATCCCGCTCGATGACGTCATCGCGATCGACCTGCCCGGGTGGGGCGAGTCCCCGGGCCCGGCACCCTCGCCGCAGGATGCCGCGGAGGCCGTCGTCGCGGTCGCCCGCGCCCTCGGATACCCCCGGTGGCGCGTCGTCGGCCACTCGCTCGGCGCCGTGATCGCCCTGGACGTCGCGGCACGATTCCCCGCGCAGACCGTCGCCGTCGGGCTCGTCTCCCCCACCGGCGCCGCGGTGCGTGCCGTGGTGCGCCGCCCCTTGACCGGATGGCTGACGCTCCCCGCGTTCGGCGGCATGGTCGTGGCCATGGGGATCCTCCGGGGCCTCGGTCCGCTCGCCCGTCCGTTGCTGCGTGGTCTGCGTCGCGTCGGCGCGCTGCGCGTGTTCGCGCGCCCTCTGTTCCGGCATCCGGACCGCGTCGACCCGGCGGTCTCGGATGCGCTCGCCGACGAGATCCGCCCGGCGGCCTTCCTCTCCGCGGCGCGCGCCGCTCGCACCCACGACGACGCCGCCTGGAAGAGGATCACCGCACCGGTGCGGGCCGTTCGCGGTCGCCACGACGTCTTCGCCGGGCACCACGACGCGCGCGACGCCCGCCGCCGCATCCCCGGCTATCGCGAGACCGTGCTGGACGACAGCGGCCACTTCGCCCACGTCGAGCAGGCGTACGAGACGCTCCGCGCCCTGCGCGACGTCTGGACCGCCGAGCCCGACCGCCGCTCGAACGCGTCGCGCGACCGCCAGCCGACCTGACCGTTCACGGCCTCCGCGACACCGTCACCGTCCGCGGAGCGTCCGCATCGAGGTCCAGGGTGTGCGGGGCGATCTCGCCGCACGCGTTGTCGACGCCTCGTCCGCCGGTCTGGCGGGAGATCTCGATCTCCCACCAGCCGTCGGCGAGGTGGTCCGCGACGCCGCGGCCCCATTCCACGATCACGACCGAATGCTCCACGTCGATATCGAGGTCGTCGAGCTCGACGGCGGCCCCGAGGCGATAGGCATCCACGTGCACGAGAGGGGCGCCACCCACGAGCGACGGGTGCGTCCGCGCGATCACGAACGTCGGGCTCTGGACCGGACCACGGATGCCGAGCCCCTCGCCGATCCCGCGGGTCAGGGTCGTCTTGCCGGCGCCGAGCGGACCGGTGAGCACGACCACGTCACCGGGCTCGAGGGCGCGGCCGAGGGCACGGCCGAGCTCCTCCATGTCGGCGGGGCCGGCGATCTCGCGCTCGCCCAGCAGCTCGTCGGGAACGCTCACGCGCCCACCTCCCGTCGCGGCACGCGCGCGCCGATCCGCGTCACGATCTCGTAGTCGATGGTGTCGGCGGCATCCGCCCAGTCCCTCGCCGACGGCACGCCGAGCGTCGGGTCGCCGAACAGCACCGCCTCGTCACCGACGGCGACGGGGTGGTCGCCGACATCGACGACGAATTGGTCCATGGCGATGCGGCCCGCGACCGTGAAGCGTCGGCCGTTGATCGTCACCGGGCCGCGACCGGACGCCTGGCGCGGGACGCCGTCCGCGTACCCGAGGGGCACGAGCGCCAGCGTGGTGTCGGTCTCCGTGCGGTACGCGTAGCCGTACGAGACGCCGGTGCCCGCGGGCACGCGGCGGACCGCGGCGACCGCACCGCGCAGCGTCATCGCGGGACGAAGACCCAGGTCCGCCGAGGACCGGTCGTCGAACGGCGAGATGCCGTAGATCCCGATGCCGATGCGCACCGCGTTCAGCCGCGCCTCGGGCAGGGCGATCGCGGCGTGCGTCGCCGCGATGTGCCGGAGCGGTGGGTTCAGCCCGGCAGCCGCCGCGAGCACGACGCCCTCCTCGAACCTCGCCAGCGCGGCCCGGTCGTCGGCTTCGCTCGTGTTCGACAGGTGCGAGAAGAGCCCGACGACCCGCAGGCGTCCGATGCGCTCGAGGCGCGCGGCCTCGGAGAACACGACGCGCCAGTCCGCGGGCGCGATGCCGTTGCGCGACAGACCCGTCTCGATCTTCAGGTGCACGGCCGCGGGCCGGTCGCCCTGCGCCGCGTCGCCCGCACGCAGCAGCTGGTCGATGTCGGAGATCCCGAGCTCGATGTCCTCGCGGACGGCCTCGGAGAACGACGCACCGGGAGCGTGCAGCCACGCGAAGAGCGGCGCGCGGATTCCTCGGCGCCGCAGGGCGAGCGCTTCGTCGATGTCGGAGACGCCGATGCGGGTCGCCCCACCGCGCAGCGCCGCGACGGCCGCGCGATGCGCGCCGTGCCCGTACCCCTCGGCCTTGACGACCGCGATGACCTCGACGCCGGTCAGGCGGCGCAGGTGGCGCACGTTCTCGGCGATCGCGTCGACGTCGATCAGCGCTTCGCGCAGGACTCCGGATGCCATCCTCATACGACGCCCTCCCGGGTCGGTTCAGCGGGCCCGGCCTCGGACGCGGCGAGGCCGGCCTCGGCGATGACGTACGCGGTGGCGAGCGCCGCGTCGTGCGACATCGACAGGTGCAGCGCGGTGATTCCCCGCGCGGACACCGTCGCGGCGGTCTCGCCGGTCAGCGTGAACGTCGGGCGGCCCGAGGGCTCGGGCGTCACCTCGATGTCGGTCCAGTACACCCCGTCGGACCCGCCCAGCGCTTTGATCAGCGCTTCCTTCGCGGCGTATCGGGCGGCCAGCGAGCGGGGCTTGAGTAGGCGCTCCGCCGGCGCGAAGAGGCGCTCGAGGAGGCGCGGGGTCCGCGCGAGCTGCTGCTCGAAGCGCGGCACGTCGACCAGGTCGACGCCGATTCCGACGATCATGCGCCCTCCCTCCCTGGCATCCTGTCCATTCTGCCGTGAGGACGGTGTCCGGGCCGCGCGGCGGGAGGGGCAGTCTCAGGACGCCGGCTTGGTCCTGTCGAAGCGGGTGATCGACGCCCACTCCCCGAACTCCGGCACCGGCTCCCAATGAGTGGACACGTCGATGTCGCGGTAATCCGCCTCCTCGTTCACGTTCGCGGCCTTGTCCGACCGGCGCCAATGCATAGACCCATCCGGGCGATACCGGTAATTCGTGTTCGTCACGCATCCCGACCGGATGTAATACGTCGTCTCATCCGGGTAACGGAAATCGTAGATCTCCTCCAGGAACATCACGCCCGCGTCCGTCTTCCCGAACAGAAACTCAAGACGCACCCGGCACAACTGATCGTAGAAACTCACACTGATGAACCCACCCTGAGGGGTGACCTCCATCGTGTACTCCGGCGCCGCCCCATCCGGAACACCATCCGCATACGCCCCGACGCTGAACCAGTCATCCTTGCCGCCGTCGAGGAAACGTAGCCGTGCCTGTTCCTCGCCGATCACGCCGCCAATATGCGAACGCATATGGTCCCAGGCCCTGCCGTATACGGTGCGCATCCCGCGTTACGCCCCCACCGGCTTGGCCCGGTCGAAGCGGGTGATCGACGCCCAGTCCCCGAACTCCGGCACCGGCTCCCAATGAGTGCTCACATCGATGTCGCGGTAATCCGCCTCCTCGATCACCCCCTTCACCGCATCATCGCGATACCAATGCATCGACCCATCTGGGCGATATCTGTAGTTTGTCGTGAGGATACTGTCTGATCGCAGATGGTAGGTCGATTCATCCGCATAACGGAAGTCGTATATCTCCTCGAGGAACATCACACCCGCATCCGTCTTCCCGAACAGAAACTCAATACGCACCCGGCACAACTGATCGTAGAAACTCACACTGATGAACCCCCCCTGCGGGGTGACCTCCATCGTGTACTCCGGCGCCGCCCCATCCGGAACACCATCCGCATACGCCCCGACGCTGAACCAGTCATCCTTGCCGCCGTCGAGGAAACGACGACGAGCCTCGTCCGACGATATGATTCCACCCATTTGCAGGCCAAGGTCATCCCATGCGCGACCATAAACAACTCGATGAGCCTTATTCGTATCCATATATTCTCCCCAGAGTGTCACGGATGAGGACCGGGGGCCGGAAAGTACGCGCATAATCCACGATGGAACGCGGCACGTCGAACTCCTGGACCGGAACCTCGAGGAATGGGCGCCCGCGGAGGCGCCGCCCATCCGACAATGGCGTACCCGGCGAATACTTCCGCTCGATCTCCGCGATGTACCGCTTCGCGGTCTCCTCCGATATCTCGCTCAGCTGGGTGTACTTCCGCGAGACGATCTCGCGACCGGAGACATACGAGTCAAGTCGCTTCCCGTCGGCCGTGAGCACCTCGTTCTCAGGGTATCGGGGTCGCTGTTCGTAGTCGAAGGCGACACCGTTCCACCGCTGGCGTTCCCACGGCAGCAGGTCGTCGCGGTCGAGGATGCGTTGCAGCCATTCGGGGGTGTGCTCGAACCGGGGATGCACGGCGGCATCCACACCCCCGCCGGAATGTGCACCGTCTCCGGGGTCCGTCCCCGGCGGAACGTCGTCGTGCGGACCGTGACCCGAGAGGTCGTCCGGGGTTCCGCCGTGGAGATCGTCGCCGGGGCCCGCGCCGATCCCGTCGTCGCCATGTCCCCAACCTGCGCCGCTCCCGCCGTGGCCCCCACCACGCCCGCCGCCCGCGCCCTCGGCGACGGCCCCGTGGCTGCCACCCGACTCGGCGCCGGCGCCCGTCTCGGGTCGCGGAGGCGACTCGTCGACGATCGAGGCGACCGGCCCGGGCCCGGTCTCGCCACGGACGCCACCCGCGGCCACGAGTTCAGGCTCACGCACCGGGACAGCGGCATCCACCGCTCCGCCCCCGCGGAGCTCAGGCCACGCCCCCGGCGGCAGTTCGATGCGCCCCGCAGGAAGAGCACTGGTCGGCGGGAACTCGTAGACGGGGATGCCATTGTCGGTGCGCGCCACCACAGCGTTCATGTCGACGCCCGCATCCTGCAGCGTCCGCATCGCCGTCGCCGCGTCCGGGAGGGTCAGCGGGGGCGCGACGTGCGTCGACAGGTCGTCCGCCACTGCACGGCGCAGTCGATCCGCGAGTCCCCCGATGCTGCGCCAGGCTCCCGTCGCAATCTTCTGCACGCCCGCACCGAGGTGCGTCATCGGATCGAGGAACTGCCCCACGTGCCCGGTGCCACGCACGAATGTCGACGCGATCTCGCCGGTCCGCCCCAGCGCGGATGCCGTTCCCGCGGCAGTCTTCACCCCCGAGACGGCGACGCCCGCCGGGATCAGAATCGTCGCGACATTGAAACCGGACTCACCCAGCGCGGCACCCGGTTCGTCCTGCCACTTGTCCCATGCGATGAGTGCCTTACCCGTGTTCAGCCAGGCTTCCCCCGACGCCCGACGGAGGTCCCGCACCTCCGAGGGCAGAATCTGCCCGCCGAAGAGTCCCGCGACATCGTCCGCCCAGACGAGAGACCTCAGCGGCTCCGACTGCTGGAGGAACCCGACGCCGAGCAATAACAGCCCGCCCCACGCCCCTTGCCACGCCTCTCTCGAACCGAACTGCTTGGTCTCGGGATTCCAGCCGGCGGCGAGGGTCATGAGTCCCTGGATGGTGCCCCACACGCCACCGACGATGATGCCGTTCCAGAGGAAGTCTTCTCCGACGAACCGGAGGGTGGCTTCGCCGCAGCCCTCGGTGCGTTCCACCTCGGCACCCCAGGGCACCTCGGTGCCTCCGGGGATCTCCGAGATGCCGTAGCCCAGCGCGTCGTCTTCGCTCGTCGCGGCGTGCAACGGCTGCGCGCCGTACAGCGCGCGGATGCGGTTCGCGCACGCGCGCTCCGCCTCCCACAGCTTCACCTGCTGAGCATTCACGGCCGCGATCAGCCCGTTGTTGCGGTCGACGTGCTCCTGCGACTCGTGCCACTCCTTCGTGACCGTGCGGTACTTCTCCGGCGCCGCCGTGCTCGACGGCCCCGTCGTCGAGGAGCCCCACGAACCTTCATACGCCGGCATCGCGGTCGCGCCACCGTACGGCGACTGCGCCGCCGTCCACGCCGGGTTGATCTCCTGCACCCGCACGCCGCCCTGGATCGAGTCCACGAACCTCTGCGCCTCGGCGCGCAATGAATCCAGCTCCGCCTTGATCGGACGCACGTCAGCGGCGAACGCAATCAGCGCGGCCGACACCTCGGCGAGATTGTCACCGACCTGCGTGGCCTGCGAACTCACCGGGGCCATCAACCCCAGCAGGGTGGGCGATTCCGGAGCCTCGTAGACATTGGCCATCCCCTGCCACGTGAAGTGCACGTTCGAACCGTGCTCCGACACCTGACCGGAAATCGTCCGGATCGTGCGGGCGTTCTCCTCGATGGCATCCGGGTCGATAGCGGCGCCGGGAATCGCATCGACCTTGATCGCGTCCGGCATCCATCCACCCCCGAGAAGATCATTGTCGGGTCATTTCCCCGCGCCCCGCGGAGCAATAACCGCCCTCCCACCGTAAGCAGACCGGCGACGTTCCCGATCGAAGATGAGAGAACTCTCCTTTTCGCCTCATCGCCCCCAAAAGGAAGAAGGGCCGGATGCCATTGGCATCCGGCCCTCAAACCATCCGGTCCTATTCGACCGTCACCGACTTCGCCAGGTTGCGCGGCTGGTCGACGTCCAGGCCCTTGGCCTCGGCGAGGCCCATGGCGAAGATGTGCAGCGGCACGACAGCGAGGAGCGGCTCGAACAGCGGGGCAGCGAGCGGGATACGGAGGACTTCGTCGGCGGCCGGGAGCACCGCGACATCTCCTTCTTCGGCGATCGCGATCACGCGGGCACCACGGGCGCGGATCTCCTCGATGTTCGAGACGACCTTCTTGTGCATCTCGCCCGAACCGCGCGGCGAGGGCACCACGACGAACACCGGCTGACCGGGCTCGATGAGCGCGATGGGCCCGTGCTTGAGCTCGCCCGCGGCGAAGCCCTCCGCGTGGATGTACGCCAGCTCCTTGAGCTTCAGCGCACCCTCGAGCGCGATCGGGTACCCGACGTTGCGGCCGAGGAACAGCACCGAACGGGTGTCGGCCATCCAGTGCGCGAGCTGCTCGATGCGGGCCTGCTCGTTCTCGAGCACGCGGGCGATCTTCGCGGGGACGGCCTCGAGCTCGGTGACCGCGTCGACGGCGGCGACGGGGTCCACCGCGCCGCGCACACGACCCACGTGCAGCGCGAGCAGGTACAACGCCGTGATCTGCGCGACGAAGGCCTTCGTCGAGGCGACGGCGACCTCGGGGCCGGCGTGCGTATACACGATGGCATCCGACTCGCGCGGGATGGTGGCACCCTGCGTGTTGCAGATCGACAGCGTCTTCGCGCCGCGCGCCCGGGCGTACTTCACGGCCATCAGAGTGTCCATGGTCTCGCCGGACTGGCTGATCGAGACGACGAGGGTCCGGGGCGAGAGCACCGGGTCGCGGTAGCGGAACTCGTGCGCGAGCTCGACGTCGACGGGGACGCGCGTCCACGTCTCGAGCGCGTACTTGCCGACCATGCCGGCGTAGGCGGCGGTGCCGCATGCGATGACGAGGATGCGGTCGATGTCGGCGAGGAACTCGTCCATCCCGTCGAGCTCGGGGATCTCGACGCGACCCTCGTGGATGCGACCGCGGAGGGTGTTGGCGACGGCCTCGGGCTCCTCGGAGACCTCCTTCGCCATGAACGACGACCAGCCGCCCTTCTCTGCGGCGGACGCGTCCCACGTGACCTCGAAGGCCTCGACCTCGACCGGCGCACCGGAGAAGTCGGTGACCTCGACGCCCCCGGGCGTGATCGCGACGATCTCGTCCTGGCCGATCGCGAGGGCCTTGCGGGTGTGCTCGACGAACGCGGCCACGTCGGAGCCGAGGAAGTTCTCGCCCTCGCCCAGACCGATCACCAGCGGAGAGTTGCGGCGTGCGCCGACGACGAGGCCCGGGTGGTCCTTGTGCATCGCGAGCAGTGTGTAGGCACCTTCGAGGCGCGACACCACGGCACGGAAGGCCGAGACCAGGTCGCCGGTGCGGGCGTACTCGCGACCGATCATGGCGGCCGCGACCTCGGTGTCGGTCTCGCTGCGGAAGCTCACGCCTTCGCCCACGAGCTCGCTCTTGAGCTCGGCGAAGTTCTCGATGATCCCGTTGTGGATGACGGCGAGCTTGTCGTCGTCCGCGAGGTGCGGGTGTGCGTTGGCGTCCGTCGGTCCGCCGTGCGTGGCCCAGCGCGTGTGCCCGATGCCCGTGGTGCCATCGGCCAGGGGCGTGGATGCCAGGTCGTCACGCAGCACGGCGAGCTTGCCGGCGCGCTTGCGCATGCCGAGGCCCCCGTCACCGTCGATCACGGCGATGCCTGCGGAGTCGTAGCCCCGATATTCCAGCCGGGACAAGCCCGCCAGCAGGATGTCCTGGCTCTGCCGAGGACCCACGTAACCGATGATTCCGCACATAGCTTCCGAGTCTACGTGGCCGTGCCTGAGCGAACCCCCGCGGGGATGGAGTCGTCAGAGCTTGCGCAGGAGAACCGAATCGACGGTGTGGTCGGCGCCCTTCTGCAGCACCAGCTTGGCCCGGTGCCGGGTGGGCAGCACATTTTCCTCGAGGTTCGGCAGGTTGATCTCTCGCCAGAACCCGAGCGCGCGCGACACCGCCTCCTCGTCGCTGATGTCGGCGAAGACGCGGAAGAACGACGTCGGGTTCGTGAACGCGTTGTCGCGCAGCGCCAGGAAGCGGTCGACGTACCAGCGTTCGATGTGGGCCGCATCGGCATCCACGTAGATGGAGAAGTCGAACAGGTCGCTGACCGCGACGTCGTTCGGCGTGGGCGGGGGCTGCAGCACGTTGAGCCCCTCGACGATCACGACGTCGGGCCGGTGCACCGTGACGTGGGCGTCGGGCATGATGTCGTACTGCACGTGCGAGTAGAACGGCGCGCGCACCTCTTCCGCACCGGACTTCACTTCGCTGAGGAACTCCACGAGGGCGCGACGGTCGTAGGACTCGGGGAAGCCCTTGCGGTCCATGAGGCCGCGACGCTCGAGCTCGGCGTTGGGGTAGAGGAAGCCGTCCGTGGTCACGAGCTCGACGCGCGGGGTGTCGGGCCACCGGCTCATCAGCTCGCGCAGCAGACGCGCAATCGTGGACTTTCCCACCGCGACGGAACCGGCGACGCCGATGACGAAGGGGGTCGTGGCATCCGGTTCGCCCAGGAACGCGCTCGTGTCGGCGCCGAGCCGACGCGTCGCGCGGGCGTAGAGGCTCAGCAGGCGGCTGAGCGGCAGATACACCTCGGCGACCTCGCGGAGATCCAGCCGGTCGCCGATACCGCGCAGCTGCACGACCTCGGTCTCGGTGAGCGGCTGCTCGATGCCGCCGGCCATGCGGGCCCAATCGGCGCGATCGATCTGACGGTAGGGGCTCAGCGACGGCGCGGGAGCAGCGGTCTCGGCAGCGGACACCCGCCCATGCTACCCGCGGCCTCCCGCTACGCTCGGAGCGTGCGACTCGGGGTTCTCGACATCGGTTCCAACACCGTCCACCTGCTGGTCGCGAATGCGCGCGCGGGTGGGCGGCCCACCGCGACGACGTCGCACCGCTCGGTCCTGCGCCTCATGCGGTACTTGGAGCCGGACGGCTCGATCTCCGCCGAGGGAGTCGCGGGCCTCGTGGATGCCGTGACCCAGGCGTGCGAGCGGGCGAAGGCGGAGGGCGTCGACGAACTGCTCGCCACCGCGACGTCCGCTGTGCGCGAGGCGACCAACGGCGAAGAGGTCATCGCGCGCATTGAGGAGGTGTTGGGGCAGCCCCTGCAGGTGCTCGGCGGCGAGACCGAGGCGCGCTTCACGTTCCTCGCCGTGCGGCGATGGTTCGGCTGGTCGGCCGGCCAGATCCTGCTGTTCGACATCGGCGGCGGGTCGCTCGAGATCGCGGGCGGCGCCGACGACCTGCCCGAGCTCGCCGAGTCCGTGCCGCTGGGCGCGGGCCGCTCGACGGTGCAGTTCCTCCCCCACGACCCGCCCAGCGAGGACGAGATCGACGCGCTGCGTCAGCACGCGGCATCCGTCCTCGCCCCGGTCGCCGAGCGCTTCGCCGCCCTCCCCCGCCCGGATCACGTGATCGGCTCGTCGAAGGCGATCCGCTCGCTCGCGAAGCTCGCCGGATACCCGGTGCCCGGGTGGTCGGGGATCGACCGGATGGTGCTGCCGCGACGGGAGCTGAAGGACTGGATCCCGCGGCTCGCCCGGATCCCCGCGGACGCCCGTGAGGCGCTCCCCGGCATCACCGCGGACCGCACGTTCCAGATCGTCGCGGCCGCGATCGTGGTCGAGCGCGCGATGAAGGCGATGGACGTCGACGAGCTCGAGGTCTCGCCCTGGGCGCTCCGCGAGGGCGTACTCCTGCGCTACATCGAGTCGCTGGAGTACTGACCCACGGAGCGTGAGTCGCCAGGATTTGTCGCCTCGGGGTACCCAAAGGCGACAAATCCTGGCGATTCACGCGTCAGAGGGCGAGGCGCTCGCGGACGACCTCGGCGAGGCGATCGGCGTGGGCGCGGGCGACGTCCTCGGACGCGGCCTCCACCATCACGCGCACGAGCGGCTCGGTGCCGGACGCACGCAGCAGCACGCGGCCGGAGTCACCCAGCTCGGCCTCTGCGGCCCGCACGGCCTCCTGCACGACGTCGTCGGACACCCCGTCGCGGTCCACGCCGCGGACGTTGACGAGCACCTGCGGGTACACCGTCATGATCGCGGCGAGCTCCGCCATCGTCTTCTTCTGCCGCGCCATCTCGGCGACGATGTGCAGCCCCGTGAGCAGGCCGTCGCCGGTCGTCGCGAACTCGCTCATGATGACGTGACCGGACTGCTCACCGCCGAGCGAGTAGCCGCCCTCGTTCATCGCCTCGAGCACGTAGCGGTCGCCGACGGCTGTCTGCTTCACCTGGATGCCGTGCGCCGCCATCGCGCGGTGGAGCCCGAGGTTGCTCATGACCGTCGCGACCAGGGTGTCGTGCGCGAGAGCGCCGCGTTCCTTCATGGCCACGGCGAGGATCGCCATGACCTGGTCGCCGTCGACGACGTTCCCCTGCGCGTCCACGGCGAGGCAGCGGTCGGCGTCGCCGTCGTGCGCGATGCCCACGTCGGCGCCGAGGCGGACGACGGCCTCGGACAGGACGTCGAGGTGCGTCGAACCGACGCCGTCGTTGATGTTGAGACCGTCGGGGTCGGCGCCGATCACGGTCACCTGCGCGCCCGCGTCGCGGAACGTCTCCGGCGAGACACCGGCGGCCGCACCGTTCGCGCAGTCGAGGACGACGTGGATGCCGTCGAGCCGGTGCGGCAGGGAGCCGAGAAGGTGCACGACGTAGCGGTCCTCGGCGTCCGCGAAGCGACGGATGCGGCCCACGCCGGCGCCCGTCGGCTGCAGCCGATCCCACTCGAGGGCGCGCTCGATGCGCTCCTCGACGATGTCGGGCAGCTTCGTGCCACCGCGGGCGAAGATCTTGATCCCGTTGTCGGGAGCGGGGTTGTGCGACGCCGAGACCATCACGCCGAAGTCGGCGTCACGATCGGCGATCAGGAACGCCGTGGCCGGCGTCGGGATGACACCCGCGTCGAGCACATCGACGCCGGAGGAGGCGAGGCCCGCGGCGACCGCGGCCGCGAGGAACTCCCCCGAGACCCGCGGGTCGCGCGCGATGACGGCGGTGAGACGGCGGCCTTCGGCCTTGCGCGCCTCCGCCGAACGGCCCTGGCCCAGGACGACCGCGGTCGCCTGGGCCAGGTGCAGCGCAAGCTCGGCGGTGAGGAGGCCGTTGGCCAGCCCCCGCACCCCGTCCGTGCCAAACAGAGGCATCCGGAACGTCGAACTCAGCGCTTGGAGTACTGAGGCGCCTTGCGGGCCTTCTTGAGACCGGCCTTCTTGCGCTCCTTCACGCGAGCGTCGCGCGACAGGAAGCCGGCCTTCTTCAGACCCGGGCGGTTGTTCTCGACGTCGATCTCGTTCAGCGCGCGAGCGATGCCGAGACGCAGGGCACCGGCCTGACCCGAGGGGCCACCGCCGGAGATGCGGGCGATCACGTCGTAGGCGCCGGCGAGCTCGAGGACCGTGAACGGGTCGTTGATGAGCTGCTGGTGGAGCTTGTTCGGGAAGTAGTCCTCGATCGTGCGGCCGTTGACCGTGATCGTGCCGGAGCCGGGGACCAGGCGCACGCGGGCGATGGCCTGCTTGCGACGGCCGACGGCTGCGCCGGGGACCGAGAGAACGGGGCGCTCGGCCGCGACGACGGACTGCTCGGCCGGCGTCTCGGTGCTGTAGTTGGTGGGGTCGATGTTCGACACTGTTTCGTCCTTATCCGGCGGCGCTTACTGGGCGACCTGGTCGAAGGTGTACGCGGTGGGCTGCTGAGCACCGTGGGGGTGCTCGGCGCCGCGGTAGACCTTGAGCTTCTTGAGCTGCGCCGCACCGAGGCTGTTCTTGGGCAGCATGCCGCGGACAGCCTTCTCGACCGCGCGGACGGGGTTCTTCTCGAGGAGTTCCTCGTAGCTGACGGCCTTGAGGCCGCCCGGGTAACCCGAGTGGCGGTAGGCCATCTTCTTCTGGAGCTTCTGACCCGTGAGCGCGACCTTGTCGGCGTTGATCACGATGACGAAGTCGCCCGAGTCGATGTGGTTGGCGAAGGTCGCCTTGTGCTTGCCGCGGAGGAGGGCCGCCGCGTGCGAGGCCAGACGGCCGAGGACGACGTCGGTGGCGTCGATAACGACCCACTCGCGCGTGACCTCAGCGGCCTTGGGGGTGAAAGTGCGCGTCACAGTAGTGCTGCTTTCTTGATCGAACGGAGGAGTTCGTGAATCCCGCTCCGGTGGTCGGTTCTCCGGTCGATGACCGGGCAACTGGGCCGGTGGAGGGCTCACGTTCGGGCAACCCGCTCGCAGTGAGGCGGGCACCAAACAGTTAGCCTACGGCATCCGGATGCCACGGCCAAACGGCGACGCTCTCGTCACGCCGCGACGGAGGCCACGACGACGACGGCGATGCCGGTCAGGTTGTAGACCGCGTGCACGAGGACCGCGGGCCACAACCGCCCCGTCGCCACCACGCCGGTTCCCGCGGCGGCACCGACCAGCGCGAGCGACGCGGTGTCGGCGGGACCCATCGGCGCGACCAGTCCGTGGGCGGCGACGAAGAGCAGAGTCGTGACCGCGAGTGCGGCGATGGCCGCGGCCACGCGACCGCTGAGACGTCGCACCACGGTGTAGAGGCAGACGAGCAGCACCCCGTGGAAGAACGTCTCCTCCAGGACGGGGGCGATGGTCGTCGCGAAGATCGCCTCCGTGACGAAGGGCGTGGACGTGAGATCGACGGGGGCGGGCCACGCCGATTCGCCCGCCGCGCTCGCGAGCGCCCCCTGCGCGAAGCGCAGGACGACGCCCCACACCACGCCGATCAGAAGATCGGCCCCGCGGAAGCGCAGGAGCCCGCGCGGGCGGGAACGGCGGAACGCCCACACGCTCGGCACCACGAACGCGGCCCACAGCACTGCCTGGCACACGAAGGGCGCCAGGGCTGCGGGCAGCAGAACGGCACCGGCTCGAGCCCCGAGGATCCCCACCCCGAGCGAGACGACGGACCAGCCGAGGAGGTCGGCGCCCCACCCCGCGACGCTCGATCCGCCGTCGCGCCAGGCTCGTGGGCGCCGACGCGAGCGCGCGGGGGCAGCACGGACGGGCTCGAACATGGGACGTACCGTACGGCTCGACCCGAGGCTCGCCGGGCTGCTGCGCGCGAGCGAGCGACGGAAGTCCGCTGTTCCCACCCGCGCGACACCGGTTCCTCACCCGACAGGCCCCGGTCCGATGGCACATCGCGCACGCCGACGCAACGACTCGGACGCGACATCTCCTGGTCGCTAGCCTCGCGCCATGGCATCCCTCCGCTCTCTCGCCGCCGGTCTGTCGACCCTCGGGCTCTCGCTCGCCCTCGCGGGCTGCGGGTCCTCCCCCGGCGTCGGCCCCTCCGCGGGCGTCGGCTACGAGACCGTGATCGCCGCGGTGGTCCTCGCGGAATCGGAGGCGGGCGGCCGGGCGTTCGAGCTCGAGATCGAGGACGGCACGGCGCAGGTGCACGTCGCCGCCGCGGGCCGCGAGGTCGAGGTCGATGTCGACTTGGCCGGCCCCACCGTCACCGATCGCCGGGACGACGGCGATCTCGACCCGGACGACCGGGCGACGATGGATGCCGCGCCCACCACGCTCGCGGACGCGGTGCGGGTGGCCGCGGCCGCGCACGACGGCGACGGCAGCGTCGGCGAGGTCTCGCTGGAGCACGGCGCCGACGCGGCGTGGAAGGTCGCCTTCACCGACGCGGGCGACGTCGCGGTGTCGGTCGCGGACGGCACGATCGTGCGGTCCGCGGGCTGACGCGACCGGCCGCTCAGGCGAGGTCGGCGAACCCCGGCACGTCGGCGATGCCGAGGTCGAAGTGGTGCCCGTTGATGGCGAGGACATCGCGGTCTCCGTCGGGCAGGAAGCCCGACGACGAGACGGCACTCGCGTCGCTGCGGGGGGTCATGGGTCCCATGGTGGGCGCGTGAGGCCGGAGACGTCAGGGGTTGACTTCGCCGACGGCGTTCGATTCGAGTTGTGCACAATTCAATTGTGTGCAATTGTTTTGACATGCCCGCCGTCGACTCCCTCGTGTGCTTCGCCCTGTACGCGGCCAGCCGCACTACCACGCAGGCGTATCGCGTCCTCCTCGATCCGTGGGACCTCACGTACCCCCAGTACCTCGCCCTCGTGACGCTGTGGAACGACGGCGATCAGACGGTGAGCGGCCTCGGTGAAGCGCTGCAGCTCGATTCGGGCACGCTTTCGCCGATGCTCGCGCGCATGGAGGCCGCGGGGTACGTCACCCGCGAGCGTCGCGCCGACGACGAGCGCGTCGTAACGGTCTCGCTCACCCCGCGGGGACGCGCGATGCGCGAGGAACTCGCCCACGTCCCGCGCTGCATCGCGGTCGGATCGGGCATCACCGACGCCGACAGCGCCCACGAGATGATCCGCGCGCTCCAGCAGCTGACCGTGGCGATGCGCGATCTCCGCGACCACCCGCAGACCGTGATCGACGCGGTCGGCGGCGGCAGCCGCGCCTCCTGACCGAGGGGCGCGCCGCGCCCGCTCCTGCCCACGGATGCCGTACGGCATCCGTTCGTCCCCGAGAAAGGAACCCCACCCATGGACGTCCTCTACACCGCCGAAGCCCTGTCGACCGGAGAAGGCCGCAACGGCCGCGTCGTCGCTGGCGACCTCGACCTCGACGTCGCCGTCCCCAAGGAGATGGGCGGCTCAGGGGCGGGCACCAACCCCGAGCAACTGTTCGCCGCCGGCTACGCCGCGTGCTTCCACAGCGCCCTGCACGCCGTCGCGCGCGGCCACAAGGTGAAGCTGCAGGACTCGTCCGTCGGGGGACGCGTCCAGATCGGCCCGAACGGCCAGGGCGGCTACCAGCTCGCCGTGCTGCTCGAGGTCGTCCTGCCGGGCATCGAGCACGACCAGGCCCAGCAGCTCGCCGACGAGGCGCACCAGGTCTGCCCGTACTCCAACGCCACGCGGGGCAACATCGAGGTCACGGTCACGGTCTCCGACGACTGAGGCGCGATCGCGGGAAGGGGCGCTCCGGGAACGGGGCGCCCCTTCCCGTACCTGCGCATGAGGGCCCGGACGTAGGGTGACTGTCGTGATCCGCGTCCTGATCGTCGACGACGAAGCCCTCGTCCGCTCGGGCTTCGAGCTCATCCTCGGCGCGGCGGACGACATCGAGGTGGTCGCCGCCGTCGACGGCGACGAGGCCGTCGAGGTCATCCGGCGCGAACGCCCGGACGTCGTCCTCCTCGACATCCGGATGCCGGGACGCAGCGGTCTGGACGTGCTGGCCGACCTCCGCGACGATCCGGACCGCCCGGTCATCGGCATCCTCACGACCTTCGACACCGACGAGCACATCGCGCGCGCTCTGCAGGGCGGTGCGTCGGGCTTCCTGGTCAAGGACACTCCCCCCGAACACCTCGCGGCGATGGTGCGCTCGCTCGCCGCCGGCGGGGTCGTGCTCTCCCCGCAGGTCTCCCGCACGCTCGTCGACGGTTACGTCGGCGCACCCGACCTGGATGCCGCCGAGCGCGTGGCCCTCCTCACCGAACGCGAGCGCGACGTGCTGGAACACCTCCCGACGGGTGAGTCGAACGCGGAGATCGGCAAGCGCCTGCACCTCAGCGGCGCGACGGTGAAGGACCACGTGAGCGCGATCCTCGCGAAGCTGTCGGTCTCCTCGCGTCTGGAGGCGGCGCTCATCGCGGAGCGCGCCCGCCGGGGCGGCGACCGACGATGAGACCCGAATCCCGCGGACGTCTGGCGGCGCTCACCCGCCGTCGGTGGTTCGCGGTGGTCACCGACCTCGCGCTGGCGGCCGCTGCCGTCGTCGACGTCATCGTGCTCGTGCCGGACTGGACGCCGTTCGAGATCGCTCTCGCCGCGGTCGCGGTCGCGGGGCTGTTCCTCCGTCGAGGCTTCCCCTGGGTCGCCTTCGTGCTCGTCCTCCCCGGACTGGTGGTGGATGCCATGACAATCGCCGCCCCGATCGCCCTCTACTCCGTGGCGGTGCGCGAACGCCGTCTTCCGCCGCTCCTCGCGGCGGGTGCCGTCACGTTCGTCTGCTTCCTCCTGCCGGACTGGCAGTTGCCCGAACTCGACTACCTCGCGCCGTCCCTCCTCTACGCCCTGCTGTACGCCGCGACCCCGATCGCGCTCGGCGCCCTCGTCCGGACGCGCAGCGAACTGAGCGACCGGATCGCGGACCTCTCCGCGGCGCGGGAGTCGGAGAGGCGCCGCGACGAGCAGGACGTGCTTCGGCAGGAGCGCGCGAGACTGTCGCGCGAGATGCACGACGTGGTGTCCCACCAGGTGAGTCTGATCGCGGTGCAGGCCGGCGCCCTCCAGGTCTCGTCGACCGACCCGGACGCCCGCCGCACCGCGGGCGTGATCCGCTCGCTGGCGGTCCGGACGTTGGACGAGCTGCGACAGATGGTGAGCGTGCTCCGCGCCGACGGCGCGCCCACGCTCGGCGACAAGCCCCAACCGACTCTCCAGGACCTTCCCCGCCTGGTGGCGGACAGCGGTCTCCCCGCGGCTCTGATCACCGACCTCGGGACGGACGTCGCACCTCCGCTGCAGCGCGCCGTGTACCGCACCGTGCAGGAGGGCCTGACGAACGCGCGGAAGCATGCGCCGGGCGCTCCCGTGCGGGTGACCGTCCGCACGTCGACCACGACGATCGAGGTTCTGGTCGAGAACGGACCGCCCACGGCCCCCGCCCTTCCGCTGCCCTCGGGCGCGGCGGGCCTGCGCGGACTGCGGGAGCGCGCCGAGCTCCTCGGCGGCCGACTCGATGCCGAGGGGCGGCCCGACGGCGGATTCCGCCTCGCCGTGCAGCTCCCCGCCCGCGAACCCGAGCGCTGAGCGCCCCCGTCAGGACAGGCGCAGCTCGGGCTCGGTCTTCGGGTACGTCCGACGCAGCCATTCGCCGAATCCGGGCTGTGCGAGACACGTCGCCGAATCGGCGCAGCGGACCACCGGGTCGTCGGCCGCGTACGTGCGGTACACGTCGACCTTGGCATCCAGAGCCGGACCGGTGACGTTGACGGGCTGATCCTGGGACGGGTAGCCGAGGTAGTACGACACCGCCTCCGGGGGGATGCCGACGACGGGTGCGGTCGCGCGCACCAGTGAGCCGACGCACGAGTGGTCCGGGTGGTCACCGCGCGCGTAGGCGCTCTCATGCGGGACGTTGGTGCTCACGCGGTCGGGTTGCGCGGCGCCCAGGAGTTCGGCCAGCGTCGCCGTCAGACGCGGAAGGTCGTACGACGGTGCGCCGTCGACCGGCGCGAGCTCGGACACCTCGCCGTTGATGAGCTGCGTCAGCCCGGCGTTGCCGGTCGCGGTGAAGCCCTTCGCGTTCAAGCCGCCGTCGGGAAGGCGCAGCACCGTGATCGAGAGCCGGGGCTCGTCGGTCGGCACGAATCGGGTGACACGCGCACCGCTGAGGAGCGTGAGCGTGCGCTCGTCCCACGGCGCCGTCGAGCCGCGCATGAGGTCGTACGCGGCACGGATGCCGGCCTCCCGATCCTTCGCGTACTCGAGCCCCTTCCCGGCGTCGCCCGCGGTGACGTAGACGGCGCGGACGACGACGCCGGAGCCGATCGCTTCGGACAGTTCCGGGTTGGCGAAGATGATGTCGTCGTCGGCGTGGGCCCAGATCGTCGCCCGCGCGTTGACCCCCGGCGCCTCGGCCGCCGGGGAGACCCCCGCGGGCGACGCCGGCGCGGGGATCGGCCGCAGCGGCGTCCAGACCCCGGTCGGCGGGCCCGCGCGGCGCAGCTGCCGTGCGAGGAGCGCCCCACCGCCTAGACCGACCGCCGCGACCAGCCCGCCGATGATCAAGCCCCGGCGCGTCACGCGCACGCGACGCGCGGCCTTCATGGCGTCGTCGTTGTCCCCCTCCGCCCCGGAAAGGTCGTCGTGCTCCACCGTAGCTCCGTCCTGTGTCCCCCCGACCGGACGCGACGGATTCGGGCCGTCGGCGCTCGGCCTGACCTGACGACGCTATCGCGCCGGGTGCCCGCAGACGCGTCACTCCACGCCACACCCCACCGGGAGGCGGGGGGAGACGCGCCGGTCGGGGGGCACAGGGGGACGCGCACCGGGTTCATCGCGGCCACCCAGCCGACACCTAGGGAGGACGGGAACACTCGCCGCATGCAGACGTCCTCACCGCCGCGGTCGCTGTCCCCGCTCGCTCGTCGTATCCGCGCCGTCCTGTGGGAGTGGGACCCGATCGGCGTGCGCCTCATCGGCGAAGGCTGGCCCGACGACGAATACGACGATCTGCTGCTGCCGATCATGGCCGCTCTCGCCGAGCACCCGGATGCCGACGAACTCGCCGCCGACCTGCGGACCGTCCTCGAGACGGATTACGGCCTCCCCTCGCCCGAAGGATGCCACGACGTCGCCCGCGCACTCCTGGAGCTGAACGGCTCCCACCGACGCCCGTGAGTACTCGCGGACACGTTCCGGCGCAAGCCCGCCCTCACGCACCGATCGACCTCTTAGCGTGCAGCCATGGTTGATCTCACCCGCCCGCAGACCCCCGATCCGTATCCGCTCCTCCCGGCGGTGGCCTCCTTCGAGGTCGTGAGCGACGACGTCACCGACGCCCAGCCGCTCAAGGACGCCCAGGTCGCCGCTCGAGGGAACACGTCACCGCACCTGCGCTGGTCGGACGTCCCGGAGGGCACCGAGTCCTTCACGATCACGTGCTTCGATCCGGACGCCCCGACGCCGAGCGGCTTCTGGCACTGGGTTCTCGTCGACCTCCCCGGCGATCTGAGGGAGATCCCCGCGGACTTCGCGTCAGGACGACTGCCGGAAGGGGCGTTCCACGTCCGCAACGACGGCGGCGACGCCGGCTTCCTCGGTGCCGCACCTCCCGAGGGCGATCAGCCGCACCGCTATTTCTTCGTCGTCCATGCGGTGGGCGCACCGAGCCTCGGCCTCGATGCCTCCGCGACCCCCGCGGTCGTGTCGTTCACCCTCGCCTTCCAGACCCTGGGTCGGGCGATCATCCACGGCACCTTCCAGCACTGACGGGGCGCGACCCTCCCCGATCAGGAGAAGCGGAGGTCGGCCTCGGTCACCGGGTACGACCTCCGCAGCCACTCCCCGAACCTGCGGGTCTTGAGGCACGCATCCCGGTCGGCGCAGCGGACCACGTCATCGTGCTGCGCGTAGAGGCGATACGTCTCCACCTTGGCATCCAGAATCGCCCCGTCCAGCGTGCGGGGCAGGTCCTGCGACGGATAACCGATGAAGTAGAGGATGCCGGGAGCCGCCGCCGCATCGCGGCCGATGGAGTCCCGCACCAGCGTGCCGACCACGGAGTGGTCGGGATGATCGCCTGACGCGTACGCACTCCCCCGCGGAACGTGTGTGAGCGTGCGGGCGGGGCGCAGCGCGGCGGCGAGTTCTGCGAGCGCGGCCGACAGATGCGGCCGGTCCACCGCCGGGCCACCGTCGATGGGGGAGATCGTCCCGATCCCGCCGTCGAGGAGCTTGCTCAACGTCTGATGACCGGTCGCGTCGAATCCGCCGTCGGTGATGTTCCCGTCCGGCAGGTGCGCGAACAGAACCGACACCCGCGGATCACCCTGCGGACTGCGACGTTCCACCCGTAGCCCCGCATCGAGGGTGACCAGGGTCGAGTCCCACGCACCGGCTGAGCCCCGCATGTGGTCGTAGGCGTTCAGGATGCCCTGCTCGCGCTCCCGGGCGTAGCCGAGCCCCCGGCCTGCATCCCCCGCCGTGAGGAAGAGGCTGCGCACGCACTGCCCGGCCGCGAGCGCGTCCGAGATGGTGGGGTTGGCGAAGATGATGTCGTCGTCCGGATGCGCCCACACCGTGAGGACGGTGTCGCCGGCGCAGGTCTCGGCAGCGGGCGAAGGGGGCGTCGGGGCGGCCGTCGGAGTCGGCGGCGTCGGGCTGGCCACAGGTGACGAGGTGCGGCGCGGCGACACGGGGTCCGTCGGCGAAGGGCTCGGCGCGGCGACCGATGCGGTGGCACCGGTCGGCCAGATCCCGAGGGCGGCCGCCGCCACGATCGATCCGCCGACCACGAGCAGGGATGCCAGCACCGCGATCAGAGCCCCCGCCCCGAGGCGGGCGGGCAGCGGCGTCCGCCGATCGGCACGTGTCATCGGCGGTCCCCCCGGGCGTCGCGGTCACGGGCATCCGCGCGCCGTCGACCGGGAGCGAGTGTAGCGGGCGCAGGTCTCGCGCCGGGGTGAGGCTCGCCCAACCGGGATGAGCGCCCCCGGAGTGCCCATGCACCCCACCGCGCGCGGTGTCCGGGGCGGTCCCCCGTTTGGAGGACAACCCTGCCATTCAGGGAAATCTGGGGTGACCGTGCCGAGCACTCAGGAAACAATTCGTTCATGCAGGGGTGATTCACGGGGTGAGTTCAGGCTGTTATCGTTCACCACGAGAACCACGATCCGGATCACCGGGGAAAGGGGCCAAAGCACTGTGACGTCTGACCTCAAGGTCGGCGCGACACCGACGTCGCAGAGCGCCGTCGCCGACATCGATGATGCGGCGACAGCAACATCGATCCGCGCTTCCTTCCTCGACCGCGAGCCGCAGGGCTCGGCGGCGACGCGCGACCGTTGGCGCCAGCGCTACCGCCGCAACCTCATCATCACTGACCTCGCCTCGCTGATCTGGGTCGTGTACGGAACACAGTTGGCGTGGTTCGGGACCGGCAATGCCGCCATCGCGGCCAGCCACGACAGCCGGATCTCCGACCTCTCCTACTGGCTGTTCTCCGCGGTGCTCATCGTCGCGTGGATGTGGGCACTCTCCTTCATCGATTCGCGCAGCGACCGCGTGCTCGGCACGGGTTCGCAGGAGTACATCCGCATCGTCGACTCCAGCTTCCGCCTGTTCGGCACGATCGCCATCATCGCCTTCCTCACACAGATCGACGTGGCGCGCGGATACCTCCTGATCAGCCTGCCCGTCGGCATCCTGGTCCTGATCTTCACGCGCTGGCTCTGGCGCAAGTGGCTGGTCGTCCAGCGCTCACGGGGGAAGTACTCGGCCAACGTGCTGCTCGTCGGATCCCTCCCCTCGGTCACACAGGTCGCCCGGGAGTTCGCCCGCAATCCGAACGCCGGCTACCGCGTCGTCGGAGCCTGCGTGCCCAGCGGCAAGGTCGCCGACACGATCCCGGGGACGGACATCCCCGTCATGGGACACGTGGGCGACATCTCCCGCGCTCTCCAGGTCACCGGCGCGGACACGGTCGCCGTGACCAGCGCGGACGAGCTGCCGGCCGACAAGGTCAAGCAGATCTCCTGGAGCCTCGAGGCGGGCCGCCAGCACCTCGTGCTCGCGCCGAGCATCATCGACATCGCCGGCCCGCGGCTGCACACGCGCCCGGTCGCCGGTCTCCCCCTCATCCACGTGGAAACCCCGCGCTTCTCCCGCGGGCAGGTGTTCTTGAAGCGCACCGTCGACCTGGTCGCGAGCGTCATCGGCGTCATCCTCCTGAGCCCGGTCCTGGCGTTCCTCGCGATGGCCGTACGCCTCTCGAGCGAGGGTCCGGTGTTCTTCCGACAGAAGCGCGTCGGCTTCCGCGGTCGCGAGTTCACGATGATCAAGTTCCGATCGATGGTCGTCAACGCGGAGGACATGCTCGAGCAGCTCGCCAAGGAGGAGAGGGACGCCGGCAACGAGGTCCTCTTCAAGATGAAGAACGACCCGCGCGTCACGCCGATCGGGCGGATCATGCGGAAGTTCAGCCTCGATGAGCTGCCTCAGCTGTTCAACGTCATCGGCGGATCCATGTCGCTCGTCGGCCCGCGACCGCCGCTGCCCTCCGAGGTCGCCCTCTACGCTGATCACGTGCACCGGCGATTCCTTGCGAAGCCCGGCATCACCGGTCTGTGGCAGGTGAGCGGTCGTTCGTCCCTGTCCTGGGAGGAGTCGGTGCGTCTCGACCTGTCGTACGTCGAGAACTGGACCCTCGTCGGCGACTTCGTGATCCTCGGCAAGACCGCCCGTGCCGCGCTGGCGCCGGGCGAGACGGCCGCGTGAACTCCCCGCGTCCCCGCGTGGGTCGACGGCGTGGCACCCGCGCGCCGTCTGGGTACAGAGCTGGAGGAGACCCGTGCGTCTTTCTGTGATTGGTTGCGGATACCTGGGAGCCGTTCACGCGGCGGCGATGGCCTCGATCGGACACGAAGTGGTCGGAATCGACGTCGATGAGCGGAAGGTAGCCGCACTCTCCAAGGGAGAGGCGCCGTTCTTCGAGCCCGGCCTCCAGGAGATCCTCACCGAGGGCATCGAGTCGGGCCGCCTGTCGTTCACCACCGATATGGCCGCCGCCCAGGGCGCGAAGGTGCATTTCATCGGTGTCGGAACGCCGCAGCAGCCCGGTGGCTACGCGGCCGACCTCACGTACGTGCACGCGGCCGTGGACGGTCTGCTCCCCTTCCTCTCCGAGGGGGACATCGTCGCCGGCAAGTCGACCGTGCCGGTCGGTACGGCCGAGTCGCTGGCGCCGCGTGTGTCCGAGCGGGGTGCGACCCTCGTCTGGAACCCGGAATTCCTGCGCGAGGGATGGGCCGTCCAGGACACGGTCGACCCCGACCGTCTCGTCGCGGGCGTGCCGAGCGCCGACGGCGGCCCGACGAAGGAGGGAGCCCGCACCGCCGACGTGCTGCGCGAGGTCTACCACCCGTCCGTCGCGAAGGGCACGCCGTTCATCGTCACGGATTACGCCACGGCGGAGCTCGTGAAGGTCTCGGCGAACGCGTTCCTCGCGACGAAGATCAGCTTCATCAACGCGATGGCCGAAATCGCGGAGGTGACCGGCGCCGACGTGACCACTCTTGCCGACGCGATCGGCCACGACGCGCGCATCGGGCGCCGCTTCCTCGGCGCCGGCATCGGCTTCGGCGGCGGCTGCCTCCCCAAGGACATCCGCGCGTTCTCGGCCCGCGCCGAAGAGCTCGGCCGGGGTGAGTCCGTGGCGTTCCTGCGCGAGATCGACGCGATCAACCTCCGGCGTCGTGATCGCGCCGTCGATCTCACCGTCCAGGCCCTGGGCGGCTCGGTGTTCGAGAAGAAGGTCACCGTCCTGGGCGCGGCCTTCAAGCCGCACAGCGACGACATCCGCGACTCCCCTGCTCTCGACGTCGCCGTGCGCCTGCACGGGCTCGGCGCCGACGTCACCCTGACGGACCCGGCCGCGATCGAGAACGCCCGTCGCATCCACCCGCAGCTGACCTACGTCGAGGACCGCGACGAGGCCCTGCGCGACGCGGACGCCGTGATCGTCGTGACCGAGTGGGACGAGTACCGTCGTGAGCTCGACCCGGCGCACGCCGCGGAGCTCACGGCCGGTCGCATCGTCGTCGACGGCCGGAACTGCCTGGATGCCGCCGCCTGGCGCTCCGCCGGCTGGACGTACTACGGCATGGGTCGCCCCTGACCCCGCGCAGAATGCACGAACGCCCCGGCCTCGCCGGGGCGTTCGTCGTTGCGGCGGGCGCGGAAGAAACTTCCGACCGCGGCGTGACGAAACGCCCGCCGCGTACGTCTCACCAGTAAGCGAACACCGCTGCACCGGGATCACTGGGATCGCCGGGGCAGAACGTACTGGAAGGACACTCCGATGGCTATCGAAGAGAAGCCCGCGGCGCCCGTCGCCGCGCCGCAGACGTCGCGCGTGGACCGCGCGTTCACCGGCTCCGCCACGCCCACCGCGGACACCGCCGGCAAGACCACCATCGCCGACTCCGTCGTGGCCAAGGTCGCCGGCATCGCCGCGCGCGAGGTCACCGGCGTGCACGCCCTCGGCGGCGGCGGCGCCCGCGCTTTCGGCGCGATCCGCGACGCGATCAACGCCACCGACCTGACGCAGGGCGTCAAGGTCGAGGTGGGCGAGACCCAGGCCGCGGCCGACCTCACCATCGTGGTCGAGTACCCGGCCCCGATCCAGGAGGTGGCCGACCAGGTGCGCGCGCGCGTCGCCAGTGCCATCAGCCGTCTCGTCGGCCTCGAGGTCGTCGAGGTCAACGTCGACGTCAACGACATCCACATCCCGGGTGACGATGACGACGACTCGACCCCCTCGCGCGTGTCATGAACCCGACCGTCACCGGCGCCCTCGTCGGCCTCGTCCTGGCCGCGGCCGCGCTGATCTTCGGATTCTGGGGCTTCCTGCTGGTCGCCCTGTTCATGGCGATCGGTGCGGTCGTCGGTCGGATCGTCTCCGGCCAGATCGACATCCGCAGCATCGCCAACGCATTCTCGGGTCGGAGCACATCGTGACCACCGCGCTTCCCGGGGTGGCCTCCGCCGCCCCGGGGGGCGGGGCCCCCGCGCGCACCGCCGGTCGGGTAGATGTCGCCGATCGCGTGTTCCGCAAGGCGGCCGAGCAGGCCGCCGCCGAGACCATTGGTGTGGACCGCGCCGACGTGTCCGTCGACATCGCCGCGTCCCGCGACACCGTCGTGGTCCGCGTGCGGGCACCGTTTCCGATCCCGCGTCTGGACGACACCGAAGCCGTGCGGTCCGCAACGCCCGTCCTGGAGGCGGCGCACGGCATCCAGCGCGACCTCCACGACCGCCTCACCCGCCTGTTCGGGCGTGAGGTGTCGCGCGTGGATCTGACCATCGCCGGGGCGACGACCCCGAAGAGAAGGAGGGTGAGATGACCGATTCCGTTCTGCGCACCGTCGTGCGCCGCGAGACGCATTCGCCCCGCACCGGTGCGATGCTCGTCGTCGTCACGCTGCTCGTCCTCGCCGCCGTGTACGCCGCCGTCGAGATCGCCCTGTCCCTCGCGGGACGGCCGCCGCTGCTCGTGACGCCCGGGGCCGCCTTCGACGCCCTCGCCGGGCTGCCGTCCGCTCTCGTTCCCGCCGGGCAGATCGCGGTCGGCGCCGTCATCGCTCTCGTCGGTCTCATCGTGCTCGTGATCGCGGTGGCCCCGGGCCGCCTCTCGCGGCACGAGATGGCGTGGGGGGAGCGCGCCGTCGTCGTGGACAACGGCGTCGTGGCCTCCGCCCTCGCTCAGCACCTGAGCCTGTCCTCCGGGATCGCTCGTGAGAACGTCGTCGTCGGTGTCGCCCACCGCACCGTCGACGTGACCGTGCGTCCACCCCTCGGCATCCCCGTGGATGCCGACCGCCTCCGCCAGATCGTGGAGGACGAGGTGGCGACCTACCACCTGAGCCCGTCCGTACGCACGCACGTACGCGTGGAGCGGCCGGCCGATGCCGAGAAGGAGAACTCCCGATGAGGAACACCAACCGCGCCCTCAACCGCATCGTGCTGTTCGTCGTGGCCGCCGTCCTGCTCGCGTTCGGCGCTCTCGTCATCGCCGTCGCCGCGGTGCCGGGCTTGGCCGACGCGTGGACAGGGACCGCCGACGGCATCCGCGGCTGGGCCGACGGCGTCGGCGAGCCCGCCTTCGGGATCGGCGTCATCGCCGCCCTCGCGGTGATCGTGCTCGTTCTCGTGCTCGTGGCCGTGGGCGCCGTGCGCGGGAAGCACCGTGTCCCGCTCCAGTCCACGGGCGCGGAGAGCGACGCGGGACGCATCACCATCACGGACGGCTTCGCCGCGGCCGCGCTGAAGAACTCGCTCGACGAGCGCGACGAGATCCTGGTCTCGCGCATCGCGTCGAACGAGGTCCGCAAGGAGACGGTGCTCCACGTGAGCGTCACGCCTCGGCAGAACACGTCTCCCCGCCGCATCGCGGAAGACGTGGACACGCTGGTGACCAACCTCGCGACCCTGACCGGCCAGCAGTTCCGCACCTTCGTCTCGGTGCACTCGAGCCTGCGCGCGAAGCTCGCCCACGATCAGAAGCGTCTGCAGTAGGAGGGATGCCATGCGCAACCGCATCATCGCCGTGGGCGCCGTCGCCATCGTGGCCTACGTCCTCGGCACGCGTGCCGCTCGCGTCCAGGTGAAGAGCCGCGAGTCGGTCGGACACCAACTCGTCCGGCTCTGGGACGACCCGCGCTCGCGCCGACGTCGGCGCCGGGCCGCAGCGGAGGCGGAGAAGAGGGCGAAGAAGGCGCTTCGGAAGCTCCGCCACTAGAGCGGGGCCGCGATCCGCGCGTCGAACGGGGGAGGGTGCTCGGCACTCCTCCCCCGTTCGCGTTTGCGCGGGCACCCTGTGGATGGGGCGCACGCCCTCTCGCATGCGCATGTAAAAATGCCCTCGACAGAAAGGCCGCGATGCTCCCCCGCCACCATCCCCCCGCCCCCTCCGCACGCACCTCCCCGCTCCCCCACGACGACGGGACCGCCGACGGATTCCCCCCGAGGTGTCCGCGATGTCTGCACACACTCCAGCCGCAGCGCCGAGCGTCTTCGGACGTCTGGGTGTGCCCCGGATGCGAGCTCATTCGCATCGCGTGAGGCGGCGGCTACGCTGACCCCGTGGTCGTCACCCTGCTCATCGCCCTCGTGGCGGTCGTCTGCGCGATCCTCGTCGGCTTCGTCGCCCGCCAGATCCTCGGGACCGCCGTCGGATGGCCGCGCAGCATCGTGGTCGGCCTCCTGGTCTTCTTCCTCGGCGTCCCCGTCGCGGGATGGGTGCTGCGTCAGACCGGAATGCCGGACGGGGCGACACTCGCAGCGGACGACGTCTGGCTCTGGATCGGACTCATCGCCCTGTCCGTGAGCTGGGTCTTCGCTCTCGGCGTCGCCGCCCTGGTCGCGAGCGAGGCGATCTTCCCGACGCGGCCGCTGCCGAACCCGATCGATGTGATCCGCGCGGCACTCCGTCAACGCAAGCGCACCCGCCGTTACCTGGACATCCTGGCGATCGCTTCCCGACACGGCGTGGGCTGGCTGTTCCACGGCGGCCACTCGCGGGTGGAACAGCAACTGAGCACCTCGGAGGAGCGGGCACGCGCCATCGTGGCGACGATCAACGACGCCGGGGTCAGCTTCGTCAAGCTCGGCCAGGTACTCTCGACACGCCGCGACCTCATCCCGGAGCCGTACCTCAGCGCTCTCGCCTCCCTGCAGACAAAGGCGACCACCCTCCGTTGGGAGATCGTCCGCGAGGTCATCGAGACCGACCTGGGCCGCCCCGTCGACGAGGTCTTCGCGGAGATCGACCACGAGCCCCTCGCCGCCGCATCGGTGGCACAGGTGCATCGTGCGGTCCTGCACGACGGAACCCCCGTCGTGGTGAAGGTGCAGCGTCCCGCCGCTCGGGCGCAGGTGGAGGCGGATGCCGACATCATCGGGCGCCTGGCCCATCGCGCCCAGGCGCGCACCCGGGTGGGCCGCGATCTCCACATCGAGTCCGTCGCCCGGGGGTTCACCACCACCCTTCTGGAGGAGCTCGACTACCGCATCGAGGCCCGCAACACGGAGATGATCCGTGCGACGATCGAGCGCATCGACGACGCCGAGCCCGCCCGACGGGGACTCGTCACCGTGCCTGCCGCCTTCCCCGCAGCCTCCAGCACCCGCGTCCTCACCATGGAGCTCGTCGACGGTGCCGCCCTCAGCGACTCCGCGGACCACCTGGCCTCGCTGAGCACAGAGCAACGCGATCACCTCGCCGAGGTCCTGATGACGACGGTCATCGAACAGATCCTCGTCTACGGCGTCTTCCACGCCGATCTGCATCCCGGCAATGTCCTGCTCACCACCGAGGGGACTCTCGGCCTGATCGACTTCGGCGCGGTCGGCATCATCGAACGCAGCCGCCGCCAGCACATGACGGCGTTCCTCCTCGCGGCTCTGAGTGAGAACGACGTCGCCGCGACCGACGCGCTCCTGCTCATCGTCGACGCCCCCGGCGACGTGGACCTGGATGCCTTCCGTCACGACGTCGGTGTCGTGCTCACCGCCGAACACGTGCACAGCGCGGGGCAGGGATCGATCTTCACGCGGATCGTCGACGTCATCCGGCAGCATCGCATCGCCCTGCCGGGGGAACTGGCCTCAGCCCTGCGCAGCTTCGCGACACTGGAGGGATGCCTCCGCGTGATCGTCGAGGATTACGACATGGTCGGTCGCGCACTGCCGCTGATGCCGGCCCTCCTCCGGCGCACGATCTCGCTGAGCCGTCTGGCGACCGATCTGCAAGCGACGAGTGTGATCTCCCTCGCACGCCTGCAGCGGATGCCCCAACGACTCGAGGCGCTGCTGACCGGCATCGAGCGCGGTTCGATCGGAATCACGCTCCGCTCCGACGACGGCACGGACACCAGTGGCATCCTGAGCAGGATCACGTCGGAGTTGGCCACGACACTCGTCTCCATCGCCGCCGTCGTCATCGCCGTCGTGCTCGTCGTGTCGGGCGGCGGGCCGGTCCTCGGGGGCTCGGTGACGCTCTTCGCCATCCTCGGCGCCGTCATCGGCCTGTTCGGCTTCCTCGGCCTTCTCCGCGTCGTGCGGCGAACCTTCGCCCGACGGAAATGACATAGCGCATTTCGCCGCGGCGCGGCAGTCTCTTCAGGAACCTCATCAGACCGCTACAGTTTCACCCAGTCACCCGTTGTGCACCACCGGACTCCAAAGGAGAAGTCCCATGGTTCTTGTCGTTGTCGCCGTGGTCATCGGCATCGCCACCTGGATCGTCGCTGCGCTGGCCGCCGGAATCGGCCTCGGACGCATGATCGCCCGAGCCGACACCGAGGAAGCGCGGACACTCGACGCCGTCCCCTCGGCCGCCGCGCTGAGCGCCGCGATCACCCTCTGATCTCGCGCGGAGACCGGGGCGTCCATCGCGATCGGGATGCCTACCGTGAGGCATGCGCATAACGGCACGACCCGCTCGAGCGCGAGGCCTCGCCACCGCCCTGGCCGCCGGGTATCTCGTCGCGCTCGCGCTGCTGCTGTTCTGGCCGGAGCACGTCGACGCTGACGCCGGGCCGCTGTACGCCGCGCTTCTGCGGATCGCGCCCGCAGCGTTCCCCCTCGGCATCGATCCGACCCTGAACGTCGTGCTCCTCGTGCCGTTCGGTGTGATCCTCGCGTCCGTGTTCCCCGGGCGTCCGTTCGTGATCCTCGGATTGGCGTGGGTCGTGCCGTTGCTCGTCGAGATCACGCAAGGGGTGTTCCTCCCCGGGCGCACCTCGAGCGCCGTGGACGTGGCGGCCAACACCGTCGGCGGCGTCATCGGTGCCGTGGGGCTCTCTACGGCGCGACGCCTGCACCGAAAGGGCGCGCTCCGGCGCCGCTGACCGCCGGTCGTCACCGCTGCGTCTGCGAAGAATCGAGCAGAGCGCGCGCTGCCCTCCACTCGCGTCGCGTCTGGGGTGGCGGGTCTGTACGGAGGGCCGCCACCTTCGGGCGGAGGAGGCGAACCGCGTGGCGGACGATGCCGTCGACGGCCGCAACCGCGTCCCGCTCGAATGCGTCCCACACCTCGGCCGACTGCGCGATGGGATCCACGAGGTCGTCGTCGCCGCGGGCTCCTCTCCGCGGGCGCGAGCGCTGTCTCGCGGCTGCCCGCGCCAAGGCGCTCCAGTCTCCTCGGCCCCTCACCGGGTCGGTCTGCTCGCTGAGGAGACGGGCGAACTCGCGGACGGTGAAGGTCGAGTCCAAGAGGTCGGGGCGCATGTCGAGCACGGTGCGCCGATGCGTCGCCGCGGCGCACAAGACCGTCACGCTCGATGCGAGCAGGTGTTCATCGAGTCGGCGGGTCCGATGGGTATCGAGGTCGAGCCCGTGAGCGCGGCCGATCTCGACGACCCGGGGTTCCGCCGCGCGCCCCGGACGGGCCGCCGAACCGGCACTGCCGATGACGGGCGGGACCAGGTCCGTCTCCGAGAGACGCGCCCGGAGCAGATGCTCGAGGAAGGGAGACCGGATCGCGTTGGCGGTGCACACGATGAGAACACGCGTCGGCGTTGTGGAGATGACGGCACCGCCTTCCAGGATGGTGCGGGGAACCCTCCCGCTCCTCCAGTTCACCGTCCCCGCCCGACGAGCGCGCGCACCCCGGTGAGGGCCCGAACGTCTCGGGCAGGGGTGAAGCACCGGACGTGGCCGGTGCCTCCGCCGGGGTTCAGGCGGAAAGGTCTCAGCGATTCCGGGATCCTCGGTCAGGATCCGCCGCAGCTCTGCGGCACCGCGGGGGCTCAGCGCGATGCCGCCGCCCGCCACCTCGATCACGATCCAGTCGTCCACGTCATTCGGATGGCGCAGCACGCCCACCTCCACATCGGCGTCCCTTCCGCGACCTCTCTCGTCGACACCGCGCACGCGGGTCGAGAAGCCGATGCCCGCGCTCCGGTGCGCCTCGTCGTCGGGATGGACCGTGCTGCCGTGCAGCGTCGTACACCACGCGAACCGGCAGCGCGTGGTCGCGGGACGGGGATGGACATCGGAATCGCTCATGCCGAACACCTCTCTCTTCGGGTCACCCGCGAGGGCGACCCGATCATCGGTGGGCACAGAGGAAGTGAAGCACGAGCCTCCGACACCGCCGTCAGCGACCGGGCGCGATGCCCTCCGGCGGCTCCGGGAGCAGGTCGGCAAGACCGATCCCCAGCACCTCTGCCAGGCTGACGATGGTCCGGAGGCGCGGGTTCGCCGGCGTCCCCGGGTTGGATTCGCCGCGCTCGAGCTTGCGATAGGTGAACGTCGCCAACCCGGCGGCATGCGCGACATGCTCTTGCGAAAGACCCCGCTGGCCGCGGGCCTGCAGGAGACGGGCGCCGAACTGGCGGGCGAACTCGTTCCAGGGATCGGGCGCGTCGGTCATGCATCCAGCTTGACCGGTCGGCTACGCGCACATGAACATGCAAACATGCCCTCCGCGTGCGGGATCGGGCTGTGCTCCCCGAAGGGCGCTGGGTGACGAGGCATGCGGCTCAGGTGACGGCAGGGGCGATCCCGGCGACACCGGCGCGCAGGATGGCCGCGCCCGAGCAGCAGGACGCCGCGAGGCTGACCACTCTCCACGCTCGTTCACCCCATTCGCGGTGATCAGGGGCATCGCAACCGCGCATCTGTCGGATGACAGAGTGCCCGAACCCCGCGCCTTCTGTTCCAGCCCAGAGGCGCATCATCTCCGGCCACTGAGCCCGATCAGCGGAGGACCCATGGATCTCGCCACCTCGTCGTTGGCTTCACCAGCCATAACGAAAACCTTCACCCCATCGCGAACGACCCGAAGACGCCCGTGGGAAGCGCGCTTCGCCCGCCTGCTCGCTGTGACGGATGCCCTCGTCATCACCGGGGCCGTCTTCGGAACCCAACTGATCTGGCTCGGACCGCAGCCTCTCGGCGTGGGGGCGTCATCGATCGACTACACGACGGTCTCGGGCGCTCTGTGCGTCGCCTGGTTCCTCGCGCTCACCCTGTGGGGGACGCGCCTCCCGCGCGTGGTCGGACACGGGGTCGTGGAGCACCGCCTCGTCATCGCCGCGTCGCTGCAGCTGTTCGGGCTCGTCGCCATGATCGCCTACCTCTCCTCGGTCGAGCTCTCCCGCGGGTACTTCCTGTTGAGCCTCCCGGTCGGGACGGTCGCGCTGCTGGCGACCCGCACGGCGGCCCGCTCCTGGCTGACCGCACGCCGCCGGAACGGCGACATGTCGGCGCGGGTCGTCCTCGTCGGGAGCGCGGAGGAGAACGCGCGCGTGGCAGCCCAGATCATGCGCCAGCCCGGGGTCGGCCTCACCATCGTCGGCGTCCACCTCGTCCCCTCCGGCGATGAGGAAGCCTGGAACGATGCGCACGCCCGGCACCTCCAGCGTCGCCTCCACGAGCTCGACGCCGACAGCGTGCTGATCACGGGAGGGGGACGCCTCGACGCCCAGGACATCCGGAGGATCGGGTGGGGCCTCGAGCCCGGACGGCAGCACCTGATCGTCGCCGTGAACCTCACCGACGTCGCCGGTCCGCGCATCCACACGCGTCCGGTGGCGGGGCTCCCCCTCGTCCACGTCGAGACTCCCCAGTACTCGACCCGTCAGCGGGTTCTCAAGCGCGCGCTCGACATCGTCGGATCCCTTGTCCTGTTGGTCGCTCTCAGCCCGGTGCTGCTCGTGCTGGCCACCCTCGTGCGCCTGTCCGGCCCGGGACCGGTGCTCTACCGCCAGGAGCGCGTCGGTCAGGGCGGGAATCACTTCGGGATGTTCAAGTTCCGATCGATGATCGACGGGGCGGACGCACGCCTTCCCGAGCTCCTCGCCGCGCAGGGGCGCGACGGAACACCGCTGTTCAAGGTCGAGAACGACCCGCGCATCACTCCGGTCGGACGGATCCTCCGGAGGTACTCGCTCGACGAGATCCCGCAGCTGATCAACGTGCTGATCGGCCAGATGAGCCTGGTCGGACCTCGCCCGCAGCGCGACGCTGAGGTGGCCTTCTACGACGACGACGCCCGTCGACGCCTCATCGTCCGGCCGGGGATGAGCGGTCTCTGGCAGGTCAGCGGACGCTCGGCGCTGTCCTGGGAGGATTCCATCCGTCTCGATCTCTTCTACGTCGAGAACTGGTCGCTCGTGGGGGACATCGTCATCCTGTTCCGAACCGTCAAGGCGGTGCTCGCTCCGGGAGACACCGCGCACTGAGTCAGACGTCGAAGGCGCCGGCCCCTCAGGGGGACCGGCGCCTTCGACGTTCTGCGGGACGCGGTGATCAGCCGCGCTGCCGTCGGCGAGGAGGCAGGTCGTCGCGCGCACCCTGCGGAGCGGTACCGGCGGCTTCCGTCCCTTCACGACCCGGATCACCCGGAAGGGCCGGAACGTTCCGCCGCTGAGAGAGCGTGCGCAGGCCGCTCACGTTGTCGGGCGGCAGGTCCGTCGAGCGCCGCCGAGGGCCGGGCGCCGCTTCGTCGGCGTCGGGGGCCGGGGACTCACCGCGGCGGAGCAGACGACGCCACCAGACCGTGCGAGCGGCCGCCGACGCGGGCACCCCGTAGCCGTAGTAGCCGCCGTACTGCGTCCCGTAATAGCTCGAATCGACGCCGCGAAGGGGCATCCGGTTCAGCACGACCCCCAGCAGCCTCCCCCGCGTCTTGGCGATGTTGCCGACCGCCCGGACGAGCATGTCGTCCGTCGTGCGTCCGGCCGTGACGACGAGCACCGCGCCGTCCGCCCAACTCGCGATGACCGCGGCGTCGGCCACGGCGAGCGTCGGCGGGGAGTCGATGATGACGACCATGTCGTCGGCGAGCCCCCGAGCGAGCTGTTGCATGCGTTGCGATCCGACCATCTCGCTCGGATTCGGCGGCGTGCGGCCGGCCGCGACGATGAACAGACGTCCGTGCTCATCCACCTGATGGGCGACCTGATCGATGCGCGCGCGGCCGGCCAGGACGTCGGAGAGTCCGACGTCGTCGGAGAACCCGAAGGTCGCGCCGAGTACGGGCCGACGCAGGTCCGCGTCGATGAGGATGACGGACTGTCCCGTCGCCGCGATGCTCACCGCGAGATTGGCTGCCGTCGTCGACTTGCCGTCACCCGGAAGAGGACTGGTGATGACCATGACGCGCGCGGGATGGTCGACATCGACGTACTGCAGGTTCGTTCGCAGCTCCCGCACCGCCTCCTTGTGGGCGAAGGATCCGCGGCCGTCGCGGATGTCGTCGAAGGAGAAGACCGCGCGACCGGCCGCGAGTTCCTTGTCGACGGGCAGGATGCCGACCACCGAGGCATCAACGGCGTCGGAGATGTCGCGCGCGGATCTCACCCGTCGGTCGAAGGCGCGCCGGACCAGGGCGAACACGACACCGGCGACGGCGCCGACGATCGCGCCGATGGCCACATCGAGCTTGACGTTCGGCGACGAGGGTGCCGACGGCAGCCGTGCCGAATCACCCGCGACGAGGCGCACCGCCCCCCGACCCCCGCCCGTCGACTCCAGTTGGTCGACCTGCACCGTCATGCCGTGGAGCCAGGCCTGCGCGAGATCGCGCGCCGACTCGGGTGTCGGACCGGTCGCCTCGACGCGAACGTTGACGGTGTCGACGGGGTTCGAGACGTGGACGCGTTCCACGAGGGACTCGGGGCTGTCGGCTATGCCGAGTTCGTCGCGCGCCGTTTCGGCCACCGCTCGCCAATAGCCCATGTCGATGAAGGACTTCACCTTCGAGAGCGCGAGCGTGTCCCCGGCGAGAGCGGCACCCGTCGACCCGTCGGACGAGACGCTGGCGACGTACCCGCTCGCGTCGGCCGTGTACACCCGCGGCTGAAGCGCACTCCATGCCAGGCCGGCGAGCCCTCCGATGATCGTCAGGGCGACGATCGTCTTCCAGTACGCGCGCAGGATTCGCGCAACGCGTTGCATGTCCACTCGGGTTCCGCCTTTCGCCTCGGCCCGCCTCGGAACGTCGAGCCGGTGGGCAGCTTAGGCATGCTCCGCGGGGCTGCTCCGCCGGGCTCGGAGCCCGCGATGCGGGCGAAACAAAGGGGGAATCACCGCGGCCGCCCGATGGTGAGACGGGCCCGCGAAGTGTGATGTCGGTGGGGTGAAGGCGGGATGACGACGGGGATGAAACCGCTCCCTTTGTGCCAGGTGAGGGCGAATATCAGCCCAAAGATCGGGTGAAGCGCACTGCCCGCCCCGCGCTTCCTCGCCGCCCGCAACCCGAACTCGGGCCGTCGACACCACCGTCTTGAGAGTTGGAGAACACGATGCTGATCGATCTGGATACCCCTCCCGCAGCCGCCCGCGCCGCACGGCGGTCCAGCCGTTTCTGGACGCCGCGGACCGTCACCCTCTCGGCGCTCCGCACGGCCCTGGAAAGCGATGTCGTCCTCCTACGCGGTCCGGCCGGGGTCGGGAAGAGCGCATTGCTGCGCCAGTTCGCCGGCGCGCTCGAGGACGACCCGGGAATCGGCATCCAACTCCTCGATGCCGGTGCGGTCGGCTCGGAGACGCTCGAGCGGGTGGCCGCGGCCTTCCGCGACGGCCCGCCGCAGCACGTCCTGCTCCTGGACAACCTCACTGATGGGCCGGGCATCGACTCCGCCGCGGTCCTGGAGCTCCTCCGCTCGGACCCCGCCCTTCGAGTGGTCGTCGCCACGCGGCACGTCACTCGCCTGGAGAGTCCGCTGGTCGCGCTCGAATTCGACGTGCACGTGCTCACGCCGGCGGATCTCCTGATGTCGAGGGACGAGCTCACCCTCGTCCTCGAGCTCAACGGCATCGAGACCACGGACATCGCTATCGACGTTCTGATGCGACGGACGCACGGGTGGCCGGCGCTCGCTCAACTCGCGAGCTCACGACTCCGTCTGGAGGGTCTGCCCCTCCGCACGCGGGACGAGGCCGAGGCCATCGCCGACTACGCGGCGGAGGCGCTGACCGCGGACATGGAGGCGCACCTCTCCGCGCCGATCACCGACGAGGTGCGCCTGTTGGCCGTCGCCCCCTACATCAACGTGGAGCTGGCGGATGCGATCGGCATCGACTCCACGACCGGCACCACGAGCGAACTCCTGACGGAGTTGCAGGACGCCGGCTTCGTGTGGCCCAGCACGACCCGTCTCGTTCTCGCCGAGCCGGTCAGGACGCAATGGCTCCGCGAGATCACCGCCGGCGCACCCGAACTCGTCGAGCACGCACGCCTGCGTCTCCTGGACCACCTCGTCGCCGCCGGGGAGCCTCTGCGCGCCGCGCAGCTCGCCGTCGACGCGGGGCAGTGGCCGACCCTGGGATCGATTCTGCGTTCGGCCGGGCCCGAGATCTGGGCGCGCGACGCTTCGGCCTTCGCGACGCTGACCGAGATGCTCCGCAGCCACGTCGGCTTCGATCCGGTGTCGGTGGACGCTCTGCTCGCCGTCGACGACCAGACCGCGGCGTCCGCCGAGACGCCCGCACTCGTCATCGGCGCGCTCGGGCGACTCCCCGAGGCGAAAGCGGCCGCTCAGCACAACATCGAGGCGCTCATCACGCGGGTGAACCTCCTGCGGGCCGCCGGACGATTCGCCCTGGCGACGGAGTCCGCGGCCCTGCTCGTGGACGCCCTGCGCAAGCGCCCCACCCTCGCGGAGGACGTCGTCGCCGAGGGCTGGTACCAGGTGGGGATGACCCATCTCGCGATGGGGAAGCTCCGCGATGCCAGTCTGGCGCTCGGTCAGGTCGAGCGCCTGGCACCGCCGGCCCGGCGGCTGCGAGCGCGGGGGGTGCTCGCAATCGTGGCGCTCCTCGAGGGCGACGTCCGCGCCGCCGGAGCCCTGTGCGACGCCGACCAGGAGGACAGCTGGCTCGCCTCGCCCTGGGGGGAGGGCACGCGTCTCGCCGACGCGTGGCTCCGACTCGAACGCGGGGATGCCGCCGGTGCGCGGGAGAGGCTCGACTCGATGACGGCGACAGCCGGAGCTCGGGAGCTGTGGCCGTTCGCGGCGTCGATCCAGGCCGTCGCCTTCCTCCTCTCGGGCGCCGCCCCGGATGCCCTCGGAATGCTGCGATCGTGGATGGCACGCACGCGCAGCACTCCTCCGTCGCACTTCCAGTCGATCCAGTTGCTCACGGCTCGCGCGAAGGTCCTCATCGCCCTCCGCCAGGCGAGGAAGGCCCTCGCGCTGTTCGAGGGGCCCTTCGGTCTGTCCGCCGCGACCGCACCCGCGATCGCGCTCTCTCAGCTGTACGCGGGCCGCGCCCACGAGGCGTACGTCATGAGCGTCAAATGGGGCATCCACCAGGACTCGTCGCCCCGGGCAGCCCTCGAGAGCCTCGTGGTGAGCATGGTCGCCGACGTCCGGCTGAACGGCACGGCCGCCCATCGTTCTACGGCTCAGCGAGCGGAGGCGCTCAGCGCCCGTCATGACCTGTGGAGTCCGTGGAGTGCCGTTGCCCCCGAGGATCGCGGGCTCGTGCTCCGCCTGCTGTCCCCGAGCGCTCGGGACCGCGTAGCCGAGCGCGCCTCCTTCTTCGCCTCTTCCGTCAGTGTTCCTCACCTGACGAAGCGGGAGCAGGTCGTGCTCGCCCAGCTCACCCCCACCTCGACGATCGCGGACATCGCCCGCGCGTTGGTCGTCTCACCGAACACCGTCAAGACGCAGCTGCAGAGCCTCTACCGCAAGCTCGAGGTGTCGGATCGGGCGAGCGCCATCCGAGCCGCGCACGCGTGGGGCTTGATCGAGGCCGAGAGCGACGCGTGAGGAGGGGCGCGCCGGTCAGCGACGGCCGGCGCGCCGCCTCCGCGTCACCGCGAAGACGAGACGGCCGACGACCAGCAGCAGCACCACGACGATCACGCCGGGAATCGTGAGAGGGACTCCGGCTCCGTGGATGACGACGAGAACGACCACGACAGCCGCCACCGGCGCGAGCAGGACGAGGATGCGGCGCAGGCGTGATCTCGTCATGAGAGAACGCTATCCCGTGGCATCCGACCTCCGGCGTTCCCCGCCCGCACGGGCGAGGGTGACGCGCTCATCCGCGACCACCTGCAGGCCGAAGACACCGAACCAGGCGATCGCGAGCGTCGCCGCCGTGAACTCGAGGTTCCCGCCGAGGGCGGTGTCGCCGCGGAAGAGCGCGAGCATCGCACCCGTGAGAGATGTGAGGGCGACGGCGACGAGCGTCGCCACGCTCGCCCGACGCATCCAGGGGCGGCGCCGCAGCAGCGCGACCTGCGCCATCGCGACGATGGCGAGGACAAACCCGAGAACGGCCGCGCTGATGTGGATGAGGTCCTGCGGCAGCGCCCCGGGAGTGAACGGCACCGGGCATCCGGGCGAGCACGTGACGACGGATGCCACCGCGAAGCACGCTCCGCAGACCACGAGTGTCGCCGCGATCGGCCAGCCCGTCACGTAGACCTCGGGCCGGTGGAGCAGCGCGCGATCGACCAGCACGGCCGCGATCCCGAGGAGAAGCAGCGCGGAGTTGAAGAGCGGAGCCGTGGGCATCCCCGTCGCGCCGAGCTGGCTCACGTACTGGACGCTGGGATCCCACAGCCGGCTGAGCCAGATGAGCCCCGCGCTGAGGAAGGCGGCCGTGCCACCGACGCCCGCGAGAAGGACGACGCGGCGCCGCCCGGGGCGAACCGCCGGTCGGGTCGACCGAACGATCGTGTCGGTCATGGGCGTCTCCGGCGTCGTCGAGGGATTCCGCCACGATAGCGCGCCGACGCGGTCACGGTGGCGACGGGCGCAGAAAATCGATCCGAGCGGTCGTAAGGTCGAGGTCTGATGGGCGATCTCTCGGGTGAGGTATACCCCTCGAGGGGAACGATGCCCCCACTCGCGTGGCATCGTCGTCGTCGAGTGATCGCGAATGGTTCTCCCCCAAGATCCCTTCTCTTCATGTCGGTCACCCACCATGGATGCGCGGTTTCGTAGCCACGGCACCCGGTTCGAAACCGCGCATCCCCTTTCGCTCGGGCATCGGTCCCGCGTTCGCCACAGGGGTGCCGCCGGCGCCGCAGGAACGCGTCGACGTTCGAGAGGAACCCCATGACGGACGACCAGCCCGGATCCGACCGCGGATCGGTATCCCCCGGCGACGAGGCAGTGCCCGACTCCCCTCTCGACGAGCTCCTCCGACGCGACGACGACGGCGACCTCCCCAGCTTCCCCGTCGGATTCCGTGGGTACGACCGTGAGGCCGTCGACGACGCGGTCCGGGTCCTCCGGGACCGCGTCCGCACGGCCGAAGACAGTGCGCACCGCGAGAAACTCCGCGCGGAGGCGATGTTCGCGCAGCAGCGCGCGGACCACGATGCCGAGCTCGCGGAGTCGGTGCGCCACCACACCGAGGAGACGGGCCGACTCCAGGAACAGGTGCGCGCGGCCTCCGCGCGTGCCGCTGAGGCCGAAGCCCAGGTCAGCGCCCTCTCGAGCGATCTCGTCTCGGACGCCGACGGCGAGCGCTCCGACCCCGCCCAGGCCCGCCAGCAGTTCGAGGCGATCCTCCGTGTGGCCGAGGAGCAGGCGGGGGTTCTCGTCCAGAACGCCGCCGCGCAGGCCGAGCGCCTCTTGGCCGCCGCGCGCGATGAAGCGGGACAGATCCGCGACGACGCCGTCGCCGAGCGGGAGCGGATCCGGACGGAGGCGCACCACGATGCCGAGCAGGTACGCCTCCGCGTCGAGACCGAGGCCGCCGCGCACGCCGCGCGCCTGGAGCGCGAGGGAGCGCACGCTGCGGAGAAGGTCGCACAGGCCGAGCGCGAGGCTGTCGCGGTGCGCACCGAGGCCGAGAAGGGCGCCGCGGCGCTCCGGTCGCTCGTCTCCCGGGAGACCACGGATCTCCGGGCCAAGGCGGAGACCGACGTCCGGGAGATGACCGCGCGCGTCCTGGAGTTCGAGGAATCGTTGACGCGGCGGCAGGACGACGCGCAGCAGGAGTTCCTCGTGCTGCACAACCAGGCCGTGGCGCACGCCGAGCGGATCACCGCCGACGCGACCGAACAGGTGGAGTCCGCTCTGGAACACGCCCGCCGCATCGGCGCTCGCGCCGATGACCACGAGCGACTGGCACGCGCCCAGGCGCAGCAGGTCGTCACCCACGCCCAGGTCCAGGCGCGGGAGATCCTCGACGACGCCCGCGAGAAGGCGCAGCGCATTGCGGATGCGATCACGGGCCACGCCTCCACGGTCCTCCGCAACGCGGAGGACCGCACGCGCGACCTCCGCTGGCAGCAACAGCAGCTCGGGAGTTTCCTCGCGGAGATGAACGAGCTCCTCAGGGCGGCGCCGCGGGGCACGTCCGCCGGAGCGGACGATCGATCGGATACGAACTCCGACGACGAGACGACGCCGCCCGAGTGACGGTCGGGGAGACCTCCGCGGGCTAACGTGGAGCGATGAGAACCGTCCCCCTCGGCCCCTCGGGTCCCGCTGTACCCGCCGTCGTCGCCGGAATGATGCGCATCGACGGCAAGAGCGACGAGGACGTCCGCGCGCTCTACTCGGCCGCGCGATCCGCCGGGATCGATTTCTTCGATCACGCCGATATCTACGCGCGAGAACTGCACTCCGCGGAACGGCGGTTCGCGGAGGCGCTCCGGCTCAGCCCTGCGGAGCGCGCCGAGATCAGCCTCCAGACCAAGGCGGGCATCGTCCGGGACGGGCCGTACTTCGACTTCTCGTACGAGCACATCGTCGCATCCGTGGAGGAGTCGCTCCGTGCGCTCCAGACGGACTACGTCGACGTCCTTCTGCTGCACCGCCCCGACGCCCTGGTGGAGCCGGAAGAGGTCGCCCGCGCGTTCGACGAGCTCGAGGCGTCCGGCAAGGTGCGGGCGTTCGGCGTCTCCAACCACACCCCTCGGCAGATCGACCTGCTTCGGACGGCGGTACGCCAGCCCATCGTCGCCAACCAGGTCCAGCTCTCGATCGCCCACGCGCCCGTGGTCGTCCAAGGCCTCGCGATGAACATGGAAGGGACTCCGCAGTCGGCCGTTCTGGACGGCGGCGGGCTGGTGGAGTACTGCCGTTTGGCGGGCATCACCCTGCAGGCGTGGTCTCCCCTGCAGGGCACGCGGGGCGACGGGGTGTTCCTCGGCGACCCCGCCTACGCGGAGCTCAACGCCGTCATCGACGAACTCGCCGCGCGGTACGGAGTGGAGCCGCTCGCGATCGCGGTGGCCTGGATCACGCGGCATCCTGCGGGAATGCAGGTCGTCCTCGGGACGACGACGCCCCATCGGATCACCGAAGCCGCTGCCGGCGCGGATATCGTGCTGTCGAGGCCCGAGTGGTACGCCCTCGTGCGGGCCGCGGGCTACGTCGTTCCCTGATCGGGGTCGGCGAGGAGAGGGGAATCGGGATGCCGAGCAGAAGATGGCCGTGGGGAGCGATCGCCGCCACGGCGTCCGCCATCGTGGTCGCCGTCCCGACGCTCGCTCTGCCGGCGGACGGTCCCACCGGACCGAAGGCGGTGTTCGCCGTGATCGGTGGCGTGCTGTTCGCCGCCGCGATCGTGTTCACGCGGCGGGAGCCCGGGGCACGGTCCGCGGTCGGGCGACCGGGTACCGACGGGGTCAGCCCGCCAGACCGGGCGCCATCGCCGGAGTGATGATCGTCAGCGGCTCGGTCGGAACGTCCCACACAACCGGGTGGGTCACGGCCGGCTGATCGACGCGCGAACGAACGGCGCTCATGCCGCGCGGACCAGCGAGCGCGGCGCAGTCCGCTGCCGGGCCTGCGTCGGCCCGGCGGTGGCGGGACGGTCGGCCGCGACCTGCTGATCCATGTCGATGTCGAGGCTCAGCCCGCGGGAGGAGTTGGCGTCGTTCGCCATCCGCTTCAGGAGATTCTGGTCGAGGGTCTCGGGCTGCTCGGATTCGAAGACGAATCGCAGCGGGATGGACGGCTGCAGCCAGATCGTCGAGCGGCCCACCGGTTCGTCGGCCCCGTGCGTCCAGGAGAGCGTGAAGCTCTCGCCACGGCGCAGCTTCGTGGCTACGACCACCTTGACGTGCGCCAGCATCCGATCGTCGATCGTGATGGGCTCGGGGGTCGTTCCGTAGAACAGCTTCGCCATGATGTTCCCTTCCGTCTTTGCTTGTTCGCAAACTTACTAGGTAGGCTAGCGAATAAGCAAGCGAGATATCAGGCTGAATCGGGAGAGGCTCATGGAATCCGCATCCCCCGCGCCCTACTGGTACGGCAGCGACAGCGACGACCGCCGAGGATCGCGCGTCATGCAGTCCCTCCGGTCGTACCGTTCGGCCGAGATGGCGATGCGCCGACGGGCTCAGGACTCGATGGCGATGGGCGAGAACGAACTGCGGGTCCTCCGTTTCCTCACGCGGGCCGCGGGCTCCGGAAGCGATGCGACACCGGCCGACCTCGCGCGCCACCTGGGACTGTCGACGGCATCCATCACCGCCCTGCTCGATCGCCTGGAGCGCTCGGGACACGTGCGGCGGGAACGGCACCCCACCGACCGCCGCAAGATCCTCGTGCGCGGCACCGAGCAGACCGAGGACGAGATACGGGACACTCTCGGCGACATGCACGCGCGGATGATCCGCGCCACGCGCGGGATGAGCGACGCGGAGGCGGACATCGTCACGGCGTTCCTCGACCGTATGCGCTGCGCCGTCGACGGGGTCTGCGCCGCCACGCGCGAGCCGTGCTGCCTCACCACGCGCCCCGCGACCGCCACGCCGACGACGCCCACGGCGGCGTGATCGCAGCCTCGGGTCACGGCATCCGCACGATCCGCCCCACGACGGAGTCGTCTGCGGGAGCTTGTCGATAGCGTCGAGGCATGGACGTCCTCGCCACCCGAGTCCGCTCGATGCGCCCGCTGCTGGCCGTTGTGATGCTGCTGGGGCTGCTGGCACTCTCGCTCCTCCGACCCGCGCCCGCGCATGCGGATGTCGAGGACTTCCGCTTCGACTCGTTCGACGCCCGTATGGCCCTCTCCCGCGCCGCGGACGGGCACGCCGAGCTCGCCGTCACGGAGACGCTCGTGGCCCGGTTCCCCGACGAGGATCAGAACCGCGGGATCATCCGGGCGATCCCGGACGACTACGACGGGGTGCCGTTGCACACGGAGATCGTCTCGGTCACGGGGGCGGACGGGGCCCCGATCCCGTACGAGATCGAGACGGACCGACGCGAAGTGCGCGTTCTCACGGGCGACGACTCCTACGTCCACGGCATCCAGACCTACGTCATCTCCTACACGCAGCGCGACACGATCCGGTCCTTCGCCGACACCGACGCCGACGAGTTCTATCGCGACGTCAACGGGACCGAGTGGGAGCAGCCGTTCGGGCGAGTCAGCGTGGAACTGACGGTCGACCGGGCGCTCGCCGACACGACCCTCGAGGGCGCGGCGTCCTGCTACCGCGGCGCCCAGAACTCGACGGACCGGTGCGACATCGCGCGGCAGGTCGGGACAGGGGGCGAGGTCGCCTATACCGCGGCGTCGTACGACCTCGGCCCCGGCGAGAACGTCACGATCTCCGTCGGCTTCACCCGCGGGACGTTCGTGCCCGGCGAAGTGGTGCGCACTCCTGAGGAGCAATTCGCGGTGGATGCCGCGCCCGCACTGTCGGTCCTGTCGATCGGCACCCTGGGGGTCAGCGCCGCCGCGATCGGTGCAGCCGCGTTCTCGCGCCGTCGGAACCGCGACGCGCGAGGCCGCGGAATCATCGTCGTCGAGTACACCCCGCCGACCGACACTGACGTCCTGGAGGGTGCGCACCTCGTCCGCCGCACCGGGGCGGCGATGCCGGCCGCCGTGCTCGACGCCGCCGTCGCCGGACACCTGCGCGTGGTCGAGGACCCGGCGGCCGACGACGCACTGGCTCTCGAGTACGTGAGCGGGGCGGGCGCGACACCGCTGCGCGCGGGCGTCCTCGCGGCCGTGTTCGGCGACACGCCGGTGCCGGGCCAGCGGGTCGCGCTCGACAGCCCCGGCAGCGACGCGGGCGACCGACTGCGCGACCTCCTTCCGGTCGCGGCCGCCGAAGTGCGCCGCCGCGGCTGGATGCAGCGTCCCGTTTTGAGGACGGCCGCCGTCGCGGGCGTGATCGCCGTCCTCGCGTTCGGCCTCGCCCTCGCCGCGCTCCTCATCACCTCGGTCGGCACGACGCCGGCCTGGTGGCAGGTCGCAGCCGTCCCGGTGACGGCGGTCGCCGGCATCCTGACCTTCGTGGTGATCCGGTGGTCGGATCGAGTGACGGATGCCGGTGCGCCGGCGCGCGACTACCTGCTCGGGCTGCGCGACTACCTGGCGCTGGCCGAGGCCGACCGGATGCGGGTTCTGCAGAGTCCCGAGGGTGCCGAGCGGCGGCCCGCCGGGCTCGACGACCCCGTCCAGGTGCTCCACCTCCACGAGAAGCTGCTCCCCTGGGCGGTCGTGTGGGGTGTCGAGAAGGAATGGGCCGACGTCCTCGCGACCCAGGCGCGCGACACGGGGGCGGACCTCGCCTGGTACTCGGGGCCGAACGGGTTCTCGAGCGCGGCGTTCGCCTCGTCGCTGTCCACCCTGCACACCGGGACCAGCCCGGCACCCCAGGTGAGCGGATCGGGGAGCTTCTCCGGCGGCTCGTTCGGCGGCGGCTTCTCCGGCGGCGGAATGGGCGGGGGCGGGGGTGGCGGCCGCTGACCCGGCACCGCCCGCTCGGCATTGGGGACCGCCGCAGCGACGCCCTCACTCGGCCGCGCGGATGACCTCGGCGATCACCCGCGGGTCCGCGAGGACGCGGAAGTGCCCGCCGCCGTCGAGCCGGACGTTCCGGGCGCCCGCGAGCTCGCTGCCCTCGGGGATGTGGGGGTCGAACGCACCGTAGACGGACACGATCCGCGTGTTGACGTCGGCGGCCGCGGCGAGCGCGCGCATCGTGGCATCCCCGGATCGGAAGGCGCGCAGCGACGGGGTGGGCATGAGACTGCTGTAGCGGGATCCGCCGAACGGCGTGGCCACCGCGACCATCGCCCGCACCCGCTCACCCGCGGGATCGAAGGCGAGCAGGTGCTTCCCGATCAATCCGCCCTTGCTGTGCGCGACGAGGACGACGTCGCTCAGATCACGGTCGACGAGCAGGTCCGCGACCTGGCGTGCGGACTCGGCGATCGGACGGCGATTCGACCCCAGGCCGGTCACCACGTGGATCGGGTGTCCGCGGGCGTGCAGCGCGTCCGCGAGCGGCTGGAGGAACCGCCAGGTCTCGTAGATGCCGGGCAGGAGGACGACCGGTCGCCGCGTTCCGGTCGTGAGATCGTCCGGGCGGCCCGGCCCCACGGCTCGGACCTGCGCCGCGACGGCGTACACGTAGTCCTGTCCCCACCAGACGAGGTCGCGGATGCCTCTCCGCCAACGCGGCATCACCGGTACGGCATCCATCGACATGCCCTCATCCTCGGCCACGGGTTGCGGGAGTGGATCGGGGGTTGCGCGAGCGCTCTCCGGGAGATCGTTCGGTGGGGGTTAGGGATCGGCTGAGAGGCCGTGGGTCATGGCGGCCCGGGCGAGTACCGTCAGTGGCATCCAGCCCCGGCATCGCCGGCGCGGAGGCGCCCTCGGAGGCGCAGTGACGCCCCGTCCGTCGAGCCGTACCCCCAATCGGCTCCGGACGGGGTCGTCGCCTCAGCGGTCTTCGCCGTACCCGCGGATGCTGCGCAGTTCGTCGTCGAGCTCCTCCTCGGCGGCATCGGTGCCGACGGCGGCGTCGGCGTCGCGCTGTTCGCGCGCACCGGCCTTCTTGTCCTCGGGCGTGGCCTCGTCGGCGCCGTCCATCACGGGTGCGTCCTGGGTGGGTTCGTGATCTTCCACGGGTCCTCCTCGATCGGTGTGGTTCCCGCCAGCCTGAGGTGAAGCGGTCCGCGCGGACCGGGGCTTGCGGGCCGAGCACGGGCATGCCAGGGTTCCCAGCGATCGCTCGGGCAGGATCCGTCGACGTGCCGTACCATCGAGGTCAGCAAGGGGAGTATTCCCACGCGACGATCCCGTCAATACGGCACACGACATCGTGAGCCCGGGGCGTCGGCTCGCATCGCGAGTGGAAGAGACCTTGGTGTTTCGACGTACACCAAAACCCTTGGAGGCCCGCGTGGGTGTCACCCCGCTCATCTGGATCATCACGATCGCGGTCACGATCGCGTTCTTCGTGTTCGAGTTCTTCGCGCACGTCCGCAAGCCGCACGAGCCCACGGTCGGCGAGTCCGCCCGCTGGTCGGCGTTCTACATCGGTCTGGCCCTGCTGTTCGGCGTCGGCATCGGCGTTGTGTCGGGCTGGACGTACGGTGGCGAGTACTTCGCCGGCTACCTGACCGAGAAGGCGCTGTCGATCGACAACCTCTTCGTGTTCCTCATCATCATGACCGGCTTCGCGGTGCCCAAGAAGTACCAGCAGAAGGTGCTGATGATCGGCATCGTCATCGCGCTGGTCATGCGCGGGGCGTTCATCGCCGTCGGTGCGGCGCTGATCGAGAACTTCTCCTGGATCTTCTACATCTTCGGCGCGCTGCTCCTCTTCCTCGCCTACCGTCAGGCCTTCGCGCACGGCGAGAGCGACCCGGCCAACGGACGCTTCATGCGGTTCGTGCGTCGCATCCTTCCGGTCAGCGAGGAGTACAACGGCGACAAGCTCACCGTCCAGAAGAACGGCAAGCGTTTCGTCACCCCGATGCTCCTGGTCATCGTCGCGATCGGCTTCATCGACCTCGTCTTCGCGATCGACTCGATCCCCGCGATCTACGGTCTGACGAACGAGGCGTACATCGTCTTCACCGCCAACGCGTTCGCCCTGATGGGCTTGCGCCAGCTGTACTTCCTGATCGGTGGCCTGCTCGAGCGCCTCGTCTACCTGTCGCAGGGTCTGGCCGTCATCCTGGCGTTCATCGGCGTGAAGCTCGTCTTCCACGCGCTGCACGTCAACGAGCTGCCGTTCATCAACGGCGGTGAGCCGCTGCTGTGGGTCCCCGAGATCCCGATCTGGCTCTCGCTGCTGTTCATCGCCGCGACCGTCGCGGTGGCGACCATCGCGAGCCTCGCCAAGACGCGGAGGGATGCCGAGAAGGAGCGGATCGAGGGCGAGAAGGCCGTCGACGCCCCCGGGCACTGAGTCCGGCAACGGGTCCACGGCGCCGGCCGTGGGCCCGTTGCCGATCCGTCGGCGGAGCGCAACCCCGCGGGCGGGCGCGCCGGGTCGACCTACCGTGACGGCATGACTCGTTTCGGATACACCCTCATGACCGAGCAGAGCGGCCCCCGGGAACTCGTGCAGTACGCGGTCGGCGCGGAGCGCGCCGGCTACGACTTCCTCGTCTCGAGCGACCACTACTCCCCCTGGCTGACCTCGCAGGGTCACGCTCCCTACGCGTGGACGGTGCTCGGCGCCGTCGCGCAGGCGACCACCGACGTCGAGCTGATGACGTACGTCACGTGCCCGACGATCCGGTACCACCCCGCGGTCGTGGCCCAGAAGGCCGCGACGCTCCAACTGCTGTCGGACGGACGCTTCACCCTCGGCCTCGGCTCGGGCGAGAACCTCAACGAGCACGTCGTCGGCGAGGGATGGCCGGCCGTGCTCGCGCGCCAGGACATGCTCGTCGAGGCGATCGAGATCATCCGGGCGCTGCACACCGGCGAGCTCGTGACGTACGACGGAGAGTACTTCCGCGTCGACTCGGCCCGCGTCTGGGACGCCCCCGAGGGCGGTGTGCCGATCGGCGTCGCGGTCTCGGGCGAACACTCGATCGAGCGGTTCGCCCCGCTCGGTGACCACCTGATCACCACGGAGCCCGAAGCCGACCTCCTCCGCGGGTGGGACGAGCACCACGAGGGCGACTCGCGCAAGATCGGCCAGATTCCGATCAGCTGGGACCCCGACAAGGATGCCGCGATCGCCCGCGCCCACGATCAGTTCCGGTGGTTCGCCGGCGGGTGGGCGGTGAACTCCGACCTCCCGACGCCCGCGGGGTTCGCGGGGGCCTCGCAGTTCGTGCGCCCCGAGGACGTCGCGGACTCCATCGCGTGCGGGCCGGACCTCGACGAGCTGGCCGAGAGCGTCCGCCCGTTCCTCGACGCCGGCTTCACCGACATCGCGATCGTCCAGGTCGGCGACGAGCAGCAGCAGCGCTTCGTCGACGAGATCGCCGCACCGCTGCTCGAGAAGCTCCGCGCCCTCTGACGCGCGGCATCCGGTCGCGCGGTCCTGCTCAGACCGCGTGACCGGTCTCGCGCACCCATTGCTCGAGCCGCCACACCGGCACTCGGAAGACGCGGGCGACGTCGGCGATCGAATGGTTCCCCTCGACCACGGATGCCACAGCGAACTCCTGCAACGAGCGGAAGTTGCGCCCGGCCAGGGGTCCTGTGCGCAGGTCCGCGAACGTGCGCGGCACCGTGGCGGAGCCGGCGCCGGGAGCCACGAACACGTAGGCGGAAGCGTTCTGCATCCCCCGCTCGGCGGCGCGCTGGTGCACCCGCGGCGCGACGGACGGGGCGTGCGGAGGGGCAACGGGCGGGGCGGAGTCCGCCGGCGCGGCTGGCGGGGCGGCGGGGTGTCCCGCGTGCGCCGTCTGCCACGGTGCCGGCGGGAGCACCTCCGTCCCCGAGGCGATGTGCGGGGAGAACCCCGTGGCCGGGAACCGCTCGACCGCGGGCACCGGCGCGGAGACCGCGACGGGCGGAGCCGGAGAAGCGGGGAACGGCTCGGCCGGGCCGCCGACGGGCGCGGCCGGGGCCATCGCCGGCCGGACGACGGCGGGCGGCGCGACGGGCGGGCTCGCGATCGGTGTCTCCACGACGGCGGAATCGGCCGCCGGGGACGGCGCCGACGTCATCCACGGAGCGGGAGGAAGTTCGCCACCCCAGATCACGGGACTCGGCACCACGTGCGGACTCGCGCTCGGCGCATCGATCGCGTCGGACGTGGGCGGCGCGGCGACCGCGTCGCCGAACAGATCGGATACCCCGACCTCGAAGACATCGGCGAGCGCGACGAGCACGGCCAGGGGAACGGCCGTGCGACCGGCCTCGATCGAGCGGAGGCGTTGCTCGGACAGCTCGGCCTCGAAGGACAGCGCCGTGAGGGACATGCCGCGGGCTAGACGCATCGCCCGCACCCGCTCCCCGAGCGTGTGCAGAACCGCGTTCAGACGATCGTCCTCCTGCTCCTCGGTCACCGCCGACCTCCTCCACCGACCGGGTTTCGCGCTGCCTCCTCGACCCACTGTTGCAGTCGCCACTGCTGGATGCGGAACAGGCGCGCGATGGTCGGCACGGAATATCCGCCCTCGAGAACCGCGGCCACGGCGAACTGCTGCAGGGACGCGAACGTGCGACCCTCGAGCGGGCCCGTGCGCAGGTCCGCGAACGAGCGAGGTCGCTGGGTCGCGGGATGCGGTCCCGCGGCCGGAGCGGAGGACGGCCGGACGACGGGTCCGCGCGAGCCGACTCCCGAGGGCACCACGGTCGGGGTCTCCCACGCGACGCCGGGTCCCGGCGTCGCGACCGGCTCGGGCACGGCGACCCGCTGGGATGCCGTCGGCGGCGCCCACGTCGGAATCGGCGAACGCCCCGCGTACGCCGCCTTCTGCTCCTCGCCGTGCCGCAGGAGCGCTTCGTGCAGGAGTTTGCGGAGCTTCTGGTGCTCGCGCCGACGACGCCAGAGCACCGGCACGCCGATGGCGGGGATCAGCAGCACGAGCGCCCACATCCACATCATCGGGTGGTCGTTCATCCAGCCGACCCACGCCCATTGGAAGGTCCAGTCGGTCTGGACGTTGTTCGCCTGCATCGTGCGCGAGCCCGACCACATCGCGACGACGTCCTGCCCGACGCCGTGGAAGGTGTTCCCCGTGATGTCGGCACGGGCGTCCTCGGCCAGTTCGATTCCGAACCCGGATGCCACGCGCACGTCGTTGTCGCGGATGATCACGGCGGCGCCGGTGAGCTCCACCGCGATACGGCGACCGGAGAGACGGGAGTCCGACACCGTGGCATCCGTGATCTTGCCGGAAACGTCCAGCGCGCGAAGGTCGGACGACGCGAGATCGGCGTCCGCCACCACGAGCCCCGTCGACGGGCCCTCGACGAGCACGGCGCTGCGGGTCTCCGCCACCTCGGTACCCCGGATCTCCGTCGTATCGGTGGAGATCACCCGTACCCCGCCTTCGCGGTTGTCCCGCACGTGCGAGCCGGTGAGTGTGAACCCCTTCGTCGGGCTGAGCCCGTAACCACCCGAGGTGGGGCCGTCCGCGAGGGCGGATCCGTCGACCCGGATGCCCCACCCGGTGGAGCCGGAGACCGTGCTGTCCGTGATCTTCGTGCCCGGGGACTGACGAGAGACGGAGATCCCGTCGCCGCCGGACCCGGTGATCGTCGTCCGTTCGACGGTGGTGTCCGAGGCCCCGTTGGTGACCTCCATACCGGTGAGCGTCGAGTTCTCGATCGTGCTGTCCTGGATTCCCGCCTGGGTCGTGTCGGAGAAGAACACCCCGTAATGCAGGCCCGTGATCTTGGTCGAGACGATTCCCGCCGAGGCACGGTCGTCGCCGGTTCCGGTGACGGCGAGACCTCCGGTGCGTCCGCTCCAGAAGCCCAGGTCGCGCACCTCCGCGTGCCCCACCATCAGCACGCCGTCGCGTGCGCGGAGGTACGCCCGTCCGTCCGTCTCGTCGGTATCCGGCGCCGCCGTGGCGTCGTCCCAGGACGTGATGACGAGCGGGTCGGTCTCTGTGCCCAGGAGGTGGATGATTCCTCCCCACCCGACGATGCTCGTCGTTCCCTTCGGCGAACTCTCCATGCGCATCGTTCCGAAGGCGGTGATGTCCAGGATCGCTCCCCGGCGCACGACGATGTTCCGCACGACCGTGACGGTCCGCTCGTCGTCGAGTCGCACCGCACCCAGGGCGCCGAGATCGGCGAGACCGTATGTCGTGGGTTGCCCACCCTTCGGCGCCAGAACGACGGTGTTCCACTTGTCCACGAGCGCCGGGTCGCCCGGCGCCAGCGCCGCCACCGCCGTCAGCCGCGCGTCCTCCGCCGCGACCAGCTCGGCCGGGGTCTTCGGAGCGGCCGGGGCGTCAGTGGCACCCGGGCTCGGGGCCTCCCCCACGACGGGCCCACTCGGGGCGTCGGCGCGGAACCACGGCAGGAACGTCCCCGTATGGACGAAGTTTCCCACGAGCACGACGCCGACCACGAGCACGATCACGGCGATCACCATGATCACGCGAGCCACCCCGCGGATCGCCGGATGCGTATCGCCGCGCTCCACCGCGGTCAGCGCGCCGTCGTCAGCCACGCACCGGCTCCGTCGCCGACGGGGCGGGCGCGCCCAGACCGACGCTCGCGGCGGACTGTCCCTCGCCGCCCAGGCTCGCCTCGGTCTGCCCTTCACCGCCCTGGGTGTCGGCCGAACGCGTGAGCCAGCCCTGCTTGTTCATGGTGAACAGCGCATACACCTTGATCGGGAGCGAGACGAAGATGATGACGAGCGTCACGAGCGGCAGCAGGACGATGTCTTCCGGACGCCGCCACAGGTGGGACATCCCGCGGATGCCACGACCGACGAATATCCACACGATCGCGAGGATCAGCCCGATCGTCGGGTGCTCCGTGCGCACGGCCAGGATGACGTACGCGAGAGCGACGAACATCGTGAACGGCGTCAGCAGGATCTGCATCATCGTGATCTGCGAGATCAGCGGCACCTTGAAGATCCAGCCGTGGCGGATCGCGGTGAGGTAGCACCGGTAGGAGTTGCGACTCCAGCGCACGCGCTGCTTGACGAACGCCCGGAACGTGCCCGGGAACATCGACAACGCGCGAGCACTGTCCTGGTGCGTGACGCGGAACCCCTGCGAGAGCACGAGCCACGTCATCCGCCCGTCGTCCCCCGCCACGCATTCCTTGCCGAGGAAGATCTCGTGCTCCAGGTCCTCGACACGGGGCTGGATCGCCGAGGTGCGGTAGGCGGCGGTGCGGCCCGACGCGCAGATCACGCCGCCGAACCGCCCCATCGCGGGGGCATAGTCCGTGCAGCGGAGGTCGATGATCCAGTCCGCGACCCGGCGCCACACGCTCGACTTCGGGAGGTAGACGTTCTGCCGCGTGCTGACCGCGCCGACCGCCGGATCGATGAAGGGCATCTGGACGGCGTCGAGCATGCCGTCCTCCCACGCGGTGTCGGAGTCGATGAACACGATCAGTTCGGTGTCCACCATGCGGATGCCGACACCCAGCGCAGAACGCTTGCCCCGGTGTCGGAACATCACGACCTCGACGGTCGGGATCTGCAGGGCCTCGATCCGCTGCTGCGCCTCGACGTCGGCGACGTCGAGGACGATGATGATGCGCGACGGCCCCTGCCGCACCCACGTCTGCAGGCATCGCAGGAGTACGTCGGGGTCTTCGTGGAAGGACGGGACGACGACGGTGGTCGTGGTCCGGAAGTCGTTGCGGACCGGGCGCGACGTCGCGGCCAGCAGTTTGCGGACGATCCAGAAACCCCACGAGACGATGCCGAGATACCCGAACGGCAGCAGCCACATCAGCTGCTCTCCGAAAGACCCGTGGCCCACGTGTTCTCCCCGTGACGTTCGGCGGATACGCCGAATTGCGGCCCGGGGAGACAGTGAAGATTACCGCGTCCGTGTTACGCGCACGCAACGTCCGTGAGGGACACGCCCGACGGGACGCTGTTGTCGCAGCCGACGACGTTGCCCTGTCCACGGGCCGGGCCGACGACGGCGACCCCGACGCCGCCCGCCCCCGGCCGCAGGTCGTTCCCCGCCACGACGTTCGCGGTCCCCCACGGGGCGAGGATGACGTGGATACTGACGGCATCCACCGGTCCTGCGACGGTGTTGCCCTCGAGCCGCCACTCCGACCCCTTGAGGTCCACGCCGCTGTCGACGACCGACGCGGAGCCGACGGACAGGGACGAGTCGCGCACGACCCCGCCGGTCGTGCCCTCCTTGACGTCGAGCGCCTCCGCCGTCGTATCGCGCACGACGAGATTCGTGAAGGTGTTGCGGTCGCTGCGGTCGGGGCCGCAGTCGGTGTACCGGCACCAGTTCGACTCGGCGGATCCGACGTACACGCCCTCGCCGAACTCGGGATCCGTCCGGCCGGTGCGTTCGATCGTCACCGAGCGGACGGTGTTGTCGGTGCTCCCGGCGCGCAGGTGCAGACCCTCCTGGCCGACGTCGGAGATCGTCATTCCGCTCAGAGTCGAGTGGGTCGTGGCATCCAGAACCACCCCCTTCTGACCCCCGCGCACCTCGAGGTCGCGGATGTCCCAGTAGGCCGCGCCCTCCAGATGCAACGTGTACCCGTCCGCGACGTCGCCGCCGTCGAGCACCGTTCCTGCCGAGCCGCACACGATGATGGGCGCCTCCGCGGTCGCGGCCACGGCCGCGTGGAAGCGCCCCCGGTACACCGTGGCCGAGAGCTGCAGCACGGTTCCCGGAACCGCCGCGTCCAGGGCGGCCTGCAGCGATTCGGCCCCCTCCCCCACGGGGACGGCGCCGGGCGCACAGGGAACGACCGTGGCGGCGGGCTGCGCCTCGGGTTCGGGGGCGCAGCCCGCGAGTGCGGCCACAGCGGCGGCGAGCGCGATCACGGCGGCGATGGTGCGGTTCATCGCGTCGAGTATCCCAGGCGACGCCCGTAGGGTGGTCGCATGCCGCGCGCCCTCCTCCTCGCCGGCGTCACCGCGCTCGTCCTGGCCCTCACCGCGTGCGCGCCGGCGGAGTCGACACCGCCCGACGGATCGGTCGCCTTCCCGGTCGGTGCCCGCGTCGACTATCAGCTCGGTGAGCCATATGCCCCGGCGGAGGGTGTGGGCCTCGTCGTCCGCGACCGCACCGCCGATCCGGCCGACGGCGTGTACTCGGTCTGCTACGTCAACGCCTTCCAGACGCAGCCCGGCGAGAGCGCGGAGTGGCCGGAGGGCACCCTGCTCGAACGCGACGGGCGACCGGTCATCGACCCCGACTGGCCCGACGAGCGTCTCGTCGACACGTCCACCGCGGAGAAGCGGGATCGGGTGGTGGAGCACGTCGCTCCGTGGATCCGCGGGTGCGCGGCATCCGGGTTCCGTGCGGTCGAGTTCGACAACCTGGACACGTTCACCCGCACCGACGGCGCGCTCACGCTCGAGGACAATGCCGCCGTCGCGGCGGCGCTCGTGACGACGGCGCACGAGGCGGGCCTCGCCGCCGGCCAGAAGAACGCGGCGGAGTTCGCGCGCGAGCTGCGGGATGCCGCGGGCTTCGACTTCGCCGTCGCCGAGGAGTGCGCGGCCTTCGACGAGTGCGGCACCTACACGGACGTCTACGGGTCGCGGGTGATCGACATCGAGTACAGCGATCAGCTGCCCCGCTCGTTCGCGGACATGTGCGCCGACGAGACCACCCCCGCCACCACGGTGCTCCGTGACCGCCGACTCTCGGCACCCGGCTCCGCCGAGTACGTCTTCGCGACCTGTCCCGAGCCCTAGCCCGCGGCACCCGCTGGAGCGACCGTCGGGCCCCGGAGCCGCCGGCCCCGGGGCCTCGCCGCTCAGTCCTCGCTCATGAGGTCGCGGAAGAACCCGTCCACATGCGCACGCAGGGACTCGATCCGACGATCGCGCGCCGCCGCGGCATCGTGGCCGAGGTACGCCGGCGGATCGAGTCGGCGGACGTTCTTCGAGCATTCGAACCCGGCGCACAGGAGGGTGCCGACGGAGTTGCCGGCTTTGCCCGCACGCCCCGTCCGTCGAGCCGAGAAGAACACGACGTCGTTGGGCAGCGTGACGTCGGAGCACCACGAGCACTGCGGACGCGAGCGGGTGGGTTGTTCGGCCTGCCGCAGCTGGAGTCCGAACGGGACGGAATCGATCTCGGCGACGACGAAGCCGAGGAACGGCGACTTGGGGTCGCGCCAGCCGAGGTAGTCGAGGCGGTCCCAGTCGCGGTCCGCGAGGTCGGCGGGCGCGACGATCGCCTTGCGCTCGCGCAGGGAGACGTTGACGAAACTGTTTCGGAGGGTGGATTCGGTGAGGGCGATCATGAGGGTCCCATCGGTGGACCGGAACGATCCGGTCGGGGGGGGGGGGGGGGGGGGGGGGGGGGCACCCGCGGCGATGCGCGGGCGAACGGATGATCCCGCGCCGACGGACGTCGCGCGGGTGTGCGTGGGCGCGCGACCGAAGGGTCGCGCGACGTCGCCGCTCAGGCGGCGAGGACCACGGGTCCGTTCGCGCCTCTGCCGTCGGCGCTGCGCGCACCGACGACCTCCTCACGCCCGAGGGGCATAGCGGAGCGGAAAGAGGACATGCGTCGAGCGTACGCCGCTCAGGAACGGAACGGCGCCGATCCGAGCACTCGCTCGACCGCGATCTCGAGAACGACGCGCTCGGGGTTCACGCGCGGCTGGCGATAGCGAGCGGCGTACAGATCGACGGCATGCGCGACCGCAGCAGGCTCGTCCGTGACGCGCGCCGGCCCCTCGAGGCTGATCCAGCGCGCGCCGTCGACGGAGCAGAGGGACGCGCGGCCGGACCGCTCGGCATTGACGAACTTCTGGGTGCCGCGCGACCCGATGACCCGCGCCACGCCGTCCTCGTACGTGAACCCCACGGGAACGGCGTGCACGCGCCCCGAACGTCCGATGGTCGAGAGCGTGGCCAGGTGGTATTCGGAGAGGAAAGCGAGGGCGTCGTCGGTCAGCACGGTTCCAGCGTCCCACGACCGGCGACGTGCGAGACCGTCCGGATGCCGGCATCCCATCGTCGGATGCCGACGACCCGGGCGACGACCGGGCTCCCGGGTACGGCCGCCAGCGCCTCCCCCACGCGGTCGAGCGGAAGGCGCCGCGCCAGGGTCACGTGCGGTGTCCACTCCCCCGGCACCGTGTGCGGAACGTCGTCTCCCGGGCCGGCGAGCACGTGAACGGCCGCGTGGAGGGCCAGGAGATCCGCGCGGGGGACGACGGAACGCGCCAGCACGCGGGTGCGACCGGTGCCGAACAGCAGGGGCGCGCCGAGGTCGAGGTCGAGCGGCAGGCGATCCTCGAGCGGTTCCGTCGCGAGATCCCCGAGGGAGGCGCGGACGAGCAGAGTGATGTGGGGCCGGTTGCTCGCGCCGGTGTGCTGCGCCTGGCTCGGCAGACCGGCGTCGTCGAGCAGCGTCCACTCGCGTCGGATCTCGGCGTCCGCGGCCTCGTCGAGCACCAGCTCGAGGCTGACGACGGAGGTCATCGGCGCGTCAGCGCGTCGACCACCACGCCGCGGCCACCAGCAGGGGTTGGAAGAACAGGCGGGTGAAGCGGCGGCGATCGGTGTCCAGGCCGAAGGCGGAGCGCTTCTTGCGCCACTGGTCCACGTTGCCCGGGAAGATCGCCACGTAGAAGGCCGCCAGAGCCGCGCCGACCCGCCGTCGTTCCTTCGGCAGCGCCACGAGCGCGATCCCGAAGGCGATCTCGACGACCCCGGATGCCACGACCACCGCGTCGCGGTCGAGCGGACCGTACCGGGCGACGGCATCCGGTACTTGCGCCTGGAAATCACGGCGGGCGAACGTCAGGTGAGCCACACCGGCGAAGGTCATTGCCAGGGCCAGAGCCCAACGGACGAGCGTTCTCATGCCGTCAGGCTAGAGCGCCGGAGGGCCGCAGGACCCGGGCTTGACGGACCGCCGCGGGAGACCGTTGACCCGAGGCAAGGGCCGCTACGCGAACCGCCCGCGAAGCGCAACCCCCGGACGCGTCACGCATGGCGCGGTTGACTGAGGAAACGTCGACGGAGGAGGTGCCCATGACGCTCACCGACAGCCCGCGCGCTGCCCTCGGCGAAGCCGATCTGGACGCGCTTCTCATCCGTGCGGCGACCGGCGACTGCGACGCGTTCGTCGACTTCTACGACGCCACGTCCCCGCGCGTGTACGCCGTGCTCCTCACGCTGACACGGGATGCCGACCGGGCCGCTGCCCTTCTCGAGGGCATCTACGTGGAGGCGTGGGAGCGCATGCGCGGTCGATCGGCCCCACCGTGTCCGGGCATGCAGTGGATGTCGCTCATCGCGCATCGCCACGCGGCGGGTCGGTTCTGACGTGCGACGTTCCGGCCGCGCGCCGCGCGTCCCCGATTCAGGCGCGACGCGCCGTCGCTTCGGCAGTCGCCGGAACGTCCACATCGATCGTGAGACCGCTCGACGAGTTCGCCGAGTTGGCATAGGTCTGGAGCAGCCCCGGGTCGAGCATCTCCGGCTCCACGGAGCCGAACACGAACCGCAGCGGGATCGACGGTTGGATCCAGATCGTGCTGCGGCCGCCCTCTTCGCCCTCGGGGTGACGCCACGACATGGTGAAGCTCTCGCCGCGGCGGAGCTTCGTCGCGATCACGACCTTCACGTGGGCGAGCACGCGATCCGGGATCCGGATCGGGCGCTCGGAAGAGCCGTAGAACAGTAGGCCCATGAGCGTCTCCTTCCGGAGGTTTCGGCACTCAATATTTTACTAGGTTGCCTAACTATCACAAAGTGAATTCCGGCGATATATCGGTGGACCGCCAAGTTTCTTTCGCCTCACCGGGGTCGTCGTCAGATGTATCGCGCCACTGGAATCTCGTTTGCCTAACTAGACTGTCGCATCGGGCGGCCGGACCCTTACAGGAGAGCCATGACGATCGTGACCGAAGACGACCCCTCCACGGTCGCCGCCCGCGCCGTCGAACGACTGCGGCTGGCCGAGGCCCGGCTGGCACGGCGGCGACAGACCGACTGCGGCCCGAGCGAGAACGCCCGCGCGGCGATGCGCCTGATCCTCGAACGGACGGACGAGGGCGGTACGGTGACGCCCACGGAGATCGCGCAGGCGCTGGCGGTCTCGACCGCATCGGTGACCGGCATGCTGGACCGCCTGGCCGCCGGTGGCCTGATCGGATTCGTCGCCAATCCCGCGGACCGCCGGAGCAAGTTCGTCGTGCCCTTCGACCGGAGTACGGATGCCGACGCGATCGACCCCGTCACGGCACGCATCCGCGAGTTCGCTCTCGATCTTCCGGATGGCGCGGCGAGTCAGCTGGCCGACTTCCTCGACCGCGTGCGAGAGGTCGTCGACGCCGAGTGCCGCTGACGGGCCTCACGCCGTGGCCTGCTCCACGGCATCGGGATCCGGCTCCGCCACGACCGTGAGTCCGTTCGGCGAACTCGCCTCGTGCATGAGTTCGTCGACCCATCGACGGTTCACGTGCGGCGGCCTGCTGCCGTAGAAGTGAAACACGAGGGGGATCGACGGGTGGATCCACAGGCTTCGGGTCCCGCTGCCGTCGCCGACCGGGAAGTGGAACATGAAGGGCTCGCCGCGACGCAGCTTGTTCATGAACACCAGTCGCAGGTGGGCGAGCGTCCGGTCTTCGATGTCGAACGACTGACCGAGCGCGTTGTAAACCAGTTTTCCCACGGATAAAGGGTATCCGCTCAGCGCAGTTAACCACCGTTGACGCACGGACACTTTTCGGATCCCGTCCAGAATCTACGCGGAACGGGGTCAGGCGGCCACCCGATCCTTCCTCCCCGCGGCCTCGACTAGAGTCCCTGGGGTGGGGAGAGCGCACCGCCCGGGCCGCTGGCGTCGGATTCCGCGGCCGGTCCTGGTGGGCGGGGCCGTCGTGGTCGTCGTCGCGCTCCTCGCCGGAATCGCCGTGGTGGGCTCGCTCGTGACGAATCTCTTCCAGACCCTGTCGGCGAGACCGCCTGCCGTCGACACACGCATCGTGACCCCGGACGAATCGAAGGCCGCCAAGGCTGCGGCACAGGAGCAGCCGGGCTCCCCCGAGGCGGACGCAGCGACGTGGCTCGCCGCACAGCCCACCACTTATTGGCTCACGCCGGAGATCGATCCCGTCGGCGAGGTGTGGGACCGCGTGGCCCACCTGGCATCCGAAGCCCGCGCTCAGGATGCCACGATGTCGATCGCCGTCTACGGTCTCCCCGACCGCGACTGCGGCAACCACTCCGCCGGTGGTCTGGACCCCGACGCCTACCGGGAGTGGACGTCCCGCATCGGCGATGCGCTGCGGAACGCCTCCGACGTGCGCAAGATCGTGGTGCTCGAACCCGACAGCATCGCGCTCGCCCCGTCGTGCGGTTCTCTGCAGGACCGCTCCGGATACCTCCGCACCGCCGTGGAGAACATCCGCGGGGTCGACACGTGGATCTACCTCGACGGCGGCCATTCGGCCTGGCATCCCGCGAACGAGATGGCCGACCTGTTGCGCTCCACGGGACTCCTCGGCGACGTCCGCGGCGTCGCGCTGAATGTCTCGAACTATCAGGACACGGCGAACGAGTTCGCCTACGCCCATCAGCTGTCCGACCTCCTGGGTGGCACGCACGCGATCATCGACACGTCCCGTAACGGCGCCGGACCGGCCGGATCGCAGTGGTGCAACCCCGCCGACCGCCTCGTCGGGGCACCCAGCGGCGCCTACGGCGACGACGTCGTGGACACGACACTGTGGATCAAACCCCCGGGCGAGAGCGACGGCGAGTGCAACGGCGGACCCGCCGCCGGAACGTGGTGGCCGGATGCCGCGGTCGAGTTGACCCGTGAGAGCCGCTGACCGCCGCCGGGTCCGGGACGCGCGTAAACCTTTAACCCCCCGAAATATGTAAAGATGGCGCTCGGTCGCAGTGGAGACCGCCGTACCTCGGGGGAGAGTGCGGGCACGCGAACGTGCGAAGCCGGAAGAGTGGTGGGATGAGCGACAGCACAGAGTTGCTGAAGACGGCCGTGATCGTCGAGGACGACCCGGATATCCGGCATCTCCTCGTCGAGGTTCTTGAATCGGCCGGTTTCTCCACCGTGTCCGTGGGCAACGGCATCGACGGCGTGCGTGCGGTCATCGCCTACCAGCCCCTCATCACGACTCTCGACGTGAACATGCCCGGTATCGACGGCTTCGAGGCCGCTCGCCGCATCCGCCAGCAGAGCGACACGTACATCATCATGCTCACCGGTCTCGAGGAAGAGGCCGATGTCGTGCTGGGACTCGGTGCCGGCGCGGACGAGTACGTCGTCAAGCCGTTCCGTCCCCGCGAGTTGCGCGCGCGCATCGAGGCACTCCTGCGTCGCCCGCGCGCGGGCGCGCCGGCCGTGACGGCGCCGCGCCAGGACTCCGTCGGGCCTTCTTTCCCGCAGGCCCGACCCCCCGTCGAATCCGTCCCGCAGGTGGCACCCGCCGCGCCGCAGTACGAGCAGGCCCCCGTTGCCGCACCCCCGGCGCCGAGCACTCCGGTGGTCGTTCCGTCGTCGCAGGGCCCCGCGCCCTGGACCACCGTCCCGGGCAACGACCTGGCGCCCCGCCCCGGAGCGGACATCGTTCCGCAGGCGCACGGGGATCTGACCCCGACGGGGGGCACGTGGGTCGTGCACCGCGACCTTCGGCTCGACCCCGACAGCCGCGTCGTGCTGGTCGACGGGTACGAGCTCGAGCTCACCCGTACCGAGTTCGACCTGCTCGCGACGCTCATGGAGTCGAAGCGACGCGTGCGGAGCAAGGCCGACCTCACGCTCGTCCTCCGTGGCGAGTCGTACGTCACGAGCTACTTCGTGGGCGAGGCCGACAAGCGCGCGATCGAGGCGCACATGACGAACCTCCGCCGCAAGCTCGGCGACAACCCCGCCAACCCGCGCTACATCGAGACCGTGCGCGGCGTCGGCTACCGATTGACGTCGGAGACGATGACCGCCCCGTGACCCGCTCGTTCCGTCGCGAACGCCCCCGGACATCACGGATGCCTCGACCCTCCCCAGGGCCGAGGCATCCGTTTCTTCTGATGCGTTCGGGTCGCGATCAGACCTTGTATCCGTGGTGACGACGGACGAGCTTGGAGAACATGAGGAGCGTCTGGAGGACGGTGACGACGCCGACGATGGGCCAGCCGATCCAGAGGATCGAGGACTGGACGACCGGACCGACCAGCACCCAGATGACGGCGAGGGCGATCGCGACCCCGATGAGGACGACCATCGGCGCCCAGTGACCGAGGCCGCCGCCGCGCTCGGCCTTGGCCTGCATCGCCCAGTTGTCGACCTTCTTCCGCGAGAGGAAGCGGGTCCATGAGCGCACGAAGTGGCTGATGCGGATCCACATGAAGATCTCGGCGGGGAAGAACAGCACCGCGAACAGCACGTCGGTGCGGTTCACCGCGGCCATCGTGCGCGCGATGCGCAGGTTGAGCAGCATCGCCACGACCGGCGGGATCAGCCACAGGGGCGAGAAGACGAAGGCGTGGATCGACAGCGATCCGGCGAGCAGCGTGAGGAACGCCACGCGGACGAAGAGGTTGGTCAGCATGCCGAAGTTCTCGAACCACCGCAGGCGCAGGTTCGGGTGGAAGGGCTGCCCCTTCGTGTCTCCGCGCTGACCGGGCCACATGAGCTCGATCGCACCGTAGGTCCACTTGACCTGCTGCGCGTCGTAGCCCGAGAGGGTGGTCATGCCGCCGACGTTGGCGCGGGCGTAGGGGCTGATCTTCGTGAGGTAGCCGGCGCTCTTGATCTGCAGCGACAGCAACGAGTCCTCCACCTCGGAGTCCTTGACCCACGGGGTGACCTGGTGGTTCTGCTTCATCGCTTCGCGCAGGGCGTTGGTCGAGAAGATCGAGAACTGACCGCCGAGCACGGCCATGTTGCGCCCGCGCAGCAGGTTCTGCAGGTTGAACGCGGCGAACTGCGTGCGCTGGCCGGCCGTGAGGAAGCGGGCGATCATCCCCTTGATCGGCTTGTCGTCGATCGTGTAAATGGCCGAGATGCCGCCGATCCGGGAGTCCGAGACGGCCTCGGTCTCGAGGTACTCCACGGCCTTGCTGTCGGCGATGGTGTCGCCGTCGACGCCCAGCAGGTAGTCGTAGCCCTCGACGAGCGAGTAGCCGTAGTTCAGGGCGCCGACCTTCTTGTCGGGGTTCTTGCCGATGTCGTGCACGAAGACCTCGGTGAACTGCTCGCCGAGGTCGGTCGTGATCTCGTGAGGACCGCTGTATTCGGAGGCGATCTTGACCGTGGCATCCGAGGTGTTGTTGACGACGACATGGATGACATCCGGAACGCGCGTCTGCCCGAGGAGCGCCTCGATCACCTGAGCGATCGACTCCTCCTCGTTGTACGCGGGGATGATGCACCCGATCGTCGACCGGTGCACCGTCGCGTGCTCGAGCACCGACGCGAAGTCGTCGGGGAACGCGTGCTCCTCGACGACCGGACCGGCCGCTGCCCCCGCGGGGTAGGTGAGCGCCCGGCTCTGGGGAGCGAAGCTTCGCGCATCGGTCATGGCGGTGTCTTCCTGTCGGTGGGGCGGCGGTTCAGCCGGGTCCCACTCTGGTAGGTTCACCGCAAGGCCACCGCCGCACATGACCACCGTCCCCGCAAGGTTTCCTCAAGATTCCCCCGGGGCCCGGCGCAGGGAGAGTTCCGACGATGGTCGTTCTCGACCTCCTCGCCGCTATCGCTGCAGCTTCCGTGGCGGGCGCCGCACTTTTCCTGGCGCATGGCCGCCACGGCGACGACCGCGGCGGTCCCCGCGCCGAGCTCGTCCGGTACATGGGCGTCGCCGCGCTGGCCGCCCTCGCGTGCTCGCTCGCCAACGTGATCGAGGCGTCGGGAGGGGGCACCGTCTCCGCGGCCGTCGGAAACGCGACGAACGTCGTCACCGTCGGTCTCGCGTGGGCGGGAGCGCGGCGCCTCAATTCGCGCCGCGCCATCGGCGCCGTGACCACCGGCGCCGCCGGCATCCTGATGCTCGCCGTGACCTTCGTCGTGCCGCTCGACGAGGCCACGCTGATCAAGACCGCCGGTCTTGCGATCTTCGCGGCCCTCGCCGCCGCCGAATTCGCACGACGGCCGCTCAGCGAACTGTCCGGGGCGAGCGTCCTGATGCTCACCCTGAGCGTCTTCGGCGCCTACAACCTCTACCGGGTCGCACTGGGAGTGACCGCCGGAATGTCGTCGACGCTGTGGGAGCACACCGCGTCGACGCAGATCACGACCATCCTCAGTGCGTTGGCCATCGTGGCCATGGGATACGGCTCCGTGCGGCTGGGACGCGAGCTGGACGACGACCCGGCGCCGGGTACGCGCGCGCACGACCGCCGGAACCTCCGCCGGACCGCGGGCGACATGCTCCGCGCGCAGGGGAACATCAACGTCCTCATCGTCCGCATCCCCGAGATCGATCTCATTCGGGCGGCCCACCGCAGCGAGCGCGCGGACGAGATGATCACGGTCCTCGTCGACGCGGCGCACGAAGCTCTCCCGGACGCCTTCGCCGGCGTCCCGGCGCGGGACACGGTGTTCGTCCTCCGGGACTCCTCGGTCCCGCGTACCGAGGCCGAGGCGCAGGTGCGCCGGGCGTTCGCGGGACACATGCCGCTGATCGACTACACCGACACGCCCGACCTCGTGTTCGAGCACCACATCGTCTCGGACGTGCACGACCTATCGCTGCTCATGGAGAGTCGGCGACTGCGCCCGGGCTCGGGCGTGATCCCCCACGGCTGAGCCCCGGCGCGCTCACGGTCACTTGCTCGTCTGACCCCACCCGGGTGCGCGGCCATTGCTCGAGGTCGAGGCGGCGGGCTGACTCGCCGCGGCGGAGCCGTCCGACGCGAAGATGGCGATCGGCAGGTACTGGTACACCGTCTGCTGGGTGAACGAGGTGTCCGAGTTGGCCGTGCCCTCGACGGAGATGTTCAGCGCGAATTCGAGCGTGATGCCGTAGGTGTCGTTGGGCAGCTGACGGATCGAGGTCGACGGCACGAGCAGCCCGCCCTGGAAGCTGTTGAGCAGCAGGCCGCGGTCCGAGCGCAGCGTGTCCGACGGCACGAGGGTGCGCGGGTCGGCGCTGAACTGGAACGGGCTCGACACCTGTCCGCTGGACTGCGCCGTCTGCGAAGTGATGGAGACCGACGAGATGTAGACGCGGCGCTTCTGCGCGAGGACCGCCTTCTCGTCGACGCGGTTGTCGTGCACGTTGAGCGCGAAGCCGAACTGCTTCTCGTTCGACGTCGTCCATTCCATCGTGCGCTTCGGATCGTCCGCCCACACGTCGAGGCGCAGTTCCAGACCGTCGGCCACCTCCGTCGAGAGCGAGACCGAGCCGTCGTACGTGAAGCGCGAGTCGAACGGCATGGCCGTCGACGTCGCCTGCGGGGCGGGGGTCGCCACGACCACCGATTGGCCGCCTCCGGAGGTCTGGGCCTGGATGGCGTTGAAGGCGTCGACAACCTGCGTGCACCCGCTGAGGGTGATCGGCCCACCGAGGGCGACGACGGCGGCGAGCGCAAGGGCGCGCACGATACGGCGGTGAGAGGAGCTGCTCACGGGGTCTCTCCAGAGTCTGAGGGCGCGGGCGCGCAGAGGTCGATGAACGACCATCACGCTGCGGGATGCAGGCCTCAGGGGGAGTCTGACCGGACGACGCGACGGGTAGGACGCGAAAGGGCGAGCAGAGACAGGATGGCGCGCAGAAGACTACACCATCGTCTATACACTCGATCACATGGCAGCCGTGAGGAGCGTCCCGTCGGCGACATCACCCGTCGCCGCGGACGGCGACGACACCGGCGGACCGAGCAGCCGCACTCGCTCCGTCTGGCTGCTGCAGCTCGTCCTCGGCGCGAGCGTCGTGATCACGGTGCTCCTCGTCCAGGCGCTCGAGCCGTCCCTCTTCGCCGTGTGGACGTTCTCCACCGGAGTGGGCGTCGTCATCGCCCTGACCGCCGTCGCGATCATGGTCCCCTGGCACCGGCTGCCCCGCAACGCGGTGGCACTCATTCCGTTCGGCGACATCGTCGGGATCGGGCTGCTGAGCTTCGGCACCGACCTCCGGTTCGGATTCTTCTGGGTCTTCCCCATCACCTGGATCGCCACCCATTTCGTCCTCAGCATGATGATCGCGGCCCTGGCGACCGTCGGCGTGATCATCGTCGCGGATGCCTCGGCGAACGGCACCGGACCGGTGACGGCCCTTCGATTGATCGTCGTGCTGCTCTCGTTGACGTTCATAGCCATCACGGCATATTTGTCCTCGCGCCAGACGCGCGCGTTCAAACAACTGCTCCGACGGCAGGCGAACAGGCTCCAGGGAACGCTACAGCGCGTGACCGGACAGGAGCGTCGCGTGTCGCAGATGCTCAACGGTCTCGACACGGGGATCGCCCGTCTCTCGGCCGATGGCGAGGTCCTCGCCCTGAACGACACGTACGTCAACCTCTACGGGATCGAGCGCGACGAGCCCTCGCGTCCGGGCGGGGCCGTCGAGTATGCGACGCTCCGGGGCGAGCCGCTGCCCGAGGCCGACCGTCCGTTCGCGCGGGCGGCGCGCGGCGAGCAGTTCGAGGACGAACGCGTATGGCTCTTCGACGCGCAGGGCGACTGGCACGCGCTCTCCGCCTCCACGCGGCGCCTCGTGTCGTCCGACGAGCCCGAGAGCACGCTGCTGATCGTGCATGACATCACCGCGCTGATCGAGGCCGAGCGGGCTCGCGAGCGCCTGGCTGCGACGGTCTCCCACGAGCTGCGCAACCCGCTCACCGCGATCATCGGGCACGCCGACCTGGCGCTGGACGCACCGGACCTCACACCCAAGGTGCGCGAACAACTCGAGGTCATCGCGGGTGCCGGCGAGCGCATGCAGACCCTGATCTCGGAGATCCTCGCCAACTCGCGGGGCGTCTTCCGCGAGGAGAAGACGGCGACGACGACGGATGCCAGCCGCATCATCGCCTCATCCCTCGAATCGTTCCGTCCCGCCGCGGCCGCCCGCCGCGTCGGCGTGAGCGACGACCTCCCCGCCTCCGCGGAGGTGGTCGGGGACGGATTCCGGCTGCGGCAGGCGTTCGACAACATCCTCAGCAACGCCATCAAATACACCCCGGGCGGCGGGAGCGTCCACATCACGGGGACGGTCTTCGACGACCACGTCGAACTGTCCTTCGCCGACAGCGGGATCGGCATCCATCCCGAAGACCTGCCGCGGATCTTCGATCCGTACTTCCGTGCCCGCGCCGCCCGAGAGAGCGCGACGCCCGGCACCGGGCTCGGGATGGGGATCGTGCGCAGCATCATCGAGGAGCAGGGCGGCTCCCTCGAACTCGAGAGCGAGGTCGGGACCGGCACCACGGTCACCGTTCGGCTGCCCTCGCGGGCGGGGGCCACCGAAGGATGACACCGCAGGAGACACTCGCCAACCTGGGCCTGGCCCAGGCCACCGTGGCCACGCTCGCCACCGTCATGGTGATCGGTCTGGGTTTCCTCCACCGCCCGTCGAGGGCTGCCCTCCTGTGGTCTCTCGCCTTCGTCCTGGCGATGACGAGCACCTGGATCTCGGTGGCGGGTTCGGTCATGGACGACGAGGCGATCCGACGGGCCGGCCTCGGTCTCATGCTCGGCGCTCCCGCGCTCATCTGGTCGGGCTTCCGCGCCCGCCGGAACGTCCCCGCCCTGCCCTGGATCGCCGTGCTGCAGTCGGCGGCGACGGCTCTCGCCTTCGTCCTCGCCGTCCAGCCCCAGGTGTACGGGATGACGTTCCGCGTAGCGTTCCTCGGCGCCGCGGTCTTCGCGGGGTTGACGGTCGCCGAGGTGCGCCATGCCGCCGACCGGCTGGAACGACTCGCCCTGCCTCTGACGGTTGTCTCGAGCGGGTTCGTCGCCCTGGGCGTCGCGATCGTCGTGGCCGGCCTCGCACTCCCGTCGAACGCGCAGGACCTGCAGCTCCCCCGGATCCTCAACGGCCTCGCCATGCTGATCTACCTCGTGTGCGCGACGGTCAGCGTCCTGTACTTCACGTCGGTGTCCCCCGTCGGAACGCGCGCAGCGAGTTCGTGGCCGCAGTTCTCCGTCACGGCCGCCGATCGCCTCGCACGGGCCCGACGACTCCAGGAGACCTCGTGGGCTGTGCTCGCCATCCACCTCGACGACCCGGACCAGATCCGCAGTACGATCGGCGAGAACAACTGGAACCGCGCGGTCGCGGCCTTCGAGACCCTCGTCGCCTTCTCCCTCCCCGCCGAGGCCGACCTCGGCCGTCCGGCCCGCGGACGAATGGTCGCGGTGGTGTGCCGCCCCGGTCCCGTGCTGCGCGAACACGTGCGCACGCTTCTTCGCCGGGTGACCGAGATGGATGCCGAGGAGTGGACCGAAGTCCAGCTGTCGGCGAGCGTCGGATGGGTTCCGGCGGAGTCGGGGGACTACGACCTCGCGGAGCTGGTGCGCCGAGCCGATGCCGCCGCACTCACCGCCACCGGTCTCGGTGGAGACCGGTGGGAACGCGTCCGCGCGTGATCAGCCGCCCGGGGACGGCGCGATCGCGACGGTGAGGGTGTCGCTCGCGGTCTGCTTGGCGAACTCGCTCGACGTCGGCGTGGTCTGCAGGAGGAACTCGTAGGTGAACTGCAGCGTCACGAAGGTCGCCTCAGCGGGGACCTCTCCGACGTTGAAGGTCTGGGAGTAGCTGTACGGCGACAGAACCAGGTACCCCGGCGGGTTGCTCTGATCGACCTGCGGCGCGAGCGGGGCGAACGACTGCGTCGCATTGCCCGGCACCGCCGTCATGGTCGCGCGCTGCAGATACACCTTCTGCCCGTCGTCGGGCGTGACGGTCGTGACCATCGAGATGCTGACGGGCTTGAGGGCTGACGCCGTCCAACGGTCCATCGACAGCGTCGACCAGTAGTTCACGGTCGCGGCGATGGCACCGGCGGTGACCTTCTTCTGCGTCGACCCGCTGGACAGGTCGTTGGAGACGGGAGTGGGAACCGGCACGGCCGATGCCGACGGGGTGGTGGGCGACGGGGTCGGCTCTCCCCCGCCCTGGGCCCACGGTGGCGCTCCGCACGCGGCGAGTCCGAGAACCATCGTGACCGCGCCGGACGCAGTGAGCGCGGCCCGACCGCGTCGCACCCGATCCCCCATGAATCCTCCTGTGATGTTCTGTCGAGTCTAGGCGTCCGACCGGGCGGTGGCGGCGCAGGCGGGGACGACGGCCTAGGGTGCTCGCGTGACGCCTCGCTTCTCGCGCCGTTCCGTCGGCCCCGCCGAACGGGTGCTGGTCACCCTCACCGCGATCGTGCTGATCCTGGGGCTCGGCGCAGTCGCCTGGATCGCCGTGCGCGGGGCGATGGCCTACCGGCACCTCTCGGCCGCACGTGCTGCCCTGAGTGCGGTCACCACGGCCGGAGACGACCCCATGGGATGGACCGGCTCACTCGGCGCGAGCGCCGACGACCTCGCGGCGGCGCACGTGCTCACGGACGACCCCGTGTGGTCCGCGGCGGGAGCCGTGCCGTGGATCGGCCCGCAGCTGACGGCGATGGCGGGTGCGGCCGCCGCGGGCGACCGCGCCCTCGGCGCCCTCACCGGCCTCGGCGACGTGGCATCCGCCCTGTCCTCGGGTTCCCTGCGGACGCCGGACGGCGGCTACGACGTGGAGCTGCTGGCCTCGTGGGAGCCGACCGCCCGCGCAGCCCGGGTGAGCCTCGCGGATGCCATGGCAGAGATGTCGTCCGTGGACGTCGGCGACGCGCTCCCGTTCGTCGCGGACCAGTTCACCCGTGCACGCGAGATCCTCGGGCAGGCGTACGACGCCGCCGATGCGCTGCATCGCACCACCCAGCTCCTGACGACCATGTTGGGGTCCGAGCAACCGAGATCGTATCTCGTGGTGTTCCAGAACAATGCCGAGTGGCGTTCGCTGGGCGGCGTCGTCGGCGCCGTGGCGCAGATCGACACCGACCACGGGCGCCTCTCCCTCAGCGCACAGGCCTCGTCGGCCGACTTCCGCGAGGCCGGCGGCGAGCCCGTCGCGGCGCTTCCGGACGGTCTCCGGCCCCTCTTCGACGATCGCCCCGCGCAGTACATCCAGGACGTGACGCAGGTGCCCGACTTCGCCGTCGGCGCACCCCTCGCGCGCGAGATGTGGCGACGCCAGACGGGGACGGAGGTCGACGGCGTGATCGCGGTCGATGCCGTCGCCCTCTCTTCGCTGCTGGAAGCGACCGGTCCGGTGACCCTCCCCACGGGCGACGTCCTGACGAGCACGGATGCCGTTCCCCTCCTCCTCGACGAGGTCTACCGTCGCTACCCCGACCCGAAGGACCAGGATGCCTTCTTCCAGTCCGCCACCGCGGCGGTCTTCGACGCCCTCGCCGAGGGACGTGCCGACACCGGCGCTCTCGTGAAGGCACTCGCCCGGGTCGGCAGCGAACGCCGATTGCTCGTCTGGAACGCCGCCCCGGACGAGCAGTCCGTGCTCGACGGAACGAGCCTGCAGGGTTCGCTCCCGGACAGCGATGGTCGGCGCACCTCCCTCGGGGTCTATCTGAACGACGGCACGGGCTCCAAGATGGACTACTACATGCGGACCGGCGCGGCGGCGACGTGGTGTGCCGATGGCACGGCCGGCCTCCGCGTCACGCTGCGCAACGACGCCCCGGACCCGGCGACGCTGCCCGGATACGTCACGGGCGGCGGCGCGTACGGCGTGCCCGTCGGCCGAACACTCACCGGTGTCTACGTCGCCCTCCCGCCGGATGCCCGCGTCGAGAGCCGTCACGCCTCGGGCAGCGGTGCACCGCCGGGATTCGTGGCCGGAGACGATCGCGGAAGGGAGGTGCTGAAGTGGTCGGTGCTGCTCGCCCCCGGTGAGTCCGCGACGCTGGATCTGCGGATCGCGACGCCGCCGACCGTCGGCCTGGAAGTGGTCTCGACACCCACGCTTTACGCAACCGAAATCCCCGTCGATGGCGCCCCGTGCGCGGATGAGGGATAGTCGAAGAGGCGGATCGCGCTGGGGGCGCACCGCTGGCCCGTGGCACGTGCCGTGCTCGGACTTCTGTCCTCGACACGTGAGGGTGCACATGAAGGCAACGATCGTCCGTTCTCTCGCGACCGCCGCGATCGTCGTGGGCGCCGTGTTCGCCGTTCCGGTCGGCGCCGTCGCATCGACGGCGGACTCGCCGGAGGATGCACCCGCGCACGCCGCGGTGAGCACGACGGGCGGCGTCGCGCCCGCCCTGGGATTCTGGATCGGCGGGGGCACGCTCGCCCTCATCGGAGGTGCGGTCGCCGTCGGCGCCACCGTCCGTCGCCACCGGCACGACCTCGACGTCTGACACGGCCTCGACGTCTGGTCCGTGTCCGCCGGGCACGGCGCACGGGTGATTTCCGCCCTGCCCCGGCGTGAAAGGCCGCCGGTCGGCGGGTGTTGTGCGCGCGGACGTCGGGAAACTGGCTGCACGAGCGGTGTCCCCGAAGGCTCGCTCGCTATCAGCTACCCGGACACACCCGCCACCGAGATGGGGCCCACCATGAAGAACACGATCCTCCGTGCCGCCGCAGCGCTCTCGCTGGCGGCCGCCGCGTTGATGGCCCCCACGGCCGCCCACGCGTACACCGACCCCGCCGTCGTCGTCGCCACTCCCAGCACGATCACCGCGGGCAGCACCAGCACGTTCACCACCGACCTCGCACCGTTCGCGACCTCCGAGAGCATCCAGATCTCGATCTCGGGCGAGAGCGCCGGCGGCGCCAAGCTGGCCTTCGTCAAGGCCGCGATCGAGACCAACTCCTCGCTGACGACACAGGCCGTGCAGGGCAAGCTCAACGTGCCGATCACGTTCCCCACGAACGGCATCGGCACCTACAATCTCACCTTCACCGGTGCCACGAGCGGTGTCGTGCTGCACTCGCAGATCACCGTCGTCGCCCCCAACAGCGCCTCCGGCTCGAAGGCCGGTCTCGCCGTCACGGGCATCGACGCCGACAACACTCTCGGCCTCTGGCTGGCCGGCGGTGCTCTCGTCGTCGCGGGAGCAGCAGTCGGAATCGGCGCGACCGTCCGCCGCCGCCGCACCGCGGCCTGACATCCACCCCACCCGCAGCGGGGGTCGTCTTCGGACGGCCCCCGCTGCGTCGTTCGGGAGGATTCAGGCCGTGCCGGCGGGCTGCATCGTCGCCGTCGCCGTGATGAGGATCGGCAGGTGATCGCTGAGTCCCTGCGGGAGGGTTCGGATGTGCGCGATGTCGAACCCGATCGACGTCGCGAAGTCGTAGTGCCCCCGGAAGAAGCGATACCGCGTGTAGGTGCGGGAGTCGCTCAGGGTCAATTCGTAGCCCTGGTCACGGACGGCCTGCCCCAGGTTCTCCTTGAAGACGGGGTAGTTGTAGTCACCGACCATGAGCGCCGGGAGGCCGGGCCCGAGATTCTGCAGTTCCGCGAGCGCGGTGCGGATCTGGTGACGTCGGAGCGAGTTCAGAGCCGTGAGGGGTGCGGCGTGGAACGAGGCGACGATGATTTCGTGCCCGTCGTCGATGTCGCGCAGTCGGACGCCGAGCATCCGCTCCTCTGCGGGCTTCAGAACGTAGTCGTGGAGCGACTTCTTCAGTGCGATCGCTCGCACCTCCACCGCCCGGAACGTGTTCTCGCGGTAGTACACGGCTAGGCCGAGTCGGTTTCGTTGGGTGGCCTCCGCCAGCCGTAGCCCCGCGATCTCCGCCGGGATGTCACGGGTGTCGCACTCCTGCAGACAGAGAACGTCGACGGCATGCGCGTCGACGAGAGCGGCGAGCTCCCCCGCCGCGCGATGCTTGCGCAGGTTGTACGAGATGACCTTCATGGCCATGCCAGCCTAGGACGGTGCACCCTTGCGGGGCCTGAGGGTTGCGGAACGCTCAGGAACCGATCTCGTCCGCGTCGCGGCGATTGCGGGTCTGTTCCGCGCGAGCGGCCAACAGGTCGTCCGCGGGATATCCGACCTCGGCGAGAACGAGACCACGCGCAGCCAGGACCTTCGTGTCGGGCGTGCGCGCAGCGGCATCCCGGATCGCGAGGACGCGGTCGGCCTCCAGCCGACCCTCACCGACCGCCACGCACGCTCCCACGAGCGCCCGCACCATGCTGTGGCAGAACGCATCGGCGCGGACGTTCGCGACCACGGCACCGTCGGCAGCGCGGTGCCAGTCGTACTCCAGCAGCGTCCGGATCGTCGTCGCCTCCTCCCGCGCCTTGCAGTACGCCGCGAAATCGTGGAGACCGATGAGGCTGCGGGCCGCGGCATCCATCGCCTCGACGTCGAGATGCGCCTTCACGGACGTCGTCCTCGCGCGGTCGAGCGGATCGTAGCCCGTCGCGAGATCGGCGATCCGGTAGGAGTACCGTCGCCACACCGCGGAGAAGCGCGCATCGAAGCCGTCCGGGGCGGCGGTGGTGCGGGTCACGGTCACATCGGGATAAGCGCCCAGGACACCGCGGATCCGGCCCGCGAGCGCGGCCACGGCGTCCGCCTCGTCGCCGTCGCGCCGACGTCGCGGGAGACGGGCCTCCTGCTCCTCGTCGAGGTCGACGTGAGCCACCTGTCCCGAGGCGTGCACTCCGGCGTCCGTGCGCCCGGCCACGACCAGGCGCGGATCCGCGCCGAGGATGCGGGCGAGGGCATCCTCGAGCACGCCCTGCACGGTGCGGAGACCCGGCTGACGGGCCCACCCGCGGAAGTGCGTGCCGTCGTAGGCGATGTCGAGACGGATGCGCACCCGTCTACCCTATTCGCACCGTCCGCGAACGACGGAGGCCCTCTCCCGGGTGGGAGAGGGCCTCGGTACGAGAGGGGCGGGATTACGCCTTGGCGTCGTCCTCGACCGCGTCCGCGGCGGCAGCCTCGGCGGCGGCGCCCTCCTCCTGGGACTCGGCGCCGGCGTCGGCGGCCTCATCGGCGGCGGGGGTCTCGTCGGCGGTGGTCTCCTCGACGGGAGCCTCCTCCGCGGGAGCCTCTTCGGCGACGGGGGCGGCGGCCGGGGCGGCAGCAGCCTTCGACGCGGACGGCTTCTTCGTGACGGGCTCGAGGACGAGCTCGATCACGGCCATGGGGGCGTTGTCACCCTTGCGGTTGCCGACCTTCGTGATGCGGGTGTAGCCGCCGTCACGGTCAGCGACCAGCGGAGCGATCTCGGTGAAGAGGGTGTGCACGACCTCCTTGTCACCGATCACCGACAGGACGCGGCGACGGGCGTGGAGGTCACCCCGCTTCGCGAACGTGATCAGGCGCTCGGCGAGCGGACGAAGGCGCTTGGCCTTGGTCTCGGTCGTCTTGATCGACTTGTGGGTGTACAGGGCCGCCGCGAGGTTCGCGAGAAGCAGGCGCTCGTGGGCCGGGCCGCCGCCGAGGCGGGGTCCCTTCGTGGGCTTGGGCATGTCGTGTTACTCCAGTAGGAAGGTTCGGTCGGGTCCGACGGGTCAGACGGTCTCGTCGTCGTAGCCGCCGAAGAACTGGGCGCCGTCGAAACCGGGCACCGAGTCCTTGAGCGACAGGCCGAGGGAGGTGAGCTTGTCGCGCACCTCGTCGACCGACTTCTGACCGAAGTTGCGGATGTTCATCAGCTGGGTCTCGGAGAGGGCGACCAGCTCCGAAACGGTGTTGATGCCCTCGCGCTTGAGGCAGTTGTACGAGCGCACCGACAGGTCGAGGTCTTCGATCGGCATCGACAGCTCGTTCGAGAGGACGGTCTCGACCGGCGCCGGGCCGATCTCGATGCCCTCGGCCTCGACGTTCAGCTCGCGCGCGAGACCGAACAGCTCGGTGAGCGTACGGCCGGCCGAGGCGACGGCGTCGCGCGGGGCGATCGACGGCTTCGACTCGACGTCGAGGACGAGCTTGTCGAAGTCGGTGCGCTCACCGGCACGGGTCGCGTCGACGCGGTAGCTGACCTTGAGCACGGGCGAGTAGATCGAGTCGATCGGGATCTGGCCCGCCTCGGCGTACTCGTTGCGGTTCTGGGTCGCCGACACGTAGCCGCGGCCGCGCTCGATCGTGAGCTCGAGCTCGAACTTCGCGGTGTCGTTCAGCGTGGCGATGACCAGCTCGGGGTTGTGCACCTCGACGCCCGCGGGAGCGGAGATGTCCGCCGCCGTGACCTCGCCGGCACCCGTCTTGCGCAGGTAGGCCGTGATGGGCTCGTCGCGCTCGCTCGAGACCACGAGCTGCTTGATGTTCAGGATGATCTCGGTGACGTCTTCCTTCACGCCCGGGATGGTGCTGAACTCGTGGAGGACGCCATCGATGCGGATGCTCGTGACGGCCGCGCCGGGGATCGACGACAGGAGGCTGCGACGCAGCGCGTTGCCGATCGTGTAACCGAAGCCGGGCTCGAGCGGCTCGATGACGAAACGGCTGCGGAACTCCCCGATCTTCTCCTCGGTCAGAGTGGGACGCTGTGCGATGAGCACTATGTGTTCCTTTCGATCACGTGCCCGCTATATGACACGTGTAATGGGGTGAGGTGTTGAGTTGTACTCGCAAGATGCCGATGACCGAACGGCCGGTGGCATCCGGATGTCTGTGGGTGCGCGGGAGCGCGAACGTTCCCGGGGAGTGACGAGCACTCCCCGGGAACGATGCGTCAGACGCGGCGGCGCTTCGGCGGACGGCAGCCGTTGTGGGCCTGCGGCGTCACGTCCTGGATCGAGCCGACCTCGAGGCCGGCGGCCGTGAGCGAACGGATCGCGGTCTCGCGACCCGAGCCGGGGCCCTTCACGAAGACGTCGACCTTCTTCACGCCGTGCTCCTGCGCCTGGCGGGCAGCGGACTCCGCGGCCATGCCTGCGGCGTAGGGCGTCGACTTGCGCGAGCCCTTGAAGCCGACGCCGCCGGACGAGGCCCAGCTGATGACGGCCCCGGAGGGGTCGGTGATCGAAACGATGGTGTTGTTGAACGTCGACTTGATGTGGGCCTGACCCACGGCGATGTTCTTCTTCTCCTTGCGGCGCGGCTTGCGCGCGGCGGACTTGGCCTGTGCCATGTGCGGTTCTCCTGGATCCTGCGCCGGCGGAGGCCTAGCGCGCCTTCTTCTTGCCGGCGACGGTGCGCTTGGGGCCCTTGCGGGTACGCGCGTTCGTCTTCGTGCGCTGACCGCGCACCGGGAGGCCGCGGCGGTGGCGCAGGCCCTCGTAGGAACCGATCTCGACCTTGCGGCGGATGTCGGCGGCCACCTCGCGACGGAGGTCACCCTCCACCTTGTAGGTGCCCTCGATGTGGTCGCGGAGCGCGACCAGCTGGTCGTCGGTGAGGTCCTTGACGCGGACGTCCGGGCTGATGCCGGTCGCGGTGAGGATCTCGGTGGAGCGGGTACGGCCCACGCCGTAGATGTAGGTAAGTGCGATCACCACGCGCTTGTCGCGCGGGATGTCGACGCCGGCGAGACGTGCCATGCGGCTCTCCTCAGAGTGTCGTGGAGGTGTGGAGCAGGATCGGTGCCCGGGCCTCCGCCCCGAGGTGTCTCCCGCATCGCGGGTTTCTGATCCTGCCGTTGTGTGTTCAGTTGGAAGTCGTTCGTCGAGCTCGTGCGGACCGTGTCCGCGCGTACTCAGCCCTGGCGCTGCTTGTGACGCGGGTTGCTCTTGCAGATCACCATGACGCGCCCGTGGCGACGGATCACCTTGCAGTGGTCGCAGATGGGCTTGACGGAGGGGTTGACCTTCATGGGGGTGTTTCCTGTTCGCTGTCTTCGACTCCGCCGGGGCGGATCGTTACTTCTCGGCCGGACTCAGCGGTAGCGGTAGACGATACGACCGCGCGTGAGGTCGTAGGGGCTCAGCTCGACGACGACGCGGTCCTCGGGGATGATGCGGATGTAGTTCTGCCGCATCTTGCCGGAGATGGTGGCGAGCACCTTGTGACCGTTGGTCAGTTCGACACGGAACATCGCATTGGGCAGTGCTTCCGACACCGTGCCCTCGATCTCGATGACACCGTCTTTCTTCGCCATAAACTCGCTCACGCTCATTGCAGACCGGCCGGTCTGCGGTGGATGGGGATTCGGTGCTACGACACGCCAATGAAGGCGCAACGCACCAAAGATCAAGCATACGTGGTAGAACGCGATGCGGCAACTCGCCGCAGCGGTTCAGCCGTTGAGTCGACCGACGATGTCCTTCTGCGGGTCACCCGTCAGGTCGGTCTGGTTGACCAGGACCTTGCCGTTGATCGCGATCGTCGGCGTCGCGATACCGGAACCGGTCTGCGACGGCGTCTTCTTCGTCAACGCGGTGACGTACTTCGTGTACGTGCCGCCGGTGATGCACGAGGTCACGGCATCCGAGGCTCCGGCATCCTTCGCGATCGAGGCCAGGGTGGCGTCGTCGAGGCCGGCGGTGCCTTCCTTCGGCTGCTGCGCGTACATCGCCTTCACGAAGGCGGGGATGTTCGCGGGGTCGTCGACCGCCACGCAGTACGCCGCGTTCGCCGCGCGGGTGGAGTACTGCGTCCCCTGCGACTGCGCGTCCAGGATCGAGATCGGGTGGATGTTGAGCGTGATCTCGCCGTCGTCGACCAGCTGCTGCAGCGTCGGACCGTAGGACTGCTCGAACGAGTTGCAGATCGGGCACATGAAGTCGATGTAGGTGTCGACCGTGTTGCTCCCGGACCCCACGGCGATCGCACCCGTGTCACCGTTCACGGCGGAGGACTGCGGGACCGTACCCGTCGACGTCGCTTGGCTGTTGGCGAACCAGACGACCCCGCCGATGATGAGGACGATCACGACGGCGGCCGCGGTCACCCCGATCGCGAACCAGTTGGTGGACTTCCGCGCAGCGGCCATCATCATGCGTCGATCTCCTTCGGCACCACTCCGAAGGGTGCCAGCTTCTCCGCACCGCCGTCGGGAGCGGTGAGGACCCAGACACCCCCATCGTGCACGGCGACGCTATGTTCCCAGTGGGAGCCCTCGGTACCGTCCACGGTGGTGACGGTCCACCCGTCGTCCTCGACCTGGGTCTCCTGGTCACCGATGACGACCATCGGCTCGATCGCGACGGCCAGCCCCGGGCGCACTTCCGCGCCGCGCTCAGGCACGCGGTAGTTGAACACGCTGGGTGCCTCGTGCATCTTGCGGCCGATCCCGTGACCGACGTAGTCGCGCAGGATGCCATAGCCGCCGGCAGGCGCGTTGTCCTCGATGTAGGCCTCGATCGCGGCACTCACCTCGCCCAGGTAGGAGGCGCGACTCAGAGCGGCGATTCCCGCCCAGAGCGATCCCTCCGTCACTTCGGACAGCCGTCGGCGGGGAGCGACCAGTTCCTCCGGCGCGTCACCGGGTACGACGATCGTGAAGGCGGAGTCGCCGTTCCAGCCGCGGAGCTCTGCACCGGCGTCGATCGACAGCAGATCGCCCGCTCGGAGCGGCCGATCGTTCGGGATGCCGTGCACGACCTCCTCGTTCACCGAGGCGCAGATCGTGTGGCGGTAACCGCGAACCATCTGGAAGTTCGACTTCGCGCCCCGCTCGGTGATGACACGGGATGCCGCGGCGTCGAGCTCGAGCGTCGTGATCCCGGGTGCGATCAGGGCACGCACGGCATCCAGAGCGGCCGCCGTGATCAAGCCGGGTTCCACCATCGCCCGCAGCTGCGCGGGCTTCTTGTAGATCGAGGAGCGCAGGACCACGTCAGCGCGCCGGACGCAGGCCGCGCGCCTCGAGTGCGGCGAAGATCCGCGCGGTGATCTCGTCGAGGTCGCCGACGCCGTCGATCTCGTCGACGATGCCCCGCGTGCCGTACACGTCGAGGATGGGCGCCGTCTCGCGCTCGTAGATGCCGAGGCGCGTCGCGATCGCCTCCTCGGTGTCGTCGGCGCGACCCTGCTCCGCGGCGCGCGCCGTGAGACGCGACAGCGACTCCTCGCGCGGCACGACCAGCGCGATGACGGCATCCAGCTGCTCGCCACGGCCCTCGAGGAACTCGTCGAGGTGCAGGACCTGCGAGAGGTTGCGCGGATAGCCGTCGAGCAGGAAACCCTCCGCGGCGTCGGCCTGCGACAGGCGGTCGCGCACGACGGCGCTCGTCAGTTCGTCGGGAACGAGGCTCCCGGCGTCGATGATCGACTTCACCTGGAGGCCGAGCTCGGTCCCCTCGGCGACGTTCGAGCGGAACACGTCGCCGGTGGAGACCACCGGGATTCCGAGAGCGGCACCGACCCGGACGCCCTGCGTCCCCTTGCCCGAGCCCTGGGGTCCAACGATCAGAAGACGTGCGGTCATCGCAGAAGCCCCTCGTAGTGACGCTGCTGGAGTTGCGCGTCGATCTGCTTCACCGTCTCGAGGCCGACGCCGACGATGATGAGGATCGACGCGCCGCCGAACGGGAAGTTCTGGTTGGCACCGACCGTCGCCAGCGCCACGAGCGGCAGCAGAGCGATGAGGCCGAGGTAGATGGATCCGGGGAGAGTGATGCGCGTGAGCACGTAGTCGAGGTACTCGGCGGTCGGACGTCCCGCCCGGATGCCGGGGATGAAGCCGCCGTACTTCTTCATGTTGTCGGCGACGTCGACCGGGTTGAACGTGATCGCGACGTAGAAGTACGTGAAGCCGACGATCAGGAGGAAGTACACCAGCATGTAGAGCGGGTGGTCACCGCGCGTCAGGTACTGCGAGATCCAGGTCACCCACGCAGCCGGTTCCTGACCCGCCTGCGGCTGGTTGAACTGCGCGATGAGCGCAGGGATGTACAGCAGCGACGACGCGAAGATCACCGGCACGACACCGGCCATGTTGACCTTGATCGGGATGTACGTGTTGGTGCCGCCGTACGTGCGACGCCCCACCATGCGCTTGGCGTACTGCACCGGGATACGACGCTGCGACTGCTCGACGAACACGACGAGCGCGACGACGACGATGCCGACCGCGAGGACCAGGAGGAAGACCTCCACGCCGCGGGTGTTCAGGATCGCGAACATCGCGGCCGGGAACGTCGCGGCGACCGAGGTGAAGATGAGGATCGACATGCCGTTGCCGACACCGCGCTCGGTGACGAGCTCGGCGAACCACATGACCAGGCCGGTGCCGGCGGTCATGGTGATGATCATGAGCAGCTGGGCCCACCAGATGTCGTTGGTGAGCAGCTGCTGGCACTCCGGCGCACCGCCCGTGCCGAGCAGCTGACCCGACCGGGCGACGGTCACGAGGGTCGTGGACTGCAGCAGCGCGAGCGCGATCGTGAGGTAGCGCGTGTACTGCGTGAGCTTTGCCTGGCCGGCCTGGCCCTCTTTGTACAGCGTCTCGAAGTGCGGGATGACCACGCGCAGGAGCTGCACGATGATCGTCGCCGTGATGTACGGCATGACGCCCAGCGCGAAGATCGACAGCTGGAGGAGCGCGCCGCCCGAGAAGAGGTTGACCAGCGAGAGCAGCCCCTCAGTGCTTCCCGACGACGCGAGACAGCTCTGGACGTTCGGGAAGTCGACGAAAGGCGTCGGCACGTGGGCACCCAGCCGGTAGATGGCGATGATGCCCAGCGTGAAGGCGATCTTCCGCCTCAGGTCGGGCGTGCGAAAAACCCGCGCGATGGCGCTGAACAAGGGGATTCCTCCAGAACGATCTCGGCGCGCGGCGAGGCGCACTCGGAATCAGACTAACCCAGAAGGGGCCGACGGCCACACGGCCGCCGGCCCCTCCCCGGGTGATACGTCAGTTGATCGAGCCGCCGGCGGCGACGATCTTCTGCTCGGCGGAGCCGGAGACCTTGTCGACCGTCACGTTGAGCGCGACCGAGATGTCGCCGGTGCCGAGCACCTTGACCTTCTCGTTCTTGCGCACGGCGCCCTTGGCCACCAGGTCGACGACGGTCACGTCGCCACCCTGGGGGTAGAGCTCGGCGAGCTTGTCCAGGTTCACGACCTGGTACTCGACCCGGAACGGGTTCTTGAAGCCGCGGAGCTTCGGGGTGCGCATGTGCAGCGGCATCTGCCCACCCTCAAAGCCGACCTTGACCTGGTAGCGGGCCTTGGTTCCCTTGGTACCGCGACCGGCCGTCTTACCCTTCGAGCCCTCACCGCGACCGACACGGGTCTTCGCGGTGTGAGCGCCCGGGACGGGACGGAGGTGGTGGACCTTGAGCACGCCGGGGCGCGCCGCGGGAGCGGCATCCTTCTTGGCGGCCGTCTTACGGGCCGGAGCCTTCTTCGGGGCGTCGACCGTGGCGGTCTCGTCCTTCTTGTCAGCCATTAGTCGATCTCCTCAACCTTGACGAGGTGGGCGACGGTCTTGACGTAGCCGCGCGTCTGCGCGTCGTCGGGACGGACGACCGAGTCGCCGATCCGCTTCAGACCGAGCGAGCGCAGCGTGTCACGCTGGTTCTGCTTCTCGCTCACCTTGGACTTGATCTGCGTGACCTTCAGACGCTCGGCCATCAGGCACCTACCTTCTGAGCGGCGGCCTCGGCGCGCACGAGGCGGGCCGGGGCGACCTGGTCGAACTCCAGACCGCGGCGGGCGGCCACGGCGCGGGGCTCCTCGAGCGACTTCAGAGCCTCGACGGTCGCGTGCACGATGTTGATCGTGTTCGACGAACCGAGCGACTTCGAGAGGACGTCGTGGATGCCGGCGCACTCGAGGACGGCGCGGACGGGACCACCGGCGATAACACCGGTACCGGCGGCGGCGGGGCGCAGGAGCACCACACCGGCGGCAGCCTCACCCTGGACGGGGTGGGGAATGGTCGAGCCGGAGCGCGGAACGCGGAAGAAGTTGCGCTTCGCTTCCTCGACACCCTTCGAGATGGCGAGGGGGACTTCGCGGGCCTTGCCGTAACCGACGCCCACGACGCCGTTGCCATCGCCCACGACGACGAGCGCCGTGAAGCTGAAGCGACGACCACCCTTGACGACCTTCGAGACGCGGTTGATCGTCACGACGCGCTCGAGGAACTGGCTCTCGTTGCGGTCGCGCGACCCACGGTCACGCTGGTTGGCGTTGCGCTCGCGACCACCGCGGCGGGGCTCGCGCTCACGCTCGGCGGGTGCCTGGGACCCAGCCGCACCCTCAGTCGGTGCAGTCTGCTCGGTCACTTCGGTCTCCTTGTTGTCACTCACAGGTTCAGCCCTCCTTCGCGGGCGCCTTCGGCGATCGCGGCGACACGACCGGCGTAACGGTTGCCGCCGCGGTCGAACACGACGTCCGAGAAGCCGGCGGCCTTGGCGCGCTCGGCGACGAGTTCGCCGACCTTGCGGGCCTTGGCGGTCTTGTCACCGTCGAACGAACGCAGGTCGACCTCGAGGGTCGAGGCCGAGGCCACGGTGTGACCCTTGCTGTCGTCGACCAGCTGGACGAAGACGTGGCGGGCCGAACGCGTCACCACGAGACGGGGACGGAGCTCCGTACCCACGACCTTCTTGCGCAGACGAGCGTGGCGACGCGCGCGGGCGGCGGACTTTGTCTTGATAGCCATGGCTACTTACCACTCTTTCCGGCCTTGCGGCGCACAACCTCGCCCGCGTACCGCACACCCTTGCCCTTGTAGGGCTCGGGCTTGCGGATCTTGCGGATGTTGGCGGCGGCCTCGCCGACGGCCTGCTTGTCGATGCCGCTCACGGTCAGCTTGTTGTTGCCTTCGACCGTGAGGGTGATGCCCGCGGGCGGGTCGATCAGGACGGGGTGCGAGAAGCCGAGAGCGAACTCGACCGAGCTGCCCTTCTGGGCCACGCGGTAACCCGTGCCGACGACCTCGAGGCCCTTGGAGTAGCCCTGGGTGACACCGATGATGTTGTTGTTGATCAGCGTGCGGGTCAGGCCGTGGAGCGACCGCGACTCACGCTCGTCGTCGGGGCGGGTGACGAGAACCTGGTTCTCCTCGACCGACACCTCGAGAGGGGATGCCACAGAGAGCGTGAGCTCGCCCTTGGGGCCCTTGACGGCGACCTCCCGGCCGTTCACCGTGACGGTGACTCCGGCGGGGATGTCGATGGGAAGACGTCCGATACGCGACATGTCAGATCACCACACGTAGGCGAGGACTTCCCCGCCGACGCCCTTCTGCTCGGCCTGACGGTCGGTGAGGAGACCGGAGGAGGTGGACAGGATGGCGACGCCCAGACCGCCGAGGACCGTGGGGACCTCGGTGGACTTCGCGTACACGCGGAGGCCGGGCTTCGAGACGCGCTTGATGCCGGCGATCGACCGCTCGCGGTTCGGGCCGTACTTCAGCGTCAGGGTGAGGGTCTGGCCGACGCGGGCGTCCGAAACGGACCACTCGGCGATGTAACCCTCCTGCTTGAGGATTTCGGCGATGTGCGTCTTGAGCTTGGAGCTCGGCAGCGACACGGAGTCGTGGTGCGCCGAGTTCGCGTTGCGCAGACGGGTCAGCATGTCTGCGACCGGGTCTGTCATCGTCATGTGTTGCTTCTTTCGATCATGAGGTTTCGACTGCCGTTACACGACAGCCGACCTTCGATGAGAGGCCCCCGGGATGCCGGGGGCCCGGGTCGGCGGATGCTCAGGCCTGAGCGTCCGCCGACTGGAACGGGAAGCCGAGCTGGCGGAGCAGCGAGCGACCCTCGTCATCGGTCTTGGCGGTGGTGACGATGGTGATGTCAAAACCACGCACGCGGTCGATGCGGTCCTGATCGATCTCGTGGAACACGGACTGCTCCTGGAGACCGAAGGTGTAGTTGCCGTTGCCGTCGAACTGCTGGGCCGAGAGACCGCGGAAGTCGCGGATACGGGGCAGTGCGAGGTTGACGAGGCGGTCGAGGAACTCCCACGCACGGTCGCCGCGGAGGGTGACGTGCGCACCGATGGCCTGGCCCTCGCGCAGCTTGAACTGCGCGATGGACTTGCGGGCCTTGGTGACGATGGGCTTCTGACCGGTGATCTTGGTGAGGTCGTCGACCGCGCCATCGATCACCTTGCTGTCGCGAGCTGCCTCGCCGACACCGGTGTTCACGACGACCTTGACCAGGCCGGGGATCTGCATGACGTTCGCGTAGCCGAACTCTTCCTGCAGGGCCTTCTTGATCTCGGTGTTGTACTTCTGCTTCAGGCGGGGCTGGATCTTGCCAGCCACCGCGGCAGTGTCGGTGCTCATATTCAGAGGTCCTTGCCTGACTTCTTCGCGTAGCGCACGCGGACGGTGCGCTTCACGCCGTCCTTCACCTGCTCCTCGACGCGGTGACCGACACGGGTCGGCTTCTTGGTCGAGGGGTCGACGAGCGCGACGTTCGAGATGTGGATCGGGGCCTCGAAGGTCTCGATGCCACCGGTCTTGGTGCCGCGCTGGGACTGGCCGACGCGGTTGTGCTTGGTGACGTAGTTCACGCCCTCGACGATGACGCGGTTCTGCTCGGTGAGGACCTCGAGGACCTTACCCTGCTTGCCACGATCTCCGCCGCGCTCGGGCTTGGCGCCCGAGATGACCTGAACCAGGTCGCCCTTCTTGATCTTCGCCATGATCAGATGACCTCCGGGGCGAGCGAGACGATCTTCATGAACTTCTTGTCGCGAAGCTCACGACCGACCGGTCCGAAGATGCGGGTGCCGCGGGGCTCCCCGTCGTTCTTCAGGATCACGGCGGCGTTCTCGTCGAACTTGATGTACGAGCCGTCGGGACGACGGGTCTGCTTGACCACGCGGACGACGACGGCCTTGACCACGTCGCCCTTCTTGACGTTTCCACCGGGGATCGCGTCCTTGACCGTGGCGACGATGACGTCGCCCAGGCCCGCGTAGCGGCGGTTCGAGCCGCCGAGCACGCGAATGGTCAGCAGCTCCTTGGCGCCGGTGTTGTCGGCGACCTTCAGCCGGGATTCGTTCTGAATCACTTGTTACTCCTTGGGTTCCAAGCAGCCGCGAGGCTTACTTGGCCTTCTCGAGGATCTCGACCAGACGCCAGCGCTTGGTGGCGCTGAGCGGGCGGGTCTCGTTGATGACGACCAGGTCGCCGATGCCGGCCGAGTTCGTCTCGTCGTGGGCCTTGACCTTCGACGTGCGACGGATGACCTTGCCGTAGAGCGGGTGCTTCACGCGGTCCTCAACCTCGACGACGATCGTCTTGTCCATCTTGTCGCTGACGACGTAGCCGCGACGCGCCTTGCGGTAACCGCGGGCGTTCTCGTCGCGCACGTCATTGGCGGCGTGCTCGTGGCCGGCGACCTGCGCCTCGGCCTCTGCCTTCTTCGCGGTAGCCATTACTCCGCCTCTTCCTTCGCGGCGTCGTCAGCGGCATCCGCCTTCTTCGCCTTGCTCTTCTTCGCCTTCGTCGCCTCGACCGGGGCCGGCGTGGCGCGGATGCCGAGCTCGCGCTCGCGGATCACCGTGTACAGCCGCGCGATGTCGCGCTTGACCGCACGGATGCGGCCGTGGCTCTCGAGCTGGCCGGTGGCCGACTGGAAGCGCAGGTTGAACAGCTCTTCCTTGGCCTTGCGCAGCTCCTCGACGAGGCGCTGGTCTTCGAACGTGTCGAGCTCGCTCGGGGCGAGCTGCTTGGTGCCGATCGCCATTACGCGTCGCCCTCCTCGCGCTTGATGATGCGTGCCTTGAGCGGCAGCTTGTGGATTGCTCGGGTGAGCGCCTCGCGAGCGAGCTGCTCGTTCACGCCCGCGACCTCGAAGAGGACACGGCCCGGCTTGACGTTCGCGACCCACCACTCGGGGGAACCCTTACCGGAACCCATGCGGGTTTCGGCCGGCTTCTTGGTGAGGGGACGGTCGGGGTAGATGTTGATCCACACCTTTCCGCCACGCTTGATGTGACGCGTCATCGCGATACGAGCGGACTCGATCTGACGGTTGGTCACGTAAGCGGGGGTGAGCGCCTGGATGCCGAACTCACCGAACGACACCTGGGTGCCACCGGTGGCCTGGCCCGAGCGGCCGGGGTGGTGCTGCTTGCGGTACTTGACCTTGCGGGGGATGAGCATTACGCCGACGCTCCTTCTGCCACGGGGGCCTCATTGCGCGGGCCACGACGACGGTCGCCACCGCGGTCGTCACGACCGCGCGACTTCGGCGCGTTGGCCTGCTCGCGAGCGAGCTCCTTGTTGGTGAGGTCGCCCTTGTAGATCCAGACCTTCACGCCGATGCGACCGAAGGTCGTCTTCGCCTCGTAGAAGCCGTAGTCGATGTTCGCGCGGAGGGTGTGCAGGGGCACACGGCCTTCGCGGTAGAACTCCGAGCGGCTCATCTCGGCGCCGCCGAGACGGCCCGACACCTGGATGCGGACACCCTTGGCGCCGGCGCGCTGCGCACCCTGCAGACCCTTGCGCATCGCGCGGCGGAAGGCCACACGGGCGGAGAGCTGCTCGGCGACGCCCTGCGCGACGAGCTGAGCGTCGGCCTCGGGGTTCTTGACCTCGAGGATGTTCAGCTGGATCTGCTTGCCGGTGAGCTTCTCGAGGTCGGCGCGGATGCGCTCGGCCTCGGCGCCGCGGCGACCGATCACGATGCCCGGGCGGGCGGTGTGGATGTCGACGCGGACGCGGTCACGCGTGCGCTCGATCTCGATGTTGCTGACGCCCGCGCGGTCGAGCGAGGTGGTCAGCAGGCGACGGATCTTGATGTCCTCGGCGAGGTAGTCGGCGTAGCGCTGTCCGGGCTTCGTCGAGTCGGAGAACCACCGCGACACGTGGTCGGTGGTGATGCCGAGGCGGAAGCCGTACGGGTTGACCTTCTGTCCCATTACTTGCTCGCCTTCTTGTTGGCGCGAGCCGGGGCCGCAGCAGCGTCTTCCGGCGTCGCGAGCACGACCGTGATGTGGCTCGTGCGCTTCTTGATCTGGAAGGCGCGACCCTGTGCGCGGGGCTGGAAACGCTTGAGCGTCGTGCCCTCGTCGACGTACGCGTTCTTCACGTACAGGTCGGCGTCATCCAGGTACTCGTTCGTCTTGTCGGCGGTGACGCGAGCGTTCGCGATCGCCGAGGCGACGAGCTTGTAGATCGGCTCGCTCGCGCTCTGCGGCGCGAACTTCAGGATCGCGAGGGCCTCTTCGGCCTGCTTTCCCTTGATGAGAGCGACGACACGACGAGCCTTCTGAGGGGTCACGCGGATGTGTCGCACGCGTGCGATGGACTCCACCATTTCTCTCTCCTCTTACGCCCCCGCGTCAGCGGCGGCGGCCCTTCTTGTCGTCCTTCACGTGGCCGCGGAAGGTGCGGGTGGGCGAGAACTCGCCCAGCTTGTGGCCGACCATGGTCTCGGTCACGAACACGGGGATGTGCTTGCGACCGTCGTGCACGGCGATGGTGTGTCCCAGCATGGCGGGGATGATCATCGAACGGCGCGACCAGGTCTTGATGACGTTCTTGGTGCCGGCTTCGTTCTGCGAGACGACCTTGCGAAGCAGGTGCTCGTCGACGAAGGGGCCCTTCTTAAGGCTGCGAGGCATCTTCCTCTACTCCTACTTACGCTTCTTGCCGGCGGTGCGACGGCGGACGATCAGCTTGTCGCTTTCCTTGTTCGCGTGGCGGGTGCGGCCCTCGGCCTTGCCCCACGGCGAAACGGGGTGACGACCACCGGACGTCTTGCCCTCACCACCACCGTGCGGGTGGTCGACCGGGTTCATGGCGACACCACGGACGGTGGGACGGACACCCTTCCAGCGCTTGCGTCCGGCCTTGCCCCAGTTGATGTTCGACTGCTCGGCGTTGCCGACCTCGCCGATCGTGGCGCGGCAGCGCACGTCGACGTTGCGGATCTCGCCCGAGGGCAGACGCAGCTGCGCGTAGGGACCGTCCTTCGCGACCAGACGCACCGAGGCGCCGGCCGAGCGGGCCATCTTCGCACCGCCGCCGGGACGCAGCTCGATCGCGTGGATCACGGTACCGGTGGGGATGTTGCGCAGCGGCAGGTTGTTGCCGGGCTTGATGTCGGCGCCGGCACCGGACTCGACGATGTCGCCCTGCTGCAGCTTGTTGGGGGCGAGGATGTAACGCTTCTCGCCGTCCTTGTAGTGCAGGAGCGCGATGCGCGCGGTGCGGTTGGGGTCGTACTCGATGTGAGCGACCTTGGCGTCGATGCCGTCCTTGTCGTTACGACGGAAGTCGATCAGACGGTACTGGCGCTTGTGACCGCCACCGATGTGACGCGTCGTGATGCGGCCCTGGTTGTTGCGGCCACCGGTCTTCGACAGCGGGCGCAGCAGCGACTTCTCGGGCGTCGATCGCGTGATCTCGGCGAAGTCGGCCACCGACGAGCCGCGGCGACCGGGCGTCGTGGGCTTGTACTTGCGAATAGCCATTGTTCTTGTCCTCTATCCCGACCGTCAGCCGACTGCCGTGAAGATGTCGATGGTGCCCGACTTGAGGCTGACGATCGCGCGCTTGGTGTCCTTGCGCTTGCCGATGCCGAAGCGGGTGCGACGGGCCTTGCCCACGCGGTTGATCGTGTTGACCGAGGCCACCTTGACGCCGAAGATCTTCTCGATCGCGAGCTTGATCTCGGTCTTGGAGGCACGGGGGTCCACCAGGAACGTGTACTTGCCCTCGTCGATGAGCGAGTAGCTCTTCTCCGAGACGACCGGCTTCAGGATGATGTCGCGCGGGTCCTTGTTGACGGCGGTCATGCCGAGACCTCCTCGGTGGCGCCGGACTTCGACGCGACGAACGCGTCGTAGGCGGCCTTGGTGAAGACGATGTCGTCGGAGACGAGCACGTCGTAGGCGTTGAGCTGGCCGAAGGGCAGCACGTGCACGTACGCGAGGTTGCGCACGCTCTTGACCGTCAGCTCGTCGTCGCGGTCGATGACCACAAGGACGTTCTTGACGGCGCCGAATGCGGTCAGGACCGCGGCAGCGGCCTTGGTCGACGGGGCACCCTCGATGCCGAAGGACTCCACGACGTGGAGACGCTCGCCACGAGCGCGGTCGCTCAGCGCACCCAGGAGGGCCGCGGCGATCATCTTCTTGGGGGTGCGCTGGCCGTAGTCACGCGGCTTCGGGCCGTGGACGATGCCACCACCGGTCATGTGCGGCGCGCGGATCGAGCCCTGACGGGCGTTACCCGTGCCCTTCTGCTTGAAGGGCTTGCGACCGGCACCGGAGACCTCGCCACGACGCTTGGTCGAGTGCGTGCCCTGACGGGCGGCGGCGCGCTGGGCGACGACGACCTGGTGGATCAGCGGGATGTTCGTCTTGACGTCGAAGATCGCGGCGGGCAGCTCCACGGAGCCGGCCTTCTTGCCGTCGGACTTGCGAACGTCGAGCGCGAGAGTCGAGTCAGCCATGAGATCAGGCACCCTTCACTGCGTTGCGGACGTAGACGATGCGGCCACGCGCACCGGGGACGGCGCCCTTGACGAGCAGCAGACCCTTCTCGGCGTCGACGGCGTGCACCGTGAGGTTGAGGACGGTCACGCGCTCGCCACCCATACGGCCGGCCATGCGCATGCCCTTGAAGACGCGGCTCGGGGTCGACGAGGCGCCGATCGAACCGGGCTTGCGGTGGTTGCGGTGTGCACCGTGCGAAGCGGAGACACCCTTGAAGTTGTGACGCTTCATGACACCGGCGGTGCCCTTGCCCTTGCTGGTGCCGACGACGTCGACCAGCTGGCCGGCCTCGAACAGGCCGTCCACGGTGAGCTCCTGACCGAGCGAGTAGTCAGCGGCATCCGCGGTGCGGACCTCGGTGAGGTGACGACGCGGCGTGACGCCCGCGGCCTCGAAGTGGGCCGTCAGGGGCTTGTTCACCTTGCGGGGGTCGATCTGGCCGTAGCCGATCTGAACGGCGTTGTAGCCGTCCTTCTCGACCGAGCGGAGCTGGGTCACGACGTTCGGGGCGACCTCGATGACGGTGACGGGAACGAGCTTGCCGTTCTCGTCCCATACCTGGGTCATGCCGAGCTTGGTGCCGAGGAGGCCCTTGGAGATCTTGGAGTTGATGTCAGCCATGTCGAACCTCAGAGCTTGATCTCGATGTTGACATCGGCCGGGAGGTCGAGGCGCATCAGCGAGTCGACGGCCTTGGGCGTCGGGTCGATGATGTCGATGAGGCGCTTGTGGGTGCGCATCTCGAAGTGCTCGCGGCTGTCCTTGTACTTGTGGGGCGACCGGATGACGCACACGACGTTCTTCTCGGTCGGCAGGGGGACCGGGCCCACCACGGTGGCGCCGGCACGGGTCACGGTGTCGACGATCTTGCGCGCGGACGAGTCCAGTCCGGCGTGGTCGTACGACTTCAGGCGAATGCGGATCTTCTGTCCCGCCATTGTCTGCTCACTCTCTTTCTCGCGTCTTACCCGACCAAGGGCATCGGACGCACGGTGGCGCTCTCGCGCCCTGGCACTTCCCCTCGCTCGCGCGAGAGATGCTGCACCGCTGTTCAGCTGTCAAACCGGATGCCAGTGGCATCCGGCCCGCCCCTCGCACGCACGCGTGCGGCTCCCGTGAAGGAGGAAGGGGTTTCGGTGTGTGTTCTGCTGCCCGCGGCCCAGGACCCTGCGCTCACGCGCCGCCTGTGCACTGCCCTGGCAGTGATCGTGGCGCGCGCCGAGCGCACGCCGGAATGTGGAACCTGGATAGTCTACGGGGCACTCGGGCGTGTCGCAAACCCGGGCGTGTCGCGTGCGGCATATCCTCAGCGCCCGCTCGTCAACGCGACGGCGCCGTCCCCGATTCCCGGGGACGGCGCCGTGCGATGAGAGGAACGGTCAGGCGTTGCCGATGTTCTTGTCGACGTTCGCGCGCACCTCGTCGACCTTGGCGTGGTGCTCCGCCGGGACGACCTTCTTGATCGCGTCGGCGGCACCGTCGAGGATCTTGTCGCTGACCTCCTCGGCCTGCTCGCTCTTCAGCGCCTCTTCGATCTTGTCGCGGTTCTCCTCGAGAAGCTGCTTGCCCTTGTTGATGATGTCGTCGACACCCATGTCGTCTCCCCTCGTCGCGGCGGAGCGGTTCACCGCCGATGAGCCCATTGTGCCTATGGCATCGACGCGGCAATAGGCGTTGACGCCGCGTCGGCGGCGGAACGAGGTCCGCTCATCCCGCCGGGAAGTTCGACGACGACCCGACCAGTGCGCCACCGTTGACGTGCTCCGCCCCGAAGGCGACGGACGCCTGGATGGGGTTCGACTTGGTCGGACGTCCCGGGCCGCTCGAGCCCGGAACGAAGGTACCTGAGTAGATGGCCCCCGGCAGCAGGACCGTGGTGTCCGAGCTGACCGAGATGGAGGGCGCCTCGAACTGGACGAACCACTCCCCGTCGTCGTCCGAGATGTTCAGCGCGGTGACGACCCAGGGGGTTCCCGCGTAGCTGATCGTTTCGCCCAGGACGAAGCTGGATCCGTCCGGCTTCGTGAGCGTCGCCGACGTCCACGGACCACGGAGACGGTACACGCCGGTGAACGCACCCGAGTCCCACGTGCCGGACACGTTGGTGATACTGCCGCCGGAACCGGTCAGCGAGCCGGATGCCGTGCCGGCGGATTGGTCGGCGGCGATGTTGCTGCCGACGAAGGCATTGGTGCGGGCGGTGCCCGGGCTGGCCGACGCCAGCGGCGCGGCGACGGCCAGCGCGATGACCGGGGTCGCCCATGCGGCCGACTTGAGGACAGCGCGGCGGCCGACCCCCTCAGGGGCCGACGGAGTACTTTCGATGACCATGAAACTCCCTAGGGTTCTGTGGGGCATCCGACGAGTTCGGGTAGGTCGAGTGCCAACTAGGGGTGATGTTTCCGAATTCGACAGGTGAATCAGCGAAGAACATCCGGATCTGTCGCGCCGCGTATGGAAACTGTCGCGGACAAATGGAACCCGCGATCACCCCGGGTCAGTGGCGACGCGCCGTCGCGCGGACGACCGCCGGCGACGGCAGTCCCTCGGCGGCGAAGGCCCGGGCCAGGCTCGACCCGTTGGCGAGGCCGCACGCGTGCGCGACTCGCTCGATGGTCAACGAGTCGTAGACGGGGTCCTCGAGGAGCGATCGGGCGTGCCCGACGCGCGCGGCGCGGATGCTGCGGTCCAAAGTGGTGCCCCGCGAGGCGAACTGACGCTGGAGAGAACGCAGCGAGGTGTTGAGTTCCGCCGCAATGGCCGCGGGGGTCAGCCCGGGATCACCGACCCGCGCCGCGATGATCGACAGAGCCGCCGAATAGTCCTCGGTCACGATTCGGGCCTGTTCACCACGCAACGACGCGACCACGACCCCGACGACCATCTCTTGGAGCAGACGCTCCGTGTAATAAAGCGTCAAGCCCGTCTGCCGACGTTCCGCGGTGGCGCAGACCCACGCGAAGGTGAGGAACGGCCAGAAGAGTGCGGACCCGACGTCGACGGCGAGAGCCCCGACCGCGTCGAGCCCGATCCCCTGAAACACCGCGGCGGGGAACGACAACGTCAAGAAGGACCGTGTCGGCAGCAGGGACGGCAGAGCATCGGGATCCGTCGCCACCAGCGCGACGCAGGTGCGCTGCTCGTGCACACCGCCCTGAGCGGATGGAGGCCGGTCGAGCGAAATGACCATCCAGGCCTCGCCATCGCGCGCGTCGAAGACGGGCACGCTGGCCCGCGGGTCGCTGTAGGCGCGCACCCGGACACTTCCAAAGGGCATCGCGGACGTCGAATACCCGTACGGTGACGACAAGATCACTGACTCCACGCATCACGGAGATCACGGCGGCGTGTTCGGGGGCACGGGCCGCGGCGTCGGCTTCGGGTACCGACGTCCGCTCATGCAAGCGCATCCTCAGGCGGTGCGGACGCGCTTCACCCCGCGAATCACCCGCGTCGCCGCGGGCGCGCTCGCCGACGACAAGGAGGCGCCGAGCCGGAGTCCCTCCGGGGGCGGTCGGCAGCCGCGATCAGCGGAGGAGATGCTCCCCGGCGGAACCCGGACGACCTCGCGGCCCCGGAGATGGTGGCAGCGACGCCGTGAGGTCACGGGGAGGGCAGCGGCACGCTCGGGTCGGGCGTGGGATCGGGGGCCGGGGAAGTGGTGGGGTCCGGGCTGGGTGTTTCTCCACCTGGATTCGAGGAACTCCCTCCCGGGTTGGGCGTAGCGTTCGGGTCGGCGGCCGGCGGGGTCTCGGTCGTCGTGTTCCGAGTCGACCCGCGGGGCACGGAGGGGACCCGCACTTCGGGGTTCCCCGCCCCCGATCGCCGCTGTTCCAGGACTCTTTGGTCCTCGGCGCGGAGCGCCGTCACCGCGGCAGCGAAGTCGGACATCTCGGCCACACCGTCTCGGCCGCCCTGATGTGCCTCGCGCACTCGGGCCGCAGCGTCCGTGACCGCGGATCGGAAGCCGTCCGCCGCCGCCGTGTGGGAACGCGTCGCCTCCGCGGCCGCCGCCGCTATGGACGCATCCATACCGCGCAGCGCTCCCTGGAGCGAGTCGAGCGCAGCGACGACCTTCGATCGGGCACCGCGCGCCTCGGAGACCGCCTCGGCGATGTCCTTCTTCACTGCCTGGACTTTGTCGATGGCCGCAGCGATGTCCACCACGGACCCGTTGCGAATGGCCAACCGTTCATAGTCCGGTACCGCGATCGACGGGGCCGAGGCAATCGCTGCGGTGAGCGACGAGCGAGCGCTCTCCGCCGGGGCACGCCCGGATTGATCGACGATGCCGACGAGTTCGCCCAGCACGCCGCCTGCCGCGTCGGCGAGGGCTGCGGCATCCGAGAGGGAAGCCTTGTACAGGCCGACGGCGGTGGCCAGTACCTGGCTGTCGTTCTGGAGCTCGGCCTCCCGCTCTCGAAGGCTGACCATGGCCTCGGCTGCCGGATCGGAGGTGACCCGTTGAGTCACGGCCACGGCTGCGCTGCCGGCGAGAGTCGCAATCGCGATGACGGCGACGGCGATATTGACCGCGTTGACGGAACGGACGGCATGGCGCGCGAAAGAACGAGGCCGGCGCGCCGGTTGCGCCGCGTCCGGCGCGCGCCATCCCCGCTCGTCGACGTGGTCCGCGCCGCCCACCTTTCGGGCCAACGATGCCGAGAGGTCGGCACCCTTGGTGCTGGCCACCGTGGCTTCGCTCCCCACCAACCGCGAAAGATCCGCGGAAGCGTCCCTCGTCTCGCGCTGCATCGGCGGCCCCACCCGCGCTGTGAGGGCCTCCACGGACGGCCTACGAGGCCGCGGCACCGACTCCCCCCCACTTCCCACCATCGCGCCGAGTGCCGCACCGGCGGCACCCCGCGAACGCGCACGATCGGCCGATCGCTCCCGCGGGGGGAAGAGAGAGCTCAGGTCGTACATCGTCACCTCCATCGCCGGATGCGGCGGTATTCGGGGTATGTCGTAGGCTTAGGCGCGAGGCCGCAGGATCATCCGCGTGACCACAGAGGCAGACTACTTCGCACTGGATCCAACGGTCGTCTGCCGTGACCTGCTTTTCGATTAAACGAACGGACCAGGCTTGGAACTGCGCGACTATCTCAGAATTCTCCATCGGAACTGGATTCTGATCGTCTCTTTGACGGTCTTGGGAGGTGCGGGGGCGTTCGGGTGGTCGATTCTGCAGACGTCGACGTACGAGGCCACCACTCAGCTGTACGTCTCGGTGCGGTCTGATACTTCCGGGATCAGCGAGTTGGCCCAGGGAACCAACTTCGCGCGCCAGGCCGTCGTGAGCTTCGCGGACGTGGTCGACAGTGCGATCGTCCTGGACCGTGTGATCGACGACCTGAACTTGAATACGACGGCACAGCAGCTCGCCTCGAGCATTGAGGCGTCGGCCCCCCAGAACTCGGTGATCATCTCGATCCGCGTCTCGAACTCGGATCCCGAGCTCGCGGCCTCCATCGCCAACTCGGTCGGTACGAATTTCGCGGATGTCGTCGTCAACAAGCTGGAGAAGCCGTCGGACAACTCCGCCAGCCTCGTGCGCGTAGAGACGATTCAGCCCGCGCTCGTTCCCACGACACCGGCATCCCCACGCATTCCGCTCAACGTCGGCCTCGGAATCGTGGCGGGACTCGCGCTCGCACTTCTCGTCGCCGTGCTGCGCTCGGTCCTCGACACGCGCATCCACTCGCTGCACGACATCGAGGTGGCCACGGACGCACCCGTGTTGGGCGGGATCGCCCTCGACCCCGACGCGAAGAAGCGCCCCTTGATCGTCCACGCGGACCCGCGCAACCCCCGAGCGGAGTCGTTCCGCAGTCTCCGCACCAACCTGCAGTTCGTCGACGTCGACGGTTCGTCGCGGTCCTTCGTCGTCACCAGCGCCGGCCCCGGCGAGGGGAAGTCGACCACGACCGCGAACCTCGCCATCGCCCTCGCCGAGACCGGAGCTCGGGTTGCACTCGTCGACGGCGACCTCCGCCTCCCGCGCGTCGCGGAGTACATGGGCTTGGAAGGCGCCGTGGGCTTGACGGACGTCTTGATCGGGCGGGCTGAACTGGTGGACGTGCTCCAGCAGTGGGGCACGGGGAAGCTGTTCGTCCTGGCATCCGGGCGCACGCCCCCGAACCCTTCCGAGCTGCTGGGCAGCCAGGCGATGCAGCGCACGCTCGAGGCCCTGGAAGACGCCTTCGACTACGTCCTCGTCGACGCCCCTCCTCTTCTGCTGGTCACCGACGCCGCCGTCGTGTCGCGATTCACCAGCGGAGTGTTGATGGTCGCGGCGTCTGGACTCACTCGTAAGCCGCAGCTGACCGCGGCCGTCGAGAAGTTGAGCGCGATCGGCAGCCGCCTCTTCGGCGTCATCGTGACGATGCTGCCGTCCAAGGGACCGGACAGCTACTCGTACGGTTCGTACGCGTACACGGAGACTCGCTCCGCAGCCGAACCCGCTCGCCGTACTCGCTCGAGCCGGAAGAAGGATGCCGAGTCGTGACGTTTCGGATCCTGACCGTCTGCACGGGGAACGTCTGTCGCTCTCCCACAGCGGAGCTCCTCCTCGAGCACGAGTTGGGGGAGCTGGGCTTCGTCGAGATCTCGAGCGCCGGTACCGGCGCGCTCGTGGATCACGGCATCCCCGAGCCTGGCCTGCGTCTCCTCGGCTCCGACGGACTCGACGGAACCGCGCACCGGGCCCGTCAGCTCACGCCGAGTATCGTGCGCGACGCCGATCTGGTTCTGGCCATGTCACGAGAGCATCGCAAGGCCATCGTCGAGATGACGCCCGCGGCGACTCGGCGCACCTTCACGATCCGCGAGTTGGCACGGGTGGCGGAGTTCGTCGGTGCCGCCGGTGATGCACTCACCGAGGCGGGCGGCACACCCGAGGACAGGATGCGTGCAGCGGTCCTCCTCGCCGCTGTACAGCGCGGGCTCGCGCCCCAGCCCGAAGACCCCGCCGAATCCGACGTCATCGATCCGTACCGCCGCTCGGATGAGGCGTACGCGGAATCGTTCGACCAGATCCGGCCCGCAGCCACCACGATCGCGAAGTACTTGACCTCTGCTGCCCGGTCCTGACGAAACGTGCAGTTCATTTCCTGGTGACTCACGGAGGGCGTCCGGCTGTTACTGTTCGGCGGTAAGTGACCCCGAACGCCAAGCTGCGGCCTTTCGCCGATCTCCGTCGAAACGCCAAGGCAAAACGATCCACTAGCTCTGAAACTCTGGAGAAGAAGAAGAATGACTGAAGCTCGTCGCGCGTTGGTTACGGGAATCACGGGTCAGGACGGCGGCCATATCGCCGAACTCCTTCATTCGAAGGGCTATGAGGTATTCGGCCTCATCCGTGGACAGAATAACCCCCGCAAAGAGGCGACCGTCGCGGAATTCCCCTACGTCACTCTCATCGAGGGTGACTTGATCGACCCCACCTCGCTGGTGCGCGCGATCGAGGTCAGCGACCCCGACGAGGTCTACAACCTCGCCGCGGTCAGCCACGTGGGGTACTCCTTCAAGAACCCCACTCTGACGGCCGACGTGACCGCCAAGGGCGTCCTCAACGTGCTGGAAGCCGTCCGCATCACCGGCCGCGCCGAGCGCACCAAGGTCTACCAGGCATCGACGTCCGAGATGTTCGGCGGCCTGGATTACAACCGTCCCGGTGCCGGATACAACGAGAACTCGCTGTTCCACCCCCGCAGCCCCTACGGCGTCGCAAAGCTCTACGGGCACTGGATTGCGAAGAACTACCGCGAGAGCTACGGCATGTTCGTGTCCTGCGGCATCCTGTTCAACCACGAGGGCGAGCGCCGCGGCGTCGAGTTCGTGACGCGGAAGATCACGCACGCAGTGGCCCGCATCAAGCTCGGCCTGCAGCCCCACATCGAACTCGGTGACCTGTGGCCCAAGCGCGACTGGGGCTACGCCGGGGACTACGTGGAGGGCATGTGGCGGATGCTGCAGCACTCCACTCCCGACGACTTCGTCCTCGCCACGGGTGAGACCCACTCCATCGAGGAGTTCCTCACCCTGGCCTTCGCCGAGATCGGCATCGACGACTGGCGGCCGTACGTGGTGCAGAACCCCGCGTTCCTCCGGCCCGCAGAGGTCGACATCCTGCTCGGCGACCCCTCGAAGGCGGAGAACGAACTCGGGTGGCGCCGCGAAGTCGACTTCCCCGGCCTGGTGAAGCTCATGGTCGCTCACGACCTCGCGGAACAGGGCCGCTCGCAGAACAAGGCATGAGCGTGATCGTCGTCACGGGCGCCAACGGCTTCGTCGGCGCCCACGTCGTCGCCCTCGCATCCGAAGCCGGGCACGATGTCTGGGCGATCGGCAGAGAGCCGTCGGCACCGCCGACGGTGAACGCCCACGCGACGCGCTACAGTTCGGCGGATCTGTCCGAGGGGTGGCCGATCTCCGAGGACGTCGACGCGATCATCCACCTGGCCGGTCTCGCCGCGGTCGGTCCTTCCTTCTCGGACCCGCAGCGCTACATCGAGATCAACAGCCGGATCATGACTCACCTGGGCGAACGGCTCCTCGCCAGCGGGGCCCCGACCAGGGTCGTCGTCGTCAGCTCCGGTGCCGTGTACACGCCGACGGAGTCCGGAACGGTCACTGAGTCCAGCGCCACCGCACCGTCGAGCCCGTACGTCGTGGCCAAGCTCCTCGTGGAACAACAGGCCCACTACTATGCGACGCGCGGGGTCGACGTGATCGTGGCGCGTCCGTTCAACCACATCGGCCCGGGCCAGTCGCGAGGGTTCATCGTGCCCGACCTCACGGCGGCGGTGCGCGAGGCCGCGCCCGGCGAGACGGTTCCCACGGGCAACCTCCGCGCCCAGCGCGACTACGCAGACGTGCGGGACGTGGCCCGGGCACATCTCGTACTCGCCACCGCCCCCTCGCACAGGCACTCCGTCTACAACATCTCCACCGGCGTCCCCCACAGTGGCGAGGAGATCCTCGGCGCCATCACCGACGCGCTCGGAAGAGACGACATCAGCACCGTGGTCGATCCCGCGCGGATCCGCCCGAACGACCCGCCGCGCATCGCGGGCGACTCCACCCGCCTGCAGTCCGAGTTCGGGTGGCGTCCGACGATCTCCTGGGACCAGTCCGTCCGCGAGTACATCGACGCGCTGCCCCGCGAACACCAAGAGCATCGCGTCGTCGACCCTTCAGCAGGAAAGTGATCATGACCGACACCTCTGCCGCCGGATCCCGCACCGAAATCGCCATCGCCCACGACTATCTCACTCAGCGCGGTGGCGCGGAGAAGGTCGTCCTGGCTCTGCAGCGGGCGTTCCCCGAGTCGCCGATCTACACGACGCTCTACCAGCCGGACACGACGTACCCCGAGTTCGCGGCATCCACGATCATCACCTCCCCCCTGAACAAGGTCCCTCTCCTGCGCCGATCGCATCGCCTCGCACTGCCGTTCCTGGCGTGGGCGGCGGGACGAACCCGTGTCGACGCGCGGCATACGATCGTCAGTTCCAGCGGCTGGGCCCACGGGTTCCCCACGACCGGCTCCAAGATCGTCTACTGCTACTCCCCCGCCCGATGGCTCTATCAGCGGGATGCCTACCTCGGCACCTCGAAGCTCACCCCCACCGGGGTGGCGTTGCGCCTCCTCGCCCCCTTCTTGAAGCGATGGGACCGCCGCGCCTCGAAGACGGCGACGAAGTACTTCGCCATCTCGACCGTGGTCCAGGGTCGGATCAAGGAGACATACGGGATCGACTCCGAGGTGTTGCCCGCGCCGCACTCGGTCGACATGTCCGTTCCGCAGGAACCCGTCGACCTCGGCCCTCTCGACCCGGAACACGGGTTCTATCTGTGCATCTCCCGCCTGCTGCCGTACAAGAACGTCGACGTGGTCATCGAGGCGTTCAACTCTCTGGGGCTTCCGCTGGTCGTCGTGGGGGCAGGGCCGGAGGAGCGCCGTTTGAGCGGCCTCGCCGGCGCGAACGTCGTCATGGTCAAGAACCTCACCGACGGGCAGATCCAGTGGCTCTATGGGCGCTGCACTGCGGTGGTGTCATCGAGCTACGAAGACTTCGGCCTCACCCCCATCGAGGGGGCCACCCACGGCAAGCCGTCGATCGTCCTCCGCTGGGGAGGATTCCTCGACACGATCCTCGAAGACCGCACGGGCGTTTACTTCGATGAGCCGACGCCGGCGGCCTTGGCGGCAGCCGTGACGAAGTCGATCGACGTGGATTGGGACGAGGCGACGATCCGTGGTCACGCCGACCTCTTCACCGAAGCGCACTTCGCGCGGAGGCTCCGCGAGGAGATCGCCCGGTTGGACGCCGACTCGGGCCGCGGCGGCGCAGGTGCGGCACCGTGACGCCTCCTCCCTCCACGCCCTTGCGAGTCGTGTTCGCCGACCACTCGGACGAACCCGGCGGCGCGGAGTTCGCGTTGATCCGACTCCTCTCGGTGGCCCAGGATTGGGTCCCGGCCGTAGCGCTTCCGTCGTCGTCCGCCGATCCGGGGGCGGGCGTCTTCGCGGGCGGCCTGCCCGCGAGCGTCCCCGTCATCCGCAGCGGGCCGGGACACGCTGCACGACGCGAGGGCGGCACGGGTCTCGGCGCCAACCTGCGTCTCGCGGTGAGAATCGTCCGGTCGTCCGTGGCTCTGGCGCGGCTGCGCGCGGTGCGCGACGCTGACGTGCTCGTCGCCAATACGACACGCGCGAGCGTCTATGTGGCTCTGGCCGCGCTGATCACTCGGAAGCCATTCGTCGTCCACATTCGCGACCTCATCTCGGCCGATGCGATCGGCTCGGCCGCAACGATGCTCATGCGCCGTCTGGTCCTCCCCCGGGCCGCCGGCGTCATCGCCAACTCGCAGGCGTCCCTCGACACGGTGTCCGGGGACCTTCGGACGCAGAACGTCCGCGTCATCCCGAGTCCGGCCGGCCTCGCCCCGGTCGACGCCGACTCGATGGATGCCACCGGCCCGGTGCGGCGGATCGGCATGATCGCCCGTATCGATCCGTGGAAGGGACAGGAGATGCTGCTGCGTGCCTTCGCCGAGGCGTGCCCCGACGGCGACGAAGTCCTGGTCTTCCACGGTGCGCCGGCTTTCGGGCACGACGAGTTCGCCGCCGACCTCCGACGCATCGCGAGCGAGCTCGGCGTCGCCGACCGGGTCGACTTCGCCGGTCACACCTCCGATGTGCCGTCCGCCATCTCCGCACTCGACGTCTGCGTCCAGGCGTCGATGCGCGCGGAGCCTCTCGGACAGAACGTGCTGCAGTACCTGAGCGCGGGCAAGCCCACCGTGGTATCCGGCGAAGGCGGACCGGTCGAGTGGGTGACGCACGGAGAGAACGGCCTCGTCTTCACCCCCCGCGATCAGTCCTCGCTGGCCGACGCTCTCCGCGAGATCGTCGCCGACGGCGCCCTCCGGCAGACACTCGCCCGCCAGGCCGCCCGGACCCCCGGCCTTCTCACCGACGCCCAGGTCAGCGACCAGGTGCACGAGGTCGTCGCAACGGCGGCCCGGCGATGAGCGCCCGTCTCTGCTTCGTCGCCGCTCCGCTGATCGCACGCAGCGGTGTCTACAACTCCACCATCGAGCTCGTGACAGCAGCGCGAGCCCGGGGATTGGATTGGACCGCGGTGATCGGCGTCTCCCACAACGCCGGAGGCACCGCGTCGACGTCCGCGGGTGTGCGGGAGTTCGAGATCGAGCCGTCCGGCATCGGCGGCGTCCGCGATCTCTCCCGCCACCTGCGCACCCTCCCGGAGTTCTCCGACGCCGATCTGATCGTCACCATGGTTCCGCAGAGCGACATGGCTTTGGCTCTGACCCGTCGTCCGTGGGTCGCGTATCTGCGCGGCCTCCCCTGGCCCGCGGCCGGGGAGAGTTCGCGGGTGAAGACCACCCTGTGGCGCGCCATCGAACGGCTGGCGCTGCGCCGTGCGCGCGAGGTGTGGGCCACCACTCGAGTCCTCGCGGCCGAAACCGGCGGCGATGTCGACCGCCTCGTCCCGCCCGGTCTCGTACCTCCCCAGCAGACCGAGCGCGAGCCGGGCTCGCGTGCCCGCGACATCGTGTGGGCGGCGCGGTTCTCCGAGGACAAGAATCCATCGCTCTTCCTCGACGCTCTCACGGGCGTCGACGCGCGAGGTGCGATGTACGGGACGGGCCCGCTCGAGGAACGGGTTCGCGAGCGCGCGCCGTCCAACGTGGACGTGCGCGGGTGGCGCGCCCGCGAGGAGATCTGGCAGAGCGCGCGGGCGTACGTGGGCACGTCGAGCCGTGAGGCGTTCGGGCGCAGCGCGGTCGAGGCGGCGATGCTCGGCATCCCCGTCGTGCTCTCCGACGTCTTCGGATGCGCGGACATGCTCTACACCGATCCCTCCCTCCGACAGGCTCTCGTCCTGGACACCTCGGACGTCGGCCGCTGGCGCGAAGCGATCGCTCGCCTCACATCCGACGACGAGTTCCATGCCCGAGTCAGCGCCCACCTGCGAGAGAACGCGTCCCTCCTCACCATCGACTCCGCCGTGGACAACGTCGTCGCTGCCAGCAACCACGTCCTCCTCGGCCGCCTCGACGCGCGCCCCCCATCCTGAGCCCCCCGCTGACTGGAGACCCCCGAATGGCACGCCCCTCTGATCGCCCCGTCGGTAGACAGACGGGTACGCGCGCGCAACCGGGAGTCACCACCGGGCGTGCCGCCATGGCATCCACGTCGTCTTTCCGCGGGGACATCCAGGGACTGCGCGCGCGATCGCGGTCGGTGCCGTCGTGCTCTATCACGCCGGTGTGCCGTTCCTGCCCGGCGGGTACGTCGGCGTCGATATCTTCTTCGTCATCAGCGGTTTCCTCATCACCTCCCACCTGCTGGGTGGTCTGGCCCGCACCGGCCGCGTACCGTTCGCGAGCTTCTACGCGAAGCGCGCGCGCCGAATCCTCCCGGCCTCGCTCCTCGTGGTCGTGCTCTCCGTCCTGGCTGCTCTGATCTGGTTCCCCCCGCTGCTGATGGAAGAAGTCTGGCGTGGGGCCGTGGCGACGGCGCTCTACGTTCCGAATCTTCTCTTCGCCGCCAACGGCACCAACTATCTCGCCGAGACGACGCCTTCGGTGTTCCAGCACTACTGGTCGCTCGGCATCGAAGAGCAGTTCTATTTGATCTGGCCCCTCCTGCTCGCCCTGGGGTGGAAACATCTCCGTTCTCGCCGTGCCCTCGGCGTCGCACTCGCGGTGATCGTCGCCCTGTCCTTCCTGGCTTGTGTCGTTCTCACGTTCCGCCTGCAGCCGTGGGCGTTCTTCTCGCTGCCGACGAGAGCGTGGGAATTGGGGGCGGGTGGGATCGTCGCCTTCGCCCTGCACCATCGCGCCCAGGTCCTCGGGCCACGCTCGGCGGCGATCCTGGGCTGGGCGGGACTGCTCGGGCTCCTCTCCACCGTCGTGCTGTTCACCTCCTCGACGCCCTTTCCCGGCTACTGGGCAGCTCTGCCGGTCATCACGACCGCCCTGGTGATCCTGGCTGGAGCGACGCCCACCCGCTATGGACCGTCGGCGCTGCTTTCGCTCCGCGGAATGGCGTTCGTCGGCGCCATCTCCTACTCGCTGTACCTGGTGCACTGGCCCGCGCTGGTGATCCCGCAGGCTGCCGTCGGTTACGCGCACCCGTTGCCGCTGTGGATCACGCTGCTCATCGCCGCGGCGTGCGTGCCGATCGCCTGGGCCCTGTACAGGTACGTCGAAAACCCCGCACGGAGCTGGCGCGTGCTGGTGGATGCACGACCGCGCCGGACCCTTCTCGCTGCGCTCGCGGGCTCGCTCGCCGCGATCCTCGTCGCGACGGGCGCATCAGTGGCAGCGGACAGCCGCGACCTGTTCACCCCGCGGACGGCCGCGGCGTCGGCTCTGACCACGCCACCCGCTTTCACTTCGTTCGTGCCCGCGAACCTGCGTCCCGCCCTTCGGGACGCGTCATCGGACCAACCCCGGATCTACGCGGACGGATGCCACAGATCCTTCGCGGACACCGCCCCCGCTGATTGCGTGTACGGCGATCGTTCGGCGCCGCGGGTCGTCCTCTTCGGCGACTCCCACGCGGCCCAATGGTTCCCCGCTCTGATGGGGTGGGCGGACCAGAACGGATACGCGGTGGAAGTTCACACGAAGAGTTCGTGCCCGTCGATCGACGCCACCGTCTTCCGCGACGGCGTCCCGTACACGGAGTGCTCGACCTGGCGTGACGCGGTGATCGACAGGATCGACCGGGAGAGCCCGGCACTCGTGCTGATCGCGAACTTCGGCACGGCCAATCTCAACCTCCCGGCGAATCGCGGTTACGCAGATGCCTGGGCGGCGGCGCTGTCCTCCACCCTGACCCGCATCTCCGCCCCGACCGCGGTCATCGCCGATACCCCGGATCTCGGGCAGACACCGTCCATCTGTCTCTCGGCCCGATTGGACGACACCGCGGCGTGCGGACTTCCGCGCACGGAGGCCGTTCGAGCCGATGTCCGCCGGGCGGAGGCCGAAGCGGCGGATGCGAACGGAAGCCCGGTGATCGACCTGACCGACTACCTGTGCTCCGACGTGTGCAACCCCGTCATCGGCGACACGCTCGTGTACCGGGACGCCCACCACCTGACGGCGACGTTCAGCGCCGAACTGGCCGGCCCCCTGGGAGCGGCGCTCGCGCGCGTGATGACGCCGCCTGCCGGTCCCTGATCGGTACGCACTCCTGCCCCACGGCCCTCCGCCCCGACCCGCCCGTCGGCGGGTCGCGCAGCGCGCAGACCCTCCGGGTCCGAGGATGCCGTGGGAGGGAGGGTGGCCCGACCCGTCCGGCAGGAGGGCCACCCGCGGAGGACGACGCTGTCAGCCCGACACGTTCTCCTGGATGGTCAGCTTCGGCCCCGTCGCGACGCCCGCTTCCCGCGAGTCGAACCGTGTCAACAGCACGTCGGTCATCGTGTCGACGGTTCCGCCGAGCGCGATCGAGATGCGCTTGCCGCCGGAGAGGCCGCGCACGTACGACGTGAGGTCGATCTCCCTCACAGCGACATCCCGGGTGACGGTGAAGGAGGCGATACGCGCGCCCAAGGGCGGACGCGTCGCATACGTCGTGGTCGACTCCGACCAGGGCCCGGCGACCTCGTAGATGTCCACGCGCGTCTCGGTACGCGTCGGGTCGTCGATCAGACTGCCCGAGAGCGACAGCGTCGCCGACTGGACCGACGCGGGTGTGATCGCACTCAGGTCGAACGTCAGGTACGCGTGACGCACCCCCGTCCCATCCGACGCCGATCGCGGGCCCTGCGGTTTCACATCGAGGCGGGTCTTGTCGCCGAAGGTCGTCGTCGCGGTGGTCCCTCCCTGCACGAAGGTGTCCCCGTCGGATCGGATGACGGACAGGCCCGGCTGGAAGACCGTGACCGTGTTGACCCACGAGCGCGAGAGCGGTCCCTGAGTCACGGTCGTGGTCACTTTCGCGGTGCCCAGCGACGCACCGGTCAGCCGCCCGTCGGCCTCCACTCTGACAACGGCGGGGGTGTCGCTGGTGTGCGTCACCGTGACGGTCGACACGGCTGCTCCGGTGAGATCGGTCGCAGACACATCCACTCCGAGCGTCTGGCCGATCGGGATCGTGGAAGGCACCGTCACCTTCGCGTCGACGAACAGGCGATCGGGAAGCGCCGCCGGGGGCGCACCCGGCGAGAGGATCTGGACTTCGCGCAGGATGGCCTGCCAGGTGGACGACGTCGAAACGAGCTGCACACGAACGTATTTCGCCGTCCGAGACCACTTGAGGGTGTGATCCGCCTGCCCCGCCCCGCCGGCGTACGTGAAGGTCCCGTCGTCGTTCCATGACTTGCCGTCGAGCGACGTGAGGATCTTGAACGTCACCTTCCTGCTGGCATCCGGACTCCAGTCGGCGCGCAGCGTCTTCACGAGGCTCGGCGCGGCGAGGGTCCAGGTGACCGTTGCTCCGGCGCCTCCCGCCCATCCGGTCGACGGGGCTGCGTCGTACGTGGCGCCCGCCGTCCCTCGAATCGTGCCGGTAGCCGCTGCGCTCCCGATCGCTGCCGCGGCCGGCGCCAGAACGATCTCGATGCGGGGCGGGGTCGCCGACTCGGAACTGCCGAAGCGAGCCATGAGCGCGGTGTTGTCGGGGGCCGTACCGCCGAGTGCGAGGTCGAAGGATGCCAAGTCGGTCCGGCTGCTCGCTTTGAGGACGCTGGTGAGGTCGAGCCGGGAATCAGCGACCTGCCGCGTGACCACGGTGCTCCCCACCGGGGCCCCGAACGCGGGTCGAGTGGCGTAGGTGACCTGCGTGCCGGTCCACGCACCGTTCACCCGATACGCGTCGACGCGGACGGCGTCGCCGGCGGAGCCGTCCGCAATCGTGCCGTTCAGCACGAGGACGGCGCTCGCGATGCGTGCGGGATCGATCGTCGACAGATCGAATCGGAGAAGGGCCGTACGCACGCGTGTACCGTCGGCCGGCGTCGCCGGGATCGTCGGCTTCACGTCGAGACGGTCCGCCGTTCCGAAATTCCTCGTCGCACTCGTTCCGCCTTCGACGAACGTGTCCTCACTGGGTCGGATCGACAGCGACTCGGATGCCGTGACGGTGAGCGCGCGTGACGGCGAGGCGAACTCCCACGATCCGATCCGCGCGTACCCACCGAGCGTCGTCGCGCCCGGCGCGATCCCCGCGGCACCCTTGTTCTCGATCTGTGCCACGCCGGTGTTCGCCGAGACGATCTCGACCTGTCCGCCGACGGCCGATCCGCTGAGCGTGACGCCGATCGGTGTCCACTCCCCGACGGCGACCGAAGCGGGAGACGCGTTGAGCGAAACCCCTCCGGACGGAGGCGTGAGGTTCGCGGGGGCCGGGGTGTCCCGGAAACCGTAGATCGCGACCTCACGGATGGTCGACGTGCGATCGCCGTTCGGGTCGCCGGAGACCTCGATGCGCACTTTGGACGTACGTGAGGACGTATCGAACCGCTGCGAGGACCATCCGGACGCCGTCCGGTAGCTGCCCGAGGCGATCGCGGACCATCCGTCGCCCGCCGGAACCAGGATTCGATAGTCGATACGTCGAGAGCTGTTCGCCGTCCAGAGGATGTCCAGTCGGTGCAGGTCGATCTCGCCTCGGAACGACAGTTCGATGTATTGCACCCCGGATGCTGCCCAGCCGGTCGACTCGTTGCCGTCCGACACCGCCGCCGTGCTCCCCCGGAGAGTCGCCGAGGCCACGGCCGAGGCGACGGACGTCAGGTCCGGCAGAACGGTGACGAGGACGCCGGTCGACGCGTCGGGTCCGATGATGAAGGAACCCGGCTGCAGAGAGCTGGGCGTCACAGGGAGTGCAGCCCCAGAGGCATCTCGGGCCGCGATGACGGGGTCGGGGACGGCCGGATCACGGTGGACCGAATACGACCGGCGGGTCGGGTCGAAGCCCACGACGGCTTCGCCATCGACGGTCAGACCGGACAGCCGGATGGCGGTTTCCGCCGACGCACCCCAGACGCCGAGGCCCGTGACCTCGGATGCCAAGGGCCTCGGTTCGGCGGCAGGCGGGAGTAGCGTCATCGTCACGGCGATCGTCTGGGCAGAGCCGCCCGAAACATCGACGACGATCTTCGTCACGCCCTGGTTGACGTCCTGCGCGGGTGACGGGGACACCGGCGACGGCGTGGCCGACGTCGCCCGGAATCGCGATCCGGAGGCGGCGGAGAGCTCGAGCTGCAGACGCTTGCCGCCCTTGTACAGAATCGCGGATCGACCGTCCTGCGCGATCTCCACCGCGGCGGACGTGTGCAGGCCCCACCTCGTGGTGATCCCTCCGGGCATGGAGATCTCGTCCTGGAGAACCACCTGCATCGCCGTCGGGACGACTCGGATTCCGCGGCGCCACGTGCCCGCGTTCATCCCCTGCGACGCGCTGAGATCCGCGACCGCATAGGAGCCGAGACTGCTGGTTCCCGACCCCAGCAGCGAGCCTCCCGGAGCATCGCGGTAGTCCGCGGTGGTGTCACGATCGAGTTGCAGGGTGTTGTGTCCCTCGAGACGGTTCCGATAGTAGGTCCAGCGGGCCGAGACCGCCTCCCCATTTCCCCGCGCTTCGTAGCTGGCCCGGTCGAGCCCGAGCTCATCGGCCCAGACCACGCCCCCTACGGAGACCATGACATCGCCGGCATCCACCTGTCGGTGTCCCACGGACGGATCCCCGCCGTAGTGGAGGGCTGCGAAGGGCGCGCTCGGGTCCACGGAATCGCCGCGCAGCGTCACGACGCCGACGCCGGAGTAGTCCGCGACCCGTGGCCGGGACTGCTCCTCCGCCGAGAGCGGGGCGACCGCGGTGTCGCGCCAGATCAGTCGTTGAGCCGCACGGCGACTGGTGTCCATCGAGGCGGAAAGCGCCTCCAGCGACGTGTCCCCGGTCAATCGGGCGAGCCCGGAGAAGCCCATGGCGGGATAGATGGTCGTCTCGCTGTCCGAGAAGGTGTAGAAGTCTCCCGAGGGGCTCATCAGGTCTCTGATGAATGTCCCGCTCTTGGCGAATCCGCCGATGGTCTCCAGCCCCTGAGTGGAGCCCGTGGCCGTCTTCAGGGCATTGATGAACGTGGTCGCGTAATCGGTCGCATACTCCCAGTACATCGGGCCCTCGGCGTAGCTGCCGTCCGGGAGATAACCCGTGAGTCCGGTCTTGATGGACTCCACCGCGTAGTCGAGCACCCGGCGGGCGTCACCGCTGGTGTCCTCGGACAGGACGGCCAGACTGGCGAGGCCGAGTCCACTGTTCCCCACGACATTGCGATTGTTCGTCTCGGTGACCCAGGAACCGGACGTCCCGCCCGGGGACTGGTAGTACGCGAGGGTGGGTCGAAGGGCCTTGTCGAGCATCGCGGTGCGCAGCGCCGACCGACGAGCCTCGGTCCAGTAGCTGTACCCCCAGTCATAGGCGATGGCGAAAGCATTCGAGATCTCGGCGACTTGGAGAATGTTGTCCGGCGCCCAGTCAGGGAAGTTCCTGGCGGCGTCCAGGTTCGCCCACAACCCCTCCATGTATTTGGAAGCCCCGGTGAGGCGCCACGCGAGGGAGAGACTGTACGCCCTGTCCACGAGGGCCTTGGCCGTCTTCAGCGACGCAGCGGGATCGCGCAAGTCGTACGAGACCACGGGTTGGGTCAGCTGGTAGTCCGCCGAGTTGAGGACGTTCTTCTGGAGTCGGCCGGAAACGGCGTCCGTGGTTGTCTGCGAGCGAACCGTGACGAAATCCGTCTCGCTCTGGACCAGGAGCCGAGGGTGACTCGCCCGGACGTCGATGGCCGTGAGGACCGCGGCGTGTGCGGGCGGAGTCGCCACGATGTGGCCGACGGAGACGGCCGCTGCGACCGCGAGAGACACCGTCGACAGGAAGAGTCGACGGCGATGAAATGACGCTAAGGCATTCATGCGAAATCCTGATTAGGGGGAATAGACGCGGATGCGTCTCAAATCAGTGACGTGCTGCGTATGACAGCTGACGCTTTGAGTATGGCGCCTGAGCGTGAAAATGCCAACGTCTTGCGTTCGCCGAAAGCGCACGACAGGACGTTAAGCGATACCGCTGTCCCCCATTCGGGGGACAGCTCAGAGCTGAGAAGGAGAGATTCTCAAATGCTTCCGCATCGGCAGGGAAAACTGCGCGAGAATGGGCTGGATACAGATTGCGAAGGCATCCGCGCCTCGATCAACGGCTGGCGCGAGGGCATGTTCCGACAGTTTCCCATACCCACGTTCACCGCTGGACCAGCCGGGCTGGTGCGCCGCCTCCCCTGCGAGGCGTCTCCGTCCGGGCAGAACCGCTAGCGCGGCTGCCTCGCTGAGCGCAGTCTTTCCTCGCGCCGCGAAACCGGCTTTGCGGGATCCGACTCGACCTGTCCCGGGCGGGGAGTGCGAGAGGTCAGGCGACGACCGAATCGGATCATCGGCTGCTCGACGCTCACGCGAAGCACCCATGCCACCGCGAAGGAGAGCACGATCATCGCAGCGAAACGCACACTCGCCAGAACGATCGACGATTGTCCGGCGGGAATCGCGCGATCGATGACATCGCCCACGAAAGGATGGAAGAGGTACACGCCGTAGGCCAGATTCCCGTAATACACGACGGGACGCAGGGAGAGCAGCTTCCGCTGGAAGCCGTCACCGATGAGAATCCCGGGCATGGCCAGCAGAGCGAACACCGCGAACGCCACGTGGGCGTAGTTCGACTGATCCTGGAACGGGAGATACCGGTTGAGGCCGAGCATGGCGATCATGGCAATGAAGGCGAGGCCTCCCACCCATCGCCCCGAGAGCGCGAAGGCGAAGGCGAAGGAGCGACGGGAGTGCATGGCGACCGCGAGGGCGCAGCCTCCGAGGATCGGGAAGTAGATCCCGAAATAGCCGGTCCACGGGACGTAACTCATGACGGCAGCGGCAGGCACCGCCACCGCCAGCACGGCACCGAGTCGATTGCGGATCGGCAGAAGACCGAACGCGAGCAGCGGCCAGATGATGTAGAACTTCTCCTCGATGCCGAGCGACCACGAGTGCGAGAACGTTCCCGACCCGGCGAACTCGCCATTGAAGGTGGCGAGCAGGGGAAGGCGTTCGAGGAAGTTCGACCCGCCCTCCCCCAGCCCGATCCCCAGAACGAGGACGATGGTCAGCGCGAGCGCCAGGAAATACAGCGGGAGGATGCGGAAGACCCGACGGATGTAGAAGTTCTTCAACGACACCCGGCCGTGCCGGTCTTCCTCGCGCAGAAGCAGCGTCGTGATGAGGAATCCACTGATTCCGAAGAAGATGGTGACGCCGAACCCTCCAGCGAAGAACGACCACACGGGATCGTGCATGTGGGAGGTCAGAACCAACAGAATGCTGAGTGCGCGCAGGCCGTCGAGACCGGGGAATCGTCGGGCGGCCCGGAAGGCTTCGTATTCCCTCTCGACCGGAGTCATCGCCAGCTCCGTCGAAGATGACACCGTGCGTCGCATGAAGTCCCCCAGGGTTTGGCGTCGGCTCTGTGGGCGTGAGTTGCGATCAAAGCCCCACCTCGGATAGTACCGGGGTCGATCAGTGGCGCATTTTCGTCGCTCACCCTCGCACCCCCCGCTTGCAACGAGAACGTCTCATGACGGTCGCCGGCCTTCCGCTGAACTATGCGGGAAACCGCAGGAACGTCAGATCGCCATTGTGACCGCGGGGCCGCGAAAATCGGTCCGTCAGCCGATCCGATATCACGAAGATTTTTCTTCGCGGAAACATTCATTCGCCGGGCCGTTCACCCGCGCTCGGTCGCCTCAGGCGCGACGAGCCTCGATCGCGCGACGGTACGTGTCGACATACGACGCGGCCAGCGCGCTCCAATCGAGCCGCGCGAGGTCCAGCCGACCGCGAATGGGCACGTCCATGGCCCGCCGGGAGACCTCGCGCAACGATGGTCCGTCCAAGGGCGGTTCGTAGAGGAATATCCAGTCGCCGCCGAACTGCTCCCGGTAGTACTCCGTCGCGGGAGTCCGCGGAACGACGACCGGACGCTCCATACTCAGCGCCATGATGAGCACGCCTGAGTTGTACAGGTCCGCATAGGGCAGGATCACGACCGACGAGTCGGCGATCTCCTGGTACAGCGCCCGATCGGGAACCGCCTCCAGTCGGATGCTCACCCCGCCCGTCGAGTCTTCGGCGGCTGTCTCCACCGCCTCCGCGAGTTCACGGGAGTGCGGTCGACCGACGACTCGAAGATCCACGCCCTCCCGGTCGAGCCCCGACGAGACGAAGGCCCTCACGAGAGCCGGCACATTCTTGTACTCACGGATGAATCCGAAATACAGAACACGAGTCCCGCGGGGCTCGGTGCGGACCTCATCGGGAATGAGGGACCGGTAGTGACCGTGCGGGATGATGTCGGCGGGAGCCGACAGGGGCACCTCCACGGCAGGATTCAAGACGACATACCGGTCGACTCGCCGCTCCAACCGCGAGAGCTCCCGGGCCGCTTCGGCGCCCGGGTCCTCGTGGGTCGCGAGATTGTGGATGGTCCACACGATGGCCGTGCGTCGCCAGCGAAGGACCTGCATCCAGGCCCGGAACCGGAGCCGCTTCGCAGCAGCGACCGCCCCGGACCGACCGACGAAGAACTTCTCGGGCCACTGGAAGTGCACTACATCCCATCGCCGGAGGAATGCCGCCCGCCAAGAGAAGTATGACGAGTCGGTCTCGTCCGAGACCGCGTCGATCAGCAAGGACGCGAACGGGTTGCCCTGGTCGGAGGGCGGATAGACCGTGTGGAGGACGCGGATCACGACTGCGCCCCGGTCGCGCGGAAGATATCGGCTGGAAACGCCGCCCGAAGCGGCTCGCTCGACCAGGATGCCAGCGCGTCCTCGTCTCGATGCGCTGAGGTCGTCACGTGAGTGAGCGCGCCATCGAAGGACTCGAACATGGGGAGATCCTCGCGCCCGGTGCCACGCGCGTAGTCCTCGTATTTGAAGGCGCTCTCGGCAGACGGCTTGACGAGGGCGACCGGGACGCCGAGGAGCTCGGCGAAGACCAGTGCGTGCAGCGAGGAGGTCACGACGACCTCGCTGGCCGCGATCTGCTCGAGGACGTGCGCCAGCGGTCGGCGAGGCGACACCACGGGCACGGGCGCCCCCGCACCGAGATCGTTGAGGTTGGGGATGTACGTCACGGCCCGGGAGACCCGTCGAATCGGCTGGGGGAAGCCGAGTTCGAACAACAGCAGCGCGGGATCTCCGTACACGGCGGGAACGTCCTTCCCCGTACGCTCCGCGATCCATTCTCGAGTCAGCGGACCGCGCACCGCGCGAACGTCGAGCTCCCGCCATCCATGGCGATCTGCACCGATCTTGCCGTTGACGCCGCTTCCCCAGACCACGTCCCCATCGGCGGCGAAGTGCAGAACGGATCCGACGGAGAACAACCGTCTGGGCTCACCCGAACTCGACTGTTCCGACAGGCCGAGCCGCGAGCGCATCAACTCGACGACGATGGGCCCGACGAGATCGCCGAAGTTGTTCTTGCGGGGACCCACGCGGAATCTCCGCAGCAGAGGCACCGGGAGTGCGGTGCGCGGATTCCACGAGAACGCTTCTACCCGGTCGGTCATCGAAAGCTCCTTCGAACCACGTGGACGATTTCCTTCGCGTCCCGCGCGACCGGCTTCACGATCGCGGCCACGACGAGGTAGAAGAGGGCGCCGATGCCCACTCCGATGAGAATGCGCGCGATGTGCAAGAGATCGTGGAACAGGAAGAAGTCGAAGCTCCACACGACCGCCGCCATGAGCACGTTGACTGCGATCCCGCGGAGTCCGGTGCGCACGATCCGCCCCACGTCGAGACCGGTTCGCCGCATGGGGAACAGCGAGAGGACGACCCAGTTCAGCGCGAGGCTGCTCGCCACCGCGACAGCCACGCCGAGCGGCCCGAAGAACGCGCCCGCGATGATGAGCGCGATCATGAGGCCACGAGTGACGAGGGAGAACCTCAGCTGCAGCCCCGTGAGACCGCACGCGAGGAAGGACCAGTAGTAGACGTAGCCCATCACCTGGAACACCCCGCCCAGGGCCAGGATGGCGAAGATGCCCGCCGCCGAGGTCCACTGCGGACCCAACGCGAGCTCAATGACCGGTGACGCCAGCGCCGCGCCGAGACAGAACGCGGCACCGAGGACGTAGGTCATCCCGAGCTGGGCCTTGATCACGTACCGGCTCATCACCGCACGATCGGATTGCTGTCGCGACAGGATCGGCAGAGCCACCCGCGTCAACGGGGCCGCGATCTGCTGGACCGGGATCTTGAAGAGTTGGTACGCCCGGTCGTAGAGCCCGAGCGCATCCGGGCCGGAGGTACGACCCAATGCGACCGAGTCGACGTTGCCACTGACGTAGGACAACGCCTGCACACCGAAGGAGTTCGCGGCGAATGTCAGGAGGGAACGCATCGGCGCACGATGGGGCAGCAGGGGGCGCCACCGGGAGAGGACCGATGTCAAGACGAAGAGCGTCGCTGCAGCGGCGAGTTGCTGACCCACCAGGGACCAATAGCCGGCGCCGTTGATGGCGAGGAGCAGCGCGAGTCCGAGTCCTGCCGCCTGCGCCGAGATATCGATGAGGGCGAGCTTGCCGAAGCTCAGTGCGCGCGTGAGATGCGCGGTGAACTGGGAGGTGAGCGCCGAGAGGACGAACCCGATCGCCATCACCCGGACGACGGTCGCGAGACCCTCCACACGATAGAACGCTTCGATGAGCGGCGCGGCGAAGAAGAAGCCGAGGTAGAGGACGGCACCCACGCTCGTGCTGATCCAGAACAGATTGGATCGTTGTTCCGCCGAGATCTTCTCGGCCTGGACTGCGGCGTTCGACAGGCCGAAATCGCCCAGAAGAGCGGCGAGGCCGGTGACCGCGAGCACCATGGCGAACAGCCCGAAGTCCTGCGGCGAGAGCAGTCGCGCGAGAACGACCGTGGACGTCAACTGCAGGGCGAACTTGACCGCCTGGCCACCGAGTGTGACCCGGGCACCTCGTGCCGCGCGGCCCCCGTCAGACATCGACGCTGCCGCCGTGTTGACGGTGAGGCAGTTCGGTGTCGATCATTTCGCGACTCCCCGCGCTATCGCGAGCGGTTCGCCGAGTGCTGCGGCCTCGCGCTCGCGCGAGGTGATGCTCTCCAGCGTCACACCTGCCCGCGACGATGAGAGGAAACCGACCGTGAACATCCACAGGCTGACGACCAGGACCGAGATCATGCCCCAGCCGGTGAGGAGCACGACGCCGAGTCCCGGAATCGAGTAGACGAGGACGCGCGGGGTGTACAGGTACTCGCTCGAGCGGCCGAACCGGAGCAGGCCCCACACGAGCAGCCCGAACAGCGGAAGGAAGAAGAGAATGGCCAGCAGGAGCCCCAGCTCGGCGGTCATGAGGAGGAGCGCGTTATGCACGGGGTAGCCGGAGGCGGTTGCGGCGTCGGTCTGCCCCACGACCGCGATGTACGAATTCGGACCCGTCCCGACCAGGAAGTCGTTGCTGAGCTGTCGCCACGCGGCCGCGAGCAGGAGGGGTCGGAGGCCCCCCTCAGCGTCGTCCTGGAAACGCTCGAGCACGAGCGGCGCAAAGACGACCGCGGCACCCGCCAGGACCACGGCTCCGCCGATGCGGGTGCCGATTCGGGCGCGGCCGGGGAACGTGAGCACCCAGGCGGCCAGGAGGATGGCCATGGCGATCAGGTTCGCCCGGCTGACCGTGAGACCACCCAGGAGCGCCGCGAGGGCAACGCACAGAAAGGCCAGTCGCGACACCCGCCTGGTGGCCGCCGATGTGAACGGCAACGACAGCAGCATCAGGACGAACGCCACCTTGGAGAGGTTCGCGGGATGCCCGATCGTGCCCGAGACACGCCCGACGGTCTGCTCGAGTGTTCGGTCGGAGTTGACCAGACCCGTGGGGAGGCTGACCCCGGCGAGCTGGAGTGCGGACACACCCAATTGCACGATGAGCACGAACAGAATCAGGGTGAGGAAGAAGAGAGCGAATTTCTCCTTCGTGAAAGCCTCGCGTCCGATCGCCCATCCGACGCCGAACGCGATCACCGAGCCCACGAGCATGAAGTAGCCCGACCATTGCGGGACGGTGCCTCCCCAGCTGATGAACATCCCCGCCGTGAGAAGGACGACGAACACCACCAGAGGAATGGGCACCTTGATCCTGCCGCCGCCCAGCAAGATGATGATCGCGGCGATCACGAAGGCGATGACCTGCGTCTGAACACCGAGCGACGCGGTCGACACGTCGTACGGCGTGGACTCCGGCGAGCGGACGAGGGTCAGAACGGTTCGCGGGAAGATGGCCGCCCCGAGCAGGATCACGACGACGGCGTTTGCCGCGTAACCGTACTTCCGGCCGAGAGCGATCGCGACCAGAGGCCCCAGTACCAGAGCCAATATCAGCGCGACGACGGCGACCAAGTCACTCCACTTTGGAATCAGGGCGAGGGCTATGGAATGCGCGCTATTGCACGCGGTTCGCAAATCACCCGCGGCTTTGCATCTGCCGGAAACCATACCAGTTGTCGTTCACCCCTCGAGTGCGGGTGGGAGGGACCGGGTCGGCAGCGCCTCTTCTCGACTACGCCCTTACGCATGCTCGCTTGCGGTTTCCGTAGGCTGGCGTAATGACAGCGCGATCGCGACGAGCGAGCACCGCGGACGGACAGGCCACGGCGGATGCGTTCGTGGAGGTTCCGCAACGCGCCGCGGTGTCGTTGCTCGCGCCCGTGGTCCAGGCGTTCGCCGACCGGCACGGCATCCGGATCCTCGGCATCAAGGGCCAGGCACTCGCCCTCCAAGGTCTTCGAACCGCCCGCTCGACCGGCGACGTCGACATGCTGGTCGACCCGTCTCGCTTCGACGAGTTGTGCGCTCTCCTCCGCCATCACCGCTGGCGCGACCGCGACGGCAAGATCCTCGTCCCCCTCCCCCCGGAGGGATCGGCGAGCGTCCCCCACGCGCGGACGCTCGAGCATCCGCACTGGCCCACCCATTTGGACTTGCATCGCTACTACCCCGGATTCCTCGGGCCGGCTCAGGAGACGTTCGAGTTTCTCTGGGACGCACGGGATCGCGTCGGAGACGGCACGCTCAGTCTCGAGGTGCCGGCGCGGATCGACCATTGGCTGCTCGCGGCCCTCCATGCCATCAGGTCCGGAGACGAGCGGCAGATGACGGATCTCCGAGAGCGCGCACAGGCCGAGTTCGCCGGAAGGATGAGCACCGTCCTCGAGCGCGGGATCGAGCTCCGTGCGTTCGAACCCCTCCGCGGCCAGTTCCTGCTGCTCGGGGAACAGGGACCCGCCCCCGCGAACGTCGAACCACCGCTCTTGACCGCGTGGAACCGACGTCTGCGGGATTCGCGTGCCGACGATGATGCCTTCGTGGAGCAACTGCTCGACGCTCGCGGACGCGTCCGTATGGCTCTGCTGCTCCGCCAGATCTTCCCGCCTCCCAGGTCGGCACGGGCCTTCCACGCCGTTGCTCCGGGACCGCTCGGTCTCCTGGCGTTCTACGCGCGACGGCTGCTCTCCGGACCCCGCTACGGCGTGCAATACGCACGAATCGTCGGACGGAGGTGGGTTTCGTGATCGGCCCCGCGGACCCTCGGCTCGGTCTGTCGTCGAATGTCGTCTGGACCGAGCTGGACGGTGTGGTCTTCGTCGCGAATGCCGCGGCCCCTGAGCCCTTCGTCGTGCGGGCGCTCGAAGGCACCGCCGCGACGATCTGGCAGCTGCTTCAGGATGGCCCGACGGAACAGATACTCATCTCACGAATCGCGAGCGAATACGGCGTCGATGCCATCGATGTCACCGCGGAGGTACGTCGATTTCTCGGTGAGCTTCGCGTCAGCGGTCTCCTAGCCGACGACAGGTGACGGGCGGTTCAGCCGCGCAGTTCGCGACGGCTGCGTCGACCAGCCTCGACCTGGACGTCTGCCGGAGGCGCGATCGTGGCCGTCGCGTTCGCCGTCGGCTCCGGGCTCGTGCTCGTCCGCCGCGGACCGGGCTGGGGTTCGGGCTGAGGCGCCGAGGCGTAAGCGCCGGTGTAGCTGTAGTCGTAGTATCCCTTGCCCCGCCCGCGGACCGGCACACGGTTGATCACCACTCCGAGACAGCGTCCACCCGCGCGCTGGAGGGCTTGAAGCGCCTTCTGAAGCGTCTCCAGCGTCGTCTTGCCGACACTTCCGACGATGATGGCACCGTCCGCGCTGTGAGTCAGCACGGCGGCATCGGTGACAGGAAGCAGTGGCGGGGCATCGATGATGACGGTCGCATTCTCCGCCAGGTGGGCCAGGAGCTTCTGCATCCGGGAGGAGCCGAGGACCTCCGAAGGGTTGGGCGGAAGCGTTCCCGCGCCCAGAACGAGGAGTTTGCCCGCGGTTCCGACGGGCTGAGCCACGTCCTCGAACTCGGCGCGTCCGGCGAGCACGTCGGTCAGGCCCACCCCCTCGACGAGCGCGAAGATCGACGCCACCATCGGCCGCCGAAGGTCTCCGTCGATCAGAATCACACGCTGACCGTTCGCAGCCAGAGTGATCGCGAGGTTCGCGCTCGTCGTGGACTTGCCGTCGCCGGGGAGCGGGCTCGTCACGACGATGACGCGCGGCGGCCTGTCGACATCCATGAACTGGATGTTCGTCCGCAGCTCGCGCATCGCCTCGGCTACACGGAAGTACTTCGCCCGGTCCCCTGACGCAACACCGTCCAGCGGGATGAGTCGATGCGATGTCGTGAACGACTTCTCGATCGGAATCGAGCCGACGACGACCTGTCCGGTCTCCTTCTCGATGGTCTCCGCGGAGCGGATCCGACGATCGAACATGTAGCGGATCGCGGCCACGGCGGAGCCCAGCACGAGACCGACCACCGCGCCCAACGCCAGCGCCATCCGGAGGTTGGGGGAACTGGGCGACTGCGGCAGCTGTGCGGAGTCTCCCGGGACGAGCTTGACCACGGCGTTCCCGCCGTTCTGAGTCTCCAGTTTCTCGACCTCGGTCGCCATCGCGCGCACCCATGCCTGCGCGATGTCCCGTGCACCCTCAGGGGTGCTCGCAGACGCGCGCACGACCAGGTTGACCGTGTCGACAGGGTTCGAAATGGAAATGGAGCGCACGAGGCTCTCGGGTTGGACGTTGAGTCCGAGATCATCGATCACTCGACTCGCCACCGATCGCCACGTCCCCACGTCGATGTAGGACTTGACCTTGGACTTGGCCAGGTTGTCCGCGATCAGGGCGGAGCCCGTGTCGGAACCGGAGCCCGTCGAGGCCGAGACGAAGCCTCCGGCGTCGGCCGTGTAAACCGGCTTCTGAAGACTGACCCATCCGGCCGCCGCGAGTACGCCGAGGATGATCCCGAGAAGGATCATCCACCAACCGGTCCGGGCGATGCGCCAGTATGTTCGCAGTTCCACAGGTTGTTCATCCCCCCGATCGGGAGCCCTGGTTTCCCGACGCTGCATTACCGCTGGGCACAAATCGATGAAGGCTCACTGAGATTCTAGACGACGTCATTTCCCTCCATCTTCACGGGTGATCTATTGACGCCCGGAAGACAATTCGGTCATTTTTGCGACACGTTTCTCTCCAATTCGCGCCAACCGTGCGCTCCGGCGGACTCCCCGGCCCCCCCGATCCGCATCGTCCCGGCGTGCGCACGGGCACCTCTGCGAGGAGACGAGAATGCGCGTGATTAGGATGATCGCTCAGACGTCTGTCCGATCAGGTCCTCCCCGGAGGGCCGGGCCGGGCGTACAGGCAGGAGCAAGATGAGATCGCTGTCCGAGGCCCCTTCGACCTCCGTGCTCGCCGATGTCGACGCTCTCGGTGTCCACGTGGCCATCCGCATGCGCGACGATGCGCAATCCTGCGCCGCGGATCGTGCACGGTCCGCGTGGCGCGACGCCGCCTCTTCGTCGCCCGGGGCCGAAACGCGCACGGTCGAGATCTCGCTGTCCGCCCGTGACGATCTCCCCCGTGCACTGTCCGACCTCTCCACTCGCGTCACCTTGGAGGCCTTGGACGCACTGCGGGGTTCGCGGTTGCTGCTGCATGCCGCCGGGATCGCCGCCCCCGACGGTCGCGTGCTGGCGTTCGTGGGCCCCTCCGGTCGGGGGAAGACCACCGCTGCGAGACATCTGGGGACGCGCTTCGGCTATGTCAGCGACGAGAGCGTCGCCGTGGACGAGGAACTGACGGTGTGGCCGTACCGCAAGCCGCTCTCGGTGATCGTGGACGGCACGCCCGTCAAGGAACAGATCGCCCCGAGCGACCTCGGGCTCCTCCCCCTTCCCTCCGCTCCGCTGCGACTGGTGGGCATCACCCTCTTGGAGCGTGATCCCGATGCGGACGAGCCACGCGCCACCGCGGTCGACCTCATCGACGCCATCTGCGAGATGACCCCGCAGATCAGCTACCTGCCCGAACTCCCCTCGCCACTGCAATACGTCGCCCGGATCGTCGACCGGCTGGGCGCGGTCACGCGTGTGATCTACCGGGACGCCACCGAGCTCCCCGCCCTCGTGGACGACATGTTCGCCGCGACTCCGCCCGTCCGCCAGAACTGGTCGACCCCGCCCGCGGCCGTCGCAAACGGATCATGGCACTGTGCGGCGGTGGAGGACGCCATCCTGGTCGAGGGCCGCGCATGCATTCTGCGCGACGGCGTCGTCACGGCCCTCGATCACCGCGGATGCCTCGTATGGACGATGTGTCTCGAGGGCGCGACGCTGCCGGAGATCACCACCGCAGCGATCGCGGCCTTCGGTGAGCCGGACGGTTGGGATGCCGAGGCCCTGATCGACCAGACCATCGACGAGCTCGTCCGTCACGGGCTCGTCGAGCGGGCATGACGGCCACGGCGCCGCCGGCATCCCGGCCGACCCGCTGGCGGCGGATCCGTCGCTCACCGCTGACCCACCTCGTGCTCGCCGTGGTTCTGCTCGCGCTCGTGCAGGCATTCGTGATCAAACCGTTCCAGGTCCCGTCGGAGTCCATGTCGCCCACACTCCAAACCGGTGACCGCCTGCTCGCGAGCCGCATCGCCTACGCCGTCTCGGATCCCGGCGTAGGCGATGTCTCGGTGTTCGCCCGGCCCGAGAGCTGGGGACCCCGTCCCGAGCGCGGCGTGCTGCGTACCGCGGTCGGCTGGGTGGGTGACATCGTCGGATTCGGGCCGAGCAACCAGGACGCCTTGGTCAAGCGGATCATCGGTGTTCCGGGGTCGACAGTCCGGTGCTGTTCGACCGAGGGGCACGTCGAGGTCGACGGGCAGAGCCTCGACGAGGACTACGTCGTGCACGACCTGCCGTTCACCCCCGGGGTGAGCGACTGCACGACGACGCCACAGTCCCCCCGCTGCTTCGGTCCGGTGACGGTACCCGACGGGGAATACCTCGTTCTGGGCGACAATCGCGCGAATTCCGCCGATTCGGTGATCGGCTGCCGCGGAACCCTCCCGACGACGGCAGAGTGTGCGCGTTTCGTTCCGCGCGCGGACATCATCGGAAAAGTCGTCACGGTCGTCTGGCCGTTCGACCGCGCGCGCATCTTCACGGACGGCGGCTGAACCCGCCCGAGGCTGCGGCCACGGCGGCCGTCACCGTGCCGCCGAGAAAGGCGCCTCACACGTACGTCGGAGGCGGCCGACGGCACTCGCGGCTCTTGCCGCCAGCGACTCAGCTCGTCGGAGCGAAAAGCGCGTCGCACGACGCGTCGATGCTGACAGCGGTGTCCGAAGCGGTGGGCGTATGACGCAACTGCAGCGGACCCAGCGGACCGTCGGGGAGGTGCACCGTGTACGACACCGTGCGGCTGGCGTCCTTGGCGAGCGTGACCATCCGGCTCTCACCGACGTTGCCGTCCTCGCTGCCGCTCCGCGATAGCCGGGGAATGTCACCGTCCGACGGGTCGATGGCCGTGATGGTGGCCCCGGGTGGGGCGAAGAAGAGAGTGTCGAGCATCATCGTGGTGCGCGGCAGTCCCCAATTCCCGTTGCGAGCGCCGAGCGTGTACGCGTTCGTGATGTCGTCGGTGATGCCGTTGTGCATGTCCATGGCGATCGTGATGGTTCGCGCACCGGCATCGCACGTCGCCCGGACCGCGGTCGTGAGGTGATACTCCAGCTTGCCGACCGAATAGTCGTTGAGATAGATGCCCAGCTGCGTAGCCGTCGAGTTGTCCGCATGCAGTCCGCCGTCGAGGCCGATTTCGTCGATGAGCGACTGCGTCTGCTCATCGGCGAACCACATGTTGATGCGCTGCTCCTTCGCGCTTCGCGTCAACTGGTCGAACATCGCGAGCGGGTTCCACTGACCACTCGTCAATCGGGAGAACACGGAGGACGACACCTGGGCGAAGAACTGATCGGACGAACGTCCGTTGTCTCCGAGGTCGCCGAAGCGCTGATACGCGTCGCTCAGGACCAGCTTGACCGCGTTCTCGGACGTGATCTGCTCACCGTCGGGCAACGTCACCGGCCCGAGGACTTCGAGCATGTGCGCCAGAACGACCGGGTCGACGGAGAAGACCCCGTCGAACCGCGTGCCGTCGGCGCGGTTCCACAGCGCCTGGAAGAGGTTCGCCGTCGTGGGAAAGTCCGGCGTGAAGGTGTAGTCCTGCGAATAGCGCGTGAACGTATCCGGGTAGAGCGACAGCGTCGACTCGGGGAGGTCGACATACGACCTGCCCGCGAGACCATCGGCGTAGAACGCCATCGAATCGGACTGCTCCTTCAGCTGCATCCGACCGTTGTCGACGACCAGCACGCTCGAGGCCGCCGGGTTGCCGCCGGTCGCCCGGATCTCGGCGTTGTTCTGGAAGAGCACGAGGTACGTGCGCGATCCATCCGCGCCCGCCGCGTTCAGCAGAGACGGCAGGTACTTCTGAACCAGAGCCAGCGACGGAGCCGCCTCATCGACGATCTGCGCGACCTTGTCGAGGGGGTCCGTGATGATCGGCAGCAGACCCGTCCTGTCGATGCTGTCGGTCACGGTCTTGGCATCCGTGAACGCCGCGGTGATCTCGGGAAGAGCGCTCTGCGCCTGCCGGAACGGCTCGAGGTTGATGCCGCCGCCCTCGACGGCGAGGGACGAGAAATCGGAGGCCGTGAGCAGCGCCACGGTCGGGGGCAGAGCCCGCTGAGTCAGGTCCCGCGTCAGGCCCGTGAGTCGTTGGACGGCCGCGGTGTTCTCCTTCACCAGCGGTACCGACGAAGCGAGATCCCACAGTGGCCCGGACGATCCCGCGTCTGCCTTCTCGGTGAGATCGAGAATCTCCCCGGAGACCTGGTTGAGGCCGTTGATGTCGCCGTTGGCGACGATCTGCGGCACGAACGACAGTTTCGTCTGGGCGGCCAGGAGGTCTCCCCGAACACCGCCGGCCTGCTGCGCGAACGCGAGGAAGAGCACCGCCGCACCCATGACGGCGAAACCGAGAACTCCCACGGTCCATGCGACGATCGTCGCCGCCCTCCGGGGGGATCGCCGCTCGGACTCCGCTTTCTGCCTTCGAGAGCGGCGGCCGTCCACGGATGCGTCACCGTCTCGGGATGTGGTCACCCGAGGCATCCTATTCGCCGATCCTGAGCACTGATAATCATCGCGACATTCGACAGTCGGGCCGTGTTCAGCCCGATTTCACCGGGCAATCGATCTTCCTCATGCCCGCGAGTCAGCCGTGCCGCCGCCAGAACCGGAATCCAGCGATATCTCCCTCGAGATCGTAGGAAGCCGCCACCCACGGCGCCAAGCCCGCGAAATGCGAGTCGTCCGGTTCGCACGCGACCGCGATGCCGCAGGACGTCGGAGATTCGACGATGAGCGCGGGTGGCGTGCCCTCGATCTCGGCGAGGTACTGGGCCGACAGGCCACCGAAGCCCTGCTCGACGGGGAGGGTGTAGGTGATCGAGGTGGGAGACACTCTCCCGGAGGCGGCGAGAACCCAGGTCTCGGCGCCGTGCACCAGGACACGATCATCGGGTCGTGTCTCCGCCTGGACACGCTGCACGATCTCCGCTTGATACGAGCCCGCGACGAAAACGCCCGATCCGACGGTCGTGCGCAGTCCCTGAACCGCCACTGCCCCCGATCCGGAGACGATCACGACGAGCGTCGCCGCCACGACCACCACCCGAATCCGCCGAGCACCCGCGGCGAGCGGCGGGACACGACGCTCGACGACCCGACCGCCGGCGACCACCCCGGCCACCGCGATCCCGGCGAACGTCACGACGAGGTAATGCGGGTAGGGCCGACCGGATGCCAACTGGGAGAGGGTGTCGGCGGCACCGACCGTCAGGAGCAGAGCGACGACGACCATCTCCGCGCGAGGGACCACGCCCCGGAACGTCATGATCCCCGCCCACAGACCGAGCATCCCCGCGGCCCCCAGAACGACGGAGCTGGAGAGGAGCAGCTGTGCGAGCGTGGCGAAACCGTCGATGCGTTCGTCGAGCGCGGCTCCCCCGGCGTAGAAGAGGTTGTAGGCCACGTACTGTTCGACCCCGGCCCGAAGCGCGTGACCCGACAGGAGCCACAGGATCAGGGCGGCACCCGTGACACCCACCACCCCCGCGACGGCGAGAGCGAAGATCCCTCGCCTGCGCAGCAGGATGAGGCCCGCCAGCGCGAGGACCGCAAGACCGAGGGCGTTGTTCAGTTCGGGTGAACAACGCCACGGAGAGCGCCAGGCCCACGATCCCGCCGAGGAACGCGATGGTCCGCCCCGGGGCCGCACGGCCGTACCTCAGGGCGACGTCCGCTGCCAGGGTGTAGGCGACCAGCTGGAAGGGAAAGAGCCACGTCTCCGTGAAGTTCCCGCCTTCGAAGACCGCAAGGTAGGCGACTCCGACCAGGCCGATGGCGACGGGAGCCCACCCGCCGATCCACCGCGCCCAGAGCACACCGGCGACGGCGAGTCCGACGAAGAGCACGAGGGCCTCGAGCAGCGGCGCTCCGAGTATCCCGCCGCCGAGACGCCACGCGGCGGCCTCCAGGACCGCAAGGAGAGGACCCTTGTGATCCCAGGAGTCGACGTAGGGCATTCCGCCGCGCGATACGACCATCCCGGTATAGAGAAAGACACCCGAGTCACGCGCGAGGTGTCCGGAGACGGCGACCGGTACGAAGGCAGCGAGGCTCACCGCGAGCGCGGATGCCACGGTGGCGGGTATGGCCCAGGATCGCGGGCCGCTCACGCCACCGGCTCCCACGGAAAGCCAACCCGCACGTCAGCCCCCCACGGTGTGGTCGCGCCGCGGGAAGCGGTTGGACAGAGAACGCCCACCAACGATGTCCACCCTCCACAATTCGGCGAGCGAGGCTCCGGCGAACCTCACGAGCCGTGCCGGCGGCATCCAACGCCGCGCGCGCCCTGTCCCCCACATCGTGCCCTGCGCGTCGACTCCGCGTCGAGGGATGCTCGCGACGGGGACGTAGCGCACCCGGAAGTGCCGGCGAGCCTCTGCAACGGAGAAGTGCACGTGCGGGATGAGCGCGTCGGCGGGCACACCCTCGATGAGCTCTCGGAGAGCCTGAGGGTGGTAGGCGCGCAAGGGCGTGTTCACATCGGGCACGGACCGTCCGCACACCAGCAGCACGAGGAGTCTCACCAGGGCGCTCAGACTCCGCCGGAACCAGGGGTCGGTCCGGCCCCGCCGCACGCCGTGCACGACGTCGGCTTCGGCTTCGTCGAGTGCGAGGGCGACGCGGACGACGTCCTCGCCGAAGAACTGACCGTCGCCGTCGACATGCACGATCACCTCCGCACCGTGCGCGAGGCCGGCGGCATAGGCGGCGAGCGCCGTCGGACCGTGCCCTCGATTGCGCGGCGATCGAACGACCCGGGCGAATGGGGCAGCGGCGGCGGCCGTATCGTCCGTCGACGCATCGTCGACGACGATGATCGTGACCTTCAGGGCGTGAGCGGCGAAGGAGGATCGCACCTCCGACAGGAACACGGGGAGGGCGGCGGCCTCGTTGAAAGCCGGGAGCACGACGGCGACCTGACCGCGTGTCTGCACCATGGCATCCCCACTCCCGCCGGACGGACCTCACCCGGTTTCTCCCCCGAACCTGTAGCGTATGTCACTCATGGAACTGAGCCGAGAACTGCGACGAGCGGGCGCCCTCTCGGCACGCTTTCTGATCGTCGGCGCCGTGAGCACGGCGATCGAGATCGCCGCGTTCAACCTCCTCCTGCTCGCCGGCGTCGGGCCGGTGGCCGCCAAGATCGCCGCCTCCCTGATCGCCCTGGTCAACGCCTATTTCGGGAACCGAGAGTGGGCGTTTCGTTCGCGTGCGCGGCCGGGGAGAATCCGGGAGGTCACGGGGTTCCTCCTCGTCAACGGCGCCTGCACGGCACTCGGCGCCGCCGCCGTATGGCTGGGGGCGTGGGCGTGGGCCGCGCTCTTCGGTCACGTGGGCCCGACCGGCTTGAACGTCGTCAACCTCCTCGCGATCGCCGGCATCACCGTCGTGCGGTTCGCGCTCTATCACTTCGTGGTGTTCCCGCGAGAGCGGACGCCCCGCCCCGACGAATTCGCCTCCGATAGGCTCGGCGGGTGAAGACCGTCGCCCGAGTCCTCGGGACCCTGTCGCTGCTCGCCGCTCTGGCCTCGCTCGCCGTGCAGGCCGTGGTCGTGGCGCGGCTGTGGACGGCGTACGTCGAGACGTTCCCGCTCCGCACCACTCTCGGGATCAGCGCCGCGGGTGCGGCACTCGGTCTCGCCCTCGCCGTCGCCGCGGTCTTTGCGCGACGCAGGTCGCTGGGCGTTCTCCCCGTCATCAGCGGCCTGTTGAACCTGGGCCTGTTGGCCGGGTACGGCTACCTCTTCCTCGTCCTCTGACGGACCGAGGACTCAGCCGCAGGGCGTCTCCACGACGGTGGTGTTCACCGGGTTGACCAAGGGCGTGTGCACGATCGAGGGAACGGGGCCGTCCTCCGCGGTCCCCTGGAACCGCACCGCCAACGTGTGCACCACCTGCGGCGGATTCACGACCCACATGCGCCCGACAGGGCGACCCAGGTGCTCCCCGGTGGTGATCGACACGTCCACGCCATCGAGAGCCGCGCCCACGAACGTCGAGCCGGTCGGCCCGTAGAACTGCAGATCCGTGCCGATGGTGCCCTTGGCGTAGTGATTCGCCCCGTTGACGTAGCGTCCCAGGGAGTCCGACGTCGCCTGGTCGAGACCGTTCACGAAGGTGACCACCGTCGTGTAGGTGGGCAGGGACGAGCACCTGTCGACCTCCACCTCCGCCGACATCCAGGTGTAATAGCTGAGCTTCCCCTCGGTCAGGTCGTTGACGAACACCCCCAGGGTGGGATCACCACCCGCGTCCGTTTCCGGCAAAGGGCCCAACAGGCGCGACCCGGCGAATCCCGCTTCGACCTCGGGGTCGAACGAGTGGAAGAGAACGCGGTTCTCGTCGACCGCGCGCACGAGCGCCGCGGCGAACGCCGTCGGCGAGAAGTCGCCGGAGGACACGGCATCGAAGACCTTCACCGCAGCGGAGGCGAAGAACGCGTCCTGATCCGCATTCAGCGGATAGCGGGCGTACACATCACTGAGCAGCACGCGCACGGCATCCGATGAGGTGAGCGAATCACCGGTTGCCAACGTGATCGGACCGGTGGCTTCGAGGATGTAGGAAAGCGTCACCGGGTCGATCGAGATCACACCATCCACCGGGGTCCCGTACGACTGCGCCCAGAATTCTTTCGCCAGCTGGGCCGACAGCGCGAAGTCGGGGGTCGAGGTGATGTCCTGCGAATAGCGGCCGACTTTGTCGTCGTAAAGTTTCACGACCTCCGGGTCGAGCGGAACGATCGGCTCGGCTCGGTCGTTCTTGAAGTCGCGGCTGGTCGCCTGGTCGACGATCTCCATCTTTCCGTTTTCGAAGCGGAGCCGGACGATGGAAGCCGGAATGCCGCCCGTGCCCCGGGCCTCCGCGTTGTTCTGGACGAGCAACAAGTAGTACTTCGGCCCGTCCTGCCCCATCATCGACGGCAGGACGGGCAGGATCTCGTTCGCGCGATCGAGGGCGGGATGAAGGGCCTCGACCACTCCCGCGAGTTGCGTCAACGGACCGCGAAGCGCAGTCGGGGTCGCACTGAGATCGACGTCCGCGAGCGCACCCGCCGCGGATCCGCTCGCGGCGGCGGCGGTGGAAATGGGCCCGGAGAGACCGGCGAGCGCCGCGACGTCGAACGAACCGCCCCGGGGGCGCAGAAGCGACGGGTCCATGTCGGAGAGGACCGGAAGGACCCCCTCGGCGAGATCATCGACGGCGACGGCCGTCTGGCGCACCGCGTGCAGGGTCGACCCCACGAAGGGAGCCTGCTCTGCCGCCTGCCACACCCACGTGTCGACGGCCCCCCGAGCGGTCGAGGCGTGCTGTTGCAACTGCTGCACGCTGGCGTCGAGTTCGGTGCGGTCCTCGTCGCCGAACTGGTTCTGCAGTTTCCCGACCAGTGGCTGCGCTGCGCGCAATTCTTTCTGTGCGATGAAACCGCCGACGCCGATCGCCACGACCATCGCGACGAATGCTGCGCCGACGACCCCGAGGGCACTCCAGGCCACCACGACGGCGGTCCGGCGGGCGGAAAAAGATCGCGACATGGGATTCCCCTCACGCCGGGAGTCGGGAACGGCGTCCGCGCGAAACCGATAGCTGCGCGCAGACGGGTATGCTACCGAACTCAGGGGGACGGTCTGCTGAGTGCTTCGGCACGAATCGGGCTAGGCGGCATTGGTCTCTCGTACGGAGATTCCTGACACGAGGAGACGCGTGGGAAAGAACCACACGCCTACCGTGGCCATCATCGGCACGCGCGGTTACCCGAGTTACTACGGAGGGTTCGAGACCGCCGTGCGGAAACTGTCGCCCTACCTGGTCGACCACGGTTGGAACGTCACCGTCTACGGTCGCCCCGGAGCGACGGACCCCGACGACGTCGACAGGGATCCCCGCGTGGAGGCCCGGACGACCCGGGGAATCGAGTCCAAGGCGCTGAGCACCCTGTCCTACGGTCTCACGTCCACTCTGGATGCCATGCGTCGGCGTCCCGACGTCGCCCTCATCATGAACGTGGCGAACGGCTTCTGGCTCCCTCTGCTGCGGATGCGCGGCATTCCGACGGTCGTGAACGTCGACGGGCTCGAGTGGGAACGTGAGAAGTGGAGCGCCCTGGGCAAGGCCGTCTTCCGCGCCGGCGCTCGGGTCACGGCGCGGTGGTCCACCGAGCGTGTCGTCGATGCCCGCACGATCGGGGACGCGTGGGAGAGCAAGTTCGGGGTCGGCGGCACCTTCATCCCGTACGGCGCAGACGTCCCCCCGCCCCTCCCCGTCGAACCGGGCTTCACGCATCGCGGCTACGCCCTCCTGGTCGCGCGCTTCGTTCCCGAGAACACCGTGGGCCCGTTCTTCGACGCGGCAGAACGTCTGGCCGCGACACACGACGTGATCGTGGTCGGATCCTCGGGCTACGGCGGCGACCTCGACGATCGGGCAGCCGAACTGGGCAAGAGTCTCCCCCGCTTCCACTGGTTCGGACACGTGCACGACGACAACCGTCTGCATTCGCTCTGGCAGCACGCGGGCGCGTACTTCCACGGCCACAGCGTCGGCGGCACCAACCCGGCTCTCGTCCAGGCCATGGCCGCCGGCGCCCCCATCGTCGCGCGCGACACCGTTCACAGCCGCGAGGTGCTGGGCGCCGAGGCCGGGGCGTTCACGGGGCCGACGCCCATCGAGATCGAGGGCGCGCTCCGGAGCCTCCTGGAGAGCCCCGAGCGGCAGCAGCAGCTGAGCGATGCGGCCGTCCGACGCGCGCGCGAGGCATACTCCTGGGAGCGCGTCAACGCGGCGTACGAGCGGCTCCTACGGTCGTACGTGAACGGAGCGGATGACGAGATGCCCGACCACGCACCCCAGGAACAGGACCGCTGACCGTGGGCATCGTCGACAAGATCATCGCCGAGCAGCGCGAACGCCTGCGCGAGGCCGGCAGCGATCGGTGGCGGATCGTCAGCGCACAGCTGGCCGCGAAGGTCGCGCCGATGGCCCTGCGCGGAGCCCTCCTCGCTCCCCGGTTGGGGTCCGTGCGAGGGATGCCGCTGATCGGGCGCGGAGTACGCATCCGCAACGCCCACCTCATCCACACCGGAAAGGATCTCGTCGTCGAGGACTTCGCCGAGATCCAGGGGCTGAGCCGCGACGGCATCCGATTCGGCGATGGCGTGTCGATCGGCTCGGGTACGCTCATCCGCCCCAGCAGCTACTACTCGCGCGCGATCGGCGTGGGCCTGGTCATGGGGAATGGGAGCAGCCTGTCGCCGGGCTGCTACATCGGGTGCTCCGGCGGCGTGACGATCGGGGACAAGTCGATGCTCGGCCCCGGGGTCCGGCTCTTCGCCGAAGACCACGTGATGAGCGATCCGACCGTCGACGTGAAGTCCCAGGGCGTGGAGTGGTCGCCCATCACCATCGGCGCGGGCTGCTGGATCGCCAGCGGAGTGACGATCACCTCGGGCGTGACGATCGGGGACGGTGCCGTTGTCGCCGCCGGCGCCGTCGTGACGAGGGACGTCCCCGCTGGTGCCGTCTGGGGCGGGATCCCGGCCCGCGAATTGAAGTCGCGAGCGCCCGAGTGAGCCGGCGCCGATTCATCGTCCTCCACCCGTCCGACGAGATGTACGGTGCCGACCGCGTGCTCCTGGAAGTCTTGCGCGCGGCCCCGAACGGACTCGATCTCGAGGTCTGGTTGCCCACGGATGTCGATTACCCGCAACGCGAACTCTCGGGTGCACTGAAAGAGATCGGTGTCCGTGTCCGACACCTCGGGCTCCCCATCATGCGACGCGCCTATCTCCGGCCCGCCCGGCTCCCCGGGCTCGCGTGGCGAGCACTCACCACGGGCGTTCGGCTGCTGGCCGCCCGCCCGGCTCTCGTCTACTTGAACACGGCGGCGACCGCTCTCGCCGCCCCCGCCGCACGACTCTCCGGTGGGCGCGTGGTCCTGCACTTGCACGAGCACATCGACGAGCGGTCGCGCGCCGTCACGCCGTTCCTGCGGTTCCCCCACCGGATCATCGCCGTCAGCGCCGCGGTCGCAGACGTCCTGCCCGCCTCTTTGAGGCAGCGCACGAGGGTCATCTACAACGGGTTCGACGCCGCTCCGCCCGCCGCCCTGCCGTCCTTCGCGGACGGCATCCGTCTGGTGATCGCCAGCCGCTGGAACGCGTGGAAGGGCCATCGGGTCCTGCTGCGCGCCTGGGGCGCCGCGCACCGGGACGACCTGCGCCTGGAGATCCTGGGCGATCGACCACCCAGCGGCGAAGCCGTCGACGTCCCTGCTCTCGTCGCGGGCTCGCCCCGCCGCGACAGCATCACCGTCGTCGGACCGACCTCGGACGTGCGGGCGCACCTCGACGCCGCTCACGTCGTCGTGGTGCCGAGCATCCTCCCCGACCCTCTCCCCACGATCGCCATCGAAGCGCTCGGGGCGGGGCGCGCCGTGCTGGCGAGCGATACGGGCGGGCTCCGGGAGATCGTCGGAGACAGCCCGTTGCTCGTCACGGCAGGCGACGAATCCGCCTGGACCGACGCGCTGGATCGCCTCGACGCCGAGGTCATCCGCGCCGCCGCGCTCACAGCCCGTGCGCGATTCGAGCGCCTCTTCGCTCGCGACACCTTCGCTGCACGTATCCGGGAAGAACTCTGGACCCAGGAGATCCCACGATGACCCTGACGGCCTTCAGCCAGCCGACGTTGACACGGCGCACGCGCCTCGTGACCCTCGTTCTCATCGCGGCCGTCGTGGTCAGTTCGTTCCTGGGCCGCTACGACGCGGAGATCCTCGGCTTCCGGGTCCGTATCGAGCAAGTCCTCCCGCTCGTGCTCACCGCCTGGATGCTGGTGCACCCGGTGTTGCGTCGATCGTTCCTTCGGGCGGCTCGACACCCGGTGCCGGTGGTGTTCACCGCCTTCATCGCATGGAACCTCGTCTCCACGCTGCTCTTCTCGCCGAGCCTCACGTGGAGCGTGTCGATCCTGGTGTGGCTCCTCATCGATCTCCTTCTCCTGGTGTCGATGATGACGCTCGACGTCGGCGCGGAGTTCGCCGGTCGATGGGGGCGCTGGTCGGTCACCCCGTGGGCGCTCATCGGGTTCGCGGCGTTCGCCGTGGCCAACCTGTCGCGGGGCGCCTTCACCCTCGGCACCGACTTCGACTGGTTGTACGAGGTCTACGTCGCGCGGCTCACCGCCATCGAGGCGAACATCTACGCCTCGATCCTGGTGTTCTGGACCCTCCTGGCCATCACGCGCCGCGGCATCGGGCGATGGGAGGTCGCCGGCATCGCCATCGCCGTCCCTCTCGGACTCGTGGCCTCACAGACTCGGACGTCCGTGTTCAGCCTGCTCCTGGGTCTCGGTGTCTTCGCCGTCTTCACCCTCTGCGCGCAACGATCGTCGTGGCGCGCGCGGATCCGACGAGTGGCGCCCGCCGCCGTCCTCGCGGCCACGCTGATCGTGACGTACGGCATCACCGCCGCTCTGGGCAACGCGCAGCCCGCAGACCGCACCCTCCCGGCCCCCTCCAGCTCGTCGGCACCGGTCGAGTCCTCGCCTTCCGCGGATGCCACCACTGGGGCATCGCCCGCCCCGGAGGCGACGCGGATCCCGGACCCGACCGACCCCGAGCAGCAGAACAAGATCGGCGATGTCGATCTGCGGGGTGGCACCATCGGATTCCGTGTCACGGTGGCCGAACTCGCTGCGCAGGAGATGAACGGCATCCATCTCTGGCTCGGCAACGGAACCAACACCTTCGGGCTGCGTCACGACCAGCCCGGCACGCCCGGCGTCAGCGGACACATCATCATGCTGCCCGTCCAGGTGCTCTACGACGCGGGCATTCTCGGGCTCGCGCTGCTCGTCGCGCTCTTCGTGATGGTGTTCCTGAAGGTCCCGCGCGAGCGGCGGGCGGTTGCCGCCGGGCTTCTCACCGCGTATCTGCTGTCCGCGACGCTGACGAGCATGTTCTGGTTCGCGGTCACGTGGATCCTGTTCGCCGTGCTCCTTCGCCCCGCCACCGAAGACGATCGTGACCGCGAGCACGCCTGACGCACCGCGACCGCATCGCGCCCGCAACGTCGCCCTGCTCACAGGAGTCTCCGCGCTGTCGGCGGTGTCGCCACTCCTCGCGCTGCCGCTGCTCACTCGCGCGGCGGGCCCGGCCGGCTTCGCGGAGATCGCCATCGGGCAGGCGCTCGGAACCCTCGCCGCCACCATCATCACTTTCGGCTGGGCCGTTCGAGGTCCGGTCGAAGCCGCACGGTCCTCTCACCCCGCGCGGGTGTTCCGCGCGAGCATCGCCGTGCGCGGCGCGAACAGTCTCGTGGTGCTGCCCGTCGTCGCCGTCGTCGCCGCCGTGGCCAGCCATGCGCAGGACCACTCGCTCGCTGTGCTCTCCGCGCTCGCGTTCTCCCTCCAGGGACTGACGATGAGCTGGTACGCGGTCGGGGTGGGCCGGCCGACGCTGGCTCTGGTGTTCGACGCCATCCCGCGCATCGTCCTCAACCTGGTCGGCGCCGTAACGGCGCTCGTGACGGGGGAGCCGCTGCTCTACCCCGTGATCCTCCTCGTCGGAACGGTGGTCGCGACGTTCCTCGCCACCGGGGCCATCGGCCTGCGGGAGCGATTCACGGCCCGGTCTCTGCTCACGGATGCCGGCGCGGCCTACCGCGCAGGATGGCGCACGGCGCTGACCGCGACCCTCCTGACCTTCTCGGAGACGGCGCCCCAATCGACCCTCGCCATCGCCGCGTCGCCGGCCGCCGTCGGATTCGCCCCGTTCGACCGGATACTGAAGTACGGCTACATCGGCGTCTACATGGTCTCGGGATCGTTCCAGGGGTGGGTGTCCTCCGCGACGGGCGACCTCGCCCATCGCAGGATGCGCCGAGCCGTCGGCATCCACGCCGGACTCGCACTCCTGCTGGGGGTGGCCTTCGCGACCGTCGTGCCATGGGCCACGCCCGTGGTCCTCGGGCCCGGATTCGTCATCGCGCCCCTCACCGCTGTGTTCGGCGGGGTCGCCCTCGCCGCCATGACCGTGGGCACGGCCCTCGGGGTGTGCGTCGTCCTGCCTTCCGGGCGAGACGGCGCGTATCTCGCCGCGGTGGTCGTTGCGGCCGCGCTCGTCGTGCCCGCGGTTCTCACGGGATCAGCGCTCGGCGGCGTGACCGGCGCGGCCGCCGGAGTGGCCATCGTGCAGCTCTCGGCTCTCGCGACGGTCGCCACAGCGGCAGTACCGGTCTTGCGCGGGCAGTGACAACCCGCGCGTCGGGCGAGGGCGGATCGGATCGCCGAGTCAGGCCAGCAGCGTCCCCACCACCGACAGGACGACCCACACACCGGCGAACACGATCGACGCGAGAAGTGCGCCCCACAGGCGCTGCGACAGGGCGGTGAGGAGCCCGAGCCCCAGGCCCAGAGCGACCGGCAGGGCGAGCGGCATACCGCTGACGTCACCCGCGAAGACCACCGGTACGACGATGAAACCGACCGCGGTCGACAGCCCCGCGCCGATTCTCGCGACGACGGGTCCATACCGTCGCGACAACGTCGCCACGGCCGCGGGGAACACCAGACCCGCGGCGAACAACGCCAGGAACGCGCTGCACAGGATCGGAGCGATGACTCCCAGCGCCAGCCACCGCGGGGAGAGCGCGGCGTAGGCCGGCCAGCCGGTGGATCCGGCGAACGCCCCGGCGACGAACGGCAACAACATGCCCAGCACGAGGCCCCACAGGACATCGAGAGCGCGCAGGGCGAGCAGCCCCGGGATCCGTGTGCGCGAGATCAGCGCCCCCGCTGTCGCACCCAGGAGAACGGATGCCACGGCCCCGCCGACACTCTTCCCCAGGGCGCCACCGAACGCGACCGAGGCGAGGAATCCCACGAGCGTCGCCACGACGAGCGAACCGGCCGCCACCGCCAACCACACCCACGCGGCAGAGGTCCTGTCGGACCGCCCGCGACGGGCACGAGCATCGGACGAAGCGGCAGCGGCCCGCACGTCCTCGGGTGCGGTGCTCTCGTCGGCATCCGCGCCCGGTACTGGCGGATCGGCGTCCGCGACAGAGGCGAGAGACGTCGTGTTCGACGCGGCGCGCTCCGCGCGGAGGGAGCGGCGACTGCGCTCCCCGGGGGCAGTGTCCATGGGTTCAGCTTACGGGGCGGCGACGGGCGCCTCGAGAGGGCCGCGCCCGGGGCTCCCGCCGCTCGTACGTCGCGGGGAACGACGAAGGGCCGGGCCCGAAGGCCCGGCCCTTGCCGGTCAGTCCGAAGAGGACTTACTTGAGGATCTTGGTGACGGTACCGGCACCGACGGTGCGGCCACCCTCACGGATCGCGTAGCCGAGGCCCTCTTCCATGGCGATCGGCTGGATGAGCTCGACCGACATCTCGGTGGTGTCACCGGGCATGACCATCTCGGTGCCCTCGGGCAGCGTGATGACGCCGGTCACGTCCGTGGTACGGAAGTAGAACTGCGGGCGGTAGTTCGTGAAGAACGGGTTGTGACGGCCGCCCTCCTCCTTGGACAGGATGTACGCCGTGCCCTCGAAGTTGGTGTGCGGGGTGACCGAACCGGGCTTGACGACGACCTGGCCGCGCTCGACGTCGTCACGCTTGGTGCCGCGGAGGAGCAGACCACAGTTCTCGCCGGCCCAGGCCTCGTCGAGCTGCTTGTGGAACATCTCGATACCCGTGACCGTGGTCTTCTGCGTCGGGCGGATGCCGACGATCTCGACCTCGGAGTTGATCGCGAGGGTACCGCGCTCGGCGCGACCCGTGACGACCGTTCCACGACCGGTGATGGTGAAGACGTCCTCGATGGGCATGAGGAACGGCTTGTCCTTGTCACGCACCGGGTCGGGGATGGACTCGTCGACGGCGTTCATGAGCTCGACGATCGACTCGACCCACTGCTCGTCGCCCTCGAGAGCCTTGAGGCCCGAGACGCGGACGACGGGGGCGTTGTCGCCGTCGAAGTCCTGCGAGGAGAGGAGCTCGCGAACCTCGAGCTCGACGAGCTCCAGGATCTCCTCGTCGTCGACCATGTCGGCCTTGTTCAGCGCGACGAGCAGGTAGGGGACGCCGACCTGCTTGGCGAGCAGAACGTGCTCACGCGTCTGGGCCATCGGGCCGTCGGTCGCCGCGACCACGAGGATCGCGCCGTCCATCTGAGCAGCACCGGTGATCATGTTCTTGATGTAGTCGGCGTGACCGGGCGCGTCGACGTGAGCGTAGTGACGCTTGGGGGTCTCGTACTCGACGTGCGAGATGTTGATGGTGATACCGCGCTGGCGCTCTTCCGGCGCCGAGTCGATCGACGCGAAGTCACGCTGGACGTTGGTGGCCGACGGGTACTTGTCGGCGAGCACCTTCGAGATGGCAGCGGTGAGCGTGGTCTTGCCGTGGTCGACGTGACCGATCGTTCCGATGTTCACGTGCGGCTTGGTCCGCTCGAACTTGGCCTTAGCCACTGGGTCCTCCTCAGGACGTTCATGCAGAGTGACGGGCGCTGGATTGCGACCGGTTCTCTACGGGGATGGTTCTCAGGTTACTAGAGAGTCGGTATTGAGTTTGAGCGGATGCCGGGAGCCCGGCCGGGGCGTGGGCTCCCGGCATCCACGAGAGCGGTGCTACTCGCCCTTGTTCTTCTGGATGATCTCGTCCGCGACGGCCTTCGGCACGTCGGCGTAGCTGTCGAACTCCATCGAGTAGACGGCGCGACCCGAGGTCTTCGAGCGCAGGTCACCGATGTAGCCGAACATCTCGGACAGCGGGACGTTGGCGCGGACGACCTTGACGCCGGCGGCGTCCTCCATCGACTGGATCTGGCCACGACGCGAGTTCAGGTCGCCGATGACGTCGCCCATGTACTCCTCGGGAGTACGCACCTCGACGGCCATGATCGGCTCGAGGAGGGTGGGGTTCGCCTTGCGGACGGCCTCCTTGAAGCCCATCGAGCCGGCGATCTTGAACGCCATCTCGGACGAGTCGACGTCGTGCGAGGCACCGTCGAGCAGGATCGCCTTGACACCCACCATGGGGTAGCCGGCGAGCACGCCGACATTCATGGCGTCCTGGAAGCCCTGGTCGGTCGGCGAGATGTACTCGCGCGGGATACGACCACCGGTGACCTTGTTCTCGAACTCGTAGGTCTTGTCGGCCGTGACCTCGAGGGGCTCGAGCGCGAACTGGATCTTCGCGAACTGACCCGAACCACCGGTCTGCTTCTTGTGGGTGTAGTCGTGACGCTCGACCGACTTGCGGATGGTCTCGCGGTACGCCACCTGGGGCTTGCCGACGTTGGCCTCGACCTTGAACTCGCGCTTCATGCGGTCCACGAGGATGTCGAGGTGCAGCTCGCCCATGCCCTTGATGACGGTCTGACCGGTCTCGGCGTTCTGCTCGACGCGGAACGTCGGGTCTTCCTCGGCGAGCTTCTGGATGGCGACACCCAGCTTCTCCTGGTCGGCCTTGGTCTTGGGCTCGATGGCGACCTCGATGACCGGCTCCGGGAACGTCATCGACTCGAGGACGACCTGGTTGGCGGGGTCGCTCAGGGTGTCACCCGTGGTGGTGTCCTTGAGGCCGATGACCGCGTAGATGTGACCGGCGGTCACGGAGTCGACGGGCATCTCCTTGTTGGCGTGCATCTGGAAGATCTTTCCGATGCGCTCCTTCTTGCCCTTGGTCGCGTTGACGACCTGCGCGCCGGAGTCGAGGTGACCCGAGTAGACGCGGATGTAGGTCAGGCGACCGAAGAAGGGGTGCGTCACGATCTTGAACGCCAGGGCCGCGAAGGGCTCCTCGCGGTCGGCGTGGCGCTCGATGACGATCTCTTCGTCCTTGGGGTCGTGGGCCTCGATGGCCGGCACGTCCAGGGGCGACGGGAGGTAGTCGACGACCGCGTCGAGCATCGGCTGGACACCGCGGTTCTTGAACGCGGAGCCGCAGAGCACGGGGTAGAGCTCGGAGGCGATCGTGAGCTTGCGGATCGCGCCCTTGATCTCGGCGACCGTGAGCTCCTCGCCACCGAAGTACTTCTCGAGCAGCGCCTCGTCGGACTCGGCGACCGTCTCGAGCAGCTTCTCGCGGTACTCGGCGGCCTTGTCGGCGAGGTCGGCCGGGATCTCCTGGATCTCGTACTTGGCGCCCATGGTCACGTCACCCTTGGCGTCGCCGGGCCACACCAGGGCGCGCATCTCGACGAGGTCGATGACACCGAGGAAGTCGTTCTCGGCACCGATGGGGAGCTGGATGACGAGCGGCTTGGCCTTCAGGCGGTTCACGATCGTGTCGACCGTGAAGTAGAAGTCGGCGCCCAGCTTGTCCATCTTGTTGACGAAGCAGATGCGGGGGACGTCGTACTTGTCGGCCTGACGCCACACCGTCTCGGACTGGGGCTCGACGCCCTCCTTGCCGTCGAAGACGGCGACGGCACCGTCGAGCACGCGCAGCGAACGCTCGACCTCGACCGTGAAGTCGACGTGTCCGGGGGTGTCGATGATGTTGATCTGGTTCTTGTCCCAGAAGCAGGTGACGGCGGCGGAGGTGATCGTGATGCCACGCTCCTGCTCCTGCTCCATCCAGTCGGTGGTCGCGGCACCGTCGTGCGTCTCACCGATCTTGTGGTTGACGCCCGTGTAGAACAGGATGCGCTCGGTCGTCGTCGTCTTGCCGGCATCGATGTGCGCCATGATGCCGATGTTGCGGACCTTGTGGAGGTCGGTGAGCACGTCTTGTGCCACGGGTGTCTTCCTTACCTGTTGGGAGGTTGATGCCGGGCCCATCGGAGGGTCCGCGACCGGGGTTCGGTCGCGGACCCTCCGCGGGTGTTACCAGCGGTAGTGCGCGAAGGCGCGGTTCGACTCGGCCATCTTGTGGGTGTCCTCGCGGCGCTTGACCGCGGCACCGAGGCCGTTCGAGGCGTCGAGGATCTCGTTCTGCAGACGCTCGGTCATCGTCTTCTCACGACGACCCTTCGCGTAGCTCACGAGCCAGCGCAGCGCGAGGGTGTTCGCGCGGTGCGGCTTGACCTCGACCGGAACCTGGTAGGTCGAGCCACCGACGCGGCGGCTCTTGACCTCGAGGGTGGGGCGCACGTTGTCGAGCGCCTTCTTGAGGGTGGCGACGGCGTCCTGGCTGTTTTTCGCCTCGACGCCGCGGAGGGCGTCGTAGACGATCGACTCGGCCAGCGACTTCTTGCCGTCGACGAGGATCTTGTTGACGAGCTGGGTGACGACGGGAGCGCCGTACACCGGGTCGTTGACGACGGGACGCTTCGGGGCGGGACCCTTACGAGGCATGGTTCTCAGCCCTTCTTCGCGCCGTAGCGGCTGCGAGCCTGCTTACGGTTCTTGACAGCCTGGGTGTCGAGCGCACCGCGGACGATCTTGTAACGGACACCGGGGAGGTCCTTCACGCGACCACCGCGGACGAGCACGAGCGAGTGCTCCTGCAGGTTGTGGCCCTCACCGGGGATGTAGGCGGTGACCTCGGTACCGTTGCGCAGCTTCACGCGGGCGACCTTGCGCATCGCCGAGTTCGGCTTCTTGGGGGTCGTGGTGTACACGCGGGTGCACACGCCGGCCTGCTGGGGGTTCGACTTCAGCGCGGGAGCCTTGGTCTTCGAGACCTTCGGCGAGCGGCCCTTGCGAACCAACTGCTGAATGGTTGGCACGTTCTCTCCTTGTTTGTGCTGCACGGTGACAGCGTCGTGTCTCCCCCGACTCGGCGCGGATCTTGCGATTCGTGACGTGTCGGGCTCACGTGTGATCCACCGCGCGCCAGAATGATCGGGCGTGAGTGTGGTGGATATGCCGTGGGGGTGGCCTGTTCGCAGGCCGTTCCCTGAGATGGTGCGAGCGTTGTTCCGTGCCACAGCCCGGAGGCATGACGCACGGCGCGCGTGAACGCACACCCGCTCAATGATACGCGCCCTGGAGGGTGCGGGCAAACGTGCGCCGGTCGATCCTCAGCCCATCAGCAGGAACAGCGCGACGGCAGCCGCCGCGACCAGGACGACGACCGTCACCGCGAGCACGATCGCCCGGGTCCGGGTCCGGCGGGGAGTCCGCGGCCGGACCTCCGCGGCATCCGGAGCGTCGTCCGGACGAGCGGGCGGAGCCGCGCGGGTCACACGGGCCGCCTCGTCGACCCGGGGACGGTAGAGCTCGTGTTCGCCCGACGGCACGCGGGCGTCGCGCGGCCGGGGCGCCGGGTCTCCCGAGGGGAGCTCGGTGGTCGGGACCTCCGGACTGCGACGGGCGCGGCGCGTTCCCGCCGCGGTGTCCGCGGTCGAGGTCTCGGCCGGTGCGGCATCCCCGCCTCGGCGGCGTCCGGGCGCCGTGGTCTCGTCGACCGGAGGCGCGGGGCGGTCGACGCGGACGGTGTCGTCCGCCGGCGCGGGCACGGGCGCAGGCCGGTCCACCCGCACGGTGTCGTCCGCCGGCGCGGGCACGGGCGCAGGCCGGTCCACCCGCACGGTGTCGTCCGCGGGCGCGGGCACCGGCGCGGGACGGTCCACCCGGACGGTGTCGTCCGCAGGCGCAGGACGGTCCACCCGGACGGTGTCGTCCGGGGGTACCTGACGGCGCACCCGAACGGTGTCGTCGGCGACGGGACGCGCGGAGATCGCGGTGTCCTCGTCGACCTCGTCCTCATCGGTGCCGGTCCCGACTGTCGGCGGGGTCGGCCAGGCACGAAGTCGGCCCGCCCACAGCGTGACATCGTCGGGATCGTCCGGAACGTCGTAAGGGCCGCTCACGCTTCCCTCCGCGTGAGGCGCACCTCCGCGTCGCCGAGGAAGAAGCGCTCGCCCGCCTCGATCTCCTCCCCCGGGGGCGCCTCGACCTCGGTGCCCATGAGGGTGGCGAACAGCACCCCGTTCGTCGAATCGAGGTCGGTCACGAACCACTTCTCGCCGCGGAGCTGCAGACGCGCGTGGGTCTTCGACACCGTCCGGGTCTCGTCGACGATCGCGATGAGCTGGGCGTCGGGATGCGCGGCGTCCGGAGCCGGGCGGCGTCCGAGGATGACGACGTCCGAGGTCAGGTCGACCGGGTTGCCGTTCGGCGGGACGATCGCCCAAGGGATGCGGCGACGGCGGGTCACGACCGTGCGGTCGAGGGCATCGAGCTCGGCGTCCTCGGGATCGGCGGGGAACTCCGGCTGCGTGTAGAGCGCCGACACCGAGCTGCGCGCGGAGCGCGGGGCGCCCGCCTGCGGCGCCTCGGCGACGGCGGAGACCGCTTCCGAAAGCTCGGGGAACTCCTCCCCCGGATCATCGGTTCGCGCGGGGACGGCGGGCACGGCCGCGACGGGAACCGTGGGAGGCGCGGGGCGGGTGAGGGGCGCGTCGGGAACCGGGGTCGAGGCCTCCGGTGCCTCGGCGTCCACCTCGGGGCGAACGGGCATGCGCCACGGGTTGACCGCGGGCTCATCGGCGAGGGGCGCCGTCGGAGCGGCGGCAAGGGGCGCCGACTCCGCGGCCGACCCCTCTCCGTCGAGCGGCGACTCCGAGCGACGACGCACCGGGGAAGCCGGCGACAACGACCCGGGGTTCCACGCGGCATCGTCGTCGACGCTCGCGGGAGCGGGGAATCCCGATGTCCGACCCGCGACCGGTGGGGCCCAGTCCGACGGCGCGGGGACGGCGTCCGACAGCGAGGGCGACGGTGCCGCGAAAGGGAGGACGACGGGTCCGGACACGGGCGCGGGGGGCGTGGCATCCGGTCGCTCGTCGGACTCCGCGGAGGCGGCGGGCTCGGCCGCGGGCGGCTCGGGGGTCCACCCGCCGACGAGGGGGACGTACGGGCCCGCGAAGTCCTGACCGCGGCGGACGGGTGCGGAGTTCTCGTCGACACCGGAACGGCGCACGCCGGGCGCCGCCTCACCCTGCCAGCGCGCGCGGCCGAAACCGAGGATGCTCGCCCAGACCATGGGGAGGAATGCGCCGAGCACGGTCATCCCGGCGCCCCGCCCGAAGGCGAGGTTCACCCGGTGGATGGCGACGATGAAGACCACGGCGTACGCGATCGCTCCGAACACGGGGACGAGCGCGATGAGCACGAGCCACGGCGAGAATCCGCCGAGCTTCAACACCGTCGCCACGTTGAGAATCGGCACCCATCCCTTCCAGCTCGCCTCGCCGGCCTTCGCGAACACCGCGGCGAGCGCCAGGGCGTACCAGACGTACAGGATCACGATGAGGACGAGTGACAGCGCCCCCAGGAGGATTTCCGTGGAATCGTTCATGTCGTCTCGCGCCGACGCTGGCGCTTTCCCCTCTCGTCGCGGTGCGGCGGCCGTCGGCGCGTGGGGCGCGGGGCGAAGAACCGCAGGAACGATCTCAACGATACGGCGGCGCGCACGCGCCGCCACCAGCCGCGCTGACGGGTGAGCGAGCGGCGCTCCTCGTCCACGATGCGCCAGAACTCGGATGCCTCGTCGGCGGTGACCGTGCGGGACGAGAACACCGCGCGGTCGGCGTCGTCGGCGAGCTGCAGCCCCGAGGGAGTGTCGTAGACCTCGGCGAGCTCGCGGCGCGTGGACGATCGAGGCGGTTCGCGGCCGGCATCCACTCCCGCGTCGACGTACTCGTCCCACCCGCCGGCGATCGCCACGCGCGGGTCGGGGTCGCGTCGGCGTCCTCGGCGGCGCAGCGCCTTCGCCACGACGATCGCGAGGAACGGCCCGAACAGGATCAGCACGACCAGCAGCGAGATGCCCGCGACCCGCAGGATCGGCCACAGCCACGCCAGGTCCAGACCTTCGTCGCGCTTGTCGTCGTCGTTGAGGGCGTTGTCCTCCTGCACCGGGTCGGGCGGAACCACCTCGTCCACGGTGTCGGGGCGCACCTCGGTGACGTTCTCGGGGTCGCGCTGCTGCGTGACCTCGAGGCTCGGCGAGAGCTCCCACTGCGGGGTGACGTCGATCGCCGCCCACCGGCCGTCGGAGCCCTGCACCTCGGTCCACGCGCTGAGGTCGCGCGCGCGGCACTCCCCCGCCTGACACGTCGCGACGCCCGGGTCGCTGGAGGTCAGTCGCGTGCCGACCACGACGCGCGCGGGGAAACCGAGCTGGTGGGCGACGAGGGCGGCGGCGACCGCGAACTGCTCGTCGTCGCCCACCGCCGCGACGTAGTTGTTCGTCGTCTGGGCGCGCGGGTCGTCCTCGCGCTCGAGCAGGCGCTGGAACATCGTGTCGATGCGCGCGAGGGAATGCCCCGACGCGCTCGGCTGCAGCTGGTAGCCCGGGAGGTCCTTCGTCCACACCGGCGCCGCGGCCCCCGCCGCCGGGGCGAGCCCGTGGCTGAGGTAGCCGCGCTCGCGGAGGAGCCGGATGAGGGCGACGAGATCCGCACCCGAGGTGCCAGTCGCGTGCTCATCGACCCACCGGCGGAGGTTGTCCCCGCCGGAGACGCCCCCGTCATCCCCGGGAGCGGTCAGGGTCGCGGGGTCGTCGTCGTTCGACTCGATCGCCGTGAGCTCGTAGCCGTCGCCGGAGACGAGTCCTCCCCCGGCGATCTGCACCCCGGCCTCGGCGTCGGTGCTGTAGTAGAAGCTGTCGGCCAGGAGCGTTCTGCCGGTTGCCCTCGAACGTCGCCGAGACGAGGCGCCCGGCGGTCGGCATCCAGATGCCGCCGAGATCGCCGATGCGGATGTCGGCCTGCACTTCGCGCCCCTCGACCGCGGGGAGAGTCGACGGGACGCGCACGAACGTGCCCCGTCGCGAACCGGAGGACCGGAACACCTCGCCGTCGTACGTGTCGAGGGTCGCGAGCCGGATGCGCTCGGGGGCCGCCGCGCCCGCGTCGACGCGGAACAGCACGTCCTCCGCGCGCGCGTCGGAGAACATCGCCCGGTACTCGGACAGCGGGCTCACGGCCTCGGCGATCTGGCGTTCGGGCCCCGCGGCCGACCGCAGCACGCGCCGGTCGGCATCCTTCGCCGCCCACGGCACGACAGCCACCGCCGCGACCACGGCCACCACCACCATGCCGGCGCCGAGGGCGGCGCGCCGCCGATCGGTCCGGGAGCGGCGACGCGGGAGGGCGACGGCACCGTTCTCGCTCGCGCGGCGCAGCGCGCGGGTGCGTTCGTCCCTCGTTCGCCACGCCAGCCACAGCACGGCGGAGAGCACCGCCGCAGTGCCGATGGCCGTCTCGACGGGGGCTGCGAGCGACAGCGGACCCACCGCCCAGGGAGCGCTCGTCGACGTGCGGCCGAAGAACAGCCCGAAGCCGCTCATCGCCAGACCGCTGACGACCGCGGCGGGAGCCCACCGGTCGGCCCGCAGCGCCGAGGCGAGAGTGACCGCGGTCCCGACCAGGAAGACGAGGAGGGCCGGGACGAGCAGGTTGCGGTAGTCGCCGACAGGGAGGTCGACGGTGACCAGGTCCTTCCACGCGAGGAGGACGCCGGAGAACGCCTCCCCGAGGCCGCGCAGGATGTCGAGGGGCGCGCCCGCACGCGAGGGCACGGCGAGCGGCACCGCGAGCACCGTGAAGGCTCCGGCCACGACGGCGGCCGTGATCCATCCGCTCCACCGGCGCCACCGCGCCAGAACCACCGCGCCCGCCGCGACCGGCACCGCGACGGCCACGAGCACCACGAACGCCGGCGACGCGTACACGGGCCAGGCCGCCACCGCGGCGAGCAGGACGCTCACGGCGGTGTACAGCCCGGCCGCGATCGCGCGCGAACGCAGCGCGGGGTCGGTCGAGCGGGGCCGACGGGTCGAGACCGGGGCGCTCATGACGTCGCTCCGCGCACCAGGAGCCCCGCGAGGTCGTCGAGCGTGCCGATCGTGAGGACCGTGAGGCCGGCGACGCTCTGCATGCGCGGGTGGGCGCGCTCGTCGCAGACCACCGCGGCGACGGCCGTGTCCGCGTCGAACGCGAGCGCCGCCTGGCGCAGCCGCCCGATCGACACGATGGAGCCGACGACGACGAACGCGATCGACAGCCTCTCGTTCGCCTCGGATGCCAGCCGGCAGACGTCCTCGACCGGCATGGTGTTCTCGTGGTTCGCGAGCGCGCTGAAGCCGTCGAGCATCGCGCGCGGGGTCACTGCGGGGACATGTCGGATCGCGCGGAGGCGGCCCTTGACGACGCGCGGGATCTCCGAACCGGTCACGACGTCGATGTCTCGGGCGTCACGGACGGCGCGGAGCCCTAGCGACGCGGCGGCCGAGACGGCGAGCTCGTACTCGTCGGCATCCGCGTACTCCTGCGTCGCCGCCGCGAGCACGACGGCCATGCGCGAACGCCGGGACTCCTCGTACTGCCGCACCATGAGCCGGCCCGTCTTCGCGGTCGACTTCCAGTGCACCTGTCGACGCGAGTCGCCCGGAACGTACTCGCGGATCGCGTGGAACGACATGTCCGCGTCCACGAGACGCCGCGTGGCGTTGCCCTCGAGGTCGCGCACGAGACCCGCGCTCGTCGACGGGAGAACGACCGTGCGCGGGTGCACGTAAAGGTCGTGGACGTCGTCGAACGCGTGCTCGCGACGCAGCAGACCGACCGGGTCGCTGCGCACCGTCGTCACGGGACCGATCCGCACGACACCCCGCGGCAGCGGCGGGATCTCGAGCGGCTCGGTGACGCCGTGGCCGGGGCGCAGCAGCGGGACGCCGAACTCGACGAGGCCCTGCCCGACCGGAATATCGAGGCGGCCGGGGAGGGCGGGCCGGCCGCTGTCGTTGCGGACCGCGATCTCGCCCGTCACACCGTGGCCGGCGACCACGCGTTCGTGGGCGAGCGTCAGGTCGACGTCGTACGCGCGGGCACCGAAGAGGAACGGGATGCTCATGACCAGCAGCAGCAGCGCCACCGCGCCGGCGACCATCCACTCGACCCACCCGAAGGCGAGCCCCAGCGCCAGCCCCGCCGTCGCGGCGACGGCCACGACCGCTCCCGCCGGTCGGATCGTGCGTCCGGCCCACCGCACCGTCGTCTCGGCGGCATCCACGATCGTCCGCCACACCTCGGCCGCACGCACCGCGGCGCGCACCAGGCGGCGGGTGCGCCGCGTCGACGTGGAGGTGATCGACGTGCGCGACCCCGTACCCATCGTGCCGGCGGACGTGCGGGTGAGCCGCGACTCGGTGAGGTTCACGTCGGGCACGGCGGCACCCTTCGCGCGGGGAGGACCGGGGGGACGGGCACGGCTCAGGCGCTCTCGCGCTGCGTGGGCGGCACGGTGTCGAGGAGCACCTGCCCGACGACGGCCTCCTGCGTCACGCCGTCGAACTCGGCCTCGGGATGCAGGATGAGTCGGTGCGACAGCACGGGCACGGCGAGCGCCTTCACGTCGTCGGGGGTGGCATACGTCCGTCCCTGGGCCGCCGCGCGGGCCCGGGTCGCCCGGGTGAGCGCGAGCGCGCCGCGGATGCTGACGCCGAGACGGACCTCGTCCGCCGAGCGGGTGGCATCCACGATCCGGGCGATGTAGTCCAGGACGAGGGCGTCGACGTACACGGTCGCCGCGAGGTCGGCCATGCCCACGAGCGCCTGGGGGGTGATGATCGGGCGGAGGTCCGCCGTGGACACGGCAACGCCGTCGAGGATGCGGACCGTGGCGGCGTGATCGGGGTAGCCGAGCGAGGTGCGCAGGAGGAAGCGGTCGAGCTGCGCCTCGGGGAGGCGGTAGGTGCCGGCCTGTTCCACGGGGTTCTGCGTCGCGAGGACCAGGAACGGCACGCCGACCTCGCGGGAGACGCCGTCGATCGTGACGCGGCCTTCCTCCATGACTTCGAGGAGTGCCGCCTGCGTCTTGGGGCTCGCACGGTTGATCTCGTCGGCGAGGACGATGTTGGCGAAGATCGGCCCCGCATGGAACTCGAACGTCCCGGTCTTCTGGTCGTACACGGTGATGCCCGTGATGTCGCCGGGGAGCAGGTCGGGCGTGAACTGGATGCGGGTGTTCGTGCCCTGCACGGACTGCGCGATCGCCCGGGCGAGCGACGTCTTTCCGGTCCCCGGCACGTCCTCGAGGAGCACGTGCCCGTCACTGAGCATCGCGGTCAGGACGAGCTCGACGACGTGCCGCTTGCCGAGCACGGCGCGCTCGACGTTGTCGGCGATCTGCGCGAAGGTCTGGGCGTACCAGGTCGCCTGTTCCTGGGTGATCGTCATGGCGGTGCGTCTCTCTGTCGGGGGGAGTCGGGGGGTCAGGGCTTCGAGGTGGATGTCGGGTCCGGCGTGCCGGGCTTGCACGTACCCTCGGTCTGGAGCACGGCGGAGTCGAGGCCCCAGCCGCGAGCCGACCAGTCGACCGTCACGCGGACGTTCTTCACGGTCGTCGCGCCGATGGGCACCCGCTTCGAGCCGTCGGCGGTGGGGAGCGGCGCACCGTTCTTGTCGTAGTAGCGGATGGCATCCCAGTCGACGGTGAGGGCGGCCTGGTCGTTGCTCGAGCTCGACGACACGTCGAGGTTGTCTCCGCCGACGCAGGATGCCACCCGGGTGCTGGCCTGCACCTGGTACGGCGCGCTGCCCGACGCGGGCGCGACGCGGCCCGTCTCCGAGGTCGTGCCCCACAGCTGGTGTTGGAAGTACACGCCGATGTTCGGGTCGGACCCGAACACCGATGACGTGTTCCCATCGAAGTTCGTGTACTTCACGGTGTTGAAGCGCGGCGGCTTGCTGCCCTCGTTGATGTCCGAAATGCGCCAGCGCGCAACGGGGCGCCCGTCCTCGGTGCCGACCTCGGCCCGCGCGCCGACCTGGAACGTGTACCCGCGCGGAGCCGCGGTGTCCTGCGCCACGCGGTACTCCTGCGTCACGCTTTTCGATCCGTAGGAGGTTCCGTCGTAGCTCGACTCGACGCAGAACGTGAAGGTGTACGCGACGCCGTCGAGCTTGCCCGGGAAGTCCCGGCGCGGGCCGTCATCGCCGACCCGGCAGAACGGGCCCTCGGCGATGCCGTAGCGGAGCTGCGAATCGGTACCGTTCTGTCGCGCCGTCCCCTCCACCGTCACCGTGGACACCCCGTCGCCCGTCGAGCGCGAGGTGATCGTCATGTTCGGCTCGAGCGGCGCGCCGACACCGTGCGCGGAGAACGTCAACGCCGCGCCCTGCGCCGAGCCGCCGAGCCCCGCGGGGACGTCGAACCGTGAGGTGGGGACGACCGTGATCTGGGTACTGGTGTTGCTGCCGACCTGGAACCCGTCGACCCGCACGTCCTTGTCGTTGCGGCCGACGCTGACCTTCCGCGTCTCGCCGGCGGCGCTGCGGATCTCGAGCTGCCCGGTCTCGGCGGACTCCACCCCGTGGATGACGAGGTCGGCGACGTTGCCGTCCCCGTCGCGGGTCACGACGGGCGTGAAGTCGCCCGAGGTGGGACGCGCCGGAGGATCGTAGGCCCACGCGTTCGTGCGCACCGAGCCGCGGGACTCGCCCACGGCGTTCACCGCCGTGACGACGTACTCGCGCTGCTCGCCGTTCGGGGCCGAGATCGACGCGCACGAGCCGTCCGCGTCGCACTGGCCCACGACGTTCCCGCCGTAGCGCACGGTGAACCCGGTGAGCGCCGGATACGCGCGGCGCGCCTCGCCCGGGTCGACGCGCAGCGTGAGCGAGCCGTCCGCGTAGGCGGTCTGGCGCACGCTCGCGGGTGCGCGCGGGTAGCCCTGCAGGTCGAGGACGACGCGGGCGTCGCGCGTCCCGGCGGTCGAGCGCCCCTGCGCGTCGCGCAGGGTGACGTTGGCCGCGCACGTCGCGCCCGGTGCGTCGGCCGTCCACGAGGCACGGACGCTGTCGGACGACGCGACGTCGAAGCTCACGCCCGCGCACGCGCTCGTCGGGCGCACGCTCACGACCTCGAGCGGCGTCCGCGGCAGCGGGTTGACCTCACCCGACAGGCCGACCGCACCGATCGTGCAGCTCGACCCGGACGCCTGCGAGCACTGCTGCGTCGTCGTGCCGCCCTGGGGCAGCGTCGAGGGCGCGGAACCGACGCGCAGCAGCAGGCGCGCGGGGGCGACGGCCTTGTGGCTGGTCACCGAGATGATCGCGGCGTTCTCGGTGCCGGGCACGGCGCGGTCGGCGCCGGTCACGGTCACGGTCGATCCGTCCAGCGTCACGGACGAGAACGCCGAGCCCGAGTACTCCAGCGCGTAGCGGATGCCGGCCCAGTCCTCGCGGCCGAGCTGCCACGACGTCATCTTCTGCAGGTCGAAGGTCGCCGTCTCGCCCGGACCGACGGTGAGCGACGCGGGGCGCAGCTCGGGCTGGGGTTCCCGCGCGACGATGCCGATGGGCACCGACAGCACCGTCCAGTCCTCGGTGCCGGCGAGCCGGACGGGCACCTGACAGGCGTCGGTCCACGGAGACCCGGTGCCCGCGTCGTAGCGGACGACGGTGCCGGTCACCGAGCACCGCCCCTCCGAGCGCACGCCGGTCGTCGAGACGTCGGGTCCGACCTCGAGCGTCGACCGGCGCGGCACGGCGACGAGGGAGGCCATGTCGAAGTCGACGGATGCCAGTTCGTCGACCTTCTGCGCCGAGTTCGGCCGCAGCGCGAGAGTGAGGTCGTCGTCGCCGGGCACCCGGAGGAAGCCGTACGTCGTGACCTCCTGGTCGCCGACGGTGCCGGTCACGGCGAAGGGGATGATGCGGCGCGTGGCGGGCAGCTCCCCCGAGATGCGTCGGCCGTCGACGCGGACGCCGGTGGGTTCGCCCCACAGCGACACGCGCAGATCGCCCACGTCGCCGCCCGACCACGTCGCGCGACCCTCGAGCACGTCGACGCCCGAGACGAACTGGTCCCGGTCCTCGACGGTGAGGACGGTGTCGGAGACCACGGGATAGTCGGGCACGCTCTCGCGCACGACCTTGACGACGACGAGCCCGCGGCCGGTGTTGCCGGAGTCCGACTCGACGTCGTAGAGGAACGACATGGTCGCCGGGGCCTCGCCCGCGCGGATCACGACGCCCGTGTCGGACACGCTCTCCACCAGCGCGTCGAGGCGCGCGTACTCGGGGTTGTCGCTGCCGTCGACGAGCGTCTTCGGGAGGTCGGGACGCACGCCCGTGAGCTTCAGGCGACCCTGAGTCGGATCGATGTCGTTGGCCAGCGGGCTCACGCGGATGCGGCTGTCCGGACCGGCCTGCACCTGCACGTAGTCGGTGAACGTGATGGGGCTCGGGTTGGCCTCGGCATCCAGGACTCCGATGCGCACCGTGCCCTCCCCCGTCGCGCCGGAGGGGTCCACGACGCGGTAGCGGAACGACACCTGGCCGCGGTCGCCCGGCACCGAGGAGTACACGATCGACGACCCGTCGGCCGAGATCGAGGCCGTGCCCCGGTCGGGCTGGTTCACGATGCGGTCCAGCGCGACGGCATCGCCGTCGGGGTCCACGCCGAAGCCATGGAACGGGATCGTCGTCGTGCCGCCGCTCAGGACGCGCCCCTGGAGCGTGTCCGGGATCGGGGCGCGGTTGGCCTCCGGCCCCAGCACCGTGATCCGGACGGTCGCCTCGTCCCACAGCGACGGCGTCCCGGTCGTGTAGACGCGGTAACGCACCTCATACGTCCCCGGCGTCGTCGGGGCGAGGTAGCGCAGCACCCCGCCGGAGGCGAAGGCGAGACCGTCGCTCGCGGGCGTGGACTGGATGGATGCCGGATCGAGCGTCGGAAGTCCGCCGGCCGGGGACACGTCGTTGTCGAGCACCGGGATGTCGGCCTGCGCTCCCGCGCGCACCGTGACGGTGTCGTCGACCGCGATGGGTGCGATCTCGGGAGCGGGCGGCAGGAGGTACACCGTCGCCTCACCGGCGACGCGCGATCCCTCGTCCTCGGTGCCGTCGCTCACCGTGTAGGTGACCGTGCCGAGCAGGCCCGCGCCGCCCTCCGCGGTGCTGCCGGAGACGCGCAGGTCGTTCTGCCCGACGGTGTCGACCGTGAGCGATGCTCCGTCCTCCGCGCTCGCGGCCACGTCGCTCAGCAGCAGCACGCGTCCCGTGGGGTTGGACACCGCGGCGAAGACGTCGAGCGTCGCGTCTTCCTGCGGCCGGACGAAGGCGACCACGGGCGCGGTCGACAGCTGCGCCGGCGCGTCGGCCGGCAGCAGCGTGATGCGCGCGGTGCCCGTGGCATCCCGCCCCGCTCCCGTGACCGTGAAGTCGACGCGGTACACACCCGGCTGAGTGGCCGTGAAGTCGAACGTCGTCGTGCCCCCGACCGCCGTGGCGGTCGCGGCCGCGTCATCGAGGATGCGCACCGAGCCGATCGTGACGTCGCCCGCCGTGCCGGTCACGTGCGGTCCGACGTCGACGGTCAGCGCGGATCCGGCGGTGTCGACGACGGCGAAGGACTGCACCGCGAGCGCCGGATCGGGCGTGACGCGGATGACCAGCGGCTTCGTCGCCGTTGCTCCCGAGGTGTCGGCGACCGTCACGTCGAGCTGGATCGTCTGCTCGCCGCCGGAACCGTCGTCGGAATGCTGGTACACGACCTCACCGGCGGGAGTGGATGCCACGCTCCCCACGCCGCTCGGATTGTCCACCGACAGCAGCAGCAGCGGATCGCCGTCCGGGTCGACCCATCCGGTGAGCACCGGCACCGTGATGGTGCCACCGCGCGCGACCTCGGGCGTCGGCCACGGCTGCAGGCACTTCTCCACGCCGCACCAGACGGGCGCGGCGTTGGTCCCCGACGGAGACACCGTCAGCGTCACGGTCGTCGGCGACGACGTGAGGCCGTCGGCGGTGGTGCCGTCGGTCACGGCGTACGAGAAGGTCGCCGAGCCCGTCGCACCCGGTGCGACGCGGACCGCGAGCTGCTGCCCGTGGTCGGTGATCGAGAGGCTGCCGAACCCGGGATCGAGGCCGGTCACGCTCTCGGGGACGATGCTCAGCACGTCCTTGTTGGGGTCGTGGTCGTTCAGCAAGACCGGGAGCGTCACCAGGCGGCCCGCGCGGACGCCGAAGGCGTCGGGCTCCGCGATCGGCGGCTTCGGGTCGAGCACCACGTCGAGCTGCTGGTCGCTCTGGACCGCGGCCTGCTCGGTCCGGTCGTCGAGCGTCCAGCTCTGGCTCGACGCGACGAGCGCCCCGTCCGGCACGGTCCATACCCAGCCGGTGCGGGTCTCGTTCAGGATGACGGCATGGTCGGTCGCGACGAACACCGGCCGCCGCTGGTCGGGCATCGTCGCCCCGCCGTACGAGAGGTCGGTCTCGCCGGCATCCGATCGCCACAGCGTGCCGCGTGCGTCGCCGGGGAGCAGCCAGGCCGCGTACGCGACGCCGTCGTGCTCGAGCGGCTTGGCGGGCTGTCCCAGCACGTTCCCGCCCGCGCCGACCTCGCGCCGCGGCTCGCCGCCGTCAACGGGAACGCTCCACAGGGACTGGTCGTCGGCGAGGTACACGACCCGGCCGCGGGCGTCGGGGTCGCCGACCACGAGCTGCTCGGTCGTGCCGAGGTCGACCGGGTCCTTGCCGCGCACCCACACGCGTCCGGCCTCGGCGTCCACGAGCGCCCACTGGTCGCCCGCCGCCGTGATCACGGGCGACGCGACGTCGGCCTGCAGCGCGTCGCGTCCCTTGAGCTCGTCCGCATCGATGTCGTACCGGATGACCGATCCGTCCGCCGACGAGTACGCGAAGATCATCCCCCGGTCGTCGACGGCCACGGCGTCCGCGGTGTACGTCCGGGCGTTCTCGTCGCCCGCGGTGTCGAACGGGTCGAGTTGGGTGACCGACTGCCCGGCGCGGCTCAGGTGCCCGGCGAACAGGGCACCGGTGTCGGTGCGGTACACGACGTAGTCGCCCGCGGTGACGACGGAGGTCGTACCGGGCGGCGTCTCGGGCGAGGCCTGCAGCTGATCCTCCTGCAGGTCGACGGGCTGCGCCTCGTCGATCCGGGTGAGCTTGCTGTAGCCGTCGGTGAAGAGGTACGCCCCGTCGGGGCTCTGCGCGACCTGGCTCGGGTTCCCGGCCGTGCGCACGGTGTCGAGTTCGCCGACGGTGGTGTTGACACGCGCGTAGCGCTGGCCCTCGCCCGTCTGCAGCGCCCACACCGACGTGTCGACCTCCGGAGTCTCCTGCGCGTCGAGACCGGGCCAGACGATGCTCGCCGTCACGACGAGCGCGGCGGCGGCGAGGGCGGACGTCAGCCCCGCGATGGTGCGTCGTCTCATCGCACGACCCCGGTGGCCACGAGGGCGGCCACGACGATCGCGGCGGCGACCACGAGCGTCGCCCCGGCGAGCACCCACGGCAGGACGCGATGCGCGGCACGCGTCGGGGCGGAGATGTCGGTGTCCTCGTCGCGGACCAGACCCGCGACCCCCGACGGCCCGCGCGACTTGCGCACGCCCTCGCGCTCGATCCGCGAGCGGGCGGGGCCGCGCAACGTGCCGTCGGCGAAGTCGACCGCGCGCGCCGTCGGCGCCCACTCGGCCGCCGGCACCTCCAGCGGCGTCGCCGGCAGCCCGAGCTCGGTCTGCACCTGCTGCAGCGCCTCGCCTAAGGCGCGCGCGCTCGCGTATCGGTCCGCGGGGTTGCGGGACATCGCCCGCGCGAGGACGGCCTGCAGCGACGGCGGCACGTCGGTGCGGGCGATCTCGGTGTACGACGCCCGAGCGATCCGGCGGCGCAGCTGCTCGCGGGAGTTCTGCCCGCGCTCGCGCCGCTCGAACGGGCTGTGCCCGGCGAGCAGCGAGTACACGGTGGCCCCGAGGCTCCACACCTCGCTCGACACGGTTCCCGCGGTCTGCTCCGCGATCACCTCGGGCGCGCTCCACGGCACGCTCATCGCGAGCATCTCGTCGACGCCCTGCCGCACGAGAGAGGACGAGATGCCGAAGTCCGCGAGCACCGGCGCGCCGAACGTGGTGACGAGGATGTTGCTGGGCTTCACGTCGCGGTGCACGAGGCCGGCGTGGTGCGCGGACTCCAGCGCGCCGGACATGCGCACGCCGATCGACAGCACCTCGGCCACCGGCATCCGCTCGACCCGATAGCGCTGCGCGAGCGACCCGGGGCAGTACTCCATGACGATGTACGGGCGACCGTCGGCCGAGATCCCGGCCTGGTACACCGTGACGATCGACGGGTGCGCCGACAGGTGCGCGAGCACGTCGGCCTCGGCGTTGAACATGCGCAGGAGGTCGGGGTCGCGCACGTCGCTCGGGAGCACCTTCACCGCGACGTCACGGCGCGGCATGTCCTGCCCGTAGAGGAAGACGTCGGCGAAGCCGCCCGACCCGAGCGGTCGGATGTAGGCCAGGCCCGGGAGGATCGGGGGCGTCGAGGGCAGGCGCTGCGGCATCGTGGCCCCCTCCCCGGAACTCGCATCCGCCACACCTCGCGCGGACAGTTCGCAACTCTAACAAAAGCCGCTGAGGCGCCCCGAGGCCTTGTGGACGGAGCTCAGGATGCCATCGGCCCCGGGTCGCGCGGATCGAAGGGCGCGTCGAGCGACCGGGAGAGATCGTCGAGCAGGGCCGCGATCTGCGGCTCGACGTACTCCGCGACGGCGGCCTGGATGCGGAGCCGGTGGTGCAGGAGCATCGCGCAGACCTCGCGGCCGATCATGTTCGCGTAGTCGTCGGCGAGCCCCACCTCCTGCCGGAGCGCGGCCTTCGCGGCATCCGACAGTGGCGGGAGAGCGGGGAGTTCCGCCTCCTCCTCGGCGGCCAGACCCGTCAGCGTGAAGAGGAACGGCGCGTCGGGTTCGGGCTCGGGGTCGAGTGGCATCCCCTCGAATTCCGGTTCCAGGCCCTCGGACGGACGGTACGACCGGCGCCGATTGCGCGCGGCCTGCTGGTCGAGCTCGGCCTGGAGCATCGGGAGGTTGCGCGAGGTGTACTCCGCGACGGCGTGATCGACGATGGTCTTCACGCGCGTCGACAGTCCGTGCTGCACGCCGTGCGGCACGTCGGAGCCGAGACCCGCGGCCGACAGCACCGGCGACCCGAAGCAGCGTCGGCACGGAGCGACGCGGCCGCGGTGGTGGGCCGGCTCCCACCGGGGCAGCCAGGCGAGCCAAGCGTCCACCGCCTGGCCGACCTGGGTCTCGAGCGACCGCTCCACACCCCTAAGCTAGCCCGCCGCGTGTCCGAACGGGCGGATGCCACGACTCCCGGGTCATCGATCGTCGTCGTCGTCGCGTTCCCAGCGCCAGTGCGGGCCCTCGCCGCGGCGGCGCACGAGCAGCACGCCGAACGCTCCGGCGAGCAGCCCCGACACGGCGATCACGGCACCCGGCCACCCGAGCGCGACGGCCGCCGCCGCGGCGAGGCCCCGGGCGAGGTCGCCCCCGGTCACGGCCGCGCCGATCGCGATGCCGAGCGTCTCGCCGACGTACGCCCCGATCGCGCACGGCACCGCGGTCACGTACCCTGCGGGTTCGGCGCGAAGCCCCCACAGCAGCACCCCCGCGAAGAGCAGCAGGGCCAGCAGCATGCCGCCGACCCCCGGCAGCGGCCCGAGGCCGCGAACCGGGATGACGTCGGCGTCCAGGAGCAGGCTGGCCACGCCGAGGCCACCGATGGCCAGCGCGAGGAACGTCGCCGTCGCGAAAACGACGGCGGCCGGCGGGGTCACCCCCGCCGGCCGCGGCGTGTCTGTCATGGCATCCGGGTCACTGCGAGAGGACCGGGCCCGCTTCGAGCGTGCGCTCGTACTCGCGCTGCGCCTCGTCGTTGAGCTCGGTGACGCGGCGACCGCGACGGGCGACCCACGCGCCGAACCACACGGTCAGCTCGCGGCCGAGCACGAAGGCGACGATCGCGAGCGGGGCGAGCACGCTCGCCTGGACGACGTCGATCCCCTGGCGGGCGGTCAGCATCCAGAACGGAGCGGCGAAGAGCGCACCCAGGACGAAGCCGCCCCACGAGATCACGCCAACGATAAGACCCCAGACGACCCAGTGACCCCAGCCACCCCGGTTGATGATCGAACCGAGGAACCAGAATCCGACGAAGAACGCCACCGTGGGAACCCACAGCGTCCACGTGCCGAGCGCCGAGAGAGCGGCATCCGCGAGACCGTCGACCTGGATCCTGCCGAGGAGCAGACCGAGACCGAGCGTCGCGGCGAGGTAGAGAACGGCGAACACGAGCGCCGCGAGAAGGCCGATGGCACCGGCGGCACCGCGGTTGCCGCGCGGACGCGGGGCCTCGGGCGCCTGGACGAAGATCGGCTGCGCGGCGCCGACCGGACGCGTCTCATCGGCGTACGCGACGGTGGGGGCGGCTGAAGCCGCGCCGGCAACCGCAGCGGCGGGAACCGTCGCGTCGGTGCGGTACTCGTCACGGACCGGCTCGGCGGCGGGGGCGGACGTCGTCGCGGCCTCGGGCTCGGCCGACGCAGCGTACGCGGCCCAGCGGGCGTCCTCGTCCTCGAGGTCGACGGAGCGGTGCGCGGCGGGCGCCGAGACGGCCGTCGGCGTGCTCGGCTCGACCGGCGAGGCGTCGTGCACCGTGGTCGCGGCGGCGGGAGTCGCGGCGGCCTGCTCGGACTCGCGCTCCTTCCACGCCGCAGCGGCTTCCTCCGGCTCGACCGCGTCGCGGCGGGCGGCCTCGGCGTCGGCGAGCCCCTCGTGGGCACGGCCGACGACGTCGTGCGCCTCTTCCTTGGGCTCGTCGACGGGGTCGCCGTACGACTGGGGGTCGCTCATCGGGGTCTCCTCACGCGCGCAGATATGGTGCGGCGCCAGGCTAACCCGCGCGGCGGCCCGCGCCGCGGAGGCGTGCCGTCGTGTGTCGGTCTCGACCGTGTCGGCGGTGCCGCCTAGGGTGGGCGGCATGACCGGTCGACCGACATCCACGGCTCTCGCCGCGGTGCTCGCGCTGGCCGCGGCACTCGCCCTCAGCGCGTGCGCCCCCGATCCGGATGCCGCGCCGGGGCCGACCGCAGCGTCGCCGGTGGTCTCCTCCACACCCACCGGCACCCCGATACCGACGATCACGCCGACCGTGGCCCCGGCATCCATTCCGACCGATTGCCGCACGATCCTCACCGCAGACGTGCTGTCGCAGCTCGGCTCCATTCCGCTCAATGATCCGAAGCTCGGCGCGTCCGGGGTCCAGCCCGACGGGTCGCTCATCTGCATCTGGCGCGACCCCGCGGCCGACACCACGGGTCTCGTCACGCGGATCTCGCGCATGGACCGCGGCCCCGCGCTCGACATGCTCAACGACCTCGTCAACACCCAGGGCTTCAGCTGCTACACCCCCGACGAGGGCACCCGTTGCGAGAAGACCTGGATCAACACGACGTACGCCGTCAACGACGGCCGCACCCTGTTCTGGCGCAACGACGTCCTCATCGACACGCAGTACTCGAACCTCGCCCCGACGGGCTACACCGCGAGCATCATCGCCGCGATCTACGGCTGACGACGCCCCGTCACTCGCCGAAGGCGCGAGATGCCACGATCGCGGTGTACCCGTCCGGCATCCATCCCGAGAACGTCGACGACACCCACCGGTCGCCGCGGAGATCGTGGACCTCGGTGACGCCGTCGGCCGTGCGCTCGCAGTGGACCGTGTCGGCGTCGGTCGCGCACGCGAAGCCCTGACCGGACAACGTCGCTTGGACGGCAGCGGCACCGTCGGCGGACACCGTGGCCACGCTGCTCTCGAGCCAGCGCCCGCCCTCGCCCCGCCAGTGGCACGTGATCACGGGAGTCGGCGCGGCCGCGGCGACCGCCTCGGGCGTGGACAGCGGCCCGGTGTGCCGCTGCGTCAGCAGCGCCTCCGGCGACCACACCAGTTCGGACCACATCGGCTGCGTGTACAGGTCGCGGCAGGTCGTCGCCGGGCCGGGCACGCGCGGAGCGTCGGTCCAGGGCGGGGTCGTCGAACCCGCGCGGAGCGTGTCGCCGACGAACGTCACCGTCCCCGGCAGACCCGGCGCGGCCAGCACGAGCAGGGCCGCCACGACCGCAGCGCACAGCACGCCCACCGGCCACGCGATCCACGCACTGCGGCCACCGACTCGAGCCATCCGTTCCTCCCCCACCACGGTAGGTGAGGGGACCCCGCGCGCAGCCTCCCCGACACGCCGCGCAACACGACACGTCATCCGTCGGAAACGCCCCGGGCACGACGAAGGCCCCCGGCGTGAGCCGAGGGCCTTCGGGGATCAGGATGCCGCACCGGGGTGCGGCATCCCTCGATCAGTTATAAGTGCCGGGCGTGAAGTCGTCCGTCGAGAAGCTGTCGAAATCGACGTAGCTCAGGTCGGCGTCGCTGTACGCGCCGTCCGAGGCGAAGATGCGGTTGGGGTACCGCTCGCTCTTGGCCTCCTCCGTCGCCTCGACGGTGACGTTGCGGTACTTCGCAAGACCCGTTCCGGCGGGGATGAGCTTTCCGATGATGACGTTCTCCTTGAGGCCGACCAGCGGGTCGCTCTTGCCCTCCATGGCCGCCTGCGTCAGGACGCGGGTGGTCTCCTGGAAGGACGCGGCCGACAGCCACGACTCGGTCGCCAGCGACGCCTTGGTGATACCCATCAGCTCGGGACGACCCGACGCGGGACGCTTGCCCTCGCCGACCGCCTCGCGGTTGATGGTCTGGTAGCGCTTGAAGTCCACCAGCTCACCCGGCAGCAGGTCGGTGTCGCCGTGGTCGACGACGGTGACCTTGCGCAGCATCTGGCGCACGATGACCTCGATGTGCTTGTCGTGGATCGGCACACCCTGCGAGCGGTACACGCCCTGGACGCCGTTCACGAGGTACTTCTGCACCTCGCGGGCACCCTGCACGCGCATGACCTCCTTGGGGTCGAGCGTTCCGACCTGGAGGGGCTCGCCGACCTTGACGTGCTGGCCGTCCTCGACGAGGAGGGTCGCACGCTTCAGGACCGGGTACACGACCGGCTCGTCACCGTTGTCGGGCGTGAGGATGACCTTCTTGGCCTTGTCGGTCTCGTCGATCGTGATGCGGCCGTCGGCCTCGGCGATCGGCGACGCACCCTTGGGGGTACGGGCCTCGAACAGCTCCTGCACGCGGGGCAGACCCTGCGTGATGTCGTCGGCCGACGCGGAACCACCGGTGTGGAAGGTACGCATCGTCAGCTGGGTGCCGGGCTCACCGATCGACTGGGCCGCGATGATGCCGACGGCCTCGCCGATGTCGACGATCTTTCCGGTCGCGAGCGAACGGCCGTAGCACTTCGCGCACACACCGACGGCCGAGTCGCACGTGAGGACCGAGCGGACCTTGATGGTCTCGACCCCACCGGCGACCAGCTTGTCGATGAGCACGTCGCCCACGTCGTCGCCGGCCTCGGCCAGCACCGTGCCCTGCGCGTCGACGACCGCCGTGGCGAGCGTGCGAGCGAAGACCGAGTTCTCGACGTTGGCGTCCTTGACGAGGGTGCCGGTCGAGTCGACCGCGGCGATCGGGAGCTCGAGGCCCTTCGACGTGCCGCAGTCCTCCTCGCGGATGATGACGTCCTGCGAGACGTCCACCAGACGACGCGTGAGGTAACCCGAGTCGGCCGTACGGAGGGCCGTGTCGGCCAGACCCTTACGGGCACCGTGCGTCGCGATGAAGTACTCGGCGACCGACAGACCCTCGCGGTACGAGGAGATGATCGGACGCGGGATGATCTCACCCTTCGGGTTGTTCACCAGACCACGCATACCCGCGATGTTGCGGATCTGCAGCCAGTTACCACGGGCGCCCGACGAGACCATGCGGTTGATGGTGTTGTCGGCCGGGAAGTTGTCGCGCATCGCCTTCTGGACGGCATCCGTGGCCTCGGTCCAGATCTTGATGAGCTCCTGACGACGCTCGGCGTCGGTGGTCAGACCCTTCTCGTACTGCGCCTGGACCTTCGCGGCCTGCTTCTCGTAGCCCGCGACGATCTCGCCCTTGTTCGGGGGCGTGAGGATGTCGCTCAGCGCGACCGTCACACCCGAACGCGTGGCCCAGTAGAAACCGGCGTCCTTGATCCGGTCGAGCGATGCAGCGACCTCGACCTTCGGGTACTCCTCCGCCAGCTTGTTGACGATCTGCGACAGCTTGCCCTTGTCGGCCTGCTCGCGGACGAACGGGTAGCCCTTGGGGAGCGTGTCGTTGAAGATCGCCTGGCCGAGCGAGGCATCCACGAGACCGTGCTGCTCGTAGCCCTCGGGCGCCTGGCCCTCGAGGAACGTCAGGCCGGGGATGCGGATGCGCGCCTTGGCCTGCAGGTCGAGGGTGCCCTCGTCCTTGGCCAGGATCGCCTCGCCCACCGAACCGAACGCACGGCCCTCGCCCACGGCACCCTCCTTGAGGGTGGTGAGGTGGTGGAGACCGATGATCATGTCCTGCGAGGGCAAGGTCACCGGGCGGCCGTCCGACGGCTTCAGGATGTTGTTCGACGCGAGCATCAGCACGCGGGCCTCGGCCTGGGCCTCGACCGACAGCGGCAGGTGCACGGCCATCTGGTCACCGTCGAAGTCGGCGTTGAACGCCGCGCAGACGAGCGGGTGCAGCTGGATCGCCTTGCCCTCGACGAGCTGGGGCTCGAACGCCTGGATGCCGAGACGGTGCAGGGTGGGTGCACGGTTCAGCAGCACGGGACGCTCGCGGATGATCTCCTCGAGCACGTCCCAGACCTCGGGACGGTAGCGCTCGACGGCGCGCTTGGCGGCCTTGATGTTCTGCGAGTGACCGAGGTCGATCAGGCGCTTGATCACGAACGGCTTGAAGAGCTCGAGCGCCATCTGCTTGGGCAGACCGCACTGGTGCAGCTTCAGCTGGGGTCCGACGATGATGACCGAACGGCCCGAGTAGTCCACGCGCTTGCCGAGCAGGTTCTGGCGGAAACGACCCTGCTTTCCCTTGAGCATGTCGCTCAGGGACTTCAGGGCGCGGTTGCCGGTACCCGTGACGGGACGACCGCGGCGGCCGTTGTCGAACAGTGCGTCGACGGCCTCCTGCAGCATGCGCTTCTCGTTGTTCACGATGATCTCGGGGGCACCGAGGTCGATGAGGCGACGGAGGCGGTTGTTGCGGTTGATCACGCGACGGTAGAGGTCGTTCAGGTCGGAGGTGGCGAAACGGCCACCGTCGAGCTGGACCATCGGGCGCAGCTCCGGCGGGATCACCGGAACGACGTCGAGCACCATCGAGGCCGGCGACATACCGGTCTGCAGGAACGAGTTGACGACCTTCAGGCGCTTGATCGCGCGGATCTTGCGCTGACCCTTGCCCTCGGAGATCTGCAGGTGGAGGCTGTCGGCCTCGGCCTGCAGGTCGAAGGTCTCGAGGCGACGCTTGATCGACTCCGCGCCCATGTGGGCCTCGAAGTACTGACCGAAGCGGTCCTGCAGCTCGTGGAAGACGTCGTCCTCGGGCTTCAGGGCGCCGACCTCGAGCGTGCGGAAGTCCTCCCACACGCGCTCGAGCTTGGCGATCTGCTCGTCCGCGTTCTTGCGGATCGAGGTCATGTCCTTCTCGGCGGCGTCCTTGACCTTCTTCTTCTGGTCGGCCTTGGCACCCTCGGCCTCCAGGGCCGCGAGCTCCTCCTCCAGCTTCGCCAGACGGGCGGCGATGCGCGAGTCGCGACGGTCGCCGAGCGTCTTCAGCTCGAGACGGATGTTGTTCTCCTGCGTCGCCAGGTCGCGGTGACGAGCATCCTCGTCGACCGAGATGACCATGTAGGCGGCGAAGTAGATAACCTTCTCGAGGTCCTTCGGCGCCATGTCCAGCAGGTAGCCGAGGCGCGAGGGCACGCCCTTGAAGTACCAGATGTGGGTCACGGGAGCGGCGAGCTCGATGTGGCCCATGCGCTCGCGACGGACCGAGGACTTGGTGACCTCGACGCCGCAGCGCTCGCAGACGATGCCCTTGAAGCGGACGCGCTTGTACTTGCCGCACGCGCACTCCCAGTCACGGGAAGGTCCGAAGATCTGCTCGCCGAACAGACCGTCCTTCTCGGGCTTCAGGGTGCGGTAGTTGATGGTTTCGGGCTTCTTGACCTCACCGAAGGACCAACGACGGATGTCGTCGGCGGTGGCCAGGCCGATACGAAGCTGATCGAAAGTGGTTGATTCGAGCACTGGTTCTCCTGTGTCGGAATTCTGTTCGTTGCCTGGCCGGGTCAGATCTCGTCGATGGACGAGGACTCGAAGCGGCTGGAGATGTTGATACCGAGCTCTTCGGCGGCGCGGAAGGCGTCGTCGTCGGTGTCACGGAGGTTGACCGCCGTGCCGTCGGCCGAGAGGACCTCGACGTTCAGGCAGAGCGACTGCATCTCCTTCATGAGCACCTTGAAGGACTCGGGGATGCCGGGCTCCTGGATGTTCTCGCCCTTGACGATCGCCTCGTACACCTTGACGCGGCCGAGGATGTCGTCGGACTTGATCGTGAGGAGCTCCTGCAGCGCGTACGCGGCACCGTAGGCCTCGAGCGCCCACACCTCCATCTCACCGAAGCGCTGGCCACCGAACTGGGCCTTACCGCCGAGCGGCTGCTGGGTGATCATCGAGTAGGGGCCCGTCGAGCGTGCGTGGATCTTGTCGTCGACGAGGTGGTGCAGCTTCAGGATGTACATGTAGCCGACCGAGATGGGCGCCGGGAACGGCTCTCCGTGGCGACCGTCGAACAGGATGGTCTTTCCGGTGGAGTCGATCAGACGCTCGCCGTCGCGGTTCGGGATCGTCGAGTCGAGCAGACCCGCGATCTCGTCCTCGAAGGCGCCGTCGAACACGGGGGTCGCGACCTTGGTGCCGGGCGCGGCCTCGCGGGCCTGCTCGGGCAGGTGCGCCGCCCACTCGGGCGTGCCCTCGACCTTCCAGCCCTGCTGGGCGATCCAGCCGAGGTGGAGCTCGAGGACCTGGCCGAAGTTCATTCGACCCGGGATGCCGAGCGGGTTGAGCACGACGTCGACGGGGGTGCCGTCGGCGAGGAAGGGCATGTCCTCGATCGGGAGGATCTTGGCGATGACACCCTTGTTGCCGTGGCGGCCGGCGAGCTTGTCGCCCTCGGTGATCTTGCGCTTCTGGGCGATGTAGACCACGACGCGACGGTTGACGCCCGAGCCGAGCTCGTCGTCGCCGTCCTCGGCGTTGAACTCCTTGACGGCGATGATCGTGCCCTGCTCGCCGTGGGGCACCTTCAGCGAGGTGTCACGGACTTCGCGGCTCTTCTCGTTGAAGATCGCGCGGAGCAGACGCTCCTCGGCCGACAGCTCGGTCTCACCCTTGGGCGTGACCTTGCCGACGAGGATGTCGCCGGGACGCACCTCGGCGCCGATGCGGACGATGCCGCGCTCGTCGAGGTCCTTCAGCAGGTCGGGGCTGACGTTGGGGAGGTCACGGGTGATCTCCTCCTTGCCGAGCTTGGTGTCGCGCGCGTCGACCTCGTACTCCTCGATGTGGATCGACGACAGCGTGTCGTCCTTCACGAGGTCCTGGCTGAGGATGATCGCGTCCTCGAAGTTGTGACCCTCCCACGTCATGAAGGCGACGAGGAGGTTCTTGCCGAGGGCGAGCTCGCCGTTCTCGGTCGCGGGACCGTCGGCGATGACTTCGCCGGCCTCGATGCGGTCGCCCGCGGAGACGACCACGCGCTGGTTGTACGACGTGCCCTGGTTCGAGCGGTCGAACTTGCGGAGGAAGTAGTCCTGCGTGCCGCCCTCGTCGAGCTGGATCGTCACGACGTCGGCCGAGACCTCCAGGACGACACCCGACTTCTCGGCGGTGACGACGTCACCGGCGTCGATCGCGGCGAAGCCCTCCATACCGGTACCCACGATGGGCGACTCGCTGCGGACGAGCGGCACGGCCTGGCGCTGCATGTTCGCACCCATGAGGGCGCGGTTGGCGTCGTCGTGCTCGAGGAAGGGGATGAGCGAGGTCGCCACCGACACCATCTGGCGCGGCGAGACGTCCATGTAGCCGATCTCCTCGATCGGGAACAGGTCGACCTCGCCACCCTGGCCGCGACGGGCGAGGATGCGGTCCTCGACGAAGTGGCCGTCGGCCTTGAGCGCGACACCGGCCTGCGCCACGATGTGGTCGGCCTCCTCGCTCGCGGTGAGGTAGTCGATCGTGTCGGTCACGCGACCGTCGACGACGCGTCGGTACGGGGTCTCGATGAAACCGAACGCGTTGATGCGCGCGAACGAGGCGAGCGAACCGATCAGACCGATGTTCGGGCCTTCCGGCGTCTCGATCGGGCACATGCGGCCGTAGTGCGACGGGTGGACGTCGCGGACCTCGACGCCGGCACGCTCACGGGACAGACCACCGGGGCCCAGCGCCGAGAGGCGACGCTTGTGGGTCAGACCGGCGAGCGGGTTGTTCTGGTCCATGAACTGCGACAGCTGCGACGTGCCGAAGAACTCCTTGATCGCGGCCACGACGGGGCGCACGTTGATCAGGGTCTGCGGCGTGATCGCCTCGATGTCCTGCGTGGTCATGCGCTCGCGGACGACGCGCTCCATGCGCGACAGACCGGTGCGGACCTGGTTCTGGATGAGCTCGCCGACCGCGCGGATGCGACGGTTGCCGAAGTTGTCGATGTCGTCCACGTCGAGACGGATCTCGGCGGGCTGGCCGTGACGGACACCGTCGAACGTGGTGTCGCCGCGGTGCAGACGCACGAGGTACTTGATCGTGGCGACGATGTCGTCGACCGTCAGCACGGAGTCGGACAGCGGCTGGTCGAGGCCGAGCTTCTGGTTGATCTTGTAGCGACCCACCTTCGCCAGGTCGTAGCGCTTCGGGTTGAAGTAGAAGTTGTCGAGCAGCGCGCGGGCGGCCTCGGCGGCGACCTGCTCGCCCGGACGGAGCTTGCGGTAGATGTCGCGGAGCGCGTCTTCCTTCGTGAGGATCGTGTCCTTCGACAGCGTCTCTTCGATGGAGTCGAAGCCGGCGAACTCGGCGAGGATGTCCTCGCTCGTGAGGCCGAGGGCCTTGAGGAACACGGTGACCGACTGCTTGCGCTTGCGGTCGATGCGCACGCCGACCTGGTCGCGCTTGTCGATCTCGAACTCGAGCCAGGCACCGCGCGAGGGGATCACGCGAGCGGACACGATGTCCTTGTCGGAGGTCTTGTCGGGCGTCTTGTCGAAGTAGACACCGGGCGAACGCACGAGCTGCGACACGACGACACGCTCGGTGCCGTTGATGATGAACGTGCCCTTGTCGGTCTGGAGCGGGAAGTCGCCCATGAAGACCGTCTGGGTCTTGATCTCACCGGTCTGGTGGTTCATGAACTCGGCCTCGACGTACAGCGGGGCGGCGTAGGTCTTGCCGCGCTCCTTGCACTCTTCGATCGAGTACTTCTCGGGCTCGAGGTACGGGTTCGTGAACGAGAGCTGCATGGTCTCGCTCAAGTCCTCGATCGGAGAGATCTCCTCGAAGATCTCCTCGAGGCCGCTGATCTCGGGCACGTCGGTGCGGCCGGCGGCCTGCGCCTCGGCGACGCGCGCCTTCCATGCGTCGTTACCGACCAGCCAGTCGAACGACTCGGTCTGCAGCGCGAGCAGATCGGGAACGGTCAGCTTGTCGGAGATCTTCGCGAACGAGAGGCGGGATGCGCCGCGTCCGCTCTTCGGGGTGGTGGTGGATGCGTTGCTCGCAGCAGCCAAGGGAATAACCTCCAGAAGCCCGGGCGAGGGGCTCGTGATTCCTTGTCGTCAGGTGGAGTGCGTTCCTGCCCCGATAACCTGCGAGTCGCACACCGCGGTGAAGCGGGGACGGGCAGGCTCAGCCGACCACCATATGAGGGCAGGGGGAATCGAGGAGCGCAAAGTCCAAGCATACGCGGGAGGACGCGCCGTGTCCAGTCGAATTCTTGACGACTTTGCGTACCTGCGGTATAACCGCGAGCGCTCCTCCGGGATTCCCTCCCCCGACCCTAGCGAGACCCGCGGAATCGCACCTGATCGCCGGGCCGCACCTGCGCGAGACGGTCGAGCGTGGCATCCGTGACCACCGCGACGACGGGGTACCCGCCGGTGACGGGACCGTCGGCGAGCAGGACGACCGGACGCCCGTGCGGCGGCACCTGGAGCGCGCCGGGTCGCATGCCCTCGCTCGGCAGTTCCCCGTGCCGCACCCGCTCCAACTCCGGACCGTCGAGGCGGATGCCGACCCGGTCGGCGTCGCTCGAGACCGTCCAGGTCGCGTCCCGCAGGGTCTGGCGCGCCGTCGGGGTGAACCAGTCGGCGCGGGGCCCGGGCGCGAGGTCGACCTCCACCGTGGAACCAGGAACGGCCCACGGGAAGAAGTCCACGGCGGGGATCGGATGCCGCGCCTCCCCCACGCGCAGGACGTCTCCGGCGCGCAGCGCGGGCGGTCCGAGCGCCGCGAGCACGTCGGTCGAGCGCGACTCCAGCGCCTCCGGCGCCGCGACCCCGCCGCGCACCGCGAGCACGAACCGGGCGCCCGCGCGGGCGATACCGATCGACAGCTCGGCACCGGCGGGGAGGAGCAGGGGGGTGAAGGCATCCACCGCCCGTCCGTCGATGTGGAGATCGGCGAGAGCGCCCGTGACGGCGACCCACGTGTCGCGTTCGGCGACGGCGCGGAAGCCGCCGAGCACGATCTCGACGCCCGCCGCGGAGGGGTCGTTGCCGACGAGGCGGTTGGCGGAGCGGAGGGCCGCGCGGTCGAGCGCGCCGGAGCGGGCGACGCCGAGCGCGGCGCGGCCGGGGCGGCCGAGGTCCTGCACCGTCGCGAACGCGCCGGGGGCGAGGACGCGGAGGGCGGGGGTCCCGAGCGCAACGGAGGAGATACCGCGAACGGAGGATGCCGCCGCGGCATCCGGTCCTCCGCTCGCCGAATCCCCTCCCGCGGTGGGTGCTCCGGGCGCGGAGACGTGCGAGCGCGAGGGGACGAAGCGGACGCGGGCACCGGGGGTGAGGAGCACCGGGTCGGGGGAATCGGGGGCGAAGAGCGGGGCGTCGGTCGTTCCGATGAGGCGCCAGCCGCCGGGAGTTTCGCGAGGATACGCCCCGGTGAACTCGCCCGCGAGGCCGACCGAGCCCGCGGGGACGCGCGTGCGCGGCTGCGGGAGCCGCGGGACGTCGTGGGGCCACGCGTCGCTCACGAGGTACGCGAACCCGGGGGCGAACCCCGTGAAGGCGACGCGCCAGGGCGCGGCGGCGTGCCGGGCGACGAGCTCCGCGGGACGGATGCCGAGGAGCGCGGCGGTCTCGTCGAGGTCGGCGCCGTCGTACCGGACGGGGATCTCGACGAGCGCCGCGGGCGTCCCGGCATCCGGGGCCGAGGTGGCCGCCGAGAGCACCCACGCGCGGACCGCGGCGAGGGCGATGCGCGCCGGATCGAAGCCCACGAGCACCGTCCGGGCGGCCGGGACGAGGTCGTCGATCCCGGCGGGCGGGTGCGCGGCGAGCGAGGTGTGGAGCCGCAGAACCCCGGCGAGGTCGTCGACCTCGGCGAGCAGCGCCCGCTCGCCCATCGGCCGCAGCGTCACCACGGCGCGCGTACCTCTATCCCTGCGTCGTCGAGCGCGGCGCGGACCGCCCGGGCCATAGCGACCGCAGCGGGGGTGTCTCCGTGCAGGCACAGGGACGCGGCATCCACGGTCAGGGTCGTGCCGTCGATGGCATCCACCGTCCCCTCGAGGGCGAGCCGCAGCGCGCGGTCGGCGACGCGGGCGGGGTCGTCGATGAGCGCCCCCGGCTGGTCGCGCGGCACGAGGCCGCCGCGCGCGGTGTACCCGCGGTCGAGGAACGCCTCCTGCACGAACGGGAGTCCCGCGGATGCCGCGGCCTCGACGATCGCGCCGGGGAGACCGAGCACGGGCAGCGGTCGGCCGAGGCGGGCGGAGTGGTCGGCGATCGCGGCGACGACCGCGGCGGCCTGCACCGGGTCGGCGGAGACCGCGTGATACAGCGCGCCGTGCGGTTTCACGTACCGCAGGTCGGCGCCGGCGGCCTCGAGGGCGTCGAGCTGTCGGGCGACGCTCGCGCGCAGCTCGGCGGCGGGCGGGTCGCGGCGGACGCGGCCGAAGTTCGCGCGGTCCTCGTACGACGGGTGGGCGCCGACGGCGACGCCGAAGCGCGCCGCGCGCTCGACCGAGGCCCGCATCGAGGCGTCGTCGCCCGCGTGCCCGCCGCACGCGACGGAGGCGCTGCTGACGAGAGCGAACATCGCTTCGTCGTCGGCGGTCGGCATCCCGTCCCGCGTTTCTCCCAGGTCGGCGTTGAGGTCCACGTCCCTCACGCTACCCACGCTTCGCGCGCGTGAGTCGCCAGGATTTGTCGCTTCGCCGGCGGCGGAGGCGACAAATCTTGGCGACTCACGCCCCATGCAGCGGGGTCAGCGGGAGCGGACCAGAGCCGACCAGACCGGGAAGTCGGGGTCGTGGGCGGGCCACACCTCGGACGACTCGGCGCGGTGGAGGGAGGCCAGGCGGGCGATCGCGCGATCCGCGGCGGCGGGGCCCTCGGGTCCTACCGTCGAGCCGCAGCGGACCTCGCGCTCGACGTTGTCGAGCAGATCCGCGGCGTCTCCGGCCAGGACGACGGTGCGCTCGGGCAGCTCCACCGCGAAGGACTGGTGCCCCGGGGTGTGTCCGGACGTGTCGATCGCGGTCAGACCCGCGGCCAGCGGCGTATCGCCGTCGAGCAGGCCGAGCGTGAGGCCGTCGCGGTCGAGGTCGGCGCGGAACAGGAAGTTCCCGCGGGCGTCGGTCGTCTCGTTGACGTGCTGCCACTCCCTGCGCTGCAGCAGCAGCGGCTGGTCGGGGGCGAGCAGGCGCGCGGCACCCGTGTGATCGAAGTGCGAGTGCGTGAGCAGCGCCGCCGCGAGATCGGCGAGGTCGAGCCCGGCCTCGGCGATCTGGTCGACCAGCGGGTCGCCGGGCGGGACGATCGGCGTGTAGTTCTCGTAGTCGAAGGATGCCGTGCGCGTGGCGCGGTCGCGGATACGCGCCGGGTCGAACCCGCCGTCGACGATCACCCACCCCTCGTCGAACACGACCGCGACCGCCGTCACCGGCTCCATGAGGAACCGGAAGCTGCTGCCGCCGTGCAGGGACACGGCCTCGGGGATCGGCTCGTACGCCACGACCATCGGGACGAGACGGCGCGGCCGCCCGCTCAACCGCAGCGGCGGCAGGTCGGCGTGATCGATGACCGTGGAGCTCACGCCGTCGCCGCCCGGTACGCGCGCCAACCGCCGTGGGCAGTGATGTCGGACGCACCCTCAAGGGCGACGGCCTCGCACAGGAATCCGGCGACGCTCGACCCGTCCGCGAGGACGGCGGAGCCGATGCCCATGGGCGCGGGCAGATCCGCGACGAAGCGTCCGAAGCCCGCGGCCGGAAGCCGCCACACCTCCCCCGCGATCGCCGCGCCGCCCTCGGCCACGCGCGCGAGGCCGGGCTTCGGGGGCACCGTGTCAAGGGCGTACAGCCGATACTGTGCGGCGGTCTCCACCTCGGCGACGAACGTTCCGCCCGCGGCGACGAGCTGGTGGTTCAGCGGCTGTCCGCGCAGGTGCGCGCCCACGACGAGGAGGTCGACGGACGGCGCCTGGATGCGCTCGGCGAGCTGCGCGAGCGTGCGATCGGCGAACGGGGCACCGGTGAGCATCACGCCGAAGGCGCGGCCGCCGACGACGCCCGCGGGCACGGCCAGGGCGCTCCGGTCGAGGAGGTTCGCGAAATTCGTGTACCGGCCCATGCGGCTGTTCGCGCCGACCGGGTCGGCGGCGACTTCGTCAAGGGTCGGATGCCACGTGGTCGTGGGCGTGAGCAGCGCCACGGTCCCGTCGAGTCGGCGCAGCCCCTCGGCCCCGAGGCGATCGAGACGCTCGCGGTCGCGGAAGTAGTCCGCGGCCCGCGCCTCGGCCCCGCCGAGCACGATGCCGGCGACCGTCGGGTCGAGGTCGGTGCCGACGAGCTCGGGGTGGGCGGCGATGAAGTCGCCGACCGCGGCCGTGCGCTCCGCGACGAACGCGCCGCCGTACAGCAGCGATGCTGCCTCGAGGAGCGGCGCGATGTCGACCTCGACGATCTCGACACCCGAGGCGGCGAGCGCCGCGACGACACCGGCAAAGGCCTCGGCCCAGCCGTCGGCGAGACCCTCGAGGTGCTCCGGCGTCGGAACGGCCACGCGCGGGCGCGCGTCGAGCGGCGGGGCGGGGCGGTCCTCGCGGCCGAGCGGGTCGATCCCGTCGGGGCCGGCCATGAGCTCGGCCGCGGCGCGGGCGCTCGTCAGGTCGCGCGCGAACACCGTGACGCAGTCGAGCGTGCGGCACGCCGGCACGACGCCGGTGGCGGGCACGAGCCCGACCGTCGGCTTGACGCCCACGATGCCGTTGAGCGCCGCGGGCACGCGGCCGGACCCGGCGGTGTCGGTACCGAGCGCGAGGTCGACGATCCCGAGCGCCACGGCGACGGCCGATCCGGAGCTCGAGCCGCCGGAGATGCGGGTCGGGTCCCACGCGTTGCGGACGGCGCCGAAGGGGCTCCGGGTCCCGACGAGGCCGGTGGCGAACTGATCGAGGTTCGTCTTGCCGATCACCACGGCCCCGGCCGCGCGAAGGCGCGCGACGGCGGTCGCGTCGCGCTCGGGGCGGTACGCGTACGCGCGGCTCCCGGCCGTCGTCGGCATCCCCTCGACGTCGATGTTGTCCTTCACCGCGACGACGGTTCCGGCGAGCGGCAGGCGCTCCCCCGCCGCGACGCCGAGGTCGACCTCGGCCGCCTCGGCGAGCGCGTCGTCCTCGTCGCGGATCGTGATCCACACCTCGGGGCGGTCGACCTCCCGCATCCGGGCGTACGCGGCGCGGACCCGCTCGACGGCGCTCACGCGTCCACCGCCACGGCAGCCAGCAGCTGGCCGGCGGCGACGGTCTCGCCGGGTCGCACGAACACCTCGGCGACGGTCCCCGTCACCGGCGACCCGATCGGGGTCTCCATCTTCATCGCCTCCAGCACGATCATCCTGTCTTCCTTCTGCACGGCGGCTCCCTGAGCGGCATCCACGCGCCAAACGGCGGCGGCGAACGGCGCGGTCACCCCGACCGTTCCGGGCGGCAGTTCGTGGCCCGCGGTCGGGGCCGCGGCCGGTGCCTCGTCGACGCGGTCGAATTCGCCGCTGGCCCGCCACCGCTCGCGCTCCTCGTCGAAGGCGCGGCGCTGGCGCTCGCGGAACGCCTCGATCCCGGGCGCCTCGGCGGCGAGGAACCGCTCGTACTCCGCGAGGGCGAACTCGCCCTCCACGGTCTCGAAGTTTCCACGCCCGGCATCCACGTCGGCCCGGAGGTCGAGGAGTTCCTCGGCCGACACGGGGTACCAGCGGATGCGGTCGAAGAACCGGAGTGCCCACGGGTTCTCGGTGAACAGCCCGCCACGGCGGAAGCGGTTCCAGATCTGCACGGTGCGGCCGACGAACTGGTACCCGCCGGGGCCCTCCATGCCGTAGATGCACATGTACGCGCCGCCGATGCCGACCGAGTTCTCGGCCGTCCACGTGCGCGCCGGGTTGTACTTCGTGGTGACGAGGCGGTGGCGCGGGTCGAGCGGCGTCGCGACGGGCGCGCCGAGGTACACGTCGCCGAGCCCCATCACGAGGTACTGTGCGTCGAACACGGTGCGGTAGACGTCGTCGACGCTGTCGAGGCCGTTGATGCGTCGGATGAACTCGATGTTCCACGGCGTCCACGGGGCGTCGTCGCGGACACCCGCCATGTACCGCTCGATCGCCAGACGCGTCGCGGGATCGTCCCACGACAACGGCAGGCGCACCTCGCGCGACGGCACGACGAGCTCGGACGTGGGCGGCAGGTCGTCGTCGAGCTCGCGCAGCAGCCCCACGAGCTGCGACGCGCGCAGCACCGAGGCATCCGTGTGCACCTGGAGGGATCGGATGCCGGGGGTGACGTCGAGGATCCCCTTCGGCGCCTCTTCCGCGAGGCGTTCCTGCAGCGCGTGCACGCGCATGCGCAGGCCCAGGTCGAGCACCTGGTCGCCGAACTCGACGAGGACGTTGTCGTCGCCGTCGCGGCGGTACGTCGTCCGCGGGCGGAGGACGCGCTCACCCTCGATCTCGGCATCGCGGACGGCGATCACGCCGTCGTCGCCGTCGCCCGTGCCGACGAGCGCGGGGGCGGCGATCGCCGGGTCGAGCGTCGCCGCATCGGCCTCGCGCACCGGCGCGAACCGCACGACGTCTCCCGGCCGCAGCTGCCCGAGCTTCCAGAGATCCCCGGATGCCACGACCACCGGGCACACGAACCCGCCGAGGCTCGGACCATCGGGGCCGAGGAGCACGGGGGTGTCGCCGGTGAAGTCGAGCGCGCCCACGGCGTAGGGCGTGTCGTGGATGTTCGACGGGTGCAGCCCCGCCTCGCCGCCGTCGGTGCGCGCCCACGTCGGCTTCGGGCCGGTGAGCCGCACGCCGGTGCGGGCGGAGTTGACCTGGACGCGGTACTCCGCGGCGTACAGGGCGTCGATGTCGGCGCGCGTGAAGAACTCGGGGGCGCCGTGCGGCCCCTCCGTCACCGCGAGGACCCACGTCGTGTCGAGGTGCGGGCGCCGTTCCGCGGGGATCGGCGCCGGGTCGGCGACCGCGGCGGCGCCGGGGCGCAGCACGTCGCCGGTCACGAGCGCGCGGCCGCCGTGCCCGCCGAACCCGCCGAGCGTGAAGGTCGACGCGCTCCCGAGGTACGACGGCACGTCGATGCCGCCGCGCACGGCGAGGAACACGCGCATGCCCGGGCCCTCGGCGGTGCCGATGCGCAGCACGCCGCCCACGGGAACCTCGATCGGCTCCCACTGCGCGGCGGCGACGCCGTCGACCTCGACCGTCACCGGTGCTCCGGTCACGGCGACGACGGTCTCCACGCTGAAGCGCAAGGTCGGACCGGTGAGCGTGATCTCGAGTCCCGGTGCGCCCTCGGGGTTGCCGACGGCGAGGTTGGCCTCGCGGAAGGACACGGCATCCATGGGTCCGGACGGCGGGACGCCGATCTGCCAGTACCCGACGCGTCCCGGGAGGTCCTGGACGGTCGTAAGCATGCCGGCATCCACGACGTCGATGCGCGGGTCGGGGTCGCGCGCGTCGTCGAGGGTCCCGGTGTCGTGCGCCACGGTGCGGACGCGCGGGTCGTTCACGACCTCGCGGATCATGCCGGCGCCGGTGACGATGCCGTCGATGCGCGTGTCGGCGAGCGCGGCGGACAGCCGGTCGAGGGCCGCGTCGCGGTCGGCGCCGTACGCGATGACCTTGCCCAGCAGCGGGTCGTAGAACGGCGAGACCTCGCTGCCGGCCTCGACCCACGCATCGACCCGGATGCCATCGCCCTCGGGCAGCTGCACGGCGGTGACGAGTCCGGTGGACGGGGTGTTGCCGCGGTCGGGGTCCTCGGCGTAGATGCGGGCCTCGACCGCGTGTCCGCGGGGTTCGCGGGCTTCCGCGAACAGCGCGTCCGGCACCGCGGCGGGGCCGCCGCCGGCGAGGTCGAGCATCAGGCCGACGAGGTCGACGCCGAACACCGCCTCCGTGACAGGGTGCTCGACCTGCAGGCGCGCGTTGACCTCGAGGAAGTAGGCACGCTCGGCGACGGGGTCGTAGACGAACTCGGCCGTCCCGGCGGAGCGGTATCGGATGCCGGATGCCAGGGCCGCCGCGGTGCGGTGGAGTTCGGCGCGCACCTCCTGCGGGAGTCCGGGCGCTGGCGCCTCCTCGACGACCTTCTGGTTGCGACGCTGCAGCGAGCAGTCGCGGTCGCCGAGGACCGCGACGCGGCCCGCGCCGTCGCCGAACAGCTGCACCTCGACGTGCCGGGCGGGGCGCACGAACTTCTCCAGGAACACCCCGGGCGTTCCAAAACTCGCCTCGGCCTGGCGGACCACCGCGTCGTACGCGGCGCGGAGCTCGGTGGCATCCGCGCACACGCGCATCCCGATGCCTCCCCCACCGCCGGTGGCCTTGAGCATCACGGGATATCCGATGACGGATGCCGCGGCCTCGGCCTCCTCGACCGACTCGAGCACGCCGGTGCCGGGGAGGAGCGGCACGCCCGCGGCCTCCGCCAGCGCCCGCGCGCGGTGCTTCAGGCCGAAGGCCTCGAGCTGCTCGGGCGTCGGACCGACCCACGCGAGCCCCGCCGCCTCGACCGCGCGTGCCGCGTCGGCGTTCTCGGCGAGGAACCCGTACCCGGGGTGGATCGCCCCGGCGCCCGTGGCGCGGGCGGCGGCCAGGATGGCATCCACTCTCAGGTACGACTCCGCGGCGGGCGCGGGACCGAGGCGCACGGCCTCGTCGGCCTCGCGGACGTGGGGCGCGGCGCGGTCGGCGTCGGAGAACACCGCGACCGTCCGGAGGCCGCGTTCGCGCGCGGAGCGCAGGATGCGGCGGGCGATCTCGCCCCGGTTGGCGACGAGGAGCGTGTCGAAACCGGTCACGGGCGCGTCACCACCATGCGCAGCGGCGTGCAGCTGAAGTCGTTGCACGGGTTGTTCATCTGCGGGCAGTTGGACACGATCACGAGGACGTCGCGCTCGGCGCGGAGGGCCACGCGCTTGCCGGGCGCCGACATGCCGTCGACGATGCCGAGCGACCCGTCCTCCTCGACCGGCACGTTCATGAACCAGTTGAGGTTCGACACGAGGTCGCGGGCACCGAGGCCGTAGCGCGCGGCCTCGGCGAGGAAGTTCTCGCGGCAGCCGTGCTGGTAGAGGGTGTGGTGGCCGTAGCGGAGGGTGTTCGACTCCTTCGAGCAGGCCCCACCGATCGTGTCCTGCCGATCGACCTCGTTGCCGACCACGGTCATGAGCGGGAGGCCGAGGTTGCTCCGCAGCACCGTGCCGGTGCGGACGTAGACGTTGCGCTGCCACGCGATCGTGTCGGCGGCGCTGTAGCGCTCGTCGGTGTCGTCGGCGGCGTAGACGAGGAAGTCGGCGGACTGGTTGCCGCCCACGTCGACGATCGTCAGGACGTCGCCGGCGCGGACGATGCCCGACCACGGTCCGCGCGGCGCGACGCGCTCGTCGAGCACGACCTCTCCGGGAACGAGCGGTTCGGACCAGTCGAGGGGGACGCCGCCGGCGTGGACGGGACGTTCGGGAACGGTGGTGATCATGACGTCTCCTGCTCAGAGCCCGGCCAGGGCGGCGTACGTGATGCTGTTGCGGTAGGCGCGCTCGCGCTCGGGGGTGAGGGAGAACACGGCGTCCCCTTCGCCCGTCGGCCGAGACGCCCACGCGGTGACCTGCAGCGGGCCGACGACGTAGTCGTCGCGCGGGTCGAGCGGGTGCGGGACGTTCGCGACCAGCACGATGAGCGGCAGCTCGGCGACCAGGTCGACGGAGGCCCCCGGCCCGGCGGAACCGATCCACTCGAGGTCGCCCTCGGGGTTCGCGCGCACGCCCTGGAAGAACGACACCGAGGGCGGCAGGTCGCGCACGGTCAGGCCGTGCTTGCTCGCCGCTAGGCGCAGCAGACCGTGGCCCGACGGCGAGGGTCCCTCGGGGGCGGCGTCGCCGTAGCGCTGCTCGTTCCAGGCGTCGGTGGAAGTGCCGCAGAACGCGTCGTGGTGGCCCGAGGTGTCGGCGGCGACCGTCGCGAGGACGCGGCCGTCGCCCGAGAGCAGCGGGTGACCCTCGCCGAGGTAGGCCTGCCACGGGATCTTCTGCGTGTCGGCGACGTTGAGGCGCTCGCCGGGTTCCACGGCGTTGAAGAGGAGCACGGTGGCGCACGCGTCGCCGGTCGGATCCGTGAAGCGCAGGCGCGTGCCGCGGGCGACGCGCAGGTGCGTGTAGCCGCCCGGGGCCACCGTCTCGGCCCAGCGCAGGTCCTCCGCGGCGACCCCGTCCGGCGCGAAGGGCGCCGTGGAGGGCGGGAGATACGGCATCCATTCCGACTGTGCGGCGCGGGCGCGGGCGTCCTCACGGGCGCGCCCCACGTTGCCGAGCGCGTCGACACGACCTTCCATGTGCAGCCTCTTTCTGTCGCTTGACAGGTATTAGAACAGGCGCGCGTTTCGGCGGCGTTACAGGACCGTCCGGGTACGGTGGGGGCATGGCGCCGACGAGAACCGGACGACCCCGGGCATCCGGCTCCTCCCCCACCGGACTCGGCACGCGCGCCGACGTCCTGGCCGCCGCGGCCGCCCTCTTCGGCACGCGCGGGTACGCCTCGGCCAGCACGCACGCGATCGCCGAGGCCGCCGGCATCCGTCAGGCGACGCTCTACCACCACTTCGCGCGGAAGCAGGACATCCTCCTTGCGCTGCTGCTCGACACCGTGCAGCCCTCGCTCGACGTCGCCGCCGAGCTCCTCGCGCGCGACGAGGAACCCGCCGCGCGCCTGTGGGCGCTGTGCGTCGCGGACGTCACGCTGCTCGCCGAAGCCCCGCACAACACCGGCGGCCTGTACCTGCTGCCCGAGGTGTCGGACGCGGCCTTCGAGCCGTTCCGCGAACGCCGCAGCGAGCTCGAGACGACCTACCGCACGCTCGTGGCCGCGTGCGGCGTCGCGCCCGAGACCGCGGCTGCGGGCGCCTCCCTCGTGCTGGCGCTGGTCGAGAGCGTGATCCTGCAGCGCAAGGGCGGACAGACGGCGACCCTGGATGCCACGACCATCGCCGCCGCCGCATTGCGCGTCCTCGACCTCGACGCCGCGACGCGCGAGCGCGCGGCCGCGCTGGGGCCCGGGGTCCTGTCGGCGCTGGGCTGACGCCGACTTACTTGTCGTAGACCTCGCGGCGATGGCCGGCGTGAACGACCACCACGGTGAGCACGTCGTCCTGGATGCGATAGAGCACGCGGTAGTCGCCGGTGCGCACCCGCCACTCGGGGCGGGCCGTCAACTTCTTCGCCGCGGGCGGACGCGGTTCGTCCGCGAGCAGCTCGATGACGGCTTGGATGCGACGCTTCGCCTCCGGGGGGAGCTTCCGGATGGCACGGACCGCTGACGGGAGGACCTGGATCCGATAGGTCACGAAATCAGACCGAGGTCGCGCTTGACGTCGTCCCAGGGGACGGGCGTTTCGCCCAACCGATCGGCCTCTTCCCACGCCGCATCGACCGCACGAATGTCCGCGAGCTCCTCGGCATCCTCGAGCAGCCGCTCGAACTGCGTGGCATCCACGACCGCGGCAACGGGGCGGTCGCGGCGCGTGAGATACACCGGTTCGGTGCGCGCATCGTCGACGATCGCGGCGAGACGCCCTCGGGCGTCGCTGATGGCTACGTGGCTCATACGTCTATTATCGCCGATTTGCCTCAAGATGTACATCTTGCGCGACCCGCAGGGGCACCTCGCCCGCGAGGCTGCACCCAGCCGACAAACCCATTGCAGGCCGCAACCGAGTTGTCAGCAGCGTGCGGTCTCGCGAACCCCGGCGCAGCGCGGACCGCGGGTCGCCCCCACATCGCGGGCGATTTCACGCGCCTTTTACACAGCCGAAACCACGCGCGACCTCGGCGAGCGGATCGTTTCTGTCAAGCAACAGAAACCCGAACCGCCCCTCATCGCCGGGAGCCCGCCATGATCATCTTCGGAGTCGCGCTGAGCGTCGTCCTCATCCTCGTCGTCGGCATCGTCGTCGCGCGCAAGGTCGACGGAGACAGTGCGAACTACCTCGTCGCCGGACGCCGCCTGGGCGTCCCCCTCGTCGCCGTCAGCCTCACGGCCGCCGCGGTCGACGCCAACGCCACCGTCGGCAACACCGACCTCACCTCGCAGTTCGGCTTCTGGTCGGGCGCGTCGCTCGCCATCGGCCTCGCGATCTGCCTCCTGCTGACGGGGCTCTTCCTCGCCAAGCGCATGAACGCCATGAAGCTGTTCACGCTCGGCGACTTCTTCCGCCTCAGGTACGGACGCTCCGTGGAGCTGTTGGCATCCGTCCTCATGATCGTGTCGTTCACGTTCCTGCTCGCGGGCAACCTCGTCGCGTGCGGGTTCCTGCTCGAGCGCTTCGCGAACATCCCGTACGCGTGGGGCGTGGTGCTCGCGGTCGCCCTCGTGCTCGCGTACACGGTCGCCGGCGGCCTCTTCTCGGATGCCTACACCGCGGCGATCCAGACGACGATCACCGTCATCGCGGCCATCGTGCTGCTCGCGTGGGTCGCGGTGTCGTACGGCATCGTCATCCCCGAGGGCATGGGACCGTTCGACCTCCAGCAGCTCACCGACCCGGCCGCCGGAGCCCCGATCAACTGGGCGACGCTCATCTCGCTCGCGATCGGCGACATCGTCGCGATCGACTTCATGCAGCGCATCTTCGGCGCGAAGAGCCCGACGGTCGCGCAGCGCTCCTGCTTCGTCGCGGCGGGCCTGACCGCCGCCATCGGATCCGTGTTCGCGATCGTGTCGCTGAGCGTGTCGTCGGCCCTCGGCCTCTCGGTCGAGAACGGCCCGGTGCTCTACCAGCTGCTCGGCGACTACGCGCCGCCGATCATCGCGATCCTCGTCCTCTCGGGCATCGTCGCGGCCTCCTTCTCGACGGCCTCGGGTGCGATGCTCGCGACGTCGGCGATCGCCGTCCGCAACATCTTCACCGTCCGCCGGCACACCGGAACGGGTCCCGACCCGCTGCTGCGCTGGACGCGCCTCGCGATGATCCCGTTCGTGATCGCCGGCGCCTTCCTCGCGATCCGCGTCAGCCAGACCGGCATCCTGCTCACCCTCGCCTTCGACCTGATGCTCGCGTGCCTCGCGGCGCCGTTCGTCATCGGGGTGTTCTGGAAGCGCCCGGGCACGGTCGCGGCGCTCGGCGCGATGGCCGTCGGCTTCGTCGTCCGCATGATCCTGCTCGCCCTCACCCCGACGCTGTACGGCGTGCCGAACGACATCCTGTACATCCCGAACGACCTGATCGGGGCGGACTTCGACGGCTGGGCCACGCTCGTCGCGGCGCTCGTCGGCTTCGGCACGTACGTCGCGCTGGCTTTCGCGGTCCCGCGTCGCGAGTCCGAGCTCGACCGGGAGGCGGCGGTCCTCGCCGACCTCGCCGCCGAGCGCAAGGCGTCGGAGAGCGAAGAGGTCGAGGTGTCCGCATGATTTATGGATCCAAAGATGCGCAGATCGGATCCCGAACGCTAAGGTGCTCCTCGTGACCATCATCGACCTGAGCATTCCCGTCCACCCCGAGATGCTGCACTGGGGCCGCCGACCGACGTACGAGATGGTGGAGGAGATCTCCGACACCAGCCCGAGCGAGGTGTCTCGCTGGCTCATCGGTGCGCACACCGGCACCCACGTCGACGCCCCGAGCCACTTCGTGCCCGGCGGGACGACCGTCGACTCGCTGCCCCTCAGCCACACCGTCGGCCTCGCGCGCGTGCTGGACCTGCGGCACGTCGAGAAGGAGATCACCGACGCCGACCTGATCGCCGCGGGCGCGGAAGGCGCGACGCGCGTGCTCTTCAAGACGCGCAACTCCATCGACGCCCTGACCCGCAACGAGAAGAGCGCCACCTGGGTCGGGCTGGGGCCGTCGGGCGCGCAGTGGCTCGTCGACCACGGCGTCGTCTTCGCCGCGAACGACTACATGACGATGGAAGCCCCCGACCACACGGTCGAGTGGCCCACGCACGTCATCCTGTGCAACGCCGGCGTCGTGATCCTGGAGAACGCGAACCTCGCCGACACCGAGCCGGGCGACTACTACCTCGTCTGCCAGCCGGTGCCGTTCGAGGGACGCGAGGCCGCCCCCGCCCCGACGCTCCTTCTTCCGGCGGAGACGGCGAACGTCGTCTGATCCGCGCACGGGGCGCCCGGATGCCGCTCAGGCGTCGGGGCGCCCCGCTCCGCGATCGAGGAGGCGCCGGGGTTCGTCGACGAGCATCTGCTCCACCCGCTCCTCGCCGAGATACTCGCGGAGTTCCGGCACGATCGCCCCGAGCAGCCGGCCGTACCCGTGCCCGCCGTACCTCGCGAGCTGTGCCTTGGTCCACACCGACTGCCCGAGCACGTACCGGGCGTCCGGCCGCGCCATCACGGCATCCACGAAGAAGCGCGCGCGCTCCGCGTCCGTCGGGTTGTGGACCCGACCGAGGTGCACGTCTTCGGTCCCGAAGCACATCTCGAGCGTCGCGCCCGAGTCCGACAGCTCGCGCCAGTAGGCGGCATCCAGGAACTCGTCCGCGTTGGTGAAGATCACGCGCTCCACGGGTAGGCCCGCTCGGCCGAGCTCGTCGAGCACCGCGACGCCGTCGCGCGCGTCGGGGTCGAGCCGCACCGAGACGCTCGCGCCGGCCCGCCCGGCGGCCGCGGCGGCCGCGGCGGCCGCGCGCAGCATCCCGCGCTCGGCCCCGGGAAGTCCGGCGGTGGTGCCCAGGATGCCGAGGAGCCCCGCGCGGTAGTCCGTGCCGGGCACCGCGTCCTCGAGGGCTACCGAGAAGAGGGCGTGGAGTCCGTCCTCGTCGAGGGCGGCGATCTCGGGCGGCAGCGTCGCGCGGATGTACGTGCCGTACGCGACGACGATCGTCATCCCGGACCGCCGGGCGATGTCGGGCAGCCGTGCGTGGTCGGGGCCGAGCCCCCACGACGTGCACTCGACGAGCGCGCGCTGGCCCGCGGCCGCCGCCGCGCGGAGCTCGTCGACCGCGGCATCCGGGTCGTCCAGGCGCAGGTTGTCGGCGAACGCGAGCATGTTGCGGCGCAGATAGTCGCGCGTCTCGGGCCGCACGGTGGCAGGCCCCGGGGGCGGAGGTTGCTCGCCCGGCCGCTGCAGGCGCGCGGAGTCCGCGAGCACGTGATCGTGCATCGACGTCGGCCCCAGTGTCGCGGCCGGGACGGGGCCCAGGACGGTCTCGATCATGCGCACTCCCTTCATTGCGGATCCATTCTGGCCCATTTAGGATCCAAACATGACTTTCGTGATGAGACCCGCCGAACTGGATCCCGCCGAGCTCGAGGCCAAACCCCTCGCCCCGCCGAACGCCGAACCGCTGTCGGGCGAGATCATCGTCCGTGGCAAGGTGCAGTTCGTGAACGACGACCGCACGATCATCTCCGGCGTGTGGGAGAGCGACCCCGGCACGTCGCGCTGGGAGTTCCTCACCCGCGGCGAGATCGTCCACATCCTCGCGGGCCGCATGACCGTGCAGCGCGACGGCGAGGAGGCGGTCGAGCTCACCGCCGGCAGCGCCGCGTATTTCCCGATCGGCTGGACCGGCGTCTGGACCGTCATCGAGCCGGTCCGCAAGCTGTACGTGGTCTACAAGCCCGCAGCCTGAGCGCCGGGCTGCCTGCACAACTCCGGCGAAACCGCCCCTCGGCGATCCGCGGCGGGGCCCCGGGGCGGGGACGCCGGAGTTGTGCAGCCGGTGCGGCCGGGACCGGTCAGCGGGCGTGAAGCCCGGGCCGGAGCCGCCGTCCGGCACAACTCCGGCGGAACCTCGCCGCAACCACCCCGGGTCGGCATCCGACGCCGGAACTGCGGGAGTTGTGCAGCGACAGCCCGGGGCCGGTCAGCCCAGGCGCAGGAGGCGCGCGGCGTTCTCGCCGATGATCGCGGCAGCTTCGGATGCCGAGAGCCCGGGGAGTTCCTCGACCACCGCCGCCGTCGCCCCCGGCGTGTACCAGGGGAAGTCCGACCCGAGGACGACCCGCTCCACGCCGATGGCGCGGACGAGGGCGACGACCTGCGCGGCCGTCGGCGCCAGCGGCGCGCCGATCCAGTGCACGATCTCGGACAGGTCGAAGCGCAGGGTCGGCTGCGCCTCGGCGAGCGCCTCGACGTCGCGCCAGGCCGCACCGCCCAGGTGCGCCATGACGACCGCCAGTCCGGGACGTTCCCCGGCCACCGCGGCGATGCGCTTCGGGTCGGCCCAGCCGAAGCCGCGGACGTCGGGGCCGCCGTGGAAGACGACCGGGGCACCGGCCTCCTCGAGCGCGTCGTACGCACCGGCGAGACCCGGGTCGTCGGGGAACGTGCGGATGGCAATCGGGTGCAGCTTCAGCCCGCGCGCACCGTGATCGCCGAACATCTCCGCGAAGTGCGCGTACACCTCGCCCGACGTCATGACCGCGGGGTTGGCGGCGAGGAACGGTAGCAGGCGCGTGTGCTGCGCCCCCACGTCGCACAGCCACCGGTTGTAGGCGACGAGCTCGTCGCGAAGGGCGGCGTGCAGCGGGACCGCGGGCCAGTAGTCCGCCCCGCCGGGCGGGTGGGGAAGGTCGGGCAGCTCGAAGCTGCCGAGCACCGCGGCGTAGTCGAACCCCTCGGCCTCGAGGGTCGCGAGCGCGTCCGCGACGGTGCCCGCGAGCCCGGCGAAGGTCACGTCGGGCTTCTCGCCGTACTCGACGATCGGGTACGCAGTGAGGTCGTGGAGGCCCTGCGCCGGGTCGGCGTACAGGTGCAGGTGGGTGTCAATCCTCATCGTCGACCTCCGGGGCCGGATGCCGGGTCTCGACGACCGTGACCATCTCGAACACGTTGTTGCCCGACAGGCTCGTCACACCGATCCCCGCGGAGGTGGAGCGACCGATCCGCTGCCCGAACACCTCGACGAAGAGGTCGGCGGCGCCGTTCGTGACGAGGTTGACATCCGTGAAGTCGGGGGCGACGCAGACGAACGTCAGCGTGCGGATGAAGGCCGACACCTCGTCGAGCGACCCCACGGCGAAACGGATGAGCCCGAGGACGTTGATGGCGGCGTACCGCGCGGCCTCGTAGCCCTGCTCGAGCGTCACGGTCTCACCGACGCGCCCCGGGAACACCTTGTTGCCCTGGCGGTCCTCGGGCGTGATGCCGCTGATCGTGAGAGTGCGCCCGAGGTGGTGGAACGCCTTCATCGTGGCGTAGCGCTCGCCGTAGGGCGGATCGGAGTAGTCCGGGATCACCAGCCCCATTTCCTTGACACGCTGCTCCGCACTCCACGCCATGGGGTCTCCTCGTCTCAATGGATCCATTTCTTGTGAGATAGGATACAACCGACGAAAGGCGCGAGATGACATCGGCAGAAGCACGCGTACGTGAACTCGGACTCGAGATCCCCGACTACAGCGACCCGCCCTTCGGCATCCGCTATGGCCGGATGAAGCCGTTCCACCGCATCGGCTCGCTCATCGAGCTGGCGGGACTCACACCCGAGAACCGGGCGGGCGACCGGCTGAACCCCGGTGTCGTGAGCGTGGACGTCACGGTCGAGGAGGGCTACGCGTCCGCGCGACTCACTGCCATCCACACCCTCGGCATGATCCGGTACGCCGTCGGTTCGCTCGACAACGTCGTGAGCCTCTCGCGCGCGCTGTGCTTCGTGGTCTGCCCGCCCGGTTTCGAGGACCTGCACCTCGTCTCCAACGGCGCGACCGACCTCTTCCTCGACGTCTTCGGCGACGAGGTCGGGAGCGTGGGCCGCGCCTCGATCGGGGCGACGAGCCTGTCGCGCAACAACTGCTTCGAACTGTGGCTCAGCCTGGAGTGCGCGCCCGACGCCCTGAGCGCATGAACGGCGCGCGGGACATCACGCGGACGGTGCCGTTCTGGCTCATCTTCGCCGCATCGACGCTCGGCGGCATCACGAACTCCGCCAGCACGCCCCTGATCCCCGTCTACGTCACGGACGTCCTCGGGGGCGGGACCGAGCTCGCCGGTGCGCTCATCTCGCTCGCCGCGGTGGCTTCGATGCTGTCGATGCCGGTGGCGGGCGTGCTCGGCGACCGCTTCGGCTACCGTCTCGTCGCGGTGATCGGCAGCGCCGTCGCGACCGCCGCGATGGTGCTGCTCGTGAGCGTCCCGACCGTGTGGGGCGCGGGTCTCAGCCGCCTCCTGTTCGGTCTCGGCGGGTCGGCCGCGGTCACACTGCTCATGGCGTGGCTCGTGACCATGGCCGCACCGGGACAGCGCGGGAAGGCGCTGAGCATCTACGGCCTCAGCGTCTGGATCGGACTTGCACTCGGCCCGCCCCTCGGCACCGCGGTCGACGCGGTCGCGGATCCGCGGACGGTGTTCCTCGTGTGCGCCGGCCTCGAGCTCGCCACGGGCCTCCTCATCCTCGCGCTCCCCCGCGTGCCGCGCCCCGCGCCGCGCTCCGACGCCGCTCCCCGCCCGCGCGGTCTCCGGGCCCTGTGGCGGGCGTTCGTGGCGGTGTGGAGCCCCGGCGTCGTCGCGGCGGCGGCGTGGTGCGGCGAGGGACTCATGCTCGGGTTCCTCATCGTGCACCTCTCCGCCGCCGGCATCCCGGCGACGGGGATCACCGGGGCGGCGTCCGTGTTCGCCGTCTTCGCCGTGTCGGTGATCGTCGCGCGCCTGTTCCTGGCGAACCTGCCCGACCGGCTCGGTCCGCTGCGGGCGACCGCGATCTCGCTCGTCGCCCTCACTGCGGGCTTGATCACCCTCGCCCTGGCGACCGATTTCTGGGTCGCGTCCGTGGGCGCGGCGCTGATCGGCGTGGGGTTCTCTCCGCTCTACCCGTCGTTGACGATGCTCGCCACACGCGGGTTACACCCCGAGAACCGCGCCCTGGGCGTGGGCCTCTTCTCGAGCTTCACGAGCATCGGCTACGGCGGAGGCGCGGTGATCGGTGGCGCCGTGATCGCCGTCGCCCCCTCGATGTGGGCGTTCCTCCTCGTCGCCGGGCTGCAGCTGGTGGCCCTGGCCGTCCTGACGATCTTCACGCGCGACGACTCACCCCGGACCCGGACGGATGCCGTGGAGCCCCGCGATCCTGCCGCCTGACTGCGCGCGCGGACTCCCCGCACGGAACCACGCTGCTATGTTGAGCTCATCACGATCAGCCCGCTCGCCTCACGGCTCGGGCTGATTTTCTTGTCGGAGCAGGTGGTCGGTCGCCGCGGCGTGCCGGCGCCCGCTCACCAGCCGCGCAGACGCTTCGCCGGCAGCAGGTCGCTCATGGCCACAGCAACGGTGTCGGCGCCGCGGGTGATCCAGACGCGGGCGTCGGGCCAGTAGTCGGTGAGCAGCTCCGCGCACACGCCGCAGGGCTCGATCACGTGCTCGGTGCCGCCGGGGCGGCGCAGCACGCTCACCCCGGCCATCACTGTCCCGCCGGCCGCGATCACGTTGCCCGCGGCGACGCCCTCGGCGCACACCGCGGACCGCCGCGCCGACCCGTCGACGTGCACGCCCGTGACGATCCGCCCGTCGGCGAGCCGGAACGCGGCGACGACCTCGTGCCGCCCCGCGCGGTACACCGCGTCGAGCTGGGTCCGCGCAGCCTCGAGCAGCTCGGCATCCGCGTCCGACATGTCGGCGGGACGCACGAGCGGGGGCCGTGAAGTCACACCGGCACCGCGATACGCATGATGCGCGCGTAGTTGCCGCCCTCGACGAGCGCGCGGTCGGCGGCATCCGGGATCGCCTTCGCGATCTTCATGCGCTCGAGGTCGAAGTCCGACCCCGGCCACTCCGAGCCCATGAGGATCTTCTCCGGCCCGAGCCGCGCGTACGCGCGCTTGACGTCGGCCATGAGGGTCGCGGAGGTCTCGAGGTACACGTTCTCGCGGCGCTCGGCCACGATGATCGCCTCGGGCACGTTCCAGACCGCGCCCATGTGCGCGATGATCGTCGGCACATCGGGGTGGTCTTTCGCGATCTCCTCGATCGAGAACGGCGCGCAGAAGGCGTCGTCGAGCGCGTTGATGATAACCGCCATGCCGTTCGCGGCGCACGCGCGGAACACCGGGTCGAGCAGACCGTGGTCGGCGACGTGGTACCCGTGCATGCTCGGGTGGAGTTTGAGACCCCGGATGCCGGCATCCGCCAGTCGTTGGATCTCCTCGACCGCGTCATCGGCCTGCGGCATCACCTGCCCGAACCCGATGAAGCGGTCGGGGTGGGCGTCCTGCAGCCCGATGATGAAGTCGTTCTCGATGCGCTGCGCGAGCGAGCACACCATCGCCATGTCGACGCCCGCGGCATCCATCCGCGAGAGGATCCGCTGCGGATCGAACGGGACGTGGGCCGGCGGCTCCTCACCGGGGCGTGCGCCGGTGAGGTAGTCGGACCGGCCGCGGACGTCCTGGGTCGTGTTGTAGGCGTCGATGATCACGGGAACTCCTGAGGTGGGGGGAAGAAGAAGTGGGGCGGGACTCACACCGGGACGGGGATCGCCGCGGTCGCGACGGCCTCGATGAGGTGGACGCGCTCGGGGTTGCGGCACGCCAGGCGCACCACGGATCCCACGGCGAGGGCCGACAGGTCGGTCGACGGGGAGAGCGACGCCACGACCTTTCGGCCGTACGCGGTGGTGAGCTCGAGGCGGTAGCGCGAGCCCTGGAAGCTCACGAGCCGCACCGTGCCCTCGACGGCCCAGGCCGTCGCGGCCTCCTCGGGCGCGAGGACCGTCATGTCCTCGGGGCGCAGGACCGCCGTGGCATCCACGATCTGTCCCGTCGAGTCGTCGATGAGCGCACCGTCCGAGACGGGCAGGAGGTTCGCCTCGCCGAGGAAGCTCGCGACGTACGCGTTCACCGGGCGACGGTAGAGATCCTCGGGGGTCGCGACCTGGACCAGGCGGCCCTCGTGCATGATCGCGACGCGGTCCGACATCGTCAGCGCCTCGGTCTGGTCGTGCGTGACCGAGACCGTGGTGATCCCGACCTGACGCTGGATGCGGGTGATCTCGACCTGCATCTGCTCGCGCAGCTGCTTGTCGAGGGCTGCCATCGGCTCGTCGAGGAGCAGGATGCCGGGGTTCGCGGCGAGTGCGCGGGCCAGGGCCACGCGCTGGCGCTGTCCGCCGGAGAGGGACGCCGGCGAGCGGTCGGCCATGCCGGGCAGCTGCACCAGAGCGAGCATCTCCTCCGCGACCTTGCGCCTCTCCGCGCGCGGTCGGCGTGCGGCCGACAACGGGAACGCCACGTTCTCGCCGATCGAGAGGTGCGGGAACAGGGCGTACGACTGGAAGACGACGCCGACGTTGCGCTTCTGCGGGGCGAGACGCTCGACGTTCTTTCCGTCGAACGCCACGTGTCCGGCATCCACCGACTGGAGTCCTGCGATGACGTTGAGCAGCGTCGACTTGCCACTGCCGCTCGCGCCGAGGAGCGTCACGAACTCGCCGGGCTGCACGTCCAGGGACACGCCCTTGAGCACGTGGTTGGCGCCGAGGGTGACCTCGACGTCGGTGATGGAGAGGGCGATGGTCATTCGATGACTCCTTCCGGGCGGACCGCGGCGGCGCGGGCGCGGCGCGCCCCCGCCCGGCGCGTTCCGCGACCGATGACGAGCGGGACGATCGCGAGCACCACGATCGCGAGGACGGAGACGAGGGTGGATGCCGCCGTGAGTTCGGGCGAGAACGCCTCCGAGGCCGCGCTGAGCATCTTCAGCGGCAGCGTCTGGACCCCGGGCGGGAGCAGGAACACGGCGAGCACCACCTCGTCGAAGACGACGATGAAGGCGAACAGCGCCCCCGACAGGATGTAGGGCAGCAGCGCCGGCAGCTCGATCTTCCACAGCACGAGGGGCCAGCGGGCGCCGAGCGTCCACGCCGCCGGGCGGAGCGCCGGGTCGATGCGCGCGACGCCGCCGGAGACGATGACGAACACGTACGGCAGCGCGAGGAGCGCGTGCCCGAGGACGAGCGTGAGGACGGAGCCGCGGAGGAACGAGAACTCCGAGCCGGCACCGTACAGGCCGACCGCGTACGCGATCGGGGGCAGGGCGATCGGGACGATGAAGAGCGTGCGGATCCAGCGCTGCGCAGCGCGGCGCCGCACCCGTGTGAGGCCGACCGCTCCGAGCGTGCCGAGGACGGTGGCGATGAGCGTCGCGGCGGCGCTCTCCCACAGCGAGAACGTGAACGCGTTCATCCAGCGGCGGTTGCCGAGGACCTTCTCGTACCACTGCAGCGAGAAGCCGTCGGGCGGGAAGAGGATGAAGCTCCCCTCGGTCCACGACGTGGACACGAGGATCAGGAACGGAACGATCAGCAGCAGGCTCGCGAGGAGCGCGACGACGATGACGGGGAAGCGCCAGGCGCCGAGGCTGCGGGCAACGGTGGTCGTCATGTCAGCCCCACTTCTCGCTCACCTTGAACAGGCGATCGGCGACCAGGTAGATGAGCATCGTCCCGCCCACGAGCAGGATGCTCATCGCGGCCGCCAGGTCGGGGCGGTCGGCCTTGCTCATCTGCGCGTTGATCACTCCGGAGACCGTCATGTTCGCGGGGCCGCCGAGGAGCAGCGGCGTGACGTAGAAGCCGAGCGACATCACGAACACGAGGACGCCGCCGCTGATGATCGACGGCACGATGTGCGGCCAGGTGACCGTGCGGAAGGTCAGCAGTGGGCCGGCACCGAAGATCGTCGCGGCGTTCAGCTGCTCCTTGTCGATCGACTGCAGCGCGCTCATCACAGGGAGGACGGCGAAGGGCAGCATGACCGCGATCATGGCGGGGTACATGCCCGCGACGGTCTGGTAGATCTCGACCGGCTGGTCACCGAGCCCGATGAGCCCGAGGAACCAGTGGATCGCTCCCTTGGGGAGTTCGAGCAGGACCCACCCGAAGGAGCGCACCATGACCGAGGTCCAGAGCGACAGCATGAGCGCCACCAGCAGCAGCGCGCGGAGCCAGGCCGGGGAGGCGACCATGGCGAGGGCGTAGGCGGCACCGAGGATCATCGTCAGGATCATCGTGACCAGGGCGATCACGACGGTACGGCCGAGCGAGCTGAGGAACGCGGGCACGTCGAACATCCCGGCGTACGCGGCTCCGCCCCCCTCCAAAGACATCGCCACGAGGGCGATCATCGGGACGCCGAGCGCGATCGCGAAGAACACGAGGGGCGGCCACATGAGCCACCGCACCTCCGCCCGACTGAATCCTCGGTCTCCCGCGCGGGCGGAACGCACCCGCGGGATCCTGGTGGCCACGCTCGCACTACTCACGCGCACATGCTCCTCGGTCGACATTGCGGGGGCGTTTCCCCGCGTGCAGACGGCTCTCGGGATTCGGATGCTTGGATCCAAAGTGAACCGTTCTGGATCCGATTGTAGGCGTGCCGTGTTTCCTGCGCGTAACAGCGCACCTGGAAACGACGGAAAGGCGCCTCCCCGCGAGGGGAGACGCCTTTCGCCTAGGGGGTCGGACTTAGCCCGCGAGCCACGCGGTGTACGAGTTCAGCAGCAGGTCGGCATTCTCGGCACGCCACTCCTCGCCGTACGACAGCAGGTTCTTGTGGTCGGGGGCGTTGACCACCTGCGCCTTGACGTCATCGGGCAGCTCGTCGAAGACGGCGGGGTTGACCGGACCGTACCCGGTGCGCTGGGTGAAAACGGCCTGGCGCGCGGGGTCGTTCATCCACGCGGCGAGAGCGGCGACGGCGTCGGGGTTCTTCGACGACTTCGGCGACACGAAGCCCGACGGGATCGCGAAGGCCTGGTTCCACTGGACGGTGACGTCCTGGCCGGCGTTCTGCAGCGCGCGGAACTGGCCAGTCACGGTGACGGCGATCGCCGCGCTGCCACTGGTGAGCAGCTGCTGCGTCTCCGGGTAGGACTGGTAGAAGACGAGGCTGTCGCGGATCGTGTTCAGCTTCTTCTCCGCCCGCGGGATGTCGAGCGGGTAGAGGTCGTCGAACTTGACGCCGTCGGCGAGGAGCGCGATCTCGTAGGACGAGTCGTACGAGCCCGGGTCACCGGGCCACGCGCGCTTGCCGGGGAACTTCGTGGTGTCGAAGAAGTCGGCCCAGTTCTGCGGACCGCCATTGGGGAACGTCGAGGTCAGCCAGCCCTGCGCGATACCGAAGACGAAGCCGCCCATGTAGTACGGACGCACGTTCTCCGGGAGGAGGCTGCCCTGGGCGTCCGCGGGGACCGTCGCGAGGTTGTCGAGGTTCGGCAGGATGTCGGAGATGCCGGCCTGGAAGACGTCGTAGTCGCCGGCCTCGCCCTTGAGCTCGCTCTTGTAGACCGAGTCCTCGATGCTCGTGGAGACGACGTCGACACCCGTCTCGTCGATGAAGCTGTCGAAGTAGGAGACCTGACGGCTCTCGTTCGTCGGCCCGCCGTAGTCGGCCCAGACGACCTGACCGCTGAGGGCCGCGGAGCTGCCGGAGGAAGCGGGCTCGCTGTCGGACGAGCCGGCGCAACCGGCCGCGAGGACGCTCACCGCGGCGAGTCCCGCGAGAGTGGCGGCGAGCCGCCGGGAACGGTTCGGGATCTTCATGACTGGAGTACTCCTCGTGCTGTGCGGAAGGGTGGGCCGGACACGACGCATTCGGGTTGCGTGCGGGGCGCGGCGGCCGGGTGGAGGATCATGGATATATCTCGGGTGGAACTGGATCCAATTTTGCAGGATTGGATCCGCTGCTGTGTACCAAGCATGTTTCCGAGATGTAAAAGGTCGCTCAGTCCAGCGGCCCGCGGGCGGTCAGGCCGAGCACCGCTTCGATCCCCGCGGTGATCGAGAGCAGCTCGGCCTCGCCGCGGTGGCGGCCGACGACCTGCATGCCCACGGGCAGGTGCCCGTGGAATCCGGCCGGGGTGACGGCGACCGGGTGCGCCGTGACCGTGAAGCGGTTCGCGAGCATCTGCCACCGGAAATAGCGATCGTAGACGGCGTCGCCCACGCGCTCGACCCACTCGACCTCGGCCGGCGGCGCCACGACGGGCGTCGCGGGGGCGATGAGGACGTCGACGTCGGCGAACAGCCGCTCGGTCCGGCGGAAGACCTCGGTGCGCGTGCGCAGGGCGTCGGCCAGCTCTGCCGCCGTGATGCGCTCCCCCTGCCGGACGTTGCGCAGCAGGTCGGGGCGCATGAGGTCGGGATGGGTGGCCGCCTCTCCGCGGTACGAGGCGAAGAAGTTGTACATCTCGACGGTCTCCCAGGCGGCCTCGGCATCCGCGAGCTCGAGATCCAGGTCGACGATCTCGTACCCCGCGGCGGCGAGCGCGTCGCGCGTGCGGGCGTGCACGGCGGCGACCTCGGCCGAGATCGGCACTCCGCCCGCATCGCTGCTCCACCCGATCCGGACGGACCCCGGATGCCGCGGCGTCAGGGAGGCGAAGACGGCCGGGTCCTCCGCGATCGACAGGGGTGCCATCGGGTCGGGACCCGCCATCGCCGCGAGGGCGTAGGCGACGTCGTCGCTCGTGCGCGCCATCGGGCCGAGCACCCCGTGGGCGGTCCAGCCGTTGTCGAGCCGTCCGCTCGCGACGCGACCGGGCGTCGGCCGCAGGCCCACGACGTTGCAGAAGGCCGCGGGATACCGCAGGCTGCCGCCGCTGTCGGAGCCGTCCGCGAACGGCAGCATCCCCGCCGCGACCGCGGCCGCGGCCCCACCGCTCGATCCGCCCGCGTGACGCGAGAGGTCGTAGGGGTTGCGGCACGTGTCGGCGATCGAGCTGAACGTCAGCGTGCCGAGACCGGCCTCGGGGGTGTTCGTCTTGCCGATGACGAGCGCTCCCGCGCGTCGCATCCGTCCGACGACCATCGCGTCGGCGCGGGCGGGCGGCGCGTCGGCGTGGATCCGCGAGCCGTGCCGGGTGGGGAGCCCCTCGACGTCCAGCAGGTCCTTCACCGCGGTCGGCAGACCGTGCAGGAGCCCCAGCTCGTCGCCGCGCGCGACGGCGGCGTCGGCCTCGCGCGCCAGGGCGAGCGCCTCGGACTCGGGCACCATCGTGACGATCGCGGCGACCGCGGGGTTGTGCTCCTCGATCCGCGCGAGGTGCGCGCGCATGACCTCTTCGGCGGAGAACTCGCGGGACCGGATGCCGGCGGCGAGCTCACGCGCGCTCCGTCGGTGCAGGGGCGGGTCGGTGGGGGTCATGAGAGGATCTCCGTCCTGTCCAGGAGCGCGACGGGGCGCGCGACGAGCATGTCGTGAAGGCGGGCGTCGTCGACGCCGAGGCCCGCGAGGAGCGGGGCGATGCGCGTGAGCACGTGGCCGTAGCCCATGCCGCCGTAGCGCGTCAGCTGCCCCTTCGTCCAGACGGAGCAGCTGAGCGTGATCGCGGCATCGGGGCGGGCGGCGACGAGCGCGCCGAGGAAGTCGAGGCGCTCGCGGTCGGTGTGGTCGCGGATCCCGCCGCCGAACGAGTGGTCGCTGCCGAACGCGAATTCGACCACCGCGCCGGTGTCCACGACCTCGCACACGTAATGCAGGTCGAGCACCTTGTCGATGTTGCAGAAGAGGATGCGCTCGGGCGCGAGGCCTGCGGCGGTCAGGATGCCGGCGACCTCGGGGCCGCGGCGGGCGGCGGCATCCAGGCGAATGCTCACCGACGCTCCGGCCGCGGCGGCGGCGCGTCCCGCGGCGCGGAGGGCTCGCCCCTCGGCCGCGGTGATCTCCGCGCTCGTGCCGAGGAGCCCGAGGAGTCCGGCGCGGAACGACGTCCCGGGCACGGCATCCGTCAGCGCCGTCCGGAAGAGCTCGAACATCTCGCTCTCGTGGAGGTCGCGCCACCATGCCGGAAGGGTCTTGTCGATGTAGGAGCCGTAGGCCGCGACGATCTGCACGCCGCTGCGGCGGGAGATGTCCGGCAGATCCGCGTGCCGCGGCCCCATGCCCCACGACGTGGCCTCCACGACCGCGTGCAGGCCCGCGGTTCGAGCGGCGGCGAGTTCCTCGACGGCCGCGCCCGGCTCGTCGAGCGTGAGGTTGTCGGGCATCGACATCCAGTTCCAGCGGAGGTCGCCCCACGTCTCCAGACGCGGTGGACCGTCCAGGAACGAGCCGTCCGGGAGGGGGCGGGCGAGCCCGCGGGAGTCGGTGAGCAGATGCTCGTTGGTCGACGTCGGTCCCCACCCCTCCGCGGGGACGGGGCCGAGGACGGTCTCGATCACGCGCCGGCCGCTCGGTACACGGTGCGTCCGCCGACGACCGTGCGGCGCACGCGCAGTTCGCGGAGCGCCTCGACACCGGCATCCACGGGATCCGCCGACCACAGCGCCCAGTCGGCGAGCATGCCCGGGCGGATCATGCCACGGTCGTGCTCGGCGAGACTCGCGTACGCCGCGCCGGTCGTGTACCCGGCGAGCGCCTCGTCGACCGTGATCGCCTCGGACGGGTCGAGCGGCTCGGTCGCGTTCGCGACGTGCCGGGTCACGGCCTGCCACATGAGGTGGCGGGGGTCGAAGGCGAAGTACGGCCCGTCCGACCCGAGCGCGAGCACCGCGCCCGCGTCGATCCACGACCGCATGGGGTTGGCGCGTTCGGCGCGGTCCCCCAGCTTCTCGCGCAGGCCGACGCCGTTGTGCCAGATGATCGAGGGCTGGAGGGATGCCACGGTCCCCACGCTCCCGGCCAGACGCATCGTCTCGGCGCTCGGCTCGAGGTAGCCGTGGATGACCTGGTAGCGGTTCTCCGCGACCGCGGCGCCGGCGCGCGCGTACTCCCGCGCGACGAGCCCGATCGCGGCTCCCCCGACGGCGTGCGTGCCGACGCCCCACCCGTTCGCGGCGCAGAACGCGACGAGACGGGCGTACTCGGCATCCGGGATCCGCTGCTCTCCGCGGTAGCCGGTGGCATCCCACGGCTCATCCAGGAGGGCTTGGCCCTTGAGTGCCTCGCCGTCGGCGTACACCTTGATCGGGCCGAGGCGCAGGACGTCGTCGCCGAAGCCCGTCGATACCCCGGTCCCCGCGAGGTGGGCGATCACGGCGTCGACGTCGGGCGTGTCGGGCGAGCCGATCTCGAGGTACGGCATCGCGACGGTCCGCATGGTGAGCCGTCCGCGGCGGTGCGCCTCCTGGTAGCCGCGCATCTCGTCGGGCGTGACGGCGGGGTCGACGATCCCGGTGAAGCCCAGGGCGTGGAAGAGCGGCTGCACGAGGTCGAGGCCGGCGACGCGCTGGTCGAGCGTGGGCGGTTCGGCGCCGGTCCAGTCCTCGTCGTCGAACGTGCGGGCCATCGCGTCGATGTAGCCGTCGATGTCGACGTCGGCGGTGACGTGCTCGCTGCCCTTCAGGCCGCCGCGCTGCATGTGCAGGTGGGCGTCGATGAGCCCCGGGAGCACGACGCCGTCGAGCTCCTCGGTCTCGTACTCGGCCGGGAGCGCCGCGCGCACATCGTCGAGGTCGCCGACCGCGAGGATACGGCCCCCGTGCACCGCGAACGCCTCGGCGTGCGGCCGGTCGGGGTCCATCGTGCGGACGGGCGCGATCAGCAGGGTGGGGGCGTCGTTCCGGGGGGACGGGGTCATGCGGGGCTCCTCGGGCGGCGGTGGTTTACAGGGCCGGGCGGCGCGCCATCGTGTCGGCGGCCGCGCCCTCCCAGGTGAGACCGAACTCCAGCAGTGTGCGGTCGGCGCGGTACGGACCGACGAACTGCACGCCGATCGGCAGCCCCTCGGTCGAGAACGAGAAGGGCAGCGACAGGGCGGGCATCGCCGTCGCGGTGATCCGGCTGCAGGACCGCTGCCACGCGTAGTAGCGGTCCATCGCGACGCCGTCGATCTCGGTCGGGTACTCCCACTCGACCGGGAAGGGCAGCACCTGCACACAGGGTGCGAGCAACAGGTCGACGTCCTCGAACAGCGCCTGGAACCGGCGGAACAGCCGCGTGCGGGCCCCGGCGGCGCGCGTGATCGTCTCGGCCGTGAAGCCGCCGGCCCACGCGATGTCGTCCTTGAGCGTCTGCTTGACGAGGTCGGGGTGCTCCGCGGCCTCCTCGCCGTGCGCGTCGAGGAACTCCAGCGAGCGGAACGTCTCGAACACGAGGTCGGCCTCGGACAGGTCGATGTCGACCGGGGTGACCTCGGCGCCGAGGTCGGCGGCCAGACGCGCCGCCGCCTCGGTCGCAGCCCGCACCTGCGGGTCGAGGGGCAGGCCGCCGAGATCAGCGCTGTAGGCGATACGAGCGCCGGCGAACGGCCGGGGCTGCAGCGACAGGAACAGCGCGGGATCCTCGTCGATGGACAGCGGCGCCCGACGCTCCGGCGCCGAGATCACCGACATCAGCAGGGCGGTGTCGCGCACGGTGCGCGCGAGCGGGCCGAGGACGGAACCGGGGTCCCACGCGTTGCCGGGCCGGGCCGAGGCGACGCGGCCCGCGGTCGGACGGAGCCCCACGAGGTTGCCGAACGACGCGGGGTTGCGGATGCTGCCGCCGAGGTCGGATCCGTCGGCCATGGGCAGCATGCCGCTGGTCACCGCGGCGGCGGCCCCTCCGCTGCTGCCGCCCGCCGAGCGGGACAGGTCGTACGGGTTGCGTGTGATCCCGAAGACGTCGTTGAACGTGTGGGAGCCGACACCGAACTCCGGCGTGTTCGTCTTCCCGACGAAGACGCCCCCGGCACTGCGGATGCGCCCCGAGATGACGCTGTCGGCGGTGGCCACCGTGCCGACGTGGATGCGCGATCCGTGCGTCGTGGGGAGCCCCGCGACATCCATCAGGTCCTTCACCGCGAACGGCAGTCCGTGCAGCGGGCCCATCGAGAGCCCGCGCGCCTGGAGCGCGTCGAGCTCGCGCGCGCGGTCGATCGCCTCTTCGGGGCGATACGACACGATCGCGTTGACCGACGGGTTGATGGCGTCGATGCGCTCGAGGTGCGCGCGCACGACCTCCTCGGACGACACCTCGCGGCGGCGGATCGCCTCCGCCAGGGCGGACGCGGAACGGCGGGTCAGGTGCGACAGGCTCATGCGGCATCCTCGATCAGCATTCGGGCGATGTTCTCTCCCACCACGACGGCGGGCATGGCGGTCGTGGCGCGGGGCACGCGGGGCATGATCGCGCAGTCCGCGACCCGCAGGCCCTCCACGCCGTGGACCCGGCCGCGGGCGTCGACGACCGCGAGCGGGTCGCCGTCGACGCCCATCCGGCACGTTCCGACCGGATGCCAGTAGTTGTCGGGGTGCGCGTACAGGTGGGCCGCGAGCGCTTCCCGCGTGAAGGTGTCGGGGCCGGGGTGGATCTCGCGGCCCACGAGCGGCGCGAGCGCGGGAGTCGCGGCGAGGTCGCGCAGGATTTCCGCGCCGTCGATGAGCATCGCGACGTCGAGGCCCTCGGGGTCGGTGAGGAACCGGTGGTCGATGATCGGCTTGGCCTCGGGGTCGGTGCTGCGGATCCGCACGAACCCGCGCGAGCGCGGGAGGAGCGCCGAGGTCCCGATGCTCCACCGCTTCTCGTCGCCCCGGTGGGTGGGGCTGTACGGCAGGAAGTGCAGGTCGAACGCCTCGGTCTCGACGCTGGAGGCGGCCTTGCCCATCGCCTGCTCGTCGGGAGCCCACCCCGCCGCGCGGGCGGCATCCATTCCCGCGCTCATCCGCTCGGACCCCTCCCAGCTCAGGAGGAGGAACGGCTGGTCGTGGAGGTTCTCGCCGACGCCGGGGAGGTGCTGGACGACCGGGATGCCGAGCGGCGCGAGCTGCGCGGACGGTCCGATGCCCGAGCGCAGCAAGATCGTCGGGGAGTTGTAGGCGCCGCCGGCGAGGACGACCGTGCCCGCCCGGACCTCGACGACCTCGCCGCGGTGGTGCACCACGACGCCCGTCGCACGGCCGTGCGTGACGACGACCCGGTCCACGAGCGCCTCGCCGACGATGGTGAGGTTCGGGAGGGAGCGGACAGGGTCGAGGTACCCGAAGGCCGCGTTGATGCGGACCCCGTCCTGGATGTTCATGTCCTCGGGCGCGAAGCCCGCCGCCTCGTCGAGGTCATTCAGCGTCTCGACCCGCGGCATCCCGACCGCGGGGGCGGCGTCGTACCAGGCGTGCTGCCAGGGTGTGAGCTCATCGGCGGTGAAGCGGTGCACGCGCAGGCGGCGCATGCCCTCCTGGAACAGCGGCAGCAGGTCGTCCGCGGTCCACCCGGTGAGGCCCGCCTCGGCCCACGCGTCGTAGTCGCGGCGGTGCCCCCACGTCTGGGTGCAGCCGTTGACGTCGCTCGAGCCGCCGATGGCGCGGGCGCGCTCGAACCCGACCGTCCACGGGTAGGTGTCGCCGGAGTCGTACCCCCAGTCGTGCGAGCGGCCCAGCCGCGTCGCGTCGAGGAGGTCCGCCGGCCAGGCCGGATCCCCCTCGGGTCCGAAGTCGGGTCCGGCCTCGAGCAGGAGCACCTCGTGGCCCGCCTCCGCGAGGCGCGCGGCGACGACGCTCCCCGCCGTACCGCCGCCCACGACGACGTACGCCGCTTCGCGGGGCAGGCCGCTCGTCACGCGGGCACCACGGCGGCGTCGAAGGACGCGGTCACCTCGGCCGCTGTCACGAGGGCGTCGCGCTGCAGGTACTGGACCGCTTCGAGGGCGTTGTCGTGCGCGCGCTGCGTGGACCCGGCGACGCAATCGGTCACGACCCGCACGCGGTAGTCGTGCTGGTGCGCGTCGACCGCGGTGTAGTGGATGCAGACGTCGGTGAGACCGCCGACGAGCACGACCGTGTCGGCCTTGTACGCCTTCAGCACGATCTCGAGTTCGGTGCCGAAGAACGCCGAGTAGCGGCGCTTGCGGATGAGGAACTCCTCGGGCTGCGGGTCGAGCCACGCCGCGATCTCGGTGTCGGGGTCGCCCTCGATGCAGTGCGGGCCCTCGGAGCCGTCGAGCTCGCGCCCGATGTCGACGAGCGAGCGCTTGTGCACCTCCTGGATCCACACGACGGGGACGTCGGCCGCGCGGGCGCTGTCGACGAGCGCGCGGACGCGCTCGCGGCGCTCGGCGCGACCGCCCATGAGCACGGGGATCCCGCCCTCCTCGGGCGGGGTGGTGCCGGCGCCGCCCTGGATGTCGACGACGATCAGGACGGTGCGGCCGACCAGGTGGGCGGGGCCGATGGGGGCGATGTCGGTCATGAGGGCTCCTAGAGCGTCGGACGGTCGAGCAACCGCCGGGGGGTGTGGATGAGGATCTGGTCGGCGACCGCCGGGTCGCCGGCGATCTTCGCGATCGCGGGGCCGATGCGGGCGAACAGGTGGTCGTAGCCGCGCCCGCCGTTGCGGCGGAGGTTGGCCTGCGCCCACACGTCCTGCGCGATGACGAGCTGGTCGCCGTAGCCCTCGGACAGCAGCCACTCGACCATGTCGAGGCGCTCGGCATCCGTCGGGTTCCGGAGGTCGGCTCCGCCGTAGTAGAAGTCCGACCCGAAGGTGTCGTACGCGAGCACGGCCCCGGCCTGCGCGATGTCGCGGTGGTAGGCCTGGTCCCAGTACTCGTCGAGGTGGCCGATGATCACGCGGTCGGGCGACATCCCCTCCTCGACCAGCACCTCGAGCACCTCGGTCCCGGCCATGCCGCGGAACGACTGGTGGGTGTAGACGGTTGCCCCCGTCTCGGCCCCGGCGCGCGCCGCGGCGCGGAGCGAGCGCCACTCGGCATCCGTCACGGGGTAGCTCGTGCCGATCTCGCCGAGGAGGGCGGGGCGGATGCCGGTGCCGTCGATGCCCTCGCGCAGCTGCGTCAGCAGCAGCTCGGTGAGGGTGTCGACGTCGGCGGTCCGGACGTCGTCCGGCATCGTCGGCTCGACGTAGAACCCGGCCCCGACCATGACGTGCACGCCGGAGCGGCGGGAGATCTCGGGGAGTTCGGCCAGACGCCGGCCCATGCCGTCGAGGGTGAGCTCGACGACGCCCGATCCCCCGGACGTCACGACGTGCGCCAACTCCTCGGCGGCGACTTCGGGGTCGTGCAGGACGATGTTCTCGGGGATCGAGAGGAAGTTCCAGCGCAGGTACGCCATGAGTTCCGGGCCCATTGGCACACCCTCGGGCGGCAGCTCGGTGGGCGTCTTCGCCCAGATGCGCAGGTCGCTCAGCAGGTGCTCGTGCATCGACGTGCGGCCCAGGTCGGCGGCGTCGATGGGCCCCAGGACGGTGTGGATGGGCATCGGTCACTCCCCGAAAACGGCGCGACGCGGGTTGTCGCGATGGATGGCGTCGAGGACCTCGGGCGCGATGCCGGATTCGACGGCGATCTGCCGGAACTCCTCGAAGAGGAACGTGTATCCCGGGCCGCCGTACGCGCGCAGGTGCGACCGCTGGCACACGTCGTGCGACAGGAGGACCCGGTCGGCGTAGCCGGCGTCGATGATGCGACGGAGGTAGTCGATACGCCGGTCGATCTGGTGGCGCACGAGCGTCCCGCCCACGCGGCAGGTCATCAGACAGTCGTACTCCACGAACGCCCCGCGACGCAGCAGCTCGAGCGAGTAGTCGACGCTCTTGACCGTGTCGGCGTGGCCGATCACGACGCGCGACGGGTCGACGCCCTCCTCGGTCAGGATCTCGAGCTGTGCGAGGCCCGTCGGGAACGACGCGGCGTGGGTCGTGATGAGGGCGCCCGTCTCGCGTCCCGCGCGGGCGGCGGCGCGGAACGACCGCTCCTCGACCGCGGTGATGTGCGACAGGTCCGAGGCGATCTCGCCGATCACGCCCGCGCGCACCCCCGTGCCGGGGATCTCGTCGAGGAGGTCGGCGATGAGGAAGTCGGCCAGGGTGTTCGTCGGCGTCCGGTCGAACCACTCCTTGTCGAGGTAGGTGTCGTAGTAGTGGCCGGTCCCGAGGATGACCTGGATGCCACTGGCCTCCGCGGCCCGTCGCGTCGCCCGGACGTTCGCGATCGAGCGCGACCCGGTCCGCCGGTTCTGCTGCAGCTCCGTGATGTCGTCGCTCTCGCCGAACGGCGCCGCGTAGTCGCTGAGTTCGCCGTTCGTGAGGTCGATGAGCGTCGAACCGCCCGCGGCGCGGAACAGCGCCAGCTCGGCGAGCATCTCCTCCTCGACCGCGAGGTAGCCGTCCTGCGGGGTCGTGCGCGTCATGTTGATGTAGACGTGCTCGTGCGGCAGCGTGACGCCGAGCTGCTCGGGGGCGATCGGTCCCGAGACGCCGTGGACGGTGAGCATGCGAGTCAGGCCTCCGGGATCGCGATGACGACGCTCTTGGTCTCCAGGAACCCGCGCAGGCCCTCTTCCCCGAGGTCGCGGCCGAGCCCCGACTCCCCCGTGCCGCCGAACGACAGCGCCGGGTCGAACAGGTTGTACGTGTTGATCCACACCGTGCCGGCGTCCAGCGCGGCCGCCATGCGGTGCGCCCGGCCGAGGTCCCGGGTCCACACTCCCGCCGCGAGGCCGTACGCGGTGTCGTTGGCGATGCGGATGGCATCCGCCTCGTCGTCGAAGGGGATGATGCCGACGACGGGTCCGAAGATCTCCTCGCGGGCGATGCGCATGTCATTGGTGACGCCGGCGAACAGGGTCGGCTCGACGTAGAACCCGGGCTGGCGGACCCCGCCGCCGGCGAGGAGCGTCGCGCCCTCGTCGACACCGGCGCGGATGTAGCCGAGTACGCGCTCGCGCTGCTCCTCCGACACGAGCGGACCGACCGTGATGCCGCCGTCGAGGCCGTCGCCGACGGGGACGCGGCCCACGGCCGCCGTCATCCGCTCGGTCATCTCGGCGAGGATCGAGCGCTGCACGAGCAGGCGGCTCCCCGCGGTGCACATCTGCCCCGAGTGGCCGAACGACGCTCGCATCGCGGTGAGGACCGCGGCATCCAGGTCGGCGTCCTCGAACACGATGTTCGGGCTCTTGCCGCCGAGCTCCAGCGTCACGCGCGTGAAGTCGTCGGCCGCGGCGTGGGCGACCAGACGCCCCACCTCGGTCGAGCCGGTGAAGGTGATCTTCGCGATGCCGGGGTGCGCGGTGAGCGCGGCGCCGACCGACCCGTCGCCCGTGAGGATGCTCACGGTTCCGGCGGGAACGCCCGCCTCGATCAGGATGCCGCCGAGGCGCAGGAGCGTGAGCGGGGTGTCCTCCGCGGGTTTGGCGACCACGGGGCAGCCCGCGGCGAGCGCCGGGGCGAGCTTGAACGCGGCGGTCATGATCGGGAAGTTCCACGGCAGGATGATCGCCACCGGGCCGACCGGTTCCTGCACGGTGTAGACGTGGTGCCCTCCGCCGTCGACCGAGACGACCGTGCCGCCCAGGCGCGACGGCGCCCCGGCGAAGTGCCGGAACGTGCGCGCCGCCATCGCGGTGTCGGCGCGGGAGCGCTCGATCGGCTTGCCGTTGTCGCGCGTCTCGAGCACCGCGAGCTCTTCGAGCCGCTCCTCGATGAGATCGGCGACCCGGTTGAGGATCCGCGCGCGCTCGAGCGGCGCGAGCCCGCGCCAGCGGCGGTCGGCGTGCGTCGCGACGGCGAGCGCGACCGCGGCGTCGACGTCGGCGGCCGTGGCGTCGGCCACGGTCGTGAGCACTTCCCCGGTGGCGGGGTCGATCACCGCGCGCGCGGGGCGCTCGCCGAGCGGCATCCACTCTCTGCCGAGGAGGAACGGTTCGTACTCCGGCAGCGCGGTGACGGTGGGGCGAAGGCTCATGGGGGTCCTCAGAAGATCTCGAAGTACTCGCGCTGCTCCCAGTCGGAGACGTGGCGAAGGTAGCGGGCGAACTCCGCCCTCTTGATGGTCGCGTACCAGTCGACGACGACGTCGCCGAGCGCGGCGCGGAACACCGCGTCTGCCTCGAACGCGTCGATGGCGGCACCCAGGGAGGCCGGGAGCGACGGGGCGTCCGTGCGGTACGGGTCGGTGGTCGGCGCCGGCGGGATGAGACCCCGGTCGATGCCGTCGACGCCGCTGATCAGCTGCGACGCGATGTACAGGTAGGGGTTGGCCGCGGGCTCGCCCGAGCGGTTCTCCAGGCGCGTCGCGGGGTCGCCCACGCCACCGACGGCGCGGACCATCGCGCCCTTGTTGTCGATGCCCCACGCGATGCGGTCGGGCGCGAGCGAGTTCGGCTGGTAGCGCTTGTAGCCGTTGACCGTCGGGGTCGTGAACGCGGCCGCGGCACCGGCGTGCGCGAGCAGGCCACCCAGGTACGCCGAGCCGAGCAGCGACAGCGTCGTGCCAGGGGCGTCGGGGACGAACGCGCCGCGACCGGTCGCCCGCTCGGTGAGCGACTGGTGGAGGTGCCACCCGGTGGACGCGCCCTCGGCGCCCTGCGGGCGCGACATGAACGTCGCGTGATACCCGAGGCCCGCGGCGATGCGCCGGACGGCGGTGCGGCACAGGACGATGGCATCCGCGATCTCGGCGGCCGAGCCGGCCTCCATCGTGATCTCGAACTGGCTGGGGCCGAACTCCAGCTCGATCGAGCGCAGCGGCAGGTCGAGCAGCGTCAGCCCACGGTACAGCGCGTCGACGAGGGGCTGCATGCGGTCGAGCCCCTCCTCGAGCAGCAGCTGCGATCCGCGCGTGGTCGGGGCCGCGAGCGAAGGGGCACCCGGGCGGCCGGGCGCACCGACGTGCTCGGTGCCGAGGGCGGCGTCCTCGGCGCGGAAGACGTGGAACTCCAGCTCGGCGCCGACGGTCATGTCGTAGCCGCGCGAGGCGAGCGTGGTCAGCTCGTTGCGGAGGATCGTGCGGGTGCAGAACGGCACGGGGCTGCCGTCCGGGAAGTGCAGGTCGCACAGGATCCAGGCGGTCCCCGGCGCCCACGGCAGCACGCGGAACGTCGTGGGGTCGGGCACCAGCACGATGTCGCCGGCGCCGCTGAACCCGCCGACCCCGACGCCCGTCTCGGCGCTGAACACCGAGAAGACGGACTGCCCCGACGTGTCCTTCAGCAGCAGCGAACTCGGTGCCGTCACGCCCGAGCGGAGGGCGGCGGCGAGTCCTCCGCGCGCGATGGTCTTGCCGCGCAGGATGCCGTGCTGGTCGACGAACGAGAAGCGGACCATGTCGATGCCGAGCTCGTCCACGACGCGGCGCATCTGACCCGCGGCGGCGTACTTCGCCTCGCTCCACAGCCCGTGCCGGTGCACGAAGCCCTCCCGGTCGGCCGCGAGCATCGGCCGCGCCGAGATGCCGCCGCCGCTCTCCGAGACGGGGCGTTCGTCGACGTTGCGCTCACGCATCGACGGTCTCCTCGGCGGTCGCCTTCGGGGCGGCCCACGGCGAGGCGGAGCGGCGCTCCTGCTCGCGCTGGACCCAGCGCTCCTGCCACGCGTCGTTGGCCGCGATCGTGTCCATCGCGAGCGGCCCGGTGAGCTTCGCGGCCTCCTCGTCGCTCACGGGGTGCGAGGGCGTCCGCCCGCCCGCGGCGAACGAATCGATCGCGCGGAGGAGCAGGCGGCGGTTGGCGGTGACGGCGCGGTCCGAGACGCCGAGGCGCTCGACCGTGCGGTCCTGGATCGGACCCATGCTCTCCACTGCCCACTGGTCGTGGACGTTGATGTCGAGGCCCATGCCCGTGTACGTGAGGTCCTTCTGCTCCTGCGGGTCGAAACCCCAGTTGTTGTCGCGGTTGCGGATCGGCCGGTAGTCCGGCAGCGTCACGCCCTCGAGCCGCTGCTGCAGCAGGGTCTCCTTGTCGGTGACCTCGGCGAAGTCGTACCAGATCATGTACCAGTAGTGGTGCTCGTCGTCGATCGGCACGTGCCACTGCGTGAACACCTTGGTGTTGCCGAACGGCACGACGAAGGCATTGGGGAACATGAGGTTCGTCACGCGGACGTGCTTGATGTCCTCGGTGAGCTGGCGCAGCGCGAAGACGCGGAGGCCGTGCTCGGCGCTCTCGACCTCGATGTCGGGACGGTAGCTCTCGCCCACGAGCATCGAGAGCTTCTTGCCGGTGCCCTCGACCTCCTCGGCGAACTGCTGCCCGTACATCTCGCGCGGGTCCTCCTGAATGAAGCGGTGCAGGAACGACACGTGGCTCGGGTCGATGCCGCCCTCGAGGCCCTGCAGCCAGTTGCACTCCCACATGCCCTTGAAGGCGAAGGTGTACTCCTCCGGCGCGATGAAGCAGTCGTAGTCCGGGAACGGCGGCGGGTCGCCCGCGCCCATGTAGGTGAAGATGATCCCGTTCTTCTCCACGCACGGGTAGTTGGCGATGCGGATCTTGCCGAGGAACTGGCTGTGCTCGGGCTCGGCCGGCTGCTCGACGCACTTGCCCTCACCGTCGTAGAGCCACCCGTGATACAGGCACCGGATGCCGTCCTCCTCGAGGCGGCCGTACGACAGGTCGACCCCGCGGTGGGCGCAGTAGCGGCTGATGAGACCCCAGCCCTCGCGCTTCTTGAACAGCACGAGGTCCTCGCTCATGATGCGGACGGCCTTCACCGGCCGCTCCCCCGGCATCTCGGACACGAGCGCGGCGGGCTGCCAGTACGAGCGCAGCAGGTTGCCGAGCGGAGTGCCGGGACCGGACCGGGTGATCTTCTCGTTGTCTTCCTGCTTCAGCATCGCCGTCGCCTCTCGTGCTCTGTCGTGGTCGGTTTCGTGGGTGTTCCGGGCGGGTCAGGCCTGGAGGACGAGGACGGGGCACGCCGAACGCGAGACGCACACCATCATGCAGTCGTTGGCGGCCCGCTCCTGGGCCGTCAGGACGAAGTCGCGGTGCTCCACCTCGCCCTCGAGCACGCCCGTCTCGCAGCTGCCGCAGATGCCCTCTTCGCAGTCGGAGAGCACCTCGACTCCCGCCCCGCGCAGCACCTCGAGCACGGTCTGCTCGGGTTCGACGGTCACCTCGACGCCCGTGAGCGCGAGGCGCACGGCGAACGGCCCGCCGGGTTCGTACTCCACGACTGGCGCGGTGAAGTACTCCAGGTGCAGACGACCGGATGCCTCGGGCACGATGCGCGTGACCTCTTCGAGCATGCGCGCCGGGCCGCACGCGTAGACCGCGGCGTTCGGGTGGGCCGCGAGCTCGGCCTCGAGGTCGGCGCGGACGCCCTCGTCACGGGCGACGACATCGACGGCTCCCCCGGGGATCGTGGCGAGGACGTCGAGGAAGGCCATGCGGGTGCGCGAGGCACCGAGGTACAGCACCCGCCACGGCACGCCCGCCGCGGCGGCGGCGCGCACCATGGGCAGAACCGGCGTGATGCCGATGCCGCCCGCGAGGAACAGGTACTCGTCGGCGGGGACGAGGCCGAAATGATTGCGGGGACCGCGGAGCGACACGACGTCGCCCGGGCGGAGGCGCTCGTGCACGGCTCGGGAACCGCCGCGGCTCTGCTCCTCGCGCAGGACGGCGATGCGGTAGCGCGCCGAGCCGGGCTCGCCGCACAGCGAGTACTGGCGGACGGGGGCGCCGGGAAGGGCGAGGTCGATGTGGGCGCCGGGCGTCCATTCGGGCAGCGGTCCGTCGATGCCCTCGAGTTCCACGGACATCACGTCGGCGGTCTCGAGGGTCAGGGAGCGCACGCGAGCGCGCAGCTCTCCGGCATCCTCTCGAGTCGTCATGTTTGGATCCTAACAGATGCATATTGGATCCCGAATCATTCGCCTGGGAGCCAGTACCGCGTGGATTGCGTGGCATCCGTCACCCGTTCTGCTAGGTTCGCACCTCGTGGGATCGCGACCACGATCGACCGAGAGGGGCACCATGGCCGCACGGGGGGAAACCGAGATCACGGCGGCCGGGGGGCACGCGCTCGTCGACGAGATCGCCGCCAAGATCCGGGAACGCATCATGTCCGGCGACATCCCCATCGGCGCGCAGCTACGGCAGGCGGAGCTTGCCAACGACTTCGGCGTCAGCCGCACCCCCGTGCGCGAAGCGCTGCGCCAGCTTCAGACCGGCGGCCTCATCGAGGTGCTGCCCAACCGCGGTGCCGTCGTCCGCGTGCCGGCGCCGTGGGAGGTGCGCGAGGCCTACGAGGTGCGCGCCGAGCTCGAAGCCCTCGCGGCGGCCCGCGCCGTCGAGCGCATCTCGCGCAACGACGTGACGCGCCTCCGCGCGGCCAACCAGGACATGTACGACCGCTCCGTCGAGCGCGAGCGCGGCCAGAGCGACCCGGCCCTCGCCAGCCGCCGCGAGAACGACGTGTTCCACAACACGATCGCGCAGGTCTCCGCCAACGCGCGCCTCGCCCGCGCGATCGAGGAGATCAACGAGACCTTCCCCCGCAACGTCTCGGCTCAGCTGCTCGTGGGCGACGACCGCCACCGCGAGGAGAACTTCCAGGAGCACGTCCGCATCATCGACGCGATCGAGCGCGGCGACGCCGAAGCCGCCCGCCGCGAGATGCGCGAGCACGTCCTGAAGGCCGGCGAGCAGCTGGCCCGCTGGTACGAGCGGCGCTCCGCGACGGTGTTCACGGGCTAGGTCCCACTGAGACCAGCGTGACACCTGGTGTCACGTCAGTCTCAGTAAGTCACCGGCGGGACGCCTGCGGACACGTCCGTCACCGGGCGCCTGTACCTACGCCCGCGCGCCCAAGCGCTCGGCCAGGTGCTTCTTCGTCGACACACCGAGCTTCCCGTAAGCGCTGCGCAGGTGCGACTTGACCGTGTTGGGGCTGAGGTGGAGCCGGGCGGCGATCTCGAGGTTCTTCAACCCGTCCACCGCGAGCTCGACGACATCCATCTCCCGTCCGCTCAGCTCACCCGGGTCTCGCACGAGCGTGCGGGGCGGGAGCGACCGGATGCGATCGGCCATTTCTTCCTCTCCCCCGGCGGCGACGACATCCGCCGCCTGCCGACGGATCTCCGGAGGGCTGTTCAGGAACGGTGAGAAGTGACCGTGCGAGAGCGCGAGCCGCGCGGCTCGCCGGAGGTGCGCGTCCACGTTCCGACCGGGATCGATCTCGGCGGCCAGGAGCAGGGCGGGGATGAGGACACGCGGAACGGACTCGTCGACCTCGAGGAGGGGAGGCAGGACCTTGCGCGCCTGATCCGCCCGCCCGCGGTCGACGAGATGGCGCGCCCGGACGATCGCTTCCAACTGCGGGAGGAGCCACGTACGGTCCGATGCCGCGTCCGCCGTGGGCTCGCTGCCGCTCTGCGCGGGCCGTTGGAGCTGGACGATCAGGAGCTGGCGCACGGCCGCGACCATCTCGGCGTGCGCGGAGGATCCGGCGCCCCGCGCCGCGAGCGAGTGGACGAAGCCGTCGAAGTCGGCCAGGAGGGCCTCTCGCCCCTCCCGCCGCGCGGCGGCCAGCGAGATGCGGGCGACGAAGTACGGCACCCAATACGCCGGGGTGTCGGCGATGCACACCCCGGCGAGCAGGGCGGAGGCGCGCGTGTGATCCAGCCGGTCCAGGTGGATCCACGCCTGCGCGATCAGGCCCGGTCCCGACGACGGATCCGCCACGTCCGATCCCGACCCCGGAGCGACCGCGTCGAGGACGGCGGACGCATCCCGCCCGCGCCCCTCCAGTACGGACAGCAGCGCCGCGCCACCGCCCGAGGCGGCAGCCGACCCGCGATCGCCCGCTCGACGCGCCGACTCCAGAGCGTCGGTGAACTGCGCGAGCGCGTCCGAGAACCGTCCGACCTGCACGTACGTCGCCGCCCACTCGTACTGCAGGGACGGAAGCGAGGGCGCGAGCCCGGCCACGACGTCACGAGGAAGGGTCGACAGGAAGTGGCGCGCGGCGTCCACGCGTCGGGCGGCGATCGCCGTCCGTCCGAGTGTGCGGGCGGCGACGGCATGCCGCGTGAGCGACCGAAGTCGGTGCAGCGGCCCGCCGCCGGAGACCCCGCGGACGGTGGCCTGATCGAGATGGTCCTCGAGATATCGGCGGTAGTGGCGCAGCTGCGGGTTCCCGCGGAGCACCTGCTCCGACATGGCGTCCAGGGTGAGGAGAAGTTCCCTCGGGTGCTCGCTCCGCAGCTCGTCCCAGTGATCCGCCAGAACCCGCAGCACCGCATGACCCCCGCCGGCGTCGCGCGCGGCGAGGAGACGATCGAGGGAGCGAGTGTCGGCGGGTGCGGACATGGGCTATCGGCTCGCCACGACGGCCGCGCCGTGGGGCAACACATCGAACGCGGCGACGTTCTCCCTGACGACCCGCCAACGCCGGGACGTCGAGCCACGGGCGTAGAGCCGCGCGTCGGCCCCGAGCGCGTAGACGGCGGTGCGGCCGTTCGGGAGCGTCGCGGTCCGCACGCGCGCGGGGCGGGCACGGCGGGGGATCGACTCGGCCACGACCTCGGGACCGGGCTCATGCCCGTCGTCACCGTCGGCACGATACCCGCGGATGCCGCGGGCCACCTCGTCCCAGTCCTCCTGCCCCGGCACCAGGCGGCGCAGGACACCCGTCGCTTCGAGCGCGAAGAGAACGCGGACACCCGACGGATCGACGAGGGAGCGCACCTCCGTGACACGGGTGCCCGAGGGCAGAGGCGCAAGGTACTGAGGCGGCATCCCGAAGGCGTCCACCACCACGACTCGAACTCGACCGCGGCCGACCGTCTGCCTCAGCCGAGGCGCGGGCACCAGGCCCGCCGACAGCGTCGGCGACGGCACCAGCGCCGTACCGGCGATGGATGGGCGCTGACCCGACAGTGCACCGCTCCTCATGAACGCCCCCCGGTTCGCGCCTCGCGGAGATCGAGGGAGATCTGGGGTTCGTGAGTATCCATCGATGATTCCTCAGGGGTCGTGATCCAGCCCGCGAGACGTCTTTCAGAACGCGGCTGCGAATCGTGGCCACCAGCCTGAGGCGGCACCGATGCCCTCGCAAGACGCGCTCGCGGATTGGCGACAAATGGGTACGACGGTGTCGCTTTTTCTCTCCGGAGACGCGCGAAACGCGCCCCGGCGCGCGGCGGAAGGTCGGCGATGACCGCTCCGGGACCACGCGGGTCGTGGTAAGTGGCTCCCTCAGCCGACCACGAGCGGCGCCGCCATCAGCACGGCCGAGGCTCCCATCGCGAGCGGCGGCAGCCGTGTGACGAGCGGCCGGTCGCGGTGCGCCGTGGCGAACAGTACCACGCCGCCGACGGCGTACGCGGCCACCCCGGCGAGGGTCAGCACCACCAACGGCATGGCCCCCGCCCCGTGATGGGACGAGCCCGGGGATGCCGGGACGTGCGCGGCCAGCAGAAGGGATGCCATGAGCACGGCGCCGAGCGCGTCGAACGCCCGCATCCGCCGGTCGTTCCCCCGCCGCGCGCGCCCCGGAGCAACCGCGACGAGCGCCGCGAACAGCAGCGCCGCCGCCCAGAACACCGGCGGCACGCGACCGCCGCCGACGACCATGTCGCCCATCGCGAGGAGCATGAGCGCCGCGATGAACAGCTCACGCACGCGCGCGGCGGGGCGGTCGGCGGCGACGCAGCACGCGCCCGCCGCCGTCGCCACCAGCGCGCCGACGTGCAGGACCTCCCCCATCAGTGCCCGTGGTGCTCGTGCCCGTGGTGTCCGTGCCCGGAGTGGTCGTGGTGCTCGTGCCCGCCGGCGTCGTGCCCGTGGAACGCGTGGCCCTCGGCCACCGCCCCGCCGGACCCGGCGCTCGGAGCGTGGCAGTGATCGCCGCCCGAAGACGGCGGCAGGTCGAGCGACGGGTTCCGCGTGAAGAAGCCGTCCGGCTCGAAGCGCAGACCGATGCGGTGCACCGGCATGATCGGCCACTCCTCGGGCTTCGGGTAGTGGTGCACGCCGACGATCGGCCACAGCACGAGCTCGGCGCCGTCGAGCGGGCGATCGGCCTGCTGCCAGGCCGTGATGCCCTCGGCCTCGAGCGGAGCCTGGTTGGGGTAGTCGCCCGTGATGAAGCGCTCGTTCGGGTCGTACGCGGTGGCCCAGAGGTGCTTCGAGACGAACGGCGCCTTGCGCGCGACGATGCTGCCGGGCTTCGCGAACAGACGCGTCGTGTGCATCGCCGACAGGCGGTACGCGGTGCTCTCGCCGAAACGGTTGGTGCGCTCGGTGTTCTCCACCCGCCAGTGCACGGCGCGGGACGCGTCGGCCATCCGACCGGCATCCTTCTCGGACGCGATTACTTCGGAGACCATCTTGACCGCGTTGCCCCAGGGGTTGAGCTCCTCGTCCTCCTCGACCTCGGCGTGCACCTCGACCAGGCGGTTCTTCGGTCCGTCGATCGCGGTGTCCATGCGCACCGCGAAGTAGTGCTGGTGCGTGGGGGCCTGGACGTTCGGGCTGACCATGCGACCGTACGCGGGCATCTTGCCGTCGTCGATCCCGGACACCGACAGGATGCCGGTGAGCTTGATCTCCAGTTCGATCGAGCCGTCCTGGTAGAGCGACCAGTAGAAGCCGTAGTCGTAGTTCGCGACGGTGGCGAAGAACGAGATGACGAGGCGCCGCGAGCGGCGGACGTCCGCCTCGCCCGTGCGGGTGTTGACGTGCTTCCAAAGGATCGACGAGTCCTCCTCGTGCAGGCACACGCCGTTCGTGATGGTCTGCGCCTCGCCGACGCCGTCGAGCACGTGGGCGTCGAAGTAGTGGATCTCGCCGAGGCAGTCGCATCCGAGTTCCAGGGATGCCGTGAGGGGACCGGCCCCGTACTCGCCCCAGTCGAAGAAGTTCTTGCGGTACGCCGTCGGGTCGGAGTCGAGGTACGGCACGTACATCTCGTTGACCGCGGCGCGGCGGAGGACGGGACGCTCGACGTCGCCGTCACGGTAGGCGATGTCGTGCAGGACGAGTCCCTCGCGGTGCGTGAAGCCGATGCGGAACGACCAGTTCTGCCACGTGACCTTGTGACCCTCGACGGTGAAGCCGGGGCCCTCGGGCTGCGTGATCTCGAGCGGCGCGACGTGGCGGTCGGGACCCCAGGTGCCCGAGCGATAGTTGCCGCCCTCGCTCGCCATCGGGAGGACGCCGTGGTCCTCGAGCCGGATGATGTCGAGCGTCTCGAGGTCGAGGATCGGCACGAGCCCTGCGACCGGACGCGCGTAGCCGTTGTCGTCGGCGCTCTCGCGGTACCAGACGGTCCCCCACGACAGACGGCGGTCGGCGAGGTCCTCGGGCTCGAACCCGGTGATGGACTCGGGGTCGACCCACACGTGCGTGGTGTCGGTGATGCCGCGCTTGGCGAGGGCCTCCTTGAGCAGGGGGTGCTCGCGCGCGGCGCGGGCGATCGCGCGCGCCTCATCGCTCGAGACGCCGGGGCGCTTGGCATCCACGGGGCTCCAGGATGCCAGCGAGGCCTCGGCGCGGTCGATGCCCGAGGTCCAGCCGGTGACCTCCCACGCCGCGTGCGCCGCGGGGTTCATCACGATCAGGCGCACCGGGCGCCCCTGGCCGGGGGCGAGGCTGCGGGCCAGACCCTCCTCGACGGCGATGCCCCAGAAGCGCGGTTCGGCGCCGATGCGGTCGTCCGCGCGCACCAGCGCGGTGATCTCGACGATCTCGCTCGGGGTGAGGGGGTCGCTCCAGTACCGGTCGGCGGTCATCGGGTCTCCTTGCTGCGGTGGTGCGGGCGATGCGGGTGGGTTCAGGATGCCGGGACGAGGGCGGCGACCCCGTCGGCGCGGGGGTCGCTCGCGGCATCGCGCACCCCGGCGGTGCGCGATCGGCGGACGATCTGGACGTGGCCGGCCTCGTCGGCGGGCCCGGGGAAGGACGCGATGCCGAGTCCGAGGAACTCGGCGCGCTCCACGACCTCCGGAGCGACACCGGGTTCGGTGACGAGCGTGAGGCGGTCGTGGCCGAGGTCGCGGTCCCCGATCACCCAGCGCGGACGGCCGAGCAGCTCGTCGAGGTCGACGGCGGGGTCGGTCGCGTCCGGGAGGAGCTGGGCGAGGATCCACGGCTGAGCGCGGCCGCCCTGGCATCCGGCCACCACCGTCAGGTCTCCGCGGTCGACGATCGCGGGGGCGAGCGTGTGCGGCGGACGGGCGCCGGGGCGGATCGCTGCCGGCGAGGCGGGGTCGACCGAGAACGCGCCGCCGCGGTTGTGCAGCAGGATGCCGGTCGCGGGGTCGAGCAGTCCAGAACCGAAGGTCTGGTACACGCTCTGCACGATCGTGACGGCGTAGCCGTCGTCGTCGATCGCGACCACCGCGGCGGTGTCGCCCTGCGGCCGGGGCTCGAGCGGGCCCTGGAAGGGACGCGCCTCGAGCGCGAGCATCGCCTCGACGTCGACGGTGACCCGCGGCGGGATCGCCGAGGTGCGCGCCGCGCGCCTGGACGCCGAGGACGCTCGCCTCGAGCAGCTCCGCCGCGCCGGGCTCGCGCTCGCTCGCGGCGGCGACGCCCACGAGGATGGCCCCCACGGACGGCGGCGGCGCGACGCTGTACCGGGCGTCGCCGATCTCGCGGGTCAGCGCCTCGGTGACCTCGGGGCGGTAGCACGCGAAGTCCTCCGCGGTGTGGGTGCCGCCGTCGGCGCGCAGCGTCGCGACCAGCGACCGCGCGATGTCGCCGGCGTAGAAGTCGTGGGGGTCGGCCGCCATCCGGCGCAGCGACCGGGCGAGCGCGGGCTGGACCAGCGCGTCCCCCTCGACCAGGAGCGCGCCGTCGCGCGTGAAGACGTCCCGGAGCCCCGGGTCCGCGAGGATCGCGTCGGCGCGCGACACCAGCGCGCGGTCGAGACCCGCGCTGACCGTCGTGCCCTCCTCCGCCGCCGCGGCGGCGTCCTCGAGCGCGCGCGCGAGCGGCAGGGCGGCGCCGAGTCCCGCGATCGCCTGCCATCCGGCGAACATCCCCGGAACCGTGACCGACCCGGCCCCGGCGCGCGGGACCTCGGTCCAGGCCGCGGCGACGTCGGCGATCGCGGCGGGCGCGGTGCCGGCCGCGACGACGGCGACGGTGGAGCCGTCCGGGCGGCGGACGAGGGCGATGAGGTCACCGCCGACGGCGCACTGGTGCGGGTACACCACGGTGAGCATCGCGGCCGCGGCGAGCGCCGCGTCGAGCGCGTTGCCGCCCGCAGCGATCGCGGAGCGTCCCGCCTCGACGGCGGCGTGGTGCGGAGCGGCGAGCGCGATGGTCATGTCAGATCCCCCGGCGGGCCGTCGAGATGAAGTCGAGATCGGGGCGTTCGATCCCCGTGGCGAGGTCGGCGACGGCGTCACCGATCGCGGGACCGAACTTGAAGCCGTGCCCCGAGCACGCCGAGACGGCGATGACCTCGGGGGCGTCGGCCAGGGGCCCGATGATGAAACGTTTGTCCTCGGTCATCGTGTAGAGGCACGCGGCGAGTTCGACCGGCTCCGTGTCGAGGGCGGGGACGTACGCGTGCAGGAGGTCGCGCAGCGCGTCGGCTTCGGCGGGCGTCGGCGGCGTGACGGGGGTCTCGGGGTCCCAGACCTCTCCGGCATCCACTCCGAGCTTGACGCCGTTGCCGTCGGCATCCGGGATGCCGAAGACGAGCCCCTCGGCACGATCGACCGAGAACGCTCCGAGCGCCGACGGGATCCCCGCGGGCTGGCCGGGACGGACCGTGACGGTGAGGATCCGCCACACCTCGAGGAGATCGGACAGCTGCGGCAGCAGGGCACCGGCCCACGAGCCGCCCGCGACCACGAGACGGTTCGCGCGGACGACCCCTCGGTCGGTGCGGACCTCGACGCCGTCGGCGACCGTGTCCCAGCCGAGCACCCGCTCGCCGTCGTGCAGGTCGGCGCCCGCGGCCTCGGCGAGGCGACGGAGGGCGATCAGCGACCGCTCGGCCTCGAGCACCCCGGCGGACGGGTCGTAGACGGCGCGGTAGCCCTCGGGCACCGCGAACGACGGCATGAGGGCGGCCATCTCGGCGCGATCCCCGACCAGGACGCAGTCAGGGCCCTGCAGCTGCGACGCCCCCTCGTGCGCGTACAGTCCGCCGGTGCGGTGCAGCAGCGTCTCGCCCGAGGCACGCTCGAGCGCCTCCCACGCATCGAAGGCCTTCTCCACCAGCGGGTTCCACACCGGGTTCGGGTACGCGCGGCGGATCATGCGCGTGCGCCCGTGGGAGGACCCGCGGGAGTGCCCCGGCGCGAAACGGTCGATGCCGATCACCCGGACGCCGCGGGCCGCGAGCGAGGCGACGGTGGACATCCCGTGGATGCCGAGCCCCAGCACGACGACGTCGGCCGACACCACCCCGCTCACCGGAGGATTCCCGTCGCGATCGCGGCCACCCCGTCGACGAGGGCGGCGATGTCGGAGTCGTCGTTGTAGACGTGGGCGGACGCGCGGACGACGCTGGGCACGCCGCGGTCGCCGAGATCCCACTGGCCGTGGGTCGCGGGCACCGACACGACCCGCACTCCGCGGCGCGCGAGCTGGACGACGGCGTCGGCCGAGGCCACACCGTCGATCACGAACGTCACGAGGGCGGAAGGGCTTCCCGCCGGGTCGGCGACCGTGACGCCGTCGATCTCGGCGAGCGCCTCCCGCAGGCGGGCACCGGTCTCGACGAGCCACCCTTCCGTCTCGGGGATGCCACGGGCGGCGGCCTCGTCGAGGGCGACGCCGAGTCCGAGGCGCGCCGCGAGCGGCCCCTCCCAGGTCTCGTAGCGTCGCGCCGAGGGGACGAGCTCCCAGTCCGCGCTCGAGGTCCAGTGCGCACCGCGCACGTCCGGGGCGATGGGGAGCAGACGCTCGAGCAGCGTGTCGCGCACGTAGGCGAAGCCGGTGCCGCGCGGGGCACGGAGGAACTTCCGGCCCGTCGTGACCAAGACGTCGCACCCGATCTCGCGGACGTCGACCGCCAGGTGACCGACCGACTGCGTGGCATCCAGGATGTAGGTGCCTCCGTAGCGCTGCACGACCTCCCCGATCTGGGCGGCCGGCTCGACGAGACCCGACGACGTGGGCACGTGGGCGACCGTCACGATCGACGGTACCCCGTCGGACATCAGGGCTTCGAGTGCCGGGACGTCCACCCGACGGTGCGCGTCGTACGGCGCGATCACGAGGTCGATGCCGCGTTCGCGTGCGAGGCTCATGAGGTGCAGCGCGTGGCTGACGTACGTGCTGCTGGACGCGATGATGCGCTGCCCCGCGGCCGGTCGAAGGGCGTCGAGCAGGATGCGGAGGCCCGTCGAGGCGCTGTCGAAGAGGGCGATCTCGGGGGTGTCCGCGCCCACGAGCCGGGCGGCCGAGGCGTACACCGCGTCGAGGTCGGCGCGGCGTTCCGCGGCCGCCTCATACCCGCCCTTCTGCTCCTCGAGCCGCAGGTGGTCCACCACGGCGGCCACGACGGCGTGCGTCGGCAGGGCCGCGCCGGCGGCGTTGAAGTGGCTGGTCAGGGTCGAGCCGGCGGTGCGCGCGCGCTCCGCACCGACGTCGATCGCGGATCCGCCCACTGACGGCGCAGCGGGCGCGGATGCCGAGGCCGTCGCGGCGTCTGCGGTGGGGGGCGGGTTCATGGGGGACGGGTTACCTCCGGGTAGGATCCAAACATACTACATGTGGATCCAATCTGTGATCGCCCGTCTCGGAGGTGCCATGTCTCGCATGCTCGCCTACGTCGGCCCGGAGCCGACGAACGTCGCCGCCACGCTGGGCGACGACGTCCTGGCATCCTTCGCCGCCCTCTCCCGCGTGCACGCCGACGGCTGGGGTGCCGGCTGGCGCACCGAACGGGGAGTCGCCGCCAAGGTCGCACCCGGACGTCCGGCCACGCGCGACGCCCTCGCCCGGGCGGTCCGCGTACCGACGACCGCCGCTCTCCTTTACCTCCGCTTCGGCAGCGCCGGAACGGGCTCGAGCGAGCGGGAGGCGCAGCCGTTCCTGTTCGGCGACGAGGTGTTCGAGCACAACGGCGCGATCACGCCCCCGGATCGCCTGCGCGACGCGCTGACCGACGACGAGCGCGCGACGCTCCGCGGCACCAACGACAGCGAGCTGTACTTCGCCCGCCTGCGCCGCGCGGTCACCCCCGGAACCGACGTCGACCCGATCCGGATCGCGGATGCCGTCGCCGACGTCCGCGCGTCGTACCCCGAGGCGAGTCTCAACGCGCTGCTGCTCACCCCGAGCGCCCTCGTCGCGGTGCACTCGTCGGCGGGTCGCCCCGCCCCGCTCGCCGCGTTCGCCGCGCGCGGGCTCGACCTCGCCGACCTCCCGCCGGGTCACGGCGACGGCTACAACGTCCTCTTCACCCGCCGCACCTCCTCCGGTGCGCGCCTGGTCGCGACGACCGGCATCCCCCTGGACGGCTGGACCCCGCTCCCCGAGAACACGGTCTCCCTGGTGACCCCCGAGTCCGTGGCATCCACCCCCATCCCCGTCCGCGTAGGTGCGTGAGCCCGGCGGGACGAGCCCGGCGGGCTAGCGTGGAGGGATGGCACGCATGCGGGTGGAACCGGACGATGCGCCGACGGCGCGACTGTCCGACGGGGCGATCGCGCGGGTGACCGCGTCCACCTACGTGTCGGGGTCGGAACTCGTCGTCGACGGCACCCCGCAGTCGCACGTCGACCTCGACGATCCGACGCACCTGCACTTCGAGTACGTCGCGCGCATGGGTGCGGTCATCGACAGACTCCGGATGCCAGGACAACCGCTCACCGCGGTGCACCTGGGCGCGGGTGCCCTGACGCTCCCTCGCTACGTCGAGGCCACGCGACCGGGATCGCGACAACAGGTCATCGAGCTGGAGCCGGCGCTGTGGGACCTCGTGCGCGAGAATCTCCCCCTCCCCCGCGGGGCCGCGATCCGTGTCCGCATCGGCGACGCCCGCGCGGGCCTCGGTCGACTGCCCGCGGGCCTGCACGGCGCCGTCGACCTGCTCGTGAGCGACGTCTACTCCGGCGCGCAGACGCCCGCGCACCTCACGACCGTCGAGTTCTACCGCGAGGCCGCGGCACTCCTGGCGCCCGACGGCGTGCTGCTCGTCAACGTCTCGGACGGCCCCGGGTTGGCGTTCGCGCGGCGCCAGGTCGCGACGGTGCGCGAGGTGCTCCCCGAGGTCATCGTGCTCGCCGAGGTGCAGGTGCTGAAGGGCCGCCGGTTCGGCAACCTCGTCGTCGCCGCCTCCGCCGCGCCGCTCCCGGTCGAGTGGTTGCCGCGTCTCATGGCCGCGGGCCCCCACCCCGCGAAGGTCGCCCAGGGAGCCGAGATCGACGAGTTCATCCGCGACGCGCGTCCGGCGACGGATGCCGACGCGACACCCTCACCCAAGCCCTCGGCATCCATCTTCGACCGCTGACGACGCGCGCCGGAACGCTCCCCGGAGCGGGTTCGCGACCCGCCGGTGTGGCGAGGCGGAGCATCGGGCGCGCGCACCGCAGACTGGAAGCATCGGCCATTCGAGAGGAGCGACGGTGAGCTATATCCACGGGTACGACCCCGACACATTGCGCGAGATCACCGACTCTCGCGAGTGCGCGGAGCGGCTCGAGGAGATCGGTTCGCAGCGCAGTCTCCCGGCCCTTCTCGAGCGCACCTGGCTGCTGAAGGTGCTCGATCGCTTCGACGAGGCCCTGACGATCTCGGAGCAGTCGGTGCGCGTCGCCCGCATGGCCGGGACCCGCCGCGACCTGCTGCGCGCCCGCATCCTGCACGCCACGATCCAGCAGTGCCGCGGGGCGTTCGCCGCCGCCGAGCAGGAGCTGACGACATGCGCGGAAGAGGCCGAGGGGCAGGGCTGGGCGGGCATCGCCGCGTTCGCCGTCCAGCACCGCGGCAAGGTGCATTACGACGAGGGCGACTTCGAGGCCGCCCGCCGCGACTTCAAGCGCGCACTGTTCCTCCGGCAGAACGCGGGGGCCAGCGACGCCGAACTCGAGTCGACGCTGCTCGCGATCGACGCCGCCGAGCGCCGGCGGGCTCGCGCGGTCGTGGCGAGCTGACGTCGGAGCCCCTCTCTACGATTTCCGTCATGTCCGATCTGCAGCGTGTGCGCGTCTGGGCAGAGGCACTGATCGCCCTGCACCTCGACGAGTCGTGGTCGTTCGCCTTCGACAACGCCAAGCGCCGCGCCGGGCTCTGCGACTACGGCCGCCGCCGCATCAGCGTCTCGCGCTACCTCGCCGCGCGCTACGACGACGACACCAACCACCAGACGCTCCTGCACGAGGTCGCGCACGCTCTGGCCGGCGCTGCGGCGGGCCACGGCCCGTCGTGGAAGCGGGCGGCCCGCGACCTCGGGTACGTCGGCGGAACGACGCACGCCGGCGAGACCGCGAACGAACTGGCGCCGTGGGTGGGCACGTGCCCGGCCGGACACGTCGCCTACCGGCACCGCCGTGCGACGCGGCCGACGTCGTGCGCGAAGTGCGCACCGTACTTCGACCCGCGCTTCGCCCTGACGTGGGTGCACCGCGAGATCAGCCCCGCGACCCGGCTCGCCGCGGCGACGCCGCGCTGAGCGGGGGGTCTCACACCGCGGTGAAGACGCCGCTCTTCAGCACCGGGACGACGGATGCCGCATCCCGCGCGGCCGCGGCCAGCACGAGGTCGCGCTCGCCCGCGTCGGCGCGCAGACGCCCGGTACCGCTCGCGGTGAGGAGGTGCCGCACGGCCCCGCGCAGCGCGCGGAACCCTTCGCCCGCGACAGCGGCGTCGGGCGAGGCGTGATCGATGCCGAGGTCGCCGAGCGCGGCCACGACGGCACCCGCGCCGAGCAGATCCTCGACGGCGAACCGGGGGCCGCCCGCGTCGGCGTCGCCCACCGCGATCACCGCGATGCTCGTCCGGTCGCCGCGCGAGCGCTGCACGTCGAGCACGTGGGCGGCGACGGCCGCCGCATTGCGGATCCCCGCGACCACGACGTGCGCACCGGTTGCCTCCGCGGCGAGCGCCAGGCGATCCGCGGCGTCCTCCTCCACGGGGAGGGCCTCGCCGTTCTCGGCGGCGGCGAGCACGCGGGCGGTCAGACCGAGCGTCTGCACGACGATCACGACGTGTGCGGGTGCGAGCCGTGCGAGCCCGCCCTCGCCCCACTCGAGACGCACCTGGTAGTTCGCCTGCGCGAGCGCTTCGGGGGTGTTCGGCATCCCTCGAGCCTACGACGAGCGGCTCCGCGGGACCGGCCCGTCAACCCGACGTCGTTTCGGGCCGGAGGTGGCACGATGCGAGCATGCGCATTCTGCTGAAGTTCGAGATCGACTGCGATCCGGATGCCGCCTGGCGAGCCCTGCACTCCCCGCGCGCGGTCGCGGAACTCTACGGACCCCTGCTCGACGTCGAGACGCTCGAAGAGGCTCCGACATCGTTCTCCTCGGGCGACGACGTGCCGGTGCAGATGCGCGCGGTGGGGGTGTTCCCTGTGGGACGACAGCTGATCTCGGTCGCCGACCGCGAGACTTCCGACGGCAACGGCCGGGTCCGCGTGTTCCGCGACTGGGGCGTCCCCCTCACCGGGCCGCTCGCGGCGCTCGACGTCTGGGACCACCAGATGGCGGTCTCAGCCGCACCCGGCGACCCGAACCGGACGCTGTGGCGCGAGCGCCTCACGATCGGCGGCGCCGCGGCCCCCGCCCTGTGGCCCGGCCTCTGGGCGATGTGGCAGTGGCGCGCCGCGCGCATCCGCGCCCTCGCCCCGACGTGGGCGCACGACCCCGAGCTCACCGCGGACTGAGCCGCGGCGGCGCTCGCTCCGCGATCCGCACAACCTCAGTCGAATTCGGCCGGATGCCACCGACCCACGGCGAATCACTGAGGTTACGCCGACGCAGACCCGGCGCCTCGCGCCACCTCCAACCTCACCGATCCGCACAACCTCAGTCGAATTCGGCCGGATGCCACCGACCCACGGCGAATCACTGAGGTTACGCCGACGCAGACGCGGCGCCGACCCCGCTCAGACCAGCCCGTGGCGGTACGCGAAGACGACGAGCTGCACGCGGTCGCGGAGGGCGAGCTTAGTCAGGATGCGACTCACGTGCGTCTTCACCGTCGCCTCCGACAGGAACTCCCGCGCGGCGATCTCGGCGTTGCTGAGCCCCGCCGCCGCGAGGGCGAAGATCTCGCGCTCGCGATCGGTCAGGGCGCTGTAGCTCGCCGGCAGCGGCTCGGTCGCGCCGCCCTGCGCGATGTGCGCGAACAGGTCACGGGTGGCCTGCGCAGCGATCACGGCCGACCCCGCGTGCACCGTCCGCACCGCGGACAGCAGGAACTCGGGATCCGAGTCCTTGAGCAGGAATCCGCTCGCGCCGTGCTGGATGGCGCGGGCCGCGGCCTCGTCGAGGTCGAACGTCGTCAGTACGACGACGCGCGGGGCATCGGGCTCGCGGAGGATCTCCGCGGTGGCCGTGAGACCGTCCATGACCGGCATCCGCACGTCCATCAGCACAATGTCGGGGCGCGTCGCGCGCACGACGTCGATGCCCTCGCGTCCGTCGGATGCCTCGCCGACCACCTCCAGGTCGGGCTGCGAATCCAGCACCATCCGGATGCCGGCGCGGAACAGCGCCTGATCGTCGACGAGCACGACGCGGATCGGCGGAGTCATCGGTGCGGGTCCTTCCGAGGAGCGGGGGCGGGTTGGCATCCACTCTGCCGGGTGACCCCCGACCCGGTCACGCGGCGGGGCCGATCAGGAGGCTCACGCGGACGACGAAGTCGCGGGACTCGGGCTGCGCCGACAGTGTCCCGCCGGCGAGTTGCGCGCGCTCGCGCATGCCGATCACGCCGTGTCCTCCCGACGACGACGGAGGTCCGTCGCCGAGGCGGTTGCGCACGGTGAGTTCGACCCGATCCGGATGCCACGCGAAGCGCACCGCCACGCGCCGGTCGACGCCGTGGCGGAGAGCGTTCGTGAGCGCCTCCTGCAGGATGCGGTAGAGGGCGAGTTGCACGGACGCGGGCGGTTCCGCGACGGGGGCGGGATCGACCGTCGTCTCCAGCTCGACCCCTGCCGCGCGCACCTGGGCGTACAGCGACTCGACGTCGGCGAGGGTCGGCTGCGGCCCGTCCGCCTGACTGTGCCGCAGCTGCTGCAGCAGGAGACGGACGTCGGACAGGGCCGCCCGGGCGGTGGTCGAGATCGTCGACAGCGCGTCGGTCGCGGCCGCCGGGTTCTGGGCGGCGGCGTAGCGGGCGCCGTCGGCCTGGGCGATCACCACCGCGAGCGAGTGCGCGACCACGTCGTGCATGTCACGGGCGATGCGGACCCGCTCCTGCTCCGCAATCGTCGCCTCCTCGGCCGCGCGCTGCGCCGCAGCGTTCTCGGCGGCGCGCCGGGTCGTGCGCACGAGGGCACCCGATCCCCACGACAGCAGGAACGCGAAGCCCGACGTCAGCAGCACCGCGAGGATGGCGAAGGCGTTCTCGGGATGGAAGATCTCCTGACCGCCCCGCAGGATGAGGTACACCGTGGCCGTCACCGCACCGACGAACGTCGAGACGAAGCCGGCCCAATACACCCGGCGACTGCCGTAGGCGGCCGCGGTGTAGAGCACGACGAAGACGGCGACGTCGGTGGGGCTCGGCGACCGCAGGAACGACATCTGCGCGATCGCCGCCACCCACGCCAGCAGCAGCGCCACCCCGGGGTGCAGACGGCGGAACGCGAACGCGGCCGAGAACAGCGCGACGACGACGAGCGCACCGAGGTTGCCGAGCACGTCCCCGGGCTCGAGCTCGATGACGAAGGAGAACAGCCCGAAGAGACCGGCCGCGACGAGGTCGACGACCAGCTGGTACCGGAGCAGGGGACGCAGGGCGATGCGCATCCCTGTCACGCTACGCGGAACGCCGGGCGCCCGGCATCCACCGCGGGATGTATTCGCGCACGCAGCGTCGGGGCGCCCCGATACACGTTCAGTGTCCAAGACACGCGGACGACCGCGAGCCGCGTCCGCGTGTCTTGGACACCGGACCGGAAGGTCGGCGGGCGGCGCGCCAGCCGGGGGGGCAGGCAGCCGCCCGGGCGCGTCAGCCGGGGTAGTCCGCGGGCTCGATGGGGCGGGCCTCGAAGAAGGTCTGCAGCACGATCGTGGTCCGCGTGTTGACCTGTGCGGCGGCGCGGATGTCGCGGATGAGCGTCTCGAGATCGCGCGGCGTCGGGACGCGCACGAACAGCATGTACGCGGCGTCGCCGGCGACGGAGTGGCACGCCTCGATCGCGCTCAGGTGCGCGAGCAGTTCGGGGGCGTTGTCGGGCTGCGCGGGGTCGAGCGGCGTGATCTCGACGAACGCCGCGAGGGGCCGCCCGAGCGCCTCCGCGTCGAGCACCGGCCGGTAGCCCCGGACGATTCCGCGCGACTCCAGGCGGCGCAGCCGCGACTGCACGGCCGAGACGGACAGCCCGACCTTCTCGGAGAGGTGCGCGAGGGTCGCGCGCGCGTCGAGCGAGATCTCGCGCACGATCGCGGCATCGACGGCGTCATCCAGACGCACGCGGCGGACGGAACCCTCGGACATGCGCTGACAGTACCAGTGACCGCCACCTCCCCTCTCGCGCGAGACGTAAGTTTTCCGTTAGCATCCATCTTTGACAGGAATTTTTCCCGCAGTATCGATCGGAGGCCACCATGTCCCTCGCAACGCCCACGCGTTCCACGCGAGATCTGCTCGACGGGCACACCGCGGCCACGGTCGAACACACCCCGGCCTGGGCTCTCCTGAAGGATGCCGCGGTCGCACTGCAGTCGCTGCAGGCCGCCGACGGCTCCGTCCCCGAGGCGACGGACCACCCGCGCGCCACCGCCCTGGTCGCCGACATCGTCGAGGCGATCGCCGCGCTCACCCCCCTGTTCCCGCACGACGACGCCTACCTCCGCGCGTCCGTCGTCGACTTCGAGCGGTGGCGCGACGGCGGCTTCGGGGTGCCCGACTTCCTCGACTCGCTCGTGGCCTTCCAGCCGCAGGAGCACCGGGTCGACGGCATCCGTCACCTCGTCGTGTTCCCGATGTACACGCAGAACGGGTCGCGCGAGCGGCACGTCGAGGCTGTGCTCGTCGAGGTCATCTGGCCCGAGTTCATCGCGCGCCTCGAGACCGAGTACACCAACCGCCTGTTCGTCTCGCTGCGTCTGGTCGACTTCACGCCCGGGTACGACACGAACTCGGCGGTGCTCTTCCCCGAGACCGTCGCGATGCGCGAGGTGCCGACGTTCACGTGGGGCGCGATCTTCCAGGACCGCGAGGCCGCGCGCTATCGCCGCGTGACCCGCGCGGCCGCCGAGATCACGAAGCTCGAGCTGCCGGACGCTGCCGCCCGGATGCTCGACGACCAGGCGCTCACCGAGCAGACCTTCGTGATGTGGGACATCATCCACGACCGCACGCACATGCGCGGCGACCTCCCGTTCGACCCGTTCATGATCAAGCAGCGGATGCCGTTCTTCCTCTACTCCCTCGAGGAGCTGCGCTGCGACCTCACGGCGTTCCGCGAGTGCGTCGAGATCCAGAAGCGCCTGTCGGCGCGGGACGACCTGGATGCCACCGAGCAGGCGATGCTCGAACACGCCGAGCTCGTGCAGTACGCCGTGATCTTCGACCGCATCTTCCGCTTCGCCATCACCGGCTCGCGCGTGCGCAACTACGACGGGCTCGGCGGACAGCTGCTCTTCGCGTGGCTGCACCAGCGCCGCGTGCTGCACTGGACCGACACGTCGCTCGCGTTCGACTGGGACGAGGTCCCCGCCGCGGTCGTGGCGTTGGCCGACGCGATCGACGAGCTGTACTGGCGCTCGATCGACCGCCCGAAGACGGCGCATTGGCTGGCCGCGTACGACCTGGTCCGCTCGGTCGTCACGCCGCACCCTGCGTCGGTGTGGGCGCGCGGACTGTCGGACGACGTGCTGGCCGGACTCCCCAAGGGGTACACCGACGCGGTGCTGGACGACGAGTTCCCGCTGTCGATGTTCTTCGAGGCGCTGGAGAAGAAGATGCGCCCCGTGATCGCCTCGACCGAGGGCATCACCGGCCGCGACTGAGGGGACGACGCCGGTTCCTAGGGCGAACCGTCGCGCCACCCCCGCGGCCGACACGCCGCGGGGGTGGCGGTCGGGGCGGCGTGTCGGACACGATGTCCGCACGACGGTTCGTCGCGGAGCGACCGCCGTCGGTCGAACCGAACCACGGAGGAGACGGCATGGACACGGGCGTCGAAGGCCGAACGGTCCTGCTCGCCGGCGGTACGAGCGCGGCGGGGCGCAGCGTCGCTCGCGCGCTGCGCGCGGCGGGGGCCACGGCGATCGTCGTCGGCTCGGACGCCGGGCGGCTGGCATCCGTCGCCGAGGACATCGACGGCGTCGTGACCGAGCAGTGCGATCTCACCGACCCGGATGCCGTGGACGCCCTGCGCGACCGCGTGCACGCCGCACACGGCGGGGTCGACGGCATCCTGCACCTCGTCGGAGGGTGGCGCGGCGGCGGCGGGCTCGCGGGACAGAGCGACGAGGACTTCGCGTTCCTGCTGAAGTCCTTCACCGCGCTGCGGAACGTCACGCGCTCGTTCGACGAGGACCTCAGGACCTCGGATGCCGGTCGCCTCGCGATCGTGTCCTCCACCTCGGTCGCGCGACCCCTCGCGGGCGGCGCGAACTACGCCGCGGTCAAGGCTGCCAGCGAAGCGTGGACGCGCGCGGTCGCGCAGGGCTTCACGAAGGCGGCTCGGGATGCCGGACGCGACCCGTCCGCGGCGGCCGTGGTGTTCCGCGTGAAGAGCCTCGCGGGCCTCGAGGACGCGCTCGCGCTCGCGTACCTCGGCCTGTGGGACGACCCCGCGGAGGACATCAACGACGTGACGATCGAGCTCGCGGCGGGCTGACGCGGCGGTCGGCGCGGGTCAGCCGGCCCGCGGAGGCCCACTCTCCGGCGCGGGGGCTTCGGCATCCGGGACCCCTCCGGCGCGCGCGGCGAGCGAGGACGCTTCGTCCTCGGGGCCGGGAGCCTCGGGCGGGGCGGACGCGTCGCCGGACGGCGCCTCCTGATACTGCCGCGACAGCACGCGGTACGAGCGCGTGAGGAACGCGGCCGCGCCCACCACGACCATCACCAGACCCGCGACGACGAAGACGAGCGCGATTCCGCGCCCGATTCCGTCACCGAGCAGCCAGCCCCAGGTCGCTCTGCCATCGGCACCGTCCATGTAGGGGATGATCGCGAACTCCGCGATCGGGGCGATGAGGAACGCGGTGATCGGGGCCGACGCCGACTCGAAAGCGGCGGCGAAACCGAAGACGCGTCCTTGCGTCTCGAAGGGGACGACCTTCTGGATTACGGTCTGCTCGGCTGCCTCGACCGCGGGGATGAGCGCCATATACACCCAGATCCCGGCGACGTACAGCCACCACCAGTCGCGGAGGGTGAAGGCGGCACCCAGCACGCCCATGCCGATCACGATGAGCAGCATGGTGCGGATCGGGTTGCGCCCGAGCCCGAACTTCGCCACCAGGGCGCCGCCGATGATGAATCCGGTGGCGGTGACACCGAGAACCAGGCCCCACCCCTCCACCGTGAAGAGCTGGAGACCGTAGGGGTCCATGAGGGCGAGGTAGACACCGCCGATGAGGTTGTTGAAGGTCGAGAAGATCAGCAGCGCGAACAGGCCGGGCGAAGCCCGCACAGCTCGGACCGCGCCGCGCACGTCGACGGCGGGAGCGCGCTCGCCCGTGCGCGCGGGGCGCTCCTCGGGGATGCGGATCGTGAGCAGGTGGAGCAGCGCCGCCAGGGTGAGGACGATCGCGATCGCCAGCGTCCACCCCATGCCGAGCTGCCCGACCGACAGCCCGCTGAACACACTCGTGACCACGAACGACAGCCCCTGCACCGTCCCGACGAGACCGTTCGCGTTGGCCCGGCGATCCTCGGGGACGAGGAGGGTCACGGTCGTCGACAGCGCGATGTTGCGCATGTTCTCGATGACGGCGCCGCCGAGCACCACCCCGGAGAAGATCCAGAACCACGGGCCACCGAGGTCGAGCAGCGCACGCTCGGGGAAAGCGAGCCACAGTGCTCCCGCGATGAGGAACGCCACGAGCGTGACGATCCCCGACACCACCATGACGCGGTGCTTGCGGTGCCGGTCGACGATCGTGCCGAACAGCATCGCGAACACCGCCAGCAGAAGCATGTAGGCGCCGCCGATGATGCCGGTCGCCAGCACCGACCGGGTCTCGAGGTACACCCAGAAGGTCAGCGCGAACCACAGGTAGCTCGTCGTGACGTTGGCCGCCGCCGTGTTCACGAGAACACCGAGGAACGCCCGCCGGTCGGCGGCGCCGCCCGGGACGGCGGCGGCGGACGGGGGTGTCTCGGTCATGCGGCACACGTTAGCCACCCCCTCCGACATCGGCCAGGGCCTCGGCGGTGACCGGAGGCGGGCGATCGCGGCACCGTCGGCCCCTCAGCCACCCGTTCCCCGCAGCACGGCGATCTACTACTCCAAGAGGCGACGCAGGTCGTCCGCCGAGAACGCCGAGCCACCGGAGAAGGACCCTTCGCCGCCGTCACCGTCGAGGACCTGCGCGAACAGCGCGCTCTTGGATTCACGGAGAGCGACCACCTTCTCCTCCACGGTGCCCGCCGCGACGAGTCGGTAGACGATCACGGGGCGTGTCTGACCGATGCGGTGCGCGCGGTCGATCGCCTGCTCCTCGACCGCCGGATTCCACCAGGGGTCCAGAAGCACGACGTAGTCCGCCTCCACGAGGTTGAGCCCCACCCCGCCCGCCTTCAGAGAGACGAAGAACGCCGGGTCCGTCCCTTCGCGGAACCGATCGATCTCGGCTTGCCGGTTCGTCGTCGACCCATCGAGATACCCGGATGCCACGCCCGCCTCTTCGCATCTCTGTCGTGCGGCCTTGAGGAACCGGGTGAACTGGCTCAGCACGAGAATGCGATGCCCCTCCGCCGCCGCCTCGACGAGAAGCGTCTCGAGCGCGTCGAGCTTGGCGGACGGCGCTTCTGCCTCGCCGATCAACGTCGGGTCGAGGGCCAGCTGGCGCAGCATCGTCAGCGAACGGAAGATTTCGAAGCGGTTGCTCGCGACGTCGTCCAGCAACCCCAGCAGTCGCTGCCGCTCGCGGTGGAATCGCCGGTCGTAGAGGCGGCGGTGCGCCGGGTGCAGCTCGATGTCGATGACGATCTCCTGCTTGGGCGGGAGCTCGGACGCGACGAGTTCTTTGCTGCGTCTCAGGAGGAAGGGACGGATGCGTCGGCGCAACTGCGCGAGGCGATCGGCGTCGGAATGCTTCTCGATCCGGTTCCGGTACATCTTCTGGAACGACTCGCGCGTCCCGAGGAGACCGGGCGCCACGAGCGACACCAGAGCCCAGAGTTCGGAGAGGTTGTTCTCCATGGGGGTCCCCGTGATCACCAGTTTGAAGGGCACCGACAGCGCCCGGGCGGCGCGGTAGCCGCGTGAGGCGGGGTTCTTGATCTGCTGAGCCTCATCGAGGACGAGCCCCGACCATTCGAGGTCGGCATACTGCTCCTGCTCGAGGCGGAACAGCGCATAGCTGGTGACGACGACGTGCGCGCCGGCCACCGCCTGCGCGAGAGTCGCCCCGCGGCGCGTCTCGGTCGCACCCACGCTGACCACCACCAGCCCCGGAGCGAACGTCGCGCACTCCCGCGCCCAGTTGCCGACCACGCTCGTCGGAGCGACGATCAGGAACGGCGCCATCGTCGGATCCGCCTCGCGAGCGGTCTCCATCATCGCGATGGTCTGAACGGTCTTTCCCAGCCCCATGTCGTCCGCCAGAATGCCCCCGAGGCCGTTGACGCGCAGGAAGTGCAGCCAGGCGAGACCCGCCAGTTGATACTCGCGGAGCGCGGCACGGAGACCGACGGGCGGTGGGACGGGCTCGACGGCAGCCCCGGATGCCAACCCCTGGACCCTCAGCCACCAGTCGGCCTCGTGGGCGGTGATCATCCCCAACTCGGCGAGGTCGTCCCACAGCGCGAGGTCATAGCGATTGACCTTGACCGAATCCCCCGTCGCGTCGGTCAGGGCCCGCGCTTCATCGATGATTTCCCGGAGCCGATCGAACTCGGGGCCGTCGAGGCGCGCGTATCGGCCGTCGGTCAAGAAAAGCACGCGGTCTCCCAGGGCGAGGGCCGTGTAAAGCGTGGTGAAATCGACTTCCTCCTCACCCACACGAACGCGCGCGCGAAGATCGAACCAATCGCTCCCATCGTCGGCACCGGTGGACAGCTCCACAGTGGGGACGTCGTCCGCGGGGCGCAGCCCCGGACCATCGCCCTCCGTTCGGACGCGGACGCCGTGGAGGTCACGAAGGAGGGGAAGCACCTCGGCGGCCAACACCGCAGCGGACGCGGGAGACAGACGCATTGCCTCGCTCGCACCCCACGACTCGGGCACCGGCAGCACGAAATGCACATCGTCGAGCACCTCGGCGACGCGCACGGCGATGCCTGCCTCGTAAGCGGCATGGGAGCGCCCCCTCGAAAGCGACCGGTCCCACCACCAGGCGACGTTTGCTCCCTCGTCGTCGAACTCGACCGCGAGTTCGAGGACGGGCATCGGCGGGGCCGGGAGATCGAACGAACTCCCGGGAGAGATGACCGGAGCCGCACTCTGCAGACGGGGAAGGTACTGCCCGCGAAAAGCATCCTCCGCCTCCGCGGCGATGACCAGGGGCTCGCGGCGCTCGAGCAGGCCGCGCAGCGGTCCGACGGCCGGAGGGTCGATGCGAGCGAGAGTGATGGCCTCGTCGTCGCCGTCGAGTCCGTCCACGAAGACGACGGCAACGGCCGGGTCTCCGACGACCCAGAAGGGCAGTCGCGACAGTGTCTCGGGGATCGACGACAGGGTTCCGCGCAGGTGCACTTCGGCCCCGCGACGCTCGATCTCGACCGACCCCGACACGGGGGTCTCCCACACCTTCACTTCCCGGTGCGCGCTCGCGCCGGACACCATCGGTACGCCAGCCGCACTCAGCGCCTCCAGATGTGTCCAGAGCGAATGCGGGGGAACGTCGGAAAGCGGCATCCATTCATCGCCGGCGTACCCGCGGAACGACGACCGCCCCAGGCGACCGAGGCTGTCGACGGCTGCCTGAGCATCGGGACGGGCGGGTAGCGACGAGAGGCTCGTCCACGTCGCGCGACCCTTGATCCACTTCCCCCGTGCACCGCGCATCCCGGGGCGCGCAACGATCGTCAGGGCATTGCCGCGCACGTACCCGGACGGCCGACGGACGGAGAGGAAGAGACACAGTTCCTCCTCCGACATGTCGACATCGAGGGGCGAGCCGAAGAAGTCGTCGAGAGTGCGCTGCCACTCCGGGCGGGACGCTTCGTGATCGCCCATGAGGCGCGTGAGCAGCACCACCGTCGCGGCGCACACGTGGGAGCAGGCGGGTCCTTGGTCGCACGAACACCACGCGGAGAGCGCGGAGATGTCCGGGGAGACACGCACCTCGAGGTGCTCGTACCCCGCGGACCCGAAGCACTCGGCCGAGGCGACGATGGCGTCGCTCCCGAACTCGGTCTCGCCGACGTCGACGGACCCCGACGCGACGATCCACCGCGCGCGGGCGATGACCGCGGGCGGGAAGATCTCGCTCACGTGCTGCCAGAGTTCCGGATCGATGTCCACACGGGCATCCTTCCGGACGCCGGGGACACGCGGGGAACGGAGGCACCCCACGGGGGGATAACTCCGATGATTCACCGCCTGGGGAGAAGCGGCTGGCGCTGAGCCGGTGACTACGCTGGAGAGGTGACCCCCCTGCATGACACCGCGGTCCGCGGCTTCGCGTCCGACAACTACTCCGGCATCCACCCCGAGGTCCTGGCCGCCATCGCCTCGGCCAACGAGGGGCACCAGGTCGCCTATGGCGAGGACGTCTACACCTCGCGTCTGCAGGAGCTGTTCGCGGGCCTGCTGGGCGCCGGCGTCGAGGCGTACCCGGTGTTCAACGGCACGGGCGCGAACGTCGTCGGTCTGCAGTCGATGCTCCCCCGTTGGGGCGCCGTGATCTCGGCATCCACGGCTCACATCAACGTCGACGAGGGCGGGGCGCCCGAGCGCGTGGGCGGCATCAAGCTGCTCACCGTTCCGACCGACGACGGCAAGCTCACGCCCGAACTCGTCGACCGCGAAGCGTGGGGCTGGGGCGACGAGCACCGCGCGCAGCCGCTCGTCGTCTCGATCACGCAGTCGACCGAGCTCGGCACCCTGTACACGCCCGACGAGATCCGCGCCCTCGCCGACCACGCGCACGCGCGCGGCATGCGGCTGCACATGGACGGCGCCCGCATCTCGAATGCCGCCGCGGCGCTCGACCTCCCTCTCCGGGCGTTCACCCGCGACGCCGGGGTCGACGTGCTGAGCTTCGGCGGCACGAAGAACGGCGCGATGATCGGCGAGGCGATCGTGGTGCTCGACCCCGCGGCATCCACGGGTCTCACCTACCTGCGCAAGCTCGACATGCAGCTGTCGAGCAAGATGCGCTTCGTGTCGGCGCAGTTGGTGGCCCTGCTCGAGAACGACCTGTGGCTACGCAACGCCCGGCACTCCAACGCCATGGCGCATCGGCTGCGCGCGGGGGTCGAGGCGGGGCTCGCCGACGGCTCGATCCGCGGCGTCGAGTTCACGCAGCCGACGCAGGCGAACGGCGTCTTCGCGATCCTGCCCGAGGGGGTCGCCGACCGCCTCCGCGAGAGCTTCCGCTTCTACGACTGGGACGAGGCGCGCCGCGAAGTGCGCTGGATGTGCTCGTTCGACACGACCGAGTCCGACATCGACGCGTTCATCGCCGCGATCGCGCGCGAGACCACGCGCTGACGCGGCCCCGCGCGGGCGCCGCCGTCGGACCGCGGCCGCGGCTCAGCGCGCGGAGGGACGGCCGAGCACGAGCGTCGAGGCCGACGGGCGCCAGTGCCGCGCCACGTACTCGACGGCCTCGTCGACTCCCAAGGCCCGACTGGAGTTGCCCACACGGACCCACAGGTCGGTGACCGAGCCGCCGTCCTTGGGCTGGGTCAGGAACACCGGCCGCGCCGCGGGGCGGCACACCACGACGCACACCGAGGGGTGACCGTCGCCGGCCGAGGCGAAGACGATGCGCGGCTGCGCCGCGGCGTTGCGGCCGATCGCCTTCGAGAGCATGTCGCGCAGCCACAGCTCGAACCGGTCGTGGTCGGGCGTGCGCATGGTCGCGAGGTCGCGATCGAGCCCGATGGCCGTGCCGGTGTCGTCCGCGCCGATCACGAGCGTTCCACCGCGCGAGTTGAGGAACGCCGCGACCGACTTGGCGATCGCGATCTCCATGCGCGGGTCTTTGCGGTTCTCGCGGACGTTCCACCGCGCGGTCTCCTTGAACTCCACGCGGTCGGACTCCCCCGCGCGCAGCAGCGCCGGCACGTCGATGTCGCCGCCGTCGCGACGGGCGGCGGCGACGACCGCGGCCACGATCGCCGACAGCCCGAGGCTCGCACCGACGGAGAACAGGATCGTCGTGGGCACCCAGAGCCGCGCGGCGCCGCCGACCCACGCCGACAGCAGCAGCCCGACGCTCACCCCCAGCACGCCGATCACCGTCATGGTGGGCATGCTCAGCGACCGCGCGGGGCCGAACACGCGGCGCAGCACGAGCGCGATCAGCGCGGCCAGCGCCAGGACGACGGGCAACGCGATCGCGAGATCGACGAGGGAGGTGTCCATCGGCATCCGGCTCCGACGAGGCTCAGCGCAGCGCGCCCACAGAAGCCAGCCCGAGGCGGATGAGCGTGCCGCGGCCGCCCTCCATCTCGGCGGAGAGGGCATCGGATGCCGCCTCCTCGGGCGACAGCCACGTCACCTCGAGCGCGTCCTGGCGCGGTTCGCACGTGCCGGTGACCGGGACGACGAAGGCCAGCGAGACCGCGTGCTGACGGTCGTCGTGGAACGCGCTCACGCCCGGGAGCGGGAAGTACTCCGCCACCGTGAAGGGCGCCGGCTGCGGCGGGAGGAGCGGGAAGGCCATGGGACCCAGGTCGTTCTCGACGTGACGGAACAGCGCGTCGCGCACGGTCTCGCCGTACCGCACGCGTCCCGACACGAGGGTGCGTGTCATCTCGCCGAGCGGCGTCGCGCGCAGCAGGATGCCGACCTGCGTCACCGCGCCCATGCCGTCGGTCCGCACCGGCAGCGCCTCGACGTACAGCATCGGCAGTCGTCGACGCGCCTCGGCGAGTTCGACCTCGCTCAGCCACGCCGGGTTGGTGTTGGGACCGGAGCCGGCGGGCGCGCCCGAGAAGGGCGTCGAGAGCGGCTCGCGCTCGTCGCCGTTGTCGCCGGGTTCGGGGTCGGGTGTGCGGACAGGCATGCTCCCTGTATATCAACGGTCCGCGGCGATACCTACGCGTTCGGGACGCGATGGGGACGAACCCGGGCTCTCCGCTGCCTGGGGAGGAGGGGTGGATGCCACGCCCCGGCGCCCGTGTCGGAGGCCTGCGCCACAATGGCCGCATGAGCGAGCGCCCGATCCTCGACCCGTCCGTCGTCCGCTGGTCCGTGCCGCCGGCCGACATCGGCGAGCGCCCCGTGCTGCTCCTGCTGCACGGGTACGCGGCCGACGAGCACGACCTCTTCGGCCTGGTCCCCTACCTGCCGGACGAGGTCGCGGTCGCGAGCGTCCGCGCACCGCTGACGCCCCCGTGGCCGACGCCCGGGGCGTCCTGGTACCCGATCGAGGGGCTGAACGGCCGCGATCCCGGCGCCGTCACACTCGCCGCCGAGTCCCTCCTCGCGTGGATCGCCGCGCATCTCGGCGACCGTCCCGTCGGACTCCTCGGCTTCTCGCAGGGCGGCGCGGTCGCCATCCAGACGCTCCGGGTCGCACCGGAGGCCGTGTCGTTCGCGGTCGTCCTCGCCGGGTACGCCGCGGGCGGCGAGCTGCCCGGCGACGCGGTCCTGGCCGAGCGCCGGCCGCCGGTCTTCTGGGGCCGCGGGTCGCGCGACGACGTCATCCCTCAGGCGCTCATCGACATGACCGCGCAGTGGCTGCCCGCCCACAGCGAGCTGACGGGCCGCGTCTACCCGGGGCTGACCCACTCCGTGTCCGAGGAGGAGCTGGCCGACGTGCGCGCATTCCTCGACGCGCGGCTGGCCGCGAGATCCACGGCATCCGAGGGTTGAGAAAGAGGGGACCGAACGGCTAACGTGGGCAGCCCTGCCCCCGAGAACGAGGTCTCCTCCGGTGAAGAACGTCGACGCTTCCGCGCCCCTGTCCGCGCGCTGACCCGTCGACCCGCCGTTTTCTCGGCCGCCCTCCGCTGATGCGGACGGGTCCGGTGTCCGCGCATCCCGCGTTCCCGGAGTCTCGTCATGTCATCACCGTCCCCTTCTCTCGTCTTCGACCGCGTCCGCCTCGTGTGGCCGGACGGAACCGTCGCCCTCGACGACGTCTCGGGCTCCCTCGGCCGCGGGCGCACCGGTCTCGTCGGCCGCAACGGCGCCGGCAAGTCCACGCTCCTGCGCGTCGCCGCGGGGCAGATCGCGCCGACGTCCGGAGCGTTCTCGGCATCCGGTGAGGTCGCGATGCTGCCCCAGCGTCTCGCGGCCGATCCTCGTCGCCCGGTCTCCTCGATCCTCGGCGTCGAGACGGCGCTCACCGCTCTCCGCGCGATCGAGTCCGGGGATGTGTCTCCGCACCATTTCGACGCCGTCGGCGACGACTGGGACGTCGAGTCGCGCGCCCACACTCTCCTGGCCGACGTCGGCCTGGCATCCGGTGCGCTCGATCGAACCGTCGGCGAACTCTCGGGCGGCGAGGCGATGCTGGCGGCGCTCGTGGGGCTGCGCGCCCGCGCGGCCGACATCACGCTGCTCGATGAGCCGACCAACGACCTCGACCGCGACGCGCGGGCACGGGTGAGCGAGCTCGTCCGGACGTGGCCCGGCACGCTCATCGTGGTGAGCCACGACGTGACCCTCCTCGAGCTGATGGATGCCACTGCCGAGCTGTACGGCCACACCTTGAGCGTCGTCGGCGGTCCGTACAGCGTCTGGCGAGCGCACCGCGACGCCGAACAGGAAGCAGCCGTGCGCGCCGAGCGCGACGCCGCGCAGAGCCTGCGGCGCGAGCGACGCCAACGCATCGAGTCGCACGACAAGCTCGCCACCCGCGCCCGCGTCGCGCACAAAGCGCAGGTCGAGAAGCGGGTTCCGGGGATCATCGCGGGCAACCGCGCGAACGCGGCGCAGGTGAGCGCGGGTCGTCTGAGCAGCGAGATGAAGGGGAAGGAGGATGCCGCGCGCGCGGCGCTGGACGAGGCTGCGGCCCGCGTCCGCGACGACGACGTGGTGCGCATCGACCTGCCGGATCCCGGAAACGCGCCGGGTCGGCGCATCCTCGTCCTCGGCGACGGCGAACGCGAATGGATCGTCACCGGCCGCGAGCGGGTCGCCCTGGTGGGGCGGAACGGTGCGGGGAAGACGACGCTGCTGGAGAGCGTCGTGCACGGGACGGCGGCGGCGGTCCACGCCCGAGCGAGCGTGGATCGCGTCGGCTACCTGCCTCAGCGTCTCGACGACCTCGACGACACGGCATCCGTCCTCGACACCGTCTGCACGGCGGCGCCGGACGTCCCCGTCCCGGCCGTCCGCGATCGGCTCGCCCGATTCCTCGTGCGGGGAGACGCCGTCACTCGTCCCGTCGGATCGCTGTCCGGCGGCGAGCGCTTCCGCGTCGCGCTCGCCCGTGTGCTGCTCGCCGATCCCCCGCCGCAACTCCTCGTACTCGACGAGCCGACGAACAACCTCGACCTCGACACCGTCGACCAGCTCGTGTCGGCGCTGCAGGCGTACCGCGCGGGGCGGTGCTCCTGGTCAGCCACGACGACGCCTTCCTCGCGCGCCTCGGGCTCGACCTGCGGCTGGAGCTGGAGGACGGACGGCTGACGGAGCGCGCGCCCTGATCTGAGCCGGCCCGGGCGTTCCGCGACCAGCGAACGTCAACCCCGGCCCGATGTCGGAGGTCCGGGGGAGGATGTCGGCATGGCCGACGTACTCGACAGATTCGGTCCTGCGACGCAGGACTGGTTCCGCGGTGCGTTCTCGGCGCCCACCACAGCCCAGAAGGGGGCGTGGGAGTCCGTGGCATCCGGCCGCAACGCCCTCGTGGTCGCGCCGACCGGATCGGGCAAGACGCTCTCTGCCTTCTTGTTCGCGATCGACCGGGTGTTCCGCGAGAAGGCGCCCGAGGTTCCGGATGCCACTCCCCCGCGCCGCGGCGCGAAGAAGGCGCCCACGCGTACCCGCATCCTGTACATCTCACCGCTCAAGGCCCTCGGCGTCGACGTCGAGCGCAACCTGCGGTCGCCGCTCGTCGGCATCGGGCAGTCCGCCCGGCGACTCGGGATCGACGTGCCCGCGGTCACGGTGGGCGTGCGCTCGGGCGACACCACGTCGAGCGACCGACGCAAGCTGGTCACCGATCCCCCCGACATCCTCATCACGACACCCGAGTCGCTGTACCTGATGCTCACGAGTCAGGCGGCCGAGACCCTGCGCGGGGTCCGCACCGTCATCATCGACGAGGTGCACGCGGTCGCCGCGACCAAGCGCGGTGCGCACCTCGCGGTGAGCCTCGAGCGGCTCGACGCGCTCCTCGACGCCCCGGCACAGCGCATCGGACTCTCGGCGACCGTCCGGCCGATCGATGAGGTCGCCCGGTTCCTCGGCGGTGCGCAGCCGGTCGATATCGTGGCGCCGAAAGCGACCAAGGCCTTCGATCTGTCGGTGGTCGTGCCCGTCGACGACATGCTCAACCCGCCGCCCCCGCCCGGCAGCCCCGCCCCCGACGAGCCGAGCGACGGCGAGTGGTTCTCCGAGCGGCCCGAGAGCACCGAGATGTCCGGGTCGGTGTGGCCGCACGTCGAAGAGGCGATCGTCGACCGCATCCTCGAGCGCCGCTCGACCATCGTCTTCGCCAACTCGCGCCGGCTGGCCGAGCGGCTGACCGGGCGCCTGAACGAGATCTACGCCGAACGGCAGGGCATCGACGTCCCAGAGCCGACCGTTCCCGCCAGCATGATGGCGCAGGCGGGGTCGTCCGCGGGCGTCGCCGCGATCCTCGCGAAGGCACACCACGGCTCGGTCTCGAAAGAGCAACGGGCCCAGGTCGAAGACGAATTGAAGTCCGGCACCCTGCGCTGCGTCGTCGCGACCAGCAGCCTCGAGCTCGGCATCGACATGGGCTCGGTCGACCTCGTGATCCAGGTCGAGGCGCCGCCGAGCGCGGCATCCGGTCTCCAGCGCGTCGGTCGCGCGGGCCACCAGGTCGGCGAGGTGAGCCGCGCGGCGCTTTTCCCGAAGCACCGCAGCGACGTGCTGCACACGGCGGTCGTCACCGAACGCATGCTGTCGGGCAAGATCGAGGCGATCGCGGTCCCGCAGAACCCGCTCGACATCCTCGCGCAGCAGACGGTCGCGGCCTGCGCCCTCGGGGCGATCGACGTCGAGGAGTGGTTCGAGACGGTCAAGCGCAGCGCGCCGTTCCGCTCGCTCCCCCGCTCCGCGTACGAGGCGACGCTCGATCTGCTCGCGGGGCGCTACCCGTCCGACGAGTTCGCCGAGCTCCGGCCGCGGCTCGTGTGGGACCGCGACGCGGGCACCCTCACCGGCCGTCCCGGCGCGCAGCGCGTCGCGGTCACGAGCGGCGGCACGATCCCCGACCGCGGCCTGTTCGGCGTGTTCGTCGCGGGCGAATCGCAGAACGCCCGCGTCGGCGAACTCGATGAAGAGATGGTCTACGAGTCGCGGGTGAACGACGTCTTCACCCTGGGCACCACGAGCTGGCGCATCGTCGAGATCACGCACGACCGCGTCAACGTCGTCCCAGCGTTCGGCCAGCCGGGGAAGCTGCCGTTCTGGCATGGCGACGGCCTCGGCCGCCCCGCCGAGCTCGGCGAAGCGCTCGGCAAGTTCTCGCGCGACATCGCGGGCGCCGACCGCGCGAAGGCCGAGGAGCGCCTGCGCGAATCGGGCCTCGACGACAACGCGATCACCAACCTCCTCGCCTACCTCGCCGAGCAGCGCGAGGCGACCGGCAGCCTCCCCACCGACCGCACGCTGACGGTCGAGCGCAGCCGCGACGAGGTCGGCGATTGGCGCATCATCCTGCACTCGCCGTACGGCATGCAGGTGCATTCGCCGTGGGCGCTGGCGGTCAACGCGCGGATCCGCGAGCGACTGGGCGTCGAGGGCGCCGCGGTCGCGAGCGACGACGGCATCATCGCGCGGGTTCCGGATGCCGCGGCCGAACCGCCCGGAGCCGACCTTTTCGTCTTCGAACCCGACGAACTGGAGCAGATCGTCACGGACGAGGTCGGGGGCTCCGCGCTCTTCGCCTCGCGCTTCCGCGAGTGCGCGGCCCGCGCGCTGCTGCTTCCGCGGCTGAACCCGAACCGCCGGTCGCCGCTGTGGCAGCAGCGCCAGCGCTCGGCCCAGCTGCTCGAGGTGGCCCGGCGGCATCCGTCCTTCCCGATCATCCTCGAGACGCTGCGCGAGGTGCTGCAGGACGTCTACGACCTCCCCGCGCTGCTCCGCGTGGCGCGGCAGATCGGCGAACGCCGGATCCGCCTGGTCGAGACCACCACCAGCCAGCCGTCGCCGTACGCGCGCGACCTGCTGTTCGGGTACGTCGGCGCGTTCATGTACGAGGGCGACTCGCCGCTCGCGGAACGCCGCGCGGCCGCCTTGTCGGTCGACCCGGCACTGCTGAGCGAGCTGCTCGGCAAGGTCGAGATGCGCGAGCTGCTCGACCCCGAGGTCATCGCGCAGTTCGAGCGCGAGGCGCAGCGGCTCGATCCGGACCGCCGGGCACGCGGGGTCGAGGGCGTGGCCGACCTCCTGCGCCTCCTCGGACCCTTGGATGCCACCGAGGTCGCCGCCCGTCTCGACGGCGAGTCGCTCAGCGAGGCTTCCGCGCACCTGCAGACGCTCGTCGATGAGCGGCGCGCGATCCCCGTGACGATCGCCGGCGTCTCCCGCGTCGCGGGCATCGAGGACGCGGGGCGCCTGCGCGACGCGCTCGGCGCGGCCCTGCCCGTCGGCATCCCGAACGCCTTCCTCGAACCCGTGGCCGACCCGCTCGGCGACCTCGTCGCGCGCTACGCCCGGACGCACGGGCCGTTCACGACCGACGCGGTGGCCCAGCGCCTCGGCGTCGGGGTCGCGGTCGCGCGCCTCACGCTGCAGCGCCTGGAGTCGCAGGGGCGGTTGGCGAGCGGCTTCTTCCTGCCCGAAGCGGCGGGCGGGCGCGGCGACGACACCGAGTGGTGCGACTCCGAGGTCCTGCGTCGGCTGCGGATGCGCTCGCTCGCGGCGATCCGCGGCAGCGTCGAACCCGTTCCCCCGTCCGCGTACGCGCGGTTCCTCCCGGTGTGGCAGCACCTCACGCGGCCGCTCGAGGGCGTGGACGGCGTGCTCGCGGTGGTGGAACAGCTCGCGGGCGTCCCTATCCCGGCGAGCGCGTGGGAGTCCCTGGTGCTGCCCTCGCGCGTCGCGGACTACACCCCCGCCCTGCTCGACGAGCTGACGGCGACGGGCGAGGTCGTTTGGTCGGGGCACGGGACGCTGCCCGGGCGGGACGGGTGGATCGCCCTGCACCCCGCCGAAGCGGCACCCTTCACGCTGCAAGACCCCGACGACCCCGAGGATCCCGCACCCGACTCGCTCGAAGCCCGCCTGCTGGCGGCGCTCGAGGGCGGCGGCGCCTACTTCGCCGCGCAGCTGAAGCAGCTGGTCGGGGCCGAGAACGAGCAGTCGGTCAACGACGCGCTGTGGGCGCTCACGTGGGCCGGTCGCGTGACCAACGACACGTTCGCTCCGGTCCGCGCGCTGCTCGGCGGCGGCGGACAGGCCCATCGCGTCGCGCGCCGGGCCCCCCGTGCGCGCATGTACCGCGGAGCGACCCTGCCGCGGCCGACCTCGACTCCCCGGCCGCCGTCGCTCGGTGGGCGCTGGTCGCTCCTCCCCGATCGGGAACCGGATGCCGCGGCCCGGGCGACCGCGACGGCGAGCCTCCTCCTCGACCGCTACGGCGTCGTCACGCGCGGCGCCGTGCAGTCCGAGGGCGTGCCGGGCGGTTTCGCGCAGGTGTACCGCATCCTCGCCGGCTTCGAGGAGGCGGGGCACTGCCGCCGCGGGTACGTGATCGAGAAACTCGGCGCCGCGCAGTTCGCGGCGTCGGCCACCGTCGACCGGCTGCGCGAGTTCGCCGCGGTCGCCGAACCGCCGCCGTTGCGGACCGTCACCCTCGCCGCGACCGACCCGGCGAACCCCTACGGAGCGGCGCTCGGTTGGCCCGCGCTGGAGGGGGTGACCCACCGCCCGGGGCGGAAGGCGGGCGGTCTGGTCGTGCTCGTCGACGGGGAGCTGACCCTGTACCTCGAGCGCGGCGGGCGCAGCGCTCTCGCCTTCACGGAGGACGAGGCTCGGCTTCAGGCCGCCGCCCGCGATCTGGCGGAGACCTCGCGCCGACGCCGACTCGACACGCTCACCGTCGAACAGGTCAACGGAGAGTTCGTCTTCGGCACCACAGTGGGCCGCGCGCTGCGCGAGGCCGGGTTCGTGGAGTCGCCGCGGGGACTCACCCTGCGCCGCCTCACCGCGGGCGACACGCTGCGCGAGGCCGCCCGTGCCTGAGGGCGATACCGTCCACCGCGCGGCCGCGAAGCTCTCCGCCGCGCTCGCGGGCCGCGAAGTGACGAGGTTCGACATCCGCGTCCCGGGCAGCGCCACCGCCGATCTGCGCGGGGAGACGGTGCACGAGGTGGTCGCGCGCGGGAAGCACCTGCTCGAACGCATCGGCGCCTACACGCTCCACTCGCACCTCAAGATGGAGGGCCGGTGGGATGTCTATCGTCCGGGCGAACGGTGGCGCCGCCCCGCGTTCAAGGCGCGGGCGATCGTCGGGGTCACGGGTGCCGACACCGTCGGGTTCGACCTCGCCATGGTCGAGGTGCTGCCCACGGCCGACGAGGACCGGGTCGTCGGACACCTGGGTCCCGACCTGCTCGGTCCCGACTGGGACGAGGCCGAGGCCGTCCGACGGGTCTTGGCCGACACCCGCGCCGTCCACGTCGCGCTGCTCGATCAGCGCAACGTCGCCGGCTTCGGCAACGTGTACGCGAACGAGCTGCTGTTCGTCCGTGGCGTCGCCCCGACCACCCCCGCGAACGAGATCGACGTGGCGGCGACGATCGCGCTCGGCCATCGGATGATCCACGCGAACCTCCCCCGCGCCGAACGCACCTTCACCGGAGACAACCGCCCGGGCCGTCGCATGTGGGTCTACGGCCGCGAGGGAGCACCGTGCCGCCGGTGCGGCACGCCCATCCGCGCCACCAGCCTGGGCGCGTCGGCGACGAGCGAGCGCAACGTCTTCTGGTGCCCCACCTGCCAGCCGGAATGACACGACACGGGCGAAGGCCCGACGGGCAATAGCATCGACGCATGCCCCTTGCCGAGGACTACCTGGCCGCGCTGGAATCGGGCGATCCGCGCCGCGTGCTCGAGCTTTTCGCCCCCGACGCGATCGTGCATTCCCCGCTGTACGGCGACCTCCGCGCACAGGACTTCTACCCGCGACTGTTCGCCGACACCGGCGAATCGAAGCTGACCCTGCGGACGGTCTTCCACGCGGAGAAGTCGATCGCGTTCTGGTTCGACTTCGACTGGACGCTGTCGAACGGCACCCCCGCACCGTTCCGGGTGGTCGACATCGCGGAGGTCGACGACGACGGACGGATCAGCGAGCTGCACATCGTGTACGACACCGCCAACGTCCGGGAAGCTTTCGACGCCCTCCGCCCGTGACGTGGCCGGAGGCGCCGCGCTGACGAGGGCTGTGCTCGGAGCGGTCAGGCGCCGGGCGTGAGCGACCGTCGGCCGAACCGCTGGTCGAGGAATTCCGCCCCCGACGTCAACACGGCGCACGCGGCCGACGCCACCGCGGCGGCGACCCCCGCCAGGACAACGGCGGGGATGACGACGAGGATCGCGGACGCACCGCCGAGCATCGCGAAGTACACGACGGCGACCACCCAGAAGGCGGACGCGCCCGCGGCTGCTCCCCCCACGGCCGCGCCGATCACGCGCGTACCGCCTCGCCGTGTCACCATCGCCACCGCGACGAGTCCACCGGCGGCCGCGAAGGACGCGTTCACGGCGCCGCCGATCACTCCCGTCGAGATCAGCGCGAGAGCCGATCCCCAGCCGGAACCCGCGGCGAAGAGGAGAGCACCGCACAGCGCACCGACGGCGCTCCCCACAGGCACGGAGAGAGCGAGTGCAGGCCAGTACGTCCGCCACGGCATGGGGTCACCGTATCGGCTGACGGGCGCGGCGGACAGTGAGTGTTCTCCGCCCCGCTGTCAACCCGCCGTCACTGTGCGCTCGAGCGTGCGACAACGGTCTGAGACAAACCGGCGCAGCGGAAAATACCGTGGTCCGGCGGGAATCCGACCGGGCGTCCGCGCCGAACAACCATGCACGGGAATGAGATCGAGCCCGCATCGGTTGTCACACAAGTCGGCTCACCCGAGAGCCGATCGGAGGGGATCGTGGGAAAGAACTACATCGACATCGAGAACGACCACGGCGAGACGCTGCGTTACCGCAAGCACGTCAACGGTCGTGGACTCGTCGCGCACGGCGCGAAGGTCCACCCGTCGGCACTGGTGGAGAACGGCGCGTACGTCGAACCCGGAGTGCAGATCGCGGCCGGTGTCCGTGTGGGCCGCGGCGCCTGGATCGAGTCGGATGCCGTGATCGGGCCGGAGGCGCACATCGAACCGCACGCGCACATCTGCTCGGGCGCGGTGATCGGCGCCGGCGCGCACATCGGCGTCCGCACGCAGGTCGGGTCGAACGCCCGCGTGGCGGTCGGCTCGCTCATCGGGGACGACGAGATCATCAACGACGGCGAAGCCGTCGCCACCGATCGACGGGGTCTTCGTCTGGCGGCCTGAGGCACACGCTTCACGGCATCCATCACCCGCACGTTCTCCGGAACGTGCGGGTTTCGCCTTTTCCGGGGCGGATTCGTCTCGACGTCGAACGAATTCCGGGCTCGCGATTTCCTCGACGTCGAGATTCCCGCCGCGAATTCCCTCGACGTCGAAGAATCAGGCGAGCAGCGTCAGCACGAAACCGATCAGCGGGAGCGTCCCCTGGATCGTGGCCGGCCGGAGGTACTTCCGCCCCGAGGTGATGAGCACGAGGGCCGCCGCGAGCATGGATCCGAGCGAGAACAGCAGCAGCGTCCGGCCGGCGACATCGCCGACACCGTTGACGGCCCAGAGAACCACACCGACCGCCGCGCCGATCGCGAGGAAGAGGTTGTAGAAGCCCTGGTTGTACGCCATGGGCTTGGTGGTGTCGGCGGCCTCCTGCGAGGTGAGTCCGAAGATGCGCCACACGCTGGGGTGCGACCAGCGCACGCTCTCCAGCACGAAGATGTAGACGTGGAGCAGGGCCGCGAGCCCCGCGAAGACGAGAGCCAGGATGCCGACCATTCCCCCACGTTAGCCTGGGGGGATGGCGAAGAGCGGGAGCGGACCACGGGGTTCGCGCGGTGGCACGGGCCGTCCGCGCGCTGCAGCGCCGGCGCGCAAGGCCGCCCCGGCGCGCCGGCCGCGGAAACCGGCTCCCGCACCTCGCGAAGAGCCGCGGACGTTCACCCTCGGCGCGGTCCCGGGCGCGACCCCCGGGAAGTGGATCGGCGTGTGGCGCGAGCGGATGCCGCACGTGTCGCTGGAATTGCGTGAGATCGCGGCGTCCACCCAACGCGCGGCCCTCGACGACGTCGACGCGGCGCTCGTGCGCCTCCCGATCGACGGCGCAGACGACCTGCACGTCATCCCCCTGTACGACGAGCTCCCCGTGGTCGTCATGTCGACGGAGTCGCCGCTGACCGCGGCCGACGAGGAGATCACGGCGGCCGACATCGCCGGCGAGGTCGTGATCGTCCCCGCCGACGATGTCCTGGGAGCGCAGATCCCGGATGCCATTCCCCCGGCGTTCGCGCCCCCGGTCGACACCGCCGAGGCGATCGCGACCGTGGCGGCGGGCGTCGGTGTCGTGATCGTCCCGATGTCGCTCGCGCGGGCGCACCAGCGCCGCGACGTGGAGTACCGGGTGCTGGCCGACGGCCCGGTGTCGACCGTGGCCCTCGCGTGGCGGCGTGATGCGACGACCGAGGACGTCGAGACGTTCGTCGGCATCGTCCGCGGCCGCACCGCGCGGTCGTCTCGCTGACGACGCCGCCCACCGGCGGAGGCCGCTACCGCTCAGCGCTTCGTCGTGCGCCGCACCTCGTCGACCGTCGCGCCGCCGCGCAGCCCCCGCACTCGCGCGCCGCGCAGGACCGCTTCGGCATCCACGGGTCCGTCCGAAAGGGCGTGGAGGTCGACCTTCACCGGGATCGGGAGGCGCTTGCGCTCCCGGTCGCGGCGCGCCGCCGCCGCCGTCTCGGCTTCGTCCACGTCGTCTCCGGCGAGGGTGCGGACCGTGAGGCCGCAGTCGAGCTCGGCGGCGGCCTCGCGCAGGAGGGCGACGACCTCGCCGAGGTTCTCGACGTCGGTCACGAGCAGGGTCGCGGTGGTCATACCCCCATTGTCGCGGCAGGTCACGGCCTCGGGGCGGCGAGCCCGGGGCGAATAGAATCCTCGGATGACCGGTCGACTGCTGTACGTCTGCGCGCGCCCGCAGCGCGAGGCGGCGGTCGCCGAGTGGGCGTCGTTCCGTGACGGTCTCGGGGTGGCGAGCGACGAGCTCGTGCACCACGACCTGGTCCGCGAACCCCTCCCCGCCGATCTCGAGCGCTACACCGGAGTCGTCGTGGGCGGAAGCCCCTTCAACGTCACCGATCCGGACAAGACCGACGTGCAGCTGCGGCTCGAGCGCGACCTGGAGTCCCTGGCATCCACGGCTCTCGACGGCCGCACGAACGTGATGTTCACGTGCTTCGGGATCGGGGTCGTGACGCGTCTGCTCGGGGGCGTCGTGACGCTCGATCATCCCGAGGGCACCGGCCCCACCGACATCGCGCTCACCGCGGAGGGCGCGGACGACGAGCTGTTCGGCATCCTGAACCCCCGTTTCGAGGCGCTCACGGCGCACAAGGAGGGCACGGCGGAGGTTCCACCGGGCGCGACCCTCCTCGCGCGCAACGACGCGTGTCCGGTTCAGGCGTATCGCGCGGGCGTCTCGCTGTGGGCGACGCAGTTCCATCCCGAGCCCACGGCGGAGGCGTTCGTGGCACGCATGGCCGTGTACCGCGCCGCGGGGTATTTCGACGCGGATGCCTTCGACGACGTCGCCGCACTCGTGCGGACCGTGTCCGTCGAGCAGCCGACGCTGCTGCTCCGGACGTTCGCCGCGCGAGCGCTGGCCGCCTGACGCGGCTCGATCACGCGCGCTGTGTCAACCGCGTGCGCAAACTGTCTCGCTTTTCTAGTGTTTCGGTATGTACTCGACGCGTCACACCTCCTCGAACGCCCGCGGCTCGGACCTCGTTCGACAGATCGTCGTCCTGTCCGCGGTGTCGTTCATGCTCATCGCGGCCGTGATCGGTGCCGGTGCGTTCGGCAACACCGCCGTCCAGGATCAGCAGGGCGGCGCGCTCGACACCAGCGGGTCGTACCTCGCGCCCGCGGGCCCGGCCTTCTCGATCTGGTCCGTCATCTACCTCGGCCTCATCGCGTACGCGATCTGTCAGGCCCTCCCCCGCCAGCGCGCCTCAGAGCGTCAGCGTGCGATGGGCTGGCCGATCGCGGTGACCATGGTGCTGAACGGACTGTGGCTGGTCGCCGCGCGTTTCGGCACGCTGTTCCTCACCGTCGTGGTGATCGTGCTGCTGCTCGCGGCGCTGGGCTGGGCGTTCCGGACCGCGGTCGTCACGCGCGACCCGCGCGGCGGCGTCGTCGACTCGGTGCTGATCGACGGGGTCACGGGCCTGCACCTGGGGTGGGTGACGCTCGCCACCGTCGCCAACATCTCGGCCTGGCTGACCACCGTGGCACCGCCGTCGTGGGAGGACGCGGCGAGCGCGATCGGCGTCGTCGTGCTCGTCGTGGTCGCGATCATCGGCCTCGCGATCGCCTGGCGCAGCGGGTGGCGCGTCGCTCCCGCCCTCGCGCTCGCGTGGGGACTGTCGTGGCTCGCCGTGGAGCGCCTGACGGGCACGCCGCTGAGCACGCCCATTGCGATCACGGCGGTCATCGTCGCGCTGATCGTGCTGCTGCCCCCGGCGGTGGTGTCGGGCCTGCGCCTGATCCGACCCTCGGTCGACTGACGGCGCGCAACACGCATCTTCGCTTCGCCGGTATCCTGCACCGTGGGGGCGCACCCGATCCCGGGTCGACGCGAAGCGAGATCGAGGGCGCGTGTGATGGTCGACACAACAAGGTTGAGGAAGACCCGTCGGCGCGCTGTTCCACTTCGCGGTTTCGGGGCTTTCGCCACCGTCGTTCTCCTCGCGGGAATCCTCGTCGCGTGCACTCCGGACACCGCCACAGGTCGGCCCACGGCGATCCGCGCGTCGGTAGAGGGCCCGGTGCAGCCGACGATCGAGCCCGCGGTTCTCGATCCGGAAGCCACCCAGGGCATCACCGATGCGGGCATGATGACGGATTTCGTCGTAGGTACCGCGATGAGTATCGAGTTCGACGGCCCGCTTCCCGACAGCGGTGTCACCCTCACACGCACCTACGCGGCGCCTCTGCCGGAGGACGCCGTTGCGACCTTCGCGTACTGGGACGCTGAATACGGCACCTGGCGCGCGGTGACGTCGACGTTGTCGCCGGACCGACGGACCGTCACCGCCGTGGTGCACCACCTGTCGTGGTGGAACGACTTCATCGCCGGATCGAAGGATGCCATCGGCAAGGTCGTCGACGCTGCCAAGAGCGCTGGCCAAGCCGTCAGCCAGTGGGCAACGGACACGGCGACCACGGCTGCTGAGGCCCTGCATTGGTCGCTCGGAAACATCTTCACAACACGGGTGGAGCTACCCGAGTGCGATTTCCCGACGCCGAACTGGGTGATCGATCTCCCCGTCGGGACCGCGGTGGACGACCCGGTACGATTCTGCGCCGGATACGACAAGGCCAACCCCGGCCTTCTCGTCGTGAAGGCACGTGCAAACCGCGGATACGGGTTCCCCGTGAGTCTCGCCGTCACTCCTGCGTGGGAGTACAACTCCAGCTCCGAGAACTCTCTCGGATCGATGATCGACACCGTGGGGAACCTCGACAAGACGGTCGCGACGTCCATGGCGGAGTTGCTCAACCACGGCCGCTACGTCGCCGCAGGCAAAGAGGTCAGCTTCGGTATCCCCGCCAGCGCACTGCGGGGGTACTCCGCTCAGTACCTCATGGAGCTACCCGCACCGTCCGTCGCACAATTCGTCTCGTCGACGATCGCCCAGCAACTCGTCGCGTGGGGAGTCGGCCAGGCGGAGGGACAGCTGGCCGCAGCGCTCGCGATGGCGAACTGCTGGTCTTCCTTCGCCTCAGCAGACGATGTCGGCAAGGTCTCCGGCGCCGTACTGACGTGCGTGAACAATGCCGATGAAAAGGTCGCGCGTCTGCTCGGTGAAGTTCTGCGACAGCGAGGTATGCAGGAGAACGCTGCGGGCAAGCTCGCCGGGAAACTCGTCGGACGGGTATCGCTCGCGCTCGCCTTCATTCCCGCGGTGATCTCGACGTTCGACTACCTGGCTGAGACGAATCTGCCCCGCAATGCGAGGGCACTCTCCATCACCATCGACGCCGCCTCTACCGCGGTGCCCTCGATATCCGACCAGTCTGTGGGCACCCTGCTCGTCCCCGCCGGAGCCTGCGTCGGGTGGGGCCCATCGAAACCCGTGCAGCTCTCCGGGGGGAAGGGAGAGACCTTCGACAGCTCAGGTTCCGGGACCGGCATCCTCGACACCCGTCTGATCGGGGCGAAGGATCTCACGGGCGACGGGGCGGATGACGCAGTCCTTCTGATCGATTGCACGGGCACGCCCGCTGCGCACTGCTGCGCGGGGCGCGCATCGATACTCCCGACGGTGATCGCTCTGGATCTCGCGGGGGCGAATCCTGTTCTCATTGGAAACCCGATCACCGGAGGCTCACTCGCGTCATCGGAAGGGCCGGTGCCTACGAAGATCGGCACCCTGGATGGACGTACGCCCGTGCTCGATGGCAAAGACATCCTCACGTACGAAGCGCCCATCTACGATCTGGACGACCCCCAGGAAGCTGCCCGGATCTCGGGGTGGTTCCGTCACACGCTGACCGGCGGTGCGTGGACCCGGTCCGCCTCCTCGCCCCCGTCGAGTTAGCGGCGCCGACGCCGGGGCGTTCCCGGTCAGAGCGCCGGGCCCGCGATCGCGGCGCCCCCCGCGGGCACCTCGAGCACACCGGAGTCGAGCGTCACGCCGTCGACCGTTGCCAGGAGAACCCCGGAACCGGATGCCACGGGCACGGAGGCCGCGGCATCCGAGAGGTTCACGAGCACGACGAGGTCGTCGCGGCGCAGCTCGTACACGCGGCCGCCGACGGCCTCGGTCGTGCGCGCCGACAGGCCGTGGCGGGAGGGGTTGGTCAACTCGGGACGCGCGCGCCGCAGCTTCGCCAGCTCGCGGTACAGCGCGAGGAGTTCGGCGTGGCCGTCGGCCGCGGGCTCGGCCCAGTCGAGCTTCGACCGGCGGAACGTTTCGGGGTCCTGCGGGTCGGGGACCACCGACTCGTCCCAGCCCATCTTCTCGAACTCGGCGACGCGGCCCTTGGCGGTGGCCTCGCCGAGCTCGGGCTCGGGGTGCGACGTGAAGAACTGCCACGGGGTCGTGGCGCCCCACTCCTCGCCCATGAACAGCATCGGGGTGCCAGGGGCGGTGAGGGTCAGCACGGCGGCCGCGGCGAGGCGGTCGAACGGCAGGCTCTGCGACAGGCGGTCGCCGGCGGCGCGGTTGCCGATCTGGTCGTGGTCCTGCGCGAACGTCACGAGACGCCAGTTCGGCACCTCCGCGGGGACGACGTGGCCGTGCGCGCGACCCCGGAACGACGAGTACGTGCCGTCGTGGAAGAACCCGCCCTCCGACACCTTCTCGAACGCCTCGAGCGCAGCGAAGTCCTCGTAGTACCCGATCGTCTCGCCGGTCAGGGCGACGTGGGCCGTGTGGTGCCAGTCGTCCGACCACTGCGCGGTGAGCCCGTACCCGCCGGCCTCGCGCGGCAGGATCAGCTTCGGGTCGTTCATGTCCGACTCGGCGATCGTGGTGAGCGGGATGCCACGATGTGCCGACAGCGCGTCGGTGCGTTCGGCGATCTCCTGCAGCACGTGCACCGGACGATGGTCGAGCAGCGCGTGCACGGCATCCAGGCGGAGTCCGTCGACGTGGTAGTCGCGCATCCACATCAGCGCATTCTCGACGATGTAGGAGCGCACGGCGTCCTCGTCGAGGTTGATCGAGTCGCCCCACGTGTTGCGGCTGCCCTCGCGGAGGTACGGGCCGAACTCGGGCAGGTAGTTCCCGGACGGTCCGAGATGGTTGTAGACCACGTCCTGCACGACCGCGAGCCCCGCGGCGTGCGCGGCGTCGACGAAGCGCTGGTACGCGGCCGGGCCGCCGTACGCCTCGTGCACGGTGTACCAGAGGACGCCGTCGTAGCCCCAGTTCCAGACGCCGTTGAAGCCGTTGACCGGGAGCAGCTCGACGTGGGTCACGCCGAGATCGACGAGGTGGTCGAGCCGGTCGATCGCGGCATCCAGGGTCCCCTCGGGCGTGAAGGTGCCGAGGTGCAGCTCGTAGATGAGGCCGCCCGCGAGCTGGCGCCCGGTCCAGGTGGCATCCGTCCACGAGAACGTCGAGGGATCGAACCACGCGGATGCCTCGTGCACCCCGCCCGGCTGCCGCCGCGACCGCGGGTCGGGGCGCAGGTCGTCGCCGTCGCCGAGGACGAAGCCGTAGCGCTCACCGTCCGCGAGGCGCACGTCCGCACTCCACCAACCGCCTTCCGTCGGCGCGAGCTCGACGTCTTCGACGACGCTCTCGCCGCTCTCGTCCAGCCGCCGCAGCCGCACGCGGTCGGCCTTGGGTGCCCACAGTTCGACGCTCATGGCATCCTCTCTTCCGCCCGGGCGGGATGTATCGATCAGGAGCAGGCCGGTTCGTCGACCAGGAGAGCGACCGGGAGGTCGCTCAGCAGCTCCGCGAGCGGCACCGGGCCGCCGGGGAACCGGCGCCCCGTCAGCACATCGACCGCGGCGACGTCGGGGCGCAGCAGCACGGTGTCGCGCCAGCCTCCGGCCGCCCGCAGGCCGTGCGGGAGGCGGGTCGCGACGGCGGAGACACCGCCGCGATCGAACGCGACGACGTGCCCGGATGCCGCGCCCGCGGCCTCGAGCGGGCGGTACAGCGCGTACCGCTCGGGGCAGTCGCGCCGCACGCGCAGTGCGCGCGAGGTCACGAGCAGCTTCGCCGCGCCGGTGGCATCCACCGGGGGAAGCGTCGCGTCCTCGGCGTCCAGCGCCGCCAGCAGGCGCGCCCGTTCCGCGAAGTCCACCGGCCGACGGTTGTCGGGGTCGACGAGCGACTGCTCCCACAGCTCCGAGCCCTGGTAGACGTCGGGCACGCCGGGTCCGGTGATCTGCAGCAGCTTCGCGGCGAGTCCGTTCGACCAGCCGTCGGCGGCGATCTCGTCCACGAAGGCCTGGACACGGGATGCCGCGGGGCCCGTCGCCGCGTCGACGACGGCGTGCATGCGCTCCTCGAACGCCTCGTCCTGCTCCCACCAGCCGGTGACCTCGGACGCCTCGCGTGCGGCCTTCTCGGCGTACGCGTGCAGCCGCTCGCGGTACTCCGCGAGACCGGAGCGCGTGGATGCCGAGCCCGGCCAGGCCCCGACGATCGCCTGCCACAGCAGCGCGTCGAACGGGCCGTGCCCGGTCGAGGCGATGCCCCGGAACTCCTCGAGCACCTCGGCCCACCGCGCCGGGATCTCCGCAAGTACGGCGATGCGGGCGCGGGTGTCCTCGCCGCGCTTGGTGTCGTGGGTCGACAGGGTCGTCATGGCGGTGGGCCACGACGCCTGCCGCGCCGCCTGCGCGGCGTGGAAACCGTCGACGTCGAGCGAGAACTCCGCCGGGTCGCCGCCGACCTCGGTCAACGATCCGAGGCGGGTGTAGCGGTAGAACGCGGTGTCCTCGACGCCCTTCGCCATCACCGGACCGGTCGTCTGCTGGAAGCGCCACGCGATCTCGAGATCGGTGTCGGTCAGCGCCGGCACGAGTGCCTCGAGCACGTCGCCGAGCTCGGGCCGACGCTCCTCGGCCTCGCCGACGGCGGCATCCAGGTGCGACCGTCCGGCCGGGAGGTACGAGCGGTAGACGGGGAAGCACGCGAGGATCTCGGCGAGCGCGTCCTGCAGCGCCTCGGCGCCGAACTCCTCGCGCAGCGCGGCGGGGAGCCCGCGCACGATGCGCCGGATCTCGGACACCTGGATCGTGTCGGCGATGCGACGCTTGGTGTCGTGGATGAGGTCGTGCCAGCCGGTCAGCGCCGGGAGGCCGCTGTCGACGCGCAACCGCGCGTCGAGCGCATCGAGCGCCGCCTCGCCCGCGGGGTCGGTGAGCACGCGGTCGACCTCGGCGAGCGCGTCGTACCCGGTGGTGCCCGCGGTCTTCCACCACGACGGCAGCGCCTCGCCGTGCTCGAGGATCTTCTCGACCAGCACGTACCCGGCGTCCTCGCCGCCCGCTTCGCGCAGCGCCGTCGCGAGCCGGTCGAGGTAGCCGCCGGGGTCGACGAGACCGTCCGGGTGGTCGACGCGCAGGCCGTCGGCGAGGCCCTCGCGCACCCAGCGCAGGATCTCGGCGTGCGTCGCGTCGAACACCTCGGGACGCTCGACCCGCACACCCGCGAGCGTCGTGACGGCGAAGAAGCGGCGGTAGTTGAGGTCGGCCGCTTCGTCCTGCCAGAACCGCAGCTCGAAGTTCTGCGCGTCGAGGAGAGCGCGGACGTCCGGCGTCCCCGTTCCCGGGGCCACCGGGAAGACGTGGTCGTAGTACCGGATCAGGCCGTCGGGGGCGTCGGCCGCGGGCGTCGGGTCGTACGAGATCTCGTCGATCACGTCGGCGAGGTCGGCGCCAAGCACGGGCACGCGCACCTTGCCGCCGCCGAACTCCCAGTCGATGTCGAACGCGTCCGCGTGGGCGGAGGCGCGTCCCTGGCGGAGTACGTCCCACCACCAGGCGTTCGTCCGGGGTTCGGAGACGCCCATGTGGTTCGGGACGATGTCGATCAGGATGCCGAGCCCCTCGGCGCGGGCGGCTTCGGCGAACCGCGCCAGCCCCTCGGCGCCGCCGCGCGCGGGGTCGACGCGCGTGACGTCGACGACGTCGTAGCCGTGGTCGGACCCGGGCGTCGCCTCGAGCAGCGGCGACAGGTACGCCCACGACACCCCGAGGTCACGGAGATAGCCCGTGACCTCGGCGGCGGTGCCGAGGGGGAAGGATTCGCGGATCTGCAGGCGGTAGGTCGAAAGCGGATGCCGCATTCTTCGATCAGAGCTCCGGTTTGGGTGCCTGCCCGGGCAGGTCGTCGGTGGCGGTGATGGCGATCTGCGCCGTGAGCGAGGCAGCGACCGTGTGGTCGATCTCGGGCTCGGGCAGGTGGTGCTCGCGCAGCACGATGAGCGACTTCGGCTCGAGCTTGAGCGCCTCGCCGGGCGCGATCGGCTCGGTGTTGGCGCGCTCGCCCGCGGTGTCGACGTACACGTCCCACTCGGGCGAGTACTGGATGTCGGGCACGTGGAAGTCGACCGGCTCGTCGCCGGCGTTGAAGAGCACGAGGAAGTGGTCGTCGCTGATGGCCTCGCCGCGGCGGTCGCGCTCGCGGATGCCCTGGCCGTTGAGGAACACGCCGACCGCGCGGCCGAAGCCGGAGTCCCAGTCCTCGGGCTGCATGAGCGTGCCGTCGGGCCGCAGCCACACCACGTCGGGGATGTTGTCCCCCTCCTCCATCTTCACCGGACGGCCGTCGAAGAACCGGCTGCGGCGGAAGGTGGGGTGCTCCTTGCGGAGGCGCGCGAGGGCCGCGGTGAACTCGATGAGCGGATGGTCGACGCTGGACCAGTCCACCCACGTGATCTCGTTGTCCTGCGCGTAGCCGTTGTTGTTGCCGCCCTGGGTGCGGCCCAGCTCGTCGCCGTGCAGCAGCATCGGCACGCCCTGGCTGAGCAGCAGCGTCGCGATGAAGTTGCGCTGCTGCTGCGCGCGGCGCGTGCGCACCTCGGGGTCGTCGGTCGGCCCCTCCACGCCCATGTTGCTGGAGCGGTTGTGCGATTCGCCGTCGTTGTTGTCCTCGCCGTTGGCCTCGTTGTGCTTCTCGTTGTACGAGACCAGGTCGCGGAGCGTGAACCCGTCGTGCGCGGTGACGAAGTTGATGGATGCCACGGGCCGACGCCCCGAGTGCTCGTACAGGTCGGCCGAGCCGGTGAGGCGCGACGCGAACTCGCCGAGCGCCTGCGGCTCGCCGCGCCAGAAGTCGCGGACGGTGTCGCGGTACTTGCCGTTCCACTCCGTCCACTGGGGCGGGAAGTTGCCGACCTGGTACCCGCCGGGGCCGACGTCCCACGGCTCGGCGATGAGCTTGACCTGCGAGACCACCGGATCCTGCTGCACGAGTTCGAAGAAGGCCGCCAGACGGTCGACCTCGTAGAACTCGCGGGCGAGGGTGGATGCCAGGTCGAAGCGGAACCCGTCGACGTGCATGTCGAGCACCCAGTAGCGCAGCGAGTCCATGATCAGCTGCAGCGTGTGGGGGTTGCCGACGTTGAGGCTGTTGCCGGTGCCGGTGTAGTCGGTGTAGTAGCGCTTGTCGTCGTCTTCGAGGCGGTAGTACGCCTCGTTGTCGATGCCGCGCATGGAGAGCGTGGGGCCCATGTGGTTGCCCTCGGCGGTGTGGTTGTAGACCACGTCGAGGATGACCTCGATGCCCGCCGCGTGCAGGGCCTTCACCATGGCCTTGAACTCCTGCACCTGCTGACCGTGGTCACCCGTGGAGGAGTAGGTGTTCTGGGGCGCGAGGAACGCGATGGTGTTGTAGCCCCAGTAGTTCGACAGCCCCTTCTCCTCGAGCGTGGAGTCGTTGACGAACTGGTGCACGGGCATCAGCTCGATCGCGGTGATGCCGAGCTTGCGCAGGTGGTCGATGACCGCGGGGTGCGCGATGCCGGCGTAGGTGCCGCGCAACTCCTCGGGCACGTCGGGGTGCAGCTGCGTGAGGCCCTTGACGTGCGCTTCGTAGATGAAGCTCTCGGCGTAGGGGGTCTTGGGGCGGCGGTCGCCGCTCCAGTCGAAGAACGGGTTGATGACCACGCCCTTCATCATGTGCGCGGCGGAGTCTTCGTCGTTGAACGAGTCGGGGTCGCCGAACTCGTAGCTGAAGACGGGCTGGCCCCAATCGATCTGTCCCTCGACGGCCTTGGCGTACGGGTCGAGCAGGAGCTTGCTCGGGTTGAACCGCTGGCCGTTCGCCGGGTCGTAGGGACCGTGCACGCGGTAGCCGTACCGCTGCCCGGGCTGGATGTTGGGGAGGTACGCGTGCCAGACGAAGGCGTCGACGTCGACGAGCTCGAAGCACGTCTCGGTCCCGTCCTCGTCGAACAGGCACAACTCGACGCGCTCCGCCGCCTCACTGAAGAGAGCGAAGTTCGTCCCGTTGCCGTCGTACGTGGCCCCGAGGGGATAACTGGATCCTGGCCATACCTGCTGCACGTCGCTCACGATAGACCAGCGTCGTTTCCACGAAGCGTCGGTGTCACCGCTGTTGACACCCGACCGACCCCCGACTATGCGCGCGGGTTCCTATGCGCGCTCCGGCGGATGCACGAGCAGGTCGATGCGCTCGTCGAGATATCGCGCGAGCGGCATGTACCCGCCCTGCGCGCTCCACCGCACCACGGGCTCGCCGGCGCGCAGCGCGAGCGGCGCCGACCGGTCGTCGAGGGCTTCGAGATCGAGCGGATGCCACCCGATGTGCACCGTCTGCCCCTCGGGCACGCCCCCGCGGTGGGCGGCGGCCGCGAGCTCGGCGCGACGCCGCTGCGACTCGGCCGCGAACCCCCGGCGCACCTCCGCCCGGGAGCGCACGATGTCGCCGGTCGCGAGGACGGCGTCGTCGGTAAGGAGCAGCACACCGAGGTGCCACGCGCGCCCGCGGTCGACGATGCGGGGAGCGCGCGGGATGCCGAGCAACCGCCGCCCCTCCTGCAGTTCGCCGATCCGCTCGCGCGGGGCGTCGGCGAGCCGGCCCCGCGCCGTGGCGAGGAGGTCGTCGACAGCGCTCACGACAGTCCCTCCAGCGCGGAGCGGGCGTGGTCGAGGTCCCGCCCCCGGGCGGTCGCCGTCTCCCGCGCCGCCGTCGTCGCCTCCTGCGCCGCGTCGACGGCCGCGTCGGCCGCCTCGGCATCCTTCTCCACCCGGGCGATCTCGGCGCGGAGCGACTCCAGCCGTTCGCGGACCCGGTCGGCCCGTTCGCGAGCGGTCGCCTCCCGCGTCTTCGCGCCCGTCAGCGCGCGGTCGGCGTCCGAGCGCGCCCGCTCCGCCTCGCGCACCGCGCGCTCCGCCGCCTTGCGCGCCCGGCGCTGCGCGAGGTCGTCCCGCGCGGGAGCCTCGACGACGGGGGCACCCTCCGGCACGGAACCGGCCACCGCCGCGCTCGGATCCGTGTCGTCGGCGAGATCGACGGATGCCACCAACCTCCCGGTGAGGATCATCGCCGCCGCGTGCGGGTCGATGATCGCCGCGTTGACGGTCTTCTCGACCGCGTCCCGCATCGTCGCGCTGAGGGGCGCACCGGCCTCGGCCGCGAGGTCGGCCGCGCGCCGCGCGAGGGCGGCCACCAGCTGACGGCGCTGGCGCCCCAGACGCGTCATCTCCGCGGCATCCGCGTCGTCCTGCGCCTCGCGCAACGCTTGCGACAGCTCGACGGCTTCGCCGAGCTGCCCGTCGCGAGCGAGGAGGTTCACCGCCCACGCCGCGAGCGTCGGCTTTCGGAGCTTCGCGATGCGCCGTCCGACGGTTCCGCCGACCTCCTCGGCGCGCGCGTTGCGGGCCGCGGTGAACTGCGCGGGCGGGAGGGCGAGCAGGTCGGCGGCGGCCGCATCGAGGAGGGCCGCCGCGTCGCTCATCCCCCCATTGTGACCCGTCGGGTCAGAGCGAGACCACCCCGGGGCGGGGTCCGCGGATCTGCCGGTGCAGTCGCTCCATGCGTGCGTCGAGCTCCGCGGCCGTGTCGGCGGCATCCTTCAACTCGGCCAGCAGCTCGTCGGGGACGAGGCGGTCGTACTTGTAATAGATCTTGTGCTCGAGGCTCGCCCAGAAGTCCATCGCGATCGTGCGGAACTGCACCTCGACCGGCACGTCGACGCGGCCGGTCGAGAGGAACACCGGCACATCGACGATCACGTGCAGGCTCTTGTAGCCGTTCGCCTTGGGACGGGCGATGTAGTCCTTCACGTCGCGCACCGTGATGTCGTCCTGCTGCGTCAGCAGGTTCGACAGGCGGTATGCGTCGTCGACGAAGCTGCAGGTGATCCGGATGCCGGCGATGTCGGTGATCGCGGCGCGGATGGAGTCGAAGTCGGCCTCGATCCCCTTGCGGCGGACCTTGTCGACGAGGCTGTCCGGCGACTTGACCCGGCTCGAGACGTGCTCGATGGGGTTGTAGTCGTGCATCTCCTGGAACTCTTCGCGCAGGATCGAGATCTTCGTCTCGACCTCGGCGAGACCGAACCGGTACTCCATGAGGAAGCGTTGGAACTCGTCGCGCATGGCGCGCAGCGAGGCCCCGGATACGGTGATCTGCTGGTCGTCCAGCGGGTCGGACATGTTCCCGACGCTAGCGGCGCCGACTTCGAGGGGCCTGGGAGATCACTCTGCGGCGGGCGGCGACGAGCGCGGGATCAGCTCGCCGTCGACGACGTCGATCCCGGTCAACTGATCGAACACGTCGGGGAGGTCGTCGGCGCCACCGGGTTCGGGCATGAGGGGGAAGCGGGAATCCATCACGGGGGTCCTTCCGTGGTCGCCACCCACACTGACAGAGCCGCCTCGCGCAATGGGTGGCCTTGACACCCCGGCGGCGGCCACATAGATCCCCGGAATCCCGCCGGTATCGTGGATGCCATGGGCACGATCTTCTACGGCGGCGGCGGGACGGCAGTCCACATCGAAGACCGCGCATTGGCGCACCTCAAGGTCGTCATCTCCACCAAGCTGCGCCGCGGCGAGAGCTTCACACTGTCATGGCAGCACCCCGAGGACCAGCCGCGGGGCCGGAGCACGCTGTGGCTGCACCCGGCGATCCCGCTCCGGTTCGTCTTCGAGGACGCCGAGCCCACCAAGCTCAGCCGTGAGTGGATCGAGCGTCTGGCCGACTCGGCCAACTCCTCGGGCGGGATCATGCTCGTCCCCGAGGACATCGCCCCCGAGAGCGCCGCGAAGGGCACGTCGAAGAGCTGAGGTCAGCCCTCTTCGACGAGGGTGTCCTCGGACGGCTCCGGCGTGATCGCGAGGCCGTTGGGACCGGATGCCGCGAGCATGAGGTCTTCGACCCACACGCGGTTGATGCGCGGCTGGCGGCTGCCGTAGAAGTGGAACTGGATCGGCACGGACGGGTGCATCCAGAAGCTGCGTCGACCGCTGCCGTCGCCGACCTCGACGTCGAACATGAACGACTCGGAGCGTCGGAGCTTGTTCATCACCACGATGCGGAGATGCGCCAGCGTGCGGTCATCGATGTCGACGGCGTTCGCGACGGTGTCGTAGATGAATCGGCCCATGAATGCGAGCCTATCCGAGCGAAACGATGGCCGACGCGCGAATGCCACGGCACCGGGTGCAGAATCAACCCCCCGATGCTGGACGTTTGTGCGGGGTTAACTAACGACGTGGGAACGCTTTTCTACGGCGACGTAGCGACTCCGATCGAAATCGAGGATCGTGCACTCGCGCACGTCAAGGTCGTCATCGCGACCAAGCTGCGCCGAGGCGAGAGTTTCACGCTCTCGTGGACGCACGGCCCGGGCCAGGAGGTGGGGCGGAGCACCGTGTGGCTGCACCCGTCGATCCCGTTGCGGTTCGTGTTCGACGACCCGGAGCCAGCGCTGCTCAGCCGCGCGTGGATCGAAGACCTCGCGAACTCGGCGAACTCCTCCGGCGGTCTGCTCCTGGTCCCGGAACCGGGGACCGGAGAGAGCAAGGCCTGAGTCAGGCCGTCCGCTGGTCGAGGATCTCGCGCGCGCCCTCTTCGACGGCCGTCGGGACGACGAGCGGACGCCCCGCGGAGAAGGCCTCCCACTCCCGCAGGACCACCGTCTCGATGTGCGCCGGGTCCTCTCCCGGGTAGTCCAGGCGAAGTCGCGAAACGACTGAATGGAGGGATGCCACGGGCACCCCGTCCACCGTCTGGACGGTGTCGACGGCGGTCACGCTGAGGCGTGCCTCGATCGCATTTTCGTCCATGCCCTCATGGTTTCACGGACCCGAGGGGATTCCTAATACTCAGAATTCAACTAGGCTTCCTAGTTTCTTACGCAGGATGCGCATTCTGATCAGAGGGTGACGTCGGCCTCCATCGGCGACTCCGCGACCTCGTGATGCGGGTCGACCTGGTCGACGGCATCCTGAAGTCGGCCGAGACACGCGATGACCGTCTCGCACTCTTCCGGCGTCATGTCGATCACGGCCGCCATCATGCGCGAGTGCATCGACCCGAGCGTGGCGCGCACCTCGGCGTCGCTCGCGGCCGTCGCGACGATGTAGATGCTGCGTCGGTCGCTCGGGTGCGGGACGCGGGTGACGTGGCCCGACTTCTCGAGGCGATCGATGATCGCGGTCGTCGAGGCGGTGGACACCCCGAGATAACGCGTCAGCTCGCTCGGCGAGACCTGGCGTCCCTGGCCGGAGGCCCGAAGGAGGTAGCGGAGCACGAGCAGTTCGTTCTCGCCCATCGACATGGATTCACGCGTGCGGCGCCGCATCGCGACCTCCGCCGCGCGGTAGACGCGGAACGCCTGAAGGACTTCCACCGCCTTTCGGCGGCGGTCGTCTTCGCTCGCGCCGTACCAATAGCGCGACGTCTGCGAGCCGTTCTCCACCTCCGCATCCTACGTCAGCGGGGCATGCGAAGGGCCCTGCCGCTTCGCGTGGCTGACAGGTACGATGGTGAATATATCGGTTCGCTACTTGATCAGAACGCGAGATACCAGAACGACGAGACAACCCGTCCAGGGGGTGACGAACACATGACCACGGAAGAAGAAGTGGTGAAGGCCGTCAGCGACCTGTCCGAATCCGGTGCCGTCTCCGAGCGCGAAGCGCTGCACTCCCTCGGGATCGGCCCCAACGACGCGAAGGTGTTGCGGTTCCTCCTCGACCGCGAGGCCGGCGACGAGCCGGTGACCCCCCGACTCCTGGCGGAGATGCTCGGCATCTCCTCGGCCGCGACCACGGCCCTCATCGACCGTCTCGCCGACGCCGGCTGGGTCGAGCGCGTGCCGTTCCCCGGGGACCGGCGTTCGATCGTGGTGCGCGCCACGATCGACGAGGATTCGCCCGCCCGTAATCTCCTCGCGGTGCGCCGCTCGTCGGTGGCCGAGGCCGCCTCCCGCCTGGATGCCTCTCAGCGTCGGGTCGTCGCCGACTTCCTCGACGAAGTGGCCCGCGCCGAGAAGCAGCACATGGAGCGGCTGCGCCCCCTGGCCGACGAATCCCGCCCCGCCTGAGCGACGGGGCGGGCACGGGTCAGCCGTTCGAGCGTCCGGTCTCCTGCTGCAGGCGGTCGATCTGCTCCGAGGCCTCGGCCTTCGTCAGGTCGGCGGTGATCTCCTCCCCAGCCTCGCGGGCCAGGGTGTCGAGGTAGCTGCGCTGCGGCGCGGTCATCGGCTCGTCGCCGGTGACCCAGTCCGAGGGATCTTTCTCTACGGGGTCCTGTCCCTCGTGCACGGCGCCGAGGGTCTCTTCTTCATGGTCACGGGGAGCATCGGTCATGGCGACACGCTAGGTCGGCGCGACACAACGGGCCCCGGGATTGACAGCCTCCGCCGCGGAGTGCGGCATCCTGGACGGATGCCCGACGACACCCGCCCCGCCGACGTCGACGTGCAGACGTTCCGGCGCGGGACCGCGCAGACGCGGGTCACGATCGTGTCGACCGGAGCCGCCGGTCGCGCGTTCGTCCTCGTCGCGGGGATCGGCGTCGCCGCGAGCTATTTCGAGTTCATCGCGCCGCTGCTCGCCGAGCACGGTGACGTGTACGCGCTCGACCTCCCCGGATTCGCCGGGATGCCGGCATCCGGTGGCGAACCGACGGCGGCGTTCTTCGCCGATCAGGTCGAGGGCGTGATCGCGCACTACGGGCTCGAGAATCCCGTGCTGCTCGGACACTCGATGGGGACGCAGGTCGTGACCGAGGTGCTCACGCGCCGGCACGATCTGTCGCACGCGGTGCTCGTGAGCCCCGTCGTGGACGAGAGCGAGGCGTCGGCGATCGTGCAGGGCGTGCGCTTCGTGCAGTCCACCGCGCGGGAGTCCCTGCACATCGCGGTGATGGCGGTCTCGGCCTACCTGCTGTGCGGATTCCTGTACTTCGCCGAGGCGCTGCCCCACATGCTGCGATACCGCATCTCGGACCGGATCCGTCTCGTGGACGCGCGACTGCTCCTCATCCGCGGCGAGTTCGACCGCCCCTCCCCGCGGCGCCTGCACTCGCGTCTCGTCGCGCGGACCCGCGATGCGCGGCGCTGGGAGATCGAGGGCGCGGCGCACTCGATCATCAACGGCCACGCCGTCGGCGTCGCCCGCCTGGTGCGGCAGCACCTCGACGACGACCTCGCGGCCCGCGGACGGCTGACGTCCGAGGAGGCGCGCGTCCCGCCCGCGCGGCACAAGGACCTCCGGATGATCCTGGATGCCACGGCGAGCCGCGTCGCCGAATGGGTCAGCGCGCTACGCCGCGACCAGGACGGCGTCGAACGCGCCAAGGTGCGACACGCGCGCCTGCTGTGGCGCGCGTACGTGTCGCGGCGCTGAGGCGGGTTAGACCGTGAGCAGGACCTTCGTCGCGCGGCGCTCGTCCATGGCGCGGTAGCCCTCTGCGGCCTCCTCGAGCGGGAGGGTGAGATCGAACACGGCACCCGGGTCGATCTTGCGGTCCCAGATGAGCTGGATCAGCTCGGGCAGGAACCGCCGAACGGGCGCGGGACCCCCGTGGAGGTGCACGGCGGAGCGGAACAGCTCCTGCCCCTCGAGCGTGACGTCGTGCGAGACGCCGACGAAACCGATGTGCCCGCCGGGGCGGGTCGAGCGCACGGCCTGCTCCATCGACTGCTGAGTGCCGACGGCCTCGATGACCGAGTGCGCGCCGAGTCCGTGCGTCAGTTCTTTGACTTTCGCGATGCCCTCGTCGCCACGCTCCTCGACGATGTCGGTGGCCCCGAAGCGGCGCGCGAGCTCCTGCCGGTCGGCGTGCCGCGACATCGCGATGATGCGCTCCGCGCCGAGCTGCTTCGCGGCCAGGATGCCGAGCAGTCCGACGGCTCCGTCGCCGACCACCGCGACCGTCTTCCCGGGGCCTACTTCGGCGGCCACCGCGGCGAACCAACCGGTGCCGAGGACGTCGCTCGCGGCGAGGAGCGACGGGATGAGGTCGGGGTCCGGCTGGCCGGGGGTCGCGACGAGCGTGCCGTCGGCGAGCGGGATGCGGGCGAACTCGGCCTGCGTACCGACGCGTCCCATCGGGACGACGTGGACGCAGCGCGACTGGTAGCCCGCCTGGCAGATCTCGCACGTGTTGTCCGAGGCCATGAAGGAGCCGACGACGAAGTCGCCCACCTTCACGTTCTTCACGGCGTCGCCGATCTCGGTGACGACCCCGACGTACTCGTGGCCCATGGGGGTGGCATCCACCGTGTCCGCCCCGCGGTACGGCCACAGGTCGGACCCGCAGATGCAGGACGCGGCGAGACGGATGATGGCATCCGTCGGTTCCTGGATGGTCGGGTCGTCGCGGTCTTCGACGCGGACGTCTCCGGCGGCGTGCATGATGACTCCACGCATGGCGGTTCCTCTCGGGTGGAAAGTGACTGGTTCCGGTGTACTCCCCCGAGCTTCGCGTCGTGCGGGGCTTGCGCGATCAGAACCCGGTCGACAGCACCCGGTCGAGCATGTCGGCGAAGTAGTCGACGGACTCGCGCGAGACGCACAGCGGCGGCTTGATCTTGAGCACGTTCTGGTGGTCGCCGGTGGGCTGCATCACGACGCCGAGTTCGAGCAGGCGGTCGCAGATCGCGGCGGTCTCCTCGGTCGCGGGCTCGAGGGTCTCGCGATCGCGCACGAACTCGAGGCCCAGGTACAGCCCCGATCCGTGCACGGTGCCGACGAGCGGATGCCGCTCCCCCAACTCCTCGAGACGGGCCTTGAGGTGTCCGCCGACGACGCGGGCGTTCTCCTGCAGCCCCTCGTCCTCGATGATGTCGAGCACGGTCATGCCGACGACGGAGGACAGCGGCGAGCCGCCCGTGGAGGAGAAGAAGTAGCCCTGGGTGCGATACCGGTCGGCGATCTCGCGGCGCGTGATGACCGCGCCGAGCGGGAAGCCGGCCCCGATCGACTTGGCGACCGCGACGATGTCGGGCACCACGCCCTGCTGGCGGAAGCCCCAGAACCACGACCCGAGGCGGCCGAACCCGACCTGCACCTCGTCGGCGATCGCGAGGCCCCCGAGCTCGCGCACCGCGGCGTAGACCTCGCGCAGGTAGCCGTCGGGGAGGGCGACGCCGCCGGCGTTGCCGTAGAACGTCTCACTGAGGAAGCCCGCGGGCGCGTGGCCGTCGGCGGCCAGCGCGCGGATGCGCTCGACGGCTTCGGGGGCGTAGCGCGTGGCATCCGATCCGCGGTGACGACCGCGGTACGAGTTCGCGGCGTCGACCGTGTGCACCCAGTCGGGACGGGTCTCGAGCGCGTTGGGGTTGTCGGCGATCGAGGTCGACACGGCGTCGCTCGCGTAGGTCCAGCCGTGGTACGCCTCGGCCATCGCGACGATGTGCTGGCGGGACGTCGCGGCCATCGCGAGGCGGATCGCGAGGTCCACCGCCTCGGAGCCCGAGTTCACGAAGAACACCGTGTCGAGTTCGTCGGGCAGCAGCGCCGCGAGTCGCTCACCGTACTCGGTGATCGCGGCGTAGTGGAAGCGCGAGTTGGTGTTCAGCAGCCGCGACTGACGCGACACCGCGGCGTGGATGCGCGGGTGCGCGTGTCCGACCGACGCGACGTTGTTGACCATGTCGAGGTACACGCGCCCGTCGACGCCGACGAGGTACTCGCGCCAGCCGCGCTCGATGCGGGGCGGCCGGGAGTAGTAGTGCTCTTGCACCTCGGCGACGACGGCCTCGCGCCGTTCGAGCAGGTCGTCGGGGGCGGCCGTCGGCGCGGCGACGCCGAGCGCAGGGGTCGCGTCGCCGATCACGGCGCGCCAGCCGGGCAGGTCGCTCGGGCGCACGGCATCCGGGATGTCGGCGGGATCGAGGGTCGTGAGCAGCACGCGGACGCGGGTTCGCGCGGGAACCTCCGTGGAGGAGTTCAGGATGCCATCCCCCACCCGCACCGAGAGGGCACCGCCCGGGAGCTCGAGGCGCGTCGGCCGGGCGAACCACACCGACGCGGCCGTCGGCACGGTTGCCGGCTCCTCGGGCGTGCGGGCGGGGGCGCCGAGGAGAACCGGGGCGAGGGCGGGGAGGACGACCGCGTCGGCGCCGTCGTCGAGCAGGCGCTGCGCCGCGGACTCGAGGGCGTCCGCGTCGAGCCACGCCCCCTCGTCGGACAGGGGCGACAGGGTCGTGGCATCCAGCACGACGGGATGGATGCCGGCGGGGAGGATCGCCGGGCCCGCCCATACGGCGGCGTCGGCGGAGGGGCGGCCGAGCACGTGGCGGATGCGCGCGGTCGCGACCTCGAGCGGCACCGCGGCGGCCCGGCGGAGGATCTCGAACTCGCGGTCGAGCGCGCCGCTCGCGTAGTCGTTCGCGTCGTCGAGCCGCACCTGCTGGCGGCCGCTGAGCACCAGGACGACCCCGCGCAGCACGACGAGCGGCCACAGCGCCGTGATCTCGTCGTCGGAGAGCGGGCGACGGCGGTCGAACGCCGCGATCGCCGGCAGCGTCGACGCGTAGGTCGCGCCGTCGTGATGGAGCACCGACGACACCGTCACCGCGATCTCGCCCACGGCCCACGAGTCGATGACGTCGCCGAAGTCGATCACGGCGTCGGGGAGCGTCCCGACGCCGTGCGGGCGCAGGACATTGTCGTCGGTGACGTCGAAGTGACCGAGCTGGCGCGGCAGGCCGTCGGCGACGGGAGCAAGGGCGGCGAGCGCCGCGGCCGTCGTCGCGGCGCAGTACTCCCGCACCTCGGCGTCGGGCTCGGTCTCGGCGATCTCGGCGATCACGCGCTCGGCGTGCCGGAGGTCCCACTGCAGCACGCGTCCGGAGGCCGGGTGGGTCTCGCCCGCGAGCGCGACGCTCACGGCGGCGGCGAGTTCGCCGAGACGCTCGACCACGCGCGGGGCGAGGTAGCCGGAGCCGGTGAGAGTCGCGCCGGGCACGAACGAGATGATCCGCGCGTGCAGGCGGCCCTGGCTCGTCTCCCACCACCCGGTCAGCGGGCCGCGGGGACCCACGACAATCTCGGGGATGCGCAGCCCGGGCTCGGCTTTCGCGACGGCGGCCGCCGCGGCATCCTGCATGTCGATCTCGGTCTCGCTGAAGACCGGGTTACTGATCTTGAGGACACCCAGCGGCTCACCCCCGCCCGCCGGCCGGACGAGGAAGTTCTGGTCCTGCTGGCTGCCGAGGCTGTGCAGCTCGACGTCGAGGCCGTGCACCTCGCGCAGCAGCGCGACGGCCTCGGCGGCCGGGAGCGTCGGGGTGGGCAGCTCACCGTGGGCGAAGTAGTCGAACAGGGTGTCGGTCATGCGGGGCTCCATGGGGCGCGGGATCGCTGTGAAGCATACCGAACAGGAAACATACGGCGTAGGTTAAAACGTGTTCCGGTGTTCCGAGGAAAGGACCGTCGTGCCCCGACCGTCGCACCCGAAACTGTCCCGCGACGCGATCGCGCGCGCCGCGCTCGCGCTCATCGACCGGGACGGGTCGGACGGCGCGAGCATCCGCCGCGTCGCCGATCGGCTCAAGGTGCACCCGACGTCGCTGTACAACCACGTACCGAACCTCGCGGCGCTCATCGAGGACGTGCGCGCGCTCGTGTCCGCCCGCATCGACTCGACCGCGCTGCGCGAGCGGGAATGGGAGGAGGGCCTCGCCCTCTGGGCGCGCTCGTACCGCGACGCCTTCCGTCGGCATCCGAAGACCATCCCGCTGCTGATGTCGCACCGCTCCTCGGTGCCCCGGCTGATGTCGCAGTACGAGGACTTCGCGCGGGCGGCCGAACGCGTGGGGTGGACGAGCGACGACATCCTGCCCCTCCTCACGGCCTTCGAGTCGTTCATCCTCGGGAGCGTCCTCGACATGTCGGGACCGACCGTGATGTTCGACCCCACCGGGCAGGAAGACACGGTGCCCCGTTTCGCCGCGGCCTACGCGACGCTCGAGCACCACGATCCCGTCGACCCGGTGGCGACGCGGGCGTTCGAGCTGGGACTGGCGCTGCTCATCGCGGGCGCGCGCCCGCGCGGCTGAGTCCGGCAGAGGGCGAACCCGGGCTCGATCGGGGGATGCCACGGGTGAAGCGCCCGTTCCCGTCGGCGCGGCGACGCCCCTCCCCCGTCGGCGCGCGCTCCTGCGCGGCCCGCATCCCACCCGCCCACGGACCGAACGCCACTCCGCCGAGCCCCCGCGGTGCCGCGATAGACCGGGCAGCACCCGCATCGCCCGCACCGACAGGAGTCCTCGTGTCCGCCCAGAACCCCACGCCGTCGCGCCGACGCCGGCTGTCCCTGCCCGTGCTGCTCGCCGGCAGCGTCGCCTCACTGATCCTCGCGCTCGGTCTCTCGCCGACCGTCGCCGCCTTCACCGCGCAGATCCGCAACACCGCGGACACCGCCGCCACCGGAACGCTCATCATGCAGGAGACGAACGCCGACAACACCGTGATCTGCAACAGCACCGACGGGGGCTCGGTCTCCACGAACGCCGCGACGTGCGCCACGATCAACAAGTACGGCGGCAGCGTGACGATGGTGCCAGGTCAGACGGTGTCGACCGACATCAAGATCAAGAACACCGGAACCGCCGCGGCCAAGGCCTTCAGCCTCACCCCCGGCAGCTGCACGCAGTCGAACAACGGCTCCCCCAACGGCTCCGCCACGAACCTGTGCGCCACGCTGACCCTGGTGATCACGCAGGGCAGCACCACGATCTACTCCGGAAGCCTCTCCGGCTTCTCCGCGAAGATCGACATCCTCAACAAGATCAACGCGACCTCGGTCGCCGCCGGAGCGACGATCCCGTTCACCTTCGCGGTCACGCTCCCCTCCAGCGCGGGCAACACGTACGCCGGTCTCCAGGTCTCGCAGCCGCTGACCTGGGACTTCAGCACCGACGCCTGAGCTCCTCCGTGACGTCCGACACCGCGGCGACCGATCGCCCGGCGAGAGGAAGACGCGCGGCCCTCGTCGTCGCGATCGCCGTCGTCTTCTTCGCCCTCACGGTCGCCGCGGTGTTCGCCGTCTCCGGCATCCGCCTGTTCGCCATCCAGACGCCCAGCATGGGGACGACGGCGCCGGTCGGAACGCTCGTCGTGACCGCGCCGGCCGAGACGTATTCGACCGGCGACGTCCTCACGTTCACCGTCGGCGACCGGACGGTCACGCACCGCGTCGTGGATGTCGGTCCCGACGGGTTGACGACGCGCGGCGATCTCAACGGCGCACCCGACGGGTGGACGGTCGCGCCGGCACAGGTCATCGGCCGCGCGGTCGCCCTCGTGCCCGGCGCCGGTTTCCTCCTCACGGCCGCACCCTGGCTGCTCCTCGGCGGCGTCCTCACCGAGGCGATCACGTGGGCCCGCCGTGCCGACGTCCGCTGGATCTGGAGCGTGCGCCTGACCGGCTGGGCCGTGACCGTCACGCTGGTCACGCTGTGGCTCCGGCCCTGGTTCGACGTGCGGCTCCTGGACTACCGCGGCACCGACGACGGGGCGGGCGCCCTGCTGCACGTCGTCAACACCGGCCTCCTGCCCGTCCTCGCCGGCACCGTGCGGCTCGTGAGCGGCGAGGACGCGGTGGTCGAGACCACGGAACGCCTCACGACCGGGGCGTTCTCGCTCGTCCCGGTACCCGACCCCGATCTCGCGACGCGGCTGCTGCTCATCGCGTTCTGCCTGATCCCGCTCGCCGCCGCGCTGCTCGTGCGGGACGACGACCCGGTGGCCGTGGCATCCGGGCTCCGCGTGCGCCCGGACCGTCGGGCTCGCCGCATCCTCGTGCCGGTGCTGGTCGTCACCGTCGCCGCGGTGGTCCTGCTCACCACGGTCGCGACGACGACCGCGGCGTTCGGCGCCCGGATCGGCAACACGACGGACACGGCCGCCACCAACCCCTTCTTCACGTGCGCCGCCGCCGAGAGCTCGACGGCGACCTCGTCCGCGACGAAGGGCGCGTTCGCCGTCAGCGGCGCGGGCGGCACGAACGAACCGGATCTTCGGGGCGCGTCGCTGCCGAAGGCGACTTTCGCGATCACGCCTGTCAAAGACACCTCCGTGGGGTGCGTGCGGGACTCGCCGGCGAACTCGGTGGCGTTCGGCAACGGCCAGTGCCTGTACGTGCCGGGGAAGGTGTCGAGCCCCGACACCTTCACCCTCGAGGCCTGGTTCCGCACGACGACGAAGGCGAACGGAAAGATCATCGGGTTCGGCTCCGCGGATCAGTCCGCCGCCGACGGCCAGTACGACCGGCACGTCTACCTCGACACGGACGGCCGGATCGTGTTCGGCGTCTATCCCGGTCAGGTGGTGACGATCGCCACGCCGGCCGGCACCTCGTACGCCGACGGGAAATGGCACGCGGTGGTCGCGTCGCTCTCCTCCGCGGGGATGGCGCTGTACGTCGATGGCATCCTCGTCGCCACGAACACCGGCATCACCACCGCGGAGCCGTACGACGGGTACTGGAAGATCGGCTGCGGCAAGCTCCTCGCGTGGGCGAACGGCACGTCCATCGGCAGCATCGACTACGACGGTCCGTCGTTCTTCACCGGAAGCATCCAGTACGCCGCGATCTACACGCGCGCGCTCACCGCCGCCGAGGTGCGGTGGCACTACGTCGCCGGACGGCCCTGACGTCTCACATCCGGGCGTAGCGGGCGCGGGCGAAGCAGAAAACGCCGTACACGACGAGCCCCGCCCCGACGAGCCACAGCACGACCTGCCCGAACGGCAGACCCGCGAGCGAACGGAGCGCGCCGTCGAGGCCGCTCGCGGCGTTCGGGTCGTGCGTGAGCGCCGCGACGATGAACAGGATGCCGGCGACCCCCACCGCGATCCCCTTCGCGACGTAACCGACCGTGCCGAACACCCGGATGCCACGACCGGCCGGGCCGCTCGGAACGGAGAGGTTCTTGAGGAACGCTCGGGTGATGCCGCGGACGACGAACGATGCGCCGATCGCCGCGACGACGAGGCCGATGAGGACGAGCAGGAAGATGCCGCCCGGGGCCTGGAGCAGATTGGCGCTCAGGTTCCGCGTCGATGCCGACGACTCGGAGCGGCCGCCCATCGCCGCCGTGAACGCCGTGCCGGCGATCGCCGCGTACGCCACCGCCGTGCCGATGTACTTCACGCGGTAGCCCCAGCGCTTCTTGGCATCCGGGGTCCGCTCGACGATCGCCTCGCTGATCTGCCAGATCGCCAGGGCCACGAGCCCGACGACGATGACCCAGAGCAGCAGCATCCCCGCGGGGGCGGCGGCGATCTGGGCGAGAGCACCGGACTGGTCGGCGCTGTCGCCCGCCCCGCCGGTGGCGATGGCGATGGCGATCACGCCGATGAGGAGGTGCAACAGTCCGAGGACCACGTACCCGATGCGGGCGGCGACTCGGAAAGCGGTGGAATCCTGCGCCTTGTCGGCTGCTGCGCTGGCGGATGTCATCCGTGCACCGTAGCGCTCAGGTCGCGGGAAGCGGCAGCCCGTTGCGCTCGCCGCTCGCGCGCCACTTCAATAGCCGCCCACACGAGCGTGGACACCGCGAGACCCTCCAGGGCGCCCGCCGTGACGTCGGAGAGCCAGTGGGCGTGGAGGTAGGTCCGGCTCCACATCATGAGGACGACCCAGGTCACCCCGATCGCCCAGACCCACCGCCGTCGGAGGATCAGGCCGAGCGTCACGACGATCGTCGTCGCCACGGCCGTGTGGCCGGAGGGGAACGAGGTGGCGACGGTCTCGGCGAGCGAGTCCGTCGGTCGTGCCCGCGCGATCACCGCGGCCATCGGGGCGCCGATCGCGACGACGAGGGCGATGGCTCCGCCGACGTTGAGGGCATCCCACGGCCGTCGGAGGATGAGGAACGCGATGGTCGTCGCGACCCCGATGAGGATCATGCCGATCGTGCCGCCGACGATCGCGGGCACCCACGCGATGATCACGACGACGGGCGACGCGAGCGAGGCCATCGTGGCGTCCCACCACGCGTCGATCGGCAGCGGGGCCGATCCGGACAGCGCGACGAACAGCCGTAGAGCGACGAAGGCGACGGTCGCGACGACGCCGACGACGAGCGCGTGGGCGCGGCGGGCGTCGGGGTCGACGGGCGAGGTCGGGGCGACGGTGCCGGCCGCGGCATCGTCGGTGGGGGCATCCATCCCGACATCATCGCAAGGGGCGCCCCGCCGGAAGGGGCACTTGCGAACCGCCGCATCAGTCCTCTCGAGCGGCAAGGTTGGATGCCAAGGCAGAGGGCGCCCGGGACGGATGTCGGCTTCGGTTCTTTCCTCCTCCAGGATCCGGAGGGTTTATTCCAAACAACTGTGTTCTATCTCGATACACTGACAACCGTGCTGAAAGGAATAAACCCGGGAGTCGCTGTCTTGATGAGCGTTGTCCCGCACGCGCTGAGGCCCGAGGCGGTCGCCGATGGAGTGCTTCTCGCTGCGAACGCGCCCGAGGTCATGCTGCGACCGATCTGGGCCGGGGAGGGATTCCCTGCCGACGTCCGCCGTGCGATCGACGGGGTGGCGTCAGACGACTCGAGCGGGCTGGTGGTGACCGCGCGCCACCTGAGCCCCGGATCCATCCGTTTGCTGACCGAAAGAGGCCTATCTTGGGCGGACGCGAGCGGGTACGCGGATATCTCCCTCCCTCCCCACCTGTTCATCACGCGGCTCAAGCCACGACCGCTACCTCAGAGCGCTACCACCACGGTGTCGTGGTCACGCAGTGCAGGCTCGGTCGCCGAATTCGTCCTCTCACGACGCCAGGAACATCCCGTCGGCCTCGCCAAGACGTGGAACGGAGTCGACCGAATCGCTCAGATCGCCCAGGCGACAGGCATCTCACCCGGACAGGTAGCAAAGATTCTCACGATGTTCGACGAGGAGGGCTACACCGCCAAGTTCGGTCCCGAGAGAGGCCCTACGTCGACGCGCGAGCTCCGCGATCAGGGGCGACTGCTCAGCGACTGGGCGGGACACTATGTGCGATCGCCGCATAAGGAACGACGCATCGACTTGCACACGCTCCATCGCGAGCCCCACGAATGGGAGGCGCTCGCCCACAGGGCACTCGGAGACGTTCCTTGGGCTATGTCGGGTTGGGCGGGGGCGGACGACATCGCCCCATTTGTGACGAATGTGCCCGACATGATCCTTTACGTACCCGAGGACGGATTCGATCATGCTCTTGAACGGCTGACTGAAGATGCCGAGGTGAGCCCCGTCGACCGCGGCGGACGGATTCACCTTCGTTCCGCGGCGGACTATGTATTCGATTTCGCCCGGGAATCGAAACACAAGAACGTCGCTTCCCCCGTCCGCGTGTACGCCGACCTCCTTCGAATCGGCGGCCGCGGCACCGACGCAGCCGAGCACATGCGGGAGGTGGCGATTGGATTCTGAGCCACGAAGCCTCGCGGCCCGCACTCGTGCCGAAGAAGCGCTGATCCGATTCGCCATTCTGGCGGGGAGCCACTCCACGGACTTTGTCGTCATCGGCGGCCTGAACCCTGACTTCCTCGCTTCTGCTGCCCCCCACCGGCACCTTGGCACGACCGATGTCGACCTCCTGTTCGAACTCGGCTTCGTTTACGACAGAGACGATCTCGACTTCGGATGGCTCGATCGCTCGCTCGCGGAGGGCGGATTCACTCCGGTAGAAAATTCGGCCGGGTGGAAGTGGGTCGGCCGTCTCGGCGAGGCTCTCGTTCGACTCGATCTGCTCTGCGACGTGTACGACCATCCGGGGCAAGCAATCCACCTGCCCGGAGCGACGGAAGCGGCTGCCAAGAATCTGGCGGGCCCCGCTGCCGCTCTTCACGAACCGACCGAACGTGAATTGATCGTGACCGATACGGTACGAGCCGATTTTCCCGATGCCCCAGATCGAGTGCGGTTGAGGTTCGCAAGCCTTGGCGGCTATGTAGCGGCGAAATCCGCGGCCTTCCTGAGTCGTGAGCAAGAAAAGGATGCCTACGACCTGGCGTTTGTCATCATGTATTCACCGGGTGGGCCCGCCGCGGCGGCGGTCGCGGCGGCCTCGACGCAGACGCCATCGCACAGCGAACCCGTTCACGCCACTATCGCGTCGGCTGTCTCACGTCTCGCCGACATTCAGTCTCCTTGGGTCGAAGCAGCTATCCGGCAGCTCCATCTGGCTGGCGACGAATCCGAGGACGACCAGTTACGGGCGGATGTTACGCAATCCGCGGCTCAGTTCCTGCGCGCGTTCTCCGCGCATCGGGCCGACGCGAGCACCGTGGGGAGGGAGGAGGGGTGACGCGCCTCCAAACCTGAACGAATCACCCAAGAATCAGGCATTTCCTCACCGAGAAATGCAGAGGGTGAAGTTCCGCGGAGACGCGCCCACGCCCCACCTCAGGCCGCGTCGGCCACGCGCGACAACCCGGCGCGGACCGCGCGCGTCGTGTCGTCGGCGAGGACCTCGCCGAGCCCGCGGCGCAACCCGTCGTAGATCGCAGCGACGACGTCGGCGGGGTCGTTCATCGGCTGGTCGGTCAGGCCGTCGTTCATCGGGGTATCGGTGAAGGCGAGGTACGCACCCACGACCTGCACGCCCTGCGGTTCGAGCTCGAGGCGCAGCCCCTCCGTGGCCGACCACAGGGCCGCCTTCGAGATGCTGTAGCCCTTGCCCCACGCCAGCCAGGACAGCACCGACGCGACGTTGATCACCGCGCCCTTCGCGGCCACGAGGCGCGGCGCGAACGCACGCGTCAGCAGCAGCGGGCCGAAGAGGTTCGTCTCCAGCTGGGCGCGGACGTCCGCCACGTCACCTGTCAACAGGTCGCCCTGACGCAGGATGCCGGCGTTGTTGATGAGCACGTCGACGTCCGCGGCATCCTGCGCCGCCCGTTCGATCGCGGCCTCGTCGGTCACGTCCAGCGCGAGGGGCACGACTCGGGGGTCGTCCCACTGCCGCGGCGAGCGCGCCGCCGCGTAGACCTTCTTCGCGCCGCCGGCGAGGGCCTGCCGCACGAATTCCGTGCCCAGCCCGCCGTTCGCACCCGTGACGAGCACAACGGCATCCGAGATCTCTGTCATTTCTTCTCTCCTTGTTCGAGTCCGCTCACGCGGAGTGTTCTCGTCCGCCCGAACGGGCGGGGGTCAGGGCACCGGCGCCGACGCCGCGAGTCGAGGCGCCATCGGTGGCACCAGGGCCCGGAACACCGGCGCGCAGCGCCAGCGCGACGAGGGCGACCACGGCGAGGAACGTCGCGTATCCGATCGCCGTCGCGGGCAGCGCGAACACGGTCGCGAGCTGGCCCGCGACGAGCGCGGGCACGCCGTAGCTGAGGTAGGCGACGACGTAGATCGCCGCCATGAGGCCGCCTCGTTCGTGCGTGTGCGCTGCCGCGTTGAGGGGACGCAGGACCGCCGCGAACCCGATCCCGTTGCCGATACCGGCCGCGATCGCGGCGACCACGACGATCACCGTGGACGCCGTCGCGATGCCGACGACCATCAGGATGCCACCGACGGCGCACCCGAGCGCGCCGAGCACGGCCGCGGTGCGCGGCGCCAGTCCCGTCGAGGCGAGTCCTGCGACGGCGGCGACCCCGGGCTGCAGGAACACCAGGACGGTCCCCGCGACGGTGTCGAGCTGCAGCGTGTGGTGCGCGAGCGAGGGCATGAGGCCGAGGAACAGGCCGGAGCTCATCCAGGCGGCCGAGACGAGCCATGCTCCGCGGAGAAACTCGGGCCGCAGCCGACGCGGGACCGCGATGTGCGGAACCAGCGAGCGCCACGCGCCCGCGACCCGCGACGACGACTCGGGCGTGAAGAAGACCGCGCCGATCGCGACGACGAGCAGCAGGACGATCGGCGCGAACACCGCGAGCACCGGTTCGGGCGCGACGGCGGTGGCGATCCCGGCGAACAGCGCCCCGAGCGCGAGACCGCCGATCGGCGCCGTGCCGGCGATCTGCGTGAGGCGCCCGCGGGAGCGCGGGGGCACCGTCTCCGACACCATCGCCGTGAAGGTGCTGGTGGCCGCACCGGTCGCGACCCCCTGCACGGCACGGGAGGCGATCACCCACTCGGGCGACGTCGCCCAGAGATGGATGCCGCAGGCCACGATCAGCAGGATGATCGCCCCCACCATCACGGGTCGACGGCCGACGTGGTCGGACAGCGACCCGGCGGTCAGGAGCGTGAGCAGCAGCGTGAACGCGTACACCGAGAACATCACGGTCAGCGTCCCGTCGCCGAAGCCCCAGCACCCCTGTTCGTACACGAACAGCGGGCTGCCCGCACCGGCGGCGGCCGCGACGGCGACCGAGCCGAGCAGGTTCAGCGCCGTGTACGCGCGCGAGCGCGCCGTCCAGCCGCCGATGGACCTCGCACTCAGCACTGCCGTCGTCTCGCTCACGTCATTTACTTTCTTCAAAGGAGTAAGTACCCGAACGCTAGCGCGTATGCTTGCTTCAAGCAAGTGAGAGGAGGATGCCATGCCCCTGAGGTCCGACTGGAGCGGGAACGTCTGCCCGATCGCGCGCGGAATCGACGCCGTCGGCGACCCGTGGATGCTGCTGATCCTTCGCGAGGTGCTCGCGGGCGCACGTCGCTTCGACGACTTCAAACGTCGACTGGATGCCGCCGACAATGTGCTCTCGTCACGGTTGTCGGGCATGGTGTCGGCGGGCCTGCTCGAGGCCCGGCCCTACACGACGGGACCGCGCCCGCGTGTGGAGTACTTCCCCACGCGCGCCGCGACCGACGCGCTGCCGATCCTGCAGGCGTACGCGGCCTGGGCGCACGAACACCGCCCGTCCGAGCACGAGAAGCCGGCGTTCACGGTGATCTGCGGCGCCTGCGGCGTGGCATCCGATCGATCCGAGGTCTGCGAGCACTGCGGCGCGCTGCTCGACGTCGACCACGAGGTGGCGTGGAAACGGCCGGGGCCCTGGGAGGGGCGGCTCGTCACCCTCGGCTGAGCGGCCGGACGGACCCGCGTCCGCGACTCAGCCGGTCCGCGTCACCGTCAGCTCGAGCGCCGACAGGTACATCTCGAGCTGCTGCGCGAACACCTCGCGGTAGTTGATCATCGCGAGATCGGCCTTGGCGGCCTCAGCGTGCGGGTACTGCGACGGATCCGTGGGCGCGTACACCTGGATCCAGCCGTCCGCGACCTCGCGGGTCCGCGCACTGGCGAGGCGCGCACCGTAGGCGGACGCGGCACCCAGGACGGTCTGCGCGTACACCTGGTACTGCACCACGGCCGCGCGCCCGCGGAGCCCGGCGACCGCCATGGCCCGCAGGATCCACTCCACCGCGCGCAGCTCGTTGATGCTGTTCGCGACGGTGAGGAGCGTCAACGCCGCCGCGGCCGGGTGCGCTTCCGCGGTGTGCCACGCGCGCCACGCCAGGTCGGTCAGATCCGCGCGCCAGTCGTCCGTGGGCACGTAGCCCGCGAGCGAGATGCCGTCGAGGTGGTCGGCGAGCGCCTCGAGCAGCTCGTCGCGACTCGTGAAGTGCCGATACACCGCGGTCGGGGAGGACTTCAGCTCGGCTCCGAGCCGCGAGAAGGTCAGGGCGGACTCGCCCTCGCCGTCCATCAGCCGCAGCGCGGCGTCGACGATCTCGGCGCGCGTGATGGACCCCCGCTTGCGTCGGGTCCTGATTTCCTCGGTCATGACGACCCCCCGATCTGGCGTCCGGTTCGCGCGCCCCGCGGACCGGCGGCCTCGCGTGGCGAGGAGGCCAGGCTATCCCGTCGCCCGCGCCCCCGAGACCCGGGCGGGCGCATCACCGCCCTCCCGGACGACGCGCGGTCATGGCATCCCGCCGTCATCGACGATCATCCGCGCTCCTCGTTGATCGAGTTCGCGCCGTCGACCACGATCAGCTGGCCCGTCACGTAGGACGCCCCGGGCGACGCCAGGAAGGCGACGACCGCGGCCACCTCCTGCGGCGTTCCCGGGCGGCCGACGGGGGTCGCGCTGCCCATCGCGCGCTCGTGGTCGCTCGACGACGACGTGGCGATCCAGCCCGGCGCGACGGCGTTCACCGTGATTCCGGCGGCCGCCACGTCGACGGCGGCCGCGCGCGTCAGACCGAGCATCCCGGCCTTCGCCGCGTGGTACGCCACGTCGCCCGCGTACGCCATGACGGGACCCGAGATCGAGGCGACGTTCACCACCCGCCCGTAGCCGGCCGCGCGCATGCCCGGGAGGACGGCCCGCGTCATCCGGAGCGCGGTCGTGAGGTTCCGGTCGATCGAGGCGGTCCATTGCGCGATGGAGATCTCGTCGATGGATGCCGGCTCGTCGGGGTTCGACGTCGAGGTCATGCCCGCGTTGTTCACGAGCACGGTCGGCGCGCCGAAGGCGTCGAGGGCGGCGGCCACGACGGCATCCACTCCGTCCGCGCGCGTCAGGTCGGCGGCGACGCCGTGCGCGTCCACTCCGGCGGCGCGCAACTCGGCGACGCGGTCGTGGATGCGATCCGTGGTCGAGGCGACGACCACGCGCATTCCGGCCCGACCGAGGAGCAGCGCGGATGCCATGCCGATCCCCTCCGGGCTGCCCGCCCCGGTGACGATCGCGATGTCGCTGGTGCGCTCGGTCATGGTGGGTCTCCTTCTCCGTCGTTCCATCCTGCACGGGCCGAGCCCCGACTTTTCGGGGAAATTTCGGATGCCGTCGCCTGATGTTACGAGTTAGTGAATGCTGTTGACTAGGCCATCCACTATCGGGATACTCGGGGAAACCACGCAACGATGCGTCGCTCTTCCGCCGTGGAGGCACAGATGAAACCCGCTCCATCGCTCCGCCCCTGCTTCACCGTCGTCGCTCGCGTCGACCCCGGCATCCCGCTCGAGAAGCGGGGTGACGACGTTCTCGAATTCATCCCGATCACCGGTGGACCGGTGACGGGAGACGTCGAGGGCGAGATCATCCCGGGCGGGGGCGACTGGTGCCTCGCGCGCGCCGACGGCAGCTACGACGTCGAGGCGCGCTACCTGATCCGCACCACCGACGGAGACGTCATCGACGTGGTCAACGTGGGCGTCGTCCGCCCGCCCGCCACCGACGGCGCCGGGGAGTACTTCCTCACCACGCCGCGCTTCCGCACCGTCGCGCCCCACCTGCAGTGGCTCACGCGCTCGATGTTCGTCGGCCGCGCGTACGCCCACGACGGCGACACGACCATCGACGTCTACGAAGTCCTCGACTGACACCCGACCCGCCACACGCCCGACCCGCCACACCCGACCCGACCCTCCAGACCCGACTCACCCGAGAGGCAGACCATGAGAAAGCGACACGGCGTCATCGCCGCATCCCTCGCACTGACCGTCGCGATCGCGACGGCCGGGTGCACGACGACGTCCTCGACGACGTCCCCGTCCACCGACACCATCCGCACGACCATCGACATCCCCGCGACGTTCGACCCGACGCTCAGCACCTCGCTGCCCGACTTCCTGCTGGCGCGGACCGCGTACGACACCCTCGTCCGACGCGACGCCGGGGGACTCGTCCCGGGCATCGCGACCGCGTGGACCTCCACGCCCACCCAGGCGACGTTCACGCTGCGCACCGACGCCACGTGCTCGGACGGGACCAAGATCACCGCGACCGTGGTGAAGAACTCGCTCGACTACTTCGCCCGACCGAACAGCGGCTCGACCCAGGTCGTCTACACCTTCGGCCCCGGCAACACCCCCACCATCACCGCCGACGACGCCGCCGGCACCGTCACGATCGACATCGCGAACCCGTGGCCGTACATGGTGGATGCCATGTCGGTGGCCAGCAGCGGCATCATCTGCCCCGCCGGCCTGGCCGACCCCGCGGGTCTCGCCGCGGGCACGGCGAAGGGCAGCGAATCCGGCCCGTACGTCCTGACCTCCGCCGAGCCCGGCGTGAAGTACGACTTCGCTCTGCGCGACGACTACGCCGCGTGGCCGAAGTGGAGCACCGCCGTCGCCGGCACTCCCGCGAAGAACCTCGAATACACCGTCTCGCCCGACGCGACCGCGACCGCGAACCTCATCCTGGGCGGGCAGCTCGACATCGGCAAGATCCAGGCAACGACCCGCGACCGCTTCCAGGGGCAGCCGGGGTACACCGTGACCGTCGACCACTTCTCGGACAGCTACCTGATCTTCAACGAGCGCGAAGGCAGCCCTTTCACCGACCAGGCGACCCGCAAGGGCGTCGTCGAGGCGATCGACCGCGCCATGTTCGGCAACGTCACGTCGCAGGACACCGGTGACGTGCTCACGAACCTCGGCGCCCCCGACGTCGCCTGCGTCGCCGACTCGAAGATCACCATTCCGTCGCAGAACGTGACCGCCGCGACCTCCGCCCTGTCGGGCAAGACCATCCGTCTCGTCGCGCCGACGATCGTCGGCCCCGCCGGCGCCGGCAACGAGTACATCGCCGAGGCGCTCCGCGCCGCCGGGGCCACGGTCGACCTGACGAACACCGATGTCGGCAGCTGGATCACGACCGTCGTCGCCAAGCCCGGCGACTGGGACCTGACCGTGTTCGCCGACCTGAACTTCCTCGGGTCGCTGGCGAGCCCGCTGCTGAACTTCACCGGTCCGACCATCGACCAGGGCGGCACGAACTACGGCGCCGTGACGAACGACGCGGCATCCGCGGCGTTCGCCGCCGCCAACGCGGAGGCCGACCAGAAGGCGCGATGCGGACAGCTCGACACCGCCGTCCAGGCGCTCGTCGACCGCTCCGACACTCTCCCGCTGCTCAACGACGCGTTCATCTACGCCTCCCGCCCCGGCTTCACCGTGCAGATGCTCGGCGGAGCGCTCGACGACCCCATCTTCCGTATCGCCCAGTGATCACACGGGGGCGCCGGGCCGCGTGCCCGGCGCCCCGAAGGGAACCATCATGATCTCCTCCTCCATCTCCGCCACCGAGCTCGCGCGGAAGCTGCGCGCGGGCGAGGTCTCCGCCGTGGAGACCGCCCAGCACTACCTCGACCGCCTCGCCGAGGTGAACCCCGCCGTCAACGCGATCGTGTGGATCGACCGCGACGACGTGCTGCGCCGCGCCCGTGAATCCGACGACCGCCTCCGCCGCGGCGAGGCGCGCCCGTTCGAAGGCGTGCCGATGCCGATCAAGGACCTCGTGGGGGTCCGCAACCAGCCCCTCACCTACTCGTCGATGTCCGTGGCGGAGCGCCCCGCCGAAGCCAACGAGATCACCGTCGACCTCATCGAGGACGCCGGCTTCGTGCTCTTCGGGCGCTCGAACAGCCCCGAGTTCGGCGCGCTGACCGCCACCGAGAACACCCGCCATGGCAAGACGCGCAACCCCTGGAACCTCGACTACACCTCCGGCGGGTCGTCGGGCGGGGCGTCCGCCGCGGTCGCGGCCGACATCTCCCCCATCGCCAACGCCTCGGACGGCGGCGGCTCGATCCGCGTGCCCTCGGCCGCGACGGGACTCGTGGGCCTCAAGCCGAGTCGCGGGCGCATCCCGAACGACGTGCGCGCGTGGGAGCACTCCACCACGGAGGGCGCCATCACGCGCACCATCGAGGACGCAGCCGGGGTGCTCGACACCCTCGCCCAGCTCGACCCGCTCGGCTGGTACTCCGCCCCCGCGCCCGCGCGTCCGTACCTCGAGGAGATCCGCGCCGCCGGACCGCGGCTGCGCGTCGGCCTGCTCCTGGAGGCGCCGACCGGCGTGGCCGTGCACCCCGAGAACCGCGAAGCGGCGCTCGTCGCGGCGCGCGCCCTCGAGGCGCTCGGCCACCACGTCACGCCGGTGTCGCCGTTCCTCTTCAGCGAGCGCGCGACCCGCGGTTTCGCCGATCTCATCATCAGTGCCTCGACCTGGGCCTCCCCGATCGAGGATGCCGACAAGCTCGAGCCCTACATCCGGTACCGCTACGACCGCGCGGCGTCCTTCCACGCGGGCGAGTACGCCGAGATCGCGGCGCTCCTGCAGTGGGAAACGCGTCAGGTGAACGCCCAGTGGGGACGCGACTTCGACGTGCTGCTGACGCCCACCACCGCCGTCCCGACGCCGCTCGTCGGCTCCGTGTACGACGAGGCGAACGAGGATCCCGCGGGCGAGCGCCTGACGGAGTTCTCGACGATCTCGTTCACGGCGTTCTGCAACATCGCGGGTCTCCCGGCGATCTCGCTCCCGGTGCACACCGGGGCGAACGGGATGCCCCTGGGTGCTCAGCTGGTCGGCGCACCGTACGACGAGGCGACGCTCCTGCGCCTCGGCGCCGAGCTCGAGCCCGTCTTCGACTGGCAGCACCGTCAGGCTCCGATCGCCCGCGGCGTCGCACTCACCGGGAACACGGGGGACTGATGTCGGCCGTCGACCTCGCGGTGATCGCCGAGGCCCCCGCTCCGCCGGTGCGTCGGCGGGGCGGGGGCAGCGGGTGGGGCTCCTTCGCGCTCCGCCGCCTCGGCGGGCTCGCGCTCTCGCTCGGGCTCCTCGTCCTGCTGACGTTCCTCATCGTGCCGCTCATCCCGGGCGACCCGGCCGTGGCGATCCTCGGGCCCAACGCCTCGCCCGACGCGGTCGCTGCGCTGCGGGAGCGCCTGCACCTGAACGACCCGCTGCCGGTGCAGTTCCTCGACTACCTGCGGGGGCTGTTCACGTTCGATCTGGGGCAGAGCTTCCGGTACAACACACCCGTCACCGACACGATCGCCACCAAGCTCCCGTACACCGCGACGACGGCGCTCGGCGCGATCGTCGTCGTCCTCCTGGTCGCCATCCCGGTCGGCATGACCGTCGGGGTGCTGACGCGCAGCGGTCGCCGCCCCTGGCTGGCCGTCGGTTTCGGCGCGGTCGCCGGGTTCTTCGCCTCGGTCCCGGCGTACGTGGCGGGCACGCTGCTCGTGGTCGTGTTCGCGATCTGGCTGAAGGTGCTGCCGGCCGGCGGCGCGTCGACGCAGTCCGCCTATGTGCTGCCGATCCTCGCCCTGGCCCTCGGCCCCACCTTCGCCGTCGCCCGCGTCGTGGTGCAGGAGACCTACGCGGTGCTCCATCAGGACTACATCCGCACCGCGCGGGGCCGGCGGCTCCCGGCCGCGCGCCTGTACATCCGGCACGCGCTGCCGAACCTCATGGCCAGCACCCTGACGCTCACGGGCCTGATCCTCGCGAGCATGCTCGGCGGCGCCATCGTCATCGAGACGGTGTTCAGCCTTCCCGGCCTGGGTCTCGAGGTCGTGCAGGCGATCATCTTCCGCGACTTCCCCGTCATCCAGGGCATCGTCCTCACCGTCGGCGCCCTCGCGATCCTCATCAACCTGCTCATCGACGTCGTGCTGGGCCTTATCGACCCCCGCACCCTCGGAGGCCCGACGCATGTCTGAACGCCGCTCCCGCCACGTCCCGGCCTCCCTCATCGCCGGTCTCGTCATGCTCGTCATCCTGGTGGTCATCGCTGTCGTGGCGCCCCTCGTGTGGGGTGCCGCCGCGACCACGGTGACGCCCGACACCCGGTCCCTGCCATCGGCCGCGCACTGGCTCGGCACCGACGACCTCGGCCGTGACGTGCTCGCCCGCACGCTCGTCGCCACCCGCCTGACCCTCCTCATGGCCACCGCGGCCACGGCCGGATCCGTCGTGCTGGGCGTGCTCATCGGCGGGCTCGTGTGGGTCGGTCCGCGCGGGCTCCGCGAAGCCGTCCTGCGCGTCATCGACTCCACGGTCGCATTCCCCTCGCTGATCCTCGCGCTCGTGATCGCCGCGATCCTCGGCGCCGGGACGCTGTCCGCGATCGTCGCGATCGCGCTCGCCGGGGTCCCGAGCTTCGCCCGCATCACCTCGAACATGACCGGTGCCGTCGCCACCCGCGACTACGTGGGGACCGCGAGGCTGCTCGGCGTCCCGCGTTTCCGCCTGTTCTCGCGCCATCTGCTGCCCAACATCTCCGGACCCCTGCTGGTCCTCATCGCGTCGAGCTTTGCGCTGACGCTGCTGGACATCTCCAGCCTGTCGTTCGTGGGACTCGGCGTGCAGAGCCCCGACTTCGACTGGGGGCGCCTGCTGAACGAGGGCCTGCCCGCGGTGTACTCGCAGCCGCTGCAGGTCGTGGGCCCCTCGGTGATGCTCGTGTTCGCCGGCGTCGCCGCGATGCTCGCCGGCGACGGGCTGGCCGTGTGGCTCGACCCGCGCAGCTCTCGCGGCACTCGTGCGCTGGTGTCCCGCCGGCGCGAGTCGGGCGTCGCGGCGCACCCCGACGCGCTCGTCGAGGTGCGCGGGCTGACCGTCCGCGCCCCGAGCGGCACGACGCTCGTCGACGACATCTCGTTCGAGATCGCCGCCGGGGAGATCCTCGGCCTCGTGGGCGAGTCGGGGTCGGGCAAGTCGATGACCGCGATGTCGCTCGCGCGGCTGCAGGCCGACGGGGTGGCAGTGGATGCCGATGTGCTCCGCCTCGACGACCTCGACCTGCTGTCACCGGGGAACCGCTCGCGCCTCGCGCGGGAGATCGGGCTGGTGTACCAGGACCCGGGTTCGACCTTCAACCCGGCCCTGCGCATGGGCGCGCAGCTGACGGAGGTGGCCCGCGTGCACCTGGGCCTGTCGAGACGGACGTCCCGCACCCGCCTGCGCGACGGCCTCGCCGAGATGCGCATCCGCGAGCCGGAACGGGTGATGGGGCAGCACCCCTTCCACCTCTCGGGCGGCATGCTGCAGCGCGCCGGAATCGCGAGCTCCCTCGTCACCGACCCGCGTCTGCTGATCGCCGACGAACCGACGACAGCGCTCGACGTGACCGTGCAGGCCGACGTGTTGCGGCAGCTCAAGCGCCTGAACCGAGACCACGGCACCGCGGTCCTCTTCATCTCGCACGACATCGGCGTGGTGGAGGCCCTGTGCGATCGGGTCCTGGTGATGCGCACCGGCGAGATCGTCGAGCGCCTCACCGCCGACCAGCTCCGTCGACGCGAAGTGCAACACCCCTATACGCGCGCCCTGCTGGCCGCGACTCCGACTCTGACCACCGTCCCCCGTCCCCTCGAGGAGCGCGACCGTGTCTGACATCCCTCTGCTGCAGATCAGCGACCTGTCGGTCGATCTGGGTCACGGCATCCGGAGCACCCGCGTCCTGAACGAGGTGAGCCTGCGGGTCGACCGCGGCCGCACGGTCGGCATCGTGGGCGAGTCGGGGTCGGGCAAGTCGACCCTGGCCAAGACGATCGTGGGCCTCCACCGCGTCGCGGCCGGCTCGATCGTGTTCGACGGAATTGAGCTCGCGTCGGCGAAGCGCGCGACCGTCGCGGCCGTGCGGCGGCGGGTGCAGTACATCCCGCAGGATCCGTTCTCGTCCCTCGACCCGCGGCGCACGATCGGCCAGACGCTCGCCGAGGCCATCGATCCCGTCGGCGCGCGCCTGCGCCGCCACCGGGCGCGGATCGTCGGGGCCCTGGCATCCGTCGCCCTCGGGGAGGATGCCGTGGACCGCTACCCGCACGAGTTCTCGGGCGGCCAGCGCCAGCGCATCGCGATCGCGCGGGCCCTCGTGGTCGACCCCGATGTGATCGTGGCGGACGAGATCACCTCGGCGTTGGACGTGTCGACCCAGGCCGAGATCCTGCGCCTGCTCGAGCGGCTGCAGCGCGAGCGCGACCTGACCATGCTGTTCATCTCGCACAACCTCGCGGTCGTGGAGCACGTGTGCGACGAGGTGCTCGTGCTGCTGCACGGCCGCGTCGTCGAGCACGGCACGATCGAGGACGTGTTCGCCGACCCCCGCGACGCCTACACGCGGCGTCTGCTCGAATCGGTGCCCGGCGGCGCGGCGTTCGACGTCACGGCCCCGGTCACCACCGCGGTCGTGCGCACGGTTCGCTGACAGGACCGCGCCGCGGAACATGGAGCGGACCCGCGAGATGATCGACGACCCCAACCTCTACATCGACGGGAAGATCTCCACCGCGGACATCATCGCGCAGGTCACGCGCGGCGCATACCGTGACTGAACCCTTCGTCGACCCGTACATCTCCTGTCCAAGCCGCGCTGATCGCGCACGGTCGGACGCCCGCTTCGCCTACTCCGCATCCGCCCGGGCGGGCCGCTCAGAACGGCCCGGCTGAGGTTCAGAACGGTGCTGGTTCGCGTTTATGGTCGGTCGGGGGTGGCGGGTCAGTCGCGGGTGGCGGTTCAGGGGTGGGGTCGTCGGGCAGGAATCGGACGGCGGGTGAGTAGGGCAGGGGTTCGTCGATGTAGACGCGTCCGGTGGGGGAGGTCCATTTGAGTACCCCGCCGGGGTGTTGGTGGACTTTCCAGCGGGTGAATTGTTTCTGGGTGTGGTGTCTTTGGCACAGGTGGGCGAGGTTGGTGACGTCGGTGGGTCCGCCGAGGGCGTGGTCGTGGGTGTGGTCGACCTCGCAGCGGATGGCAGGGGTGATGCAGCCGGGCCAGCGGCAGTGGCGGTCGCGGGCGCGGAGGTGCCGGTCGATCGCGGTGGTCCGCTGGTAGGTGTCGGTGCGGAGGACCTCCCCCGTGACCGGATGGGTGATGACCCGGTCCCAGGGGACGGGGGTGGTCTCGGCCAGAGCGCGGGCCGTGGGAGCGTCGATGGGTCCGTGGCCGACGAGGTGCGCGGGGTCGGAGTTCTCGGTGCCGGGGCGGAGCATCGTCAACGCCGGGACCACGACCGGCACCCGCGCGCGGATCGCGCCGAGGGTGCCCGGGCCATCGTCGGTGCGGGTGGGGTCGGCATCGGGCGCTGCGGTCAGCAGCAGGTTGGCGAGGATGTCCGCGCGCACCTGGTCGGCGGTGCGGGTGTCGGGCGCGGGAGCGGGCGGGGCGCCACGGCTGTCGCCGCGGTCGTTGCCTTCCTCACGGCCACCCGCAGGTTCCCCCGCGGCGGTGGCGCCGCGCGCGGCGTCTCGACGCTGGTCGATGATTGCGGCGCTTTGCTGCACGAGGCGGTCGTAGATCCCTACCGCGAGCACCGTGGGAAGCGTCGCGATCAGGTCGGACATGCCGTCCTCTCCCGCCACGACCCGCACGCACCGGGTCACCCGTCCCCGCTGGTGCCGCTCCGTCAACGTGGTGGGCTGGAGCGACTCCGCCAACGCGGCCAGTCGGGTCTTCAACCGCCCCGGGCTCAACTCGTCGGCGGTGGCGACGGCGAGCACATCGAACTCGCGCCTCCGCTCCTGCGGCAGGGGGAGACCGGCATCCACGATCACCCGCACATGCGTGCGGGTCAGCGCCCCCGCCTCCCACGCGTCGAGTGTGACGGGGAAGTCGTCGGCGAGGGTCATCGCCCGCCCGATCTGCGCCTGCACCGACCGATCCGACAGCGAGGATGCCGCCGCGATCTCGGACGCGACCTCCCGCAACGCCAGCTCCGCCGCTTTCGACGACGCCCGCACCTCGGCGGAAGAGTCGAGGGCGAGGTGCCCGGCCCGGGCCAGCGCCCGCACCCGCCGGGCTTCGGCGGACGCGAGCTCGGCATCCACTCCCCGCACCTCGACCAGCACCGACGAGAGGGCCGAAGCCCCCTCATCGCGTGGTGTCGGAACCGGATCGAAGGACATGCATGCATGCTAACGACGGCCTCCGACATCGAACCCGCCCCACCCACCCCGATGGGGACGGATCGCCCACAAGGCGCGCTGGGGAGGAAGGGCTCGAGCAATTCCCGCGAGAAATATTCCGCAGTCACGGGAAGATCCAGAACGCACGGGAGGTTCTTGTCGGACTCGTGACGCGATATTCTCATCACCGCTTCGCTTGATCGCACACGCGACATCATTGAACCGTTCCGTGGAATACTTCTATCCCATTTGATGAGAAAACCGAAGGATCACGGACCGCGCGAGCGGCATCCGCGCGCGTTTTCAACGCAGCACGCTCCGCCATCGAAATCTGGGGCTTCGAGTAACGACCGTCCGGCCACGATCGGCTTCCAGAGAGCAGCCGGCGCACTGACCAGCAGCGCCCGCGAGGCACCGACAGCGGCCATGGCTTCCACGACCTGGGCCGGATCCCGGAGAGCCTCTGGCCGTCAGCTTCCCCCAGGCGAAACAGCCGGACGCGCGTCGTCGCGTCCGCGCGCCGGGCCATATGCGCTTCGACGAACGCCGGCCCGAAGAGAACCGCACGGTGTCCACGGCCGACCTGAATGACTGAGGAGGGAGCAGTACATGGAGGAGCACATCTCGGGGCTCGGGTGGAAAAACCTTGGCGATACGACCGGCCTACAGGCCGACGGAGTGGGAACGTCCTCCTACTACATCGGCCGGGCGTGGTCACCCACCGGCCTCTACGAAGGAATCCCGGAACCGGGCGCGATGTACGCCTTCATCACCATCGAGGGAGGCGGGACGCTCACATACGACGGCACATCCATGGACGTCAGCCGTGACCATATGGTCTTCATGAACGCCGAAGCCGATATCACGATCCACCTTTCGTCGGCGTCCGCCCGGTATCTGTGGAAGCTGAAACCGACCGTGCTCAACAATCCTCTCGTCCGCGAACGGATCGGGGAACCGCTGCCCGTGGGTCCGGAAGTGTGGAAGATCGCCGGCGCGCTCACGAACAGTGCGCTCGAGGCCGACTCCGCCGTCACCACGTCCGGGTACTTCGCGAACGCATCGGAGAACCTGCTTGCGGCCGTCTTCGAGACAGTGCGGCAGCCGGCACGACTCGTCCCATCTTCGCGCCCTGATCTGGTCTACGGAGAGGCCATGCACGTGATCGAACAGCGCTACAACGATGTCGCCCTGACCCCCACGACGATTGCCGCAGAGGTCCTGGTTTCGGAGCGGACACTGCGGCGGGCCTTCGCGGCCATGGGTACGACACCGCGCACGGAGATCGAACGGCGTCGCGTTCGAGAATTGAACGACCTGCTCAAGCATTTCGGCGTTACCCGCGCATTCGAGCATCTTTCTGAAATGTCGGGATTCAGCAGTGCTCGGCAGGCTCGGTCCGCTCTGCGTCGCGTCTGATAACTGGCTCCCCGAACCGCTTTCGGCCACGCGACGACTCGTTCTGGCCAGGATCGCCCTCCTGCCGATCACGGCAAGCGGGTGAGATGGCAACCTTTTCGCGCCGAGCGACGATCGATTGGCCGGCTCTCATGCCGCCCCTGCCTCGTCGCTGTTCGCAGACGAGGAGTTGAACACATGAGCGAGGCACACCTGAGCGCGGGAGACCTTCCCCGGCAGCACATCCACACTCATCCCGTCGACGCGGTCGAACTCGCCACAGACTCGCCCGTCATCGGCGGACACGTCGAATCCGTCGATGTTTCCTCCGGCGCCGACTTGTTCTCGGAGTCGCAGGCCGTGATCGAAGAGCACTTCCACGACCCGGACTTCGACGTCAGCGAACTTGCTCGAAGGCTCAACGTGAGTGTGAGCCACCTCCACAGGGTCTTCTCCGCCAACGGCACGACACCGCGCCGAGAGATCGAACGGTACCGGCTGGAAGTCGTCGAGCGTCGCCTCGCCGAGATCCGCACCTTCGAGAAGATCGTCGATGAAGCCGGGTTCACGTCGGTGCGCCACTACAACGCCGCGGCGGCGCGGTTCCTCGCGAGGCGCAGCGCTCGGATGGGATGACGGAGGAGTCCGCCCAGGCACGGTACGACTCCGACCCCTCCCCGCGCCGAATGCCGCAAGCCGGCCGGCCCCGCCCCGCGCGGGGCCGGCCGGCGTGGGAGGCAGGCCCGAAAGAGACCGCGCTACGAGACGGTCTCCACTGCCTCCGTGACGGGCACCAGGTCGGCCGTGTGGTACGCGAAGACCAGACGCGCCGGCACCGAACCCGCGAGCACCTCCTCCACCGAGCGGTTCACGTCCGCGAGGTCACGGGTCTGGGTGATGACCCGCGTGCGACCGAGGGCGTGCAGCGCGAACACCTCGACGAGGTCCTGGCGCGTGCCGACGATCGAACCGATGACGCTGATGCCCTTGAGCACCGTGTCGAACACCGGGATCGTCAGCTCCCCGTCCGCGGGCAGCGACACCAGCACGAGTCGGCCGCCGCGGTTCAGGGAGTCGAAAGCCTGTCGGAACACCGAGGGTGCGACCGCCAGGACGATCGCGGCGTCGGCTCCGCCCTGCTGCCGGATCGCTTCGACCACGTCGGTGGTGCGGGCGTTGACGACGACGTCGGCGCCGAGCTCGGTCGCGAGCTGGAGCTTCTCGTCCGTCACGTCGACCGCGATGACCTTGGCGCCGACGAGCCGCGCGTACTGCACGGCCAGGTGGCCGAGGCCGCCGATACCGAACACGGCGACGGTCTCGCCCGGCGTGACGTGGGCGTTCTTCACCGCCGCGTACGTGGTGACGCCGGCGCACGTGAGCGGGGCGGCGTCGAGCGGGGTGACCCCGTCGGGCACCGGGACCGCGAACCGGGCGTCGGCGAGCATGTACTCCGCGTAGGCGCCGTCGACGCCGTAGCCGTTGTTGTACTGCTGCTCGCAGAGGTTCTCACGCCCGTCGACGCAGTAGCGACACTCGCCGCACGCGTGGCCGAGCCACGGCATCGCGACGCGCTGCCCGACGGTGCGGGTCGTGACGCCGGCACCGAGCCCTTCGATGATGCCGACACCCTCGTGCCCGGGGACCAGCGGAAGGGGCGGCTTCACGGGCCAGTCACCGTTCATCGCGTGGATGTCGGTGTGGCAGAGGCCGCAGGTCTCCAGGCGGACCAGGACCTGCCCCGGTCCGGGTTGGGGAATCGCCCGTTCCTCCACCGTGGCGGGCGAACCGAACTGTTCGACGACTGCTGCGCGCATGATCTCTCCTTGGATCGTTTGCCTGCCTCGAGTCTTCGCCCGTGCCCCTCGTCGCGGTGGGCCGAAGGTCCCGCGGGCTTCACCCGGCGGGCGAGAGGATCGGAAACGAGCCGGTCCGCACCACGAGCGGCCCGAACGGCACGAGCGGAGGAACGATCATGAACGGAACGATCGCGGTCGGAGTGACCGACGCCTCGGCGGCGCAGAACGCCCTGCAGTGGGCGATCGAGCGCGCGGTCGCGCGGCGGGAGCGGCTCCGACTGGTGTCGGTGGTGGGCACCGCGTGGGGCATCGGCGCGGAGGACACCCTCATCGCCCACGCCACCCGCCGGGCCGAGGCCATCCTGGAGTACGCGGCCGAGAGGGCCCGGGCGGCGGGGGTGGATGCCGAGACGGTGATCGAGCGCGGCGACCCGGTGGCGCGGCTGGTCGACGTCTCGCAGCAGGTCGATCTGCTGGTCATCGGCAGCGACTTCGCGAAGGACCGCTCGGCGCTCCGCGGCGTCCGCGGAGTGCGGATCACCGCCGCGGCCGGCTGCCCGGTCGTCGTCGTGCCCGAGATCGTGTCCCGCGAGCGCGCGGGCGTGGTCGTGGGTGTCGACGGGTCCGAGGCGTCGGAGAGGGCGATCGCCTTCGCCGCGGCCGAGGCCGACCGCACGGGCGAGGGCCTGACCGCGGTGATGACGTGGTCCCCCGTCCCGGTGCCGTTCGAATTGGACGAGTACCCCCAGGACTACATCGACCGCATTCAGGACATCACCACGGAGGATCTGGCCATCTCCCTCGCGGGGCTCCGCCAGGACTATCCGGACCTCGCGGTGACCACGATCGTCGAGTCCGGGTACCCCGCGCAGGTGCTCACCCGCACGGCCCACTCGGCGCGGCTCCTCGTCGTGGGGAGCCACGGCCGCGGCGCGGTCGCGCGGTTCCTGCTCGGCTCGACCAGCCACGCGGTGCTGTCGCACCTGCCGACGGTCACCGTCGTCGTCCGGTGAGGCGGAGCCGGCCGCCCAGGCGAGCGATCGGGTCAGAGGGAGGCAGCGCGCGGTCACCCGCGGAGTGCTGCTGCCGAAAAGTTCTCGCCCGATTGTCGATCCGGCGGCAGGCTGTTCGTCGTCAGTGATGACGGAGCCGGACAGGCCGGCCCGCGACCCAGTGCAGGAGGCATCCCATGGCCAAGTACGCGATCCTCATCTACGAAGACCCGAATTTCTACACGAACATGTCGCCCGAAGCGTGGGGCGCGGTGATCGACGCCCACGACACGTTCACGCGGCAGGTCGCTGAACTCGGTGGTTCGATCGAGGGCGGCGCCGCGCTCGCGCCCACGACGACGGCCACGAAGATCACGACGGGCGGTGCGCTGACGGACGGCCCGTTCGTCGAGACCAAGGAGGCCTTAGGTGGCTTCTACGTGGTCGAGGCGCGTGACCTCGACCACGCCATCGAGATCGGCAGACTGTGCCCGGCCCCGGGTGGGGGCGTCGAGGTGCGTCCCGTGGTGGACCCGACGACGAATCCGTTCTGATCGCCGGGGGCGACGAACCGACCGCGTCCGCCGGGCAGGTGGACGCGGTCGGTGCCGCGCTGGCGGAGGCGCACCGCTCCGAGTGGGCCTTCGTCCTGTCGGCCACCGTGCGCGTCACGGGCGACCTGGACCTCGCGCAGGAATGCGCCCAGGAGGCCTACGTACGCGCACTGCAGGCCTGGACGCGAGACGGCATTCCGGCGCGACCCGGCGCGTGGCTCACGACCGCGGCGCGGAACCAGGCGCTCGACCGGCTGCGCCGCGAGGTCTCCCTCCGGCGAAAGCTTCCGCTTCTCGTGGAGCCGGCCGGCACCGACCCGCACGATCCCGCCGACGAGGACGATCCCGATGCGGCGGTGCCGGACGACCGGCTCCGGCTGGTCTTCACCTGCTGCCACCCGGCCCTGGCGCCCGAGGTCCGCGTCGCCCTCACCCTCCGCTTGGTCTGCGGTGTTCCCACCCCCGACGTCGCCCGGGCTTTTCTGGTGTCCGAGTCGACCATGGCCGCGCGAATCACCCGGGCCAAGAAGAAGATCGCCGCAGCGCGAATCCCCTATCGAGTGCCGGGGCGCGCAGAGCTCTCCGAGCGGCTGGACAGTGTCCTCACCACGGTGCACCTGCTCTTCAGCGCCGGCCACACGGCCGGCGAGGGCGATGCGCTCGTCCGCGAGGACCTCTGCGACCGGGCAGTGCACCTCGCCCGCACGCTGGCAGCGCTACTCCCCGAGCAGGCGGAAGCCCGCGGCCTCCTGGGCCTGCTGCTCCTCATCGACGCGCGTCGAGCCGCTCGGACCGATGAGCGAGGTCGACTCCTTCTCCTCGCCGACCAGGACCGGACGCGGTGGAACCAGCGCGCGATCCTGGAGGGACTCACCGTGACGGCGGGGGCGCTGGCATCCGGCCCGCCGGGCCGTTTCACCCTGCAGGCGGCGATCGCCGGCGTGCACGCGGTGGCCCCCTCCCCCGAGCTGATCGACTGGCCGCGCATCGTGCACCTCTACGACCTCCTGCTAGAGGTCTGGAACACCCCCGTCGTCGCCCTCAACCGAGCCGCTGCCGTGGCGTTCGCCGATGGTCCCGCCGCCGCGCTGCCGCTCCTCGACGAGCTGGCGACCGACGGCCGGCTCGCCGACTACCCCTACCTGCACAGCACCCGGGCCCATCTGCTGCAGCGTCTCGGCGACGCCGACGCGGCGGCCCGGTCCTACCGGCGCGCGCGAGAACTCACGGTGAACGCCGCGGAGCAGGTGTTCCTGGAGGATCGACTGGCCGAGATCGGTCGCCCCGATCCCCCGATCGAGTAGAGCGGCACGACCCGTGCCGGTCACGGCGTCAGCGGAACCTCACACGTCCGCGCGCGGCGCGAGGCTCGCGATCGGGTGCGGGGGCTGGGCCGCGGGAGGCAGCGTCTCGGCGCGCGGCCGGAAGATCAGCGACGGAAGCGGCTCACGCTCCTCGCGCTCCCGGAACCGGCGCCCCGTGACGCTCCGCGGCGCGATGCGGATGACGTGCGGCTTCGGCGTCGGGCTCATCGACCGCAGACCGGTCTCGCGGCTGCGGCGGAGCTCGGCATCCAGGTCGACGTGCGCCGCCTCTCCGCGCACGACCACACTCCATCGCTCGCCGGCCTCCTCGCCGTCGATCTCGAACGCGACGGTCGGGTGCGACGTGAGGAGGCGCAGCTTCGCGTCGGGCGCGCTGCGGATATAGAGGATGCCGTCCGCGACGGCGAAGTTCACCGGGTAGATGACGGGTTCGCCCGCGGCGTCGACGAGCGCGAGCCGACCGAGCCGTTTCGTCTCGATGAGGCGCCAGCACTCGGCCGTGCCGACCTCGGCGACGGTCGCGGGCTTCTTCGGTGCGTGGTCCATGGGAACCTCCCACCCCAGTCCACCGCGCCCCGCCCGCGGGCGGCGGGTCGAAGGTCCCCCGCCGTGGCGGGATTCGCGCGCACGGTCGTAGATTGGAGAAACGGGGAGAGGGGGCGTCCGATGACGACGGAAAGTCGAGGACCGATCACCGGCACCGCGCTCTCGGGGTCGGACAGCGCGTCATCGTCGCAGGATCGCCTGCGCGGTCTCCTCCACGCCGTCGAGACGGTGGTGGGCGAGATCGAACTGCCCGTCGTCCTGCGTCGCGTCGTCGAGGCGGCCGTCGAGCTCGTGGATGCCGAGTTCGGGGCGCTCGGCGTGCTCGCCGCCGATCGGGCGTCGCTCGATCAGTTCATCCACGTCGGGATCACGCCGGATAATGCCACCGAGATCGGACGCCTGCCCCGGGGGCGTGGCATCCTGGGCGCGCTCATCTCCGACCCGCGCGTGATCCGGCTGCCGCACCTGCAGTCCGACCCGCGGGCCGCCGGCTTCCCGGCGCACCACCCGCGCATGGACTCCTTCCTCGGCGCTCCCATCTCGGTCCACGGCGAGGTGTTCGGCAACCTCTACCTGACGAACGCGCGCCGCGGCTCGTTCTCCGCCGAAGACGAAGAACTCGTCCGGGGTCTGGCATCCACCGCCGGCTTCGCCATCCAGAACGCCCGACTCTTCGACGAGGCACGGACCCGCGCGGCCTGGACGGCGGCGACGGCCGAGCTGTCCGCGGCGATCCTGTCGACCCCGCCCGACGAGGTGTTCGACCTGATCGCCGGGCGCGTGCTCGACCTCTCGGCGAGCTGCCGGGTCACGGTGCTCGTGCCGACCGATGTCGCGGACGTGCTCCGGGTCGCGGCCGCGCGCGGCACGGGCGAACTCGACATCCTCGGGATGACGGTCATCGCGGGCAGCGGCCTCGCGGGCGCGGCACTCGAACGGGGTGGCATCCGGGTGCCCACCGCCGCACGCCCGACCGGTCCCGCCGACCCCGCCGTACTGACCGCCGACGACGAGACCGGACCCGCGGTCGCCGCTCCGCTTCGCACGCGTCGGCGCACGTGGGGCGTCGTGACCGTCGCGCGCGCCCCCGGCGAGCGCGAGTTCACCGAGGTCGAGCGCGCGGTGCTCGGCGACCTCGCGTCGCAGGCGGCGATCGCGCTGGAACTGACCCACGCGCGCCGCGCGCAGCAGAAGGCGATGCTCACCGAGGAACGTGCGCGCATCGCGCGCGACCTGCACGATCACGTCATCCAGCAGATCTTCGGCGCGGGTCTCACGCTGCAGTCGATGGCCGCGACACTCGCCGAGACGCATGACCGGACGCGGGTCGACGAGGTCATCGGTCAGCTGGATGACGCGATCACCCAGATCCGCACGGTGATCTTCGCCCTGTCGGCGCGGGACGGGAGTTCGCTCCGCCACCGGCTCATCGACGTCGTGGCGGAGGTGTCGGGCGCCCTGCCGCGACCGCCGGCGCTGCGCTTCTCCGGCCCCGTCGACACAGCCCTCACCGGCTCCCTGGCCGACGACATCGTCGGGGTGGCCCGCGAGCTGCTGACCAACAGCGTGCGGCACGCCGACGCGGACAGCATCTCGCTCGACGTCGGCGTGGACGGCGACCGCGTGACGGTCGTGGTCGCCGACGACGGGTCCGGCATCCGCAACACCCGGCGGAGCGGCCTCGCCAACGTCGCCGCGCGGGCCGAGGCCCGCGGCGGTTCGCTCACCGTCGACACCGGCGCGAACGGCACGCGCGCCGAGTGGCGCGTCCCCCTCGGCGACTCCCGGAAGGACCCCCGATGATCCGTGTGTTCCTCGTCGACGACCACGAGATCGTGCGACGCGGGCTGTCCGACCTCATCGACGGCGCGGACGGTTTCGAGGTCGTCGGCGAAGCCGGCACCGTCCGTCAGGCGCTCGCACGGATCGAGGCCGCCCGGCCCGACGTGGCCGTGCTCGACGTGCGCCTCCCCGACGGGAGCGGCATCGACCTGTGCCGCCGCATCCGCTCGTCGATGCCGCACGTCGCGTGCCTCATCCTCACCGCGTACGACGACGACGCCGCGACGTACGCCGCGGTGCTCGCGGGCGCATCCGGGTACCTCCTCAAGAACATCGGCGCGATGCGCCTGCTCGAGGACATCCGCGCCGTCAGCACCGGGCGCTCGCTGCTGAACACCGCCGCGGCGGCGAAGGCCGCGTCGAGCCTGCGCGACGGCGCCGGCGACGACGACCCGCGCTGGGGGTCGCTCGGCCTCCGCGAGCGGCAGGTGCTCACGCTCATCGCCGACGGGCTGACCAACCGCCAGATCGGCGAGCGTCTCGGCCTCGCCGAGAAGACCGTGAAGAACTACGTGTCGTCCGTGCTCATGAAGCTGGGCGTGGACTCGCGCACGCAGGCCGCGGTCTTCCGGCTGGGGCACCCCGACCTCTGACGCCGCGGGACTTTCGGCCCGCCCGATCCGCCCTCTCGCCGCCTACTCTCGGGGCGTTCGAGAGGAGAGCGCCATGGAGCGGGTCGTTCTGGGATTCGACGGCAGCCCCGCGTCGGAGGCGGCGCTGGAATGGACGGCCGAGAGGGCCCGCGTCGAGAGCTTCGAGCTCGACATCGTCCTCGTCACGAACATGTTCCTGTCCGATCGGGTCGCAGCGGACCGGATCCTGGATGCCGCCGCCCGCCACTGGCGCGACCTCGTTCCGGGTCTGCCGGCCAACGTGGTGCGTCTGGACGGGCTCATGCCCGCGACCCTCACGGAGGCCGCACGGGGGGCCGCGCTCCTCGTTCTCGGCATCGAGACCGGGTTCCGGATGCGGTCGGCGCTGAGCGGATGGCTGCCTCTCCGCGCCGCCGCACGCAGTGGGGCACCGACCGTGCTCGTCCCCGCCGGGTGGGTGGCATCCGATGATCCGGTCACGGTCGGCCTCGACGAGGACGCGTCGTCCGCGTCCGCGCTCCTCTTCGCCGCCCGCGCCGCGGCGGCCGCCGACGTTCCGCTGCGCATCCTGCACTCGTGGCTCATGGGCAGTTCCGTGCTGCGCGGTCACGCGTCCGCTCTGCCGAGCACCCAGCGCGTCGCCGCCGAGCACGAGCAGATCCTGGATGCCGCCGTCGCCGAGGTCCGCCGCGAGTACCCGGGTCTCGGTATCGTCACCGAACTCGTGCGCGACAACCCCACCTCCGCGCTCACCCGCGCGGCCGATCGCAGCAGCATGGTCGTCATCGGCACCCACGGTCGGGGGGTCGTCGTGGGCGGGTTCATCGGATCGATCGGACTGGACCTGGTCGGTTCACTGAACCGCACGATCTGCGTCGTGCCCCCGGCCCGCGTGCTGGTCTGATCCGGCGCGGGCGTCCGGCGCCGGCGGTGGAACCGGCGGAGGGGAGGAGATTCGGCGACGGGAGGACGGCCCCGGGTCGTGGCATCCTCCCCTCCCCGGATCTCCTCCGGTCTCAGTGCCCGCGCGGCGGGAAGCTCGACGACGGCACGACGACCACCGGGCAGCCCGTGCGCCACAGCAGATCCTGCGCCACCGACCCGAGGTAGCCGCCCGCGAGCACGCCGTCCCGGTGGGTCCCGATGACCGTCATGCTCGCGGTCTCGGAGTGCCGCGCGAGCGCCTCGGCGGCGGAGGTGCGCGTCAACTCCGCCTCGACGTGCAGGGTCGGGAACCGGCGCTCGAGCGTCTGCACCGCGGCATCCAGGAGCTCCCGATGCTCCTGCAGGACATGGTCGGGCCGCACCAGGAGCGCCACCGCGCCGTCGGCCGCGGGTTCGGGCAGGTGCCACGCGTGGACGACGCGGAGCCGACCGTCGCGGCCGAGGGCTTCCGTCGCCGCGAAGGTGAGCGCCTCCGTCGACGAGAGGTCGTCCTCCCACCCGACCGTGACGCGGTGACCCGGTCGCGGCGCCCACCCCGCCGGGACGATGCACAGCGGCGCGTGCGTCCGGCCGATCACGCGGACCGGAAGCCAGCCGCCGAGGGCCGCGCGCACCGGGTGCGCCGGGTCGACGCCGATCACGAGCAGATCCGCGTCGGCGGACTTCTCCCCCAGCGTCTGCGCGACCGGCCCGTCCACGCGATGTACGCGCACGACCTGTCCCGGCGTCGCGTCCCCCAGAATCTGCTCCGCGACGACGAGCGGGTCGTCCGCACCGGACCCCGGATGCCGAGAGACATGGATGACATCGACCTCGGCGGGGTGTCGCCCGCAGCGCTCCGCGACCCACGCGAGCGCCGAGCGGGACGCGGCGCTGCCATCGACACCGATCACGATTCTCTCCACGGGGCACCTCCTCGAACCGTTCCGATACCCCGCACGCTAGGCGCGGCAGGCGGGAACGGCAGGGGCGAAGGTCCCGCGGGAAGCGAAGAGGCCCCGCGCACACCGCGGGGCCTCTTCCGATACCCGGAGCGTCAGGCGCTCACGCGACGCGCCTCGGCCCACTTGACCTCGGCGTCCGCACCCTCCCCACCGGTCGCCTCGGCGGCCGACCGCTGCGCGAGTTCCGCGGCGGCGAAGTACGACGGGATGACGGCGGAGTGCAGCGCGCCCCACTCGGCGTAGTCGGCGCGCGCCCAGGTCTGCTGCAGCTCGCTGATGACGGCCTCGGTGTCCACCACGACGACACCAGCCTGGGTCAGACGGGCGATCGAGATGCGCTGCGACGCGTCCGAGTACGCGCCCGACGCGTCGATGATCGCGTACACCGTGTAGCCGTCGGCCAGCGCGGCCAGCGCGGGCTCGACCACGCAGATGCTCGTCATGATGCCCGCGATGAGGAGCGTCTTGCGCCCCGTCGCCTCGACCGCGGCGCGGAAGCCCTCGACGTCCCACGCGTTGATCTGCCCCTGGCGCGACACGTAGGTGGTGTGCGGGGCGTTGTCGAACACCTCGGGGATCAGCGGGCCGTTCGTTCCGGCGGGCACCGACGCGGTCGCGATGACCGGCACGCCGGCGAGGGTGGCGGCCTTGGTCACCGAGGCGACGTTCATGCGCAGTTCGGCGATCGAGATGTCGCGCACGACCTGCAGCAGTCCGCTCTGGTGGTCGACCATCAGCAGGACGGCGTCTTCGGGAGCGATGAGACCGGCGGTGGAGTTCATGGGATGCCTTTCGGGGCGAGGAATGAGTGCGGCGGATGCGCCGTTATCCATGCAAACGCATACATCGGCCGCCCATGCCCCGTTCGTGACGACCGTCCGAGATTTGCGTCATCTGCGAAAACGATCGGAGGAGCCGCGTGGAGCTCAAGCAACTCGAGTACTTCGTCTCTGCGGCGGAGGAGCTGAGTTTCACCCGGGCCGCGCGCCGCTGCCACGTCGTGCAGTCCGCCATCAGCGCGCAGATCAAGGGCCTCGAGACCGAACTCGGAACGCCCCTCTTCGATCGGACCACCCACCGGGTGGCCCTCACGCCGGAGGGGACCGTGCTGCTCGAGCGAGCCCGTGGCATCCTGAGGCTCGTGGATGACACCCGCGACCTCGTCTCGCCGACCGGCGCGGAGCTCAGCGGGAGCCTGTCGATCGGGGTGACCCAGGGAGCGTGGAAGGGCATGGCGCCCGCGCTCGCGTCCTTCCGCGCCGCCCACCCCCAGGTCCGGATCGAACTCCGCCAGTCACCGACCGTGAGGCTCTTCGAGTCCGTGAACGACGGCTCGCTCGACCTCGCCGTCGCCCCGCTGCGTCGACCGTCCGAGCCCGGGCTCTTCGTGAAGACGCTGTACACCGAGAACCTCAGCGTCGGGGTCGGTGCGTCGCACGAGCTCGCGAACCGGGAATCGCTCGCGCTGCGCGACCTCCATCAGCGCGACGCCGTCGGGTTCTGCCCGTTCTGGGCCCTGCGGACGATCACGGACCGCGCCTTCGACGACGCGGCGGCGGTCCAGCGCGTGGCCTACGAGGTCAACGACCTGAACGCCGCCGCCGAGATCGTCGCGAGCGGACTCGCGTACGTGCTGCTCCCCGACCACCTGCTCGCGCAGTTCGGCGACCTGATCCGGATCCCGCTCGAGGACGACGTCCGCTGGGACGTCGGCGTCATCGCCGCCGCCCGCCGCTGCACCCCCGCGGCGGCGGCGATGATGGATCTGCTGACATAGCGGACGGCCGAGAGGGACGGCGATCCGGCTACTTCGTCGCACCTGCCTGCTGGCGCACACGATCGTGAACTCGCTCTTCTTGATCGGCCGGGAGACAGGCTCCTCCTTCGCCACGCCTACGGGCGCTCCACGCTCACGTCCTCCTCGATCCAGTCGATCGGCGCGGCACCGAGACCCGCGGCGATCGCTTCGGCGGTTTCCCGCCAGCTCGTCATCGTCGCGACGGCGAGGTGCGGCTGCTGAGTGGCGAAAGAGGCTCGAGCGGCATCGACGAGCTCCCGAGCACACTCCGTCCGATCCGTCTCCGAGAGAGCGAACATCCACGGGAACCGGTCGGCCATGCGCTCGGCGAGAGTCCCGCGGTCGTCCGTGGTCACCGCGATCAGCGCGGCCGCGAACTCCAGCAGGCTGCGCTTCGCCTCCGCCTCACGCTCCGTCATCAGCACCAGCGACTCGGCGCCTCGGCGAGTCACGACGACCGGATGTTCCTCGGCAGCCTCGAACACCTCCGAAGAGTTGCGACTTAGCTCGGAAGACTGGAACTCCGTGCGGATGATCGTGGCAGCCATGCACCCATTCTATTCAGAATTAGTTCAGAACTGAACCGCCTCGCGAGTCGGCGCCGCGGACCTGCGATCCTGAACGAAACACCCCGTCCACGAAGGAAGGTCTGCCCGTGGCATCCGCGTCCACCGTGCTCGAACGCATCGTGGCGGCGATCGACGAAGAGTCGCTCGGCGCGTATGGCATCCATGTCCTCCTCGGCGACGACGTGGCCGAGCACCGGTGGCGCAGCGACGACCGCGTCAACATCTACTCGGTGTCGAAGGGTGTCAGCGCGCTGGCTGCGGGGATCGCCGCGGACGAAGGAATCCTGTCGCTCGACACGCGCGTCCGCGAGATGATGCCCGACATGGAGCTCGGCGCGGGCGTCGAGGCGGTCACGCTGCGGCACCTCCTCACGATGACGAGCGGCATCGACTTCGCGTGGTTCGGACGCGAGCCCGCGCCGTGGCCCGACCTCGCGCAGGAGATGCTCCGCCGCCCGACCCGCGGCCCCGGCACGGTCTTCCAGTACTCGGATGCCAGCACCTACGTGGCCATGCGGATGCTCGGCGCGGCGGTCGGCGACGTGCGCGACTGGCTCCTCCCCCGGCTCTTCGACCCGCTCGGCATCGACAACCCGCAATGGCACCGGTGCCCGCGCGGCTGGATCGTCGCCGGCAGCGGCCTCGAGCTGCGCACAGAGGAACTCGCGCGGATCGCCCGCGTGCTTCGCGACGGCGGCCGCTGGGACGGCGAGCGGATCGTGAGCGCCGAGTGGGTGGATGCCATGCACACGGACGTCGTCGACACCGGCGGCGAAGGCGACTTCGCGCGCTACGGCCTCGCGACGTGGGCGGGCCCCGGCGACGGGTGGCGCCTCGACGGACTCTACGGGCAGTACGTCTACGTCGCCAACGACCTCGACGCGGCGGTGACGATCACCGCGCACGAGGAGCAGCGGTCGCATCGGCTGGTGGAGATCGCGGCGGAGGCGCTGCGACCGGCAGTCGCTCGAACGCGGCACGCGCGAGTCATCAGCTGACAGCGAGGCGCTGTAACGCAGATCAGCCCCGCTCGAAAGCGGGGCTGATCTGGTGAGAGTGGCGGTGACGGTGGGATTTGAACCCACGGTAGGGGGTTACCCTACACAACTTTTCGAGAGTTGCACCTTCGGCCGCTCGGACACGTCACCGCCGACCAGCTTACGACACTCGGCGGGATGCCGCGAATCCGCGCGGCACCTGAGGCTCGGCATCCACTTCTCCACCGTCGAGAAACCGCTCTGGCACCGGTCCCACACCGGTGCCAGGATCGAGCCATGAGCGTGATAGAGAACTCCAAACTGACCGTCGTCGGCGCGGGGAGCGTGGGGGCGAGCGTCGCGTACGCGTCCCTGATCCGCGGGTCGGCGCGGCACGTCGCCCTGTACGACATCGCCGAGGCGAAGGTCGAAGCCGAGGTCCTCGACCTCGCGCACGGTACCCAGTTCACCGGGTCGAGCGACATCACCGGCGGCAGCGACGTGTCGGTCGCCGAGGGGTCGCACGTCGTGGTCATCACGGCCGGCGCGAAGCAGAATCCCGGGCAGACGCGCACCGAGCTGGCCGCGACGAACGCCGGGATCATCCAGCGCATGATGCCCGATCTCCTCGAGGTCGCGCCGAACGCGATCTACGTCATCGTCACCAACCCGTGCGACGTGCTCACGGTGCTCGCGCAGCAGGCGACGGGCCTCCCCACGCAGAGGATCTTCGCGTCCGGCACCGTCCTCGACACCTCGCGCCTGCGCTGGAAGATCGCGCAGCGCGCGGGGGTCGCGACCTCGAGCGTGCACGCGTGGATCGTCGGCGAGCACGGCGACACCGAGTTCCCGCTGTGGTCGACCGCGACGATCGGCACGGTCCCGATCACCGAGTACGACCTCCCCGACGGCACCCGTTTCGACGAAGCCGAATTGGATGCCATCGCCGTCGACGTCCGCGATGCGGCGTACAAGGTCATCCGGGGCAAGGGCGCGACGAACTACGCGATCGGGCTGTCGAGCGCGCGCATCGTCGAGGCGATCCTCCGGGACGAGCACGCGATCCTGCCGGTGAGCACCGTGCTGCAGGACTTCCACGGCATCTCCGGCATGGCACTGTCGGTGCCGTCGGTCGTGAGTTCCGCCGGGGCCGTGCCCCTCGCCGGGACGCCGTTCTCCGACCGCGAGCTGACGCTGCTCCGGCGCTCCGCCGACGCGCTGACGACGGTGGCGGACTCGCTGCGCGGCTGAGCCGGGCGCTGTGCGCGCCCTCGCGGCGACTGGACCCCGCCCGTAGCGCCGCGTGTGCGCACCCGCTGCGCACCTCACATCGAGAAACGCGATTCGCGCCGAGGAACGCGTCGCCACCCCGTTTCTTGCCGTGGATCGCGTTTATCGGGATGCCGGTGACCCGGCGAGCCGGCGATGTCGGAGGGCCCGCGTAGCCTGGGCGCATGGCATCCCGTCGTCCTTCTCCCACCGCCGCTCCGTACCGGTGCACCGAGTGCGGATGGACGACGCTCAAGTGGGTCGGGCGGTGCGGCGAGTGCCAATCGTGGGGCACGGTCGTCGAGGCGGCGGAGCAGACGGGCATCACGCGGTCGGTCACTCCCGTCGCGCCCGGCGCGTCGCGCGCGGCCCGGCGCATCACCGAGATCGACACGCAGGACGCCCCGCGGCGCACGAGCGGCGTCGGCGAGTTCGACCGGGTGCTCGGCGGCGGGATCGTGCCCGGCGCCGCCATCCTGCTGAGCGGTGAGCCCGGCGTCGGCAAGTCGACGCTGCTTCTCGAGGTCGCGGCGCAGAGCGCCCGCGCCGGCCGCCGCGTGCTGTACGCGAGCGGCGAGGAGTCCGCGGCGCAGGTCCGGCTCCGCGCCGAGCGCACCGGCGCGCTGCACGACGAGCTGTTCCTCGCGTCCGAGACCGACCTGGCCACGATCCTCGGCCACATCGATCAGGTCGAGCCCGAGCTGCTCATCGTCGACTCGGTGCAGACCGTGTCGTCCGCGCTCAGCGACGGGGCGGCGGGTCAGCCCGCGCAGGTGCGGGAGGTGGCATCCACGCTCATCCGGATCGCGAAGGAACGCGGGCTCCCCGTCGTGATCGTGGGCCACGTGACCAAGGACGGCACGATCGCGGGGCCGCGCGTGCTCGAGCACCTCGTCGACGTCGTCTGCCATTTCGAGGGCGACCGGCAGACGTCGCTGCGGTTCGTGCGCGCGCTCAAGAACCGCTTCGGCCCGACCGACGAGGTCGGCTGCTTCGACATGACCGGCAGCGGCATCGCCGAGGTCAGCGACCCGAGCGCCCTGTTCCTCGGCCACGGCGATCCCGAGCCCGGCACGTGCGTCACGATCGCGATGGAGGGCCGGCGCGCGCTCCCCGTCGAGATCCAGGCACTGGCCGTCAAGCAGACCGCCCCCAACCCGCGGCGCATCGTGAACGGCGTCGACTCGTCGCGGGTCGCGATGGTGCTCGCCGTGCTCGAGAGCAGGATGGGCGTCTCCCTGTCCGACAAGGACGTGTACGTCTCGACCGTCGGCGGCGTGCGCCTGGTCGAGCCCGCGGCCGACCTCGCGATCGCGATCGCCGTGGCCAACGCGGTGCAGAACCGCAAGGTGTCGAAGCGGCTCGCGGCGATCGGCGAGTTGACGCTGACGGGCGAGATCCGCAACGTCACGCAGGCGGCGCAGCGCGCGTCGGAGGCGGCGCGGCTCGGGTATCACACGGTGCTCGACGCGTCATCGCGCAAGCTCGCGCAGGCATTGAACGAGCTGAAGGTACGCGGGATGCCACGCGACGAGGTCGCGCCCGAGTTCTGACGCCGAAGCCGGCCGTGGGCCCGATCAGCGCCCGGGCGGGGCGGAACGGCGACGGCGGTGCGGCGACGTGAAGCCGAGCACTGCGGGGATCACGAGTCCGGCGGCGCACACGGCGCCGGCGATCAGGTACTCCATGCCTCGAGTCTTACACGGGCTCCTCACCCGCGCGACCTAGGTACTTCACCCGCGGAGTGTCGCGGGAACGCGGCGTCGCGGTCATGGCATCCATCCCCCGGGGCGCACAGCCGTGCGGCGCACAACTCCTGCGGATCGGGTCGGGCCCGCGCCACGGGGCGTCCGGAAGCCGGAACAGCAGGAGTTGAGCCGGCCGCCGCTCCGCCGCTCGAGCGGGTCAGGCGTCGAGGGCGGCGAGCAGGTCGGCCGGGCTGGCCTGGATGGGATGCGGACCCGCGATGTCGATGAACACCGTCGTGATCTCGTCGCGGTGGCGGTCGAGGAACGCCCGCAACCACTGCGGCGATTGCAGCGCGACGTGCGGCGGGAGCGTCTCGGGCTTGTGCGTGGCGTCGCTGAACAGCAGCAGCGCGATCTGCCCGGTGTTCGGGTCGCGGTAGGTCCAGACCTCGCCGACGTCGAGCGGGTTGTCGGCGTCGCCGGCGCGCATGAGCGGCACGACCGTGGGCCCGTGCCGCAGCGCGAAGGCGATCGCGGCCATGTCCTGGGTCTGCAGGGCGTCGCTCAGGGCGGTGTTCTTGAACTCCACGTCGGGCTTCTTCCCCTTGCGCTTCTTGCCACCGGCCATCCTCCGAGCCTATCCGCGGTGCCCGCGGCGCGGCGCGTCGGGGCGAATCGCCCGGGCCCGTGGGCCGCTAAGCCCTGCCCCGTGCCGAGCGGAGGACGTACGGCGAGCGGAGGACCCAAACCCCCGCACGCGTCCTCCCTCCGCCCCATCCCCTCCCCTCGTCACCGCGGCAGCCCCTGAACGCCGACGCCGCGCCTAGCCCGGCCGCCCCCGCTAGTCGCGGCGACCTGCTCGCGCGCTGAGCGGAGGAGATACAGCGAGCGGAGGACATACGGCGAGCGGAGGACCCAAACCCCCGCACGCGTCCTCCCTCCGCCCCATCCCCTCCCCTCGTCACCGCGAGAGCTACCGCCGTAACTCGCGCTGGCCCCTGCCCCCGTGCCGAGCGGAGGACATACAGCGAGCGGAGGACATACAGCGAGCGGAGGACCAAGACCCCCGCACGCGTCCTCCCTCCGCCCCATCCCCTCCCCTCGTCACCGAGGCCGCCCCTGAACGCCGCAGCCGCGCCTAGCCCGGCCGCCCCCGCGAGTTGCGGCGGCCCTGCCCCCGTGCCCAGCGGAGGACATACAGCGAGCGGAGGACCCAAACCCCCGCCGGCATCCTCCCTCCGCCCCATCTCCTCCCCTCGTCACCGCAGCAGCCCTGAACGCCGCAGCCGCGAAGCCCAGCCCCCGTGCCGAACGGAGGACATACGGCGAGCGGAGGACCCAAACCCCCGCCGCCATCCTCCCTCCGCCCCATCTCCTCCCGCCGTCACGCGAGAGCGAGAGCCGCACCCCGCCCCGCAGCTACGCCAAGAACCCGCGCAGCAGCGCCTCGCTGCCACCGAGGTGGTCGCGCATCGCCGCGTGGGCGGCATCCGGTCTCCCGGCGAGGATCGCGGACACGATCGCGGCGTGCTGCGCCGTCGAGTGGTCGATGTTGCGCGGCAGAAGAGGGAACGTGTCGAGCCACGCGTTGACGCGCGCGCGGTTGTCGGCGACGAGCGGGACGAGCGAGGGGATGCCGGCGAGTTCCGCGATCGTCAGGTGCAGGAGCGTGTCGAGTCGGCGGTAGTCGTCGCTCCCCGCGACCGCGGCTGCTTCGTGCCGCGCCCACAGCACGTCGCGTTCCTCGGGCGCGAGCGTCCGCCCCGCCGCGGCCCACGCCGCCCCCGGTTCGAGCACGCCGCGCAACGCGATGACGTCGTCGAGCTCGGCGGCCGAGACCTCCGCGGGACCGGCGGGCCGCGGGACGGGGTCGACCACGAACGTGCCGCCGTAGCGACCGCGGCGGGTCTCGAGCCAGCCGGCATCCGAGAGCTCCCGGATCGCCTCGCGCACCGTGTCGCGACTGACGCCGTACAGCGCGGCGAGCTCGCGCTCCGCGGGGAGCGACTCCCCCGGAGCGACGAGCCCGAGCCGCACCGTCTGCACGATGCGCGCCGTGGTGTCCTCGAGCGCATTGCCGCTGCGCACGGGCCGGTACACGGCCCGCCGCAGGTCGTCGAGGGGCGCGGCGCTCATGCCGTCAGCCTGTCATGCCGCAGGTCACAGGGGTGTCACGTACGCGTTGGTGATACCGCCGTCCACGACGAAGGCGGTGGCGGTGATGAAGGACGCGTCGTCGGATGCCAGGAACGCCACGGCCGCTGCCATCTCCTCAGGCTCCGCGAACCGGCCCATCGGCACGTGCACGAGCCGGCGCTGCGCGCGCTCGGGGTCCTTCGCGAACAGCTCCTGCAGGAGCGGCGTGTTCACCGGTCCGGGGCACAGCGCGTTCACGCGGATCCCCTGCCGCGCGAACTGCACGCCGAGCTCGCGGGTCATCGCGAGCACGCCCCCCTTGGACGCGGTGTACGAGATCTGCGAGGTCGCCGACCCGAGCAGCGCGACGAACGACGCGGTGTTGATGATCGACCCGCGCCCCGCGGGAACCATGTGCCGCAGCGCCGCGCGCGAGCAGAGGTACACGCTCTTCAGGTTCACGTCCTGCACGCGGTCCCACGCGGGCAGCTCGGTCGTCTCGATCGAGTCGTCGTCGGCGGGCGAGATCCCGGCGTTGTTGAACGCGATGTCGACGCTGCCGAGCTCGGCCGCGACGCCGTCGAAGAGGGCGTCGACGGATGCCTCGTCCGCGACGTTCACCTGACGGAAGACGCCGCCCACCTCGGCGGCCGCCGCGGTGCCGGTGGTCTCGTCGAGGTCGGCGATCACGACGCGCGCACCCTCGGCGGCGAAGCGCCGTGCCGTGGCGAGGCCGATGCCCGACGCGCCGCCGGTGACGATGGCGACGCGGTCGCGCAGCCGCTGAGTGAGGTCGATGGTCATGTGCTGTGGTTCCTTACGGGTGGGGATGTGGGTGAAGAGGGGTCACTCGGTGGCGTAGAAGACGTTCTTCGTCTCGGTGAAGTGCTCGGCGGCATCCGGTCCCAGCTCCCGGCCGAGGCCGGAGGCCTTCATGCCGCCGAAGGGGGTCGCGTACCGCACCGACGAGTGCGAGTTCACCGACAGCACACCGCTGCGCACCCCGCGCGAGACCCGGATGCCACGACCGAGGTTCTCGGTCCAGATCGAGCCCGCGAGACCGTACGCGGTGTCGTTGGCCAGGCGGATGGCATCCGCTTCGTCCTCGAACGGGAGCACGGCGAGCACCGGACCGAACACCTCTTCGCGCGCGACGCGGTCGCCGGGCTGCGCGAGCACCACCGCGGGGGCGAACCAGAAGCCGTCGCCCTCCGGCGCGGAGCCACGGAACGCGACGTCGGCCCCGTCGAGGAACCCCGCGACGGCCGAGCGGTGGGATGCCGAGATCAGCGGCCCCATCTGGGTTTCCTCGTCGCGCGGGTCGCCGACGCGCCACGCGGCGACCGCGGGTTCGAGCAGCTCGAGGAACCGGTCGTAGACGCTGCGCTCGACGAGGAGACGGCTGCGCGCGCAGCAGTCCTGGCCCGCGTTGTCGAAGACGGAACCCGGGACCCCGGCCGCGGCCTTCTCGAGGTCGGCATCCGCGAACACGATGTTGGCGCTCTTGCCGCCGAGTTCGAGCGTGACGGGCTTGAGCAGCTGCGCGCACCCGGCGGCGACCTCCGTGCCGACCTCGGTCGAGCCGGTGAACACGACCTTGTGCACGTCGGGGTGCGAGACGAAGCGCTGGCCGACGACCGAGCCCGACCCGACGATCACCCGGAACAGCCCCTCGGGCAGCCCCGCCTCGAGCGCCAGCTCACCGAGCCGCACGGCGGTGAGCGGCGTCAGCTCGGCGGGCTTCAGCACGACGGCGTTGCCCGCGGCGAGCGCCGGGGCGAAGCCCCACGCGGCGATCGTCATGGGGAAGTTCCACGGCACGATGATCCCGACGACGCCGTACGGCTCGTGATAGGTCACGTCGAGGCCGCCGGCGACGGGGATCTGCTTCCCGATCAGGCGTTCCGGCGAACCGGCGTAGTAGTTGAGCACCTGGGCGACGTGCTGCGCCTCCCACCGGGCCGAGCCGATCGGGTGCCCCGAGTTGCGCACCTCGAGCGCCGCGAGCTCCTCGACGTGCGCCTCGACGACCCGCGCGAAGGACCGCAGCGCGTCGGCGCGGGCGACGGGGGCGAGCGCGGCCCACGCGCGCTGCGCACGGACGGCGTCGGCGACGGCGGCATCCACCTCTGCGACCTCGGCGCGGTCGAGCGTCGTGATCGGCGTGCCGGTCGAGGGGTCGGTGACGGTGAAGGTGCTCATGCGGGGACTCCCTGGTGCGCGGAGGAACGTGCGGCGCGGTGGGCCGCCGCGGCGGCGACGAGCCCGAGGAACAGACGCCGGTCCTCGGGGTTCTCCTCGGGATGCCACTGCACGGCCACGAGGTACTCGTCGCCGGGGGTCTCGATGGCCTGCACGAGCCCGTCGTCCGTCCGCGCGGTGACCCGCAGCCCTTCGGCGACACGATCGATGCCCTGGTGGTGGTAGCTGTGGACGGTGAGCGCTCCGGCACCGACGAGGCCGGCCAGCCGGGTTCCGGCATCCACTTCGACGACGTTCTCGGCGAAGACCCCTCCGCCGATCTTGTAGCGCTCGGTGCCGAGGGCCTCGGGGAGGTGCTGGTGCAGCGTGCCGCCGAGGGCGACGTTGATGAGCTGGAGTCCGCGGCAGATGCCGAAGACCGGGATGCCACGCTCCCGCGCCCCGGCGAGGAGCGCGAGCTCCCACGCGTCGCGGTCGGCGCGCGGCGGGTCGGTGAGTGGGTGGCGCTCGGCGCCGTACAGCTCGGGCTGCACGTCGAGGCCCCCGGTGAGGATCAGCCCGTCGAGGCCGTCGAGCACCGCGGCGGCAGCCTGTTCGGGCCGGGGCTGCGGCGGCAGCAGCACGGCGGTGGCGCCCGAGGCGGTCACGGCATCGAAGTACTGCTGCGGCAGGAACGACGCGCGCACGTCCCACACGCCCTGCGTGGCGCGTTCGAGGTAGGTCGTGAGCCCCACCACGGGGGTCCGGGCCGGATCAGAGACGCTCGAAACCACGCACGCGCTCCCAGTCGGTCACGGCGGCGTCGAAGGCTTCCACCTCGATGCGCGCCTGGTTCAGGTAGTGCTCGACGACGTCGTCGCCGAAGGCGGCACGCGCCACGGTCGACTCCGAGAAGAGCTTCGCGGCCTCGCGGAGGGTCGTCGGCAGGGTGTCGACGCCGGCGGCGTAGGCGTTGCCGGTAAGTGGCGCGGGCAGCGGCAGCTCGTTCTCGATGCCGTGCAGACCGCCCGCGATGATCGCCGAGATGGCGAGGTACGGGTTCACGTCGCCGCCGGGCACGCGGTTCTCGACGCGCAGCGATCCGCCGTGGCCGACGACGCGCAGCGCGCACGTGCGGTTGTCGATGCCCCACGCGACGCCGGTGGGCGCGAACGAGCCCTTGGCGTACCGCTTGTACGAGTTGATCGTGGGGGCGTACAGCAGCGTGAACTCGCGGAGGGTGGCCAGGATGCCGGCGATCCAGTGCTCCATGAGCGGGCTGAAGCCGTGCTCCCCGTCGCCGGCCATGACGGCCTCGCCGTTCTCGCCGCGCACCGACAGGTGGATGTGGCAGCTGTTGCCCTCGCGCTGGTCGAACTTGGCCATGAAGGTCAGCGACTTGCCGTGCCGGTCGGCGATCTCCTTCGCACCGTTCTTGTAGATCGTGTGGTTGTCGGCGGTCTCGAGCGCTTCGGCGTAGCGGAACGCGATCTCCTGCTGCCCGTCGTTGCACTCGCCCTTGACGCCCTCGCAGTACATCCCCGCGCCGTCCATGCCGCGGCGGATGTCGCGCAGCAGCGGCTCGAGCCGCGTGGTGGCGAGGAGGTTGTAGTCCACGTTGTAGTCGGTCGAGGCCGTGAGCCCGGTGTAGCCCTTGGCCCAGGCATCCCGGAAGGAGTCGTCGAAGACGATGAATTCCAGCTCCGTCCCGACGTACGGGGTGAGCCCGCGCTCCGCGAGCCGGGCGCGTTGGGCGTTCAGGATGCCACGCGGCGACTGCACCACGGGCGCGCGGTCCTCCCACGCGAGGTCGGCCATGACGAGCGCCGTCCCCTCCTGCCACGGGACGCGGCGCAGCGTGTCGAGGTCGGGCACGAGCAGCATGTCGCCGTAGCCCTTCTCCCAGCTCGACATCGCGTAGCCGTCGACGGTGTTCATGTCGACGTCGACGGAGAGGAGGTAGTTGCACGCCTCCGCGCCGTGCGGAAGGACCTCGTCGCGCCAGAACCGCGCGGCGACGCGCTTTCCGACGAGGCGCCCTTGCGCGTCCGGGAAGGCGACGACGACGGTGTCGATCTCGCCCGAGTCGATCGCGGCATCCAATTCCGCGGTGGTGAGATTGCCCGCCATGGTCTCCCTCTCGCCTGCTCGACGCCTCCTCGATCGGAGGCCGTAACGAGGAACTTACACGCCAAAGGTAGACAGGTCGACCAATAGAACGCCATGATTTCCCGCAAAGGCGCTCCCGAAGCCTGTCCGCATCTATCAGGAGGCTCCATGTCCACCTCGAGCAGTTCACAGAAAAAGGTCGCCGGGGCCACCTATACCGCGACCGACTCCTCGTACTTCGAGAAACGCACCCTCAAACGCTCCGCCGGCGTGTGGGGCCTGTGGGGCCTCGCCGTCGCCGCCGTCATCTCCGGCGACTTCTCCGGCTGGAACTTCGGCATCGGCTTCGCCGGTTTCGGCGGGATGCTGATCGCCTTCGTCGTGCTGGTGATCATGTACTACGGCCTGACGTTTTCGATCGGCGAGATGGCCGCCGCCATGCCGCACACCGGCGGGGCCTACTCGTTCGCGCGCTCCGCGATGGGACCGTGGGGCGGTCTGGCCACCGGCCTCGCCGAGACGATCGAGTACGTCGCGACGACCGCCGTCGTCGTCTACTTCTCGGGGCAGTACGCCGACTCGGCGCTGGAGCTGCTCACCGGCGTCAGCCTCCCGGCGTTCGTGTGGTGGATCATCCTGTACGCCGTGTTCATCGCCCTCAACGCCGCCGGCGCCAACATCTCCTTCGTCTTCGCGATCGTCGTCTCGGTGATCTCGATCGGCATCATCGTGGTCTTCGGCATCATGTCGCTCGCGTCCGGCGCGTTCGACTGGGGCTCGCTGTGGAACCAGGTGCCCGATCCGGGACAGTCGGAGTTCCTGCCGTTCGGCGTCGGTTCGATCCTGCTCGCCCTCCCCTTCGCGATGTGGTTCTTCCTCGGCATCGAAGAGCTCCCCCTCGCCGCGGAGGAGTCGCACAACCCGGCCCGCGACATCCCCCGCGCGGGACTCTGGGCACGCGGCACGCTCATCATCACGGGCCTCATCGTGCTGTTCCTCAACACGGGCGTCCTCGGCGCCGACGCCACGGGCAGCTCGCTCGAGCCGCTGCTCGACGGCTTCCGCGCCATGGTCGGCGACCAGGCCGCGGCGCTGCTGTCGCTCCTCGCGCTCATCGGCCTGCTCGCGTCGCTGATGGGGATCATGTTCGCCTACGGCCGCAACATGTACTCGCTGTCGCGCGCCGGGTACTACCCGCGCTGGCTGTCGCTCACCGGCGCTCGCAAGACCCCGTGGGTCGCACTCGTCTTCGGCGCGGTGGTCGGGTTCGTCGCCCTCGTCGTGGTGCAGGCGGCGGGTGGGGATGCCAGCCCCGCCGGCGCCATCGTGCTGAACATCGCCGTGTGGGGCGCGGTGGTGGCGTACTTCCTGCAGATGGTGTCGTTCATCGTGCTGCGGCGGAAGTTCCCGAACGCGATCCGCCCGTACAAGAGCCCGTGGGGCCTCTTCGGCGCGTACTCGGCGGCGATCATCGCGGCGATCGTCTTCTTCGGTCTGCTGCTGAACCCCGCGTACCTGCCGGCGATCGTCGCGATCATCGTGGTCTACGCCGTCATCTTCATCGGCTTCGCGATCTACGGCCGTCACCGCCTCGTGCTCTCCCCCGAGGAGGAGTACGCCCTGTCCGGCGGCCTGCACCGCGATCCGCAGGAAGAGGGCTACGACGCGATGGAGGGCGAGGTCTTCGGCGAGAAGCACTGACGACGGAGGGGCGGATGCCATTGGCATCCGCCCCTCTTCGCCTGGTCCCGTCCCGGTTTGAGTGTCCAAGACACGCGGACGCGTCGGCGCGCGATCCGCGTGTTCTGGACACTGATGCGCGAGCGGCCCGGATCAGCGCAGGATGAACGCGGCCGTCCCGGCGGACGGGATGCCACCGATCGAGACGCTCAGGTGGTACGTCGCGCCGCCGCCGGGGGCGAACGGCCGCTCGCCCTGGCACGAGCTCACCGACGAGCGCGTGCGGTCCCACGTGAGGGGAGCCGCGCTCGTGACCTGCTGGCCCGCGGCGAGGGTCACGACCATGTCGCTCGGCTCGGACTGGCAGTCGGTCGACCGCCACCACACGTCGGAGCCGCTGGTCACCGTGAAGGACTGGGCGCTCGTGCCGACGTTCATCGTGCACGGGCTCGCCGAGGTGTTGGTGAGCCGGATCGACAGCTGCGGATTCTCGCCCTGTCCGTACTCGGTCTTGTCGGTCAGGGCCTCGACCTTGATGTCGGCGGCGGCGCACTCCGCGGGCCCCGCGGGCACGCTCGGGCTCGGGCTCGCCGACGGAGACGGCGAGGCGACCGGCGCGGAGGGCGAGGCGGGCGCCGACGGCGCGGGGGCGGCGGAGCTCGCCGCGGGCGCGGGGTCGGCGGTCGGCGCGGAGCGCCACGGCGGGGCGGCGACGAGCCACACGACGAGGCCGATCACGAGCAGCGCGAGGAGCACGGCGGCGAGACGGCGTCGACGGTAGACCGCCGGGGATTGCCGCCGCCTGCGGGGGGCATCGGTCATCGTTCCAGCGTAGGCCGCGTGGCTCAGCGGCCACGCCACGCCGCGCTCAGAGCTGCTTGAGCATCCGGGTGTTGCCGAGCGTGTTCGGCTTGACGTGCGCGAGGTCGAGGAACTCCGCCACACCCTCGTCGGGGCTGCGGACGAGCTGCGAGTAGACATCCGGGTCGACGACCTGCTCACCGATGGGCGAGAAGCCGCGCCGCGTGAAGAAATCCACCTCGAAGGTGAGACAGAACAGCCGCGAGACGCCGAGCGCCCGTGCGTTCTCCTCGAGCACCTCGACGATGCGGCGACCGACACCGTGGTGGAGCCACTCGTCGTGGACGATGAGCGTGCGGATCTCGCCCAGGTCCTCCCACATCACGTGCAGGGCGCCGCAGCCGATGACCTCTCCGTCGGCCTCGGCGACGACGAACTGCTGCACCGAGCCGTACAGCACCACGAGGTCCTTGCCGAGCAGGATGCGCTTCTGCACGAACGGCTCGAGCAGGTCGTGGATGCGTCGGACGTCGCGGGTCCCGGCGGGGCGGACGACGAACGGCGCGGCGGTGGTCATCGTCCCAGCGTACGACGAGCCGGGCGCCTCCCCGGCGTCATCGCGGCACGCGCCGGTCTTCGCGGCGGGGACGACGAAGGGCCTGGATGCCGTGGCATCCAGGCCCTGTCGTGTCGTCGGATCAGCCGGCGAGGGTGTCGGGCGTCGCGGCGATCTCGCCGGCCGCGCCCACACCGATCGCGACCTTGTCGCCGCGGGGTCCGCTCTCGAACGTGAACTGCCCGTTCTCGACGCCGACCTTGACGTGGTCGCCGGACTCGAGCTCGCCGTGCAGGATCTTCTCGCTCAGACGGTCCTCGACCTCGCGCTGCATGGCGCGGCGCAGGGGGCGCGCACCGAGCGTCGGGTCGAAGCCGATCTCGATGAGCTTGTCCTTCGCGTCGTCCGACAGCTCGACGGTCATGTCGCGGTCGAGCAGCCGGTCGGCGAGGCGCTTCACGAACAGGCCGACGATCTGGCGGAGTTCGGCCTTGTTCAGCTGCGGGAAGACGATGACGTCGTCGACGCGGTTGAGGAACTCGGGCTTGAAGTGGCGCTTGAGCTCTTCGTCGACCTTGCCCTTCATCCGCTCGTACGAGGTCTGCGCGCTGCCCTCGATCTGGAAGCCGACCGGGCCACCGGCGATCGCCGACGAACCGAGGTTGGTCGTCATGATGATCACGGTGTTCTTGAAGTCGACGACGCGACCCTGGCCGTCGGTCAGACGACCCTCTTCGAGGATCTGCAGCAGCGAGTTGAAGATGTCGGGGTGGGCCTTCTCGATCTCGTCGAACAGCACGACCGAGAACGGCTTGCGGCGCACCTTCTCGGTGAGCTGGCCGCCCTCCTCGAATCCGACGAACCCGGGAGGGGCACCGAACAGACGCGAGACCGTGTGCTTCTCACCGAACTCCGACATGTCGAGGGAGATCAGCGCGCCCTCGTCGTCGAAGAGGAACTCGGCGAGCGCCTTGGCCAGCTCGGTCTTTCCGACGCCCGTGGGGCCGGCGAAGATGAACGAGCCGCTGGGGCGCTTCGGGTCCTTGAGGCCGGCGCGCTGACGACGGATCGTGCGCGACAGGGCCGCGATCGCCTCTTCCTGGCCGATGACCCGCTGGTGCAGGGCCTTCTCCATGAACATGAGGCGGCTGGACTCCTCCTCGGTGAGCTTGAACACCGGGATGCCGGTCGCCTGGGCGAGCACCTCGGCGATCAGACCCTCGTCGACCACCGCGTGGGAGGCGACGTCGCCGGAGCGCCACTGCTTCTCGAGGCGCAGACGCTCGGCGAGCAGGGACTTCTCCTCGTCGCGGAGCGCGGCCGCCTTCTCGAAGTCCTGCTCCTCGGAGGCGAACTCCTTCTGCTCGCGGACCTTGGCGATCTTCTCGTCGAACTCGCGCAGCTCCGGTGGCGACGACAGGATCGACAGGCGCAGGCGCGCGCCGGCCTCGTCGATCAGGTCGATGGCCTTGTCCGGCAGGAACCGGTCGCTGATGTAGCGGTCGGCGAGGTTCGCCGCGGCGACGATCGCACCGTCGGTGATCTGCACCTTGTGGTGCGCCTCGTAGCGGTCGCGCAGCCCCTTCAGGATGTTGATCGCGTGAGGCAGGCTCGGCTCGGCGACCTGGATCGGCTGGAAGCGGCGCTCGAGAGCGGCATCCTTCTCGAAGTGCTTGCGGTACTCGTCGAGCGTGGTGGCACCGATGGTCTGGAGCTCACCGCGGGCGAGGAGGGGCTTGAGGATGGATGCCGCGTCGATCGCACCCTCGGCGGCACCGGCACCCACGAGGGTGTGGATCTCGTCGATGAAGACGATGATGTCGCCGCGCGTGCGGATCTCCTTGGTGACCTTCTTCAGGCGCTCCTCGAAGTCACCGCGGTAGCGGGAACCGGCGATGAGCGAACCGAGGTCGAGCGAGTAGACCTGCTTGTCCTTGAGCGTCTCGGGGACGTCGCCCTTCACGATCGCCTGCGCGAGGCCCTCGACGACCGCCGTCTTTCCGACACCGGGCTCGCCGATGAGGACGGGGTTGTTCTTGGAGCGACGCGAGAGGATCTGCATGACCCGCTCGATCTCCTTCTCGCGCCCGATGACGGGGTCGAGCTTGTTGTCGCGCGCGGCCTGCGTGAGGTTGCGACCGAACTGGTCGAGCACGGCCGACCCGCCCTGGGCTGCACCCTGGTTCTGCTCGCCGGCGCCGGATGCGACGCCCGCGGGCTCCTTGCCCTGGTAGCCCGAGAGCAGCTGAATGACCTGCTGGCGCACCTTGTTCAGGTCGGCGCCGAGCTTGACGAGCACCTGGGCGGCGACGCCCTCGCCCTCGCGGATGAGGCCGAGCAGGATGTGCTCCGTGCCGATGTAGTTGTGGCCGAGCTGGAGCGCTTCGCGCAGCGACAGCTCGAGGACCTTCTTCGCACGCGGCGTGAAGGGGATGTGACCGGTGGGCTGCTGCTGGCCCTGACCGATGATGTCCTGCACCTGCTCGCGCACGGCGTCGAGCGAGATGCCGAGGGACTCGAGCGCCTTCGCGGCGACACCTTCTCCCTCGTGGATGAGGCCGAGGAGAATGTGCTCGGTCCCGATGTAGTTGTGGTTGAGCATCTTCGCCTCTTCTTGGGCGAGCACAACCACGCGACGGGCACGGTCGGTGAATCTCTCGAACATCCTCAGTCCCTCCAGGAATGGGCTGACAGGCACGCCTCCGCGCGCCGTACATCGAGAGTAACCAGCGGTCGGATGCCACGGACCCGTGTTCGCCGTGGGCATACCCGGCGCAGCCGCGGGCTTGCGTGGCACATCGATGATCGATAACTTATCGACAACCGATAACAACGACTTTCGATAAGGAGTGAGTCATGGCATCCCCCCGTCCGACCTCGCGCATCCTGTCCCGCGGTGACACCGCGGGGTTCCTCTTCTTCGTGGTGCTGGGTCTCGGCCTGGCCGTGTGGGCTGTGGTGCACAGCGTGATCCGCATCGCCGAAGTGCTTCCCAATCGCGATGTGCGCGTTGCCGCGCCCTTCCTCGACACCGTCGCGCAGGCGCCACTCGGGCCCCACGGCGCCGCCGTGCAGATCGAACTGGTCACCGGCGTCCTCGTCGCACCAGAACTGCCGATCGCCTCCCTCTGGGCGCTCGTGATCGCCGAAGTGCTCCTCGCGGCGGTCGTCGTGACCGTCGTCGTGCTGCTGCTGCTCCTCGTCGCCGATATCCTGCGTGGCCGCATCTTCAGCCGCCGCAACACCACGCTCGTCTCCGCCGCGGGCGCCGTGACCCTCGTCGGCCTCGCGGGCGTCCCGTTCTTCCAGAACATGGTGGCCAACGGCGCGCTCGCCCGCCTGTCGGACTACACGTACGACCGCGGTCTGGTGCAGATCATCGACCTGCCGGTGCTATTCGGCGCGGCGTTCATCGCAGCTCTGGCCGGCACGGTCTTCACCGTCGGCGACCGCCTGCAGCGCGACACGGAAGGACTCGTGTGATGAGCGACCCGACACCGGTCTCGCCGCGAATGGAGCGCGGCATCGTCGCTCTCTTCGTCGCCGCGAGCGCCGTCATGGGCTCGGTGCTCGCTCTCCCCGCCGTGCGCAGCGCGATCGGCATCGCCACGGGCGACGGGGGTTTCAGTCTGCTCACCGACGCCGCCGTCGTCACCGCGCACACGGGCACCGGCGCGCAGACGGTCTCCGCCCGATACGAATCGGCCTGGGTGGTCGCCGACGGTCTGAGTGCGGGAGCGCGCAGCCTTCTCGTGTCAGGGACCGCTGCGGGAGCGTTGACGACTCTGTTGACCATCGGTGCCGTGATGCTGTTCTTCCTCTTGGTGACGTGGGGACGCCCCTTCCATCGCGCCCTGCTGGTCGCGACGCGCGTTGCCGGGGCCTCGCTGCTGATCGGCGGCATCCTGTCGGCGGGCTTGACCGGGCTCGGACGCATGATGGCCGCCACCGAACTGAATCCATCGGCCGGGGACGTCTTCGTCATCGGGTCGGCCTTCGAGCCCATTTGGGCACTGGTCGGCCTGGGCGTTCTCGCCCTCTCCGTGGTGTTCTCCTACGGGATCCGCCTGCAGCGCGACACGGAAGGACTCGTGTGAGCCCCGCGACCGAGGACGACGGGCCCAGCGGCATCCATTGTCGGCTCGACGAGCTGCTCGCCGAACGGGGCATGACGCTCACGCGACTGAGCGAGCTGGTCGGCGTGAGCATCGTCAACCTTTCGGTGCTCAAGAACGACCGCGCCCGCGCGATCCGCTACTCGACCCTCGCGGCGATCTGCCGCGCTTTGGACTGCGAGGTGGGCGACCTGCTGGTGGTGCAGCGGTAGGCGCTGCCGCGGGGCTACTGCAGCGCCGAGGTGAGGCGCGCGAGGTTGTCGAGGATCGTCGAGCGGAGCGGCTGGCGCCGCCACTCCTCCGCCGTCAACTCGCGGCTGAGGGTGCGGTACACGTCTTCGACGCGCTGCATGTCGCGCACGAACTCCTCGCCGCGCACGAGCATCGAGATCTCGAGGTTGAGACCGAACGAACGCATGTCCATGTTGCTCGAGCCGATGACGGCGACCTCGTCGTCGATGGTCAGGCTCTTGCTGTGCAGGATGAAGGGCTTGCGGTACATCCAGATCTTCACGCCGGCGGTGAGCAGCGCCTCGTAGTAGCTGCGCTGGGCGTGGTAGACCATCGCCTGGTCGCCCTCTTCCGAGACGAAGAGCTCGACGTGCACTCCGCGCTGGCACGCGGTCGTGATCGCGAGGAGCAGCGCCTCGTCCGGCACGAAGTACGGGCTGACGATGATGATGCGCTCGCGGGCGGCGAAGAGCAGACCCAGGAAGAGCTTCAGGTTGTTCTGGAAGTCGAAGCCGGGACCCGAGGGGACGATCTGGCAGTCGAGGTCGCCCGGGCCGGATTCGACGCTGAACAGGTCGATCTCGTCGGTCAGCGTCTCGTCGGTCTCGCTGTACCAGTCGCTGAGGAACACCGCGTTGATGCTGGCGACGACGGGACCCTGGACGCGCACCATGAGGTCGACCCAGTGGAGTCCCCGTCGGATGTTCTTCCGCAGGTTGTAGGACGAATCGGTCACGTTCTGCGACCCCATGAACGCGACGTCGCCGTCGATGACGAGGAGCTTGCGGTGGTTGCGCAGGTCGGGACGCTGGTAGCGGCCACGCAGCGGCTGGACCGGAAGCATCAGATGCCAGTGCGCGCCCATGGCATCCAGCCGTCGAAGAGTCTGACGGTAGTAGGGCTTGCCGCGGTTGGCCCAGTGGTCGAGGAGCACGCGCACGACGACGCCGCGCTCGGCGACCTCCTCGAGGGCGCGGAAGAAGTTGTCGGTGGAGGCGTCGGTCTGCAGGATGTAGAACTCGACGTGCACGTAGCGTTTCGCCCGGCGGATGGCATCCGCCATCGTGTCGAGGCTCTCCTGGTAGTCGGCGATCAGGGTCGCGGCGTTGTCTCCCGCGATGGGCATGGCGCCCAGATTGCGGTTGAGGCGCACGAGCGCGCGGAACCAGTCGGGGGCGTTCGGGCGGAGAGTGCCGAACTCGAGCGACTCGCTCGTGTCGTGGATGTAGCGGTTGATGTCGGCCTGCTTGCGTCGGCGCTTGCGCGGCAGACGCGGGTTTCCGATCAGCAGGAACAGCAGCACCCCGACGTACGGGATGAAGTAGATCGCGAGGAGCCACGCCATCGCCGCGGTGGGCCGGCGGTTACGCGGGACGATGATGACCGCGGCGATGCGCACGACGAGATCGATCACGAACAGCGCGATGACGAGCCAGCTCGCCTCGAACGTGGTGTCGATCACGGGACCTCCTGGGCGGAATGTCCCCCCAGCGTAGTGACCGGCTCCGACACTCGGAGAACGGCGGCGCTCAGCGCGGGGTGCTGTCGGAGGCGGGGAGTCCGCGCTTCGCGCGTTCCTGCGCTTCGATGCGGGCGTAGGCCTTACGTTCCGTGCGGTCCATGCGGATCACCGAGCGGAGGATGAAGAAGAAGATCACCGACACCGCCAGCGTCGGCAGCAGCGGCCACAGCACGGCAGTCCAGACGTCATCCACCCGTTCAGGATACGACCATCTCCTGTGCATCGGTCGGGAGGACGACCCCTCCCTCACACCCGGCGGACTTTCCGATCCCTCCCCAGATCGGGGTTCTCGCCGGGCGGCCGACCGATCGTCCCGGCCATCCTCATGGGCATGTCAACGATCGTCCGCGCCGGATCCTCGGCCGAATTCCTCGCCCTCGTCCCCCACCTGCTCGAGTGCACGCCGCACCGGAGTCTCGCCCTCGTCGCGTTCGCCGATGGGCGTTCGATCGGAGCACTGCGCGTCGATCTGCCCGACCCGGCGGTCGGCGCCGACGTCGACGTCGACAGCGTGGCCTCCACCGTCATCGGGATGGCGTGCAAGATCTCGCGAGCGGATGCCATTGCCGCCGTCGTCTACTCCGATCGCCGTCTCACGGATGCCGAAGACCTGCCGCACCGTCAGCTCGTCGATGCCGTTCGGTCGCGGGCCGACATCTGCGGCCTCCGCGTGACGGACGCACTCGTCGTCGGCGCCGACGGGTGGGACAGCTACCTGACGCCCGCAGAGAACGGCCCGCTCCCGCTCGCGGACATCGAGGCGCGCGACGATCTGCCCGCGGTGGACGGCGACCAGCTCTCCGCGGTGGCGCTCCCGGAGATCGCGCGGGCGTCTGTCGAAACCGTGGCACGTCTCCTGACCGACGTCGAGCATCTCCTCTCGCGTTCGCGCGCGGCGAAGCGACTATCCGGACGCCATCGCAGCGACGCCGCGAAGCTCATCGATGTCCTCGGCGATCCCCCGGCCGTATTCGAGGCCGCCGTGGCCTCCGACTCCCCGCTCGACGTCCAGCAGCTGGCCGCGATGTCGTTCTGCCTCCAGAGGCCCGCGCTCCGAGACGTCGCCCTGATGCAATGGGTCGGCGACCTCGCGACCGGCGACGCCACCTACCGCGCACAGTTCGCCTTCGCGGAGGGGCGCGCGTTCCCCGCTGACCTCGCCCGCCCGATGTGCGGCGAGGGTGCGCGGCCCGAACCGACGCGGCTTCTCCGCGCGCTCGAGGCCTGCCGTCAGGTCGCCGCGGCGAGCCCGCGCGCGGAGCGTCCCGGTCCGCTCGCCGCGTGCGCGTGGCTCGCATGGGCCGGTGGTCGATCGACGCACGCGGGGGCATACGCCGACCAGGCCCTGGCGATCGACGCCGAGCACGGCCTCGCCGGGATCGTGCGCACGCTCGTGGGTCACGGGCGTCTGCCCGAGTGGGTGTTCGAACGCCCCGCGGCTACTTCACCAGCGGGAACAGGATCGTCTCACGGATCCCGAGCCCGGTGATGGCCATCAGCAGGCGGTCGATCCCCATCCCCATACCGCCGGTGGGCGGCATGCCGTGCTCGAGCGCGCGGAGGAACTCCTCGTCGATGGACATCGCCTCGTCGTCACCGCGGGCCGCGAGCTTCGCCTGCTCGGTGAAGCGCTCGCGCTGGATGACGGGGTCGACCAGCTCGGAGTACCCCGTGGCGAGCTCGAAGCCGCGCACGTACAGGTCCCACTTCTCCACGACGCCGGCGATCGAGCGATGCTCACGTACGAGCGGGCTGGTGTCGAGGGGGAAGTCCATGACGAACGTGGGACGGGTCAGTCCGCCCTTGACGAAGTGCTCCCACAGCTCCTCGACCCACTTGCCGTGCGTCTCATGAGCGGGCGCGTCGACGCCCGCCTCGGCGCCGAGAGCACGCAGTTCGTCGAGCGTCGTCTCGGGGGTGATGGCCCGCCCCGCCGCGTCGGAGAGCGAGTCGTACATCGAGATGCGGTCCCACTCGCCGCCGAGGTCGTACTCGGTGCCGTCGGCCCACGTCACGGTCGTGGAACCCGCGACGGCGACGGCCGCGTCCTGGATGAGGGTCTGGGTGAGGTCGGCGATGCCGTTGTAGTCGGTGTACGCCTGATAGGCCTCGAGCATCGCGAACTCGGGGCTGTGTGTCGAGTCCGCTCCCTCGTTGCGGAAGTTGCGGTTGATCTCGAAGACCCGATCGATACCGCCCACGACCGCACGCTTGAGGAACAGCTCCGGCGCGATGCGCAGGTAGAGGTCGGCGTCGAAGGCGTTCGAGTGGGTGATGAACGGGCGGGCGCTGGCACCACCGTGCTGCACCTGCAGCATCGGAGTCTCGACCTCCACGAACGAGCGCTCGGCGAACGTGCGGCGCAGGCTCGCATTGACCTTGGCGCGCGCGAGCACCGTTTCGCGGGCACGATCCCGAACGATGAGGTCGAGGAAGCGGCTGCGGACGCGGCTCTCCTCGCTGAGCTCCGAGTACAGGTTGGGAAGGGGGAGGACGGCCTTGGCGGCGATCTCCCACTCCGAGACCATGATCGACAGCTCGCCGCGGCGGCTCGAGATCACCTCGCCGGAGACGAACACGTGGTCGCCGAGATCGACGAGCTCCTTCCACGCCTGCAGGGACTCCTCGCCCACGTTCGCGAGCGACACCATCGCCTGGATGCGGCTGCCGTCGCCGGACTGCAGCGACGCGAAGCACAGCTTCCCGGTGTTCCGGCTGAACACGACGCGCCCCGCGACACCCGCGGTCACACCCGTCTCGGCGCCGGCCTCGAGGTCGCCGTATCGCTCGCGCAGCGCGGGGATCGTGTCAGTGACCGGCACGGCGACCGGGTACGGGCCGCCCGCGGCATCCGCACGCTCGGCGAGCAGGCGTTCCCGCTTGGCGAGTCGGACCGCCTTCTGCTCGAAGACGTCGTCTTCGGTCGGTTCGGCGTCGTTCGCGGGCGCGTCGGTCATCGTGAAGGCTCCTCGGGGTCTCGTCGAGTTTATCCGCGAGGCGCCGGGCGTTTTCCCGGAGCGGGGATCCGCTCAGCGCAGCGAGATCTCCGCGTTGTCGATGAACCGGTGGCCACCGACCGTCGCGGCGATGAGCGCGATGGCTCGCCCGCGGTGCCCGTCGTCGACGGGGAGGAAGGTCTCCGGATCGACCACCGAGAGGTACTCCAGACCGATGCGCGGCTCCCCCATCAGCGAGGACTGCGCGGCGGCGATGCAGGAGTCCACACCCAGATCGGCATTGGATGCCGCGGCCTCCAGGGCGACCGGGAGCTTCGCGGCAGCGCGACGATCCGCCGGTTCCAGCAGACCCACGCGACTGGAGATCGGAAGCCCGTCCTCCGCGCGCACGGTCGGCACCAGTGCCGTCTCGATCCCGAAGTCGAGGTCGCGGATCATGCGCCGCACCAGGAACTCCCGCTGCAGGTCGCGCTCGCCATAGACCGCGACGTCCGGGCGGATGAGGTGGAACAGCTTCGCCTCGACCGTGAGGACCCCGTCGAAGTAGAACGGCCGCGTGCGTCCCTCGTAGCGCAACCCCAGGTCGCCCGCGGAAACGCGCGTGGTCGCCGTCCCGGCAGGGAGGAACTCCCCCGCTGTCGGCGCGAACACGAGATCGATGCCGAGCTCGTCCAGCAGATCGGCGTCCGCGTCGGGGGTGCGGGGGTAGGCCGCGGTCTCCTCCGCCGTGCGGAACCGCAGCGGGTTGACGAACGTCGACACCACCACGAGGTCGGCCCGCTCACGCGCGGTGCGGATGAGGTCGACGTGTCCGTCGTGGAGGGCCCCGAGCGTCGAGACGAGAGCGACGCGCGCAGCACCGCCCGGGCGATCTGCGCCTCTGGCCTCGGCCAGTCGGGTGCGCAGATCCGAGATGGTGCGGATCATCCGTCGATCGTAGCGTCCGGCGGGATGCCGTCCGCGCCGGTCGACCCCGTCCCCTCCGCCAGCGCCTGGTCGACGCTGGAGCGCACGAGCGCCGAAAGGTACGCCCCGGGTGTTCTCCACGCCGACGCCGGCGAGGAGTTTGGCCGACTGGCGAACGATCGACCGAGAGAACTGTGTCGCCGTCGCCACCGCCTCGGCGTACGCGGGACGGTCGGCCTCGGCGATCACCACCGGTTCGCACCCGAGTTCGACCGCGAGCGCCTGGGCGATGGGCAAAACGGGAGCGGGGGCCGTGACCGCCGCGTACGCCTGCGAGAGCTGGCGGAGGTCGATGGACGACGCCCCGGTGAACACGATCGCCGGATGGATGGCGAGCGGGATCGCCCCGCGCTGGAGTGCCGGCGCCAGCACCCCGACGCCGTATGCCGGGTCAGTGTGCAGCACGAGCTGCCCGGGCTGCCACGCGCCGATATCAGCGAGCCCGGCCACGAGCCCCGGGAGCTGGTCGTGCGGCACCGCCACCACGACGAGTTCGCTGCGGCGCACGACCTCCTCCGACGACAGCACCGGGAGAGCGGGAAGGATCGCCTCCACGCGGTCGTCGTCCGATCCCGACGTGATGCCGGTCAGGGCGTGGCCCGCGCCCGCGAGGGCGGCCCCGATCACCGGCCCTACGCGCCCCGCACCGATGATGCCGACACCGAGCCGACCGTCGCGTCCGCCGCTCATCCGGCCCACCGGTGGCTCCGGTCGCCCGCCGCCGCCGCGACCGTGGCGCGGGCGGTGTCGTCGAACAGCGCGAGCGCGGCATCCCGATCGAGAGCCCCGACCGAGGTCCGAACCGTGCCGGGGATCACGTGCGCGGCGAGCGTCGCCGTGCGGGTCGCTCGGGCGAGCGGCCCCTGCCGCAGCCCGATGGACTGCAGCCGCGCCAAGGGGATGACGGTGAGGGTGCGGTGCGCCCAACCTCGGCGGAGGAAGATCGCGTCCGCCGAGACGACGGCGCCGTTGCGCCGCCACGAAAGGGGCCGCAGCAGCCAGACCCGGCGAGGTGTGCTCACGTAGGGATCGTCGTCCACCGGACCCAGGATGCCTTGGCGGAACACGTACGTCCATTCGTCTGCGGGGAGGGCGGGGACGAGGATCCCCAGCACGCGCTCGACGTCCTCGCGCGTCCCGATGGGGAGCACTGTGGCGAACGGATCCGCGTTCGAGTCCGACGACCCGCGGCTGTGCCCCGTCAGCCTGTTGACCGAGATGCTCCACCACCCGAACGGGCGCCACATCAGGGGCTGGTGCACCTCGATCGCGTGGACACGACCCGGGGGCAGAACCTCGCTCACCGTCGTGAACAGACCGGACGTGAGCCGTACCCCGTCGGGGCTCGGGGCGATCGCGTACCGCAGCCCCCGCGCGATCGAGCGCACGTAGTAGGCCCCGAAGGCCAGGAAGGCAGGAACCATCGTGAACAGCACCCAGAGCGTCGAGAACGAGGCCGCGACGACGATCACGGCGATCAACGCCACGAGCGTCAACGTGGAGCCGCTCAGCACCCGCGACGCGACGAGACGTCCGAACGGGATCCGCACGATGCTCTCGGGTTCGGCGTCGGAGAAGTCCTCACCGTCGACGATGCCCTGGATGCCGGCGGCGACCGCACCGGCCGCCTGCTGGACCGGAGACCCGGACGCGACCGCAGCTGCGCCGCGCTCCGCCAGGCGACGACCGGATGCCAACCGCAGGATGTCGCCCCGGACCGTCTCGGCCGCAGGCGCCGACAGGTACTCGAGCTTCACGTTGGAGTCGAGACCGGCGCCGACCACCTCGAGCTTCGCGAGTCCGAGGAGACGAGCCACCAGCGGCCGCGTCAGGTTGACCCCCTGGACGCGGTCGAGCGGGGCCCGACGATGCGTGCGGAAGAGGACTCCCGACCTCACCTCGACGTCGTCGTCGCTGATGCGGAACGTGTGGAACCGCCACGACAGCCGGAAGATCACGAGGAGCACGATGAGCACCGCGAGCGCCCCACCCCCAGCGATCAGGATCAGGTTATGGGCCAGGATGAAGTCCACCGGGTCGGGTGGGACGACACCGGGCGGCAGGTCCGTCACGGCGGGCAGGAACAGCTCGATCAACCGCTCGCGCAGGTTCGCGACGATCACACCGATCATCACGACGAGGAACAGCCCACCCCGCAGCAGTGGCGTGAGGGGGTGCAGACGCTGCCACTCACCGTCGCTCAGCGGCGACCGCACGAGCGCCCGGGGAGGCGCGCCCTCGTGAGTGGACGGAGCATCGCCGGGCACCGCGGCACCGGGGACGGCGTCGCCCGGTAGCGCGGCCCCGGACACCCCGGCGTCCGGCCCCGCGGCCCCCGGAACCGACCAGCCCGGCGCACCGTCCCCGGGCAGCGCCCCGCCCGCGCGCGACGGATCGGTCACAGCCCGGTCCGGCGGGTCTCGGCGACGTCGATGAGGGTGTCGCGCAACTGCTCCGCGGCGGACTGCGTCAAGCCCGGGATGGTGATGCCCGAGGAGGCGGCCGCCGTGACGAGCTTGAGCTGCGCGATCCCGAAGCCGCGGTCGAGCGGACCGTGCGTGATGTCGACCAACTGCATGCGGCCGTACGGCACGGCGACGACGCGCTGCCACAGGATCCCCCGACGGAACACGAGGTCATCGCGCCGCAGTTGGTATCCGAACGCGCGCGCCTGCCGTGGCGTGATGATCATCGTGATCGCCGTGATGAGCAGGACCACGCCGACGGGGATCCACTGCCAGAAGACCCCGCTGAGAACCTGGACGACGATGGCGGCGGCCAGCGCCAGCACGAACAGGGCACCCTGCGAGATCAGCTGCACCCTCACGTACGCGCGGGCGAGCTGGTGCCATGTGCCGTCCCCGAGGGGCAGCCGCCCCGGGCCGCGCGGCTCGAGGATCCGCGAATACGTCGCGTCGTCGAGAACGGATGCCGTGGACTCAGGCGGGGGAACCGGCGTCGGGGTGCGCTCCGGAAGATCCGGGGTGTTCGTCATCGTCGTCCTTCCGGATGGTGCACAGCTGCTCGGCCACGAGACCCGCGACGACGAGGAGGGCACCACACACGGCCGTCGCGATGATCGACCCCAATGAGCCTAACGACGGAGTGAAGGGACGTGTGAAGACGAAAGCGAGAAGCCCCAGCGCGAAGCCGGTCGCTGCAGCACCCACGAGAGAGGAGGCCTTCGCCAACATCGCGATCCGCAAGGCCCGGAACGGGTCGATGCGCCGACCGCTGCGGCCCCGCGACGCCCGGAAGATCGGCACGGCGAACGCCACGACGACCGCGCCCAGAAGGACGAGAATCGTCGGCAGACTCGTCGCCGGCACGAAGGTGGGACGACCCGTCGACGTGAGCACGGTGTCGACGAGGAACCCGACGACGAGACCCACGAGCGCCGCGACGAGGAGGATCGTCGCCCCTGTCCGCTTCACGGCGTGTCCTTCCCCTCGGCGTCGACCGACGGAGCGTCCTGCCCCGCGCCGCCGACGGGCCGAGCGCCCTGCCCCGCACCGCCGCCCGACCGTGCGTCCTGCCCCGCACCGCCGCGCACACCCGCCAGCAGCGCGTCCACGCGACCGCGGCCGGGGATCACGGCATCCGGGTCGATCGCCACCCACGGAGCGAGCACGAACTCGCGCTCGTGGGCGCGCGGATGCGGAACCGTCAGCCGCTCGTCGTCGATGCGCTCGTCACCGTAGGTGATCAGGTCGAGGTCGAGCGTGCGATCGCCCCACTTCTCGCGCCGCACGCGGCCGTGCTCGGCCTCGATGCGGTGCAGCTCGCGCAGCAGGGTCGTCGGAGCGAGCCGCGTCTGCAGCAGAGCCACGGCGTTGAGGTACCGCGGTGCGTCCGCGTCCTCACCGGCGAGCGTCACGGCCACCGTCTCGATCGGCGCCGACACGCGCACGTCGGTGGTCAGCGGCAGGAGCCGGAGCTCCTCCACGGCGGCGGCGAGCGTCTCGGCGCGGGAGCCGAGGTTGGCGCCCAGCGCGACGACCGCCGCGACCGGATGATCGGCGGGCGGGTCGCCGATGCCGTGGGCCAGACGAACGCTCACGCGCGGCCCCTCCGGATCGTCACCGACACGTCGCCGAACGGCACCGTGATCGGCGCCTGCGGCTTGTGCACGGTCACCGTGACGAGCATCACCCGCTCGTCGGACAGCACGTCGTCGGCGATCCGCTGCGCGAGGGTCTCGAGGAGATCGACGGGGTCGTTCTCGACGTGCGCCACGATGCGTTCGGCGAGCTCGCCGTAGTGCACGGTGTCCACGACGTCATCCGACTCGGCCGCCGGGCGCAGCGACAGCTGCAGCGTCGCGTCGACGACGAACTCCTGCCCCTCGCGCTTCTCATCGGCGTACACGCCGTGGAAGCCGAAGGCGCGCACCCCCGTCAGCGTGATCTCGTCGGCGAAGTCCATCAGGCCTCCCAGGCGCGGGCGACGGCGAGGGCGTCGCGAGTGGTCGGAACGTCGTGGACGCGCACGGCCCACGCACCGGCCCGATCGGCCAGGACGCTGGTGACGGCGGTCGCGAGGTCGCGGCGGGCGAGGTCGGCATCCGCGCCGATCGCATCCGCGAGGAAACGCTTGCGGCTCGTGCCCACCAGGACGCGACAACCGAACCCCGCCAGCCGTGACAGCGCGCGCAGCACCTCCCAGTTCTGGTCGCCCCGCTTGCCGAAGCCGATGCCGGGATCCACGACGATGCGGGATCGCGGGATGCCGGCCGCCTCGGCCGCGTCGACCCGCTCCCCCAGCTCGGCGAGCACCTCGGCCACCACGTCGTCGTATTCGGCGCGCGCGTACATCTCGGACGACGGCCCGCGCCAGTGTCCCAGCGCGATGTCCGCGCCGGACTCGGCGACCGCCGCCAGCATCTCGGCATCCGCGAGCCCGCCGGACACGTCGTTGACCAGACGCGCCCCCGCCGCCACGGCGGCCCGCGCCGTCGCGGCGTTCATCGTGTCGATGCTGACGAACAGCCCCTCGGATGCCAGCACCTCCACGACCGGGAGCACGCGCTGCTGCTCGATCCGCGGTGCGACGCGGTCCGCGCCGGGCCGCGTCGATTCGCCGCCGACGTCCAGCAGGTCGGCCCCCTGGGCCGCGAGGGAGCGGCCGTGCGCGATCGCGACGTCGGGGTCGAGGAAACGCCCGCCGTCGCTGAAGGAATCAGGGGTGACGTTGAGGATGCCCATCACGAGCGTCACGGGCGGTCCCGCCCGATCAGCGCGACGAGCTCGGCGCGGGCGACCGGGTCGGTGTACACCCCTCGCGCGGCGATCGTGACGGTCGACGCGTCGGGCTGACGGCCACCGCGCATCGTGACGCACTCGTGCTCGGCATCCAGGATCACGAGCACGCCGCGCGCGTCGAGGGCGCCGGCGATCGCGTCCGCGACCTGTTCCCCGAGACGCTCCTGCACCTGCGGGCGGGCCGCAAGGATGTCGATCACGCGCGGCAGTGCCCCGAGTCCCACGACCCGTTCACCCGGCAGATACGCGACGTGCGCCCGGCCGCGGAACGGCAGCAGATGGTGCTCGCACATCGAACGAAACGCGATGTCACGCAGCATCACCGCCCCGGAGGGCAGCGTGTCCGGCGCCGGCCCACGACTCACCGAGATCGTGTGCTGCAGCGGGGCCGTGGCATCCTGCCCCACTCCCCCGAAGAACTCGGTCCAGGAATCCGCCACGCGCGCCGGAGTCTGCCGGAGGCCCGGGCGATCGGGGTTCTCCCCGATCGCCTCGAGCAGCTCGCGTACGAGCGCCGACACGCGCTCCCGGTCGACGGCCACGGCGCCTTAGGCGGTGGCCGGACGCGTCTGTCCGCTCGGCCGCTGGCGCTGCGGCTGGGTCGCGGGCTGAGCGTCGGCCTCGATGGACGCGGCGACACCCGAGGGCGCCTGGCGACGAGGCACCTCGACCGGCGGCAGGCTCGACACCGGGCGGTCGCCCGACGAGAGCCACTGCGGGCGCGGGGGCAGACGCTTGACGTCCTTGAAGATCTCGGCCAGCTCCAGGTGGTCGAGCGTCTCCTTCTCGAGGAGGGCCAGCGCGAGGCGGTCGAGCACCTCGCGGTTGTCGTTGATCACCTGGTAGGCCTCGTTGTGCGCCTGCTCGATGAGCCCGCGGACCTGGGCGTCGACGCGCTCGGCGATGCGCTCCGAGAAGTCGCGGCCGTGACCCATGTCGCGGCCCATGAAGACCTCACCCGACGACGAGCCGAGCTTGACCGGGCCGACCTCGTTGGTCATGCCGTACTCGGTGACCATCTTGCGGGCGATGCTGGTCGCCTTCTCGATGTCGTTCGAGGCGCCGGTGGTGGGGTCGTGGAAGACGATCTCCTCCGCGACGCGGCCGCCCATGGCGTACGTCAGCTGGTCCTGCAGCTCGTTGCGGGTCACGGAGTACTTGTCGTCGAGCGGCAGCACCATCGTGTACCCCAGCGCCTTGCCGCGCGGGAGGATCGTGACCTTGGTGACGGGGTCGGTGTGGTTCATCGCCGCCGCCGCGAGAGCGTGACCGCCCTCGTGGTAGGCCGTGATGAGCTTCTCCTTGTCCTTCATCACGCGCGTGCGGCGCTGCGGACCGGCGATGACGCGGTCGATCGCTTCGTCGAGGGCGCGGTTGTCGATGAGCTGAGCGTTGGAGCGCGCCGTCAGGAGAGCGGCCTCGTTCAGGACGTTCGCGAGGTCGGCACCGGTGAAGCCGGGCGTCTTGCGCGCCACGACCTCGAGGTCGACGGAGTCCGACAGCGGCTTGCCGCGGCCGTGCACCTCGAGGATGCGCTGGCGGCCCTTGAGGTCGGGGGCGTCGACGCCGATCTGCCGGTCGAAACGACCCGGACGGAGGAGCGCGGGGTCGAGGATGTCGGGACGGTTGGTCGCGGCGATGACGATGACGTTGACCTTGGGGTCGAAGCCGTCCATCTCGACGAGCATCTGGTTCAGCGTCTGCTCGCGCTCGTCGTGCCCGCCGCCCATGCCGGCGCCGCGGTGGCGACCGACCGCGTCGATCTCGTCGATGAAGATGATCGCGGGCGAGTTCTCCTTGGCCTGGTTGAACAGGTCACGCACGCGGCTCGCGCCGACACCGACGAACATCTCGACGAAGTCCGAACCGGAGATCGAGTAGAAGGGCACGCCCGCTTCGCCGGCGACGGCGCGGGCGAGCAGGGTCTTACCCGTTCCGGGAGGGCCGTACAGCAGCACGCCCTTGGGGATGCGCGCGCCGACCTCCTCGAACTTCTTCGGGTCCTTCAGGAAGTCCTTGATCTCGCCGAGCTCTTCGATCGCCTCGTCGGAGCCCGCGACGTCCTGGAAGGTAACGGTCGGCGTCTCCTTCGTGACGAGCTTCGCCCGCGACTTCCCGAACTGCATGACCTTGCTTCCACCGCCCTGGGCGCTGGAGAGGAGCCACCAGAACAGCAGCCCGAGCAGCACGAGCGGCAGCATGAGCGAGATGAACCCGTCGAACCAGCCCGGGCGCGGGACCACGTCGTTGAAGCCGTCCTTCGGGGCGGCGTTGTCGATCGCGGTCGCGACCTCCGACGCGCGCGCGCCGCCGTAGTAGAACTGCACGCTGTCGGCGCCCTCGTACGGCTGGGAGAGCTTCAGATCCACGCGCTGATCGGTGTCATTGGTCGTCGCGGATGCCACCGTGTTGCCCTTGAGCAGCTGGAGGCCCTCCTGAGTGGAGATCTGGCGCGCGCCGCTGAGGTTCGTGATGAGCGAGAAACCGATGACCAGAAGCAGACCGACCAGCAGAACGTAGATGATCGGATTGCGCGTGATCTTCTTGAAATCCATGGTGGGCGAGCCCAGCCCTTTCGTGATCCGCTCGGGAAAAAGCGGTTCAAACAGGGTAACGCCCGACGGCTATGCCGAGACTGTGCGTTCGTCGTGGGCGTACCGGGACCATGGATGCCACGCCCCCGCGCGCGGCATCCCGACCGCCGTCAGGAGTAGACGTGCGGCGCGAGCACGGCGACGTCGCGCAGGTTGCGGTACTTCTCGGCGTAGTCGAGCCCGTAGCCGATGACGAAGTCGTTGGGGATGTCGAACCCGACGTAGCGGCACTCGACCTCGACCTTCATCGCGTCCGGCTTTCGCAGCAGCGCGAGGACCTCGACCGACGCGGCGCCGCGCGAAGCGAAGTTCTCCAGCAGCCAGCTGAGGGTCAGGCCCGAGTCGATGATGTCCTCGACGATCAGGACGTCCTTGCCCGTGATGTCGGTGTCGAGGTCCTTGCGGATCTGCACGACACCGCTCGAGCGCGTGCTCGCGCCGTACGAGGAGACCGCCATCCAGTCCATCGTGATGTGGATCGGCAGGTGACGGGCGAAGTCGGCCATCACCATGACCGCGCCCTTCAGCACGCCGACGAGCACGACGTCGCGCCCGGCGTAATCTTCCGCGACCTGCGCGGCGAGTTCGGCGAGTTTGCCGTGGATCTGCTCCTCGGTGAGGAGGACTTCGCTGATGTCGTCGGAGATGTCGGCCGCGCGCATCCTGAAAGTCTACGCAGGAGGATTCAGGATGCCGCCCGCGCGACGATCACGCCCGAGGCCGACGACCCGATCTCCCAACTACTCTCGACACCGGCCGTCTCGGAGGCGACGACCGTTCGTTCGGGCAGAGCCTGGCTCAATCGTCGAGCCAGGCGTCGGACATCTTGCTCGTGCCCGGCGCTAGCCGATCGGCCGAGAAGCTCGAGCGAATCTGCGTCTTCGAAGATGTCGACCGCTGCGCGGGGAAGTCCGATGGTCATGGTCGGCGAGAGCGCGTATCCCACCGATGACTCCTCCAGCCCGGCGGGCAACCCCGGGGAGTCGATCTCCCCGTCGCGGAGCGCGGCGTACAGGGGGAGCAGCGTGGCAGCAAGGATGAGGCCGCGGAAATCGTCCTCGGACCAGGACGAGTTTTCGTCGAGACCCGGCGGCGGGTCCTGCACGAAGTTGCGCCACACGGCATCCTCCGTGCGATCCGTACCGCCCGGACCGATCGCGCCGGGCGCAAAGTGGGCGACCGATACGGCGTAGATCGCGTGGGACCCGAGCAGGAGTGCCAGTTGCCGCAGGTTGCGGTTCACCCGCACACCGGGCTGAGGCTTCAGCTGCGCGCGGGCCCGCTCCGCGACTCTCGAGTCGTACCGACCGGCGGTTCCTTTGGCCTCCAACAAGATCCGCGCTCCGGGTAGGGGTTGACCCGGCGGGGCCGGTGGCAGCGGCGCCCAACCGATCAGGTCGGGACGTCCGGCACGGTACAGATGCCCGAGCAACCGCAGAACGGCATCCACATGAACAAGAGCACCCGCTCCGAACAGGCGCTCGGCTATGACGGACCCTTGCGTCATCCCCAGGACATAGCTGATCACTGTTTTCTCCGAACCGTCGAGACCCGCATATCCGTCGGCGAGGACCCAGTGGTCGTTCGCTTCGGTCAAACACGATTCGATCATTGCGGCGCGCCAACGGAGGTCGAGGCGCGGCCCGCCGTTCGCTCCGTCGAGGATCGATGCATGACCGACCGAGACGGCGTGCGCTTGGAGGTCAGCCATCGTCACGTCGATATGGCTACGTCCATCCGGAGCGAACGGAACGGGGAAGTCCTTCGCACGATAGGGAATGTACGGCACCCGCGCATGCTACCGACCCGCGGGCATCACGCCCCGACGGAGCGCGTCGGCGAGAGTATTCAGGATGCCGCCCGCGCGGTGATCTCGATCCGCCCGCCGACGCGGCGCGCGACGCAGCCGGGCAGGTCGATGGGGCCCTGCCCGCGCCAGTCGGTCGCGAGGCGGGCGACCTCGAGCGTCTGCGCGCGGGTCAGGGCGACGCCGAACTCGCTGTCGACGACGTACCGCACGATGCGATTCCGGAGCGCCGCGGGATTCGCCGCCAACGCCGCGACCGACACCGAGATACCGGCCTCGGCGTGCTCGACGATGTCCTCGATCGTCTCGTCGATCATGTCCTGGAACGCCGCGGCATCCTCGCGAAGCTGCTCCGCGGTGCGGGCGAGCGCCTCGGCGACGCCCGGTCCGAGCTCGCGCTCCAACGTGGGGAGGACGGTCTCGCGGACGCGAACACGTGCGTAGGCGGGGTCGAGGTTGTGCGGGTCGCGCCACGGATCCAGCCCCTCCGCGACGCACGCGGCGGCGGTCACCTCGCGACGGACGCCGAGGAGTGGGCGCAGCCACACCGGGCCGGTGGCATCCCTCCGCTCGGGAGACATGCCGGACAGGCTCGCCGCGCCCGACCCGCGCGCGAGGCCGAGGAGCACCGTCTCGGCCTGGTCGCCGAGGGTGTGGCCGAGAAGGACGGCGTCGGCCCCGGTCTCCGCGGCGGCACGGGCGAGTGCGGCATAACGCGCGTCGCGCGCCGCGGCCTCGGGACCACCCGCCCCGCGCACCTCGACCGCGACCACCCGGGCGGCGAGCCCGAGCCCGCGCGCGACATCGGCCGCACGTTCGGCGATCGCCGCCGACCCGTCCTGCAGCCGGTGGTCGATGACGACGGCCTCGACCCGGATGCCGAGCCGCGGGGCCTCGAACGCGGTCGCCGCCGCGAGGGCGAGCGAATCCGCTCCCCCCGACAGCGCGACGAGGACCGCGCCGTCGCGTCCCTCGAGGCTCGTGCGCACCGCCCGCCGCACCTCGGCGACGGCGGGATCGAGTCCGGGGCGTCGCTCGTGCATGGCATCCACGCTATCCGCCGCCGTGCGCCCACCCGCGCGGACACAACGAAGGAGATCCGTCGTCCGCGCCCTGTGGGAGGCCGGGAATCCGCGGGGCTGCTCGCGATTCTCCTTCGTTGTGTCGCGGCGAGAACCGGAGCCGACGGCAGCAGAACCGCCCCGGCTAGGCTGGGCGCGGAAATCCACCGATCTAAGGAGCACACGTATGGGCGCGTACGACGCCGTCATCGAGATCCCGCGCGGCAGCCGCGTGAAGTACGAGGTCGACCACGGCACCGGTCGGGTCTTCCTCGACCGCATCCTGTACACGGTGTTCGGCTACCCGGCGAACTACGGCTTCTTCGAGAACACGCTCGGCGAGGACGGCGACCCCCTCGACGTGCTGGTTCTCCTCGACCGCGACCTGTACCCCGGCATCCTCGCAAAGGTGCGCCCCGTCGGCGTGCTGAAGATGAGCGACGAGGCCGGCGGCGACGACAAGGTCGTCGCGGTTCTCGCGAAGGACCCCCGCTGGGACCACATCCAGGACGTGGGCGACATCGACGACTGGACGAAGAAGGAGATCTCGCACTTCTTCGAGCACTACAAGGACCTCGAGCCCAACAAGTGGGTCAAGGTCGACGAATGGGCGGATGCCGCCGAGGCCGAGCGCCTGGTCGGCGAGGCGTTCGCGCGCTTCGAGGAGCACGACGCCCAGACCAAGACGCAGGGTGAGGGCGAAGCGCCCAACACGCTCTGACCTTCCCGGTCACGACGAAGCCCCCGGTCCTCGACCGGGGGCTTTCGCGTTTCTCAGACCCAGATGCCGCGATCACGCAGCCACGGGGCCGGGTCGGTCGTCCCGCCCCACGGCGGGTAGACCTCGAAGTGGAGGTGGCATCCGAACGAGTTGCCCGTCTGCCCCGTGGCGGCGATCTGCTGGCCCGCGGAGACTCGCTGGCCGCTCGAGACGTAGATTCCGCCGTTGACGATGTGTGCGTAGCCGGTGCCCGAGCCGTCGTCGTGCTGGATACGGATGTAGTTGCCGTAGCCGCCGTTGTACCCGGCGTAGGTCACGCGGCCATTCGCCGCGGCGTAGATCGGCGACCAGCAGCCCGCACCGAAGTCGAGGCCGAGGTGCCACGTGCTCGCGCAGTAGCTCGCCCCGCACTGGCCGGTGCGAGGGCCATATCCGGACGTGGTGCCTGCCGAGGACGGGCGGGCCCATCCGGATCCGACGACATCGCCGCCACCGCCGCCTCCGCCGCCACCGCCGCCACCGCCGCCGCCACCGCCGCCGCCGTTGTTCGCGGCAGCGGCCGCTGCGGCGGCCGCCGCGGCACGGTCGCGTGCCTCAGCCTCTTCGCGCGCCTTGCGCTCGCGCTCCTCGCGCGCCTTGCGCTCCGCCTCGACACCGGCCTGGTAGTCCGCCACGGTCTTGGCCGTGGTGTCCTGCAGCGCGGCGAGCTGGGCCTGGAGGACGACCTGGTTCGCCTGCTGCGCCGCGAGAGCCGCCTGCGCGGCGTCGGCGGCCTGCTGAGCGGCGACCATCTTGTCTTCGGCGATCTTCTGCAGACGGTCGCGCTCGGCCTTGGCGTCATCGGCCTGACCGCTCAGGTTCTTCGCGTTGTCCCGCGCGGCGACCGCGGCCGCGTAGACCGAGCGGTTGCGCTCGAGCAGCTTGTCCATCGTGCCGAGCTTGGCGAGCAGATCGTCGGCCGTGGCCGCCGATCCCGAGAAGAAGAGGTCGAGCGACGTGTCGTCGCCACCGGTCTTGTAGAGCTGGGCGGCGACCTTGCCGGCCTTGGTCGCGGCATCCGTCGCCTTGGCCGCTTCCGCGTCCGCCTGGGTCCGGAGCTGCTGCGCGCGGTAGTCGGCGTCGAAGAACGCCTGCTGCGCCGCGTAGTACTCGTCCGAGCGTGCGACGACCTCGGCCTGGGTGCGGTCGACATCGGCCTGCAGTCCCGCGATCAGGCCCTGGATGCGAGTGATCTCCGCGGCCTTCGCCGCCTCGTTCGCTCGAGCGGCCTCGACGTCGGCCCACGAGGGGTAATCCGCGGCGAAGGCGGGCGACGAGGATGCCAGCGAGGGGACCGTGGCCCCGATCGCGCCGAGGGCGACCGCACCGAACGCGCCGAGCATGAGGGCACCACGGCGATCGACGGAGGGCCAGAGCCGGGCTCGTTCGCTCGGGCTCGGCGCGCAACCGCAGTCGTCAGCGCCGTCGTGGGGTTCAGGCGTCACGGGAATACCTCATCTCACCGGTTCGCAACTCGCACCACAGTAGCAACACGAATCACACGAACAACAGGGCGAGTTCCCGCTGCCGGGGACAAGTTTGGACCGCCGACACGCCAGGGATGCGGAGCGCCACGCCCCCGATTGGCAATCTCAAGAATCATGAAGTAGGCTCGGTCGTCGGCAAGTGAGCACGGAATCGCACGATTCGGGGTTCATCCGGCCCCATCGTTTAGCGGCCTAGGACGCCGCCCTTTCACGGCGGTAGCACGGGTTCGAATCCCGTTGGGGTCACTCACCGGTCACAATTAAACAAGCATGGCCCTGTAGCGCAGTTGGTTAGCGTGCCGCCCTGTCACGGCGGAGGTCGCGGGTTCAAGTCCCGTCAGGGTCGCTCCACAGCGACGGGCCTTCTTTCGAGGAGGCCTTTCGTTTAGGAAGCGGCAGACATGCCGCTCGGCTCTGTAGCTCAGTTGGTAGAGCGTTCGACTGAAAATCGAAAGGTCACCGGATCGATGCCGGTCGGAGCCACAAGGGTGACCGTTACAGTCACCCCAGGAACCCTCGCGTAGCTTCTACATCGCGGGGGTTTCGTCTTTTTCCCGCTCGTCCCGCCGCCACGCCCCGCGCTCGGCGCTCGGGCGCCCGCACCCCGTTTCAGTGTCCAAGACACGCGGACGCGCGGCGGGGCCGTCCGCGTGTCCTGGACACTCAACGGACACGAACGCCGGCCCCGGCACTCGCACGCGCCGCCGTCGCGGGAGCACCGGCCCGCCGCCCGCGTCACGCCTCGCGGGCGCGCAGGTCCTTCCGCAGGATCTTCCCGGATGCCGACTTCGGGATGGCATCCACGAACTCCACGCGCCGCACCTTCTTGTGGGGCGCGACCTCGGCTGCGACGAACGCCATGACGTCGTCGGCCGTGAGTTCCGCGCCCGCGGCCGGAACCACGAAAGCCTTGGGGATCTCCTGCTTCTCCTCGTCGAGGACGCCGATGACGGCGGCATCCTGAATCTTCGGATGCGACAGCAGCAGCGCCTCCAGCTCGGCGGGGGCGATCTGATACCCCTTGTACTTGATCAGCTCCTTGAGCCGGTCGACGATCGTGAAGTACCCGTCCTCGTGGTGGGTGGCGATGTCGCCGGTGTGCAGGAAGCCGTCGGCGTCGATCGTGTCCGCCGTGGCATCCGGGCGGTTGAGGTAGCCGAGCATCACGTTCGGTCCGCGCACCCAGAGTTCGCCCGGCGCGGTGAACCCGTCGTCGCCGTGCTCCTCGATCTCGGCACCGGAGTCGATGTCGACGAGCTTGGCCTCGACGTTCGGGATCAGGACGCCGACCGAGCTGACCGGCATGTCCTCCCGCTCGGGCGGGATCGCGTGCGACACCGGGCTCAGCTCGCTCATGCCGTAGCCCTGGAAGAACCGGGCATGGATGCGACGGCCCGCCGTCTCGGCCGTCTCCCCGTCGAGCGGCGCGGCGCCGGAGAAGACCGTGTGGACGCTGGAGATGTCGAAGTCGTCGACGACCGGATGCTTGGCCAGGGCGAGCGCGATCGGCGGGGCGATGAACAGGAACGTGCAGCGATGCGCCTGGATGCACCGCAGGAACGCCAGCAGATCGAACTTCGGCATCGTGACGAGCGTCGCGCGCTGCCGCAGCGCGAGGTTCAGCAGCACGGTCATGCCGTAGATGTGGAAGAACGGCAGCACGGCGAGCACGCGGTCGTCGCTGTTCAGGCGGATGCTCACGCGGCACTGGTCGACGTTCGCGACGAGGTTGCGGTGCGAGAGCATCACGCCCTTCGGGACGCCGGTGGTCCCCGACGAGTACGGCAGCACGGCGACGTGCGTCGCCGGGTCGAACGAGACCTCGGGCGGGGTCCGCTGCTCCGTGAGCAACGACCGCAGATCCGGGTGACCCTCGGCGCCATCGAGGACGACGATGCGCTCGTCCGGGATCCCGACGGCGCGCGCGGCCTCCGCGGCGGGCCCGAGCAGCGGCGAGACGGTCACGAGCCAGGTGGCGCCGGCATCCCTCAGCTGCGTCTCGATCTCGTGGGCCGTGTAGAGGGAGTTGACCGTCGTCACCACCGCCCCCAGGCGCAGGATGCCGTGGAACACCGTCGCGAAGGCGGGGACGTTCGGGCACAGCAGCGCGACCACCGTCTCGGTGTCGACGCCCCGATGGGCCAGGGCACCGGCGAAGGCGTCGACCTGCGCGCGCAGCGTGCCGTAGGTCGTCTCGGCTCCCGTCTGGGGATCGATGATCGCCACCCGGTCGAGGTCGGTGTCCTCGAGCGAGCCGAAGAGGTGGTCGTAGACGCTGACGGAGGGGATCTCGATACGCGAGTACGGGCTGTGGAACACGGGATCTCCTTCGATACCGGATGCGGCGCCGTCGCCGTGCGCCCATCCTGCCAAAGGCGAAACTCGGTGTCACTCCTTTCGAGACGGAGGTTCAGCCGACTCTCAGAGCAGTGACAGCGCGACCCCGCCCGCGGCTCCGACGATGACGACGGCCCACGCCGGCGTCCGGAACGTCGTCAACAGCACGAAGCCGACGAGCGCGAGCACGAACGGCCCCGGCCCGGTGATCGCCGTCGTGAACACCGGTGTGTACAACGCGGCCGCCAGGATGCCGACGACCGCCGCGTTCGCTCCGCGCATGGCCGCGCGGACCCGCGGACGGCCGCGCAGCGCATCCCAGAACGGCAGCACGCCGACGAGCACGAGGAACCCCGGCAGGAAGATCGCGGCGAGCGCGACGGCCGCTCCCGCGACTCCGCCGGGGCCGACCGAGGAGAGGGCGCCCAGGTATCCGGCGAACGTGAAGAGGGGACCCGGGACGGCCTGTGCGGCGCCGTAGCCGGCGAGGAACGCGTCGGGCGAGACCCAGCCGGTCTCCACGACCGCGCCCTGGAGGAGCGGCAGGACGACGTGACCGCCCCCGAAGACGATGGCACCGGATCGGTAGAACGCGTCGGCGAGCGCGACCACACCCGATCCCGTCACCGCGGCCAGGACGGGAAGCCCGAGGAGCGCGACGACCGCGACGACGAGGCATCCGATCGCGACGGCGCGAGGGACGCCGAACGACGGCAGGGACTCCCCCGGCGGGTCGGCCACCTCCCGCAGCAGGAGGAGGCCCGCGAGCACCCCGACCGCGAGCGCACCGAGCTGCCCCACCGCCCCCGGAGCGACGAGGGCCAGGGCCGTCGCGACGACCGCGATCGCGGCCCGCGGCGGGTCGGGGGTGAGCGAGCGCGCCATCCCCCACACGGCCTGGGCGACGATCGCGACGGCGACGATCTTCAACCCGTCCAGGATGCCGCCGCCCACCGGCCCGCCGAACAGCGATGCTCCGGCGGCGAAGGCGACGAGGAGCACGGCCGAGGGAAGGGTGAACCCGAGGAACGCCGCGAGAGCGCCGACGAACCCCGCGCGCTGCAGTCCCATCGCGAACCCGACCTGGCTCGACGCCGGTCCGGGGAGGAACTGGCACAGGGCGACCAGGTCGGCGTACGCGCGGTCGTCCATCCACCGGCGTCGCGTGACCAGATCGTCGCGGAAGTAGCCGAGGTGCGCGATCGGTCCGCCGAACGACGTGACGCCCAGACGGAGGAAGGCGAGGAACACCTCGGGAACGGTGCCGGCTCGTGTCATCCGCTCTTCCTAACGCCCCGGGGGAAACGACGGGTGAACCGGGCTCACCGCAGGGGTCGCGGGAGGACGCGGTCGACGAGCCGCAGCGTCTCCGCCGTCCGGGCCTGATCGGCCGCGATGTCGGCACCGTTCACCGCGTCGCGGAAGCGCTCGACCTCGCCGATCATGGGGTTCTCGGGCGCGTCCACCTCGATGGTTTCGGGTGCCCCGCCGCGCGGCGTGAGGACGAGGCGGCGCGGGGCATCGATCGCGTCGATCGCGAGAGAGCCGTCCTCGCCCTGGATCTCGCTCGGCAGCGACGTGTCGGTGATCTTCGACCATGCGACATCGGCGAGGAACCCGTCGTACTCGACGATGGCGCTGCCGAGCCCATCGGTGCCCGACGCGATGCCCACGCGGCTCCCGAGGATCCCGCGCGGCTCACCGAACAGCAGCACGAGCGCGTGGAGGGGGTACACGCCCAGGTCGCGCAGCGCGCTGCCGCCCAGCGCCGGGTCGAAGATGTTCGTCTGCTCGCCCGCGAGCACGTGGTCGTACCGGGGTGAGCGCTTCTCGTAGCGGAACGACACCCGGCGCAGCCGTCCCACCCGCGGGAGGAGGTCCTGGACGACACGGATGCCGGGATCGTGGGCCGTCCGCATCGCTTCGAGCAGCACCACTCGGCGCTCCCGCGCCCGCGCCACGAGGGCGTCCCACTCCCCCGCCGTGAGGGTCGCGGGCTTCTCGACGAGCACCGGGATGCCGGCATCCACCGCCGCCCGCACCTGCGCCGCGTGCACGGAGTTCGGGCTCGCGAGGTAGACGGCGTCGACGTCGCCCGCGGTGAGCAGCGCGTCGAGGCCCTCCGCGATGCCCGGGGCGCCGATGCGCTCGGCGAACTCCCGCGCGCGTCCCGCATCGCGCGACGCGACCCGACCGAGCTCGACGCCGTCGACCGCGCGGACCGCGTCCGCGAGACGCTCGGAGATGGAACTGGTCCCGACGATGCCGATGCGGATCATCCCCCCATCATGGCGGCGACGTCCTGCGTCTTCGTCGAGGTCCTGCGTGAAACGTCCTACTAGGATCGCCCTGATCGTGGGGACGATCGGCACGATCGAGGGGGCGGGATCAATGGGGACGCGCACGCAGGCACGACGACGCGCTTCGCGGCGGGCACGCCTGCGCCGAACCGTCGCGGCGGTGGTCGCGATCGCCCTGATCGGCGGGGGCGTGACGGTGTTCGCGCTGCTGCGCGGTTTGTCCGCCGAACCGGTGGCCGAGAACAGCCCGACGCCCGTGGCGACCGCGACGCCCACCCCGACCCCGACGCCTCTCACCGCGGCGCAGAGACTCCTGTCGACCAGCGCCGATCCGAAGGCGTGCGCCGTGTCTTTCACGGGGGACGGGATCGCCCTCGACCCGCAGCTGCAGACCGAGGACACCCGCTACGCCGCGCTGCCGCTGCCGCGTGCCGACGGCCGGGTGTTCGCCGGCTGGTACGCGACCGCCGCCGACGCGGCAGCACTCGCGCTCCCGGCTCGCATCAACGGCGCCGACCTGGTCGCCTGCACCGGCCGAGAGAAGACTCTGTACGGGGCGTGGACGACTCCCGAGAAGAACACGGCGGAGGATGCCGGCATCCCGATCCTCATGTACCACCAGTTCACGCGGAACCCCGACGGCGAGGACAACTGGCTCCGCGCGAACTACACCTTCATCGGCGACTTCGACGCGCAGATGGCGTACATCCAGCAGTCCGGTTTCTACCTGCCGACCTGGGACGAGCTGAGCGCCTTCATCGATGGGGCACTGTTCCTCCCCCGCCACTCCGTGATCATCACCGACGACGACGCCGACAGCACGTGGCTCGAGCAAGCCGCACCGGTCGTGGACGCCCGCCAACTGTTGACCACGTCGTTTGTGATCACGTCGGCCCGCACCGAAGGCACGCCCAATCGCTTCGTGCAGCAGCGTTCGCACACGCACGACATGCACCGCGCGGGCGCGAACGGAAAGGGGCGCATGGTGAACGAGGATGCCGACACCATCGCCGCCGACCTCGAGCAGTCCGCCAAGATCCTCGGCGCGAAGGAAGTCGTCGCGTATCCGTTCGGCCACTACAACGACACGACAAAAGAAGGCATGCGTCGCGCCGGGTTCGAACTCGGACGCACCGTCGAACACGGATACGTGCACGTCGGAACCGACAAGCTCGCGCTCCCGGTCATCCGCATCAATTACGGGATGACGGTGGACGACCTGAAGGATGCCATCGGCTGAGATGCCCTGGAACCGCTCCCTGGGTTCCGCGTGCCGCTATCTCACAGGTGAATGATCCACAATCCTAAGTTGGGCCACGCGTGGGCCCGTCTAGATTTGTATCTCCGGAACCACCGAAACGCGAGCATTCATGGACCTATCCGTCATCGTTCCGACCTTCAACGAGGGTCCGAACGTCGCCGAACTCGTCCGTCGAACGACGGCCGCGCTTCCCGGTCGTGCCGTCGAGATCCTCTTCGTCGACGACTCCACCGACGACACCCCCGACATCATCCGGGCGGTCGCCGCTCAGGCATCCATCCCGGTGCGGCTCCTCCACCGCGACCAGCCGGTCGGCGGCCTCGGCGGCGCCGTGGTCGACGGAATCCGGGCCGCGGCATCCGACTTCTGCGTCGTGATGGACGGCGACCTGCAGCACCCGCCGGAGGTCATCGCCGAACTGCTCGCCCGCGCCGAGATGGGTGACGCGGACGTCGTGGTCGCCTCGCGCTACACCGCGGGCGGAACGTCGGACGGACTCGCGAATGCGGTGCGCACGCTCGTGTCGCGCGGGTCGACGATGCTGACCAAGGCGATGTTCCCGCGGAAGCTGCACAACTGCTCCGACCCGATGACGGGGTTCTTCCTCATCGACCGCACCTCGCTCGACGTCGAGGGTCTGCGTCCGCGCGGTTTCAAGATCCTCCTCGAGATCCTCGCCCGCAAGCAGATGCGCGTCGCCGAGGTCCCGTTCTCGTTCGCCCCGCGTTTCGCCGGCGAGTCGAAGGCCTCCTTCAGCCAGGGCATGCGGTTCCTCACGCAGCTCACGATGCTGCGCTTCGGCCGCATGTCGGCGTTCGCGGTCGTCGGCGGTATCGGCGCGGTCGCGAACCTGCTCATCACGTGGGCCCTGACCGGGATCGGCGTGCAGTACCTCGTGGCTTCCGTGATCGCGAGCGTACTGACGATCATCGGCAATTTCCTCGCGCTCGAGTACCTCGTCTTCGCCGACATGCGCGCGGAGTCGGGGCTCATGCGCCACCGGTTCCTGAAGTCGTTCACGTTCAACGGCATCGAGGCGCTCGTCCGCATCCCCCTGCTGTGGCTGCTCGTCAGCGCCGCGCACCTGCACGTGGTCATCGCCACCGCGGTGACGCTGCTCGCGGCGTTCGTCGTCCGGTTCGTCTACCACGCCCTCGTCGTCTACGCCCCCAAGCGCAGCCGCCTGGCGCAGATGCCCCTCCCCGAGACCCTCGAGGACGAGATCGCCGCCTGAACGACCCCGGCCGGGCTCCGTCCCGGCGGCGTACCCTGGAACCATGTCTGACGCATCCATTCGCATGTTCGGCGCCGACTGGTGCCGCGACTGCATCCGCACCAAGAAGCAGCTCGACGAACTCGGCGTCGCCTACGAGTACGTCGACCTGGTGGCCGACCCGGCGGCCGCCGATGTGGCCAAGGAGATCTCGGGCCGCACGAACATCCCCGTCGTGGTGTACCCCGACGCTTCGCACCACGTCGAGCCGTCGAACGCCGACGTCGAAGCCAAGCTCCGCGAGCTCTCGCTCATCTGACGCTCCTGATGCTCGCCGCCGCGTGGCCGGTTCGCCGTCACGCGACCGGTGAGATCGGGACGTCGCTCCCGGCGTTCGCCGACCACCACGTCCACGGGCACCTCGTCGAGATCGACGCCCTCCCCGCTCGCGGGATCGCCGCTGTCGTGGACCTCGGTGGCGATCCGGCGGTGCTCGCACGACGCGCGGCGGGACTGCCACGGGTGTCGTTCGCCGGGGCCTTCCTCACGGCACCCGGCGGATACCCGAGCGGACGGTCGTGGGCACCGGATGCCATCGTGCACACCGTGTCCGACCCGTCGCTGCATCCGGGGGTTCCGGGCGGGGCGCGCACCGCTGTCGACGCGCAGGCCGACGCCAGTGCCACCGTCATCAAGGTCGCGCTGAACGCCGACGCGGGGCCCGTGATGCCCGACACGGTCCTGGACGCCGTCCTCGCCGCGGCGGCCGACCGGGGTCTGCCGGTCGTCGCCCACGCCCAGGGTGCCGGGCAGGTCGAGCGCGCGATCGACCGGGGCGTCGCGGCACTGGCCCACACGCCGTTCGACGCCACACTCTCCCGGCACTCCCTCACCCGGGCGGCGGAGGGCGGCCAGATCTGGATCTCCACGCTCGACATCCACCGCGGGGAGGCGCGCGCCCGGGCGATCGCCCACCTCGGCGCCTTCGCCGCTCAGGGCGGACGCGTGCTGTACGGCACCGACCTCGGCAACGGCCCGCTCCCCCTCGGCGTCAATCGCCGCGAGCTCCTCGCGCTGCAGGAGGCCGGGATCCGCGGCGACGCGCTCGTGGCATCCCTCACCGATCCGTGGCCGGCGAGGACGGGCACCGACGCGGTCCGCAGCTTCCTGGTGGGTCCCGCACCGACCGACCCCGACGACCTCGCGACCTGGCTGTCGCGCGCGGTCGTCGTCCCGACCGAGGAGCTCACCCGTGTCGACTGAATCGTTCGCCGCCGAGGCCGAGGCTTCGGATGCCGCCGACCCGCTCGCCGCGTACCGCGACGCGTTCGTCGGCACCGAGACGTCGCTGGTGTACTTCGACGGCAACTCGCTCGGGCGGCCGCCGCGCGCCACGGCGGAGCGGCTGCGCACCTTCGTGACCGAGGAGTGGGGCGGGCGCCTCATCCGCGGCTGGGACGAGTCGTGGATGGACCTGCCGTTCCGCATCGGCGACCGCCTCGGCCGGTCGACGCTGGGGGCCGCGACCGGGCAGACGATCATCGGCGACTCCACCACCGTGCTGCTCTACAAGCTGCTGCGCGCCGGACTCGCGGAGCGTTCCGCGGCCGACCCGGAACGCGTCGAGATCGTCGTGGGCCGCGACGACTTCCCCACCGACCGCTACCTCGTCGAGGGCATCGCCGCCGAACGCGGCGCACGGGTCGTGTGGGTCGAGGTCGACACATCACGCGGAGTGGATGCCGACGCGCTCCGCGCCGTCGTCGGCCCGCGCACCGCGGTCGTGCTGCTCAGCCACGTGTCCTACCGCTCCGGATATCTCGCGGATGCCGAGACCCTCACGCGTATCGCGCACGACGCCGGCGCCCTCGTGCTGTGGGACCTGTGCCACTCCGCCGGGTCCGTGCCCGTCGAGCTGGACGCGTGGGGCGTGGACCTCGCCGTCGGCTGCACGTACAAGTACCTGAACGGCGGCCCGGGCTCCCCCGCGTTCGCGTACGTCGCCGACCGGCACCATCGGACGCTGACGCAGCCGATCCAGGGGTGGATGGGCGCCGCGGACGTCTTCGCGATGGGGCCGGAGTACCGCCCGGCCGACGGCATGCGGCGGTTCCTCTCGGGCACTCCGCACGTGCTCGCGATGCTCGCGATGCAGGACACGCTCGATCTCATCGAGGGCGTCGGCATCGCGGCGATCCGCGCGAAGTCCGTGGCGCTGACCGAGTTCGCGCTCCGGGTGGGCGATGGCATCCTGGCTCCGCTCGGGGTGGGCCTCGCGTCGCCGCGCGATCCGGCCGAGCGCGGTGGGCACGTGACGCTGTCGCACCCGGCGATGCGGGCGGTCACGGCGCGGCTGTGGGCGGGCGACGTCATCCCGGACTACCGCGACCCGCACGGACTGCGGATCGGCCTCGCACCGCTGTCGACGAGCTTCGCCGAAACCCTGACCGGACTCGTCGCCGTGGCGGAGGCCGTACGCGCCGAGGGCTGACCCTCGGCTTCATCCCGCAGCGTCGCTCCGGTTACCCTTCGAGGGTGATCGACCCCCTCCTCATCGTCGTCGGCGGGATCGTGGTGGTCTCGCTCGTCACGGTCATTGCGCCGCGCTTCAACATCGCCGGGCCTCTCGTGCTCATGGCGATCGGCCTGGGCGTGAGCCTGCTGCCGTTCGTCCCGGGGGTCACCGTCAACCCCGAAGTCATCCTGATCGGCGTGCTCCCGCCGCTGCTGTACTCGGCCGCGCTGCAGCTGCCCGCGATCGAGTTCCGCCGCGACTTCGCCCCCATCGCGGGGCTGTCGGTGCTCCTCGTGGTGCTGAGCTCGCTCGGCCTCGGCCTGTTCTTCGCCGCCGTCATCCCGGGACTCGGACTCGCCCTCGGCGTGGCGCTCGGCGCGATCCTGAGTCCGACGGATGCCGTGGCCACCTCGATCGCCAAGCGTCTGGGCATCGCTCCCCGCGTCATCACCCTTCTCGAGGGCGAGAGCCTCCTGAACGATGCGACCGCGCTCGTGCTCTTGCGGACGGCCGTGGCGGCCGTGGCATCCAGCTTCGCCTTCGGCGACGCCGTGGCCAACTTCGCCTGGGCCGTCGTGATCGCCCTCGCGATCGGAGCGCTCGTCGGGTGGGGGAACCTGCGCGTGCGCGAGCGCGTCAGCAACCCCGCGGCGAACACCGCGCTGAGCTTCACGATCCCGTTCATCGCCTACCTCCCCACCGAGCACCTCGGCGGGTCGGGGCTCGTGGCGGCGGTCGTCGCGGGCATCGTCACCGGGCAGGGCGCAGCCCGCCGTTTCACCCCCGAGCAGCGACTCAGCGACCGACTCAACTGGCGGACGATCGAGCTGATCCTCGAGGGCGGCGTCTTCCTCGTCTTCGGCCTGGAGCTGAAGGACATCGTCAACGCCAACCTCGGAGAGCACGAGGGCCTCTGGTACGGCACGTGGCTCGCGCTCAGCGCCCTCGGCATCTCACTCGGGGTGCGCGCCCTTTACGTCGCGGGGATCATCTGGCTGCAGGGCCGGCGCAGCCGGAGGCGCGTCACCCACCGCCAGCGCGCGGAGAAGATCAGCGAGCGCATCGATGAGATGGAACAGGCGTATCGTGCCGACCCCGCCGCGTTCGAGAGCCGGGTCTCGGACCCCGACCGGGCCAAGCGCGGCTTCGGCCTGGTCCGCCGTCGGGTGACCCGGACCCTGGCCGACCTCGACTACTACCGCGACAGCCCCCTGGGCTGGCGGCACGGCATCATCATCGTCTGGGCCGGGATGCGCGGCGTCGTCACGCTCGCGGCCGCGCAGACCCTGCCCGGCGAGAACGAGGGCGTGAACGACCGTGCGCTGCTGATCTTCGTGGCGTTCCTCGTCGCGCTGTTCAGCCTCCTGATTCAGGGGCTGACGCTGTCGCTGGTCGTCCGGAGCGTCGGCCTCTCCGAGGGGGCGGGCGAAGGACCCACGCGGGAGGAGCAGCACGCGCTGGACACCGAGCTCCGCACGGCCTCGGTCGCGGCCCTGACTGCGGGGAAGCTCACGCGACGGAACGGCGAACCGTTCCCTGCGGACCTCCTCGAGCAGGCCGGGGCGCGGCTGGCGCGCCCGACCGACGACGACCTGACGGCGAGAGCCCGCGACCTGCTCGAGTTCCGGCTCGCGTCGGTCGACGCGATGCGGCGCGAGCTGAACCGCATCAGCCACGACGGCCGGTACAGCACGGCCGCGCTGCGCCACGCCCTTGCCGAGCTCGACGCCGACCAGCTGAGCCTGGAGCTGCGCATCGACGGCGAGGACGACTGACGCCGCGGGGCGTGCGGGGGCGGGCTGCGGGGGGGGTGCGGGCTGCGGCGGGGGCGGGGCGCTGTCGGGGGCGTACGGCACAATAGAAGCGGAGGTGCCATGAGCGAACCGATCCCGACGTCGTCGACGGATGCCACGAGCGCCGCCACGCCGGTCGCTCACACCGCTGCCGACTGCCCGCAGTGCTTCACCGAGATGCAGAGCGACGGAGCCTGGTGGCGCGCCCGCCCCGCCGGTTCGCGGCTCGTGGGGCTGGTCGTGTCCCGCCCCGGGCTCCCGTCGATCGTGCAGCAGCGCGATGACCTGACCCGCTTCGGCGTCCCCATCGAGGGTTTCCGCCACCCCGCGCCCGAAACGCTCGAGGACTGGGCCGCACGGCTCGACCGGTTCTTCGGCACCCTGACGCGCGGCGACGTCCTCGTCGTCACGACCCTCGAGGCGCTCGGCGTCTCGCGCGCCGATGCGTCCCGTGCCGTGGCCGAGCTGCGTCAGCGCGGGGTCATCGTCAAGGTGCTCGCCCACGGCGACCGCCACCTGCACACGGCGACGGTCACTCCCCCGGCCTGAACCGGCCGCGGCCGCGCGCCGGGCCCCGACGTCCCGCGCGAGGTCGCGGCGGCTGCCGCGCCTCAGGCGCCGACGTACCGCGCGAGGTGCTCGCCGGTGAGCGTCGAACGCGCGACGACGAGGTCGGCCGGGGTTCCCTCGAACACGATCGTGCCGCCGTCCCTCCCGGCACCCGGACCGATGTCGATGATCCAGTCGGCGTGCGCCATGACGGCCTGGTGGTGCTCGATCACGACGACGGTGTTACCGGCATCCACGAGGGAATCGAGCAGGGCGAGCAGGGTGTCGACGTCGGCGAGGTGCAGACCCGTCGTCGGTTCGTCGAGCACGTACACCGCCCCCTTCTTCGCCATCGAGATCGCGAGCTTCAACCTCTGCCGCTCGCCGCCCGACAGGGTGTTGAGCGACTGACCGAGCGTGATGTACCCCAACCCCACATCGACGAGGCGCCCCAGCACCGTCGCCGCGGGTCCCCGGGTGAGGAACGTGGATGCCTCGGTCACCGACATCTGCAGGACCTCGGCGATGTTCTTGCCGTCGAGCGTGTACTCGAGCACCTCGTCGGCGAACCCGGTTCCGCCGCACAGTTCGCAGACGGTCTCGACCGTCGACTGGAAGCCCAGTTGCGTGACGATCACCCCCAGCCCGTTGCATGCCACGCACGCACCCTCCGAGTTGGCGCTGAACAGCGCGGGCTTGACGCCGTTCGCCTTCGCGAAGGCCGAGCGGACGGCGTCCAGGATGCCGGTGTAGGTCGCCGGGCTGCTGCGCCGCGAGCCCTTGATCGGGGTCTGGTCGACGACCACCACGTCGTCGTGCGCGGGAAGGTTGCCGTGGATCAGCGACGACTTCCCCGATCCGGCGACCCCCGTGACGACCGTGAGGACACCGAGAGGAACATCGACATCGACGTTCTTGAGGTTGTGCTGCGACGCTCCTCGGATCGGGATCGCCCCGGTCCGCGGGCGCACCGCGGTCTTCAGCTGGGCGCGATGATCGAGGAAGCGGCCGGTCAGTGTGTCGGAACCGCGGAGTCCGGCGACGTCGCCCTCGTACTGGATCGTCCCGCCGTCGCGACCGGCGCGAGGGCCGAGGTCTACCACGTGGTCCGCGATCTCGATCACCTCGGGCTTGTGCTCGACGACGAGCAGCGTGTTGCCCTTGTCGCGGAGCTGGCGCAGGGTGTCGTTCATCCGCTGGATGTCGTGCGGGTGCAGACCCGCGGTCGGCTCGTCGAAGACGTACGTGATGTCGGTCAGGCTCGAGCCGAGGTGACGGATCATCTTGGTGCGCTGGGCCTCCCCGCCGGAGAGGGTTCCGCTCGCGCGGTCGAGCGACAGGTAGCCGAGGCCGATGTGGACGAAGGCGTCGAGCGTGTCGCGGAGGCCGTCGACGACCGGCGCCACCGACGGGTCGTCGATCGTCCGCACCCAGGCGGCGAGGTCGGTGATCTGCATGGCCGCGGCATCCGCGATGTTGACGCCGTCGATGCGGGACGAGCGCGCGCCCTCGTTGAGGCGGGTGCCCCCGCACGCGGGGCACGGCACGAAGGTCACCGCCCGATCGACGAAGGCGCGGATGTGCGGCTGCAGACCGTCGCGATCCTTCTGCAGCATGCTCTTCGTGATCTTGGGGACGAGCCCCTCGTAGGTCATGTTCGAGCTGGCGATCTTCACCTTCTGCTGCTCGCCGTAGAGGAAGATCTGCCGCTGCTCGGGGGTGAAGTCGCGCACGGGCGTATCGCCGTCGAAGAAGCCCGCCTCGGCGAAGATCCGCACCATCCAGCCGTCGGCGGTGTACCCGGGGACGAGGATCGCGCCGTCGTTGAGCGACAGCGACTCGTCGACGATCTGCGCGAGGTCGATGTCGCTCACCTGCCCGAGGCCCTCGCAGTCGGGACACATGCCGCCGGTGATCTCGAACGACCGGCGCTCTCGCTGCCCCTTGCGGGCACCGGTCGCGATCGTCACGGCGCCCGCGCCGGACAGCGACGGCACGTTGAACGAGAACGCCTGCGACGAGCCGACGTGTGGCTGCCCGAGGCGGCTGAACAGCACGCGCAGCATGGCGTGCACGTCGCTCGCCGTCCCCACGGTGGAGCGCGCGTTCGGCGACATCCGCTCCTGGTCGACTCGGATCGTCGCGCTGAGGTTCTCGAGGGCATCGACCTCGGGCCGCGAGGGCTGACCCATGAACTGCTGCACGAAGGTCGGATACGTGTCGTTGATGAGCCGCTGCGACTCGGCCGCGATCGTGCCGAAGACCAGCGATGACTTGCCCGACCCGCTCACCCCCGTGAAGACGGTCAGCCGCCGCTTGGGAACGTCGACGTCGATGTTCTTGAGGTTGTTCTCGCGCGCACCGCGCACGCGGATGACGTCATGGGCGTCGGCGGGGGCATCGGTCATGGCGGCTCCTCGGTGGGTCGTCCCTCAGTGTGACGGAGGCCTCCGACATTCGCGACCGCGCCCCGCTCGGCCGTGCCGTCGCGCGGAGAATCCGCACGGCACGCCGCTCCGCGGCATCCGGAACCGGCGTGTCACCACCGAACTCCGCACGACGGCGGCCACGGAAGCGACGATGCCCCCGCGGACGGATCCGCGGGGGCATCGTGAACGGGAGATCAGCCCTGGGGCGCGACGGTTCGTGCGCGCGCCTCGTCCGACGACCATGCCGGTCGTCGGAGCACCAGATGCCGAGCGCCCGGCGCCCTGGGGGCGGGCGGTGTTCGCTCCGCCGCGGGCGTTGCCGCCGCCCTGGCCGCGACCCGAACCCGAGCGCTGGCCCTGGCGTGTGGGCTGCGCGGCGTCGGCCGCGGGGGCCGCCTGACCGGCACCGCGACCGCGGCGACGACGCCCCTCACCGGGAGCGGACGTGCGGGGAGCGGCATCCGAGGATCCCTGTCCGCGGGCGGCGCGCTTGCGCTGCGCGTTGGCACCCTGCGAGCGTCCGCCGCCCTGTGGCTGCGCGACGATCGGCTCGGGCTTGACGTACGGGGCGACCTCGCCGACCAGCGCGACGACCTCCGGAGAGGTCGAGGTGACGGGCTGCGGGGTGACGTCGATCTTGGCCTTGCGGAGGATGTCGAGGGTGTCGCGACGCTGCTCGGGCAGCATGATCGTCACGACGTCACCGGCCGAACCCGCGCGGGCGGTGCGGCCCGAGCGGTGCAGGTACGCCTTGTGCTCGACGGGCGGGTCGACGTGGACCACGAGCTCGACGCCGTCGACGTGCACGCCACGGGCGGCGACGTCGGTCGCGACGAGCACCTTGGCGCGGCCGTCGCCGAACGCCGCGAGGTTGCGGTCGCGGGCGGGCTGGGACAGGTTGCCGTGCAGGTCGACGGACGGGATGCCGGCGGCGGTCAGCTCCTTGGCCAGCTTCTTGGCCTGGTGCTTGGTGCGCATGAAGAGGATGCGGCGAGCCGTTCCGGAAGCCAGTGTCCGGACCAGCTGCTTCTTGGCATCCGCGTCGGCCGGCACGAAGACGTGGTGCGTCATCGCGGCGACGTGCGAGTGGGCCTCGTCGACCGAGTGCAGGACCTCGTTGCGGAGGAAGCGCTTGACGAGCTTGTCCACGCCGTTGTCGAGCGTCGCCGAGAACAGCAGGCGCTGACCGTCGGCGGGCGTGCGCGCGAGGAGACGCGTCACGCCGGGGAGGAAGCCCAGGTCGGCCATGTGGTCGGCCTCGTCGAGAACTGTGATCTCGATCGCGTCGAGGCTCGCGAAGCCCTGACCGATGAGGTCTTCCAGACGCCCGGGGCACGCGACGAGGATGTCGACGCCCGCGTTCAGAGCGTCGACCTGGCGCTTCTGGTTCACGCCGCCGTAGACGGTCGTGGTGGTGAGGTCGTAGGCCGCGGCGAGGGGCTTGATGACCTCGTCGATCTGGTTGGCCAGCTCGCGGGTCGGAGCGAGCACGAGGGCGCGGGGCTTGCGTCCGCGGCGGCGGTCGCTCTTGGCGGCCAGGCGCGCCACGAGCGGCAGCGAGAACGCGAGGGTCTTGCCCGAGCCGGTCTTGCCGCGACCGAGCACGTCTCGCCCGGCGAGGGTGTCCGGCAGGGTGTCGGCCTGGATCGGGAACGGCTCGTTCTTGCCCTGCTCGGTGAGCACGGCGATCAGCGGCGCGGGCACGCCGAGGTCGGTGAAAGTCTGGGACGTCATGAAGTCTCCTGCCGACGCGCACGCGCGCACGGCGGTTCGGGATGCCGCGATGCTGCGGCTGCAATGGGCGAAGGCGCCGGGTGGCGCATCCGTTCGCCGTGAAGGTCAAAGGCCCGCGGGAAGGGGGCCGGTGCGTTCGACGACGCTGGGAGCGAGGGCTCCGACCTCCAGTCTAGCGGGTGCGGTCAGGCGGCCGCTCGCCAGCACCCCTCGACGTGGTCGTCGACCATGCCCGACGACTGCATGAGCGCGTACATGGTGGTGGGGCCGACGAAGCGGAAGCCGCGTCGCCGCAGCTCCTTGCTCATCGCTTCGGACTCGGGCGTCACGGCCGGCACCTCGGCGAACGACGACGGGGGCGTGTGGGCGGCGGGGGCGAACGACCACAGCAGGGCGTCGAGCTCACCGTCGGCCATGTCGGCGACGAGCGCGGCGTTGCCGATCACGGCCTCGATCTTGCCGCGGTGGCGGATGATCCCGGCATCCTGAAGCAGTCGTTCGACGTCGTCGGGCCCGTACGCGGCGACCACGGACGGCTCGAACCCCTGGAAGACCTCGCGGAAGCGCGGGCGCTTGCGCAGGATCGTGATCCACGACAGGCCCGCCTGAAAGCCCTCGAGGCTCATCTTCTCGAACAGGGGCCGATCGCCCCGCAACTCCGTACCCCATTCCTCGTCGTGGTACCGGCGATACTCGGCGTCGTCGCCCGCCCACGCGCAGCGGGCGATGCCGTCGGCGTCGATGATGAGGTCGGTCATGCTCTCAGGGTAGGCCGGGGGTCGGACACGGGCCGGACGCAAGCCCTGGCCCCGCCCTCGGCCGGCCGCTAGCTTCCCGGCATGCACACCGTTCCCCTGGGTCCGCGAAGGACACGCGTCTCGTTGTATCTCGGCCTTGTCCTGGCCGTCGTCATGATCGTCGTCGGCATCGTGGCCATCGGCGTGAACGGACCGCTGTGGTTCGCCCTCGTGATGCTGTTCGCGGGTGCCATCATCGCCGGAATCGCCATCGTCCGTCTGGTGCTGCTGCGCCGGACCTGACACGACGAAGGGCGGCGGCCCTCACGACCACCGCCTCCGTCCGTGCGGATTACTTGCCCGGCTTCTTCTCCGGAACCGGGGCGTTGCCCGACGCGCGCAGCGCCGAGTAGTACGACGCGGCCTCGTTCTGCCGGTCGTCCTCCACACCCGTGGCGATCGACGCCCGGATGTGCTCGGGGCCGTAGCCGAAGGCATCCACGAGATCTTGCGCGTGCGGGCGGAGCCGGACGCAGAGCCGGTCGATGTAGCTCGACACCGCCGCCGCACGCTGCGTCGAGAGGCGTCCGTTGATGAGGTACCAGGCGAGGTGCTTCTCGATGAGCTGCAGGCCGAACAGGTCGCGCAGCCACGTCAGCACCTGACGCGAGCCGTCGTCGCCGACGCGGTTGATGGCGTCGGTGAACGCCTCCCACTGCAGCAACTCGCCGTGCGCCCGGGCGGCTTCGATCAGCTCGGCCTGGTTCTCGTTGAAGAGAGCCGCCGCGTCTTCTCGCGAGAGCTTGGATGCCGGGCGCAACCGCCCCGCGATATCGGCCACCATCTGCTGCACACGACCCGCGAGCAGTTCGTGCTGCTGCTGCGCGCGCAGGCCCTTCTCGACGGAGCGGGCGGTCGAGCCGCGGTCGGTCACCGCCTGCCCCAGCTGGCGCAGACCCGCGCCGTGGAACAGCTTCCCGGCGGTCTGTCCCACCGCGAACGCGGCGAGGGCCTTGGCATCCTTGCCCTTGAACTGGCGCGCGTAGTCGGCGAGCAGACGCTTGCCGACCAGCTGCAGCAGGACGTTGTTGTCGCCCTCGAACGTCACGTAGATGTCGAGGTCGGCGCGGAGCCCCACGAGGCGGTTCTCGAAGAGGAACCCCTGGCCGCCGCACGCTTCGCGCGACTCCTGCAGCGTGTCGAGCGCGTGCCACGTCGACAGGGGCTTCAGCGCGGCGGCGAGCGTCTCGAGGTCTTCGCGGTCGGCATCCGTGTCGAGGCGTCCGCTGAAGACGCCGTCGAACTTCTGCAGGAACTCGTCGTGCGCGAAGATCTCGGCGTACGTGGTCGCGAGGCGCGGCAGCAGGCGGCGCTGGTGCTTGCCGTAGTCGAGCAGCGTGACCTCGGGCGTTCCGCTGCCGGAGTCGAACTGACGACGCTGGTTACCGTAGGTGATCGCGATGGTGAGGCCGATCGCGGACGCCCACGCGGCCGCGCCGTCGAGCGAGACGCGCCCCTGGACGAGCGTGCCCAGCATCGTGAAGAAGCGGCGACCGGGGCTGGCGATGTCGCTCGAGTACGTGCCGTCGGCGGCGACGTCGCCGTAGCGGTTGAGCAGGTTCTCGCGCGGGACGCGGACCTGGTCGAAGTGCAGACGTCCGTTGTCGATGCCGTTGAGGCCGCCCTTGAGGCCGTCGTCCTCGCCGCCGATGCCGGGGAGGAAGTTCCCTTCGTCATCGCGCAGCGGAACGTAGAAGCAGTGCACGCCGTGGTTCACACCGTTCGTGATGAGCTGAGCGAACACCGTCGCGGCCTTGCCGTGCAGCGCGGCGTTGCCGAGGTAGTCCTTCCACGCACCGCGGAACGGCGTGTGGATGACGAACTCCTCGGTGTCGGGGTCGTAGGTCGCGGTCGTGCCGATCGCAGCGACGTCCGAGCCGTGACCGGTCTCGGTCATCGCGAAGGCCCCGGGGATCTCGAGACTCATGATGCCCGGGAGCCACTTCTCGTGGTGCTTCTCGGTACCGAGCTGCAGGACGGCCGAGCCGAACAGCCCCCACTGGACACCCGACTTGATCTGCAGACTCGGGTCGGCGGCGACGAGTTCCTCGAACCCGGCGATGTTGGCGCCGTTGTTCTCCTCGCCGCCGAACCGCTTCGGGAACGCGCGGTGCACGGCCTTGCGCGCGACGAGCTCGTGCAGCTGGCCGAGGGTGCGGGTGCGGTGGGCGTCCATGCCGAGGCTGTCGTCGCGCCAGAAGATCGGATCCTTCAGCATCGCGCGCGCCTCGCGGCGGGTGTCGGCCCACGTTCCGAGCAGCAGATCGGTGACCTGCTCGATGTCGATGCGGCTCTCGGCGGCCTCGGCGGCGGAATGCGCGGCGGTCGGCGCACCCCCGACGGGGGTACGCGTGCTCGTGGCGGGCGTGGTGGGACGGACGGCGGCGTCGGTCATTTCGGCACCTTTCGACGTTGCAAAGGGATGCCTCCACGGTAGGAGTCCCACAACGCGCGAACAAACATTGTGTGAGGTGCACACAACGCGGGCGGGCGGCGCCGGGCCGGTTGGTTGTGGGGCGTCAACATCCTCGGGAGGCGCCGGGACGCGTCAGTTCTGGGCGACGACGGTCAGGATGCCATCGCCGTACGCCTCGCGCTTCTTGGCGCCGATGCCCGTGATGCCGTCGAGGTCGCCCATCGACGACGGCCGGGCGGCGGCGATCGCGCGCAGCGTGGCGTCGCCGAAGACGATGTAGGCGGGGACGCCCTGCTCGCGCGCCTGCTCGGCGCGCCACGCCCGGAGCGCCTCGAAGAGGTCGCGGTCGCCGGGTGCCACGTCGTCGGCGCTCGACTTCCGCGGCCGACTCGAGCCCCCGCCGCCGGAGCTACCGAGAGCGTCGCGCCGGAGCGGGACGGGCGTCTCGCCGCGGAGGACTCCCCCCGAGGCCTCGCTGAGGGCCAAGGTGCCGTAGTCGCCCTGCGCGACGATGATGCCCCGCGCGAGCAGCTGCCGGATGACGCTGCGCCAATCCTGATCGGACAGGTCGGCGCCGAGCCCGTACGTGGTCAGGCGGTCGTGCCCCTGCTGCGCGATACGGTCGGTCTTGGCTCCCCGCAGGATGTCGATGAGGTGGCCGGCGCCGAAGGCCTGACCCCGTTCGCGCTGCAGCCTGACGATCGTCGAGAGCAGCTTCTGCGCCGCGACGAGCCCGTCCCACGTGTCGGGCGGGGTGAGGCACGTGTCGCAGTTGCCGCACGGCTCGGATTGCTCACCGAAGTACGCCAGCAGGTTCTGCCGACGGCATCCGACGGTCTCGCAGAGGGCGAGCATGGCGTCGAGGTGCTGGCCGAGACGCATCTTGTACGACCGGTCGCCGGGCGACTGGTCGATCATGCGCCGCTGCTGGACGACGTCGCCGAGACCATAGGCCATCCAGACGACCGACGGGTCACCGTCACGGCCGGCACGGCCCGTCTCCTGGTAGTACCCCTCGACGGATTTCGGCAGGTCGATGTGCGCGACGAAGCGCACGTCGGGCTTGTCGATGCCCATGCCGAAGGCGATGGTCGCGACCATCACGACCCCGTCGTCGCGGAGGAATCGCGACTGGTGCGCCGCCCGGACGGACGCGTCGAGTCCGGCGTGGTACGGAAGCGCGTCGAGGCCCTGCGCCGCGAGGTAGGCCGCGGTCTGTTCGACGCTCTTGCGGCTCAACGCATAGACGATCCCCGCAGAGCCCTCGGGCTGCGAGCGGATGAACGACACCAGCTGGCGCCGCGGGTCGACCTTGGCCTCGATCCGGTACTGGATGTTGGGCCGGTCGAAGCTCGCGATGAAGGTTCTCGCGTCGCGAAGACGAAGACGTTCGACGATCTCGCGCGCCGTCTCGGGTGTGGCGGTGGCGGTGAGCGCCATGCGCGGGACGCCGGGGAAGTGATCCGCGAGGTCGCCGAGAGCGAGGTAGTCGGGCCGGAAGTCGTGGCCCCACTGCGACACGCAGTGCGCCTCATCGATGGCGATGACGCTCAGTCGGCCGCGCGACAGCAACCCGAGGGTCTGCGCCCCGTTGAGGCGTTCGGGGGCGACGTAGAGGAGGTCGAGGTCGCCGGCGAGGTACGCCTGCTCGACCGCCTGTCGCTCGGCCGGGGACTGCGTCGAGTTCAGGTACGCCGCCCGCACGCCGTTGGCGACCAAGGCGTCGACCTGGTCGTGCATCAAAGCGATGAGGGGGGCTGACCACCAAGCCGGTCCCGGGCCGCACGAGGGCGGGCACCTGGTAGGTGACGCTCTTTCCCCCACCGGTCGGCATGAGCACGACGGCATCCCCACCGTCGATCACGCGCTGGACGATGCCGGCCTGATCGCCGCGGAACGTGTCGTAGCCGTAGACCTCGTGCAGGACCTCGCGCGGATCGCGGCCCGTGAAATCGCGGACGGCGGGCAGCTCGCGCGCGGTGCCCGTCGCGACCGCGGCGCGGGCGAACGGCGAGGCCGCGGCATCCATCGGCGGGGGCGGGGCATCGGGATCGTCGGGCGGAGCGAAGAGATCGGGGTCCCAGTCGGCACCCGCGTAGGGGTCGTCGTACGCGTCGAACGCGTCGGGGGGCGCGTCGGCGTACGGCTCGGGGGCGGGGCCGGGGAATGTCACTCGACCACGGTAACCCGGGGCACCGACACCGGCTGCGGGCGGCGGTGCCCACGGTGGAGAACCGGGCCGGATTCAGTCCTGGGGAGAAGAGTCCGGAGGCAGCTCCCACAGCTCGATCGGCAGCCCCTCCGGGTCGTGCAGGCGCACGAAGCGGCCGTAGTCGGTCTCCCATTCGTCCCGTCTTTCGACGACGACCCCGGCATCCTCGAGGCGCCGCACGATGGCATCCAGGTCGGTCACGCGGAGGTTGAGGAGGAACGGCTGATCGGAAGCGAAGTCCGCGGTCGCGGTCGACACCGGCGCGAACACCGTCGGTCCGGCATCCTGCATCCAGACCGCGTCGGATCCTTCCGCGCCGACCGGGATGCCGAGGAGATCGCGGTACCAAGCCGCACGGGCCTCGGGATCGCGACTGCGCAGGAGGAGGCCACCGATTCCGAGAACCGTCATGCCCGCAACCTAGCGGGCGACCGCGACACCCGCCAGGTCCGGCGTGGGATGGCGGAACACGGCGCATCCTGCGAACGTTGGACGCAGTACCGACGACCGGAGGCGACATGACCGACGACCTGACCGTGACGCGCAACGATGAGGCGCACCGCTACGAGATCCACGTGAACGGAGAACTGGGCGGTGTGCTGCAGTTCCGCCCCGCGGGCGAAGCCCGCGTCGTCCTGCCGCACACCGAGATCGACTCCGCCTTCAAGGGCATGGGCCTGGGCTCGACGCTCGCGAGCGAGGCGCTGTCCGACCTCGCACGGCGCGGTGACACGATCATCCCGACCTGCCCGTTCGTCGTGCACTACCTGCACGACCACGACGTGCCCGGTCTCGTGATCGACTGGCCGCACCACGAGGACCCGGCCGACTCCGCCGACCCGAGCGAACCGGCGTGACCAGGCTCGACGTCGCGCCGCCGGCGTCCGAGGGTCCGGTGGACTGCGACGGTCCGCGCGCGCTCGTCGTCGAAGCTCGCGAGGTGCCGCTCGGCGGGGTGCGCGCGATGGAGGTGCACCGCACGCTCCCCCACCGCGCGCTGCCGATGGTCGGGGCGTGGTGCTTCCTCGACCGCTTCGGCCCGCAGGAGACGGTGATGCGCGTCGAGCCGCACCCGCACATCGGCCTGCAGACCGTGACGTGGCCGATCATCGGCGAAGTGCGGCACCGGGATGCCGTCGGGAGCGACGTCGTCGTCCGTCCCGGCGCGCTCAACCTCATGACGAGCGGCCAGGGCATCGCCCATTCCGAATACTCGGTCGGAGACGACCCGATCCCGCTCGACGCGCTGCAGTTGTGGGTCGCGCTCCCGGAGTCGCGCCGCCACGGCGAGCCGGCATTCGAGCGACACGAGGACCTGCCGACCCTCGACCTCGGGGACGGGGCGGACGCCGTCGTCGTGATGGGCGAACTGGGCGGCGCCACTTCCCCCGCGACCGTCCACACCCCCATCGTGGGCGCCGAACTGCGCCTGCCCCCGGGCATCGTCGTGCGTGTTCCGCTGCGCTCCGACTGGGAATATGCCCTCTACGGAATGACCGGCTCCGCCGAGGTGGAGACGGGGATGGATGCCACCGACGCCGACGCCGCGCACCGTACGGCGCCCCTCGAGACGGCGGGGACCACGGCATCCGTCGACGGAACGAGGCTGCTCTATCTCGGGAAGGGCCGCGACCACGTGGACGTCACCGCGTCGGAGGGCGCCCGGGTGTTCCTGCTGGGCGGCGAGCCGTTCGAGGCCGACATCGTCATGTGGTGGAACTTCGTCGGCCGCTCGCACGAGGAGATCGTGGAGGCGCGCGAGGCGTGGGAGGCGCAGGCTCCGCGTTTCGGCGCCGTCGTCGACCACGGACCCGAACGCGTTCCGGCTCCGCCGCTCCCCGCCGTGCGCCTGACGCCGCGGCGGCGCCGGGTGTAGCACTGAAGCTGCAGATTGCACTTTGCAGCCACAATCCTCGGACTATCCGGCCAGATCTCCCCGTAACCGAAAACGCAACGCATTCCCTCTCTAGAACGGAAGAAATCCGTTACGAAGGGGAATCGCAATGACCGAAGAAGATCCGAATATCGGGGCCGCACCCGCCGTCACCCGCCGCACGATCGTGAAGGGCGCGGCGTGGACCATCCCCGTCGTCGCCGTCGCGGTCGCCGCACCGCAGGCCTCGGCATCCGTGGCCACCGACCCACGCGTCGAGTTCCTTCGGCCGGCGTATACCGCCGACCCGTGTGCGCCGCTCACGGGAGTGCGCGTGAAGGCATGGGATGACGCGACGACTCCGGCGGCCGCAGGCTCACCGATCGTCGTCACCCTGCCCGAGGGCTTCGCCTTCCCGAACGGCTCACGGACGACGACCGTCACGGCCGGCGCTGACGGCACCGCGACGCTGCCGACCATCACCGTGACGTCGCCCGACGACACGGTGAGCTTCTCCGCACAGTACAGCGGCGCCACCGGGGCCACCCAGGTGACCGTGGATTCCTCGGAGCGCGGCGTCTGGGGCCGGATGACGGCGACGGGCGGGTGGACGGCTTTCCCGGCCGTCCCCGCGGCCTCGAGCCCCCAGGGCTACAACTACTTCGTCGGCCCGGGCGGCGCGCTCTGGTACAACAACGCCCAGGTCGCCAACGCCGGCGGCGTGGTGGGAGGCGGGGCCTGGCAGACCGCGGACCCGACGAACAACCGCGCCACGATCAAGAACAACAACGGCGTTTGGTTCCAGGTCAACGGCTCCACCCGAACGTCGAACCTGGACGTGCCGTCGGACTACGTCAGCCGCGGAAACGGCTACTTCCAATCGCCGGGGGTGACTGACCCCGACCTGGTCTACACGACCACTGACGGCGGCGCACGCACGGAGTTCAGCGTCGACGGGGCTCCGCAAAAGGTGTCGGCGTACGACATGCCCGGGGTGGGCAACGTCGTGACCTTCTATGCCCAGCGCACGCTCGCCAACGGGTCGGTCGTCTCGGGGTGGTGGCGAGTCGTCAATGGCGACTTCGCCAACATCCAGCAGCTGACGAATGTCCCCGCGGACGCGAGGAACCTCGGGTACGACTACTTCCAGAGCGGGTCGACGCTGTACGTCCGAAACACCGCCACGATCGTCAATGCGCCGACATCGACCAGTGTTCCCGGCATCAAGACGTTCATGGGCACGAGCGACAACCCTCGCGTCAATGTCCGCGATCCCCAGGGCCGTTGGCACAGCGCGAGCGCGTCCCAGCTGGCCAACCGGGATTGGGGGACGACCTTCGCCGACGTCCCGTCGAACGCCACTCCGCTCGGATACAACTACTTCCTCGACAAGCAGGGCCGGTTGTGGTCGGGGAACACCGTGATCCAGACCGGGGTCGCGCGCGCCGCCGTAGGCTTCTCCGGCCTGGACAGCAGCAATCTCGTCAACATCAAGCTCCGCCAATGCGTGTGATCTAAGCCATAGTTCGAACGAAGGGGCCCGTCGCCGGCTGCACACCGGCGGCGGGCCCTCAGCCGTGTTCGCGGATCCTGGCTCCCGCGCGGACGAGAGCCGCGCGAGCCTGCCGCACATTCCGAAAACCGGCCATCTCCGTGCGCACGGCGAACGACGAATCGAACTCGCCCGTCCGGTCGATCCGCAGGAGTTCCTCGACGCGTCGGTTCTCGATCTGCGCACGGACGGTCGTCCCCATCGCGGCGAAGGCGCGCCCGAGCGTCCGCTCCGAGACCAACACTCCGGCGGCGATCGTGGCGATCCCACAGTCCGGATGCCGGAACGATAGTTCGATCTGCTGCATGGCCTCGGAATACACGTGGTCTGCCCGTCGGGACGGAGCGACGCGGGCGGTCGCGTCCACGGCGACGGCGGTCAAGAGGTTCTCCGCGGCACGGGCGAGATGAACGGAGTCGCCGAGTCGAGCCGGCGCATCGAGCGCACTGTTGGTCAGCGCTCCCGCGATCTTCCAGGTATCGCCCGAGACGGGAAGCGGTTCGCCGATGGTGGCGCGAACCAGCGGATGCGAAAAGGCATCGGGCCGCAATCGCCACAGATAACGCGCTGTGGCGGCGGTGAGGTGCACGTGGATGTCGGCCTCGGCATCGAGGAAGAAGAGGTGATCGCGTGGGACGTCGTACGACGCTCCGTCATACGTGACCGTCGCACGTCCTTCGATTCCCAGGAGGACGTATATTCCGCCGGGGGAGCCAAGGGCTCGGTATGAGCCGTCCGGGGACCAGGCCCGGCCGATGTAGTGATCGGCCGAGCCCACCCCGTCGATCTGGAGACTGCCGATATCCGTGAGGGAATGCCATCCAAAATTGTTGAGTTCTTCGCTCGCGCGATCTCTTGACGCGTCCATATGCGCTTTGAGAATACGCATTGCGTTTATCGCATCTAACAATTCGATAGGCCTACGCAAAAACCCGTCACGGATTGTGCAGAATACAGACAATTCGCCCATTCCTGCCCGCGACCTCACGCCGATCGAACGAACGCGGCGCCCGAGCCGAAGCCCGGGCGCCGCGTCGGCGAAGGGATCAGCGCAGCACGATGAACGCGCTGTGCGCCGTGGACTCCTCGACCGTCTCGCTGCCGGCGTACTCCGCGGTCACGATGCGCACGCCCCGCGTCTGCGGGTCGAGCGTGATCGTCGCACGGCCGTCCTGCAGGGTCGCCGTGTACGGCTTGCCCGCCACGGTCACCGTCACGTCGCCCGTCGGCGTCGGGCCGGTGAGCGCGCGCACCTTCACGGTGAGCGTGTAGGTGTCGGAGCTGCGGCCGACCCACGGGTTCACCGTCACGGTGGTGAACGACGCGACCGTCACCGGAGCGCCCGCGCTGTCCGCGGTGCCGGTGAGGCCGGTCGCGGGGTCGGTCGCGGTCACGCGGACCGACAGCACGGTGCCCACGTCCTCGCGCTTCACGCGATAGGTCGACGAGGTCGCGCCCTCGATCGGCTCACCGCCGCGCAGCCAATGGAACGCCGTGGTCACCTCGGCGGGATCCCACGTGCCCGGGGTCGCCGTGAGGGTGCGACCGAGCTTCGGCGTGCCCGAGATCGTCGGCGCCTCCACGTTGATCGGAGCCGCCTGACCCGAGTCGACGGTCAGGACCGTCTGCACGTTCGACTCGCCGTACTGCACGACGCCGAGGTACCGCGTCTGCGGCTGTAGGCCCTGCCACGACAGGTCGTAGGTCGTCGCGACGCCCTGCTCGGCCGGGATCGGGTTCGGCGTCGCGGTGAGCTGGCCCTCGCCTCCCGGAGTCACGTTCGCGTAGGACATGTCCCACGTGAACGGCGCCGTGAACGAGTAGATGTTCGCCTCGACGAGGTAGGTGCCCGGCGTGGGGTTCGGGAGCGAGACGCGCTCGTCCGCCGAGCCCGTCGCCGACGTGAACCGCTCGTAGTACCGCAGGTCGTCGGGGCTCACCACGCGCGACACGAACAGGTCGAGGTCGCTGCCGGTGTCGTCTGACGAGTCGAGGTCGAAGCGCGAGAGGGTCGTCCCCTCGGGCACGTCGACGACCCACCGGACGTAACCGTCCGCGTCACCCGAGTCCTGATTGCCGGAGTGCCCGTCGACCGGGTTGTCGGGGTCGGCCAGCACGCGTCTCCGCCGCGAGGCCCGACACCGTCAACGGCAGGTCGCCGCTCACGCCCGGCAGGATCTCCACCGGGGTCGAACCCGACAGTCCCGCGCCCGACACCTCGGCTGGAGCCTCGGCGGTCGTCGGGCGCACCGCGATCGGCGAGCGCACCTGGGTGTCGCCGCTCGTCCACGTGAGGAAGCCCGTCGTCCACTCCTCCGCCGCGGCGGTCGTGCGCGAGAACGTGACCGTGAAGTCCTGCGTCTCGCCCGCGGCGCCGAACGTGAGCGTGGATGGCTCGACCGTGGCATCCAGTCCGGGAACGTCGATGGATGCCGCGAACGTCCCCGCCTGCGTGGACGTCACCGTGCGGGTCACGGTCTGGGGCTTCGCGAGCGATCCGATCGAGATGGATGCCAGGTTCAGATCGCTGCCGTCGATCGGCTCGACGCCGAAGTCCTCGAGGCCCTTGCCCTGCAGGAAGGCCGCCCAGTCGGCGGGGCCGTTGAGGTAGAGCAGGCCCGGATCGAAGTACTTCGTCGGGTCGACGTGGCCGGCGCCCTGCGCGAACGGATCCTGCGCGGGAGCCCCGTCGACGTCGACCGTGTCGTACGCGGTGGTCATCATGGCGGACTTCACCTCGGCGGGCGTGGCCAGCGGCCGCTCCCCCAGGTACAGCGCCGCGAGACCCGCGATGTGCGGCGACGACATCGACGTTCCGGACAGGAACTCGAACGTCGGCGCCGCGCCCTCGGCGTTCGCGGCCGCGGCGAGGATCGCCACTCCCGGAGCCGAGATGTCGGGCTTCAGCACGTCGCTGCCGTCGGCGAGCATGGGCCCGCGGCTCGAGAAGCCGGCGACCTGCGGCGTCGGGGTCTCGACGCCGGTGACGTTCTCGCCGATCAGCGTGGCCGTGGCATCCGGGGTCCCCTGCACGTAGGCGAGCAGGTCGTCGCGGTACCGCGCATCGATGTGCACGGTCGGCACCGCGTGGAAGTCGTTGTCGACCGAGGCCGGCGTGACGTTGACGAGGATCATGCCGACGCCGCCCGCCTCCTTGACGGCCTGCGACTTCTCGATGCGGGCGTTCTGCCCGCGGTCGCACACGACGATCTTGCCCGCGGCCTTCGCGGCGTCGAGCGATCCGAGGAGGCACAGCGCGGCGTTCGCCGGATCCGCTCCGGATGCCGCGATGTCGCCGGCGTAGACGACCGGCGCCGTCACGTCCTCACCCGCGCGGACGGAGACCGACGCACCGGCGGCCTGGAAGCCGTTCGGGAGTTTCACGGTGCCCTCGTAGGTGGGGATCGTGGATGCCGCGACGGTGGTGTACCAGGGCGAGGCGTGGTCGGCGGTCGAAGCGTCGGGACCGGAGTTGCCTGCCGAGACCGAGACGAAGATGCCCGCGGCGGCCGCGTTGAAGAACGCCGCATCCTCGAGCGCCAGGGTGGTGGTGGCCGCCCCGCCGCCGATCGAGTAGTTGATGACGTCGACGCCGTCGGCGACCGCGGCGTTGATCGCACCGAGCAGGTCGCTCAGCGCGCAGATGTCATCGGTGGTGACGAGCGGGTCGGGGCCGGAGTAGCACGCCTTGTACGCGGCGACCTTGGCGGCGGGAGCGACACCCGAGATCGCCCCGAAGTCGATGCCCTCGACGCTGGCCTCGACGCCGTTGTTACCCGCGGCGGTGCTCGCCGTGTGCGAACCGTGCGCGTCGCCGTCGCGCGGGGAGCGGTAGTCCGCCTCGAACGTGAAGCCGGTCGCCGCAGCACCCTGGTCGAAGTAGCGGGCGCCGACGAGCTTCGTGGAGTAGTCGTCGACCGACCACCCGTCGCCCGTCGCGACGCGCGGCGACCGGAAGTCGGTGCCGTCGGCCTTGCGGTACACGACGTCGTTGCCGTCGAGGTAGGGCTCGTCGCCCGGCGTCGTGCCGAGCGGGTCGCCCGCGAACGACGGGTTCTCCGGCGCGATGCCGGTGTCGACGACACCGACGACGATGCCCTCACCGGCCGCGTCGATGCCGCCGACCTTCTGCCAGACGCCGCCGTCGCCCTCGAGACCGAGGAACTCGGTCGACGGCACGGCCGCGGGGTGGCGGATCTCGTCGGGGACGACCTTCTGCACGCCCTTCGTGGCGGCGAGTTTCGCGGCCTGGTTCGGGTCCATCGCGGCGCTGAAGCCGTTGACGGCGAGCGTGTACGAGTAGTCGGCATCCACCCCGGCTTCGGCCGCGACGTCCTGCTGGCGCTTCTCGAGGAACTCCGAGTACTCGCGGACCGCGTCGGAGCCGGTGTCGAGCCGCGCGTCGTCGGACTTCGTGGCGCGCAGGCCCGCTTCGCCGCCGTCGTAGGTGGCGACGGGCGCTTCGTCGAGCACGACGATGTAGCGCCCGGTGGCGGATTCGATGGGTGTGGGAGGCGTCACCCCCTCGCCCACGACGGCGGCCTGCGCGGAGGTGACTCCGGCAGCGGTGAACAGCCCGGCCAATGCGATGACCGCGGCCGAACGCAGGGTACGACCCATAGTGCGCTCCAAACGGGGGGATGAATTGAGCGATGTGCGCGGCTTCGGTGGCGCGCGTCGCACAAACATAACTCACGGCAAATTCATCACCAACGTTTTCTTTTGGACGGCGTCCGGGAACCCGACGGCGCCGCCCCGATACGCTGACCCCGTGTCGTCGGCATCCCGTCTGTCCACCCGTATCCTTCTCGTGTGCGCTGCGATCGGCGTGGGAACCGGGATCCTGGGGGGCGCCGCGGGCTGGTTGACCCTCGCCGTGCTGGCCACCGCCCCGTGGGCGTACGGCCTCGTGCTCGGCTCGCACGTGCTGCCCGGCATCATTGCTCAGCAGGTCGTCCGACGGCCGTGGGTCGCCCTTCTCACCCACGTGCTCGCGGCCCTCGTCGCGAGCGCCATGGCTCCGCAGTGGACCTTCCGCTTCCTCGGCACCGCGATCCTCTTCGGTGGCATCCAGGAGGGCATCGCCGCGCTCACGCGCTACCGCGTGTGGGCGACGGCGCGCTTCTTCGTGTCGGCGGTGATCATCGGGCTGATCGTCGCGGCGGCCGTGTGGTTCGCGGCGCACCTCGGCGCCCTCGCGCCCTGGGCGCAGGTGACGTACCTGGTGATCAGCGTGCTGGGGCCGGTCGCCTGGACGGCGGTGGGCATCGCGATCGGTTCGGGCCTCCGCGGCGCCGGCGTCGCGCGCGGGCTGTCTCGGCGCTAACGGGGCCGACGCGGCCGCGACGCGACCTGCGCCCAGGCCCGGGCGAGCAGCGCTGCGACGGCCCCCACGAGTACCCACGTCGCGAAAGACCCGAGCCATCCGGTCACGAAGAACCCGAGAAGCAGCGCGGCCACGGCGAGCACGACGAGCGCGACCAACGTCACGATCGCGAGCAGGATCGCCCGGACCGGATGCCACGCGAACGCCCGCGGGCCGCTCCACGCCGTGGCATCCGGGTTCCCCGCGGGTGAGACGAAGACGAAGGCGGCCAGCGCGGCGGGGATGAGGGTGGCCGACGAGAGCACCGCGAGCGCGCCGACGATCGCCAACGCCAGAACCACGGCGGCGAGCGCGCGCAGCCACCGCGCACCCGAACCGCCCACGAGCGCGACCACCGCCGTCGCCGAGGCCACGAGCGAGAGGACGGATGCCGCGAGCAGAGCGAGGAACAGCGGGTCGACGGAGGGCGTCGCGCCCGGGAGCACGCACAGCGCCTGCACGACGGCGTTCCCCAGCACGACGGCCGCGATCAGCAGGACGCGCTTCACGGGGCGACCCCCGCGGCCTGGTCGATCACGGCGCTGACGCTGCCGGTGAACACGGTGTCGGAGCCCACCGTCACGGTGAAGCTGTCGGGGTCGTCCGCGGGGGAGGCGGCCGTGACCGCCGCGCCGTCCGCGGTCGTCCCGGTGCACGAGATCGCCCCGTCGGACGCGCGCGTGCACGTCGGCACCTCCTCCAGCGCGACGCTCTTCTGCTGCAGCACGTCGATGGTGGCGAAACGCACCTCGGTCAGGTGATTCCCGCCGACGGGAGCGATCGCGGCGACCTGCGAGCAGCCGGCCAGCGCGACGGTCGCCGCCAGCGCGCACACCCCGAAGAACCGCCTCACAGTCCCCGCTCCTTCTCGTACGCGAGGATCCGCGCGCGCTCGGTCACGTGCTGCGCCTCGAGCTGCGCGTCAGTGATCACCGACAGGTCGAACGGCGCCGGCAGGAGCAGCTCGGTGTTGCGGTCGAGCGGCGATCCGCGCCGCATGAGCGGCGTCTCGGCCCAGTCGTTCGCGGCGAGCTCGCGGCTGCGCGCGGCGAGGTCGGCGACCGAACCCGAGTTCCCCGGAGCGGCGGGCGAGGCGTGGTCGAGCACGGTCGTGAACAGCGACAGCGTGCCGTCGCGGTTGTCGACGATCTCCACGACCTGTTGCTGCTGCGGGAAGTCGATGCACGACGCGGTCGTGATCTCCCAGAACCCGCCGCCCGCGTTCGTGTGGGCGAGGATCTGGTTGAGGTGCGTGTGGCCGTTCAGCCACCCCACGACGACGGGGAACTCCAGCAGCATCGCGACGAACTCGTCCGCGCCGTACAGCTTCTCGTCGACCCCGGGTCGGGTCGCACGGTTCTCGAGCGTGAGGCTGTTGTGGTGGCTGAAGATCAGCGCGAGCACCTGGTCGCGCTGCGCGATCTCGAGCTGCGCGCGCAGCCACTGCATCTGCGATTCGGGCACCGCGCCGTCGGGTCCGGCGACGGCGTTGCACGTGTCGAGTCCGAACGCCCGGATGCGCGGGCTGAGGTCGGCCTGCCACCACGTCTCGCCCGAGGCGAGGTTGTGCGCGGTGAAGCCGTGGCCGACGGGTCCGGGCGTGGGTTCGGTCCGGAAGTGCTCGGCCATGAAGTCGCGCTGCTCGAACAGGTAGCGCTCGGGGTTGGCCGTGACCTCTTTGAACCCCGGACCCCCGGATGCCAATCCGAGAGCGGCCAGCACCTGCGCGAGGACGCTCGTGCCCGCGGCCCACCCTTCGAGGGCCGTGGAGGCCGTGGCATCCAGGGTGTACGACTTCCGGGCGCCCACGGCGAGCGCGCGCAGCTGCGGGCTGATGTCGAACGTTCCGAGCAGGAGCGTGTCGTGGTTGCCGTAGACGGCGTACCAGGGCGCGGGGAGGCCGACTGATTTCACGGGCTGCGCGATCGCCTGCGCGAGGAGGTCGGGCAGGCGCGGGAAGCCGTAGTCGCCGAAGTCGCCGCCGCTCGGATCGCCCGGGCGATACGCCCACGTCGCCTCGCTCCAGGCCTGCACGCCCTGCCATGTCGGCCCGCTCGTGGCCGGATCGACCGCGAGGCCGTCCATGAGGTCGATGTACCAGCGCAGCTCGAGGTGCGAGTGCATGTCGGCGCTGTCGCCGGTGACGATCGCCGCACTCATCGGTGCGCCCGTGAGCGGGCTGTAGCGGGCGTCCGAGAAGGCCTGCACCATCGCCGCCGTCGCGTGCGGGCTCAGCGGGTCCTGCGGGTGGAAGGCCGAGCCCCACGCCGAGTGGGCCTGCACGATCATCGGCTCGATGCGGCCCGGCGACTGCGCCTCGATGACGTGCAGGTCGGACAGGTGCCCGAGGTACAGCAGCGAGCGACGGGCGGTGGCGCGCGCGGGCGACGGTGAGCGTCGCAGCACGTCGATGCGCGGCAGGTACGGCTCCCCCGGCCCGGTCGTGAGCGTGCGGTACTTGCCCGACAGGATCGCGCCTTGCCGGATCGTCTGGAGCAGCGTCGACGGGATGTCGACCGAGGGCGTCGCGGCGCGCGCGAGCTGCGGCGCGAGGACGTCGAAGCCGAGCCCCGTCGCGGCGGCGGCGGCGGCGGTGGCGTGCAGGAACTGACGGCGGGAGAGACCGGTCACGAGATCATCCGTTCGGGCGGAGGAACCTCGAATGTACCGTTCGCGCAATTCGGCCGTCCAGAGCGCGCGGTCGCGCGTGAGGAGCGGAGGGCGAGGGACGGGCGGAGGAGCCGCGGCGGCGAGCCGGTCCTCCGCTCGTCCCAGACCCTCCCTCGTTCACACACGCGGATGCCGTCGCCTCGACGTCGAGACGCCATCCGGCGCGGGTAAGGCCTACCTAAATAGACTGGAGGTCTCGCCGAAGGACACCCGTGACCGCCCACCCGCACCCGACCGCCGCGGAGCCCCGCGCCGAGGTCGACGCGCTGCTGCGCCTGCGGAACGTCGCCGTCACGCACCTCGAGGCCGACCGCCCGACGCCCGCCGACGTGAGTTTCGAGGTGCGCCCGGGCGAAGTGGTGCTGCTGCTCGGGCCGAGCGGGTCGGGCAAGTCCACCCTGGCGCTCACGATGAACGGGCTCCTCCCCCAGGCCGTCCCGGGCGAGGTCCTCGGCGAGGTGATTGTCGGGGGGAGGGATGCCACGACCACCCCGGTCGCCGAGCTCGCGCCGACCGTCGCGATGGTCTTCCAGGACCCCGACGCGCAGCTCATCACTGGCACCGTGCTCGACGAGGTCTGCTTCGGCCCCGAGAACCTGCGGCTCCCCGTGGCCGAGGTGCTCGCGCGCGCCGAGTCGGCGCTGCGCCGCGTGGGGCTGTGGGACCGGCGCGACGAGTCCCCCGACGTCCTGTCCGGCGGGGGTCGGCAACGTCTCGCGATCGCGTGCGCGCTGGCGATGGCATCCCCCCTCCTCGTTCTCGACGAGCCGACCGCGAGCCTCGATCCGGCCGGGGTCGCGGAGGTCTACGCGGCGCTGCGCGACGTCGTCGCCGCGGGAGACCGGGCGATCGTGCTGATCGAACACGACCTGGATGCCGCGGTCGAACTGGTCGACCGGGTCGTCGCGCTCGACGGCGCGGGGCGTGTCGTCGCGGACGGCAGCGTGGATGAGGTGCTCCGCGGGCGGGCGCGCGAGCTGCACGACCTCGGGGTGTGGCTGCCGACCGCAACCCTCGCGGCACTGCGGCTCCAGCGCGCCGGCTACGACCTCGGGCGACTGCCGCTGACGCCCGAGGAGCTGCGGGCGGCTCTGGAGAAGGCGGCCGGGGGCGTGGCATCCACGGCTCTTCCGACCCCGCGGAAGCCCGGCGGTGAGCCGTTCCTTCGCGTGCGGGGCCTCGGGGTCACGCGAGGGCGCGCGACGATCCTGCACGACGTGGACCTCGACGTCGCGGCGGGCGAGTTCGTCGCCGTTGTCGGCCGGAACGGTGCCGGAAAGACCACGCTCGTGCAGGCGATCGCCGGAGTGCGGCGGCCGCCGCGCGGCACGGTGCGCATCGACGGGGTCGACGTGCGGCGTCTGTCCGCGCGGGAGCTGTCCCGTCACGTCGGTTTCGTGTTCCAGAACCCCGAGCACCAGTTCATCGCGACCACCGTGGACGACGAACTCGCGCACGGCCTGCGCCGGTTACGGGTGCCCGAGGCGGAGGTGCGGTCGCGCGTCGACGAGATGCTCGCGCGGTTCGGCCTCGCGGACCGCGCGGACGCGCACCCGTTCCTGCTCTCGGGCGGGCAGAAGCGGCGCCTGTCGGTGGGCACGGCGCTCATCGGCGGGGCTCGGCTGCTCGTGCTCGACGAGCCCACCTACGGGCAGGACCGCGCCCGCGCGGAGGAGATGCTCGCGATGCTCGACGACCTCCGCGCGAGCGGAACGGCGATCGTCGTGGTCACGCACGACCTGCAGCTCGTCGCCGAGCACGCCGATCGGGTGGTCGTGATGGATGCCGGCCGACTCGCCGCCGATGCGACCGTCGCGGACGCGTTCGCCGACGTGGCGCTGCTCGAACGGACCGGCCTCGGGGTCCCACCCCTGCGCCGGGCGTTCGAGGGGCTCCGGCAGCATCCGGAACTCGCGTCGATCACGCGGCTCCGCGACCTCCCCGGCGGTGACCGGTGACCGCCGTCGCGCTCGACACCGGTCGGACGACGTACCTCGCGCGGCTGAACCCGCTCGCGAAGATCGCGGCGGCGCTCCCCGCGATGGTCGCCCTCGTGTTCGTGCGCGACGTCGCGACTCCGGCGGCGTTCCTGGGCCTGGCGTACCTCGTGCTCCTCACCGGTGCCCGCTGGTCGGCGCGGTTCGTCGTGCTGCTCGGCGTCGTCGTGCCGCTCGCGGTCCTCGTCGTGACCGGGGGCTTCGCGCTGTGGGCCGATGCCTCGGGCGGGTCCGCCGTGGTGCGCGTGGGGTCGTGGGTCCTCACCGACAGCGCCCTCGCCGTCGGGTGGGCGACCGGCCTGCGCCTGGCCGCGATCATGACGCTCGCGTTCATCGGCGGCCTCACGACGACCGGCCCTGATCTGGTTCGGGCGCTCGTCCAGCAGCTGCGCGTGCCGTATCGGATCGGATACGCGGCCCTCGCGGCGATCCGGTTCGTCCCGCGATTCGGCCGCGAACTCGAGACGATCCGGCAGGCCCACCGGGTCCGCGGCGTCGGCGGCTTCCCGCCCGCGCGGTGGATGCGGACGGTCGTGCCGCTGCTCGCCGGCGGCATTCGTCACGCCGAACGCGTGGCCCTCGCCATGGATGCGCGCGCCTTCGGCGCCCACCCCGACCGCACCGAACGGCACCTCGTCCCGTGGCGTCGCCGCGACACCGCGTTCGTGCTCGCGTTCTGGGTGGTGTCGGCGGCGGTGTTCGTCGTGGTGTGACGCGGGGCTCGACCTGTCAGAACTCTTCGGCGCCGATGTCGCCACCGACCGCACTCGCGTCTCGCGACCTCAAGTTGTCGACGTGAAGTGGATCCTTGAGATTCCTTGGTTCCGGGCTGACGCACTGCCACAGGCCGTCGATGTGCTCGTGCAGCGAATCCGATACGCGTGCCCACATTGGATCGAGGACGAAATCGATGCCGGCGCGACGGGCGTGTTTCGCCGCAGGCACGAAGTCGCTGTCGCCGGCGATCATGATGATCTGGTTGACGTGCCCGTTGGCGGCCAATGTCGCGATGTCCAGCCCCAAGCGCATGTCGACGCCTTTCTGCGTCAGGTCGAGGCTGAAATCCTTCTCCGTCAGATCCGCAGTCGAGAGCTGCCCGGAGAGAAGCTCCTTGAGCTTCTCAGGTCTGAGCTGATATCCCGCTTGGGTCTCGAGGGGTTCCCCCCGCCTCAGTGCGACCTTCCTGCGCTTGACCAGTTCACTATGGAGTGCGACCATCCAGTCGTGGTCGGCCGTCTTGGCGAGGTTCACGACCTGGCGGGTCAAGGGGTGGAAGACGACCTTTTCCGAGGGCGGACAGTCGTAGTAGAAGATTCGGTACAGCCGCGACTTCGACTGCTTGATATGGCGGCGGCTGTACTCCAGGAGTTCGTCGGCACGTTCGGACGGCTCCTTGTGTCCGAAGAGTCGTGCGGCACGTCGACGATAGAAATCGCCGTCAACCAGGATGGCGGTGACCTGCTCGGCGCGTACGGGAATCGGCGCCGAATCGACGCGCCCGGTTACCGGCGTGAGTAACGCCTCGCGCTGTCGACCAGCCATTCGCCTGCCTCTCGAAAGAAGAAGGCCCTTGTCATCGGCCTACCCACAATCGGCTGGGTGGTCAACGGCAAGGGCACGTTGCGTCGAGGCTACATGACGCGCTCCGCGGTCTTGGCGTGGATCACCTCAGATGTGACGCTTCTCACCCGCAACGCTCTCTGCCAAGCGATCCGCTGTCAGTTCGATCGTGATCCGCCGACCGTTCTCGATGACCCCGGGTCCGGTGTCCGGCGTCGGGGCGGGAGCCGGGGTCTCCTGCTCGGCCTCCCACACGACCCGCGCTTCGTGAGCGGACGGGTGGAACAGTTCATCGAATCCGAGCAGACCGCCGGACGACAGCACGGCATCACCCTTCGGGCGACGACGCCCGATCGCGGCCGACACGACGAGTACAACGGGCAGGCCGAGGACGACCGCGATGCTCCCCCAGCCCAGCACGTCATTCATGCGCCGAGTGTAGGTCGCATGGCATCCATCCGCGCGGGTCAGCGCTCAGAGCCGAGCCGAGAATCCCCCGTCGGCGTGGAGGAGCTGGCCGCTGACCCAGCGCCCCTCGTCGGACAGGAGGAACGACGTGAGCGCCGCGATGTCCTTCGGCGTCCCCGATCGACCGAGCGGATGCATCGCCGTGAGGGCAGCGCGCGTCTCGTCGTCCATCCAGCCCGTGTCGATCGGCCCAGGGTTCACGACGTTGGCCGAGATTCCGAGGGGGCCGAGTTCCCGCGCGGCAGAGATGACGATGCGATCCAGCGCCCCCTTCGATGCACCGTAGGGCAGGTTCCCGGTGGTGTGATCGCTCGTGAAGGCCACGATGGCCCCACCGGTGGCATCCGCTTGGCGGGCGAAGGCCGCGATCATCAGCAATGTCGCACGGGCGTTGACCGCGACGTGCGCGTCGAAGCTCTCGGCGGTCGTGTCCAGGATGCCGGACTCCACGTCGTGCGCGTGGCTCAGAACGAGCGCCGACAGCGTGCCCCGTTCGCGGGTGACACGTTCGATCAACGCCGTCGGCGCCGCCGGGTCGGAGAGGTCGGACGGGAAGTCGCCCGTCGAAAGATCGCTGGTCACGACGTCCCAGCCGTCCGCGGCCAAGCGCGGAACGATGCCGGCGGCGATGCTGTTGGCGCGCGCGGCACCGGTGACGAGGGCGAGGGGCATGCGCTCGATCGTAACGACGGCCGCCAGTCTGTGGTCAGTAGGACGGGGCGGCGGGCAAGCCGAAGAACTCCTCGAGCGTCGTGTAGCCGCCGTCGTGATAGGCCTTGGCCAGCTCCGGCCCGATGTAGCGCAGGTGCCACGGCTCGGGCTCGTAGCCGGTGACGTCGATCCGCCCTTGCTCGTAGCGGGTGATGAAGCCGTACTCCCACGCGTGGTCGCGGACCCACGCGCCCTGGGTCGACCCGCCGACGTCGTCGAGCGTGCCGCACGACCGACTGCAGGGAACGATGTCGACCGCGAGGCCGGACTGATGCTCGCTGAACCCGGCGCGCGCGCTCTCCTTGTCTGCCTCCGCGACGCCGCCGACCGAGACCCGCGCCGCGTACGTCTTCTGCTGCGTCTCGTACGAACGGAACGCGCTGAGGTAGCCGATCTCCCCGGCGCCGGCATCCTCGGCCGCCTGCACCAGCTTCGACAGGGCGTCCGCGGCCCGCTGCCGCAGCGCCGAATCCTCGAGCGCCCGCACGCCGTTCGGCATCACGAGGTCGTTCGGGCGGTAATTCGCCGGGTCGTACGGGCGTTGCTTGTTGACGACGACCCATTGGCGGGTGGCATCCGCCAACGAGACGCACGGAGCAATCCCGGATGCCACGGCCGAACGGAACGCCTCCCCGCCACCGATCGCGGCGATCGTCGCTCCGTCGTCGCCCGACGCCAGGGCGGAGGTGAACGCCGGGTCGTCGCAGGGGCTCTTCGGGGCCGGCGCCTCGGCGATGACCGGGACAGGGAGCCCCTCGGCGGGCACGGCCGGCGGGCCGGCGATCGCCGCCGCGGCCTGCGGTTCGGTCGCCGGCGTCTTCCCGGAAGCGACGGCGGCTCCGATCGCCACAGCGCCGGACGCGACGACGACCAGGGCGAGAGCGGCGACCGCGATGCGGCGCCGGACGAGGAGCGGGATCGCGCGGAGACGCGGGCCGGGGTCGGCGCGGAGATTCCGCCGCGACGGCGGCTCCACGGCATCCGGCCCACCGTGGGGGAGGGTGATCGCCGCCGTCGCCCGTCGCTCGGCCTCCGCGCGCGCGGCGCGGCGGGGCGAGGTCTCGGGATCGTGGAACGTCACTCGCCCCATTGTCGCCCGCGCATTCGCCGAGGTCGAGTCGGGCGCGGTGGTGTCGAGCGGATCCACGGCTGGGACGGCGGCGGCGTGCGAGTCTCTTTATTCTACTTCTTTCGCTCGCGGGTTGCCTTGCATTCGAACATCTGTTCTCATGGATGAATGAGGTGGCAGGGACAGAAGCTCGGCGTCGACGACACGGCGGCGCTCCCCGGCATGGAGCGCATGGACGGTCTCGTACGCTCGGTCACCACCCCCGAGTTCGCCGGCATGACGTTCCACGAGGTGCTCGCCAAGACGGCGCTCAACCGCGTTCCCGGCGCCTCCGCGATGCCGTTCGACTGGACGGTGAACCCGTACCGAGGGTGCAGTCATTCGTGTGCCTACTGCTTGTCGCCCGACACGCTCATCCTGGCTGCGGACGGACGGCACGTTGCCCTCGCGGACGTGAAGGTGGGCGACGGGATCATCGGCACGGAGCGTCGCGGCGCCTACCGAAGGTTCGTGCGCACCGAAGTCCTGGCGAAGTGGCCCACGCGCAAGCGAGCCTTCCGCGTGACCCTGGCCGACGGTACCGAGATCGTCGCGAGCGCGGACCATCGCTTCCTCACAGAACGCGGATGGAAGTTCGTCCGCGGCGCGATGCAGGGGCCGGATCAACGCCCGTATCTGACGACATCGAATCGTCTGCAGGGCTTCGGCGTGGGCGCCATCACGCCCGAATCCGCCAGAACCTCGCTCGATGTCGTCGGGGCAGCCGTCAAAACCAGCTCCGACCTCCGCGTCGTCTCCGTCGAAGACCTGGGCTACGAGATCGACATGATCGACATCACCACCGGCACGGGTGACTTCATCGCCAACGGCGTCGTGAGCCACAACTGCTTCGCTCGCAAGACGCATGAGTACCTCGACCTCGACTCGGGCGCCGACTTCGATTCGCAGATCGTGGTCAAGGTGAACGTCGCCGACGTTCTGCGCGGCGAGCTGCGGCGCGGATCGTGGGCGCGCGAGCCCGTGATGCTCGGGACGAACACCGACCCGTACCAGCGCGCCGAGGGGCGCTACCGGCTCATGCCCGACATCATCGGCGCGCTCACCGAGAACCGCACGCCGTTCTCGATCCTCACCAAGGGCACGCTGCTGCGGCGCGACCTCCCGCTGCTCACCGACGCGGCGAAAGAGGTCCACGTGACGCTCGCGATGTCCATCGCCGTGTTCGACGACACGTTGCAGCGGTCGCTCGAGCCCGGGACGCCCACCGCGGAGGCACGCCTCGACACCGTCCGCGCCGCCACCGACGCGGGCTTCCGCGTGACGGTGTTCCTCATGCCGATCCTCCCGCACTTGACCGATTCGGTCGCGGCGCTCGACCACGCCCTCGCCCGCATCCGTGCCGCCGGTGCGCCGCGGGTCGTCTACGGCGCGCTGCACTTGCGGCCCGGCGCCAAGGAGTGGTTCCTGCAATGGCTCGAACGCGAGCATCCGGAGCTCGTGTCGTCGTACCGCGGCCTGTACCCCGGGGTGTCGGTCCAGGCGCCCCAGGCGTACCGGCGGTGGCTCGGCAAACGCGTGCAGCCCCTCTTGCGGATGCACCGGCTCGACGGGTGGGACGAGGACGACCACCCGCGCGGCAGGCCCCAACCCGGACTCGCCAGCCGCACCGCGACCGCGCCGCGGCTCGGCCCCGTGCGCACCACCGGGTCGACGGCATCCGCTCGCCCCTCCGTCGCGCCGGCGAGTGAGCCCACCCTGTTCTGAGAACGCGAGAGCCCCGCCCGCACACGGCGGACGGGGCTCTCGACGGGGAGGCTCAGGACGTGACGTCGGAGAGCTGGCGACCCGCGAGCTCCTCGATGACGTCGTCACCGAGCTGCGTCTCCTCGAACGGCGCCTCGATCTCGGCGCGGTCGAGCAGCTCGGTCATGCGCCGGCGGCGCTGACGCGTGATGAGCGTCACCACCGTGCCCCGGCGACCGGCGCGACCGGTACGGCCGGAGCGGTGCAGGTACGTCTTGTACTCATCGGGAGCGTCGGCCTGGATGACCAGGTCGATGTCGTCGACGTGGATGCCACGAGCGGCGACGTCCGTGGCGACGAGCACGTTCACGCGGCCCGAGGTGAGCTTCTCGAGGTTGCGGGTGCGCTTCTGCTGGTTCAGGTCGCCGTGCAGGGCGACCGCAGCGATGCCGGCCTCGTCGAACTGTTCGGCGAGCATCTCGGCGTACGCACGGGTGCGCGCGAAGACGAGCGTCTTGCCCTCGCGGTCGACGAGCGAACCGAGGATCTCGGCCTTGTCACGGTGGTCGATGACGAGCACACGGTGGTCGATGGTGCCCGAGTCCTGGTCCTCACCGGCGACCTCGTAGACGGCCGGCTCGACGAGGAACTCGTCGACGAGCGCGGCGACCTCGCGGTCGAGCGTGGCCGAGAAGAGCAGCTTCTGGCTGCCGTCCGCGGTCGCACGGAGGATGCGCTGCACCGGCTCGAGGAAGCCGAGCTCGCACATGTGGTCGGCCTCGTCGAGCACCGCGATGCTCACGTCGGACAGGTCGAGCTTGCCCTGGTTGAGGAGGTCCTCGATGCGGCCGGGCGTCCCGATGACGATGTCGACGCCCTTCTTGAGCGCGCCGACCTGGCGCGCCTGCGGCACACCGCCGTAGACCTGCGTGGTGAACAGGCCGACGCTGCGCGCGATGACCTGGACGGTGCGGTCGATCTGCAGCGCGAGCTCGCGCGTCGGCGCCAGGATGAGCGCCTTCGGGGCACGCCCGAATTCGCGGCGCTTGCCCGCCTGGGCGCGCAGGATGCTCTCGACGAGCGGGGCGCCGAACGCGATGGTCTTGCCCGAGCCGGTGCGACCGCGCGCGAGCACGTCGCGACCCTCGAGGATCGGGGTCACGGTCGCGGCCTGGATCGGGAAGGGGCTCGCAGCGCCGAGACCGGCGAGCGCGCGGACGATGTTGTCGCCCAGCCCGAGGTCGGCGAAGCTCGCCTCGGCGACGGTCGCGGCATCCACGGCCTCCGCCTGAAGACGCTCGTGGACGACGTCGACGCGCTCCTCGTGCTCGGCCGAACGCTTCGGCGAAGCGTTCCAGTCGGAGCGGTTGGGGCCGTCGTTGCGGCGGGGACGGTCCTCGCGGCGCTCGAAGGAACGGGCAGGACGGTCCTCGCGAGCGGGGCGCTCATCGCGACGCTCGAACGACCGAGCCGGACGATCCTCGCGGGCGGGGCGCTCATCGCGACGCTCGAACGACCGAGCCGGACGGTCCTCGAACGAACGACGCGGACGCTCGTCACGATCGAACGAACGAGCAGGACGATCCGTGCGGTCGAACGAACGAGCAGGACGCTCGTCACGCGCAGGACGCTCGTCACGGCGGTCGAACGAGCGGGCCGAACGGTCCTCGAACGAACGACGCGGACGCTCGTCACGATCGAACGAACGAGCAGGACGGTCCGTGCGGTCGAACGACCGAGCAGGACGCTCGTCACGCGCGGGACGCTCGTCACGACGCTCGAACGACCGAGCCGGACGGTCCTCGAACGAACGACGCGGACGCTCGTCACGATCGAACGAACGGGCAGGGCGCTCGCCGCGGTCGAACGACCGCGCGGGACGGTCGTCACGCGCAGGACGCTCGTCACGACGCTCGAACGACCGGGCAGGACGGTCCTCGAACGAACGACGCGGACGCTCGTCACGATCGAACGACCGGGCCGGACGCTCGTCACCGCGGGCGTGGTTGCGGATGCCACGAGCCTCGTCGCGGCCGGCGCGCTCCTGCGAGGTCCAGCGACGCTTCGCGGGCGCGGTGTCGGCCTCGGGGGCGCGGTAGCCGCGGTGGTTGGGGCTCTTGCTGCCGGGCTTGGCAGGCGCCTCGGTACCGGGACGGCGCTTGCGGTCCTGGAACGAGGTCTTCGCGCCGTAGCGCGGCTCGAAGTTCTTCGCGGCGCGGCCGCCGGCCGGCTTCTTGTTCTTGGGCATGGGTGTCCTTCTGGGTTCTGTTTGCGCGAAACAGCGGCACCGCACGGCGGTGCAACCCGGACATCCGTCGGCCGGGGGCCATTCACTAGTGATGGTCGAGAACGCGATCGCGTTCCCTCCATCGGCCCCTTGGACTCACAAACCCATCCGCACACAGTGCGGTGTCCAGAGCCGACCTCTCAACGTTACAGGTCGCTCCTGGGAATGGCATCCATGTCCCACTTTGTGCACATTCGACCACCGATTTCCGCACAAAGTGGGACACCCCTCCCCCGCACGCCGCCCCGCCCCGCACCGCTCCACGCCCCACCCCGCCCCATGTCCCACTTCGTGCACATTCGACCGCCGATTCCCGCACGAAGTGGGACACACCCCACCCGGCTACCCGCACAAAGTGGGACACACCCCACCCGGCTACCCGCACAAAGCGGGACACACCCACCCCGGCGCCGCGCTGGCCACGGCACGACGCCCCGCCGCTGACCGAAGATGGAACCATGGCAGACACCGACGCCCACCCCATCACGGTGGCGATCGAGCGGCGCATCGACCCGACGCGCACCGCCGAAGCGACCTCCTGGATGCAGGCCGGCACCGACCTCGCGACCGCTTTCCCGGGCTTTCTCGGCTCGGGCTGGGTGCGCGCGGGCGAAGACAGCGACCTCTGGTACATGCTGTACCGCTTCCGCGACATCACCACCCTCGAGGGCTGGGAGACGTCCTCGCAGCGCCGGTGGTGGCTGGACTCCGGCCGCCCGTTCGCGCGCGAGGAGCGCGTCGAGCGGCGCACCGGCATCGAGGGATGGTTCGACGCCCCGTTCGGTTCGGTCCTCGAGCCGACGGATGCCACGACCCAGACGGTCCAGCAACCGGTCCCGGTCGCGCCGCCCCGGTGGAAGCAGGCCGTGACGATCTGGATCGGCTTCTTCCCCACGAATCTGCTCGCCAGCTGGCTGCTCGGGTTCATCCCGGGATTCACCGAGGTTCCGCTGCCGCTGCGCGTCCTCGGCACGACACTGCTGCTCACCCCGGTGATGACCTACGCGGTGCTTCCCTGGGTGACACGTCTCCTGCGACCCTGGTTGCAACGCCCGCCCCGCTCTCGAAAGGCCGCCTCATGACCGCCGACCCCACCGGCCACCGCTTCCGCCTGCAGGGCCCCCGCTCCTCGGCGGAGATCGCGCAGGTGGGCGCCGCCCTCCGCGCGCTGACGGTCGACGGCGTCGACCTCGTACCGCGTTACGCCGACGACGTGCCCACGCCGGCGGCATCCGGGGTCGTTCTGGTCCCGTGGCCGAATCGCATCCGGGATGGGAAGTACACCTTCGGCGGCGCGGAGCGGCAGCTCGCGATCAGCGAGCCCGCGTTCGGCAACGCCAGCCACGGGCTCCTCCGCTTCGGCTCCTACACGGCCGCCGAGCAGACCGACGACCGGCTCGTGCTCACCGCCGACGTCGTCCCGCAGACCGGCTACCCGTTTCACCTGCGCACGCGCGTGATCTTCACCCTCCTCGTCGACGGCCTGCACGTCGAGCACGTGATCGAAAACGTCGGCGCCGCGACCGCGCCGGTGGCGCTCGGCATCCATCCGTATCTGCAGATCGGCGGGGTGCCCACCGAAGACCTCGTCATCCGGTCCACCGGTACCTCGACGCTCGTACTCGACGACCGGAAACTGCCCGTCGACGAGGTCCCCGTCGACGACGCGACCGACCTCCGCGAAGGCCGGCGTCTGGGCGACGTCTCGCTCGACAACGCCTATCGGGGATTCGACCGGGATGCCGATGGCCGCACGCGCCACACCCTCACGGCGCCCGATGGTCGTCGCGTCGAACTCTGGCAGGATGCCGGCTTCCCGTGGGCGCAGGTCTTCACCACCGACCGGTACCCGGGGAATCCCCTCGCGGTCGCCATCGAACCGATGACCGCTCCCTCGAACGCCTTTGCGACCGGACTGGATCTCATCGCCCTCGAACCGGGCGGAGAATTGCGTCGCGAATGGGGTGTTTCCTACCGCGCATGAGGGTCTTGTCCCCCAAATGGGGGACAATGAATTTCGCATACGATCTGGGGAATTCGCAGGCAAGACCTTTCCTAAGCGACCGTCGGGAAAGTTACCATTCCCTTGACGGATTCCGTCGCCGCCGGGGAGACCGAGGACCATCGTTCCCTCGGCTCAAACCCGAATGAGCCGACGGGGGCCGGGGGTCTCGCGGTGTGGGGGGACACCCAACCCGTCCACGACGAAAGTGCCCGAGATGAGCATTGCGGTCCGTCCCGCCGTCCCCTCCGCCGCCCTCCCCACCTTCGCGCGGCGTGTCACCCGTCGCTTCGACGCGATCCCCACGATGCACCTCGCGGGTCTCGTGCTCGTCGTGCTGGTCGGCGGCATCCTGGCGTCGATCCTCACCACGAGCGATCCGCTGTGGTGGCAGCTGCACTTCAGCGAGCTCGGCACTTTCCACGACCTCTCGGCGGCATTCTTCAACACCACGCTCAAGGTCGGCGGATCGCTCGTCGTCGTCTACGCCGTCCGCGTGCGGCGTGATCTCCGTCACCTCGGGCGGCGCGCGGGACGGCGCGGCGCTCCCACCGCCGCGGCATTCTTCCTCACCGTGATCGGCGTGAATCTGGCCCTCGTCGGATGCATTCCGCTCAACACCAACAAAGACCTGCACGACAAGGTCGCCGGAATGATGGTCCTCGGTTTCGCGGCGCTCCTGCTCACCTCGCCTTTCCTCCTCCACCGTCTGCCCAAGCGTCTCCCGATCGCCACGTCACTGGTGTTCGTCTTCCTCTTCGCCGGCGCCTGGCTGTTCGTCACCTCGACGATCAACCTCGCCCTGTTCGAGGTCATCGCCTTCAGCGCGATGTTCACATGGTCCGGGATCTTCACGCACTGCCTGACCGGCGCTCACGCGCGTCCGGTCGCGGCCGCAGAAGACCCCGCCGTCGCCGTCGCACGCCGCGAGCCGGTCGCTACCGGCCACACCCTCGCCGCCGCGTCACCGTTCATCGGCATCCCCGCCACCGGCGTCGCGGCCGTGGCCGCCTGGTTCACCGGCACGCCCATCACCCGCACACCCGACACCCGCACGGTCCTCGCGGGCACGCCCGTCAGCCCCACGACCCTCGGGTCGCGCCCGGTCCGCCGCGGCCGCGTGAGCGCGGTGCGGCGTCGTCCCGCGATCGTCAGTGGCGCTCGCGCAGCTCTCGCCGGCTCAGCGGGTGCTCGTCCGTCGTCGGCTCGACCTCGACTGCGGCCGGCGTCGACCGCGCCGCGCGCCGAGCGGTACGGCGCTCCCGTGCTCCCTCGACGAGGTTGTACAGCGTCGGCAGCACGAGCAGCGTCAGGAACGTCGACGACACGAGCCCGCCGATCACCACGACGGCCAGCGGCTGCGAGATGAATCCCCCGTGCCCGGTGATCCCCAGCGCCATCGGCACGAGCGCGAAGATCGCGGCGAGCGCGGTCATGAGAATGGGACGGAGTCGGCGTGAGCCGCCCACGACCGTCGCCTCGAAGACGCTGAGTCCTCTCGCGCGGTACTGATTCACCAGGTCGATCAGGACGATGGCGTTCGTGACGACGATGCCGACGAGCATCAGCGCGCCGATCATGCCGGCCACCCCGAGGGGCACGCCCGTGATCAGCAGCATGAGGATCGCGCCGGTCGCGGCGAACGGCACCGACACCAGCAGCTCGAGCGGCTGACGCAGCGACTTGAACGTCGCGACCATCACGACGTAGACGATGAGGATCGCCGCGAGCAGCGCGAGACCGAGCTGGCCGAACGCGTCCTGCTGGTTCGTCACGACGCCGCCGAGCTTCGCGGTCGCGCCGTCGGGGAGCGACACGTCGGCGAGGGCCTCGCGCACGCTCGCGGAGGAGCTGCTGAGGTTGTCAGTCGTCGGGGTGACGGTCACCGTGGCGGTCCGCAGGCCGCGCGAGGTCGTGATGCTCGGGGGCGTCTGGCTCGTCTCCACCGTCGCGATCTGGTCGAGGCGCACTGCACCCCGGGCGGTGGGGATCTCGAGCGCCTTGAGCGTGTCGACGGTGGTCGGCGGGTCCTGCGACGCGATGTAGACGCTCACGCCGCGCCCGTCGATCTCGACGGTGCCGGCCTGGCGCGGCTGCATCGCGCCCGACACCAGGGCACCGACGGTGCGCTCGGACAGCCCGCGCTCGGCCGCGGCATCCCGGTCCACCTTCACCGAGACGAACGGCAGCGAGGCCGACAGGCTGCTCGTGACCTGCCCGATGCCGTCGCGACCCTGCAATCCGGCGACGACCGCGTCGGCGGCCTGCTGCAGCCCCTGGCCGTCCGCGGCCGTGACGTCGACGGTGATGTCGCTCGAGCCGAAGCCGCTGCCCTGGGCGCTGACCTCGATGTCGCCGGCGTCGGCGATCCCGGACACCGCGTCGCGCACACGCGCGCGCAGGTCGACCTGGTCGACGCCCGCCTCGGACGTGATGGAGTACGTGATGCCCGAGCCGCCGCCGGAGAAGGCGTCGCGCAGGGCCGAGCCGCTGGAGCCGATCGACGTCTGCACGGTCTCGACACCCGGCACGTCCCGCAGGACGGCCTCGACGCGCTGCGCGGCGGTGTCCTCGGCCGCGAGGCTCGGCGCCGATCCGATCTTCTGCGTCACGGTGAACGTGTTCTGGCCCGAGTCGCCGAGGAAGTCGGTCTTGAGCAGCGGGACGGATGCCACGGTCCCGGCGAGCACGAGAACGGCGAGGCCGAGGGTCACCCACGAGTGCCGGAGGGTCCAGCTGAGGATCGGGACGTACGCCTTCTGCAGACGCGAGGGCGGCGCGGTCGGCGACTCGGGGTCGACGGGGGCGCCCTCGGCATCCCGGATCACCTTCCCCGGCTTGAGGAACCACGACGCGAGCACGGGCACGATCGTCAAGGACACCAGGAGCGAAGCGGTCATCGCGATCGTGACCGTGAGCGCGAACGGGCGGAACAGCTCACCGGTGACGTCACCGACGAACGCGATCGGCAGGAAGACGGCGACCGAGGTGATCGTGGATGCCGTGATCGCGGCGGCGACCTCGCGCACAGCGCGCACGATGGTCGGGATCTTCTCGGCGTCGCCGACGTAGTGCCGCTTGATGTTCTCGATGACGACGATCGAGTCGTCGACGACGCGTCCGATCGCGATCGTGAGCGCCCCGAGGGTGAGTACGTTGAGCGAGTAGCCGAAGGCCTGGAGCCCGACGAAGGTCACCAGGACGCTGGTCGGGATCGAGATGGCCGTCACGAGCGTCGAGCGCACCGACATGAGGAAGATCAGGATGACGAGGACGGCGAACGCGAGTCCGAGGAGACCCTCCTGCGCGAGCGCCTCGATCGACTGCTCGACGAACGGCGCCTGGTCGAAGACGACCGTGAAGGTGGCGCCGTTGAGCGACGACTCGAGGTCGGGGATCGCGGCGAGCACGGCCTTCGAGACGTCGACGGTGTTGGCGGCGGGGAGCTTGGTCACGGCGATCGTGAGCGCCGGCTGGCCGTTCACCCGCGAGAGGGTCGTCACCGGGTCGGACTGCTGGGCCACGCTCGCGACATCGGCGATCGTCGTCGCGCCGGCGGCCGCCTGTGCGGCATCCGTCGGGACGAGCGGAAGTGCGGAGATCTCGTCGACGCTGGTGAGCTTGGCGCCCGTCTGGACCGTGAGGGTCTGGTCGTTCTCGGTGATCGAGCCGCCCGGGAACAGCACGCCGTTGGCTTCGAGGGCGTCGTTGATCGCCTGCTGGCTGAAGCCCTTCTCTGCCAGGCGCGTGGGGTCGGGGGTGATGGTGACGCGCTGACCGGTGCCACCGACCACCTGCGCGGCGTTGACCCCCTTCACGTCCTCGAGCGCCGGGACGACGACCGTCTCGAGCGTCGACTGGATGTTCTGCGCGTCCGAGTAGCCCGTGACGGCGAGCTGGATGACGGGGAAGTCGTCGATGCTGGCCGACGCGACGGTCGTGTCCGCGGAGTCGGGGAGCTGGTCCTTGATGCGCGCGATCGCCGCGAGGATCTTCTGCTGCGCGGCGGCCAGATCGGTGCCGTACGTGAAGGAGGCCGACACGATCGAGGAGTTCGTCGTGCTCGTCGCGGTGGTGGACTCGAGACCCTCGACCCCGCGGATGGCGCCCTCGATCGGCGTCGACACGTCGGCTTCGACGACCTCGGGCGAGGCGCCCGGGTAGGTCGTGACGACCGCGAGTTGCGGGAACTCGATCGAGGGGATGAGCTCCTGCTTGAGGTTCGTCAGCGCCAGGCCGCCGAAGACGGCGGCGACGATCGTGACGAGGGCGATGAGCGCGCGGTTGCGCAGGCTGAGCACGGCCAGGTACGACACGCGGAGGCCCTTCGGTCGGCCGACGACGGATGCCACGGGCACCCGTCCGATACAGGACTGTATCGAGCCTCAGTATCCCACGCGCTCCGGGGCGCACCGGCGGCCGCGAGACCGCTATCAGCGACCCGTTACAGAAGGTGGCCCAGGGCGAGGCCGAGTCCGGCCGCCAGGACGGATCCCGCGAAGGAGGCGATCGCGTAGGAGGTCGCGGCGCGCGTGCGCCCCTCCTCCGCGAGCAGCGCCGTCGTCACCGCGACCGCGCTGAACGTCGTGTACCCGCCGAGGAAACCGGTGCCGACGATCCATCGCCACGCCTCGTCCACGACGAGCGGCGTGACCAGCCCGAGCGCGAACGCGCCGGTGAGGTTCACCACCAGGATCCCCCACGGGAACCGATCACCGGTTCGGCGTCGCACGACGACGTCCAGCACGAAGCGCGTGGCCGCGCCGAGTCCACCGGCCACGACGACCGCGAGGAAGACGAGGGGCGTCACGCCGTCAATCTACGCGAACGCCGCGCGCCGACCGTGCGGGCGCGACGTCAGGCTTCGAGCGCCTCGACGCGGCGGCGGAGCTCTGCCGCCTTCTCCGCCCCGAGCTGCGCCGCGGCGAGCTGCAGCGCGGCGCTCGCCGTGAGCGTGCGCGCGACGAGATACGTCGGGCTCTTCTTCAGATCGGGGATGACGTCGAGGATGATGGCCTCGGCATCCGGGTCGGTCATCAGGGCGCCCAGCTTGACCTTCGCCAGGTCGTATCGCGCGGCCATTTCATCTCCTGCTCCGGTGACGTCGTCGTCACTCGCGGCTATTGTTGCACAAATGTGCCGTCATTCGATGGCGATCTCGCCCGAATCCGCGAGGGCGTTCGTCGTGACCAGTCGCACCACCGCGGGCAGCCCGGCCGCGATGGAGCGGCCGACCAGGAACCCGAAACACCGGCGCGAGCGGACCCGAGATCTCGACGGCGTGCGTGACGGACAGGCCGTTCGGGGTCGCCTGCATCCGGTGCGGGAACGACAGCGAGGCCCCCGGCAGACCGATGCGGAAGTTCATCGCGAAGCCGGGCTGCAGCTCGGTGAACACGATCTTCTGCGGTGGAGTGCCGTGGTTCACGACGCGACCGACGGCCCCGACGCGGACCGGAACCGGGAACGTCGCCTCGCGGAGGTCGGGGTCGTCGATCGCCCAGTCCTCGGGGGTGGTCCACCGCTTCCACACCGCCTCGGCGGTCGCGGTGGTCAGGTGCGTGTACTCGCGGCGCCAGATCATGCGGCGTCTCCCGTCGTGTCGGTGTCACTCGCGGAGGCGTCGACGATCCGCCGCGCCTCGAGGGCGGCGCGCTCCCCCGCGCGCACCGCCCCGTCCAGGAAGCCGGTCCACCGGGACGCCGTCTCCGTGCCGGCCCAGAGGATGCGCCCCACCGGCTCCGCCAGCGCGGACGCGTACGGCGCGACCACGCCCGGCCCCGGCGCCGCCGTCGGCCCTCCCCCGACCCACGGCTCGGCACCCCAGCGCTGGTCGACGTAGCCCGTGGCATCCAGGGCCCGAGGACCGAAGAGATCCGCGAACGAGGACAGGGCGCGTGCGCGACGCTCCGCCGGGGGCAGGTCGTCCCACTCGCGCGCGTAACGGGCGCCGATGAAGCCGAGGAGCACGCCCGGGACGTTGTCGCCGGGCGGGCTCGCGTCGAACGTGATGAACACCGGTCCCGTGTCGGAGAGCCCCTGGCCGGACAGATCGCGCCGCCGCCAGAACGGCTCGTCGTAGATCGCGTAGGCCTTCGACAGCACTCCGGCGGGCCAACGCTGCGACAGCTGCGCGTAGCGAGGCGGCAGAGCCGGCGCGAACCGGATGCGCTCGCGGAGCGCCGGCGGCACGGCCACGATGACGGTGCGCGCCGCGACGCTCTCGTCGGCGGTCGCGACGACGACACCCTCCGCGGACGTCTCGATCCGCTGGACCGGCGCATCCAGGCGGAGCGCCGACCCGAGTCCGCGCGCGAGGCGGGCGGCGATCTCGTGCGACCCCTCGACGAAGTGCTCCTCCTGCGCGCCGCCCTCGGTGTCGAGCATCGACGACAGGCCCCCGGCCTGGTGGATGTAGTGCAGGACGTGCAGCAGCGAGATCTCCTCGGGCTCGCACCCCCACGTCGTGCGCCCGGCGATCGCGATGAGGTCGCGCGCGGCGGCCGACGCGCGGGAGCGGGTCAGCCACGAACCGAGGCTCTCGGCATCCAGGTCGGCCGCGTGGGGAGCGGCGGCCGGATCGCCGAGCGGAACCGTCCGAGCCAGGCGGTCCAGCGACAGCTGGATGCGGCCGACGTCGAGCAGCCCGGCCCCCACCGGCGGAACGGTGCCCCGGTAGCGACGGTGGCGCCCGCGCCAGCGGATGACGTTCTCGCCCGCGGCGTAGGTCCGGTAGCGCGCGACCCCCCATCTCGTCGGCGAGAGCGAGGATGCGATCCTGCGTGGGACCGACGAACGTGCCGCCGAGATCCACGTGGACCCCGTCGACATCGGCGGATGCCACGCGCCCGCCGACCCGGGAGGCGGCCTCGAACACGCGCACCGACAGACCGAACTGCCGGAGACGGTGGGCGGCCGTCAGCCCGGACAGGCCGGCGCCGACGATGACGACGTCGACCTCGGGTTCGGGGCGAGTCACGGCAGCGGTCATAGGCTTGCTCCAATTCGGGTGCGAGGTCGGCCGAGGAGGTCGACGAGGAGGACGCGGTGAGCGAGACGACGACGCGATCGATGCGCGCGCGGGGGCGCGCACGCCGTGAGCTGCTGCTGAACGCGACGCTCGAGATCATCGCGGAGAAGGGCATCTCGGCCGTCACGCACCGGTCGGTGGCCGCGGCCGCCGGGGTGCCGCACTCGTCGACGACGTACTTCTTCGACTCCCTCGACGACATGATCGGCGAAGCGGTCGCGCACGCCATGGCCGCCGAGTTCGAGCGCCTCCAGGAGTTCCGGGCCCTGCTCGAGACGAACACCGGCGGCACGGGCGCCGCGATCGACGAGTTCGTGGAGATCGTTCGGCAGCAGTCCGACGAGAACGCCGTCGCGCAGTTCGAGATCTACCTCTTCGCGTCGCGGCATCCGGCGCTGCGCGTCCACGTCGAACGCATCCTCGACGAGACCCGCCAGATCGCGGGCGCCGTCCTGCGCACGCACGGCGTGAACGATCCCCACGCCGCCGCCGCGGTGGTGGCCCTGATCGACGGCTACACCCTGCATCGCATCGCCCGTTCCGAGGTCGTCCAGTATCAGTCGCTCGCGCACGCCCTGCGCGCGGCCCTCATCGGCTTCGTGTCCCTCGCCGCCACCTCTTCCCTGGGCGACGCGGCACCGATCACCGAGTAGTTGGCGCAAATGTACAGGTTTCTCGGTCCGGATTTCGAGACCGCGAGGCGAATTCACACTCTCGATACAAAAGGCCGCACGTTTGTGCAATAAAGTGACCCAATAGTTGATCCCGATGCCGTGATCGACAGAAGGGCCGCCCGTGATCCGCTCCCACCACTCCCGCCGTCCTCCCCGGCGCGCCCGACGGCTCGGTCTGTCATGACCGCCGCCGAGCACCACTCGACGCTGGGGGCCTACGCGGAACCGACGCGTCCGGTCCGTGCGGGCTGGATCGCCGCCTTCGCCGGCGTCTGGCTCGGCCTGTGGATGGCTCAGCTCGTTCCCGTGCAGGTGCTGCTGCCGCTGCAGATCGAGGCACAGAACACCTCCGAGGACTGGCTGGCGTCGCTCGTCGCCTACGGCATCGTCAGCGCGATCGCCGGAGCGTTCGTCGTCGTCGCGTACCCGATCGTCGGCGCGCTGAGCGACCGCACCCGCTCGCGGTTCGGACGCCGCCGACCGTGGATTCTCGCCGGCGTGCTGCTGGTCGGGGCGGGCCTCGCGCTCCTCGGCATCCAGACCGAAACGGTCGGCACCGTGATCTGGTGGACCGTGACGATGCTCGGTTTCTGCATGGCATCCGCCGCCCTCACCGCGGTCATGGCCGACCGCGTGCCGGAGAACCAGCGCGGACTGGTGTCGGGCTGGATCTCTGCGCCGAACGCCTTCGGCATCCTGTTGGGGATCGTGCTGGTGACGGCGGTGTTCACGACCACGGCGTCGGGGTACCTCGCGCTCGCGGTGAGCGCGGTGGTGCTCGCGATCCCGTTCCTGCTGCGCCTGCACGACGTGCCGTTGACGCCCGACGAGGCCGCGATGCTCGGCCCGCTCACGCTCGGCGCGATCCTGTCGTCGATCTGGGTGGACCCGCGCCAGCACCCCGACTTCGTGTGGACCGTGGTCAGTCGCGTCCTGATCAACCTCAGCAACGCGATCGCGACCACGATGCTGCTGTACTTCTTCACCTTCGCCCTGCGAATGGACGACCCGACCGGGTTCCTGGTCTTCACGACGGTCATCTACATGGTCGTGACGATCGTCGCGTCGCTGGGGTTCGGGAAGCTCAGCGACGTGCTCGGTCGGCGGCGGGTCTTCGTGCTGGCTTCCGGCATCGCCCAGTCGCTCGCGGCGCTGCTGCTCGCGGTCGCGCCTGCGGAGGCGACCGCCATCGTGGGGGCGGTGCTCCTGGGACTCGGCCAGGGCTGCTTCTTCGCGGTCGACCAGGCGCTCGCCACGCAGGTGCTGCCGTCCGCTGAGAGTCGCGGCAAGGACGTCGGCCTGATGAACATCGCGCAGGCGGGTCCGCAGGCGTTCGGACCGCTCCTGGGCGCCGGGGCCGTCGTGCTGTTCGGCGGCTTCACGGGCCTGTTCATCGCGAGCGGCATCGCCGGGATCGTGGGCTCGGTGATGATCCTGCGGGTGCGCTCGGTGCGCTGAGGCCCCTCACCCGGGGGATGCTAGAGTGCGAGCCTGGGCTGGCCGCGAGGCCGTGGTCCACCCTTTAGACGGGGACATCCCTCGTCACACACTTCAGGCGGGCGATGCCCGCCTGAAGTTTTTGGGGGCCATGTGCGCGAGCTGAGCATCTTCATCGACGAGTCCGGCGACTTCGGACCCTACGAGAGACACTCGCCCTATTACGTCCTGAGCATGGTCTTTCACGATCAGGATGAAGACATCGGCGCCCACCTGGACAAGATCCATGGCGCATTGATCGATCGCGGACTTCCACTGGATCACGCGATACACACGGGCCCCCTCATCCGCCGCGAACAGGACTATCGGTGGATGGACCTGAAAGACCGCCGTTCGATCTTCCGCGTACTCGTGGACTTCGTGAGGCTCTGCAAGATCCAACACACGTCATGGGTGTTCTCAAAACGTGACCTCGCCGATTCCGACCGATTGATCACCGAGATGTCCCGACAACTCGGAGCTTTCGTACGGCAGCACTACGACTTCTTCGCCTCCTGGGACCGCATCGTCGTCTACTACGACAACGGCCAGAAGGAGATCACCAACCTGGTGAACAGCGTGCTGAGCGCCTTGCTCGGCTCCGCCGAGGTGCGCAGAGTCTCGCCTGCGGACTACAGCCTGTTCCAGGCTGCCGACTTGTGTTGCACGCTCGCTCTTCTGAGGGCGAAGATCGAGGCGCAGGGCCTTTCGGCGACAGAGCGAGACTTCTTCTCGACGGAAAAGCTCAGCGCGGAACGCTCTCTTCGTCGCGGGTACTTCAAGACGCTCGACGCGAAGCTCTTCTGAATCCGCCGCTCCGCTCAGCCGTACAGCGCGCGGATGATGCGGTCCACGATCCGGTCGACGCCGGGCCTGCGCCGCATCGTCGTCAGGGTCAGCAGCCGGAACCGCTGCCGCGTGATGGCCTTCGCCGTGGCGAACTCGCGCAGGCCGTCGGCGCCGTGGATACGGCCGAAACCCGAGTCGCCCACGCCGCCGAACGGCAGCGCCGGGACGGCGGCGAACGCGATCACCGCGTTGATCGCTACCATGCCGCCGCGCAGGCGCATCGCGAGCTCCTTCCCGCGTCGGCGCGAGAACACCGATCCGGAGAGGCCGTAACGGACGGCGTTCGCCCGCCGGATGGCCTCGTCCATGGATGCCACCCGGTTCACGACCAGCGTCGGCCCGAAGGTCTCCTCGCGGACGGCCGTCGAGCGCTCGTCGACGTCGGTGAGGAGGATCGGGGGGATCACCGCGCCCTCGGGCGGGAGGCCGCCCACACGCAGGTGGCCGCCGGCGGCGACCGCGTCGGCGACGTGTGCGCGCACGACGTCGGCCTGCCGCGCCATCGTGAGCGGGCCGAGGCGCGCCGCATCGTCCACGCCCGCCCGCAGGTCCGCCGTGAGCTCGGCGACCCGGTCGACGAACCGACCGGCGACGGCGGTATGGACGTACACCCGCTCGATGCCGATGCACGTCTGGCCCGCGTTCGAGTACGCGCCCCACACGGCCGCTTCGGCCGCCGCATCCAGGTCGGCATCCTCGTCCACGAGGAGCGCGTCCTTGCCCCCGGCCTCGATCACGACGGGCGTGAGGGATTCGGCGCACGCGGCCATGACAGCCTTGCCCGTCGCCGTGGAACCGGTGAACGCGACCTTGTCGACCCCGGCGCGGCACAGGGCCGCCCCCGTGGGCCCGAGGCCGGTGACGACGGCGAACGCGTCGGCCGGACCCCCGGCCCGCACGAACGCCTCGCGCAGCCACACGCCGACCGCGGGGGTGTACTCGCTGGGCTTGAACACCACGGCGTTCCCCGCCGCGAGCGCGTACGCGAGCGAGCCCATGGGCGTGAAGACGGGGTAGTTCCACGGACCGATCACGCCGACCACGCCGTACGGCAGGTACCCGAGGGTGGCGGACTGGTTGAGCATCAGCAGCCCCGGGAAGACCGACCGCCGCCGCAGGACCCGCCGGGCGTGGGACGCGGCCCACGCGAGGTGGTCGAGCGCGAGCATGATCTCGAGACGCGCGTCACCCGCGGGCTTGCCGGTCTCGGCACGCACGAGCGCGATGAGCTCGTCGAGGTGCGCGACGATGTCGCGGCGCCACGCGTCGAGCGCCCGACGGCGCCCCGAGAACCCGAGGGCGCGCCACTCCTCCGCGGCGCGGCGGGCGCGGTCGACGGTGGCGGCGACCTCGTCCGCGCCCTGCACGGGGAACGTTCCGACGACGCGGCCGTCCAGCGGACTGAGCGAGTCGAACGTGGTGGCGGTCATGGCATCCATTTCACACGGTCCGCTTCTGGCCGTAGGCGGTCGCGACGGCGGCGGCCACGACCTCGGCCCGCTGTTCGGGGCTGAGTTCCGCCGGCGCTGCCACGGCCCGCGCCCTCAGGTAGATGTCGCACGCCCATTCCAGCAGCGCGGTGTTCGCGACGGCATCGGCGAGGTCGCGACCGGTCGTGACGGCGCCGTGGTGCGCGAGGATCGCGGCGTTCGCCGTCGTCAGCGCCGCGCCGGTGCTCGCCGCGAGCTCGGGCGACCCGAAGACCGCGAACGGGACGACCTCGATCTCACCGCCGAGAGTGAGCTGCTGGTAGTGGATGCACGGCAGGCGGTCACTCACGAGCGACAGGGCGATCGCGGCCGGCGCGTGCGTGTGGACGACCGCCCCCACGGCGTCGTCGGCGTACGCGGCGAGGTGCAGTCCGAGCTCGGAGCTCGGCGCGAGCGAACCGACCACGACCCGCCCGTCGTGGTCGACGACCGAGACGTCGTCGACGGTCGCCTGCGCGAACACCACCCCGGTCGCCGTGATCGCGATCCCGTCGTCGACGCGCACGCTGACGTTGCCCGCCGTCCCCTTCACCAGCCCGTCCGCCGCGAGCGCGCGGCACGCGTCGGCGATCGCGGCGCGGGCGTCCGGCGTCACCGCGCGGTCTCCGAGAGGAGCGCGTCGATGGATGCCGCGTCGTAGGTGCCGTGGTCGGTGCCGACGCCCGCGACGACCTGGGCCGCAACGGCCGAGCCGAAGCGCGCCGCCTCGACCGAGGTCTGTCCGCGGAGCTTCGCGAAGACGAACCCGGCGGAGAACGCGTCGCCGCCGCCGCTGGTGTCCACCGGGACGGCCGGGACGATCGGGATGTCGACGAGGTCGTCGCCCTCGACGAGCACGATGTCGTCACCGCCGTTCGTGATCGCGACGACGCGTGCACCGGCCTCGGCGAGGACGTGCGCGGCAGCGTGCAGATCGGGGGCGCCCGTCCACCCGAGAGCCTGCTCCGCGTTGGGAAGCATGTAGTCGGTGTATGGCAGCAGCGGCTCGATGAGGGCGTAGAACGCCTGCTCGCCGCCGATGAGGAAGTCGAGCGACGTCGTCGCCCCGTTGGCGCGCGCGTGGTCGAGGATCTCGATGACGTTCTCGGGTCCGAGGAGCTCGGGCGCCCCGACGTGCACGTGGTCAGCGGCGGCGAGTGCCTCCCAGGGCACCACATCGGCGGCGAGCGCGTTGGCCCCGACGACGTGGAGCGCGGGACGCGAGCCGTCCGAGCGGATGGGGAGAACGGATGCCGAGGTCGGCAGCTCCCCCGTGCGCAGGTGTTCCACGGCGATTCCGGCGTCGGCCAGCAGTCCGCGGAGCACGCGTCCCGCGACGTCGTCGCCGACGGCGCCGCTCGTGATCACGCGCGCGCCGAGCTTGTTCAGCACGAGCGCCGTTCCTCCGGCGGGGCCGGCGGCCGACATCACGATCTCGTCGACGAGCAGAGAGCCCTGCCCGGGCGGGATCTCGTCGACGGGCTGGACGATCGTGTCGAGCACGTGGGCTCCGAGCGTGACGATTCGGGGGACGGCGGTCATCGTTGAGCCTCCGGGTCGGCACCGGCGCAGCGGGCCCACGTCGGCAAGTGGCACATTTGTACCATCTTGACCGGGGGTGCGGCAAGGGTCGGAGCGCTCAGCGCCCGCGGGAGTCCACGGCATGCAGCCGATCAGCGCACGCGGTGCCCCCGGCCGAGGAGCACGCCGAGCCACGCGGCAAACGTCCCGACGACCACGGTGACCGCGCCCCACCACAGCAGCGACAGGTCGGCCGACTCCACGGCGAGCGAGCTGTACGTCGTGAAGCCGCCGAGCACGCCGGTGCCGAAGAACAGCTGCGCCCTCTGGGCACGGGTCGACATCGGCATCCGGGCCCGGATCCCGAACAGGACGCCGATCGCGAACGCACCTACGACGTTGATGATCGGCACGAGGGCGGGGCCGAGATCGCCCGCGAGCGCGAGTGTCAGGCCCGCACGCACCGCCGTCCCGATCGCGCCACCGACGGCCACCGAGACGAGATCGCGCCAGGACACCACGCTCGACACCCTACGCGCCCGCGCGCGGTCACTCCCCCAGGATCAGGCGCCGGATCGCGGCATCCTTCGACCCACCCAGCTCCATCGTGTGACCGCGCCGGTAGAGGGAGAACACGCGCGGATCGATATAGCTCGAGCGGGCGACGGCCGGGGTGTTCCCGAGGGCCTCCGCCGCGGCCCGGACCGCGGCGAGCTCGACCTTCTTGCGCTCGTTCTTGGTCGGAGCGACTCCGGCCTTCGCGAGCGCCTCCGCGGCGAGGATCGTGCCGCGGAGCGTCCGGAAGTCCTTGGCGCTGAACGGTCCACCGGTCAGCGCGCGCACGTAGGCGTTCACGTCGCCCGGCGTGAGGGGCACGCGACGGCGTCCGCGACGGTAGCTGAGCAGGGCCGCACGCGAACGTCCCGTCGCGAGCTCCGACATCAGTGCCGCGACCTCGGCGTCCTGCAGCGACAGTTCGGCACGCTTCCCGCTCTTCGCGGGGAACGACAACCGGATGCGGTCGCCCTCGACCGTGGCATCCCTCCGCTGCAGCGTCGTGAGCCCGCGGCTGCCGTTCGTCACGAAGTAGCGGGCGTTCCCGACGCGCGGGGCGACCTGGTCGAGCAGCCGGAACGACACGGCCAGCACGCGCTCCCGGTCGGCCTCGGAGCGGCGCAGCGACTGAGTGACGCGGGCGCGGGCCCGCGGCAGCGCCTCGGCCAGCTGCAGGGCGCGCGAGAACTTGCCCTTGTCGCGGCCCTTCGACCAGTCCGCGTGATACGTGTACTGCCGCCGCCCGGCCTCGTCGGTTCCGACCGCCTGGATGTGCGCGTTGGGCTGCTTCGCGATCCACACTTCGCGCCAGGCGGGCGGGATGACGAGGCTCCGCGCCCGTTCCGCCTCGCGCTCCGGCACCGCGGCACCGGTATGGTCCACGAATCGGAACCCGGACCCGGAGCGGACGCGGCGGAACCCGGGATCCTCGTACGGACGGACCCGGATGAGACGCGCCACTGTCAGTGGTTGCGGAGCAGGTCGATCAGCTCCGCCTTCTTCTTGCCGGAGTACCCGGTGATCCCGAGCTCCTTCGCACGCTTCCTGAGCTCGTCGACGGTGCGGTCCTCGTAGTTCTCCGCGTGGCCGCCGCGGGCGCCGACCTTGCCGCGCCCCTGCGCGGCGGCCGCGTTCGAGATGCGCGCCGCCTTCTCCTTCGAGTCACCCTGCTTCCGCAGCTCCTCGTACAGATCGGGGTCCTTCAGGCTGTTCGATCCTCGCCCCTGGGGCATGGCCGTCTCCTTCCGTCGGATGCCCCGACGCTACGACGCGCCGTCGCGGCTCACGCGCGGGGTTGACAGGTGGCATCCGGGGTCTTCCGGTCAAGCGGTCCGACGGACTAACAGCGAATTTCCAGAAACGTCAACCCCCCGGCCATCCTCGTGCCCGGGTGGGAACGTTGAAGTCAACCACTCGCCGGTTGCCGCGTCAGCGGAAACAGCAAGGAGCCCCCCATGAACATCTTCCTGATCATCATCATCGTCGCGGCGATCGTCATCGCGATCGTCAGCGGACTGAGCCAGGCCGCGAGCTTCCTCCTCTGGATCGCGATCATCGTCGGCCTCATCGCGCTCATCGTGCTGCTGTTCCGCTTGATCAGCGGTCGCAAGCCGGTTTAACCCCCGAAGAGGGGCGCCTGCGTTTCGGGTGCGCGACTCCCCTCATCCCCCCGCGGGTACGCCCGCCCCGGATGCCACGTCCCTCCCCCAGGGCGTGGCATCCGGCGTTTCCGGGGCGGCCGGTGATCCACTTCACGTGATCTGGGCGAGCGGACACGCCGCGAACACCCACGGCGTGTGCGGTCGACCACTTCACGTGATCTGGGCGAGCGGACAGGTCGCGAACGGCCACCGCGTGTGCGGTCGTCCACTTCACGTGATCTGGATGCCATGCCCCGGCGCCCGGGCCACACCAACGGACCAAAGTCCCTTGACGAACTCACGATATATCGCGATACTCGACACAACGCGATATATCGTGAGTGAGGAGAGATCGCCATGGAGAAATGGATCGTCCACCCGGGCGAGACGCGGGTCATCGACGTCGACGGGCTGCGTGAACTGAAGATCGGCCTGGTCGGAGGCCAGGTCGACGTCATTGCGCACGACGACCCCGGCGCCCGCATCGAGGTGCACGGCGTCACGGTCAAAGACCTGCGCATCGAGATGAACGACGGCCGCCTCGAGATCGACCACCCGCAGCTGCGGTGGGACAACTTCCTCGAGGTGTTCCGCAACTTCGGCGCCGGCGGCCCCAAGGCCGAGGTGAGCGTCGCCGTCCCGCGCACCGTCGCCCTGACGCTCGGCGTCGTGAGCGCGAGTGCGCTGGTGTCGGGGCTCCGGACGGATGCCAAGCTCAACACCGTCTCGGGCGACATCATGGTCGACGGGCTCGTCGGCGACGTGAGCCTCAACGCCGTGTCCGGCGACGTGCAGGTGCGCGAGCTCCAGGGTGCCCTTACGGCGAACAGCGTCTCGGGCGACATCGCCGCGACCGGCGCCGTCACGAAGGCCTCGGTCGACACGGTCGCGGGCGCGCTGCTCGTCGACTCCACCGGCACGGTGCAGTCGATCAGCCTGAACTCCGTGAGCGGCTCGGCGACGATCCGCCTCGACCGTGGGCTGCCCGCGAACTACGTCGCGCGCTCGGTGAGCGGACGCGTGCAGATCGACGGACACGTGCGCTCCGGCAACGGACCCACGAACTTCACCGGGTCGACCGGCGCCCTCGCGGGATCGTTCGTCGACGTGCGCGCCAACACGGTCTCGGGCGAGATCACGGTCCTCCGTCGCGGCGTCTCGGGCCTGCGCCCCGACGAACTCGCCGGAGAGGAGGAGTGGTGATGGCCCCGGTCTTCTCGCACGGCGATCTGCGCCTCTACATCCTGAGCCTGCTGGCCGAGGGACCCCGCCACGGCTACGACCTCATGCAGGCGCTCACCGAGCGCACGGGCGGCACCTACTCGCCGTCCGCCGGCACGATCTACCCCCGCCTCGCGAAGCTCGAGGAGGAGGGCCTGGTCACCAAGACCGTCGACGGCCGCAAGACCGTCTACGAGATCACGGATGCCGGGCGCGCCGAGGTCACTGCGCGCGAGGGCGACCTCGAGGGCATCCAGGCCGGTCTCGCCGACAGCGTGCGGCTGATCGCCGACGAGGTCCGCGGGAGCGTGCGGGATGCCATGCGCAGCCTCCGCGCCGATCTCGCCGCCGCCTCGCGCGACGAACGCGAGCAGGCGCAGAAGGAGCCCGCGGACGACTCGCGCACACGCAGCCGCGAGCAGCTGCACCGCGCCGACGCCGCGATCACCGAGTTCCGCGGGCGCGCCCGTGCGGAGTTGCGCTCCCACGTGGCTCGCGGCGGCGAGCTCACGGCATCCGGTGTGGATGCCATCGAGTCGGCGCTGCGCCAGGCGTCCGACGCGGTCACCCGCGCACTGCGCGGCTGAGCGTCACTCCCAGACGAGCTCCTCCTCGGGCGCGAGCGGCTCACCCAGCGGGACCACCAGGACGGGACGGTGCTGCCGGTGGGTGAGCCGCGCCGCGACGGAACCGGTGAGGAACTCGCGCAACGACTCCCCCAGCCCGCGCTTGCGCGTGCCGACGACCAGCAGCGACGCGTCCAGCTCGTCCGCGAGGTGGATCAGCGCGAGCGCCGGGTCGCCGATCACCTGCCGCACGCTCCACGACACGGTCTCGCCCGCGAGCGCCGCGTCCGCGGCCGCCTGGACTTCGATCAGGGCGGCGCGGGCCGCCGCCCCGGCGAGGTCGACCGTGGAGGGGTTCACGTAGCCGTCCGGGTCTTCGAAGGCGACGAAGCGCGTCGTGTCGACGTGCGCGATCACGAGGTCGGTTCCCGCCAGGGCGGCCTGACGAGCGGCGGCGCGCAGGACGCGGGGCGACTGCCCGGGGACGACGCCCGCGATCACGGCTCCTGCGCGCTTCGGGGCGGGGGTGTTGTCTGCCATAGAGGGCTCCTCTGCTCGCGCGGCCCGACCTCGCTCCGACCACCGGCGGTCGGCAGCCGGCAGTCGGGGTCAGAAAGCACCGTGATATCCTGGCTGTTACTCTTACCGGCTCGGTCCGGAACCGCAATACGCAGGGCCCGCAGCACGGCCCTCGACGTCGATCGTGAGGGGGTCTCGCATGGGGCGTGGCCGTCAGAAGGCGAAGAACACCAAGATCGCCCGTGAGCTGAAGTACGACACCTACTCGGTGAACTACTCCGCTCTCGAGCGCGAACTCGGCGCACCCGCTTCGGGTGAAGACGCGTACGTCGACAAGTGGGCCGACCAGTACGAAGACGAGTACGAGGACGAGAAGGCGTAACCCTTCTCACCACGCTCGACCGTGGCGGCGTTCCCACGCCGCTTCGATCGTTTCCGACCGTGCCATCACGACGGCCGCGGGAATGACGATCGCGATGACGGCGCCCAGCACCAGCAGCCCGGCGGTCCAGCCCCCGCTGATCTCGTGCGTCACGCCGAGCGCGAGCGGCGTGAGCGCGGCGAGCCCGTAGCCGGCCGCCTGCACGAACCCGCTCAGCGCCACGGCGGTCTCGTGCGATCGCGTGCGCAGCCCGAACAGAACGAGCACCATCGGGAACATCAGCGGCGGTAGGCCGATCAGCACGACCCACAGCACCGGCGCAGCCGCGGGGGCGAACAGCAGCCCCGCGACCCCGGCGAGCCCGCTCACCACGGCCACGGCGTAGAACGGCGCGGTCCGGCGCAGGCGCGCCACGAGCACCGGGACGACGAGCGCCACCGGCAGGCCCATGAACGAGAACAGGGCGAGCAGTCCACCCGCGGTCGCGGCGTCGACACCCGCCATGTCGATGAGGATGGCCGGCATCCACGCGAACATGCCGTACGCCACGGACGAGTTCACGGCGAACGTGATCACGAGCGCCCAGGTCTGCGGCACGCGCACGACGCGCGACAGCACCGACGCGCGCGGCTCCTCGACGATGTCGTCGCGACCCGCCCGAGCCCGCACGGCCGTCACCACCCAGGGCACCACGGCCGCGACCCCGACGAACGCCCAGACCGCGAACGAGCCGCGCCAGCCGATCGCCTCCGACAGCGGCACCGCGACGAGCGGCGGCGTGAACGTCGCGACCGCCATCGTCGTCGAGTAGACGGTGGTCATCAGGCCGACGCGGTCGGGGAAGTACTTCTTCACGACGGCGGGGAGCAGCACGTTCGCCACCCCTACCGCCGCGAACACGCCCGCCGTCGCGGCGAGGAGCGTCCCGGCATCCACCGCCACGGCCCGGAGGCCGAGCATCGCCGCCGCGGTCGCCGCGGCGATCAGGACGAGGCGCTCCAGACCGACCCGCCGCTCGATGGCCGGGGTCACGACCGCGGACAGCGCGAACGCCACGGGCGGTGCCATCCCGATGAGGCCCACCACCGCCGCGGGCAGCGGGAAGTCGCGCGAAATCGCCGTCAGCAGCGGTGACAGCGACGCCACGGCGATGCGGAGCGTGAGGGCGAGCAGCACGATGGCCGCCGCCGCCCACACGACCGTTCCCGCGCGGCGGGAGGTCAAGACTCCTGGCTGCCCTCGACCCAGGCGAGGTACTCCTCCGACACGGTGCCCGTGACGTAGCGGCCGTCGAAGCAGCTCATGTCGAGGTCGACGAGGTCGCTGCCCTCCATGATCGCGGCCTTGAGGTCTTCGACCTCCTGGTACACGAGGTAGTCGCAGCCGAGCTCCTCCGCGATCTGCGGGATCGTGCGGCCGTGGGCGACGAGCTCGTGGCGCGAGGGCATGTTGATGCCGTAGACGTGGGGGAACCGGACCGGCGGAGCGGCCGACGCGAACGTGACGCTCTTCGCCCCGGCATCCCGAGCCATCTGGATGATCTCGCGGCTGGTGGTGCCGCGGACGATCGAGTCGTCGATGAGCAGGACGTTCTTGCCCTGGAACTCGGTCGACATCGCGTTGAGCTTCTGGCGCACGCTCTTCTTGCGGACCGCCTGCCCGGGCATGATGAACGTCCGGCCCACGTAGCGGTTCTTGTAGAAGCCCTCGCGGTACTCGATGCCGAGCTTGCGCGCGACCTGCATCGCGGCGGGACGCGAGGAGTCGGGGATCGGCATGACGACGTCGATCGAGCCGTGCGGGGTGTACTTCGCGATCGTGTCGGCGAGGCGCTCGCCCATGCGCAGACGCGCCTCGTACACCGAGATGCCGTTCATCACGGAGTCGGGACGGGCGAGGTACACGTACTCGAACGAGCACGGCGCGAGCGTCGGGTTCGCCGCGCACTGCTGTGCGTGGAGCGTGCCGTCGAGCGTGATGAACACGGCCTCGCCGGGCTCGACGTCGCGGACGACCTCGAAGCCCGCATTCTCGAGCACGAGCGACTCGGATGCCACGACCCACTCCTCGCGACCGCCACTGCCGCCCGCCGGGCGCTTGCCGAGGATGAGGGGGCGGATGCCGAACGGGTCGCGGAATGCGAGGAGTCCGTAGCCCGCGATGAGGGCGATCGACGCGTACGAACCCTCGACGCGCTCGTGCACGCGCGCGACCGCGCGGAACACCTGGGCCGGGTCGAGGTCGGGGCCGGAGATCTCGGACTGCAGCTCGGAGCCGAGGATGTTCACCAACAGCTCGGTGTCGGAGCTGGTGTTCAGGTGCCGGCGGTCCTTGTGGAACAGCTCGCTCGTGAGCTCGCGGGTGTTCGTGAGGTTGCCGTTGTGCACCAGGACGATGCCGTACGGGGCGTTGACGTAGAAGGGCTGCGCCTCTTCTTCGCTGGAGGCCGTGCCCTTCGTCGCGTAGCGGACATGGCCGAGACCGATGTCGCCGAGCAGCGCGCGCATGTCGCGGGTGCGGAACGCCTCGCGCACCTGCCCGCGCGCCTTGTGGATGTGGAAGACGCCGCTCGCCTCGGCCGTCGCGATGCCGGTGGAGTCCTGGCCGCGGTGCTGGAGGAGGAGGAGCGCGTCGTAGATCTCCTGGTTGACCGGGCCTTGCCCGGCCATGCCGACGATGCCGCACATGGGGTGTTACTTCGCTCCGTTCGCCGGGAAGCCGGCATCCGCGTACGAGCCGACCAGACGCACCGCGCCCCCGTCGACGCCCTTCGCGCCCTGTTCGAACTCTCCGTCGGGGCGCGCGTCGTCGCGCACCACACCGACCTGCCAGGTGTCGATGCCGTCGGCCCGCAGCGCCGCGATCGCGGCATCCACGACCTCCGGGGCGACCACGGCGAGGAAGCCGATGCCGAGGTTCCAGGTGCCCTCTGTGGCCGTCAGTTCGAGGTCGCCGAGGTCGGCGAGCACCCGGAACACCGGCGGCGGGCTCCACGTCGACCGGTCGACATCGACCCACGTGTTCTGCGGCAGCACGCGCGCGAGGTTCGCCGCGATCCCGCCGCCCGTGACGTGGCTGAGCGAATGGATGCCGGCGCCCACCGCCGCGTCGCCGAGCAGGCGCAGCAGCGGCGAGGTGTACAGCCGCGTGGGCTCGAGGAGCGCCTCGCCCCACGTGCCGCCGAGCTCGGCCGAAGCCGCACCGTACGCGATGCCGCGGCCCGCGACGATGTGACGCACGAGCGAGTAGCCGTTGGAGTGCAGACCGCTGGAGGCCAGGGCCAGCACGACGTCGCCGCCGCGGACCCGATCGGCGCCGAGGACGCGGTCGGCCTCGACGACACCGGTCGCGGCACCCGCGACGTCGTAGTCGTCGATGCCGAGGAGGCCCGGGTGCTCGGCCGTCTCGCCGCCGACGAGTGCCGTGCCGGTCAGCTCGCAGCCGCGCGCGATACCCGCGACGATGTCGGCGATGCGGGTGGGGATGACCTTGCCGCACGCGATGTAGTCGGTCATGAAGAGCGGGCGCGCGCCGACCACGACGATGTCGTCGACGACCATGCCGACGAGGTCTTCGCCGATGGTGTCGTGCTTGTCGATCGCCTGCGCGATCGCGACCTTCGTCCCGACGCCGTCGGTGCTGGTCGCGAGGAGCGGACGCGCGTAGTCGCGCAGCGCGGAGGCGTCGAAGAGGCCGGCGAAACCGCCCACTCCCCCGAGCACCTCGGGGCCGTGGGTGCGCTTGACGGCCGACTTCATCAGCTCGACGGCGAGGTCACCCGCGGCAGTGTCGACGCCGGCAGCGGAGTAGGGGTTTTCGTGGGGAGCAGAGGCCACCGGAACAGACTACCCGCAGGATCCGACACGCCTCCCGCCTCTGCGCTTCGCGGGGGTGTGCGGGGCCGGTTGGGACCGGGGTGGAGGCGCCGTGACGAAGGGAGGGCCTGGGACGGAGGGAGGATGCCACGGCCTCACGGCACCCTCCCCTCCTCCCACGCCCTCCCCTCCTCCCGCGCAGCAGGGGTTCGGGGGCGGGGCGTCGAGCCACAGTGGAGGCCGCGGCGATCGTGCCCGTGACGAACGGAGGGCCTGGGACGGAGGGAGGATGCCACGGCCTCACGGCACCCTCCCCTCCTCCCACGCCCTCCCCTCCTCCCGCGCAGCAGGGGTTCGGGGGCGGGGCGTCGAGCCACAGTGGAGGCCGCGGCGATCGTGCCCGTGACGAACGGAGGGCCTGGGACGGAGGGAGGATGCCACGGCCTCACGGCACCCTCCCCTCCTCCCACGCCCTCCCCTCCTCCCGCCCGTCACGGGCGCGACGCGGGGAAGTGACTAGTCGCGGGCGCGGTGAAGACCCTGGGCTACCGCATTCATGACGGTCATCTGCACCTGGGGCCAGTCTTGAATCACCTGGCGGTACCCGACGCGTATGACGTGGTACCCGTGAAGGGTGAGCAGTGCGTCGTGCTGGTTGTCCTGTTCACGCTGAGCGTCGACGTGATGGCCTCCATCGACTTGGAGAACGAGCCGATCTCCGATCAGGAGGTCCACGCGATGGTCGAGGATCCAGGCCTGAGGAATCAGCCGAAGCCCGAGCCACCGGAGTCGCGCGATGAGATACGTCTCCAGTCCCGAGTCCGCGAAGGGTTGCGCAACCTCCGCGAGCGCGCGGGCTCTTGCGGGGAGCGGCAGGCGTGAGAGTTCCTCCAGCGAGACGAGCCGCTTGTTCAATGCCGACTCCCACACGACCAGCGCGTCGTCACGGGGAAGACAGGATGCCACGGCGACGAGCGTGTTGCCGACTCCATCGACGAGCGAGTCCGGATGCCGCGGGATCAGCGGGCGCGTGCGGTGGACGCGCGTGCCCGGCGTAACGTCCACCCGTCCCGCGTGAGGCCCGGCGGCGACGTGCGATTCGGTGTGCGATGCAACCCAGAGGCCGTGATGCACCGCGGCCGTGACGCACGTCAGAATCACGCCCGCGCGCGCCGCGGCGGTGACGTAGGGATCGGCGTCGGGCAGGGCCAACCACCGGCGACGCACCCGCACGAGTTCGCCACGGTCGATGGCATCGGCCACCGCGCGCCATGAGACTCCCGCCTCTGCGAGTCGCACGCCGCGCACCACTCCGCCGGCTCGGCGAGCGAGGTCGACGGGATCGGCGCGGTGAGTTGGCATCCACATACTGTGCGCGATTCGGCACGAGCGCGTCCGGCGACATCGCCCTTCTGCGGACGGAATGACGGACTCGGCGACTGGGGAGGAACCGTCGTCCGGAGTCCGTCCGTGGATGCCGCGGGACGAGCGGAGGAGTTGGGAGCTACGGAGGATGCCGGAAGGTGTATCGCCCTCCCCTCGCCCCATGCCCTCCGGTCCTCACGGAGAAACGAGGCAACGAGCTAGGAGAAGAGAAGCCCGGTAGACGCGACCCCGCGCGCAAGGCCCGCCCACCCGGGGCACGCCCGTCTCTACAATTGCGCCATGACGGGCGGCCAGCCGGAGTGGACGATCCGCGAGGACGCGGCGATCCCGGTGCTCGTCGCGCTCTATCTGCGTCAGGTCTGCGGCATCCGGGATCCGGAGGAGCTCCCCGCCCTCCGACGCGTCCCCGCGTATGACGGCATCCCGCGTTCCGAGGACGAGCAGTCGCTGCTGGAACGGGAGTGGCGCGAGCTGTGGGCGATGAGCGTCGAGCCGCTCGCGCACCCGTCGCCGGTGCCGCTCGAGCTGGTGGAGGGCTTCGAGGACGTGCTCGCGCTGCCGGTGGGGCGGGCCGAGGCCCTCCGCGCGGTCGTCACTCCGTACGCCGCGGCGGCCCTGGAGTTCGCCCGCCATGCCCACGCGAGGTATCGGTCCGACCGCGCCGCGCGCCCCGGCGTCTCGTATCGCGCCTACGCGAGCGCGATCGCCGAGCACGAGCGACGCGTCGGTCGGCGGGCGCACTCGTTCGAACTCAACGTGCAAGTACTGCCGCTCGCTCAGCGCGGGGTGTGGTGGATCGGATCACTGACCGTGGCGGTCACCGACGGTCTGCGCAGCGACGTCGTCGCGTTCGACACCGCCATCCATCCGATCATCGCCGAACTCGCGTGAGAAGAGCTGGCGTGATCGGCCGGATCAGTAGCGGTAGCGCTCGTGGTCGACGGCGACGTCGCGGACCTTCCCGCCCACGACCCGCTCGGAGATGAGGGCCGCGATCGCCCCGAGAGCCACGCCGATGACGACGAAGATCAGCGCCGTGAACATGAAGACCTGCAGCTGCGAGTACACGACGTTCGTGTAGGGGCTGAGATCGGCACCGTCGATCACGACGGTGAGGATGAGGGCGGCCAGGATGCCGAGCAGCGCACCGGCAGCGAGGAACACGCCGTACTTCGGAGCGCGGCGCACGCGCAGCGTCACGATCTCCTCGTGCACGAGGGGCTTGCGTTCGGGGGCGGGCTGCTCAGCCATGCTCACATTGTCCCACCGCGGCGGTGTTCGCGGGTCGCCGATGCTCCGACGTCGAGATCACGGCAGGACGGGGTCACGGCCGCAGCGGCAGCAGCGCGCTGAGGTCGGCACGGACACCGGACGCGACGATCCGGCCCGAGGCCGCGGCATCCGCCCAGCTCTCAGCCCCGGTGGCGACGGCGATCCAGGTCGCGGCGTCGGTCTCGACGACGTTCGGCGGGGTTCCGCGCGTGTGCCGCGGACCCTCGATGACCTGCACCGCCCCGAACGGCGGCACGCGCATCTCGACGGAGTTGCCCGGCGCCTTCTCGACCAGCAGCTGCAGCAGGTACCGCACGGCGGTAGCGGTGGCCGGGCGCGGCGCGTCGCCCGCGGCCACGACGGCGAGCGCGGCGCGGCCGTCTCCGGTGTCGATGCGGCGGGGAGGCATGGCATCCACGGTACTCGCGGGGTCCGACATTCCGGTCGGGGCGGCCGGGGGGGTCGCTTCGCTGTCCAAGACACGCGGATGGCGACGACGTGCCGCCCGCGTGTCCTGGACACCGAAGAAGGGACGGCACCGAGGGGTCGGGCGGTGTCGGAGGCGCTCGGTAGGCTGGCGGCGTGAGAATCCTGGTCCTCGGTTCGGGCGCGCGCGAGCACGCCATCATCCTCGCCCTGCGCTCCGAAGAGGTCTCGCACGCGATCTACGCCGCCCCCGGCAACGCCGGTATCGCCCGCGACGCCCACGTCGTCGACCTCGACGCGAACGACCCCGTCGCCGTCACCGAGTTCGCCAAGACCGAGGCGATCGACCTCGTCGTGATCGGTCCCGAAGCTCCGCTGGTCGCCGGCGTCGCCGATGCGCTGCGCGAGCGCGGCATCCCGGTGTTCGGTCCGGGCAAGGCCGCGGCCCAGCTCGAGGGCTCGAAGACGTACGCCAAGCGGATCATGGATGCCGCGGGCGTGCCGACCGGCCGGGCCTTGCGCGCGCACGATCTCGCGGGAGTCGCCGCGGCGCTCGACGAGCTCGGCGCCCCGCACGTCGTCAAGGCCGACGGGCTCGCCGCGGGCAAGGGCGTCATCGTGACGTCCGACCGCGCCGCCGCCCTGGCCCACGCCGAAACGTATCTGCCGACCGGCCCCGTGCTCATCGAGGAGTTCCTCGCCGGCCCCGAGGTCTCGCTCTTCTTCCTCAGCGACGGCGACCGCGTGCTGCCCCTCAGCCCCGCGCAGGACTTCAAGCGCCTCCGCGACGGCGACGAGGGCCCGAACACGGGCGGCATGGGTGCGTACTCGCCGCTGCCGTGGCTGCTCGAGCGGTTCGGTGGCGAGGAGGAGTTCGTCGACCACGTCACGCGCGAGATCGCGGAGCCGGTGATCCGGCAGATGGATGCCGAGGGCACCCCGTTCATCGGACTGCTCTACGCCGGACTGATCCTGACCGAGGCCGGCGTGAAGGTCATCGAGTTCAACGCGCGTTTCGGCGACCCCGAGACGCAGGTCGTTTTGCCGCGGCTCGTCGACCCGCTGTCGACGCTGCTCATGGCCGCAGCCTCGGGCACGCTCGAGGACCAGCCGCGTCCCGCGTTCGCCGAGGCCACAGCGGTGACGGTGGTGCTCGCGAGCGAGGGGTACCCCGAGGCGCCCATCACGGGTCGCCCGCTCACCGGGCTCGACGAGGCCGAAGAGGTCGAGGCCGTGCATGTCGCGCACGCCGCGACGGCGCTGCACGACGGCCGGCTGCTCGCCACCGGCGGGCGCGTGCTGAACGTCGTGGCCCTCGGCACGACGTTCCGCGAGGCCCGCACCGCCGCCTACGAAGCGCTCAGCCGCATCGGGCTCGAGGGCGGTCAGTACCGCACCGACATCGCGGCCCGCGTCCTCGAGGACTGACTCCGCGCGGGGCGCGCCGCGGCTCGCCGTCTCCGGTCCGCGAGACTGCATCCTGCTGACATCTCCCCCGCGGCCTGCAGCCGAAATGTCAGCGCACTGCAGTCTCGGCGCTGATCGACGACTCGCCCCTCGCCCTGGCATCCGGTTCCGGGCTACCGTGTGCGCATGGTGGACCGGGATGCCATGGCCCGAGCACACGCGATCTTCGACCCGATCGCGGAGAGCCTGTGCGCGCTGTCCGACGTCGACATGGGGCGCATGTTCGGGACCGACGGCATCCGCGTGCGCGGGAAGGTCTTCGCGTTCGTCGCGCACGAGGGCGGGCTGGTCGTGAAGCTGCCGGAGCAGCGCATCGGCGAGCTCACCGCCGACGGCGTCGGTGCCCCGATGATCATGCGGGGTCGCCCGCTGCGGGAGTGGGCCGAGATCTCGCCGGATGCCACCGAGACCTGGGCCGCGCTGATCGACGAGGCACACCGCTTCGTCGACGCCATCACTCCCTGACGCCGCGGCAGGGGCCCGGCGACCGCTCGCCGCCTCCCGGCCCACCGCCGCTCCGCCCCGCGCGCGAAATCGCCGAGACTGCAACTGCCCGACATCCCCGCTGCAGTCTGCAACCGAGATGTCAGGCGCGTGCAGTCTCGGCGATCCGAGACGCGCCGGGAGCGGGTTACTCCCCCGCGGCCGCCGGCGCCGCCTGCGCGGCGGGGGCCGCGTCGCGCGGAGCACCGTGCGGACGGATCACCGACGGGCGCTTCATGAACAGCACGGCGATGAGTCCGACGAAGATCACACCGATCGGCAGGAACAGCGACTGACCCATGGCGTTCGTGAAGCCCTCGACGACCTGCGGCGGGAGCGATCCGGAGCCGAAGCTCTCCGTGGCATCCCCCGCTCCGGGCAGGTTGGCCTCGAGGCGCGCCTGCATGAAAGCGGCGATGGATGCCGAGCCGATCACCGATCCGACCGTACGGGTCGTGTTGTAGATGCCGGCGCCGGCTCCGGCCTGTCGCGGCGGCAGGTTGCGCGTCGCCGTCGTGGCCAGCGGTCCCCACATGCCGGCGTTGCCGATACCCATCAACGCGGACGGGATGAGGAACGCCCAGATCGGTGCGTCGTTCAGGATGAGCGCCGTGTACAGACCCAGCGATCCGCCCACGAGCAGCAAGCCGGGGACCAGCAGCACCCGCGGGTCGGTGCGATCGAGGAGCTTGCCCGCGAACGGGGCGAGCACGCCCGAGAGGATCGCGAGCGGAACGAGCAGCAGCGCCGACTCCGTGGGAGTGAGGCCTCGGGCGAGCTGCAGGTAGAACATCTGCGGCAGCGCCATGCTCGTCACGGTGAAACCGACCGCGGCGATCGCGAGGTTCGAGACCGAGAAGTTGCGGTCGCGGAAGAGGTCGAGCGGCACGAGCGGCTCGGTCTTGCTCCGCGCCTGCGTCCACACGAACAGCGCCATGACGACGACACCGGCCGCGACCATCGCCCAGATCCACGCGGCCCAGTCGAAGTGCTCGCCCTCCTGCAGGCCGAACACGATGAGGAAGAGGCCGACGGCGCTCAGCGCGACTCCGAGGAAGTCGAACTTGTGGGTCGACTGCGGCAGCTGCGGCACGAGGATCAGCGCGGCGATGAAGCCGATGACACCGACGGGGATGTTGATGAAGAAGATCCACTCCCACCCGAGTCCGTCGACGAGCAGGCCACCCGCGAGCGGGCCGACGAGCGTCGCGACACCGGCGGTCGCGCCCCACAGGCCCATGGCCGCACCGCGCCGCTGGGGCGGGAAGGTGCGGGTGATGACGGCCATGGTCTGCGGCGTCATGAGGGCGGCGCCGAGGCCCTGGACGGCACGGGCGATGATCAGCACCTCGAGCGACGACGCGAGGCCGCACGCGAGCGATGCGATCGTGAAGATCGCGAGGCCGACGAGGTAGACGTTCTTCGGACCGAAGCGGTCGCCGAGACGGCCCGTCACGAGCAGCGGAACGGCGTAGGTGAGGAGGTACGCGCTCGTGACCCACACGACGTTGTCGAGGTTGTTCGTCGACGGATCGAGCGCGGCCTTGATGGCGGGGTTCGCCACCGAGACGATCGTGGTGTCGACCAGGATCATGAAGAACCCGATGACCAGGGCCCAGAGGGCCGGCCACGGGCTGCGTTCGGGAGGAGCGGATACCGCGGACGCGGTGCGGGAGTCGGTCATACGAGAGGTTCCTTCGAGAGGCGGTGTCTGTTCTTGATGTGGTCGGGGAGGCCGTCGATCCCCCAGGGCAGGGAGCCATCGGCCAGGCCTTGACGCAGGGAGTCCTGCCAGGCGAGCTCGGCGTCGAGGAGAACGGCTTGCCGTTCGACCTCGACCATGAACTGGTGCGGGACCGCGCGTCGGTTCGCGCGGGACAGCCCGTCGCGGTGCACGTCGCGGGAAGCGACGAGGAGTTCCCGCCGCCGGTCGAGGAGCGCGACGACGTCGTCACGATCGAGGTTGTGCGCTTCGGCGAGCGCCACGCGGAATTCGCCGGGCCGGTCGATCCGCGGGAGTTCCGCGCGGACCCAGGCGTCCACGGCATCCTTGCCCGCGTCGAGCAGGGTGTAGGTCGTGCGCTCGGGGCGGTTGCCGTCGCGATCCACGCCGACCTCGGCGATCAGTCCCTCACGCTCGAGGCGGGCGATGGTGTGGTAGATCGTGCCCTTCTGCAGCGGAACGAGCCGATCGTCGCCGCGTTCGCGCAGGAGACGCAGCAGTTCGTACGGGTGCATGTCGCCCTCGCGCAGGGTCGCGAGCAGCGTGACCGCGAGCGGGGTGAGGCGCGTGATGTCCGGCATCCGTCTCCTTGGTCCGTGTCGACTAGTCCACATGGACTATAGCGCACGTCAGGCTCGCGTAGCCCGGGCCCCAGGCGAAACTTTCGGTGTCCACAACACGCGGACGCACCGCCGCACCATCCGCGTGTCTTGGACACTCAAGCGGTCGGTCGACGCGACGTCGCTAGGACCCACAGCATGCGGTGTCCAGAACACGCGGACGCACCGCCGCACCATCCGCGTGTCTTGGACACTCAACGGGCTGCCGAGAACCCCGGATGCCACGACCCCGGCGGCAAGGCGACCGGAACGCCGCAGCCCCGGTCCAGCCGCAGCCCCGGTCGAGCCGCAGCCCCGGAACGCCGCAGCCCCAGCGCAGCCGCAGCCCCAGCGCAGCCGCAGCCCCCGGTGCAGCCGCAGCCCCGCAACGCCGCAGGCCCCCGCCCCCGCCCCGGCGCTACCCCGCGGGCGCGTCCGCGTCCGCCGTGCGACGCCGCCGCCACCGGGCGGGGAGGCCGAAGATGCCGCGCTGGTTGGCCTCCTCGACCTCGAGTCCGTAGTGCTCGCCGATCTGGTCGCGCAGCTGCGCGCGCTCGACACGGTCGTAGGCCTTCAGCTCCCGACGGAACGCGACGACCGTGGCCGCGCAGATCGCGAGCAGCACGAGGCTGAACGGCAGCGCGATGCTGATCGCCGCCGTCTGCAGCGCCGTGAGCCCGCCGGCGATCAACAGGGCGAACGCGATGACCGCGGTCGCGAGAGTGAAGAAGATGCGGGTCCATCGCGGCGGCTCCTCCTCGCCGCCCGTCGCGATCATGCTCATCACGAGCGCACCGGAGTCGGCCGAGGTGATGAAGAAGATCCCGATGAGCACCAGGAACCCGATCACGAGGAACACCGACCCGGGAATCGTCTCGAGCAGCTGGAACAGCGCCGTCGACACGTCGATCGTGCCGTCCGCGCCGACGAACGTCGCCGAGCCGGTCAGTTCGGCGTAGATCGCCGAGCCGCCGAGCACCGTGAACCACAGAATGCCGACGAGCGTGGGCACCAGGATCACTCCGGTGACGAACTCGCGCACCGTGCGTCCGCGGGAGATGCGCGCGATGAAGATGCCGACGAACGGCGCCCACGAGATCCACCAGCCCCAGTAGAACGCCGTCCACGTGCCCTGCCATGCGACGCCCGCGTCGCCGGAGTAGGCGCTCGTGGTGAACGAGAGTCCGACGAAGTTCTGGATGTAGTTGCCGATCGACTGCACGGCATCCCTCAGGAGGAATTCGGTCGGCCCCGCGAAGAGCACGAACAGCATCAGCAGACCGGCGAGCACCAGGTTGAAGTTCGACAGCCACTTCATGCCGCGCCCGACGCCCGAGAGCACCGAGAACAGCACGAACGCCGTGATGACGCCGATCAGCACCGCCTGGCTGACGAGCGTCGTCGGCGCGACATCGAGGAACTCGAGGCCAGCGCTGATCTGGATGACGCCAAGACCGAGCGACGTCGCGACACCGAACAGCGTGCCGACGAGCGCGGCCACGTCGATCGCATTGCCCCATCCGCCCTGCACGAGCCGGGCACCGAGGATCGGTTCGAGCGCCCACCGGATCGTCCGCGGACGCTTGCGGCGGTGGAAGGCGTAGGCGAGCGCGAGCCCGATCACGACATAGATCGACCACGCGTGCACACCCCAGTGGAGGAACGTCTGCGACATCGCCTGCTGCGCGAGCTGCGTCGCCGTGCCCTCGACGCCGGGGCGCGGCGAGGCGAAGTGGCTGAGCGGTTCGCTCACGCCGTAGAACACCAGCCCGATGCCCATGCCCGCCGCGAAGAGCAGCGAGAACCAGGACAGCGTCGAGAACTCGGGCTCGTCGTCGTCGCGGCCGAGCTTGATGCGCCCGAACCGGCTGAAGCCCATCGTCAGCGCGAACGCCACGAAGAACGCCGCGATCAGCACGTAGTACCAGTTGAACGCCGAGACGATCGCCGTCTGCAGAGTGCCGAAGGCCGTCTCGGCGGCATTCGGGAAGATCAGCGCGAACGCGATGAACGCGAGCGCAATCGCAGCGGCGGGCCAGAACACCCAGCCGCGCAGGGTGTGGCGGTGGGCGCTTCCGTCGGGAGGATCGATGGATGCCGCGGTGTCGGGGGTCGCCTCGGTCATCCTTCGACCGTAGCGACCGGGTCCGACACCGCAGGGGGGCGGGCGCGCGGAGCCGCGATGTGACAAAATCTCTGCCCGCGCGGCCATCGGCGCGCGAGCCGACCCGCGATAATGAGCGGGTGATCCCCGCTTCCCCCCTCGTCCTCGACGGCTGGCGCCACGTCTACTCGGGCAAGGTCCGCGACCTCTACGTCCCCGCCGACACCGCCGAGGGTGCCACGCCGGCGCACCTGCTGGTCGTCGCGAGCGACCGGGTCAGCGCGTTCGATCACGTGCTGAGCCCCGGCATCCCCGACAAGGGCGTCCTGTTGACGACGCTGAGCCTGTGGTGGTTCGACCGTCTCGCGGGTGCCGACGGGGGTCGTGGCATCCCGAACCATCTCGCCGCCGACCACGTGCTCGAGGGGGACGATGCGGTGGAGCTGATCCCGGATGCCGTGCGCGGACGCGCCATGCTCGTCCGGTCGCTCGACATGCAGCCGATCGAATGCGTCGTGCGCGGGTACCTGACCGGATCGGGCTGGGCCGAATACCAGGAGTCGCGCACGGTGTGCGGCATCCCGCTTCCCGAGGGACTCGGCGACGGCGACCGGCTGCCGGAACCCCTGTACACCCCCGCCTACAAGGCGCCGATGGGCGAGCACGACGAGAACATCACGTACAAGCGTTCGGTCGAGCTCGTCGGCGAAGACACCGCCGCCGCCCTGCGCGACCTGTCGCTCGAGATCTACCGTCGCGCCTCCGCGATCGCCGAGAAGCGCGGGCTCATCCTCGCCGACACGAAGTTCGAGTTCGGCTACGACGCCGCGGGAGTCCTGACGCTCGCGGACGAGGTACTGACGTCGGACTCGTCCCGGTACTGGGATGCCGAGGCCTGGCGCACCGGCACGACCCCCGCCGAACGGATGGCGAGCTTCGACAAGCAGATCGTCCGCGACTGGCTCGCCGCCCACTGGGACAAGCAGGGCGAGCCGCCCGCGCTCCCCGACGACATCGTGGCGCGCACCCGCGCCCGCTACGCCGAACTGCTCGAGCGCCTGACGTCCTGAGGCCCGCGGCCCGGCCGGGCCCGGGTCCTGCTCCTGTGCGCCAGATCACGTGATCTGGGCGAACGTACGCGTCAGGGACGGCCGCAAGCCGTACGCTCGGCCAGATCACGTGATCTGGCCGAGCCTGAGCCGACCGATGCACCGAGCACTCGGCATCCACCCCCCACCCCACCGCGAGGAGACCACATGTTCCGCTGGAAGCTGCACGGGAACGGGCGCACGGTCGCGCCGGGCGCGGTCGTCGCCCCGGGCGAACGCCTCAACTGGGGCGCCACGATCGCCATCGGGCTGCAGCACGTCATCGCGATGTTCGGCGCGACGTTCCTGGTGCCGGTGCTCACCGACTTCCCGGTGTCTACGACGTTGCTGTTCTCGGGTGTCGGGACGCTGCTGTTCCTCCTCGTGACCCGCAACCGGCTCCCCAGCTACCTCGGCTCGTCGTTCGCGTTCATCGCGCCCGTCACCGCGGCGACCGCGACCGGAGGAACGGGGTCGGCTCTCGCGGGCATCGTGGCCGTCGGCATCCTGCTCGCGATCATCGGTGTGGTCGTGCAGTTCGTCGGTCTCGGGTGGGTCGACCGCGTCATGCCGCCCGTGGTGGCCGGCGCGATCGTCGCCCTGATCGGCTTCAACCTCGCGCCCGTCGCGTGGTCCAACTTCCAGAAGCAGCCGCTGCCCGGCACGATCACGCTCGTCGCGGTGATCCTGTTCAGCGTCCTGTTCCGCGGATTCCTCGGCCGCATCTCGATCTTCCTCGGCGTGATCGTCGGGTACGTCGCGACGGTGCTGATCCAGGCCGCGTCGGGCGAGACACTCATCGACTTCGCCCCGGTGGAGGCCGCGCCGTGGGTGGGTCTGCCCCATTTCGAGGTCGCGAACTTCGCGACGCCGCAGACCTGGTCGGTCATCGCGATGTTCCTCCCCGTCGTGCTGGTGCTCGTGGCCGAGAACGTCGGGCACGTGCGGGGTGTGGCGGCGATGACGGATGCCACGGCCAACCGCTCCACCGGACGCGCGCTCATCGCCGACGGTGTCGCGACGACGCTCGCGGGCACGTTCGGCGGCTCGGGCACCACGACGTACGGCGAGAACATCGGCGTGATGGCCGCGACCCGCGTGTACTCGACGGCGGTGTACTGGGTCGCCGGCCTCACCGCCATCGTGCTGAGCCTGTCGCCGAAGATCGGGGCGGTGTTCAACACGATCCCGGCGGGCGTGCTCGGCGGTGTGACCACCGCGCTGTACGGCCTCATCGGGATCATCGGCATCAAGATCTGGGTCGACAACCGCGTCGACTTCTCGCGCCCGGTCAACCAGTACACGGGTGCCGTCGCGCTGGTGCTCGCGATCGCCGGGTTCACGATGCAGTGGGGCGACTTCCAGCTGGGCGCGATCGTGCTCGGCGCCGTCGCCGCCCTGCTGATCTACCACCTCGGCAACGCGATCGCCCGCGCCCGCAAGACCGGCGCCGACGACGGCGGCCCCATCCCCGCCGTGGGTCCGCTGGGCGGCGACCCGTCCTGACGCGCCGGGCGGGTGGCATCCCGCCGCCGCTGCGGCCGCCACTTCACGTGATCTGGCCGAACGTACACGCCATGACCGGCCATAGCCCGTACGCTCGGCCACTTCACGTGATCTGGCGCCCACCTCGCGCACTCCACCGCCGCGCCGGACACGCGGAACAGCCCGCCCGCCCCGGGTAAACTGGACGCGGCGTGTCGGGAAGTCTGGTCGACGATCGTGTCGACGACCCCGAAAGGGATGCCATGAACGAAACCCCCGTGCGCGCGCCGAGCTGGCCGGGCTACCGCGAGGTCCACCGCGTCACCACGCTGCTGCGCCGCGAATCGGTCGGCGGGATGCTGCTGGTGGTGGCCGCGATCGCGGCGATCATCTGGGCGAACTCCCCCGCCTCGGACGCGTACTTCGCGCTGCGCGACCTGCGGTTCGGGTACGAGCCGTGGCACCTCGAGCTGAGTGTCGGGTCCTGGGCTGCGGACGGGCTGCTGGCGATCTTCTTCTTCATGGTCGGGCTCGAGCTCAAGCGCGAGATCGTCGCGGGGAGCCTGCGCCGCTTCAGCACCGCGATCGTGCCGATCACCGCCGCGGCGGCGGGCGTCGCGGTGCCGGCGCTGATCTACGTGCTGGTGACGTCGTCGCAGCCGAGCCTGCTCGCCGGGTGGGCGATCCCCGCCGCGACCGACATCGCGTTCGCGGTGGCCGTGCTCGCGCTCGTCGGGTCACACCTGCCGGGTCCGTTGCGCATCTTCCTGCTGACCCTCGCGGTGGTCGACGACCTCATCGCGATCGCGATCATCGCCCTGTTCTACACGAGCGACATCTCGCTCCTCCCGCTCGCGATCTTCGCGGTCCTCGTCGCGATCTACGGCGTCATCGCGCACCTCGGCCGTGCGTGGTTCGCACGGCACGGGTGGGCCGCGTGGGTCGTGCTGCTGCCGATCGGTTTCGCGGCGTGGGCGTTCCTGCACGCGTCCGGCGTCCACGCGACGATCGCGGGTGTCGCGCTGGCGTTCACGATCCCGGTCGCCCCGTCGAAGCGTCAGCCCGAGATCCGCGGCATGGACCTCGCCGAGCAGTTCGAGCACCGCTTCCGTCCGCTGTCGGCCGGCGTCGCGGTCCCGATCTTCGCGTTCTTCGCGGCGGGCGTCGCGATCGGCGGCGGCGAAGGCCTCGCGCGTGCGGTGATGGACCCCGTCACGATCGGCGTCGTCGCGGGCCTCGTGCTGGGTAAGCCGATCGGCATCCTGCTCGGGGTCCGCGTGCTCACGCTCGTGACGAAGGTGCGCCTCGACCCGGCGCTGAGGTGGATCGACCTCGCCGGCGTCGGCCTCCTCGCGGGCATCGGGTTCACGGTGTCGCTGCTCATCGCGGAACTCAGCTTCCCCGCGGGCTCGGAGCACACCGACGACGCGAAGATCGCGATCATGGTCGCGTCGCTCCTGGCATCCCTCCTGGCGGCCGGCGTCCTGCTCATGCGCAACCGTCGCTACAAGCAGCTCGCGGCGGAGGAAGAGGTGGATGCCGACGGCGACGACATCCCGGACGTGTACCAGCAGCCGCTTCCCCGCGACCGCTGATCGCGAGCCGGGTCAGCCGAAGATCTGCGCCGCGATGTCGGACAGCCACGCGCGCGCGTTGACGTTCACGGTCTCGAGGTAGATCCACACGTCGTCGCGCGCGACGACCACGTCTTCGCTGCTGGCTGCGTCGCCCGGGCGCATGCAGTACTGCGCCCCGAAGTCCTGCGCGGCCTGGCACTGATACCCCTCGGATGCCAGCTGCTGGAGGCCGTCGTTGACATCGGCGGGGGTCGCGGTGCTGACGATGAGCAGGACGGCCGCCGCCTCCTCCTGGATCCAGTTGCACGACAGCTTCGTGGTGGCGTTCGGCGGCGAGGGACGGACGAACCCGTCGGCGTGCTGCGCGGTCAAGCCGCCCACGGTCTCGGCCCGGCTGCTCGCGGTGCCGAGTTCGTCGCAGGATGCCGGGACCCGGGCCGCCACGCTGGTGGAGGTCTCGGACGCGGTGGGCGTGGGGGTGGCCGCGGGCGTCGGCGTCGCGACGGTCACCGTGGGCGTCGCGGTCTCGGTCGCGACGGGAGTCGCCGGCTCGGGAACGCAGCCGGCGAGACCGGCGATCGCGATCACGGCCGCGGCGACGGCAGCGCTTCTCCATCGAGGCATGGCGGGTCCTCTCGGCGCGCGCGCGAATGCGGGTGTGGGCGGCGCGGTGCGCCCACCCTAGCGGGTGACCGAGGCCCGTGTCTCAGGCGGACGCGCGCTCGATGATCTCGGTCGGCAGGATCGCGGCGTTCGCGGTCGCCCTCCCCGCGAGCACGTCGAGCAGCATCGTCGCCATCTGACGGCCCTGGTCGTGCGAGGGCTGACGCACCGTAGTGAGCGCGGGCACCAGCGACGTCGCCACCGCCGAGTCGTCGAACCCGATGACGGCGATGTCGCGCCCCGGCTCGTGGCCGTGCTCGCGCAGCGCGGTGTACGCGCCACGGGCCATGAGGTCGCTCGCGACGAACAGCGCGTCGGGAAGATCTCCGGATGCCAGGATCCGGCGCATCGCCTCGGCACCGCCGACCTCGGTGAAGTCGCCGTCCTCCACGGCCACCGGCTCGAGCCCGGCTTCGTCGAGCACCTCGCGGAACCCCTGCAGCCGGTCGATACCGGCGGGCATGTCGGAGGGTCCGGATACCGTCGCGATGCGGCGGTGACCACGATCGAGGAGGTAGCGGGTGGCATCCCGCCCGCCCTGGACGTTGTCGACGTCGACGTAGTGATCAGTGGAGCGCACGCGAGCGGGGCGTCCGCCGAAGACGACGGGAACGGTGTCGGCGAGGCGGTCCACGAACGTGTCGCTGGTGTGGTGCGACGCGACGATCGCGCCGTCGACGCTGCCGCTCCGCAGGTAGCCGAGGGCCTTGGCGCTCGCGTCGTCGCTGGCGATCAGCATGTTCATGACGTAGTCGGACTCGCCGATGACCTCGCCGATGCCCGCCACGATCGATCCGAAGAACGGGTCGCCGAAGAAGCGGTCCGTGTCTTCGGGGATGACGAGGGCGATGGCCCGCGTCTGGCGGCTGGCGAGGGAGCGGGCCGCGCGGTTGGGCACGTACTGCAGCTCGTCGATCGCGCGCCGCACAGCTTCGAGCGCGGCGGGCGACACCGCGGTCGAGCCGTTGACCACGCGCGACACGGTGGAACGGGACACACCTGCTCGTGCGGCGACCTCTTCGATGGTCGCGGTGCCGCGTACGGGGGTCAGCGACATCGGGCTCCTCCGGGATGAGCGACCGCGCCGCTTCACTCGCGGCGACGTTGCGAGCGTACTCCTCCCGACCCTTGAGATTCCGTCGCACCGTGCTTGGACAGCGCGTCTTTCAGCGCGCGAGCGGATGCGAAGCCGGACCGCTCGGCGATCTCGGCAGGTGAGGCAAGGGTGCACGTGACGCGAAGCCGCAGATCGCGGCACTAGCTGCGAAGACGCGGACTGCAACCCACAGGTGGCGGGTTGAGCTGGTGATTGTTTACGGTTCCGGGGCTACCTGTCGGGTTGCCCCGGTCAATCTCAACCCCTAGATGAAAGCGGGGCTCGCACACCGTCGCATCGCCAGCCTCCGAACTGTACCGCCGTTACCCAGCAATCGAGGGCCAGTTCACCATCCCTCCTGCGCAGACAGCGGCCCGTCCGGTCACCCCCGCACGGGATGACAATCGACAACCCAAGTTCCGCCAGCAATGACCACCCGAAGGGCATCGCCATGACTACTACCCGCGACCAGCACTCGCTCTCTGCCCCCCCCCCCCCCCCCCCCCCCCCCCCCCCCCCCCCCCCCCCGCTGACGTAGATCGGCGTACCATCCTGCAGGGCGCTGCATGGACCATTCCCGCCATTGCCGTCACCGCAGCGGCGCCCGTTGCGGCCGCCGCCTCCACCCCGGCGGTACTCACCTTCGATAAGAGCACATACAGTGGCATCGCGTGCGGAACCATTCCCGGGGCCTACATAACAGTGACCGTCGGCGGGATTCCCACGCCGGGCCGCAGTGTCACGACGAACCTAAGCGGCGGCTACACGTTCAGCGATGGGACGACCAGCAACACGCAGCTCAGCGGCGGTAACGGCCAGGTCGCACTGCCGACGATTAACGTTCCGAACACAGGCGGCACCGCGACCATTGCGAGCCTGAGTGACTCGAGCTCCGCCACCGCCAGCGCCGTCGCACCCATCGTCAAGAACGCGGGCTTGTCAGATAACTCGCCTAACTATTCGACAATGTCCTACCCGAAAGGCACAACCTGCCCAGCGCCCATGACGTATCTGACTCCGGACCGAGACCTCTATCTGTACAATTCGTTAGTCACCTCGAACGTCACGTCGGTGAGGAGCCACGGCGAGGCCAACGTCGGCTGGTTTGTGACCTTCATGCGATCAGATGGCACGGGCGGGCACCGCCTCTCGAATGGCACGACCATCGACGTAACGTTCCCGAGCGGTACGACCGCTTGCGGCAACTACCTGTTCCTCACCCCGCTCGGAGAGCTTTATCGGGGCCAATCGGCGAGGATCGACGTTCAGGTATTCTCCGCGGCGAGCCAAATGCAGCAGGGGGTAGGTTACTGGACCAATTGGATCACGGCAGCCGGCTCCGCCTCACTGACAGAAATCAACGGCGTCGTCAGCACCCATTCCTTTCCCGCCCGAACGATATGCCCATCACCGATGACCTTCTTGACGCCCGACCGTGAACTCTACTTGTATTTTGACCATGTGGCTTCCGACGTCACATCGGTAGTCAGCCACGGTGAGACGAATGTGGGGTGGTTTGTAACTTTCATGCGATCCGACGGGACGGGCGGCCACCGACTTTCGAATGGATCAATAGTCGACGTCACGTTCCCCGCTGGCACGATCGCATGCGGGAGCTATCTGTTCTTGACACCCAGCGGAGATTTGTACCAGGGGCAGTCGCAGAAGATTACGAGCAAAGTTAAGTCCGCGGCAGGCGAGATGCAGAACGGAGTCGCCTACTGGAGCAACTGGGTCACCGAGAACTGTTAGGAAAAGAGGTCCGCTGCTTTCTCCGTCAGGAAAACGACAGGGATGCGAGTACAGCCCGGCTCCGCCCCCGGCCGAGCACGATCTGCTCAGCCGGGGGCAAGACTCATCCGCCCTCAGGACTGAGGCTGGTCAGGGACTGGACCCGCGGTCTTCCCCGCTACATCCGGTCACCACCCCGCCCCCGTTGCTCCGACCGACGGGGGCGGGGCAGCGTCTCAGTTCTCCCGTGACCCTGCGGCGCACCTCACCCGAGGAGACTGAGAACACGACCGACTGGAGCCGCCGCTTCACTCGCGGCGACGTTGCGAGCGTACTCCTCCCGACCCGTGAGATTCCGTCGCACGGTGCTTGGACAGCGCGTCCTTCAGCGCGCGAGCGGATGCGAAGCCGGACCGCTCGGCGATCTCGGCCAGGCCGTGATCGCCCTCCGCGGCGAGGAGAGCGCGGGCGAGCGTCAACCGATGGGTGCGGAGCACGTCGGCCGGAGACTCCCCGTGCGCCCGGAATGCGCGTTCGAGGCGCCGACGTCCCGTGCCCAGGCGAGCGGCGACGGTGTCGATCGTGAGGTCTCTTCGCGACGCTTCGGCGTCGAGGATCGTGCGCGCGTGGGAGTAGAGGCGGTCGTAGTCGGCTTCACCCGGCGGGCGTGGCATCCGGGGTCCAGAAATCGTCGACGCCTCCGCCCGGACGGCGGCGATCAGCGCTCGAAGGGAAGCTGCCACCGCGGCGGCAGCGCTGAATACCCCCCCCCCCCCCCCGCGAATCATGGGCGTGGAAGAGGGCGTTGACGGCGGAGGTGATCATGACGGCCGACACGAGCTCGCCCTGCACGTGGAAGATCTCGCCCGCGCGCTCGCGCGAGCCGTGATCGATCTCGATGCGCGCGATCGGCTGGTCGCTGCGATACGTCACGGAGACGCGGCGCGAGACGAACAGCACGTCGTTGGGCAGAAGGGCGGCGGGCTCCGCGTCACCGATCTGAACAGTGCCCTCGCCGGCGACGTGGACGACGAGCGTGTCGTGGTCGATCTCGCGCGAGGCGGGTCGCGAGAGCGTCAGCGCCGTGTGCCACACCCGCCGGATCGCGACGTCGGCCACGACGGCTTCGTCGATGAAAGCATGGGATGCCGCGGAGTCGGCCACGACCCACCCGCGGAGACGGAACCATTCGGCGACCTCGGCCCCCTCGAGCGGGATGCGGCGGACACGCCACGGCGACCGCGGCTCGGGCATGAGTGAACCTCCGACGGAATGGATGCCGGGACGGGTCCGGACACTCTAGGGGCGGTCCCAGGGCGATCCGGGGTGTCGCCAGTCGGGAGGCCCGTCGGTCACCCGCACGCCTTCGTCTGGCCCGCGTCGGGTCACCCGCGACGCCGAGGCGCCGACACTGCCGCCGCGTTTGCGACACGGACGGGCGCGAATGCGTCACTTCGCGACTTCATGAAGGACGGCACCCCGAACCCGAGCCGAAGGAGCCCTCATGACCGACCTTTCGCGCGCCTCCGCGCCCGACGACGGCATCGCCCGCCGCACCATCCTCGCCGGCGCGGCGTGGAGCATCCCGGTGATCGCCACCGCCGCGACCGCGCCCGCAGCCGCCGCCAGCGCCGCCCTGACACTTACGTTCGACAAGGCCACGTACGCGGGCACGGCGTGCTCCACGATTACAGGGGCCTATGTGACAGCAACCAGCGGTGGGGTGCCGGCGGTCGGAGTACCGATTACTATCTCGCTGTCCGATGGTTACGTCTTCACAACGACCGGCTCCAACAGCCAAACAGGGTCGACGAGCGGCAACGGCCGATTCCCCCTACAGGCCATCTCCATCCCGGGGCAGGGAGGGTCTGCGACTGTCATCGCGTCGTCGACAGCGGCGTCAGCGACCGCAATCCTAGATGCACCGCAGTCAGGCAAGGCGTGGAACTACATCGTCGGGCAAACCGCGGTCCAAATTGACGCCCCCGACGGAGCAAAAGTCATCGGATACAACGCCCGAGTGTCTGCCGACGGCGAGCTCTGGGTCCAAGGCCTCCGCAGACAGACCGGCGTCAATCCCGACAACGCGGTCGCTGAGCTGACACCCACGAACGAGGCCGCCATCTCCTGGACAGACTTCAGCGGCAAGGCGTGGAACTACATCGTCGGGCAAACCGCGGTCCAAATTGACGCCCCCGACGGAGCAAAAGTCATCGGATACAACGCCCGCGTGTCTGCCGACGGCGAGCTCTGGGTCCAAGGATCACGCAGGCAAACAGGCGTCAACCCCAACAACGCCATCTCCCAGATCACCCCCGACAACGCAGCAGCCGTCTCCTGGACAGACTTCAGCGGCAAGGCGTGGAACTACATCGTCGGGCAAACCGCGGTCCAAATTGACGCCCCCGACGGAGCAAAAGTCATCGGATACAACGCCCGCGTGTCTGCCGACGGCGAGCTCTGGGTCCAAGGATCACGCAGGCAAACAGGCGTCAACCCCAACAACGCCATCTCCCAGATCACCCCCGACAACGCAGCAGCCGTCTCCTGGACAGACTTCAGCGGCAAGGCCTGGAACTACATCGTCGGGCAAACCGCGGTCCAAATTGACGCCCCCGACGGAGCAAAAGTCATCGGATACAACGCCCGCGTCTCCTCCGACGGCGAGCTCTGGGTCCAAGGATCACGCAGGCAAACAGGCGTCAACCCCAACAACGCCATCTCCCAGATCACCCCCGACAACGCAGCAGCCGTCTCCTGGACCGACCTGCCGCGATGTTGAGACCCAACTCACTCACGCTGTGGCGACGCCACAAGCGGTGAGGTGGAGAGCGAGAGCAATTCGTACCAGGCGCTGAACGCAAGATGACCGAGATGATCGCCACCCGCGGCCGCAGGACGTGGCCAGGGCGGCGCTCAGACCGACATCCGCCGCGCCTCACCCCGCCGCCCGGCCCACTCACCCGCCCCCGCCCCGCCCCGGCTCCGCCGAGGAAGGGGCGGGGGCGGCGCTACTCTGCTCCCGTCGTCCCGGGGCTCCATCAACCGGGCGACATACGGAACCCGACCGACAGGAGCCCCACCATGACCGACCCTTTGCGGCAGGCCGACTCGGACGGCCGCCGGCTCACTCGACGAACCGTCCTCTTCGGGGCTGCCTGGACGCTCCCCGCTATCGCGGCCGCCACGACAGCTCCCGCCGCCACCGCGTCCGTCGCCGCGACGCTCAGCTTCGACAAGACGGGGTACGTCGGCGACACCTGCGCGGCAATCACCGGGATCACCGTGACGGCCACCAGTTCCGGGGCTCCGGCGGCCGGCCTGCAGATCACGATCTCGTTGTCCACCGGATACACCTTCGTCGGCGGCTCGAACTCCGTCTCCGGCTACTCCGGTTCGAACGGCACGTTTTCCGTTCCCGATATCCGCCTCGACGGTTCGGGGACATCGGGCACGGTCACCGCGAGTGGCGGAGGATCGACCAAATCCGCCACGCTGTCCGCCATCGGCTACGGATTCGTCGACAAGACGAACGTGTACCACCCGAGTGTCGCGGGGCTCCCCGCCAACAGCAAGCCCGCCCCTGGCGGCTTGCTCCTCACCCCCGCCGGAGACCTCATCCCCTCCGACGGGAGCCCCGCCGTCCGCACCGGCGTCGCCTCCTTCGGCAGCGCCTCGCAGGGATGGTGGGCTGTCGCGAACACCGACGGCACCTACGGGTACATCGACGACAACAATGCGTATCACGCAGCTCTGGCCGGACTCCCCGCGAACTGCAGGCCGGCTCCGGGCGGCCTCCTGCTCACCCCAGGCGGAAGCCTGATCTCGTCCGTCACCGGCGCCACCCTTCGCACCGGCGTCGCCTCCTTCGGCGCGGCGTCGCTGGGCTGGTGGACCATCGTGAACACCGACGGCACCTACGGATACATGGATGCCGCGACCACCTACCACGCGGGCGCCGCGGGCCTTCCCGCCAACTGCACACCGGCACCCGGCGGCCTCCTCCTCACGCCCAGCGGGAACCTCATCTCCGCGGGCGGCGGTTCGCCTTTTCGCACCGGCGTCGCCGCGTTCGGCAGCCCCTCTCAAGGATCGTGGGCTCTGGCGAACACCGACGGAACCTACGGCTACGTCGACAGCAGCAACACCTACCGCGCCGGTGTCTCCGGACTCCCCGCGAACTCGACACCCGCGACGGGCGTGTACGTCCTCGCGCCCGATGGCCGGCTGATCTCCGTCGTCAACGGGTCCGTGCTGGCATCCGGAGTCGCTTCGACGGGCACCGAGTCTCTCGGCTGGTGGACGCTCGCCCACACCAGCACCTGCTGACGACGTACCGCGGGAACTCGCGCGCCGGGTGAGCCGGTTCGTCAGTGCTGCGGCGGGAGCCGGACTCCATGCTTCTTCAGGGCGGTCTTGACCGCGCGCCCGGAGGGGAATCCGGTCCGGTACGCGATTTCGGTCATCTCCAGATCGCGCTGGGACTCGACGAGCGTCCGAGCGAGACGGAGACGGTGGGAGCGGAGCACCTCGATCGGCGACTCGCCGTGGGCCTGGAACGCCCGCTCCAAACGACGTCGTCCGGTGCCAAGCCGGCCTGCGATCGCGTCGATCGACAGGTCGTGCCGCACGGCTTCCGCCTCGAGGATCGTGCGCGCCTGTTGATAGAGCTCCTCGTTGCTCACCTCGGCCGGACGGGATCGCATTCGTGAGGATGGCGAATGGGATGCCTCCGTTCGCACGGCAGAGGTGAGCGCCTTGAGCGCCGCGGCCACCGCAGGAGCCGCGATGAATCCACTCTGCCCCCGCGAATCGTGGGCATGGAAGAGCGCGTTCACCGCCGAAGTGATCAGCACCGAAGAGATGAGATCGCTGTCGGCATGAAACATTTCGTCGGAACGGGCGCGTGTCACGTGGTCGACCTCGATGCGCGCGAGCGGCTCATCGGATCGATACATCAGCCCGACATGGTGGGGCACGAAGATGACGTCATTCGCGCCGAGCGGCGTCGACCCCCGGTTGCCGAGATCGATGACACCGCTTCCGGCCACGTGGATGATGAGCGTGTCTCCTTCCGACCCCGCCTGCGTGCGCGGCGCCGAAAGAGAGAGCGTGAGTGCCGTGTGCCATACGCGCCGAACGGTGACGTCGCCGACGAAAGCCTCATCGACGAAGGCGTGGGAGCTTTCGGAATCGCCGCCGACGACGGTCCATCCGCGAAGACGAAACCATTCGCCGACCTCTCGACCCTCGAGAGGAATGCGACGCACCTTCCACGGCGAGCGGGAGGAACGGGCTTCGGGCATGGGAATCGGACCTTCGATTTTCGACCGCGGGCGCGGTCACGACAATCTAGGCGCACCCGCGAGCGATGCCGGTGGGTCGCCCTTTCCCGGTCACCCTGGGAGTCGAAAGTCGGTGGCCTCACCGTCACCCGCGGCGTCAGCCGGGCGACAACCCCGACGCTCACGCGACACGATAATGCGATTTCGCGACAGTCATTGGCTTCATGAAGGACGGCACCCCGAACCCGAACCGAAGGAGCCCTCATGACCGACCTTTCGCGCGCCTCCGCGCCCGACGACGGCATCGCCCGCCGCACCATCCTCGCCGGTGCGGCGTGGAGCATTCCCGTGATCGCGACTGCCGCGACCGCGCCCGTAGCCGCCGCCAGCGCGGCACTGACGCTGACTTTCGACAAGGCCGTTTACACAGGTACGGCCTGCTCGACCATCACGGGTGCCTACGTCACGGTGACGAACGGCGGGGTACCAGTCAGCAATGCTCCGATCACCGTCAATCTGACAGGCGACTACACATTCTCTGACGGAACGACTTCATTCAGCGGGGCCTCCGACGGTACCGGTCGAATGAATGTCGCTCCGGTCAAGGTGCCGAACAACGGCGGCACTGCGGGCATCTTGGCGAGCACCGGATCATCGGCGTCGGCGTCCACGCTTTCTGCGGTCTCGAACGGGGTGTCGTGGTGCCTGCCCGGGACCGCAACCCCGTACGTCACACCGAAGGTCCCGACGGGCTCCAAGGTCATCGGATGGAACGTCCGCGTCAGCCCGGCGAACGACCTCTGGGTCGACCAGACCAACATCACAGCAACCTACGGAATGGCAAAGGTCGACCCCAACAACGTCATCACAGCATTCGACAACAACACTTCCCGCACCACGTTCAACGACACTGCTGGGGTCTCGTGGTGCGTCGATGGAACAGGGGCGCCCATACAGACGCCCAACGTACCGGTGGGCTCCAAAGTCATCGGCTACAACGTCCGCGTCAGCCCGACGAACGACCTCTGGGTCGACCAGACCAACATCACAGCAACCTACGGAATGGCGAAGGTAGACCCTGACAACGCAATCGCCGACCTCTACAACAACACCGCGTACACCACATTCAATGACACCACCGGGGCGTCGTGGCTCGTGACCGGCACGGGGACACCGTACAAAACGCCCAAGCTGCCGACGGGGTCAAGAGTCATCGGGTGGAACGCCCGCATCAGCCCGACGAACGACCTCTGGGTCGACCAGACCAACATCACCGCAGCCCACGGGATGGCCAAGGTCGATCCGGACAATGCGTTTTCGACTCTCAGCGGCACGGGTAGCTACACCACGTTCAACGACACCACGGGTGTGTCTTGGTGCGTTGTCGGCACCGGAACCCCGTATGCCACCCCCAAAGTGCCGACGGGCTCGAAGGTCATCGGCTGGAACGTCCGCGTCAGCCCGGCGAACGACCTCTGGGTCGACCAAACCAACATCACCGCACTGAATGCGATGGCGGAAGTCGACCCCGATAACGCCGTAGCCGCGTTCTACAACAACAACGCCTACGTGACCTTCAACACGCTCACCGCCTGCTGAAACCCAATCCCTTGGGGCGCTCGCGTCCCGACGAGCGGCACGGTGCTCACCGCCTCCCCCCAACCACTCCCGGGGCGGTGAGCACCGTCGTGGTGCGTCAGGCCGCAGGCAGCGCGTCGGCCGGGGCCACAGCGAGCGCCCGGTCCGCGATCACGCGGGCGTAAGCCAGGCCCGAGTCCTTCACGGACCGCACCTGCGTCGCGTAGTCGACGTGCACGATGCCGAACCGCTTGTCGTAACCCCAGGCCCACTCGAAGTTGTCCAGCAGCGACCAATAGAAGTAGCCACGGACGTCGATGCCCTTGTCGATGGCATCCAGGATCGCCGCGAGATGGGCCTCGACGAACTCCACCCGCTCGATGTCGTGGATGCGCGTCTCGCCGTCCTCCGCCACGGGCACGTCGTCGTACGCGGCGCCGTTCTCGGTGATGTACAGCGCGACGCCGGTCTCGGCGGTGTACTCGGTGCTCACGCGCTCGAGCAGACCCGTGAGGGCCTCCGGCTGGACCTCCCAGCCCATCGTCGTGCGGGGCAGGCCCCGCTCGTGCCAGTACAGGTTCGCGTGCGCGGGGAACGGCGACGCGATCGGACGCACCGTCGGAGCGTCTCCCCCGGGCGGGTTCACGAGCGGCGGCGTGCCGCCGACGAACTCGCCGTGGTAGTAGTTCACGCCCAGCGTGTCGATGGGGGTCGAAATGACCTCGAGGTCGCCCGGCTGGACGGCCTCCTGCCAGCGCCGCACGGCGTCGGCATCCACGTTCCGGAAGTCCTGGATGATGTCGGACGGGTAGCTGCCCCGGAACACCGGGTCGAGGAACCAACGGTTGAACTGCCCATCGATGCGCCGCGCGGCGTCGAGGTCGGCGGAGTTCTTCGGGTCGACGGCATCCGCGACGGTCAGGTTCAGCGTGAGCCCGAGGTTGAGCGAGGCGTCACGGGCGCGCAGCTCGCGGACGGTCTGGCCGTGCCCGAGCAGCAGGTGGTGCGCGGCGAGCATGCCCTCGGCCTGCGAGTAGTGGCCGGGCGCGTGGGCACCGGCGGTGTAGCTGAGGAACGACGAGCACCACGGCTCGTTGAGCGTCGTCCACACGTTCACGCGGTCGCCGAGGGCGTCGTGCATGTCGAGCGCGTACTCGGTGAAGAGGTCGCTCGTCTCGCGGACGGTCCAGCCGCCGCGGTCCTGCAGGGCCTGGGGAAGATCCCAGTGGTACAGGGTCAGCCACGGGAGGATGCCGGCATCCAGGAGTTCGTCGACGAGCCTCTTGTAGAAGTCGACACCCTTCGGGTTGAGCGCGCCGCCGTCGGGTCGCACGCGCGACCACGAGGTCGAGAAGCGGTAGGTCTGCAGGCCGAGGCTCTTCATGACCTGCACGTCGCCGGCGTAGCGGTGGTAGTGGTCGCACGCGACGTCGCCGTTGTCGGCGTTGATCACCGCGTCGGGGACCCGGCTGAAAGCGTCCCAGATCGAGGCCGTGCGCCCGTCCTCGAACGCGGCTCCCTCGATCTGGTACGCGGCGGTCGCCGCACCGAAGAGGAAGCCCTCGGGAAAGGCTCGGGAATGGGACATGTGTCGGGTTCCTTCCGTGGGCGCAAGCGTCATCCCTTGACCGCCCCTTGCATGATGCCACTGACCAGCTGCTTGCCCGCGAAGACGAACAGCAGCAGCAGCGGGATCGTCGACAGCAGCACGCCCGCGAGCACGATGGAGTAGTCGACGAAGTAGTTGGACTGCAGCAGCGAGAGCGCCACCGGCAGCGTCGGGTTCTGGCGATCGAGCACGATGAACGGCCAGAAGAAGTTGTTCCACGCGCTCACGAACGTGAACAGCGCGAGCATCGCCGCGGCGGGCCGCGCCGCGGGCACCCCCACCGTGAGGAACGTGCGGAACGAGCTGGCGCCGTCGACGCGCGCCGCCTCGATGAGTTCGTCGGGCACCGCCTGACGCAGGTACTGCGTCATCCAGAACACGCCGAACGCACTGGTGAGCGCCGGAATGATGATCGCGCCGAGCTGCCCGGTCCACCCGAGCTCGCTGAACAGGATGTACAGCGGCACGACGCCCAGCTGCGTCGGCACGGCCATCGTCGCCACGACGAAGACGAGCAGCCACGGTCCTCCGCGGAACTTCAGCTTCGCGAACGCCCACCCCGCGAGGGTGGAGAAGAAGACGACGGATGCCGCGATCAACCCGGAACTGATGATCGAGTTGATCAGCGCGGGCCAGAAGTTGACCGCGGGGTCGCCGATCACGGCGGCGGCGTTGGCGAAGAAGTTGCCCCCGGGGAGCCACGACCGGTTCGCGTCGCGGATCGTGGACGAGTCGCCCGACCCGATGAGCAGCGACCAGTAGAAGGGGAACACGCTCGCGAGCAGCACCGCGCCGAGCGCGGCGTACACGAACCACCCGGGGCGGGAGCCGCGCACGGGGCGGCGGCGCCGCGGAGCCGGCAGATCGGGGTCGGCGATCGGGACGGGGGCGGCGTTGACGGCGGTCATCGGCCCGCCTCCTCTCTGGCGGTGCGGGTGCGCGGGGTCGTGGCATCCCGTTCCAGGTCCTTCTTCGCGGCACGCGCCTGGGCGCGGATCTCGCGACGGGACCGCGCATCGCGGCGACCCTCGTCGCGCACGACGGAGCGGGTGATGAACAGGTTGATGACGCCGATGGCCAGGATGATGAGGAACAGGATCCAGGCGAGCGCCGCGGCGCGGCCGAAGTTCCACTCGCCCCAGCCGACGTTGTAGAGCCAGAGCGTCACGGTGAGCCACTGGTTGTCCGCGCCACCGGTGCCGTACTGGTCGTACATGCGCGGCTCGTCGAAGATCTGCAGGCCCCCGATCGTCGAGGTGATGATGACGAAGATCAGCGTGGGCTTGAGGCTCGGGAGCGTGATCGAGAAGAACTGCCGCAGCTTGCCGGCGCCGTCGACGGTCGCGGCCTCGTAGTACTCGCGCGGCACGGCCTGCATGGCCGCGAGCAGGATGAGGGTGTTGTAGCCCGTCCAGCGGAAGTTGACCATCGTGGCAATCGCGATGTGGCTGGCGAAGGCGTCCGAGTGCCACGGGACGGCGGGGAGACCGAGGCTCTGCAGCGTGGTGTTCACGACGCCGTACTGGTCGCCGAACATGTTGCTGAAGATCAGGGCCACGGCCACGGGCGCCATGACGTAGGGGATCAGGACGCTCATGCGCCAGAACGTCTTGGCGCGGATGTTCTGGTCGAGCATCGCGGCGATGAAGATCGCGAGGATCAGCTGCGGGACGCTCGACAGCAGGAAGATGCTGAAGGTGTTGCGCAGGGCGATCCAGAACTTCGGCTGGCTGAGCACCCACGCGTACTGGTCGAAGCCGATGAAGTGCCCCGAATTGCGGACCAGATCCCAGTCCATGAACGAGATCACCGCGGTGTACGCGATCGGGAAGAGCCCGGTGATCGCGAACAGGATGAAGAACGGCGAGATGTAGAGGTACGGCGAGAGCTTCAGGTCCCACGCGCTGCGGCGCTTGCTGAAGCCCACCCGCCGGGGCTCGCGGGCGCGCGCTTCCGGCGCCGCGTCCCCCGTGGGGCGTTCGAGTGTGCTGGTCACGGTCTGTGCTCCGTTTCTGCCGCGTGAGGGGTCAGAATTTGTCGCCTGCGACGGGGCAGAAGCGACAAATTCTGACCTCTCACGCGAGAAGGGGGACGGGCGACGGATGCCAGGAGCGCGAAGCCGCAGCCCCTGGCATCCGTTCGCTGGGGTCAGGACAGGGCGTCGACCTCAGTCGCCCACTGCTGCCACGAGTCGGTCGCGTTCTGCGTGCCGTCCTCGACACGGGTCAGCGCCTTCTGCATGGCGTCGTTGATCTGGAAGTAGAACTTCCCCTTGTACGGCGAGACCTTCACGGCCTGCGCACGCTCGGAGAGGAGTTCGCCGACCGGCGCGTTGTTGAAGTACTCGTTGGTGCTGCTGAGCAGCGTGTCCGCCTTCAGCGCGTCGCTCTGGCTCGGGAACGTGCCCGCGTTCTCGAACGCCTTGACCTGCGTCTCGGGGCTCGTCAGCCAGTCGGCGAGCTCCTGCGCGGCCTGGACGTTCTTGCCGTTGGCGGGGACGGTCAGGTACGACCCACCCCAGTTGCCGGCGCCGCCGGGGAAGACGTTGGCGATGTCCCAGCCCTTGACGTCCGGGGCGTTGCCGGAGATGACGCCGAGCATCCAGCCGGGGCAGAGCATCGTGGCGAACGCGCCGTTGGACAGACCCGCGAACCAGTCGTCGGACCACTGGCCGAGGTGCGCCGACTGCGTCGCGCTGGCCTTGAGGACCTGGTCGTAGATCTTCTTGACCTCGGGGTTCTTCGTCGCGGTGATCTCGCCGTTGTCGGGGTTCTCGTACGCGGCCTCGACCTGGTTGATCGCGCCCTGGTACGTGCCGCCGGCGGAGTCGAAGAACGCCTTGCCGGTAGCCGCGACGTACTTGTCGCCCAGCGCGAAGTAGGTGGACCAGTCGCCCTGCAGGAGCTTCGCGACCTCGGCGCGGTCGGTGGGCAGGCCCGCGGCGGCGAAGAGGTCGGAGCGGTAGCAGACGCCCTCGGGACCGATGTCGGTGCCGTAGCCGATGAGGTGGCCGTCGGGGCTCGTGGCGGCCTTCACCTTGTAGTCGAGCCAGCGGCTCTTCAGGTCGTCCGGAACCGGGGCGAGGAGGTCGGCGTACTGCATGACCTCGGGCAGCCAGTCGACCTCGATGGCCTCGATGTCGGCGAGGCCGGTCTTGCCCAGCTTCTGGAAGTAGTTCTCGCGGGCGTCGTTGCTCGTCGCCGCCTTGTTGTGGACGATCTTCACGTTCGGGTGCGCGTCCATGTACTCCTGCAGGAGCGCGTCGGTGTACCCGAAGTCGTTGAACGTCGCGATGGTGAGGGTGACGTCGCCGTCGGGCGATGCGGTGCTCCCGCTGCCGGAACACCCGGCGAGGACGAGGGCGGAGGTGGAGGCGACGGCCGCGACGACCGCGGCACGACGCAGGACACGTGATTTCACAGAACACTCCTTCGTGGTGGATGAATCGGTGTGCTCCTGTGCGCGACGCCCCTCGACCTCTGAATCGTGGGAGCGCTCTCACCGATCTCGCACGACGTTATGGGATCGCTCCCAAAGTGTCAAGAGAGCGCTCCCACGAACCGCCGCGGGACGCAGCGGGCGGTCGCCGCGCGCCGGCCGGCAGGCGCGTCAGCGTTCGGGGAAGGTCACGTAGCGCCGCACGTACTCGTCGAAAGCGATGCTCGTCCGCCTCTTGATGACGAAGGCTTCACCGCCCCACAGGCCGATTCCCTGCTGGTTCGCGAACTCCGGTCCGGCGATCACGGCACCGCCGTCGGCGGTCAGGGCGACGAGCGCCGCGTCGTCCATGGCGCTCCCGTCCGGCACGAGAACGATCCGCTCCCTCACGACCCCCGACACCTCGACCACCGCGCGCGCGGCACGGAAGCCGGGCTCGCGGGGTCTGGGCTCGACACCGTTCTCGCGCTGATATGCCGCCACTTCCTGAGCCGCTTCGGCGGCGATCTCGCGCTGTCGCGCCGTGAACGCCGTCACGATATGGACTTTCCGGCCGGCCTTCCGCGCGAGGGCCTGGTCGGCCAGCCAGATGACCTGCGGCGATCCGTCCGTCATCCATCCGCGCTCGAACTCCTCCGGTCGCGCGAGAACCGCGTCGTACGCGCGCTGCCCCTTTCCCAGGACCGCGCCGATCGCGTTGATCTGCCAGGACGGCGCGACGCCGGCGCGCGCCAGCGCGTCCGCGATGGCGGCCGCCTTCTCGCCCGCGGTCTGCGCCCAACGCAGGATGACCCCCTCGGGGGCGGATGCCAATCGCGCCGCCTCCGCGTCGATGGTCCGCGCCCACAGGCGGCCACCGAGCTCGTCGATCACCGACCAGAACTCGGCATCCGGCAACGCGTCGAGGTGCGTCGCGTCCATCCGGATCGGCGGAGGCGGGTCGCGCAGCTCGTTGCCGTCGAACCATGCGACGGGATCGGCTCGCGCGGACTCGGGTATAACGGCATCCCAGATCGTGATCGCCTCGTCGGACATGCCGCGGAACGTCCGCTCTCCGAGCATGGCCCCTGGTACGTCCTCGCGCTGCGCCGTATAAGGCATCTCGATCCCGGCATCGGGGATCACCGCGAAGTGCTCGGTGGGGAGGATCTCCCGCCGCGCGGCGCGGTTGATGGCCTCCACGTCCGCATCGAAGACGACCGAGAAATACTCCGTGCGGGTGCGAGCCGTCGCCACGATGGACCGGATGACGTCGCCGCTCAGCGGCACACGCAGGATCTCCACGCGGCCACCCTACGCGCGCCGCCGCGAGCGCCGATCGAGCAGCGTCCGCGGTGCGTCCGCACAGAACCGGAGTCGGGTCGGGCGCCTGCGTAGAATGGCATCCATTGCCCTTCCGACACCTGGAGCTGGAATGCCCACCATCGTCGTCGACGTCATGCCCAAGGCCGAGCTTCTCGACCCCCAGGGAAAGGCCGTCGCCGGCGCCCTGTCCCGACTGGGCGAGAACCGCTTCTCGGACGTGCGGATCGGCAAGCGCTTCGAGCTCACCGTCGAGGGCGAGGTCGACGAGGCCACGCTGGCCCGCGCCCGTGAGCTCGCCGACGAGATGCTCTCGAACGCCGTGATCGAGGACGTCGTGAACATCGAGGTCGTCGAGTGACGACGCGCATCGGGGTCATCACCTTCCCGGGGTCGCTGGACGACCGCGACGCGCAGCGCGCGATCCGCCTCGCGGGCGCCGAGCCCGTCGCCCTGTGGCACGGGGAGCACGACCTGCGCGGAGTCGACGCCCTCGTCCTCCCCGGCGGCTTCAGCTACGGCGACTACCTGCGCGCCGGCGCGATCGCCGCGTTCGCGCCGATCATGGCCGAGGTGAAGGATGCCGCCGCCAAGGGCATGCCGATCCTCGGCATCTGCAACGGCTTCCAGATGCTCGTCGAGGCGCACCTGCTGCCCGGCGGCCTGATCCGCAACGCCCACCAGCAGTTCATCCGCCGTGACCAGCGCTTGCGCGTCGAGAACGCCTCCACGGCGTGGACCAGCGCCTTCGACGAGGGTGACGAGATCGTCATCCCGCTGAAGAACGCCGACGGCGGATACATCGCGGATGCCGAGACCCTCGCCCGCGTGAACGGTGAGGGCCTCGTCGCGTTCCGGTATCTGGGCGTCAACCCGAACGGCTCGCTCGACGACATCGCGGGTCTCACGAACGATCGCGGCAACGTCGTCGGCCTCATGCCGCACCCGGAGCACGCCGTCGAACCCGGCTTCGGCCCCGGCACCTCCGCCGCGATGCGCTCCGGTGTCGATGGCCTGGGCTTCTTCACGTCGGCGATCTCCGCCGTGGTCGCCGCGGCCGCGTAAGGCCCCTCCTCCACACCCGCCCGCGGGTGACGACCGTCCCCATTTCGGGGTAACGGCGCGGGCGAAAGCTGGACATTTGTCATATCCTCGTGAATGGAATCGTTTCCCGGGGGTAGGCGGTTCCAGCGGCCGCCCGCGAACCCGAAACCGCGTCCGACCGCCCGTCCTGGGTGTCTGTCAATCCACGACGCGATCGCCGTGCACGCTTCCGCTGCGGATTTCGCTCGTCCGGCGGAGGTCACATGAGCGATTCCACTGGTTCCATCGAGCCCAGCGTTGCCCTGCGCGCAGCGGCCGCCCACACGGCTCTGCGACTGGAGCCGGGACACGGGCAGCCCCTGGCCCGGCACTTGTCCCTGTTGGCGGAGGCGGATCCCGGGCCGGCGCCGCTGGTGTGGACCGATACGCGGGCAACGCTCCTCTCCGCCATGCTGGTGGCCCGAGGGCGGAATGACGCACTCGGCGCGGGCCTCGAGTTGGTCGAGCGCTACTTCGACACCGGTCGGCTCGTCCGCCCCGCCGCCCTCTCGGGCCCGGTCCGCTCGGGGCTCTTCGCCAGCGTTGCGGAGTACTGCGCCGCGATCGGGTGGCCGCAGATCGGGGGGCACTACGCCGCCGAAGCCCTGTTGTTCGCCGAGACTCCCGCGCAGCGCTACCGAGCCTTGAGCGTTCAAGCGCTGAACCTCGCCCTCAACGCCGAATACCCCGCGGCGGCGCAGGCCGTGGAGGAGGCCCGAACCCTCTTCACCGACCAGGGGTGGCCACACGCCGACACCTCGCACTGCCTGCTCCTCGGCGACGGACTGGTCGCGGTGAGCAGCGCGGACCTGGATCATTTGCGCGAGATCGCGGACGAGCTGCATCGGGCGCAGCCCGACGACCCCTATTGGCGCTTCAGCGTCTCGATGATCCGCGTGACGATCATGCTGATCGAGAGGGACTTCACCGCCGGGCTCGCGGAGAGCAGGCAGCTCCTCCACGGCTCGGGACGGACCCGCAGTTTCCGTATCACGCGAGACCTTCTCCTCGGGTTGCACGCCGACATGCTCGCTGGCCAGGGCGAATACGACGAAGCGCTGACCGTCCTCTCGACCGCCGTCACGCATCCGGGGCACGCGGTCTGCTTTCCGATGCAGCGTGCGGGAATCCTGCTCCAAATGGGTCGCGAACGCGAGGTCATCGACAGCACAAACGCGTGCGTCACGCTGCTCGACGAGCACTGCCTCCGCACCCTCACGCCGCTGCTGACCCGCCGGGCCGTCGCCTTCCTCCGGCTCGGAAGCGAGAGACGAGCCGTGCAGAGCATGGAGTCCGTGGTGCGGCTGATCGGTCGTACCGGCGGCTCGGTGACGCCGTTCCTGATGATTCCTCTCGACGACACCGAACGCCTGCTCGACCTCGTCGCGGAACACACCCCCGACCTCGGCCCGACGGTCACGATCATGCGGCAGATGCTCCCAATGATCGCCGCACGATCCAAGGGATCGGGAGCGTTCGCCGTTCTCACGACGACCGAGCGCGAACTCGCGTACCTGCTGACCTCGAACCTCGGCCTGTCCGACATCGCGCGCGCCCGCAACGTCTCGCTCAACACCGTGAAGTCCCAGGTGCGGTCGATCTACAGCAAGCTCGGGGTCTCGAGTCGAGAGGATGCCGTCGAGCTGCTGCAGCGTCCGGACGACTGACCCGCCCGGGTACCGTGTTCTCGTGACTCCGCGCGGCACGACAGGTGCGACCGACCAGGATGCCGTCATCGACCGGATCCTCGCCCTCTGGAGCGGCGACCTCGAGACGCTCCCCTCTGAGCCACGGCTCGCCGAACTGACGGGGGCGTCTCGCGCGTCGGTGCGCGAAGCGCTCGTCCGACTCGAGGAGCGCGGGTACGTGCACCGCACGCAGGGCACGCGCACGACCCCGAACCGTCGCCTGCCCGACGTCGGCCGCCGCATCGACGAGCAGTTCGACCACTCCCTCTCGATCCGCGGCGCCGGGTACGAGCCGCGGCTCGAGGTCGTGGCATCCGGGGTCCGCGTGCTCCAGGGCGGAGACCCCGCACGCTTCGACGACCTTCCCGACGGGACGCGGGTCTTCCGCACCGTGAAGATGTGGCGGGTCGACGGGGTGCCCTACGCGCTCGCGGAGGATCTCGTCCCGCTGGCGCGCGAGGTCGACCTGGACCCCGAACGTCCGGTCTTCGACCTCGCGGAGGCGGCCAATGGCATCCGGGTCGCGTGGGAGACGCTGTGGGTCGACGCGGTCAGCCTGGACGCCGAGCGCGCCGGACTGCTGGACGCGGCAGCGGGGATCCCGGTGGTCGAGATGACCTACTGCGGGTACGGGACGGGCGACGACGTGGGGTACTGGTCGCGTGAGGTGCAGGTGTCGGCGCCGGCGGGACTGCGCAACGCGCTGATCCGGCGGGTGCGCCACGATCGGAGCGTTTCGGGGGCGTAACGAGGTCGTGAACGTGTCCGACAAGCAGGCCTTCAACTTGTCTGACAGGTATACGGTCGGGGTATGACCGAGACGCTTCCCGCCCACTCGCTGACCGCCGCGACGGTCACCGCTGAGAACTTCGCCCCGTTCGGCGTCATCCTGACGCCCATGGCCGACGGCACCCCCTTCACGTCGGAGGAGGCCGTGCTCGACGTGTCCGGTGGCATCCCGCGCTTCTATCTCATGTCGCTCGACGACAAGACGCCCGAGTTCGTCCGGGTCACGCGGCACCTCGAGACGACCCAGACGCTCATGGCCGTCGGCGACGTCGAGTGGACGATCGCCGTCGCGCCCGCGGGCATCGACGAGCCGACGCTCGACGATCTGCGGGCGTTCCGTATCCCGCCGCGCACCGCGATCACGATGCTCAAGGGCACGTGGCACGCGGGACCGTTCTTCGCCGAGCCGAGCATGGACTTCGTGAATCTCGAGCTCGACGACACGAACGTCACCGATCACCACAACTTCCGGCTCGACGACGCCTACGGCGTGCGCGTCGTCGTCGAGTGAGCGCGCTCACCCCGCTCGCCGACGCGGGCGCCCGCCTGGCCGCCCTCGAACGCGAGGCCGCGCACCAGGAAGCGCTCAGCGCCGGCGACGGACGGTCGTGGGTCGGCGAACGCGACGGCGAACACCCGGTCGTGATCGTGGGCGGCGGACAGGCCGGGCTCGTGCTCGCCCGGGGCCTCCGCCGCCGCGGGATCGAGGACGTCGTCGTGCTCGACGCTGCCCCGGTCGACGCGACCGGACCGTGGACCACATACGCCCGCATGCACACGCTGCGCACCCCGAAAGACATCGCGTGGCCGACGTGGGGCGTGCCGGCGGTGAGTCCGCGCGCGTGGTTCGAGGCCGTGTACGGCGAGGCGGCGTGGGACGACATCGCCTTCTTCCCGACCGTCGCGTGGCAGGGGTTCCTGCAGTGGTACCGCACGGTCGCCGGCATCGAGGTCGTCGGTTCCACCGCCGTCACGTCGATAACCCCGCCGGATGCTGACGGCCCCCTGCGCCTGCACCTCGAGGGACCCGACGGCTCCTGGGTGCTCCTCGCCCGGCACATCGTCCTCGCCACCGGCATCGAGGGCGCGGGCGGGCGGTACGTGCCGGCGCTGCTCGACGGACTCCCCGCCGACCGCGTGCACCACACCCACGACGCGATCGACTTCGCCGCCCTCGCCGGGCAGCGCATCGGCATCCTGGGCGCCGGCACGGGTGCGTTCGACAACGCCGCCACCGCGCTCGAGCACGGGGCGGCCGCGGTCGACGTGCACATGCGGCGCCCCGCGATGCCGCAGGTCAGCCCCTACCGGTGGATGGAGTTCTCGGGCCTCATCGAGAACTACGGCTCGCTCACCGACGCGCAGAAGTGGACGTTCAACGTGCACCTCTCCGCCGTCGACCAGCCCGCGACGCAGAACGCGATCTGGCGTGCGCACGCCTTCGACGGCTTCCGTTTCCTGACGTCGTCGCCGTGGCAGTCCGTCGAGTGGGACGGCACCGACGTCGTCGTGACGACGCCGCATGGCATCCATCGGTATGACGTCGTCATCGCCGCGACCGGGATCGTGGCGGATCTCTCGCGTCGCCCGGAGCTGTCGACGGTGGCTCCGGATGCCACGCTCTGGAGCGATCGCCTCACCCCGGCGCAGGTGGCGGAGAACCCCGGGCTCGCCGCGTTCCCGTACCTCGACGACGACTTCGGCCTCGTCAGCCGGAGTACGGCGGCGGGGTCGGCGCTGTCGCGCATCCACATGTTCAACCACGGCGCGCGGATCAGCCAGGGCATGCTCAGCCACCAGATCCCGGGGCTCGTCGGGGGCGCGACAAAGCTCGCCGCGGCGCTGTCGCGACGGCTGTTCACCCGCGACGCCGACGCGCTGATGGCGGAGTACCTCGCCTACGACGTCCCGGTCGGCGTGCACATCGGGCGGCGGCCGGTGCCGGCGGAGGTTGCCGGCTGAACCGAGGGGCGGTGAGCGTCAGAGCTCGCCGAGTGTTGCGCGTGCGTCCTTGGTCAGCAGGTAGAGAGTGCGACTCTGCCCGGGGAACCGCGTGAAGCCGAACTTCTCGTAGAACGGCACGACGTTCTCGCCGAGGGCGTGGACGAGAATCGCACGGATGCCGATGGTCTCGGCGGCCTCGAGCGCCCTCAGCGTCGCATGCTGCAGGAGCGAGAAGCCCAGGCCCATCCCGTGGAACTCCCGGTCGATCGCGAGTCGACCCAGCAGGACCACCGGAACGCTCGACGGCATCCGGGCGGTGAGCTCCGCGGGACCGTCCTCGCGTTCGAGCGAGCTGGAGGAGAGGCAGTAGTACCCCGCGACCCGCTGCTCGCCCCGCGTCACCGACACGCTCGTCCGAGAGGCGCCGGTCTTCTCGTTGCTGCGTGCGCGCGTGCGGAGCCACACGTCGAGCACGTCTTCCCCCGACCGGAATTCCGAGAGCTTGTCCCCCGCCGCGATGGGCCGAGGGGTCAGGAACTCAGTCACCGTCGACGAAGACGCTCGTCCGCGTGAGGAGGTTCCGGAGACCATCGACGGACCGGGGCGGGCGGTCCATCACCGACTGGAAGGCGTCGAAGGCCTCGGCATCCACGCGCAGCCGACGATCCTGCTGGATGACTTCCTGCGCGCGTTCGGTGAGGACCTCGGTGGAGAACGCGGTGACCGTCCGCCCGGAGATTGCGGCGGCGCTTTCGATGGCCTCTTTCTGAGCGGCGGTGACACGGAGCTCAATCCGTGCGTCCTTCGGGGATGTGCCCATGGGGACAGTGTACGGCATTCTTCCGTACAGTTTCGGGAGCGGCCGCGGTCGCCGGACCCGCGGGTAGCGTGGGCCGGGTGACTTCCTCGCTGATCGTGTCCGTGCCCACCGCCCAGCTCCGCGACGATCTGCAGCCCCTCCCGGAGGGCGTGGAGGTGCTCGTCTGGGACATGACGGATGCCGCGCCCCGGCCCCACATCGACATCGTGGTTCCGCCCTACATGTCGATGGACGGCGTCATCGCGCGGTTGGCCGAGGTGTCCACCCGGCTCGTGCAGGGCCAGTCGATCGGCTACGACAACGTCGAGGGCCGCCTGCCCGAGGGCATCGTGTTCGCCAACGCCACGAGCGTGCACGAGACGGCGACCGCCGAGCTCGCCGTCGCCCTGGCCCTCGCGGCCCAGCGCGCGCTGCCCGACTTCGTCCGCGCGCAGGACCGCGCCGTCTGGAAGGGGAAGTGGACGCCGGGCCTCGCCGACGCCCGCGTCACCCTGCTCGGCTTCGGCGGTGTCGGCCGCGCCATCGCCGCGCGGCTGAAGCCCTTCGAGGTCGAGCTGCGCGCGGTCGCGTCGCACGGGCGACTGCAGGACGACGTCGAGGTCCTCCCCCTCGGCGAGCTGTACGACGTGCTCACGGCGACCGACGTGCTGATCGTCTCGCTTCCCGGCGGTGACAGGACGCAGCACCTCGTCGACGACGCCGCGCTGTCGGCCCTCCCCGACGGAGCGCTCGTCGTGAACGTCGGCCGCGGCCCCGTGATCGACACCGACGCCCTCGTCGACCACGTGCAGCGGGGGCGCATCCGTGCGGCGCTGGACGTCACCGACCCCGAGCCGCTGCCCGCCGACCACCCGCTGTGGGCCCTCGAGGGCGTGCTCATCGCGCCGCACGTCGGCGGTGCCACCGGGGCGATGCGTCCCCGGATCGCGCGGCTCGTCCGCCGGCAGATCGAGCACTTCCTCGCGGGCGAGGAGCCCGAGAACGTGGTGCTGCGCGGCTGACCGGCGTTCCGTCCCGACGACGCGAGACTGCATCCGGCCGACATCTCCACTGCAGCCTGCACCGGAGTTGTCAGGCGCCTGCAGTCTCGCGGAACCCGTGGGGGTCGTTCAGCCGGCGGCGCGTGCGGCGTAGGTGTTGGCCATGGCCGCGACGTCGTCGACGTAGCTGTCGAGGTGGTTGTACGAGAAGATCGCCCGCCGCCAGCCGGAGGCGCTCGTCATCTCGCCGGCGGCGCACAGGTAGCGGCCCGCGGCGAGCGCGGCGTCGTCGATCTGGTTCGGGTCGGCCACGCCGTCGCCGTTGCCGTCGGCTCCCCACCGCTGCCACGTCGCGGGGATGAATTGCAACGGCCCCACGGCGCGGTCCCACGCGGCATCCCCATCCCAACGTCCCCCGTCGGTGTCCGCGATCGCGGCGCTCGCGCTGCCGTCGAGCGGGATGCCGCGGATCGCGGGCTGCGGGTACCCGGCCTCGTCGAGATGACCGCCCGAGTGCGTCCCGTGGGCCGACTCGATGGCCCCGATCCCCGCGAGGGTGTTCCAGCCCAGTCCGCACGAGGGCTGCTCGGCCTTGAGGGTCAGCGCGGCCGACGCGTACGCACGGAGGGCGCGTTCCGGGATGCCGGTGGCTGCGGCGATCCGCGCGCTCCAGGTCGCATCGGCGGTGAAGAGCTGGGCGGCCGGGGGCGCGGCGGCCGGGGGCGCGCCCGCCGGGGCGGGATCCGGCGCCGGCACCTCGCTCACCTCAGCGGTGGACGTGGCATCCGTCGTCACCGTCGCCGCGATCTCCGCGGTGGCCGGGGCGGCGATGCGCTCCTCGAGCGGGCGCTCACGGCCGGCGGCCTGCGCCGACACGACGAGGACGGCGGCGATCCCGACGAAGAGCGCCGCCAGCACGGCGGCGAAGACGGATGACCACGAACGACCGCGGCCGGCGTCGAGATCCACGCGGGCCCTCCCCTGGCATCCACCCGGGTAGCGAACGCCGCGGAGAGACTAGCCCCGCGAGGCGACGCCTCGGTGAACGGCGACTTTCGATCCGGGGCGAGGCCGGCGTCGGCGCGCGGCCCGCCGACCGGTTCGGTGTCCAAGACACGCGGACCGGACCGCGCGGCGTCCGCGTGTCTTGGACACTCAACGTGTAGGGCAGCGGGGGGGGGGGGGGGGGGGGGGGCAATCCCGGCGGGAGACACTCCGACGGAAGGCGCAACCGAGGCAGGCGCAACCCCCGCGGGGGCAGCACACAGCCGCCAGAGCCCCGCCAGCAGAGTCAGCCGCGGAAACCCGCAGGATTCGCCAGCAGGTCGGCGAACGCCAGCTCGGCGGGGCCGATGAGCATCAAGCGCGAGCGGAGGAGCGCGCGCTCCAGGCGGATCGTGCGGCCCTCGGCGCCGAGCGGGTGCACGCGCACGGCCTCGGCCAGGCGCTCGCGGCTCACCGAGAGCAGCGCGCCCAGGTATCCGGAGAGCACCACGGTCTCGGGGCTGAAGGCGTTGACGAAGTTCGTCAGCGCGAGCGACAGGGCCTCGACCTGGCGCGTGACCTCGGCCAGCACGCGCGGATCGCGGGCGACGCCGAGCTCGACGTCGAGCTCGTCCTCGTCGAGCTTCCGGCGTCCGAGCAGCGGCTCCAGCAGGTCGAGCCGGACCTCGGCCTCGAGGCATCCATGCCGTCCGCACACGCACGCGCGCCCGCGCGGGTCGATCACGGTGTGGCCGAGTTCGCCGGCGTAGCCGGAGGTTCCGCGCAGCAGCGTGCCGTCGATGATGAGGCCCCCGCCGATGCTGTGCATCGCGCCGCCGAGGTACAGCAGGTTCGAGACGCCGACGCCGACACCGAACCGCGACTCGGCCAGGGCTCCGATGCTCGCGTCGTTTCCGGCGGAGACCGGGATGCCGAGCTCGTCACTCAGACGCGCGGCCACCGGGTCGCGCCGCCACCCGAGGGTCGGCGACACCAGCACCGAGCCGTTGGCGTTGACGAGCCCGGGAACCGCGAGACCCGCACCGACCACGCGGTAGTGCCGGTCGATGTCAGCGCGCATCGCCTCGACGGACGACGCGACGATCTGCACGAAGCGGCGGGGCGACGGGGCGGTCGCCGTGTCGTGTCGGAGCCGCGCGTGCACGACACCGCCGAGCCCGACGAGGGCCACGGTCACGGCGTGCGGTTCGGCGCGGACGCTCAGCGCGGCGACGTGGTCCTCGGGCTCGATGTCGAGCGTCGGGCGGCCGACCTTGCCGGTGCGCTCACCGGCCGCGACCTCGCGGACGAGTCCCAGTTCGGTCAGCTCCATGACCAGGCCCGTGACCGTCGAGCGGTTGAGGCCGATGGTGGCGCCGAGCTGCGCGCGTGAGAGCGCTCCCCGCAGATGCAGCAACGACAGGACGGACGCGAGGTTCTGCTGACGGATCAGGTCGTTCGTCGTACGACCTGCGGGTGGTGCGAGCGGCGTCGCGGGCTCGAACACGGCAGGGGTCATGAGGGGAGCACCTCCACCATTGTCGCATCGCCCGAGTCCCGGTTACGGCCGGTGTGGGGAGCGCGACGCGAGGCCGCGCTCCCCACCCGATCAGACACCGCCGTTGCGTCGCTTGTTGAAGATGTCGAACGCGACGGCCAGGAGCAGCACGATGCCCTTGATCGCCATCTGCCAGGCCGCGTCGACGCTGAGGATGGAGAGGCCCATGTTGAGCACACCCATCACCAGACCACCGACGACCGCGCCGACGACGGTACCGATACCGCCCTGGACGGCGGCGCCGCCGATGAACACCGCCGCGATGGCATCCAGTTCGTAGTTCTGACCGGCCGCGGCGACGGCACCACCGGCACGGGCGGTGCTGACCACCGCGGCGAGGCCGGCGAGGACGCCCATGTTCACGAAGATGAAGAAGTTGACCCACTTCGTCTTCACACCACTCATCACGGCGGCGAACAGGTTGCCACCCATCGCGTAGATGTGACGGCCGAAGGTCGTGCGGTTCAGCACGAACGTGTACGCCAGCACGAGGACCGCGAGGATGATGAGCACGATCGGGGTGCCGTTGTAGGTCGCGAGCGTGAAGGCCGCGGCCATGATCACGATGACCGCGATCGCGTTCTTCAGCCAGAACGACCACGCCACCTCGCGGGGCAGCTCGAGGCGGCGCAGCGTCGCGCGGGTGCGCAGCTGCTGGGCGATGAGCAGGACGCTCGCGAGAGCACCGAGCACGAGGGTCAGGCTGTCCCAGTTGCCGACGTAGCCGAGCACCGGCGGGAGCCACCCGGCACCGATCGCGGTGAAGCCGTCGGGCAGACCGCTGATCGTGCCGCCGGTGAGGAGCACCAGCGTAAGGCCGCGGAACAGCAGCATGCCCGCGAGGGTCACGATGAACGCGGGTATGCCGACGAACGCGACCCAGAAGCCCTGCCACGCGCCGACGACGGCACCGACGATGAGCGACAGGAGAACGGCGATGTACCAGGGCAGACCCCATTGGTTCATCGCGATCGCCGCGATCGCGCCGACCATGGCGACCACCGACCCGACCGAGAGGTCGATGTGGCCGGCGATGATGACCATGACCATGCCGATCGCGAGGATCAGCACGTAGGCGTTCTGCTGGATGAGGTTGTTGACGTTGCCCGGGAGCAGCAGACGTCCGCCGGTGAGCACCTGGAACAGCACGATGATGATGACCAGCGCGGCGAGGATGCCGAACTGCCGGAAGTTGATGCGCGCGAGCAGGCCGCGGCGGCGGGGCCCGGGTTGCGTCGGCGCTTCGACCGTCTGAGTGGATGCGGTGGCCATTGCTGTCAGTTCCTTCCGGCGGTCATGTGCCGCATGAGCGTCTCCTGGGTGGCATCCGCTCGGCTGACCTCGGCCGTGATGCGTCCCTCGGAGATGGTGTAGATGCGGTCGGAGAGGCCGATGACCTCGGGCAGCTCCGACGAGATGACGATGACGGCCTTACCCTGGGCCGCGAGTTCGTTGATGATTCCGTAGATCTCGTACTTCGCCCCGACGTCGATGCCGCGGGTCGGCTCGTCGAGGATCAGCACGTCGGGTCCGGTGAACATCCACTTCGACAGGACGACCTTCTGCTGGTTCCCGCCGGAGAGGCGTCCGGTGATCGCGGCGACGCTGGGCGCCTTGATGTTCATCTTGTAGCGGTACGAGTCGGCGACCTTGTACTCGCGGTACCGGTCGACGACGCCGAGGCGCGCGAGGCGCGCGAGGGCGGATGCCGAGACGTTGACCTGGATGTCGCCGATGAGGTTGAGACCGTACTTCTTGCGGTCCTCGGTGGCGTACGCGATGCCGTTCTTGATCGCGGCATCCACGGTCCGCACGTCGATCTGCTCGCCGCTCTTGTAGACCTCGCCGGAGATCCCGGTGCCGTACATGCGCCCGAAGATGCTCATCGCGAGCTCGGTGCGGCCGGCGCCCATGAGGCCGGCGAAGCCGACGATCTCGCCCGCGCGCACCATGAAGGACGCGTCGTCGATGACCACACGCTCGGTGTCGACGGGGTGGTGGACCGTCCAGTGCTCGACGCGGAACAGCTCCTCGCCGATGTCGGGTTCGCGCGGGGGGAAGAGGCTATTGAGGTCGCGGCCGACCATCGCGCGGATGATGCGGCCCTCGTCGGTGTCGGGGTCGTCGCGCAGCATCGTCTCGATCGTCCGGCCGTCGCGGATGATCGTGATGCGGTCGGCGATGCGCAGCACCTCCTTCAGCTTGTGGCTGATGATGATGCAGGTGATCCCCTGATCGCGCAGCTGGTCGATGAGGTCGAGCAGGTGCGCGGAGTCGTCGTCGTTGAGGGCGGCGGTGGGCTCGTCGAGGATGAGGAGCTTGACCTCCTTGGCCAGCGCCTTCGCGATCTCGACGAGCTGCTGCTTGCCGACGCCGAGCTCGTAGATCTTGGTCGCCGGGTTCTCGCGCAGACCGACGCGCTTGAGAAGTTCGGCGGCGGCGGTGTTGGTGGCGTTCCAGTCGATGACACCGCGCTTGGCCTTCTCGTTGCCGAGGAAGATGTTCTCGGCGATCGAGAGGTAGGGGCTGAGCGCCAGCTCCTGGTGGATGATGACGATGCCGGCGGCCTCGCTGTCGTTGATCGAGCGGAACGCGACCGGCTCCCCCTCGAGGGTGATCGTCCCGTCGAAGCTGCCGGCGGGGTAGACGCCGCTCAGCACCTTCATCAGCGTCGACTTCCCCGCGCCGTTCTCGCCGCAGATCGCGTGCACCTCTCCGCGGTACACGTCGATCGAGACGTCGGCGAGGGCCGGGATGCCGTTGAACGACTTGGAGATCCCCGACATGCGCAGGATCGGTTCGGTCATGGTGTCTCCCTCCGTCGCCGCGCGGCGACAGATAGAGCGGCGGGGCGGGCGAACCCGCCCCGCCGCAGTTGCGGATCAGAGCCCGACGTCGGAGGCCTTCAGGAAGCCCGAGTCGATGAGCTTGGACTGCACGTCGTCCTTGACGACGACCTCAGGCGTCAGCAGGTACGACGGGACGACCTTCTTGCCGTTGTCGTAGGTCTTGGTGTCGTTGACCTCGACGGTCTTGCCGTCCTTGATCTCCTGGATCATCTGGAAGACGCGGTCACCCAGAGCGCGGGTGTCCTTCCAGACCGTCATCGCCTGCAGACCCTCGAGGATCGCCTTGACGTTGGCCTTGTCGGCATCCTGACCCGTGATGATCGGGTAGTCCGCACCGGCGGTGTAGCCGGCCGACTTCAGGGATGCCTCGATACCGATGGCGAGGCTGTCGTTGGGCGACAGGACGACGTTGACCTTCTTGCCGTCGCCGTAGAACGACGAGAGGCGGTTGTCCATCTCGGCCTGAGCCTTGTCGGACGCCCAGCCCTGGATGCCGATGCTGGCCCACGCGTCGTCGCTGGCGGGCGACTTGCCGCTCGGAACGACGAGCTGACCCTTGTCGACGTACGGCTTCAGGACGTCCCACGCGCCGGCGAAGAAGAACTTCGCGTTGTTGTCGTCGGGGCTGCCGGCGAAGGGCTCGAGGTTGAAGGGACCCTTGCCGTCCTTCAGGCCGAGCTGCTTCTCGATGAACTGGCCCTGCAGGGTGCCCACCTTGTAGTTGTCGAACGTGGCGTAGTAGTCGACGTTCTCGCTGCCGTTGATGAGGCGGTCGTAGGCGATGACGGTCGCCTTCTGGGCCTTGGCCTCCTGCAGCACCGGGCCGAGCGTCGAACCGTCGATGGCGGCGATCACGAGGATCTTCGCGCCACCCGAGATCTGGTTCTGGATCTGGCTGATCTGCTGGTCGGTCTTGTTGTCGGCGTACTGCAGGTCGACGGTGCAACCGGCGTCCTGGAGCTTCTTCTGGAGCTGCTCACCGTCGTTGATCCAGCGCTCGAGGCTGCGGGTCGGCATCGCGATACCGACGTTGCAGTCGCCGCTGCCGCCCCCGGCAGCGTCTCCGCCGCCATCGGCGGGCCGCGTGGAGCTACACGCTCCGAGACCCACGGCGAGAGCCGCGATGGCCGCACCGGTCAGGATTTTCTTCAGCATTGTGATCTGCGTTCCTCTCTGAACTGCAGGGACCCCCGTGGTCGCACCCGGCGCCCTCCCCGGCGTCGGATCGGGTACGTCCTCGTCCCGGCTTCCTGGTTCCGTCGTAATTATGACGGCTCCGTGAACATATCCCCGGGTGTGCGCATTTGTCCAGAGTTCGATCCCCCGCGAAATGCAACGAACGCGTAACGGAAGAGGTGGGGCGCGACCCCGTGCCGCGCCCCACCCGCTTCGATCAGAACTCGGTCAGGAGTTCCTTCATGGTCGCGATCTCCGATGTCTGAGCCTCGACGATCGCCGTCGCCAGAGCGATCGCGTCACTGTTCTGACCGTCCGTCTGCTCCTGCCGAGCCATGTCGATCGCCCCCTGATGGTGGTCGATCATCTGCTGTATGAACAGTCGAGCGGCTTCGGCTCCGGAAGCCTGCTCGAGCGATTGCATATCGCCGTCGCTCATCATGCCGTCGCCGTGATCCATGCCGCCCATGTCGGCCGCACCGGCATTCCAGTCCTCGAGCCACCCCTTCATCCGTTGGATCTCGGGGGTCTGTGCGTCCTTGATCTGCTGCGCGAGCGCGGTCACTCGCTCATCGATACCGCTCTTCGACAGCAGAGTGTCGGACATCTCGATCGCTTGTTCGTGGTGCGGGATCATCATGCTGACGAACATGAGGTCGGCCTCATTGGCATCCGCGGTGGGTGCTGTGGCCGAGCTGCTGCTGCCGCCGTGGTCCATTCCGGGCATGGTGCCACCGGCGGTCGTTCCGCCGGCGCAGCCGGCCAGGACGAGCGCGACGGCGAGGGTGAGCGCGGCAGTCGCCGCAAGAGGGGTCTTCATTGTGATGTTCTCCAAAGTCGGTGACGAGGCTCGACGGTCGACGAGCCCGAAGGACGCGTTGCCCGCGCGCAGAGGCGGGCACACGCGATCTCACGTGCGACTGATGCAGAGAACGACGAGCGAGGGAGGCGGAGCGTCACGGGCGGACGGGAGCCACGGGTTCGGGATCCCCCGCACCCCCGCATCCCGCCGGGAAGCCAGCCGGCCCGCGCGGAAGAGAGCGAACAGGATCACGCCGACGAGGAGCGCGAGGATGCAGGACATCGACGCCATCCCGTGATCGTCGCCGCAGTCCGCGCAGAGGGATTCGGCGGGGGCGGCGGCCGGAGCGGCCTCGTGGAAGTCCTGGGTGTCCGAGAACGCGACGTCGGCCATCGAGACCATGTCGCCGTGACCGGCGCCGGGCGACGAAGCGCTCAGAGCATGCATCGCCAGAAGACCCACGATGATGGCAGCGCTCGCGCCGAGCAGCAGGAGGAGGGTCCGCGTGCCCGCACCGCGCACACGCTGGCCGACGGTGATCAGCGACATCCCCACCTCCCTTCCCACAGGTTAGCCGCCCGGCGCGGCCGCGAGGAGCCGCCCCCGGATCAGCGAACGTCCCGGTCCCTGCCCGACCACAGGTCGCCGCACTCGACGGCCTCGGCGCCGTGGGCGCGGAGATACGGGCGCGCGCCGACATCACCGCCGACCGCCGCAGCGAGCGCGGCCCAGTGAGTGCGGCCGATCACGACGGGATGGCCCGGCGCACCGCCGTACGCGGCGAACGCCAGGGCGTCGGCGGTGGCGCGCGACGCGAGCCGGGCCACGGCGGCGGGCGGCAGCTCCGGTGTATCGACCGGCACGACGACGATCGCGGACGCGGCCGTGGATGCCATGGCATCCAGTCCCGCCCGAAGGGAGGCCGAGACACCCTCGGCCCACCGCTCGGCGCGTACGACGAGCGCCTCCCCGGGGACGAGAGGCGCCGCATCGTCGGCCGCCGCACCGAGCACCACGAACACCGGTTCGCACCCCCCGTCGCGCAGCGCCCGGACGGCCTTCTCGACCCACGGAATGCCGTCGGGATCGCGCGCGAGGGCCTTGGGACCGCCGAAGCGACGACCGGCCCCGGCGGCGAGAACGAGGCCCGCCGGACGGTGCGTGAGGGGGTCGACGGGGGCCTCGGGGAGCATGGTCACGACAGCGTAGCGTGCGTGAAACACGGCGCGGATACCGTCGCCAGCATGCTCGAACTGGCCGCCGACCTGCTCCCCATGCTCGAGGCGGGGACGCCCGTCGCGGCGGTCACGGTCACCCGCGTCATCCGCAGCGCCCCGCGCGGAGTGGGCGCCACCCTCGCGGTCACGGCCGACGCGCGGGTCATCGGATCGCTGTCCGGCGGCTGCGTCGAGGGCGACGCCGTGATGCTGGGTCTCGACGCGCTCCGCACGGGCGAGGTGCGCCGCGGGAGCTTCGGTTTCGCCGGTCCGGACGACGCGATCGTCACGGCCGGGCTCGCGTGCGGGGGTGCGATCGAGGTCGTGGCGTACCCGATCGACGGCACCGCCCCGCGGGTCCGCGCCGCGCTCCAGCGCGCTGCGGCCGGACGCGAGAGCGCGATCGACCTCGACCTGGGCGACGGCACGACCCTCGAGCTGCGGCGGCGGTCCCGCCCGCGCCTCATCGTCCTCGGCGCGGGCGAACACGCGGCGGCGCTGTGCCGGGTCGGCGCGGCTGCCGGGTTCGCGGTGACGGTGTGCGACGCGTGGGCGCTGCTCGTGACGCGCGAACGCTTCCCCGAGGCATCCGACCTCGTCGTCGCCACTCCGCACGAGTACCTCGCGTCGCTCGAGGACCCCGACGAGCGCACCGCCGTCTGCGTCCTGACGCACGACGAACGCCTCGACGTGCCAGCGATCCGGACGGCGCTGCGCCTCCCGGTGGGTTTCGTCGGCGCGATGGGGGCGCGGGCGACCGTCGCCCGCCGCGCGGCGCTGCTGAGACAGGCGGGGGTGACGGATGCCGAGCTCGGCCGGCTGCATTCCCCCCCTGGGCCTCGACCTCGGGGCGGAGACCCCCGAGGAGACGGCCCTCTCGGTGATCGCCGAGATCGTCGCGGCCCGGCGCGGCGCGAGCGCGCTCCCGCTGAGCGCGACCGACGGCCCCGTGCACGCGAATGCCGCGGCGAGCTGCGCCGTCCCGACCCCGGTGACGGCCCGATGACGGCGCTCGTCATCCGCGACGCGGTCGCGGTGGTCGAGGCCGAAGGCCGCGTCCGCACCGGAGACGTCGTGGCCGTAGACGGCGTCGTCGTCGACACCCCCGCTCCCGCCGACGCGACGGTGATCGACGCGAGCGGATGCGTTGTGACGCCCGGCCTCGTGAACGCCCACCACCACCTGCTGCAGACCGCGTTCCGGACGCTGCCGGGCACGCGTGGCATCCCGATGCGCGAATGGCTGCCCGCGATGGCGAGCGCGTACGCCGCGGCCGGTGTCGACCCCGAACTGACCGGGATCGCCGCGCGCGCGGGGCTCGCGGAGGCGCTGCTCAGCGGCGTGACCACGGTCGCCGACCACCACCTCACCTGGCCGTCCGGTGCCGACACGGTCGGGATGGCCCGCGCCGCCGCGGCGGCGGCCGCCGACCTCGGTGCCCGCCTCGCCTTCGTGCGGGGCGCCGCGCGCGACGACCCGCAGGAGGCCGCACTGTCGGCCGAGGCGATCGCCGCCGCGCTCGTCGACGGGCAGCCGGGCGGCGTCAGTGCCGACGGAATGCTGCAGGTCGCCGTCGGCCCCGCGGGCGTGCACAGCGACCCGCGCGAGACGTTCGCCCTGCTCGCCGAGGTCGCCGAACGTCGCGGCCTTCGCCGCCGCACGCAGGCGAACGAGGTCGTCGACGTCGAGATCGCGCTCGACCGTTACGGCCGCCGCCCGCTCGACCTCCTCGAGGACTGGGGCTGGCTCGCTCGCGACGTCACCCTCGCCCACCTCTGCGGAGTCACCGACGACGAGATCGCCCGGCTCGCCGCGGCCGGCGTCACGGCGACCCACGCGCCCGGATGCGACGTACCGATGGGCTGGGGGGTCGCACCGGTCGCGAAGCTCCGGGATGCCGGCATCCCGGTCGGGCTCGGAACGAGCGGCGGCGGCAGCAACGACGCCGGACATCTCCTCGCCGACGCGCGTCTCGCGATGCAGGTCTCGGCGCTCGTGGGGCCGCAGGTCGCGGCATCCACGGTCCTGGCGATGGCGACCGAGGGATCGGCCGACGGGCTCGGACGCCCCGAACTCGGGCGGCTGACGCCGGGGTCCGCCGCCGACCTGTGCCTGTGGGACGTGGCGGGGGTCGCCGACGCGGGCGTCGCCGATCGCGTCGCGGGGCTCCTGTGGGCCTCGCCCGGTCGGCGCCCGCGCACGGTCGTGGTCGCGGGACGCGTCGTCGTGGACGATGGATGCCTCGTCTCCGCCGACGAGCGCGAGATCACCGCGCGATTGTTCGAGAGGGTGGGACGATGACCACCATGGCTCCCGCGATCCCCACCGACGATCGATCCCGCCACCGGCTCCACCGGCGACGAGCGTCTCGGGGCGCACCTGCGCGGCCTGCGCAAGGCGCGCGGGCTCACGCTGACCCAGCTGGCCGAGGCGGCGGCACTCTCGCATCCGTTCCTCAGTCAGCTCGAGCGCGGCCTCGCCCGCCCCAGCATGGCGAGCCTCGAACGACTGGCGCGCGCGCTGGGCACGAGCCGCGTCGAACTGATCGCCGCGTCCGAGCCGCCGCGCCCCGACGAGAGCGCGCACCCGACCTTCGTGCGCGCGAACGAGGGGCTCGTCGGGCCGTACGCCGAGGGCAGCGCGCGGATGCTCGCCGAGGGTCCGCGGCGCTTCGAGCCCATGGAGTTCACGGGCGCGAACCCCGAACCCGGCGACCACTACGTCCACGAGGAGGATGAGTTCCTCACCGTGCTCGAGGGCTCCATCGTGATCTCGCTCGGCCCGTTCGGCGAGACGACGCTCGCGGTCGGCGACTCCGTGTACTGCCGGTCGGGCACACCGCACCGCTGGCACTCGCCCGGCGGTGCGCCATACCGGCTGCTGATCGTGAAGGAACTGGTCCACGGCGCCCCCGACCCCGGCGAAGGAGACACATGAGCGGCGGTCTGACGTTCGAGGCGATCGTGCGGGAGCGGCGCGAAGCGGCGGACGGCGTCGTCGTCCTCGACCTCGAGCGTCCCGGCGGCGTGCTGCCGCACTGGTCGCCGGGTGCGCACATCGACGTCGTGCTGCCCGGCGGGGTCGAGCGCCAGTACTCGCTGTGCGGGTCGCCGAGCGAGCGCGGCACGTGGCGGATCGGCGTGCTGCGCGAGCGCGAGGGCTCGGTGTGGCTGCACGAGAACGCGCATCCCGGCACGGCACTCCGCGTCCGCGGCCCCGCGAACCACTTCCTCTTCGCCCCCACCGCCGGCCGCTCCTACGTCTTCGTCGCCGGGGGCATCGGCATCACACCGATCGTCCCGATGATCGAGGCCGCCGACGCCGCGGGCGCCGCGTGGACCCTGCTGTACGCGGGCCGGTCGCGGCGCACGATGGCCTTCGTCGACGAGCTCGTCGAGCGCTACGGCGACCGCGTCGAGGTGTTCGCCGCCGACGAGGGCACCCGCCTCGATCTGGACGCCCGCCTGGGCACCCCGGCATCCCGGACCGTCGTCTACGCGTGCGGTCCCGCCCGCCTCCTCGAATCCCTGGATGCCACGATGTCGGGCTGGCCGCGCGGGAGCCTCCACGTCGAGCGGTTCGAGGCGAAGGTTTTGGGCCCTCCGGTGTGGGCCGAGCCGTTCGAGGTCGACCTCATGATGTCGGGACTGACGGTCGTGGTCCCGCCGGAGAAGTCGATCCTCGAGGTCGTCGAGGAGTACGGCGCCGTCGTGCCGTCGAGCTGCCGCGTCGGCACATGCGGAACGTGCGAAGTGCCCGTGATCGACGGCGACGTGGAGCACCGTGACTCGGTGCTGTCGCCCGAGGAGCAGGAAGCGAACCGCACGATGATGGTGTGCGTCTCGCGCGCCGCCTGCCCGCGCATCACGCTCGAACTCTGACGCGGGGCGCGGCGGGAGATCACGCCGGGAGATCCGCCGTCCGGTGCAACCGCTCGGGCACGCGCGCTTCCCGATACACCTCGGCGAGCGCGCGGCGGAACCCGTCACCGGAGAATTCGTCCGCGACCGGGTCGCGCAGACGCAGCGCCTCACGGCGCGCGGCGTCCGTGTCCGCGAGGGCACGGACGACCCCGGAGGCGAGGCCGCGCGCGTCGTCCGCCACCGCGAAGGCGTGCAGCCGGTCGTCGACGATGCCTTCGACCCCGAAGCCCGAGGAGACGACCGGGATGCCACGCAGCATCGCCTCCACCGCGGCGAAGGTCACGCCGGCGCCGGCGCGCACCGGGACGAGTACGACGTCGGCTCCGGAGTAGGCCGTCTCGAGCGACTCCCCGTGCCCCGCGACGATGAAGCTGTCGGGTCGGGTCGCCGCGACCAGCCGAATCTCGGCGGTCGGACGCGCGCCCGCGAAGACGAACCGCACCTCGGGATAGATCTCGAGGACTCGCGGAGCGATGTCGGTCATGGTCCACAGCGCCGCGTCGGCATGCCCCGAGCTCCCGAAGGCGCCGACCACCAGCACGGTGGGAGTCGGATCACCCACGCGGGGGCGGGTTTCGGTGCCGTCGGCGAGCGGCGGGCGGACGACGACCGCGCGCACGGAAGCGCCGGCGCGGCCGACGAGGACCGCGTCCTTGGCGCTGAAGGTGAGGACGACATCGGCGCGGCGGTAGATGCGGCGCTCATCGCGGCGGACGCGCGGCGTCCGCGGCACCGCGTCGTTCGCGACGACGACGCGGAGCCTCGCGGCCCGCGGGCGCTGACCCAGGACGTACCAGCCGGATCCTGTCCCCTGATACTCGACGGCGTCGGCGCCGGCGACGGCGGCGCGCACCGCCGCGCTGCGCCGAAGCGCCCGTCGGAGACGAACGACGGGACGCGTCGGGAAGAGTCGCCGCTCCTCACGCTCGAACGCGTCGACTAGACGTCGGGCCGCCGCCGAGCGCGGCGGATCGGCCGGAACGAGCAGCACGTCGACGAGATCGCCGAGCACCTCGGCCGCGGCGCGGTTCTCGGGACCGTCGAACGAGACGAGGGTCACCCGGTGACCCAGCTCGCGCAGCGCGCGCAGATGGTGGAGAAGGTATCCCCCCTCGGTGTCGGGCAGCCCATCGTGGGGCACGACCGGCGAGAAACTGACGATCCGCATGCACCCTCCCCTCGCGCCGAGCGGACGGCACGAACTCCCAGCCTCCCCGCGCCGGGGCGGCGGCCCCGTGGCATCCGGACCGCTCGAGACCGGGCGAGGGGATGCCGACATCCGGGCGACCCAGCTCGTGACCGAATCCCCGGCCCGCCGAAGGGCAGGGTGAGGGCGGTGCCTCGCGGTCACCGGGCGACGGAGGCAGCGCGTGCGCGCGGCAGGGAGTTCCGGCATCCGCCCCCATTCCGTTCGTCAGTGATCGGCGCAATCTCAGCCGCCCACGCCGGGGATGCCACTGAGCTTGCGCGAATCACGGAGGTTGCGCGGCTCCGCGGCCCTCCCTCAGCGATCCGCGCACGGTCAGCCGTAGACGACCGGATGCCGCTGAACGTGCGCGAATCGCGGAGGTGGTGCCGTGCGCGAGCAGGTTTGTCACGAGGGTCACGAGCGGGAAATACGGCGGAAACGACCGGTTCCTAGCATCGGAAACAGCCCGGATGTTGGTCACACCAACACTGGCTCGCCGCTCCCGACGGCACCCGCCTCGACGATGTGGCATCCCTACCCTCACTCTTCGGAGGTCCTCGTGTCCGCCGCTCCACCCGTCTCGATCAGCGAGATCCGCAACGCGCGACTGGCGTCCGGCGCGCTCGTGGACATCGCGATCGACGGCGACACGGTGGTCGCGGTGGTTCCGGCCGGGACCCCGCTGCCCGAGACCGACGGCGAGATCCTCGATCTCACCGGCTACGTCGTCACGGCGGCCGGAGCGGAACCGCACGCGCACCTCGACAAGTCGCAGTCGTGGGATGCCATCCAGCCCCCGTTCGGCGACCTCGTGCGCGCGATCGAGAGCTGGCAGGCCTTCGCCCAGGACCTCGACGAGGACGAGACGCTCGACCGGGCACGGTCCACGGCGGTGCGGATGCTGGCATCCGGGATCACCGCCGTCCGGACGCACGTCGACCTGCTCCGCGGCGAGGACGCGCTGGTCGGCGTTCGCGCGCTCGTGCGGCTGCGCGAGGAACTGCGCGGCGTCATGGACATCGAGCTCGTCGCCCTCGGCGGACCGACCGTGCCGGATGCGGTGTTCGACGCCGCGCTCGACGCGGGCATCGACCTGGTCGGCGGGGCACCGCACCTCGCGGACGACCCGATCACCGACCTCGACCGCCTCATCGCGATCGCGCGGCGCCGCGACGTCGGCCTCGACCTGCACACCGACGAGAGCCTCGCCGGTGCCGACACGCTCGCCGCCTACGCCCGGGCCGTCACCGGCTGGCACCGTCCCCGCAGCGCCGGTCACTGCGTGCGGCTCAGCATGATGCCGACCGAAGACCTCGCCTCCCTGGCCGAGGACGTGCGCGTCGCCGACATCGGCGTCATCGCCCTCCCGATCACCAACCTGTACCTGCAGGGATGGGATGCCGACCACGCCGTGCCCCGCGGAATCGCGCCGATCGGCCGCCTCAAGGCCGCCGGCGTGCGCGTCGCGGCCGGGGCCGACAACGTGCGCGACCCCTTCAACCCCGTGGGGCGCTGCGATCACCTCGAGACCGCGTCCCTGCTCGTCGCCGCGGGGCACCTCGCCCCGGAGGAGGCGATGGATGCCGTCACCTCCGGCGCGCGGGACGTCATGGGCCTGCCGGTCGCCGGGCCGATCCCCGGCGCCCGCGCCGACCTCGTCGCGGTCCGCGCCGCCTCGCTCGGCGAAGCCGTCGCGTTCGCCTCCGCCGACCGCGTCGTGCTGTACCGCGGACGCGTCGTCAGCCGCACGACGGTGTCGACGCAGACCGCGCTCCCCGCCCGCACACCCCTCGCCGACGCACCCGCACCGGCGCTTCCGACCCTCGTCCCGACCGGAAAGTGAGCGTTTCGTGACCCTCGCCTCCCCCTCCCCGGCAGCCACGCTCGCGGACCCCGCGGCGCCGCTGCTGGACTTCCGGAACGTCGCCATGACGTTCCCCAACGGCACCACCGCTCTCTCGGGCGTCGACCTCGTCGTCCAGCGCGGCGAGTTCGTCAGCGTCGTCGGCCCTTCGGGCTGCGGCAAGTCGACCCTGCTGCGCATCGCCTCGGGCCTCGAGTCCGCGAGCGAAGGCACCGCGACGGTCAACACCGACCGGATCGGGTACGTCTTCCAGGACGCGACGCTCCTGCCCTGGCGCGACGTGCAGTCGAACGTCGAGCTGCTCGCCGAGCTCAACTGGCAGCCCAAGCGGGTGCGCACCCCGAAGGCGAAGTGGGCGATCGACCTGGTCGGCCTCAACGGCTTCGAGAAGCACCTGCCCAAGCAGATGTCGGGCGGCATGAAGATGCGCGCGTCTCTCGCCCGCTCCCTCACCCTCGACCCGGAACTCTTCCTCTTCGACGAGCCGTTCGGCGCCCTCGACGAGATCACGCGCGAGCGCCTGAACGACGAGCTGCTGAAGATCTTCGTCGAGCAGAAGTTCGGCGGCCTCTTCATCACGCACTCGGTCTCCGAAGCGGTCTACCTCTCCACCAAGGTCGTCGTCATGTCCGGTCGCCCCGGCCACCTCGTCGACACGTTCGAGGTCCCCTTCGACATGCCTCGCGACCCCGAGATCCGCTACACGGGCGAGTTCGCCAAGCTCGTCGGCGAGGTCTCCCACGCCCTCCGGGAAGGACACTCATGAGCACCACCTCTGCAGAGCCGGTCGTCTCCGAGACGTCCGAGCCCACGGCATCCACCCCCGCCCCGACGAGCGACACGGCCCCCAAGGTCCCGCGCGGTCGCAGCAAGATCACGCGTGCGCTGATCCTCGCGGCCCCGCCCCTCGGCGTGCTGGCCGTGCTCGTGGGGATCTGGTACCTGATCGCGGGCATCCTCACCGCCACCGGCAAGGGCTTCCTCCTGCCGATGCCGCACGAGATGTTCACGAAGGGCTTCTTCGACCCGCAGGTCAGCGTCGACATCTGGACCGCGCTGTTCCGCACCACCGGCGTCGCCCTGACCGGTCTCCTGGTCGCCATGATCATCGGCATCGGCTGGGCCATCGCGATGTCGCTGGCCCGCTGGGTCGAGCGCAGCACGTACGCCTACGCGGTGATCCTGCAGTGCATCCCGATCCTCGCCCTCGTGCCGCTCGTCGGCTTCTGGTTCGGTTACGAGTTCACGGCCCGCGTGATCGTCTGCATCCTGATCGCCCTGTTCCCGATGGTGTCGAACACCCTGTTCGGTCTGCAGTCGGTGGACAAGTCGCAGCGCGAGCTGTTCCGCCTCCAGAAGGCCAACAAGTGGACGGTGCTCACGAAGCTCACCCTCCCCGCCGCGCTCCCCTCGATCTTCGTGGGCATGCGCACCTCGGCCGGCCTGTCGGTCATCGGCGCGATCGTCGGCGACTACTTCTTCCGCCGCGGCGAACCGGGCATCGGCTCGCTCATCTCCAACTACCAGTCGCGCCTGCAGAGCGCCGAGCTGTTCGCCTCGATCCTCGCGGCGTGCCTCCTCGGCGTGGTCATCTTCGCCTTCTTCGGCTGGCTGTCCAAGGTCGCCGTCGGCCGCTGGTACGAAGCAGCCCGCTGATCCCCGCGGGCCCGCCCGCACCGCACAGACCCTTCACACAGACACCGGATGCCACGGCACCGCGCCCTCGGGCGTGCCTACGGCCGTGGCATCCGACCCCTCCCGCACCACCTCCGTACCCGAGAGTTCCACCCGTCACAGAAAGCGAAACAGCATGAAGCGCAGCACCCTCCTTCGCGGGACCGCCGTCACCGGCGCGTTCGCGATCGCCCTCACGCTCACCTCGTGCGCCGGGAGCGCCGCGGACCAGGCGGCGCCGAGCAGCACCGACCTCACGGTCGGCTCCGTCGACCTGTCGGCCGACTGCCCCTCGACGATCGTCGTCCAGACCGACTGGAACCCGGAGGCCGAGCACGGTCACCTCTACGAGATGATCAAGGACAAGTACACGATCGACGCCAACACCAAGGCGGTCACCGGCCCCCTGATGTCGGACGGCGAGTACACCGGCGTGAACCTCGAAATCCGTGCCGGTGGCCCCGCGATCGGTTTCCAGACCGTCTCGGCCCAGATGTACCAGGACGACAAGATCACCCTCGGCTACGTCAGCACCGACGAGGCCATCCAGCTCTCCAGCACCACGCCCACCAAGGCCGTCATGGCACCGCTGGACATCAGCCCGACCATGGTCATGTGGGACCCGGCGACCTACCCGGACGTGAAGACGATCCAGGACGTCAAGCCGGCCCTCGAGTCGAAGAAGGGCGTCTGGCGCTACTTCGACGGCTCGGCGTACATCGAGTACCTCAAGAGCGCCGGCCTCGCCAGCGCCGACATCCTCGACGGCTCGTACGACGGCACGCCGTCGAACTTCGTCGCCGCCGGCGGCAAGGACATGCAGCAGGGCTTCGCGTCCGCTGAGCCGTACGTCTACCAGAACGAGGTTTCGGCCTGGGGCAAGCCGGTGAAGTTCGCGCTGATCCACGACTCCGGATGGCAGACCTACCAGTCGTCGATGTCGGTCAAGGCCGCCGACTTCGACAAGCTGAGCCCCTGCCTCACGAAGCTCGTCCCCGTCCTGCAGAAGGCCGGCGTCGCGTACTACAAGGACCCGAAGGCTGCGAACGACCTCATCCTGAAGCTCGTCGACGAGTACAACACCGGCTGGACCTACACGCAGGGCGTGGCGGACTACTCGGTCAAGACGCAGGTCGACCTCGGCCTGGTCGGCAACGGCCCCGACTCGACCTACGGCAACTTCGACGACGCCCGCTTCGCGGACTTCTTCGACAAGGCCAGCAAGGTCTACACGGCCCTCGGCACCCCGCCCGCGGCCGGCTACACCCCGAAGGACCTGTACACGAACGAGTTCATCGACACCTCGATCTCGTTCTGATCGAACCGGCCCGGTCCGCCTCGCGCGGGCCGGGCCGTGTCGGTCCCGCCCCCGTCCCACCCCGGCCGCACCGCGGCCCCGACACCTGGCATCCACCCACTCGCGTCACCCGGAGACACCCATGAGCGACACCGCCACCCGCGTCCTCTCCCTCGAGGACGACCTGCTCGACCTGCTCGGCCCCGCCGCCGTCAGCACCGAACCGCGCGTGCGCGAGCGCGCCAGCGTCGACGGGTCGCCGATGTCGCCGATCATCGCCGCCAAGCTCCCCCTCGGCCTCGCCGACCTCGTGGTGTTCCCGGCGGATGCCGAGCAGATCGCGATCGCGGTCGCCGCGGCCGCGCGGCACGGCGTGCCCGTCACCGTGCGCGGCAAGGGCACCGGCAACTACGGCCAGGCCATCCCGATGCAGGGCGGCCTCGTCATCGACACCACCCGCGCCAAGGCGATCATCGAGGTCGGCGACGGATTCATCACCGCCGAAGCCGGCACCCCCATGGTGCTGCTCGAGCAGGCGGCGTGGGCCGCCGGGCAGGCGCTGTGGATGTACCCCTCGACCGCGCAGTCCACCCTCGGCGGCTTCCTCTCCGGCGGCTCCGGCGGCACCGGCTCCATCGAGCACGGCTCGAACGACCGCGGCTTCGTCGCCGCGCTCGACGTCGTGCACGCCGACGGGAGCGCCGACATCATCCACGTCGAGGGCGACGAAGCCCAGAAGTACGTGCACAACTACGGCACGGCCGGCGTCATCGTGCGCGCCACCGTCCGGCTCGAGCCGCTGCGCGAGTGGCGCGGGCTGTGGGCGAGCTTCCCCGACTTCTCCGGCACCCTGTCGGTGCTGCAGACCATCGGCAACCTCGACCCGACTCCGCGCCTCGTGTCCGGCGACGGGCCCGAGATCTCGGCATCCCTCCCCGCCGACGACGCCATTCCGGAGGGCCGGTCGAGCCTGCGCGCGATCATCGACGCGTCGCTCATCGACACCGTCACCGCGATCGTCGAGGGCGCGGGCGGCCGTGTCGAGGCGGTGCGCGAGGGGCCGCAGGCCAGCATCCGCCTGTCGATGCTCAGCTACAACCACCCGATCGAGTGGTACCAGAAGAGCCAGCCGCACGAGGTGTTCCACCTCGAGGTCTCGGGGGCTCCGCTCGCCGAGGACGTCGACGCCGTCGAGGGCGTGTTCGCCGGCGCGAAGCTCCACATCGAGTCGACGAAGGCGTTCCCCATCGGCATGCTCGCCGCCCCCTACGTCAGCGAGGAGGACGTGTACCGCGGAATCGCCGACCTCAACGCGATCGGCGTGGGCGTGCACAACCCGCACCAGTGGAACGTCGACTTCAACGTCGAGCAGACCGCGGAACTCGCCAAGACCACCGACCCGAACGGGCTGCTGAACCCCGGCAAGCTCAACCCCGACTACTCGGGCGCACGCAAGGGAGCGATCATCTCATGAGCCGCCTGCTCGCCGAACTGAGCGGCCCCGCCGCCGCCGAAGCCCTCACCGACAAATCGATCATCGTGCTGCCCACCGGCGCCATCGAGCACCACGGTCCGCACCTTCCCCTGGCGACGGATGCCATCGTCGCCGAGGCCTCCGCCACGGCCGCCGTCGCGCGTGCCGCGGCACAGGGCATCGACGTGTGGCAGCTGCCGACGCTGTCGGTCACGAAGTCCGACGAGCACTCGTGGGCGCCGGGCACGCTGTGGCTCACCCCGGAGACGATGATGCAGACCATCGTCGACATCGGCCGCTCGCTCCTGACCACGCGCGCCCGCACGCTCGTGTTCCTCAACGGGCACGGCGGTAACGTCGCGCTGCTCAACGTCGCGAACCGCGAGCTGCGCCGCCGCTTCGGCCTGCGCACGTTCTTCATGCCCGCCGCGCGCGTGCCGTCCTTCAGCGGCACCGACGGCGGTCCCGACGAGCACGGCACGGGCATCCACGCCGGCCACGGCGAGACGAGCATGATCATGCACCTGCGGCCCGAGCTCGTGGATGCCTCGAAGTTCGAGGCCACGGTGCCCGCGCACATCGGCGACTTCCGGCACATCGGCTTCAACGGCAAGCCCGTGACCTTCGGCTGGCTCTCGAACGACTTCGGCCCCACCGGCGTGCTCGGCGATCCGACCGGAGCGAACGCCGCCCACGGCGCCGAACTGTTCGAGGACAGCGTGTCGTTCGTCGTCGAGGCGCTCGAGGAGATCAGCCGATTCGACTACACCGCGTGACGGTGTCCGAACCCCGCGGGACACAACGCAGGAAATCCGACCACCGATCGGCGGTGCGGCCCGTGATGACGGGCGGCGCCGCGGGGGACATCCCGGTTTTCCTTCGTTGTGTCCGCGGGCGAGACGGCGGCCGGAGATTCCGACCGCAGCAGGGGGCGTCCCCCACACCGCAGCGGGGCGCGTCCCCGACACCGCGGAAGGTCGCCGCGTGACCGCCGCGGCCGAAGCCACCGGCGTACGTGCCTACGCGCAGGTGCTGCGGCTGCCGGGGGCGCGGACGTTCGTGGCGGCCGGCATCCTGGCCCGATTCCCCCGCGCGACGCTGTCGCTCGGGATCATCCTGCTGGTGTCGGCAGCGACGAGCAGCTTCGGGTCGGCCGGGATCGTCGTGGCCCCGCTCGTCATCGGCATGGCGCTGGCCGCTCCGCTGTGGTCGTCGCGCATGGACCGGCACGGCCAGGCCCGCGTGATCCTGATCTCGCTCGGATGCCTCGTGCTCGCGGCATCCGCTCTCCTGGCGCTCGTGCTGGCGAGCGCGCCGTTCTGGACGTGGCTCGTCGCCGCGTTCGCGACCGGCGCCGCGACTCCCGACCTCACGTCGGCGGTGCGCGCGCGGTGGACGGTGCTCGCGCCGGAGTCGCAGCGGACCCACGCCCTGGCGCTGGAGACGATCGGCGACCAGATGGTGTTCATCTCGGGGCCGCCGGTCATCACGGCGGTCGCCGCCGCGATCAACCCCGCGGTCGCGATGCTCGGCTCGCTCACGCTCGGCGTGATCGGCGGCGTCTGGCTGGCGTCGCAGCGGGCGACGCAACCGACGGCGACCGGCGCGCGGGGCCGAGCCCGGTTCGTGTGGCCGCCCGCCGGGGTGGTTCCCGTGGCGCTCGCGTGCATCGCGCTGGGCGGCGTGTTCGGGGCGTTCGACGTGACGCTCGTGGGGTGGGCGGAGGTCGGTGGACGTCCGTGGCTCGCCGGCCCCGCGTTCAGTGCGCTGGCGCTCGCGATCGCGGTCGGCTCGGTCATCACCGGGGCGCGGGCGTGGAAGCTGTCGCCGATCGCCCGGTTCATCGGATTCGCCGCGGCGGCCGCGGTCGTCGCCCTCGCGCTCCCCCTCACGCAGGGGCTCACCCCGGTGCTGTTCCTCGCGATCCTGCTCCTGGGGCTGCTGATGGCACCCGTGATGATCTCGGGGATCCTCGTGGCATCCGCCCGCGCGCCCGAAGGGCGCGTGACGGAGACGCTGGCCTACCCGACCGCGGCGATGTCGCTCGGCGTCCCGATCGGCGGCGTGATCGCAGGGTCCGCCCTGGATGCCACGGGCCCCGCGACCGCGCTCATCACCCTCGCCGTGGCGCTGGCGTGCGCCGCCGCGATCGCCGTGGCGGGCGAGGGCGTGCTGCGGGTCGCGCGGCGCTGAGGCGCTGGCCGGCCGGGTTGGCGGGCCGTCGCTGGCGCGGCCCCGGAACGCCGAGACTGCACGGGGCTGACGTCTCGGTTGCAGGCTGCAGTGGAGTTGTCAGGCGCGTGCAGTCTCGCGGTCTGGGCCCCCGTCAGAGCACGGCCGCGAGGTGTCGCAGCACCGACACATGGCCGTCGTCGGGGTGCAGCTGCAGCGTCGCGTTCGGGAGCGCCTCGGCGAGTAGCCGCGCATGCCGCGGCGGGATCACGCGGTCGCGCTCGCCCTGGACCAGCAGAACGGATGCCATGACCTCGGCCGGCGCGAACCCCCACGGCCGCGCGAACGCGAGGTCGTCGTCGATGAGTCCGTCGTCACCGTAGGCTGCGGACGCCCCGACGTCGGCCCCGAGCGACGCCCACTCCCCCTCGAGCGCCGCGTAGTCGGCATCCACGAAGGAATCCGGATCGAACTCGTCGATCTGGGCGAACCGGCGGCGCGCCTCTTCACCCTCCGCCGCCGCGCGGAGCGCCTGCGGCGCCTGCATCCCGGCGAACCACTCGTCGCTCCCGTCGAACGGTGTCGGAGAAGCGAACGTCACGACGCGACGGACGAGCCCGGGCATCGCGGCCGCGCACGCGAGCGCGTGCGGTCCGCCGCCCGAAGCCCCGACGGAGACGATGGATGCCACGCCCAGCGCCTCCACGACCGAGCGCAGCCCCCGGGCGACGTCCGCAACGGTGCGGCCCGGGACGCGCGGCGAGTGCGCGTAGGCGGGCCGCGCGACCGACACGACGGCGAGTCCGCGGGCGTCGGCCGCCGCCTGCACGGGCGGGAGGATCGCTCCGGTCTGCGGCGATCCGTGGTGCCACAGCAGCACGTCGCGTCCGAAGAGATCGTCGTGGGACGTGTGGACGTCGAGGCCCGCGATGGTCGTGCGCATGCGCCCAGGCTCGCACGTCTCGCCCCGCGCGGGGCGGGTCCGCGGTCCGCGGTCCGCGGTCCCCGGTCCACGGTCCGCGTCCGCGAGACTGCACGTGGCTGACATCTCGGTTGCGGGCTGCAGTGGATTTGTCAGGGGGATGCAGTCTCGCGGATCCGGGGCGCGGGCCCACGCCGCGCGGGCGCGCGGTTCCGGGCGAGAGCGCGCGGTACCGGGCGAGGGGCGCGACGTACACTTCGTCGCATGGGGACAGTGCGCACGACCACGACGTTGGCGATCGGCATCCTGGTGGTGGGGCTCACCGGGTGCACACCGACCGCGGAACCGTCCGCGGAATCGACCCCGGCGGCGTCGGCGTCGGCATCCGCCGCGGATTCGGGGGCCGCCGCGCCTGCCGTCGCGACGCCCGCCGGCTGCGACCCGGCGACCTCCACGCATCCGATCGCCGATCCCGGCGATCCCGAGCAGCTCGGCGGCCGGAGCCTCGCCGTCCCCCACGATGGTGGTGTCACGGCGATGGCGTCCGGCGAGGCGATCCTCAACGGCGACGGTGTCCCAGTCGCCTATCGCGTCGCGTCCGGCGACGCGATCTTCACGATCGCCGCGCGGTTCTGCCTCACCGAGGACTGGCTGGACCTCATCAACCACGCGCGCCGCGACAATGCCGGTCTGTACCCCGGCGACACTCTCAACCTCGACGCGCACACGATCTTCAGCGTCGGAGATGAGAACGGCGTCGTGGCACACAACACCTTCACCGACGGATACAAGCTCCCGCCGCAGCGGTAAGCCGCCGTCTACAGGATCACGCCGAACTCGTCCGCGAGTGCGGGCAGCTCGGTGTGCAGCACGTGCGACGCCTCCGCGGCGAGCGGGTTGGTCGAGACGCCGTTCTCGTTCACGAGCTTGCCGCCGACGTACACCTGCTTCAGGTTGCGGAGCCCGCACGCCAGCACGTAGCTGCGTACCGGGTTCCACAGCGGACCGACGTCCGGAAGCCGCGGGTCGACGACCACGAAGTCGGCGAACTTCCCCACCTCGAGGCTGCCGACGCGGTCGTCGACCCCCATGATCTCGGCGCCGCCGAGGGTGTGCAGGCGCAGCACCCGCTCGGGCATCATCGACAGCGGGTCGTGCGTGCGGGCGCGCTGCATGAACATGCCCATGCGCATGTTCTGCCACGGGTCGGCGACGTCGGTGCACGCCTGGTCGTCGAGGCCCATGCCGACCTTCATGCCGAGGTCCAGCATCTCGGGCACGTGCGCGACACCCGACGCCAGACGCCCGTTCGATGCCGGCTGCCACGACATCGCGGCCCCGCCGGCAGCGGCATCCGCGATGATCTCCGGCGTCGTCTGGATGAAGTGGCCGAACATCATGCCCGGCCGCAGCGCACCGGCGTTCTTGTACAGCTGGAACTTGGTCTGCTGGTGCTCGATCGCCTCGTACGTCTCGAGGAAGTGCGCCTGGTTCGTGACGCCGAAGCGGTCCATGACGGCGACCTCGATCTCGGCGGCGTCGGGCCTCGTCGACCACTGCACCTGCCCCATGATCGAGGCGCCGAGCGCGATGTCCGGATCCATCGCCAGGACGTGATCGAGGGATGCCTCGAACCGGGCGAAGATCTCGTCGTCGGTGCCGACGGTCGCATCGAGGGCGATGGAGTCGACGAAGCGGAGCCCCGCGTCGAGGCATCCATCCGCCTGCCGGGTGTGCCAGGCGTGATCGCGCAGAATGCCACCGCCGTCGGCGCGCTTGCCGTCGACCATGGGCTCCCAGGGCAGGAGCGGGTCGGTGAAGTTTGTACGCCGTCGTCACACCGTTGGCGAGGAAGTCGAGGGAGCCGTGCAGCGTCGCCCAGTAGATCTGGTCGGGTGAGGCGTTGTTGAGCACGCTGAACATCGACGTGCACCAGCCGTAGAGCGTCTGGTCGACGCCGAGCCCGCGCGAGCCGCTCGTGAACAGGTGGCTGTGCGAGGAGACGAAACCCGGGGCGACGAACTTGCCGTCGACGTCGAGGATCTCGTCAGCCGTGAGCCCCGGATCGGGGTCGCCGGCGCCGATCGCGGCGATGCGTCCGTCCTCGACGAGCATGTATCCGCGCTCGATGTAGCCGGGGTCGTCGGTGCCCGCGGGAACCGTGATGAGCCGTGCGTTCGTGACCAGAAGCGACATGTTGATGACGGTAACAATCGCGTGTTTCCGCGGTGTTCCGAGTGTGCGGCGGGGTGTTTGCGGGGGGTTTCCGGCAGCCCGTGTCCCGAAATGTGCGACTTACGGCCGCTTCGGTCGCACAAAGTGGGACACGGCAGGTCGACGGCGGAAGCCACAGCGTCCGCAGTGCCGCCTCCCCCTTGCGTGTCCCAAAATGTGCGGCCCAGCGCCCCCTCGACTGCACAAAGTGGGACACGGCAGGTCGACGCCGGCAGCCGCAGCCTCAGGCGAACGCCGCGCGCACCGCCGGCGCCACCGCCGCCAACACCTCGTCGCGCGCGGGCATCGACGGGAACACCAGGAACAGGTGCGGCACGCCCTCCCGCCGCACGAACTCGACGGGGGTTCCGGATGCCGTCAACCGCTCGGCGTACTCCCCGGCTTCATCGGAGAGCGGGTCGACGCCCGCCGCGACGATCACGGCCGGAGCCGAACTGGCGAGCTCCGGCGCGCGCAACGGCGCCGCCTCGACGGGCACCGGGGTCGTGGCATCCCGGAGGTACAGCCCCCAGTACCACTGCATGCCCTTCGCGGTCAGGGGCAGGTTCTCGGTGTAGGCGCGGTAGCTCGGGCGGTCGGGGTCGGGCGCGTCGAGCACGGGGCACAGCAGAACCTGGACCCGGATGCCAGGAGCCCGGCCCTCGCGCGAGCGCAACGCCAGCGCGGCGGCGAGGTTCCCTCCGGCGCTGTGTCCCGCGACGCCGAGGAGCGTCGGGTCGACGAGTCCTCCGGCCCCGGCCGCGGCGAAGCGCAGGGCCCGGTCGAGGTCGTCGAGGCCGGCGGGGAACGGATGCTCGGGGGCGAGCCAGTAGTCGACGCTCAGCACCTGCGTGCCGGTGGCGGCGGCGAGCGCGCGGCACAGGGCATCGTTGTTGTCGAGGTCGCCCGCGACCCATCCGCCGCCGTGGGCGAACACCAGCGTTCCGCGGTACCCCGCGCGCGGACGGTACAGACGCAGCGCGAGGTCGCCGTCGGCGATGTCGATCGATTCGATGACGTCGTCGTCGGGCAGCCGTACCCACGACGGGTTCGCGCGGAGCTCGGCGATCCGCGCGGCGTCGTCGCCGTCGGCATCCGTCGCTCCGGAAGGGGATCGTGCCCGCTCGCGCCGCGAGCCGCGCGAGGTGCGCGCGCACGTCCGGGTCGGTGATCGCGGGATGGACGGTGTCGCTCACGGTGCTCCTCGGGGTGGGGTTCGGGCGGGGTCCGGGGCCGCGCGGGCGGGGCGGGGCCGCGCGGGGCGGAACCAGCCCGTTCAGTGTCCAAGACACGCGGATGCCACGCGACGACGTCCGCGTGTCTTGGACACTCAACACCTTGGGGCGCCGCAACCGCACGCGCCGCGGCCCGCCACCGCGCAAGCGTTACGGCGTGGAAACACCGCCGTCGCCCGGACGGCCGAACATGTCCGCATGACCTCTCCCGTGCAGCGCGCGGCCGCGATCCTGCACACCCAGCGCTACGTCGTGATCGGCACGGCCGACGCCGACGGACCCTGGACCGCGGCCGCGCAGTATCGGCTCCTCCCGCGCGGTCTGTACGTGGAGTCCGACGTCGCGTCGCGGCACGCGCGCGCGATCGCGGCGTCGGGCGTGGCATCCGGTGTCGTGTTCGACTCGACGGCCGCGCCCGCCGACGCGGACGGAGTGCAGCTGGCGTTCGCGGCGCGGGAAGTGGATGCCGAGGCCTCGGCGATCCGAGACATCCTGGGCGCTCGGCTCCCCCGCGATGCGGGCGACGACGATCCGGCCGCCGTCCTGGCCGTGCCGACGAAGCGGTTGTACGTCCTCGAGGCGGTGCAGGCGTTCGTGTTCGACCGGGACGCGTGGCGCTCCCGCGGCACGGACGCCCGGCTCGAGGTCGACGTCGCCGAGGTGTGGGCGCTGCTCACGGCCCCGCCCCATCGATAAACGCTGATCCCGGGAGGAAACGCCGCGGGACCCCGTTTCTGCACGTGAATCGCGTTTATCGCCGAAAGCCGGGCGCGGCCAGGGCCGGGCACCGGGCGCGGCGCCGGACGCCGGAAGCCGGACGCCGGCCGAGGCCGAAGCGGGGCCGAAGCCGCACCCCGCACACCGAGCGTTACGCCGTCGAAACACCCGCGTCGCGTCACCGTTCGCGCCCGGGCGTACGGTGACGCCGACGGGCGCCCCCGACGCCCGAGTGAGGAGTGCCATGTCCCAGCGCGTCATCGTGACCGGAGGTTCGGGCGGCATCGGCGCCGCGATCGTGGAGCGCTTCGCGGCCGACGGCGCTGCGGTCGCGGTGCTCGACCGGCGCGCGCCCGCGGGGGAATCGGCATCCTTCTTCCCGGTCGATCTGCTCGACCCGCTCGACACGCGCCGCGCGGTGGGGGAGGCGATCGCGGCCCTCGGCGGCATCGACGTGCTCGTGAACTGCGCCGGGATCTTCCAGCACGCGTCGCTCCTCGACATCACCGTCGACGACTGGGACCGCGTCCTCGACATCAACGCCCGCGCGACACTCGTCACGATGCAGGCCGTCGCCCCCGTGATGCTCGAGGCGCGCCAGGGCTCGATCGTCAACATCGCGAGCATGGCCGCGAAGCACGGCGGCGGCGGCGAGGGACACTACGCCGCGTCGAAGGCCGCGGTCGTGGCGCTCACGCGCGCCGGCGCGCAGGAATGGGGATGCCACGGCATCACCGTCAACGCGGTGTGCCCGGGCTACGTGCTCACCGACATGGGCGCCGACACCCGGTCCGAGGCCGACATCGCGGCGTGGAGCGCGAAGTCGCCGCTGGGGCGCCTCGGCATCCCGGAGGACGTCGCCGGCGTCACCCACTTCCTCGCCTCCCCCGCGGGCGGCTACCTGACCGGCCAGGCGATCAACGTCACCGGCGGCATGATCATGCACTGAGCCCGGGCCAAACTCGTGAGAAACGGACACCCTCGTGCCGCACCCGCGGAGAAAGGGCCTCGATCCGAGGATTTCTCAGGAGTTCGGCTCGCGGGAGCGGTCGAGCACCGCGGACAAGTGGCCGACGAGCGTGCCGGATGCCGCGGCCCCGGGGCCGAAGAACGTGTCATCGACGTCCTCCACGGCGTGATTGGCCGTGCGGGCGAGGGCGCGCCCCTCGGCCGTGGCCCGAACGCGGACGGCGCGGCGGTCGATGGCATCCGGGGTCCGCTCGACGAGTCCCCGGGCGGCGAGGGCGCGGAGCACCTGCGACACCATCATCGGATCCGCCCCCGCGCGGCGGCTGACCTCCGCCTGCGTCAGTCCCGCCTCGACGTCTCCGTAGGTGAGCACGGCGAGCAGGACGAACTGCACGTGCGTCACGTCGAACGGCGCGAGCGCCCGGCGGACCGCGGCCTGCCAGCGGTTCGTGACCTGCCAGAGCAGGAACCCGGGGCTCTCGTCGGCCGAGGCGAAGCGGGTGTCGAGGGGCGTGGTCATTCCTCGATCATCGCGCGGACGACGCCGACATCTCCACGAGGGCGACGAGCCGATCGAGGTCCTCGATCGCCGAGCGCTCGAATCCGGAGAACGCCGTGCGCGCCCACAGCCACGCCAACGGCCCGTCGAGCGTGACCTCGACCGTCAGCGCCGAACCCTCGGCAACCGGCGCCGCGGTGTGGCGGAAGGTCAGCCGCGCGCCGGGGACTCGCGACACGTCGGTGTAGACGCGGTCGGTCTCGAGCTCCGAGATGGTGAACGGCGTCCGGGGTCCGCCCTTCGGCTTCAGGATGCCGCGTGCCCCGAGCCGCACCGGGCCGTCGACGCGGACCCACTCGGTGTCGGGCGACCATTCGCTCCACGTGGCGTGGTCGATCCAGCGGGCGAAGAAAGCGGTGGGCGGTGCGGCGGCGACGCGTTGCACGGTGGCGAGAGTGATCATGTTTTTAGTATGCGCGCATATTAGTTTGCCGCGCAAGCGGCTGGTTCGGGAATGACCCGGCACCACCGACGTTGCACCCGCAGTACCCCACCCGGAATGGATGCCATGACCTCGGCCGACCTCGCCCCCACCGCCTCGACCGCCGACGACCCCGCCGCGGTCCTCGACAACGCCGCGTGGCACTCGCTCGCGGGACCGCACGCGCACTTCGCGATCGGCGGCGACCTGGTGCGGCGGTATCCCGAGGACGTGGCCCCGTTCGTGGCGGTGCGCACGTGGGACGAGCCCGAAGTCTGGGATGCGCTGCGCGACCTCGTCGGCCCGGGCGCCGAGGTCGGGCTGTCGGGCTACGAGGGCGAGATCCCGGACGGGTGGGAGTTCCTCGGCGGGGGCGAGGGCGTCCAGCTCGTCGAGACCGCCGCGCTCCAGCCGCGCCCGTTCGAGGAAGCGATCGAACTCGACGCAGGCGACGCGGCCGAGATGATGGCGATCGTAGAGCGGAACCAGCCCGGCCCCTTCCGACCCCGGACGCACGAGCTGGGTCGGTACATCGGCATCCGTCGCGGAGGACGCCTGGTCGCGATGGCCGGCGAACGCCTGCACCCGACAGGCTGGACCGAGATCAGCGCCGTCGCCGTCGACGAGGATCACCGCCGCCAGGGACTCGCGTCGCGCCTGGTGCTCGACGTTGCGTTCCACATCCAGCAACGCGGAGACCGCGCCATGATGCACGCCGCCGCGACCAACGTCGGAGCCATCGCGGCGTACGAGCGGCTCGGTTTCGCGCATCGCCGGGTGAACCGCTTCGCCGCGATCCGCACTCCGGCCTGACGAGGCGCACAACTCCTGCAGATCCCCCACCCCCGCGGCATCCACCCACCCCGCCCGTACACAACGCAGGACATCTGCACCCCGGATGCCACCACCCCGCGCCGCACGCCCGCCCGGCCGCAGTTTTCCTTCGTTGTGTCTCCGCCCCGGGCCGCAGTTTTCCTTCGTTGTGTCCCCGGCCGCACCGCACCCACGGCCGCACCCCCACCCCGGGCCGCTATCGCGCGGCCCCGCCCGCGTCAGCGCAGCCGCCGGGCGATCTCCGCCTGGGCCTCGGCGAAGGACTCCTCGCCGCCGTCGCGGCCGCCCGACAGATTCACGCCCACCACGCCCGGCAGGGCCAGCAGCTCCTCGGCGAGTGCGACGGCGAGCGCGATGCCCTCGGCGCGCGGGTCGCGGGCGGATCGCACCCGTGACAGGAACCCGTCCGGCAGCACGAGCGTCGTGAACGACTCGAGCACGTCGGCCGAGGCGTGGTCCACGACCACCGGCACGCACGGGATGAACCGCACCGGGGCGGCCACCTCGTCGATGAACCTCCGCACCGGTTCCGCTCCCCCGGCGTGGTTCACGAAGCAGACGTCGGCGCCGGCGCGCAGCTTCTCGCGCAGCCGCGCGGCCCGGCGCTCCACCGGCGGGGCTGCGGGCGACGCTGCGACCGACACGACGTGCCCCGCGGCCCGGGCGAGGGCGGCGGCCTCGGTCGAGTCGAGGTCGAACACGGGTGCGGCATCGGGCCGGTGCCCCGTGCGGGTGTGGTCGCCGGTCACGCAGTGCACGCCGACCACCCCCTCGACGGCCAGGGCCGCCAGCTCCCCCTCGATCGCCACGCGGTTGCGGTCGCGCATGTTGAGCCCGGTCCACACCCGCAGCCCCGCGCGCTGCAGCAGGTGCGCCCGGTACGCCGGAGGGAACTGGACCCGGGCCGTTCCCGCGTCGCCGGCGAGGACGGCATCCACTTCTCCGGCCAGGACCGCGGCGCAGGAGTCGATGGATGCCACGCTCAACGCACGCGCGGGGAGGTCGGCCACGACCCACGGGCGCGTGCCGAACGAAGCCAGGGTCTCCGCGGCGGCGGCCGTGCGGGGGCCGGGAGCTGGTGCCGAAACGCGGTCGACGCCCGTCCACGGCACCGTCCCGCGCGGGAGGAACGCGCACGCGTGCTCGGTGTCGATCTCGCACGATCCGTCGAAGCCGACGCCGCCGCACGGGCCGTACTCCATGCGCTTCGGGCAGGCGTCGAGCAGGGGCAGCAGGGTCACGGGGCGCCTCCGATCCGGGGCCCGCGGCCCCGTTCGGGACTGTACCGACCGCGTGTTTCCGCGAATGTTCATGGCGGCAACATCGCCGAAACGCACGGTCCCTACGCTCGGCGGTGACACTGCACAAACCGGAGGTGGGCATGATCACCGCAGGTACCACGTTCGGCTCCGACATCGACGGGACCGACACCCTCGTCGCCGATCCCGTCGCGCTGATGATCCAGTGGCTCCCCGAGCACGACAGCGAGCTGCGTCCGCTCGCGGCCCTGTCCACGATCGGTCGCGACGGACTCCCGTCGCTGCGTCACGTCCTGGTGAGCGACCGGGATGCCACGGGCCTGTACTTCCACACCGACGCCGCCAGTGCGAAGGTCACTGAGATCGCGGCCAACCCGGTCGCGGCGATGGCGGTCGCGTGGCCCGAGGTGGGCCGGCAGCTCGTCGTCCGCGGGATCGTCGAGCGGGTGAGCGCCCGCGAGGCCGCCGCCGTCTACGCGCAGCGGTCGCGCTACCTGCAACTCCTCGCCTGGATGAACACACTCGACAACGCGCAGCTCCCGGCCGAGGAGCGCCGGCGCGTGTGGGCGGAGTTCGACGCCACGCACCCGGTCCTCGATCCCCCGCAGCGGTGGGTCGGCTTCCGGCTGCGCCCGCTCACCCTCACGTTCTGGCGCGGCGACCCCGCCGGGCAGAGCACGCGGCAGCACTACCGACTCGACGATGGGGCATGGTCGGGCGAGATCCTGGCGGGCTGACGCGTGGACATCACCTCCGTCACCTCATACCGCGCCGCACACACCCGGGCGGATCTCGCGCTCGCTCCGGGCGAAGTCGTCATGGCCGGCGGCACGTGGCTCATGAGCGAGCCGCAGCTCGAGACGACGGGTTTCGTCGACCTCACCACCCTCGGCTGGCCCGACCTGGAGGTCACCGACACCGGCCTCCGCATCGGCGCGACCTGCACGATCGCGCGACTGCTCGCGTGGGCCGAACGCGAAGCGCCGGCCAAATGGACGTCGCTCGCGCTCGCCCGCCCCGCCGCCGACGCGCTGCTGGCGTCGTTCAAGATCTGGAACACCGCCACCGTCGGCGGCAACGTCTGCCGCGCCTTCGCGGCCGGCGCCATGATCGCCTTCCTCTCGACCCTGGATGCCACGGCCCTGGTGTGGACGCCCGACGGCGGCGAGCGCCGGATCGCCGTCGCCGAGCTCGTCATCGACAACGCCGCGACCTCGCTGGCGCCCGGCGAGGTGCTCCGCGCGCTCGACATTCCGCGGACGGCGCTCACGTCGCGCGTGGCGCTGCAGAAGATCGCGCTGGCCGAACTCGGGCGCTCCGGCGCGGTGGTCACGGCCCGCGTCGACCCCGACGGATCGTGCGTGTTCGTCGTCACGGCGGCGGTGCGTCGGCCACGCGTGCTGCGGTTCGTGCGGATCCCGGGGGCCGGAGAGCTGCGGGATGCCGTGGCATCCGCGACCGATTTCTACACCGACCCGCTCGGGAGCGCCGACTGGCGGCGCGGGGTGAGCGTCGTGCTCGCCGAGCGGCTGCGCGCGGGCTTCGCCCGCGACGCGCACGAGGGTGCCGCGTGAGCACGCGAAGCCGAGTCGGCATGGTCCAGCAGGAGGACACCGAGTGAAGTTCCAGGTCAACGGGTCCGCCGTCGAGGCTGACCCGCGGCCCGGTCAGTGCGCGCGCACGCTGCTGCGCGAGACCGGGCATGTCGAGGTGAAGAAGGGTTGCGACGCGGGTGACTGCGGCGCGTGCTCGGTCCTGCTCGACGGCGAACCGACGCACTCGTGCATCATCCCCGCGGTGCGCCTCGAGGGGCGCTCGATCACGACAGCCGCCGGGCTCGCTCCGGGCGACGAACTCCACCCGGTGCAGGAGGCCCTGGCATCCGGATTCGGGTTCCAGTGCGGTTTCTGCACCCCGGGCATGAGCGTCACGGCATCCACGCTCTGCGCGCACGACCTCGACGACCTCGACCGCCGCATGAAGGGCAACCTGTGCCGCTGCACGGGATATCGCCCGATCCGCGAGGCGATCCGCGAGTCCGTGCTGGGTCCCGTGCGCGAGACGGGCACACCCGCCGCGACCCTCGCCGCTGACTTCGGCCAAACGCCCGCCGAAACCCAGCCCGCGCGTACACATGGCCCAAGTCAGCAGGGCGTGGCCGGGCGCGTCGGCACCTCGGTCGCCCCTGAAGCCGCCCGCCGCATCGTGCAGGGCAAGGAGCCCTTCACCTTCGACGAGCCCGTCCCGGGCGGCCCGCCGCTCGTCCTGCGCGTCGTCACCTCACCCCACGCGCACGCGCGGATCACCTCGATCGACACGACCGCCGCGCTGGCGCTGCCCGGCGTCGTCGCTGTCTTCACCCACCTCGACGTGCCGGACACCCGCTACTCCACCGGCCGTCACGAACACCGCACCGACGACCCCGACGACACACGGATGCTCGACGACGTCGTGCGGCACGTCGGCCAGCGCGTGGCGGCCGTGGTCGCGGAGACGGCGGAGGCGGCGGATGCCGGCTGCCGCGCGGTCCGCGTCGAGTACGAGGTGCTGCCCGCCGTCTTCGACCCGGAGGAGGCGCGACGGCCGGGGTCTCCGCTGCTGCACCCCGACCGCACGCCCGACGAGCGGGTTATGGATGCCGGGCGCAACGTCGTCGCCGGCTTCCACACCGGCCACGGCGGCGACATCGACGCGGCCCTCGCCGCGAGCCCCGTCACCGTCACCGGCGAATGGCGCTCGTCGCGCGTCACGCACGCCGCGATGGAGACGCACGGTGCCGTCGGGTGGCTCGACGACGACGGGCGTCTCGTCATCCGCTCGTCCACGCAGGTGCCGTTCCTCGCGCGCAACGAGCTCGCGCACATTCTCGGCCTCGAGCGCGACCGCATCCGCGTCTTCGCGAACCGCGTCGGCGGCGGCTTCGGTGGCAAGCAGGAGCTGTTCACGGAAGACCTCACGGCCCTCGCCGTGCTGAAGCTCGGCCGTCCGGTGGCGTACGAGTACTCCCGCACCGACCAGTTCGTGCGGGCCTCGCTCCGGCATCCGATGCGCGTGCGCACCACGCTCGGAGCGGATGCCGATGGGCGTCTGACGGCGATGAAGCTCGACGTCCTCAGCGACACCGGCGCGTACGGCAACCACGCGATCGGCGTGCTGTTCCACTCCTGCGCCGAGTCGACGACGCTGTATCGCGTGCCGACGAAGTGGATCGACGCGGAGGCGGTCTACACGAACAACCCGCCGTCGGGCGCGTTCCGCGGCTACGGGCTCGGGCAGGTCGTGTTCGCGGTCGAGTCGGCGATGGACGCCCTCGCCGAGGAGCTGGGGATCGACCCGTTCGACCTCCGCCGCATCAACGCGGTGAAGGAGGGCGACCCGCTCCACCCCGACGAGGACGAGAAGTACGAGGAAGACCTGATCTGGGGCAGTTACGGCCTCGACCAGTGCCTCGATCTCGCGCAGGACGCCCTGCGGCGCGGCAACGGCGTCGAGGCTCCCGAGGGGTGGGCGGTCGGCGAGGGCATGGCCGCCGCGATGATCGCCACGATGGCGCCGCGCGGGCACATCGCCCACACGACGGCGACCCTGCGCCGCGACGGCACGTTCCTGCTGCGGGTCGGGACCGCCGAGTTCGGCAACGGCACGTCCACGGTGCACCGGCAGATCGCCGCGACCGTCCTCGACGTGCCGCACGACCGCCTGGAACTCTGGGCCGCCGACACCGACGCCGTCCGCCACGACACCGGCGCCTTCGCCTCCGCCGGAACCACCGTGGCGGGCAAGGCGTTGCACGTCGCGTGCTCGGTGCTGCGGCGGCGCATGATCGACATCGCCGTGGAGCTCGCCGGAGGGGATGCCGACTCCGCCGAGGTCGTGGCATCCGGGATCCTGGCCGGTGACGAGCTGGTCCCGTGGGACCGGATCGTGGATGCCGCCCCCGCGACGATGCGCGACGAACACGGACTCACGGCCGACGGCGCGGAGTTCGGCGACTTCCGCTCGCTCGCGTTCAACGTGCACGCCGTGCGGGTGGCCGTCGACCCCGAGACGGGGACGGTGAGAGTGCTGCAGTCGATCCAGACCGCCGACGCCGGCGTCGTGATCAACCCCGAACAGTGCCGCGGGCAGATCGAGGGCGGGGCCGCGCAGGCGCTCGGCGGCGCTCTGTACGAAGAGGTGCTGCTCGAGGACGGCGTGGTGCAGAACGCCGTGTTCCGCACGTATCGCGTGCCGCAGTTCGCCGACGTGCCCGACACCGAGGTGTACTTCGCCGAGACCGACGACACCCTCGGACCGTTCGGCGCGAAGTCGATGAGCGAATCGCCGTACAACCCGGTGGGCGCGGCGATCGGCAACGCCGTCTCACGCGCGCTCGGCCGCCGCGGCTACGAGCTGCCCTTCTCCCGCGACCGCGTGTGGAGGCTTGCGGGCGGGGAGTGAGGCGGGTGCTATTACCCCCCCCCCCCCCCCCCCCCCCCCCCCCCCCCCGCGTCCCACTTATGGCGGCGCATGTCCCACTTAGTGCTCCCTCAAGCGGCTGCAGCCAGCAATAACTGGGACATGCACCCGGGCACCAACGCGGCACCAGAACCCTCGTCCCACTTATGACGGAGCATGTCCCACTCATGGCCGCCTGCGAGCGCCGCAGACAGCAATAACTGGGACACGCTCCCCGCGGAGACTCAGCCCTCGAGCGGCGCGGCCGTCCCGGACACCTGGATGCCACCGACCGGCGGCGCGTCCACCTCGAGGATGCTCGGCCGACCGATGTGCCGCCCCTGGTGGACGGTGACGTGGAACGGCGTCGGAATTCCGACACGGTCGCGGAGGTACGCGCCGAGCGCGGCGGCCGCCGAACCCGTGGCCGGGTCCTCGGTGATGTCGCCCACGGGGAAGAGGTTGCGCGCCTCGACCACAGCACCGTCCGCGACGTCCCCCGCCACATGCACGACCGTGACGGTCCCCGTCCACCCGCGCTCATCCATCAGCACCCGCAGCTCGGCCGGGTCGTATCCGAATCCATCGAACCGCTCGATCGTGCGGACGGCGACCACCGGATGCCAATTCCCCGCGAAGGCCTCGGCGAGCGGCATCCGCGGGTCGAGGTCGTCGGCGTCGAGTCCGAGCAGAGCGAGCAGCGGTGCGGGGTCGGCGAAGTCGCGGACCGTCGGCTCGACGCTCGTGAATCCGGCAGCGATCCGGCCGCCCTCGGCGCTCGCAACCACGGCGACGTCGCCCGCGGTGGTCTCGAACACGAAATCGCCCGGCCCCGACTCCTCGGCGAGGGCGACCGCCGTCGCGATCGTCGCGTGGCCGCAGAACGGCACCTCGGCCTCGGGCGAGAAGTAGCGCACCCGCAACCGCTCCCCGTCGCGAGCCGTGACGTACGCCGTCTCGGGATACCCCAGGTCAGCCGCGATCCGCAGCATGTCGGACTCGTCGAGGGCCGTGGCATCCAGGACCACTCCGGCGGGGTTGCCGCCGCCCGGTTCCGCGGCGAAGGCGAGCAGGTGCAGGATGCCAGGCGCTTCGGTCATGCCTCGATTCTCCCGGCCGAGGGGCGGGGCGTCGCGGGCCAGTTGCCTTCCGGTGGCCCGGGACTACGACGCCTTCGCTTTCTCGATCTGGTACACCCGCTGCTTGCTGATGCCGAGGACGCGTCCGACGTCGGGAGCGGTGTAGCGGGTGCGGAGAGTCGTGACGACGGCGCGACGACGTTCGGCCGCGCGCGCCTGCGCGCGTCGCGCCTCGGCCTCATCGCGTTCGGCCGCTACCCACTCCGCAAGGAGCTGCTCCGCGCCGCTCACGTGGAGGTTCACAGCGACCTCGGCAGGGTCACGATCCAGCCACACGGCGGCGACGCCCTGCGCCTCGCGATCGACCTCCTCGAGAGATCGAGCTTGGCCGCCCGTGCCGAGCTGAGGGATGTCGAACACCCACCACCGGCCTTCGCGCTCGACGGTCACGTCGAAGGTCTGAACACTCATGTGCTTCCTCTCACTTCCAGGTCGGCGGAAGGGTCGCCCCGGCCCTCTCGATCTGTCGTAGCACGCCTACGGACACCTCGCGATGGCCGACGGGGATGGACGCCTTCTGCGACCCGTCGGGAAGGCCCCACAGCTCGTGGCTCCCTTGGCCGCCCCGCAGGCACACCCATCCGAGGCTCTTCAGGTGTTTCACCACCGTCCGTGTCCTCTGCGCCTTCTTTTCGATAATCTAGCCCGGGATTGCCTAGAGTCAAGGGAGGCCTAGCCCCGACCGGCGGAAAGTTCACCCGCCCTCAATCCCGGCTGCGGAACGCTTCCTCGAGACGGCACGCGCCGGAGTCAGCGCCGGCGCATGCCCGCGGCGATCCGCGAGTCGAGCACCGTCAGTTCGGCGAGGAGGTCGCTCGCCGCCCACACCTTGTCACGCTTGCGGCCCGTGATCTCGTGGACGACTCCAGCCTCTTCGAGCCGGGCAAGGGCGGTGTACGTCGCCTGCCCCCTCACTCCCGCCACGGCTTCCACCTCATCGACACCCATCACCGGGTTGTCGAAGAACGCGGGGATCAAAGCGGCCGCAGCCGATCCTCGACGCGCCTCCACTCGTTCCGCCCACTCATCGGGAAACGCCCGAAATGTGCCGGATCGACTCGCGCCCGGCTTCCGCGGCAACCGTCGACGCGCGCAGGATCAGCTCGAGCAAAGGCGACGTCGCGCCATCCCGATAGTCGGTCAGCGCGTCGAAGTAGTCCTCGCGCCGCGCCAGCAGCCCACTCGCCACCGGGACGACGGTGTTTCGCGTCACCCCCCTCCGCCGCAGGATCGCGCCGATGAGCGCGCGCCCGATACGACCGTTGCCATCGCCGAACGGGTGGATCGACTCGAACTGCGCGTGTGCGAGGGCAGCCTGCGCGAGAGTCGGGACGTCATCCCGGTTGGCGAATCGGACGAGATCGTCGAGCAGCTCGCCGACCATCTCCGCGGGCGGAGGAACGTACAAGGCACCGACCGGGCTGTCCTCGCTTCCGCCGATCCAGTTCTGACTGGCTCGTAGCCGTCCGGCGTAGGGACCCTCGGTGAGATCGTCGCGCATGAGGTCACGGTGGGCACGAAGGATGTCGTCGACCACGATCTGGCCCATGCGCCCCGCCGCCTCGACCATGGTCCCGAGAGCCGTCGTCGCGGCGACCATGCTCATCGCGGACGTGTTCGACTTGTTGCCGGCGAGAGCCCGCGCGAAGTCCTCGACGGACGCCGAGACGCGCTCGATCTTCGAGGAGGCGACCGACTCCGTGCGGATGAGGAAGCGCGCGAGCGCGACCGACTGACCCGCTGCCTCCGCGTCCATCGCGCCGAGCGCGAGAAGTGCGGCTTCGTTGGCACCGGTCAGGTCGGTGGGGATGCGCACGTCAACGTCGGCGATGAACGGAGGGATGCGCGTCTCGACCTCGCGCAGCATCCGATCCTGCTTGCTACCACCGCGACGCTCCTGACGCCAGGGGACGACGCATGCGCCGTGGGGTGGCCAGGGAACACCGCCGCCAGACCCGGTTCCGGGCGCCCCCGCCTTCGCACGCATAACGTAGACCAATCGACTCGTTAACCTAGGTTAGCGCGAATAACCTAGATTAATGGCGTGGGAAGTCTCACTTCCGGCCCTCACCTCACAGCTCGAAGCGCTGCGCGTCACGCTCCCGCCGCGCGTGCGACAACGCCCGCTGCGACGGAAATCCTGAACGCCGCACGACCTCGGCCGTCGGCATCCCCACCGCCGTGAACCCGTCGGCGAGCTCGAGGCGCCGGGCCCGCAGCGCGTCGCGCGGCGTGCTCCCCCGGCGCGAGAACACCCGCGCGAGGTACTGCCGAGACACCCCCAACGCGTCGGCGAGCTGCTCGACGGTGAACCCGGGGTCGTCGGCCCGCTCGTTCACGAGCTGCATCGCCGCCGCGAAGGTGCCCTCCGCGGAGCGGAACAACGCAGGATCCGGCCCGGCCCCTGCGCGGTCGGCGATCAGGGCCGCGCACAGGCCCTCGATCGCGTGTCCGAGCGCGGCGCGGGTCGAGGGGGTCGTAGACCGCTCGGTGTTGAGGATCGCGTTGATGGTGGATGCCAATGCCCGCCACGCCGGCCCATCGTCGGCGCCCGGGAGCACCGACGGCTCGTCGAGGAGCCGGTGCGTCGCGACGACCTCGATGCGCGCGCTCGGCTGCTGCGACACGAACCCGGCGAACGACGCGTTCGGGTAGACGAGCGCGTCCGCGGTGTCGGCGGGGACATCACGCCCGTCGCGAAAGGAGTAGTCGACACGCCCCTCGGCCTCGAGCACGAGCGTCGCGCCGGTGTTCCGCGCGGGCGCGGGTGCCGGGGAGATGCGCGCCGCGGTGTGCCACAGACGCCGGATGACGATGGCCGACATCTCCGCCTCATCGACGATGAGGATCGCGGGCCCCTCCGACATCGGGGTCCAGTCGAGGGACCGCTGCGCGAACCACTCGCGCACCGCCGGGCCCTCGGCGCGCACGCTTCGGGTCATGCGGCTCCGATCTGAGCAGGTGTCCCTCCAGCGTCGCCGCCCGTTCCTCCGCCGCTCCGCCACCCTCGGATTCATTCACCTCCCGGTTCACGCGCTCCTTCGATTCCGGATGCCACCCACCCGCGCGTCCTCACCCGCACCGGTCGCGCAAACGTGGAGTTGGAGTCGCTCGGGGCACCCGCGGATGCTGGCGCCACCCGAACCCGAAAGGCCTACGTATGTCTCGCGACCCCGAAAACCGGACGCCCGAAGTGCCCCGCACGCCCACGCCGTCCCGCCGTACCGTCCTCGCCGGAGCAGCCTGGTCCGTCCCCGTCATTGCGGCAGCCAGCATCGCCCCGGCCGCTGCCGCGGCGTCAAACGCTCCGGTGCTCACGTTCGACAAGACCACCTATACCGGTGTGGCCTGTGGAACGATCACCGGCGCGTACATCACGGTCACGGTCGGCGGCGTGCCCAGTGCCGGGGCAAGCGTGACGACGAGTCTCGACAATGGCTATCGGTTCGCCGACGGCTCCGTCACGAACACGCAGCCCAGCGGCAGCGACGGCCGCGTGAACCTTCCGGCCATCAGCGTGCCGCCTCAAGGCGGGACCGGAACGTTGTCTGCGACATCGGCGGGCGCAACGCCCGCGGCCTCCACCGCTTCGGCCGCGACGGTCGGTTCAGCGCACCGCTACATCCGAGACGTGAACCCCAACAGTTCACTCCTCCAGAACTTCCCCAATACACCTGCTCAGACGTCTCCCGTTGGCGGGGTCGGGTGGCTGACCGACGACGGTGTCCTCTACTGGGGCGACGGTGTGAGTGTCGCTACGGGAGTGGCCAAGGCGATCGGCGGCATCGACGACAGGAAGCAGTACGTCCTCGAGTACACGCTGACCTCGGACGGCTCTGCCCACCGCTACGTCCGAAATGTCGCCAACGGTACGACGCTCTACCAGGACGCTCCGGACGTTCCCGCCGGAGCCACCCCGGTAGGAGGAATCGGATGGCTCCTCCCCAATGGGGATCTCTACTGGACGGGGATCAAGGTCGCAACCGACGTCTTCAAGGCGGTCGGCGGGATCGACGAGCAGAACCAGTACGTCCTTGAGTATGTGCTCGCGTCCGATGGGTCGGCGCATCGCTACGTTTACAACATCCCGAGGCAGGAGGGGTTCTATCAGGCCTTCCCTTCCGTCCCCGCTGGCACGACACCCGTCGGCGGGATTGGATGGCTCACAGCCGGGGGCGACCTGTATTGGGCGGACGACGGTAAGGTCGCCTCTGGCGTATCAAAGGCTGTCGGCGGCGTCGATGAGAAACAGCAGTACGTCCTGGAATACACGCTCTCCAGCGATGGATCTGCCCATCGCTACATCAAGAACGTGACAACGAACACGGTCGTCTATCAGGACTACTGGAATATCCCAGCCAACTGCACCCCCGTCGGCGGGATCGGATACCTCTCCTCCACCGGCGACCTCTACTGGGCATACACGGGTATTGTCGCTTCGGGCGTTTCTCGGGCCGTGGGCGGCATCGACGAATTCGGCAACTACGTGTTGGAGTACATCGACGCCAACGATGGATCAGCCCATCGCTATGTGCGGATCATCGGGGCGACACCGACGACCGTCCAATCCTTCCCAAAGGCACCTTCGGGTTCGACGCCCGTTGGCGGTATCGGCTATCTCTCGCCGACCGGCGACCTCTACTGGGCCGCGGAGGACCCCGTGGCCACCGGCGTTGCCCGGGCGATAGGTGGACGCGACGACAAGAACCAGTACGTACTTGAATACACGCTCAAGTCGGACGGCTCGGCGCAGCGTTACGTCCGCAATGCAAAGACCGGAGACACGCTGCACCAGTCCTTCCCGAACGTCCCCAACGGAACGACTCCCGTCGGGGGCATCGGGTGGCTGACTTCTACCGGCGACCTCTACTGGTCCACCGTCGGAGTCATCGCATCCAACGTGGCAAAGGCGATCGGCGGGATCGACGAACAGAACCAGTACGTCGTCGAGTACGTCCTGTCATCCGACGGTTCTGCCCACCGTTACGTCTACAACGTCCCGCGGCAAGAAGGGTTCTACCAGGACTTCCCGGCGGTGCCCGCCGGGACGACACCCGTCGGCGGCATCGGGTGGCTTACAGCCGGTGGCGATCTCTACTGGGCCGACTACGGCAAGGTCGCGGCGGGCGTTTCGAAGGCCTCGGGCGGCGTCGATGAGCTTGGCAGGTATGCCCTCGAATATGTGCTGTCCACCGACGGGTCGGCTCACAGGTACATCCGGAACGTGTCCACACAGACGGATGAACACCAGGACCTGCCGACCGTGCCGGCCGGATCGACGCCCGTGGGCGGTAACGGTTACCTCTCTCCGTTCGGCGAACTCTACTGGGGCAACATCGGGAGGTTTGCCACAGGCGTCTCCGGCGCCATCGGCTCGATCGACGACTACGGGTCGCCGGTGATCGAGTACATCAGCGCGTCGGCCTGCGGCTGACGCCCGCATCTGGCCGCGCTACCCCCGCTCCGCCCCCAACCCCAGCACCGCCTCGGCGAGTGCCAGGATCCCCGCCGCGACATCGGCGGCGGAAACGGCCTCGTCGGGGTGGTGACTGATCCCGTCGGGGTTGCGGAGGAACAGCATCCCCACCCCGGTGATGGCCCCGATCGCCATCGCGTCGTGACCGGCGCGACTGAACAAGGTCGGGGCCTCACCGCCAATGCCGGCCCGCACCACGTCCTGCAGCAACGGCTCGCAGAACACCGCCGGCGCCGAATGCACCTCGCGTGACCGCCAGCGCAGGCCACGGCGGCCCATGATGGCATCCAATTCCGCGGAGATCTGGGACCACGTGTGGTCGCGGGTCTCATCGAACTCACCCCGCAGGTCGAGCGAGAACACCGCCTCGCCCGGCACGACGTTCACCGCGCCGGGGAACGCCTCCAGCTGCCCGACCGTGCCGACGATGTGATGCTCGGCGCGGCAGATCCGCTCCACCGCGAGCGCCGCCTCACTCGCGCCGAGCAGCGCGTCGCGGCGCATGTCGTACGGCGTTCCGCCGGCGTGCCGGGCCTCGCCCTCGACGACCAGCTGGAACCGCCGCGCCGACGCGATCGACGACACCGCCGCGAGCGGCAGCCCCGCCCGATCGAGCTCGGGGCCCTGCTCGATATGCGCCTCCAGGTACCCGACGAGCTCCTCGGGCTTCCGCGCGGCCTCGCCCACGCGGCCCGGATCGAGGCCGAACTCGCGGAACGCCTGCCGCAGCGTCGAGCCGTCGGCATCCGTGAGATCCCACCAGGACGAATCCCACTGCCCGGCCACGGCCGACGACCCGAGGAGCGCCTTGCCGAAGCGCGTGCCCTCCTCGTCCGAGAACGCGATCACCTCGAGCGCGAACGGGAACGGACTGGATGCCACCCCCTCGTCGTCCACACGACGGACCAGCCGCACCACCTCAAGCGCCATCAGCACACCCACGATGCCGTCGAAGCGCCCGGCATCCGGGACCGTGTCGAGGTGCGACCCCATCAGCAGGGCGGGGGCGTCCCGGGCTCCGGCAGGGGCGAGGCGACCGACCTGGTTGCCGGCCGCGTCCTGCCGGGTCGACATGCCGAGCTCGCGCATCCACTCGGCGGCGAGCCGGTTCACGCGCGCGTGTTCGGGCGACAGGTACACGCGCTCGATTCCGCCGGTCATCGCGGTGACGCGGGCGAGCTCTTCGCAGCGGCCCATCACGCGGCGCGCGGCCGACGCGATGCGCTCCGGCGCGACCTGGAGCCGCGTCTTCATCCCGCGGCCCCGTACACGTCCTGCGCGGCCTCGACGCCCCCGCCCGCGGCGACGGCCGCGCCGTGACGGCGCAGCACCGTCTCGAGCGCGGCCAGGGTCGTGAGCACGGCATCCTTCCGGGCGTTGTAGCCCATCGTGCCGATGCGCCAGACGCGTCCGTGCAGCGGACCGAACGACGTGCCGATCTCGATCCCGAAGTCGTTCAGCAGCTCGGCGCGCACGGCGTCGCCGACGACGGCATCCGGAATCTCGACCGCGACGACGTTCGTCATCTTGTGTGCGACGTCACCGAAGACGGTGAGCCCGAGGCCCTCGACGCCGGCGAGCATCGCGTCGCCGTGCAGCTGGTGCCGCGCGATCACTTCGTCGCGGCCCTCGAGCAGCAGCACGCGCGCGCACTCCCGCGCGCCGTAGAGCATCGTCGTCGCCTCGGTGTGGTGGTTCAGGCGCCGCGGACCCCAGTAGTCCAGGATCATCGCGAGGTCGAAGTAGTTCGAGCGGATGAAGTCGGATGCCACGGCATCCCCCTCCTCCCGGATCCCCGCCTCGACCCGCGCGCGCGACCGGACGACCTCGACGGCACGGTCGGACAGGCTGATCGGCGCCGAGCCGGAGGGTCCACCGAGGCACTTCTGCAGGCCCGCGGTCGCGGCATCCAGGCCCCAGGCATCCATTTCGAAGGGGTTCCCGCCGAGGGATGCCGTGGCGTCGGTGTAGAACAGGGCGCCGTGGGCGCGGCAGATCTCGCCGATCTCGTCGAGCGGCTGAAGCATCGTGGTCGACGTGTCGCCCTGCACGCACGCGACGAGGTGCGGCTTCACCCGCTCGATCGCCTCGCGGATCGTCGAGACTGGGAAGACCTCTCCCCACGGCACCTCGATCGTGTGGACCTCGGCGAGCGCGCGCTCGGCGATCTCCTTGAGCAGGTGGCCGAAACGGCCGAAGACCGGGACGAGCACGCGGTCGCCGGGGCGGATGAGCGACACCATCGCCGCCTCGATGCCGGCGCGGCTCGTGCCGTCGATGAGCAGGGTCGCATCGTTCGCGGTGCCCCAGACTCGCCGGTACAGCTCCTGCGTCTCGTTCATGGTCGCGGTCATGAACGGGTCGTACTGCCCGACGAGCGGGGCGCCCATCGCGCGCAGGACGCTGGGGTAGGCCGAGATGGGGCCGGGCCCCATCAGCAGACGCGCGGGCGGGTCGATCGGGCCGGGGAGGTGGGTCATCTGGGCTCCGTGGTGCGGGGGTGGGCGGGGCGGACGGGCTCGGGACGGAACACAACGAAGGAGATCGGCTTCCGCCTCGGCGCTATGGCGCGCCAGTCGCCGGTCCGGCGGCCGGATTTCCTTCGTTGTGTCGCGCAGGGCGGGGGCACGTTCGACCCAACTCCGGCAATCCGGGCGCGGTGGGCGGTGGATGCCGAGCTGTGCCGGTTCTGCAGGAGTTGTGCCGCGTTCATCGGCCGGCCCCCGCCCCAACCACTGCCGCGAGCCGCCGAGCCAGACGGACCAGCGCGATGTCGGTGCCGGCGCGCGACACCAGGCAGACGCCGACGGGCGCGCCGGCCACCGTCAGCAGGGGCACCGAGACCGCGGGGAGCCCCGCCGCCGCCGCGGGGGCGGTCATGCGGAGGGTCGCCGCGCGGACGGCATCCACGTCCGCCGTGCGCAGCGGCGCGGGGCCGGGAACGGTCGGGAAGATGAGGACCGCGCCGTCGACGAGCTCGGCCATGTGCGCCGCGATCGGCTCGAGCGCGGCGCGGGCGGAGGCCTCCTCGGCCGGGGTGATCTGCGACGCGACGCGGAAGCGTTCCGCGACCGCCGGACCCACCGCCCCGGGATGCGCCCGCAGCCACTCGCCGTCATTGCGCCACGCTTCGGCGCCCTGGACGGTGCGGAACGCGGTGAAAGTGGCATCCAGGTCTCCCGAATCCACGGCGCGGAACGGCGGCGGATCGTCGGATGCCGCGAGCGCGGCGAGCAGACGCGAAAAGGCCGTGCGCGTGTCGGGCTCGACGCACGCGAGGATCTCCTCGGGCACGAGGAAGCGCCAGGGGAGGTCGTCGCCGGAGGCTCCGTAGACGTTCTCGGTGGAGGCCGAGCCGTCGTAGCTCAGGCACCAGTCGGCGACACGCTGCAGGGTCTCGCCGTCGCGGGTGAGCCAGCCGATCGTGTCGAACGACTGCGCGAGCGGCAGCATCCCCTGCCGCGGCACGAGGTCGTGCGTCGTGCGAAGGCCCCACAGTCCCTGGTACGACGCGGGCACGCGGATGGACCCCGCCGTGTCGGTCGCGAGGCCGACGTCGGCGTGGCCGAGGGCGACGGCGGAGGCCGGTCCGCTCGACGAGCCGCCGGGGAGCGCGCCCACGACAGCGCCGTTCGGCGGGGTTCCGTAGTGGACGTTGTCGCCCGCGATCGAGTACGCGAACTCGTCGGTGCGGGCGATGCCGCGGAGCGACGCTCCCGCGCGGAGCAGGTCGGCGACGGCGGGAGCGGTGGCCTTCTCGGGGCGCGCCTCCTCGAGGAACGTCGGGTTGCCCGCGCCGATGCGGAACCCCGCGATCGCGAACAGATCCTTCACGGCGACGGTGAGTCCCGCGAGCGGTCCCTCCCACGCGCCCTGCAGGAACGGATCGCCGACGCTGCGCCAGATCGTCCGGTCGAGCGCGGGCGTCCGCGGGGTCACGTGCGCCGCGGTGATGAGCCAGCGCCCATCGATCCGCTGCCACACCTGCGTCTGCAGCCCGCGCCCGCCGCCGCGGAACGCCGAGACCGAGATCAGCAGGGCGACGTCGCCGTCGGTGCTCTCGGCGGCGTCAGCACCGGATGCCATGGCCTCGCCGCCGCGGGCGAGGGGGCGGTAGTGCACCTCGGCGATCTCGCGCGGGGGAACGCCGCCGCGGAGCGCCCGGAACCCGCTGATGGCGTCGTGCCCGACGAGGAGCCCCGCCGTGTCGCCGCGGAGCGTGTCGTCGCCGGGGGCGAAGAACGCGTCGAGCGCGTCGAGGTCATTGGCGACGATCGCCCGCTCGTACGCGTCGAACGCCTCTCGCAGGTCGACCGGGATCGTGGCATCGGTCATCGCTGTCCCTTCCCGACGCGATCGAGTGTCCAGGACACGCCGCGTGCGACCCGCGCGATGCGGCGTGTCTTGGACACTGAACCATCATCTGCGGCGCGACTCGGAACGATGCCGGGGGCGGCGCCGGCGGCGTCCGCGGCCTCGGCGCGGGCGAGGGCGGCGGCGAGCGCGGGGGTCATGCGGCGCCTCCGTCACCGGCCAGCGGCACGGGCTCCACCGCGGCCACGCCGGCGAAGTCCGCCTCGCGGATGCGGGCGTGCACACCGGACACGATGTCGACCACCTGCGAGATGTCGAAGTCGGTCGCGGCGCTGAGGTACGCGTAGGCGAGGTGCTCGTCCATGCCCCAGCGGCCCCCGAGCAGCGACAGCGACGCGCGGACGCACGCGCGCATCGCGGCATCCAGGTCGGGGTCCATTCCGGTCGGCACGAGGTACTCGGGCGTCCGGACGAGCGGGCCGACGACGTCTCCGAACGCGGCGCGAGCGGCATCCGCGGGGATCACCTCGAAGCGCAACGTCGCCCGCAGCGAGGCCTCGAGCGCGGTCAGCGCGACCTCGCCGTCGCCCTGCGCGAAGTGCGGGTCGCCGACGTACGCGAGCGCCCCCTCCACCTGCACCGGGAGGAACAGCGTCGCCCCCTCGACGAGCAGGTTGATGTCGATGTTGCCGCCGTGGGTTCCGGGCGGGACGGAGTGCGGCCGCTCGTGCCCGGCGACCGCGACGCCCATCGTCCCGAGGAACGGCGCGAGCGGGAACGCGACCACCGGCTCGCCGCCCTCGACGACGGGCAGGGTTCCGTATAGCCCGTCCTCTCGCGCCGAGACGGAGGCGAACACGCTGACGTTGTGCTCTCCGCGGGGCAGTTCGCCCACGAGCGCGCCCTTGCCGTGGCGGTTCGAGATGACGCCGTACGGCACGCGCGGCGCGAGCGCCTCGACCGTGATCTTCAGCAGATCGCCGGGATGCGCGCCGCGCACGTGCACGGGCCCCACGACGACGTGCGGGCCGTCCGCCATCACGTCACGGGGAACGGATGCCGCGATCTCGATCGCGTCGTCGAGCACCTGCTCCGCCGGAACACCGTGGGTCGCGAAATACGCCGCCGGGTCCTTGCCCTGGTCGTCGAGGATCCCCTCGTGGCTCACGGTGTCGAACGTCACGGTCTCACCCGACGCGATCTCGAGCACCGCCGTGTCGGTCCCGCACGGCAGCCGCCCCCACAGCACCGTCTCGGGCGTCGCGCGGACGTAGTGATCGCCGGGGATCTCGCCCACGCCCGGCTGCAGGATCGGGACCGCGCTCATGCCTCGACCACCGTGGTCACGAGCTCGCGCCCCGCGCGGACCGTCACGTGCTCGCCGCGGCGGAACACCGATTCTCCGCGCAGCCACGTCTCGCGCACGACGCCCGTGAGCGTCTGCCCGTGCCACGGTGAGACCGGGTTGCGGTATTCGAGGGCCGTGGCATCCACGACGAACTCCTCGTCGGGGGCGAACGCCACCAGGTGCGCCGGAGCGCCGGAAGCGATCACGCCGAGGCCCGCGAGCCCGGCGACGCGCGCGGGGCCGGTGGTGAGAAGCGGCAGGAGGTCCTCGAGCGGGATGCCACGCCCCCGCGCCGCGGTGTGCACCGACGACAGGCCGGTCTGGAGTCCCGCGATTCCACCCCAGGCCAGGCCGAAGTCGGGGTTGGACTTCAGCTCCACCGTCGCGGGCGAGTGGTCGCTGACGATGGCGTCGATGGTGCCGTCGACCACCCCCGCCCACAGCAGGTCGCGGTTCGCGGCGCCGCGGATCGGCGGGCAGCACTTGAACGCCGCGGCTCCGTCGGGCACCTCGGCGGCGTCCAGCGTGAGGTAGTGCGGGCACGTCTCGACGGTCAGGCGCACGCCCTCGGCCTTCGCGGCACGGACGTCGTCCAGCACCTCGCCGTCGGACACGTGCACGATGTGCGCGCGGGCACCGGTGCGGCGGGCCGCCTCGATGACCCGGCGGATGGCCGCGCGCTCGCTGACCGGCGGGCGGCTGGCCTCGAAGTCGGCGTAGTGCGGACCGAGCGCGCCGTCGGCGTGCAGGTGCGCGGGATCCTCGGCGTGCACGATCAGCAGCCCGTCGAACTCCGCGAGCTCGGCGAGGCAGGCCTCGAGCTGCTCGGCATCCAGGTGTCCGAACTCGTCGATCCCGCTCGGCGACAGGAAGCACTTGACCCCGACGACCCCGGCATCCGCCAGCGCACGGAGCGACCCGAGGTTCTCGGGGACCGCCCCGCCCCAGTACGCCACGTCGACGGCCAGCTTTCCGACGGCGGCGGCGCGCTTGGCATCCAGGGCTTCCGGGGTTGTCGTGACCGGCGAGCTGTTCAGCGGCATGTCGACGACGGTGGTCACTCCCCCGGCCGCGGCGGCCGCGGTGCCGGTGGCGAAGCCCTCCCACTCGGTGCGGCCGGGCTCGTCGAGGTGCACGTGCGAGTCGACGAGGCCCGGCAGCAGCACGGCGTCGTCGGGCAGCACGCGGTCGGCCATCGGGTCGAAGACGGTCACGTCCGTGATGCGACCCTCGTCGATCACGACGGTCGCGGGGACGAAACGCCCGTCCACGAACGTGCGGCGGGCGGCGATCCTGGTGCTCATGCCGATCACGCTAAAGGCCCCGCGTTTCGCCGATGTAACCGTCATCAACATTCATGCGAACACTCGGCCCGGTGCCGCGCCGGCGGTGGTCGCGGGGTTTGGGGCGCTATTCGCGCTTTGGGGCGTGACTTCTCCGCCCCAAAGCGAGGAATCCGCCCCAAACCCGGAAGGAACCCGCACCGGCGGCGTCGCGTACTCGTCGCGCTTGCTCGTCCCGAGACCCATGCGGACCATTCCGGATGCCAGTCCCACCGCGGCCGCGACCCCATCGACGACAGGCACGCCCACGCGGGCCGTCAGCTCGGCGCACAGGTCGGCCATGCCGGCGCAGCCCAAGACGATCACGTCGGCACCGGCCGTGGCGGCATCGGTGCTGTGGCGCGCGATCGTCTCGAAGGCGGGAGAGCCGGTGTCCTCGAGATCCAGGACCGGGATGCCGGTCGCGGCCAGCGACACGCACGCGCGCTCCATACCGTACCGACCGACGAGGTCACGGGCCCGGCCGAGCGTGCGGCTGAGGGTCGTGACGACGCCGAAGTGCCGCCCCGACACCGCGGCCAGGTGCATCGCCGCCTCGGCGATCCCGACGACCGGCGCGTCCACCAGCTCGCGTGCCGCGTCGAGCCCCGGGTCGCCGAAGCACGCGACGACGTAGGCGTCGGCGGGGGCCGGCCCGTCGCGGTCGGCCGCGACCAGCTCGACCACCGCGGCCGCGGCCGCGACCTCGTCGACGTGGCTCTCGATCGCGGCCGCGCCGACCGTCGGGCACACCGCATCGAGGAGGACGTCGGGTCCCGCCACCTCCCGGGCGGCATCCGCGATCTTCGCGGTCATCGCCCGGGAGGTGTTGGGGTTGATGAGCAGGATCCTCACGCGAGCGCGCCCGCTCCCGAGACACCGGAACCCGACTTCGACGCCGGGGCCGTGGCATCCACGGGGATCACTCCCGAGATCGCCGGCGGCTCGGATGCCGCGGTGGCCGCGGCTCCGTCGACGGTGCCGTCCGAGATGCCGTCCGTCTCGCCGTCGAACGTCGGGACGCGGGGGTCGAAGCGCTCGAACAGGAGGAACAGGACGTATCCGAGGCCGCAGCCGATGAACCAGCTGTAGTCACTGATCCACGAGACGTTGAACAGGCCCAGGTCGGCGAAGAGCTTCGGGAACACCGCGATCGCCACGGTCGGAACGCCCGCCACGATGACGGCCTTGACCCCGTTCGGGTTGAAACCGTTGCGGTACCAGTAGGGGCCCTTGGCATCCATCGTGAACATCGCGTCGACCTTCACGCGCTGGCGGGCCGCGATGTAGTACCCGGCGATCAGGATGCCGAAGAGCGGACCGATCAGCGCGCCCAGGACGCCGAGCGAGTAGTGGATCGCGTCGCTGTTCGAGTACCAGTTCCACGGCATGAGGAACGTCGAACCGACCGCGGCGATCATGCCGCCCGCGCGCCACGAGATCTTCTTCGGGGCGAAGTTCGAGAAGTCGAACGCGGGCGAGATGAAGTTCGCGACGATGTTGATGCCGACCGTCGCGGTGACGAACGTGAGGCCGCCGAGGAGGATCGCGAAGGGCGTGTCGATGCGCTCGACCGTCTTGATCGGGTCGGTGATCAGCTCGCCGAACACCGGAACCGTCGCGGAGGCCGTGATGACGGTGAGCAGCGAGAAGAACAGGAAGTTGATCGGCAGGCCCCACAGGTTGCCGCGCTTGACCGCCTGGAAGCTCTTGCCGTACCGCGCGAAGTCGCCGAAGTTCAGCATCGGACCTGAGAAGTACGACACCACCAGCGCGATCGCGCCGAACATCACCGGGATCGACGCCCAGAAGTCCAGCTGCGTCGTGGACAGGGTGAACGAGATGTTCTGGATGCCGGCCTGCGACACGAGGTATACCGCGAGCACGATCATGACGAGGTACACCGCCGGGCCGGCCCAGTCGATGAAGCGCCGGATGACCTCCATGCCGTTCCAGAACAGCAGGAACTGGGCGGTCCAGAGGATCGCGTACGAGATCCAGCCGAGAGCCGACAGCCCCGCGAACGACACGTCGAGCAGGGCCGCCGAGCCCGGGATGAACTTCAGGAAGATGATGTTCAGCGACTCCGCCGCGAGGAACGTCTGCACGCCGTACCAGGCGATCGCGATGAGGCCGCGGATGATCGCGGGGATGTTCGCCCCGCGGATGCCGAACACCACGCGGTTGATCACCGGGTAGGGGACGCCCGTCTTCTGGCTGGGCTTGGCGACGAGGTTCGCGAACACCTGCACGATGACGATGCCCGCGAGCAGAGCCACGAGCACCTGCCAGGACTGCAGGCCGAGGGCGAACAGCGAGCCCGCGGTGACGTAGCCGCCGACCGAGTGCACGTCGCTCATCCAGAACGCGAAGATGTTGTACGACGACCACTTCTGCTTCTTCAGCGGAGCGAGGTCTTCGTTGGCGAGCCGGTCGTCGTACTGCGGCTTCATATTGCCGCCGCCGGTGGGGTGGCCTGCGGCCTCCACGAGATCGTGGGGGCCGGTGAGCGGTGTCGTGGTCATGTCATTCCTCTCAGGACGGTGGATGCCACGACGTGGAGTCCGCGGCCGGAGTGGTGCATGAATGTGAAGCTATGGGTTCACACATCCGCCCTGGTTTCGCTCGTGTAACAGCTGTGTGAAGTCGCTCCTTCACACTCGCGGCATCCCTAGACTCGGGGCATGACGCAGCCCGCCGCCGTGGACGAGAGCACCGTCGCCGCCGGTGGCGTCGGCGAACGCATCCGCACGCTGCGCACCGCGCGCGGAATGTCGGCGCGCACCCTCGCGGCGAAACTCGGCATCTCCCCCAGCGCCGTGTCACAGATCGAGCGGGGCGTGATGCAGCCGAGCGTCTCCCGCCTCATCGCCATCACCGACGCGCTCGGCGTTCCCCTCGTGGCCGCGTTCGACCCGGCATCCGATCGTCCCGTCGAGCCCGCGGGCCCCTCGGGCTTCACGCTGCAGCGCGCCGGACAGTCACCCGACATCGTGCTCGACAGCGGCGTCTCGTTCCGCCGCCTGACACCCGGCTCCTCGCCCGGCGTCGACTACTTCGAGTCCATCTATCCGCCCGGGGCGTCGGCCCACGGCGCCGACGGACTGTTCCACCACGAGGGGTACGAGGTCGGCACGGTCGTCTCGGGCGAGCTGACCATCGACTTCGAGGCCGAGCGCGTGATCCTCCGCGCCGGGGATGCCATCAGCTACCCCTGCTCGGTCCCCCACCGCCTGCACAACACCGGCACCGCGGACGCCGTCGCGCACTGGCTGATCGTCCACGCCTGACGGCGGGGACGACGCGGCCGTTCGGGCGGGAGCTTCGCGGACACAACGAAGGAAATCCGCCCGAGCGAGCGACGTGCGCCGCGCCATTTCGCCCCCTGCCACTCGAATCTCCTTCGTTGTGTCCCGGGGACGACCGCCGCGCAGACCGAGGCCGGCTGCGGCCAACCGCGGAATGTTCCCCACAGCAACATCGCGGACACATCCGGCCACAGCCCCGTAACGCGGCGCCCGTAGCGTTGCGGGCATGCACCTCACCGCCTTCAACGCGGCCTCTTCGGCCGACGCGACGGACGTCGTCCGGGTGTGGGCCGACATCCCGGGGTGGGTCGACGCCGTCGTCGCCGGTCGCCCCTACGCGGACGTCGACGCCCTCGCCGCCTACGCCGGCGACCTCGCCTCCACGTGGTCACCGGACGACCTCGCCGCCGCTTTGCACGCCCACCCCCGCATCGGCGCGAGGGTGTCGGGCGAGAACGCCGAGGCCGCGGCATCCCGTCGCGAACAGGCCGCGATGAGCACCGCCGCCGACGACGACGTCGCCGCGATCGCCGCCGGCAACGCCGCGTACGAGGAGCGGTTCGGTCGTGTGTTCCTCATCCGCGCGGCGGGGCGGACCCCCGGCGAGATCCGCGCCGAACTCGAGCGCCGCCTCGGCAACACCCCCGACGCCGAGACCCTCGAAGCGACGCGGCAGCTCGCCGAGATCGCGCTGCTGCGCCTGCGGACCACCCTCGCCGACGACGCCCCCGACGAACCGGAGCCCGCCGAATGACGCACCTCACCACGCACGTCCTGGATGCCGCGACCGGGACGCCCGCGGCCGGCGTCGCCGTGACACTGGCCCGGTTGGGCGGCGAGACCATCGCCGAGGGCGTCACCGACGCCGACGGCCGCCTCGCGCTCGGTCCCGACCGCCTCTCGCACGGCGACTACGCGCTGACGTTCGGGACCGGCGACTACTTCCGCTTGCGCGGGGTCGCATCGTTCCACCCCGTCGCGACGGTCGCGTTCACCGTGAGCGGCGAGGGCCACCTGCACGTGCCGCTGCTGCTGAGCCCGTTCGCGTACTCGACCTACCGCGGCAGCTGAGGAGGAGCCATGAAGGTCATCGTCATCGGCGCGGGCATCGGCGGAACCTCCGCCGCCCTGGCGCTGCTCAAGCTCGGGCACGAGGTCGTCGTGTACGACCGCATGCGCGAGAACCGCCCGGTCGGCGCGGCGCTGTCGCTGTGGTCGAACGGCGTGAAGGTGCTCAACTGGCTCGGACTCGGCACCGAGGTCGCCGCCCTCGGCGGCCAGATGGACGACATGGCCTACTACGACGGCCACACCGGCGAGGAGATGTGCCGGTTCAGCCTGGCATCCGTCACCTCCCAGACCGGGCAGCGACCCTACCCGGTCGCGCGCGCCGATCTGCAGGCGCTGATGATGGATGCCGTCGGCTCAGACCGCATCCACCTCGGGATGCAGCTCGTCGAGGTCTCCGACGACGGCGAGACGGTCACCGCCACGTTCGCCGACGGTTCGACCGACACGGCCGACCTCCTCATCGGTGCCGACGGGGCGCGCTCGCTCGTGCGCGACTACGTCACCGAGCCCACTGGCATCCGTCCCGAGCGGCGCTACTCCGGCTACGTCAACTACAACGGCCTGGTGCCCGCCGACCCGCGCATCGGGCCGCCGCACCAGTGGACGACGTACGTCGGCGACGGCAAGCGCTGCGCGGTGATGCCCGTCGCGGGCGACCGCTTCTACTTCTTCGTCGACGTTCCGGGGCCCTCGGGCGTGCTCGAGGACCGCGCGGCGGCGCTCGAGGCGGCGTTCGGGTCGTGGGGAGCACCGGGTGTCCGGGCACTCCTGGATGCCATCGACCCCGACGCCTCGCTGAACCGCGTGGAGATCTGGGACATCGACCCGTTCCACACCTGGGTGCGGGGGCGCGTGGCGATCCTCGGGGACGCCGCGCACAACACCGCACCCGACATCGGGCAGGGCGCGTGCTCGGCGCTCGAGGACAGCTTCGCCCTCGGCATCGTGTTCGCCACGACGACGCTCGGCGTCGAGGATTCGCTGAAGCGGTACGAGCGCATCCGCACCGAGCGCGCGGGCGACCTCGTGCTGCGGGCGCGCAAGCGTGCGCACGAGACGCACGCGTTCGACGTCGAGGCCACGCAGGCCTGGTACGACGGCCTCCGTCGCGAGGACGGCACCGGCGTCATCCGCGGCATCGTCGGCAACATCGAGGGCAGCCCCGTGGAGCTCGGCGCGTCGGTGCTGCGCTGAGGCCGGGCGGGCGTCGCACGTCGGTGCTGCGCTGAGGTCGGGGCGTCGGGGGCCACCGTTGGGTGTCCAGGACACGCCGTAGCGCGGGCGTGCGGAACGGCGCGTCCTGGACACTCGACTGGGTTTGGGCACCGACCGCTTCGAGACCGCTCGACCATGATTCGGTGTCCAAAACACGCGGATGCCACGGCCCACGGTCCGCGTGTCTTGGACACTCAACTCGCATGCGGGGCGTTCAGCGCATCGCGGCGTTGAACTCCGCGAGCACGATGAGCGGCAGCCCGAACGTCGCGATCGCCGCACCGAGCGCCCACCGCGCCGTGATGCGCGGCCCACGGCGGCCGCCGCGCTTGGCGCGACGCAGCGCCGTCGCCGCGAGGACCGTGAGCAGCACCGGCGCGACGAACCAGAGCAGCGCCCCGCCGGGGATGAAGAGCGCGATGAGGAAGATGTACAGAAGGGGCACGGCCCCGAGCACCACCGCCGCGATCACAACGATCGACATCACGAGGCTCGTCTCGCGCTGGTGCTTCTGCTCCCCCGGCGTCAGCCCGTCGGGGCTCGGCGAGGGCCGCTCCGTCGTCCGCTGCGACGACACATAGCTCGCCGCGGGCGGCGCCACCGGGGGATCGGCGGCATCCGGTTCGTCGGCCGAGGGGGTGGCATCCGTCGGTTCGGTCATTCGGCCACGGTAGCCGCCCCATCACGTGCGGCCGCGAGTGTCCACGACACGCCGCATCCGGCGCTCGCGCAACGGCGTGTCTTGGACACTCGAGTTGCTGCGGCGCTGCGGGCGGCGCAACGTCTGGGTTTCAGTGTCCAAGACACGCGGATGCCACGGACTACCGTCCGCGTGTCTTGGACACTCAACCGGGGTGCGGCACCGACGCGCGGCGGCGCGGGTCGGAGGCGGTCCGAGCCGGACGCCGCGCGGGCAAGACGCCGCGCGGATCAAACGCCACGCGGGTCAGACGCGGGCCGACTCAGACGTGGAAGACCGTGTGGACGTCGCCGCCGAGCACCTCGCGGCCACCGAGCGCGTCGATCTCGAGCAGCACCGCGGTACCGGTGACCTCGCCGCCCAGGCGGGCGACGAGCGCGCGCCCGGCCTCGAGCGTGCCGCCGGTCGCGAGCACGTCGTCGAGCAGCAGCACGCGCGTGCCGTTCGGGATGTCGTCGTGCATCTCGATCTCGGCGGTTCCGTACTCGAGCGCATAGGAGACGGATGCCGCCGGCCTGGGCAGCTTGCCCGCCTTGCGGATCGGTACGAGCCCCACGCCCGCCGCGACGGCTGCGGCTCCGGCGAGGAGGAACCCGCGCGCCTCGATGCCCGCGACCACGTCGAAGCGGCCCGCGAAGGGCTCGAGCAGCGCGTCGATCGTGGCGCGCAGGGCCGTGGCATCCGCCAACAGAGGCGTGATGTCGCGGAACGTCACCCCCGGCTCGGGATAGTCGGGGATGCTGCCGATCAGCGATTCGGCGCGGGAGAGAGCGGAGGCGTCGGGCACCGTCCCAGCCTAGACGCGGGCCCCGTCCCACTTCTGGCGGAGCATGTCCCGATGGTGGTCGAATGCGGGGCGCCGAAGTGACAATAAGTGGGACATGGTTCGCTGACCGCGAGAACGCCGCCCAGCCCTCGCCGCACTGCAAGCGCTTGCACTACCCTGGACCCATGACTTTCACGCAGCAGGACGCGCGCCCCGAACTCGAGTCCGCTCCCGGCTCCGAGTGGTGGCGGACGGCCGTCATCTACCAGATCTACCCCCGCTCGTTCGCCGACGCGTCGGGCGACGGCCTGGGCGACCTGCCCGGCGTCACCGCGCACCTCGACGACCTCAAAGAGTTGGGAGTGGATGCCATCTGGCTCAGCCCCTTCCAGCGGTCGCCGCAGAAGGACGCGGGGTACGACGTCGCCGACTACCGCGACGTCGACCCGATCTTCGGCACCCTCGCCGACTTCGACGCGATGCTCGCGGGTGCGCACGAGCGTGGCATCCGGGTGATCGTAGATCTCGTGCCCAACCACTCCAGCGACCAGCACGTGTGGTTCCAGGAGGCACTGAAGGCCGCCCCCGGCAGCCCCGAGCGCGCGCGGTACATCTTCCGCGACGGCAAGGGCGATAACGGCGAATTGCCCCCGAACAACTGGGAGTCCGTGTTCGGCGGCGGCATGTGGAAGCGCGCGACCGAGGCCGACGGCACCCCCGGCCAGTGGTACCTGCACATCTTCGACGAGTCGCAGCCCGACTTCGACTGGACCAACCCCGAGGTGCGGGCGGAGTTCCGCGACATCCTGCGGTTCTGGCTCGATCGCGGGGTCGACGGGTTCCGCGTCGACGTTGCGCACGGTCTCATCAAGGCCGCGGGGCTCCCCGACTTCACGCCCGACCCCGAGGGTGGCTCCATGGGCGGCGACGCCGCCGGCGTGCCGTACTGGGGCCAGCCCGGCGTGCACGAAGTGTGGCGCGAGTGGCACGAGGTGCTCGCCGGGTACGACGGCGACCGCGCCCTGTGCGCCGAGGCGTGGCTCCCGACCGTCGCGCAGACGGCGCTGTGGGTCCGCCCCGACGAGATGCACCAGGCCTTCAACTTCGCCTACCTCGAGACGAAGTGGGATGCCGAGGCCCTCCGCGACGTGATCACCGAGTCGCTCGACGAGTACGCCGCCGTCGGCGCGCCGAGCACGTGGGTGCTGTCGAACCACGACGTCGTGCGCCACGCGTCGCGCCTCGCGCTCACGGCCGAGAACCCGCAGGGCGCCGGCATCGGCCCGAAGTCCCCCGGCAAGCCCGACCCGGTGAAGGGCCTGCGTCGCGCCCGCGCCGCGACCTCTCTGATGCTCGCGCTGCCCGGCTCGTCGTACCTGTACCAGGGCGAGGAGCTCGGCCTCCCCGAGGTCATCGACCTGCCCGACGACGCCCGTCAGGACCCGACGTGGTTCCGCACGAACGGCGAGCGCTACGGTCGCGACGGCTGCCGCGTCCCGATCCCGTGGACCGCCGACGCCCCGGCCTACGGCTTCAACGCCACCGGCGCCGCCTGGCTGCCGCAGCCCGCCGAGTGGGCGGAGCTCGCACGGGACGTGCAGCGTGAGGACCCGGCATCCACTCTGTCGCTCTACCGTTCGCTGCTCGCCGAGCGCCGCGCGCACGGCCTGGGCGCGGGGTCGCTGGAGTGGCTCGACGGGTACGGCGACGACGTCGTGGCGTTCCGCAACGGACCCGTCACCGTGATCGCCAACCTCGGCGACACCGCCGTGGAGCTGCCGGCCGGCGACGTCCTCGTTGCGAGCGGACCGCTGGACGGCGACACGCTCCCGACCGACACGACCGTCTGGATCGCCGCGGCCTGAGCCGCCGGCATCCAGCACGCATCCGGGATTCGCGAGACCGTGGTAGGCATCGACGAGGTCGCCCGCCGGGCGGGCGTGTCGACGGCCACGGTCTCGCGGGCCCTCAGTGGTCGCGGACCGGTCTCGCCCGCGACCCGGGAGCGTGTGCAGGCCGCCGCGGACGAGCTGGGCTACGTCGTCTCGGCTCCCGCGTCGGCGCTCGCGACCGGACGGACCCGGGCGATCGGCGTCGTCGTGCCGTTCCTCGACCGCTGGTTCTTCAGCACCGTGTTGGCCGGGATCTCCGACGCGCTCGTACGCCGCGGCTACGACATCACGCTCTACAGCGTCAGCGGCGAGCGCGCGGAACGCCGCCGCGTGTTCGACGACCATCTGCGCCGTCGCCGCATCGACGGGGTGATCACGATCGCCCTCGAGCTGGACGGCGGGGAGTCCGCGCTGCTCCGGGGTCTCGGCATCCCGATCGTGGCGATCGCCGGGCCGACTCCGCTCCTCACGACCCTCACCGTCGACGACCTCGCCGTGGGGCGGCTCGCCACGCGGCACCTGCTCGACCTCGGACACCGCCGTATCGCGCACATCGGCGCGGACGCGACGACCGACGCCGTGTCGTCGGTCCCGACCCTGCGTCGGCGCGGGTTCGCGGAGGAGATGGATGCCGCCGGCGCGACGCCGCAATACACCGCCGGTGACTTCACCATCGACGGGGGATCCGCGGCGGCGCGGGACCTGCTCGAGGACGCCGACCGCCCGACGGCGATCTTCGCGGCGTCGGACGAGATGGCGATCGGCGCGGTGCTCGCCGCCCGGGAGCTCGGGCTGCGCGTTCCCGACGACGTCTCGATCATCGGCGTCGACGGCAACGACCTCGGCCGCTGGTTCGGCCTGACCACGATCGACCAATTCGCGCGCGGCCAGGGCGAGCGGGCGGCCGAAGCCGTGCTCGCGGAACTCGACGGCGCCGAGCCCGCCACCCGCCGCGGCACGTTGCCGTTCGCGCTGCTCGAGCGCGGCTCGACGGCGGCGGCGCCGGGCGCCTGAGGCGGTGCGGAGGTGCCATGTCAACCGAGGTCCAGCGATAACTCACTCGGCTTCAGCCGACAGAATGGCGGCTGAGAACAGGAGGGAACGAACTCAGAATCGTGCCACCGTCACGAATCCACCGGACTATACCGTGAGTCGACCGAGGCAGCCGTGCCACGGTGCCACCGGGAGCCGCTAGCCGACCAGCCCTGTCTTCGGGACGTGCCCAGTTCCGACGACAATCTGCGGAAAACCATCGAAGTAGTCGCCCCAATGCAATGGGTCGTTCGCCGGATACGCATAGAGCGTCAGATCCGCCGCATCTTTCTGGTAGGTAATCGGATCGCCGAGAGCACTACTACCCGATGATACGAGCACATTTCCGACCTTATTCGCAAAGTTCTGATCCTCGCCCGGCCAGAACATATAGACGTAGTCCATATCAGAGTCGCCGCTGTTATCCGACAATAAAACGCAAGCGGCTTCGGGTAGCTCAGCACTGAACACGCCCCCAATTAACGAGGTGTCTACCGGCGCAACTATTTCATCGTTAGACTCGAAGCTTGCGATGAGATCAGGTGGGCACGCCGACTCAGTCTCGGGCGCCGTCACGACCTCGCCTTCCGGCGTCGAGACATCCCCCTTGCCATTACCTGCCCCAGGCGAGCATGCCGAGAGAAGAGCCATAGCAAAGGCCGCTGCCGTTACCGCCGCCCGCCGCGAGTGCAGAACCATTACGCGCTCCAAGATTATTCCGCGACCAGGTCACGAGTCGAAAGAAGTGTAGCCAATGCGAGCAAGGGTTCGGTTTCCTTTTCAGTCCCGGAGATTCCAAGGAGTTGAATCACATAGAAAGATTTACCTGCCGGGAATATGACGACCGCGAGACGCTCGGGATCGAGGACTGCGGGAACCCCGCCCACCGCCGTGCAGATGCCCTCATATCCGGCCGGGCTCTTCCCTGAGGTAGCCGACGTGCAAGCGTTCGCCGCTCCTGTAACCGGGTCAGGCGCAGTGAAGGTGACCGTAGAACTGCTCGGTGTCACCCATCCGTAGTCGGCTCCATCGCGATACAACCGGAAGTCGACCCCGACACTCCTAGTCGAGTCTCCCGTCTCCGGGTAATCACATTCTGTCAGCGAGGTGTCGTCGTTCAGTGGCTCCGTCGCACCTGTGCCGGCCCATCCGAGGTATTGCATGGCGGCAGTGACTTCGTCCTGCGAGAGCATGCAGGACGACTTCCATGTCAATGCCCGTGGCGGCGCAACCGCCGGCTCGACAACGGGGACGGTGGGCTCTATGGACGACTGGACGGTTGACGAGTCCAACGACCCCTCATTTGCGGGCGCGGAACATCCCGCGAGTAGCAACCCCAGCACAACGACGACAGGTGAAATCCAACGCACGTTACCCCCAAACGCGTGTTTCACTCGACGACGCCTGCCCCCGCAGATGGTCGAGCCCGTTTTTGAGCTTAGACCGCAGTGCACCCATGTGCCACAACTAATCGGTCTCGCACCCGCTTCCTTGACGCGTGCCGATCAAGTCAGCGCTCTGTTGCGCTCTGCCAACTGTCCACCGGCGCGACCTCCGGGTTGAAGATCTGACAGGGAATCTCCCGATCATGCTGCACCCTCGCCCACGGCCAGGGCGAGCGGGCGGCCGAAGCCGTACTCGCCGAACTCGACGGCGCCGAGCCCGCCACCCCCGCGGCACGTTGCCGTTCGCGCTGCTCGAGCGCGGCTCGACGGCGGTGGCGCCGGGCGCCTGAGGCCCGGGCGCGGGTTCGGGTTTCGCGGCCGTTGCGGCTCCGGCTCAACGGGGTCGTTGCGGGCCGCTGTCCGAGGCCGTGCGTACACAACGAAGGAAATCCCCCGGTCCGCGCTCGCGACGCCGTGCCGTTCCGCGGCAACCCGGGCGGATTTCCTTCTTTGTGTCCCGGTGCGGCGGCGCGACGCGTCGGCGCCGGGCGGCGGCTCGACGGCGGCGGCGCCGGGCGCCTGAGGCGCCGTGCGGCGGGCGACGGCGCCGGCGGAACGTCAGCGCTGGGCGTTGGACAGGGTTCCGGAGACCTCGCCGGCGGGGTCGAAGATGAGGCAGATGATCTCGCGATCGCCCTGCGCCCACATCGGTTCCGTCGGATAGATGTAGGAGTAGTTCAGGACCGAGTCGTCGTACGCGATGCCGACGAAGTCGGTGAACTTCCCCTTGCACGTGTCGAACGCCTGGCTCTCGAATGCGGCCTCGCCGGGGTAGTCGCCGTCAGCGACGTCGAACGAGCCGAACACCTCGTACGTGTGGGGACTCGCGCAATCGAGCAGGTTCTTGTCGGTGATGAAGCCCGAGGGCACGTCGTCGAGGCACGAGCCCACGGGGAGCGGGAGGAACTCATCCGCACCCGGGTCGCTGGGCGCGGCGCTGGCCGCCTCACCCGGTCCGTCGAACGGGTCCGAGGATCCGCCGGCGGATGACGACCTGGCCGCCCCGAGGGCGGCGAACACGACCAGCGCGACGACGGCGACGATCGTGAGGAACGTCAACACGGCTCCGGCCACGATGCCCCCGATGGCCAGGCCCCGGCCCTTCTCGCCGGTGCGCTTGACCTGAGCGAGGGCGACCGCGCCGGCAATGATGCCACCGATGGGAACCGCGAACCCCAGGACGATCGCCACGATCGCGACGGTGTTCGTCCGCTGCTCCGCGCCGGGCACGGGAGCGGGTGCGCCGTACCGCACGGGCGCGAGGCCCACGGCATCCGGGCTGCCGCCAGGCGCGGGCGGGATCGGCGGGACCCCTCCCGCAGCACCGGGAGGCGCCGGGTAAACCGGGGCATCTGCCGTCGGCCCGGCGCCGGGCGCGGGGCTACCGGCCAGGACGCCCTGCTGCGCAAGTCGAACCCCGGCCAGGTGCGCCGCCTCGCGGACGACGTCGCCCGCCTTCGCCGCGCCGATGGCCCCGCCCTTGAAGAACCCGCCGACCGCGGAGTGCTCGAACGCGGCCAGGGTGCCCTCGGCATCCGGAGAGAAATGCACGTCGAATCGCACGTGCATGTCCTGTCCGGCGAACGCGCCCGCGACGATCGTCGTGCCGAGACTTCCGCGTGACACGTCGAGGGAGCCGGTCGCCGTGGGCTGCACGGTGAACCCCTGCTCGGCCAGCGCCGAGCCGACGGCATCCCGTGCCTGGTCGAGCGGAAGAAGAAGACGCAGTTCTGCGGTCGCCACGGATGCCCCCTGATCTCGTGGCACGGCAATCGCCACGACAGCGATCAGGCTATCGCCCGGCGGTCAGCGAAGACGGCCAACCAGGTCGTCGCGTGTCAGGGTGTCGGCCTCGGCGAGCACGGCGCGGGCCGCGTCGCGGGCATCCTCGACGTTCCAGAGCAGCACGCCGACGACCCGGTCGTCGTCGAGGTAGTACACGACACCGCGGTCGGGGTCGATCCAGTCCTCCACCGTCTCGAGCGACGCGTCGAGCGTGCCGACGGCCTCGTACCGGATGCCGAACACCGCCGAGTAGTAGTACGGCGTGTGCGTGTACGCCTCGGCGGCGCCGGCGAGGTTTCGGCCGACGGCACGGCCCATCTCGTTGGCGTTGTCGACGTGCTCGACGCGGCGACGACCGAGCAGGCGGTCGGGGTAGCTCGCGACATCGCCGGCGGCCCAGACGTCGTCGACCGACGTCCGCAGCTGCGCGTCGACCACGATCCCGTCGTCCACCGCGAGTCCCGCAGCCTCCGCGAGATCCGTCGCGACCTCGATGCCGAGACCACTCACCACGGCGTCCGCGCGCACGTCGTCGCCACCCTCGAGCTGGAGCCGGATGCCATCGGCATCCGCCTCGCCGCCCTCGACCTTCGATCCCGCGACGATCTCGACCCCGGCGTCGCGGAACAGCTTCTCGAACCGCTCCGCGAGTGCGGGCGGGAACACGGCGTCGCCGAGCACCGCCCCGGTGTGGATCAGCACCGTCTCGACGCCGTTCTGCACAAGCGCGGCCGCGAGTTCGGAGCCGATGTACCCGCCGCCGACGACCGCGATGCGCCGGACCTGCTCGGACAGGGCGCGCAGCCGCCGGTAGTCCGCGGCGGTGCGGAAGGTGAGGGCCCGCTCGCCGCCGGAACGATCGTCGATCGGGAGGGGCACGGGGTGTCCGCCGGTGGCGAGGAGCAGCTTGCCGTACGTGAACGTGTGGCCGTCGGCATCCACTTCGTGCGCCTCGGGGCGGATCGCCGTCGCGCGCGTGCGCAGCCGGATGTCGGCGCCGGTGTCGTCGGCGGTGCCGAGCGGCACCTTCTCCCACGTGAATTCGTCGTCGGTCCACAGCTTCTTGCTGAGGGCGGGACGCGTGTACGGCTCGTCGACGTCGTCGCTCAGGATGCCGATCGACCCGTCGGCGTCGAGCTCGCGGATGCCGCGCGCGGCGGTGTCGGCGACCATCCCGCCGCCGACGATGAGGTAGTCGAAGTGTGTCGTGGCCATGCCGCCAGCCTCCCCGCCGCTGCTGCCGACGTGGGACGGGTGGACAGGCGTCGCGGCATCGGGTAGCGGCAGCGCGGCACCGGGTTTCAGTGTCCAAGACACGCGGATGCCACTCGCCCGCGTCCGCGTGTTCTGGACACTGAATCGCATCGAGCGGCACCTCGCCCGCTCGAGCGTCTCGTGTGGAGGTTCAGTGTCCAAGACACGCCGCGTGGCGTCGGGCAGATGCGGCGTGTGTTGGACACTCGACGGAAGCGGGACGCCGCACCGACGCGACGCCTAGGCTCGAACGCATGAGCGTCGACCTCGAAAGCCTCTACACCGACCTGCACACGCACCCCGAGCTGTCGTTCCAGGAGACGCGGACCGCGGGGGTCACCGCGCGGCACCTCGCCGACCTCGGGCTCCCGGTCGAGGAGGGCGTCGGCCGCACCGGCGTCGTCACGCGGATCGACAACGGTCCCGGACCGGTCGTGTGGCTGCGCGCCGACATGGACGGCCTCCCCGTCGAGGAGCAGACGGGCCTCGCCTACGCGAGCACCGCGCGCGGCACCGATCCCACCGGCAACGCCGTTCCTGTGATGCACGCGTGCGGTCACGACATGCACGTCACCGCGCTCATCGGCGCGCTCGAACGCCTCGTCGCGACCACCGAGGAGTGGTCGGGCACGATCGTCGCGGTATTCCAGCCCGCCGAGGAATACGGCGCCGGGTCGCAGGCGATGATCGCCGACGGCGTGCTCGACCGGTACCCGCGCCCCGACATCGTGCTGGGCCAGCACGTCACGCCGCTCCCCGCGGGCACGATCGGCGTGCGGCCGGGCACCCAGATGGCGGCCTCCGACGGCCTGACCGTCGTGCTGCACGGCCGCGGCGGACACGGCTCGCGCCCCCACTCGACGATCGACCCGGTCGTCATGGCGGCGGCGACCGTCATGCGACTGCAGACCGTCGTGTCGCGCGAGGTCGACCCGCGCGACGTCGCGGTCGTCACCGTCGGCTCGATCCACGCGGGCCTCAAGAACAACATCATCCCGGCCGAGGCGAAGCTCGAGCTCAGCCTCCGCTACCCCGACGACGAGGCACGCGCGCGGGTCATGAGCAAGGTCGAGCGGATCATCCGCGCCGAGGCCGAGGCATCCGGAGCCGAGAAGGCCCCCACCATCACGACCGACCACACCCTGCCGCCCACGATCAACGACCCGGATGCCACCTCCCGCCTGACCGCGGCCTTCCGTCGGGCGTTCGGCGAGGCCGGCGTCGTCGACCCCGGCATGTTCACCGGCAGCGAGGACGTGTCGTGGTTCGCGCGCGAATCCGGCGCCCCGCTCGTGTTCTGGTTCTGGGGCGGCGTGGATCCGCAGACCTTCGCGGATGCCGTGGCCGGCGGCACGGTCGAACGGGACATCCCGACCAACCACTCGCCGTTCTTCGCCCCCGTGATGCAGCCCACGATCGACCGCGGCGTCGAGAACCTCGTCGTCGCGGCGCGGGAATTCCTGGACTGATCAGCCCGTCCGTGTGAGGGTGGAGGGAACCTCGGGGGGCGTCCATGACCATCACGCAGAACGAAACCGACGAGAACGCCCTGCTTCCGGGCGCCGAGATCGTGGTCGGCATCCGGTCGCTCCTGGTCTGGGCCATCGTGGCGGCGACGATGCTGGCGGTGTTCCTCCAGGGCGGGATGAGCAGCTGCTCGGGCGGCGTCACCGGCAGCGGGAGCTTCCTCGACGCCGAAGGACGGCCGACCGACATCGCTCCGATGTGCGGCTCGGTCACCGTGAGCGCGCACCCGCTCGTGTACGTCGCGATCGGCGTGATCGTGCTGTTCTCGCTGACGAGGATCCTGGGCCGTGCCGACACCGTCGAGCGCGCGCTCGGCATCCTCCACAATGCCCGGATGGGGATCGTGGTGCTCACCCTGGTCACGTTCGTCGTGGGGCACTGGGCCATCGCGACCCTCCACGTCGAGGACTGGAACAACTACTCCCTGTTCGCTCCCGTCCCTTTCGCGAGCTTCGACATCTCGACACGGCCGATGGGCGCGACCGGCTGAGCCGCCGTCGCGGACGACGAGGGCGGGGCCCGGTGTCGTGCACCGAGACCCGCCCCGTCGACCCGGTCAGTCCCGGGCCGACCGTTCAGCCCGACGACGCCGACGCAGCACGAGTCCGGTCCCCACCGCCGCAGCCCCCAGGAGCAGTGCCAGGAGCGAGACCGTGCCGCCGGTCGCGGCCAGGCCGGTGGAGTCGGTCGAGCTTCCGGTGGTGGGTGCACCCGCGTCCGGAGGCTCCACCGCGGCCGTCGGCGTGGGAGTCGGCGTCGGCGTTGCGCCCGTCCCCGGGGCGAGGTCGACGACGAAGGCCGAGGGCGCGGATGCCGGGGAGGATCCGACACCGTTGACCGCGACGACCCGCACGGTCCACTCGCCCGGGATGAGGTCGCGCACGTCGGCGGACAGAGCGTCGCCGCCCACCTCGGCGCTACGCTGCAGCCCGTCCGGCCCCTCGAGCGACACGACGTACCCCGTGATCGCGGAGCCGTTGTCGGCCGGCGCCTCCCACCAGACGACCGCCGTGGCGCCGTCCACCTGCACCGCCGGCGCGGCGGGAGCGGAGGGAACGCCGATCTCGACGCCGTCGGTCTCGAGCACGAACGGGGCGAACGCGATCCAGTCGACATCGGGGGCGATCGCGTAGCCGTTCAGCACGACCTGGTCCTGCTGGCTGGTGCGCTCGTCGATCACGAGCGTCTGCTTCGTGTTGCCGAACGTCACCGCCCCGCCGTCGGTGGTGAGGTTCAGCGGCATCACGGCCTCCCAGAAGTTGGTCGCGGTGTAGGTGTAGCGGAACGTCGAGCGCCCCACCAACCCGTCGTGACCGGCTTCCTTTGCCTGCAGCCCCAGATCGACGACCTGCGGGTTGTAGTCGTGGCGACCCTCGATGTCGTCGTTCGAGTAGTGCACGATCGCGTCGTACGCTCCGGCCCTGTCGAAGCCCGCGCCGCGGGCGATCGTCAGCGTTCCCTGGTTCGCGGCGACCGCGTCGGTGATGCCGAGCCCGCCGACATAGCCCGAGCCCGAGCCGTTCGTAAGCTCCGTGCCGAAGCCCTTCACCGCGGCGGTTCCGCCGAGCGTGGCCTTCGCGGGGTCCTCCACCTCGACCTTGACGATCGCGGCGTCGCCCTCGACCGCGCGGGTCGTGCTCACCGCGCCGACGCGGGCACCGCCCGTGCTGCGCAGTTCGACCTCGCTGATGCCCTCGGGCAGGTGGATGCGCGCGCGCTTCTGGCCCTCGGTGAACGTCGTCGCCAGGCGGCCGTTGATCGTCAGGCCCAGGTCGGCACCCGTCCAGTCGACCACCACGTCGTAGTAGCCCGACTCGGCAGCGGAGGGGTAGACGTCGACACGGTCACCGTCCCCGATCGATACCGCTCCCCCCTCGAGCCTCGCGGAGCCCGCGAGACGCAGGGTCGTGGCGGGGTACACCGTGTGATGGGTGTTCGTGTCATCGCCCACGCGGGTGAGCTCGACCCGGTCGACGGTGACGCCGCCGTCCGCGCCGGCGCCCGGGAGGACGTTCTGTCCGTCACGGCTGGTGCGCAGACTCAGCGTGTGGGTGCCGGCATCCAGCTTCACGTACACGTCGGCGGTTCCGCGGGCCGTTCCGCGGACGTTGTCGGGCTTGATCGCATTGGCGCCGTACTGCACGGTCGCGGAGTCTGTCCCGTCGACGAACAGCTCGTGCTGAGCGGCTCGACCGGGTGTCGCGCCCAGGACCGTGTAGCGGTACAGGCCCGGCTCGGCCACATCGACTTGCCAATCCAGCCGCGCGTCGGCGCCCGTGAGGCCCGTGACGTCGCGGTCGCCCGAGAGGCGGTAGCCGCCACCCGGCTGCGACCGCACGGCACCGCCGGTGATCGCGAGGTCTTCCGCCTCCGACCACTGGTGCGGCGCCTGCTGAGCCGCCGCGGCCGCGACGTCACGGTCGGTGGCCGGCGTGATGATTACCTGGTAGGCGGCGCTCGCGTTCGCCGACGGGACACGCACCTGGACGGCGCCGTCGGTGACGACGGCGTCGTCGTACGCGGCGACCACGCGCGGGGTGTCGGCGATGCCGTCGGTGCCCGAGATGAGGTCTTCGCGCACCTCGATGTCGACCGTGCCGCCGAACGTGTCGTTCGAGATTCCCTTGACCGTCAGCAGCCCGTCCCGGCCTTGCTCGACCCCACCGACGATGACCTGGGCGCGACGGTTCGCGTCGTCGACCGCGGCGATGGCCTTCTCGCGGTTGGTGGTGACCTCGGCCGTCTGCGATCCCTGGAGGTCGCCGTACCACTTGAACATCCACCAGCCGCCGTTGGCGGCGTTGACCTTGGCCTGGTTGTCGGACATCGTGCCGGATGCCGTCCAGTACGCCGTCTGCGCGTCGATCTTCGCCGCTTCGAAGCTGGAGAACCAGCGTAGGAGGTTGGCGGGCGAGCTCATGTCGTTGCTCGCGCCGTACTCCGTGATGTTGATCTGGGGGATCTCGTCCTCGGCGATCCCGAGGTCCCGCGCGTATTGACGGAACGCGTCGGCGCGGTCCGGCATCCACTGGTACCCGCGCAGCTCGTGCCACACGTACACGTCGGGGACGGTGTTCGTGGCGATCGCCGAACGCAGGAAGGCCTTGATGTTCCCCTCACCGCGCCACGCCGCATCCCCGGGTCCGGCGATGCGGGGCCGGCTCAGTCCGTGCTTGGCGTAGACGTCGGTGATGACCTTCCACGCCGCGGCCCAGTCGCTCGCGCCACCGGGGGTGTAGCTGTCGGGCTGCCCGCCCTGCTGCAGGTAGCGGTTGTATTTGTCGTCCGTGTTGAGCCACTGCAGATCGAGCTCGTTGAAGGGGATGAAGGTGTACTTCTCGGGGTCGTCGGCTCCGGTCGCGACGGCCTCGGTCACGATCTCGAGCACTTCCAGGTAGTCCCACACCCCGTCGCCGCCGGGCGTCCACTCGGACGTGAGCTTTCCGTTCGCGTCACGTACGTACGTGCGGTCGTCGCCCGGGCGGACGCCTTGGTTGTACGGCCAGTCGGGGTAGTAGTCCTGCGTGTAGATGTAGAGGTCTTCGCCGTGCTTGTCGAAGAACGTCTTCTCGATGTTGAAGGCGTCGCCGCCCGGGTGCTGCGTACCGAACGGCGGCTTCTGCGACACGTTCGTCATGGCGGCGCCGTTCACGAGCGCCTGGGTGGGCGACTGCTCGTCGCCGAGGCCGTAGAGCGTCCCCGACGCGCCGCCGCGGAAGTCGCCGGTGCGGCGGCTCAGGTCGGCGACGATCTCCTCGGTCTGGCGCGCGGCGACCGACACGGTTGCGGTGACCGACCGGTCCGTCCCCTCGACGACGCCGTTCACGGTGAATGTCGCCCCCGCCGTCGCGTACTGCGAGGACCGCACGGCATCCCATCGGACGGCCGCGTCGGTCTTCAAGCCGGACTCGCGCGTCACGCCCACCCGCGCGGGGAGCACCGGCGCCTGACCGGCGGTGGTCTGCACCTGCCACGCGGTCTGATCCACCGCCGTGACGGGGCCGGCGGCGGCGGCGAAGCCCTGCGCCACCTGGTCGGAGGTCAGCGCGACGTCGTAGATCGAGAAGTCGTCGAACTCGCCGCCGAAGAGAGCGGCCCACTGCGGCGCCCACGGGACACGGCCGATCAGGCCGGAGCGGGTGCTCGATTCCGCGGCGAGCTTCGTGAAGTCGACTGCCGCGGCCTCACGTCGGACGAGCTCGCCGTTGATGTAGTACGACAGCGTCTGACCGTCGGCCACCGAGGTGATCTGCGCCCAGGCGCCCGCCGTGAGCGGGACCGGGGACACGGCCTTGACCTCGGTGCCGGAGTTGGCCACCGCCTTGGACTGTCCTCCCTCGTTCGGCACGTAATACAGGCCCCAGTTGTCGCGCGGGAGGGCGTCGCTGCCCACGATGTAGGCCCACGGCAGGTTGCCGGAGTTCTTGCCGTCCCACTTGATCCACGTCGAAACGGTCAGCGCCGTCACTCCGTCGAACAGCCCGGCGGGGATGTCGAGGTACGGACTCGCCGAGCTCGACGAGCCCTGCGCAGCGCCCGGGAACAGCCCCGAGGCTCCGGCGGCGGAGGTCGGTCCTGTCCCCCGCGCGAGCGACGACGCGTTACGCACGCGTGCGTCGAAGGCACTGCCCTTCGAGCCTTCGTTGGCGATGACGGATGCCGTGGCATCCCCGTCGAACGTGTACTCGACGATGGGGCGGGGAGTGGTGTCGTCCGGAGCGGCGACGGCGGCGGGCGCGCCGACGAGGCCGACCACCAGGGGCACGGTCACGCAGGCGGCGACGGCCGCGGAGACGCGGCGCGGGGGATGGGTGTGGGGTCTCATGTTTCCTCGTCGTTGAGTGACTGGACTCGCGCATCACATCTTGATAGCGCTTTCAGACCGCGAGCATAGGTTGTCGAGTCGGCTCGCACAAGGCGCGACGCAAAATTCTGATATCGCTTTCACGTTCCGCTTGATAACGCTTTCAGAATCCGTTAGCGTCCCTCTCGTTTGACACGACGGAGAGACGAATGACGACGATGCACCCCGCCCCCACCGACGCGGCCCCGACCCCGCGTCTCGAGTGGGGCACCGACCTCGTGGCGCTGACGTTCCAGTGGGACGACGACGCGCCCGTGGTCTGCACCGCGATTCGTGTCGCCGGTCGCGACCTGCCGATCCACCGCATCCCGTTCGTCGAGGTGCTCACCGCGGACGCCGGCCACCGCCCCGCCTCCGGACGCCTCGCCCACACCGAACTCGGTCTGCGGATGCGGTACGTCGACCACACCGAGACCGTCCGCGCCGGCGTGCGCACCCTCATCATCCGGCAGCGCTCGGGAGACCTGGAGGCGGCCCTCACGCTCACCACCCGCGAGGGCGTGGCCGCGATCTCCAGCACCGTCGCCCTCACCAACGTCGGCACGGGTCGCGTCGCGCTCCGGTCGGTCGCCTCCTGGGCCACCGGGTTCACCGTCCCCGGCGCGACCGACGACGCGTTCGCGGGCTGGGAGCGCCTGACGGGTGAGAGCGACTGGCTCGGCGAGGGGCGGTGGACGCGTACTCCTCTGCGCGGACCCGACTTCGTGCCCCTCGCCGAGCACCTCACCGGTCACAACCCGCGCGGCGCGTTCACCGCCGTCTCCACCGGGACGTGGTCGACGGCGCACGCCCTGCCGATGGGCGTGCTCGCCTCCCGGGCCGCCGGTTTCGCGCTCGCCTGGCAGATCGAGCACAACGGTGCGTGGCGCTGGGAGATCGGCGAAGACACCGCGGGCGGCTACCTCGCCCTCGCCGGACCCACCGACGCCGACGCGGCGTGGACCCACGTCCTCGAGCCCGCCGATTCGTTCACGAGCGTGCCCGCGACGGTCGCCTTCGCTCCGGATGCCACCGGCGCGGTGTCGGCGTTGACCGACCACCGCCGCGCGACGCGGCGCCCGCACCCCGACAACGCCGCGATGCCCGTGGTCTTCAACGACTACATGAACACCCTCGACGGCGACCCCACCACCGAGAAGCTCCTCCCCCTCATCCGCGCTGCGGCCGAGGTGGGCGCCGAGGTGTTCTGCATCGACGCCGGGTGGTACGACGACTCCGGACACTGGTGGGACTCCGTCGGCGAGTGGATGCCATCGACCACCCGTTTCCCGGGCGGCCTCGCCGAGGTCATCGACGCGATCCACGCCGAGGGCATGGTGGCCGGGCTCTGGCTGGAGCCGGAGGTCGTCGGCATCCGGAGCCCCCTCGCCGACCGTCTGCCGGCCGAGGCCTTCCTGCAGCGCCACGGTCAGCGCGTCGTCGAGCACGACCGCTTCCACCTGGATCTCCGTCACCCCGCCGCCCGCGCGCACCTCGACGGCGTCGTGGATCGGCTCGTGGCCGACTTCGGTCTCGGGTTCTTCAAGATGGACTACAACATCAACCCCGGCCCGGGGACGGACCTGGATGCCGACAGCGTCGGCGACGGACTGCTCGGCCACAACCGCGCGGTGCTCGACTGGCTGGACGGCGTGCTCGACCGGCATCCGACCCTCGTCGTGGAGAACTGCAGCTCGGGCGCGATGCGCATGGACTACGCGATGCTGTCGCGGCTGGCGATGCAGTCGACCTCCGACCAGCAGGACTTCCGCAAGTACCCGCCGATCGCGGCCGCGGCCCCGATGGCGATCCTGCCCGAACAGGCGGCGAGCTGGGCCTACCCCCAGCCCGAGATGGATGCCGAGGAGTCGGCGTTCTGCCTCGTCACCGGCCTCCTCGGCCGCTTCTACGTCTCGGGTCACCTCAACCGCATGACGCCCGCGCAACGCCACCGGGTCGCCGACGCGATCACGGTCGCGAAGGAGCTGCGCACCGAGATCGCCCGCTGCCACCCGCACTGGCCGCTCGGCCTGCCCGGCTGGGACGACCCCTGGATCGCGCTCTCCCTCCGCGGCTCCGGAGGCGATCTCGTCTCGGTCTGGCGCCGAGACGGCGACGCATCCGTGGCGCTGTCCTTCCCCCACCTCGTCGGCCACGACGTCGAGGTGACCCCGGTCTTCCCCCTGGACCTCCCCACCTGGCACACCGAATGGGATGCCACGACGGGAACCCTGCACGTGCGCGCCGGCGATGCCCGTATCTCCGCGCGTACTCTCCGGCTTTCGACCCGACCGGCCCCGGTCGGCGAGAGCTTCGGCACTGGATCAGACTGATCACATCAACAAGGAGCAATTCAATGAAGAAGCGGTTCTTCGCTGCGACGGCCGTCGCCGCCGTGGCAGCCCTCGCCCTCGCCGGCTGTTCGGACCCCGGCGCCGGCGGCGGCGGCAACGCGGGTCCCTCGGACTGGCCCGCACAGGACACCAAGCTCGACGGCACGACCCTCACCATCTGGGCCGCGCAGAACTCGAACAAGGTCCCCGACAGCGTCGTCAAGGGGTTCGAGGCGGCCACCGGCGCCAAGGTCGACGTCGTGACCATCCCCGACCCCTACGAGCAGAGCGTGCAGACGAAGGTCGCGACGGGCGACAAGCCCGACCTCGCCTTCTGGCAGCCCACGGCCTCGCAACTGACGGCGCTGAACGCCTCGACCAACCTCCAGCCGCTGGACGGCGCTCCCTTCATCGACGCCTACACGCCCGAGCTGAAGGACATCACCGGCATCCTGAACGGCACGCGGTACGCCGCGCTCATCACCACTCCGGCGGTCGAGGGCGTCTACTACAACAAGGAGGTGTTCGCGAAGGCGGGCATCACCAAGACCCCCGGGAACTGGGACGAGTTCCTCGCCGACGCGCGTCAGCTCAAGGCCGCGGGGGTCACCCCGTTCTTCGACTTCGGCGGCGGGACCCCCTGGGCCACGCAGTGGTGGGTGCAGGTGCAGCTCGCGGATGCCGCGAAGGCGGGGCTCTGGGATCGCGTGAACAAGAACGAGGAGAAGTTCACCGACCCCACGATCCAGGGCGCGATCGACACGTACCAGGGCCTCATCCAGGAGGGCCTGTTCAACGCGAACCTCACGACCGCGAAGTTCGAGGACCAGGGTCCGGCCCTGCTGTCGGGCCAGGCGGCCATGGCCGTGCAGGTGAACTCGTTCTTCGGGCAGCTGCAGTCGCTCGCCGACACGAAGGAGCTGAACGAGAAGATCGGCTTCTTCCCGATCTCGCCCAAGGGCAACGTCGGCACTTTCATCCCCGACCAGTCCAACGCCCTCGTGGCGTTCAAGACCGGGGATGCCAAGCGCGAGGCCGCCGCGCGCCAGCTGCTGTCGTACTGGCTCGGCGACGGCTACAGCGACTTCGTCCAGGCGCAGAAGACGGTCTCGCTGCAGAGCAACGTGAAGTCGTCCTCGGACGTGCCGCAGGCGCTGCTCGACGTGAGCGGCTCCCTCGGAGACTCGGTCGGATCGATGCAGGCGCTCGCCGTCGCGAACCCCGACCTGTACCTCAACCTCGGTGACATGATCCAGGGCACCAAGACGCCCACGCAGGTCGCCGAAGCCACCCAGAAGCAGTTCGCCGAGCTGGCCAAGGCCATCGGAGCGCCCGGCTTCTGATTTCCCTCGGGGCGCCGGGACCCGACCCGGCGCCCCCTTCCCGGGAGGAACGACCCAATGACATCGACCCTCGAGCGTCCCCGCACGGCGACGCCGCCGGCGCGCGCGACGCGCCCCGCGCCGCGCGGTCGGCACGCGAAGGACCACCCCCTATGGTTCCTCATCCCCGCGCTGGCGGTCCTGGTGGTGTTCTTCGCCGTTCCCACCGTCTTCAACTTCGTCTACGCCTTCACGAACTGGTCGAGCTTCAAGAGCTCGATCGACTTCATCGGCACCGACAACTTCGTCTCGCTCTTCTCCAACGGCTCGCTCGTCAACGCACTGTCGGTGACGTTGATCTACGCCGTGCTGGTCGCGATCTTCCAGAACCTCTTCGGTCTGGGGCTCGCCCTCCTCCTCGAGCGCGACACTCGGACGAACCGCGCGCTGCGGGTCGCCTTCTTCGTGCCGGTGATCATGTCGGCGCTCGCGGTCGGCTACATCTTCCAGGCGATGCTCAAGCCGGACGGTGCGCTCAACGGCATCCTGAGCGTTCTGACCGGCCAGAACGTCGACGTCGCCTGGCTCGGCAGCACGACCTGGACGATCGTGGTCGTCGCCCTCATCCACGCGTGGAAGTGGATGGGCCTGTCGATGCTCATCTACCTCGCGGGCCTGAAGACGATCAACGACGACGTCCTGGAGGCCGCGCGCCTCGACGGCGCGGGGTGGTGGACGACGTTCCGCGCGATCCGCTTCCCGCTGCTCGCCCCGGCCGTGACCTTCAACGTCGCGACGTCGCTGCTCGGCTCGATGAACGGCTTCGACATCGTCCAAGCGACCACCGCGGGCGGCCCCGGCGGCACCACCGAGCTGCTCAACATCTTCATCTTCCGGACCTTCGGCCAGGGCCTGTTCGCCCAGGCCACGACGATGAGCCTCGTGCTGTTCCTCGTGGTCGCGATCCTCGCCTTCCCCGTGATCCGTTTTCTGCGCAAGCGGGAGGACGTGCTGTGACCGAGACCATGACCCTGACGACGGGCCGCACCCGGCGACTCCCCCGACGCCGATCGCCGATCGGCCGCGTGGTCCAGCCGATCGCCGCGATCATCGTGGCCGTGGTGCTCCTCGGCATCCCGTTCCTGCTCACCGTGCTCACGGCGGCCAAGACCCAGGCGGAGGCCTTCGTCCCCTCGCTCGCCCTGCCCACCGAGTGGCACCTGTTCGACAACTTCGCGACCGTCCTCTCGGAGGGCCGCATGATCGCCGCGTTCGGCGGCAGCCTGCTCGTCATGGTTCCGGCGGTGCTCGGGGTGCTGATCCTCGGCTCGATGGCTGCGTGGATCCTCGGGCGACGCCGGTCCAAGGGCCTGGCGTTCGTCTACGCGCTCGCGATCAGTGGCATCGTGCTGCCGCCGGCCGTCGTCACGATCGTGCTCCTGCTGCGCCAGCTGGGCCTGGCGGGCACACCCGTCGGCATGATCGGGGTGTACATGGGCATGTACATGTCGACCGTGATCTTCTTCGTCACGGGCTTCGTGCGCACGATCCCGGTCGAACTCGAGGAGGCCGCGCGCGTCGACGGCGCCTCGCCGGTGCGGGTGTTCGTGAAGATCATCCTGCCGCTGCTCATGCCGGTGCTCGCCACCGCGACGATCCTCATCTGCCTCTACATCTGGAACGACGTGTTCTACGCGCTGTTCGTCGTGGGCGGCCGACTCGACACCCTGCCGCTGAACCTGTACCAGGTGGCGAGCGCCGGTCTGTATCTTCAGAATTGGCATCTGATCTTCGCCTACATCATCCTGATGAGCCTTCCGCTGCTCATCACGTTCATGGTGGCGCAGCGGAAGATCATCTCGGGCATCACCAGCGGCGCCGTCAAGTGAGAGCGGGCGCCGCACACGGACGGAGCGCAATGGACCCCTCCCGCACGAAACCGGCGACGATCGCCGACGTCGCGGCGCGGGCGGGGGTATCCGTGCCGACGGTGTCGCGGGTACTGACGGGGGCGGCCCGGGTGAGCCCCGCCAAGCGCGAGGCCGTCGAGGCGGCCATCGCCGCGCTGGGGTTCCGGCCGAGTGCCGCCGCCCGCGTCCTGGCATCCCGCAAGGCCCAGGTGATCGCCGTGATCGCGGGCGACACGTCGCAGTACGGCTACGCTGAGACGATCCGCGGGATCGAGGAAGCGGCGCGCGCCGACGACTACACCGTGATGATCACCGTCGTCGAGAGCACCGACGACGACGAGATCGACCGCGCGATCGCGGCGACGCTCGCCCAGCCGCTGGCCGGGGTCTGCGTGCTGAAGTTCGACCCTCCCGGTGTCGCGGCGCTGCACCGCATCCCCCCGTCGCTGCCGGTCGTCGCCCTGTCCGGCGTCCGCGAGCCGGGCCTCCGCCAGGCGGTGCTCGACGAGTCCCGCGCCGCGGAGGAGCTCACCGATCACCTGCTCGACCTCGGCCACGCGACCGTGCATCACGTCCGGGTTCCGCCGTCGCGGCGCGAGGACGGTCGCACGACGGGCTGGCGTCGGGCGCTCAAGCGCCGCGGCGCGGTCGTCCCGCCGCTGAGCGACGCGACGTGGGATCCGCGTTCCGGCATCGACATCGGCCGCCGCCTCGCCGACGACCCGTCTGTCACGGCGGTGTTCTGCGGCAACGACGAGATCGCGATGGGAGTGATCCGGGGGATCACGGCATCCGGTCTCCGCGTTCCGGACGACATCTCGGTCGCTGGATTCGACGATCATCCGCTCGCCGCGCTGTGGTCTCCCCCGCTGACGACCGTCGATCAGGACTTCGCGGGTCTCGGTCGCCGGGGCCTGCAACTGCTGCTCAACGAGATCGCCGGCGAGACGGGCAGGCGGTTCTCGTCCGAGCGTCCCCAGCTGGTGGTGCGCGAGAGCACGGCGCCGCCGCGGTCGACCGCGGCGGTACGTCGGATCGGCTGACGCTCGGGTTTCAAGCCCCCTCCGCGAGCGCGGGCCCCGCGCTACGGTCTCGGGCGTGACGTTCAACGACAACGCCCGCGTCGGCGGTAACTCAGCGAAGCGCCGCGGCGGCACCGTGGCCGCCGTGGGCGGCGGCGCGGTGGGCCTCGGCGGCATCGTGGTGCTGCTCATCTCGCTGTTCACGGGCACCGACCTGACGGGGCTCATCGGCGGGGGCCAAGCCGCGGGACCGCAGACCGGCGGCGAGCGCATCGCGAACTGCGAGACGGGTCAGGATGCCAACAGCAACGACGACTGCCGACTCGCCGCCGCATCGCTCAACCTCGACCAGTTCTGGGGCAAGACCGTCGAGGGGTACAGCAAGCCGCAGCTGATCATCGTCGACGGGGCGGCGTCGTCGCCGTGCGGCACGGCGTCGAACGCGACCGGACCGTTCTACTGCCCGCCCGACCAGACGGTCTACATCGACCCGACGTTCTTCGCGGTGCTGCGGCAGCAGTTCGACACGAACGCCGGGCCCCTCGCGCAGCTGTACGTGCTCGCGCACGAGTACGGACACCACGTGCAGAACCTCATCGGCGTGATGGACCAGTACCCGAACAACGGCACCGGACCCGCGAGCAACGGCGTCCGCACCGAGCTGCAGGCCGACTGCTTCGCGGGCGCCTGGGTCGCCGACGCGGCCGACCAGGTCGACGAGAGCGGCACGCCCTACCTCGAGCCGCCCACGACCGAGCAGATCACGAACGCCCTGGCCGCCGCGGCCGCGGTGGGCGACGACCACATCCAGGCCGAGTCCGGCGGAGTGGTGAACCCCGAGAGCTGGACCCACGGCTCGAGCGAGCAGCGCCAGCGCTGGTTCGAGGCGGGTCGCTCCGGCGGCGTGAACGCGTGCGACACGTTCGCGGTCGCGGCGGGGAGCCTGTAGACACGCGCCACGGCTCCGACGCGGTCGGGCGCGGCGCCGACCTGCACCTGGGCCATCAGATCCAGGGCTGGAACTCGGCGTCGATGTCACGCCTCTCGTGCAGGACACGGTGAACGCGGACCGCGTCGTCATCGCATGTGTAGAACAGGAGGAAGGGGAAGCCCTCCGCGCCGAGGACACGAAGCCCGGGGATTCCGGTTCGCGCCTCGGCCGTCGCAGAGCCGGAGGCGGGAAAATCGGCGAGCCGGCGCGCCGCGAGCTCGATCGCATCGATGAAGCGAGAGGCGGTCTCGGGGTCGACCTCATCTCGATAGTGCTCGACGGCTCGCGCGATGTCGAGATCGGCCGCGCGAGACGAGACGACCCGTGTCACGAAGCGTCGCGGACGCTCGCACGGAGCACGTCGAAGTAGTCCGCATCCATCCGCGAACCCTCACCCGACCTCATCCCCTCGAGCACGGCCTCGCGCACGACTGAGGTCTCCCGGTCGCGGCGGATCAGCTCGCGCACGTACTCGCTGCTCGATGCGTAGAGGTGGGCGTGCACCTGAGCATCGGCGAAGGCGCGCAGATCGTCGGGGAGGGAGATGTTCATCGTCGCCATGCCGCCACCTTACTGCGCATGGCAATCCTTGTCATCGAGGATTCTCGGGGTTTCGAGCCGTTCCGGCGTCGACCGCCGGGGTCACCACGCCGGCGCGATCGTCGACCAGACGCCGCCCGCCGATCCAGCCCGTCAGGCCGCGGCCGTCCTTCCACACGAACAGCAGCACGAGCGTCGCCAGCAGCAGGAGCCCCGACGACAGCCCCCACGGGGCCGGCAGCGTCTCGAGCACCGAGTACGACGCCGCACCGGTGAGGAATCGCAGCACGCGCGCGAGCCAGGTGGGCAGCACGCCGTCCGTGTAGCGGACGCGCGTCGCGAGGTCGCCGACCGAACGCCCCGTGGCGAGGATCACCGCGAGCCACACGACCGCCGCGACGGCCGTCCCCACCGTCGACGAGAGCGGGCCGGTGCGACCCGGGTCCTCGAACAGCACGACCAGCACCGCCTGCAGCGCCACGGCGATGCCCGACTGCAGCAGACCGACGCCGAGCACGTCGCACAGGATGCCGAGCACCCGACGCCCCCGCGTGACGGGACGGGGGAGGTCGGCATCCGGAGTCTTCTCCAGTCCTCGGTGCTTCCGCGGAACGACGAACGCCACGAGCGATCCCAGAAGTGCTCCGGACGTGTTGGCGATGAGGTCGTCGACGTCGAACACGCGGTACGCGCACGGGAAGATCCCCCACACGCCGGTCAGCTGCGTCGTCTCGATCACCCCGCTGACCGCGAGCCCGACGAGACCGGCGATCAGGATGCCACGTCCCCCGAGCACGCGCAGGAAGAACCCGAGCGGCACGAACAGGAGCACGTTGAGCGCCACCTGGAGCACGACCGGATCCGTCAGGTAGCGGCCGGAGACGGCGACGGCCTCGCGGATCTCGTCGACGAACTGGAACGGGCGGAGGTTCGTGCCCGCGCAGCGGTAGTCATCGCTGTCGGGGAGGGGCACGAGCGTGTACGTCCAGATCGCCCAGAAGTAGACCGCGGCGCCCGCCCACAGCACGCTGCGCCCGAACGACAGACCGCCGCGACGGCGGTAGCTGACCGCGACGAACGGGACGAACGCGAGCACCGCGACGACACCGCCGAGCAGCACCGCGAGGAGCCCGGATCCGACGATGTTGTGCACCCGGGAATACTAGGGAATACATGTCCGACCCACGGAGTTGCGGCCGTTACGGGTCGTATTGTGTCTCGCCAGTGGACTACCACCCGGTGAACGTCCCGTGCGTCAGATTGCATACGGGCGGCAGGACGCGTAATGTCGCGCGCCGTGACTGACGAAAGTCGCGAGCCCGGCGAACAGACGCCGATGGCCAAGCGCATCCTGATCGGCGAGCCTCTCACGTCGGAAAAACTCGACGAGCAGCTCCTGCCCAAGAAGATGGCCCTCCCCATCTTCGCCTCCGACGCACTCTCCTCCGTGGCCTACGCGCCACAGGAGCTGCTGATGATCCTGCTGATCGGCGGAACGGCTCTGCTGACGCTCAGCCCGTGGGTCGCCGCGGCCGTCGTGGTGCTGCTCGTCGTCGTCGTCCTGAGCTACCGCCAGCTCATCAAGGCGTACCCCTCCGGCGGTGGCGACTACGAGGTCGCGAGCAAGAACCTCGGCGAAGTCCCCGGCGTGGTGGTCGCCGCCGCGCTGCTGGTCGACTACGTGCTCACGGTCGCCGTGTCGGTGGCATCCGGGGTCGACAACATCATCTCGGCGCTGCCCGAGATCAACGACTTCCGCGTCGAGATCGCCGTCGGGTTCGTCATCCTCATCGTCATCGTCAACCTCCGTGGCGTCCGCGAGGCGTCGTCGGTGTTCGCGATCCCGACGTACCTGTTCATCGGGTCGGTGGGCGTCATGATCGTCGTGGGCCTCGCCCGCACGCTGTTCGGCGATGTGCCCGTGGCATCCAGCGCGAACTACGACGTCCAAGCGGAATCGATGACGCAGGCCGCGATGATCCTCCTCGTGCTGCGCGCGTTCTCGAGCGGCTGCTCGGCCCTCACCGGTGTCGAGGCCGTCTCGAACGGTGTGCCCGCGTTCCGGAAGCCGAAGATCCGCAACGCCCAGACGACGCTGACCCTCATGGGCGGCATCGCCATCGCGCTGTTCGTCGGTCTGACGCTGCTCGCCCTGCTCTCCGGCGTGCACTACGCCGAGAACCCCTGCAACCTCATCGGCTTCGATTGCGCGAACAACCCGCAGCCGAGCCTCATGGCGCAGGTGGCCGCCGCCACCTTCGGCATGAACAGCATCCCGTTCTTCATCATCCAGGCCGCTACCGCGTGCGTGCTGCTGCTCGCGGCCAACACCGCGTTCAACGGCTTCCCGCTGCTCGGCGCCGTGCTCGCCCGCGACGGCTACGCCCCCAAGGCCCTCAACACCCGCGGCGACCGCCTCGTGTACTCGAACGGCATGGTGATCCTCGGCATCGTCGCCATCGGCGTGCTGATCGTCTACCAGGCGAACCTCACGACCCTGATCCAGCTGTACATCATCGGTGTGTTCGTGTCGTTCTCGCTCGGCCAGATCGGCATGGTCAAGCACTGGCGGCGGACGCTCGCGGGACTCCACGCCCTCTCCCCCGACGCCGCCCGCCAGCAGAGCGCGCGGTACGAGCGCCGATCGGCGATCTCGGGCCTGTGGATCAACTCGCTCGGCGCGACGTTCACGGTGCTCGTGCTGCTCATCGTCACGATCACGAAGTTCACGCACGGCGCGTGGCTCGTGTTCATCGCGATCCCGATCCTCGCGACCCTGATGCTTGGCGTGAACCGCTACTACCGCGACGTCGAGCACGAGATCCGCATGGACGACACGGTGCACTTCGGTTCGTCCGGCGACGTCGCGATCATCCTCGTGAACCGCCTGCAGAAGCCGGTCGTGAAGGCCATCGACTACGCCCTCGCCGCCAAGCACGACAAGACCCTCGCGGTCCACGTCGCGATCTCGGAAGAGGATGCCACGAGCCTCCAGAAGGAATGGGCGGAGCACGACATGCCCATCCCGCTCGTCATCATCGAGTCGCCGTACCGCACGTACACGTCGCCGGTGACGTCGTTCATCAAGTCGTACCGCGAGAAGCACGGCTCCGCGGTCGTCACGGTGTACCTGCCGCAGTTCATCGTCGGGCACTGGTGGGAGTCGATCCTCCACAACCGCCGCTCGCGCCGCCTCGCGCAGCAGCTCATGCTCGTGCACGGCGTCTCGATCACCCTCGTGCCGTGGCTGCTCGACTCGTCCGAGGTCATCTACGGTCGCCGCTCCCGCCCGCTCCCGGGCCAGCAGCGCGGCGGCCAGCCCGTGGCCGAGGTCCCGACGCATCGGACGAAGGCGCCGCGCGGCTCGGGTTCCTGAGCCGCGGCCCGGGGGCCGGGCGGGCGAAACTCCTGAAGAACGGCAGCCTGCTCGGCGTGTGGGCGGGCGGACGGCGTCTCGTGCGCAGAATCTCAGGAGTTTGGCTCACCGCGCCGCGGCGCCGTCGCGGTCGGTAGACGTGACGGCCCGTCTAGGACAGGGTGGATGCCATGCCGATCCTCGCTCTGCTCACCCTGGCCATCATGGTGTTCGCGCTGATCGACGCCATCACCCGCCGTGACGACCAGGTAAAGCACCTGCCGAAGTTCGCGTGGGTGTTCTTCATCGTGCTGCTGCCGTTGGTCGGGTCGATCCTGTGGTTCACGATCGGCCGCGAGTGGGAGCAGCGCGGCGAGCCGATGTCGTTCGGCGACCCCCGGCGGTGGCAGAAGGATGCCGAGCCGGCTCCGGCGCCGCGTGCCCACGACCGCCGGACGACCGAGCAGCAGATCGCCGACCTCGAGCGCGAGATGTACCTCGCCGACCTCGAGGAGCAGGTGCGCCGCCGTCGCGCCGAGGGCGACGCCCAGGCCTGAGCCCGCGGCATCCCGCCCCCGGCGAGCCCCACCCCGTTGAGTGTCCAAGACACGCGGACGCCTCGCGACGACACCCGCGTGTCCTGGACACTGAACCGGGGTTACGGCGCCCGCCCCCACCCGGCGCTAGGCCGGACCGAAGCCCCGCTCAGCGCCCCGCGCGGCGGAACAGCGCCACCGCGACCACCCACGCGACCGCGAGGATGCCGGCGCACCACGCCAGTGCGATCCACACGCTCGCGCCGACGGGCTGCTGCGCGAGCAGGGCGCGGATGGCATCCACGAGGGACGTCACGGGCTGGTTCTCGGCGAACCAGCGCACGGGCCCGGGCATGGTGTCGGTGGGCGCGAACGCCGAGCTCACGAACGGCAGGAAGATCAGCGGGTAGCTGAACGCGCTGGCGCCGTCGATGGTCTTCGCCGCGAGTCCGGCGATCACCGCCACCCACGTGAGGGCGAGCGTGTACGCCATCAGAATGCCGACCACCCCCAGCCATGCGCCGACCGACGCGCCCGAGCGGAAGCCGACGAGCAGCGCCACGCCGATCACCAGCCCGAGCGACACCGCGTTCGCCAGCAGCGACGTGAGGACGTGTCCCCACAGGACGCTCGCCGGCGCGATCGGCATCGACCGCAACCGGTCGACGATCCCGCCGCGGACGTCGAGGAAGACGCGGTACGCGGTGTACGCGATTCCGGATGCCACGGTGATCAGCAGGATGCCGGGCAGCAGGAAATCCACGTACGCGGTGCCGCCCGTGTCGACCGCGCCGCCCAGGACGAAGACGAACAGCAGCATGATCGCGACCGGCATGATCGCGGTCGTCACGATCGTGTCGGGGCTGCGGAGGATGTGCCGGAGCGACCGGCCGGTGAGGACGGCGGTGTCGGACAGGGCGTATGTGTTCATGACTCCTCCTCGGAGAGCGGGCCGGCGGAACCGACGATGGCGAGGAAGATCTCCTCGAGGGTGGGCTGCTTCTCGACGTACTCCACGGTCGTCGGCGGGAACAGCGCACGGAGCTCCGCGAGCGTCCCCTCGGCAATGATGCGGCCGCCGTGCAGGATCGCGATGCGGTCCGCGAGGTGCTCGGCCTCGTCGAGGTACTGCGTCGTGAGCAGCACCGTGGTGCCGGACGCGGCGAGCGAGCGCACGGCATCCCACACCTCGAGGCGGGCTTGCGGGTCGAGCCCCGTCGTCGGCTCGTCGAGGAAGACCACCGCGGGCTCCCCCACGAGGCTCATCGCGATGTCGAGGCGCCGGCGCATGCCGCCGGAATACGTGGATGCCGCTCGGCGCGCGGCATCCGTGAGCGAAAAACGCTCGAGCAGCGCGTCGGCCACCCGACCGGGGTCGGGCAGGTGTCGCAGACGGGCGACGAGCATGAGGTTCTCGCGACCGGTCAGGACCTCGTCGACGGCGGCGAACTGCCCCGTGAGGCTGATCGCGGCGCGCACGCGGGCGGCCTGGGTCGCGACGTCGGCTCCGGCGACGACCGCCGTCCCGCCGTCGGCACGCAGCAGCGTCGACAGGATGCGGACGGCCGTCGTCTTGCCGGCGCCGTTGGAGCCGAGGAGCGCGACGATGGTGCCTCTCTCGACGTCGAGGTCGAGACCCCGCAGCACGGCGACGTCGCCGTAGGACTTGGTGAGGTTCCGCACGCGGATGGCGGGACCGGTATCGGTGATGGGCATGGTGTTCCTCTCGTGTTGTTCCGGCCGGAGGGCGCACGAGGCCATCGCCTCCGGCCAGCCGGTTCCGGAGGACGCGTGTGGGAGAGGGCGATCAGCCCTGGGACTGGGCCGCCTCGTCGATCGCGCGGGCGAGGCGGGCGCGCTCGCGTCCGATCCAGCTGCCGTCGCCGTAGTTCGCCATGAACTCCTCGGCGAAGACGGACGGTTCGGCGCCCGTCACGTCGCGGATGGGCGTGCCTGCCGCGGCGGCCTGCTCGAGCAGGTCGGCAAGGTCGGTCACCATACGGATCAGCGCGTCGCTGTCATCCGTCGGCCCGAGGTTGAGCACGTACCGTTCGAGCGCGCGGCCCGCCTGCCGGTAAGGAGCGGGGAGGGCGTCGAGGCGGCGGCGATACTCCCGCCACTGCTTCTTGGCGCCCAGGTCGCCGATGATCTTCTCGTACCAGGCCATGTCAGTTCCCTTCGTTGCGGAGCTGCTCGAGCCGATCGGCGAGCAGACCCCAAGTGGTCCAGAATTCGGCGAGCTGCTCTCGCCCCGTGTCGTTGAGGGTGAAGACCTTGCGCGGCGGCCCCTTCTCGGATGCCACCTTCTCGACGTCGACGAGATCCCGCTGTTCGATGCGGACGAGGATCGCGTAGACCGTGCCCTCGGCGAGGTCGGTGAACCCCCGCTCGCGGAGGTCGGCGGTGATCTCGTATCCGTACGCCGGGCGTCGTGCAAGGACGGCCAGGACGACGCCCTCGAGCACCCCCTTGAGCATCTCGGTGTCGTGTCTCCCCATGCGGTACTCCTCAACGTTGACTACCGCTAGAAAGTAACACTGAGTACCGGTACTTAGCAAGAGCGAGTAGTACCTCGCCCCGGCCGTCGGCCCGCGGCCCGCCCCGCCCGCCGGTACACAACGAAGGAGATTCGGTTTGGGACGCACGGAACGACGCGCGACGGCAGACCCTGGACCGCGGATCTCCTTCGTTGTGTACCGGACGGCGATCCCATCGGCGTCGGCGGACCGCCGCGTATGCACCTCGTATGCGTCCGTGGGCGGGCCGTAGGGAAAGCGTTAGGACCGCGGAATCCCGCGGCGCACAGGAGTTGCATCGACACACGTGCCGCCCCACGGCACCCGCGCCACAGCAGTCGCGCGGAAGCTCCCGAATCTGGAGTCATCGTGCTCGATGTCGTCTACCTCGTCGCGATCCTGGCGCTCTTCGCGCTGGTCGCCCTCATCGCGCAGGGGGTCGAGAAGCTGGGCCCGCAGCCCGGCGCTCCCTCCGCGCGCATCCCCGGCCGCGGCGCCCAGCCGCCCGCCGCCGCCCCCGCCCCGGCGCCCGAGCGCTCATCGCGCAGCGCCGCACCCGAGCGAGGGGGCGACTCCGCATGAGCATCCTCGCCGCCGTCCTCGCCGTCGCCGCGATCGTCTACCTCGTGATCGCGCTCGTCCGTCCGGAGAAGTTCTGATGGATGCCGGAAGCATCTGGTCCATCGTCCTGACCAGCCTCACGCTCATCGTCGCCCTGGGCCTGGCGTACCGCCCGCTCGGCGACTACATCGCCCGCATCTACACCGGCGAGCGCGACCTCGCCGTGGAGCGGGGCACCTACCGCCTCATCGGCGTCGACCCGCGCGGCTCCCAGACCTGGCAGGCGTACCTGCGGTCCGTGCTGCTGTTTTCGGCGGCGGGCGTCGTGTTCGTGTACGCGATCATGCGTCTGCAGCCGCTGCTGCCGTTCTCGCTGGGCCTCGACGCCCCGGGCGAGGCCCTGTCCTTCAACACCGCGGTCTCGTTCGTCACGAACACCAACTGGCAGTCGTACTCGGGCGAGACGACGCTCGGCTACACGGTGCAGTTCGCCGCGCTGACCGTCCAGAACTTCGTGAGCGCCGCCGTCGGCATCGCCATCGCTGTCGCTCTGGTGCGCGGTTTCGCGTACCGCCGCAGCGGCGTGATCGGCAACTTCTGGGTCGACCTCGTCCGCGGCACCTATCGGCTGCTGCTGCCGTTCTCGATCGTTGCGGCGATCGTGCTGCTCGCCGGCGGCGTCATCCAGAACCTGAGCGGATTCACGGATGCCACGACCCTCGCGGGCGCGGCCCAGTCGATCCCGGGCGGACCCGTGGCATCCCAGGAGGCGATCAAGCTCCTCGGCACGAACGGCGGCGGGTTCTTCAACGTCAACTCGGCGCACCCGTTCGAGAACCCTGCCCCGTGGACGAACCTGTTCGAGATCTTCCTGATGCTCGTGATCCCGTTCTCACTGCCCCGCGCCTTCGGCCGCATCGTCGGTGACGACCGCCAGGGCTACACGATCCTCGGCGTGATGGCGGCGATCTTCGTGGCATCCGCTGCCCTCCTCACGTGGGCCGAGCTCGCCGGTGCCGGAAGCGCCCCGCAGCTCGCGGGCGGTGCGATGGAGGGCAAGGAAGTGCGCTTCGGCATCTTCGGCTCGACGCTCTTCGGGACGACGAGCACCCTGACCTCGACGGGTGCGGTCAACTCGATGCACGACAGCTACACGGCGCTCGGCGGCATGATGCCGATGATCAACATGATGCTCGGCGAGATCGCTCCGGGCGGCGTCGGCTCGGGCCTGTACGGCATGCTGATCCTCGCCGTGATCGCGGTGTTCGTCGGCGGGCTGCTCATCGGACGGACGCCCGAGTACCTCGGCAAGAAGATCGGGCCGCGCGAGATCAAGCTCGCGAGCCTGTACATCCTCGTCACGCCCACCCTCGTGCTCGCCGGGACCGCGCTGAGCTTCGGCCTGCCCGGCATCCGGGACGATGTCGAGTCGACCTCGATCCTGAACCCGGGCGTCCACGGCCTCAGCGAGGTGCTGTACGCCTTCACCTCGGCGGCGAACAACAACGGCTCGGCGTTCGCGGGACTCACCGCGAACACCCCGTGGTTCAACACGGCCCTCGCGGTCGCGATGCTCCTCGGACGCTTCCTGCCGATCGTGTTCGTGCTGGCCCTGGCGGGTTCCCTCGCGGCGCAGGATGCCGTTCCCGCCACCGCCGGGACCCTGCCGACGTACCGCCCGCAGTTCGCGGGCCTCCTCGCGGGCGTGGCGGTCATCGTCACGGCCCTCACCTACTTCCCGGTCCTCACCCTGGGACCCCTCGCCGAAGGACTTACCCGCTGATGTCCACGCTCACCCACGCCCCGGCTCCCGCCGAGGCCCCGACCCCGGCCGCTCCGCGCCGCGCGTTCAGCGCCGCGCAGATCGTCGCCGCGCTCCCGGGCGCCGCGAAGAAGCTCAACCCCGCGTCGCAGTGGCGCAACCCCGTGATGTTCCTCGTGTGGGTGGGGGCGGCTCTCACCACCCTCATCGCGATCACCGAGCCGTTCCTCGGAGACGGCGGCACTGACGAGGCCTCGCTCCCCTTCGGCTTCACGTGGGGCATCGCGATCTGGCTGTGGCTCACGGTGTTCTTCGCGAACATCGCCGAGTCGGTCGCCGAGGGCCGCGGCAAGGCGCAGGCCGCGACGCTCCGCAAGACGCGGACGACGACCACCGCCCGCCGCGTCGTCTCCTACGACACGAAGGCCGACCCCCTGGCATCCACCGCCCGGATCGAGGAGGTCCCGTCCGGCGACCTGAGAGTCGGCGACGTCGTGCTCGTCGAGGCGGGGCAGCTGATCCCGGGCGACGGCGACATCGTCGCGGGCATCGCGACCGTCGACGAGTCGGCGATCACGGGCGAGTCGGCCCCCGTCGTCCGCGAGTCGGGCGGCGACCGCAGCGCCGTCACCGGCGGCACGCGCGTGCTCAGCGACCGCATCGTCGTGACGATCACGTCGAAGCCCGGCGAGACGTTCGTCGACCGCATGATCGCGCTCGTCGAGGGCGCGTCGCGGCAGCGGACGCCGAACGAGATCGCGCTGAACATCCTGCTGGCGAGCCTCTCGATCGTGTTCGTCGTCGTGGTCCTGGTGCTGAACCCGATCGCGTCGTACGCCGCGTCGCCGGTGTCGATCCCCGTGCTCGTCGCGCTGCTCGTGTGCCTGATCCCCACGACGATCGGGGCGCTGCTGAGCGCGATCGGCATCGCGGGCATGGACCGGCTCGTGCAGCGGAACGTCCTGGCGATGTCGGGCCGCGCCGTCGAGGCCGCGGGCGACGTCACGACGCTGCTGCTCGACAAGACCGGAACGATCACCTACGGCAACCGTCGCGCGTCGGCGTTCGTCCCGATGGAGGGCGTCGGCGGGCCACTCCTGGCGGAGTACGCGTCGATGTCGTCGCAGGCCGACCCCACGCCCGAGGGCACGTCGGTCGTCGAGCTCGCCGCGGCGCAGGGGATCGTCGCCGAGATGCCCCGCGGCGCGGAGCCCGTCCCGTTCACGGCCCAGACCCGCATGAGCGGCCTCGACCTCACCGACGGCACGCAGGTCCGCAAGGGCGCCGCGTCGGCCGTGGTCGCCTGGCTCGCGGCATCCGGATCGCCCGTTCCCGAGACGCTGCGCGCGCAGCTGCAGGAGGAGACGGATGCCATCGCCCAGTCCGGCGGCACCCCGCTGGTCGTCGCGACCCTCACGCCCGCGGGCGAGGGGCGCGTGCTCGGTGTCATCCACCTCAAAGACGTCGTGAAGGACGGCCTCCGCGAGCGGTTCGGGGAGCTGCGGGCCATGGGCATCCGCACCGTGATGATCACGGGTGACAACCCGCTCACCGCGAAGGCCATCGCGGCCGAGGCGGGCGTCGACGACTACCTCGCCGAGGCCACGCCCGAGGACAAGCTCGCCCTCATCCGCCGCGAGCAGGAGGGCGGCAACCTCGTCGCGATGACCGGTGACGGCACGAACGACGCCCCCGCGCTCGCACAGGCCGACGTCGGCGTCGCGATGAACACCGGCACGTCGGCCGCGAAGGAGGCCGGCAACATGGTCGACCTCGACAGCGACCCGACGAAGCTCATCGACATCGTGCGCATCGGCAAGCAGCTGCTCATCACGCGCGGCGCGCTCACGACGTTCTCGCTCGCGAACGACATCGCGAAGTACTTCGCGATCATCCCGGCGATGTTCATGGGCGTCTTCCCGGGACTCGCGGTGCTCAACGTCATGCAGCTCTCGTCGCCGGCCTCCGCGGTGCTGAGCGCGATCATCTTCAACGCGATCGTCATCATCGTGCTCATCCCCCTCGCCCTGCGCGGTGTGAAGTACCGCGCGGCGAGCGCCTCGAGCATCCTCAGCCGCAACCTGCTCGTCTACGGGCTCGGCGGCATCCTCGTCCCCTTCATCGGCATCAAGCTCATCGACCTCGTCGTGAGCCTGCTCCCGGGATTCTGAAAGGCCCCGTCATGCGCACCACCCTGCGTACCGCCGGCGTCGCCGTCCGCGCGATGCTCGTCTTCACCGTGCTCCTCGGCGTCGGCTACATGCTGCTCATCACCGGGATCGGTCAGCTCGCCCTCCCGTCCCAGGCCAACGGCTCGCTCGTGCGTGCCGCGGACGGCACCGTCGTCGGTTCGTCGCTCATCGCGCAGTCGTTCCAGGATGCCGACGGCAACGCGCTGCCGCAGTACTTCCAGTCGCGTCCGTCCGCCGCCTCCTGGGACGCCGCCGCCTCGACCGGATCGAACCTCGGCCCGGAGAATGCGGATCTCATCGCCTCGATCCAGCAGGGCCGCGCGACGTTCGAGCAGCTGAACGGCGCCGGCGCGGTCCCCGCCGACGCGGTCACCTCGTCGGGCTCCGGCCTCGACCCGGACATCTCCGTCGCGAACGCGGAACGGCAGGCCGCGCGGATCGCGGAGGCCCGTGGCATCCCGGTCTCCGACGTCGAAGCGCTCATCGCGCAGCACACGCTGCCGCGCGACCTGGGGTTCCTCGGCGACCCGCGCGTGAACGTCCTCGAGCTCAACCGCGCGCTGGACGCGCTCTGACGCGCGAGAATCGCTGACATGCGCACGCTTCCCGCCGCCGCCGTCGCCCTCCCCGGGCGGCGGCGGTTCGGCGCGTCCGGCGCGGTGGGCGGCGTGTCGGCGCCCGGCGCCGCACCCACGTTGAGTGTCCAAGACACGCGGATCGGCGCGCCTCGGCTCCGCGTGTCTTGGACACTGAACCTCAATAGCGCGAACGCCGCCCGCGCAGCCCACCGCGGCGCGTCCACGACCGGTGCCGCACGCGCACTCCCGGCCGCGCCGGCACCCGGGCCCGCGAAGATCTTGAGTGTCCAAGACACGCGGATCGCCGCGCCTCGGCTCCGCGTGCCTTGGACACCGAGACCCCAGCGGCCTCGCGGGAGCGCGGCGTGAAGCGCGGGCACCTGCGCGTGCTGCTCGGGGCAGCTCCCGGCGTCGGCAAGACGTACGAGATGCTCGAGGAGGGCCGCCGGCTGCGCGAAGAGGGCCGCGACGTCGTCATCGCGATCGTCGAGACGCACGGCCGCGCTGCCACCGCCGCGCAGGCCGAGGGACTCGAGGTCGTCCCGCGCCGGGCCGTCGCGCACCGGGGCGTCGACCTCGACGAGATGGACCTGGATGCCGTGCTCTTACGCCACCCGCAGATCGCGCTGGTCGACGAGCTCGCGCACACCAACGCACCCGGGTCGGCGCACGAGAAACGCTGGCAGGACGTCGAGGCCCTCCTGGACGCGGGCATCGACGTCATCACGACGGTCAACGTGCAGCACGTCGCCTCGCTCGGCGACGTCGTCGAGAAGATCACCGGCGTGGTGCAGCGGGAGACGGTCCCGGATGCCGTGGTCCGCGCGGCCGACCAGATCGAGGTCGTCGACCTCGCCCCCCAGTCGTTGCGCGACCGGCTGGCATCCGGGTTCGTGTATCCGGCGGAGCGGATCGACGCGGCCCTGTCGAACTACTTCCGGCTCGGCAACCTGACGGCGCTGCGCGAGCTCGCGCTGCTGTGGCTCGCCGACGAGGTCGACTCCGCGCTGCAGCGGTACCGCGTGGAGCAGGGCATCGAGGGGTCGTGGCAGGCCCGCGAGCGGGTCGTCGTCGCGCTCACGGGCGGCGCGGAGGGCGAGACGCTGATCCGGCGCGGCGCCCGCATCGCCGCGCGCTCCGCCGGCGGCGAGCTGCTCGCCGTGCACGTGTCGACGCAGGACGGGCTGCGCGCCGAGGAACCCGGCGCCCTCGCCGCGCAGCGCGCGCTCGTCGAGTCGCTCGGCGGGACGTACCACCAGGTGGTGGGCGACGAGGTCGCCACGGCCCTCGTCGATTTCGCCCGGTCGGTGAACGCGTCGCAGCTCGTCATCGGTGTCAGCCGCCGCGGACGCCTCGGCGCCGCCCTCACCGGCCCGGGCATCGGCGCGACCGTCATCCGCCTGTCCGGCGACATCGACGTGCACATCGTGAACCACGCGCGCGCCGGCGGCCGCTTCGCCCTCCCCCGCCTCGCCGGACCCGCGCTGAGCGCGAAGCGGCGCATCCTCGGGTTCCTCACGGCGCTCGCGGGCGGCCCGCTGCTGTCGTGGCTGCTCATCGCCACGGGGACCGACGAGTCGATCACGACCGATGTCCTCGCCTACCAGCTGCTCGTCGTCGTCGTGGCCCTGATCGGCGGCATCTGGCCCGCGGTGTTCGCGGCGGTGCTGTCGGGGCTGACCCTGGACTTCCTGTTCATCCAGCCGCTGTACACGGTGACCATCGCCAACCCGATCCACGTGATCGCCCTGGTGCTGTACGTCATCATCGCGATGCTCGTGAGCGTCGTCGTCGACCAGGCCGCCCGGCGCGCCCGAGCCGCGCGTCGGGCCGCGGCCGAGTCCGAGCTGCTCGCCACGGTGGCCGGCAGCGTCCTCCGCGGCGAGAGCGCGGTGCCCGCGCTGGTGTCCCGCGCCCGCGAGGCGTTCGCGCTCGCGGGCGTGCGACTCGTGGCATCCGATGGTTCCGTGCTCGCCACCGACGGCGAACCGGTCCGCGACGGCCGGGCGACCACGGTGCCCGTCGGCGACGGACGCGCGGTACTCGAACTGCACGGCAGAGACCTGGATGCCACGGAGCGGCGCCTCCTCGACGTCGTCGTCGCGCAGCTCGCCGCCGCCCTCGAGCGCACCGATCTGGCCGAGACCGCCGCCGAGGCGGGGGTCCTCGCCGCAACCGACCAGGTACGCAGCGCCCTGCTCTCGGCGGTGAGCCACGATCTGCGCCGGCCTCTCGCCGCCGCCGTCGCCGCGCTCGGTGGACTGCGCGCCGCCGGCGATCAGCTCTCCGCGGACGATCGCCGCGAGTTGCTGGAGACCGCCGACGAGAGCCTGGCCACGCTGTCGGTGCTCGTCACCGACCTGCTGGACGTCAGCCGCGTGCAGGCCGGAGTGCTCGCGGTGTCGCTGGCTCCGGTGGACGCCGCGGGGATCGTCCTGGTCGCGCTCGACGAGCTCGGCCTCGGTCCCGACGACGTCGAGCTGGCCCTCGACCCCGACCTGCCGCCGCTGCAGGCGGACCCGGTCCTGCTGCAGCGGGTGCTCGTGAACGTCCTGAGCAACGCCGTGCGGTTCACCCCCGACGGGGGCCGGGCCCGGGTGGCGACGAGCCGCTTGGGCGGGGTCGCCGAGATCCGCGTGATCGACCACGGCCCCGGCGTCGCACCCGAGCGGCGCACCGACATGTTCGCGCCGTTCCAGCGCCTCGGCGACACCGACAACACCGTGGGCCTCGGCCTCGGCCTCGCGCTGTCGCGCGGCTTCGCCGAGGGCATGGGCGGAACGCTGACCCCCGAGGACACCCCCGGCGGCGGGCTCACGATGGTGATTGCGTTGCCGGTGGCGGTGGATGCCGAAACCCCGCGCGACGCCGAGGGCGCGGCATCCCGCGGCGATGCGCCACCCGAGACCCCGCGCGACGCCGGGGCCGCGGCATCCCTCCCCCGAACGGAGACCCGATGAAGGTCCTGATCGCCGACGACGATCCGCAGCTCGTGCGGGCGCTGCGGATCACCCTCGCCGCCCACGGATACGACGTCGTCGCCGCGGCCGACGGGGCGGCGGCGATCACGCTGGCCGCGCAGGCGCACCCCGACATCGTGCTGCTCGACCTTGGGATGCCGCACCTCGACGGCGTGCAGGTGATCCAAGCGCTGCGCGGGTGGACGACCGCGCCGATCATCGTCGTGTCCGGCCGCACCGGTTCCGCCGACAAGGTGGAGGCGCTGGACGCCGGCGCCGACGACTACGTCACCAAGCCGTTCCAGATCGACGAGCTGCTCGCCCGCCTGCGGGTGCACGGCCGGCGGGCCGTCCCCGCGAGCGGCGAGTCCGTCGTGCGGTTCGGCGACGTCGAGATCGACCTCGCCGCGAAGGCCGTCACGCGCGCCGGCTCCCGCGTGCACCTGACCCCGACGGAGTGGCGGATGCTGGAGTTCCTCGCCCGCAACCCCGGCTCGCTCGTGACGCGGCAGACGCTCCTCAAGGAGATCTGGGCGAGCGAGCAGGTCGCCGACAGCGGGTACCTGCGGCTGTACATGTCGCAGCTGCGGAAGAAGCTCGAGGCCGAGCCGTCGGCCCCGGTGCATCTGCTGACCGAGCAGGGCATGGGCTACCGCCTGGTGCTGTAGGCCGGGGGCGGGGCGCGGGGGCACCCTCGGGCCGCCCGGCCAGCCCCGGCGCGGGGCGGGACCGGGGCCGCGTGCCGAACTCAGGAGAAATCCGTCGTTCCCGCCGCGCAGCGCGGCATCCGACCCGAATCGAGCCAAATTCTCAGGAGTTCGGCACGGGCTCCGCGTCCGCGGATGCGATCCTCATGGCGCACCCGGGCCCCGCCGTGGTCAGCCGAACACGGCGGTGCGATTCCCGGCCCTCCGATCGAATGCGGGTGATTTTTCACATGGTGCGGAGAGATCACGTCTCGCGTACAGATTCGGATGCTAGATTCCGTTAAGCCAACGACTTGAGCGAACGTTCGTTGTCGGCCCGTTGCGTGGGACCAACGCAGCACATTCGAGACGGAGATCGAGATGGCTTCGGAAGCACTTGGCAGCGCTTACGTTCTGTCGACGGCGGGCGCGCGCCAGCTCGCCGAGATGGCGGCCGGCGGAAGCGCACCGGGGGCGACGCCCGGATTCTCTTCGCGCTTGCTCGAATACGGTGCGGCCGATCAGCGCCTGTCCGTCCTGGAGCGCCTCGTACGCGCGCACACGCCGAACGAGCGCTGACCGCGACACCCAAGAGTGATCGAGTACGACGTCTTCGCACTCGCGGACGTTCAGCAAGAGAAGTACCGCGTCCTCGCGGAGACGGTGGACGAGAGGCTGTCCACTTTTCGCTGCGAACGATCACCACGTCTCCAAGACTTCGCGAGGTCCAGCGTCCAGAAGTATGAACGGCACGGGCACAGCCGAACATACGTTCTTGTGACTCCACGCGACGACACGATCGATGTGGCTGGCTTCTTCACTGTGGGTATGACAGCACTCAATCTGCAGAAGGCGACATCGAGCGCCCGCAAGAGACTCATGGGAGACGTGAGTGTGGTGCAGACGGGTGCCTACAGCATCGCCGAACTCGCCAGGTCCGATGATTACTCGTCTGAACAGCTGCCCGGACGCGTCATCTTGGACGAAGCAAAGGAGGTCATCAGGCGTGCCCGCGGCTACATCGCCGGCCGGTTCGTCGTCGTCGACGCCCGAGAAGAAGTTTTCTCACACCTCTATGAGCCCGCTGGGTTCCGCAAGATCCACCTCGCTGAGGCGCCTCGCGGGATGGCCGGGATCCCCTTCGTCACCGCGTGCGCCGTCGTGAAGGACTGGTAGGTTCACTCCAGCCCCGCGGCGGCAGCGCTCCGCGGCAGCTCCCTGCCTGCCGAGCCGCGGCCCAGCCCCGGCCCACCCGCCGCCGCGTAGCCTGGAGGGGTGACACTCCCCTTCGACGTGACCGCGGTGCGGGCCGAGTTCCCGATCCTCGGCACCGAGATCGACGGCCGGCCCCTCGTCTACCTCGACTCCGGCGCAACGAGCCAGAAGCCGCGCGCCGTCCTGGGTGCCGAGCGCGACTTCCTCGAGACCGCCAACTCCGCGGTGCACCGGGGCGCGCACACGCTCGCCGCCGAGGCGACGGAACTATTCGAGGACGCCCGCGCCGCCGTCGCGGAGTTCGTCGGCGGCACGCCCGAGCAGCTCGTCTGGACCTGCGGCGCGACCGCGGGCCTCAACCTCGTCGCCGGTTCGCTCGGCTACGCCGGGCGTCTCCGCGAGGGCGACGAGATCGTGGTGACCGAGGCCGAGCATCACGCGAACCTCATCCCGTGGCAGGAACTCGCCGCCCGCACCGGCGCGCGCCTGCGCCACATCCCCGTGAAGGACGACGGCACGCTCGACATGGCCGCGGCGGAAAGCCTCATCGGCGCGCGCACCAAGGTCGTCGCGTTCCCGCACGTCTCGAACGTCCTGGGCATCGTGAACCCCGTCGCCGAGCTCGTCGCCCTCGCGCGCAGCGTCGGCGCACTGACCGTCCTCGACGCGTGCCAGTCGGCACCGCACCTCGTGCTGGACCTGCCGGCATCCGGAGTCGACCTGGCCGTCTTCTCGGGACACAAGATCTTCGGCCCGTACGCGATCGGCGGCCTGTGGGGCCGCGAGGACGTGCTCGAGTCGCTCCCGCCGTTCACCACCGGTGGATCCATGATCACCACCGTCACGCTCGAGAAGGCGGAGTTCCTCCCGCCGCCGCAGCGCTTCGAGGCCGGCACGCAGCCGGTGTCGCAGGCGATCGGGCTCGCGGCTGCCGTGCGGTGGTTCGGCGCTCTCGATCGCGACGCCGCGCACGCGCACGAGGCCGCGCTCGAACGGCGCCTCCGCGAGGGACTGCGCTCGATCGATGGCATCCGTCTGCTCGGAGACACGGATGCCGCCGACCGCGTCGCCCTGCAGGCGTTCGACGTCCAGGGGGTCCACGCGCACGACGTGGGGCAGTTCCTCGACAGCCGCGGGGTCGCCGTGCGCGTCGGCCATCACTGCGCGCAGCCGCTGCACCGCCGCTTCGGCCTCACCGCGTCGGTGCGCGCGAGCGCGGCGGTCCACACGACGACCGACGAGGTCGACACCTTCCTGGATGCCGTCTCCGGCGTCCGCAGCTTCTTCGGGGTGCACGCATGAGCGGCCTGGAATCCCTGTACCAGGACCTGATCCTCGACCACTCGAAGAACCGCCGCGGTTTCGGACTGGCCGACCCCGGCGCGCACAGCGCCACGGTGCACCAGCGCAACCCGATCTGCGGCGACGAGATCACGCTGCGGGTCGACGTCGACGGCGGCCGCGTGGCATCCGTCAGCTGGGAGGGCGCGGGCTGCTCGATCTCGCAGGCGTCCGCGTCGATGCTCGTCGCGCTGCTCGACGAGGACGGGGGCACGGACGGGATGCCAACGGCCGACGCCGAGGCGCTGATCGGTCGCTTCCGCGAGGCCCTGCGCTCGCGCGGCCAGATCCCGCTCGACGAGGAGACGTTCGGCGACGCCGCGGCACTGTCCGGCGTCTCGAAGTACACCGCGCGCGTGAAGTGCGCGATGCTCGCCTGGGTCGCACTCGAAGAGGGCCTCCGCCAGGCCTGACCGGCGCGCGGCTTCAGGCCGGAGCCCGGTTGCGGGCGGCGCAACCTCCGCGATCCGCACAACCTCAGCGATCCGCACCACCTCAGCGGCATCCAGCCCCTCCTGACTCACCCAGCGCAGATCACTGACTCTGCGCCCCGGCCCGACCCGCGCGGCACAACCTCAGCAATCCGCACAACCTCAGCGGCATCCAGCCCCTCCTGACTCACCCAGCGCAGATCACTGACTCTGCGGCCCACCCCGACCCGCGCGGCACAACCTCAGCAATCCGCACAACCTCAGCGGCATCCCGCCGCTCCTGACTCACCCAGCGCAGATCCCCGACCCAACGCCCTCCCTGCGCAGCCCGGTCGGCGCTATCCTGCGGAGCGACGACCTCGGAAGGACGGATGCCATGGCGGCAAACGGAGCGGGATTCAGCGACGAAGAACGCGCGGCGATGAAGCAGCGCGCCGAAGAGCTCAAGGCCATGAAGGGCCTGAAGGGCGCGGCGAAGCTCGAGAAGGAGAACGAGGCCTGCCTCGAGGCGATCGACAAGCTCGAGGGCGTCGACCGCGCGGTCGCGGAGCGCGTGCACGTCATCGTGCTCGAGGAGGCGCCGCACCTGAACCCGAAGACGTTCTACGGCTTCCCGGCCTACGCGAAGGACGGCAAGGTCGTGGTGTTCTATCAGCCGGGCTCGAAGTTCAAGACGCGCTACGGCACGGTGAGCTTCGACGAGACCGCGCAGCTCGACGACGGCCCCATGTGGCCGGTGTCGTACGCCGTGATCGAGGTCACGCCCGAGGTCGAGCAGAAGATCCGCGAGCTGGTGCGCCGGGCGGCCCCGGCCGCCTGACGCGGCGTCGGGGCAGCGGCATCCACGGGTCCGCGCCGAAATTCGCAGAATCCCCCGTTCTACGCAGATTCTGGGCCGAATCCTGCGAACTTCGGGCGATCCTGCGAACATCCGCAGACCCGTGGATGCCACGACCTCAGCCGACGAGCACGCCCTCGAGCCGCCGGTAGCTGTCCTCCATGCCGCCGACCATGCCCGTGGCGAGGACCATGTCGCGGGTGGCGGCATCCGGATACTCGATGAGCAGCGTCAACAGCGTGACGCCGTCCTCCTCGTAGAGCGAGAGGTCGTTCGTCGTGGACGGGAAGTCGGTGCCGGTCATGTGCTCGGTCTGGACCACCCGTCGCGGTGCTTCGACGTACAGCACCTCGCCGTCGAAGCCGAAGCCCTCGCCCGGGGTCCCCTCCTCGGGCTCCCACGCGGTGCGGTAGGTCGCACCGACGGTGTCGCCGATCTCGCACACCGTCATGCGCCAGCCGTCGGGGCCGAGCAGCCAGCGCCGCATCAGGTCGGGGTCGGTGTGCGCGCGCCAGACGAGGTCGCGCGGACCGTCGATCAGCCGCGTGATCCGCACGTGCTGGTCGCTCAGCACCTCGAGCTGCGTGCCCTTGCCCTGCGCGTAGTCGCGGAGGTCCTGCACCACGATGTCGAGCTGGTTCATCGCGAGGGTCGAGCCCTCGACGACGCCCATCGCGACGACCTGCTCGAGCGCCTCGGTCGAGGCGAAGCGCGACACGCTCGTGAGGCGCGAGCCCTCGGGTGTCGCCTCGAACGTCAACGTCATGCGCATCGCCGGCATCGTGTCGATCGGCTCGCCGTCGTCGTCGGCGAAGGAGTCGATGACCTCGTACCCGCGCGGCGGGTCGATCGACACGAACTCCCAGCGGCCGTTCGCCCGCTCCCCCGTCGGCGAGGTCATGCGGTAGCTCGCGCGCCCGCCGGGCGTGAAGTCGAACGAGCCGAAGGTCGACGGCCAGCCGGGAGGACCCCACACCCGCTCGAGCTGCCGCGGATCGCTGAACACCGCCCACAGCCGCTCGGGGCCGACCGGGAAGTCGGCGATGAGGGTCAGCGTGAGCGCTTCGGCGTCGGTCTCGACGGAGGTGACGGGCATGAGGGACTCCTTCGTTTCTCAGTTCGGCTGGCTGGATGCCGCGGCATCCGGGTCTTCGGCTTCTTCGGCGAACAGGGCGTCGAGGCGGTCGATGCGCCCGCGCCAGAGGTCTTCGTACGAGCGGAGGAGGCGCTGCACGTGCGCGATGGCCGCGGGTTCGGCGCTCACGAGACGCTCCCTCCCCTCGGCACGCTTGCGGACGAGGCCGGCCTCGACGAGCACGCCGATGTGCTTCGAGACCGCCGCGAACGACATCGCATACCCCGCGGCGAGCGCCGACACCGACTGCTCGGCGACGAGCGTGCGCCGGACGATGTCGCGCCGCGTCGCATCGGCGAGCGCATGGAACACGCGGTCGATGTCGGCGTCGGTGGGAGCGATTCGTTCAACCATTTGGTTGCACGTTAGCAGCGGTGGCGGGCGGGGGCAAGGGATCAGTGCTCGTGAAGTCCTGGCCGCGCAACCTCAGGGATCCGCGCAACCTCAGCGATCTGCGCACGCTCAGCGATCCGCGCAACCTCCGCGATCTGCGCAACCTCAGCGACCTGCACAACCTCAGCGACCTGCGCAACCTCAGCGGTCTGCGCAACCTCCGCGATCCGCGCAACCTCCGCGATCTGCGCAACCTCAGCGATCTGCGCACACTCAGCCAGGAGCGACCGGATGCCACTGACACTGCGCGAATCGCTGAGGTTATGCCGTGCACCGGCGACGCGTGCCGCCCCGCGCACCCCACACCGCAGGGGTTCTTGCACCCGGCCCAAATTCCATTCACGCGCATTCATCACCCACCGGAGGGGTAGGCTCGAAGCACGAGGACGGACCGTCCGAGAAGATCTCCCGGCACCGCGCCCGCCCGGGAAGAAGGCCACCCATGGCCCAGTACGACGTAGCGAACCGTTCGGCGATCGTGACGGGAGCGGGCAGCGGAATCGGGCGCTCGACCGCCCTGCTGCTGGCCCAGAACGGCGCCGCCGTGGTCGTCAACGACCTCAACGCCGACCACGCCCACAAGGTCGTCGAGGAGATCCGCGCCGCCGGCGGCACGGCCGAGGCCTCGGTCGGCGACGCCACCGACGTCGCGTGGATCGCGTCGTCCGTCGAGCTCGCGAACACCCTCGCGCCGCTCCGCATCGGCGTGAACAACGCCGGCATCGGTGGCGCCGCCGCCCCGACCGCGGAGTACACCGACGAAGCGTGGGACAAGGTCATCGCGATCAACCTCAACGCCGTGTTCCGCAACATGCGCGCGCAGATCCCCTCGATCCTCGCCAACGGCGGCGGCTCGGTCGTGAACGTCGCGTCGATCCTCGGCAGCGTCGGCTTCGCCACCTCCCCCGCCTATGTGACCGCCAAGCACGCGGTCGTGGGCATGACGAAGAACGCCGCGCTGGAGTACTCGGCCCAGGGCGTCCGCGTGAACTCCGTGGGACCCGGCTTCATCGACACCCCGCTGCTCGACGCCGTCGGCGACGACGTCAAGGAATTCCTCGTGAGCAAGCACCCCATCGGCCGCCTCGGCAAGCCCGACGAGGTCGCGAACCTCATCGCCTTTCCTCGCCAGCGACGCCGCGAGCTTCATCACGGGCAGCTACCACCTGGTCGACGGCGGCTACACCGCCTCCTGATCCCGGATGCCGCGCGGCCCGCGCCCCTGGACGGGTCAGGGCCGCGCGAGCTCCTCGAACTCCCCCTCCGGCAGAGCCACCCACCCCTCGCGCCGCGCGACCTCGAGATCGCCGGGCCCGGGCCGGACGAAACGGCCCGTCGCGGCAGAGCGCGTCGCGAGGGCCGCAATCACCGCGTCGAACGCGTCGGCGGATGCCACGGCGAGCGCCGCGAAAGCGCCGACGTCGAACCACGGCGCCCGCTGCTGCAGCACCGCGAGCAGAGTCGCCCGGCGGGTGGCATCCACTCGGTACTTCGTGGTGTCGAAGCCCCAGATCCTGAGTGCGCCGCCGGGATACACCTCGAACAGGCGGCCCTCAGCGGCACGGTCGACCGGGAAGCCGCCGGCCGCGAGTCGGCGGAGGAGTCCGGCTCCGCGCAGGGCCGTGACTCCGAGGCGGTCGGTCGAGACGCTCAACGGCCAGCGGCCGATGCGGTCGCGCACGACGGCGTCGGTGCGGCGGTAGACGAGGCCACGGCGCCAGTCGGCTCCGCCGTCGACCTCGCCGAGCGCGGGCGCGGTGCCCCCGTGGTGGGCCTGGACGAAGTCGACGAACGCGTCCGGCCACCCGAGCGGACAGTCGAGTCCGAGCCAGCCGTCTTGGCCGATGGATGCCACGATCCCGGCGTCATCGACCCCCACCGTGAGCCGCACGAGGCGCGCCCCGCCCGACGACCACACGATCTCGGCGAGCGCGGTGCCGGGAACCCCTGCGGCGAGGTCGACGCCGATCGTTCTCATCCCGGCAGGCTACGCGGGGCCGCCGACATCGTGGCCCCCGTCCCACGAACCTGGGAGGATCGACCCATGCCCGCCGACGACGAACTCCCCGACTCCCTCGAGCCGGGGCTGAACGTGCCGCCGCGGAAAGAGCCCCCGGCACCCCCGACGCCGAAAGGCGACCTGCGCGCGGTGTCGATCATCGCGGTCGTCACGGGCGTCATCGTCGTGGCGTGGCACATCTTCCTGGTGTCGGTGAGCGCGGTGGCCGAGCTCGACCAGTTCCTGTGGATCCAGATCGGGATCTGGGCGCTCGCGGTGGTGTCGTTCGTCCTCGGCATCCTGAGTCTGAACGCGCGCATGGCGCGCGAACTCGCCGCCGCCGGCTTCATCTCGGGCGTCGCCGCGTTCCTGCTGTCGATCGCGATCGGCCTGTTCAGCGGCGCGAGCTTCCTCTCCTGAGGTCCCGCGCCGGGCAGGGCGCCGTATGCCCGTTCGGTGTCCACGACACGCGGACGGGATGCCATGGCATCCGCGTGTCTTGGACACTGGGGCGCGCAGACCGGCAGGGTCGACCGCCGAGTGTCGTCAGGACGTGAGGCGCAGAGCCCGGATTCAGTGTCCAAGACACGCGGACCGCGCCGTGTGGCATCCGCGTGTCTTGGACACTGAACGGGCGGCGGCAGCGCACCCGCGGAATGCCCGGCGACCCGCGGCCGTTCGGTAAAGCATGACCGACGCCCTGGAGCGCGCCCTCGCCACCCTCGACGTGCGCACGGGCTCGTCCCGCCGCGTCGTCCTCGCTGCGGGCGGAGAATTCGTGCTTCCGATCGGATCGACGACGTTCGTGTACGTCCACCGCGGCGAGATCACGGGCGACCTCGCGCTCGGCACCGGATGCCAGGTCGACGCCCCGACCGGCGGCGGGCGTTCCGTCAGCGGCCGCCGCACCCTCCTCGCGGGGGATGCGGCCATGTCGCTCGGATGCCGCACGCTCGTCCTCTCCTCGCAGTCCGGCGCCGACGTCATCGTCGTCACGGCGGAGATCACGCCCTCCGAGGCCGTGGCATCCCTCCCGGGAACCGTCCTCGTCACCGGATTCGCACGGCTCGAGCCCGCCGCCGCGGCGCTGGCCGGCCACCTCGGCCCGACGCCCGACGGCGCGACGTGCGAGCGTCCGGGAGACGCGGTCGTCTGCCGGTCGATGATCCGGTCGGTGCTGCTGTCCGCCGTGCGGGCGTGGGCGTCGCGAGACGGCTGGCCCGCAGCCGTCGCCGACCCGTTCCTCGCGCGCGTCGCCGCCGCGATCGACGCCGACCCCGGCCACGACTGGACGCTCGAGCACCTGGCATCCCTCGCCGCGATGTCGCGGAGCGTCTTCGCCGAGCGCTTCCGCGACACCATGGGCCGCTCGCCCGCGGGTTACGTCACCGAGGTGCGTGTGCGGGAGGCGAAGAGACTCCTGGATGCCGGGACACCGGTGTCCGAGGTCTCTCGAACGCTGGGCTATGCCAGTGACGAGGGCTTCCGTCGCGCGTTCCGCCGGCACACCGGGGTCGCGCCCTCGTCGTGGCGAGCCCGGGCGCTGACGGCGTAAGCGCCCAGGCCCCCGGTTCGGTGTCCAGGACACGCGGACCGGGAGCAGCCGCATCCGCGTGTCGTGGACACTCAGCGGGGAGAGACGGCCGCGCCCCGGCGCCGCAGCGACAGCCCGAACAGCACGGCGCCGACGACGAGCAACGCGATCCCGATGGCATCCACGGTCTCGATCCCGACGGTGTCGACGAGGAGTCCACCGACGCCCGCGGCGATGGTGATCGCGAGCTGGAATCCGGTCACGACCAGGCTGCCGCCGGCCTCGAGACGGTCCGGCATGCGCTTGCCGACCCACGTGTTGACGATGATCAACCACGACGAGAAGAAGAAGCCCCAGACGACGACCGCGATGGCCACGGCGGCGAGCGCCCCCGGCAGCAGCAGGACGACGACGATGGCCGCAGCGATCACGAGCGGCCCGGTCACGGCGAGGCGCCCGAACGCGCGGTCGACGACCATGCCGATCACGATGTTGCCCGCGAGCCCGCCCACGCCGAAGGCGGCGAGAAGCAGCACGACGGTGCCGGGCTCGATGCCGGGGAGACGCTCCAACGACAACCGCACGTAGGTGTAGGCGAGGAAGTGCCCGAGCACGACGAGGACGTGGCCGGCCATGCCGACGAGCGTGCCGGGGCGGAGCAGCGTGTCGCCGAGGATCCGCAGGCTCGACACCGTCGCCGCGGGCACCGGGGGCAGCACGGCGCGCACCGCGACGCCGAGGACGGCCGTGGCGACTCCGACGATGAGGAACGTGACCCGCCAATCGAGCAGTTCGCTCAGCGCGACGCCAATCGGCACCCCCGCGACCGTGGCCAGCGACACTCCCGCGGACGTGAACATGACCGCGCGACCGATGCGTCCGGGAGCGGCGAGCGCCCCCGCCGCGAGGATCGACATCGACCAGTACGTGCTGATCGCCGCCCCGAGCAGGAACCGCGCGACGAGGATCGCGATCAGGCTCGGCGCGAGCGCGACGACGATGCTCGACACCGCGGCCGCCCCCGCCGCGGCCGTCAGGAGCAGACGGCGGTCGAGGCGGGGCACCAGGATGCCGATGGTCGGGGCGACGAGGAGTCCCGCGAGCGCCGTGACGGTGACCGTCTGACCGGCCTGGCCCGCGGTGATGCCGAGGCTCGCGGCGATCTCCGTCAGCACGCCGTTCGGGAGGAACTCGGCGGTGACGAGCAGGAAGCTCATGAGCATGAGGACGAGGAGTCCGCCGTACCGCATGGGGGATGGCGCGGTCACGGGGACCGGGGCTGTGGTGGTCATGCTCCGATACTCGCCGGTGGGCCGCTGTTGCGCCCGACCGTTAGTCCGCGGCATCCCACCGTTCGTCCGGCGCTCGGCGGGGCGTCGAGAGCGCGCCGCGTCGCACTGGCCTCCGAGCTGCCTCAGTGTCCAAGACACGCGGACGCGAGGCCGCGGCATCCGCGTGTCCTGGACACCGAAACCCCGGGGCGCCGAGAGCGCGCCGCGTCGCACCGGCCTGCGAGCGCTCCAGTGTCCAAGACACGCGGACGCGAGGCCGCGGCATCCGCGTGTCCTGGACACCGAAACCCCGGGGCGCCGAGAGCGCACTGCGTCGCACCGGCCTGCGAGCTGCTCAGTGTCCAAGACACGCGGACGCGAGGCCGCGGCATCCGCGTGTCCTGGACACCGAAGCCCCGGGGCGCCGAGAACGCAGCGACGCACGGAACCCGCCGGCGCGACCTACGCCGGCGTCTGCCCGACGTATCGCGCGGACGGGCGGATGATCTTGGGATCGCGCGCCTGCTCCAGGACGTGCGCGGTCCAGCCCACGGTCCGCGCGAGGGCGAACGTCGGCGTGAACATCTCGGGCGGGATGCCGCACTCCTCCATGACGACCGCGGCGTAGAACTCGACGTTCGCGTGCAGCGGCCGGTCCGGCTTGTGCTGGACGAGGAGCCGTTCGGCCGTGCCCTGGAACGCCAGCGCCTGCGCGACCCGCGGGCCGCCGAAGCCCTCCGCGACCGTGCGCAGCAGCGCGGAACGCGGGTCGGTCGTGCGGTACACCGCGTGGCCGAAGCCCATCAACCGGCGGCCGGCGGCGAGTTCGCCACGGATCCACGCCTCGGGATCGTCGCCCGCACGGTCGAGGCTCTCGAGCGCCCGCGCGGGCGCTCCGCCGTGGAGGGGCCCTGCCAGCGCACCGAGCGCACCGGTGAGGCACGCGGACATGTCGGCGCCGGTCGAGGCGATGACCCGCGCGGTGAACGTCGAGGCGTTGAAACCGTGGTCCATCGCGGCGATCAGGTACGCCGTGAGCGCCCGCTCGTGCGCAGGATCGGGATGGATGCCGGTGAGCGCGGTGAGGTAGCCGGAGACCACCGACCCCGCCGGGCCGGGGTCCGACCCGCGCGCCACCGCCGCGACGAGACGCGGGGCGACCGCCGCGAAGGCGATCGCGTCGTCGAGCCGCGCGTCCTCGTCGAGGTCGTAGAGCGGACGGGTGCCCCGAGCGGATGCCAGCAGCGGCCAGGCTGCGCGCAGCGCGGTGAGCGGGTCCTCGGTGCGGGCCGAGACCGTCTCGACGACGCCGTCGACCGCGGGGTGCGCGGCGGCCGCGGCGACCCGGTCGAGGAAGGAACGGCGGGTCGTGGCATCCGGAAGCTCACCCACGACCAGCAGGTGCCACACGTCCTCGAACGTGCGCTCGCGCGCGAGGTCCACTGCCGGGATCCCGCGGTAGTGGTACATCCCGGCGTCGCCGTCCACGTCGCCGATGGCGGTTTCGGCCGCCACCACCCCCGTCAGTCCGCGGGGCACATCGATCAGCTCGCTCATGCGCTCAGTGTGCGAACATGACGATCACACCGTCAACGTTGATCGGATCAATATGCCCCCGCCCCGCCTCACTGCCGCCCAGACCGCCGCGCGGCTGGGCGTGAAGCCGGCGACGCTGTACGCCTACGTCTCGCGCGGGATGCTCGCGCGCGAACGCGACGCGCACGGCTCGACGTTCGACGCGCTCGAGGTCGAGGCGTTCGCCGCCGCGCGTCGCCGAACGGTCGCGCCCGCGCCGTCGCACCCGACGACCGGTCTCCCGCTCGGAGTGATCCGCACCGACATCGCCGACATCGAGGACGGCGAGCTGCTCTACCGCGGTCGCCGCGCCCGCGACCTCATCGACCGCCCGTTCGCCAAGGTCGTCGCGGGGCTGTGGGAGGCCGAACGCGTCGACGCGCCCGACGACGCCATCGGCTCCGCCCGGGCGATGGTGCAGGCGCTGCCGTTGCACGCGGGGCCGATGGATCGGCTGCGCGCGGCGTTGACGGGCTTCGCCGCCGACGATCCGCTCCGGCGCGACGCGAGTGCCACGACGGCGTACCGCGTCGGCTGGACCCTGCTGACCGGGCTCCCCGTCGCCCTCGGCGGGCACCCGCACCCCGACCTCGCCCGTTCCCTGGTCAGCGCCTGGATCCCCGCCCCGTCGGCACCGGTCGTCGCGGCGGTCAACGCCGCTCTCGTGCTGCTCATCGACCACGATCTGGCGGTGTCGACCTTCGCGGCGCGCGTCGCTGCGTCCGCGCGCGCCGACGGATACGCCGCGGTCAGCGCGGCGCTCGGCGCCGCCGATTCCCCCCTCCACGTCTCGGCGGCGACCCGCACCACGCGCCTGCTGGCCCGGGTGCGCCGCGGGCTGGAGCCGGAACGGGCTTTGGTCGAGGCGCTGCAGGAGGGCAATGGCATCCCGGGGTTCGGCCACCCGCTCTACGACAGCGTCGACGATCGGGCCGACGCCCTGTTTCCGCTTCTCGCCACGCTGCCCGACGGCGACGGGACGATGGATGCCGTGCGCCGACTTCAGGACGTCGTCGCCGACCGCGCCCGCCTCGCGCCGAACGTGGATCTGGCGCTGGCGGCCCTCGCCTCGGCGGCGCGGCTTCCGGAAGACACCGCGGCCACCGTCTTCGTCGTCGGCCGCACGGCCGGGTGGATCGCGCACATCGCCGCCGAGTACGCCGAGCCCGCGATGCGGCTGCGCCCGCGCGGCGAGTACGTCGGGCCGTGAAGTCCCGGCCGGATCGGGGTGAAAGCGGCCGTCTGCCGCCCCGTCCGCGCCCGGGACCTGGCTAGGTTGCCGGACATGATGTACAACGTCCTGGAGGCGCGAAACAACCTCTCGCGGCTCATCGCTGACGCCGAGTCCGGAGTCGAAGTCACGATCGCACGGCGCGGAATCCCCGTCGCACGGATCGTGCCGATCGCCCCCGAGCCGCGACGGGCGAGCAACGCCTTCGCGCGGTGGCTCGCGGAGAATCCCCTGGCTCCCGACCGTGCGCGCTCGATCGACGAGATCGAGGCGATCATCGCCGAGAACAGGGCGTGATCTACGTCGACAGCTGTCTCGTCATCTACGCCGTCGAGCGCGGCGACGATGTCGGGAGCCGAGCCCGCGAAGCCCTTGCCGGTTCCAACCAGCCGCTCGCGACGAGCCCGCTGGTGATGCTCGAGGCACTGGTCGGCCCGATGCGAGACGGGGACGCGCTGTCACAAGCGCAGATGTGGAGCGCCCTTGATCGCCTCGAGCTCCTGCCCATCGACGATGACGACTACCTTCACGCCGCGAGGCTCCGGGCGCGGCACCGCGGATTGCAGACGGCGGACGCGCTGCACCTCGCCATCGCCCGGCGCGCGGGGTGCACCGCGTTCTGGACCAACGACGCGCGCCTCGCGGCCGCCTCCGGCGGCCTGGCGGTGGACGTGATCAGCGGCGGGTGACACCGCCCGACGCTCAGCCCGCGTTCCACCCCTTCGCGAGCTCGACGACCGCGGCGACCGCGGCCTCGGTGTCGGCGGACGTGCCCCCGGCCCGTCCCGCGACGAGGCCCGCGACGAACGCGCTCAACGGGGCGGCGGGCCGAGCCACGCCGTTCGCGACGTCGCGCGCCAGGTCGAGGACCAGCGCGATCGGCACATCGCCCTCCGCGAGCCCGAAGCGCTCGGCGAGCGCCGCGCTCCACTCGTTCAGGGCCTCGGGCGGCAGGGTGCGGGATTCGGTCACGGCTCCTCCTCGGGCTCGCTCGCGGCCGAGCCTCCGGCCGCCGTCAGATCGTCCCACGTGTCGATGTCGCGCGACAGCGCCACGGGCGCGTCGACGAACGCGATCCGCAAGCTTCCGAGGAGCGTCCGCATCGCGGCATCCCGTCCTCCGTCCGGAATCGTGGATGCCACCTCCCGCAGCGCCGCGGCCCGGTAGCGGCCCGTGAGCCACTGGGGTCGGCCGCCCTCGGCGAGGCAGACCCCATCGGCGTCGGCGGGGATCGGCGGCAGCGCGCCCGCCGCTGTCGAGGGATCGACGAGGTCGCACGCGAGCAGCAACGTCTCGTCGGCCTCGACGAGGGCCAGCGCAGCGACGGTCGCGGCGACGGGGCCGCCGAACGGGGGGTCCTCCCGGACCCAGGTCACGTCGAGGTCGGGCGCGAGAACGGGGGCCGCGACGACGATCCGCGCCGCCCCGACGCTCCGGGCCGCCGCCACCGCGCGGGCGAGGAGCGTCTCGCCGTCGAGGCGGAACAGCGGTTTCACGGCCCCGCCGACGCGCGCGCCGCGGCCCCCGGCGAGCAGGATCGCGTCGAGGCTCACGCGATCCTCACCTCGACGAGGTCGCCGGGTTCGAGGTCGCGGTCGCCCGGCGGGATCACGGCGTAGCCGTCCGCGTCACCGAGGCCGCGGGTGGATCCGCGGGTTCCGGGCGCGGGTGGGACGGCGCGCCACGCGGCGGGATCCGTCCGGTCCAGCCGCACGGGAACGTACTGCAGGCGGTCGACGCGCACGCGCCATCCCTCGGCGAGCGGGACCCGGACGACCGCGCGAACGTCGTCGACCTCGCCCTCCAACGCCCGCAGCGCGGGGCGGACGAACACCTCGAACGACACCGCAGCGCTCACCGGGTTGCCGGGTAGGCCGAACACGAGCGTGCCCGCCGGGGTGCGTCCGAAACCCTGGGGTCGCGCGGGCTGCATCGCGACCTGCACGAACGACAGCAGGTCGCCGAGACTGTTCTTCACGACCTCGTACGCGCCCGCGCTCACCCCACCCGAGAAGACCACGACGTCCGCCCCGAGCCGCTCGGCCGCGGCGATCGACGCCCGCGGCCCGTCCCCCTCATCGCCGATGCTCGCGCGCAGCACGACCTCGGCTCCCGCCTCTTCGGCGAGGCCCGCGAGCAGGAAGCTGTTCGACTCCGGGATCTGTCCGTGGTCCAGCGGCATCCCGGGGGCGACGAGCTCGGAGCCGGTCGAGATCACGGCGACCCGCGGCGCCCGCGCGACCTCGACGGACGCGGTTCCGGATGCCGCGATCGCGGCGATGCGCGCGGCGGTCAGCCGCACTCCGGCGGGGACGACCGCGGCCCCGGCGGGCGTGTCCGACCCGCGGCGGCGGATGTGCGCGCCGCGCCCGCGCGGGGCGACGAGGACGGTGGTCTCGGACAGCGAGCCCGCGAGACCGTCCCGCGAATCTTCGAAGGGCACGATGGCCGTGGCATCCGTCGGCACGGGAGCACCGGTCATGATCCGGGCCGCTTCTCCGGGCCGCAGCGGGGGGTTCTCCGACGTCCCGGCGGGCAGGTCGGCCACGACCCGCAGCGTGACGGGAACGGTCGCCACGTCGTCGGCCCGCACGGCGAAGCCGTCCATGGCCGAGTTGTCGAAGCCCGGCACGTCGACGGCGGCGTGCACCGGATGCCGCAGCACGCGCCCGCGGGCATGCTCCAGGGGCCGCTGCTCCGCGGCGAGCGGCTCGACCGCCGAGAGGATCGCGGCGAGGTGCGTGGAGACCGCGATCACAGGCATTCCCTCAGCGTAGGCGCCGGGTCGTGGCATCCGGTTCGGCGCGTGACGAGCGGAGGGCGAGGGACGGGCGGGGGGCCCCGCGGGGCGTTCGGTCCTCCGTTCGGCACAAGCCTTGCCGCCCGCCGCCCCCGCGCGAGTACCGTGTGCGGCATGAGCGACCTCACCTATCCCGAGATCGGGGCGACGGCGGGGGTGCTGCCGCGCGGGTATCACCACGTGCGCGCGGAGCGCGTGATCGGGCGGGGTCGCTTCGCGTTCGAGCAGGCGGCCGACGCGCTGCTGTGCGGCGCGGTGCAGCGACGGGCGGGCGCGACCGTGCGGATGTCGCAGACGCCCCTCCGCGTCGGAACCCGCATCGACATGCGGCTGGGCCCCTTCGGCATCCCGTGTCTGGTCGTGTGGGCGGAGCGCGACGATCAGCACGTGGGCTTCGCGTACGGCTCGCTGCCGGGGCACCCTGAGAGCGGCGAGGAACGCTTCGAGCTGACCCTGGCCGCGACGGGCGAGGTGACCTTCACGATCACGGCGTTCTCGCGTCCGGGGCGCTGGTTCACGCGACTCGCATGGCCGCTGAACCGCGCGATCCAGCGGCGCATGACGGCACGGTACCTCTGCACCCTGGATTCGCCGACGCGCTGACGCACCGCGCCCCGCCGCACCCCGGGCGGCGCGGACACAACGAAGGACATTCGACCCTTTCGGGCCGCCGAGGGCTGCCCCGGGACACGGATTTCCTTCGTCGTGCACCGGAACCGGATGCCACGGGCCGCGCACAACTCCGGCAAACCCGACACCGACCCGCGCAGACCCCCTGTCCCGCCCGAATCCGCAGGAGTTGTGCACACCGGATGCCACCGGCCGACGCCGCGCACAACTCCGGCAAACCCGACACCGACCCGTGTCCACCCCCTGTCCCACGCGAACCCGCAGGAGTTGTGCACACCGGATGCCACCGGCCGACGCCAGCGGGGAGGAGCCGGACAGCCCCTCCCCGCCCAGCGTCACTCGTCGCCCGCGTCGTCCTTCCGGCGCGGCCGGACGAGCAGCACCACGACGACGCCGACCACGATGACCGCGAGGCCGCCGACCGACAGGCCGATGACCAGACCGGAGGGCGCGGCCGCGGGGGCCGTGGCATCCAGGGCCGCTTCCGCCTGCTGCGAGGCGACGCTCGCGCAGGGCGAAGCCGCGGATCCCGTCGCGACGGGCGCGCCCGCGGCGGGCGCGTAGGTGAACCGGTAGGTTCCCGAGACGGGGTGACCGTCGGACGACACCGCCCGCCAGGTCACCTGGTAGTCGCCCGCGGGCCCGAGCTCGACCGGGGTCGTGAGCGCGGGCCCGGCCAACGCGGTGCAGTCGGTCTCGTAGTGGCGGGCGTCGGGCCCCACCACGATGACCTCGTTCCCGCCGTCAGCGCCGAGGAGGTTGGCGCTGAAGGTGAGCGTGACGTCCGCGGCGGCCGAGACCGTCGCGTCCGCCGCCGGGGTCGCCGAGACCAGGCTGTCGTGCGCCGACGCGGCCTGCGCCCCGCCGAGCGCAGCGCCCACGGCGGCCGCGGCGACGATGAGGCCGAGGACGCCGACTCGACGCCGAGGCGCCGTGAGCGCGCGCACGATCAGGCCTTCTTCGGGCGACGGGCGAACGCCAGCGCCCCGAGCACCGCGCCACCGATCCCGATGACGAGCGCCGCGATGCTGAGGCCCAGCGCCGCGCCGGCGGAACCGTCCGTGGACGACGCCGCGGCCATGTCGTGGTCGTCGGCGGGGGCCGCCGTGGCGGTGTCGTGCGAGGCGCCGTGGCCCGTGGCCGGCGGAGCGTCGTTGATGTACAGCACCGGAGCGGGCTCGAGCGTGTCGTCGGCGGCGACCTCGTCGGGGGTGGCCGACCAGTTCACGACCTCACCGTCGGAGTACGTCTGCACCGCGGTCAGAACGACGTGGCCGGTGTCGGGCACGGGGCCGAGCACGGCCGAGAAGTTCTGGAACTGGTCCTGGCCGATGCCCACTCCGGGGTCGGCCTGCCAGACGATCTTCAGCGGTCCGTCGCTGATCGTGTTGCCGTCGACCTCGACGGGCGCGGGGAGAGCGCCCTTCTCGACGGTCGCGGTCCAGCCGGGAACCGGCTGGACGAGCACCGCCGTGAACGGGGTGTCGGTCGGGAGGGTGACCTCGACCTTCACGGTAGAGGCCGTCTCGGACTCGGTCGGGACGCGGAAGTTGACCGTGGCGTAGCTGCCCGGGGTGGCGGTGTTCGGGTTGACGGTGACGTGTGCGGATGCCGCGAGGGGAACGCCCAGGACGAGGGCGAGGCCGACGGCCGCGCCCGCGAGGGCGCGCGAAAGGGTACGGGACATGAATGCTGCTTTCTGCGAATGTGCGCAGGCGTGATCGCACGCCGAAGCGCGAAGGGTGAAGAGGAGAGGGTCTTACGCCGCGAGCGGCGGACCCCGATGCCTCATCACCGACAGCACGGTCATGCCGACCGTGAGCAGCGGCGGCTCCGGACGCACCCGGGGCGCCACGCGGGGGCGCGGCGCCGCGAACGGGACGAGCGCGCGGAACGTGTCGGAGAGGAGCCCCGCGACCGCGCGCAGCGCGCGCTCGCCCGAACCGAGCGCCAGAACCGTCACGGCCGCGGCGAACGCGTGCGCGACCCACATCCAGGGCGATTCGGTGCCCGTCAGGCCGTGCGCGTGCCCGGAGGCCGCGAGCGCGACGGCCCCGTGCTGGTGCGCGACCGCGACCGGCCCGCTGAGGTCCAGCGCGAGCAGGGTGTGGAAGAGCAGCTGGCTGGCGGTGATCGCCACCGACAGCCGCCACCACGAGGCGGTGCGACCGACCAGTGCGATGCACAGCGGCGAAGCCAGGCTCAGGGCCAGCACGACGTTGAGCACCGCGGGGAGATTGCCGGCGGCGACCGAGTGCGACAGCGTCGCGACGAACGTCGCGAGCACGGCGGCGGAAACGCCGCGTACCGCGCGACGGGCGCGCCCCGCTCTCGCCGACATGCCGGTCCTCTCGAATACGCTCCCCGCCATTCCACCACACGGGTCGGACACTGCGACGCGCGGAGGCGGGCTCCGGGCGCGGTCCGGCACCGCGACGGCGGGCCGACAAGCCCGCCCCGATGTCGGACCCCGGGCGTACGCTCGACCCATGGCCCCCTCCTCGCACGGCCGGTCCTGACATGGGCCGCCTGACCGCCTCGCGCCGCGTCACCCGCATCACGCTCGACGGCGTGAACAGACGGCGACCGGATGCCGTCGCCGTCGAGGAGCCGCTCGAGATCCGGGTCGCCGGGTCGCCGCTGTCCGTGACGATGCGCACGCCCGGGCACGACGTCGAACTCGCGGCCGGATTCCTCGTGTCGGAGGGCGTCATCCACCGCGGCGACCAGTTCGCGCGGGCGATCCACTGCGGCGGGCCGGGCACCGGCGGCGCGGACGGCAACACCTACAACGTCCTCGACCTCACGCTCGCTCCCGGCGTGACGCTCCCCTCCCCCGACATCGCCCGGAACTTCTACACCACGAGTTCGTGCGGCGTGTGCGGCACGGCATCCATCGAGGCCGTCGAGAAGGTGTCGTCCTACGACGTGTCGGGCGATGGCATCCAGGTCGAGGCCGTCGATCTCGCGGGGTTCCCCGACCGCCTCCGCGAGGGGCAGAAGGTGTTCGAGAAGACCGGCGGACTGCACGCGGCGGCGCTCTTCGACGTCGCGTCCGGCGATTTGCTCGTCGTGCGCGAGGACGTCGGGCGCCACAACGCCGTCGACAAGGTCGTCGGCTGGGCGCTGCTGAACGACCGGCTGCCGCTGCGCGGAACCGTGCTGCAGGTCTCGGGCCGCGTGAGCTTCGAGCTCGTGCAGAAGGCCGTCATGGCCGGCATCCCGATCCTGTCCGCGGTGTCCGCGCCGTCGTCGCTCGCGATCGAACTGGCCGAGCGTGCGGGACTCACCGTCGCGGGGTTCGTGCGCGGCGGCAGCATGAATCTCTACACACGTCCGGATCGCATCCTCGTTCCGTCCACAACCCCCGCTCTCACCGAGACCTCCGGCGTACGCTGACCGAGGGCGCGCGGATGGATGCCACCGACTCGGCGCCGAAACCATCGGAGGGTGCACATGGGTGACGCGTTCGGGCTGATGAAGGATGCACCGCGTCAGGGCGGCCTCGGGCCCGCCGTGACGGGCGACTGGGCGAGCACCGGCGAGTACATGCACCCGGCCGCCGGATGGGGCGCCGCCCGCACGGTGGGGAAGGTCCTGCTCGAGCAGCGGCAGCCCATCGCCGGCACCAAGGCGATGTTCACGATGAACCACCCCAAGAGCGGCTTCGACTGCCCCGGGTGCGCGTGGCCCGACGACAAGGGCGTCGCCCTCGACATCTGCGAGAACGGCATCAAGCACGTCACGTGGGAGATGACCCACAAGCGCGTCGGCAAGGAGTTCTTCGCCGAGCACTCCGTCTCCGAACTCGCCGAATGGACGGACTTCGCCCTCGAGGATGCCGGTCGCCTCGTCGGTCCGATGGCGTACGACGCCGCGACCGACCACTACGTCCCCATCTCGTGGAACGACGCGTTCCGGCTCATCGCGCAGCACCTGCAGGGACTCGACAGCCCCGACCAGGCCGCCTTCTACACCTCGGGGCGTCTCAGCAACGAGGCGTCTTTCCTGTACCAACTGTTCGCGCGTGAACTCGGCACGAACAACCTCCCCGACTGCTCGAACATGTGCCACGAGGGTTCGGGCCGCGGGCTCACGGCATCCCTCGCCACCGGCAAGGGAACGGCCGACCTCGAGGACTGGCAGAACTGCGACGCGCTGTTCGTGCTGGGGGTCAACGCGGCGTCAAACGCTCCGCGCATGCTCACGAGCCTGGCCGAGGCCGTCGAGCGCGGTGCGCAGGTCGTGCACGTGAACCCGCTGCGCGAGGTCGCGGCGACCCGCACGATCGTGCCGCACGAGATCGTCGACATGGCGACCTTCCACGACCACCCCACCAGCACCCTCAACCTGCAGGTGCGTCCGGGCGGCGACCTGGCGCTCATCCGCGGCATGGCCAAGGTCGTGTTCGAGGCGGCCGAGCGCGACCCGTCGGTGCTCGACCAGGCGTTCCTCGACGGCTACACGCATGACTACGAGGCGTATCGCGCGCTCGTCGAGGCGACGCCGTGGGACGCCCTCGTCACGCAGGCGGGCCTGACCGAGACCGAGATCCGCGCCGCCGCCGACATCTACCTCGCGTCGGAGCGCACCGTGATCAGCTGGTGCCTCGGCGTCAGCCAGCACGAGCACGGCGTCGACACGGTCCGCGAGATCGTCAACCTCCTCCTCCTGCGCGGCAACGTCGGGCGCCTCGGCACCGGGCCGTCGCCCGTCCGCGGCCACAGCAACGTGCAGGGCAACCGCACGTGCGGCATCAACCACAAGCCGACGGAGGAATGGCTCGCGAAGCTCGACGAGGTCTGCGGCATCCGGTCTCCCCGCGATCCCGGACTCGACACCGTGCACACCGTCGCTGCTCTCCACCGCGGCGACCTCAAGGTGTTCGTCGGCATGGGCGGCAACTTCGTGCGGGCCGCTCCCGACACGAAGCTCACCGCCGAAGGCATGAGCCGCTGCGAACTGACGGTGCACGTCAGCACGAAGCTCAACCGCAGCCACCTCACGCACGGCAAGGCCGCGCTCATCCTCCCGTGCCTCGGTCGCACCGAGCGCGACGATCAGGAGTCGGGTCCGCAGTCGATCTCGACCGAGGATGCCATGAGCTCCGTCATGCTCTCGCTCGGGTCGCGCAAGCCCGCGTCGCCGCACCTGCTCAGCGAGCCGGCGATCATCGCGCGCATGGCCCGCGCGGCCATGCCCGACTCGAAGACGCCGTGGGAGTGGTACGTCGGCGACTACGACCGCATCCGCGACACGATGGCGAAGGTGCTGCCCGGGTTCGAGGGCTTCAACGAGCTCGTCCGCCAGCACTGGGGCTTCCGCATCCCGCAGCCCGCGCGCGAGCGCGACTTCCGCACTCCCTCGGGCAAGGCGGAGTTCTCCACCGCCGAGCTGCCGGACGTCATCCCCGCAGACTCCGACGTGCTGGTCTTGCAGACCATGCGTTCGCACGACCAGTGGAACACCACGATCTACTCGGCCGACGACCGCTACCGCGGCGTGCGCAACATCCGCGAGCTCATCTTCATGAACCGCAAAGACATGCGGGACCGCGGCATCGCCGAGGGCGACCTCGTCGACATCGTGGCCACCTCGCGCGACGGGTCGGTGCGCAGCATCACGGCGTTCCGGGCGCTGGAGTACGACACCCCGCGCGGCAGCGCCGCCGGGTACTTCCCCGAGATGAACGTGCTCCTCGGCCCCGACGACTACAGCCGCCAGAGCGACCAGCCGCTGATGAAGAGCCTGCGCGTGCGCGTCGCGAAGACCGCCTGACCGGATGCCACTGCGCTGCGCGCGCACGCGTGCGGCGTGCCGCGGCGCGCGCGTGCGCGCGGCGCAACCTCAGCGATCCGCGTCGCCTCAGCCCGAATCCGGGCAACACGACTGAGATCGCGCGAATCACCGAGCCAGCGCGGGCCGCGGGCCGCGGGCCGCGGGCCGCGGGCATCCAGGATCGAAACTGCCCGCGCCGCGCCGAGCACAACCTCACTGACCCGCGCCACGCCCGGCACAACCTCAGCGATCCGCACAACCTCAGCCCGAATCCGGGCAACGCAACTGAGATCGCGCGAATCACTGAGCCAGCGCGGGCCGCGGGCCCCTGGCATCCAGGATCGAAACTGCCCGCGCCGCGCCCGGCACAACCTCAGCGATCCGCACAACCTCAGCCCGAATCCCGGCAACGCAACTGAGGTTGCGCGAATCACCGAGCCAGCGCTCGCGCTCATACCAAGGGATCAGCCCCGAGCACCAGGCGCAGACCGACGCAGTACTCCTCGAAGGTCACCTTCACCCCGAACGATCGCTGGACGATGTACCCCTGCGCGAGCGCGACCATGTGGAGGCTGAGGTCCGCGGCATCCGTGCCGGGATGCTCGGCCACCCACGGACCGAGGGCTTCCTCGTAGGAGCGGCGGATGCGTCCCACGATGTGGGTGATCAGCTGCTTCATCTCGGGGTCGATCGAGGCTTCCGCCCACATCTGCAGGACGACCGAGGCGGGGGTGCCGTCCTCGTCGAATCCGCGGAGGAAGCCGGCCACGAGGTCACGCGGCGAGCGCGGCACGGTGCCTGCGGCCGCGATGTTCTCCTCGCGGGCGCCGATCACGGTGTTGGCGGCGTAGAGCGCGATCTGCGCCTTGCTCTCGAAGTGCGAGTAGATCGAGCCCGTCGAGAGCCCGGACTCGGCGGAGATGTCGGCAATCGCCGTGCGCGTGAGTCCCTTGCGCTCCATCACCCGGATCGCGGCGGCCACGATCTCGTCGCGGCGGGCCTGTGAGGACGCTTCCGTGAGTCTCGGCATGCAAACAGAGTAGCCGTTCTGTATAGTCACACACAGAACGTACATTCTTTTTGGAGGCTCGCATGTCGACCCGCGTCGATCCGCCCACCCACTGGGCCCGCTCCCTCGCCATCGCCGTCGGCGCGGCCGTCGCCGTCACGCTGATCGTCCTCGCGTTCCTGTGGCCGGTGGCCACGGCATCCGCCAAGGACATCCCGCTCGCCGTCGTCGGCGACCCCACCGCGGTCGCCCGGGTCGAGGACGGCCTCACGAAGAACGCCGAAGGTGTGTTCGCGCCCACGACCTCCGACGACCGGGATGCCGCGATCGACGCGATCGAACGGCGAGAGGTCTACGGCGCGGTCGTCGCCGGACAGCAGCCCGAGGTGCTCCTCGCGACCGCGGCGAGCCCCGCGGTGGCGACGGCGCTCCGGGGCGTGGCGCAGGGCCTGCAGGCGCAGGTGTCCGCGCAACTCGCGGCAATGGGGCAGAACCCGACGGCCGTCACGGTCACCGTCACCGACGTCGTCCCCCTCGTGGACGCTGACCCCAACGGTGCGGGCATCGTCGCGATCGGCTTCCCGCTCGTCCTGGGTGGCCTGGCGGGTGGCATCCTGATCTCCCTGCTCGTGACCGGGGTCGCCCGACGGATCACGGCACTCGTCGTGTACGCGGCCGTCGCGGGAACCGCCGTCACCCTCATCGCGCACACGTGGTTCGGCATCCTGCCGGGCGACCCCCTCCCCCTCGTCGCGGGCGTCGCCCTCGCGATGCTCGGCACGGCATCGTTCATCGTCGGGCTCAATGCCCTCATCGGCCCTCCGGGCATCGCGGTCGGTGCCGTGACGACGATGCTCATCGGCAACCCGCTGTCGGCGGCGAGCATGCCGGTCCAGTTCCTCGCGGCGCCGTGGGGCGGGGTCGGCCAGTTCTTCGTGCCGGGCGCGTCCGCGACGCTCATCCGCGACCTCGGTTACTTCCCCGCGGCGGACACGACTCAGCCCTGGCTCGTGCTCGCGGCGTGGGCGCTCGTCGGTGTCGTGCTGAGCGCGATCGGCCACTGGCGCAGCCGCGAGGTCGTCCACCTCCCGGAGTGATCGGGAGGGGATGCCACGCCCCACCGCCCTCGCGCAACCTCAGCGATTCGCACAACCTCAGCCCGGACCCCGCCGAGCCGGCTGAGGTCGTGCAGATCGCGGAGCCGCGACCGCCCGCCCCGCCGCGGCCGGCGGCGAGCGCAACCAACGGAGCGGCCGCACGCCGGCCACGCGTACCGCCGGCGCCGCGCGCCCGCTACGGTAGTGCCGAACAGAGGAACCTCGGCGGCGCACCCGGCAGCCGTGATCCTCGGCGTCGCCGTCGACGTGCACCCCCCTCGACGTCGGCGCGCTCGGCATCCGGCACGGTACGCCCGACCGCCACGGATTCCGAGTGCGTATCGGACGAAGGGCTCCTCATGACCGCATGGCGCATCCGCGACTACCACGCCGACGACGTCGATGACATCCTTCGACTCTGGGAGAGAGTCACCGCCGACGGAACCGAACCCGTCTACAGCCTCGCCGAGGTCCTGGCATCCTGCGCCAAGGACGACGCCGTCGTCGCGGTTTCGGGTGACCACGTCGTCGGAGCGGCCATCGGACGCGCGGCGCACGCTCAGGGATGGGTGGTGTTCCTCGCGACCGCGTCGCATCCGCACGACGGGAGCATGGGTGCCGCGCTGCTCGCGGCCCTCGAGGCGCGCATGGCTCCCCACGGCATCAGCAAGCTGTCGGCCCTCGTCCCCGCCGGGGAGACACCGGTCGACGCGTTCGTCGCTCAGGGCTTCGCGCCCCTGCACGACCTGCGCTACTTCGAACGGCACATCCCCGTCCAGCGCGAAGAGCTGAAGACGCTGGCCGAGCTCGGCGGCCGGGTGCTCCCGCGCGGCCTGTGGGATGCCGTCGGCGGCATGACCGCCGAGAAGGAACTGCTCGAACGGCGCATCGTCATGCCCCTCGCCCACACGGAACTCGCCGACCGGTTCGGCGTCGTGCCCCCGCGCGCGATCGTGCTCTTCGGCCCGCCCGGAACCGGGAAGACGACGTTCGCGAAGGCGATCGCGTCGCGGCTGGAGTGGTCGTTCGTGGAGGTCTTCCCCTCGCGCCTCGCCGGCAACCCGGAAGGACTCGCGGGCGCGCTGCGCTCCACGTTCGCCAAGATCGCCGAGCTGGAACACGCCGTGGTGTTCATCGACGAGGTGGAGGAGATCGCCTCCCACCGGCAGGGCGAGCCCCCGTCGCCGACGCAGGGGGTCACCAACGAGCTGCTGAAGATCATTCCGGCCTTCCGCGAGCAGCCCGGTCGCATCCTGATCTGCGCCACGAACTTCATCCGATCCCTGGATGCCGCCTTCCTCCGCCACGGCCGGTTCGACTACGTCATCCCGATTGGACTGCCGGACGAGCAGGCGCGCACCGCGATCTGGAAGGGCTACGTGCCGGACAGCGCGGTCGGCGTCGACCTCGCCGGGTTGGTCGCGATGACGGAAGGCTTCTCGCCCGCCGACATCGAGTTCGCGGCCCGTCAGGCGTCGCAGGCGGCCCTGGAATCGGCGGTGGATGCCGGGACCCCCGACCCCGCGGGCCCCTACATGTCGGACTACGTCGCCGCGGTCGCCCGCACGCGCGCGACGGTCTCGTCCGAGGCGGCGGCCGAGTTCCTCGAGGACATCACGACCGTCGGTCGTGTGTGAGCCGCGTGATCGCGCGGCCGGACGGGGCAGCACGCGCAACTAGACTGTCCCCGTCCGGCCCCCGCGATTCTTGGAGCTCAGCCGCGTGACCACCCCGAACCCCGCCGCCCGTACAGCTCTCGCTGACACCGTCGAGAACGCGATCGCGACGCCCGAGAAGGACCAGCCCTACGGCGCCCTCGGCCTCAAGGACGACGAATACGCCAAGATCCGCGAGATCCTCGGCCGCCGCCCCACGAGCGGCGAGCTGGCGATGTACTCCGTCATGTGGAGCGAGCACTGCTCCTACAAGTCGAGCAAGATCTACCTGCGCCAGTTCGGCCAGAAGGTCAGCGACGAGATGAAGACGCGCCTCATGGTCGGCATGGGCCAGAACGCCGGCGTCGTCGACGTGGGCGACGGCTGGGCGGTCACCTTCAAGGTCGAGTCGCACAACCACCCGAGCTACATCGAGCCCTTCCAGGGTGCGGCGACCGGCGTCGGCGGCATCGTCCGCGACATCATCTCGATGGGCGCGCGCCCGGTCGCGGTCATGGACCAGCTCCGCTTCGGCGCCATCGACCACCCCGACACCCCGCGCGTCGTCCACGGCGTCACCAGCGGCATCTCGTTCTACGGCAACTGTCTGGGCCTGCCGAACATCGGCGGCGAGACGGTGTTCGACTCCGTCTACCAGGGCAACCCGCTCGTCAACGCCCTCGCGGTGGGCGTCCTCCGTCACGAAGACCTCAAGCTCGCCAACGCCTCCGGCGCGGGCAACAAGGTCGTGCTGTTCGGTGCCCGCACGGGCGGCGACGGCATCGGCGGCGCGAGCATCCTGGCATCCGACACCTTCGCCGACGGCGGACCCACCAAGCGTCCCGCGGTCCAGGTGGGCGACCCGTTCGCCGAGAAGGTGCTGATCGAGTGCTGCCTCGAGCTGTACCGCGACGACCTCGTCGAGGCGATTCAAGACCTGGGTGCCGCGGGCATCTCGTGCGCCACGAGCGAGCTCGCCGCCAACGGCAACAGCGGCATGAAGGTCGAGCTGTCGAAGGTGCTGCTGCGCGACCCGTCGCTCACGCCCGAGGAGATCCTCATGAGCGAGAGCCAGGAGCGCATGATGGCGATCGTGGCTCCCGAGAAGCTCGACGCGTTCCTCGCCGTCGTCGGCAAGTGGGACGTCGAGACGAGCGTGCTCGGCGAGGTCACCGGCGACGGCCGCCTCGTCATCGACTGGTACGGCGAGCGCATCGTCGACGTCGACCCCTCGACCGTCGCGGTCGACGGCCCCGTCTACGAGCGTCCCGTCGCGTACCCGACCTGGATCGACGCGCTGCAGGCCGATTCCGCCGCGAAGCTGCCCCGCGCGTCCGACAACGACGTGCTGCGCGAGCAGTTCACGACCCTCGTCGCGAGCCCCAACCTCGCCGACACCTCGTGGATCACGAACCAGTACGACTACTACGTGCTCGGCAACACGGCCCTGAGCTTCCCCGACGACGCCGGCATGATCCGCGTCGACGAGGAGTCGGGCCTCGGCTTCGCGATCGCAACCGACTGCAACGGCCGCTACTGCCAGCTCGACCCGTACACCGGCGCGAAGCTCGCCCTCGCCGAGGCGTACCGCAACGTCGCGGTCACCGGCGCCGTACCGACGGCCGTCACCGACTGCCTGAACTTCGGCAGCCCCGAGAACCCCGAGGTCATGTGGCAGTTCAGCCAGGCCGTCGAGGGTCTCTCGGATGGATGCCTCGAACTCGGCATCCCGGTCACGGGCGGCAACGTGTCGTTCTACAACCAGACCGGTGACCAGCCGATCCACCCGACCCCCGTGGTGGGCGTCATGGGCATCATCGACGACGTCGCCGCGCGCATCCCGAGCGGATGGCAGGATGCCGGCGAGAACCTGTACCTGCTGGGCGTCACCGCCGACGAGCTCGACGGATCGCAGTGGGCCGGGACGATCCACGACCACCTCGGCGGCCGCCCGCCGAAGGTCGACCTCGCGCAGGAGCGCAAGCTCGCCGAGCTGCTGCAGGCCGCGGGGTCGCAGTCGCTCGTGTCCAGCGCGCACGACCTGTCGTCCGGCGGTCTCGCGCAGGCCCTCGCGGAGGGCGTGATGCGCTTCGGCGTCGGCGCGCGTGTCTGGCTCACCGAGCTCATGGAGCGCGACGGAGTGGATGCCACCGCCGCCCTGTTCAGCGAGTCCACGGGCCGCGTGCTCGTGAGCGTGCCGCGCGAGGAGGACGTGAAGTTCCGCGGCCTGTGCGACGGCCGCGGCTACCCGGTGCTGCGCATCGGCGTGACCGACGTGGAGCCGGGCGCCGAGGCGACGCTGGAGATCCAGGACGTGTTCACCGTTCCCGTGTCGGAGCTGCGGCGTCTGTCGACCGAGACCCTTCCGGGCGTCTTCGGTCCGACGGTCACCGAGCCCGTCGCCTGAGCCGTCCGGGGAACCCGCCCAACGAGAAGGAGTCGCCGATGGCCGATCACGACGACGACATGGCGGACTTCGACGCGCGCCGTCAGCACCGTGTCAAGATCACCGCGTGGGTGGTGATCGGCGCCCTGATCCTCACCGGCGGCGGCGCGACGCTCCTGGCGCTCATCGCGCGCTGACCTCCGCCGCGCGGGCCGGCCGCGCCTGCGCGGCCCGGCTGAGCGCGCCGCGGCTGAGCGCGGGTGCGCGACCCGGCTGAGCGCGGCGCGGCTGAGCGCGCCGCGGTCGGGCGCGGGTGCGCGCACCGTAGTCGGGCGCGCCGCGGCACCCCGCCGCCCACCCCCGCGATAAACGCGATCCACGGCAAGAAACGCGCCGGCAGGGCGTTTCCTGCCGCGAGAAGCGTTTATCGGCGAAGGGGCGCCGAGCGCGCGCGGCGCCGAGCGCGCGCGGCGCCGTGCGAGAGCAGCCCCGCACCCACAAGGCGCCGGGCGAGAGCGACCCCGGACGAGAAACTCCCCGCGGGATGCCAGGACACCGACGTAGCATGAGGGCGTGGAACCGCTCCTAGCGCTGATGGCCGAGTGGTGGTGGATCGCGCCGGCTGCGGCCGGGGCCGGCACCGTCGGCTGGATCGGCGTGCGCGGCACACGGCGCCGCGCGCTCCCCGCCGGCGCTTCCACGACCGACCGCGCCGCGCGAACGTGGGCGAACCGCCCGATCAGCAAGTCGGCCGCCCGGCGCCTGGAACTGGATGCCGCGCTCCTCGACCTGCAGCACGCTCGGCACGCGCTCACTCGCGGTCGCGCCGAGGTCAAGATCGCGGATGCCGAGGTCATGCGCGCGCAGGCCGAGCGGGCGGCATCCCGAGTCTCGCCGGATGCCGTGTCGAGAGCGCGCGAGCGATTGGTCGACGCGCAGCGCGAGCTGCGCGCCGCCGCGGCCGAGGTCCGGGCCCGTCGCGCGGGCGTGCGCGCGGCGAAGGCGCTGCTCCCCGCGATCCGCGCGGGCAGCGCTCCCCTCCCGGTGGCGCGGCTGCTCGGGGAGCACGACGCGGTCCTCGTCCGCTGGATGGCGTACGAGACCGACCCGGCGCTCGCGATCGACTTCCCCATGATGAGCGACCCGAAGTCGCCGCTCCTCGCGGAGTTCCTCCGCGCGCACGAACGCGCGCAGTGGCTGCGGCCGTCCTCCCCGACCGCGCGCCTCGAACCGGCGGACTTCCTCGCGTACCGCGACGCCGTCCGCGGGCTCACCCACGCGTTCGACCGCGCCGAGCGGGCCGCTCGCCACGGTCGCGACGACCGCCCGGGTTCCGACTCCACCGACGCGTGGGGACGCATGGCGTCCGACTGGGCCGAGCAGGCCCAGCGCGCGCTCGCCTGGTCGGTGGAGAACATGGGGCGGGCGGCATCCAAGTCATGGAACGAGCGCGCCACGAAGCGAGCGCGGAAGAGCGGACCGGACGCGTAACGTGAGCAACATGATGGAGTTCGCGGGCAACTACTGGTGGCTCGTCTTTCCCCTCTTCGGCATGACGATGGCGGCGGTCGGCCGCATCTCGAAGCAGCGCGAGGTCGCCGCCCGTCGGCGGCACCGCGAGCAGCTCGAACTGATCCGCGTGCAGGGCGGCGGGGCCCTGGCATCCACTCCCGCCCCGCCCGCCGCGGTGCCCGCCGCGGGCGACGGCCTCGCGCGCGTGCAGGCGCGGCACGACGACGTCACGCATCGCTGGCTCGACTACGAGCTCGACGTCGCGAAGCTCATCTCGTACCCCGCGATGAGCGACGGGCGGCAGCCGCTGACCGCCGCGTTCCTGCGCGCGAAGAAGGTCGCCGACACGCTCCGCCCGGCGGCGGGCGAGACCCCGACACCCGAGCGGCTCAAGGAGTACCGCGACGCGGTGACCGACTACGAGGTCGCGTTCGAACTCGCCGAACGCGACGCGCGGCGCGTCAAGACTGCGGCGTTCACGCCCGAGGAGCGCAAGCGCCTCGAGACGGCGCAGCAGCTCCTCGGCGTCGCCGTCGACCAGGCCGCTACGCCGAACGAACGGCAGGTCGCGTATCGCCGCGTGCGGCAGGAGCTCGATGGCCTCATCTGGCTCAGCGACGACGCGGTCGAGAACCTCGAGAAGAAGGTCGCGCTGGAGCTGCCGTCCGCGACACCGCCCGAGCCGGCCGTCTGACGCGACCGTTCCTCGCAGAATCCCGCCGAACTCGCAGATTCCGGCTCAGAATCTGCGAGCTTCGGGCGAATCTGCGAGATGTGGCGTCAACGGCCCCGACGGATGGATGCCACGAGCCGAGGATCCGCAGCAGATGACGGGGGCATGTGTCCAGTGTCCCTCCACGCAAAGGCGTCGGGGCGAGAATCGGGCCGTGCCTGTCGAACGCCACGCCCCCGCCCTCCCCGGTCGCGCCGTCATCGAGCAGCGGTGGAACCGCGCCGTGTTCGTGCACTGGCGGGTCGATCCGGAGGATGTCGCGCCGATGCTGCCCGCCGGAACCCGCCCCGACGTGCACGACGGCGCGGCGTGGGTGGGGCTCGTGCCGTTCGTGTTGAGCGAGTTCCGCTTCCTGCCGCTCCCGCCGGTGCCGCTGCTCGGGACTTTCACCGAGATCAACGTCCGCACCTACGCCGTGGACGACGCCGGGCGTCGCGGGGTCGTCTTCCGCACGCTCGAGGCCGAGCACCTCGCGCCCGTGCTCGCGGCACGCGCGTTGTTCGGCCTGCCCTACCGCTGGGCGCGAGCGGGCGTGCGCACCGACGGGCCGCTCATCGAGTACCGGTCGCGGCGGCACACCGGGCGGCATCCGGGCACCCGCCTGCGAGCGCGCCTCGGCACCGACCCGGTCGACACCCCGTCGTCGCGGTTCCTCACCGCACGCTGGGGCTTCCACGAGAGGCACCTCGGCCGCACGATCTGGGCCGCGAACACCCACGAGCCGTGGCCCCTGGTGACCGCCGAGCTCGAGGTGCTCGACGACGAGCTCGTGGCGGATGCCGGCTTCCCCCCGCTGCGCGGACGCACCCCCGACTCGGTGCTCGCGATGCCCGCGGGGCACCCGGGCTTCCGCACCCGCTTCACCGCCGCGCGCGCGATCGCGATTACTCAACGAGATGGTCGTGCACGACCGGGTCTGGACTCCCTAGGGATCTCCGCAAAAAACTAGGACCCCGCGTCAGCGAGGTCCTAGGCGTGCAACGTTCCGATAGCCGGCCCGACGCTCGACGAGCGTATCGCGTGTATACCATCCATGCACCACTTGGGCGCCAACCTGTCGCTTCTTTCCGTCTACCTCATCTCGTGGGGGAGAGCAAAGAAAGGGCCCCCTTGCGGGGGCCCCGGGCTCAGCCCAACATCTCCCAGATCGTGCATGCGAGGCGGAAGAGGATCAGAATCCCCACCCGTACCCACTGTCCACGTTCGTCGGAGTGCTTCTTATCGACAGAACCTCGTCGATTCATCGTCAGCACCTGACCTCTCGTCGTGTGCGACCGGTACGAGAGGGGCTGACATGAGAGCGCCCGAGGGCCCGCAAGCCGGCGGACCGCGCTTGCAGGCCCTGTAAAGGGCGCGTAGAATCCAGTTGTTGTATCGGGAATCTACGCTTCCCATGCCCGCCGCCTGGCAGGCAAGATCTGAACCCCAGTCGTTGGTAGCGGCTGGGGTCTTTTCTTGCCCGAGCGAGCGGGTCGCACGTCTCCGCCCTCTGAAATCCATTCTCCCACGGGGTCGTCACCTTCCGAGGGGGTCCCGCCCGATCCCCAACGCCAATCACCGAACTCGGGTTCGAGTGCTGTCGTCGCCGGGAGCGATACGTGCGGATGATCGCCAACTCGCCATACGCGACATCGCAGCGAACTGGCATCGACCTCGCATCGAGCTAGCAGACATCGCATAGTATTGTCTGATTCGCCAACGATTTGGGGCGGGGGGCAACGCCGACAGGCGCTCGAAGGGTGAAGATCTGACCATGGTTCAGTCATCGAAGGTGGCCGCTAGCGGTCCCAAACATCAGGACATCGAACTCCCTGACCGCCGCGACGTTCTCGTCTCAATGCTGTCAGGTACAGGCCGTGGAGGGGTCCCTCTCCGCAGCGACTTTGTACAGCTGCGTGAAGCCGATCCCTCGGGTAGCCGTGTGTCACGTCTCGCCTCGTTCACGACGGACCCACGTTCCCTCGACGCCTACCTCCTCATCCATGCGCTGGCGAGCTCCAAAGCGCCACACGAGGCCTCATACCCCGGACTGGTGTGGGCGCATGCCGCAGGCTTCACGCTCACCGCGTCGCAGAAATCGGCCCGTCAACAGTGGTCGAAGTCAGTCAACAAGCTCGCCAAACTTCAGCTCATCGAGACCGGTCGCGACAAGAGACAGGCTGTGTACACCCTTCTGCACGAGAGAGGCGACGGAGCGCCGTACACGCGTCCCACCAAACTCGCGCACGGAGGATGGGTCACCATCCCCTACGCGTACTGGCTAGACGGCTGGGACCAAAAGCTGACTCTCGCGGAGAAGATCATGCTCCTCATCTCGCTCGATCAGAAGCAACGATTCACGCTTCCCACCAACCGCGCGCAGGAATGGTACGGGGTGTCGGAGTCCACCGCCGTCCGGGGGTTCAAGGGGCTCCGCGAACGGGGCATCCTCGACGCCGAACCGAAGACCACGATCGACTTGAGCACGAAGATGATGATGCGGACCGTCAACGTCTACACAACGGTCGGAATCTGGACCAAGGCAAACCGTGAGAAGACCATGACCGTCAAGCGCCGCCGACGGACAACTCCAGCCAAGTCATCGAAAAAAGACGACGCTGTCCCCTGATCGACATCCAACACGCATCATGCACATCGAAGCTCATCTACTTCAGCAACAGACGGCCCACCAGTCTCCGTACGACGAAACGGCTCGAGGATTCCGAGATCACTGGTGGCTAGATCCTTTCGTGCGCGCTCCTGAGCGCGACCATCTTCCCTACTCGTTTACCGGGAACGAAGGTCGAGAGGTGGCGCGAGCTCTTCTTCGCACAAGAGCAGGGTTCACAGACCTCGAAGATGCCGGCGTCGAACTGCCTCGCGACGCCATAGCGGTGGACTTCATCGAGGTGCGAGCAGACCTCTTGCACCCTCGTCGGGGTGTTGGCACTCAGGTGATACGCCTACTCGAGCAACTGCACCCCGACCACACCCTCTACGCGTTCTCTGAAGAGGCAGATGACTTCTGGTACAGCACAGGATGGTCGTTCACTCCTCGTCGCGATGGCCGGACCTCCTCCTACAGGCCGCTGTTCATCCTCTGGCGGGTCTAGAAGTCGTCGTCGCTCGCCGCATCATGCCGATTCTTGTCGGCGTCTCGTGGTGTTCGTTTGGGGATGGTTGGCCGGGCTACGAGCGTCTTCGCCGGAGAGGTAACCGGAGCAGTAGGGAGTCGCCGTGCACTGCGTCGCGCTCCTTCTCGTCGGTGATGACGAATCCGAGCTTGGCGAGCACGTTGAGTGACGCCGTGTTCCACTCGCGGACAGTGGACGCCAAGCTGTCGTAGCCGACGGCCGATGCGAGGTCGATGACCAGTCGCGATGCCTCCGTTGCGAAGCCTCGACCCCAGAACTCGCGCAGGAACTCGAACGCCAGCTCCGGCTCCTCCGGGTGACCGATACTGGGGTCTGCTGCACGGATAGGTGACATCTGATCTGGCTTGCCCCGAGGGGTGGGCCTGGAAGGATGCCATCGTGGCCAAGCCCTATCCGAAGGAGTTCCGTGATGACGTGGTGCGCGTTGCGGAGAACCGTGAGCCCGGCGTGACGATCGAGCGGATCGCCGCCGATTTCGGGGTTCACCCGATGACCCTCACGAAGTGGCTCGCCCGATCGCGTGCTGAGAAGACCGCCTCCGAGAGGGGCTCGCCGTCGCCCAGCGACCGCGACGCCGAGCTTCGCGAGTTGCGTCAGCGCAACCGGCTGCTGGAGCAGGAGGTCGAGGTGTTGCGGCGGGCGACGGCGTATCTGTCGCAGGCGCATCTGCCGGGAAAGGCTCTACCCGCTCGTGAAAGAGATCGCCTGTGACGGGATTCCTGTCACGGTGACGTGCCGGGTCCTCAAGCTCTCCCGCCAGCCGTACTACCGGTGGCTGAACCAGCCCATCACGCGAGCGGAGTTGGTGGAGGCGTACCGCGCGAACGCGCTCTTCGACGCGCACCGCGACGATCCCGAGTTCGGGCACCGTCTCCTCGCTGATAAGGCCCGCGACGCCGGTCAGGGCATGGCGGATCGGACGGCGTGGCGGATCGCGTCGGAGAACGGCTGGTGGTCAGCGTTCGGCAAGCGCAAGGCCCGCGGGAAGGGGAAGAAGGCCGGTCCTCCCGTCCACGACGACCTCGTCCAGCGGGTGTTCACCGCGGACGCCCCGAACCGGCTCTGGCTGACCGACATCACCGAGCACGGCACCGCCGAGGGCAGGCTCTATCTCTGCGCCGTGAAGGACGTGTTCTCGAGCAAGATCGTCGGGTACTCCATCGACTCCCGGATGAAGTCCCGCCTGGTCGTGAACGCGCTCAACAACGCAGCCGCGCTCCGCGGCGACGTCGCCGGTTGCATCGTCCATTCCGACAGGGGCAGCCAGTTCCGTTCCCGGAAGGCCCTGCGCACTCTCACGCGCCACGGCATGGTCGGGTCGATGGGCAGAGTCGGCGCCGCCGGGGATAACGCCGCGATGGAAACGTTCTTCTCGCTGCTACAGAAGAACGTCCTCAACCGGCGCTCCTGGACCACTCGCGAAGAGCTCCGCATCGCCATCGTCACCTGGATCGAGCGCACCTACCATCGTCGACGCCGCCAAGACCGTCTCGGCCGTTTGACCCCGGTCGAGTTCGAGACCATGATGACCAAGACCCTGGCCCTCGCGGCCTGACTACCCACTGTCACCCAATCGTGCAGCAGACCCACCATTCACTACCGCCCGACTATGAGAAGGATGACGCCCTAGACAGCTCGATCACGCTTGCGGCCTCGCATGCCTCGGCGGCTGCACGAATTCGCGTGATCGCGGATCGGAAGGCCGGACGCGCGACGCCCAAGTGGATAGTTGAACTTGCCGAGAACGAGGCGTCAGGACTGTGATCGGCGGTGTACATGACCTGTGCGAAGCGCCGTCGGGGACTACGGCCTAGCCGTATCTGAGTGCGGTTCGCGGGCCGGGTAGTGGCCATGGAGTAGGACATCTACCGACACTCCGACGAGCGGCATGGCGCTTACACCCGTGTTGCCGGATCGCTCGTTCCACAGCGCCACGGCCGCGTCAAGGACGGCGGCGACGTGGAGCTGATGGCGCCCAAAAGCTTCGCGCGGCACGCTCAGAACTCGCGTGGCCGGAAGAAAGTCTGTCGGGCTGCCGGCGGCCTCATGAATCGCCCAATGCCGGCCGTGCGACAGACCCGATAGCAGGGACCAGAGAGGACTGAGGCCAGGGATATTCAGCTCACCGGATACGTCGGACATGACTTTGGTCATGCTGAACGACTTGAACCTGCTCCTCGGGATGCTCAGGGTGTCGGCTGTGGTTAGAAGCTTGGTCCGCCTACGCGAGTATTCAGACTGCCATCCAGCTCCGCGGAACTGCTGCTCGTCATAGTTGTTCTGAAGCTGGAGGGACACGCACCGTTCGAGTCGACGTGCGGGGTTTGTCGGGAAGAGCGTCCAGGCTGCGGTTGCCGCAGTTTCCAATGCCGCTCGCGCGAGAGCGGGAACGGCTGAACGCGGCTTCCATACTTCGTGCATCTCGACAGCAGCGAGTAGCTGAAAGGCCGCTGTTTGGATGCCCTTTTGGATAGTTTGGATGTGTTCTACGCCGCGCAAGGCGTCGGCATCGCGCAGCAGGTCGCTACCGTCGCGCACTGTGAACCGGTCGTGTTGCATCACAGCCACATCGAGTGCCTGAACCCATGTCTCGTAGATTGCGGCGAGGTCTGGACCCCCCACGCGTGCTTGGATCATAGGAGCGAGTCAACACGACCCAATCGCGCTCCGAGGGGCACGCCATGACCGATGTTCAGTAGCTCGTCGACGCGGCGCCTGACGCCGCACACGCCGCGCACCCGGCTGCGGGGGTGAATGGCCCACCAGCTCATCAACGAGGTTCCACGGGTGTGGGAGAAGAAAGGGGCCAGGAAGCCTGGGTTTTGGAGGCCCAGGCCCCCGGCCGCATGGATGCACTACCCCGGACGCGCGGCTGCGCCGAGCAGATGTAGCACGATACTACGAGCGTGGAATGGCCTTCGCATCCTCTGGGCGTTGCGGGGTGCTGGAGCATGCGCCAGCAGCTGTGATCTCCCCTGCTAAGCGCGCGGCGATCCCGGGCCGATAGGTCACGACGGAGGGAGTCCGAGAGCGCCGGCGTACAGCGCCGCCATTTCGCGCGCGACTGAGCCCACGTCTAGCTTCGCGAACCTTGTGAATGAGCCGAACTCGACGGTACGCCACTGTGCTTCGAGGTCGGGGCCGCAGCCGCCCCTGCGGTCGATCAGGCAGAGGTGCACCGACCGATCTGGGAGGGCACGGACCCCTTCTCGAATCTCGTCGGTGACGGTCTCGATGCCGTCGGTGATGAGGAATGTCGCAATTCGCTCCCCGTCCGCACCCGAATCGGCGACCTCGGCGAGGCGACGAAGGGCGGCACTCATGTCATTTCCGCCGAGGGAGCCGTGCTCGCGCAGTGCCGTCGTGAGCTTCTTCTCGCCCGTCCTGACGTCGATGGGCCCGACGACGAGTTCTGCCGGTGCGGTCGACCCCCACGGCACGATCACCGCACGACCCCCGCCCGAGCGGCGCTGCAAGCCCAGCACGCTCTCGCACGCGGCACCGCATACGTCGCTCGGGTCGCCCCATGCGCCGTACATGCTCCCCGACCGATCGACGAGGTAGGCCGTCGTCGAGGCAGCGACCCGCCTGATGATCTCGGCGCGCGCCGCGCCGCGAATTGGCGCGAGGGATACGGGCTTTGCCGCGGTACGACGATGGGAGGCGCGCACCGGTAGGTCGGGCACAATGCCCGCCCGACCCACCGTCACCCACGCGTCGCGCTGGACGACGCTCACGCGGCGGACTCCTCGGTGTTGTCGTCCTCGTGCGCGGGCTTGACCGGGTGGAGCGCGAGCCCCTGGGCTTCAGGATCCGTACTTGTCGCATCCGGCTGCGTCTCCGTTCCCTCGGCATACTCCGGCTCTCCGGGGACGTCCTCCGCCACGGCGTAGTTGAACTCGTCAGCGGGACGTGTGGGGAGCACGCGCTCGTCCAGAAGCGCGCGCAGCTTCTGTTCACGTGCGCCGACTTGTGCCACAGCCGTGGCGAACGCCTTCTGACACTCTTCGGCCGATAGCGGCGCGACCACCGAGGCCTCTTTGCCGACCAGCTCGACGCGCACCTGCTCGGCCGTCTTCGCCTCCACCGCCGGGTGTCCCGCAGCGAAGAGCTTGTCGACCACGGGCTCGGGAAGCCCGTGGAGCACCGCCCGCGGGTAGAGGTGCAGTGCCTGGCGCATCGCGTTTGCCTGGTCGACAAGCGCGTGCTGCACGGCGCCGCGGATCTCAGCCTCGCGTGTGTCGGCGATCGTGTTGTGCTCGGCGACAAGTGCCCTCCAGCATGCTCAAGTGCTGCTCTGTTTCAGCGACGCGCTCGTTCTCTACCTTGACTGCGTGGCGGTAGGCGGCCGCGGTGGGGTCGGAGAAGAAGTACGCCGTGAATACAGCCGCGGCCAGCAGTGCGAGCTGGATCAGGATGAATGGAGCGGAAGTGATCTGCGATCCGCTTTCGGCAAGGTACTCGCCCCGGATCATCACCATGCCAGCCACGGCCACGATGCCGCAGATCCCGGCGACGCCTGCGATCGTCATGGCGAAGCGTGACGGCTTTGGCAGCCGGGCGCGCACCTCATCGACAATCTCAAGACGACGGACATCGGCATCGGTCTTCAGGTGCTTGAGCGTATCGCCGACCGCGTGCGAGACGAGGGCGAGCGACACGACAGTCGCCAAAGCCGCAATATGCAGCTCGTCGGTCAGAGAGACACCGGGGATGAGTGGCACATCGCTCAGCCCCATGGACTGTAAGGCGCTGGCGAGCAGTCCAATCTCGCCGAGGAAGAGCACGATGAGCACAGCGAGCAACGCGAACGGCGCCCATGCATGCGGGGCGCCTAGCCCGAGGGCCGTGCGCTGAAACGCCATGTTTGCTCGGTGCATTGACGCGTCGACCATGCGCCCGAGCGACTGTGTGAACGTCGCGACTGTCGCACCGTAGCGGGCCTTCACGTCGTGACGGAGCGCGTCGAGAGCGCCGAGAACGCCGGCGAGCTCGTGCCCGATGAGGCCTTTCTGAGCGGCATGAGCGGTGGCGACGAGGCCGGCGCCGTGCGCGGTGGTGTTGGCGCCGAACATGTCGGTGACGCCAACGCTCGCGGAGCCGTCCTGGGTACCGATCTCGGCGACGCGGTCGTCGGCGTACCCGCCGACGTAGGTGCGACGGTCACTCGAAAGCATCGAGCGGTGGGAAGGGGTGGTGGTCATGATCATTCCTTTCGGGTGTGGATGGTGCGGGTTAGGCGGACGGGATGACGGAGATGGTCACGCGCCGGTTGGCGGCGTGCTCGGCCTCCGTGACAGCGTTCGCGACGACGGGTTCGGAAGCGCCCGCCCCGCGTACCGGCGCGATTCGCGCGGGGTCGACGCCGTGCTGGACGAGCCACGCGCGTACCGCCTCGCCGCGGGCGAGCGAGAGCGCTTCGTTGCCCGTGCCACGCGAGTCCGTGTGGCCCGTGATCTGGACGGTGCCGAGGGTCGTGGAGACCATCTCGAACACCTTGACGAGGACGGGATCTGCCCCGGAGGAAAGCGTCGAAGACCCGTAGTCAAAGAGCACGTCGCCCCCCACGGTCGCGGTGACAACGTCAGCCTGGTGGTCAATCTCGACAGGCGATCGATCGGATGCTGTGACTGTCGTGCCGCTCGGAAAGTTGGCTAGACGCGTCGTCACCGCGGCCAGAGTCCCGCCGCACTTGGCGACATAGGCGAGCCAAAAGTCGCGCACAGCAGGGTCGGCTGCGGCGGGCCCAGCGACGGAGACGGTCCAGCCCGTGCAATCCACGGGCATGAGACCCTTGGCCGCGAGGGTGTTGATCGTGCCGATCGGATCCGCGAGTGCAGGGGCCGGTGCGAAGCCGCCGAAGATGACGAGCTGCGCTGTCGCGTGGTCGCCGACGTTGCCCGCGAAGGTGGAGATCGACCCAAAGACGTCCGTGCCGTCGACTGCCAGGCCTCGGAGCACGTCGAGGCCGGCAGTCACCTCGTCGTGTTTGCACGCCAGGTCCTTCGAGCGGGCCAGAGGGTTTTCGCCGACGCCCACGAGCACGGTGTCGACGATCAACGACGGGGCACTTTCGCCGATGCCGCTCACGATCAGCTGGGCGCCATCGTTGGTTGCCGCGTCGACTACGGTGCGCAGATCGGCATCGACATCGGTGAGGGTTTCACCGGTCGGTGCGAGCACGGCGTAGATCGGCGCGTCGGTCTTGACCGCAGGCTCGCCGCAGGCGGCAGGCGTTGTCGTGGAGGTGGGCGTCGCCGCACAGCCGGTGAGGAGCGCGGCAACGGTGGTGGAGGCCGCGAGGGCGGCGATGGTGCGGTTCATTACTGTCCTTTCGGTTGGGCGATGCGTGGAATGATGCGGGGAGGTACCGGTGCTAGATGCGTCGGGGCGGGCCGAAGGCCAGCCACCACAGCAGGGTGCCGAGGCCGAGCGAGAGCACTGCGCGCACCGGATCGGCGAATGCGAAGCCGACGGCCTCGGCACCCGATTCGAGAGCGAGTAGGGGAAGATTTTCGAGGAGTCCGTCGAGGCTCCCCGTGGCGAGCCACCAGCTCGCCACGAAATGGATGAACGGCGCGACGACGACGATGAGTGCACCAAGGCGCATCGCGTTTCGCACGCCCGTCCGCGAACGGAACCGGATTACCCCGGTGCCTCGCTCCACGACGCGGCACTGGTGAGGGCGGGCCGTAACGGACACGGTGCCCGCGAAGCCTGCGTCGACATCGACGACAAGAGATCCGTTCGTCACAGCCGAGACGACTCCGACGCTACCGATCGGCAGGGCGGCACTGAACAGCCCTGGAGCCAACGCTGAGGTGAGCCTCACGACGTCGCCCACGCGCGGCGGGAACGAGAAGAACATCTCGGATCACCCCTTGCCTGGCAGAGGGAGACGAGGGAGCGTCGGACGGTGCTCACCCGATGCGGCACGGCCGGCCTCCTGCGCGCGGCGCAGAGCATCGGCGTCATCTTCGTACCGCTGCTGCTCGCGCTCGTTCGCGTCCTGCAAATTCTGGAGCTGCTGCTCGCGCTGCTGCTCCTGCAGTTCGGAGGTATTCGTTGGACGTTCCAGGGCCGAAAGAGCTCCAGCCGACAAAGCGACTACGCCCACCACGACTGCTGCTTTCGATTTCCATCCCATGCTGTGGCTCCTGTCTCAACGCGGCTTTATGCCGCCATTTCGACCCATGCTGGAGGCGATGGGGAAAGGGAAGCCGGGGTTTCCCCGTCTGGGGCACCAACATGGGGAAACGGGCGTTTATCGGTCCCGTGGGTCGGAATACTGGGCCTCACGAACGAAGGAGGAGACGTGGGCCGACCTGAACGACTGTCCGAGGCTGAGGCAACGCGCGTCATCACGCTGCCGGGGTCGTTGATCCTCGACGAATGGCGCGCCTGGGTCGATACCGCGCGCGGGGAACACCCGCCGATGGACTGGTTCCTCGCTCTTGCCGCGCTCTCCGACCCGTCCGCCGACTTGGAATACCGTCAGCCGGTAGTCATTGAACACTTGGGGCGCGCGCTGGGAGCCTCGCGCAGCAAACCGGTGAGTGACGGGGCGATCCACCGTCACTTCGATATGTTGTTAGACGCATTCGGCGCCGAGGCGCTCGAGGGCGTTGTCATAGCGGGTTCACCCGACGATGCCTCCAGCCGTGGTCGCGCGATCCTGGGTCTGTACCACCAGGCGCGTATGGCGACATTCCTCCCCTATCGTGACGGGCTCGAACGCTACTTACGCGAAGTGCCTATCTCGCCCGAGGGTGCCCTTCACGCCTACGTGCGCGTCGTCACGGACTGGGCGCACGAGTGGCCGGGCCTGGCCGTCGCGACCCGCGCTGAGTACGCCGATGCGCTCGCACTGCGCGACCCTGATGGCCCCACGATGACGCAGGTCGACTTCCTGCGGGCACGCAGCGCGCTACCACTCGTGGTTGGCTGGGATCTGCGCGCGATTTTGCGACTCGTGAAGGTGGAGGCGGGCGACATCGACTCGTCACTCACCCCGGCGAGCCAAATTGGTCTCGCCGTTGACGCAATCATCCTCCAACTAGCACTCGCGATCGCCATGATGGCTCGCGATCCGAGCCTTGAGGCGCTCTCCGCGGCGAACGTCGCGCGGATCGATGCGAACAACGCGCTCGGAGGTGCGCTCGGACGGCTCCGAGCGCGAGGACCGGGTACGAATATCGTTACCCGCGACGTGCTCGAGCAAGTGCGCAGGTACTTCCTTGAGCCGTCAGCCGACGACCCATCGCCAGCCGAGGTGGAGGAACGGGCGCGCCTTGCCAACAAGTTCCATTTGTTGCGCATTGCAGTTGGTGCGCTCGGCAGCCAGAACGCGGAGAGCGAACGATGACCGAGACCCAGAGCACGGCAGAGACCATGGACCCCAAGTTCGCGGCGCGCATGATCGAGATGCGTCGAACGCTCCTCGCTGCCCCACTCACTGCGATGTACGCCGCTGCCCGCATCGCGATCCAGGTGCGCACTGACAGCGATGTGGTGCTCAACCACCTCGATGCAGCGAACCGCACACACTTCGGCGATACCCCCGAAGCGCAGCGCGGTCGCACTGGCGTACTGCTTGGTATGAGGATCCAGAATTGGCTCTACACGCGCGGCGTCGAGCGACGCACCGCCGAACGTCGTCGCGCGGATCTACGCCTTCGCGCCGAGAGCGCGCAGACGCTGTTGGGCGAAGACGATTCGCACGTACGCGCTTACTGGGAGTCGTACTACCTCGAACTCGCCCGCGAAAGTGCGACTCGGGACGAGGCGATAGCGGCGTACCGTTTGTCGCTCGCACGGCGGGGATGGCGCAATGTTCGCGACCCGCTGAACTTCCGCCTGTCGCTCGCCACTCAAAACCTTGCAACTATGCTGCGTCGGTCAGACGACCCCGGCGACTGGGCAGAGGGCGAACGTATTACCGCTGTCAACGCGGAATGGCGTCAGGCGACTTTCGGCGCCCGTCATCCGTTCACCCTGGTGGCCGAGGGCAACCGGGTACTCAATGTGCTCTACCGGCTCGAGGAAACCGCCGACGACGGTGAGTTCGGTCCAGTCGACCGGAGAGCGGCACGCAAGGTGATGCGGGACGCGACCGAGCTATACCGCAACCGCAAGGACGTGCTCGGTGTGCACCATGGCGGCACCGTGAAGGCGATGTCCTATCAGGCGCGTGCACTCCGACTACTCGATAACGCCCAGGAAGCACGCGCCCTCGCTGAGCGAGCGCTCGCCCACTACCTCACCTACTCCTCGAAAAACGACACGACCCTTACTGCGGTCCTACGCGTCATCGCCGCCGAGGGATACGCGGCCGAAGCGGAGGAGGCCCAGCGCAATGTACGCGAGGCCTCAGAGCGGGGCGCGATGACGGCAGTCAAGACCGAGATAGCGCGCGCGGCTAAAGTTTGGCAGACGGTCGACGCGATGCTCGACCTTGCCGAGGCCGATCTCGTGCGCTGGGCCAGCCGGGCGGTATGGCTTGCACGCCTGCAGAAGGTGCGCGTCCGTCGGGGCGCGTCGACGGTGGGGTGACGAGGTCTATCGGGCGTGGCGGCTACATCGGCGCGGGGTCCTCGGCGCCCCATATCCCCCGTCAGGGCAAGCAATCTACCGTCGCCTAGACACCTCCTGCCTCTCATCGAGGCAGGAGGTCCTGCCGCCGGGAAAGGACCTGTCGCCGATCGATCATCACTCAATACGATGCACGCAGGCACTATGTGATCTGGGCTACGCTGTGGCCGCGCGTGGAGGGCTGGAAAGGTGGAAGCGGGGGGGTCGGGTCGCGGGGCGTCCGACAGGCCGTGGAGTACGCCTTTCATGGAGCGTGCGACTCGCATCTGACGGGTGTGTCGGGGGCAGCCGCGCTCGCGCATTACGGCGATGTGGATGCCGGCAAGGTGTCGCGGTTCGTGCTGGTGGATGGGGAGATCTCCGTCGACCAGCTGGATCGGGCCGGCCTTGCGCGCTGGGTCAATGGCGACGATCCTGAGACGGGCGAGCGGCGGGCCGGGAGCTGGTGTCTGCGGATGCGGATCTGGTGTTGGACGGGACGATCAACGCGCCGAAGTCGTACAGCCTGGTCGCGCTGCTGAATCCGGAGCTCGCGGCGGAGTTCGAGGCGCTGCAGGACCGGCTTCGTGAGCGGATCCTGCTGACGTGGCAGCGTGCGCTGAACGCGCGGCGCGATGCCGGCGGTCGCTTCCGAGAGCAGTTGCACCGTATCGAGGTGGTCGAGCTGCAGCATCGGCGATGGCGTACGTTAGACCCGCATCTGCACCGGCACCTGTGGCTGAGTGTGAAGGTGCTCGGTCAGGACGGGAATGGTCGAACGTGGACTCGCGTGTGGCGATGAAGCCCCCTCCGCCTGACGTGGCGGAGGGGGCTCGGGACGCGGGGATCAGTCGCGCTGCGTGGGGTACGCCGCGGGGTTCTGCTCCAGCCATGCGTCGACGGCCTCGGCCTCGCGCCCCTCGCCGTATTCGTTGACGACGAGGTCTTCGAGCGAGCCGTACTGCGCATCGTCGAGCTGGATGCCGGCGATGAGGTCAGCGGCATCCGGGTACTTCTCTGCGAAGCCGGCCGTGCCGAGGAAGTGGAGCTTCTCCGGGTCGCCCATGAGGCCCTGCGGGTCGGCGAGGTCCTTCACGTCGTACGCGTCGTTGGCCCAGAACGGACGCCACAGCGTCACCGCGATGTCCTTCTGCGCCGCGATCGCGTTGTCGAGCTCGGTGAGCATCGCCGCCGTCGACGAGGTCACGAGCTCGAAGTCGCCGTCGAGACCGTAGCCGGGGAGCATCGTCTCCTGCGTCTGCTTCGTCAGGCCCGCGCCCGGCTCGATGCCGTAGATCTTGCCGTCGAAGCGGCCCGCGTTCGCCTGGAGCTGGTCGATCGATTCGATGTCGACGTAGCTGGGCACCGCGATCGTGAGCTTTGCGTTGTCGTAGTAAGACCCGAGGTCTTCGATCGCGTCGCCGTAGGTGTCCATGTAGGACTTGTGGGTCAGCTCGGGCCACGCCGACGGGTAGATGTCGACGTCGCCCTGCGCGAGCCCGGCGTAGAGCGGGCCGGCCTCGGTGAGCGTCTGCATCTTGACGGTGTAGCCGAGCTTCTCGAGCTGGTCCTCGAGGAGGTACGCGGTGCTGAGGCCGTCGGTCCACGAGGGCAGGAAGCCGAGCGTGATCGTGCCCTTGCCGCCGCCCTCGCCCGAGCCGCCCTCGGCCTGGTTGCCGCTCGCGCAGCCTGCGAGCGCGAGGGCCGCTGCCGTGCCGAGGGCGAGGGTTGCTGTGAGGTGTCGCTTGTTCATGTGTTCTTCCGTTCCGTATGTGATTTCCGTGGTGCAGGCGGGAGGCAGGGGATTCAGGCGCCCGTCGTGATCGGGGCGCGGCGCGGCGAGGCGACCTCGCGCTCGGCCTCGCTCGCCGCGTCCGTCGTCGCGGAAGGAGCGCCGGGACCGCGACGGCGACCCAGCGCGGCCAACAGCGACGACGTGTTCGCGGCGCGGGAGCCCAGGGCGGCGGTCAGGCGATCGAGGTAGACCGCGAGGATCACGACGCTCAGCCCGGCCTCGACGCCCTTGGGCAGGTTCACCGTCGAGATCGACTGCACGACCTCCTTGCCCAGGCCGTCGGCACCGACCATGCCGGCCACGACCGCCATCGACAGCGCGAGCATGATGACCTGGTTGACCCCGGCCATGATCGTCGGCATCGCGAGCGGGAGCTGGATGCCACGGAGGATCTGCCCGGGCGTCGCACCGAACGCGTGTCCGGCCTCGACGGTCTCGGCATCCACTCCCCGGATGCCGAGTTCGGTCAGCCGCACGCCGGGCGGCAGGGCGAAGATCACCGTCGCGACGACGCCGGGGACGACGCCGATGCTGAAGAAGGTGATCGCGGGGATGAGGTACACGAACGCGGGCATCGTCTGCATGAAGTCGAGGACCGGCTTCATCACGGCACGCACCGCGGGATTGCGCGCCGACCAGATGCCCAGCGGCACCGAGATCGCCACGGCGACGGCCGCCGCCACGACGACGAGCGCGAGCGTCTGCATCGCGGTCACCCACTGCCCCATGGCGAGGATGAGCGCGAAGCCGACGACGGTGCCGAGGGCGAGCTTCCACGAGCGGAGGAGCCACGCGAGCAGAGCGGCGACGACGATCACGACGATGATCGGCGCGGCCAGCAGCACATCGCTGAGTCCCCCGACGAGGAAGCGGACGACCACGGCGATGACGTCGAACAGACCCGAGAGGTTGTCGCGGAGCCAATCGACGCCCGCGTCGACCCACGTGCCGACCGGAATGCGGAACCCGTCCATCAGCGCACCCCCTCGATTCCGGATGCCATGGCTTCGGGGGCATCGCCCGCACCAGCCAGCACGGCGTCGATCTCGGCCGACGGCACGGGCTGCGGGAGCACGGTGATCTCCTCGGTGGCCGTGGGGCCGGGGCCGAGCGCCGCAAGGAGCGTGACGCGCGGGATGACGCCCGCGAGGCGTCCCTCGGCATCCACGACCGCCAGGGGCAGCGGCGACTCGACGGCGGGCACGAACAGGTTCATGAGCACCTCGTCCTCGCGGACGCTGTGCGGCACGGGCTGGAGGCGCCCGAGCAGCGAGCTCTCCCCCGCGCGCACGAGCTTCACGGCATCCCGGTCGGTGACGATCCCGAGGAGCTTCCGGTCGCGGTCGGTCACGTACACGGCCGACATGTAGGCGTCGCGCATCTGGCGCAGGGCCGTGCGCGGGCCGGCGGCGGCATCCACCCGGGGACGGGGACGCTCCATGACGTTCGCCGCCGTGAGCACGCGGGCGCGGTCGACGTCGTGCACGAACTGCTCGACGTAGTCGTTCGCGGGGTCGGTGAGGATGTCCTCCGGCGTGCCGATCTGGACGATCCGCCCGTCGCGCATGACCGCGATGCGGTCGCCGAGGAACATCGCCTCGTTGAGGTCGTGCGTGATGAAGACGATCGTCTTCTTCAGCGTCCGCTGCAGCTCGAGGAGCTGCTCCTGCATCTCGCGGCGGATGAGGGGATCGAGCGCGCTGAACGCTTCGTCCATCAGCAGGATGTCGGTGTCGGCGGCGAGCGCGCGGGCGATGCCGACGCGCTGCTGCATGCCGCCGGACAGGGCCGAGGGGAGCTTCTCGCCCCAGCCCTCGAGCCCCACGAGCGCGAGGATCTCCTCCGCCTTCGCCAGCCGCTCGGTCTTGCCGACGCCGCGGATCTCCAGCGGGTACGCGACGTTCGCCGCCACCGTGCGGTGGGGCAGCAGCGCGAAGTGCTGGAACACCATCGCGATGCGCTCGCGGCGCAGGGCTCGCAGGCGGGCGGGGCTCACGCCGGTAAGCGGGTCGCCCTGCACCTCGACGGTGCCCGCCGTGGCGTCGTGCAGGCCGTTGAGCATCCGGATGATGGTGGATTTGCCGGAGCCGGAGAGGCCCATGATGACGAAGATCTCGCCGGGCTCGACGTCGAAACTCGCGTCGATGACGGCGGCGGTGCCGGCGTCACCGAGGTCGTCGCGTCGGGCCCCGGCGCGGAGCTTCTCGACGGCGGACTGTGGGGAGCGGCCGAAGACCTTGAAGAGGTTCTTCGCCGCGAGGGCATGCGGAGGGGTCACTGTGTGCACCTGGGCGGCCTCGGGTGGCCGCATCGGTCACGCCCGGGTGGCAGCCGTCCGGCGCTCACCGGGGGTGCGAGCGCTCCGACACCGGATGTCGGATCCGGGTCCTGGCCGCCGACCGTACGCTCGCGGCGCGACTCCCCGAGTCGGCACCGGCGACCGCGGACTGGTCGGGTGGGCGGCCCCGCAAGGGGCCTCCTCTACCGTTTCACGCTGATGGATCGGCTGGCAAACCGACCGTCGGCTTGCGTTCTTCGGACACTCGTGGCACGCGCGGGCGCGTGGCTTCTCACCCCACGCGGCCGCACCGGAAGCAAGGCCCGGGCGTGTCGCGTCAGTCGTCGGAGGGTGCGCCCGCGGCGGACCGGTGATGCCGGATGACCTCGGCGACGACGAAGTTGAACCACTTCTCGGCGAACTCGGGATCGAGGTCGGCCTCGCCCGCCAGACGCTTCAGACGCGCGATCTGCTGCTCCTCGCGGGCCGGATCGGATGCCGGCATCCCGTGCTCCGCTTTGAGCACACCGACCTGCTTGGTGCAGCGGAAGCGCTCGGCGAGCAGGAAGATCAGCGCGGCGTCGATGTTGTCGATGCTGCCGCGCAGGCCCTGCAGGATCGTGGTCGGGTCGGCGTCGGTCATGGGTCCTCCGGATGCGACCCTATCGCGCCCCGCGGTGCGCGACCGCTGACCCCTACAGTGTGACCATGAGCCGCTCGTCGCACCCCGATCCTTCCGCCGTCGGCGCCAACGCCGGCGAGGTCACCTCGCGTGACCGCCCCGTGTGGTCGGCGATCGCCCGACCCTATGCCGCCGGGTTCTTCCTCACCCTCGGCGGACTGACGGCGATCCTCCTGGGGCTCGCGCTGTCGAACCTGTCGACCGTGCTCATCTACATCGCGATCGCGCTGTTCATCGCGCTCGCGCTCGACCCGATCGTGCGGCGACTGGTGCGACGCGGCATCTCGCGGGCGTGGGCCATCGTCATCGTGTTCGGGGGGCTCGCGGTCGTCCTGGCGGGGGCGCTGTGGTTGTTGATTCCCCCGGTCGTGCGGCAGATCTCGCAGTTCATCTCGGACCTCCCCAACTTCATCAACGACGCCATCAACAGCGACGCCGTGAGATGGGTCGAGACAAACTTCGGCGACAGCCTCGGCGACATCCTGAAAGAGGTGCAGACGTTCTTCACCAACCCGGCCAACCTGACCGCGATCGGCGGCGGGCTGCTCCACGTCGGGATCGACATCGCGACCGGCATCTCGGGCGCGATCATCGTGCTCGTGCTGAGCCTGTACTTCCTGGCATCCCTTCCCACGATGAAGAACTCGCTCGTGCGCCTGACCCCCGCCCGCAACCGCGAGACGGTGTCGGAGATGACCGGGCAGATCACCGACTCGGTCGGTGGCTACCTGTCGGGAATGGTGGTCCTGGCTCTGATCAACGCGGTGTTCGCGTTCATCGTCCTGACGATCGTCGGGCAGCCGTTCGCGGCGCTGCTCGCGGCGCTCGCGTTCGGGATCACCCTGATCCCTCTCGTCGGCTCCGTGCTGTTCTGGGCGACCGCCACGGTCTTCACGCTCATCGTCGATCCGACCGCCGGCCTCATCTTCGCCGTGGTCTATCTGGTGTACATGCAGGTCGAGGCATATGTCCTGACGCCGCGCGTCATGAGCCGCACGATCTCGGTTCCGGGCTCGCTCGTCGTCATCGGCGCGCTCGTCGGCGGAACGCTCCTCGGCCTGCTCGGCGCCCTCGTCGCGATCCCCGTCACGGCCTCGCTGCTGCTGATCGTGAAGCAGATCATCATTCCGCGACAGGATGCCAAGAAGTAGGGCGACGCACTAACGCCGGTCCCGTCGCGGCCGACCACGAACGATCGCGCCGGCGAAGAGCAGGACGACCGCGAGCGCGAGTGCGGCCAGCGGCCAGACCGTGCCGGTCCGCGCGAGCGTCGCCGAGCCCGCGTCCGCGGTCGTCGCCGAACCACCGGCAGACGTCCCCGGGTCCTGCTCACCGCCCGGCGCGGGCGAGGCGGCCGACGTCGGGGTCGGCGTCGGGGTCGGCGTCGGGGTCGGGTCGACCGGTCCGGTCGTGCCCGTGTCGACCGTCACCGTCTTCTCCTCCGAGACGTTTCCGGCGAGGTCGGTCGCCCGCAGCACAACGGGTACGGTCCCCCCACCCGCGGCGAGCACCACCTGACCATCGACCACCGGGATCCAAGCGCCGTCCACCTGACGCTCGACCGAGGCGACGCCGGACAGCTCGTCCGACGCGGCCACCTCGACCACATGGCCCGACGCGTCGTGGATGACAGCGGTCGTCACCGTCGGTGCTACGCCGTCGATCTTCACCGTCAGGGTCGCGCGCGAGGAGACGTTCCCGGCGGCATCCACCGCCTCGGCATCCACCAGCCGCGTGCCGTCACCGGCGACCCGGAAATCGTCGGTGAGCGGCATCCATGCTCCCCCGTCGACGCGCACGCGCACGGTCGGCGACGGATCGGTGTCGTCAACGGCGGTGGCGGCGAACGCCACCCCGGCGCGGTACCACCCGGCGGTGTTCGGTTCATCCGCGGCGCCGAACGTCAGCGTCGGCCCCGTCGTGTCCACCGGCGGCTGGTCCGCGGCGGGGCCACACCTCGAACTCCGCGATTCCGGCCGAACCCTGGCCCTCCGCCGCACCCCAGGACTGCATCAGGGCGCGCAGGGCCGTGGTCTCGACCGCCGTGAAGCGCACCTCGTTGAGCGCGTCCGAGGAACGCCCGTACGCGTCGGAAGTCGCGACGTCCTTCCACGCCCCCGAGCCGTCGCGATACTGCAGCACCCAGGAACGCGGAGGGATGAGACCCGCATTCTGGTCGTCGGCCGCATCGCGCGCGAACTGCACGCCCGCGCGGTCGACCGTCACCGAGCGATCCCACGTCAGCTGCACCCACTGCTCTCCCACGCGCGGCCAGGTGCCCCACGGATTGCCCGTGACGCTGCCGTCGTTCACGCCACCGACGGGCGCCCAACCGGAAGCGGACGAGGCCGTCGGCGTCGCGTACAGCGCGATGTTGCCGGTCAGGGGAGCGTCGGGGGAGCGCGGAACGGTCACCGCCGTGGCGGTCGAGACGTTGCCCGCGACGTCCGTCGCACGCACGTACACGACGTGCCGTTCCAGGTCGGGCGCGGCGACGGCCGCCGTGTACGGCATCCACGTGAGGGGGTCGTCCAGCGCGTACTCCACGCCGGCCAGGCCCGAGCCGGCGTCCGTCGCGGTCGCCGAGACCGCCCGGGCGTCCGCGTCGAGGGTCGCGGTCACCGCGGGAGCGGTCGCGTCGATGCGGAAGGATGCCGTCGCCTCGGGCGAGACGTTCCCGGCGGCGTCCGTGGCGCGGGCGGTGACCGTGTGGTCGCCGTCCCGGCGCACGACGGTGTCGACACGGCGCACGTTCGGCGTGGTCGCCGCCGCTGCGCCGTCGACGCCCACCGAGATGGCGACGCGCAGGTCGCGGTCGTCGGCGGCGTCCGCCCGCACCGTCACCGGCCCGACGAACCATCCGCCGGCCCCCTGCGGACCGCGCGTCTGGAGCGACACCTCGGGGGCCGTGGCATCCACGGGCTCACCGAGCACCTCGAGCTCGGACAGACCGACCGCGGCGTGCGTGGCGCCGTCGGACTGCGCGTCGAGCACGACGCGGATGCCGGTCGTCGTCACGGGCGTGAACGACACGCGACTGGGGGCCGAGGCCTCGACCGGGTAGCCGCCGGCCCCCGAGACCTCGGTCCACACGCCGTCCACGAGCGCCTCGACGTGCCAGGCGGCGGGGACCGCCACGCCGTTGCCCGCGCCCTCGGCTCCGGGGACGTCGCTCCAGAAGTGCGCGTTCACCGCGTCGACCGTGACCGGTTCCGCCCACGTGTAGCCCACGGTGCGGCTCGCCGGACGGTCGTCGTCCCACGTCGCCCACACCTGCGACCCCTCGCCGCCCTCGTAGACGATGGTGCCGTCGTTGATCGACGCGAGGGAGTTCCAGCCCGCGGTGAAGTCGGCGACCGGCGCACCGGTCTTCGCGAGGTTGGTGCGCCCGGCGTCCGTGCCGATCACGGTGACCGTGGCCTTCACGCGACCGGCGGCGTATCCCTGCGCCGTCCCGCTCACGGTGAAGGATCCGGGAGCGGCATACGCCGCCGGGTCGACGGCATCCCACTTCACGGGCGCGGCGACGCGCTCGTCGCCGTAGGCCAGGGCGACGGTGTCCGGGAGTTCGGGCGCCTCTCCGACGAGCGTGCTCGAGGCCGCGGGGTCCACGCCCGTCGGTGCGACGGCTTCCGCGGTCCACTCCTCCACCGCGAGAGCGGAGTAGCCCGACGACGGGCCCGTGCCCGCGGAGGCATTCAGGACCGCGCGCAACCGCGTCGTGGTCACCGGCGAGAACGTCACCTCGTGCATCTCACCCGTCGTCGTCGGGTATCCGCTCGGATTCTCGACGTCGTTCCATCGGCCGTCCGCCCAGTACTGCAGCTTCCACGACGACGGCGCCGACACCCCGTCCCCGCTTCCGGGCTCGCGATCCGCCCAGAGCTGGATCGACGAGCGGTCGATGCGCACGGGTTCCGACCAGTCGTACTGGATCCACTGGGATGCCGGTCGGTCAGCGGCGTACGAGCCCCACATGTCCGGCGGCAGCGGGTTGGGCCGCACGATGCCGTCGTTGAGGGCGGCGATCCAGTACTGCGTGGGCACCGGTTCGTTCGACGCGGAGGCGGTCGCCCAGCCGGCGACGTTCGAGGAGGGAGTGAGGAGCGGGTCGCGCACCGGGGTCGTGACGACCGGCTTCATGCGGGCCGGCACGACCGAGTCGTCCCACTGCACCTCGTCCACGGCGACCGATCGGCGGAAGTGGTTCCCGCCGACGGCATCCGCCGTGTGATACGCGATGTACCACTTGTCGTGGTACTCGGTGATCGCCGGGTGGCTCGTCGTCGACGAAACCGGCGCGAGGACCCGGCCCTGCGGCGTCCACGGCCCCATCGGCGTCGGCGCGGTCGAGTAGGCGATGCACGCGTGGTATACCGCGGGGGTGCACCAGCTGTCGGGCCCGGCCGTGTTGGCGGCGTAGGCGAGGTAGTAGGTGCCCTTGCGCTCGAAGAGCCAGGCTGCCTCGAAGAAGCCGTCGACTCCGCTGCGGAACTCGGTCGGCGTCCCGATGAGCGTCTTCATGTCGGATGCCAGCTCCACACCGAAGAGGCGGCTGAAGCTGCCCCAGTACATCCACACGCGGCCGTCATCGCCGACGTAGACGGTGGGATCGATGTTGTGGGCGTTGTTGCCCAGGATCTTCTGCGACACGATCGGGCCGCCCGCGTAGTCCTTCCACGGACCGAGCGGAGTGTCGGACACCGCGATGCCGATGCCGAACGGGTCGGACGAGCTGCTGCCGGCCTCGTGCACCGGGACGTACCAGTAGTACCGGCCGTCGCCGCCCTGCACGACCTGACCCGCGTAGGCGCGGCCCGGCGTCGCCCACGAGAAGACCTGCTCGGGGCGCATGAGCGAGGGGTAGTGCGTCCAGGAGCCGCCCTCGACGTCGGTGGTCGAGAAGGCCTGCCACTCGTTCATCACGAAGTCGTTCGTCGTGGCGTCCGCCTCGTCGCGGCCGGCGTAGACGTACAGCGTGTCGTCGGCGACGAGGGTGGCGGGGTCGGCCGAGTACGTCGATCCGTCGCCGATGAGCGGGTTGGGAAGCGCGCCGGCCGGCCCGGCCGGAGCCAGGGCCAGCAGGCCGGCCACGACACCGGTCGTGACGAGCGCCGCCAGGGGGCGGAGAGCGGGACGGGACACAGGTCTCCTTCGAAACGTGACGCGGCGGTCGTGACCGCCCGCTCGATCGGTCGAGCGCGGGAGGGGAGCGGTCCGGCGCGGAAGCCGGACCGCCCGGCCGGGAACGTGCTCCGTCCCCGGCCGGTGGTGTCAGGCCGAGCGGCGGCGACGGATGAAGGCCACCACGGCGACGGCCAGCCCCAGGAGGAGGACACCGACACCGAACGCCAGCGCCCCCTGGGTCGCCGCGGCATCCTGCCCCGTCGCGGCGAGCGGCGGCGTCTGCGACGACGTCGCCCCGGGAGCGACCACGGTCACCTGCGCGGTGAGCTCACCGCCGGGCACGACGAGCGCCACGGTGTGCGTTCCCGCCTCGGCGTACGCCGGGACGGTGAACACTCCGCTGGCCGTGCCGTCGGCGCCGACCGTGAGGGTGCCCAGGCGAGCCGGGGTGGATCGGAACTCCACCGCGAACACCGTTCCCGGAGCCGCTCCGCTGACCGAGACCGGCAGCCGGCCGCCCGGCGCCACCTGGGCGACGCCGATCCGCAGCACCTCGCTGCCCGTAAGCGAGCCGGTCGGCTCCGCCCCCGAGCCGGAGCCGGGGTCCCCGCCGGGGTTCGTCCCCGGGTCGGTGCCCGGATCGGTGGTCTTCGCGGGCACCACGACCTCGGCGACGTCGGAGACGTTGCCGGCGACGTCGGTCACCCGCACGCGCACCGTCGTGGCGGCGTCGCCGACGGCGGTGGCTCCGCCGGCGGCGGTCCACGCTCCGCTGCCCAGCTGGTACTCGACGACGGCCACGCCCGAGCCCGCGTCCGTGCCCGTCGGCGTCACCGTGCGCGCTGCGGCGTTCCAGCCCGCGTCGGCCACCGGCTTCGTGGCATCCCGCTTCACCTCGGCATCCACGGGCTCGGAGACGTTGCCGGAGGCATCCTTCGCACGGAACGAGACCGTGGTGACACCATCCGTGGTCACTTCGAGCGGCGCGGTGTAGGCCGCCCAGGCGCCGTCGCCGACGCGTACCTCGACGACGGGCGCGTCGTCACGGTCGTCGATGGCGGATGCCGAGACCTTCACCGTGCCGGTGTACCAGCCGCTCGCGGGAGCGGCCGGGTCGACGGCCGTCGTGACGACGGGCGCCTGCGTGTCGGGCACCGGGGTCGCAGGCTGCTCCCACACCTGCCACTCCTTGATCCCCACGCTGCCCTTGCCCTGCCCGGTCCCGACGGGGTCGAGCGTGAGGCGGAGGCGCGAGGTGGTGACCGGCTCGAACGACACCGTGTTGTAGGTGTCCTTCGCGGTGCCGTAGGCACCGCGCGCCGACACCGGCACCCAGGCGTTCTTCGCCGCATCCCAGTACTGCGCCTGCCACGCCGCCGGGACGTCGATGCCGAAACCGTCGGCGTCGAGGTTGGAGACGAAGTACACCCCGAGCTCGCCGATGGTCACCGGCTCCGCCCAGTCGTACTGCACCCACTGGTCGGTGACGGCGGGCCACACGCCCCACACGTTCGCGTTGTCGTTCGGCGTGACATCGCCCGACGAGGTCGGCTGCACGTTGTCGTTCAGGCCCGTGACCTTGTTCCACGCGGCGGTCCCGGATGCCGTGGGCGTGGCGAGCAGAGCGACGTTGCGCTTCTGCGAACCGTCCGCCTTCGGCACCGTGCGCTCGACGACCGGCGAGACGTTGCCCGCCGTGTCCGTGGCGCGGACCTGCACCGTCGTCTCGTCGAGACCGACGAGCACCGGGCCCGTCAGCGCCGCCCAGTCGCCGGAGTCGGCCAGACGGTACTCGATCGAGGCGACACCCGAACCGGCGTCGGTCGCGGAGGCCTTCACCGTGCGCGAGACCGCGTCCGTCGTGACCTCCACGGCCGGGGCCGTGGCGTCGATGCGCACGGTCTGCTCCGCCACCGGCGACGTGTTGCCGGTGGCGTCCGTCGCCCGCGCCTGCACCACGTGCACGCCGTCGCCCGTCACCGAGACCGTGCCCCCGTACGACGCCCAGGCGCCGGCATCCACACGCACCTCGATCCGCGGGGAAGCGTCCTGGTCATCGGTCGCGGTGACACCCACGTTCACCGCCTGCGTGTACCAGCCCGAGCCCGGGGCCGCCGGCGAGACCTGGAAGGACACGGTCGGCGCCGTCGTGTCCTCGCCGCCACCGCCCACGGTCACCGCGGCCGAAGCGACCTTGGTGCCGGGCAGGTCGCTCTGCACCGTACCCGCGACCGTGAACCGACCCGGCGCGGCGTACGAGTCCGCGGCGACCGCGTCCCACGTCACCGGCAGATCCTGGCGCGAGCCGTCGTTGAACAGCACGCCCACGGCCTTCGGGAGCACCGGGGCGACACCGGGCTGGGTGCGCGTGGTCACGGCATCCACCTGGTTGATCTGACCCGGGGCCGTCGCGCGGACCCACACCGTCGCCTTGGCCGCCACGGGAGAGCCGGGCACGATGCCCGACACCACGAAGCTGCCTTCGCCGGCGACCTGGGCGTCGGTCACCTCGGCCCACGTGACGGGCATGTCGGCGTGGCTGCCGTCCGAGAAGGTGGCATCCACCGTCGCCGGCAGCGTCGGCTTCGTCCCCACCGCCGTGCGGACGTCGATCGGCTCGATCGACGTGGGCGCGTCCGCGAAGACCTTCCACTCGCTGACGGCGACCGCGGCGTACGGTCCGGTGCCCGCGGCCTGCAGGACGACGCGCATCTTGGTCGTCGTGACCGGATCGAAGGTCAGCGTGTTCACCGCGTCACGGTTCACCGTGTACTCGGACGCACCGGTGACGTCGGCCCAGGCCGAGCCGGTCCAGTACTGCGCCTTCCACCCCTTGGGGATGTTGACGCCGTCCGCGGAGGCGGGATCCGTCTGGTCGCTCCAGAACGCGATCTCGGCGCCCGCGACGCGCTGCGGCGTCTTCCAGTCGTACTGGAGCCAGCGCGTGGCGGGGTGATTGCCCGACCAGGTGCCCCAGATGTCGCTCTGGCTGCCGCCGTCGAAGAACACCTTGCCGTCATTGACCGCGTTGACGTTGTTCCAGCCCGCCGTGTATTCGGCGGACGGAGTGGCATCCGGGGCGACGTTCGTCCCCGTCGTGACGGGATCGCCCTGCACCGTGACGTCGGTCTGCGAGGTCTTCTCGCCGTCCTCCGCCGTCAACCGCAGCACGTACTGCCCCTTGTCGGAGAACCGCGCGGTCGTCGACGCCGCCGAGGCGTCGTCGAACAGCACCGTCGCCCCCTCGGGCGCGCTCACGACGCTCCACCGCGACGACACCTCGCCGGAGGGAAGCCCGTCGTCCTTGACCGTTCCCACGAGGGCGGCGGCGCCACCGACCGAGGCCTGGCGGTCCTGCCACGCGGTCACGAGCGGAGCCTGATTCGTGGATGCCGGTGCCTCCAGGCCCGTACGGAACACCTGCAGCTCCTTCACACCGGTCTTCGCGCCGGACGCGTGCGTCACGGTCAACCGGACCGCGTCACCCGTCACCTCGGGGAACTGGACGTGGTTGTAGTTGGCGCGCGGGTAGGCCGGCGTGCGGGCCTGCTGCGGGATGACCGACCACTGTCCGCCCCGACGCACCTCGAGGGTGTAGACGGACGGCTCCGCGTATCCCGGCGCGGTCGCCGAGGACGAGGTGTCGTAGAAGTAGGTGCGGATGTCGTCGAACGACTTCTCGCCGCCGAGGTCGACGGTGAGCGAGTCCTTCGCGTTCGGAGACCCCGCGGTGCCCCAGAACGGTTCGTTGATGGTCGTTCCGTCCACCGCTCCCGAGGGCTCCCGGCCCGCGGCCGAGAAGGTCGCGGTCGCCGAGACGGCCAGGTTCGCGCTGCCGGTGCTGGCGGAGCGCACGTCCGCGCCCGCCTTCGCGAAGAGGTCGACGACGCGGGCGTCGTCGGCGAAGCGCACGTCCTGCGGGGCCTGGACCGACGACGCCGTCGCGGTCGTGACCTTCGCGTCGCCCTTGACGACGTCGACCGTCCCGGTCGCCGGGTCGTAGACGACGTGCGACAGCTTGTCGACGGTGAAGGCGAGCTTCCCGTCGAGGAACACCGAATATCCCTCGGGGACGTCGTCGCCGTAGTAACGGGTGCCACCCGGCGCGTCCCACGTGATCGTCAGGTCGCGGTCGCGGAAGCGGATGTTGTTCGCGGTGAAGTGGTCCCAGCCGATGTCGATCGGGTCGAGCTCGATCTTCGCGTCGCTGCGCGGTCGGAGGCCCATCGTGTCCTCGATCATGGTGAAGTTCGTCGCGCCCAGGATCGTGTGGTGGATCCACGAGCGGTAGTCGATCTTCTGCGGGTCGGCCGATCCGTTGGCCCAGAACTCGTTTTGGTCGGGCAGGCGGTTGTCGCCGCCGTTCTGGTAGTGCGCCCACGCGTTCCAGTACAGGAGCTTCTTGTACCACTCCGCGTTGATCGCGTCGGTCGGGTAGTCCCGCAGCACCTTCGACAGCATCCGGAAGGTCACCGTGGAGTTGATGACCGAGAAGTTGTTGCTGCCCTGGCCACCCGTGGCGTTGTAGGCGGCCTGATCGGCCTGGTTCGCGGTGTAGAAGGGGAAGATCGGGTACTGCTTGTCGTCGGCGAAGAGCCGGAGGGCCTGGACGTAATCGTCCTTGTAGTCGGCGTCACCGGGCTTCGGCACGAGGCCGACCGAGAAGGGGTAGTAGTTGTTGATCTCCTTCCACGGGACGTGCTCGCCGTTACTGGCCATGGCGTGTTCGATGAGCTTGTCCTGCGGGTTCCAGAGCACCTTCATGACCTGGGTCTTGATGTTCTGCGCGAAGGCCTCCATCTCGTCGGCCTTGGCGTCGTCACCGGCGGTCCGATACGCGGCGGCGGAGGCGAGGGCGTTCGAGTACAGGTACGCATTCTCGGCGCGGTCCTGGTAACCGCCCTTCCAGTGGAAGGACACGGCATCCGCGTCGTTCCCGGTCATGGCGCCCCAGTTGTACTCGATGAGGCCGTTCTTGTTGAAGTCGTAGGCGTCCTGGAGGCCCTTGACGTCGTCCTCGGCGTACTCGGCGAGGTTCTTCGCGATGACCGACGGGCCGCCGTGCAGTTCGTACGAGCGCCACGCCGCCTCGGAGATGTACTGCGTGTAGCTGTTCGACCAGTTCGCGGGGTCGCCGGGGTTGTCGACGAACTTGTAGCTCTTGCTCGTCTCGCCGGTCGAGACCCACGGCCCGTACGAATAGATCGGGTCGCGGAAGTACTTGAGGTCGTCGATGAACATCCCGGTCGTGAGGACGATCGAGTTGTTGTACCCGAGGACGCCCTCCATCGCGACGGGGAACTGGTACGTGTTCCCCGGCATGTCGGCATCCAGGAAGTTGAACCGCATCAGCCACCAGCGGTAGAAGAGCGTCTTGTCGATGTTGTCCTCGGGCGTGTCCAGGTACGGCACGTTCTCGGCCCACCACCGGTTGTAGGCGGTGACGTGGTCCGTGTAGGCCTGCGCGGGAGCGGCGGCCCGGACGGTGTCGTACTCGGTGCGCGAGGCGGCGATCTCGTCGGTCACGAGGCCGAGCTGCACCTTCGCCGTGACGTCTCCGCCCGCGGGAACGCTGACGGTGCGGGTCAGCGCGTCGCCGTCGGGGGCGAAGCCGTCGCCGGAGAGGCGCGGCGAGATCTTCGTGAGGTTGTTCAGGGCGTTGACGTGACCGACGCGCTCGTCGCCCTCGACGTCGGGGGTGAAGGACGAGGATGCCACCAGCTGGACGTCGAGCGCGCCGCCCGTCGCCCGCAGGTCGAGGTTGGTCACGAGCACGTTGCCGTCGGTGATGAACTTCGTCTGCACGACCTCGAGGCCCGACGCCGCGTCGCGGTGCACGCTGCGCCAGTAGCTCGGGGTCTGCTTGCGCTGCGCCACGTCCTCCTGGAGGACGACGTCCGCGCCGCCGATGCGGGCGGTCACGGTGAACCCGCCGCTGCCGTCGATGGCCTCCCAGTAGGCGAGCTGCCCGCCGAAGCCGAGGATGCTCGGGTCGTGCTCCTTCATGAAGGCAGCGCGCCCGCGCGTGAACAGCCACTGGTTGTTGTCGCCGAAGCTGCCGGCGTCGCCGGTGCGCGCGAGCATGCGGTCGATCCAGAAGTCGGCGTCGGTGCTCGAGCCGGCGCCCGCGGCCACGTCCGCGTCGAAGATCTTCCGCATCTGATTGCCCGGCGTGTAGGTCACTCCCGTGTCCGGCACCGGGTGAGCGCTGCCGGTGAACGTCGGGTACCCGATGTCGGTGTTGGCGGCGCGAGCCGGTGCGGCGGCGAAGGTCGTCAGGAGCAGAGCGGCAGCGGCGGAAGCCGCGACCGCCGTTCGTCCGATGCGCAGGGGCGTCGTCGGGATTCGGTCCACGGTGGTGATTCCTCTCGGCGCCGTTCGTCGATGACCGGCGCGTACGTCGGTGGCACGTTACAGAGGATTCATCACCGACCGCAATGGTTTTCGTAGTTTTCGGGAATTCCCGAAAACTGCGAGCCTTCGACCGAAATCAGCGACGCGCGATCGTCGATCCGCGGATGATCAGCCGCACCGGGAGCTGGTGGATGCCGTTCCCCACATCGACCCCGTCGATGGCGTCGAAGATCCGCTGCGCGGCCTGTCGCCCGAGCTGCTGGAGATTGGCGTCGATGCTCGTGAGGGGAGGACGTGCGCTCGCGGCGAGGAGTTCCCAGTTGTCGTATCCGATCACTGCGAGGTCGCCCGGGACGTCGCGCCCCAGGTCGCGGGCGGTGTCCAGCACACCGCGGGCGATCTGATCGGAGCCGCAGAAGATGGCATCCACCTCAGGGTGCCGATCGAGCAGCATGGCCGCCGCATCGCGCCCCCAGTTCTCGCTCCACTCGGCGAACATCGGCTCGCCCACGAAGTCCGAGCCGGCCGCGGCGAGCGCCGCGCGCGCACCGGCGAGTCGGTCCTGAGCGGCGGCATAGGTGGGGTCGCCGGAGATGTGCCCGATGCGCGTGCGCCCGCACGCGAGCAGGTGCTCGACGGCGAGGCGTCCGCCGGAGTAGTTGTCCGGCGTGAGCGAGAGATCGCGCGGATCGTCGGAGGGAGAGTAGGCGTAGACCACGGGCACCGGGAGTTCCTGCCCGAGGGAGGGACGGGCATCGGTCTGCCTCCCCACGACGATGATGCCGTCCACGCGGCGGCTGAGCAGGGCGCGCAGGTGGTGCTGCTCGCGGATCGCGTCGCCGCGGGCGTCGCACAGGAAGACGTTGACCTGGCCGGCGCCGAACGCGTCTTCGGCTCCCATGAGGATGGGGATCACGAAGCGGCCCTCGAGGTCGCTCGTGAGCAGGCCGACCGTTCCGGTGCGGCCGGCCAGGAGCCCGCGGGCCATGGCGTTGGGCGTGAACGAAAGTTCTTCGGCGGCCGACATCACCCGTTTGCGCGTGGCGGGGGCCACGTCTCCGCGACCGTTCAGGGCCTTGGAGGCGGTCGCCATCGACACGCCGGCGCGGCGCGCCACATCGCTGAGAGTGGCCGCGCGGGCGGGCTCGGTCGGCATCTGTCCTCCGTTTCGCAATCGTTACCGTGGATCGGTATTGACGGGTAAGCCTTTCACAGGTTAGCGTCCCGAAAGGGATTTCGGCGCTTTCGATTCCCACCCCCAGACAGCGGCGTCCGGTCCCGATCCGGCACCCGCTCAACGAAGAGCAATGAGGAGACAGCAATGACCCTATTCCGGCGCAGCTTCGCGCTCCGGGCCGCCACGGCGATGCTCGCCGTGGGCGCCCTCGCCGGCGGGCTCACCGCCTGCGGAAGCAGCAGCAACACCGCCGCCCCCGCCGACATCCCGGCCGAGGGCACCGACGACGGCGCGACCCTGACCCTGTGGACCCGCGCACCCCTGGAGAAGCAGGCCAAGGAGCTCGTCGCGGCCTACAACGCCAGCCACAAGAACCAGGTCGAGCTGACGGTCGTCCCCAATGACGACTACGTCGCCAAGGTCGGCGCCGCCGCCGGCTCCGGAGGACTGCCCGACCTGTTCGCCGCCGACATCGTCTACGTCCCGAACTGGGTGCAGCAGGGCCTGTTCCAGGACATCACGCCCCAGATCGACGGCCTGTCGTACAAGGACACGATCAACAAGGGTCACCTGGATGCCGGCACCCTCGACGGGAAGGAGTACGTCCTGCCGTTCGTGCTCGACCTCTCCGTCATGATGTGGAACAAGGAGCTCGTCAAGGAAGCGGGACTCGACCCGGAGAAGGCCCCCGCCACCGTCGCCGACTTCGCCAAGACCGCCGAGGCCGTCCAGGCGCTGAACAAGCCGGGTGTCTCCGGCACCTCCACCGGCCTCAACTGCGGCGGATGCCTCCTGTTCACGTGGTTCCCGTCGATCTGGGCCTCGGGTGAAGAGGTGCTCAACGCCGACGGCACCGCGTCGCTGCTGAACAACGACGCCGCGAAGAAGGTGTACTCGACCTGGAAGGACCTCGAGGCATCCGGCGCCGTGGCTCCCGGCTCCGCGGACGAGACCGGGGCGACCTGGGTCGCCGGTTTCCAGGAGGGCAACGTCGGCATCATGCCGTTCCCCGCCACGCTCCTGTCGAGCCTGACCTTCGACGCGGGTGTCGCCGGCATCCCGGGTGTCGACGGGGGCGAGTCGACCTTCGTCGGCGGCGACGGCATCGGCGTCTCGAAGGACTCGAAGCAGTCGGCTCAGGCGTGGAACTTCCTCTCGTGGCTGACCTCCGAGGACGCCCAGGTGGGTGTCCTCGCCAAGGACGGCAGCACGGTCTCGCGCTCCGACCTCGCCTCGAACGAGTACTCGTCGAAGGACCCGCGCCAGGTCGCGATCAACGAGGTCGCCGGCAAGGGCAAGACGCCCGTCGCGCTGAACTTCCAGCAGGCGTTCAACGCTCCCGGCAGCCCCTGGCTGACGCTCGTGCGCAACGCGGTCCTCGGTGACGGCTCGAGCATCGACGCCGACAACGACGAGATCACCGCGGTCCTCGCCCAGTGAGTCCCGGTGGGGCGTCGCCGACGACGGCGGCGCCCCACCCCTTCGGAAGGAATGACGTGGCCCTCTCCACACCTGTCCGGCGGAAGCGCTACGCCCGCTCCGCCCTGGGCGGCCCGCTCCAGGGCTGGCTCTACGCCACCCCGACGGCGCTGTTCGTGCTCGCGCTGTTCATCATCCCGCTGCTGCTCGTGCTCCAGATGTCGGGCTCGGAGTGGCCGCTCCTGCGCGGAAACATGGGCCCGAACCTGCCCGAGAACTTCGTGGATGCCGTGAACCACCGGCTCTTCTGGGAGTCGGTCCGCTTCACGCTGCTCTACACCGCGATCACGACCGTCCTGCTGATCGGACTGGGACTCGGACTCGCGCTCCTCGTCCAGGAGTCGAGCCGGTGGAAGGGCTTCCTCCGCACCGCCTTCCTCCTGCCCAGCGCGCTCGGCCTGGCCTCGGCATCCCTCCTCTTCTACGTGCTCTACTCCCCCATCGCGGGTCCCTTCGCGGGCCTCATGAAGTCGTGGGGCATCACCTTCCTCGGCACGCCCGAGGGCGCCCTGTGGTCGACGGTGTTCCTCATCGTCTGGCGCTTCGCGGGGTTCTACATGCTGCTCCTGCTGGTCGGCCTCCAGGGCATCCCCGAGGAGCTGTACGAAGCAGCCCGCATCGACGGCGCTTCGCGCGGCCAGATCTTCCGCGACATCACCGTCCCGCTGCTGCGGCCGACGTTCGCGCTGACCACCGTCATGTGCGTCACCGGCTCGCTGCTGGCGTTCGACCAGTTCTACATCCTGACCAAGGGCGGGCCGGACAACAGCACGATGACCGTGGTCCAGCTCATCTACAACATCGCCTTCCAGGGCCAGAACAGCCTCGGCATCGCCGCGGCGCTCTCGGTGATCATCCTGCTCGCCCTGGTCGTCATCAACGTCGTGCAACTGCGCGCGTTCCGTCGCACCGAGGAGGCCTGACGTGGCTCTGACCGACACCCCGGCTCGCCCGGCGACCCTGAGCACCCGCGCGATCGTGGCCCCGGGCTCGAACGGACGTCACCGCGCTCGCGGGCCCGTCCTGTGGGGGCTCCCGTCGAAGATCTTCACCGGAGCCCTGGCGATCATCTTCCTCTACCCGCTCGTCTGGACCGGTGTGGCATCCGTCAGCCCCCAGGCGGGGACGAGCCAGAACGAAGGGTGGGGGTTCGGCAACTACGTCACGCTGGCGAACTTCCAGTCCGGCATCTGGGTGTACCTGGGGAACTCGCTGTTCGTGTCGCTGCTCACGGTGGTTCTGACGCTCACCGTCTCGTTCTTCGGGGGCTACGCGTTCGCGCGGTTCCAGTTCCCCGGGAAGAACCTCCTCTTCCTGCTGGTGCTGGCGATCCTGATGGTCCCGTACGCGACGCTGCTGATCCCGCTCTACGTGATCCTCACCGCCGTCGGGCTCCAGAACTCCCTCGTCGGCGTCGCGCTCGTGCTGACGATGTTCCAGCTGCCGTTCTCGATGTTCATGATGCGCATCTCGTTCGAGTCCGTGCCCCGCGAGCTCGACGAGGCCGCCCTCGTCGACGGGTGCACGAGCTTCGGCGCGCTGCGGCGCGTGCTGCTGCCGGCGGTCAAGCCGGGCCTCATCACGGTCGGACTGTTCGCGTTCCTCACCGCCTGGAACGACTTCATCGCGCCCCTGATCCTCATCAACGACACCTCGCGCATCACCCTGCCGCTCGCCGTGGCGAATCTGCGCGGCCAGACGATGGGCGTCATCGACTACGGCGTCACCGAGGCCGGTGTCGTCGTGCTCGCCCTGCCCTGCATCGTCCTGTTCCTGATCCTCCAACGCCACTACGTGCGCGGATTCATGTCCGGCGCCTTCAAGGGATGACCATGTCGACCACTCTCCCCGCCCACCCTCTCGACGTCGCCTCCTCCGGAACCGTGATCGCCCCCGTCGTCCCGCCCCGCTCGGCCCTGCGCCCGCTGGGTCTCGGCGAGGTCCGGATCACGGGCGGGTTCTGGGGCGAGCGGCAGCGCGTCAACGCCGCCCACACGCTCGGCCACGTCCTCGGCCGCCTGGAGTCCGAGGGCTGGCTGCCCAATTTCGACCTCGCCGCGGCGGGCCTCCTCCCCGCCGGCCGCCGCGGACGGGAGTTCTCCGACTCCGAGGTCTACAAGTTCCTCGAAGCGGCCGCCTGGGAGATCGGGCGCAGCGACGACGCCGACCTCGAGCGGACCTTCCGGGCCGTCGTCACCCGCGTCGCGGCCGCTCAGGAGGCGGACGGCTATCTGAACACCGAGTTCGGCCGCGCCGGACAGCAGCCCCGCTGGTCCGACCTCGAATGGGGGCACGAGCTGTACTGCCTCGGGCACCTCTTCCAGGCAGCCGTGGCGCGCGAGCGGACCCGGCCGGGCGCCGATGACGGCCTCCTGACCGTCGCGCGCCGCGCCGCCGACCTCGTGTGCGAGATGTTCGGCCCCGACGGCATCCCGGCCTTCTGCGGTCACCCCGAGATCGAGACCGCCCTGGCCGAGCTCTCGCGCGTCACCGGGGAGCCGCGCTATGGCGGACAGGCGGCCCTGTTCGTCGCGCGCCGCGGCCACGAGACGCTCCGCGACATCGAGTGGGGCCGCACCTACTTCCAGGACGACGTGCCGGTGCGGGACGCCGAGGCTCTCAGCGGCCACGCGGTCCGCGCCAACTACCTCGCCGCGGGGGCCGTCGATGTCGCCGTCGACACCGGCGACGACGCCCTGCTCGATTCCCTGCGCCGCCAGTGGGAGCGCACGCGCGGCCGGCGGACGTACATCACCGGAGGTCAGGGCTCGCACCACCAGGACGAGGCGTTCGGCGTCGACTGGGAGCTGCCCCCGGACCGCGCCTACTCGGAGACCTGCGCGGGCATCGCCTCCGTGATGTTCTCGTGGCGGCTGCTGCTCAACGACGGCGACGCTACGTACGCCGACCTCATCGAGCGCACGCTGTACAACGTGGTGGCGACATCGCCCGCGGCGGACGGACGCAGCTTCTTCTACGCCAACACCCTCCACCAGCGGGTGCCGGGCGTCGTCGCCGACCCCGACGGAACCTCCCCGCGCGCGTCCTCGTCGCTGCGGGCGCCGTGGTTCGAGGTGTCGTGCTGCCCGCCGAACGTCGCGCGCACCCTGGCCAGTCTCGACGCGTACGTCGCGACGGCGGATGCCGATGGCATCCAGATCCATCAATACGCACCGGCGGAGATCCGGACCGCGCTCGGCGACGGACGAACGGTGTCGCTGCACATCGACACCGCGTACCCCGCGGACGGCCTGATCCGCGTCACGGTGGACGAGGACTCGGCGGGCGAGTGGACGCTGTCGCTCCGCGTGCCGCACTGGGCCGACGGTGCACGGGTGACCGTCCGTTCGGGCGGGGAGATCGTCGACACGTCCGCCGTGGCCCCCGGGATCGCCCGCGTGCGGCGCCCGTTCCGCGCAGGCGACGTGGTGGAGCTGGAGCTGCCGATGGCACCCCGCGTCGTGACGCCCGACCCGCGCATCGACGCGGTGCGCGGGTGCGTCGCGATCGAGCGCGGCCCCGAGGTGCTGGCGCTGGAGTCGACCGACGTTCCGCGCGTCGACGACGTGGGAGACGTGCGTCTCGTCGACGACCCCGCCCCGTTCGAGCGCGACGGTCGGGTGTGGGTCCGCGTCGGCCGCCGCGTGCTGTCGACCGACGCGTGGCCGTACCGGGAGTCGACGGCACCCGAGATCGCCGACGTGGATGCCGTGCCCCTGGTGGCGTACCACGACTGGGGCAATCGCGGCCCCTCGACGATGCGGGTGTGGATCCCCACGTCGTGAATCGACCTCGGCGCCTCACCTCGCGGTGGGGCGCCGATGACGTCCACGCTCAGCGCATCGGGAGCAGGCGCGTCGGGGAGGGGGACGCGGTGCGGTGGCGCACGCGGCCCGGGACGCCCGTGCGGGCGTCGAGCGGGAGCGACACGATCTCGTCGGCGAGCTGACCGGCCACGAGCAGCGTGTCGTTCACCACGACGTGGTGCCGGGGCCAGTGCGTTCCGGCCTCGGCGAGCGCCGTGAACTGCAGCGCCTCGCCCGCGCCGCGGACGGCGAGCACGCCGATCGTGTCGCTGCCGCGGACGCCGGCGTAGAGGGTCGTGCCGTCGCGGCTCGTGCTGAGCTCGGCCGCGGTATCGCCCTCGAGCGTGCCCAGCAGCGGCTCACCCGAGACGACGCGCCAGCGGCCCTCGGCATCCGGGGTCAGGACGAAGACCTCACGGCTGAGCTCGGTCACGACGTAGAGATGACCGGACGGATGCCACACCCCGTGCCGTGGTCCGCTGCCCTTCGGCAGCACGACCTCCTGCGTCAGGCGAAGGCCCGCGCCGGTCGACCGCCAGAAGCGCACGAGGTCGAGACCCATGTCGGTCGTGGCGAAGAGCCCGCGCGGCAGCACGATCGTCTCGTGCGCCCGCGAGACCCGTGCGCCGGCGGCGGCTTCCTCGGACTCGGCGTCGGTCTCGGGCAGGGTGTCGTACTCCGGGACGAGGTGCCCGTACTCCTCGCCGGCGGCTTCACGCAACGCCCGCGCCGCGGCCGCGAGGTCGGGCACCGCGGCTCCGGAGACGGCCGCGCCGGTGTCGACGACGAACGGATCGTCGGTGGAGCCGTACGGGTCGTTCGCGGCCGCGGCGATCACCGGAGCGGAGGGGCGGCCGGTGGCATCCAGGGCGATCCGGACGACGCGACCGTCGCCCCAGCAACTCGCTACGAGGAACGTTCCGTCGGGCGCGACGGCGACGTGACACACCGCGGCACCGGCCGGGACCGGGGCTCCGAGCGGCGCCAGGCTCGTCTCGCCCGTGCGGCGGTACGCCTGCACCGTGCCCTCGGACTCCAGGGCGGCGTACAGCACGTCGAGCTGCGGGTGCGGCGCGATCCACGACGGTGAACCGGGAGCTGCGACGGCGGTGCCGACCATGCCGAGCGGACCGGACGCCCAGACCGAGTCGACGTCACCCGCCTGCAGGATGCCGATGCCTTCGGCCGACCCCGCGTCGGGGGCGTAGGCGCCGACCCAGAACCGCACGTCAGTCGATCAGGTCGTGACGGACGATGACCTGGTCGCGCGCGGGGCCGACGCCGATCACCGAGATGCGCGTGCCGCTCATCTCTTCGAGCGCGAGAACGTAGTCCTGCGCCGTCTGCGGCAGCTCGTCGAACGTGCGCGCGGTCGAGATGTCTTCGCTCCACCCCGGCAGGTACTCGAGGATCGGCTTGGCGTGGTGGAAGTCGGTCTGGTTCACCGGCAGGTCGTCGAACCGAACCCCGTCGACGTCGTACGCGACGCACACCGGGATCTGCTCGAGACCACCGAGGATGTCGAGCTTCGTCAGCACGAGGTCGGTGATGCCGTTGATGCGCGTGGCGTAGCGCGTGATGGGGGCGTCGTACCAGCCGACGCGGCGAGGGCGGCCCGTCGTCGTGCCGAACTCGAAGCCGCGCGAGCGCAGGTAGTCGCCGTTCTCGTCGAACAGCTCGGTCGGGAACGGGCCCGAGCCGACGCGGGTCGTGTACGCCTTCACGATGCCGACGATGCGGTCGAGGCGGTTGGGTCCGACGCCCGATCCGGTCGCGGCGCCACCCGCGGTGGCGGACGACGAGGTGACGAACGGGTAGGTGCCGTGGTCGACGTCGAGCATCGTGGCCTGGCCGCCCTCGAAGACGACGACGTCGCCGGCATCCAGGGCGTCGTTCAGGAGCAGCGAGGTGTCGCTGACCATGGGGCGGACGCGGTCGGCGTACGACAGCAGGTCGTCGACGATCTCGTCGGCGGTGATCGCGCGGCGGTTGAAGATCTTCACGAGCAGGTGGTTCTTCTGATCGAGGGCGCCCTCGACCTTCTGCCGCAGGATGTTCTCGTCGAACAGGTCTTGCACGCGGATGCCGACGCGGTTGATCTTGTCGGCGTAGGCCGGGCCGATACCGCGACCGGTCGTGCCGATCATGCGCTTGCCGAGGAAGCGCTCGGTGACCTTGTCGAGCGTGCGGTGGTACTGCGTGATGATGTGCGCGTTCGCGCTGATCCGCAGCCGGCTCGTGTCGAGGCCACGGGCGTTCAGCGCCTCGAGCTCGTTGAAGAGCACCTCGAGGTCGATCACGACGCCGTTGCCGATGACCGGGTTCACCCCGGGAGACAGGATGCCGCTGGGCAGCAGGTGCAACGCGTACTTCTCGTCGCCGATGACGACGGTGTGACCGGCGTTGTTGCCGCCGTTGAACTTCACCACCCAGTCGGTGCGCTCACCGAGCAAGTCGGTGGCCTTGCCCTTGCCTTCGTCGCCCCACTGGACGCCGACGATCACGATTCCGGGCATGTGCGCTCCTCGCGTGTTATCCGGCGGTACACCCCATCCTATCGAGGGGGTAGGACACGACCGTCCGGCTCCGCCCCGTGGCCCTCGCGCGCAGCGCCCGATATCTTCTCCTCATGCGCGACACCGGGGCCGGCACGATCGTCTGGAGCATCCTGCGTTTCGGCGCGGCCGGCGCGATCGCCGCGGCGATCGTCGGCCAGCTCGTCCGATCCATCAGCATCTCGGCCGAGAAGGGCTGGCCGATCGCCCAGACGGTGGTCGACTTCTTCAGCTTCTTCACGATCCTGTCCAACGCCACCTCGATGGTGGTGCTCGTGATCGGCGCCGTCCTCCTGCTGCGGCCCGGAACAGTCGACTCCCGCGTCTTCGCGACGGTCCTCGTGAGCGTCACGACCTACATGCTGATCACCGGGATCGTCTACAACCTGCTGCTGCGGAACATCCCTCTCCCCCAGGGGTCGACCGTGCCGTGGTCGAACGAGATCCTGCACGTCTGGGCACCGCTGTTCTTCCTGCTCGACCTTCTCCTCGCGCCGCGCCGACGGGCCCTGCCCTGGACGACCATCGGCACCATCGCCGTCTTCCCCATCGTGTGGCTCGTCTACACGCTCGTGCGCGGACCGTTGACGCTCGACTTCCGCACCGGCAACGCGTGGTGGTACCCGTACCCGTTCCTGAACCCCCACGTGCAGCCGTGGGGCTACGGCGGCGTCGCCCTCTACTCCGTCGGCATCGCGATCGCCATCCTCGGGCTCGGCGCGATCGCGATCGGGGTCGGGCGCCTCCGCGGGCGACGCCGGGCGGTGGCCGGTGCTTCGGGCGTTTCGGGGGCCGGCATCCGTCCCGAATAGAATCGAGGGCATGTCCAAGGTCCTGCAGTCCCTTCCCGTCGGCGAGCGCGTCGGCATCGCCTTCTCGGGGGGTCTCGACACCTCGGTCGCCGTCGCGTGGATGCGCGACAAGGGCGCCGCCCCCTGCACCTACACCGGTGACCTCGGGCAGTACGACGAAGACGACATCGCGTCGATCCCCGGTCGCGCGACGCAGTACGGCGCCGAGATCTCGCGCCTGGTCGACTGCAAGACCGCCCTCGTCGAGGAGGGCTTCGTCGCCCTCGCGTGCGGCGCGTTCCACATCCGCTCGGGCGGGCGCACGTACTTCAACACCACGCCCCTCGGCCGCGCCGTCACCGGCACCCTCCTCGTCCGCGCGATGAAGGAGGACGGCGTCGACATCTGGGGCGACGGCTCCACGTACAAGGGCAACGACATCGAGCGGTTCTACCGCTACGGACTGCTCGCCAACCCCGCGCTCCGCATCTACAAGCCGTGGCTCGACGCCGACTTCGTCACCGAGCTCGGTGGGCGCAAAGAGATGAGCGAATGGCTCGTCGCGCACGACTTCCCCTACCGCGACAGCGCCGAGAAGGCCTATTCGACGGATGCCAACATCTGGGGCGCCACGCACGAGGCGAAGACGCTCGAGCACCTCGACGTCTCGCTCGAGACGGTCGAGCCCATCATGGGCGTGCGGTTCTGGGACCCGGCGGTCGAGATCGAGACCGAGGACGTCACGGTCGAGTTCGAGGCCGGTCGCCCGGTCGCGATCAACGGCACGCGCTTCGACGACCCGGTGGCGCTGGTCCGCGAAGCGAACGCGATCGGCGGCCGTCACGGTCTCGGCATGAGCGACCAGATCGAGAACCGCATCATCGAGGCGAAGTCGCGCGGCATCTACGAGGCGCCCGGCATGGCGCTGCTGTTCATCACGTACGAGCGCCTCGTCAACAGCATCCTCAACGAGGACACCCTGGCCACCTACCACGAGCAGGGTCGCCGCCTCGGGCGCCTCATGTACGAGGGCCGCTGGCTCGAGCCGCAGTCGCTCATGCTGCGCGAGTCGATCCAGAAGTGGGTCGGTTCCACGATCACGGGTTCCGTGACGCTGCGCCTGCGCCGCGGCGAGGACTACACGATCCTCGACACCGTGGCATCCGGGATGTCGTACTCGCCCGAGAAGCTCTCGATGGAGCGCGTCGGCGACGCCGCATTCGGCCCCGTCGACCGCATCGGCCAGCTCACGATGCGCAACCTCGACATCGCCGACTCGCGCGCCCGCCTCGAGCAGTACGCGGGCCTCGGCCTCATCGGAGGCCCGACCGGTGAGCTCGTCGGCGACGTCGCCGTCGGCGGCGCCCGCGAGATCATCGAGCCCGCGACTCCCGTCGACGCGGCCGGCGAGCGTCTCGCCGACGCAACGGATGCCGCCGGCGAGTCCGCCGCGTTCGACGCCGGCACCGACTGACCTCGCGCTTCCTCGACGCCGCCCGCCGTTTCGGCCGGGCGGCGTCGTGCTGCGTGCGGCGTCGCGGTGGGGTGCCGGTGGGCGCTGCCGGGGGCGCCAGTTCACGTGATCTGGCCGAACGTACCCGCTATGGCGCGCCACGGCGGGTGACCTCGGCCAGATCACGTGATTTGGCGCCCCGACGGGAGCGGAACACGTACGCGCGGAAACAGAAAGTGCACACTGGCGTGCAAGATAGGGCTACACTCGGGAGACGTGAGAACGCCCGCCACCCGTCGTGACGCTGTGGAGAACCGCGCCGGCATCGTCGATGCCGCCACCGCGGCGATCGGCCACGACCCCCACGCCTCCATCGCCGAGATCGCCGCGCGCGCCGGCCTGTCGCGCCGCGCCCTGTACGGCCACTTCGATGACCGCAATGCCATCGTCCGCGAGGTCATCGCCGCGGGCGCCGCGCGCTTCAACGCCATCGCCGACCGCATCGACGACCCCGACTCGCGGCTCGCGCTCGCGCGCCTCGTCTCCGAGCTCTGGCGCGAAGCCGCGCACGTGCAGGCCGCGGCCTCCCTCGCGCTCGACGACGCGCACGTGTCCGAGACCGCGGCATCCCTCGCTCCGCTCCGCCGCCGCATCGACGCGATCGTCCGCCGCGGCCAGGAGGCCGGCGAACTGCGGACCGACCTCTCCGCCCCGACCCTGTCGCGCCTGCTCGAAGAGACCGGGCGCATGGTCGTGACCCGCGTCGACGCCGAGTCGACCGCGGCCCGCGAGATCGCCGTCACGGCCGTGCTCGGTATCGCCGGTCTCTCGTGGACCGAGGCCCGACAGCTCATGGCTCAGCACCCCGACCTGGAGGCGCAGTGAAGATCGTCCTCGACGCGGTCACGAAAGGACGCGCGCAGCGCGCCCTCCCCGAGACCTCCACCTCCTTCGAGACCGGGCGGGCGACGCTCGTCGTCGCGGAGACCGAGCAGCGCCCCACGGTGCTCGGGCTCGTGGCATCCGGTCGTATGAAGATCGACGGCGGGTCCGTCACGATCGACGGACGGATGGATGCCGGTCAGCTCCGCCGCCGCGTCGCCCTCGTCGACGCACCCGTCGTGTCGGAGCCGTCGCCGAACGTCACCGTCACGGGCGTCGTCGCCGAGGAGCTCATGTTCGCCGGGCAGGCGCCCACGCCCTTCGCCGCGCAGCGGTGGCTCGAGGGGCTGGGCCTGGAGTCGGTGGCATCCCTCCCGATCGGGAACGTCGACGCGCCGCAGCGGATCCGGATGCTGCTCGAGCTCGCGGCGCTGCGCAAGGGCGTCGACGGGCTGGTGCTCGTCGCGCCGGACCGGCACGGCGGCGAACCGGCCGCCTGGTGGCGGATCGCCGAGGAGTTCGCCGAGCGCGGGTACGCGGTGCTCGTGATCGCGGGGCACGCCTCGCTGACGGCGCTCGAGGCGCAGGGTGTGCTCGGGGGCGACGGGGCGCTGGAGGGCGACGCACCGGCGGCGCTCGACCCCGTACCCGCCGACGACCCGGCCGCGGAACCCGTCGAGGACCCCGACCCCGCCGAAGACCCCGCCCCCGAGGCCGACACCCGTCAGGAGGACGCCCGGTGAAGATCCCGCAGATGATCGCGGCGGAGCTGCGCCGCCTCACGTCGACCCGCATGTCGATCCTCGCCCTCGTGGCGCTCCTCGCCGTGCCGATCGTGTACGGCGGGCTGTACCTGTGGGCGAACCAGGACCCGTACGGCAACCTTTCGCAGGTCCCCGTCGCGCTCGTCGTCGACGACCGCGGCGCCCAGATCAACGGCGAGCAGCGCAACCTCGGCGACGAGGCGGCCGACCAGCTGCTCGACAGCGACACGTTCGAGTGGCACCGCGTCGATGCCGACCAGGCCGCGACCGGACTCGAGCGCGGCGACTTCGACTTCATCGTGACGCTCCCCGCCGACTTCAGCGACGCTGTCGCCTCGCTCTCGAGCGACTCCCCGCGGCAGGCCTCGATCGAGCTGCGCACGAACGACGCGAACAACTACCTCGCGTCCACGATCGGCTCGCAGGCCGTCGCGCGCATCCAGCAATCGGTCGCGAAGAAGGTCACCGACGAAGCCGGCCTCACGCTCCTCGACGCGCTGCACACGATCCGGGTGAACCTCGTGGATGCCACGACCGGGGCGACCCAACTCGTCGACGGTCTCGGCACCGCGAAGTCCGGGTCGTCGCAGCTGGCCTCGGGCTCGGCCCAGCTCGCCGACGGCACCGCGCAGCTGTCCTCCGGCGCAGCTCAGCTCGCCGACGGAACCGCCCAGCTTCGCGACGGCTCGGCGCGCGTCGCGGACGGCGCGCAGCAGGTCGCGGGCGGCGTGGACCGCATCGACGCCGCCGCGCGGCAGGTCGGATCGATCGCCGGGGATGCCGCGGCCCAGCTGCCCCAGGCCCGCGCGGACATCGCGAAGGCCCTGGCCGACGCCGGGCTCACGCAGGCGCAGATCGACCAGATCCTCTCGCGCCTCGACCTGGTGGGCGACCGACTGCAGGCGGCCAACACCCGCGTCCAGGACACCGTCCAGCAGATCAATACGCTCGATGACGGGGCGCGTCAGGTCGCCTCCGGCAGTGCCCAGGTGGCATCCGGAGCCTCCACCGCAGCGGACGGCGCGTCGGCCCTCGCGGACGGCGCCTCGTCGGCCGCGACGGGAGCCGCGCAACTGCGCGACGGCGCGAGCCAGCTCGACAGCGGCCTCGGGCAGCTGTCGGACGGAGCGACGAAGCTGCGCGACGGCCTCGCGTCGGGCGTGCAGCAGATCCCCGACTCCGACGATCAGACCCGGAAGGCGCAGGCCGACACGATCTCCGACCCGGTGAACGTCGGGTCGACGTCGATCACCAAGGCGCAGAACTACGGCGCGGGCCTCGCGCCGTTCTTCGCGGCGCTGGCCGGCTGGATCGGCATCTACGCGCTGTTCCTCATCGTGAAGCCGGTGTCCAAGCGCGCGGTCACGGCGCTGCGCTCGCCCTTCCGCGTGACGCTCGCCGGGTGGCTGACCCCGGCGGGCCTCGGCGCCGTCCAGATGGTCGGGCTGTTCACGATCCTCGCGTTCGCGCTGCAGTTCTCGTTCGCGAATCCGTGGGCTGCCCTCGGCATCCTGATCTTCGCCTCGGCGACGTACGCGGCGATCGTGCTCGCGCTGAACGTGTGGCTCGGATCCGTGGGCCAGTTCCTGGGGCTCGTCCTCATGGTGCTGCAGCTGGTGACGGCCGGCGGCACGTTCCCGTGGCAGACGCTCCCCGGGCCGCTCGCGGCGCTCCACCACGTGCTGCCGATGGGATACGTCGTGGATGCCATGCGCCAGGTGATGTACGGAGGCGACATCAGCCGCGTCGGGACCGACCTCACCGTGCTCGGTGCGTGGCTCGTCGGCGGCGTGCTGCTCGCGGCCATCGGCGTCACGCGCATGACGCACCACCGGACGCTCCGCGACCTGCAGCCGAGCCTGATCGGCTGAGGTCGGCGCGGCGCCGGGCGCGCGGCGGGCTCGGGCTCGGGCGCGCGGCGCGGGCGCGGGCGCGGGCGCGGCGCGGGCGCGGGCGCGGCGCGGGCGCGCGGCATCCTTCGCGATAAACGGCATCGACGGAGGGAAACGGTGCGTCCCGCCGTTTCCACCCGCCGGTGCCGTTTATCGGTCCTGTTGGGGGCAGACTCGGACTCCGTGGCGCACGGCTTCGGCGGCGCCACGGCGCACGCTGCTCTCGCGCGCCGTCAAGACCGTGCGGCGGCAAGGGCCGCGCCGTAGGGTCGTTGCACGACGATCGCGAAGGGATGCCATGGCCGCCCGCAACACCCGCCCGATGCGCTGCACGCCCGACGACCTGTTCGCCGTGCTCGCCGACGGCTGGCTGTACCCGGTGTGGGTCGTGGGGGCGGCGCGGATGCGCGACGTCGACCCGGAGTGGCCGCAAGAAGGCGCCCGGATCCACCACTCGCTGGGCGTGTGGCCCGTGATGGTGCACGACACCACCGAGATGGTCGAGTGGGACCCGCCGCGCCGCGTCCGACTGCGGCCCAAGGCCGGGCCGCTCGGCCGCGGCGTGATCCGCTTCGACGTGCGCCCGTACGGCGACGGGATCGCCGTCACGATCGCAGAAGAACCCGTGTCGGGGTTGCCGGCTGTGCTCCCTGGCATCCTGTGGCGACCCCTGCTGGTCCTGCGGAACCACGAATGTCTCAACCGACTCGCGTTCCTCGCGGAGGGCCGGCGAGAAGAACGCGAGCGGGGCGAGCTCGAAGCGCGCCCGGCGACTCCCGACCCCGCGGACGGCGCGGCGTCGCCGCAGGCCGAGAGCGACGCACGGGAATCGGATATCTGAACCTGCGGCAAACGGGAATGCGCAGCCGTTCGGCACCCTTATAGTTGACAAAACACAACTTTCTCCCGGTGTCGGCGACGCCCGTCCTTCGACCCGCCCCCGCCGCGTATGACCCTTCACGCGGCACTCTCTGTTCGGCCCTCTCTGTATCGAGGAAACGTGACCACTGCTGCCGTGTCGACCCCGACCACTCGAAGCACCCCGGTGATGACTCACCGCCAGATCCTGTTCGTCATCTTCGGGCTCATGGCGGGAATGTTCCTGTCCGCGCTCGACCAGACCGTCGTCGGAACCGCGATCCGCACGATCGGTGACGACCTCAACGGACTCAGCCAGCAGGCGTGGGTGACCACCGCCTACCTGATCGTGTCGACGATCGCGACGCCGATCTACGGCAAGCTCTCCGACATCTTCGGCCGCCGTCCGCTCTTCATCATCGCCATCGTGATCTTCATCATCGGATCCATCGCCGCGAGCTTCTCGACGTCGATGATCGAGCTCTCCGCGTTCCGCGCCATCCAGGGCCTCGGCGCCGGCGGCCTGATGTCGATGCCGCTCGCCATCATGGGCGACATCCTCGCGCCCCGCGAACGCGCCAAGTACCAGGGCTACTTCCTCGCGGTGTTCGGCATCTCGTCGGTCGTCGGCCCGCTCGTCGGCGGCCTGTTCGCCGGCGCGCCCGAGATCCTGTTCCTCGCCGGCTGGCGCTGGGTATTCCTCATCAACGTGCCGATCGGCCTCGTCGCCCTCGCCATCGTGGTGCGGTTCCTCCACATCCCGCGTCACCCGCACGGCGCCGTCCGCATCGACTGGTTCGGCGCGGCGACCGTCATCATCGCCCTGGTGCCCCTGCTGCTCGTCGCCGAGCAGGGCCGCGAGTGGGGCTGGACCTCGCCCATCGCCATCGCGTGCTACATCATCGGGGCCCTTGGCATCCTGGCGTTCATCCTCATCGAGCGCAGCATGAAGGACGACGCGCTCATCCCGCTGAAGCTCTTCCGCTCCTCGACGTTCTCGATGGCCACGATCATCGGTGTTTTCGTCGGTTTTGCGATGTTCGGCGCGATGCTCACGCTCCCGCTGTACCTGCAGCTCGTGCTCGGCTCGAACCCCACCGAGAGCGGCTTCCAGCTGCTGCCGATGATCCTCGGCCTCATGATCTCGTCGATCGTGAGCGGCCAGATCATCTCGCGCACCGGCCACTACCGGATCTTCCCGACCATCGGCACGGCGTTCATGGCGCTGGGCTTCTTCACGCTGACGTTCATCAAGTTCGACACGTCGTACTGGCAGATCGCCGGGGCGATGCTCCTCATCGGCCTCGGCCTCGGCCAGCTGATGCAGACGCTCACGATCGCGTCGCAGAACTCGGTCGGTCCGCGCGACATCGGCGTGGCGACCTCGGGCTCGACGTTCTTCCGCCAGATCGGTGGCACGCTCGGCACCGCCGTCCTGCTGTCGCTGCTGTTCACGCTCATCCCGCTGAACCTGCAGACCAACTTCCGCGACCAGGGCACCCTGACCGACGCCCTGGATGCCGCGCTCGACCCGACCGTCGCGTCCGCTCCGGCCAACGCGGGCATCATGTCGAAGGTCTACGACCCGTTCGTCGAGAAGCTCACGGACGCGGCGCTGACCGGCGCGCAGGACGGAGTGCAGCAGGCGAAGGACGCCGCCTCGGCCGCCGTGGCGCAGCAGGTCGCGGCCGGGACGATCCCCGCCGCCGCGCAGGCGCAGGCGACCGCCGCCGCCGAGGAGCAGGCGATCCAGCAGGCCGCGACGGCAATCCAGGAGAAGCTGCCCGTCGCGAAGATCGCGACGGACGGCACGGTGACGCTCGACTTCTCGGATGCCACCGCCCGCCGGGCCTTCGTCGACCAGGCCGTTCCGCAGATCATCGACAACATGTCGAGCTCGTCGGACTCGTCGTTCGACAACAGCACGATGGATGACACGTCGTTCCTGAACGGCGCCGACCCCCGCCTCACGAAGCCGCTGCTGGTGTCGTTCAACCAGTCGAGCGTCAGCGTGTACTGGGTCGCGATGGGTGTCGCGCTCATCGCCTTCGTCCTGACGCTGTTCTTCCGGACGCCGCCGCTGCGCGCGAAGTCGGCACTGCAGGAGTCGGCCGACTCCGAGCGCAAGGCGGCCGAGGCGATCGCGCTCGGCTGAGGATCTGGTCGGGCCGCGGCGCTCTTGCGTCGCGGCCCCGCCGCCCGCTCCATAAACGCTCCCCCTCGGCGTAAACGCTCTGTCCGGGCGTTTCTGCCGAGGGGGAGCGTTTATGTGTGCGCCTAGGGATGCCAGGGCACGATCTGCGCGCATCACCCCACGCCCGGCCCCGGCCCCGCGGCGGCCCCGGCCCCGACCCCGGCCGCATCCGGGCCGGGTGGCATCCGGGTCCCCTCGTAAACGCTCGGCCTCGGCAGAAACGCCCTCGCCGGGCGTTTCTGCCGAGCGCGAGCGTTTATGCAGCCATGGGCGTCGGCCGCGACGGCGCAACGCCGCCGCAATGCGGCCCGCGCGTCAGCTCTCGGGACGCGACGGAGCGGCGATCGAGCCGCCCTCCTCCGTGCGGTGCTGCAGGTCGTCGACGTAGAGGCCGGCTTCGTCCATCGTGCGGTTGCGGTACGCGGCGCGGCCGACCATGTGCGCGGCCAGCGGCGCGGTGGCGAACTGGATGAGGACGATCGGGATGCCGAAGGCCAGCGCCTCCCACGTGCGCACCGCGAGCACGACCGCGGTGACGATCAGCAGCACACCGAGCACCTGGGGCTTCGTCGCGGCGTGCAGGCGCGAGGGGACGTCGGGCCACCGCAGCAGACCGATCGTCGCGGTCAGGCAAAGCACCGCGCCGATCAGCACGAGCACGAGCGCGACGACGTCGAGGACCGATTCCAGGGTCACCGGGGGTTCTCCTTCCGCGCCACGAACCGCGCGACGGCGATCGATCCGAACACGCCGACCGCCGCGATGATGAGCATCGCCGGGAGCGACCGGGTGTGGTGGTTGATGACCATGTCGGCGCCGAGGATGCACACGACCTCGGTCAGCAGCACGTCCGCGGCGACGGCGCGGTCGAGGATCGACGGGCCGATCACGAGCCGGATGAGCGCGAGCACCGCGGCGACGGCGAACACGACCAGGATGACGACGATGAGGGCGGTCATATCGGGGTCCGTCCGTCGCGAGGCGTCTCTGCTGCGCGGTGCGCGTGGTCGTCGGCATCCGCGATCTGCCGCCGGAGGTCGGCGAGCTGCGCGCGCGACCCCACGGCACGCGTGATGCGGGCCTCCCACCCGAGCACGACACGGCGCTGGTGCTCGGCATCCGCGTCGCTGCGGACGCCGATGGTGTGGAGGAACAGCGTGCGTCCTTCGCGGTCGACGTCGACGATGAGCGACCCCGGGATGAGGGATGCCGTGACCGCCGTGTGCGCCATGATGACGTCGTCGTCGACGCGGAGCGGAACGGCGATGATCGCCGCTCCGGGCGGGCGCCGGAAGTCCAGCACCTGCCACGCGACGACGAGGGATCCGCGCACGACCGCGGCGAAGAACGTCACGACGAAGACGAGGCCGTACCAGAGGTTCAGGCGTCCCGACAGGTCGACCGGCGGCAGGCGGAACACGCGGGTCACGAAGACCGCGGCGAGGATGCCGGTGACGAACGCGAGCCACGTGAACTGGCCCCACAGCAGCATCCACAGGGCCACCAGGACGACGAAGAACGGCAGCTGCTGCAGGAAGAAGCCGACCTGCGACCGGCGGGACGGGCTCATCGCTCGGCCCCCTCGTCCTGCAGCTGCACGAGCGTGATGCCCTCGGTGATGCGATCGCCCGCGCGAAGGCACAGGTCGAGCAGCGGCCCCGCGAACACCGTCAGCGACAGCGTGACGACCACCATGCCGGCGGTCGCCGCTGTCATGATCTTCGGGATCGTGCGCCGCTCGGTCGAGATCGCGGCGGCGGGGGCGTTGCCGAGGTACGCGATGCGTTCCATGGTCTCGGTGGAGTCGTTCTCCTCGCGCCAGAACGAGAGGTTCCACGCGCGCATCAGGGCGTACAGCGTGAGGATCGAGGTGACGATGCCGCCGACGATCAGCACCATCATCACGGGCGTCCCCACCTGTGCGGCAGCGTCGAACAGCGCGTACTTGCCGATGAACCCCGAGAACGGCGGGAGCCCGCCGAGGTTGATGGCCGGAATGAAGTACAGCACCGCGAGCACCGGCGCCGCCCGCATGAGGCCCTTCACCTTGAGGATCGACGTGCTGCCCGCGCGGCGCTCGATGAGGCCGACGGCGAGGAACAGGGTCGTCTGCACGATGATGTGGTGGACGATGTAGTAGATCGTCGCCCCCACCGCGAGCGGGGTGTTGATCGCGAGTCCGAAGACCATGTACCCGATGTGGCTGACGAGCGTGAACGACAGGATGCGTTTGAGCTCGGCCTGCGCGACGGCGCCCAGGATGCCGACGATCATCGTCGCGAGCGCGACCATCATCAGCACGAAGTTGAGGTCGTTCGCGACGAACAGCTGCGTCTCGGTGCGGATGATCGCGTAGACGCCGACCTTGGTCAGCAACCCCGCGAACACCGCGGTCACGGGCGCTGGCGCCGTCGGGTACGAGTCGGGCAGCCAGAACGACAGCGGGAAGACCGCCGCCTTGATCGCGAAGGCGAGCAGCAGCATGAGGTGCAGGATCGTCTGCACGTCCTGCGGCAGCTCCGCCATGCGCTCGCTGATCTGCACCATGTTCACGGTGCCGAGGGCTCCGTAGACCATCGCGATCGCCGCGAGGAACAGGATCGACGACACCAGCGACACGACGATGTAGACCACGCCCGTGCGGATGCGCGACTCGGTGCTGCCCAGCGTGATCAGCACGTACGAGGCCACGAGCAGGATCTCGAAACCGACGTACAGGTTGAAAAGGTCGCCGGCGATGAACGCGTTGAAGATACCCGCGCCGAGGATCAGGTACGCCGGGTAGAAGATCGAGACCGGGGTGTCCTCGTCGTTGTCGGCCGCGCCCTGACCGATCGAGAACAGCAGGACCGCGAGAAGCACGATCGCGGTGACCACGACCAGCAGCGCCGCGAGCACGTCGACGTACAACACGATGCCGAGCGGAATCGGCCACCCCGCGATCGCCACCGCGATCGGACCGCTCGTGTCGACCGCGACCAGCAGGATCGCGCCCAGCACGAGCACCGTCGTCAGCGCCAGGACCGACACCAGGATCTGCGTCTTCTTCCGGCGGCCGAAGATGAGGTTGATCGCCGCGCCGAAGAGCGGGATGCCGACGAGCAGGGGAACCAGGGCGCTCACGCGCGATCACCGTCTTCCGGGTCTCGGGTGTCGTCCTCGGATGCCACGGTGTCGGTGGATGCCACGGTGTCGGCGGATCCCTCGGGTCGCCGGGTGTCGCCCTGCGGTCGATCGCGGCCCACGGCCACGCGGTCGACCGGGGCGTCGTCGACGAGCTGCGACAGGTCGCCCGCGTGCAGCACGCGGATCGGAGAGATCGCGTCGCCGATGAAGTCGGTGGTGACGTCGGTGTCGTCCGAGCGCGACTCCTCGTCCATGGCATCCTCCGGCTCGGCGGCCGTGCGGGCGCGGATCGCGACGTCTTCCGCGTCGTCGACGACGGTGTCGGCCTGGCCGAGCTGCCAGGAGCGGTAGATGAGCGCGAGGAGGAACGCAGAGATGCCGAACGTGATGACGATCGCCGTGAGCGCGAGCGCCTGCGGGAGGGGGTCGGCCATGTCCGCGGCATCCGTCTTCCCGTCGTCGTAGAACGGCGCGAGCGCGGGCCGTCCCATGACGATGAGCAGCAGGAGGTTTGCCGCGTTGCCGAGCAGCAGGAATCCGATCAGCACGCGCGTGAGGCTGCGCTCGAGCATCGCGTACACGCCGCAGGCGAAGAGCACCGCCATGACGATGATGAGGACGAACGAGATACTCACGGCACCGTCACCGTCCCGGTGTCGGTCCCGGCGTCGGCGGCGATGTCGGCGGCATCCTTCGACTGCCGGTCGACCTCGGCGCCGAGGCTGCGCAGGACGTCGAGCACGAGGCCGATCACGACGAGGTAGACGCCGACGTCGAAGATCGTGCTGGTGACGAATTCCCAGTGCCCGATGAGCGGCAGTTCGCCCTCGAACGTGAAGCTCTGCAGCGGCGCGTAGCCGAAGAACAGCGGCACGATCGCGCACAGCACCGCGAGCGACATGCCCGCACCGAGGAGGCGTCCGGCGTCGGTCGGAGCTGCGGCACCGAGCTCCCAGCGGCCGCCCGCGATGTAGCGCATGACGAGGCCCATGCCCGCGACGAGGCCGCCCGCGAAGCCGCCGCCGGGGAGGTTGTGCCCGGCGAAGAGCAGGTAGATCGAGATGAGCATGATCGCGTGGAACAGCACGCGGATGATGATCTCCATCAGGATCGACCGGTTCTCGGGCTGCACCTTCGCGCCCGACACGAGCCACGCGCGCGGCGCGTCGGTCTCGCCCGAGCGCTGCGCGCGCACGCCGCTGTCGGTCTCGACCAGCGGACGCCGGCGTCCGAGACCCACGCGACTGCGGGCGGTGCCCGAGCGGCGGCGCGAGAGGTTGTCGCTGCGGTCGGTGATGAAGACGAGGGATGCCACGCCCGTGGCGGCCAGGATGAGCACCGACAACTCGCCCATGGTGTCCCACCCGCGGAGGTCGACGAGCGCGACGTTGACGACGTTCTTGCCGTGGCCGATCTCGTACGCCAGGGGCGGCCACTCGAGCGAAATGGGCGCGTCCTGTCGCGCGCCGGTCGCGACGACGGCGACGAGCGCCATCGTGAGGCCGACGCCGACGCCGAGCGCGGCGCGCGCGATCGGGGCGACCGAGGCGTTGTGCTCGCCCATGCGCGCGGGCAGACGCCGCAGCACGAGCGCGAACACCACGAGCGTGATGGTCTCGATCAGCACCTGCGTCAGCGCGAGGTCGGGGGCGCCGCTCGTCGCGAACAGCACGACCATGCCGAGACCGGTCACCGACACGAGCGCGACGCCCGTGAAGCGCTTGGGCGCGCGGACCGCGAGAATGCCGGCGGCGATCATCACCGGAGCGGCGAGGAGCTGCGCGGGCGACTGCCACGCGTCGAGCTGCGCACGCCATTCGTCCGAGGCGAGCAGCGCCGTGCCCTCGGCCACGACGAGGACCACGAAGATCGTGCCGACGTAGAACGGCAGCGAACCGCGCTGGAACCGTGCCGTCGTCCACTCCGACGACCGGTCGATCGCGCGCAGCACGCCGTTGTACGCGTCGTTCGCCGTGAACGGCAGCATCCGCTTGCGCTTGTGCAGCTGGGTGCGGCGTACGAGCCAGAAGATTCCGGCGCCGAGCGCGAGGGTGCCGAGCGAGAGGAAGAGCGCCGGCTCGAGGCCGTGCCAGAGGGCGAGGTGGTATGTGTGGTCGGGGGCCCGGAGGCCCGCGGTCGCCTCGGGGACGGTGTCGGCGTACGGCGCGAGCCATCCGTCGACGATCGGCGCGAGGAACCCCAGCGCGAGCGTCGCGGCCGACAGCAGAACCGGCGAGGCGAGGAACCCGATGGGCGGGTCGGGCCACTCGGTGCGCTCGATGGACTTCTTGGTCCAGAACGCCCCCCAGAGGAACCGGATGCCATACCCCGCCGTGAGCGCCGACCCGGCGACGACGCCGATCAGCGCGACGATGCCCCACGGCGCCCCTTCGGTTGCCTCGTGCCACAGCGCCGTGAGCGCGGTCTCCTTCGCGACGAAGCCGAAGGCCGGGATGACACCGGCCATCGAGGCGATCGCGATGAACGCGGCCGTCGCCATGACCGGTGCCTGGCGACCGACACCGGACAGTTCGCCGATGTCACGCGTGGAGAGCTGGCGGTCGATCACGCCGACGACGAGGAAGAGGCACGACTTGAAGAGCGCGTGGCTGAGGACCAGCGCGATGCCGGCGAGAGCGGCATCCCGCGTGCCGTACCCGAGCATCACGGTCAGGAAGCCGAGCTGACTCACCGTGCCGAACGCGAGGATGCGTTTGAGGTCGCGTTCGCGAAGCGCCTGGAATCCGCCGAGCAGCATCGTGAAGACGCCGAGCGTGATGAGCGTGGGGCGCCAGAACGGGGTGTCGGCGAAGCCGGGCGCCAGGCGCGCGATCAGGTAGATGCCCGCCTTCACCATGGCCGCGGCGTGCAGGTAGGCGCTCACCGGGGTCGGGGCGGCCATGGCACCGGGGAGCCAGAAGTGGAACGGGAAGATCGCCGACTTGCTCAGTGCCCCGACCAGGAGCAGCAGCACGGCGACGTCGGCCACGGGTCCGACGGGCGGGTCGGCGAGGATCGCGGACAGGCTGGTGGTGCCGGCCTGCACGACCATCAGCACGACGCCGATCAGCATGACGAGTCCGCCGAGCGTCGTCACCAGCAGCGCCTGGAGCGCGGCACGGCGGCTCGCGGCACGGCCGTGGTAGTACCCGATGAGCAGGTACGAGAGGACGCTCGTGACCTCCCACAGCATGATCAGCACGACGATGTCGTCCGTGAGCACGAGGCCGTACATCGCTCCCGCGAACGCGAGGAGCACCGCGGAGAACTGTCCGACCCCGGTCGTCTTGCCGCGGAAGTACCAGCGGCAGTAGAGCATCACGAGCGCGCCGACACCGGTCACGATCAGCGTCAGGAGCCAGCCCAGGACGTCCATGCGCATCGAGAGCGTGACGCCGAGACCGGGGATCCAGGCGTATTCCTCGAACGGAATGGCACCGGAGAGCACCGCCGGCGCCAGCACGATGGCGTGCGCGAAAGCGAGGGCGGGGAGGACGGCGGCGACGTAGAACGCGCGGGCGCCGATCCACGCGACGAGAACCGGCAGAAGGAGGGGAACGAGGGCGAAGGCGCCGAGGAATGCCAGCACGAGTGGGCCTCCTCGGGGTCGACGGGCAGGTGCCCGGGCTCTCGGGGTGTCGGATCCATTCTACCCGAGGCATTCGTCTTCCCGGCCGGGAGCGCTCAGGTCGTGCGCGGCGGTCCGGTGGTCGTGCCCACGCGGAAGGTGCAGGTCAGGTCGAGTCCGGCGGGGGTCGAGCCCTCGAGCATCGCTGCGACGGCCTCGCCCGCCGCGCGGCCCTTCGCCGTGGCCGGCTGCACGAGGGTCGTGAGGACGTGGGGCGCCAGACCGTCCACGACGACGCCGTCGAAGCCCGTCACGCTCACGTCGCGGGGCACCTGGAGTCCCGCCTCCTCAGCGGCGCGGATGACGCCCGCCGCCAGCAGGTCGCTCTGCGCGATCACGGCCGTGGGTCGGCGCGAAGGGTCGGCGAAGATCGTGCGGCCCGCGATCGCGCCCTCGTCGATCGAGCTGGCCGCGGCGGCGAGGGCCGGGGCGTCGGGGAACACCTCGCGGACGCCGGCGAGCCGGTCGACGGTGATGTCGACGTGCACGGCGGCGTCGTCGGGGATCCACCCGCGGCGCCGCTCGACGTCGACCGGCAGCGTCACGACCACGACGTCGGTGTGCCCGAGGTCGGCGAGGTGCCGGGCTGCTTCGCGCTGCGCCTCCACGTTGTCGAGCAGCACGCGCGGGATTCCGTCCCCGGCATCCCCTTCGATGACGACGACCGGGATGCCACGCCCCCGCACGATCTCAAGCGAGTCGGCCATGCGCGGGCTGCAGCCGATGAGCACCGCGGCGTCGATCGGAGCGGTGTGCAGCGACGGTTCGCTGATGGTCACGCCGTCGTCGCGCAGGAGAAGGAGCGCGGCGCCCAGGCGCGAGACGCCGTCGGCGAGGCCGTCCATCATGTGCGTCGTCACGGGGTCGAGGAACGCCGTGCCGAGGTGCTGGTCGAAGACGACGCCGACGATGCCCGACCGACCGCGGCGCAGCGAGGCGGCGCGGGGATCGGGACCGGTGTAGCCGAGCTTCTCTGCGGCCGTGAGCACCCGCGCCCGCGTCGCCTCCGACGTCGGCGTCTTGCCGCTGAAGACGACGGATGCCGTCGAGACGGAGACGCCCGCCTCTCGGGCGACGTCGCTGATGGTCGCGCGGCGCGTGCTCACCGCCTGATCGTACCCCGCGTGGAACCGATCTCTCGAATCGATTCGATTCGTCCGCGAATCCTGGTTACTGTGGCGATATGGATTCCACGCTCACCCGTTCGCGCCTCGTGCGCTGGTACATCGCGATCTGCGCGATCTTCCTCGCGAGCGGCCTGAGCATCTCGACCTGGGCCTCCCGGGTCCCGGCGATCCGCGAGTCGCTCGGCATCGAGAACGCCGGCGTCGGGCAGTTGCTGCTCGGCATGGGGGTGGCATCCATCATCGGTCTGACCGTGGCGCCCGCGGTCATCGCGCGGGTCGGTGCCCGTCGCGGCATGCTCATCGCCCTGCTGCTCGTCGTGGTTGGGCTGTTCATCATCGGGTTCGGATCCGACACCCTCCAGCTGTACGGCGTCGCGCTCATCGGCCTCGCGCTGTTCGGGTTCGGCAACGGAGCGGTCGACGTCATGATGAACGTCGAGGGCGCCGCGCTCGAGAAGGCGACCGGGCGCACCGTGATGCCGCTGCTGCACGCGTTCTTCAGCTTCGGCACGGTGATCGGTGCGGGCATCGGGTTCCTCGCCGTCCGCGGCGGGGTGCCCGTCTTCGCGCACAGCCTCGCGATGGCGATCGTGATCGCGGTGGTGGCCTTCGTCGCGATCGCCAACGTCCCGTCGCGCGAGATCGCGATGGACGCCCCGGCCGTGGAACAGCGGGCCCACTGGCGCGAGCGGCTCGGCACTTCGCTCGCCGCGTGGCGCGAGCCGCGGACGTACACGCTCGGCGTGATCATGCTCGGGATGGCCTTCGCCGAGGGCAGCGCGAACGACTGGCTGCCGTCGGCGGTGGTCTTCGGCCACGGCGCTCCGGAGGAGGCCGGACCCGCCGTCCTCGCCGTGTTCTCGGTCGCGATGACGGCGGGGCGCCTCCTCGGCGGTCCCGTCGTCGACCGGTTCGGACGCGTGTGGGTACTGCGGATCCTCGCGATCACCGCCGCCGCGGGACTGCTGCTCTTCATCGTCGCGCCGTTCGGGCCGCTCGTGTACCTCGGCGCCGCGCTGTGGGGTCTCGGTGCCTCGCTCGGCTTCCCCATCGGCATGTCCGCCGCGGCCGACGACCCCGCCAAAGCCGCCTCCCGGGTGGCCGCGGCCGCGACCATCGGATACGTCGCGTTCCTGTGCGGTCCGCCAATCCTCGGCTGGATCGGCGATCACATCGGGCTGCTCAACACGCTGCTCATCGTGGTCGGGTTGATCGTGGCATCCGGACTCTTCTCCGGCGCGGCGAAGCCGCTCGTCGTCGCCGAACCCGAGGCCGAGAGAGCCGCCCGCCGCGATTAGGCTCGTCGGGTGCGTCTCGTCATCGCCCGCTGCTCCGTCGACTACACCGGTCGGCTCAACGCCCATCTGCCCCTCGCCACGCGTCTGCTCGTGCACAAGGGCGATGGGTCGTTGCTCGTGCACTCCGACGGCGGCTCCTACAAGCCGCTGAACTGGATGAGCCCGCCGTGCACGCTGACGGTCGAGGAGCCGGACGAGGATGCCGCGAGCGTCGGCGTCACGCAGCAGTGGCGCGTCACGCACAAGAAGTCGGGCGACGCGCTCGTCGTGAAGATCTACGAGGTGATCCACGACACCTCGCACGACCTCGGCGTCGATCCCGGTCTCATCAAGGACGGCGTCGAAGCCGACCTGCAGCGGCTGCTCGCCGAGCAGGTCTCGGTCGTCGGTGAGGGCCTCACCCTGGTCCGCCGCGAATACCCCACGGCCATCGGCCCGGTCGATCTGCTGCTCCGCGACGACAACGGCGGCACGGTGGCGATCGAGGTCAAGCGCCGCGGCGACATCGACGGTTCGATCTCGTCTACGCCTACTCCTAGCCATGTGGCCGTCGAGGTCAAGCGTAAGGCCGGCATCGACGCGGTCGAGCAGCTGACCCGATACCTAGATCTTCTGAACCGTGATCCGCACCTTCGCCCGGTCAAGGGGGTGCTTGCCGCGCAGTCATTCGCTCCTCAAGCGCGCACGTTGGCCACGGACCGCGGGATCGACTGCGTAGTCCTCGACTACGACGCTATGAGGGGCGTGGACAGCGGCCTACCGACCCTCTTCTAGGGTGCTGGACTGACAGACTGCGCCTGTGACACTCGATTCCGAGATCGGCCGCATCGAGGCCGAAATGCGCGCGGCTGCATGGGCTACTCACACAAGCCTGCGACGAGAGTTGCAAGTTTGGGACCGTCTGGCCGCTGAAGTCGACCGCTATGAGGCGACGATTGACGACTACTTGAACGATTTGTACTCACGCGACTACATCGCCGAGTTCTCGGCAACGGCGTCGGCGGGGACCCGGGAGTACATCGCGGGACAGGTTGCGGCAGCCGACGATCGATTCCGCGCGTCTACTGAACCGGACATTGGCGCCCTGATCGGCCAGCACTACAGGATCGACGACAAGGATGGCTGGTGGTGGCGAAGGCGCCCGGCCAGCGGACCCCTTGGCGACTATCTCAAAGAATGGGGTAGCGGCGGGTAGCGAACGCATCGACGGCGTCGAGCAGCTCACGCGCTACCTCGAGCTGCTCAACCGCGATCCGCTGCTCGCGCCCGTGAGCGGCGTCTTCGCGGCGCAGGAGATCAAGCCCCAGGCGCGCGTGCTCGCGACCGACCGCGGCATCCGCTGCCTCACCCTCGACTACGACGAGATGAAGGGCATCGAGTCGGGCGCTCCGCGGCTGTTCTGAGCCGGGGCCGGCGTCGGCTCCCGTGCGGAGCGGAGGAAAAACGGGGAGCGGAGGAGGCCCTGTCGCCTCCTGATCCTCCGCTCGGCGAAAAGCCTCCCCCGGCACGGCTCGGCCCTCCCGGTCCGCCCAGCCCGGACGCCTCAGGCGAAGCGGATGATCTGACGCACGGCTGCTCCGGATGCCAGCGCGTCCATGCCCGCATTGATGTCATCGAGGGCGATCTCCGACGAGACCAGGCGCTCCACCGGGAGACGCCCGCGTCGCCAGAGGTCGACGAACACGGGGATGTCGCGCTCGGGCACGGCGGAGCCGAGGTAGCTGCCGATGATCGAACGCCCCTCCGCGACGAGCGCCGTGGGCGAGAAGCTCACGCGCGCGTCCGGGGCGGGAAGGCCGACGGTGACGGTGCGCCCTCCGGCCTCGGTCAGCGCGATCGCCGTCTCGAGGGCACGGACGTTGCCGGCGGCCTCGATCACGACGGGAGCGCGCAGCCCCGACTCCATCGCTTCGGCGGGAGACAGCGCCTGCGCGGCACCGAGTTCGCGGGCGAGCGCGAGCTTCGCCTCGACGGCATCCACCGCGACGACCGTGAGACCGTCGAGCGCGAGGGCCGTGAGCAGCGCGGCCATGCCGACGCCCCCGAGTCCGACCACGGCCACCGTCTGCCCGGGCGACGGGCGCCCGGCGTTGAGCACGGCACCGCCGCCGGTGAGCACGGCGCACCCGAGGACGGCGGCGACCTCCGCGGGCACGTCGTCCGGCACGGGCACGACGGAGTGGGTGGAGACGACGGCGTGATCGGCGAAGCCGGAGACGCCGAGATGATGGTGCACCGGGATGCCGTCCCTGCTCAGACGTCGACCGCCGGCGATGAGCTCGCCGGCTCCGTTCGCCGCCGAGCCGGGCACGCAGGGCCGCAGCCCGTTGCTCGCGCACCCCTCGCACGCGCCGCAGCGCGGGAGGAACGTCATCACCACCCGCCGACCGAGAAGCTCCGGGTCGGCGCCGGGGCCGACGGCATCCACGATCCCGGCGGGCCTCGTGCCCGAGGAGCATCGGCGTGGGACGCGCGCGGTTGCCGTCCACGACCGAGAGGTCGGAGTGGCAGAGCCCGGCGACCTCGATCCGCACCAGGATCTCCTCGCGACCCGGTTCGGCCAGTTCGAGTTCCGAGACGGTGAGGGGCCGCGTTTCGCGGAAGGGGGCGGGCCGCCCCACCTCCTCGAGGACCGCGCCGCGGATCCTCACGATGCCCCCTGCACGGCGGCCCGGGGCAGCTCGAGACTCGACGCCCGGTCGCCGATCGTGAGGTACCGGTCGAGTCCGACGAGTTCGTTGAGCTCGTCGAGGCCGTCCATGCGCTCGCGCCACGACCGCGAATCGCCGTCCCGGCGCAGGTCGGTGAGGAAGTCCGACATCGCCATCGAGGCGACGCGCAGCGGCGCGGTGGGGAAGATGACGAGCTGGAATCCCAGGGCGTGGAACTCGTCCGCGGACAGCGCCGGGGTCACCCCGCCCTCGCTCATGTTGGCCATGATCGGACCCTCGAGCTCCGCGCCGATCCGGCGGAGGTCCGCGATCGACGACGGCGCGTCGATGAACACGACATCGGCGCCGACCTCGCGGAACCGCTGCGCCCGCGACAGCGCCTCGTCCAGCCCGAGCGGCGCGAGCGAGTCGGTACGCGCGACGATGACGGTGTCGGGATCGCGCCGGGCCTCGACCGCGGTGGCGATCTTGCGGACGGCCTCGTCGGCGTCGATGACCTCCTTGCCCACCATGTGGCCGCAGCGCTTCGGCCAGACCTGATCCTCGATCTGGATGCCGGCCGCCCCCGCCGCCTCCAGCATGCGGACGTTCGCCCACACCGAGGTGGCATCCCCGTAGCCGGTGTCGGCGTCGACGAGCAGGGGCAGGTCGGTCACGCGGGCGGTGGCCGTCAGCGCCTCGAGGGCCTCACCGGCACCGAGGAGACCGATGTCGGGCAGGCCGTGCCGCCAGGCCGCGATGGCGTAGCCGCTGAGGTAGACCGCGCCGAAGCCCGCGCGCTGGATGGCGAGCGCCTCGAGGGGCGTTCCCGCGCCGGGGACGACGAGGGGTGCGGCGGTGTCGGCGAGCAGGCCACGGAGCTGGGAGGCGGGGGTCATGAGGTCACTTTCTGATCGGATGCCGACAGGTCGGCGGGGGAGGCGAGGCGGCCGACCACGGCGGAGGCCGCGGCCACGGCCGGGGAGACGAGGTGCGTGCGCGCGCCCGGCCCCTGCCGACCCTCGAAGTTGCGGTTGGAGGTGGACGCGGTGCGCTCGCCCGGTCCGACGACGTCGGGGTTCATCCCCAGGCACATCGAGCACCCGGCCCCGCGCCATTCGGCGCCGGCGGCGCGGAAGACCTCGTCGAGGCCCTCCTCCTCCGCGCGGCGCTTGACCGCCATCGACCCGGGCACGACGAGGAGCCGGATGCCGGGGGCGGCGCGCCGTCCGCGGAGGACGTCCGCGGCGATGCGCAGGTCTTCGATGCGGCTGTTCGTGCACGAGCCGATGAAGACGGTGTCGAGCGGGATGCCACGCAGCGGGGTGCCCGGGCGCAGGTCCATGTACGCGAGCGCGCGGTGGGCGGCCTCGCGCTCCTCCGGGTCGGTGAACGCCTCCGGATCCGGCACGGCGGAATCGAGGGGAGCGCCCTGGCCGGGGTTGGTGCCCCACGTCACGAACGGCGAGATCTCCGCGGCGTCGATCACGATCTCCCGATCGAACGCGGCACCCTCGTCGGTCGTCAGCGACGACCACTCGGCCACGGCACGCTCCCACGCGTCGCCCGCGGGGGCGTACCGGCGTCCCCGGAGGTAGGCGAAGGTGACCTCGTCCGGCGCGACGAGGCCCGCGCGGGCGCCCCACTCCACGCTCATATTGCACAGCGACATCCGCGCCTCGATCGAGAGCGCCCGGATCGCCTCCCCGCGGTACTCGACGACGTGCCCCTGGCCGCCGCCGGTCCCCACCCGGGACAGCAGCGCGAGGGCGAGGTCCTTCGACGACACCCCCTCGCGGAGGCGGCCGTTCACGGTCACCGCCATCGTCTTCGGGCGCGCCTGCGGCAGCGTCTGGGTCGCGAGGACGTGCTCGACCTCGCTCGTGCCGATGCCGAACGCGAGGGCCCCGAGCGCCCCGTGGGTCGAGGTGTGGCTGTCGCCGCACACGATCGTCATCCCGGGCTGCGTGAGTCCCGTCTCGGGGCCGATCACGTGGACGATGCCCTGTCCCGGCTCGCCGAGCCGCTGCAGCTCGATCCCGAACTCCGCGCAGTTGCGGCGGAGCGTCTCGACCTGAAGCCGGCTCACCGGATCGGCCAGCAGGAGGGTGTCGGTCGGGACGTTGTGGTCCTCGGTGGCCATCGTCAGGTCGGGCCGCCGGACGGGGCGACCGGCGACCCGCAGCCCGTCGAACGCCTGTGGACTCGACACCTCGTGGACGAAGTGGAGGTCGATGTAGAGCAGGTCGGGTCGCCCGTCGCCGCGCGCGATCGCCTGGCGCTCCCAAATCTTGTCGATCATCGTCCGCGGCGCGGCCGTGGTCGCGGTCATCGCGTCACCCCGCCGAGGTACTCGAGGACGGCCCCCTCGCCGAGGACCTCGCCGTACTTCGCCTGGATGTCGAAGAGGTTCGCCTCGTGGGGGCCGTCCGCGCGATCGCCGACGGCGTCGCGCACCACGAGCGGGATGAAGCCGTGCTGCAGGGCATCGACGGCCGTCGCGCGGATGCAGCCGCTCGTGCTCACCCCGACGACGATCACCGTGTCGACCCCCTGGGCGCGCAGCGTCGAGGCGAGCGAGGTGCCGAAGAACGCGCTCGCGTACTGCTTGACCAGCACCGGCTCCCCCGGGAGGGGTGCCACCTGCGGCATGGGGCGCCCGCCGGGCTGGTCGCCGACGAAGACCGACAGCGCCCCGACCTTCTGGAAGAAGTAGCCGCCGTCCATGCCGCCCTCGACGAACGAGACGGTCGTGTGCAGCACGGGGATCCCCGCCCGGCGCGCCGCCGCGAGGACGCGCTCCGCCGAGAGGAGGCAGTCGTCGAGCCCCATGTACAGCTGTTCGCCCGGCTCGAAGTAGGCCCGCACCATGTCGACGACGACGAGCGCCGGTGACGCCCCCGGCGTGAGCCTCCGGCCGAAGCCGGCCTCCGCGTCGCTCTGGACGCCCTCCCGCGCCGTCAACGACCGGCCCCGATCACGGGCTTGAGGTCGCTGCGCGCCGCCTCGAAGCGATCGATCGCCTCCGCGGACTCGAGGGTGATCGCGATGTCGTCGTACCCGTGCAGCAGACGCCACCGCGTGTACCCGTCGAGGACGAACTCGACATGGATGCCACCCGCCTCCACCGTGCCCCGCTCGAGGTCCACGGCGATCGTCGCCCCCGGCGTGGCATCCAGGTGATCCCAGAGCCGCTCGACGACGTCCTCGTCGAGCCGCACCGCCAGGAGCCCCGCCTTGCCGGCGTTGCTGAAGAAGATGTCGCCGAACCGGGGCGCGATGACGACGCGGAAGCCGTAGTCCTGGAGGGCCCAAACCGCCATCTCGCGCGACGACCCGGTGCCGAAGTCCGGGCCCGCGACGAGAACCGAGGCGTCCCGGAAGGGCGGTCGGTTGAGGACGAAGTCCGGGTCGGTGCGCCACGCCGCGAACAGGGCGTCCTCGAACCCCGTCCGCGTCACGCGCTTGAGGTACTTCGAGGGCAGGATCTGGTCGGTGTCGACGTTGCTGAGACGCAGGGGGGCTCCGACCCCCTTGTGACGGATGAAGGGTTGCATCCGGGTCAGCCCCGGAGGCTCGCGAGCATCGACGAGGTGAGCAGGAACGACCGGCGGGCCTCTTCGTCCTCGCCCAGGGCCTCCCACGCCGCGCGCTGCGCGGCACGGCGTTCCTCGTCGGTGTCGCGCAGCGCCGACCAGTTGCCCTCGGTCTCCTTGCCCACGTAGTCGAGGGCGACTTCGCGGCGACGGCGCGCCCAGTCGTCGAGCTCGGCATCCACGTCCTCGCCGTTCCCCGCCCGCACCAGCAGCTTCGCGAGGAGGTACCCGTCGTGCACGCCGCTGTTCATCCCCATCCCGCCCATGGGGTTGTTGACGTGCGCCGCATCCCCGACGAGGTAGACGTTGCCCGCCCGGAACGAGTCCGCGACCTTCCGGTGCACCTCGTACAGGGTCACCCAGTCGATCTGCTCGGGGTCGTGGCCCGGGAGTACCCGGTCGAACTGCCGACGGACGTTCTCGGACGAGAGCAGCTCTTCGGCGGTCTCCTCGCCGAAGGGCGCCGGGAACAGCACGCGCCACCCGCTCGGGTTGCGCATCAGCACGTGCCAGTCCACCGGGTCGGCGACGTAGTTGACGCTGGCGATGTCGGGGAGCAGCTCGTGCAGGGGCGCCGAGGTGGAGGTGACCAGGAACCGCTCGGGATACGTGTGCCCGCTGAACCCGATGCCCAGCTGCGAGCGCACGGTGCTTCGCATCCCGTCCGCTCCGACGACGTGCCGCGCGCGGAGGGACGCCCTCCCGCGGGCCGCCGACGACCTCGACCTCGACGTGGTCGTCCTGCGGTCGGACGGCGGTGACGGTCGCGAGGTTGTGCAGCTCGGCGAGGGGGTGCGCCTCGAGGGCGCGATTGGCCATGAGCGTCATGACGCTCTGCTCCACCTGGAGCCGGAACGGGTACCGGGTGTCCTCGCTGAGAACCGAGAACTCGAGGTCGACGATCTTGCCCCGCTCCGCGTCGCGGAACTGGTACGACTCCGCGATGATGCCCTGGCGGATCAGCTCGTCCGCCAGGCCGAGTTCGTCGAGCATCTCCAGGGTGGGGGGATGGAACGTCGTCGCGCGGGCCTCGAGGCTCGTCGCCGCGCGTCCCTCCAGGACGATCACACGGAGCCCGCCCTGGGCGAGGGTGAGTGCGGTCGTCGTCCCGACGGGCCCTCCTCCGACGACGACCACGTCGGCGTCGAGCTCGCGGAAGGGAGTGTGTTCGGTCATGTCAGTCCTGTCGTGTCGGCTCGTGCGGCCCGGGTCGTCCGGGGCGCGGGTCAGAAGTTGCGGAGGAGGGATCCCGCGGCACCCCAGGTGTCGGTGAATCCCGCGGAGCGCAGGGTGTGCCAGATGGTGGCGGCGTTGATCGCGATGACCGGCTTGCCGAGCCAGTGCTCGGCCTGGTCGGCGAGCCGGACCATCGACAGGTTCGTGCCGACCTGCACGATGGCCTCCACGTCCGGCGAGTCGATCTCCTTGAGCGTGCGGATGACGGTCTCTTCGGAGACCTCCGCGATGGCGGTCGCGCTGGGCACGCGCAACCCGGTGACGTTGAGCACGTCGAAGCCGGCCTCGGTGAAGTAGCGGTTGACGTTGACGTCGGCGACCGGCTGATACGGCGAGAAGACCGCGATGCGCTTCACGTCGAACGCTTCGAGCGCGGCGCGGCACGAGGAGGCGCCGGTGGTGACCTGGATGCCGCCGACCATCTCCTCCACGCGACGGATGAAGGAGGCGTTGCCCTCGACGCCGCCCCAGAAGGTCTCGGCGGACATCCCCATCATCATGAGGTCGGGCTTGCAGGTCATGACGTCGCGCAGCGCGACCTTCATCGACGCGCGGATCTGCTCGATGAGGTTCACGAAGGTGGTGTCGTCGTCCATCGCCGGGTCGTCGATGTACATGCGGCCGGTGTGGAAGGTGACGCCGTGCGGTGCGAGCAGCGCGGTGTCGTGCTCGACGACCGTGTTGGTCGAGGGGACGATGACGCCGACCTTCGCTCGGTAGCCGGTGATGTCTGTGGTCATGGGGGTGTCTTCCTGTCGGGAGGCGGGGTCAGGATGCGAGGAGCACGGCCCGCATCACGTGCTGCTCGGAGTCGGTGACGGCCGCGAAGGCGTCCGCCGCGTCGGCGAGATCGAAGCGGTGCGTGATGGTGGCCGCGGGGGTGACGGAACCGTCGGCGACGAGCTGGACCGCGCGCGCGTACTGGCCCGTGCCGGCGCGCACGCCGAGCACCGTGAGTTCGTGAAGCAGGATCTCGGCGCTGCTGAAGCCGGTCGGCGCGCGCCCCACGAGGGCGACGACCGAACCGGGCGCGGCGAGCATCCGCGCGGTCTCCACCCCGGCGGCGGCCGCCGAGGTCTCGACGACCAGGACCGGACCGGGGTCGCCCGGGGTGTCGGCATCCACGTCCGCCGGATCGACCACGCGGAGACCGAGGCCCTGCGCGATCTCCCGGCGGTGCGGCTGCGGTTCGTACACCGTGGTGTCCCACGCGAAGGCCTCGAGGGTCTGCGCCAGCAGCACGCCGAGCGGTCCGCCCCCGATCACGTGCGCGCGACGCCCGGGCGGCGAGAACGACCCGATGCGTTCGAGCAGGTGGAGAGCGACCGTGATCGGTTCGAGGACCGTCGCGGCGTCGTCGGCCACGGCGTCCGGCACGGGCACGAGGCGGTCGGCCGCCACGACCAGGTGGTCCGCCATGACGCCGGGGACGCCCATCCCGAGATAGCCGCCGTTCCGGCAGATCTGCGGCGCCCCCGCGCGGCACGCCGCGCAATCCCCGCACGCGAGGGTCGGATCGATGACGACCCGGTCCCCCACCGCCAGGGTCGACGGGGTGTCGGGCCCGACCTCGACCACGGTGGCGATCGCGTCGTGTCCGAGCGTCGCCGGGTAAAGGTCCGTGCGGCCGAGGTACCCGTGCACGTCCGTGCCGCAGATCCCCACGGCCCGGATCCGCACGTGCACCTCTCCCGCCCGCGGCTCCGGCACGGGGAGGACGTCGACCTCCAGCTCGCGGGCCGCGCGCAGTCGGACCGTGCGTCCCCCGATGCGCGGTGTCGGAACGGTCATGACGCGGGGACCGGGTAGGCGTTCCCGGCGGCCTCGCCGGTGCGGACCGCCGCGGGGTAGTTGATCGAGTGGGTCTGGAGGTACTCCCCCACGCCGAGCTCGCCGAACTCGCGGCCGTGGCCGCTGAGCCCGCGTCCGCCGAAGGGAGCGCGCAGCGACGTGCCGGCGCGATTGGCGCAGTTGAGGAACGTGAACCCGACGTCGAGGCGACGGGCGATCGCCTCGGCGTGGGCGGGATCGGTCGACCACACCGACGACGCGAGCGACTGGTCGACCGCGTTGGCCCGACGGACCACCTCGTCCTCGTCGTCGTACACGAGCACGGGCACCACCGGTCCGAACTGTTCGTCGGCGACGAGCGGGTGCTCGTCGGTCAGCCCCGTCACGAGCGTCGGACGGACCCAGTACCCGTCGGCCGCGTCCGGCTCGACGTCCCATCGACCGAGTTCGTACCGGATGCCACCGGCCGCCTCGGCGGACTCGATCAGGCCGCGCAGGCGCTCCTGGTGATCGCGGCTCACGACCGGCCCCATCGTGACGCCCGGTTCGAGCGGATCGCCGACGCGCAGCACCGCCCCCGCGGCGGCGCGGAAGCCGGCGACGAACTCGTCGTGGCGCTCGCGCGGCACGAAGATCCGCTTGATCGCCATGCACACCTGCCCGCTGGTGAGGAAGGCGCCGAACACCGCACGCGTGTACATCGCCTCGGTGTACTCGGCGTCGCGCAGGAAGATCGCGGCGTCGTTCCCGCCGAGCTCCATCACCGTCGGCGTCACGCGCCGAGCGGCGGACGTGGCGATGGCCTGGGCGGTGGGCAGTCCCCCGGTGAACGTGATCTTCGCGACCCGCGGGTCGGAGACGAGCGTCTCCCCGACGTCCGCTCCGCCGTTGACCACGTTGAGGACTCCGGCGGGCAGTTCGGCGGCGACCGCGGAGAGGAAGTCCGTCACGGCCAGCGGCGCCAGCGGCGACGGCTTGAGCACCATGGTGTTCCCCGTCATGAGCGCCGGGACGACCTTGAGCGCGGCCAGGATGACCGGGGCGTTCCACGGCGTGATGGCCGCGATGACGCCGAACGGCTCCTTGACGATCACCAGGCGGCCCTCGGCGTCCTCGACGACGACGTCCGCGCTGATCCGCTCCGCCACCGGCGCCGCGAAGTCGGCGAAGGCGGCCGCGAAGCCCAGCTCGCCGAGCGCGTCCGGGGCGACCTTGCCGAGCTCCCGGGCAAGCAGACGCGAACGCGCGGGGTTGTCGGCCGAGGCCTGCGCGATCGCGTCGCGCACCCGGCGGACGCGCTCGGCGACCGGTCGTGCGGCCCACGCCGGGAAGGCGGCGTGCGCCGCGTCGATGGCGATCGTCGTGAGCCGGGCGTCGCCGGCCGCGACCGCACCGACGATCTCCCCCGGACGCGCGGGGTTCTCGCGCTCGATGACCGCCGTCCCCGGGTGGGGCTCGCCCGCGATCCAGAGCGGGAGGGCGTGTGTCGTCGTCGTCATGCGTTCGTCCCCTCGCCGACCGTCGCGTTGATCTCGGTCGCGGCCGCGCGGACCGCCTCGATGATGTGGGCGCGCTTGTCGTCGTCGAGGCGGTAGAGCGGACCGGCGACGGCGAGCGCGGCGACGACCGAGCGGTTGACCCGGATGGCCGCGGCGGTCCCCCAGATGCCGTCCTCGATCTGACCGAAGCTCTCGGTCCACCCGGCGGCCGCGATGTCGGCGAGCTCGGCATCCGTCGGCAGCTTCGGGTCCTCCTCGAAGGCCCAGATCGACTTGTAGTACTCGGCCCGCTCCTTGGGCGTCAGGGCCGACAGCAGGACCCGCGCGCCGGCGCCCTGATGGAGGGACATCAGCACGCCCTTCTCGAAGCGCAGCCGGACGGGGCGGCGCGACTCCTCGATGTCGACCGCGACGACCGCCTGCCCCAGGCGGCGCACCAGCAGAGAGGTCTCGCCGGTCTCGCGCGCCAACCGCTCGAGCACCGGACGGACCACCTCGGCGAGGCCCGCGGATCCGGCCCGGGCCGCGGCGGCGAGGCCGACCGCGCGCAGCGACACCCGGTAGCCGCCGAACTCGGCCTCCTCGAGGAGTCCGAAGTCCTTCAGCTGACCGACGTAGCGGTACGCCGAGCTGACCGGGACGTCGAGGTACGTCGCGATCTCCTGCACGGACTGCGTGTGGTTCTCCTCGGTGAAGGAGAGGAGGACGGCGAGAACGCGCCGCGAGCTCTCCGAGCCCGACGTGCCGGTGGCGCGCGCCCGGACCTCACCGGGGTTCGCGGCCATCGCCGCGGTGAAAGTGCTGCTGGTCTGTCTGGTCACGAGGTTCCTCCACGGGGGTCCGGATGTCCTGCGGTCGTCTGCGCTGGCGCTCCACTCGTCATCGCGGCGAGGAGCGCCGGCTCGCTGATGGCGTCGCCCGAGATCTCCGCGACCGCGAGCCCGCGATCGAGGACGATCACGCGGTCCGCGAGTTCGCAGATCTCCGGCACGTCGGTCGACACGACGAGCACCGTCACTCCCGCCGCGGCGAGCTCGCGCACGCGCTGATGGATCTCGGCCCGGGCGCCGACGTCGACGCCCGCGGTCGGGTCGTGCAGCAGGAGCACCCGCGCGTCGGCCGCCATCCACCGGGCGAAGATGGCCTTCTGCTGGTTGCCGCCCGAGAGGGTCGACAGAGCGGCGGAGATCGGCGCGGCCAGGCGCACGCGCGCGGCGAGCGCCGTCACGGTCTCGGTCTCGCGCGCGCGGTTCGGTACGCCCGCGACGGCAAGGCCGCGCAGGCTCGACACGGAGATGTTGGAACGGATGTCGTGACTCGGGAGGGCCGCGAGGCCCCGATCTCCGGGAACGTAGGCGACGCCCGCGCGCGCGGCCTGCAGTCGGTCGCCCGAACGCAGAGGCAACCCCTCGACCGTGACCGATCCGCCGTCCCGCGGGTCGATGCCGCCGACGAACCAGAGCACCTCGTCGACGCCGGATCCGGCCAGGCCCGAGAGCCCCAGGATCTCGCCGCGGTGGGCGGAGAACGACAGATGCTCGAGCGGTCCCCCGCGCAGATCCTCGACGACGAGAGCGGTCTCCCGCGCTCCCTCGGGATCGGTGAGGCGGTCGGCGGGCGCGTCCACGCGGTGCGAGATCTGGTCGACGGGCGTGACGAGCCGCACGAGCGCGGATCGGCTGATCTCCTCCTTCGCCAGGTCGGCGACGACGCGCGCGTCCCGCACCCCGGTGACCGAATCGGCGACGGCCTCGATGTCGTCGAAGCGGTGCGAGACGTAGAGGACGCTGACCCCCTTCGCGGAGAGGCTCCGCACCATGTCGAGGATCGCGGCCGCCTCCTGTGGGGCCAGGGCCGCGGTCGGCTCGTCCAGGATGATGAGTCGCGCGTCCGTGACCAGGGCGCGCGCCACCATCACCAGTCGACGTTCCACCGAGGTGAGCGAATGGATCGGTGCCGTGGCCTCGATCGGGGCGCCGAGCCGTTCGAGGGCCCGCTCCGCGACGGCGCGCGAGCGCGACTCCGAGACCACGCCGAACCGTCGGGGTTCGCGGCCCAGGACGATGTTCCCGGCGACGCTGAGGTGCGGCGCGAGCTGCATCTCCTGGGGCACCAACGCGATGCCCGCCTCGAGCGCGTCGTCGGGGCCCCTGAACTGCACGGCGGTGCCGTCGATGAGGATCTCGCCGCCGTCCGGAGCATGGATGCCGGCGAGCATCTGCATGAGCGTCGACTTCCCGGCCCCGTTCGGGCCGACGACACCGCGCACCTCGCCCGCGCCGAGCGCGACCGCGGCGTCGCCGATCGCCGTCACCCCGCCGAACGTCTTGGTGAGTCCGACGGTCCGGAGCCACGCCGTCATCGGGTCCCCCGGCGGCGGTTCAGCGCCAGGATGGCGATCAGCAGGATGAGACCCTGCAGCAGCTGGCCGAGCCAGCTCGGCTGGTTGAGCATCGTGACGCCGGTGCTCACCACGGCGAGGAAGAGGGCGCCGAGGACGGCCCCGCCCACGTTGAAGCGCCAGCCGCGTCCGAGCGAGAGGCTGAGGTAGGCCGCGGCGAAGGCCGGCAGGAGCAGGCTGCTGCCCGGGTCGGGGTAGTACTGACCCGCCTGCGAGGTGAGGAGCACGCCGCTGATGCCGGCGCACGCGCCCACCAGGGTGAAGCTCAGGACCTGGATGCCTGAGACGTTGACGCCCGCGATCCGCGCGGCGACGGGGTTGTCGCCGATGGCGGACGCGTGACGTCCGAAGACGGTGAAGCGCAGCAGGGCACCGATGGCGACGAGCAGGACGGCGACGACGACGATGTCGATCGGCAGTGTCCCGATGGTGGCGCCGGTGATGAGCGTGTACTCGGGCGCGATGCCGGAGAAGATCGTCTGGCTCGAGATCGCGAGCATGATGCCCTGGATCGTGGCCCCCGTCGCGAGCGTTCCGATGAACGAGGGCAGCCGGGTGTAGGCGACCAGGATGCCGTTGACCGCGCCGAGCACCGCGCCGAAGACGATCCCGAGAAGGGTGGCGACGATCCAGTTCGCCTGCCACAGCACCATCGACTGGACGGCGAGGGCGCCCGCGGCGCCGGCCACGAAGCCGAAGGAGAGGTCGAACTCGCGCAGCGCCAGGACCACGCAGAGTCCGCCGACCACCACCAGCAGCGGCAGGTTCTGCTGGACGATCGCGATGAAGTTGGCCGGGGTGGGGAAGACCGCGGGCTTCAGGATCGAGAACAGCGCGATCGCGAGGACGAACACGGCCGGGAGCGTCCATCGCTCGAGTCCGGCCGCGGTGATGCGCCGGCGGGGCGTCGGTGCCGTCTCGGCGACGGTCGCCCGTCGCTCGGGTGTCGCTTGGGTCGTCACTGTTGCCCCTTTCGGCGCGGGTCGGTTCGGTGTGGCGGGGAAGGGCCGCCCGCCGGGAGGGCGGGCGGCCCGAGGGATCAGATCCCGTACTTGCTCTTCCACTTGTCGAGGAAGGGCTTGGCGAAGTCGTCCTGCGGGTAGACGTCGGTCCCCTCCGCGGGAGCGTTCGACTTGTCGACGATCGTGTACTTGTAGGCGTACTCGGCCGGCGTGGTCTTGGGGATGTCCGTGCCGTTGACCCAGTGGTCGAGGAGCGCGTCGATCGCGACGAAACCGGACTTGGCGCCGTCCGACGTGACGAGCGTGACCCCGCCCTGGCGGACGAAGCTCAGGGCACCGGGGATCGCGCCGAAACCGTAGATCGGCACGTTGCGTCCGGTCTGCTTGAGGGCCGGCACGGTGCTCTGCACGCCGATGTCGAGCGCGGTGAACAGCGCCGCGAGATCCGGATTGGCGTTGAGCACGTCGACCGCGGCCGACGTCGTGCCGCCGAAGATGTCGGTGACCGGCACGTCGATGCGCTGCAGCGGCGTGAAGCCGAGGCCGGGACCGTCCTGGTTCAGCGTGTCGACCTCGGCGTCGATGCCGAAGTAGCCGGCGACCGCCAGCGGCGCGACCGCCCCTCCCTTCGGGATGTCCTTCGCCATCTGCTGGAGCAGCATCGTCGTCTGCTCGCCCTGGTCGGGGTAGTACATGCCGGCGAAGTCGTCGCTCGGGACGCCCGCGTAGCCGACGGCGATGACCGGGATCCCCGCGGCCGCGGCGGCCTTCAGCTGCGGCGCGATGAGGCCGGTCGCGACGTAGTTCGTGAGGATCGCGTCCACGTGCTGCGTGATGAGCGACTGCATCGTGGATGCCATCTTCTGCGGGTCGCCCGCCGAGTCGGTGACCACGGTGGTCCATCCGACGGTGTCGGCCGCCTGCTGGATGGCGGCGAGCGTCTGCTTCTCTCCGTCGCCGTCGCCCTGGGACTGCCACACGCCGATCGTCTTCTGCGGGATGCCGCTCGCAGCGGGGGAGGTGGAGGTGCTCGCGGATCCGCTGCAGCCGCTCATGACGAGGGCGGCGGCCACGACGAGCGACGCGAGTGCGCCGCCGCGAGTGAAGGGGCCGAATTTCATCAGTTCTCCATCTGTCGTTGGGAGGTTCGGGTCTCTCACCAGGAGAGAATGGGTCTGTCGCTTGACGAGAACTATAGGCAGCCGCGCTCCCGCGCATCGTTACAATTTCGGACACGCTCCGTGAGAATCGCCCCCGCGTCCGCGACGGCCCGCCGCGCGTCGGGAACCGCCGAGATCCCCGTAAAATCAAGGTTTCTCGTGTGTTTCGGCGTCGAACGCCGCCGCTGAGAACGACCTCGTCGGCCGCATTTCTGCGCGGATTTCCCCGTCGCACGCTGAGAAGGCCGCTATCGAGAGCTGAGAAGGCGCCGTTCCCCCGAGGTCGCCGCTCGTGCATACTGCATCGCATGATCCCCGAGGCCACGCACACGTCGCACATCGTCGTGACGATCAACGGACGCCCCGAGTCGGTCGAGATCGACAACCGGATGTCCCTGCTCGACCTCCTTCGCGAGCGCCTCGATCTCACCGGCAGCAAGAAGGGCTGCGACCACGGGCAGTGCGGAGCGTGCACGCTCCTCATCGACGGGCGTCGCGAACTCGGATGCCTCACGCTCGCCGTCGCGGCCGAGGGTCGGGAGGTCACCACGGTCGAGGGGCTCGCCGAGGAGGGCGACCTGCATCCCGTCCAGCGTGCGTTCATCGAGCGCGACGCCTTCCAGTGCGGCTACTGCACTCCCGGCCAGATCTGCTCGGCGGTCGGTGTGCTCGACGAAGCGGCGAAAGGATGGCCCAGCCGGGTCACGGCCGATGTCGCGGCTCCGGCCGGACCCGCGGGCGCCGAACTCGACGCGGCGGAGGTCCGGGAGCGCATGAGCGGGAACCTGTGCCGCTGCGCGGCCTACTCGAACATCGTCGCCGCCGTCCTGGACGCCCGATGAAGTCCTTCGCGTACGACCGGCCCGCCGACGCCGCGGCGGCTCTCGCCCTCCTCGACGCCCACCCCGACGCCCGCCTGCTCGGAGGGGGAACGAACCTCGTCGACCTGATGCGGCTCGGCGTCGAGCACCCGTCCCGTCTCGTCGACGTCAGCCGCCTCGACTTCGGCGGCATCTCGATCGACGCCGACGGAGGAGTGCGGATCGGCGCGAGCGTGCGCAACAGCGACCTCGCCGGCGACATGACGGTCCGCTCGCGCCATCCCCTCGTCGCGGAAGCGGTCCTGGCCGGTGCGTCCGGGCAGCTGCGCAACATGGCCACCGTCGCCGGCAACCTCCTGCAGCGCACGCGCTGCGTCTTCTTCGCGGACGTCTCGACGCCGTGCAACAAGCGCCATCCCGGCTCCGGCTGCTCCGCGCGCGGCTCGGGGGCCGCGCGCGAACTCGCGGTGCTGGGCGCGTCGGCCTCGTGCCTCGCGACGTTCCCGGGCGATCTCGCGGTGGCGCTCGTCGCTCTCGACGCGACGGTGGAGTTCGAGACCGCCGAGGGCTCGGCATCCATCCCTGTGGACCAGCTCTACCGTCTTCCCGGCGACCGTCCCGACCTGGACACGACGCTCCCGCCCCGTGCGCTCATCACCTCGATCACGATCCCCGCCGCGCCCGCCGGGATGTCGACGTCGTACCGGAAGGCGCGCGATCGCCAGTCGTTCGCCTTCGGGCTGGTGACGGTGGCCGCCGGCCTGCGCCTCGAGGACGGGATCGTGACCGGCGTCCGGATCGCCCTCGGTGGCGTGTCGCACCGCCCCTGGCGAGCGCGCGTGATCGAGCAGCGTCTCGTCGGAGCCCCGTTCGACGCGGACACGCTCAACGACGCGATCGCCGCGGAGCTGTCGGCCGCCGAACCCGAGCCCGAGAACGCGTTCAAGCTCGAGCTCGCGCACCGGTTGATCTCCGGGGCGCTCCGCGACCTCGCGGAGCGTCAGGGGGAGGGGGCGTGAGCGCCGTCGGACGTGACGTCGCCCGCGTCGAGAGCCGCGTGAAGGTGACCGGCGCGGCGCGCTACTCGTACGAGCACACGCCGTCCGACGTCCTCTACGCGTGGATCGTCACCTCCACGATCGCCCGCGGACGCGTCGTGTCGATCGACTCCGCCGCCGTCGAGGCGATGCCCGGGGTGGCGTTCGTCATGACGGCCGAGAACGCGCCCCGACTTCACGACGCCGGCGACGCCGAGGTGCTCGTCCTCCAGTCCTCGAGGGTGTCGTACCGCGGCCAGGTCGTCGCGGTCGTTCTGGCCGACTCCCCGGAGACCGCGCGCGAGGCCGCGGAGCGCCTGCCCGTCGTCTACGAGGAGGAGCAGGCCGACGTCCGCCTGACGCCCACGCATCCGCGCCTCTACGCGCCCGAGCACACCAACGCGATGTTCGCCACCGACAGCATCATCGGCGACATCGACGCCGCCCTGGCGTCCGCCGCCGTCTCGATCGACGCGACGTACTCGACGCCGGCCGCCTTCAACAACCCGATGGAGCCGCACGCCACGGTGGCCCGCTGGAACGACGAGGGGCTCGACCTCCTCGACTCCACCCAGGGCACCAACTGGGCGCAGGCCACCATCGCCGCGCTGTTCGACCTCCCGCCCGAGCGGGTCCGCATCCGGTCCGAGCACGTCGGTGGCGGGTTCGGCTCGAAGGGTCCGACGCGCCCCGGCGCGGTCCTCGCCGCGATGGCCTCCCTCCTCGTCGATCGGCCGGTCAAGATCGCGTACACGCGGCAGATGATGTTCGGCCTCGCCGGCTACCGGTCGCCCACGATCTCCCGCGTGCGGCTGGGGGCGGATCCCGACGGCACCCTCACCGCCGTCGGCCACGACGCGATCGGCCAGGTGTCCGGCATCCAGGAGTTCGTCGAGCAGACCGCCGTCCCCACGCGGCACATGTACGCCGCGCCGCACCGGCGGACGACGCACCGCGTCGTCGCGCTCGACGTGCCGACCCCCTCCTACATGCGCGGACCCGGCGAGACGCCCGGCCTCTACGCGCTCGAGTCGGCCATGGACGAACTCGCGTTCGCACTCGACATCGACCCGGTCGAACTGCGCGTGCGGAACGAGCCCGCGGCCGATCCCGAGACCGGCGAGCGCTTCAGCAGCCGCCACCTCGTGGAGTGCCTGCGGCGCGGTGCCGAGCGGTTCGGCTGGTCCGCGCGCGACCCCCGCCCCGGACGCCGGCGCGAGGGACGGTGGATGGTCGGTACGGGTGTCGCATCCTCGCTGTACCCCGCCGACGTGGTGCCCAGCACCGCGCGGATCACCGCGCTGCCGAACGGGCGCTTCGAGCTCGCCATCAACGCGACCGAGATCGGAACGGGCGGGCGCACCGTCATCGTGCAGCTCGCCGCGGACGCCCTGGGCGTCGAGCTCCACCGCATCGACGTGCGGATCGGCGACACGCGACTGCCCCCCGCGGCGGTGTCCGGGGCGTCCTGGGGCACCGCCTCGTGGGGGTGGGCCGTGATCCGGGCGGGCGAGGAGCTCGCGCGCCGCCTGGCCTCGCGCCCGACGATGCCCCCCGAGGGCATCTCGGTCACCGTCGACACCGCTGAAGAGGTCGCGGCGATGGAACCCATGGCGCGGTTCTCCTTCGGTGCGCAGTTCGTCGAAGCCCGGGTCGACCTCGACTCGGGCGAGGTCGTGGTGCCGCGCATGCTTGGCGTCTTCGCCGCGGGCCGCATCCTGAACCCGCGCACCGCCCGCGCCCAACTCGTCGGCGGGATGACGATGGGACTGTCGATGGCGCTCCACGAGGACGCGGAGGTCGACCCCGGCACCGGACGCTACCTTGCGCGGGATTTCGCGAGCTACCACATCGCCGCGCACGCCGACGCCCCCGACGTCGAGGTCGAATGGATCGACGAGCACGATCCGCACCTCTCGCCGATCGGCGGGAAGGGCATCGGCGAGATCGGGATGGTGGGGACCGCGGCCGCCGTGGCCAACGCCGTCCACCACGCGACCGGGGTGCGCGTCCGCGACCTGCCGATCCACCCGGACCGGCTGCTCCACGACCTGCCCCGGCGCTGACGGGCTCCCCTTCGCGTGACGAGCGGAGGGCAGGGGAGGAGGGGAGGATGCCACGCCCCTCGCGGCTCCTCCCACCGTCCCACGCCCTCCCGTCGTCACCGCCGCGACCATGCCCCCGGCCCTCCCGCCGTGACCGCAACCCCGGCGGCCCGCACCCGACACGGCCGGTAGCGTGGAGCCCATGCCCGTGCGCTCCCCCTGGTCGTGCGTCCTCTGGGACGTCGACGGAACCCTCGTCGATGCATCCGAGGGCATCCTCCGCCGTCTCACCACCACCCTCGAGCACTTCGGGCGGAGGCCGCCCCTCCGCGGCGAACTGTCGCACTGGATCGGGCCGCCGATGTTCGAGTCGTTCCAGGTCAACGTCGGCATGACGCCCGACGAGGCGACCGAGGCCGTCACGTTCTACCGCGCCCTGAACAAGAACGAGGGGTACACCGGCAGCGCACAGCTGTACCCGGGTGTCGCCGACATCGTGCGCGACCTGCACGCCGCCGGCGTCCCGCAGTCGACCGCGAGCTCGAAGCCCGAGGTGCAGGTCGTGGCGCTCATGGACCACTTCGGCCTCGCCCCCGACCTCGAGGCCATCGTCGGTGCGAGCCCCGACGAGCGCACGCTGAGCGCGAAGTCCGACATCGTGCGCGAGGCGCTGCGGCGTCTCGAGGTCCGCGGTTACGACACCTCGCGCCCCGTCCTCATCGGCGATCGTCACCACGACGTCGAAGGCGGAGCGGATGCCGATGTACCGGTGATCTTCGTCCGTTGGGGCTTCAGCTGGCCGCACGAGGCAGACGGCGCCCAGGCGGCGGTCGACACCGCCGACGAACTGCGCGCGCTGCTGCTGGTGTCCGACGAGGATTCCGGTCCCGCCGACGGTGTCTGACCTCTCCTGGGCGCTCCCCGCGTCGATCGCCCTCCTTGCGGCACTGGTCATCGCCGGAGTCGTGACGCTCGTCGTGCGCGCACGACGGAGGTCGCCTCGCGCCGCCGCCGCGGCATCCGAGGCCCGATCCGCCGCCGAAGCCGCGCTCGCGCGCCTCGACGACGCGGCGAACGACCTTGATGTCGCGTTCGAGGCGGCCGACGCCGATGAGGCCCCGGCCGACCTCCGCCGCGCGCTGGCCGCCGCGCTGCGCGGGCGCGACCGCGGTTTCGAGGAGGTCGCCGCGCTGGCGACCTCGACGCGAATTCCGGCGCAGCGGCGGGTCGACGCCGTGCGTCTGCGGGACGATCTCGAACGTCGTCGCGTCCAGGTCGAGCAGACCCGCGAACGCCTCTCCGAGTGGACCCGCACGCACGGGAGCATCGAGTCTCGCATCGCCGCGGTCCGCTCCCGGCGCGAAGAGATCGCCCTGACCTCGGGCGACCCCGCCCGTCTCGTCGCCGAGGACCGGTCGCGATTCGACGAGGAGGAGTGGACGGATGCCGACCGCGCCGAGCGCGAGGCACGGGCGGCGCTCGCTCGCGCCGACGCCGCGCTGAACGCCCCCGACGCGGACCTGGTCGAGGCCTCCCTCGCGCTCCGGCGTGCGGATCGACTGTTCCGGGCCGTCGAGGACGCGCACCGCTTCGTCCTGCAGGCGGCGGAGAACGCCACCGCGGAGGTCACGGCCGCCGAGGCCGAGCTCGCGTCGGCCCTCGAGCTCGCCGAAGCCCGCCCTGGCGAGGTCGCCCCTGACGCGGTCGAACGGCTTCGCGTCGCAGCCGCCGACCTCCGGGCCGCGTCGGCGCGGCGCCCGAGCGCGGCGATCGAGGTCGTGGCCCGCGTGCGCGAGGTGCGCGACGAGGTCCTCGGCGAGGCGCCGAGCGCGCGCCGGCGGCTCGAAGCCGCCCGCGCCGCCCTCCCCGGCACCCTCGCGTGCGCGCGGGCGGCCGTCGCCGCGGCCGAGGCGTTCGCCGAGGTCCCCACGATCGAGGAACGTCTGCGGCTCGCGGCCGCTCGCCGCGAACTCGCCGCAGCGCGTTCCGCGCACGACGCGTTCCAGGCCCTGGCATCCGCCCGCGCCGCGTGGCACGCGGTGACCGACGTCTGAGTCCGCTCAGGCGAGGGGCGCGAGCACGCGCCGCGGAACGCTACTGACCGCCGCGCGCACCTGCTCCTCGGGCACTCCCGCGCGCAGGCACACCTCCACGGCCCGGTCCAGCGTGAGCGTCGAACCCGCGAGCGTGTCGGTGCCGCGCAGGACCGGACGGCCGCCGGTCACCTCGACGGTGAGCTCGCCGAGCGCGTAGACGCCGTCGCCGAGCCCGGTGGCGGCCATGGCATCCGTGACCAGCGCCACGCGCCCCGGGGCCGCGGCGAACAGCGTGCGGATCAGCGCCGGATGCACGTGCACGCCGTCGGCGATGAGCTCGAGCACGACATCGTCGCGCTCGAGGGCCGCCCCGACCGGGCCCGGATCGCGGTGATGGAGACCCGGCATCCCGTTGAAGGCGTGCGTCAGCAGGCGCGCGCCGTGGTCGAACGCGGCGCCTGCGGTGGCGTAGTCGGCCTCGGTGTGGCCGACCGCCACGACGACTCCCGCGTCGGCGAACGCGCGCACGGCGGCGAGCGCGCCCGGCAGTTCCGGAGCGAGGGTGATCTGGCGCAGGATGCCATCCCCCGCGGCCAGCAGGATGCGGACCGCTTCGGGGGTCGGCGTGAGGAGGGCGTCGGCGTCGTGCGCCCCACGGCGCCCGGGGGCGAGGAACGGTCCCTCGAGGTGCACCCCCGCCGCACCGGGGACGTCGGGGAGGATGCCGCGGAGCTCCGTCAGCCGGCGCACGAGCCGGTCGAGGGGCGCGCTGACGAGGCTGAGTATCACCGCGTCACTGCCGCGCTCCCGGTGGTACGCGACCGCGGCCGCCACCCCGGCGGCATCCGCGTCGTCGAAGGAATGGCCGAGCGCGCCATGGCAGTGGAGATCCATCGCCCTCATTGTCGTCCCCCTCCGCACTATCGTGAGGCCCATGGGGGAGAGAAGCACCTTCGGTCACGTCGCCGCCGCCGCCCGCCGTCTCCCGGTCACCGCGGCGCTCGTCGTGGTGCTGCTCGCGGTCGGCGTGGCATCCGCGGGTCTGTGGTCGCCGTTCGCGGCGGCACCGCTGCACGACACCGTGGCCTACGGGCTCCCCGCGCTGGAGGCCGGCCGGTGGTGGACCCCGCTCACGGGGACGTTCTTCGTGTCAGTGCCGTGGCTGTACGCCCCGATCCTCGTCGGCTTCGCGGGGCTGGGCTACCTCGAATTCCGCCGCGGCTCCCGGATCGCGCTCGCGTACTTCGCGGGCGGGCAGCTCGGCGCGGTGCTGCTCGCGTCCGGTGTGCTGTGGCTCGCGGCCCTGCTCCCGTGGCCGTGGGCCCAGGAGCAGGCTGCCGCCCTCGACGTCGGGCCTTCGCCCGGGGTGATCGCGGGCGTGGCGGCGGCGGTGTCGCTGCTCCCTTCGCCGTGGCGTCTGCGCGCGTGGACGGTGCTGGTGGCGGTGCTCTCGGTGACCTTCCTCTACTGGGGGTCGCTCAACGACCTCGAGCACGTCCTCGCGGTGGTCCTCGTGCTCGCCGTCGACCGGTCGCTGCGCCCGCAACGCGTGTCGGTGCGCGAGCAGCGGCTCATCGCGTTCGTGGTGGTGTGCGGGCTCGGGGCGATCGACGTGCTCACGTACCTCAGCCCGACGACCGGTCCCTTCGGCTCCTCGGACCCGGTGTCGGGATCGTGGGTCGACGTCGCGGTGAACACCGCGGTCGTCCTGGCAGTGGCGAACGGCATCCGTCGGGGTCGGCGCTGGGCGTGGGTGCTGCTGGTGGGGTATGGCATCCTGAACGCCCTCGTGCTGGTGCTCGCGGCGGTGCTCCTCGTCGCGGTGGGACTCGGCGGGATCGAAGACGCCGCGGACCTCGACCTGACGGTCACGCTCGCGTCCTCGGCGACGTGGGTCGTCGCGCTCGTGTACCTGATCCTTGTGCGGGCGGCGTTCCGCGCGCGGCCGAAGGCGGCCCTCGGCGAGTCCCCCGCGCCGACCGTCGACGACGTGAAGGCGGAGCTGCGCGCCACCGGCGGCGGAACCCTGTCGTGGATGACGACGTGGGAGGGCATGTCGTACGCGCGGTTCGGACGCGGGATCGTGGCGTTCCAGCGGCGCTCCCGCGTGGCGCTCGTCCTGGGCGACCCGCTCGGGCCGGAGGCGACACGAGCCGAGACGGTCCGCGCGTTCGTGGAGCGCGCGGAGAACGCCGGGCTCGCGCCGTGCTTCTTCAGCGCCGGCGAGGCGACCCGCGCGGTGGTACCGGAGGGGTGGCGGAGCGTCGTCGTGGCGGACGACACGATCGTCGACCTGCCGGGCCTGCAATTCACGGGGAAGGCGTGGGGCGCGGTGCGCACGTCGCTCAATCGCGCCGAGCGCGAGGGCATGACGTTCCGCCTGTCGCGTCTCGCCGATGAGACGTGGGGCGTGCGGCAGCAGCTCCGCGCCATCTCGGAGAGCTGGGTGGGCGACAAGGGGCTGCCCGAGATGGGCTTCACCCTCGGCACCCTGCACGAAGCGGCGGACCCGGAGGTGCGGATCGCGCTGGCCGTCTCACCCGCCGGCGACGTCGACGGATTCCTGTCCTGGCTGCCGGTCTACGGCGAGGGACGCGTGCGCGGCTGGACGCTGGACCTCATGCGGCGTCGCGAGGGCGGCTTCGGTCCCGTGATGGAGTACCTGATCGGTTCGTCCGCGCAGCAGTTCTCGACCGAAGGGGCCGAGGTCATGTCGCTCTCCGGCGCTCCGCTCGCGCACGAATACCCCGCGGATGCCGGAGTGCTCGCCGATCTGCAGGAGCGGATGGCCTCGATGCTCGAGCCGGTCTACGGCTTCGCGTCTCTGCACCGCTTCAAGCAGAAGTTCCACCCGAGGTACGAAACGATGTACCTGCTCTACCGCGACGAAGCGGATCTCACCCGTATCGGAGCCGCGCTCACCCGCGCGTTCCTCCCGCACGCGACCCTGCGGCAGTTCGCCGCCGCCGGCGTGGAGCTGGTGCGACCCGAGAAGTGAAGCGGGCCACGGCGCGCGATCAGGTCGGCCGGACCGCGTCGAACCCGACGCCGCGGCTGCCGGGGCAGGGACCGTCAGAGCGGGCGGATGTTCTCCGCCTGCAGGCCCTTGGGGCCCTGCGCGATGTCGAATTCGACGCGCTGGTTCTCCTCGAGCGAGCGGTAGCCGCCCGACTGGATCGCGCTGTAGTGGGCGAAGACGTCCTGGCCGCCCTCATCGGGCGCGATGAAGCCGAAGCCCTTCTCCGAGTTGAACCACTTGACCGTGCCCTGCGTGCTCATGGACGTGCCGTTTCCCGCTCCTGCCGGCGCCGAGCGCGCCGATCTGTGCCCACGGTAACGGCAGGAACCGGGGCGGCGCATCGGCCCGTGACACAAACGTTGCACGGCGTCACGGACGGCATCCTCCCCTTAAGCCCATACGACGCCCGGGCTGAGCAGAAGCTCGAAGCCCGGGCGTCGACGGATCCCCCCGGATATGTCACGCGAGGCGTGACGGCGATAACTGTACCGCCGCGAATGCCCTTCGCGCGACACGAAAGCTGGGAATTCTTCACGGATGACGGGGATGTGTGGTAACCGGGCGTCATAGAATCCGCGTGTGGACGAGCGGCGCCAGCCTTCCGCCCTCGTCGACGAGGCGTATTCGGCTCTCGGCGAGGCGATCGTCGACGGCCGTCTCCGGCCCGGCGACCGGCTCCGGGATGTCGAACTCGCCGCTCACATGGGCATCTCCCGGACGCCGGTGCGCGAAGCATTGCAGCGTCTCGCGGCGATCCGACTCGTCGAGATCGCCCCTCACCGGTTCACCCGCGTGACGGCGCCCAGCGACAAAGAGATCGCGGACATGCAGGACTACACGGTCCACATGATCGCGATGACGATGCACCTCGCACTTCCCCGGTGCTCGGATGAGGACATCGCCGAGGGCGCGCGACTGATCGCGGGCCTGATGGATGCTGCCCGCGCGAACTCCTCCCCCGCCTACGTCGACGCAGGATTCGCTCTTCTCGCCCATTTCACCCGTGCATCGGAGAACATCGTGCTGGTCGAGACGCTGAAGCAGACGACGTTCCTCGTGCGCCGGAACCTCCGCGGCTGGATGTGCGCGCATGTCGAGGACTGCGAAGAGCTGTTCCTCCTCCTCGCCGACGGGATCCGCGAGCGCGACACGGCGCTGGCAGCACACCTCTGGCTCCGCCTGCACGGTCTCTACTGAGGTCGCCAAGCGCGCGCGTCAGGAGCGAGGATCGCGCGGAAGCGACTCCACCAACATGGCGACGAGTGTCCGCGCGTCCGTGTTCCACTTCTTCTTCGAGAGGTGCCCGCTCAGGTCCATACCCGCGATGCCATGGGTGCTGGACATCAGGAGCGCACCGTACCGGCGAGCGTCCTCCCGGCCGACGACATCGCCCACGAGGGCGAGGAACGCATCCTGTGACCGCCCCGCCGCTTCGATGATCGGCGCGGGGTCGACCCCCGGAGGCGTCCACATGAGGGCGTACAGGTGCGGCTTCGTCGCGGCGAGGTGGAGGAGCGCGAGCAACGCCGCTTCGATCTTCTCGGTCGGGGTTCCGCCCGAGCCGGGGATCTCGTCGAGCACCCGGGCGAACTCTTGCCATCCGTCGACGGCGAGCTGCGCGAGCAGATGCTCCTTGTCCGGAAAGTGCCCGTAGGGCGCTCCCCGCGACACCCCCGCACGTCCGCCGACCTCCCGCAGCGTGACCGCCGCGGGGCCGCCGACGTCGAGCAGATCACCCGCCGCGCGCAGGAGCGCCTCACGCGTCGCCGCCGCACCGTCCGCACGGGTCACCATGATCGAAAGCCTAGTTGACAATGTCACACGAATGGTTCACAGTGCCCATATGACAACGTCACATGAAAATGAACTCATCGTCATCTCCGGCGCATCGACGGGGATGGGCGCCGCAACGGCGCACGAACTCGCCCGGCGCGGGTACCACGTCCTCGCCGGCGTCCGACGCTCCGCGGACGCCGACACGATCCGCGAGGAACACGTCGAGCCGGTCCTCCTCGACATCACCGTTCCCGAACAGATCGAGGCGCTGGTCGAGCGGATCGCGACGGACCCCCGCAGCCGCACGCTGCGCGCCCTCGTCAACAACGCCGGGATCGCGGTGAACGCCCCCGTCGAGACGCTTCCCCTGGATCAGTGGCGGCGGCAGTTCGACGTCAATCTCTTCGGACACATCGCGATGACCCAGGCGCTGCTGCCGTTCCTCCACGACAGCACGGGCCGCGTGGTCAACATCAGCTCGGTCGGGGGCAAGATCGCGATGCCGACATACGGCGCGTACGCGGGAGCGAAGTTCGCACTGGAAGCGGTCAGCGACGCCCTCCGTCGCGAACTCGCTCCCCACGGGCTCCAGGTGGTCGTCGTCGAGCCCGGCGGCGTGCAGACCGAGATGACCGGGCACGGCATCGAACGAGCGAAGACGTTCGTGGCGGAGATGACCCCCGTGCACCGGCGCCGCTACGCACCCCTCATGCAGGCGATCATCAACCAGGCGACGGCCTTCACGACGAGCGGCGTGAGAGCTCAGGCGGCTGCGGTCGTCATCGCCGACGCCGCCACGACGCCCAAGCCACGGGCGCGGTACACCATCGGTCGGGACGCCGCGATGATGACCCGGCTCACCCGCATCCTGCCGGATGCCGTTCTGGATCGCGTCAGCGCCGCGAACCTCCGCCCCCACTTCCCGAAGTAACCCGCCCCCTCAACGCCTCGGCGCCGCGAGCGCAAGGCATCCCTTCCTCCCCGGCGCTCCCGCTACCGTGACGTCATGACCCGCATCGAGCTCCGCGACCTCCGTGACGACGACCGGGATGCCGCCTACGCGGCGGTGCGCGCGAGCGCATCGAGGTGGCCGCGCGGGCAGGTCGCCGATCGCGCGGCTTTCGACGCGTGGGTGGATGCCGATCGGGTCACGGCCCGCACGATCGTGGACGGCGACGACGTGGTGGGGCTCGCCGCGACGCTCGACGTCGACGGGGACCGTGAGGCGCTGCTCGCGGTGTCGCCCGACACGTCGCGGGAGTCCGCGACGGAGGCGCTGCGGCTCCTCACGCTCGCCGAGCCGGAGCGCCCGCTGTACGCGTGCGTCGCGGCCGATGACGACCCCTCGCACGACACGCTCGCCCGGCTGGGCTTCGTCGAGCACGGGCGCGACGGGGCCGACATCGTCTACGTACTCCCGCCGACCCTCGAGTGAGCCGGCTGCGTCTGCGGCTCAGACCATGCCGTTGGCGTTCGCGGACTGGGCGGGGACCTGCTGGATGACGTCCCAGTGCTCGACGATGCGTCCGTCGGCGATGCGCCAGAAGTCGGCCGTCGCGAGCCCGTCGTCTCCGGGCACGAGGTGGAAGTGGCTGTGCGTGACGACGAGGTCGCCCTCGGCGACCGTCCGCTTCACCTCGACGGTCAGCTCGGGGAAGCGCTGACGCATCGTGTGCACGTATCCGACGAACGCCTCGGCGCCGTCGGGGGCTCCCGGGTTGTGCTGGGTGTAGGTCTCGCCGAGGGCGGCCGCGGCTGCCGCCTCGGGTTCGCCCAGGTTGAACGCCTGGTTCCAGAAGCGCAGGACGAGTTCGGTGTTCTCAGTCGACGTGGACATGGTCGGTGCTCTCTTTCGGTGACGACGCCGGGGCGTCGGGATGGAACGCCCGCCGGTACGCGGCCGGAGCCGCGCCCAGGTGACGGGTGAGGTGGTGGCGGAGCGAGGCGACGGTGGCGTACCCGACGGCCGCCGCGACCTGCTCGACGGGCAGGTCGGTCTCCTCCAGGAGCTCCCGCGCCCGCTGCACCCGCTGAATCGTCAGCCAGCGGCGCGGTGCGAGGCCGGTCTCTTCGACGAACCGGCGCTCCAGCGTGCGGTCGCTGACCCGCGCGTGGCGTGCGAGGTCGGCGACGGTGAGCTGCGTATCGAGGTGCGCCAGCGCCCAGTCCCGGGTCGGCGAGGTCGAGGCATCCTGGATCTCGGGAACCGGGCGGTCGATGAACTGCGCCTGCCCGCCCTCGCGGAACGGCGCGACCACGCACCGGCGCGCGGCGGTGTTGGCGACGCGGCCGCCGTGGTCCCGCCGGACGAGGTCGAGGCACAGGTCGATGCCGGCGGCGGCTCCCGCGGACGTGTGGATGCGACCGTCGTGGACGAACAGCACGTTCTCCTGCAGCTCGACCTCGGGGAACCACGACCGGAAGAGGGGCGCGCATTCCCAGTGGGTCGTCGCGCGACGGCCGTCGAGGAGGCCCGCGGCCGCGAGGAAGAAGCCTCCGGTGCAGATCGACGCGATGCGCGCCCCCGGGCGCACGCGGTCGAGCGCTGCCCGCACGTCGCGCGCGAGGGTGGGACTCAACCGGTACGGGTCGATGGGCGGCACGATGACGGTGTCGGCGCGATCGAGCAGTTCCGGGCCGTGCTCCGGAGTGATCGAGAACCCCGCGTTGGTCGGGACCGGACCGCCCGTGGCGCTGCACACTCGCGTGTCGTATCCGGCGTCGGCGGCGTCGAAGATGCGGGCCGGGATGCCGAGCTCGAACGGATAGACGTGATCGAGCGCCAGCACGGCCACGAGGTGGGTCGTCGACATGGGTTCTCTCCTCCCGGAAGGGCCGTTCGCGGTCACCGGACCGTCAGCACGACCTTGCCCGGTCCGTGGCGCCGCGCGTGCGCGGACGCGGCGTCCGAGAGCGGATACGTCGCGGCGATGCGCGGGCGCAGCAGGTCCCGCGTCGCGAGGTCGGCGAGACCCCGCATGCCCAGCTGGTCGGACTCCACGAACAGCCCCGCGAGGCGCACACCCCGCTCGCTCGCCGCAGCCACGATCGGCGCGAGGCTCGGCGGCAGGGTCGACACGAGGATGCCGCCGGCCCGCACCGTGCGGAGCACCCGGGCCGGGTACTCCCCGCCGATGACCTCGAGAGCGACGTCGATGTCGGTGGCAGCGGTCGCGACATCGGTCGTGCGGTAGTCGATGATCTCGTCAGCGCCCCAGGCCCGCACGGCATCCGCGTGCTCTCCGGAGGCGACCGCGACGATGTGGGCTCCGCGCGACCGGGCGATCTGCAGCGCGAGGTGTCCCACGCCGCCGCTCGCCCCGGTGAGGAGGACGCGGGTTCCGGCGGTCACGTTCGCGGTGTCGACGAGCGCTTGCCACGCGGTCAGCCCGGAAAGAGGCAGCGCCGCCGCCTCGACGTGCGAGAGCGTTTCGGGTTTGCGGACGAACGCGCGCGGCGGTCCGACGGCGAACTCGGCGTACGCGCCCGCTCCGCGCGGGAACGGCAGCATGCCGAACACCTCGTCACCGGGGGCGTACAGCGTCACGCCCGGGCCGATGGCGGCGACGACGCCCGACACGTCCCAGCCGATGGTGAACGGCGGCGGCCCGCCGAAGGTGCCGGTCTGTCGCTGCATGGCATCCACCGGGTTCACCCCGGCTGCGTGGACTTCGACGAGGATCTCCCCGACCCCCGGGGTCGGCCGCTCCGCCTCGCCCGTATGGAGGACTTCGGGACCGCCGAGCCGGTCCTGCGTGACGACGCGCATGGATGCCATGCCCTCACGCTAGGAGCGCCTTCAGGGACGGGGAAGTGACGGGAACGTCATTCCGGCATACGAATCCGCCAGATCAGCGCCGAGCCAGCACCGCGACGACGGGACGGTGATCGCTGCCGGCGTCGTCGAAGTCGGTGGGCACCTCGAAGCTGCGGACCTCCCAGGCGGACCCCACCAGCACGTGATCGATGGGCGCCGCGAGCGCGGTCGGCAGGTCGACCGGCCAGGTCCCCCGGGCCGCTGCTCCGGCTTCCTGCGCGGCATCCTGACATTCGCCGACCGTCCCGCCGTTCCGCCCGAGCCCGGACAGGTGGTCGAGCGTCGAGTTCAGGTCACCGGCGAGGATCACGTCGGGCCCCGCGCACTGCGCCGCGACCCAGTCGATGCCCCGGGTCCAGTCGTCGATGATGAACGGCAGCGGGGGCAGCGGGTGCGCGGCGATGAGCGTCGGACCGGTGCCGTCGACCGGCCGCCAGACCCCGCTCGGTGCACCCGGCGTCGATCCCGCGGCGGCGTCGAGGACGTACGGGCCGAGCGCGTCCGCGACGAGGAGCGAGGTCGGTACCGGGCGATCGCCGGGCGCGGCCTCGACGGTCGCGGCCGTCATGCGGATCCCGTCGCGCTCCAGGATGCCGACGACCTCCGCCGCCGCGCGGGAGTCGGTCTCGGGGAGGCTCACGACATCCGCGCCGCTCTCGCGAACGAGGCGGGCGATGGCGTCGGGCGACGCTCCCCCGCCGTACGTGTTCCACACCGCCACGGTGAGGTCGCCCTGCGCGACGGAGCCGCCCCAGCCCCGCGTCACGAGCACCGCGCCGTTGCCGACCGCCGCGGCGGCGAAGACGACGGCCAGCCCGAGGGCGACCGCCGCGCGACGACGCAGGAGCGCGACGATCCCGGCCACGGCGGCGAGCGCCGCGAACCCGATCGCCACCGGCGCCCGGAACGAGATCAGCAGGGCCACGCCCTGCCACCGCTCCGCACCGATGAGCTGCGGCCAGACGACGAGGAGGGCGAGAACGCCTGCCACGAGAAGCGTGATCAGGAGCGGGAGTCGGCGGCGCGAAGCGGTCGGCATCCCCACAGTGAAGCGGAGTTCGATGAATGTTCGCCGGATCGGCCCTCCCGCATACCCTAGGGGGGTATGGTATCCATCATGAACGGGTACGACGGACACAAGGACGACCTGCAGAAACGGCTGCGGCGCGTCGAGGGCCAGGTGCGCGGCATCGCGCGGATGGTCGACGAAGACAAGTACTGCATCGACATCCTCACGCAGGTGTCCGCCGCGACGAAGGCGCTCGAGACCGTCGCGCTGTCGCTCCTGTCCGATCACCTCAGCCACTGCGTCGCCGAGGCCAGCGCGGAGGGCGGCCAGGTCGCCGCCGAGAAGATCCGCGAAGCCAACGACGCCATCGCCCGGCTCGTCCGGTCCTGACCCCCGAGGAGAACACCATGAAGGAACGCATCGAACTCGGTCTCCGCGAGGCCGCGGCATCCACTCCCCTTCCGGAAGGCGCGGTCACCCAGGTGATCGGCGTGACCGGGATGACGTGCGCGCACTGCGTCCGCAGCGTGACCGAGGAGATCTCGGGGATCGCCGGAGTGCAGGGAGTGTCCGTCGACCTGCGCGTCGGCGACGTCTCGCGCGTCACGATCGCCAGCGAGACCCCGCTCGACGCCGCCCTCGTGCGCGACGCCGTCGAGGAGGCCGGCTACGCCCTGGCGGCCGACCCGTCATGAGCACCACCGACGTCGAGCTCGACATCACCGGGATGACGTGCGCCTCGTGCGCCACCCGGATCGAGCGCAAGCTGAACAAGCTGCCCGGCGTCGAGGCATCCGTCAACTACGCCACCGAGAAGGCGCGCGTGCGCGGCGACGACCTCGACCCGGCGGACCTCATCGCTGTCGTCGAGGCCGCGGGCTACGCGGCCGCGGTGCCCGCGCCCCCGGTTCCGGAGAAGGTCGCGACCGACCCCGAGACCGACGCCCTCCGCCGACGCCTGCTCATCAGCCTCGCGCTGGCCGTGCCGGTCGCGCTGCTGTCGATGATCCCGGCGCTGCAGTTCTCGAACTGGCAGTGGCTCGCACTCACGCTGACCGCTCCCGTCGCGGTGTGGGGGGCGTGGCCGTTCCACCGTGCGGCGGCGGTCAATGCCCGCCACGGCGCCGTGACGATGGACACGCTGATCAGCCTCGGCGTCATCGCCTCGTTCGGCTGGTCGCTCTACGCCCTCTTCTTCGGCGGCGCGGGCATGCCCGGGATGACGATGAGCTTCACGCTCTTCGGCGCACCGACCGCCGGCGCGCACGAGATCTACCTCGAGGTCGCCGCGCTCGTGACGGTGTTCCTCCTCGCCGGACGCTACGCGGAAGCGCGGGCGCGCACAGCCTCGGCCAGTGCACTGAAGGCCATGCTGAACCTCGGCGCGACCTCCGCGACGAAGCTCGACGACGGCCGTGAGCGCGAGGTCCCGGTCGCGAGCCTCGTCGTCGGCGACGTCGTCGTCGTGCGTCCGGGCGAGAAGATCCCGTCGGACGGTGTCGTCCTCGAGGGAACGTCGGCGGTGGATGCCAGCATGCTCACCGGCGAATCCGTTCCGGTCGAGGTGGCCCCCGGCGCCCGCGTCGTCGGTGCCACGATCAACGTCGGTGGCCGCCTGGTCGTCGAGATCACGCGCGTGGGCGCCGACACCGAGCTTGCCCGCATGGGACGCCTGGTCGAGGAGGCGCAGACCGGCAAGGCCGAGGTGCAGCGTCTCGCGGACCGCGTGTCGGCGGTCTTCGTGCCGGTCGTGATCCTGCTCGCCGTCGCGGCGTTCGTCGGGTGGCTCGTCGCGGGGGCACCGCTCGAACTCGCGTTCACCGCCGCCGTCGCGACGCTTATCATCGCCTGCCCGTGCGCCCTCGGCCTCGCGACCCCGACCGCGCTGCTGGTGGGAACGGGACGCGGGTCGCAGCTCGGCATCCTGATCCGCGGTCCGCAGGTTCTCGAGCAGACGCGCCGCGTCGACACGATCGTGCTCGACAAGACGGGCACCGTCACCACCGGCCGCATGGCCGTGACCGACGTGCTCCCCGGCGCAGGTGTGGACCGCGCCGAACTGCTCGCCGTCGCCGCGGCCGTCGAGGGCGGATCGGAGCATCCCGTCGGGCGCGCGATCGCGTCCGCCGCGGGAACCGTGGCCCGCGTCGAGTCGTTCAACGCGCACGCGGGGTACGGCGTCCAGGGTGTCGTGGACGGTTCCGCGGTCGTCGCCGGTCGGCTGTCGTGGCTGCGCGATCAGTGGAGCGTGAAGGTGCCGGCATCCTTCGATGTTGAGGCGAGCGGAACCGTCGTCGCCGTCGCGCGCGACGGGGAGTACCTCGGCGCGATCGTCGTCGCCGACACGATCAAGCCGACGAGCGCCGAAGCGATCGCACGGTTCCGCCGCCTCGGGCTCCGCCCCGTGCTGCTCACCGGGGACAACGCCGCGACCGCCGCCCGCGTCGCCGCGGAGGCGGGGATCGACGACGTCCGCGCCGAGGTGACGCCGGCCGAGAAGCTCGACGTCGTCCGCGCGCTGCAGGCCGAGGGCCGGGTCGTGGCGATGGTGGGCGATGGCGTCAACGACGCCGCGGCACTCACGGCCGCCGACCTCGGCATCGCGATGGGCGGAGGGACGGATGCCGCGATCGCGGCGAGCGACGTCACGGTGGTGTCGGGCGATCTGCTCGTCGTCGCCGACGCCGTCCGTCTCGCGCGCCGCACGCTCGGCACGATCAAGGGCAACCTGTTCTGGGCCTTCGCCTACAACGTCGCCGCGATTCCGGTGGCGATGGCGGGTCTGCTGAACCCCGTCGTCGCGGCCGCGGCGATGGCGCTGTCGTCGGTGTTCGTCGTGACGAACAGCCTGCGGCTGCGGAGGTTCCGCGCGGAGCCGTCCGTCGCGTCCTGACGCGGAAGAGAGGATGCCATGACCTCGCACGATCACGCGATGCACGGGGCGACGCCGGGTTCGACGTCGACGGAGCACGAGATGCACGACCACGCGGGCCACGAGATGCACGACCACGCGGGCCACGAGATGCACGACCACGCGGGCCACTCCGGGTATGCCGGTCACGGTGGCCACGCCGGGCACGTCGCACGCTTCCGACGCCTGTTCTGGATCATGCTCGTCGTCGCCGTGCCGGTCGTCGGCTTCTCCGCGATGTTCGCCGATCTCCTGGGTTACGCGCTTCCGGATGCCGCGTGGGTGCCGTGGGTGTCGCCGGTCCTCGGAACCGTGATGTACGTGTGGGGCGGCGCGCCGTTCCTCAGCGGAGCGGTCAGCGAGATCCGCGGGCGCGCCCCCGGCATGATGCTCCTCATCGCGCTCGCGATCACCGTCGCCTTCTTGGCATCCTGGGGCGCGAGCCTCGGTCTGCTTCACCACGATCTCGACTTCTGGTGGGAACTCGCCCTCCTGATCGTGATCATGCTGCTGGGGCACTGGATCGAGATGCGGTCCCTCGCCCAGACGACCTCGGCGCTCGACTCGCTCGCGGCACTGCTCCCCGACGAGGCCGAGCGGGTCGAGGGCGACACGACCGTGTCGGTGCCGCCGTCCGCGCTGCGGGTCGGCGACGTGGTGGTCGTGCGCCCCCGGCGGACGCATCCCCGCGGACGGCCGAGTCGTCCAGGGCTCCGCCCAGCTCGATGAGTCGATGATCACGGGAGAATCCCGCACCGTGTCCCGCGGCGAGGGCGACCCGGTGGTCGCGGGCACGGTCGCGACCGACTCCGGCATTCGCGTCGAGATCACCGCCGTGGGCGACGACACCGCCCTCGCCGGCATCCAGAAGCTCGTCACCGAGGCGCAGGCGTCGAGCTCGCGTGCGCAACGCCTCGCCGACCGCGCCGCCGCGCTGCTGTTCTGGTTCGCCCTCGGGTCCGCCGTGATCACCGCGGTGGTGTGGACGCTGGTCGGGATGCCGGACTCCGCCGTCATCCGCACGATCACGGTCCTCGTCATCGCGTGCCCGCACGCGCTCGGTCTCGCGATCCCGCTCGTCGTCTCGATCGCGACCGAACGTGCCGCGCGCGGAGGCGTTCTCGTGAAGGACCGTCTCGCGCTCGAGAGCATGCGCACGGTCGACACCGTCCTCTTCGACAAGACCGGCACGCTCACCCGCGGCGAGCCCGCCGTCACCGCCACGGCCGCCGCCGCCGGCTTCGATCGCGACACCGTCCTGGCCTGGGCGGCCGCCGCCGAGTCCGACTCCGAGCACCCCCTTGCCCGCGCGATCGTGCGCGACGCCGAAGCGCGAGAGCTCGACGTCCCGGCATCCACCGATTTCTCCTCGTCACCGGCGGTCGGCGTGCGGGCGACGGTCGACGGTCGCACCGTTCGCGTGGGCGGCCCGGCGCTGCTCGCGGAGGAGGGCGCCGACGAGCTTCCGATCGCCGAGGAGTGGCGCGGGGACGGCTCGATCGTGTTGCATGTCGTGGCGGGTGGCGAGACCGTCGGTGCGCTGCGCTTGGCCGACGAGATCCGACCCGAGTCCGTGACCGCCGTGCGCGCTCTGGCGGAACGCGGGATCGAGGTCGTGATGATCACCGGTGACGCGGAGCCGGTCGCCGCCGCGGTGGCCCACGAGCTCGGCATCCGTCGCTTCTTCGCCGGAGTGCGCCCCGAGGACAAGGAATCCAAGGTCGCCGAACTCCAGGGCGAGGGTCGCCGCGTGGCGATGGTCGGCGACGGCGTCAACGACGCACCGGCGCTCGCGCGCGCCGACGTGGGGCTCGCGATCGGCGCGGGAACGGATGTCGCGATCGCCTCCGCCGGTGTCGTTCTCGCCAGCGACGATCCACGGTCGGTGCTCTCGGTCATCGAGCTCTCGCGCGCCAGCTACCGGAAGATGCGCCAGAACCTCTGGTGGGCGGCCGGGTACAACCTGCTGTCCGTGCCGCTGGCCGCGGGAGTGCTGGCACCGATCGGCTTCGTCCTGCCGATGTCGGTCGGCGCGATCCTGATGTCGCTGTCGACCATCGTCGTGGCTCTCAACGCGCAGCTCCTGCGCCGCCTGGATCTGCGGCCGGATGCCGTGGACCCGCTTGCGCGTTAGGGCGTCCGCAGGTCGGCCTCGATGGCGCGGGCCGCGGCGAGCAGCGCCGGGATCAGCCGGTCGGTGACCTCGGCTTCGGGGTAGCGGCCGGTCGCCATCGAGAGGTTGATGGCCGCGACCACCGCCCCCTCGCGGCCGTGGACCGGCGCCGCGAGCGACTGCAGCCCGGGCTCGAGTTCACCGTCGACGCGGGCCCAGCCCTGCGCGCGCACCCGCTCGAGTTCCTGCCGCACGGCGGCGGGATCGGTCAGCGTTCGGGGGGTCCGAGCGTCGAGCTTCGTGGCATCCAGGATCCGATCCCGTTCCGGAGCGGATGCCGCGGCCAAAAGGACGCGACCCATGCTCGTGATCGCGGCCGGGAACCGCGTGCCGACCGTGATGCCGACCGACATGATCCGGCGCACGGGGACGCGGGCGACGTAGACGATCTCGGCACCGTCGAGGACGGCAGCCGACGCGCTCTCGCCGACCGCGCGCGACAGCGCCTCGAGGTGCGGCTGCGCGACCTCGGGGAGCGACAGGGCCGAGAGGTAGCTGTAGCCCAGCTCCAGCACCCGCGGGGTGAGGGCGAACGAGCGCCCATCGTTCCGCACGTACCCGAGACTCTGCAGCGTGCGCAGGAAGCGGCCCGCGGCGGCCCGCGTCACGCCGGCGCGGCGCGCGACGTCGCTGAGCGTCAACTCGGGGTTATCGGCGTCGAACGCGCGGATGACCGCGAGCCCTCGCACGAAGGCCTGGACGACCTCGCCGGGGCCGTCGCTGTCGTCGCCGAGAGCGGAGGCGAGGGGTTCGGCGTCGGTCACCGGCTCACCCTATCGATCGGGCGGTCAGCGACCTCACCGCTCCAGGACGACGGCGAGGCCCTGGCCCACGCCGATGCAGATCGAGACGACGGCGACTCCCGAGCCGCGGCGGGCGAGCTCGTGCGCCGCGCGGCCGATGATGCGACCGCCGGACGCGCCGAGCGGGTGACCGATCGCGAGCGCGCCGCCGTGGACGTTGAGCTTCTCGGGGTCGAGTTCGGACCATCCGGCCAGGCACGCGAGCGACTGCGATGCAAAGGCCTCGTTGAGCTCGACGAAGTCGACGTCGGCCCACGTCTTCCCGGCGCGCGCGAGCGCCTTGTTCGCGGCCTCGATGGGGGCGATCGGGAAGACGTCGGGGTCGACACCGTGGGCCGCACGACCCGCGATCCGCGCGAGCGGCTCGGCATCCAGGGCTCCCTCGCCGCCGATGAGCACGGCGGAGGCGCCGTCGTTGATCGGCGAGGAGTTGCCGGCCGTGACGCTCCCCTGCCCGTCGGCGGCGAACAGCGCCTTCAGCCCCGCGAGCTTCTCGACCGAGGTGTCGTCGCGGATGCCCTCGTCGCGGCTCAGCGCGACCCCGGGCACCGCCACGATCTCGCCGTCGAAGACGCCGTCGGCCCACGCGGATGCCGCACGCTGGTGCGACCGGACGGCGAAGGCATCCTGCGCCTCCCGCGTGATGCCCCACTCGCGCGCGATCTTCTCGGCGGATTCGCCGTTCGAGATCGTCCAGTGCTTCGGCAGGGCGGGGTTCGTCATGCGCCAGCCGATCGCGGTGTTCCACATCGTCGCGTTGCCGACGGCCGGGAACGGCTTCGCGGCCTTCTCCACGACGTACGGCGCGCGGCTCATCGACTCGACGCCGCCGGCCAGCACGATGTCGACATCGCCCGACTCGATCGCGCGCGACCCCTGGATCACGGCCTCGAGCGACGACGCGCAGAGCCGGTTGACGGTCGTCCCCGTGACGGTCGTCGGGAAGCCGGCGAGCAGCGCGCCGAAACGGGCGACGTTCCGGTTGTCCTCCCCGGCCTGGTTGGCATCCCCGAAGACGACATCGTCGATGCGGGCGGGGTCGAGACCGGTCCGTTCGACCGTCGCCTTCATCACGAGAGCGGCCAGATCGTCGGGACGAATGGATGCCAGGGCTCCCCCGGCGCGACCGAAGGGCGTGCGGACGGCGTCGTAGACGTAGCTGGCGGTCATGTCAGGCTCCTCGCTCGATCAGCGTGAGACCGAGGAGCTCCTCGATCTCGGCGTGCGTGTTGTCGCCGAACAGCTCCTGCACGCGGAAGCCGTCGGGGGTGACGTCGAAGACGCCGTGGTCGGTGTAGACCCGGGAGACGCAGCCGACACCGGTGAGCGGGTAGGTGCACGTCTCGACGAGCTTGGGCGCGCCCTGCTTGGTGAGCAGGTCGGTCATGACGTAGACGTCCTTCGCCCCGATGGCGAGGTCCATCGCCCCACCGACGGCCGGAATCGCCCCGGGCTCACCGGTCGACCAGTTCGCCAGATCACCGGATGCCGAGACCTGGAATGCACCCAGTACGCACACGTCGAGGTGGCCGCCGCGCATCATCGCGAACGAGTCGGCGTGGTGGAAGTATGCGGCTCCCGCGAGCGCGGTGACCGGCTGCTTTCCGGCGTTGATCAGGTCGGGATCGACCGATCCGACGGCCGGCGCCGGACCCATTCCCAACATTCCGTTCTCGGTATGCAGCACGATCTCGAGCCCCTCGGGCAGGTAGTCCGCCACGAGCGTCGGGGCGCCGATGCCGAGGTTCACGACGGCGCCTTCGGGGATGTCGGATGCCACGCGCGCGGCGAGCGCGGTGCGGGAGACGCGGGTGGTCATGCGTCCGCTCCGTTCTGGGCGAGCGGGCGCCCCTCGATGTCGACGCCGCCGACGAAGACGCCGCCGTTCAGCCAGCGGCGTTCGCCCACGGCCACGACCCGGTCGACGTACAGGCCGGGGGTGACGACGGCCTCGGGGTCGAGGTTGCCGAGCGGCACGATCTCGTCGACCTGGACGACGGTGGTCTTCGCCGCGGCGGCCATGATCGGTCCGAAGTTGCGGGCGGTCTCGCGGTAGACGAGGTTGCCCCAGCGGTCGGCGCGGCGCGCGCTGATGAGGGCGACATCGGCGTGGATCGGGTACTCGAGGACGTAGTCGCGGCCGTCGATGCGCCGCGTCTCCTTCCCCTCGGCGAGCTGCGTTCCGAACCCGGTGGGGGGGTGAAGAAGCCGCCGATGCCGGCGCCCGCTGCGCGGATCCGCTCGGCGAGGTTCCCCTGCGGCACGAGTTCGAGCTCGATCTTGCCGTCGCGGTACAGCCCGTCGAAGACCCACGAGTCACTCTGGCGCGGGAACGAGCAGATCATCTTGCGCACCTGCCCCGCCTTCAGCAGCGCCGCGAGGCCCGTTTCGCCGTTGCCGGCGTTGTTGTTGACGACCGTGAGGTCGCGGGCGCCGTGCGCGATGAGCGCGTCGATGAGTTCGACGGGCTGCCCCGCGCGGCCGAATCCGCCGATCATCACGGTCGAGCCGTCGGCGATGCCCGCCACGGCCGCCGCGACGTCCGGCACGGTCTTGTCGATCATGGTTCCTCTGTTCGTTCAGCGAACGCGTGTTCGTTGAGCGATCATACGCTGATGAACGTCGCTCCGCCAGAGTCCCCTCCTCATCCGATCGGATGAGATTCCTTCGCACGTCGGTCCGGCGTCCAGCGGAATCCCGGGGTGCCGGGTCCGGGGTCACTCATTGGTTCACCCGCACCGGCGCAAGCTGGAAGGAGTGAGACGTCGGGCGGTACGGGCTCCCGGCCGGAGGCGGTCTCCGCGCACGGCCGCCAAGGTCCTGCGTCACCGACGGGCGAGGGCCGGCCATTGGGGGCGGCCCTCCCCCCTCGGTCAGCGGATGCCGTCGCGCGGCACGAGTTCCTCGCGCACGCGAACGCCCCACAGAGCCAGTTGCGTGCGGTCCGCGACGCCGACCTTGCGCAGCGCCGCGTGGATATGGGTCCGCACCGTGTTCACCGACACCCCGAGTCGCTTCGCCACGTGCTCGTTCGAGGTGACGCCGTCGCTCAGCAGACGGATGATCGCGACCTCCGACGGACTGAGGGATGCCACCTTCCCCCGGTCCTCGTCGCCGATCCGCCGCTGGACCACGTACGCGAGCAGCGCCCGCGTCACGCGCGATGACACCACGCCCTCGCCGCGGTGGACGGAGCGGATGGCCTCCACGAGCTGCGCGCCGTCGTGGGTCTTCAGGAGATAGCCGCTCGCGCCGTTCGACAGCGCGCGACGAACGAGGTGGTCTTCCCCGTGGCTGGTGAGGGCGATCACGCGGACCCTGCCGCCCGAGTCCTCGATGACGGCGCGTGTCGCCTCGATGCCGTTCATGCCGGGCATCTCGAGATCCATGAGGATCACGTCGGGACGCTCACTGAGTGCCGCCGTGACGGCATCCGTCCCCGTCGCCGCCTCCCCGACGACGACGACATCGTCGACGTTGTCGAGCCGCAGGCGGACCCCTCGCCGGAACATCCGGTTGTCGTCGACGATGAGCACCCGGATCGCGTGTTCGTCAGTCACGCACGATCTCCCGGGGGCGGACGAACGGGATCTCGACCGCGAGGTGCCATCCGCGGGACTCGTCGCCCGAGGCATCCAGGGTTCCGTCCACCAGTGCGAGCTTGTCGCGCAGGTTCTCCAGACCCCACCCGAGGCCGAGGTCGTCCTCGCCGGCACGCGAGTGCCGCGGAGACCCGTTCGTGACGCCGGCGTGAAGTCGTTCGGCATCCACCGTCACCCGCACCTCGACGGGCGCGCCCGGAGCGTGCTTCGCGGCATTGGACAGACCCTCCTGCACCGCGCGATACGCCGTCGACGAGACCACGACGGGCGCCTCGTCGAGATCGCCCCGGACCTCGAGCGACACCTCCATCCCGCGCTCGCGCCAGAACCGGGCGAGGGTTTCGAGATCGCGGAGATCCGGCGTCGGTGCGTGCGCGACGTCCTCCACGGAACGCAGGTCGCCCAGGGCGCCGTAGAGACTGGCCGCCGCGTACCTCCCTTCGGCGCGAACCTCCTCGATGAGCCGCAACGCCTGATCGGGGTGCGCGGGCGCCAGCTCCGCGGACGCGTCGCACAGCGACACCAGGCCGGCGAGGTGCTGCCCCGCGACGTCGTGCAGCTCCTGCGCGATGCGTGCCCGCTCGGTGGCACGCGAGGCCTCTCGATCGCCGCCGCCTGCTCCTCCTCGAGATCGATCGCGCGCTGTCGCGCCCGCGCCGCACGCCGCTCCAGCACCGCCCACAGGATGCCGAGCGCGACACCCGCGAACGACGTGGATGCCAGCGACGTCCCCTCCGTGAGGAGGAACCCGATCACCCGGTCGGCGGGTGTGCCGATCCCGGCCGCCCACGCCGCCAGGACCACGCACGCGCCGACCACGCCGAAGGCCGCCCACGCGGCGGCCACGGAGGGCGGTCGTGCGGTCCCGACGGCGAACATCGCGATCGCGATCACGAGGTGCATCGGCCCGGCCCAGTTCGGTACCGCCAGCCCCACCGGGACGACGAGATAGAAGACGACGGTCGCGAGCATCGCCAGGACGGGACGGGATGCCACGAGCATCAGGCTCGCGGCCTGCGCGAGGCAGGCCAGGATGACGAGCACGATCACGACCGCCGGTGTGAGCGGCCCGTCCCACGTGCCGCCCCCACCGAACAGCGTCAACACGGGCACCGCGGACACCTGCACGACGGTGGCGACGAACACGACCCCCGCGAACAGGGGCGAGCGCATCAGCGATACGACCCGGGGCCTGACGACTCTCTCCATCGCACCTTCCTACCGGGCGAACGTGTCCTACCGCCATCCGGAGCCACGACCGGTCGACACCTTCTCAGGTCGAGTCGGAAGCCTGGAGGTAGGTGAGCACCGCCTTGACGCGGCGGTTCTCGTCGACGGGACTCAGTCCCAACTTCAAAAAGATCCGCCCGACGTGCTTTCCCACCGCGGGGTCGCTGAGCACGAGCTGATCCGCGATAGCGGCGTTCGACTGGCCGTCGGCCATGAGCGCGAGCACTTGCGTCTCCCGAGGTGTCAGCGCGTCGAGGACGCCCGGCCTGCCTGCACGGAGGAGGTGCTGCACCACGTGGGGGTCGATCGTGGTCCCACCGGAGGCGACGTTCACCAACGCGCTGGCGAAGTCGCGGACGCGACTCACGCGGTCCTTCAGGAGATACCCGACGGCACCTTCCGGGAGGGTGAGCAGCTGCCGGGCGTTCGCGTCGGCGAGGTATTGCGACAGAACCATCACTGGCTGGTCCGGGTACTCGCGCCGAATGTCGAGCGCGGCACGGAGTCCGTCGTCCGTAAGGCCCGGCGGCATGCGCACATCGGTGATCACGAGGTCGGGGACGTCGGCGGCGGCAGCGAGGGCGTGATACTCGTCGACCAGCTCTGTCGCCGTTTCCGCCGCGTGGACCACCGTGTGACCGAGCCGCTCGAGAAGGGCGACGAGCGCCTCCCTCAAAAGAGCGGAATCCTCGGCGATGAGAATCTTCATGCTCACGTGCTCCAACCCGGGGGCAGGGGAAGTGCCATGCGGAGAACGGTAGGGCCACCCGCAGGGCTCGTCACCCGCAGGTGACCATTCAGCGACTCGGCCCGCTCATGGAGTCCCCTAAGTCCGCTTCCCCGTCTGTCGTCGGCACCGCCCACGCCATCATCCGTGATCGTGGCGGTGAACGTGTCGTCGCGGAGATCGATCCTGATGCCCGCAGAAGTCGCGGCGGCATGCTTCGCGACGTTGTTCAGAGCCTCGGACACGAGGTAATAGGCAGTCGTCTCGATCGCCGCGGGCAGACGTGCGTCAGCATCACCCTGGAGCGACACCGGAATCGCCGCGCGTTCGACGAGCTCCTCCAGCGCGGTTCTCAGTCCATGGTCCGTCAGCACGGAGGGATGGATGCCGCGCACCGTGTCACGGAGCGTGGACATCGCGTGCTCGGCCTGCTGTTGGGCATCGTTGACGGCCCGCGACAACAGGGTCGTGTCCGTGCCGCGTGCGGCCAGCTCGTCCACCTCCAGACCGATCATGCCCAGGCGTGCGCCCAGGGCGATCAGCTCTTGTTGCACCCCATCGTGGAGGTCTCGTTCGATGCGACGACGATCTGCGTCCGCCGACTCCGCGAGCGCGCGTCGGGAGTCTATGAGTTTGGCGAGGTTGATGTCGGTCTCACTCGGGCGTGGTTCACACAGGTACCGGAGCGAAAGAGCCTGGGCCGTCGCGAGCACCGCATTCACGTACCCGAACAGGCACATCGCCGCGAAGAGGAGGAGAGGCACCGGCCACCAGTTGCTCGGTGTCATCACCCCCTCGGCCTCGCCGACGAACTGAACCTCATTCGGGCCGGTGATGCCGGCGACCGCAACCATGCCCAGCGCGACAACGGTCACCGCCTCGAAGAAAAGAACCACGAGCGCCCCGAAGGCGAAAGCGAGATCCAGCAGCAGCGCCGCCGTCTCCCGCCACGTGGCCGTTTCCCTGAGACGGATGTTGATCCAGTGGTGGCGTTCGTGATCACCGACGTGCACGTGGCCACTTTCCTGTGGAGGAAAGCCCAAAACGCGGGTTCGTCGGCGTTCCACCGCACCCAGCAGCAGCGCCCAGAAGGGCAGGAGAAGGAACGACAGGACAGTCAGCGGAACGAGAACGGCCCCGATGGCGACGCTCAGAATCAGATAGCCCAGTGCCCGCCATGGCCACGCACGGAAAGCGAACCGCCACGGGGGCAGGGTCAGCGCCGCCCTCAGATCCCCGCCCTCCATGTGGCTAGCCTACGGATCCGGCTCGCTGAGAGGGGGAACCCCACGAAGTATGGCCAGCCATACCCCCACAGGCTGGCTGAGCCCATCGCCTCCCCCAGGTGTGAACGGTTCGATGGGTGACAGGCGAAGGAGGATCGAGATTCTCAGAGCATCCGGGGTGGGCCACACCTTCTCCAACGGTCGCGTCGAGACGGTGGCGCTCCGCGGCGTCGATTGCGCCTTCGAGGCGGGCACATTCACGGCCATCATGGGTCCGTCGGGCTCGGGGAAATCCACCCTCCTCTACTGTCTGGCAGGGCTCGTCCGCGCATCCACCGGATCGGTGACCTTCGATGGGGTAACGCTGACGACCGCGCGAACGCGGCAACTCGACCGGCTCCGACGGGACGATTTCGGCTTCATCTTCCAGAACCTCAACCTGCTCGAAGCGTTGACGGCGCAGCAGAACGTGACGTTGCCCTCGCTGTTCGGCGGCGCGGCGATCTCGCGATCGCGGGCGGTGGACGCACTCGCCGAGGTGGGGCTGGCAGAGAAGAGCGCCTCGTACCCGGCGGAGCTTTCCGGCGGGCAGCAACAGCGGGTGGCGATCGCGCGCGCGTTGGCGCAAAACCGTCGGGTGATCTTCGCTGACGAGCCCACCGGAGCGCTGGACCGCAAGAGTGGATTCGTCGTGATGGAGCAGTTCAGTCGATTCCGCGAGCGGGGGGCCGCGGTGGTGATGGTCACCCACGATCCGCAGATCGCCGCCTTCGCAGACCGCGTGCTCTTCCTCGTAGACGGTCAACTGGTCGACACCATGAACGATCCCACGGCCGACAGGGTCAGCACGCGCATGACGGGCTTGGAGAGCGCGGCCCGATGAGTGTAGGTCGACGGCTCTGGGTGTCCGCCGCGTTCGTACGTCGACACCGCGCCGCCTACGTGGGCGTCTCGGTCCTGCTCGGTGTTGCCACGGTCGTCACCACCGTCGAGATGGTGCTCTACACCGGGCTGGCAAGCGGTGACGCCATCCAGAGCCAGACGCTCGATGAGTTCGACGCGCGCGTCGTGCGGGCAGCGGTGAACGCGTCGCAGGGCATTCTGCAGGTGATGTGCTTCACGACGGTGGCCATCGCCCTCGTGCTCGTCTACCTGGGGTTCCGCAAAATGCTGGCTCTTCGCCGACACGAACTCGGTCAGATGCGGCTCGCGGGGGCCAGCGTCCTCCAGGTTCGCGTGATGGTCACCACTGAGGCGCTTGTCTTCGCGACCACCGTCGTCGTCCCATCCGTGATCGTCGGACAGCTTCTCTCCCACCCCTTTTACCTGTTGCTGCAGTCCGTCGGCGTGTTTGGAAGCTCGCTGCAGTTGGACTTCGGCGTGCCCGTCGGAACGCTCGCAGCGGTTGCGGCCGGCATGATCTCCTGTTCGGTCGTTGCGGCCTGGCTGAGCCTTCGGACCCGTCAGGCGGTTGATGTCTTGGCGGCCCTCGACTCTACGGCGAAGGGGGACGCCACCAGGCGTGTGAGCACAGTTCGGCTACTGGTGGCGGCCCTGTCCGTCGTCGGGCTCACCGCGTTCCTCGTCTTCATGCCCGACACCGGCAGCGAAAACCCCGTTGCGTCGATCATCGTGCCGCTGCTGATCGTCTTCCCACTCGGCGCGCTCGCCCCGGTTCTCGTCCCCGGCGTCGCTCGCCTGCTGGCCTGGACCTTGTGGCCGCTGATTCGAGGCTCCGGAGTGCTGGTGGCCCAGCGGGCCTCCCGCGACTCGCGCAGGTTTGCATCCAACGTTCTCCCCCTCCTGATCCTGATGGGGGTCCTGGGCGGGTTCGCCATCGGAGCCGGGCCCGATCAGGCGACGACGCGCGCCGACTACGACCACAAGGTGACCGCCGACCTGGTCGCGCAACCCACCGGCACGAAAGAAGCTGACGCGGTGTTCACTCTGGCAAGCGAACTCAAGGGCGTGAACGCGGTGATGAGATCAGCGGCGACGACCCGACTCCTCGAATCGGGCCGGCCGGATGGCACCTTCCTGACGGTCTTCAACTTCGTCGACCTCGACACGTACCGGAACGTCTTCGATACCGAAGTGCGGGCGGGGGACTTCGCGGCCGCCGGTGGCACGAAGGTCGTGTCCGCACGCGAACGAGACAAGGTCGGCGACACGATCACGGTCGAAGCACCGAATGGGGCCACCGTGACCCTCCAAGTGGCAGCAGTGGTCGCTTCGCGTATCTATTCGGGCCTCCTGTTGGATTGGGGCTTGATGCAGCAGCTCGACCCTCAGGTGTGGGACGTCCGCGCCTTCCTCTCGACAGGAACCGAAGATGTGAGCGCCGTCGCCGACGAAGTGCGGGCGGTGGCTCCGGTCCTGACCAAGGATCAGTACATTCACACCCGCGTGGAACTCCGCCAGAGCAATGCCCGCACGGGCAATATCGCCCTCTTCGGCACGATCTACGTGCTCGCGGTGGTCGCGATGATCCAAGGCTTGGCAGCCTCCACGCTCAACAGGCGGGGCGAGTACCGACTGCTGCGCCTGCTCGGCGTCTCTCGGCCTCGGATCATCGGCACGCTGCTTTCCGAAGCGGTCGTCCTCGTGCTCACGAGCGGTGCCCTGCTCACCGTCGCGTTTGCGTTCATCGCCTGGCGATACGTCGCCGGCGACCCTGGGGCGACAGCGACGGCCGTGGGCGCCATCGATTGGGGAGGCATCGCACTGACGTTCGCGGTCATGTCAGGGCTGTTCGCGGCGACCGTGCTGGTTTCTGCGCTGTTCGCGACACGAGAAGCGGATCGCCGATGATCCGCGGTGGTTCCCACCGCAGCTTCATCACTGCGCGGCACAGCGAGCCTTCGGCGGCGTGGGCCCAACCCCGCACGGCCCCCCGCTCCCGCCGACAACGAAGGCCCCGGATCTCTCCGGGGCCCTCGTCGTTCTGTGCGCGAGGGGGGACTTGAACCCCCACGCCCTTGCGGGCACTGGCACCTGAAGCCAGCGCGTCTACCTATTCCGCCACTCGCGCGAGTCGTGGCATCCAGGGATGCCGCGCACTCAACTTCCCGAGAATATCACGGTCCCACGGGGCAGATGAACCGTGTTCGGCGCTCGCATCCATGACCTCCCCAGGCGCGCTGACTACGATGTGGCTACTGGTCTGCCTGCCTGAAGGAGTCTCGTGGGACTACTCGACAGTTTCGAGAGAGGTCTCGACCGCGCCGTGAACGGTGCGTTCGCGAAGACCTTCCGCAGTGGCATCCAGCCGGTGGAGATCGCCTCGGCACTCCGCGCCGAGCTCGACAAGAAGGCCGTCGTGGTCACGCGTGAGCGCATCCTGGTGCCGAACGCCCTGACCGTGCGCCTCTCCCCCGCCGACGACGAGAAGATGAGCGCGTTCGGCTCGACGCTCGTGTCCGAGCTGGACACCCTGGTGAAGCAGCACGCGCGCACGCAGGGCTACTCGTTCGCGGGTCCCGTCACGATCTCGATCGAGCGTGATTCCTCCGTCTCGACCGGCACGCTCCGCGTCGACTCGGGCACCACCGAGGGCCAGGTCTCGTGGCGGGGTGTCGTCGACATCAACGGCACGCGGCATCCGCTGGTCAAGGCCCGCACGGTGATCGGTCGCGGAAGCGACGCCGACATCACGATCCCCGACGCCGGCACGAGCCGCAAGCACGTCGAGATCCTGTGGGACGGCGAGCGCGCCATGGTCCGCGACCTCGGCTCCACGAACGGGACGACGCTCAACGGACGCAAGGTGACCGAAGCCGCTCTGCCGCCCGATTCGAAGATCTCGATCGGCCGCACGGATATCGTCTTCCGTGTGGTCGCGCAGGCGCAGACCGCACGGCGTTCGACGCCGTCCGATGCGACACAGCTTTTCGACGTCCGGGACCGGGGGCCCCTGTCATGAGTCCACTGACTCTTCTTCTCCTGCAGGGCGGATTCCTGATCCTCCTGTGGTTCTTCGTGTTCGGTGTCGTGTATTCGCTGCGCGCCGACCTCTTCGGCGTGAAGGTGCGGAAGCTCCCCGAGCCCGAGGCATCCGCCCCCGCTCCGGCCGCCCCGGCGCCGGTGGCATCGCCGAACGCAGTGACGACGCAGGTCAAGCGTCCCGCTGCTCCGGCCCCGGTCCCCGCGGGGGGCCTCGCGACGACCGCCTCGGTCTCGCGCATCGTCATCACGAGCGGCCCCAAGGCCGGACTCGAGCTGCCGCTCGGCACCGAGCCGCTCACGATCGGCCGCTCGAGCGAGTCGGGTCTCGTCATCCGCGACGACTACACCTCGAGCCATCACGCGCGACTCGTGCTGTGGGGCGACCAGTGGATGCTGCAGGACCTCGACTCCACGAACGGCACCACGCACGACGGGGTGCGCGTGGCATCCCCCGTTCAGGTGAAGGTGGGCGCGCCGATCAAGGTGGGCGCGACGACCTTCGAGCTGCGGAAGTAACGCACCTTGGTCTTTCAAGGCTCGAGCGCGGCGATCTCCCACACGGGAAAGGTCCGCTCCAACAACCAGGACTCCGGTTACGCCGGATCCAATCTCTTCATCGTCGCCGACGGCATGGGCGGGCACGCCGGCGGTGACGTCGCCTCGAGCCTGGCGATCGCACGGCTGACCGACCTCGACCGGCCGTTCCCCAGCACCAGCGAGGCCGAGCACGCGCTGGGCGATGCCCTGGCCGACACCGCGACCGACCTCATCGACACGGTCGCGCGGCGTCCCGAGCTCGCCGGCATGGGCACGACGGTCAGCGCGATCATCATGGTCGACGACTACGCCGTGATCGGCCACATCGGCGACTCCCGCGTGTACCTCTACCGCGACGACACGCTCACCCAGATCACCACCGACCACACCTTCGTGCAGCGTCTGGTGGACTCGGGCCGAATCACCCCCGAAGAGGCCCGCTATCACCCGCGCCGTTCGGTGCTCATGCGCGTTCTGGGCGACATGGACCCCGACCCCGAGGTCGACACGTTCATCATGCCGACCCAGGACGGCGACCGCTGGCTGCTGTGCTCCGACGGGCTCTCCGGGGTCGTCGACGACGCGCACACCACGAAGGCCCTCGCACTCGGGATGCCGCCCGCCCGCACCGCGGACGCGCTCCTGAAGCAGGCGCTCGACGGCGGCGCACCCGACAACGTCACGGTCGTGATCGTCGACGTGGGCGGCCAGCACCCCGTGTTCATCGGCACGCCCACGATCGTGGGCTCCGCCTCGAACCCGACCGGCGTCGTGGTGCCCCCGGTCCGCGCCGCGCGGTCGCCGTGGCTGCACTCCGCGCGGCAGGCGGCGAACGAGCCGACGCACTTCGAGCCCGCGGCGGAGTTCCTCGAGGAACTCATCGAGGAAGATCGGCGCCGCGCCCGCCGCCGCCGGCTGGGGTGGCTCGCCGCCCTCCTGCTCGTGCTCGCGGCGATCGGGGTCGCCCTGTTCGCCGGGTACAACTGGACCCAGACGCGCTACTACGTCGGCGCGGACGACGACACGGTGGTGATCTACCGCGGGGTCCAGCAGTCGATCGGACCGATCTCGCTGTCGTCCGTCTACGAGGACACGGGCATCGTCCTCGCCGGTCTGTCCGACTTCGACCGCCAGGCCGTCGAGACGACGGTCTCGGCGCGCTCCCTGGCGGATGCCGAACAGATCGTGGCCCGACTGCGTCCGAAAGCGGAGGCCACCGGATGACCGACCAGAAACTGACGCGACCGGGCGAGGTGTCCACCGACACCGCGGTCATGCGCGCGCTCAAGAAGATCCGCACGCCCGCGAAGCAGCGCAACCGCGAACTCGGTCTGCTGCTGTTCGCGATCGCGGTGTACGGCTCGGCCATCGTGCTCGTGCAGCTCGGCGTGAACGGCACCGTGGAGTCGGGCTACCTCATGCTCGCCGCCATCCCGGCCGTGCTCGCGCTGATCCTGCACGTCGTCCTGCGTCTGCGCGCCCGCGACGCGGATCCGTTCGTCCTCCCCATCGCCACGGTCCTCACGGGCATCGGCATCGCGGAGATCTACCGCATCGACCTCGCGGTCGGACTGAACGGATGGGATGCCACGGCCATCCGCCAGATCGCCTGGGCGGCGATCGCGCTGGTCGCGGCACTGCTCGTGGTGATCTTCGTCCGCAACTACCGCGTGCTGTTCCGGTACACGTACCTCTCGGGCCTCGTCGGCATCCTGCTGCTCCTCCTGCCGTTCGTCCCGGGCCTGGGGACCGAGCAGAACGCCGACGTGTGGGTCTCGCTGGGTTTCGTGTCGTTCCAGCCCGGTGAGCTCGCCAAGATCGCTCTCGCGATCTTCTTCGCCGGCTACCTCGTCCGCACCCGCGAGAGCCTGACGTCGACGGGAACGCGCTTCCTGTTCATGACGTGGCCGCGCGCCCGCGAACTCGGCCCGCTCCTGATCATCTGGCTCGTCTCCCTCGGCATCATCGTTCTGCAGCGCGACCTCGGCACGGGTCTGCTCATCTTCGGCATGTTCGTCGCCATGCTCTACGTCGCGACCGGCAAGACGAGCTGGGTCCTGATCGGTGTGGTCCTGGCCGCGACCGGAGCGTTCCTGGCATCCCGTGTCCTGCCGTACGTCAACGGACGCTTCACGAACTGGCTCGACGCGTTCAACACCGACGTCGTCAACGCCGACGGCGGCAGCTACCAGCTGACGCAGGGCATCTTCGGCCTCGCGCACGGCGGTCTGTTCGGCACCGGACTCGGCCAGGGCCGTCCGTACATCACGCCCCTCTCGCAGAGCGACTACATCGTCCCGAGCCTCGGCGAGGAGCTGGGCCTGGTCGGCCTGTTCGCGATCCTCGCGCTGTACATGGTGTTCGCGAGCCGCGGCATCCGCGTCGGTCTCGCCGGTCAGGACGACTTCGGCAAGCTCCTCGCGACGGGCTTCTCGTTCACGATCGCGCTGCAGGTGTTCATCATGGTCGGCGGCGTGACCCGCGTGATCCCGCTGACGGGTCTCACGACGCCGTTCCTCGCGGCCGGTGGGTCGTCCCTCGTGGCGAACTGGATCATCGTCGCGTTCCTCCTGCGCATCTCGGATGCCGTGCGCAGCCGTCCCCGGGTGGTGATCGGCTGATGACCACGCCCACGATCGAGACCCGCAGCCGTATCCGGGAGGAGGCACCGTGACCAAAGAGCTCCGACGCCTCAGCATCGTCATGCTGGCGATGTTCCTCGCGCTGTTCGTGTCGACCAGCATCATCCAGGTCGGCCAGGCGGCGAACCTCGCGAACACCCCCGGCAACCGGCGCGCCCTGTACGACTCGTACGAGATCCAGCGCGGGTCGATCATCGCGAGCGGCACCGCGATCGCCTCGTCCGTCCCCTCCGACGACGTCTACAGCTGGCAGCGCCAGTACGTGGATGCCGACATGTGGGCTCCCGTCACCGGGTACATGAACCCCGTCCTCGACGCGAAGACCCGCATCGAGTCCGCGGAGAACGCCGTGCTCAGCGGCTCCGACGAGAACGAATTCTTCTCGCGCATCGACCGCGCCCTGACGGGCCAGGTTCCCCGCGGAGCGAACGTCGAGGTGTCGGTGGACGCCAACGTGCAGCGCGCGGCGTGGGACGCCCTCGGCAACCAGCAGGGCGCCGTCGTGGCGATCGAGCCCTCGACGGGACGCATCCTCGCCATGGTGTCCAAGCCGAGCTTCGACACCAACACGCTCGCTTCGCACGATCCGGATGCCGTGAACGCGGCGTACGACCAGCTCGCGGCCGATCCCTCGCAGCCGCTGGTCAACCGCGCGATCGAGGGCGACCTGAACCCGCCCGGATCGACCTTCAAGTTGGTCGTGGCCTCGGCGGCCCTGGCATCCGGGAAGTACACGCCCGATTCGTCGTTCCCCAACGTCGCGTCCTACACGCTGCCGCAGTCCTCGAGCGTCGTGAGCAACGCCGGCGGCGGAACGTGCGGCGGCGGCGACACCGTGACGATCGCCACGGCCCTGCGGCTGAGCTGCAACATCCCTATGGCGGAACTCGCCGTCGAGCTCGGCGACGACGCGATCCGCGCCGAGGCCGAGAAGTACGGCTTCAACTCGTCCTTCTCGCTGGTCCCCGACTCGACGTCGTTCGCCTCGACCCCCTCGAGCTACCCCGCGAACCTCGACGCGCCGCAGACCGCGCTGAGCGGCTTCGGACAGGGCCAGGTGCGCGCGACCCCGCTGCAGATGGCGATGGTGTCGGCCGGCATTGCGAACGGCGGCGTCGTGATGAACCCGCGCATGATCGACCGGGTGATCGGCACGGATCTGTCGGTCCGGACCGAGGGGACGAACAGCGAGTACGGCCGCGCACTGGAGCCGAACATCGCGGCGCAGATGGTCACGATGATGACGGCGAACGTCCAGGACGGCGCGGCGTCGAATGCAAGAATAGACGGGGGTCCAGGTGGCGGGTAAGACCGGCACCGCAGAGAACGACGCTCGTCCCTACACTCTCTGGTTCACCGGCTTCGCCCCGGCGGACGACCCGAAGGTCGCTGTCGCTGTTGTGGTGGAGAACGGCGGGGGCCAGGGGCAGAGCGGGAGCGGCAACGAGATCGCCGCCCCGATAGCGAAGAAGGTCATGGAGGCGGTGCTGGGCAAATGAGACCGACGCAAGGAGTGACCTTCGGAGGACGCTACGAGCTGGATTCGCGGATCGCGATCGGCGGCATGGGCGAGGTCTGGGAAGCGACCGACCACGTCATCGGGCGTACCGTCGCGATCAAGATCCTCAAGGACGAGTACATGGGCGACCCCGGGTTCCTCGAGCGCTTCCGCGCCGAGGCCCGTCACGCCGCACTCGTCAACCACGAGGGCATCGCGAGCGTGTTCGACTACGGCGAGGAGGACGGCAGCGCCTTCCTCGTGATGGAACTCGTGCCCGGTGAGGCCCTCTCGACGATCCTCGAGCGCGAGGGCTCGCTGTCGACCGACAAGACCCTCGACATCGTGGCCCAGACCGCCGCAGCCCTGCAGGCCGCGCACGCCGCCGGACTCGTCCACCGCGACATCAAGCCCGGCAACCTGCTCATCACGCCCGACGGCCGCGTGAAGATCACCGACTTCGGCATCGCCCGCATCGCCGACCAGGTGCCGCTGACCGCGACCGGTCAGGTCATGGGCACCGTGCAGTATCTGTCGCCCGAGCAGGCGTCCGGTCACCCGGCGTCGCCCGCGACCGACATCTACTCGCTCGGCATCGTCGCGTACGAGTGCCTGGCGGGGAAGCGCCCCTTCACGGGGGAGTCGCAGGTCGCGATCGCGATGGCGCAGATCAACGAGCAGCCCGCTCCGCTGCCGCCGACGGTGGCCGTGCCGGTGCAGAACCTCGTGATGGCCATGATCGCGAAGAAGCCCGACGACCGTCCGGCTTCGGCCGCGGCCGTCTCGCGTGCGGCGACGGCCCTCCGCCGCGGAGACCTCGCCGCGGCCGCCGGTGCCGTGCCCGCGATCGCCGCCGGTGTGGCCGTGGCCGACGAGGCCACGCAGCTGCTGACCGCCGGCCAGACCTCGGCCGCGACGCGTCTGCTCCCGACGCCCGCGCCGTCGCTCCTCACCGAGGAGCACGTCGAGCAAGACACGCGGCCGCAGAAGAAGCGCAGCCCGTGGACATGGCCACTCGTGGCGTTGATCCTGCTCCTCCTGCTCGTGCTGGGCGGCACGCTGTTCGCGGTCCTCAGCAACCAGAAGACTCCGGATGCCAACCCCTCGAGCAACGCCCCGAGTTCGGCCGCTCCGTCGCGCAGCGCGAGCGCGTCGGCATCCCCGTCCCAGACTTCGCAGCAGCTCGTGAACGTCAACGCGCTCGATCTGCCCGGCAAGACCTGCGACGAGGCCAGCACGATCCTCAGCAACAACAAGCTCGGCGCCAACTGCGAGACCGGCAACGCGGCGACCAGCCCCGACCAGGTCGGGAAGGTCGACACCGTGAGCCCGACCGGCAGCGTCCCCGCCGGGACGATCATCACGCTCCGCGTGTTCGGTGAGGAGACTCCGCTGGACAAGCCGAGCACGCCGACTCTCCCGGGATCCTCGGTCACCGCCGGCAGCACCATCCAGGTCTCGTGGCAGCAGTACTCGTGCCCGTCCGGTACCGGCAACGTGTCGTCGTACAACTTCACGGCGACGAACGGCACGTTCTCGGAGAACGGTCAGTCGACCGCATCGTTCGCCCCCGACGCTCGCAACGCGGAACTGCAGGTCAGCAACTCGGCCGGTCAGACCCTCCGGGTCACGTACACGGTCAGCTGCTCCGGCACGGACCGCACCGCCGGCCCGTCGAACGAAGCATCCGCGTCGATCACCGGCGCCAACACTCCGTCGCCGAGCCCCAGCGCCACGCGCTGAATCGCGCCCCCTGATCCCCCCCACCCCAGGAGTACCCCGTGACCACTGAGACGCGCGTCCTCTCCGGACGCTACCGCGTCGACGACCTCATCGGTCGTGGCGGTATGGCCAGCGTCTATCGCGGCTACGACCAAACCCTGGGGCGCACGGTCGCGATCAAGATCCTGAAGGCCGACCTCGCCGGCGACGCCGCGTTCCGCACGCGGTTCCGCCTCGAAGCGCAGGCCGCGTCGCGCATGGCCCACCCCACGATCGTGCGCGTATTCGACGCGGGCGAGGACGTCGAGGTGGGTGCCGACGGCCAGGAGCACCCGGTGCCGTACATCGTGATGGAGCTCGTCCACGGACGCCTGCTGAAGAGCATCATCGACGCCGGTCCCGTGCCGATCGACGAGGCGCTGCGGTACGTCGACGGCATCCTGGAGGCCCTCGAGTACTCGCACCGCGCCGGAGTCGTCCACCGCGACATCAAGCCCGGAAACGTCATGATCACCGACTCCGGTCGCGTGAAGGTCATGGACTTCGGCATCGCCCGCGCGGTGTCCGACTCGTCGTCCACGGTCGCGGAGACCACGGCGATCGTCGGAACCGCCGCCTACTTCTCTCCCGAGCAGGCGAAGGGCGAGTCGGTCGACGCGCGCGCCGACCTGTACTCCGCGGGTGTGGTGCTCTACGAGCTGCTCACGGGCCGGCCGCCGTTCCGCGGCGATACCCCCGTCGCCGTCGCGTACCAGCACGTCAGCGAGGCGCCCCTTCCGCCGAGCGAGATCAACGACACCGTGCCGCGCGCGCTCGACGCGGTGGTGCTGCGCGCTCTCGCCAAGGATCCCTTCCAGCGACCGCAGGACGCCGCCGCCTTCCGGGAAGACCTGGATGCCACGGTCGAGGGCAAGGAGCCCACGAAGCGGCAGATGTCGGCGCTGTCGAACGAGCTCTACGGACCGAATCCCCGTCAGGCGGCGGAAACGGCGCGCTCCCTCCGTCAGCTCAGCACGGACACGACGATGCGCCGCACGCAGCCCGGTCCGCCCGTCGCGTGGATCTGGGCCGGCGTCGCGGTGCTCGCCGTGCTGTTGGTCTCGGTCCTGCTGTGGGTCGTGCAGATCCAGCCGTCGAACGACGTCCCGTCCGCCGGCCGGACGATCCCCAACGTCGTCGACATGCCGTACGACGACGCCGTCGCCGAGTTGCAGAAACAGGACCTGACCGCCAAACGCGTGGACGTCGCCGACGCCACCGTCGCCTCCGGCAACGTGGTGCGGACGACACCCGAAGCCGACACGTCGGTGGCCTCCGGGCAAGAGGTGGTCCTCTACGTCTCGACCGGGGCCGACACGGCGAAGGTCCCCACCCTCGAGGGCATCAACGAGTCGGAGGCCCGTTCCGCCCTGCAGGCGGCCGGCCTCACGGTCGGTCTCGTCCAACGGAAGACCGATCCGGCTCTCGCGAAGGGCGTCGTGATGTCGGCGAGCGTGGCATCCGGAGTCGAAGTCGCCAAGGGCACGACCGTCAACCTCGTCGTGGCGAGCGGGACCGTGGTCATCAACGACTACACCAAGAGCTACCCGGTCGATGTGGCGAAGCGCGAGCTGGAATCCACCGACAAGCAGCTCACGGTGCGCACCCAGGAAGACCCCGGATGCCGCGCCACGACTCCGCCGCTCGTCACCAATCAGTCGCTGGCACCGGGCGAGGTCCCGATCCACAGCGAGATCACGCTGACCTACTGCACCGGATCCTGACTCCGGCGCGGGTGGAGGCGGCGCCCCGCCTCCGCCGCGCCGCGGAGTCCGGCATCCTCGAGCCACGTTCCCAGCAGGGCGTGGCCGCCCTCGGTGAGGATGCTCTCGGGGTGGAACTGCACACCGACGAGCGGCGCGTCACGGTGGGCGAGACCCATGATCACCCCCGACTCCGTCCGCGCGGTCACCGCGAGCTCGTCGGGGAGCGTCGCCTCATCGACGGCGAGCGAGTGGTACCGCGTCGCCTCGAACCCCTGCGGCAGACCCGCGAACACGCCGGCGCCGTCGTGGTGGATCCGGCTCGTGATGCCGTGCAGCAGCTCCGGAGCACGGACGACGCGCGCACCGAAGGCGACCGCGAGCGCTTGGTGCCCGAGACACACCCCGAGCAGCGGGATGCCACGCTCCCGCGCCGCGTGCACGACGTCGATCGACGAGCCGGCGTCGACCGGGTGGCCGGGGCCGGGCGAGACGAGCACCGCGTCGGCGCAGGCGAGGGCGGTGTCGACCGCCAGACCGCCGGCCGGGCGCAGGTCGACGGCGGCGCCCAGATCGGACACGTATCCGGCGAGCGTGTGGACGAAGCTGTCGCGGTTGTCGACCACGACGACCCGGAAGCTCACTGAACCGTGACGTCCTGTGGATAAAGGATGTCGCTGACCCACGGGAACACGTAGAAGAACAGGCCGTACAGCACGGCGGCGACCAGGACGAGGACGATGAAGAGACGGACCCACCAGGGTCCGGGCAGCACGCGCCAGAGGGCTCCGTACATCAGGCGGCTCCAGTGGTCAGCGACGCGGGCGGGCCGTCCGCGCGAGGGGTGAACGACTCGAAGACCCCGTACGCGATGGCGCGCTCGGCGGAGCCGTATCGGGGACTGCACGTGGTCATGGTGATCAGCTTGTCGGTGGCCTGGACCTCGGGCTGCTGGGGAACGGGCAGCAGCACGCCCACTCCGTCGGGGCGGACGTACTCCAGATTGCGGAAGCGGTACGTGTACCAACCGTCCGGGGTCTCGACGACGACCGCGTCCCCGACCCTCAGGGAGGGGAGATCCGCGAACGGAGCACCGTGGCTGCCCCGGTGACCGGCGATCGCGAAGTTGCCCTGCTGCCCGGGCATCGCGGTGTCGGGGTAGTGCCCGACACCGATGGGGTCGAGGGTGACCGACGCGCTCACGCCGCCGGCCAGCTTGAACTGGTAGTCGGGTCCGAGACGGGGGATGCGAAGCACGCCGAAGACCTCGCCGTTCCCAGGCTGCACAAGGGCAGGCGGGTCGGCGGGAGTCGTCGCACCCGGCGTCGGGGTCGCCTGCGGCGTCACGGGCGCCGCCGCCCATTCCTGGGTCAGGGCTCCCGCTTCGCTCTTGAACTTGGCACCGATGATCGCGTCACCGATCCACAGCTGCCACCCGACGAACAGCAGGACGACGACGCCCGCGGTGAGGAGCAGATCGCCGAGGACACCGAGGACCGTGACGCGTCGGCGGGGCGGACGGCGCCGCCGTGACGCGCGGCGCGTGGAAGGCTCGTCAACCGTGGGCACCGGGGCAGTCTAGTTCTGTGGGGCGAGAGGGACTGCCCGTTAGACTGGCCCGCATGGCACGTACTGGCAACGGCGAAGACCCGATCGCTGAGCGCAACGACAACGGATCCGCGCCGAACCCGGTGTGGTTCCTGCCGATCATGATCGGTCTCATGCTCGTCGGCTTGGTGTGGGTGCTCGTCTTCTACCTGAGCAACTCGCAGTTCCCCGTGCCCGGCATCGGTGCGTGGAACCTCGTGATCGGATTCGGAATCGCCTTCGTGGGGTTCTTGATGACGACGCGGTGGCGCTGAGTTCACCCGACTTACACGCGTGTAATTCATCCCCACCTGTGGATGAGCCTGTGGATAACTCTCAGTAGTACACGATCGCCGGCACGGCGAGCAGCGCGAAGAGAGCCACGCCCACGGCGATCAGTAGCCCGATCTGCAACGGCCGCTGACGGATCGCTCGCGTGCGGGCGTAGATCAAGCCGACGACCGCACCGACGACGAGTCCGCCCAGGTGCGCCTGCCACGAGACGCCGACGTCGTTGAGCGCGGCGAAGTAGTCGCCCGTCCGCAGCGACGTGAAGATCGCGACCACGAACGGCCACGCGAAGTTGATGGCGATCAGCACCGCGATCGTGCGGATGTCCGCACCGATGTGGCGGCCGATGACCAGCAGCGCACCGAACAGCGCGAAGATCGCGCCCGACGCCCCCACCACGATCGTGGTCGGCGCCAGGAGTGCCACGGCCACCGAACCACCGAGGGTTCCGAGCAGGTACAGCACGACGAACCGCCACTTGCCGAGGAGCGGTTCGAGATTGCGACCGATGAACCACAGGGCCAGCATGTTCAGACCGATGTGGAAGAAGCCCGAATGGACGAGAGCCGCGGTGAAGAGCCGCCAGGGCTCGATCGGTCCCAGTTGCGGGACGAGGAACGGCGGGTAGAACGCCAGAGCGTTCCCGACCATGGTTCCGACAACGGGGATGAGCCCGATCACGTAGAAGATGCCGGTGATGGCGATGATCGTGAGCGTCGCAATGGGACGACCGCTCGAGACCACGGCGAGCGGGGCCGAACGACGACCCCAGCGGCGCTGGGCCTTCTTCTGCGCCGGCGTCTCCGCAGCCCGCTGCTGGGCCATGCACTCGGGGCAGATGACGCCGACGGCGGCAGGCGTGCGACATTCCGGACAGACGGTCCGCAGGCACCGCTGACAGAGCACGAAGCTCTGCCGGTCCGGATGCCGGTAGCAGAAGTTGTCGCTGTTGCGACGGAACTCCTCGGTCGTGGACACCCGCCGCCGCCGAGGGTCAGACGGTGACGACGTCGACCGACTCGAGCACCACGGGCTCGATCGGACGGTCGCCCGCGGCGGTCCGGACCTTGCTGATCGCGTCGACGACCTTCTTCGACTCGTCGTCGGCGACCTCACCGAAGATGGTGTGCTTGCCCTGCAGCCACGGAGTGGGGTCGGTCGTGATGAAGAACTGGGAGCCGTTCGTGCCCTCGGGCTGGCCGGTGATCGCGTTGCGGCGCAGGCCGGCGTTGGCCATGGCCAGCTTGTAGGGGGCCGAGAAGTCGAGCTCGGGGTGGATCTCGTCGTTGAAGGTGTAACCGGGGCCGCCGACGCCCTGACCGAGCGGGTCGCCGCCCTGGATCATGAAGCCGGGGATGATGCGGTGGAAGACGACGTTCGAGTACAGCGGGCCCTCGCCCTTGGCGCCGGTGGCCGGGTGGGTCCATTCCTGCGTCCCGTCGGCGAGGCCGACGAAGTTGCGGACGGTCCGGGGAGCGTGGTCGCCGAACAGGTTGACGACGATGTCGCCGTGGTTGGTGTGAAGGGTCGCGACGGCGGTGTGGGAAGCCATGGGTACATTCTCTCAGAGTTATCTGCAAGGGTTCCCGGACCGGGACCCCCGTTCTGGCAAGATGAATCGCGTACATCCCATCGACAGGGAGGATGAAGCCGTGGGCCTCAGCCGCAAGAGCAAGAAGGAACTGCGCAAGCTCCAGAAGCACGCCGCCAAGGTGTGGGAGTCCCAGCAGGTTCTGCTGGGCGAGAGCGGAAAGGTGGCCCGCGAAGCCGGTCGCCAGCTCGGTCGCTTCAGCCGCGAAGACCTCGTTCCCACCGTCCAGGACGGTTACGACAAGTACGCCGCGCCGTACGTCGACAAGGGCGTCACCTACGCCAACCGCTTCGTCAGCCACAAGCTCGTCCCGGCGGCCGGTGCCGTCGTCGGCGGGGCGCTGTCGGTGTGGGATGCCGCGGGCGACACCCGTGACCGGCTGGCCAAGGGCCGCGGTTTCGAGCTCGACACCCACAAGTACGCCAAGCGCGCCGAGAAGTACGGCAAGAAGGCCACCAAGCGCCTCTCCGCCAAACTTCCGACGCAGAACGACGGCATCGGGGCCGGCGGCGTCATCGCCATCCTCCTCGGCGTCGCCGCCGCGGTCGGTGTCGCTTACGCCGCCTGGCAGACGCTGCGCGCCGATGACGAGCTGTGGGTGGCCGACGACCCGCTGCGGGCCCCGGACGCGTGAGCGACCCCACCCAGAGAGTCCGAGAGGCCGCGCTCCAGCGCGGCCTCTCTGTCGATGTGCGCGAGCGTCCCGCCGCGAACTCGCTCGACGAAGCGGCCGAACTCCTCGGCATCCTGCCCGACGACATCGTCAAGACGCTCGTCGTGAAGCGATCCGACGACACGTTCCTGTTCGCCCTCGTCCCGGGCGACAAGGTCATCTCGTGGCCCAAGCTGCGGGCCCTGGTCGGCGTGAACAAGCTGCGCCTGCCCGAACCCGAGGTCGCCCTCGCCGCGACGGGGTACGAGCGGGGCACGATCGTCCCGATCGGCAGCACGCACGACTGGCCCGTCTACGCCGACGAGAGCATCGTCGGTCGGCACATCGCGATGGGCGCCGGCGCCCACGGCTACAGCCTGTTCGTCGAGGCCGACGACCTGATCCGCGCCTACGGCGCCACCGTCGCCGACATCACCGCACCGCGCGGCTGAGGGCTAGAGCTTCGCCATCCGGAAGGCGATGTCGACCAGCTGCACGCGGCGCAGCCGCCGCGCGGCCGTCAGCGTGAACCACGCCGCCAGGTCCGTCGAGCCGTCCACCTCATAGCGCAGCCGGCCCCCCACGATGTGGGCGCGGTAGACGATGCGCAGCGCGTGCAGGGGACCCTGCGCGTCGTCGGAGAGCCGAGCTTCGGTCGGGATGACCCGGGAATGGATGCCGAGCAGCTCGTCGACCGCGACACGGAACCCGGTCTCCTCGCGGACCTCGCGACGCACCGCGCGCTGGGGGTCCTCGCCCTCCTCGAGACCGCCGCCGGGGAGCGTCCACGCGGCACGGCGACCCTCGACCCAGTGGGCCAGCAGCACGCGATCGTCGGCGTCCGTGATGACGGCGTACGCGGCGACTCGCATGTCCATTGCGATCACCCTAGCCGCGGGACCGCGCGATGGATGCCGGAAAGACGAAGAGCCGGCCGAAGCCGACTCGACGGAGATGTTGTGGAGCCTAGGAGATTCGAACTCCTGACATCCTGCTTGCAAAGCAGGCGCTCTACCAGCTGAGCTAAGGCCCCGAGAGGGGAACGGGTGGGGCTACCAGGACTTGAACCTGGGACCTCTTCATTATCAGTGAAGCGCTCTAACCGCCTGAGCTATAGCCCCGTCTTGCTGACGCATCGTGGTCAACCTCGAAGACTTTACCCGAATCTCGAGGTTTTTCCGAATCGGCGTCAGTTCGAGGTGAAGCCGACGAGCAGGCCGCCCGTGACCTTGACCGCGAGGTTGTAGATGCCGGCGACGACGGCACCCATCACGGTCACGACGATGAGGTTCAGGATCGCGACGATGGCCGCGAAGGCCATCACCTGTGGCAGGCCCACGTACTGCGACAGCGTGGCGCTACCGTCCGTGAAGCTCGCGAAGAACTCGTCGGCCTTGCCGATGAGGCCGGTCGCGCTCACGACGAGGTACACCAGGAAGTACGAGACCACCGTGACGATGGCGATCGCGACGGCAGCCAGGAACGACAGCTTCACGGCCGACCAGAAGTCGATGTAGACCAGGCGCAGACGCACCTGCTTGGCCGAGGTCTTGTGGGTCGACTTCTTGGCGAGTTTGTCGGCTACCGTGCTCATGCGTCAGTACTTTCCTCGGGGGTCTCGGAAGAGGAGGCGGTCTCGACCGCGTCGGGCGCGGTCGGATCGGGTGTCGTCTCCGTCGTCTCGGCCAGGTTTCGTTCGCTGTTCCGGGCGATCGCGATGATGCGATCATCGCCTCCGGCACGGGCGAACACGACTCCCATCGTGTCGCGACCCTTGGCAGGCACCTCGGCCACGGAGGAGCGTACCACCTTGCCGCTGGCAAGAACCACAAGGACCTCGTCGCCCTCGGACACCATCAGACCGCCCGCGAGAACCCCGCGATCCTCGGTCAGACGGGCCACCTTGATGCCCAGTCCGCCGCGGTTCTGCATGCGGTATTCGGTGACCGACGTGCGCTTGGCGTAGCCGCCCTCGGTGACGATGAAGACGAACTCGTCGTCCTTGGCGACGGATGCCGAGAGCAGGCTGTCGCCCGCACGGAAGTCCATGCCCTTCACGCCCGACGTCGAGCGGCCCATCGGGCGCAACGCGCTGTCGGTGGCGGAGAACCGCAGCGACATGCCGAGGCGGCTGATGAGGAGGATGTCGTCGCCCTCGTCGACCAGGAGCGCGCTGACGAGCTCGTCGGCCGCACCCTGCTCGGCATCCTCACCGTCGTCCGACGCCTGCCCGCGGAGCTTGATGGCGATCACGCCGCCCTGCCGGTTGGTGTCGTACTCGTCGAGGCGCGTCTTCTTCACGAGACCGTTGCGCGTCGCGAGCACGAGGTACGTCGCGACGTTGTAGTCGCGGATGTCGAGGATCTGCGCGATCTCCTCGTCGGGCTGCAGCGCGAGGAGGTTCGCGACGTGCTGGCCCTTGGCATCCCGACCGGCCTCCGGAACCTCGTACGCCTTCGAGCGGTACACCCGGCCCTTGTTCGTGAAGAACAGCAGCCAGTGGTGGGTCGTGGTGACGAAGAAGTGCTCCACGACGTCATCGGCGCGCAGCTGCGCGCCCTTCACGCCCTTGCCGCCGCGGTGCTGCGAGCGATAGTTGTCGCTGCGCGTGCGCTTGATGTAGCCGTCGCGTGTGACGGTGACGACCATCTCCTCCTCGGCGATGAGGTCTTCCACCGAGACGTCACCGTCGAAACCGTGCAGGATCTCGGTGCGGCGGTCGTCGCCGAAACGGTCGACGATCGCGGTGAGCTCGTCGCGGATGATCGTCCGCTGGCGGGCGGGCGTCGCGAGGATGTCGTTGTAGTCGGCGATGCGCGCTTCGAGTTCCTGCGCCTCGTCGACGATCTTCTGTCGCTCGAGCGCAGCAAGGCGGCGCAGCTGCATGTCGAGGATGGCCTGCGCCTGGATGTCGTCGATGTCGAGGAGCTTCTGCAGGCCCTCGTTGGCATCCTGGGCCGTGGGCGACCGGCGGATGAGCGCAATGACCTCGTCCAGCGCGTCGAGCGCCTTGAGGTAGCCGCGCAGGATGTGCATGCGCTCCTCCGCCTTGCGGAGGCGGTAGCGCGTGCGCCGGACGATGACCTCGATCTGGTGCTCGATCCACAGGGTGATGAAGCCGTCGAGGGGCAGCGTGCGGGGCACGCCGTCGACGATCGCCAGCATGTTGGCGCCGAAGTTCTCCTGCAGCTGCGTGTGCTTGTACAGGTTGTTCAGCACGACCTTGGCGACCGCGTCGCGCTTGAGCACGATGACGAGGCGCTGACCGGTGCGGCCCGATGTCTCGTCGCGGATGTCCGCGATGCCGGTGATCTTGCCCTCGCGGGCGAGGTCGCCGATCTTCACCGCGACGTTGTCCGGGTTCACCTGGTACGGCAGCTCGGTGATCACGAGGCACGTGCGGCCCTGGATCTCCTCGATGTTGACCACGGCGCGCATCGTGATCGAGCCGCGGCCCGTGCGGTACGCGTCCTTGATGCCGCGGGTGCCGAGGATCTGCGCCGCCGTGGGGAAGTCGGGCCCGGGGATGCGCTCGATGAGCGCTTCGAGCAGCTCTTCGCGGCTGGCATCCGGGTTCTCCAGCGCCCACAGGGCACCCGCGGAGACCTCGCGGAGGTTGTGCGGCGGGATGTTCGTCGCCATACCGACGGCGATGCCGACCGAGCCGTTGACGAGCAGGTTCGGGAAGCGCGCCGGGAGGACCGTCGGCTCCTGGGTCTGACCGTCGTAGTTGTCCTCGAAGTCGACGGTCTCTTCCTCGATGTCGCGCACCATCTCGAGCGCGAGGGGAGCCATCTTCGTCTCGGTGTACCGGGGAGCTGCCGCACCCTGGTTGCCGGGCGAACCGAAGTTGCCCTGGCCGAGCGCGAGCGGGTAGCGCAGCGACCACGGCTGCACGAGACGCACGAGGGCGTCGTAGATCGGGGCGTCACCGTGGGGGTGGTAGTGGCCCATGACCTCGCCGACGACGCGGGCGCACTTCGAGAACGACTTGTCGGGGCGGAAGCCGCCGTCGTACATGCCGTAGATCACGCGGCGGTGGACGGGCTTGAGTCCGTCGCGCACGTCGGGCAGGGCGCGCCCGACGATGACGCTCATCGCGTAGTCGAGGTAGCTCCGCTGCATCTCGAGCTGGAGGTCGACCTGGTCGATCTTGCCGTGGTTGTGGGCGGCTTCTTCGCGCGCGCCGGCGGGCTCGGGAGTGGTGTCGTCAGCCATGGATTCTCAGTTTCGTATCGAGTCGACCGGGATCAGATGTCGAGGAAGCGGACGTCTTTGGCGTTGCGCTGGATGAAGCTGCGCCGCGATTCGACGTCCTCGCCCATGAGCACCGAGAAGATCTCGTCCGCCGAGGCGGCGTCGTCGATCGTGACCTGGCGGAGCGTGCGGGTCTCGGGGTCCATGGTCGTTTCCCACAGCTCGTGGTCGTTCATCTCGCCCAGACCCTTGTAGCGCTGGATGCCGTTGTCCTTGGGGATGCGGCGGCCGGCGGCCTGGCCCTCGACGAGGAGCGCGTCGCGCTCCCGGTCGCTGTACGCGTACTCGTGCGGGTGGTTCGACCACTTCAGGCGGTACAGCGGCGGCTGGGCGAGGTAGACGTATCCCGCCTCGATGAGCCCGCGCATGTAGCGGAAGAGGAGCGTGAGCAGCAGCGTCGTGATGTGCTGACCGTCGACGTCGGCATCCGCCATCAGGACGATCTTGTGGTACCGGGCCTTGGCCATGTCGAAGTCTTCGCCGATGCCCGTGCCGAAGGCCTGGATCATCGCCTGGACTTCCTTGTTGCCGAGCGCGCGGTCGAGGCGCGCGCGCTCGACGTTCAGGATCTTGCCGCGGAGGGCGAGGATCGCCTGCGTGTGCGGGTCGCGACCCTGGACCGCCGAGCCGCCGGCGGAGTCACCCTCGACGAGGAAGATCTCGCTGATCGACGGATCCTTCGAGGTGCAGTCCTTGAGCTTGTCGGGCATCGCGGCGGACTCGAAGACGCTCTTGCGACGCGCGGTCTCGCGCGCCTTGCGGGCGGCCAGACGCGCGGTGGCGGCGTCGATGGCCTTCCGGATGATGTTCTTCGCCTGCGTCGGGTTGCGGTCGAACCAGTCGCCGAGCTTGTCGCCGACCACCTTCTGCACGAACGCGCGCGCCTCGGTGTTGCCGAGCTTGGTCTTCGTCTGGCCCTCGAACTGCGGCTCGGACAGCTTGACCGAGATGACGGCGGTGAGCCCCTCGCGGATGTCCTCACCCGTGAGGTTGTCGTCCTTCTCCTTGAGGAGGTTGTTCGCGCGCGCGTAGCGGTTCACGAGCGTCGTGAGCGCGGCACGGAAGCCCTCTTCGTGCGTGCCGCCCTCGTGCGTGTTGATCGTGTTCGCGAAGGTGAAGACGTTCTCGGTGTAGGCCGTGGTCCACTGCATCGCGAGTTCGAGTGCGATGTTGCGGTCGGTGTCCTCGGACTCCACCTCGATGATCTCGTCGTTGACCACGTCGGCCTTGCGGACGCGGTTCAGGTGCTCGACGTAGTCGACCAGTCCGCGCTCGTAGAGGAACGAGTCGTGCCGCGCGGCGGTCGTCTCCTCACCGGGCTCGCCCTCGGTCACGATCGACTGCGGACGCTCGTCGCGCAGGCTGATGCGCAGCCCCTTGTTGAGGAACGCCATCTGCTGGAAGCGGGTGCGCAGCGTGTCGTAGTCGAAGTCGACGGTGTCGAAGATCGTGGCATCCGGCCAGAACGTGATCGACGTCCCGGTCTCTTCGCTCTCTTCGCCCTGCGCGAGGGGGGCCTGGGGCACGCCGCCGTCGCGGAACGACTGGCGCCACACGTGGCCCTGACGCTTCACCTCGACCTCGAGGCGCGTGGACAGCGCGTTCACGACCGACGAACCGACGCCGTGCAGACCACCGGACACCGCGTAGCCGCCGCCGCCGAACTTTCCACCGGCGTGGAGGACGGTCAGGACGACCTCGACGGTCGACTTGCCCTCGGTGCGGTGCATGTCGACCGGGATGCCACGGCCGTTGTCGATCACGCGGACGGCGCCGTCCGAGAGGATCGTGACGTCGATGGTGTCGCAGTAGCCGGCGAGGGCCTCGTCGACCGAGTTGTCGACGATCTCCTGCACCAGGTGGTGGAGGCCCCGCTCACCGGTGGAGCCGATGTACATGCCGGGACGCTTGCGGACGGCCTCGAGACCCTCGAGCACCTGGATGGCGTCTGCCCCGTACTCGTTGGGAACCTTCGCGGGGTGGGGGGCCGACTCGGCTACGGGTTCCTCGGAAACGCTGTCGGGGTTTTCGGACGTCATGACTTCGCGAGCTCCAGATCGATTCGTCGGAACCTCCATCCTATCGCGCGGGGCCTCCTAAATCGGTGTGTACGCCCCTAGGAGGGGAGAAATCATGACGAACCAACCCCGACCATGGCTCAGCCGTAGGTATCGCGCGGGCCGCGGCCTGGAACGGCTCTCGTCCCCCATTTCCAGGAGGGGACGTCCGGCCCGATGAAGCGGATCGCTTCGACCCCCGCCTCGGGGAACCGTCGGATGATCTCCGAGAGGATGTGCGCGCGCATCAGCTGCAGCTGCTTCGCCCACGCCGTCGAGTCGGCCTGGACCGTCAGCATCCCGGCATCCAGGGCCACCGGACGCGTGTGCGCGGCGGTGTCGGCGCCGGCCACGTCGTGCCACGTGCGGACCAGGTCCTCGCGCGCGAGCTGCGGCTCCCACCCGGCGGATTTCGTCAGCGTCGAGAGCACGTCGCCGAGTCCGCGCGGGTCGCGCCCGGGCGTGAACGGGGCGTTCTCGCCGTCGTCGGCCCGCCGACGGCGCTTCTTCTTGCGGTACGGCGACGGCTCGAGACCGCGCAGACGCAGATACGTCGCCAGGGTCTCGGGAAGTTCGGGCTCGTCAGTCATCGGCATCCTTGATCCGACCGGCCTCGACCCGGACGACGTGCGCGCGCAGACCGTCGGGCACGTCTTCCTCCACCGCCGAGGTCACGATGACCTGCTCGTACCCGGCAGCCAGCTCGGCGAGACGTGTGCGACGACCCGCGTCGAGCTCGGCGAACACGTCGTCGAGGATCAGCACCGGGTCGCCCAGGCGCGACTCGGCGCGGAGGAGTTCGGCGGATGCCAGGCGCAGAGCGAGCGCGACCGACCACGATTCGCCGTGCGACGCGTATCCCTTCACCGGCAGCCCGCGGACCTCGAGGACGAGGTCGTCGCGATGGGGACCCACGAGCGTCAGTCCGCGCTCGAGCTCCTGGGGTCGACGGGCCGCCAGCGCCGCGCGGAACTGATCGGCGAGCGAACCGGTCGTGCCGGTGTCGGCCGCCGCGTCGCCTTCCTCCGGGTCGCCGCCGACGACCGACAACGCCCAGCGCAGACGCGGATCGTGGTCGGCGCCCGCGATCGCCGTGTAGGCCTCGGCCACGGGAGTGGACAGATCGGATGCCAACGCCAGCCGCGCCTCGATCACCTCGGTGCCGAGGGAGACGAGCTTGTCGTCCCAGACATCGAGCGTGCCGAGGGCGTCGCCGCGGACGCCGCGTGCACGTGCCGACTTGAGGAGGGCGGTGCGCTGGCGGAGGACGCGGTCGTAGTCGGCGAGGACGCCGGCAAGTCGAGGGGCGCGCTGCACGATGAGCTGGTCGGCGAAACGCCGGCGGGCCGAGGGGTCGCCGCGCACGATCTGCAGGTCCTCCGGCGCGAACAGCACGACCTGCGCGTAGCGGGGAAGCTCGGCCGTGCGGACGTTCACGCCGTTGACCCGGGCCTTGTTCGACCCCTGGCGGTTGAGCTGCAGCTCGAGCAGCACACTGCGTTCGCCGTGCCCGAGACGCGCGCGCACGATCGCGGCATCCGCCCCGTCGCGCACCATCGGGGCGTCGCTCGAGACGCGATGCGAGCCGAGGGTGGCGAGGTAGGCCACGGCTTCGACGAGATTGGTCTTGCCCTGGCCGTTGCGGCCGACGAAGAGGTTGGCCCCCGCGGAGAGCGAGACGTCGGCGGCCGCGTAATTGCGGAAATCCGTTAGTCCGAGTTGCTCCACGATCACCGGGTCAGACTACCCGTCGGCCCCGACATCCGCCGGGGCGGGGACGACTCAGCGCAACAGGAGGTTCGGCTGCAGCAGGTACTTGAACGAGCCTTCGCCGCCCTTGTCGACCGAGGTCTGCGGGGTGATCAGCACGGGGCTGAGCTTGTTCGCGTTGTCGCTCGAGGTGAACGTGATCCGCGCGAACTCGCTGCGCACGGCGCCGAGCGACTCGAGCAGGTACTGCGGGTTGAGTCCGAGGGTGACCTCGTCGCCGACGAGCGTCGCGTCGACGGACTCCGTCGCGCGTGCCTGCTCGGTGCCCGAGGCATCCATCGACACCCCGTCGGGGCCGAACGTGAACCGCAGCGGCGCGGAACGGTCGAGCACGAGCGCGACACGGCGCACGGCCTCGGCGAGCTCGGCGGTGTTGACGACGCTGTGGTGCTCGGTCTGCGCGGGGAAGAGCCGGCGTACGGGCGGGAAGTTGCCCTTGATGAGCAGCGACGTCACGGTCTTGTTGCCCGACGAGAACGCGATGATCTCGCGGTCGCCCGAGCCGGAGAACGCGATGGAGATGTCGCCGCCGTGCGCGAAGGTCTTACCGACCTCCTGCAGGGTGCGCGCCGGCACGAGGGCGGTGGTGGGCTCATCGGATGCCGCGGACCCGCCGTCCCAGGGGATCTCGCGCAGCGCGACGCGGTAGCGGTCTGTGGCGACGAGGCTGAGCTGCGTTCCCGTGACCTCGAGCTGCACTCCGGTGAGGACGGGCGTGACATCGTCGCGCGACGCGGCGAAGGCCACCTGCGCGATCGCCGTCGCGAAGTCGTCGGCCGGGACCAGGCCGGATTCGCCGGTGACCTCGGGGATCGCCGGGTACTCCTGGACGGGCATGGATGCCAGCGTGAACCGCGCCGAGCCGCACGTGAGCAGGATGCCGCCGTCGTCGTCGACCGCGATCTGGATAGGGGCGTTCGGGAGCCGGCTGGCGATGTCGGAGAGCAGACGGCCGTGGACGAGGATCGTGCCCGGCTCGTCGACCGTGGCCTCGATGGTCGTGCGCGCGGATGCCTCGTAGTCGAAGGCCGCGAGGGTCAGACCCTGCTCGTTCGCTTCGATCAGCACACCCGCGAGGATCGGCTGCGGGTTCCGCTGTGGCAGGAGCTTGACCACGAACGAAACGGCTTCGCTGAAGACATCGCGATTGACGTGAAACTTCACGGGCGCTCCCTTGACGGCGGTATGGCTTACCCATGCTAGTGCCCGACCGCGTCGGCACACGTCGACCCGCTTTCGCACCACGAGGTCATCGGATCTCTGTTAACTCATCAATGGATTCTTCATCTTGTTAACAGCTGTGGAGAGTGTGGATAACTCGCGCGATGCGTGTTAACAGCGGGGAACTACACGGCTGTGACCTGTGGACGCCCTGCGGAGAGCCTGCGCAGTTAACACGATCGGGTCGACGCCGGTTCGAGCCGTCCTCCACAGGCGTCCGCGTGTCGTTCACAGGTCTTCCGCAGAGATTTCGAGTTATCCACAGGTTTTCCACACTGTGTAGAACCGACTGAAACATCCCCGTGGGAGGCCGTCTCAGCTCCGTTCCGGGGCGAAAACGACAAAGGGGTTCGCCCGCGGATGCGGACGAACCCCTCGGTTCAGGCGGGCGCTCAGCGCATGCGCCCGAGCTGCGTCGTGATCTCCGACACCTGGTTGTAGATGGAGCGCCGCTCCTTCATGAGGTCGCTGATCTTCTTGTAGGCGTACATCACGGTGGTGTGATCGCGGTTGCCGAACAGCTGACCGATCTTCGGCAGCGACAGGCTCGTGCGCTCGCGGCACAGGTACATCGCGATCTGGCGCGCGGTCGCTACGGCCTGAGAACGGCTCGATCCGTACAGGTCGTCGACGGACAGCTTGAAGTACTGCGCGGTCGCCGTGATGATGTCCGTCGGCGAGACGACGTTCGCGTCGTCCTGGTCGATGATGTCGCGGAGCACCGTCTGCGCGAGCGACATGTCGAGCGTCGAGCGGTTGAGGCTCGCGAACGCCGAGACGCGGATGAGCGCCCCCTCGAGTTCGCGGATGTTCGACGAGACCACGGTGGCGATGTACTCGAGGACGTCGTCGGGGATGAGGAGCCGCTCGCTCTGCGCCTTCTTGCGGAGGATCGCGATACGCGTCTCGAGGTCGGGCGCCTGCACGTCCGTGATGAGACCCCACTCGAACCGGCTGCGCATGCGGTCTTCGAACCCGGTGAGCTGCTTGGGCGGCAGGTCGCTCGTGATCACGACCTGCTTGTCGTGGTCGTGGAGCGTGTTGAAGGTGTGGAAGAACGCCTCTTGCGTCTCGGCGCGACCCTGCAGGAACTGGATGTCGTCGATCAGGAGGATGTCGACGTCGCGGTACCGCGCCTGGAAGGCGGAGCCGCGGTTGTTCGCGATCGAGTTGATGAAGTCGTTCGTGAACTCTTCGCTCGAGACGTACCGCACGCGGATGCCGGCGTACATGCTCGCGGCGTAGTCGCCGATGGCGTGGAGCAGGTGCGTCTTGCCGAGCCCCGAGTCGCCGTAGATGAAGAGCGGGTTGTAGGCCTTCGCCGGCGCTTCGGCGACCGCGACGGCGGCCGCGTGCGCGAAGCGGTTGGACTGACCGATGACGAAGTTGTCGAAGGTGTACTTCGGGTTCAGTCGCGTGTCGTTCCGGGATGCCGGGACGATCGGGTCGGGAGCCTGCTCCGGCAGCGGCGACGGGGCGATCGAGGTCGTCGACGCGGATGCCGGACGGTCGTCGGCCGCGGCGGAGGGCCGGTGCGACTCGATGAGATCGGGGTTCACGACGACGCGGAAGTTGCTGACCTCGGGGTCGACGCCCTGCACCTGGGTGAGGGCCTCGAGGATGGGCGCGCGCATGCGCTTGTTCATCTGCGCGGCGGTGAGGTCGTTGGGCACGTCGAGGTAGAGGGTGCCGCCCATCACGCCCTGCGGAACGGCCAGGTTCAGGAAGCCGTGGAGCTGCGGCGTGACGCGGTCGTCGGTGAGAAGGTGGTCGAGCACGGCGGACCAGACAGGGACATCCGGTACCTGGTGCAAAGACATATCCCCTCCGGGAACTCGGCGCGCGACTGTCGACGTGCATCGCGCCGAACCTGTGGATAACTTCCGGGGACACGCTAGTTCGCGGTCCGCACGGAGCAAAATCAACTGTAGAACGCTCTCGCGTGTCTTTGCCACGGGTGTGGATGACGCTTGGGGATAATGAGCGGTCGGCCTCCCGGTTTGAGTTAACGTCGCGCGCGACGTAGCCTTAGTCGGTTGACTTATGCCTACACGGCAGTCCCGACCACGTCCCCCGGCAGAAGAGCATCGGGTGACATCACCTCCGGAGTGACCCCATGAGCAAGCGCACCTTCCAGCCCAACAACCGCCGCCGCGCCAAGAAGCACGGCTTCCGCGCCCGCATGCGCACCCGCGCCGGTCGCGCGATCCTGTCGGCGCGTCGCGCCAAGGGCCGCACCGAGCTCTCGGCCTGACCCACCCAGTGCTCGCGAAGCCGAACCGACTCACCCGCGGATCGGACTACAAAGCCACCGTCCGTCGGGGGGCTCGCTGTGCCGGAACGCACACCGTGACCTATGTCGGCGGCGCTCCGGACGAAAGTCCGGCGCGCTTCGGCTTCATCGTGAGCCGTCAGGTCGGCTCGGCCGTCATTCGCAACACCGTTCGCCGCCGTTTGAAGGCGGTGTGCGCCGAGGCGCTCCCGTTCGTTCGCGGGGGCGCCTCGGTCGTCATCCGAGCACTTCCGTCGGCCGCCACGGCCGACTATGCCGATCTCCGCGCCGACGTCGTTCGGTGCCTGGAACGCAAGGCCGCCGCGTGAGCACCTCGACGCTCCCCACCTCATCCACCGGTGTCGGACACCTGGAATGGTCGACGGTCGCGGCATCCATTCCCCTCCTCCCCCGTAACGCCGGCCTCGCCCTTCTGCACGCGTACCGGGCGACGATCTCGCACGTCTACGGCGATGTGTGCAAGTACTACCCGTCCTGCTCCGCCTATTCGGTGGGCGCCGTGCAGCAGCACGGACTCGTCAAGGGAGCCGCTCTGACCGCGGCCCGCCTCGCCCGCTGCCACCCCTGGGCTCAGGGAGGCATCGACGATGTCCGTCCGCACCGCGCCTTCCGCCACGAACTCACTCCGCACGGCTTCGTCGTGCCCTCCCGAAAGGACTGATCCGTGCCGGATCTCATTGGAATCGTCCTCTGGCCCTTGAAATGGGCCGTCGAGCTCGTGCTGGTCGGTTGGCATGCCCTCTTCACGTCGCTGGGCATGGCCCCCGCGGCCGGTCTCACCTGGGTGCTGTCGATCGTCGGGCTCGTGCTCGTCGTGCGTGCCGCGCTCATCCCGCTCTTCGTGCGGCAGATCAAGAGCCAGCGCAAGATGATGGAGATCGCTCCCGAGCTCCGCAAGGTGCAGGAGAAGTACAAGGGCAAGCGCGACCAGCTCTCCCGCGAGGCGATGAGCCGCGAGACGATGGCCCTGTACAAGAAGCACGGGACGACTCCGGTCTCCAGCTGCCTGCCACTGTTGGTGCAGATGCCGATCTTCTTCGCCTTGTTCAGCGTGCTGAACGATGTCGCGAAGCATGCCACGAGCGGTCTGGGTGGTGTGGGTCTGCTCACGCCTGAACTCACTCGCGAGTTCTACGACGCCCGCTTGTTCGACGTGGCATCCATGCACGTCAACCTCGTCACCGCGTGGGGCCAGCCCGACGGGCAGTTCACCGTCGCGATCCTGCTGACCCTCGTCGTCCTGATGATCGCGTCGCAGTTCTTCACCCAGCTGCAGATCATCTCGAAGAACCTGTCGCCCGAGGCCAAGACCGGTCAGGCGTACCAGATGCAGCGGATCATGCTCTTCATCCTCCCGCTGGCCTTCATCTTCTCGGGTATCTTCTTCCCGCTCGGTGTCGTCATCTACTGGTTCGTCAGCAACATCTGGACGATGGTGCAGCAGTTCATCGTCATCCGCGAGATGCCGACCCCCGGATCCGACGCCGCCAAGGCTCGCGAAGAGCGTCTGGCTCGCAAGGGCAAGGCAATCGATGCGAACGGCAAGGTCGTCCCGATCGAGAAGTACGAGGCCGAACAGCAGCGTCTCTTCGAGGAGGCCGAGCGTGCGCGCGCGGCCCAGCCGAAGCGTCAGCAGCCCGTGAGCAAGCAGCGCGCCAAGAAGCAGCAGCAGTCGACCAAGGCGCCCGGAACGGCACCGCGGACGACCGCCAAGCCCGGCACCGACACCCCCTCCTGAGCACCCGGAGCCCATGATGACGACGTCCGAGCAGATCGCGACCGAACCCACCGCCGCCACGGAAGAGCAGCTCGAGCAGGAAGGCGACGTCGCCGCCGACTTCCTGGAGGGGCTGCTCGACATCGCCGACATCGACGGTGATCTCGCTCTCGATGTGCGCGCCGGCCGCGCGTACGTCTCGGTGGAGGCGGAGGACGCCTCGGCGCTCTCCACGCTCTCTCACCCCGACACCGTCCAAGCGCTGCAGGAGCTCACCCGCCTCGCCGTGCAGAACGCGACCGGGCGGTTTTCGCGGCTGATCCTCGACATCGGAGGCTCGCGCGACGCACGTCAGCGTCAGCTCGAGCACCTGGTGGATCGCGCGATCCAGCGTCTCGAGGAGGGTGCCTCGCAGGCGTCTCTCCCGGCTATGTCGAGCTACGAGCGGAAGCTCGTGCACGACATCGCGGCCGACCGCGGCTACGCGTCCGAGTCGTTCGGTGAGGGCGCCGACCGGCACACCGTGCTGCGTCGCGGCTGACCCGTTCGACGTGACGAACGAACTGGAAGCGGAACCGGATGCCGCGGCCGCGGTGTTCGGCGACCGGATCGACCTGGCTCGTCGGTTCACGCAAGCGCTGGCCGAGCACGGTGAGCAGCGCGGTCTGATCGGCCCGCTGGAGGTGCCTCGGCTCTGGTCGCGGCACATCCTGAACAGCGCGGTGGCCGCCCCCTTCTTCACCGGTCGGGTCGCGGACGTGGGCTCGGGCGCGGGCCTCCCGGGCATCGTGCTGGCGATCGCCCGCCCCGACGTGGAGTTCACGCTCATCGAGCCGATGGAGCGCCGCACCGTCTGGCTGACGGAGCAGGTCGACGCACTCGGTCTCGATAACGACGTCGTCGTCGAGCGTCTGCGCGCCGAGGAGTGGGCGAAGGGACGCGTCTTCGACGTCGTGACCGCACGTGCGGTGAGCGCGTTGCGCACCCTCATCCCATGGACGGCCCCGCTCGCGCGCGTGGGCGGTCGGCTGGCGTATCTGAAGGGTGCGAACGTCACGGCGGAAGTGGATGCCGCGGAGAAGCAGATCCGCCGGTTCGGTGTCACCGACATCGAGATCCACGTCGTCGGCGAGGGTGTCGTCGATGAGCCGACGCGGGTGCTGACGGCGACGGTCTCTCGGTAGCGCACTCCCATTCATTGGGAATCTGTGGACCAAGCCTTCACTCTCCGCAGCGTCGTCGACTTGGGGTAGTTTCCGGTGCCCCGCGACATCTCGAAGATGTCGATGAGCAGCATCTGCGCGTAGTTCGGCGACTGGTCGAACTCGGCGATGATGATTCCCTCGCATCCGACTGTCGTCACTCCCCCACCCCACACGACCGTCCACGTGAGGAACTCCCCCGCGTCGTACGGAATCGTCGTCGTCATCATGTCGGTCGTCAGACGATCGTCGTGATGGGCTTTGATCCCGCACCTGATGCTCGTGCGCGCTCCGAGTGCGTCGGCGTCGATCTCCGCGACGCAGATCTCCCCCGAGTCGCGCGCATCGTCGTGCTCCGTGCCCACGAGCCAGATGGCGGTCATGCAGTCAGGGTCCGCGCTCGCGCGGAGCGTGACGTCGACGCGGCCGGCTCGCGGCGCGTAGCGGAGGTGAGTCGGTGTCGGCGTTCGCACGACGAGCCCGTCGGGACGGTGGCGATGGGTGCCGACCGCTGAGCCGACGGGGCCGGAGAACGTCGCGGTCTGCAGGTTGGAGACGCGGAGGGGTGCGTCCTCGGGGCGCCAGTCGAGCTGGTCTTCGTCGATGCGCAACTCGAGTCCGGTCGGCGTGAATCCCCATCGGGCTCCTGAGCGTCCGGGAGTCGTCCAGTGCGGCAGGTAGTGCGGGACCCAGACGTCGCTGAGGACTCCGCGCGAGAAATCATCGTCGATGTCGGGAGCGACGTGGGGTGCGGGCGGGAGCGGGTCGCCGGGCTGGAGGGCCATAAGGGAGAGTCTGCCGTGGGGGTCCGACATGCCGATGAAGATCTGGCTTGTGCCGTGTCGTCGATGCCGGTGTCCGTCGGATGTGTGCCGGGTACGGGTCGCGGTTCGGTGTTTCGGGCCTGCCCGTCAGTGGTGCGGCCGTCGTCGTCCGCGCTCCCCCGCTTCACGGGGGCACCTGGTGCGCGACATGGCCGAGCCGTCTCGGTGCGTCGTGTCCTCCATGCCGCGAATTCTGAGGTGGGGCGTGAGCTCTTGGGCGCGGGCTGCGATACGGAAGGGCTCGACGACGGGGGCCTCCTCGGTTCCGGGGTCGTCCTGCTGCTGCCCGCGGGGGTGCTCGACCATGGCAGCCAGGCCCGTCGCGGTCAATCATCCGCAGTGGGTTGTCGGGGCGCTCGTCGGATCGCTCCTCGCGAATGTGGCCCCCAGTGGGCGTGGGTGACCGCAGGCTTCACTGCAAGCGAACCGCAGTCGCTTCAGGGAAGCCGATGCTGCGGCCTGTTCAAGTCGCCCGGTGAATGGTGGACTGTGGGCGCGCGAGGGTGCGCGCGATCGGGCCGACCGAACACGCGCCCCGTCACGTATCAAGTCTGGTGTGCAGAGCGGCGATCTCTGGCGAGAGTTACGCGTGCTCGTCGTCGACCGCGACAAGATGATGATCGGTTCCGCGTCGCGGCACAGCGCCCTTCGGAGCTCTTGGGGTGTCTCGACTCGCGCGCCGTGCGAGGCCGCGGAACTCACTCCTCGCCGCGGGTGACTCCGAACCCGGCAGGCTTACGGAGCTCGGCGCGTGACACGGGCCCGGGCAGCGCGTAGGGGCGTTGAGGCATCACCGTTTCACGTGAAACATCGAGTGCGTGTGGTGATGCTGCCCCGCTGCACGGCGTGACGGAATACGCGCTGGGGTTTCATACGCTTCGGGGGCACATGGCGGATCGCACGCGTGGGCTCTGGTGCTCTCAGATGGGGTAGTGGCGCACAACGGTTCGATTCGCGATCGGAGGCCGAGGCCTGTATGAGCTGAATGCAGCCTCGAGAATGCCCTGATCGCACCGCTGCATGGTGATCTCGCGGCCGTCCACGGTGGTCGACAGTCTCGCGAGTCGCCCCGCATTGCTGGGGGGCCATGTTTCACGTGAAACATGATGGCCCGGGCAGATGTCCGCCGGTGCGTCGCTAGGCGAGGACGACGGCGAGAGCGCGGTTCGGTGCCTGCGTTGCCAGGCCGAAGGTCTACGAATACCCCTGGCAGCTGCCGATGATCCAGCTCATGGAGTGGTGCGTAGGCTTTCCGTATGCAGCCACCTTCCGGCGGCCGGGCGCACGCGAGCTGGCCCGCATTCCGTTGGAGCGGAAGGAGGGAGCTGGAGCCCGTGCCCCACTCCCCCGTCTCTGTCTACGTGACCCGTTCACTGTAGGTCGCGACGCCGACGCCTTCCGTGCCGCGGTGAGGGGCTCGCGGTGCTCGGTTGAGCGGGAGCCTGCAGTTGGTCCGTGGAGTCGTCCACGGGGATCGAAAGGCAGACCAGCAAAGTGCGCCGTAGGTGGGTGTTTTGCCTCGTGGTGGCGCGCTGGCGCATACGAGATGCTGTGCAGCTTGGGTGTCGCTTGGGTACGGTCCGCAGGGTCCGGCCCGGCCCCGGGTGGGCGTCCAGCCGCCGCACCGGGTGTGTGGCCGTGGGTGTAGGCCAGTGAACATGCGCACAGCCCTATTCGAATCTGGAAGTCGGACGTCGCGCGCACTGGTGACGCCGTGTTGATCTACGTCCGCAGCATGTGAGCCGGGATTGCGCGTACTCAAACGTGGAGGCGCACGGGGGCGTGGGTCGGACGACCCTCCGGTGCTCGGCCCTGTGCCGCCGACTGCACCTGACGCCGGTCATCGTGCGAGTGTGCCCTGCGTGTACGAGGATTGACAGCCACAGCCGAGTCCGCGGTTGACATCGAACCCGCATACTCCTGAACGCCGGAGATGTTTCACGTGAAACACGGTGCGCAACATTGACCGCGGGCGCGGTCTCCGTACCCAGGGAACCGCGTCGCGGGGTTCCGATGGCGACGCGAACCTTCGAACGGACGACATCCAGGCGGACACGTCTGAGCATGACGGTCGGGGTGGGACACCCGCCGAGTGCGGGATCGTGCGAACCGGTTTGGTAGCTGCGCTCTCGTCGTGGGTCGACAGGCCCACCACGTCCGGGCGGTGCAGGGTCCCGACGGATCTGCCGACTGCAACGGTGACCACTGACTGTGGCGTCTCCGCCAGATCACAGAAGCCGGTGAACGCTCCGCGACAGGTCCACTTGCGGAGGTGGAGGCAGCCCGAGTCCCCCCCTGGCATACGGAATGGGGGGTGGCACTGCACGCGGCGTCCTCACGCGACGCGGAGTTGTGCACACCATCAAGTGGGGGTCGGGGATGCTCGCGATGAGCGAGCCCGCGGGGCCGGAGCTGAAGCGTTTTGGGGGCGACAACTCGTATGGGAGCCCGTCGAGCCGCTGAAATCGCTCGCGTCCGGGTTGGTCGCCAGTCGATCGGGTCCTCCCCCGGGATGCCGACCGGTAACGCAATTCCGCGGTGCTGAGGGGTGGGATGTTTCACGTGAAACGTCGACGGGCATGCGTCGGCTTCGGTGTGCGGCCCTGGCCGGCTCGCACCTCTCAGTCCTTGGGACGGTCCTCACTGCGGCAATACTCGCGTGCGTCTCCACCCGGACACCTGTCCCATGGAGTGCTTTCTATACCGGGGGCGGGGCGCCAACGGATCTGGCGCGCAGACCCGTGCGCAGCCTCGCACGGGCCTCGCATTGAAGGACGACGCGAGATCGCGCCGGGGTGGCGCCCCGCCGGCCGGAGTGCCGCACGTGTCGCGCGTGAGGTTGTGGGGGGGAACAGTGCGATTCGCAACTCCGACGCCGACGCCTGTCGACGCGAGGCTGTCGCCAGCTTCGCGTGCTTGCTGACTTGGAGGGAAAGACAGCCATATGCGTTAGCGTGCGGGTGTCGCTCGCCGTGCGCTGGAGCGATCGGGCCCGACCGGCAAGAGCACTGCGGTTTGTGGAGCGCGGCGCACACGCTTCGATGTTCTGAATCCCCGCCCGATTCGGAGCAGGTGACGTACACGTGAGTCCGCCGATCCGCCAACCGTTTCACGTGAAACAGCTGACCAGTTGCGCGCGTCGGAGGTATCGAGCTTGCCCGCGCGGGGTGGCTCCTCGTGATGCTCCGGCGGCTTGGCGCCGGGTCGACTACCGTGCGCGTCTCCGGCCGAAGGGTTCATTCACCTGCGCCCGGCGCGCCCGGCCCGATGCATGCCGGTGCGGTCGACCCAGGCTCACGAAGATGACTCCGGACGGATGGCTTACAGAGTCGGTCGACCATCCGTCAGCCGCATGGTGTGAGGAGCGGAATGCAGGACATCTGGCCGGAGTGCCATCCAAAGGGGATCGCGGGCGGCGGTAAACAGCGGCAGTTGGCGCCCAACGACACCGACGGTGAACCGGCAACGTGCGCCGCTGCACGCGCACCGGCGCCCTCCGAACTCACTCACGCGAACATCGCATCGGCGTCAACTATCCATCACGCGCTGGCCGCTTCACGCGAAGCATCCGCCACCGGGCGTGGCGTGGTCGGGGCGCGTGGGGCTGGACAGCGGAGAACCCATCGTCCGGCGACGGACCCATCGCGTGTTCATCCCCGGATGGCAGTCACCCGCGGACACGCTCGCTGGATTCGAGCGTCCGTCCCACACCGCAGTTCACGTGCGGTCGTGCACATCGGTGTCCTCGAAACTCGCTCGCATCCCGCACCGGTGCCAGAGCTACCTGACGCGCGGGCTGTGCCACTAGAAACACCCGTTGCGGAGTGTGGCGTGGTCGGGGTGCGTGAACTGAACAGCGGGAGATTCACCCCCCCCGAGCCACGCCTAGCGCCCTCGCCCACCTTCGGCCCGATTGCGGCCACCCGCGCAGGGAGGGCGGGCTCTCTCTCCCGCGCGAGCTGTTTCACGTGAAACATTCACCGCGATGGGGGCGCGCGGAGCTGCGTGGTGGTGCACGCCATCGACGGCGGTGGTCCACGCGGGCCCCGTACCGTCGATGCAAGTGTGGCCCCTCACGCAGCACGGGAACGCCGGCGCGTCCTCCCTCACAACACGGCGCCCATCCTTGCACCTACGCCGGCGGCATCGCGGGCCACGCGCACCCGCACAGTGGCAGCGCTACCTTACGCGCGGACCGTTTCACGTGAAACATCCCGCCGCCGCCTGTGCGGGCACAGGGTCCAACACCCGCGGTGGGGCTGCATTGAAGGGTGAAGAACTTCTCGGCGTCTTCCCCTGTCGACCTCCCCGAGTGCGGGCAAAGCGCGGATGCACACGCACTCCCACGCCGCTCATGCACGAGCAGGCGCGAGCCCCAACCGCGGGAACACCAGGACTGCAGCCGGCACGCCCCGACGCAACAGAGCGCAAAACCACCCCACCGAATGCGCACCGTCCCTACGCGGGCACCGCCGCCCCACGTAGACTGAGAACGTTGTCCCCGGAGATGAAGGAGCGCGTTTCACGTGAAACAATCCGGCGAGTCGTCCGGCTCGACCTCCTTCGAGGACTCCCCCATTGCACGTGAGCTCGCGGATCTTTCGGCTCGACGCCGAGCGCTGGAGGCTGTCGAGGTGAAGTTGTCGGGACGCACCCGCGTGTTCACGGTGTCGAACCAGAAGGGTGGCGTCGGCAAGACGACGACGGCAGTGAACATCTCTGCCGCTCTCGCCACGCTCGGCGCCAAGGTGCTGGTCATCGATCTCGACCCGCAGGGCAACGCGTCCACCGCTCTAGGCGTCCCGCACAACGCGGACACGGCGAGCATCTACGACGTCCTGATCGACGAGTTCCCCCTTGCTGACATCATCCAGACGAGCCCGGAATCCCCGAATCTGCTCTGTGCGCCGAGCACCATCCACCTCGCCGGTGCCGAGATCGAACTCGTGTCACAGGTTGCGCGAGAGCACCGACTCCGCGGGGCACTCCGCGACTACCTCGCGAACGCCGACAACCACCTCGACTTCGTCATCATCGACTGCCCGCCGTCGCTGGGCCTCCTCACGATCAACGCCTTCACCGCGGCGGATGAAGTCCTCATCCCGATCCAGTGCGAGTACTACGCGCTCGAAGGTCTGAGCCAGCTCCTCGGCAGCGTCCAGATGATCCAGAAGCACCTGAATCCCGGCCTGCACGTCTCGACGATCCTGCTCACGATGTACGACGGTCGGACCCGTCTCGCGCAGCAGGTTGCCGACGAGGTCCGCGAGCACTTCTCCGACGAGGTCCTCAACACCGTGATCCCCCGCTCGGTGCGTGTCTCGGAGGCGCCGAGTTTCGGTCAGACGGTCATCGCTTACGATGGCCAATCAGCGGGCGCGATCGCCTATCGCGAGGCAGCGGTCGAGATCGTCGCACGCGACACCACCACGAAGGAAGACTGATGGCCAAGAGAACCGGACTGGGCCGCGGCATCGGTGCCCTCATCCCCACGGCGGAATCGTCGGAGGCGCGCCCCGTCGACGTCTTCTTCCCCGGCGCGAGCGCAGCACCGGAGCCGGCGCCCGCGGCGGAGGCGAAGGACGACGCGGCCGAAGCCGAGCTCGTCAGCGTCCCCGGCGCACGTCTCGTGCACATCGACCCGCAGTCCATCGTCCCGAACCCGCGCCAACCGCGCACGCACTTCGACCCCGAGGACCTCGCCGAGCTGATCCACTCGGTCCGTGAGTTCGGTGTCCTGCAGCCGGTCGTCGTCCGCGACAAGGGTGACGGGACGTACGAGCTCATCATGGGTGAGCGTCGCACGCGCGCATCGCGCGAGGCGGGGCTGACCTCGATCCCGGCTGTGGTCCGCGAGACGGAGGACGAGTACCTCCTTCGCGACGCCCTCCTCGAGAACCTGCACCGCTCGCAGCTCAACCCCCTGGAAGAGGCGTCGGCCTACCAGCAGCTCCTCGACGACTTCGGCATCACGCAGGAAGAGCTCGCGACCCGGATCGGCCGGTCGCGGCCGCAGATCAGCAACACGATCCGTCTGCTGAAGCTCCCCGTGCCGGTGCAGCAGCGCGTGGCGGCCGGCGTCCTGAGCGCGGGCCACGCGCGCGCGATCCTGTCGCTCGAGGACCCTCGCGAGATGCAGAAGCTCGCCGACAAGATCGTCAACGAAGACCTGTCCGTGCGCGCGGCCGAGGCGGCGGCGAAGATGCCCGGAGTGGCACCCGTCCGACAGAAGCCGAAGGCCGGGAGCCGCCGGTCGGGCCTCGACAGCATCGCCGATCGTCTCGGCGACAAGTTCGACACCAAGGTCCGCGTCTCTCTGACGGCTAGAAAAGGCCAGATCAGCATTGATTTCGCCACGATTCAGGATCTGAATCGCATCCTCTCCGTCCTGGGTGAAGAGGGTTATACCGGCTGAGCCCCCGGGGCATTCCTTCCTCGGCATACGCTGAGATGACCGGCTTCGCGGCTCCCCTGTCGGGACGCCGACGTAGGCTGGAAGGGTGACCGCGAAAGACCAGAGCCCTCGCCGCCGCGCCAGCCTCGAGCTGCTGCGCGCCGAGGCCTCGGACGAACTCGCGGTCCTCATCCACGAGCGACTGCGCGGCGGCGAAGATCCGTGGGAGTTCATGGAAGACCTCCCCAGCGTCGATGAGCTCGTCGTTCTGACCCTTCGGGCCGAGAACATCGCGGAGAACGGCGGCCTGCGTCCGAACCGCTCACGCAACTACCGCGTGCTGCGGCAGATCGCGCTCGACTATCCCCCGCTCACGCGCGCTGTGTGGCGCATCCTGGGCGAGGACGAGCCGCACCGGCGTTGGGACGCCTCGGCGCGTCTCGACGTCTCCTGAGCCCCTCCTGACACGCGCTTCGTGCGCGTTGGTCAGTGGCATCCATCGACGAAGAAGCCCCCGACATCACGAGGATGTCGGGGGCTTTCGCTGCGAGCGGGCTCAGCCGAGGTAGGCCTGGAGGTCCTTCTCGAGAGCGAACTTGGGCTTGGCGCCGATGATGGTCGTCTTGACCTCGCCACCCTCGAACACCTTCATCGCGGGGATGGAGGTGATCTGGTACTTCATCGCGAGGTCGGGGTTCTCATCGACGTTGAGCTTCACGATGGTGATCTTGTCGGCGTTCTCGGACTGGATCTCGTCGAGAACGGGGCTGACCATACGACACGGTCCGCACCACTCGGCCCAGAAGTCCACGAGAACGGGGCCCTCGGCCTGCAGGACGTCCTGCTCGAAGGTCGCGCTGGTCGTCACCTTGGCGGTCATGTGCATTTCTCCTTAGATGGAAGCGTTACCGGTGGAAACCCCGGTGAGCGCGGGTTTATTCCTCAGACGACAGCGGGGTCGGGGAGCCCGTCGATGGGGCTCTCGGCGACGGCGGGCTCGCCCGCCTCCCCGCGCGCGGCGAGGAAGTGCTCCACGTCGAGCGCGGCCACGGTGCCGCTGCCGGCTGCCGTGACCGCCTGGCGGTACGTCGGGTCGATGACGTCACCGGCGGCGAAGACACCCTCGACCGACGTGCGCGACGAGCGACCGTCGACCCAGATCGTGCCCTCGGCGGTGAGCTGCAGCTTGTCGTGCACGAGGTGCGTGCGCGGGTCGTTGCCGATCGCGACGAACAGACCGTCGATGGGGAGGTCGCGCTCGCTGCCGTCGACCGTGGAGCGGAGGCGGATGCCGTTGACGGCGTCCTCACCGAGGATCTCGGCGACCTCGCTGTTCCACACGAACTCGATCTTGGGGTTCGCGAAGGCGCGCTCCTGCATGATCTTCGACGCGCGGAGGGTGTCCTTGCGGTGGACGATGTAGACCTTCGAGGCGAACTTCGTCAGGAAGTTGGCTTCCTCCATGGCCGAGTCGCCGCCGCCGACGACGGCGATGGTCCGCTCGCGGAAGAAGAAACCGTCACACGTGGCGCACCACGAGACGCCGCGTCCGGAGAGCCGCTCTTCGCCCTCGAGGCCGAGCTTGCGGTAGGCCGAGCCGGTCGCGTAGATGATCGAGGCGGCCTCGTGGACCTTGCCGCTGCCGAGCGTGACCTTCTTGACGGGACCGTCGAGGTCGAGCGAGACGACATCGTCGTAGAGGACCTCGGCGCCGAAGCGCTCTGCCTGGGCCTGCATCTTGGCCATGAGGTCGGGTCCGAGGATGCCATCGGGGAAGCCCGGGAAGTTCTCGACATCGGTGGTGGTCATGAGATCGCCACCGGCTTCGACGGAGCTCGCGACGACGAGGGGTTCGAGGTTGGCTCGGGCGGCGTAGATCGCGGCCGTGTAACCGGCCGGGCCCGACCCGATGATGATGACGTGACGCACGGTAGCGCGTTCCCTTCGTTGATTCCGTCGTATGAAACCCATGGTAGCCCCGCAATATTCCGCGGGTCGGGGGCTAGCGCCGGGGCAGGAAGCGCCGGCCGAGAGCGAGCGCCGGCGCGAGTTCGGGGGCTCGGAAGACCGCCAGGATGCCGATGTACACCGCGAGCACGACGAGTCCCACGATCGCGGCTCCCGCGGCGCCGGCCACGGCGCTGGTCGTGGTCCACCCGTCGAAGCCGCCCAGGAGCAGTAGGACGCCGAACCCCGCGGCGGCGGCCGGCAGCGCGGCGAGGGCGAACTTCCCGAGCGCGAGGAGCCACGCGGTCGTGCCGATCCCGGACAGGCGCCGGTGCAGCAGCACGGTGGCGACGAGGACCTGCACGATGCTCGCGATCGACTGCGTCAGGGCGACGCCGGCGGCGAGGTCCTCCCGCGGGAGGACCGCACCCGCGACGATCGCTCCCCCGGCGACCAGGACGCACTGCAGGAGCGTGAAGAAGAACGGCGTCCGGGTGTCGTTGTAGGCGTAGAACGTCCGCTGCACGACGAACAGCACGGCGAGGGGCACCAGGCACAGGAGGAAGCAGAGCAGCACGGGGGCGGCGGCGACGGCTTCCGCCGGGCCGTTCGTGAAGATCCGGGTCGCGGGCACCGAGGCCACGGCCAGGGCGGCGGTGGACGCGACGATGAAGAACCCGAGGGTACGGATGCTGCGCGAGATGTCGCCCTTGACCTCGTCGTGTCGTCCTGCGGCCGCGTGCTCGCTGAGCTGCGTGAAGTAGGGCGTTCCGATCGACAGCACGATGATCGAGTACGGCAGCATGAACAGCAGCCAGGCGTTCTGTGACGCGAAGATCGCCGGGTCCTCCCCCGACGCGCCCGAGAGCACATTCGACTGCACGATGCCGGCGAGCTGCCCGGCGACGACCATGAGGAACGTCCAGCCGGCGAGACGGCCGATGTGGCGCAGGCCCACGCCCTTCCACTGGAAGTCGGGGCGCAGGGCCAGGCCCGCGCGGCGCCAGAAGAAGAGCAGGACGACGGTCTGGACGACGATGCCCAGGGTCGCGGTGCCGGCGAGGATCGCGATCATGCCCGGGGTCCAGGCATCCACTTCGGTCTGAGGACCCCCGAAGATCAGGATGAACGCGCCGAATCCGAGGATCGACACGACGTTGTTGACGATCGGCGCCCACGTGTACGGACCGAAGACACGGCGGGCGTTGAGGATCTCGCCGAGGAGCGCGTAGAGGCCGTAGAAGAAGATCTGCGGCAGGCACCAGTACGCGAATGCCGTCGAAAGGGCGAGCTGATCAGGGGTGAACTTGCTCGCGTAGACCTGGACCAGCAGGGGTGCGCAGATGATCGCGAGCGCCGTCGCACCGAGGAGCCCGACGGCGCCGAGCGTGAAGAGCTTCGAGATGAACGCCTGGCCGCCGTCGGCGTGCGCGGCGGCCTTGACGATCTGCGGGACCACGACCGCGGTGAGGAGACCGGTGGAGATGATCGCGTAGATGTTGTTCGGCAGCTGGTTGGCGACGGCGAACGCGTCCCCCGCCTCGCTGATGGATCCGATCGCCGCGACCAGCACGATCGTGCGGACGAGACCGCTCACGCGGGAGACGATGGTCCCCGCGCCGATGAGCACGCTGGCCCGGCCGATACTGCTCACGCGGGGTTCTCCTGATCGTCGTGCGGGTCGGGTGTCGGGGGTTCGGACACTTCCAGTGGAGAGGCCGCCGCGCGGGTGCGCCGGCGTCGCGCGATCGTCCGCAGCACTCCGACGCCCAGGAACACCACGACGAGCACGATGATCGCGATGAGCCCGATGCTCTCCCACTCGGCGCGCACCTCGACCTGCACGCTCTGGCGGGCACCGATCGGCTCGCCCGTGGGGCTGAAGAGCTGCATCGCGACGACGACCTCGCCGTTCGCGACACGCGCCTGGACCGGCACCTCGAGACGCGTGTTGGCCGACGCCTGGGCCTCCACTGAGGTGTTCGCCTGCACGCGGAGCCGCACGTCGTTCGTCTGTGCGCGCAGGACCACGCTGATCGGCCAGGGCAGGTCGTTCCGCACCCACGGGCGTAGCGGCGCGCTCGAGCTCACGAGACGGAAGTCGGATGACAGGATGCCGACGGAGTCGAGCGTCTTCTGCGTCGCGGCGCGATGGTCGGCGACGGCCGTGCGGGCGGCATCCCCGGTCCAGGCGACGTTGAGCACCTGCAGCACTTCGGCGCGCTCGCGTCCTGTCAGCAGTTCGGGCTGGGCGAGGATCGTCGCGAAGCGGTCGATCTCGCCTTCGTCCGACGTGAGGGCCGACACGTCGGCGGCGCGCGACGCATCCGCGGTCGGATCGCCGAGCGTGACCGCGGCGGCGGGGGTGTTGGCGACCGCGGCCAGCGTCGAGGAGATGTATCCGGGAGCGGATGCCACGGCGCCCAGGACCGCGCGAAGGCTGACGCGCGAGCGATCCGTGCCGCGGTCGAGCACGGCGAGGACGGGACGGTCGGAGGACCCGGTCCGGGCGAGAGCGAGGTGCCCCGAGGCGGCGGCGAGGGATGCGCCCCGACGGGCCGTGTCGTTCTCTCCTGCCGCGGCGGTGAGGGCGCTCGAGACCTCGGCGTCGTAGACGGGCGTCGAGACCCCGTCGACGGCGAAGCTCGCGGTCGAGGGGCGAGCGGAGAGATTGCTGGATGCCACGAGCACGCGGGCGGGGGCTTCCGCCGTTCCGAGCGCGCCCAGGCTCGCCACGACCGCACCGTCCACCGAGCCGGTGGCGGGCCAGAAGACGTTCTGGTCGGCGGGTCCGATGTCGAGCAGGGTCGCCAGGTCGGGGTAGGTCGGCTGGCCGGGGGCGGCGGTCGGGCTGGGGCTCGGGGTGCTCAGGGCGGCCGGCCCGGGCTTGGTGAAGTCCGCGGCCGACAGGTAGGTCTGCAGCGACGTCGGGGCCAGCGGGGTGGTCAGGCCGGACCGGATCTGCGCCGCCAGGTCGGCGTCGCCGAACTGCAGCGCGAACCGGTCGTTCGGCAGCGCGAGCAGACGCTGCAGCCACGCGACCGCCGTCGGGGGCGCCGAGGAGCCCAAGGCGCGGATCGCGGCGGGGATGGCCGGGTCGACCGCGAGCGTCGCGGCGGAACCGTCGACGGCATCCAACTGGGCGGACAGCGGTCCGTCGACCGCCGTCAGTTCGGCCAGTTCGCTCGCCGTCAGCAGGCCCTTCGTGCGCGGGGCCGCGGTGATGGGGACGACGACCGCGAGGGGGGTGAGGGCACCATCGGCGGGAATCACGACGACCGTCGGGGCCTTGAGTGAGACTCCCCCGGCGGTCTGCGCCAGCACCGGGTACACCCCGGGGGCGCGGCCGGCGAGGCCGGGATCGGTGCCCGGCACCGTGAACGACACCGACGTCTGTGCCGAGGGGGCCGTGGCATCCAGGGTCCCGGTCGCGATCTGCTGGAGCGTCACGCCGGACGCGTCGCCACTCAGCCATCTCGTGAGGCTGGCGTCGTCGGCGAGGGGCGTCGAACCGATCGACAGGGTCGCCGAGGCGGAGGGAATCGACGACGTTCCGGGGTTCGTGAGGGTCGCGAGCACCGCGAACGTCTCGCCCGGACGCAGGATGCCATTGGCAGCCGGGGCCGCGGCGAGCGTCGGCGGCGCCGCGCCGGCGGAGGGGCTCGGGCTCGGCGTTTCCGCGACCGCGGCGGCCGGCGCGGCGAGTCCGATCGCGAGAGCGACCGCGGCGAGGGTCGCCAGCAACCGGCGCGTGAGGGGGCGCCGCGGCACGGGTGAGCCCGAGGGCAGTGAGGTCACGGTCATACGAGCATCGGTCGGGCCAGGCGGCCTCGCACCGCTAGGAGTCTAGGCCCGCACACCTCGGAGCCCCCCGATAGCCTCGCGCGAACGATTGAATGGACAGGTGCTCCCCGAACCCGACCCGATCCTGTGCCGCGCGCTCGCCGACGACCTCCGTTCCGCGGGGTTCTCGGGTGCGGCCCTGCGCGATGCCTGGGGCGTCCAGGCCGACGATGCCGTACCGCGCGGGCTGCGGCGTCCGGCGGAGCGTGCGCTCGGCGACCGTCGCGACCCGCTCGCGGTGCTCGGGCGGCTGTGGGTCCTCGGTGCCGCGGTGGCGCGCGAGGACGCGGCGGCGGCCCTGCCGCGACTCGGGCTCGACGGGGCCGAGCGGCTGGGCCTCGTGACGGTCGCGGGCGACCGGGTCGCGCCGGCGGTGCTCCTCCGGCCGCAGCCGTTCGCCGACGCCGACGGCGAGGTCGAGTGGTGGATCGCGAGCGACCTCGACGAGGCCGCGCTCGGCGGTCCCCTCCCCGAGGATCACGTGCTCGGCGTCGGCGGCGCCTCGCAGACCCTCGCGAAGCTGCAGCTCACCTGGCGCGGCGGGACGGCGCTCGATCTCGGCACGGGGTGCGGCATCCAGGCCCTCCGGCTCCGGCGGCTCGTCTCGCGCGTCGTGGCGACCGACATCTCGGAACGCGCGCTGCGCTTCACGCGGCTCAACGCGCTGCTGAACGGCGTCGACGGGATCGAGACGCGGCTCGGGTCGCTGTTCGAGCCGGTGGCCGGAGAGACGTTCGACCGTGTGGCATCCAATCCCCCGTTCGTGATCACGCCGCGCGTCGCGGGGGTTCCGGCGTACGAATACCGCGACGGCGGGCTCGAGGGCGACGCGCTGGTGGCCTCCGTGATCGCCGGTGTCGGGGCGCACCTCGAGCCGGGCGGCGTCGCGCAGTCTCTCGGCAACTGGGAGTACCGCGAGGGCGAATCGGGACTCGACCGCGTGCGCGCGTGGGTGGATCCGTCGCTGGACGCCTGGGTCGTCGAGCGTGAGGTCCTCGACCCGCTCGCGTACGCCGAGCTGTGGGTGCGCGACGGCGGGACCGTACCTGGCACCCCCGCGTATTCCCGGCTCATCGACGCGTGGCTCGACGACTTCGCGCAGCGCGGGGTGACCGGCGTCGGATTCGGGTACGTGCTGCTCCGGCGTCCGCTCGCGGGGGCGCCGACGCTCGCGCGGTACGAACGCGTGGCGGGCGGGGGCGAGTCGGGCTTCGGCCCGCACCTCGCGGCATGCCTCGAGAACCACGATCGCGCCGCCCTCCTGGACGACGAGGGGCTGGCATCCGCGGTCCTGCGGGTCGCGCCCGACGTGACCGAGGCCCGGCACCACCGGCCCGGCGAGGAGTCGCCGTCGGTGATCGAGCTGCGGCAGGGCGGCGGCTTCGCGCGCACGATCGAGGTCGACTCCGCGGTCGCCGCGCTCGTGGGCGCCTCGGACGGCGACCTCCCCGTCGGCGCGCTGATCGACGCGATCGCCCAGCTTCTGGACGTGGATGCCGAAGAGCTCCGCGCCGACGTCCTCCCGCGCGTGCGCGAGCTCATCGTGACGGGGTTCCTCGCGTTCGCGGACGCGTGAGGGGCGGGGCGGCGGGTTGAGTGTCCACGACACGCGGATCCGGGCGCGGGCCGTCCGCATGTCTTGGACACTGAAGCGGGGCGGCACCGAGACGCGGCACCCCGACCCCCGGCGCGTCGGTGGCCCCGGTTAGGCTCGAAGCATGCTGAACATGGCCGACGGTGTCGCGCGCCTCGGCGAGCTCGCCGAGCATCCCGTGGTCGCGACGCTCGCGCGCGTCTTCGCCGACGCGGGCCGCGATCTCGCGATCGTCGGCGGTCCGGTGCGCGACGCTCTGCTGGGTCGCACGACCCACGATTTCGACTTCACGACCGACGCGCGCCCCGACGAGATCCTCGCGCTGGTGAAGCCCGTGTCGTCGGTGCAGTGGGACGTCGGCCGCGCCTTCGGCACGATCGGCGCGAAGGTGCAGGGCGAGCAGGTCGAGATCACCACGTACCGCGCCGACAGCTACGACGGCGTGACCCGCAAGCCCACCGTCGAGTTCGGCGACACGCTCGAGGCCGACCTCACGCGCCGCGACTTCACGGTGAACGCGATGGCGCTGCGGGTCCCCGCGCGCACGCTCGTCGACCCGACCGGTGGCGTCGAGGACCTCCTGGCGCAGCGCCTTCGCACCCCCATCGACCCCGCGGTCAGCTTCGGCGACGACCCGCTGCGCATGCTCCGTGCGGCCCGGTTCGCGTCGCAGCTCGAGTTCACGGTCGACCCCGAGACCCTGGATGCCATCGCCGAACTCCGCGGCACGCTCGAGATCGTGAGTCCCGAGCGCGTGCAGGCCGAGCTCGTGCGGCTGCTCCAGACCGATGACCCGGTGCGTGGCATCCGGGTCCTGGTCGAGACGGGCCTCATGGAGGAGTTCCTGCCCGAGATCCCCGCGCTGCGGCTGGAGGTCGACGAGCATCACCACCACAAGGACGTCTACGAGCACTCGCTCACGGTCCTGCGCCAGGCGATCGAGCTCGAGCACCGGCGGCATCCCGGTGACGCTCCCGACGTGCCGCTGCGCCTGGCCGCGCTGCTGCACGACATCGGCAAGCCCGCGACGCGACGCCTCGAGCCCGGGGGCGGCGTGACGTTCCACCATCACGACGTCAAGGGTGCCCGCATGGCGCGCAAGCGCCTCCAGGCCCTGCGCTTCGACGCGGCGACGACGACCGTGGTGTCGCGCCTCGTCGAGCTGCACCTGCGTTTCTTCGGCTACGCCGAGGGGGCGTGGACGGATGCCGCGGTCCGCCGCTACGTCCGCGACGCGGGCGATGAACTCGAACGCCTGCACATCCTCACGCGGGCGGACGTGACCACGCGCAACAAGCGGAAGGCCCAGCGACTGGCATCCGCCTACGACGACATCGAGGCCCGGATCGTCGCGCTGCGCGAGCAGGAGGAGATCGACTCCATCCGCCCCGAGCTCGACGGCAACCGCATCCAGGAGGTCCTGGGGTTGAAGCCTGGCCGCGAGGTCGGCGAGGCGTACCGCTTCCTGCTCGATCTGCGCCTCGACGAGGGTGTGCTCGGCGAAGACGAGGCCGAGAAGCGCCTGCGCGAGTGGTGGGCCGCGCGGGGCTGATACCTCGCCGACGGCGTAGCGGAATTCCGAAAACCGTTTCTGCAAACGTGGGAGCGATCTCACAAATTGCCCTGTACGTGGCAAATTGTGAGCGCTAACGTGATGCATATGGTGCACGGATGGCGCCATCTTGCAAATATCTGTCGTCAGCGCGGACGATTCAGCCAACGAAACGCGACCGAAACGAGCGCGTTCTAGCGTCCGGAGGGCCATTCGGCGTCCCGCTGTCCGTTCGCATTGGAGCCCTCGTGACCCCTTCCGCCCCTCGCCCACATCGGCGATTCGTCGCGGCAGCCGCAGCCGCGCTCGTCGCGGCCCTGGCAGCCGCGCTCCTGTCCGCGACACCGGCATCGGCGCGTGCCGATGAGCCGGTCTGGACTCCCGTCGAAACGACGGGGACGCAGACCGAACTCGGCTTGAAGGCCGACGCGCCGGTCGCCGCCTTCGACGTGGACGTGGATTCCGTGCTCGGCGGGTCGACCGGGCTCCGAACCATGGCGCGATCGGTCGTGCCCGGGACGCAACACGTGAAGCTCCCCGACCCCACCGGTGCATTCGTGGACTTCGACGTGCAGCCGGTCAGTGTCATGGAGGACGAACTCGCGGCACGGCATCCGGAGCTGAAGACCTACGCCGGTCACGCGACCTCCGACCCCACGACGTCGATCCGCCTGAGCATCACTCCGCTCGGCGTCTCCGCGTCGGTGCGCAGCGGCGACAACCGCTCGGTGCCGTGGTACATCGACCCCATCCCCTCGGACGCGGGCAGCGCCAAGCCGCAGCACATCTCGTACGGACGCGATGCCGCCCGCGAGGGCAAGGGGGAGGCGCAGTTCCTCGAACCGCGGGAGGAGGCGCCGGTGCCCGAGGAGGCTCCCGGCGATGCTCCGAAGGCGACGCGGCAGGTCATCCGTCTCGCGCTCGCGAGCGACCCCGCGTTCGCACAGTTCTACGGAACCGAGAACGTGCTGGCCGCCAAGGTCGTGATGGTCAACCGCGTCGCGCAGATCTACAACGACGACGTGGGTGTGCAGCTGAAGCTCGTCGACGGCACCGAGCAGCTGAACTTCGACACCGACGCGGCCGCGTACGATCCGGGCGGCGCCTGCGGGAACGATGCCTGCTACTGGCGTGACGCGATGCGCGAGTGCAGTGACGGGCTGCTGTCGGCGAACGCCGGTGTCCTGCAGCGCATCCTCGGCGACGGCGCGTACGACGTCGGTCACATCTCCCTCGGATCGGGCGACGGGGGCATGGCCTATTGGAACGTCGTGGGCAAGGACTACTGGAAGGGAGGCGGCTGCACCGGCCTCTCGGCTCCGGTCGGCGACATCTTCGCGACCGACTACCTGGCGCACGAGATCGGGCACCAGTTCGGGGGCACGCACACCATGAACGCCTGCTACAACTCGCAGGGCGACTCGGCCATGGAGCCGGGCTCGTCGTCGACGATCATGGGCTACGCGGGGCTGTGCGGTGAGAACGACCTGCAGTCGAACTCCGACCCGTACTTCTCGGCCTTCACCATCGACCAGATGCACTACTGGACGGGGTGGGCCGGTGAACACGTGGCATCCACCAACACCGTTCCGGTGGTGACCGCGCCCGAGAGTCGAACGATCCCCATCCGGACCCCCTTCGCGCTGACCGCTTCGGGGAGCGACGCCGACGGCGACCCGCTCACCTACGTGTGGGAGCAGGCGAACCTCGGGGACTTCGGGCGTGCCCTCCGCGACCCGAACAAGGTCGACGGACCGCTGTTCCGCGTCTTCTCGAAGGCGGCGGACCTGACGTACGAACAGGCCCACTCCTACTACTCCGGCGCGCAGAACGCGGCCGGCCCCGTGCCGACGCGGGTGTTCCCCGACATGGAGCAGATCCTCCGCGGTGAGACGAACGCGCACACCGGCCTCTGCGATATGGCCGACTCCAAGATCGCCCGCGACTGCTACTCCGAGTTCTTGCCGACCGCGGCGTACGAGGGCAACGGCGACGGCGGATTCGACTTCCGGGTCACCGCGCGGGACCAGCGCGTCGACGGGGGCGGCGTGGCCATGGCCGCCGTTCACCTCGGCATCGACCGGGATGCCGGTCCGTTCGAGGTCACGAGCCAGGCGGATGCCGGGCAGTCGGTGATCGGTGGACGCGGCACCGAGATCACCTGGGCGGTCAACGGCACCGACGCCCCGGAGCTCGCTCCCGAGGTGCGGATCACGCTGTCGACCGACGGCGGGAAGACCTTCGACCACGTGCTCGCGGAGCGCACCGCGAACGACGGATCCGAGACCGTGACGTTCCCGAACGTCTCGACCGCGAATGCCCGCATCAAGATCGAGGCGGTCGACAACTACTTCTTCGCCGTCAACCAGGCGGACTTCTCCATCGTCGACACGGCGCTGGCGTCGATCGAGCCGCAGGCGGTACGGACCATCCCCGGTGTCCCGGTCGAGCTTCCGACGACGGTCGTCCCGGTCTACTCCGACGGAGCGCGCACGCCCGTCCCGGTGACGTGGGACGCCTCCGGCGTGGACTGGGCCGAAGCCGGCAGCTACCGGGTGATCGGGACGGGCGTGGATGACTACGGCAACACGTTCTCGGACGCGGTGCTCACCGTCGAGATCGGCGACTTCAGCCGCACCGATCCGGTCTCGGTGACCGTGCCGACGGGCCAGCCGGTGTCATCGCTCGCGGATCTGCTGCCCGCCACCGTGCCGGCACAGATTGGCGACGGCGAGGCGCGGTTCGACACCGGAGTGACGTGGGACACGGCGACAGTGACGCAGGCGGACCTGGATGCCGCCGGCTCGGTCCGCATCGACGGAACCGCCGACTCGGCGATCGCCGGGAATCCGGGCCTCCCGGCCGTCCTCACGGTGTTCGTGACGGAGGGGAACGCGGTCAACGTCGCGCCGAACAGCGAGACCCGGACGGCTTCGTACACCGAGCCCGGTTACTCGATCGACCGGACGGTGAACGGCGACCTGCGCGACAAGGCGTGGTCGGACTGGCGGTGGGGCGGCTCGAACCCGACCGATACGTTGACCTACACGTGGTCGTCCTCCCAGCTGCTCGACACGGTCGTGCTGACGGGCTTCCGCGACGGGGGCGACCACTCGCTGCCCGCCGAGGTGCGCGTTTCGTACACCGATGACCGGTCGGGCGAGCGCGTGACGACGGCGCCTGTACCCGTGGACACGGACGGCGACCTGCCGCAGGCCACGGTCGATCTGAGGGTCGACGGGCGTCCGGCCTGGACCTCGTCGATCGACGTCGAGTTGACGGCGAAGGAGGATTCCTACCTGACGATCTCGGAGGTGGAGGCCTTCTCTCGGACGGCCAGTCGTGCATCGTCCGCCTCGCTCGGACGCCTGAACGTGAACGGGGTGCCGCTCACGGGCTTCGACCCCGCGACCACGCACTACGAGGCGACCGTGGATGGTTCTCGGTGGCCGACCGTCTCGGCCGTGGCATCCGACAGCGCGGCGACCGTCTCGGTGGGCGCCGTCGATCCGGCCACGGGACGGGTGGCGATCGAGGTCGCCGCCGCCGACGGGAAGACGACCCGCACGTACGAGCTGATCGTCAGCCGTCGTGCGACCTTCACGTGGGAACCGCGGCTTATCGTCGAGGTCGGCGAGGTGCGCCTCGCGGCGGCTGTCGATCCGGCCGATGCGGAACTTCGCGTGGTCTGGCTGCGCGACGGTGTGGCTCAGCCCGGCACCGGCACGACCTACGCGCTCGCGGCGGCTGACGTCGGAACGTCGCTCACGGCCCGCGTCACCGCGGAGCGAGCGGGCTTCCTGTCGGGTGAGACGGTGTCGGAGACCGTGAAGATCCACGCCTATGAGGTGCCGGGTGGTGGTGGCGGTGGCGGGACCGCACCGACTCCGACGCCCAGCCCGACGGATGGCCCGACGGCGACCCCGGCTCCGACGGCCTCCACCTCGGCCGCTGCCGCTCCGGCGGGATCGACGTCCGCTCGCCTCAGCGCGACCGGCACCCCCGACAGCGGGAACGTGATCGGTGTCGCGGTGCTGCTCCTCGCGCTGGGAACGGCGGCTCTGGTGGCCGTCCGAATCCGCCGCCGGCACGAATCGGCGACCTCGTCCCACGACTGACCCCGAAAAGAACAGGACCATGATGCACTTCACTCGATCCGCCTCCCGGGGACTGGGGGCGGCCGCAGCAGCGGCGGCTCTGGTCGCCGCGGGTGTCACCCTCCCGAGTTCGGCGACCGCGGATGTCGAGCTTCCGCCGCCGGCGGCCGACATCTTCCCGAATGTCGGTACCGCGGACTTCGACGTCCAGCACTACGACGTCCAGATGGACTACCGGACGAACGCCGACATCTCCGCGGTGACGACCATCACGGCCGTCGCGGCCAAGCCGCTCGACACGATCCGCCTCGACCTCGAGGGGCTCACCGTCGACGCGGTCACCGTCGACGGGAAGGATGCCACCTTCACCCGCGAAGACGACGACGCCACGACCCTGCACAAGCTCGTCGTGGCTGCTCCCGAGACGGTCGATGGGGAGTTCACGGTCGTGGTGAGCTACCACGGTGCCCCGGTCCGACACGAGGATCCGGACGGGTCGTCCGAGGGATGGATGCCGACCGCCACGGGCGTGGCCGCGCTGGGTCAACCGGTCGGCACCATGACGTGGCTCCCCAGCAACAACACCGTCGGCGACAAGGCGACGTACGACATCGACGTGACCGCTCCGACGCAGACCGACGGCCAGGACGTCTCCGTCGCCAGCAGTGGCAACCTCGTCGGCCAGACCCCCGTCGACGGTGACCGCACCCGGTGGTCGTGGGACATCGAGACGCCGCTGTCGACCTCGATGCTGGTCCTCTCGGTCGGGCAGTTCGACGTCCTCCAGTCGGACATCACTCTCGCCAGCGGCCGCACCCTGACGGAGCGGTCGTTCGTGGCGAAGAGCGCATCGAGCGACGACCGGCAGTACATCGACTACCTGCGCGGCCGTATCAAGCTCATGCTCGACTGGCTCGAGACGAAGCTCGGGCCCTACCCGGGCGAGAGCACCGGAATCATCTGGGATCACGCCGACGTCGGGTATGCCCTCGAGACGCAGGACCGACCGTTCTTCGACGGCTGGATCAACGAGAGCACTCTGCTGCACGAGTTCTCGCACATGTGGTTCGGCAATTCGGTGAGCCCGAAGACGTGGTCCGAGATCTGGCTCAGCGAGGGTGCCGCGACGTTCTTCGAGCATTACTACGCCTTCGACGTGCTGAAGGAGGGCGACGATCCCCGCACGGTCGCCCAGGACGGCATCAAGAACGAGAAGGCCGAGAAGTGGGAGACGCCCTCGGTGGGATGGACGGACCCCGCGGATCTGTACGGATGGCAGAGCTACACCCGCGGGTCGTACGTCTACAGCGCTCTGATGAACGCCCTCGGGCCGGACGGGTTCGACGCCGTGGTGAAGGCCTGGGCCACGAAGTATCGGACGTCGTCGGTGGTCACGGCCGACTTCATCCGGCTCGCGAGCGAGACCTCGGGCCGCGACCTCAGCCGCACGCTCGACCAGTGGATCGTCGGGGACACCGTGCCGCTCCTCCCGCGGGACATCGTTCGGATCGAGCCGTCGAAGGCCGTGGAGACCACGGCGGGCACCGTGCCCGTTCTGCCGAAGACCGTTGTTCCGGTGTACTCCTCGGGTGACGAGCCGCCCGTCGATATCTTCGGACCCGCGGCGGACGTCACGTGGGACACCTCGGGTGCGGACTGGTCGAAGCCGGGAGAGGTGACCCTCACCGGTTCGGGGACCGACTTCTTCGGGGCGCCCTTCACGTCGGCATCCGTCAGCGTGAAGATCGCGGCGGCTCCGACGCCCACTCCCACCCCGACGCCGACGCCGACGCCGACGCCGACGCCGACTCCGACGCCGACTCCGACGCCGACTCCGACGCCGACTCCGACCCCGACTCCGACTCCGACCCCGACCCCGACCCCGACCCCGACCCCGACCCCGACCCCGACCCCGACGCCGACCCCGACGGCCACGCCGACCTCGACGCCCACCCCGACGCCGGCCCCAGTGGCATCCACCGCTCCGAGCGGGTCCACGCTGGCGACGACGGGTGTACCGTCCGCGTGGCCGGTAGTCGCCGCTGCGGGGTTCTTGCTCGGCGCCGGGGGTGTGGTCTACGCGATCTCCCGTCGCCGCCGGGCCGACTGAGTCGCATCGACAGGGCGGCCCCGACCACGGTCGGGGCCGCTCTCGCGTTCCTCAGCGCCCCCCGGTGAGGCGGTCGAGCACGATCGAAGTCCGGGTGCGCTCCACCCGGCTCGAGGATCGCAGCGTCTCGACGACGGCGCCGAGCTCCTCGTTGTTGGCGGCGCGCAGGATGACCACCGCGTCCGCGGCTCCGGCCACCGTCACTGCGGTGACGATCCCGTTCAGGCCCCGGAGGAGCGTGCGCAACTCCGTGGTGCTCACGTTGCCGCGGCAGAAGATCTCGACCACGGCCTCGGTGCCCTCGAAGGTGGAACCGTCGTGGTCGGCGATCGTGAATCCGGGGATCTCGCCCGACGCGAGCATCGACTCCACGCGGCGCTTCACGAGCGACGTGGATCGCCCGATGACGCGCGAGATCTCGGAGAACGGCATCCGGGCGTCACGGGTGAGGAGTTCGACGATGGATCGGTCCAGGCTGTCCACGATCGCCACGCTAGTGCACCGGGAATCCCGGCAACGGCAGGGCGGCGTTCGTCCCCCAAACACGTCACGAACGCCGCCCGGTCGGGGCTTTCCGCTCAGTCCTCCTCGTCGCGCTCCTGCGCGAGCGCCGCGAGGACGAGGTGGGTGAGGTCGATGCTCACGATCCGCGGCTCTTCGCTCATGGCGTCGGCGTGGTCGGGGTCGGCTCGGGCGTCGCGGGCGCGGCGTCCGTACCGGCGGTCGGCGTCGGAGCCGGGGCGACCTCCGTCGGCACGGGCTGCACCCGCAGGAAGGGGAAGTTCGTCGGCTTCGCGTTCGCGAGGTCGTCCGTGGCGTTCCATGTCAGCATCTCCGACGGGATCTCGCGCAGCGGATAGATGTTCCACGCGTCGGCCGCACCGGGTGCGGTGAACGCCACCGGCACCGGCCCTCCCCCGCCGTAGAAGTAGGCGTCGAACGGATCCGAACCATGGTCGCGTCCGACGGTCGTGAGCGGGTTGCCGTCCTGATCGAAGAGCTGGACCGTGGGGATCGCGTTGCCCTCGGCGTCGAACGCGAAGATGTTCCGCACTCGCTGGCCGTCGACCGAGAGACCGGGGGTGAAGTTCGCCGCCGCCGAGGCGCCGACAGAGGAGTCCCAGAGCATCGACTGCAGGCTCGAAGTGAGAGCGATCAGCGTGAAGGGAGTGAGGACCAGGGTCACGACCGTTACTGCCGTACGGATGCCCCGCAGGATGCGGTTCGGCGCCCAGTGGCCGCGCCCCCATTGCACGCTCACGAGCAGCAACGCCGCCATCAGCACGAGCCCCGGGAGCTGCGTCGCGCCGATCAGGTAGGCGAACGACCCGGACCGCCAGCCGTATCCCGACCAGAAGAACGGCGCGATGAAGAGGTACAGCACCACCGCGCGCAGGATCCACCAGATCGGAGCGAAGGATGCCAGCAGGTCGAGGGTCCACGCGGCCGCGGGGTTGCGCCGGATCTGGGCGCTGGTCGCCTCCCGCATCCGCGCGAGGCGCTCGGAGAGCGGTGCTCGCTTCGTCGCGCCGGTGTCGGTGCGCTCCGGGAGTCCCGCGGCGGAGCGCAGCTCGGCGGCGTAGGTCGTGGCATCCGGGAGCGTGAAATCGTCGCCGGCTTCGGCGGCCTGGTCGGACAGATCGGCCTCGAGGCCGTCGAGCAGGTCATCGACGTCGTCGGCGGGGAGGTCGTCGAGGTGCGCACGCACGGCGGTGGCGAACGCGTGGATGTCGTCGTGGACGGAGGTCGTGATCATCGGGCGTCTCCGATCGTGCGCAGCTTCTTCGGGGTGTTCGTGTCGTCGAGAAGACTCGTCATGGCCGACGAGAAGTGGGCCCAGCTCGCGCGCTGCGCGTCGAGGAGCTCGCGTCCCTGCGGGTTGATCGCGTAGTACTTGCGGTGCGGTCCGCCGTCCGACGGCACCACGTAGCTCGACAGCGCCCCCGCGGAGTAGAGCCGACGGAGGGTGCCGTAGACCGAGGCGTCCCCCACCTCTCCGAGCCCCGCATCGCGCAGACGCCGCACGATGTCGTAGCCGTACCCGTCGTCGTGCTGGACGACCGCGAGCACCGCGGCATCCAACACCCCTTTCAGTAGCTGCGTCGTATCCACGCGCGCCCCCTCTCGCTCATCTGTGAGGGACAGTACCACGCGATGCGCGGTAGTGCGCAGTGCAGATTCCGTGTATCCGCGGCTCTCGGTTGACCGCACGAACGCCGAGGGGGTGGCATCCAGGATCCGGATGCCACCCCCGCGATGCCGCATTTACGGAACGACGACCGCGCGCCCCCGTACCTCGCCGTGGTGCAGACGCTGGTAGGCCTCGACGGCCGTGTCGAAGCCGTAGCGCTCGACGTGGACGCCGACGGCGCCGCTGCGGGCGAGGTCGAGCACCTCGATGAGTTCGCTGCGCGTGCCCCAGTAGGGCGCGCGGACGGCCGCACCCATGGGGGTCGAGAAGAAGCCGGTGGGCAGGATGCCGCCCCCGATGCCGACGATGTGGATGAAGCTGTCGATCCCGGCGACCTGACGGGCCAGGTCGATCGTGGGCTGCACGCCGACGAAGTCGAACACGGCGGTGGCGCCGAGGCCGTTCGTCAGCTCGCGGATGCGCTCGGCGGCGTGCTCGTCGGAGGTCACCGTGTGGTGCGCGCCGACCTCGCGGGCGAGGGCGAGCTTGTCCTCGCCGAGGTCGACCGCGATGACGGTGGCCTGCGTGATCGCGCGAAGGATCTGCACGCCCACGTGCCCGAGTCCGCCGACGCCGATCACCACGGCGGTGGCGCCGGGGTACAGCTTCTGCTTCGCCGACACGATCGCGTGGTACGGCGTGAGGCCCGCGTCGGTCAGCGATACGGTTTCGACGGGGTCGAGGTCGCCGAGCGGCACGAGGTGGCGGGGGTCGTCGACGATGACGTACTCGGCCATCGCGCCGGGGGCACCGAGTCCGGGCGGGGTGATGCCGAGCTCGGCGGCGTAGGGGCAGTAGTTCTCGGCGCCCTGCGCGCACGCGTGGCAGCGGCCGCAGCCCCACGGTCCGTAGATGGCGTAGGCCTCGCCGATGTTGACGCCCTCGACGCCTTCGCCGAGCTCGTCGACGATGCCAGCGCCCTCGTGGCCGAGCGTCAGGGGGAGTCCGTACGTGTACTGCTCCTCCGGAAGGTCCATCACGAACCAGTCCGAGTGGCAGAGGCCCGCGGCCATGACCTTGAGTCGGATCTGCCCCGGGCCGGGGTGGGGCTCCTCGATCTCGACGACCTCGGGGCCCTTGCCGATCTCGCGGTACTGCACTGCCTTCATGGCATTCCTTTCTTCGGAGCGACGGGGGATGCCTCCACCGTGCGCCCGTCGCCGGCGGGTGTCGAGGGGCTCGACGGCGTTTTCCGCCGTTGGGAATCGCTCTCATTAATGCGTGTGAATAGAGTTCCGGATGCCGCGACCGACACGCCGTGCGGTCGCCCCGCATTGCGGCGCGGCTTGCGCTCTGGACACAACGAAGGAGATTCGGGCCCCGCGGCCGGAGGGATGCCGGTTCTCCGCACCTGCGTCCGGCATTCTCCTTCGTTGTGTACGCGGGGTCCTGGCATCCCGCTGGGAACCCTCCCACCCGCGCGTGCGCGCACCTACACTGGACGCACCTCCGTCACCGTCGATGGGAGTCCGGTGCCTTCTCCGTGGTCGCGTCCGACCGTGTCCCCCGAAACCTCGGGGCTGATCATTGCGCGCGCCCACGACGAGCTGCTCGCCGGCAACGAGGATCGCCGGCTCGGCGACGTGCGGCCGCTGGTGCGGGATTCGTGGCGGAGGTCGCTGGCATCCCTCGTCGGTCCCGAAGGGCTGCCGACGGTCGACCTCGTGTCGGAGGAGCTCGAGGCGTATCGCCGCGCGCACCCGCTCGCCGGGGTGATGGACATGGTCCGGGCGCTGCTGCTGCCGGGGTCGGCGGAGGATTCCGGCGTCGTCGTCGCCGTGGGCGATGCGGCGGGGCGCCTGCTGTGGGTCGAGGGCGATCGGCACCTTCGCACCCGAACCGGCGACATGGGTTTCGTCGCGGGCGCGAACTGGTCCGAGGAGGTCGTCGGCACCTCCGCCCCCGGAACGGCGCTGACTCTCGACCGGTCGGTGCAGATCCGCGGCGCCGAGCACTTCAACCGCTTCGTGCAGCCCTGGTCGTGCACCGCGGCGCCCGTGCACGATCCCGAGACGCGGCGGCTGCTCGGCATGATCGACGTCACGGGCGGACCCGAGGCCGTGACCCCGCAGGCCCAATTGCTGGTGGATGCCACGGCCCGCGCGATCGAGAGCGAGATCCTCGTCGGGCGGCTCCGGGCGCAGCAGGATCCCCCGCCGCGTCGACCGCGCCGCTCCCCCGGGACGCGCGCGCTGCTGCGGATCCTCGGGCGGGATCGCGCGCTGCTGGAGGTGACCGGCGAGTCCGGCGAGACGGTGGTCGAGCTCGGCGCGCGGCACGCCGAGATCCTGCTGCTGCTCGCCGTTCACCGCGAGGGCATGTCGGCAGAGGCCTTGAGCGAGGCCGTGTACGGCCACCCGGCGACCGAAACGCTGCGCCCCGAGATGGTGCGGCTGCGGAAGGTGCTCGAGCCTCTCGCCCCGGCCCTGGTCCCGGCATCCCGCCCGTACCGGCTGCCCGACGGCCTCGAAACCGACGCCCAGCAGGTGGTGTCGCTGCTCGATCGCGGGGCGCACCGCGTCGCGCTCGCCGCATACCGCGGGCCCGTGCTGCCGGATTCGGTGGCGCCCGGGGTGGCCGAGGTGCGGGAGTCGGTGCGCTCGACGCTGCGCGAAGCGCTCATCGAAGAAGCGGGGCTCGACGTGCTGCTCGCGTACGCCGACACGTCCGACGGGCGCGATGATGCTGAGGTGCTGCGGCTGTGCCTCGCGATGCTGCCCGCCCGGTCGCCGAAGCGCGCCGGGCTCGTCTCGCGGATCGAGCGCCTCGAACGGGACTGATGTCGGAGGCCCTGGTTACGCTGAATCCATGGACGAATCGACGCTCGACATCTTCTCGGCAGCTCGCGCCCGACGCGATGTGGGGCGTATTCGTGAGGCCGTAGCCGAGGTGAAGGCGGGTGACATCGCCCGCGTCCTGGTGCGGTCGCCGCGCTACGGCCTGTACGCGATCGAGGGCACCGTCCGCATCGGTGTGGGCGGGCAGCCGCTCGTCGGTGACGTGATCCTCGCGCCCAGCGCCGAGATCCAGCGCATCGACCTCGGCATCCCGGCCCCCGAGCCGGCGCTGTCCGCCGACGTCGTCGATCCCTCGACCCTCCCCCACGGCACGCCCGTCCGCGTGACGTTCGTCACGCCGACCGCCGCGACGTTCGCCGTGACCGGGCCGATCACCGCGGGCAACGACCGTTTCCTCCTCGTCGGCAGTTGGATCGTGGCCGACGACCGCGCGATCGCCCCCCGCGTGGTGAGCATCGAGCGCCTCGACGACGTCGACCTGCACGAGGTCAACGTCCCGCCGCTGCGGTCGGTGCTCGTCGACGCCGACGCGTAGGGCGTGAGGGGATGCCACGGCCCCGGGGTAGCGGCATCCGGTGTTCTGCTCCCGCGTGGTGAGGCCCGCTGGCTGAAGTTCGCAGAATCGTGCGAATCTCGCAGGATTCACGCCGGAATCTGCGAAGTACGGGGGATTCTGCGAACTTCGCCGCTCGCTGGGGCATCGGGGTGCTGGCATCCATCGGCTCTGCCTAGCCGCGCCGTGCAGGCGCCGTGAGCTGGCCGAAGCTCGCAGAATCGTGCGGATCTCGCAGGATTTGCGCCGGATTCTGCGAAGTACGGGGGATTCTGCGAGCTTCGCTTCGCGCACCTCCGCGGACGTTGCAACCCGATGCAACGTGCCCCGGCGTACGTTCGGCGCATCGCCGCCCGAAGCCGTCGCGGCGTCTCATGACCGTCGAAGGAGACACGCATGACCATCGTCGAAGAAGGCGTTTCCAGCGTCTACGCCGCCCCCGGTTCGCGCGGGGCCGTCGCCCAGTATCGCGAGCGGTATGGGCACTACATCGGCGGGGAGTGGGTCGAGCCGCACAGCGGCGAGTACTTCGAAGACATCACCCCCGTCACCGGCAAGCCGTTCTGCGAGGTCGCCCGCGGCGACGCCGCCGACATCGATCGAGCAGTGGATGCCGCCTGGAAGGCGTTCGCGTCCTGGAAGAAGACCACGCCCGCCGAGCGCAGCGTCATCCTGAACAAGATCGCCGACCGCATCGAGCAGAACCTCGAGCAGATCGCCGTCGCCGAGACGTGGGAGAACGGCAAGCCGGTGCGCGAGACGCTCGCCGCGGACATTCCCCTGACGGTCGACCACTTCCGCTACTTCGCCGGCGTGCTGCGGGCGCAGGAGGGGTCGCTCAGCCAGCTCGACGAGAACACCGTCGCGTATCACTTCAACGAACCGCTCGGTGTCGTCGGGCAGATCATCCCGTGGAACTTCCCGATCCTCATGGCCGCGTGGAAGCTCGCCCCCGCGCTCGCCGCGGGAAACTGCGTCGTGATCAAGCCGGCCGAGCAGACCCCGGCATCCCTGCTCTTCCTGTTCGACATCATCGGCGACCTCCTGCCGGCCGGTGTCGTGAACATCGTCAACGGCTTCGGCATCGAGGCGGGGGCGCCGCTGGCGCAGCACAAGCGGATCCGCAAGGTCGCCTTCACGGGTGAGACCACCACGGGGCGCCTGATCATGCAGTACGCGTCGCAGAACCTCATCCCGGTGACGCTGGAGCTCGGGGGCAAGAGCCCGAACCTCTTCTTCGAGGACGTGGCCCGCGCGACCGACGACGCGTACTACGACAAGGCGCTCGAGGGCTTCACGCTCTTCGCGCTGAACCAGGGTGAAGTGTGCACGTGCCCCTCGCGGGCGCTGATCCAGCGGTCGATCTACGACCAGTTCCTCGGCGACGGCCTCGCCCGCGTGGGCAAGGTGAAGCAGGGCAACCCGCTCGACCCCGAGACGATGATCGGCGCGCAGGCCTCGAACGACCAGCTCGAGAAGATCCTGTCGTACATCGAGATCGGGAAGGCCGGCGGCGCGAAGCTGCTCACCGGTGGCGAGCGCGTCGACCTCGGCGGCGAGCTGTCGGGCGGCTACTACGTGCAGCCGACGGTGTTCGAGGGCACGAACGACATGCGGATCTTCCAGGAGGAGATCTTCGGCCCCGTGCTCTCGGTCACGTCGTTCGATTCGTTCGACGACGCGATCTCGATCGCGAACGACACCCTCTACGGCCTCGGCGCAGGCGTGTGGAGCCGCAACGGCGACACCGCCTACCGCGCCGGTCGCGCCATCGAGGCCGGACGCGTCTGGACCAACACGTACCACCAGTACCCGGCGCACGCCGCGTTCGGCGGGTACAAGCAGTCGGGCATCGGCCGCGAGAACCACCTCAAGATGCTCGACCACTACCAGCAGACGAAGAACCTGCTCGTGTCGTACGCCGAAGGGGCGATGGGCTTCTTCTGAGCCGACGGCGTGGGGCCGGGGCGCTGCGGCCGGCAGCGTCTCGGCGCCGTCGTGGACGGAGCGTCGGGGCGGCGGGTCGCCGACGCTCGGTGACCCCCGGGATGCTCTCCCCGGGGGCCACACCCTTTTGTTCGGTGTTGAGGCTGTGCGTGTCCCACTTTGTGCGGGTTCGGCGGGCTGAATCTGCACTTTGTGGGACGCGCGTGTGGTTTCGGTGGTGGCGTGTCCCACTTCGTGCGAGTCGCACCGGCTGAAGCTGCACTTTGTGGGACAGGCCTGTGGGCGGCGTCGGTGGCGTGTCCCACCTGGTGCAGATCGAGCGTCGATTTCCTGCACATAGTGGGACGCGCTCTCGAGGAATGGAGAAGAACGGATGCCAGAACTCTCCCGCGTGGACGTGACGGAGGCTGCGGCCGCGCTGCTGCGCGACCTGACAGCGAAGCACGGCCCGCTGATGTTCCACCAGTCGGGCGGCTGCTGCGACGGCAGCTCCCCCATGTGCTACCCGGTGGGGATGTTCCTCACCGGCCCCAGCGACGTGCACCTCGGCAACATCGACGTCGGTCTCGACGATCCGATCGAGGTTTACATGTCGGAGTCGCAGTTCGAGTACTGGAAGTTCACGCACTTGACGATCGACGTCGTGCCGGGTCGCGGCGCCGGGTTCTCGGTCGAGGGACCCACCGGAATGCGGTTCCTGATCCGGTCGCGGATGCTCACCGAGGAGGAGGCGGTGGCGTTCGGGGTGGGGGTGTAGGTGGGTCGATAGTGCCTCGCGTGCCGCTAGTCCTCGTCGAGTAGCCGGTACGCCCGCTCCTCATCGAATTCGACCTCGGCTCCGAGCCACGCATTGATTCTCTTCGCCGCAATGGAAGTCGCCTCCCATGTGCCGGTCGTTACTCCGAGCTGGATCTCATCCTGTTCGGGGCTGCCGGGCCACAGCCATACTGCGAACAGTGCGGAGTTGCTGCCGCGTGCGGAAAAGTAGCCGTCTCGCATGCGCATGACCGCGGGGAGCGGCTCCGCCGCCGACAGCTCGGCACGACGGAACGTTCGTCTCCGCCACCAGGATTCAATGACGAGTTCGTCCTCGGTGATCGTCAGTCCGTATCGGTGTGAGCGAAAGATTGCCGACCAGAGCACGGGGCTGAGAACGATTGCCGCGATGAACGCAACGATCGGCAAACGAACCGGGGTTGCGGCGCCGAATATTGTCGAAATCCCCACCATGGCCGCTGACCACAGCACGAGGGCCAAGCTGACGAGTGCCATGGCGGCAATCGCCAACCCGGTGAGACGCACGCGCCGACGCTGAAAGGCGCCGACCTCACTGATCGGCCCGACCACGTCATTAGTTGAAGACATCAAGCGAGATCCTGCCGACAAAGGCTGGAGAGCGCGAGTCAGGGGTGGGCCGCTTGGGTGGCTCCGGGGCCGCCGGTGCAGCGTGCGATCCGAATTCCACGCGGGGCGGGTGAACTTCCAAACCGATATGGCATGTTGCATGCGCTTCCCGATATCGTGCGGCCCGTTCATCACTCTTACGGGCAGTTGGAGCACGACATGGATGTCCTCAACCGACACTTCGTTCAGCGCGTCCGATGATGATGACCCGCAAGCTCGATCGGCTCTTCCTTATCGTTAGCTCGTTCGTGATCGCGCTTTGCCTTGTCTCGATCGTGGCGATGGGCCTAGCGGCGTGGTCGTTCAGTCAGGCGGTAACGGTCGAACTACCCCTCGTTGCGACGTTCCACGGGTACGTAGAACGGTGCGGCTCGCATGCGATGACGGTGCGGGGGTCTTGGCTCGGAGCGTGGGTCACAGTGTTGGTACTGACGGCGCCTCTTGCAATGCTTGCGACCGTACCGTGCAAAGTCGACGTCTCGCTAAGAGCCCGCACCGCGCCCAACCCTTGACAGGGGAGCCTCCTGCCGATGGGCACCCCAGACGATGCCGGTCGCGGGGGATCGGCGGACGGCTTGCCGTGGGTACCGCTGCCACACGTCACTCGCGGATTGTGAGTGCAGTACACCCCACGGAGGGGGGAGGTGGAGGTTGGAGAGCCGCTCCGGCGTCCAGCTGCGAGCGACTTCAAGTCTCGATGTGGTGTCCGGGTGCCTCAGACCGCGGTGTCGAAGGGCCCAGTGTCGGAGCCCGCTCGTACTATCGAGAGGTGAGCGAGACGAACCCTGCCAACTACACCGTGGTCGAGGTATGCGCCGGCGCTGGTGGCCAGTCGCTCGGCCTACATAGGGCAGGCTTCACGCATTCCATGGCCGTCGAGATCGATCCGACGGCCGCTTCGACGCTGGCCTCGAATCTTGCTGCGCCCGTTGCCGTTGGAGACGTCGCCGATCTCCAGGTCTGGGACCCACGCGATCATGTCGGGGCCACTCTCTTCGCGGGGGGTGTTCCGTGCCCACCCTTCTCGATCGCGGGCAAGCAACTAGGCACCTCAGACGAGCGAGACCTATTCGCGTGGGCTATCGAGCAGGTGTCTGTCATTCAACCCCGTGCCGTGATGCTCGAAAATGTTCGTGGCCTTTCTTCGCCTCGGTTCGCTGCCTATCGGCAGCATGTCATTGACAAGCTCGATGAGTACGGGTACGTCGGCGAATGGAAACTGCTGCACGCATCAGACTTTGGTGTTCCACAGCTTCGCCCCCGTTTTGTTTTGGTCGCAATGCGTCCCGATGACCACGCATACTTTCGTTTTCCGGATCCAATTCTCCACGACAACAACACCGTGGGGGATGCGCTCTTCGACCTCATGGCTGCCCGCGGATGGGAGGGAGCGTTGCAGTGGCGCCAATTGGCAAACGGCATCGGTCCGACTCTTGTGGGTGGCAGCAAGAAGCACGGTGGCGCAGATTTGGGTCCGACAAGGGCCAAGCAGGCTTGGGCGAAGCTGCACGTGGACGGTCGAGGTATCGCTGATGCTGCCCCAGGACCGGAGGCGCCGTCCCCGGTCGATTGGCACCCGCGTCTAACGATCGAGATGGCCGCTCGATTGCAAGGCTGGAGGATCGAAGACAACTGGATCTTCAACGGACGAAAGACCTCTCAGTACCGCCAGATCGGGAACGCATTCCCGCCCCCTGTTGCTGAGGCAGTGGGTTCACAGATTAGAGCTGCGCTGGATCGGGAAGGCTCTCCACGGCAGGATATTGGCCAATCCGTAGACCTGCATGACCCGGTTTATCGTGCGCTGTCAGGTTCATCCCATGCGCTGTCAATGGCTGACTTGGTCCGCGCCCACAACGAAGGAAGCCTTGCGACCGTTGAGAGAAAGATCACTGCCTTGGCCCACGACTTTGAGTTGGAGGTCACGACGGACGCAACCGGTGAAACGCGCTATCGCCTTGGCGCCTTCAAGGGCTTCACGGGCCAGCAAGAGCACATGCGTCATAATTTCGTATCGCAGCACCGCAATCGCGTGAGCTGACAGTGGATTCCCTTTTCGACGGCGAGGCATTCGACCCGGTAGCAGTTGAAGCGGACCAGGCGCTCGTTGAGGTTTTCCGAGCATTTCAGGAGGCCGACCCTGCGGGAACTCGGACCGCTCGAATGATGCGGCGCACGCTTGATCAACTCTACGATGGGCAGAGGACAGGCAGATATTCATGGGCACAACTGCATAAGACCGAGCGGACCCACTTCGGCACACTCTTTGAAATCAACCTTCGTCGCGAGTTCGACGACGTAATCGATGAAGGTGTACACCTCGATTATCGAATCCGCCAGCACGACGTCGACTGTAAGTTCTCACAGCGCGTCGGTGGCTGGATGATCCCGCCCGAAGCAATCGGTCACCTGCTCTTCTTGGGCTACGTGAACGACGCGGCCAGTGAGTTCGCCGTGGGGATCGTTCGGGCATCCCCGACGCACCTGCGGCCTGGGGCCAACCGCGACGCGAAGGTCGGGTTGAACGCCTCCGGACGAGACGCCATTCGGTGGCTGCATCGCCCCGGGGCGCTGCCTTCTAACGTCCTACTTCAGGCCGATCCCTCTGACATCGAGGCCATCTTCGCGCCAGGGCTGTCGGGCCAAGCTCGCGTGAACGAGCTTTTCCGACGGGTCACGCGTCAACGCATCGGCCGCAACGCGGTGGCTACGGTAGCCCAGCAGGACGACTTCATGAAGCGAGTCCGTGAGAACGGCGGTGCGCGCAGCGCGCTCCGCGCTGAGGGTTACGTCATTCTCGGGGGAGACTACGCGTTTCACCGGTCCGCCGCATTCCAGCTCGGGATCCCTGTGCCGGAGCCCGGCGAAATGGTGAGCGTCCGTCTTACCCCAGCTGGATCGAACGACATGAACACTTTTGATGTTGCCGGGGCGACGTGGCGGGTCGCCGATGACAACGAGCATGTGGCTGGCCCTGCGCCAATGATTCCTCATCGGTAGGAGTGGATTTTTCGGGTCAGCCGAGCATGGTCTCGCGTCTGACGTGCGAGGACCTGTTCCTGTCGGACCACCCCACTTTTTCGGAAGACCTGTGTGGTCAGGGAGTCGGGCTAGACGGGGGCTGGGCGCATCTCGATATCGCAAGAATGTCAACGAGGGTGGTTCCATCGACATCGACGACTGATACATCCAGGCTGGCGTTGCCGTAGGCGGTCGCGGTGAATCCGACGGAGGGCTTGTTGAGCTTCACGGCGCTGTCCCTCACGACGAACCCGTCGCCAAGTGCAGTCGGCAATTGGTCGACAAAGGCTTGACCGTCGAAACCGCCCCCCGGGTAAACGCCCCAATGCCCCGTGTAGAGGACGCTATCGCCGTCACAACCGTACGGGTCGGTCTCAGGTCGCAGCCCCACACGGCTGCCAGGCGGCATCTCGTCGACAACCCGTTGCATCGCGGCGTTCGCCTCTTCGGTCACTGTCTCGTAGGTCGGCAGTTCTGGCACCGTGCACCCCGTCATCGTCAGCGTCAGAGCGACCGTCAGCACAATCGATCGCCCGATCCTTTCACCCATGCGTCCCTGCCTCGCTTTCGAGGATCCGACGAATCTCATAGAGCACCGTTCCGTTCTCAGTCACGTCACCACTGATGATTCGGTTGTGGTGGTCGAGCTGACTTGACGCTTCCATCGCTAGCGCGATCGGAGGGCTGACTGCGCCCACACCCCATACCGCGGGTGAGGTGCCGTCTATGCCGGAATCCAACTCTGTGAAGCCGTTCTGCTCGGTGGCCTTGATCGCGTAGCCCCAGTTCCACGCCTGAATTCCGTCGAAGTTCTTGTTGATGTCGTTTGGTGCCTGCATGGCGTAGTATTCGGTCCCGGGCTGACTTCGCCAGTCGTATGTCATTCCGATTCCGGCCAGTGCAACGCGGGCGGCAAAATGTGCCCCAGCCATCTCTGCCGCACCTCCCGCATCGGACCCGGCGGAATGTTCGATGCTCACAATCGGAGTGTGAGGAGTGAGCGCGTCCAACTCGAAGGAGAACTGCGCATACGATCGGCCGAGTTTTTCCATCATGTCGTTGTTCTGTGGTCCGGTAGCGAAGATATCTGCACTTAGCTGCGGAAAGTCTCCCTGCTTGACTACAAATCCCGCTACATCGGTCCCGAATTGAGCGTTGTCCACTTGCCAGTTCGTCAGGGCGGTTATACCTTGCCGAGGCGTCGACGTGTAGAACGACTCCATGGTGGTGTTCGTTCCCGGCATGAATGTCATAATCACGTCAGCGCGTTCCGGGTTCCCAATCATCTCTATAATCTGGGCGCGCCCCCGGTCGTAAAGATAGAGCTGGACATCCCCACTAATGACACGGCTCAGGTAGTCGTACTCGGACTGCCACGCTTCCGGAACTTGGATACGTACGCGCTCGTAGGTTCCGGGCTGCAGGGTGTATCCGCGGCTATCGATGAGTCTTCCGAGTTCCTCTCTGCGCTCCTCGGCGACCGTCCGATTCGCGACGACGCGAACAGCGGCTGGAACGCCGCCGAGCGCTCCAACAAGGGCCGGGGCTGCCGTCATGAGGGCAGCACTGCTATCAGGGCCGAGCTGGGCCCACCACACGGCTATCACCCGAGGATCAGGAGGCGTGTCGCGGAGAAGTATGGACCACTCCGGGTGTTCGCGGAGAAGTTGTTCGATCCCCCTCGCGTCAACGGCGGTCAACCGGCTCAGGATTGCCGATGCGAGGGTGGTGCGAAACTCCTCGCCGCTCGCGTGCCAGTCGGTGTCTGACGATGGGCTCACGGCAGATGTGAACGCGATGTCGCCAGGAGGAATGGCGATACGAGCCAGGCTTCGAACGCACTCATCTATCGCTGCCTCGATCTGGGTCTGCAGCGCAGCGCATTCCTGTTCGAGCTGTAAGTTTCGAGACAACCCGTACGGCCCCCAGCCGCGGAGGGGGTCGGTCGAATCCTCAAGTCCGGCACCGTGTTGGTCGCGATACGCGAGTACTTGCGACCGATGAGCCTCGATGTCGCCCTCAAGCCGCTTGTGAGTCCACCCGAGCGTGTGGAGTTCCTCGGCTAGGGTTCTGAGGGCCGCCGCGGCCGCGACTGCCGCCTGTTCGAGATCTTCGGCGCTGGCGATGACAGGTGCGATTGCTGCGACGGCTGTGGACGTCTCCGGGGCGTCGTAAACATTGGGGAGGCTCCGCCAGGCCACCTCCGCGCTACGCATGCCGTCGCCGACTGCCTGTCCGGCGGGGGACAGCGCGTCCGCCGCTGCGACCAGGGCCGTGGGGTCAGCTGGCATCGGTGGCAAGGCGTCGTGGGTGATGAGGGTGCTCATGGCACTCCCGCGCCGAAGCCACGCCGTATCACCGCAGACGCGCTCACGTCGGATTGAGTGGAAGTTTCGGCCGCCATTTGATCGTCGGCGGCGATGTACGCGACTGTGGCAGCTTGAACAGTCGCGACGATGTCCGCAGCACACGCACTGAAGTCCGCTTCAGCCGTGCGTCGGTGGGCGAAGACGTCTCGCAGCGCGTCGGCTACGCGAGAGCCGGACGGGTGGAAAGCGTCGACTGCACTGTCCACGGCCGTGAGCGCTGCCCGAGCCCCGACTTGCACACCTCCCATCGACGTGGAGAATTCCGTCCCTACTCTGGCGACTCCCGCGACGTCGATCGAATACCGCATCCCACCAACCTACGGCGACGGCGTTCGATCGTCTGTCCCCCGAAAGGACGACGACAACGGCGGTCGTGTGTCTCCGGTCACAGTGGATGGCGGATCGCCGCTACTCAAGGACGCGCTCACAGCCACCCCCGCTCAACCGCCACCCGCACGGCATCCGCCCGGTTCCGTCCGCCGGTCTTGCCCATCGCGCTGGACAGGTGATTCTTCACCGTCCCTTCCGACAGGTGGACCATGCGCGCGATGTCGGCGATCGATCCGCCGGCGCGGGCCGCGGCGAGCACGTCCGTCTCACGCTCGGTCAAGGGAGAATCCCCCTGCGCCAGCGACTCCGCCGCCAGAACAGGGTCGACGACCCGCAGCCCCTGAGACACCCGCCGCACCGCATCCGCCAACTCCGCGGCGGGGGTGTCCTTCACGACGAAGCCCGACGCCCCGGCCTGCATGGCACGCGCGAGGTAACCGGGCCGGCCGAAGGTCGTGACGATGAGGGCGCGGCATCCGGGAACCTGCGTGCGCAGAAGAGACGCGGCGGCGATGCCGTCGATGCCGGGCATCTCGATGTCGAGCAGCGCCACGGTCGCCTCGGACGCGCGGGCGGCCTCGACCACCTCGTCGCCGCGGCCGACCTGGGCGACGACCTCGATGTCGGGCTCCAGACCGAGCAGCGCGGCGAGGGCCCCGCGCACGAGCGCCTGATCGTCGGCAATGAGAAGTCGGATCACCACGCCCCCCTCACCCGGAACGGGCCCAGGTCGCCGCGCCCCGCGATCACCACGTCACCTTCACACGGAATCCGCCGAGGTCGCTGCGGCCCACGGACATGCGGCCGCCGGCGGTCTCGACGCGCTCGCGCAGTCCCGACAACCCCGAGCCGGACGATGCGCCCGACGGCCCGCGCCCGTCGTCGGCGACCTCCACCGAGCGCGCATCCAGCGACACCCGGCACACGGATGCCTCGGCGTGCCGCACCACGTTCGTCACCGCTTCGCGCACCACCCACCCCGCGAGCTCGCGCCGGTCCGACGGCACCTGATCCGTCGACCCGGGCAGCTCGGGCTGGACGCCGGCGCTCTCCAGCGCCGCGCGGGCCGCGGCGAGCTCGCCGCTGATACTCACTCCTCTGTACCCGTGCACGGTCGCGCGGACGTCGGCCAGCGCACCGCGCGACAGCTGCTCGATCTGCGCCACCTCGTCGCGGGCGGCCGGGGAGCCGGCATCCATGAGTCTTCCGGCGAGCTCGGCCTTCACCGTGATCACGGTCAGCGAGTGGCCGAGGATGTCGTGAACGTCGCGCGCGACGCGGCTGCGCTCGCGCTCGGCGGCGAGTTCGGCGACCTGCTCCTGCGTGGCCCGCAGGCGTTCGAGGGTCGTGATGTTCTGCACGAAGCTCAGCATCATGATCGAGATCGACAGGATGATCGCCGAGCTCAGGACGTTCGTGAAGGTGTCGGCGCCGCTCCACACTCCGACGATGAACGACGAAGCGCTCAGCAGCAGCACGAGGATCCACGTCGGGCGCCGCGCGACGCTCGACACCGCGACGGCGACACCGACGAACGTCCACATCCACCGCACGTCCCCGCCGATCCATGGCGCCAGGCTCAGGCTCAGGGCGAACATCACGGCGGCCGGGATCAGCCGGCGCCACCCGGAGGTCGTGCGGCGCGCGAACGGGACGCTCAGGAGGAAAACGGCGGCGAACACCGCGACGATGAGCGTCCCGATGAGATTCGCCGCGAGATCGGGCACTTCCCACACCGACAGCAGCGTCGGGAAAGTCCAGATCAGCGAGATGCCCCCGCCGATGAACCAGCCCCGCGCGAACGAACGCCGGCCCGGGGCACCGAAGCGCCCCGGGCTGGTCGTCTCGTCCATGCCGTTCACGATAGAGCGGCTCACGAACGCCGCGTGTCCCGCCGGAAGAAGTACACCGTGCCGGCGACGAACACCGTGAGCCACACGATCGCGTTGATGAGGGCGCCGAGGTCGAAGGCATCCCCCGTCAACGGCGCACGCGCCAGCTCGGCGATGCCGTACACGGGCGTCAGCTTGCCGACCGTCTGCAGGAAGTCGGGCATCGACGACAGCGGGTAGAACAGCCCGCCGAGGAACGACAGCAGCACCACCGCCAGGCTCGTGATCTGCGCGACGTTCTCGCCCGGCACCATGTACCCGACCATGAGTCCGAGGGTCGTGAACACCGCTCCGGCCAGCAGCCACGCGGCCAGGCCCGTGACGATCCACTGCACCGCCGACAGCTGAACCCCGACAATGGATGCCACGACATACGTCGCGATCACCGCGATGAGTCCGAACAGCATGCCCGCCAGGAGCTTCACGATCACGTTGACGAGCGGGTTGAGGGGTGTGAGGCGCAGCTGCCGCGTCCACCCCTGCGCGCGCTCGACCGCGACCGCGGCACCCGTCTGGGTCGCCGACATCATCGCTCCGTACATCGCCATCGACACCATGATGTACGCGGCCACCGACACTCCCCCATCGGCCACCGGCACCTGGGTCAGCGGCTCGTCGAGCATCTGGTAGCCGATGATGAAGAACATCAGCACGGGGAACGCCACGGTGAAGAACAGCGCCCGCGGGTTGCGGAGCTTGCGGACCAGCTCGATCCGCAGATACGTGAGCGTGAAGCCGCCCAGAACGGGGGCGGGACGGTCGAGGCTGATGGCGGTCATCGGGATGCTCCGTTCGAGACGTCGGCGGATGCCGGGGAGTCGATGGTGAGCGCGACGAACACGCTCTCGAGGTTCTGCGCGGTGATCTCGAGATCCCGCGCGGGGGTTTCCGCCAGGAGGTGGCGCGCGAGGGCGTCGGAGTCGCGCGTGTGCAACGTCACGCGCTCGCCGGCGGCCTCGACCGAATCGACGCCCGGGAGGGATGCGAGCGCCGTGATGTCGGCATCCGGAATGGTCGCCTGCACCACCCGACCCGAAACGAGGTTCTTGATCTCGGCCGTGGTGCCGTCGGCGACGATCTGGCCGCTGCGCATCAGCACGATGCGGTCGGCGTACTCGTCGGCCTCGTCGAGGTAGTGCGTCGCGAACATCACGGTGCGGCCGCGGGCGGCATCCGTCCGGATCGCGTTCCAGAACGAGCGGCGGGCCTCGACGTCCATGCCGGTGGTCGGCTCGTCGAGGATCAGCAGCGCCGGGTCGCTCACGAGCGCCATCGCGAAGCGCAGCCGCTGCTGCTCGCCGCCCGAGCAGAGCCCGACGCGGCGGTTCGCCAGATCCCGGATGCCAGCCCGCTCGAGCGCCTCGTCCACGGGACGCTTCTCGGCGAACAGGCTTGCCGTGAGCTCGACCGTCTCGCGCACCGTGAGGTCTTTCAGCAGACCCCCCGTCTGCAGGACGGCGGAGACGAGGCCGCGCGACACCGCGCCGCGCGGGGTGTGCCCGAAGACGCTGATGGAGCCCGAGTCGGGGCTGGTGAGGCCGAGGATCATGTCGATCGTCGTGGTCTTGCCGGCGCCGTTCGGGCCGAGGAACGCCACGATCTCGCCGGGCTGCACCCGCAGATCGACGCCGCGGACGGCGTGGACGGAGCCGAAGCTCTTGACGACGCCCCGCGCGTCGATCGCGGCGGGGCCGGTGGTGGAGGAGGTCATGTCCTCATGCTGGCGCGGCGCCGTGCCCCGTACCTGGGGCGGGGGTCACCTTGTGGGGGTGACGTTCGTCATGGGTGTTACGGGCTGGGCGAGGCGGGCGGCTGCGCGCACCGGGAGGTCGAGAGGAGGTCGACGACGACTCCCTCGTCGCGTGTGAGCAACGAGACGTCGACAGTGCTGTTGGCGTAGCCGGTGGCGATGAAGCTGACCGCCGGGTAGCTCAGCTCGAGGCGTGTCTCCTCGACGAGGAAGTCCTCACCGAGGGCTTCGGGGAGTCTGTCGACGAACGCCTGACCGTCGAAGCCCTCCGGCGTCTCGATGGTCCACTGACCCGTGTAGAAGACCCCGTCTCCCGAGCATCCGAACGGCTTGTCGGAGGGATTCTTGTCAACCTTGAGGCCGGCCGGGAGTTCGTCGACGACGCGCTGCAACGCAGACTGCGACTCTCCGCGCACCGTTTCGTAGGTCGGCAGTGGGGTCGGTGCGCAGCCGGCGAGGGCGAGCGCGGCCGTCGCGAGGAGTGCGAGCGCGGGTCGGGTGGCCTTCACTCGCTTCGGGGCGGTCGGGCGATTCTTCGGGCAGTGATCGAGGCGGGGCATCAGGAACTCCGTGCTGGCGTGGGGGTGTCGTCGTAGTAGTCGAACGCGTTGCCAGGCACGCACGTGCCGCCAACACTGATCGTGTTAGCCGGGAGACGTGCTGAACGAGATCGCGTCGACGGACCCGCCCTCACCGAAAACGCGAGGAACCGGGTCGCTGACTACTCGAGCGTCGATGCCCACGGAGGCCCAGTAGTCCGCGACACGTTGAGCGTCCGCGGCGGGATCGGATCCCTTGGTTACCGCGTATCCGCCGTGGTTGAAGGCGACTCCTTCCTCGCCATCGATCTCGCACTGCTGCGGCAGGGGCACGTCGTCTCGGTCGAGAACCCAATCCGACGCACCCGAGGCTGCGATTGTCGCTTGAAGGATCTCGAGCGTCTGCTCGCGAGCTTGTTCCGGTGTCATTGCGGCTTCGTTCGGGGCTGAACAGCTCGTCAAGACCAGTGCGCCGACCATTGCGAATGTGACGACCGATTCACGAATCACGGTGACCTTTCGCCTCCCCCACTGGCCTCGCGACGCCCCCGAACCGGCCGTGTGATCGACCCGGCGAGGTCGCCGCCGCGAGTGACACAGACTATGCGGTTCGGATACTCAGCCCGCCGGGGTGGCTGCCGGGGACTGGTCGTAGTAGTCGTACGGATTGCCGGGCACGCAGACGCCGCCCAAGCTGATCGCGTAGGTGGGTGCCGTTGCGAAAGAGATGGCCTTGACCGGTCCTCCGCTGCCGAAGACCGCGGGGACGGGGTTCGATTCGATGCGCGATTCGATACCCAGCGAGGTCCAGTAGTCCGCGACACGGTGAACGTCTGCAGCGGGGTCGGCCCCAAGATTCGTCGTGAAAGCGCCGTGTGCGAACGAAACGCCGTCCTGATTGTCGACCCGGCATTCCTGCGGGGCGGCGAAACCTTCTCGTTCCAGAGTCCAATCTCCTCCTCCCGCGGCCTCGATCGTGCCATTCAGGATCGTCAGCGTCTGATCGCGTGCGTCTTCCGGACTCATGGCGGCCTCCTTTGGTGAGCAGCCCGAGAGGGCGAGCACGGTCGCCACAACGAGGGGCAGGACGATTCGCCCGATCATCGGCGACGTCAGGCCGGCTTCGACGCGCGGATCGTGTAGCTCAGCGGCATGACCGACGGCTGTTCGGTCAGCGCCCACTCGCCGTCCGGACGCTGGGTCATGCGCCCGGGAAGCGCCTCCCACGCCGCGCTGTCGTGCTCGATGAGCGCGTCGAGCCGCAGCCCGCGATCGAGCAGCGCCGTGACGATCTCGCCGAGGCCGCGGTTCCACTCGTACGTCCGGGTGGACTGGAGGGGCGCCGACACCTCGACGTAGGTGCTGTCGTCATCCCATTCGAGCGGCGCGGGCTGCTCGAAGTACGGGAACGCCAGCGTGAGTCCCGGGAGCGTCTCGTTCATCGACCACAGGATCGGATGCCCCTCGCGGATGTGCAACGTGCCGCCGGGAGCCAGCAGATCCGCGACCACACCGGCCCATTCCGTGATCGACGGCAGCCAGCACAGCGCCCCGATGCCCGTGTAGACGAGGTCGAACGCGCCTGTCGGGAGGACGTCGAGGGCGTGCGCGACGTCCGATTGGACGAAATCGACGGCATCTCCGGTCTCGGCCACGAGACGCCGGGCTTCCGCGACGGCGTTCTCCGAGAAGTCCAGACCCGTCACCCGGGCGCCGAGGCGCGCGAGCGACAGCGTGTCGGTGCCGATGTGGCACTGCAGGTGCACGGCCCGCTTGCCGGTGAGGTCGCCGAGCAGCGGCTGGTCGAAGCGCACGACGTCGCTCAGCACGGCGCGGTCCTCCACGTAGCGCAGCACGCCGTAGCCCGACCCGTCGCGGGCGGCGTGCAGGGTGGCGCGCTCGTTCCAGTTGGCGCGGTTCGCATCGAGGTACTCGGTGGTCATGGCATCCCTTCCGACGGCACAGCCTTGCGACGATACACACGTGGATGCCAGGGCGCCAGGCCGCGCCTTTGGATCGAGGGGCCGTCGTGACCGCGCGTGACGAGGGCCTGTGCCGGTGTCGGAGGCCCGGGTTAGCCTGACGGGCATGTCGGGCAGTGTGTACGTGATCCATGAGAACCCCCAGTGGCTTCCGCCGTTCCAGGCGGCCTTCGAGGCGGAGGGGGTGCCGCTCGAGGAGTGGCTGCTGACCGACGGGTCCATCGATCTCTCCGTCGAGCCGCCGGAGGGCGTGTTCTGGTCGCGGCTGAGTGCGTCCGCGCACACGCGTGACCACGCGGCGAGCAAGGAGTACGGCCGTGCCGTGCTGCGCTGGCTCGCGTCGTGGGGCCGAACGGTCGTGAACGGCGCCGACATCCTCGAGCTCGAGGTCAGCAAGGTGGCGCAGCACGCCGCGCTCCGGCACGCGGGCATCGAGGTTCCGCGCACGACGGCCGTGTTCGGCACCGCGCAGCTCGCGGCGAAGGCCGAGGAGTTCGAGGCGCCCTTCATCAGCAAGCACAACCAGGGCGGCAAGGGCCTGGGCGTACGCCGGTGGGAGTCGCACGCCGAGTTCGCGGCGTGGGTCGACAGCCCCGACTTCGAGCCCTCACCCGACGGCATCAGCCTGCTGCAGGAGCTGCTGGTCGCCCGATCGCCGTTCATCACGCGCGCCGAGTTCGTCGGGGGCGAGTTCGTCTACGCCGTCCGGGTCGACACGAGCGCGGGCAGCTTCGAGCTGTGCCCGGCCGAGGCGTGCGCGATCCCCGGTGCCGACGGCGTGGAGCCCGAGCCCCTGTTCCGTCTCCGCGACGACGTCGATCCTGCGCTCATCGACCGGTACCTCGCGTTTCTCGCGGCCGAGGGCATCGGCGTCGCCGGCATCGAGTTCATCGAGACCCGTGACGGCCGCGTCGTCACCTACGACGTGAACACCAACACGAACTACAACCCCGACGTCGAGGCATCCGCTCCCCGTTCCGGTCCGCGCGAGATCGCGCGCTGGCTCGGTGCCCTGCTGCCGCACGAGGCGGTGGGTGTGCGTGGCTGAACCCCATCGCGACTGGGACGGCTTCGGGTTCGCGACCCGACAGGTGCACGCCGGCGAGGTCGAAGACCTCACGCACGGCTCGCGTGTGACGCCCGTGCACCTCTCGGCGGCGTATCGGTTCGCGTCGTTCCAGGAGGCGACCGATCGCTTCGCCGGCACCGACCTGGGGCACCTGTACTCGCGCAACCTCAACCCAACGAACCAGGTCGCCGAGGCGCGCCTCGCGTCGCTCGAGGGGGGAACGGGTGCGCTCGTCGTCGGGTCGGGGCAGGCCGCGATCACCACGACGCTGCTCGGCCTCGCGGGCGCGGGCGAGCACATCGTGTCGACCGCGAGCATCTACAGCGGCACGCGGGTGCTGTTCGGCCGCACGTTCGCGCGCCTCGGCGTCACCGTGGAGTACGTCTGGGACCCCGAGGACGACGCCGAGTGGGACGCCCTGATCCGCCCCGAGACGAAGGCGATCTTCACCGAGACGCTCCCGAACCCGAAGAACGACGTCGTCGACATCTCGCACGTCGCACGGATCGCCGCGCGCCACGGCCTGCCGGTCGTCGTCGACAACACGATCGCGACGCCGTACCTGCTGCGTCCCCTCGAGCAGGGTGCGCACATCGTCGTGCACTCCGCGACGAAGTTCCTGTCGGGTCACGGCGCCAACCTCGCCGGTGCCGTCGTCGACGGTGGCACGTTCGACTGGGCCGGGTCATCGCGACCGTATCCGGGTATCACCGAGACCCCCGCCGCGGGATACCCGTCGTTCGTCGAGGCCTTCGGCCCCCGGGCCTTCGAGCTGTACCTGCGGTTCGGCATCGCCAACGACACCGGACCCGCGCTGTCGCCGCTGAACGGCTTCCTGCTGCAGCAAGGCATGGAGACGCTGTCGGTGCGGATGCGTCAGCACCTGGCATCCGCTCGCGAGATCGCGGAGTGGCTCGACGGCCACGAGCTCGTCGAGAGCGTCGACTTCGCGGGGCTCCCGTCGCACCCGCAGCACGCGCTCGCCGTGCGCGACTACGGCGGACTCACCGGCTCGGTGTTCTCGTTCACCGTGCGCGGTGGCCGCGAGGGCGCCGAGCGCTTCTTCGACGCGCTGCGCCTGTTCAGCCGCATGACCAACATCGGCGACACGCGCTCGATGGCGCTGCACCCCGCCACCACGACGCACCTCGGGTTCACGCAGGAAATCCGCGACCGCCTCGGCATCCACGACGGGCTCATCCGCCTGTCGATCGGACTCGAGGATGCCGGCGACCTCATCGCCGACCTCGAGCAGGCGCTCCGCGCGGCGGCGTAGGGCGCGGGGCCGCGCGGCGGGCGCGGGCGGGCTTCGCGCGACCGGCGCGGGCGCGGGGCCGCGCGGCGGGCGGAGTGGCGACGCGGCGCTTCGGCGCTTCGTCGCTCCGGCGTTGAGTGTCCAGGACACGCGGATGCCGTGGCATCCGGTCCGCGTGTCTTGGACACTGAACCTGCAGATGCGGCACCGATGGCAGCCGAACCCCCGGGAGTCACCCGGCTCAGGCGTCGCGCAGCGCCTCGAGCCGGCGCACGCGCGGGATGACCTCGGCGGCGAAACGCTGCAGCTCGGGCAGGTGCGGCGAGAACTGCAGCAGCAGCGTCGAGACGCCGACGTTCGCGAAGGCGACGATGCGCTCGGCGACCTGGTCGGGTGTGCCGACGAGGTTCGGGCGCAGGCCCCGGTTCGAGACCGAGTACTCCTTGAGGTCGACCTGGGTGTCGAGCTTCGACTTGCTCACGAACTCCTGGTACGAGCCGTAGGCCGCTCCCCCGCGCACGTCGGTGATGCGGTCCACCTCGGCCTGGGCCTCTTCCTCGGTGTCGCGCACGATCCCGTACGCGGCCATGCCGAACGCCTCGAACGGCGCGGCGCCGGCTTCCGCGCGGCGGCGTCGCATGTCGGCGACCTTCACCTCGAGCTCGCCGAGGGTGCCGCCGTGCGTGAGGTACGCGTCGGCGAAGCGCGTGATTGCGGTGCGTCCGGCCTCGCTCTCGCCGCCCGCGTACAGGCGCGGGATCACGCGCGGCTTCGGCTCGAGGAACGTGCCCTCGGTGCGGTAGTACTCCCCCGCGTAGGCGAAGGGCGTCTCCGTCCACAGTCCGCGGAGCACCTCGACCCACTCGATCGTGCGCGCGTAGCGGTCGTCGTGCGCGCTGAACAGGCCGTCGTACTGCTTCGCCTCCTCGGCCCACCACGCCGACACCACGTTGAGGGTGAACCGCCCTTCGCTGATCTCGTCGATCGTGGCCGCCTGCTTCGCCGTGTGGAACGGGTTGTGGAACCCCGGCCGCACGGCCGCGAGCAGTTCGAGCTTCGAGGTCAAAGCGGCGAGCCCCGCGGTCACCGCCCACGCATCGAGCGACGGCGCCTCGACGCCCTTGATGTCGTTGAGGTTCAGCTCGGGGATGAGCGTGAGGTCGAAGCCACCCTCCTCGGCCGCTCGCGCGATCTCCGCGATGTGCGCGAACGACACCGGCGTCTGCTCGTCATCGACGTTGCGGAGCCATCCGCCGAAGATCGGGGTCCAGTAGCCGAAACGCACGCGCTGGGGGGAGGTCATGGCATCCATCCTCACCCGGCCCGACGGCGTGTGTCGTCACGCGGGGACACGGGCCGTCACACGCCGTTGACCCCCGTCGGAGGGGGTGCAACCGTAGCCGGGTTCCGATCCCCGAGGAGACCCCCATGACCGACATCGCCCCCACGCACGAGCTCCTGAAGTTCGCCTACTGGGTCCCCAATGTCAGCGGGGGCCTGGTGATCAGCTCGATCGAGCAGCGCACCGACTGGGGCCTCGACTACAACGTCGAACTCGCCCGCACGGCCGAACGCGTCGGCTTCGAGTACGCGCTGAGCCAGGTGCGGTACGCCTCGAGCTACGGCGCCGCGCAGCAGCACGAGTCGACGTCGATCAGCCTCGCGCTGCTCCTGGCCACCGAGAAGTTGAACGTGATCTCGGCCATCCACCCCGGGATCTGGCATCCGGCCGTCCTGGCGAAGTTCATCAACACCGCCGACCAGTTCTCGCACGGCCGCGCCGCCGTGAACGTCGTCAGCGGCTGGTTCAAGGACGAGTACACCGACCTCGGCCTCGAATGGCTCGAGCACGACGAGCGCTACGAGCGCGCGGCCGAGTTCATCCAGGTCCTGCGGGGACTCTGGACCCAGGAGAAGTTCTCGTTCCACGGCAAGTACTACGACATCACCGATTTCACGCTGCGCCCGTTCCCCTATGACGTGCCGGGTCGCGCCCACCCCGACATCTTCCAGGGCGGCAACTCCACGGCGGCGCGGTTCAACGGCGGCGCTTACGCCGACTGGTACTTCTCGAACGGCAAGGACTTCGACGGCTTCACCGAGCAGTACGACGACGTGAGCCGGATCGCGGCCGAACACGGTCGCCGCACGCGCTTCGGCCTGAACGGCTTCGTCATCCAGCGCGACAGCCGCGCGGAGGCCGAGGAGCAGCTCCGCGAGATCATCGCGCATGCCGACGGCGGTGCCGTCGAAGGCTTCCGCAAGAGCGTGCAGGAGGCGGGGAACTCCACCGCCGACAAGAAGGGCATGTGGGCCGACTCGACGTTCGACGACCTGGTGCAGTACAACGACGGGTTCCGTACGCAGCTGTTCGGTGATGCCGAGCAGATCGCGGAGCGCATCATCGAGTACAAGAAGCGCGGTGTCGACCTCTTCCTCCTCGGGTTCCTGCACTTCCAGGAGGAACTCGAGCGGTTCGGCGAGACGGTGATCCCGATCGTGCGCGACCTCGAGGCGGACCTCGCCCGCACCGGCGATCCGATCGGCGTCGCCCGGCGCTGAGGTTCACGTCGACGAACCCGATCGAGTGTCCAAGACACGCGGATGCCGCCAGGCCCGGTCCGCGTGTCTTGGACACTGAACGGCCGGGGAGGGCCGGCCGCCGCGCGCTGACCCGCCGTTCGGAAGCCGAGTGTCCAGGACACGCCGCATCTGCACCGCGCCATGCGGCGTGTCTTGGACGCATCGACCGATGCGGCGCCCGTCAGACCGGCCTGGATCCCCGCCGCCCAGAACCCGATTGAGTGTCCAGGACACGCGGATGCCGCCAGGCCCGGTCCGCGTGTCTTGGACACTGAACGGGGTGCCGCGCGCTGAACCCGCCACCTGACCGCGGCGCGAAGCTGCGGGAAGCCGTCTATGCCCCGTCGAGCATGGACTGCGCGGCGGCGGTCTGGGCGCGGAGCGCGTCGGCCAGGGCCGCGACGGCGGGGATCCGCAGCGAATCCGCGCGCACGATCATCCAGTACGAGAGCCTCTCCGCCACAACGGACGGCAGGAGTCGGACCAGATCCGGATGCCGGTCGGCGGCGAAGCACGGAAGCATTCCGATTCCGGCACCTACGCGTGTCGCCTCCACGTGCACGAACACGTTGGTCGACGTCACGCCGTCGCGCATGCGCGGCACGAGCCGCCGCGGAAGGTCGAGCGCCTCCACCTGCAGCATCGAGTCGACGAAGTACACGAGCCGGTGCTGCTCGAGCTCGGCCAGGTCGCGGGGCGTCCCCTCGCGTTCGAGATACGCCCGGGAGGCGTACATGCCGAGCGTGTAGGTGCCGAGACGCGTCGCGGTCCCGCGCGACGACTGCGGCTCCCCCACCACGACCTCGAGGTCCAAGCCCGGCCGGTGCAGCGCGGCCCTCCGCTGCGTGGCTACGATCTCGACGGTCAGCTCGGGATGCCGCTGACGCAGGGCCGCGATCGCGGGAGCCGCGACGTAGGCGCTGAATCCGTCGGTCGCCGACATCCGCACGACGCCCGAGACGGGATCCGGCTCCTCTCCCCCGCCCGACAGCCGCGACATCGCGGCCTCGATGCGTCCGGCTGTCTCGACCGCGTGCTTTCCGAGCGCCGTCAGCTCCCACCCGCGGCCCGAGGCGGCGACGACCCGGCCGCCGAGCGCGTCCTCGAGCGCCGCGATGCGCCGGGCGACGGTGGTGTGGTCGACGCCGCGGACCTGCGCGGCGGCGGTGTAGCGACCCGTGCGGGCGACCGCGAGCAGCATCAAGAGGTCGTCGGCGCGGACGTTCGTGGCATCCATGTGTGCAATTCTGCACACCGGGTCGGCAGCACTGGGCATTGCCGCAAAACCCGACGCCGCGCAGACTCATCCCCGGATGTCACCGTCGACACCGAAGGAGCAGCATGGAATCCCCCGCCGCCGCGCAACGCAGCGCCTCCCCCGAAATCTCGACCAGCAAGATCCGTCGCGTCGTCGCCGCCTCCATGGCCGGCACGGTCGTCGAGTGGTACGAGTTCTTCCTCTACGCCACCGCCGCGAGCCTCGTCTTCGGCACGTACTTCTTCCCGTCGTCGGGCTCACCGCTCGACGGCATCATCGCCGCCTTCGTCACGTACGCGGTCGGCTTCGTCGCCCGCCCGCTCGGCGGCATCGTCTTCGGGCAGATCGGCGACCGGTTCGGCCGCAAGCCGACGCTGCAGGCGACGATCATCATCGTCGGCGCCGCCACCTTCCTGATGGGATGCCTCCCCGGCTTCGCGACCGTCGGGTACTGGGCGCCCGCGATGCTCGTCGCGCTGCGCTTCATCCAGGGCTTCGCGGTCGGCGGTGAGTGGGGCGGTGCCGTCCTGCTGGTCGCCGAGCAGAGCCCGAACCGCTCGCGCGCGTTCTGGGCGAGCTGGCCGCAGGCCGCGGTTCCGGTCGGCAACCTGCTGGCGACGACGGTCCTGCTGATTATGTCGTTCGCCCTCTCCCCCGCCGCGTTCCTCGACTGGGGCTGGCGCGTCGCGTTCTGGCTCTCGGCCGTGATCGTGCTGGTCGGCTTCTACATCCGCACGCACGTCGAGGAGGCGCCGATCTTCCTCGAGGCGAAGAAGCAGGTCGAGCAGGAGAAGGCGACGTCGTTCGGTGTCGTCGAGGTGCTGCGCCGGTACCCGAAGGGCGTCATCCAGGCGATGGGCGTGCGCTTCGCGGAGAACATCGTCTACTACATCGTCGTGAGCTTCTCGATCGTCTACCTGAAGGTCGTGCACTCGTACGACACGAGCCAACTGCTCCTCGCGCTGCTGATCGCGCACGTCATCCATTTCGCCGTGATCCCCCCGATCGGGCGCCTCGCCGACCGCATCGGCCGCAAGCCCGTGTACCTCACCGGCGCGATCCTCAGCGCGGCCTGGGCGTTCTTCGCCTTCCCGATGTTCGACACGCTGAACCCCGTCGTCATCGTGGCCGCCGTGGCGCTCGGACTCGTGTTCCACGCCGGCATGTACGCGCCGCAGCCGGCGGTCATGGCCGAGCTGTTCCCGACCCGCATGCGCTACTCGGGCGTCTCGCTCGGCGCCCAGGTCACCGCGATCCTCGCCGGTTCGCTCGCGCCGATCCTCGCGACGCAGTGGCTCAAGGACACCGGGTCGTGGCTGCCGATCGCTCTGTACATCGTGGCGGCCTGCGTGCTGACCGCCATCGCCGTACTGTCACTGAAAGAGACGCGGGGCATCTCGCTGCGCGACATCGACGCCGCGGACGCCCAGCTCGCCGCGCGGGGAAAGTAGGACACATGAGCATCGACCTCAGCGGGCGTCGCGCCCTCGTCACCGGCGGTGCCAGCGGCATCGGAGCGGCGATCGCGCGCGCGTTCGCCGAGGCCGGCGCCACCGTCACGGTCGCCGATCTCAACGCCGAGGGTGCTGAAGCCCTCGCCGCCGAGATCGGCGGCCGCGCGTGGGCCGTCGACCTGTCGGACACCGCGGCCCTGGCCGATCTGAGCCTCGACGTCGACATCCTCGTCAACAACGCCGGCATCCAGCACGTGAGCCCGATCGAGGACTTCGCCCCCGAGCGCTTCTCGTTCATGCTGCGGCTCATGCTCGAGGCCCCGTTCCTCCTCATTCGCGCGGCCCTCCCCGGGATGTACGAGCGCGGCTTCGGCCGGGTGCTGAACGTGTCGAGCGTGCACGGTATACGCGCATCGGAATACAAGTCCGCGTACGTCACCGCCAAGCACGGCCTGGAGGGACTCTCCAAGACCACGGCCCTCGAGGGCGCACGCCACGGCGTCACGAGCGTGTGCATCGACCCCGGATACGTGCGGTCGCCGCTCGTCGAGAAGCAGCTCGCGGACCAGGCGCGGGCACATGGCATCCCGGAGTCCGAGGTGCTCGAGACGGTCTTGCTGAAGGATGCCGCGATCAAGCGGCTCGTCGAGCCGTCCGAGGTCGCGTCACTCGCGCTGTGGTTGGCCGGACCGGATGCCGCGATGGTCACCGGCACGAGCTACGTGATGGACGGCGGCTGGTCGGCGCACTGACGTGGAGGGTGGGCGCCCGCGCGGACGCCCACCCGCACGGTCAATCGAACACGCGCGGCCCGCGGATCACCGCATCGGCACCGCCGTCGACGAACACCACCTGGCCCGTCATATGCGCGTTCGGTGCGTCCGTGAGCCAGGCCAGCACCTCGGCGATCGCCTCGGGGCGAGCCGGTCCGGCCAGGGGCATCGGCACGACCTGCATGAGCGCGTCGCGTCCCTCAGGGGTGGCCAGCAGGGGTTCGGTCATTGGCGTGAGGATGATGCCCGGTCCGACCGCGTTGAGCGGGATTCCGGATGCCGCCCACTCGGGCGTCACCGCCCGTTCGCGCACCCACTCGGCGATCGCGCGCTTCGTCGACGGGTAGATGAGATCGCCCAGGCCTTCGGAAGCGAGCCGATCGGCGCGCGCGATCGCGGCATCCTCGTCGCCCGAGCGGAGCAGCGACACCAGTTCGGCGTCGTTCTGCTGGAGGGCGGAGAAGGAGGCGACCACCGCGGCGCGCGGTGCGGGAGACTTTCGCAGCAGCGGTAGGAGCTCCTCGAGGGTCGCGATCGCGCCGAAGTAGTTGACGCGTGCCGTGAGAGACGTGGGAAGAGCCACACCCGCGACGGCGATGACGCCGTCGATGGTGTCGCCGGTCGCGGCGCGGACCGCGTCGGCCAACGATCCGCGGCCCGCCCCGGTCGAGAGGTCGGCGTCGACGTCGCTGCCGCGCAGGTCGACTCCCACGACGCGGTGCCCGCGGGACCGCAGGAGAGCGGTGGTGGCCGCGCCGATCCCGGATCCGGCACCGGTGACGACGTACGTGCGGGGCGTCGTGCCCGCGGATGCCGTGGTCACGGGACGAGCGCGAACTCGGCGACCATGGACTCGGGGACCGCGTAGCCCTCGAGGTCGCGAATACGGTCGATGTGGGCGGCGACGTCGTCGGCGGTGGCGACCGGTTCGTCGTGCGGGACGTGCCACCCCGGTGCGACGCCCATGAACACGCGGGCGTATCGGCCCCGCGCGATCGAGTACAGCTCGCGCGTCGCGGTGTTCTGCTCGCTGGCGAGGTAGGCGACCATCGCCGTGATCATCTCGGGCTCGCCGTGCGCGGGGGTCGTCGGCATCCCGACGAACTGTTCGGGGTTCATGTCGGCCGCCATGCGGCTGTTCGCGGCGGGGAGGATGGTGTTGACCAGGATGCCGTGGGGCTTGCCCTCGAGCGCGACGACGTTCGCCAGGCCGAAGACGGCTCCCTTCGCGGCGGCGTAGTTCGCCTGCTGGATCGAGCCGAAGAGGCCGGCCGCCGACGACGTGAACACGATGCGTCCGTAGCCGTTGTCCCGCATGACCTCGAACGCCGGCTGCGTGACGTTGAAGGCGCCCTTGACGTGGACGGCGAGCAGCGACTCCACGGACTCCGGCGTGAGATCCGTGAAGGGTGCGTTGCGGATGTTCCCCGCGTTGTTGACGAGGATGTCCACCCCGCCGAAGGCGTCGAGCGCGGTCTCGACGATCCCTCGTCCCCCCTCGGGCGTGGCGACCGAGTCGTAGTTGGCGACTGCCTCGCCGCCGGCGGCCCGGATCTCGGCGACCACGTCGTCGGCCATCGCGGTGCCGCCGTTCGCGCCGGTGATGTCTCCGCCGAGGTCGTTGATGACCACCTTGGCGCCTCGTCGAGCGAGTTCGAGCGCGTGGGCCTTCCCCAGTCCTCCGCCGGCACCGGTGACGATGGCCACTCTGCCGACGAACGAGATTTCGGACATGTTGTTCTCCTTCGAAACTGAGCGATCCGCTCGTGGCACAGTCTGCCACTTTGCGTATATGTGCCACCAGAGAGAACGGCATACTTGGCCCATGCCCGAGAGCCGTGTTCCCCCCGTCTCGACGCTGCGCGCGCGGCGCCGCGTCGAGACGATGGCCCTCATCGAAGCCGCCGCCGCCGACCTCTTCGAGGCTCAGGGTTACGAGCAGACGACCGTGGAGCAGATCGCCGACCGCGCGGGAATCTCGATGCGCACGTTCTACCGGCACTGCGCGAGCAAGGACGGCACGCTGGTGGGGGAGCTGGCCGACGGTCCCGCCACGTTCATCCGTCACCTCGCCGCGCACTTGCCGGGGCCACTGCTCGCGGCCGTGGTCGACGGGTTCGTGGAGTCGATCGCCGTGGAGCCCGAGATGCGCCGGCGACTGACCCGCATCATCGTGCAGACGCCGGCGCTGCGCGCGTCCTGGCTCGCAGCGGGCCGCCAGGCGCAGGACGACCTCGTCGAGCTGTTCCAACGCGAGCGGCCCGATCTGGGCGCGCTCGCCGTGCGCGGGTTGGCCGCCGCGACGATCGCGGCCTTGACCGTGGCCGTGGAATCCTGGGCGATCGGCGAGTCCCCGTCGGCCCGCGAGGCCGCCGCGGAGGCGCTGAGCACGATCGCGCCGGCGCTCGCCCGACCGATGCCCTGAAGCCACGCGGAGGCGTGGAGCCCGATCGCGCCGGCGCTGACCCACCCGTTGCGTTGAGCGTCCCGGGAGCGCTTTCGCCCGGAACATCTCCGACGCGGCATCCGGGGAACCGGAGAATGTTCGAGGTTTCGTTATCGTAAAAAGACAGGCCAATAGTTGGTGTGTGGCCTGCCGACGACAAAGATGTCCGAAGGACTGCGGCACTTGTCGCGATCGACACTTCACAGCAGAGGTAACTCCATGACACTGCACAACAGTGGTCGAGGCCGTCTCGGCCTCGCTCTCGGCGCCGTCGGCGTCTCGGCTCTCGTCCTGGCGGGCTGCTCCGCCGGTGGGGGAGACAACGGCTCGGACAGCGGCTCGACCGACCCGCTCGTCATCGGCACGACGGACAAGATCAGCTCGATCGACCCGGCCGGCTCGTACGACAACGGTTCGTTCGCCGTGATGACCCAGGTCTACCCGTTCCTCCTTAACAGCCAGTACGGCACGTCGGAGGTCACCCCCGACATCGCCGAGTCGGCCGAGTTCACCTCGCCGACCGAGTACACGGTCAAGCTCAAGTCGGGACTGAAGTTCGCGAACGGCCACGACCTCACGTCGTCCGACGTGAAGTTCTCGTTCGACCGCCAGGTCAAGATCGCCGACCCCAACGGCCCGTCGTCGCTGCTCGGCAACCTCGACAGCGTCTCGACGCCCGACGACACCACCGTCGTCTTCACGCTGAAGAACGGCAACGACCAGGTCTGGCCGCAGATCCTGTCGAGCCCGGCCGCGCCGATCGTCGATGAAGAGGTCTTCTCCGCCGACGCCGTCACGCCGGACGACACCATCGTCCAGGGCAAGGCCTTCGCCGGTCAGTACACGATCGACTCGTACAAGCTGAACGAGCTCATCTCGTACAAGCCCTACGCCGACTACCAGGGCTCGCTGCCGAAGCCGGAGAACGGCGGCATCTCGGCCAAGTACTACGCCGACGCCTCGAACCTGAAGCTGGACGTGCAGTCGGGCGCGATCGACGTCGCGTACCGCAGCCTGAGCGCGACCGACATCGACGACCTGTCGAAGAACGACGCGGTCAAGGTCGTCGACGGCCCCGGCGGCGAGATCCGCTACATCGTCTTCAACTTCGACACCATGCCCTTCGGCGCGAAGACCCCCGAGGCCGACGCGGCCAAGTCGCTCGCCGTCCGTCAGGCCGCGGCCGACCTCATCGACCGCCAGGCGATCGCGACCGACGTCTACAAGGACACCTACTCGCCGCTCTACTCCTACGTTCCGCAGGGTCTCGCGGGCGCCAACGAGGCACTCAAGGGTCTGTACGGCGACGGGAACGGCGCTCCGGATGCCGCGAAGGCCAAGGCCACGCTCGCCGCGGCCGGCATCACGACGCCCGTCACGCTGAACCTGCAGTACAACGGCGACCACTACGGCCCCTCGTCGGGTGACGAGTACGCCGCGGTCAAGGCGCAGCTCGAGAAGGACGGCCTGTTCACCGTCAACCTCGCGCAGACCGAGTGGGTGCAGTACACCAAGGACCGCGTCGCCGACGTGTACCCCGCCTACCAGCTCGGCTGGTTCCCGGACTACTCGGATGCCGACAACTACCTGACCCCGTTCTTCTCGCTGGACAACTTCCTCGGCAACCACTACGACAACGCCGACGTCCAGAAGATGATCGTCGACCAGGCGACGCAGACCGACAAGGCCACGCGCGAGGACGAGATCGGCAAGATCCAGGACGCGGTCGCGGCCGACCTCTCGACCCTCCCGCTGCTCCAGGGCAAGCAGGTCGCGATCGTCGGCTCGAGCGTGAAGGGCGCCGTCCTCGACGGTTCCTTCAAGTTCCGCTACGCCCCGCTGAACAAGTAATCGACGCCGGGTGCCCGGTCCCTCGCGGGGCCGGGCACCCGCTGCGTTCCTCTCGTTAGGTTCCCATGGCCACCGCCGTCGACGCCCCCGTCATCGCCGCGCCCGTCGCCCCCAAGGGCGGCGGTCTCTGGCGCTACATCCTCGTCCGCCTCGTGCTGATCATCCCCACGGTCTTCATCCTCGTGACCGTGGTGTTCCTGCTCATGCGGGTCACGGGCGACCCGATCACCGCCGCGCTCGGAGGACGCCTCCCACCCGACCAGCTCGCGGAGCGCATCCACGAGGCCGGCTACGACCGCCCGCTCTACGAGCAGTACTTCGAGTACATCTGGGGAGTGCTGCGCGGCGACTTCGGCACTACGCTGACCGACAACCGTCCGGTCCTCGGCATCCTGCTCCAATACGGCTCGGCCACTCTCGAGCTCGCGATCTACGCGCTCGTCGTGGCGCTGCTGGTCGGCATCCCGTTCGGTCTGCTCGCCGCCTATCGCCGCGACCGCTGGCCCGACGCGGTCCTGCGCATCGGCGCGATCCTCGGCTACGCCACCCCGATCTTCTTCGTCGGCCTCCTGCTGAAGCTCGTCTTCGCGGTGTGGCTGAGCGTGCTGCCGGTCGCCGGCCGCGCCAGCACCCGCACCGAGCTGAAGCTCCAAGGCCTCGATAACCCCAGCGGCATATACCTCCTGGATGCCATCCGCCTCGGCGACGGAGCCGCGGTCGGCGACGTGCTGACCCACGCGATCCTGCCGGGTCTGGCGCTCGGCATCCTGACCGCCGGCATCTTCCTGCGACTCGTGCGCACCAACGTGATCGGCACGCTCGGCGCGCAGTACGTCACGTCGGCGCGGTCGCGCGGTGTGGGGGAGTTCCGCCTGGTCACCAAGCACGCGTACCGCCCGGCGCTCATCCCGATCATCACGGTGATCGGCCTGCAGATCGCCCTGCTGCTCGGCGGCGCGGTGCTCACCGAGACCACGTTCGAGTGGAAGGGGCTGGGCTTCATGCTCAGCGAGTACCTGAAGGCGCGCGACTTCGTGGCGGTGCAGGGCATCGTCGTGATGATCGCGCTGATCGTCGCCGTGACGAACTTCCTCGTCGACGTCATCGCGGCGATCATCGACCCGCGAGTGAGGTACTGACATGACGGATGCCACGACCCCCGCCGCTCTGACGGAGCGCAAGGTCCCGCTGCGCGACCGCCTGCCGATCGTGTCCCACCTGCGTCGCAGCGTCGGGCTGCAGCGCACGATGCTCGTGATCGGTCTCGTCATCACGATCGTCTTCGTGCTGGTCGCCGTGCTCGCGCCGGTCCTCGCCCCCTACGGCTTCGCGCAGCAGGAGGCGAACGGGGTGAAGTTCGGCACGCAGCAGGCGCCGAGCGCGATGAACCTGCTCGGCACCACGGTCGGCGGGTACGACGTGCTGTCCCGCGTGATCTGGGGTGCGCAGACCGCGCTCCTCGTGATCCTCTGCGCGATCGTGTTCTCGATCTTCCTCGGCATCTTCCTGGGCCTGGTCAGCGGCTACTTCGGCGGCTGGATCGACCGCATCCTCGTGGTGCTGGCCGACGCGATCTACGCCTTCCCGTCGCTGCTCCTCGCGATCGTGATGTCCATCGCGATCACGCGCGGCCAATCCACGCTGTGGGGCGGCATCCTCGCGACCGCGATCTCGATCACCGTCGTGTTCGTGCCGCAGTACTTCCGCGTCATCCGTGCCGAGGTGGTGCGCGTCAAGGCGGAGCCGTTCGTCGAGTCGGCCCGCGTGATCGGCGTGCCGACCGCGCGCATCCTGCTCCGCCACGTACTGCGCAACTCCACGCGCTCGCTGCCGGTCGTCGTGACGCTCAACGCCTCGGAGGCGCTCCTGACCCTCGCGGGCCTGGGCTTCCTCGGCTTCGGCATCGAGGCCACGGCCGCGGCGGAGTGGGGCTACGACCTCAACCGCGCGGTCAGCGACGTGACCAGCGGCATCTGGTGGACGGCGATCCCGCCGGGCGTCGCGATCGTGCTCGCCGTGCTCGGCATCACGCTCGTCGGCGAGAGCCTCAACGACCTCAGCGACCCGCGGCTCCGCACGCGCCGCCGCGCCGGACGCGCTCCCGCGCCCGTCACCGCGGTCGACCCCGCCCCGGCTCCGACCTCGGCGACCGCCGCTCCCGCCGGGCCCCCGGCATCCACTTCTTCCGAGGGGAGCCCCTCATGACCGGCACCACTGCACCCGTCGCCCGCATCGACGACCTGCGGGTCACCTTCGCGACCGACGGCGACCCCGTCGCGGCCATCAAAGGCATCTCGCTCGAGGCGCACGCCGGCGAGGTGCTCGCGATCGTCGGCGAGTCCGGGTCGGGTAAGACCGTCACGGCCAACACGCTGTTGGGGCTGCTGCCCGAGACGGCGACGCTGTCGGGCGCCGTGATCGTCCGCGGCCGCGACGGCGACGAGACCGACATCGTCCACGCGACCCACGCGCAGCTGCGCGCGATGCGCGGACACGATGCCGCGATGGTCTTCCAGGAGCCGTCGACCGCGCTGAACCCCGTCTACACGGTGGGATGGCAGATCGCCGAGGGCCTGCGCGCCCACGGCAAGATGTCGCGGGCCGAGGCGAAGACCCAGGCCGTCGACATCCTGCGCCGGGTCGGCATCCCGAATCCCGAGAAGCGCGTCGACGACTACCCGCACCAGTTCTCGGGCGGGCAGAAGCAGCGCGTCGTGATCGCGATGGCGCTCGTGCTCAACGCGGGCCTGATCATCGCCGACGAGCCGACCACGGCGCTCGACGTCACGGTGCAGGCCGAGATCCTCGACCTGCTGCGCACGTGCCGCGACGAGTTCGGCGCGACGATCGTGCTCATCACCCACAACATGGGCGTGGTCGCCGACCTCGCCGACCGGGTCATCGTGATGTACCGCGGCGACATCGTCGAACAGGCGCCCGTGCGCGAGCTGTTCGCCGCCCCCCAGCAGCAGTACACGCGCGAGCTGCTCGCCGCCGTGCCGCACGTCGGCCGCGGGAAGAGCGCGCAGCAGACGCTCGACACTCCCGCCCCGACCGCGCCGCCCGAGGGCAGCCTCGTCGTGGCCGAGAAGGTCGAGATCGGCTACCCGGGACGCTTCGGCACGACCGGCGTCATCGCCGTGAAGGGCGTCGACTTCTGGATCGGCCCCGGCGAGGTGCTCGGTCTCGTGGGCGAGTCGGGCTCGGGCAAGACGACGATCGGCCGCGCGATGGTGGGCCTCACCTCCGTCGTCGGCGGGTCGCTGAAGGTGCTCGGCACCGAGATGCGCGGCGCGAAGTCCCGCACGCTCGCGAAGACCCGCCCCGACATCGGCTTCGTCTTCCAGGACCCGGCGACGAGCTTCAACCCGCTCCTCACGATCGCCGAGTGCATCGCCGAGCCGCTCCTGGTGCACCGGCGCGCGTCCGGGGCCCGCGCCGCGCGTGCGCGCGTGAACGAACTCCTGGATGCCGTCCAGCTCCCGACCGCGTTCGGCGACCGGTACCCGCACGAGCTGTCGGGCGGCCAGCGTCAGCGCGCGTCCCTGGCCCGGGCGCTCGCGCTCGACCCGAAGCTGCTCATCGCGGACGAGCCGACCTCGGCGCTCGACGTGTCGGTGCAGGCCCGCGTGCTGCAGCTGTTCGCGCAGCTGCAGAAGGAGTTCGGCTTCGCGTGCCTCTTCATCAGCCACGACCTCGCGGTCGTCGACGAGGTGGCCGACCGCATCGTGGTGCTCCGCCAGGGCGTGATCCGCGAGCAGGGCACGACGGTGCAGGTGCTCACGGAACCCACCGACGACTACACGAAGCGGCTGCTGGCATCCCTCCCGGTGCCCGACCCGGTCGCGCAGGAGCAGCGTCGGTGAGCTCTGGCGTTCCACGCGCTAGCCCGCGTGAGGGGTCAGCGCAGGAACGTGTCGGAGAGCACGGTGAACAGCCACCAGCCGATCGCCAGCACCGCGAGCACGCCGCCGACCCACGAGAAGCCGCGGCGCAGGCGGCGTCCTTCGCGGGCGACCCCGACGGGCGGGGGAGTGAGGAGTGGAACACCGGATGCCACGGGCGTCGGCGCCGCAGCCAACCGCTCGTCGCGCCACCGCGCCCACTGGTCGAGCTTGGCGTCGATGGCATCCACCGTTCCGAAGATCCACTGCCACACGGCCGGGTCGAGGGTCGAGAGCTCGCGCCGCGCGTAGAGGAAGAGCCGGTCGTCGATGATCTCGACGTCCAGCGCCGCGGCATTGTCGATGAACCGCGCCATGACGTCGGGGGTGAAGAGGTACAGCGCGTCGCGCTCGTATCCGGTCGGGCAGTACAGCGCGAAGTGCTGGTCGAAGTCGCCCTCGAGGCTCAGCCGCTGGTCGCGCGAGAACGTCGCCGGCAGGTTCGACGCCCCGAACAGGCCGTTGTTACCCACGGCATCCAGGACGATATGGGGGAGCGGGGTGTCGAGCCGCAGCATGACGTAGGCCCACTTGTGCGTCTGTTCGCTCTTCCCCGAGCCGGTCTTGTACGTGTAGTTGCCGACCTCGACCCAGCGCGGGCGCGGGCCGTGGATCACGTCGGTGGCCTCGCGCGAATGGCCCTCGGCGAAGATCATGCCGGGCAGGTCGGGGTTCGGGACGGCGGGGAACCACGTCAGTCCGTTCGCCTCGGCGAAGTGCGCGAGTCGGTAGCGGCGCTCCGCGCGGCCGCGGAACATCGCCGTCAATCCGAACACGAGCATGGCGATGACCGCGGCGAAGAAGATCAGGAAGCCGATGCCGACCGGGCTCGGCCTGCCGTCGTCGGCGAAGAGCGCGAAGCTCACGATGGATGCCAGCAGGATCGCCGACGCCAGCAGGACGCCCCCCACCACCACGAACCCGATCGTGGCGACGACGACGCTGTTCAGCTTCCCCTCGCGGCGCAGCTGCGCGGTGAACGCGCGGACGGCGGCGCGATCGACCGGGGCGGTCAGGGCTGAGGTGTCCGGGGGCGTACCACTCATGTCCCCACGCTACCGAGCGCAGTGACGATGCTCGATTCCCGCTGCGGGGTGGCATCCGTTAGACTATGAAGGTTGTCTGGCGACGCCCATGCGCGTGTAAGCCCGAGACGACGTGCACCACACCCTCCTGCTGCCGGGAAATGCCCGTCAGCCGTTCTAGTCCGAAGGAGGTGGGTTAGTGACGCACCAGTACGAACTCATGGTCATCTTCGACCCCGAGATCGACGAGCGCCAGGTCGCTCCGAAGCTCGACGGGTTCCTCAAGGTCATCACCAACGATGGGGGAACCATCGAGAAGGTGGATGTCTGGGGACGCCGCCGTCTGGCCTACGAGATCAAGAAGAAGAACGAGGGCATCTACGCCGTCGTCGACTTCACCGCCACGAGCGAGGCCACGCAGGAGCTCGACCGCCAGCTGAAGCTGAGCGAGCAGATCATGCGCACCAAGGTCCTCCGTGCCGAGGAAGCCATCGCGCAGGTCGCCGCCGAGGCGAAGCGCTCCGAGGAGAAGGCCGCCCGCAAGGCCGCCGCTCCCCGCAAGGTCGAGTCCGCCGAGAAGGCTGCGAAGTAACGACGATGGCCGGCGAAACCGTCATCACCGTCGTGGGGAACCTCACGGCCGACCCCGAGCTGCGCTACACGCAGAACGGGCTGCCGGTGGCGAACTTCACCATCGCGTCGACCCCCCGCACGTTCGACCGTCAGGCGAACGAGTGGAAGGACGGCGAGGCGCTCTTCCTGCGCGCCTCGGTGTGGCGCGAATTCGCCGAGCACGTCGCCGGATCGCTGACGAAGGGGTCCCGCGTCATCGCGACCGGTCGCCTGAAGCAGCGCTCGTACCAGGACCGCGAGGGCAACAACCGCACCTCGATCGAGCTGGAGGTCGACGAGATCGGCCCCTCGCTCCGCTACGCGACCGCCCAGGTCACCCGCGCCGCCTCTTCGGGCGGCGGCGGTGGTGGCGGCGGGCGCCCGCAGGTGCAGCAGGGCTCCGACGAGCCGTGGTCGACCCCCGGGTCGAGCCAGGGCGGCGCCGACGCCTGGAGCACGCCCGGTTCCTACGGAGACGACACCCCGTTCTGATCTCGCTACGCCCCACGGCGTGACGAACCCCGATATTCCGGATGCCGAGTCCGGACGCCGCAAGCGCCCCCGGCATCCGAATCCACACGAAAGAAGGAAGCATGGCTGGAAAGGCCACTGGCGACCGCCGCAAGCCGCGGAAGGGCGCGAAGAACGCAGCCCCCGCGAAGGCGATCCGCGTCGGCGTCATCGACTACAAGGACGTCGCAACCCTCCGCAAGTTCATCTCGGAGCGCGGCAAGATCCGCGCCCGTCGTATCACCGGTGTCTCCGTGCAGGAGCAGCGCCTGATCGCCCGCGCCATCAAGAACGCGCGCGAGATGGCTCTCCTGCCCTACGCCGGCGCCGGCCGCTAAGGAGCACCCGATGGCAAAGCTGATTCTCACGAATGAGGTCACCGGGCTCGGTAGCGCCGGTGACGTTGTCGAGGTCAAGAGCGGGTACGCCCGCAACTACCTCATCCCGCAGGGCTTCGCCGTGGCTTGGAGCCGCGGTGGCGAGAAGCAGGTCGCGTCGATCCGCGCCGCTCGCGAGTCCCGCGCGATCCACGACCACGAAGAGGCCGTGGCCCTGAAGAACACGCTCGAGTCGAACACCGTCAAGCTGGCCGTCAAGGCCGGTGCCGAGGGTCGGCTCTTCGGTTCCGTCAAGACGGGCGACGTCGCCGACGCGGTCAAGGCCGCCGGTCTCGGTGAGCTCGACAAGCGCAAGATCCAGATCACCTCGGCGATCAAGTCGGTGGGCGAGCACGAGGCGACCGTTCGCCTCCGCGACGACCTCACCGCCGTGATCACCCTCCAGGTGGTCGCCGCGAAGTAGTTCGCGTTCGAGAACGGCCCCGGTCCCGCTTCGGCGGGTCGGGGCCGTTCTGCGTTGGGGTGGCGATGCTTCGCCGTCACGATCGATCCACAGCGAAGGAAACGCGCAGAGGCCTCCGTGCCGTACCGCGAGATTCCGCGACCGGGGCGATGTGGCGTCCCGATTCTCCTTCGTTGTGTACTCACGTGCGGTGTCCCCGGGCCCCCGACACGCGGCCGACACACCGGGACTCCTAGGCTGGTCGGCATGACCGTCGATCGCGCACCCGAGCGCCCGCGGGTCGTGCTGTATTCGGCATCCCTCGTCCTTCCGATCACCGCCCCGCCCATCGTCGAGGGGGCGATCGCCGTCGCGGGCGGACGCATCCGGCACGTCGGTGACCGCGAGTGGGTGCGGCACGAACTGCGCCAGCGCGGCGTGGAGTTCGACGAGGTGCATTGGCCTGGCATCCTGACTCCCGGCCTCGTCAATGCGCACTCGCACCTGCAGTACACGGGCATGGCCGAGGTCGGGCGGGGGTCGTACGCGGGGTTCGAGGAGTGGGCCGTGGCCTTCCAGCCGGTCTACGAGTCGGGCTTGGATTGGGCGGCGGATGCCAGGACCGGCGCCGCGCAGATGATCGCCGCCGGCACGACCGCCGTGGCCGACATCGTCACCGACGTCGAAGCGGCCTCCGCGCTGCACGACGCGGGGCTGCACGGCATCACCTACTGGGAGGTGATGAGCTGGACCAACGCGGCCTGGGCGGAGCGGGGAAGGGCCGAGGTCGAGGCGCGGCTGGACTCGCTGCCGTCGCCGCCCGGAACCGGCCTGTCACCGCACGCGCCGTACTCGCTCGACGTCGAGCCGCTGCTGGAGATCCCCGACATCGTGCGCGAGCGGGGGAGCAGGCTGCACATCCACCTCGGCGAGGCCGCGTTCGAGCGTGAGCACGGCGAGGCGCTGCCGTGGCGCGAGCGGCGTCCGGCGAGCTTCCAGGCGCTGCGCGACGAGGGCTTCGGCACGGGGGCGACGGAGTTCGTCGACGAGCTCGGCGTCCTCGGACCCGACTGCCACATCGCCCACGGCGTCTACATGACGGCCCGCGACCGTTCGGTGCTGCGGCAGCGCGGGACGACGGTGGCCCTGTGCCCGCGGTCGAACGCCGTGATCGGGCTCGACGAGCCGCCCGTCGCGGCGTACCTCGTCGAGGGCAATGCGATCGCGGTGGGGACCGACTCGCTGTCGTCGTCGCCGTCGCTCGACCTGCTGGGAGATGTGGCCGCGCTGCACCGGCTCGCGCGGCGCCAGGGTTACGCGCACCGCGACCTGGCCGCGCTGCTGCTGCGCGCCGCGACGCTCGGCGGAGCACACGCCATGGGCCTCGACACCGGCCCGCAGCGCACGGGCTACCTCGCCGTCGGCGCCGTGGCCGACCTCGCGTTCTTCGACATCGACGTCGCCGCGGCGGATGACATGCTCGAGCACCTCGTCGTCGACGGCGCCGGGCGCGCGGCCGCGACGTTCATCGACGGCGACGTGCGCTTCGCATCCCCCGCCTTCGCCCGAGAGACCGGAGTGTCCCGTGACTGACGACCGCCCCACCACCGCCCGCCTGCTCGACCTGGAGGCCCACCCCGAGGGCGGGTGGTTCCGCCGCATGTGGACCGGCACCTACGCGGTCGACACCCCCGCGGGCGCACGACCCGCGGCGACGCTCATCCACTACCTGCTGACGCCCGGCGAGCACAGCGCGTGGCACGTCGTGACGAGCGACGAGGTGTGGCTGTGGCACGGTCCGGGCCGCCTCGAGCTGTCGTTCGGGGGCTCCGGTTCAGCGCCTTCGGGCGCCGAGTCGGTGGTGCTCGGCGCCGACCTCGCGGCGGGGGAGCGGCTGCAGGCCACGGTGCCCGCGGGCGTGTGGCAGTCCGCGCGCCTCGCCGACGACACCGAGGCGGTGGTGAGCTGCCTCGTCTCGCCCGGGTTCAGTTTCGAGGACTGGCGCCTCGCGGACTGAGCCGCCGCTTGGCGTGTGCGCGGCGGAGGGTGCGGGAGGAGCGGAGGGTGGTTTCGGGGCCGGGGGTCCTCCGTTGGTCCCGGGTCCTCCCTTCGTCACCGGGGGTATGGGCGCCACGGGGCTCCGCTGCGTCGTGAGTGCTGGCGCCCGACCGGCTGAGCCGTGGTTTCGTGTGGGCGGCGGAGGGTTCGGGAGGAGCGGAGGGTGGTTTCGGGGCCGGGGGTCCTCCGTCGGCCCCGGGTCCTCCCTTCGTCACGGGGGTGGGGTGATGGCATCCAGGTTCCCGGCCGCGAGGGCGGATGCCATGGGTCCGCGTTGCGCGAAGCGCCAGGGCGCCGGGGGTGCACCGGGGGAGGGGATTCGGCGGAGGGAGGACGGGAGGGATGCCATGCATCCTCCGTTCCGTGATTCTCCTCCCGTCGCCGGGAGCGCGAGTCGCACACGGGGGCTGTTCCGGCCTAGGCGGGGCCGCGGGAGGGGATTCGGCGGAGGGAGGACGGGCGGGATGCCATGCATCCTCCGCTCCGTGATTCACCTCCCGCGGGGGAGGTGGGGTTGACCCGGGACACACCGGACACCGGATGCCACGCCCCCCAATGGGGTGGCATCCGGTGCCGGAGTCGGGAGGTGCCGAAGCCCGCCCGACGTCGGTGTCAGGCGATCGCGCGGCGACGGCGGGCGAGCAGGACGCCTCCGAGGCCGAGCATCACCAGTGCGGCGTTGAGCAGGATCCAGAGCATGCCGCTCTCGACCCCGGTCACGGCCAGCTGACCGCTACCCGAGGCCATGGACGACACCGCCGAAACCGACGACACCGAGGCGACCGAGCCGGTCACGCCGGGGGTTCCGGGCGTTCCCGGGGTGCCGGGGGTTCCCGGGGTGCCGGGGGTTCCGGGGGTTCCCGGGGTGCCGGGGGTTCCCGGGGTGCCGGGGGTGCCGGGGGTTCCCGGGGTTCCGGGAGTGCCCGGTGTGCCCGTCTCCGAGCCGTCCGTGGTGCTGTCGCCGATGACCGAGACCGCGTTGCCACCGATGGTGATCGGGAGGCTGATCGGGATGATCAGCTGGTTGCCGCCGAGGATGCTGTCCGAGCCATCCGTGGTGATGCCACCGAGCAGGCCGCCCGAGGTGCCGCCGGTGGTGGTGGCGTCTTCGGTGTGGCTGTCGCCGATGCCGGAGACGGCGTTGCCCCCGATGGTGACGGGCAGCGAGATGGGCAGCACGGCCTGGTTGCCCCCGAGGATGCTGTCGGTGCCGCCGGTCGCGACGTCGCCCGAGCCACCCGAGGTCAAGCCGCCGGTGGTGATGGCGTGCTCGGAAGTGCTGTCGCCGATGCCGGAGACGGCGTTGCCGCCGATGGTGACGGGCAGCGAGATCGGCAGGACGGCCTGGTTCCCGCCGAGGATGCTGTCCGAGCCGTCGGTCTCGACGTCGCCCGAGCCACCCGAGACCGAGCCGCCGGTGGTGGCGGCGTTCTCGGTGTGGCTGTCCCCGATGACCGAAACGGCGTTCCCGCCGATGGTCACCGGAACCGACACGGGCAGCACGGCCTGGTTCCCGCCGAGGATGCTGTCGGTGCCGTCGGTGATCACGTCACCGGAACCGCCCGAGGTGGTGCCGCCGGTGGTGGTGGCATCCGTCGAGGTGCTGTCGCCGATCACCGACACGGCGTTGCCGCCGACGGTGACCGGAACCGACACGGGCAGCACGGCCTGGTTCCCGCCGCCGACGCTGTCGCCGCCGTCCGAAACCACGGCGCCGGAGCCGGAGCCACCCGACGCGGGCCCCGAGGTGCTGGCATCCGTCGACGAGCTGTCCCCGATGACCGAGACGGCGTTCCCGCCGACGGTCACGGGCACGTCCACCGAGACGACGCCCTGGTTGCCGCCGAGGAGGCTGTCGCCGCCGTCCGAAGCCACGTCGCCGGAGCCACCCGACGCGGGCGTCGAGGTGCTGGCATCCGAGGAATGGCTGTCGCCGATGACGGACACGGCGTTGCCGCCGATGGTGACGGGCAGGTCGACCGAGACGATCGCCTGATCGCCCGAGAGGAGGCCGTCGGTGCCCGACGTCTCCGCGGCGTGGGCCATGCCGGCTCCGACGACGGCCAAGCCGCCGCCGATCAGCGCGCCGAGGATGGCGCGCGAGTAGATCTTGCGCATGAGAGTTCTCTCCTGGTTGTGAATGAGGATGCGCGGAACGCGCGGGACCGTCTGTCGTGCCGTGGCACGACGCGGCCCGCCTCAGTCAGGAGAGACGTCAGTGGCGAAGGTGGGAACGCCGGGGAGATCGTCGTCGACGAGTGCGCTGCGGAAGAGAAGAACGAAGGTCGGCGATCCCGAACGGTCGTCGAGGCGCGCGGCCGCGGGGCCGCTTCCGCCGGACGCGAAGGATGCCGAAGCAGAACCCGGGATGCCATCATCCAGGCCGTACGCGGGAGGCGTGTCGGCCGGAGGTGCCGCGGTGTGGGCGGAGCTGTCGCCGGAGGTCGCGCTCGGGGCGGCGGCCGCGGCTCCGGCGAAGGACGCGACGGTCGCGCGGACGGCGTCGGCGGGTTCTGCAACCGGCGCCTCAGGCGGTACCGCGACGGGCGCTGCCGCATCGACGCCCGTAGCCGGGGCGACGGGCTGAGCGCTGCCGCCGGGGAGGGCCGACGGCAGCGGGTCGGTGGAGGGGGTTTCGCCGACGACGACGGGAAGCGTCCCGTCGACGGTGTCGACCACGCCGGTCACGACGTCATCGAGGCCGATGCCCGACACGACGTCGCCGACGACCGGAACCGAGACCACCGTGTCGACGACGGGGGTCACGACCGCTCCGACGAGGCCCGAGTCGGCGATGTCCGAGACGGTGTCGGTGACGGTGCCCACGGCGCTCGCCGCGGTGTCATCGACCGTGTCGACCACGGTGTTCACGGTGTCGGTGACAGTCTGCACGGGTTCGCTCACGGGCGCCGGGACGACCGCCACGACCGGAGCCGCCGCGGGCTCGACGGCCTGGACCACGGATGCCACGGTGTCGACGACGCCGTTCACCGTGTCGGTCGTGCTGCTGACGGTGTTCGAGACGGCGCCGAGGAGTCCGGAGCCCGAATCGTCGTTCGCGGACGCGGAAGCGGTCGACAGGGTGAGCGACAGAACGACCCATGCAAGAGCCGCGACGAAGGCCAGACCGAGCAGACGCAGCGCACCGAATGCGCTTCGCCCGGTCGCGGCATCCATGTCTGACTCCCCAAAGTCGATCGACGGTGATCTATGTCGGGGGACTCTACGCCCGTGCCTCGGCGAAGGCCAGAGTCTCAGCGAACGCGCAGTTATCACGCGATGGATGCCGCGTAACCAACCGACACGCCGCACGTGAACATGACTTGACACCGCGCGCGGTTCTGAGTAGCTGTCTCGCTGAGTTATCCCCCGTGTTGTCCACACACTTTTGTCAAGTCGAGCAACCTTCAACCGCTGCTTCAACCAGGATTCCCACAGGTTTTCTGTGGAGAGATTTAGGCCAGGTCAGCGGCAGTATTGCGCGGGAGATTCCACATCATCCACCGAGTTCTCCACAGGAGTTGTGCACAGCAATCGCGGCGTTTCTCGCAGACTCTCCACAGAGTTATCCACAGGCTTGTTTGCGTGGAGGAGGGGTCGTCCATAGCGTGGGTGCATCCCATCGGGCACACCCGTGTCGTACCCCGCGTCCATGTCGGGGGTCCGTGATTCGATGCTGCCCGAGGTCGACATCCCGAAGGTTCACTGCGCTTCGCGTGCGTGAATCGTCCTGATGGGGAGTGCGTCCGATAGCGAGAAGGAGTGCCTGTGTCGATTGCCGACATCGCCGACGAGCGTCTCGGGGGAGCAAAGCCCCGGCCGGAGCGCACCCCGCCCCACGACATGCTCGCCGAGCAGAGCGCCCTCGGCGGCATGCTGCTCTCGAAGGACGCGGTGGCCGACGTCATCGAGACGCTGCGCGGGCCCGACTTCTACGTCCCGAAGCACGAGCTGATCTTCGAGGCGATCCTCACGCTGTACTCGCACGGCGAGCCGACCGACGTCGTCGCCGTCACCGACGAGCTCATCAAGACGGGTGAGCTGCAGCGCGCCGGCGGCGCCGACTACCTGCACACGCTCACCTCGATCGTGCCGACCGCGGCCAACGCCGGGTACTACGCGTCGATCGTCGCCGAGCGCGCGCTGCTGCGCCGCCTGGTCGAGGCGGGCACGCGCATCGTGCAGATGGGCTACGCGGGCGAGGGCGACCCGACCGAGCTCGTCAACAGCGCGCAGGCCGAGATCTACAACGTCTCGGGCGACGACAGCGCCGAGGACTACATCCCCCTGACGGTGGCAGTGGATGCCGCGGTCGACGAGATCGAGGCCGCTCGCGGTCGCGACGGGTCGATGACCGGCATCCCGACCGGCTTCGCCGGCCTCGATCAGCTGACGAACGGTCTGCACCCGGGGCAGATGATCGTGCTCGCCGCGCGTCCCGCCATGGGTAAGTCGACGCTCGCGCTCGACTTCGCCCGTGCCGCGGCGATCCGTAGCAACGCCCCGACGATCTTCTTCTCGCTCGAGATGGGGCGCAGCGAGATCGCGATGCGTCTGCTGAGCGCCGAGGGCGCGATCCCGCTGCAGAGCATGCGTAAGGGCACGCTCGATTCGCGCGACTGGACGACGGTCGCCGCCACGCGCGGTCGCATCAACGACGCTCCGCTCTACATCGACGACAGCCCGAACATGACGCTGGTCGAGATTCGGGCGAAGTGCCGTCGCCTGAAGCAGCGCGAGGGCCTGAAGATGGTCGTCATCGACTACCTGCAGCTGCTCACGAGCGGTAAGCGCGTGGAGTCGCGTCAGCAGGAGGTCAGTGAGTTCTCGCGTGCGCTGAAGCTGATGGCGAAAGAGCTCCAGGTTCCGGTCATCGCGCTGTCGCAGCTGAACCGTGGTGCCGAGCAGCGCGCCGACAAGAAGCCGGCACTCTCCGACCTGCGTGAGTCGGGATCGATCGAGCAGGATGCCGACATGGTGGTGCTCCTGCACCGCGAGGCCGCGTACGAGAAGGACAGCCCCCGCGCCGGCGAGGCCGACCTGATCGTGGCGAAGCACCGTAACGGTCCGACCGACACGATCACGGTCGCGTTCCAGGGCCACTACTCCCGGTTCGCCGACATGGCGCCGGGGATGTAGTCGGTTCGTCGACCGAACCGGGTGAATCGTGAAGCTCCTCCTGACCTCCGGCGGGATCACGAACGACAGCATTCGTGCCGCTCTCGTTGGACTGCTCGGTAAGCCCGTCGAGGAGTCTCGTGCGCTGGTGATCCCGTCCGCGCAGTGGGGACACCCGATGTGCACGCCCGAGAGCGTGTGGCGCACGGTGGCGGGCCGGTGGGGCGGCGACGCGCGCTTCGCCGACCTGGGCTGGAAGTCGGTCGGCGTCCTCGAGCTCACCGCGTTGCCCACCATCGACCGGGAACGTTGGGAGCCGTGGGTGCGCGAAGCCGACGTCCTGCTCGTGGATGGCGGCGAGGCGGTCTACCTCGCGCATTGGTTGCGCGAGGCGGGGTTGGCGGCGCTTCTCCCGTCGCTGTCCGACACGGTGTGGGTCGGAGTGAGCGCGGGGAGCATGGTGCTGACACCGCGCATCGGACCCGAGTTCGTCGAGTGGCAGCCGGGCGGCACCGACGAGACGCTCGGCGTCGTGAGCTTCTCGATCTTTCCGCACCTGGACTATCCGGGCTGGTCGTCGAACACGACGGAGAGCGCCCGCCGGTGGGCGGCGAAGATCGACGGACCGGCGTACGCGATGGACGACCAGACGGCCCTCGTGGTCGACGGCGAGGACGTTCGCGTGGTGTCGGAGGGGAACTGGGAGTTCTTCGACAGTGGCCCTGGTGAGCGCCATGCTGACCGATGATCGGGATGCCGCCTATTCCATCGTCAACGACCTGGCCGACTGGTCGGACTGGCAGCCGTTCTTCGATGCTGCGCTAGACGCGCCCCTGATGCCTGGCGTGTACCAAATGCGTCTTCGAGATGGGCTCATCGTCTATGTCGGAATGGCAAGGGAGCGCCGGGGACAGGGTATCCGCGGGAGGCTCTCGATGTACCGGCGCGGCAAGGGTGCGGTGAGTGGGTTCGGCGAGGCTGCGCTTGACCGTGCGCTCGCCGATGCCGATTTCATCGAAGAACACCTCGCGCGCGTGAGGACGGGGCAACCTGCGAGAACCGCGGTCTGGGCGCAGAACGCGATCCGATGGTTCGATGTGGAGGTGCGCTGGGTCGAGTGCGATACCGGGAAGGCCACATCGGTGTTGGAGAACGCCGCGATCGAGTTGCTGCTCGTGCACGGCATCTGGAACCGCGTAGCCGTGAAAGCGACCCGCGCACCAACACCCGTCGGCATCGTCATTGAACTCGCCGCGGGGCTTGGAGTCAGCAATCTGACCACGGTGGCTCGCCTGACCGACGAACTGGGCCTTGACGACGGAGGCAGGGCGGTTCGTCGCGCTCTGCGAAAGGGGTTCCCCGATCACAGGGGCAGCACGTCGTGGGATCCATTGGCGCCCGCTCATGTCGCGTATGTGCGCGCGCAGCTCGGTCGTCTGCACGGCTAGTTGACGGTCGTCGCGAACCGGCCGCAGAAGCTACCGACGCGTCCGAGTTCACTCACAGCGAGCGTCCGCTTCTGAGTGAGAGGTATCGCGCAGTCGGGGCCTATCATCGGCCACGTGAGCCCATGTCAAGCGCAATCGGCAGTGTCCGAGGAGTGCTCGATCGCCGCTTGGGGCTTAGTGGTTGGAGGTATTTCCCTCGTCGCGCATGAAATTACGACATTCCGGAAGGTGGCGTGAGCTGGAAGCACGTGGGTGTTGATTCGCCCGGCGAGCTCCATAGACCGAGGCGCCCAAAGGTTCGCGTGGAGCCGCATCGCGAGGTGGGGGATAGGAGTAGGATCCCAGCTCGTTCGTTCGTGAACGGGGCGCCCGTCGACCAGCCACACGATTCGGTCAGCGCTCCACCCAATGGCATATTGATGGAAGTCCTGGGTGGCATCGAAGCCAAGGTCGACCCAGTGCGGCGCGCCGCGGTAGCCGAATTCCATGGCCGTCCCCTCTTCGCCGGGATTGAAGTAGACGTTGGTCAGCATGCGAGTCGGATTTGTTCCTAGGATCTCGATATCGATCTCCTGGCGAGGTGAAGCACGGTGGAGGAAGAAGCCTGTGACCAGGCCCGGTCCTGCCGCCGCGCGGATCTCCGCCCGGAACCAGCCGTGCCTAAAGGACCGAGACGACGTGAAGGCCCCCGAGGTGAACCGTCGGCTGGTCCCCGTTCCGGCATCGAGAGCAATGCGAACGCCCTCGTCGCTGTACGACAAACGGTCCGGCGAGAACGATGCCAGATTTCCTGGAAACGTCTCCGTAACGCCAGGGAGCGACTTGGATGGGCTGGTCATGGAGGCGGAGATCACCAGCGCCCCGTCCTCTATGCGAACGGGACGAGCGGTTGGTTCCGTCGGACGCCAGTGCGCGGACGGTGGCAATACCCACGGGGAATCATCCATAGGAACCATCTCGCGCGGTGCCTTATCCTCCGTCACGCGAGGCGTGACGTCGACCCGACGAAAGAGTCGAGCGGAGCGAGGTGCTCCAAGTGGAAAGGCCTCGGCGGGGGCGGTGAGCTTCAGGAACCCGCACAGCGTCGACCAGAGACTGGTCTCAGCTCGGTCTGGATCGACGACTGCAATCCGCGACGGAGCTACGCGTGTGTGCAAGGTCGTGGCCGACCCGAGGTGGGAGCTCTCAACAATGAATCGCGTTTCGGCGGCGGCCATTGCGGCGGTCATCGTCGAAGTCAGCAATGGAGGGTCGACGAGGGCGTCGAACAATCCTAGTTCGTCTTGGAGCGCCACCGGCGACAATGGCTGCTCGTTCCAGTCGAATACACGCACCCTGAGCCCCAGCATCGAGAGGGCCATCGCGAGACTCTCGTGGTCCCCACGGCCAGTCCACGCCAGAACTCGCTCGGCACCGAGGACGCCCGCCTGCTTGATCGCATGACCTCCGTCGACGACTCCTGCTCGAGCCAAGTAGGGCATCACTGAGTAGGCGTTGTCGGACCCTCCGTCGAGTCTCTGCGCGATCGCTGGTGATGACATCGCAAGCACGTGGAGGTTTGCAAACTGGTAGTTCATCCATAGATCAACGGGACCCTTCACTGGCATCGAGCGCAGGAGTTTTTTCGCACCCGCTTGGGTGAGCACGTACCCGGACAAATGCCAGAGCCCGCGAACTGGCCGAAAGATCCCGCCGCCCTCATCGACACGTAACGCTGTGCCTCCGGCGTCGGCGTAGGAAACGAACAGGATGTCCGGCCTCCCAGCCGCGGCCGAGCGCTGATCAATCTCTCGCCACGCCTCGTTCATGGCGGCGCGTGCCGCGGGCTTGAACCAAGCGTCATCCTCGAGGATCAGCACACGTGAATCGGCGCCGCTCGCGATCGACTTCCAGGCCTCGATATGGGATCTCGCGACAGCGACCTCCTGTCGCGACATGCGGACCGGCTCGTCTGCCGAGAACGACTGCGCCAATCGCTCGTCAGGTTGAACAAACAATTGATCACCCACGTGGTACAGGGCGTCAACATCTGCCGTTGCTGCGACGGCGCGCCCGTCGCGCGCGTCGATTGCGGCAACTCTGCGCACAATGGACGTGAGGTTATCGCCGTCGGCCGTCGTGAAACGTCGGAGCTCACGGACGACGCGCCGCCATCGTTCCGATTGTCGATCCAAATTGATCACGAATACTGCCTCTATCCGATGGCCGCCACGCCCAAATGCGTCGATGCGTCCGCCCGGAAGTAGGGTGACTGTCGCCCGCCATGCTCCGAATGCGGCTGCCCAGAGAGGGTGAAGTGCCTTTGCTAGATTCATGGATCCGGGAAGCCTTTCGTCTAGCTGGGGCCGATGTTACGCCAATTGCGGGCATCATTTCGATATTCGAGATCCCAAAACGGCTCCGAGGTTGTGTACCACTCGAGCAGAATATTGAAGTCTGCTGGTTCACCGGCTATCGCAAGAACTCGAGCGTGCGCAGCAAGGGATGCTGTGAGGTTCCCCGGTCCCGTGGTCGATTGGATCTCGAGGTAAGATTTATTGCGAAGAAGAGTGTCGGTCGCTCGATCGAGCGCACGCTTTATTGCACGGTGATTTGGCGGCGCCGCAATGGGGTTGTTGTTCAAGTAGAAAATCTTGTCGCTCGTCGGTAGGTCGACGTTAAGCAATTCTTCCATCGCTACCATCGAGTGAACATTCAGGTCGTACGCGAGCGGCTGCAGGAGGAGTCGGCGGTCGTCGAAGATCTGGCGCCACCCGTCCCCCAAGAGCACGTCGTCCGCGTCGACGTAGAGACCGCCGTCGGCAAGGATGAAGCACATTCTGAAAAAGTCACTCCGCATCGCCGGGTGGTGGCACCGGTCGAAGGCAGCCACGGCTCGCTCGTCGAAGTGCTCAGAGATGTAGGCACGTGCCGCTGAGTCGCCGAATAACCTGAACTCAACACCCTCGTCGTGCAGGGGCAGCCATGTCGCAAGGCAGTGGGCGACGTCCTGAGGTATGTCGCTGGGGTCGTGCCAATATCGGACCAGTGTTCGAGGGATGGTCGATGACCCAGCGACGGGGCCCACAACGCCCCGAGCGGCGTTCCGCGAGATCTGATCGATTGTAATTGCTCGTATGTAGTCAGAACGGACGAGGTCGTCCTCCTCAAATCCAAGGGGCGGCTGCGGCTGTGGCCCGTTCTGATCAGCGTCGGTTGGAGAGTTCATCTGTGGACCTGCTCGCGGAAACCGAGGTATGGACGTGAATCCCGTCGCAGGAAGGCCTTGTCGTTCACCACGAATCCGTCCAGACCGTGTTCCCACGCATACGTGTCCATGTCGACGAGGTTGTTGATACAGCCCTTGCCGTTGAAGTTTAGTGAGGTATTACATAGGACACCGAAGCCCGTGCGCGCCTTGAACTCAACGAGCAGGTCGAACAGGGCCGCGTTTGAGCTCTGGCTGACGGTCTGCAGACGTGCCGATCCGTTGACGTGCGTCACCGCAGGCAACGCATCGGTGGTTGCCTGTGATGTGTAGAGCATGAATGGACTTTCACGGTCCATGCCGAACCAGCGTGCCGCATCGTCCTCCAGGCAGACGGGGGCAATCGGCCGGAATTGCTCCCGCTGTTTGATCTCGTTGAGACGAATCCTTGTCGCGTCATTGAACGGCGCGGCGAGAATCGATCGATTGCCGAGTGCTCTTGGCCCGATTTCGTATCGGCCATTCGCCCAGCCAAGAATGAGTCCTCCACTAAGAAGTTCAGCCACATCCGCCACCGAGACATCCTGGACGTCGTAACGTCCGTTCACGACAGCCCCATCCATCGCGAACGGAAGGCCGGAGTAAACATCCCAGTCAATCTTCGCGTTCCTTGTGAAGTGGAACTGGGCATCGATAGCCGTACCAATTGCTGAGCCGGAGTCATTCGGGACAGGAGGGACGAAGACATCGGAGAACAGTCCTGTAGCTCGCCATTTGGCATTCCAGTCGCAGTTGAGTCCGCAGCCACCCGCGATGATGAGCGGCAGCCCGTGGCGAAGGTTTGCCTCGGCGAAGTTCGCGAAGGTGTCGAATATGCGATCGCTATAGATGCCCGCAAAGTTGCGGAACTCTTCATCCTCGACCCCGACGTTGAAGTAGGGTGTAGAGTCCAATTGAGAGTATAGGTCCAGCCGAACGTCGTCGGATCCCAGAAGAAATCTCATGAGTTCTTCTTCGTCATCGGTGGCATCGGACCTCTGGGAGAAAGAGGCCAGCGCCATGAGTTTGCCAGCATCCGAGAGTCGTGAGAACGGCGCATCCTTTGGGAAGGTGGGGTCCGCAAGACCGTAGATGGATGCATAGCGGTTTCCTGGCTGATTCATTACATTGGAAACAAGCTTGATGTTCACCCCGCTATCGATAGCGTAAAATGCACCTATGGCCCCCTCCCAAATGAGCGCATAGCATGGCTCACCTTGAGGGATCGGAGACATTCCGTAGGCGCAGAGTAGATGTGATCGCTCGTGGGATGAGGAAAAGTAGTCGACGTCCGTCCCCATGAAAATGGCCCGGCCAATAATCATGTCGCTTCTCTCGAGGCCGCGATATCCGACGTGCCTCGTGCGTCCAGCCGGGCGCGCCTCGCGAGGCCACCATCCTCCCGCTGCGAGCACGTCGGGTGTGCGCTCCAGGCGAGATAATGCGTCCAGCATGTCGGAACTCGAGAGCGGCGAGTAACGGTAGTTTGAGTCCTTCTCAGCTTCGATCGACGAAACGAGCCTGCCGTCTTGCAGATGGGCGACCGCACCGTCATGGCCGGGGTTGTACGCGACGATGTCCATGGTTGACACCCTTCATGAATGCGGGCTGATCGGCGGCGTGGAGAGATTCGGTTTGCGTAGCGATGCCTTCTGGATGACTCTGCTCCACATTCAGCGATTGCGCTGGCTTCGACTCGCTCTTCTTGTATCTCGTGGGCGCGCCGGCTCCTGCCAGTCGAATCACTGTCGGACGGCGCCGCGCGACGGTCTGGAGGGCTGTCCTATCTGGGCGAACCTAGCGAACGGGCGTGCCTCGGGTGGCGTTCTCGTGAGGTGATAGGTCGTTCCAGCTGCGACTGGCGCTCGACAATCACTCCACCCAGAACCCCACCGCGCACAACAACCGCGTCTCGTCGTCGGCATCCGTGGGCGGCTCGATCGCGGGCGGGAACACGCCCCACTGGCGCCACTCGTCGGCGTGCGGCACGACGTGCTCGTTGAGCCCGGCGATGAGCTCGGGGGAGAGGTGGAACGGGATGCCGAAGTGCTTCGCGATCGAGTACGCCTGGAACGCGCGGTAGGTCGCCATGTGCGCGAAGCCTTCGGTCGCGGGATAGTCGCCGTACGTGAATCGGAACGTCTCCGCGAAGTCGCCCGCGCGCACGGCGGCCGTCGCCGCGTCGTTGAGAGCGTCGTACGACGCGATCGGGTCGTCGCCGAGGAGGTCGGCGTCGGCGTACGGGTCGCCGTTGGCGGACGCGCGGCCGGCGATGACGTCCGGGATCCACGCCTCGTCGTACGCGTGGCGCCCGATGATGTCGCGGAGCGTGGGCGACGGCAACTGCGTCCACTCCTGCGGCGCGGGGGCCGAGAAATCGGCGGGATCGATGCGGTCGATGACGTCGCGCAGCGCGGCGTCGGAGAGGAGGAAGAGCTCGTCCGTTTCCATGGCGCCGACCGTACTCCCGGCCACCGACACGGACCAGACCCGCGGAGTACAGTTCATCCAGCCGTGCTGAGACTCAAGGAGGTGGTCCCCGTGAACCAATCGACGTGGGTGCTCCTCCGCGGAGTCACGGTCCGGCGCTAAGTCGCCCGGGAGCACCCCCACCCCGTGCTCCCGAAAGGCAAGACCATGCGCTTTCACCACACACACCCTGCTCGACGACGGCATCCTCGAGCGCGAATTCACGCTCGCCGACTTCACCGGCATCCTGTGGATGCCACCGACCGCCACTCCGTCATCCCCGGCGCCGCTGCTCCTCCTGAACCAACCCGGCGGCTTCGGCACGCGCCGGATGTATCCGCGGCTCGTCGCCCGCGCGAAAGCCGCCGCGGCGGAGGGCTTCGCGTGCGTGACGATCGAACTCCCCGGCACCGGTGATCGCCCGCCGCTGCCCGGCGCGGACGAGGCTCGCGCCGACCTGCGCGCGGCGCTCGCCGCGGGTGAGAAGCCGAGCGCCGACGTGATCGACCGGCTCATCCTTCCGCTCGTCGACGAGGCTGTCCCCGACTGGCAGACCACGCTGGATGCCGTCCAGACGCTGCCCGAGATCGGCAGCGGGGTCGGCTTCTCCGGCGGAGTCATCGCCGTCGGCGTCCGGCTCGCCGCGACCGATCCGCGCATCGCCGCCGCGGGGCTCTTCGCCGGGAGTTACGTGCCCTGCTCGACGATGGAGGAGGCGCGGGGGATCGGCATCCCGATCCATGTCCTTCTGCAGTGGGACGACGAGGGCAACGACCGTCAGGCGGCCCTCGACCTGTTTGACGCGTTCGCCTCGCGTGAGAAGACGCTCGTCGCCAACATGGGCGGGCACACGGGTGTGCCGGCGTTCGCGGGAGAGGATGCCGGGCGGTTCTTCGTCCGGCACCTGACGAGCTGACGCGTCAGCGCGTCGCCACGGACGCGAGCCGCGCCTCGACCACCTGCCGGATCGCGGCGAGGCCGACGTCAGAGCCCAGGGTCTCGGCATCCGGAATCTCGGTCGTCGTCGGGCGGACGCCGAGCAGCATCTCCTCGAACGCCGGCGAGATGGACGCTCCGAGGATCGCTGTCGCGTGCGCTTTCGCGTCGGGCGCACTGAGATCCAGGATGCCGGTGATGTAGGCGCTCAGCGTCGACGCGGTGCTCTCGAAGAAGACGGCGTGGATGCGGCGCGCGGCCTCGGGGAATTGATCGGCGACGGTGACCGCGAGTCGGAACGTCTGGAGGATCGGCGCCCACGCGAGCATCTGCAGGAACCGCGCGCTGAAGAGGGTGACGGCCTCGACGGGCTCGTCGGCGTAGTCGGAGGGGGTGCGCATGCGGCCCTGGAAGAGGTCGTCGACCCGGTCGATGACGGCCAGGAACAGGGCGTCCTTGGTGGGGAAGTGGGCGTAGAGCGACCGCTTCGAGGTCTCGGCGCGGGCGGCGACGGCATCCATCGACGTCCGCTCGAAGCCGTTCTCGAGAAAGAGGGCTTTCGCGGAATCGAGGATGTGCGCGCGGAGGGCGTCGCCGCGACGTGCCATGGGATCCTTCCCGAAGTAAACGGTACGGTGTAGTTTACTTACGAACTCGCCGAACATAAGGAGCTCCCCACCATGATCGTCGTGACTGCCCCCACCAGCACCATCGGACGCCAGCTCGTCGCGCGTCTGCTCGAGCACGATGAGCCGGTGCGGGTCATCGTCCGCGATCCGTCGAAGCTGACGGATGCCGTGCGCGAACGCGTCGAGGTGGTGGTCGGCTCGCATCGCGATCGGGGAGTCCTGGATGCCGCTCTGCCCGGTGCCGATGCGCTGTTCTGGCTCATGCCGGCCGATCACTCCGCGCCCGACATCTTCGACACGTATGTGACGGCGAGCATCCCGGGGGCGGAGGCCGTGCATCGGCACGGGGTGGAGCGCGTGGTCATCGTGTCGGCGCTCGGGCGCGGTTCGGGGCTATACGCGGGTCACGTGTCGGCCTCGCTCGCGATGGAGGATCTGTTCCGTTCGACCGGCGTGCACGTGCGGGCGCTCGCGAACCCGTCGTTCATGGACAACGTGCTGCGCCAGCTGCCGTCGCTGCGGGCGGGCGTCCTGACGGGCACGCACCCGGCAGACCTCGCCCTTCCCGCGGTCGCGACGCGGGACATCGCGGACATCGCCGAACGGCTGCTGCGCGACCGCGGATGGGTCGGGCAGGACACGGTAGACCTCCTCGGCGCCGCAGACGTCTCGCTCGCCGAGATGGCCGCGACCCTGAGCGAGGTGCTGGGCACGCCGATCCGGTACGAGCGCGGCTCACGCGACGAGACCAAGAACACCATGATCGGCTACGGATTCTCGGATGCCGTCGCCCAGGCGATGATCGACATGGATGCCGCGAAAGAGAACGGTCTCGACCTCGTCGTGCCCCGTACGCCCGAGAACACGACCCCGACGACGTTCCGGCAGTTCGCGGAGGAGGTCATCGCGCCGGCGTTCGCGGGCTGAGCGTCGCTCGCCGCTGACGCAGCGCGACCCCCACGTCCACCGCCGCCCCCATACAGATCGTCGCATCCGCCACGTGTGACGCCCCCTGCACCTGATCCGCGAAAGGTCTCTTCCTGGGGTGATCTGGTAGGCGAAGCCAGTGGCCGCTGCGCGTGCTTGGCGTATACATTCGCCCGCGTGCGTCTGAAGTCGGAATCCGGCGCATGAGTTACAAAATCATCTGGGGGGGGGCGATCATGGTTGATCGTGGTCGGGCCTCACGCGAAGGCCATTTCGCCGTGGCGGCCGTGAAACTTTCCGCGCCGCTGTTCGCCATCGCGGTGCTTGCGACAGCATGTGTGGCGACGACTGGACACACAGATCCGCAAGGCGCGACTTCGACGGCGAAACTTGCATCGTCTCTGAAGGATCTGTTCACGCAATGGCTCACTTCGCCGGATTCCACCGAATATGATACGCGCGTTCTTCGAGAAGCTACGGAGACGGGTTTCATTACACAGGCGCAGTATCAAGAAGCGCTCGATCTGTATACGGATTGCATGTCCGAAGCCGGATACGAGCTCCAGCAGACTCGATACCCGACGGGCGTCGTAAACCTGCAGCCTCCACCTGTTGTCGAAGACGTCGATGCTTTGATGGCGTCGGACCGATTCTGTCGAGAAAAGACGTCGGTCTATGTGGTGGCGGGGTTCGAGACGCAGCAAGGAAACCCCAACCTGTACGCGGACGCGGCGACGATCGCGTACACGTGTTTGAAAGACAATTCGCTGATCGCCAGTGATGTCACGGTTGAGCAAGTCTCGGTGTTTCTCACGGATAGTCTCCAGAACCAATACCCGTTCGACGTGCACGACCTGGGTGTGAAGTCATGCTTCTACGCAGCGGGGATGGTCTACGACATTGACGGTCCGAAGTGAATCCTCGGGGTCGTGATTCCTCTCGTCGTGACCGCGGGACGGGCAGCCGGCTCTCTTCTTTGCCGGTCGTTCAATCTGCCGGTCTGAATCGGAGCCGAGCGCCCGGGATGGCCAGCGGGCAGCTCGCGTCTCTCGGTACGCGCGGGTGCGGGAGCCGGCACCTTCAGCGCCGCGGCGACTGACGGATCCGCAGCGCCAACCCGACGGCCACCGCCGCCCCCACACAGATCGCCGCATTCACCACGAGCGCCGCGCTCACCCCCGCGGCCACCGCCGCGCTCGCCGCGACGATCGCCGACATGACCGGTGTGCCGACGGTGATGCCGATCTGCTGACTCATCGTCGCGATACCGGTCGCGAGGCCTTGTTCTTGATCCCGGATGCCAGTGGTCGCGGTGACCATGAAGCCGACGATCGCAACGAGGTTGGCGACTCCGCCGATGAACGTTCCGACGAGCACGACGACGAGCCAGCCCGAAAACTGGTCGAGGAAGGCCAGGGACAGGGTCGCCGCGGCCTGCACGACGAGTCCCGCGACGATCGCGCGGGTCGCGCCGATCCGGGCGATCGCGCGGGGTGCGACCAGTCCGCCGATGACGGTGCCGGCGCCGAGCACGGCGAAGACGAGGCCGGCCTGCAGGGGGCTGAATCCCCGGACGTTCTGCAGGTACAACGTGAGCAGGAACACCACCGACGTCTCGGTCGCGAAGGCGATCACGCCGGCGAGGTTGCCCCACGCGGTCGTCCGGCGGCGCAGCACGGCCAGCGGCACGAGCGGATCCCGCACCACCCGCTCGGTGAGCACGAACGCGACGACCATGACCGCGGCGAACGTCAGCGCGCCCCAACTCCGGGCATCGGCCCACGAGTGCTCGCTCGCCTGCGTGAGCCCGAACACCGCGGCCGCGAGGGCGAGCGTGACGGTGATCGCGCCGACGAGGTCGAGGCGCGGCCGCTCGTCGGCCCGGGTTTCGCGCAGCACCGCGGGGGCGATCGCCAGCACGACCACCGCGACGATGACGTTGACGAAGAACGCCCACCGCCAGCTGACGAGGTCGGTGAGCAGTCCGCCGAGCACCGCGCCGGTCGTGAAGCCGGCGGCCATGATGGCGCCGTTGAGGCCGAGGGCGCAGTCGCGCAGCCGCCCCTCGGGGAACGACGTGGTCAGCAGCGACAGCGCCGCGGGAGTGACCGCCGCGGTCGCGATGCCCTGCGCCACGCGCGCCACGATGAGCACCCACGGTTCGCCGGCGAGCCCGCCGACGAGCGACGCGACGCCGAGCAGCGCGATGCCGACGAGGAACTGGCGTCGGCGACCGAATAGGTCGGCGAGGCGTCCGAAGAACAACGTGAAGCCGGCCGCGCACACCGCGAACGACGTCGCGATCCACTGCAGGTCGGCGAGGCCGAAGCCGACCTCCGCGCCGATCCGTGGCAGGGCGACGTTGAGGATCGAGAAGTCCACCGCGAGCGTGAAGCTCGCCGTGAGCAGGACGAAGAGCGCCAGGCGCTGACGGATGCCAAGAGCCTCGGGCTGCGCGGCACTGGTGGACGTGGTGAGTGGGGTCATGGCATCCACTCTTCGAAGGGGGATTCGGGGGAGCCAGGACTCGGGTGGGGGTACCACTCGCAGGGGCAGGCTCGGCGTGGGTGGGGTGAAGCAGACTGGGGGGATGCCGCAGCGGGGACGGGTGTCGAGCGAGTTGGGGGACTTTCTGCGCAGTCGGCGGGATGCCGTGACTCCCGAGGCGGTGGGGGTGTCGTCGTGGGGGCAGCGGCGGGTTCCGGGGCTGCGGCGCGAGGAGTTGGCGCAGATCGCGGGGATATCGGTGAACTACTACACGCGGCTCGAGCAGGGGCAGTCGTCGAACGCGAGTGACGCGATCATCGAGGCGCTCGCGCGGGCGCTTGACCTCGACGACGACGAGCGACGGCATCTGTTCGAGCTGGCGCGTCCGGTTCCCGCGCGGCGGAAGCGGGTGTCGCGCGCGGAGGTGGCGGTGCCGGGGGCGTTGGCGCTGCTGGCGTCGATGCCGTCGGTGCCGGCGTTGCTGCTGGGGCGGCGGAATGACGTGTTGGCGTGGAATCCGCTCGGGCATGCGCTGGTGGCGGGGCATCTGGCGTTCACGGATCCGGATGATCCGGCGACGCGTCCGAACCAGATGCGGCTGCTGTTCCTCGACCGGCACACGCGTGAGTTGCACCGTGACTGGGCGGACGAGGCGGCGTCGGCGGTGGCGTCGTTGCGGTTTGTGGCGGGGCAGTATCCGGACGATCGCGCGCTCGCCGAGCTCGTGGGGGAGTTGTCGATGAATAGTCGGGAGTTCGCGCGCCTGTGGGCAAAGCATGACGTGCGGTTGTGTTCGAGCGGGACGAAGCGGTTGCACCACCCGCAGGTGGGCGACCTCGACCTGCATTACGAGGTGTTGCACCTGCCCGACAGCAACGGCCAGCGGCTGCTCACGCATACGGCGGCGGTGGGGAGTGCAGCGGCGGATGCGCTGGCGGTACTCGGGTGAGGGTGGGAAGGCTGGTCATTCGGGCCCGACGGACAACCCTGCCGTCAGGATGATCTGCGGCGGCGAGCGCGCAGTCGCCTAGCCGGTGGGCCCCGGCGCCCCCGTCGTGAGCCAGGCCAGGTCGTTGTACGCCGTGTCATTCGAGTGATCGTGGCCACACTCGAAGTGGTCGGCACGGATGCTAACGGCAACTGCTTCGATCTTCGCGCGGATCGCATCAAGGAGTTCAGCGTCAACCGCCTCATTTAGATGGTCGCCCTTCTCGTCAAGATTGAGCACCTGGATCCGATCCGCGGACTCCCCCGTCAGCTCCTGGTATCCGAGCGCATACACGCTTAGCTGATCGCGGGTTGTCGCTGTCTTTTGCGCGTCTTCTGTGGACTTGAAGTCAACGATTGACACTTCGTCCGTCTCGAGCCTCTTGATGAGGTCCACTCGCCCGTCAACCGTGACGCCCGGCGCGACGACCACCTCGATCTGCTTCTCTGAGTGAACGGTACGCGTGAGATCCTCCCCGTGGTCATCGAAGTAGTTGTTCAGCGCCTTCACGGCAGCCCGACGCAACTGTTCGCGCAGCGCCGGGTATGCGTACGGCGTGTGGAGGTGGCGGTCAACGAGGTCCTCGGCTTCTGCCTTGGTGGGAACGTCTCCGGCAAGCGCGCGCTTGTGCATCTCAGCGAGTGCGTCGTGGAGCCCCTTGCCATAGCCCAGCGCCTCATGGATTGGCGGATTGAACCCGTACATGAATCGCAACTTGAACTGGTACGGGCATTCCAGCAGGTACTTCAGCTCGGAGAACGAGATGGCGATTGCCGGAGTCTCCGTCTTCGGCACTGGTGTGAGCCGTTCCACCGCAGGCAAACCCGGGTCGGCCGTGAGCACCCAGTCGGAGCCGGATGCATCGCGGAAGAAGTCGGACTGGCGTCGCGCCTGCTGGTTCGACGCGATGGGTGCCCACGACATGTAGAGGTACTTCTGCGCGCGCGTGACTGCGACATAGAACAGCCGAGTCTCTTCCGACAAGCCACCGCGGTATCGAGGGCCGTTCGGGACGGCCTCGATCGGCACGACGTGGAAGACATTCAAGCCGCCGCTTGCGCGAATGGGGAAGCGGTTCTTCCGCAGGCAGGGCACGAACACGGCTGGCCACTGCATTCCCTTTGCCCGATGGACCGTCGTGATCGTGACCGCGTCAGGGGTGGCGAATCCCACGTCCTCGCCCGCCTCCTCGTAGTACGCCGGCGCCTGTCGATCGTCTGTGATGAACCGGACGAATCCCTCGTACTTGCGCTGCGGGTCGGATGCAAAGTTGATCGCCTCGAAGTCCGAGATCACCTGTGAGAACTTCCCGAGCTGATACATCACCAGCTCCGCTCGCGCGGGCGAGCCCGGGATCGTCGCTTCGCGGACATCCATTGCCTCGAGAACGTCCAGGTAGAGACGCTGCACGTTATAGGTGCCCCACCGGTCGCCGCGACTGAAGTCAGAGCCTTCCTCGAGAATTCGGATACCGCGCGCCAACAGCTCGGGCGATCCAAGAATATCGGCCCGTCCAAACAGGCTCCCCAGCGTGGCTTCATCGATCTCACCGACCATGAACTGGAACATTCCAACGAGTGCTTCGATCTCCGGCGCATCGAACAGCCGCGCGAGTCCCTTAATGATGTAGGGGATTCCGCGGCGTCGGAACTCGTCAACCAGAGGTTCGGCGTCCTTGACGGTGCGATAGAGCACGGCGCAGTCCGACCAGGACAGTCCTCGCGATGCCGCATCAGGTGTGTCGGTGAACGGCATCCCCCGCAGGGCTTCGACGCGATCGACAATCCATGCGGCCTCTTCCTCGGGATTCGCGAACTCGAGGGCGAGCATGTCTCCGCGCTCCCAAGTCTGGTGCGATGCGTACTCCATCGCCTTCGGGAGTCGCTCATTGGGTGGGAGCCACTCAGCGACGGCACGGCCCAGACGAACGACGCCCTTCGAGGAACGGAAGTTGTCGGCGAGAGCGATCGTACGCACGTCGTCGTGCCGGTCGGCAAAGGTGAGGATGTTCGAGACCTCGGACCCACGCCACTGGTAGATCGTCTGGTCATCATCGCCGACGACGCAGAGGTTGGCGCCCCACCGAATGAGCCCGGCGATGAGCTTCTCTTGGAGGGGGTTCACATCCTGGTACTCGTCCACGACGACGTACTTGATGTCCTCACGAATGTGCCGAAGCAGCTCCCGCTCTGGGGTGGAGAGGTCGGGGTCATCTGGATCTGACTCGAGGAATGCGACAGCGGTAGCAATCATCGCCGTGTAGTCGAAGTACTTCCGCCGTGCCAGCAGGTCTGTATACGAATACAAGCTGCTGGCGACCCCGTCTGGCACGAGGTCGAAGTCGACCTCATCCTCCTGGAGGATTGAAAGCACCTGCATGTACAGTTTCGAGTCTGCGTAGCGCCAGAGCGTAGGTCGGCTCGGGGCGGTCGTGGGACATGTCGTGAGCCCTGATTTCGTCGACTCGCGGTCAATCAGCAGACGCTGCGTGATGTCCGTGAGGACTCCGTACTTGAACGCTTCAGGCACGTAGGTCTGCAGCAGGTTGAGAGCGAACCCGTGCATCGTGCCGACATACATCTCTGCTATCCCCGCCAGCTCACCGTGTTCGTCGTGAACGATGCGGTGGATACGCTCTTTCAGCTCAGCCGCGGCCTTCTCCGTGAAGGTGAACGCAATCACGTTCCCCGGCCGCGCACCCGGGAGCCCAAGGATCCGCGAGATTCGCTGCGAGATCACCTGCGTCTTTCCTGAGCCTGCACAGGCGATGAGCTGGAGCGGAACGGTGAGCTCATCGATGGCGGCTTGTTGGGCCGGTGTATATGCGGGCATAACCGGGAGGCTACCGTCGACCAGCGACGCCGGCCACCTGCCCGGGGTCCTTCGTGGCTCGCTCATCCTTGGTCATCAAGCGGGTCCTCATATTCCTGCGGCTCATCTTCAAGCGTCGGCGACTCCGCTTCACGCGCATCGGCCGTTTCAGCATCGTGGAGAGCGTTCCAGTACGGGATGAACGCGAGCTTGAGGGCGAACCACCAGAGATAGACGCCCGCCGAGCTATGGACAATCGAATCATCGACCAAGCCGTGGGCGACATCATTACGCAGGTTCGGCCCGATCGGCCCGCACAGGAGTGCGCGGATCTCGAAGGTGATGTCGGGGCCAAACAGGTCGACGGTGCGGGCGTTCTTCATGAGGGCTGACAGACCGAGTTCGTTCTCTACGCCATCGCTGTCGATTGCGCTCGTCCGTTCGCCCGAGTTCGCGAGGTGATACCGCACCACCGCCTCAACGCGCGGCGCAAGGAGATGGACCGCAGAGGCGAAGTCACCCTCGTAGCCCTGAAGAAGGCCACGCGCATACAGCGCTTCTTGACCTGGCGGGACGAGGGAACTCCCGTGCGTGATTGCCTCGAAGTCCTGAAGTCTCAGGTGGTGTTCACTCGTGAGTTGCATCCACGCGCGAGGAATCAGTGATCCCCCAAGCAGGCCGATTCGAAACTGATAGTCCTGAACCATGTGGCGCCATACTGGACCCTTCTCGCCGAACACCTCGTCATCGTCATCGCCGTCGGACCGAAACACGGTTCTGCCATCACGGTCGAAGTGCCGAACCGGGAAGAGCGCAGTCAGAGGATGCTCCACAAGAGTGTGTTCTGCACTGGCCCTGGTGGCCTCGTATCGAGCGAACGACTGAATCTCTGCGAACCGTCTGAGTGCCTCAAGTGCCTCCTGGCCGGATAGATGATCGACAAGGCCTTGCACCAGCTCTGACAGGTCGCCGCTCTCGCTCCGAAAAGTCTGCATCTCACTGATCGCAGAGGCTCCGGCCTCCCGGATTCGGCTCGCGAGGTTGCCAGCAAGCTCACCTGCTCCAAGTCGATCCCGCGCGGAACGCGGAATCGTTCGCAGCTTCTATAGCGCTTCCTCAAGGTGGGCAACGGCGACTATTCCGCCGCGTCCGCCTACCTGCGCTGCGTCATCCGCGTCCGAAACCAGGCTCTCGACGACCCGGAACGTAGCATCTTCAGCCGCCACAGCGTCTCCAGCTCGGCTAAACCACTGTGCTGCCTCTTCCAAGGTGTTGCGAGCGGCAAATGAATTGGGAGCGTCGGTGACCGCCATCAGGCGAACGGCTATGTCGTGCGCGGCAGGCCTTCCAAGACTGTGCTTCCGGAGCATCCGAGCGACCAGGACGACGAGGTGGCCATCGGGGCTCGTGAGCGCCGCATCCACAAGCATCTGCTCGAGTGCATCCCGTTCAACCTGCGTAGCTGAGCCGAATCGCACCGCAACAACAACGCCGCGCTCCCATTGGTCATGGGCGTGAATGATCGAACCCGCCGTCAGCCCGTTCTCAACGAGCGCCCGCACCTGCGCCGCATGGCGCTGGGGACGTAGAGATCGGTCTCCATGCAGTGCGAGCACGTCGAGGACTCGACTGCGGAACACGTGCTCTGGGAGCGCATCCACCACGGCAGCCAAGATGAGCAGGTCCTGCTTCGTGAGGTCTCCCGGGATCGCCGTTCTCTGACCGTCCGCAAGCACGATCATCGGGCCATACGGGGTCTGAAAATCGTCAGGTCGCGGCCAGAACGACGCCACCATCGCCAAGAGGTTCGCGAGGTAACGTTCATCGTCGCCGTCCTCCGAGCCTGCCAACGAGCGGAGGCGGCTATCCAAACCAGTCAGGCCTGTGTCGGTCGGTGCGAGTGCGTCCTGGAAACTCGTCGTTTCAAGGATCTTCAACCACGGCGCCCCGCCCTCGACCTCTGCCACGGTCACGACACCTCCAGGACCTTCATGACCTCGTCGCCATAGTCGTTGATGACTTTGATCGCGATCTTGCCAGTCGAGGGCGTGTCGAACGGCACAGACACCGGGCGATATAGAGTCGCCCACGCATCGGGATCGATATCGGCCTTGAGCGCTGTCTTCAGCGCCTTGTACGGATCATTGTCGCCGAGGAAGTAGGCGTGGCGGACGAAGAAACTCTCGCCGTCGTAGTCGGTGTCGATCATCCAGAGCGCGATCTCGCTTGTTGAGTTCGAGCGCACTTCTCCTGAGGTCGGGTCGTAGACATCAACGCCGCGCACCTCTACCTCCCACTGAGGCCCGGAAGCACGCAAGACAAGATCGGGCTCCCCAAACACGGTGAAGAGGTTCGCTTTGTCCGTGTTCCTGAGTTCATCACCCATTAGCAGGTCGGCGTTCATCCGCACCACGAGGACTCTTACGCGGCCCAGGTCCCGCACTCCGGCGACAACTGCGAAGCCCTCCTCGTCCGTCTCGACACCCAACTGCGGATCGAAAGCAAAACCAAGAACGGCGACAACAGGCGCCCCCGCATCGACGGCCTCACGTGCGGCTTGCTTGATGAAGCCAGCAGAAACGGTGCCATACTGCGGGCCGATTGCGATCGCGATGGACTCATCGGAATTCTCCTGAACACCGAGAGCCTGGACGTAGGCGCCGGGGAAGCCCTCAAGCGAGGAGAACACGAGACGCTCGGCCTTGCGGCCGTTCTGAATACCCGCAACCCGCAGGTTTGCAAGGATTGACTGCTCGAACGGCGGCGAATCTGCGTCCATCGCTCCCGGCCTAAGTTCATCGGCATCCTCGAAGGACAGACTTCGATGCGGTGACAACGACTCAACCGTGAACGGTCCCGCGACCCGCACCTTGCGCGAGTCCTCGAGCGGGCGGTCGTAAAGGAGCTCGAAGTCAGCATGTTTCTTGACCGCCGCCTCGATCTCATCGCGAGCCATGCCTTCATGGATATCAGGGTTGTTTGCGATAGACCCGAGGGTGATCCGTTGAATCTTCTCGTAGACGAACCCCTGTCGCAGGTCACCCGCTGTATATTTCGGCGTGAGTTGCTCCGCCCTGCGTCCCTCATCACTATCCGCGAGCAAATAGAACGGGTACCGAGCAGCGGCAACTCGCTGCCGCGCGAGCGCGAGCGCCACTCGCGACGTATCGATCGTGATCCAACGACGCCCCCACTGCTCAGCGACGAACGCGGTGGTACCGGATCCACATGTAGGGTCCAGGACCAAATCGCCGGGGTCTGTCGTGAGGAGCATGCATCGTTCGATCACTTTGGAGCCGGTCTGAACGACATAGATCTTGTCATCCGTAAAATTACCAGTCGCGGTGTCGGTCCATGTGTTGTTGTAGGGCTGATATCCGAAATCATCCGCGTAACGCACATAGCGGATACTGTTTGACGCAACGTGGATCCGGTTCGCCCAGGCAAGTCTTTCCATACCCGCGGGGTAGTTTGCCTTCCAATGGGCCGAGGCCCCAGGGAGGTAGCGCCTTCCTCGGTGCTCAAAAGGCTGCGGAGACGACGACGCGCCCTGAGACTGCATGTCCCCTGGGGTGTACGGCCGCGCTCCTGGCGGAAGGAGCGTCGGATCAATGCGCTCCTGCCTGCTGATACCCCGGCGGGACCCATCGGGAAGTTCGACCCAGTTGTAAGCCTGCCTCTCAGTCGCCTTTCGCCAGAGCGGCCTCGACTTGAGCTGGTCTATGTTCTTTGCATACCAAAGGACATAGTCGCCGGCGCGACCGAGCGCGGTCGCCTGCGCGAAGCCGCTCGTGCTCGCGAACTTGATCTGGCTCACAAAGTTGCCAGCACCGAAAGTCTCGTCAAGTAGCGAACGCACAAGATGTACGTTCTCGTCCCCAATCTGCACGAACACGCTGCCGCTGTCCGTAAGTAGTTCGCGCGCCGCCATCAAGCGGTCGCGGAGGTACGCCAGGTAGGAGTGGATACCGAGTTGCCACGTGTCGCGGAACGCCTTGATTTGCTCAGCCTCGCGGGCCGCATCAGTCATGTTCCCGTCGCGTACATTTCGACTATCGGTTCGCACCTGCCAGTTCGAACCGAACTTGATGCCGTACGGCGGGTCGATGTAGACCATCTGCACTTTGCCTCGTAGTGCCTCGCGCTGAGCGAGTGAGCCCATGACTCGGAGGCTATCGCCGAGAATCATTCGGTTCTTCCATGACTCCTCATGGCGGTAGAACTCGACGTTCTCTAGGCCCTTTAGTTCGTCGAAGTCGTCGAAGTCGAACAGGCTCGGGAGGTCATCCGACCGGCGAGCGCTCGACTGTCTCGTGAGGTTCTCTATCAGGGCTTGAGGGGCGATCTTCTCCTCAATGTAGATGGGAGGGGCATCAATGATGAGGTCGCCATCGTCCTGCTCGTCCTTGCCCTTCCACACCAGTTGAGGGTCAAGGTCGACGTTGCGTGGATAACGCTTTGGGGGGAGCGCCTCCTTCACTTCGTCGTAGAAGGTCGCCGCAGCATCCGCTGTCGGAATGTTGGACCGCTTGTCGTCGTGGTCGTATGCGGTGACCTGGGTCGGGCCCTTGGGCGGGCGGGGGCGTGCCATCAGACTCCCTCGAAGATGTAGCGGGACAGCAGGTCAGGGTCTCCGACGATCGGGCGATCAGCGATGTGGTCGGTGATCGCCTGGCGGAGCACGTGCTCCGCGTCGTCGACCCCAGCCTTGCCGAGTTCCAGGTAGCCCCAGCGGCCGAACGCGCCGTGATTGTTGACGGAGGTGCACCACATGTTGCGGGCTGTGTCGGCTTTCGCTTTGGTCGAGCCGGGGCTTTTCTGGCTACCGGAGACCTCGACGATAAGCGTGCGGGGGAAGTCCTCGCCGTCCACGGGAGCGAGGCGGAGCAGGAAGTCGGGCAGGTAGCGGTGGCTGCGGCCCTGGTGGACGTATGGGATCTCGAACCCGAGGTGGTCGTTCTTCGCGTAGCTCGTCAGCAACCCATCGCGCGCAAGCGTCTCGCATACCTGCGCGACGCGCTTCTCCCACGAGTTGCCGTCCTTGCCGTCGAGGGTGACGTGCGAGACATGCGAGAGCGTGGTCTCGAAGGTCTTCTTGCGGGTGTCGAACCAGACGGCCCCAGTGCTGTGGGTGTGCTCGCCGAATGCAAGGATCGGCCTCATCAGCGGTCGGCGCTGAGAGTCGTCCAGGCGCGCGATCGCGTGACCGATGGCCTGCGCGGCGAGCTCTTGCGGCTCCGCGAGCGTCAGGAATCCGATCGTGTAGCCGGACTCGACATGCACCTTGTGTCGGAGCCAGTCGCGGGCGAAATCGACGAGCTGTGGGAACAGCCATGGTCGGTGATCGTCTGCGTCAGGGAACAGCCAACGCAGTGTGCGTTTGGCGATGCCGAAGGCGACCTCCTGCTCGCGTGCTTCCTTGATCCCTTCGATCCGCTCGCTCTGCCCGACGATGCCGGCCGCTTCTACCCAGCTGGGGACGGTGTTCCCGTTGATCACGACGCCATCGGCTGCGTCCAGGTCGAAGATCAGCGGAGCATCGGGCAGCTCGACCCGGTACCCGGAGAGCACCGGGAACTCGATCTGTAGGTGGGCTCGGTCTTCCAGCGCCTGCACCCGGATGCTCGGCTCCGGAGGCTTCGGCGGGTCGAGCGGCTTGTCGCTCGGGATGAACGAAAACGGGATGCCGTACACGTTGGCGTACTCCGGCGGGAACAAACCTGTCTCGGGGTCGGCCGCGTAGGACCGGCGGCGGAGCCCACGGCCGACGACCTGCTCGCACAGGAGCTGAGATCCGAACGCGCGCACCCCGAGGATGTGGGTGACGGTGTTCGCATCCCAGCCCTCCGTGAGCATCGCCACCGAGACGACGCAACGAACCTGCTCGCCGAGCTTCTCCCCGCTTGCCGACGGTGTTCATCACCTCGCGAAGCAGGTCGGAGTCATCGAGCTTGTCGACATCCGCCCCAGGGTTCGACTTGCGGTAAGCCTGTTTGAATGCGTCGATCTCCTCGGCCGCGGCCATCTTGAAGTCATCCTTCATGCCCTCACCGGACTCGAGCTGCTTGGAATCGACGACGATCGTGCGCGGGATGGCGAAGGGCTGGTCGCTCTCGACGTTGCTGAACAAAGGGAGATTGCCCTTGACGTGCCGCGTCTGCTCGCCGTCTGCCACCTCATAGCCGGCGATCCAGTCGTAGACCAGCTTGGAGACGAGCGTGTTCGGTGTGACGACGATCATCACCGGTGGCGGCTCGTCCAGCGGCTTGAGCCGTTCTTCCCAATCCTCATATGCCGCTTCGTAGGACTTGTAGAGAGACCGGATGCCGCCCTCCAGCACCGCAGGCATGTTCCAGGTGCCGGGCGCCGGCAATGCCGAGAGCGCCACCCGCTTGGGCCAGGACGGGTCATCCTTCACCTGGTCGTAGAGGTGGAGGTAGGTGACGAGGTCTGCCTGCGCGTTGTCGTCGATGGGCAGACGCGGCACCTTCACGATTCCGGACTCGATGGCATCCATGAGGCCGAAGTCGCTGACGACCCACGGGAAGATCGAGCCTTCGCCATAGCCGCTGCCCTTTAGGTAGAAGGGTGTGGCGGACAGGTCGTAGATCGTCTTGATGCCGTCCTTGCCCCTGTTGCCATAGCGGCGGATGTCGACGAGCCCCTTGAACCAGACGCGGGCGTCTTCGTTCGCTTCTTTGGTGTCCGCGTCGAGCTTCTCGTCGAGGTCCTTCGGCTGGTAGCAGTGGTGTGCCTCGTCGTTGAAGACGACGATCTCGCCCTTGTCGCGGCCGAGCTTGTCGAGCACGCGCGTGACCACCATTTGCGGCGTCTCGGTGAATGCGCCCTGGTCGGGCTTACCTGCCAGAAGCAGCTTGCGCGTGTTCGCGCTGATGCCCTTCCCTGCGCTCGTGGTACGTGCCGTGAACTGGTGGTAGTTGATGATGTGGACGTCAGCCTGATTGAGCTGGGCTCGCAGATCCTGGGGCACGACTCCGCGTAGATCGAAGTAGTTCACGTCTCGCGGTTCGGTGGGCTGGAGTACTCGAAGTCGGTCCTTGATCGTGATTCCGGGAGCGACGATCAGGAACCGCTTCACGAACCGCGAGTCCTGTGGCGAGTTCACCTTATTCAATGTGTGCCAGGCGATGAGCATCGCCATCACGATGGTCTTGCCAGCGCCTGTCGCCATCTTGAGTGCTACGCGCGGGAGATTGGCGTTGTGCTCGGCATTGGCGTCCGCGAGAGTGTCACGCCAGTCGATACCGGCGAGGCTCGAGCGGTCGTACTTGTCACGTCCGACGACCTCAGCGAGGTAGATCGCTGTCTCGGCCGCTTCACGCTGAGCGAAGAGGATGCGGTCCTCGCGCGTGGGGTCGGACCAGTGCAGCAGCAGCTTGCGGCTGATGGCCGTGACGCCCGGGTAGTTCTGGCGGCGCCAGTCGCGGAGCGCATCGCGGAGCTGGTCGATCTTGTCGTTGCGTTCGACTCGCTCGTCGGTGAGGTTTGAGAAATCGAGGGTCGGCTGCGGTGAAGCCTTTGCCTTTCCCGCGCCTCGCTTCGGCTTCGGGATGGGGATGAAGAACTCGCTCGGACGCCGCGTCTCGATGACATTCCCCGTGGGACCGCTCGGACCCATCTCGAAGTGTCGCGCGGGCTCGTCATACGCGGAATTCAGCACCGGATTGGACAGCGCTGCGCTGACGTCGGACACTGAACCTCCTAGCCAGGCGTCGCCCACCACGGCACCGTTCTCACATACTGCCGTATTCATCGACATCGACGTCGGACCTACAGGCCCCCCTGTTCAGCTGTCGAGCACCCTATCGGTCGACTGGCGTGCGGCGCCGGTCTCACTCTGGGCGGCGCTTATCGCGGCGGGGCCGGTGGTTGGGCGCCGAGTGTCGCTCGCATCATGGGAAACCATGGTGCGCGATTGGTCGGCGTTCGGCACGCCGAATCGGGAGCGAGCTATATGTGCGCCGCGGAGCCAGCGGCGTGATTCGAGTGGCCCTGCCGGGGGACGGTGCTCCTGCACGCGTCCGCCTGCGACGTGCTGCCGTTCGCGGGCGAGGGCACCGTCAGTGAAGTGGATGACAAGCGGTGCACTCTCGAGGTGGGGCCATGGTCGTTAGGTGCGCTCGCCGCGTCGTTCGGGCGGTTCGAGGTGGCGATCGAGGTCGTCGAGCCCGTGGAGTTGCAGCGCCGCTCGCGGTGCAGGCGGCGCGCTCCTCGGCGGCGGGCCCTTCCGCAGAAGAGTCCCGGCGACGAAGCTAAAGGCATGCCCCAACCTCTCCGCTATGGCATCAACGTCTCCCTCGACGGGTGCGTCCACCACGAGGCGGGCCTGCCGCCGGACGCCGAGTCGATGGCGTTCTGGACCGACGAGCTGCGCCGCTCCGACACACTCCTGTACGGGCGCGTCACGTACGAGTTGATGGAGGGCGCGTGGCGGCGACCCGCGTCGGGACAGTGGCCGGACTGGATGGATACCAGTGAGGTCGCTTTCGCGGAGGTGATGGATCCGATGCGGAAGGTCGTGGCATCCACCGCCCTCGATGCCGTGGACTGGAACGCCGAACTCCTCCGCGGCGATGTCGTCGACGGGGTGCGGCGGCTCAAGGCGCAGCCGGGGCGGGGGATCTCGCTCGGCGGCGTGCGACTGCCAATCGCGCTCGCCGCGGCGGGGCTCATCGACGAGTACACGTTCGTCGTGCATCCGGTGATCGCCGGTCGCGGGCCGCGGCTGCTCAACGGCGTAAAGCTGACGCTCGAGCTGATCGAGCGGCGCGAGTTCCGCTCCGGCGTCACGGTGCAGCGGTACCGGCCGGCGGCGTAGCGGTGCCCCGCGCGGAGTGGCCGCGCGAGGCCCTGGCATCCCGTTTCGCTAGTAGGTCACTCCGCGGCGACCGACACACTCCACGTCACGCCGAACCGGTCGGTCAGCATCCCGAACCCGGCGCTCCACGCCGATGCCGCGAGGGGCTCGACGATCGTGGCATCCACCGCCAGGGCATCCCAGTAGCCCCGCAGCTCGTCGAGCGTGGGCGAACTGATCGAGACGAACAGCGCCTGGTCGGTGATCGTCGTGTTGTTCTCGCGGCGGGTGGAGCCGCCGCCGGCGATGCCGCCCTCGGTCTGGCCGGGGATGTCGTACCCCATGAGGCGGAACCCGTTCTCGGCGGCGACGAGGCCGAACACGACCTTGTCGGCCCCGGGGATCTCGGCCGGCATCCCGAAATCGGCGTACGTGTTCACGACGGAGTGCCCGCCGAAGACGGACTGGTAGAACTCCAACGCCGCGCGCGCGTCGCCGCGGAAGTTCAGGTGAGGGGTGGTCTGCACGGACATGTCTGCTCCTTGGGTCTCGGGCCGGGTCGGCTCGTGCCACGACCCTCGCAGCCGTATAGGGCGGTTTCTGTCCTAGACCGCAAATACCCTGGATGCCATGACCACGACATCGCGGCTGCTCACCCTGCTGTCGCTGTTGCAGACGCGGCGCGACTGGCCGGGGTCGCTGCTCGCCTCGCGGCTCGGCATCACCGACCGCACGGTGCGTCGCGACATCGATCGCCTCCGCGAGATGGGGTACCGCATCGAGGCCACGATGGGTCCGGACGGCGGGTACCGTCTCGACTCCGGCGCCGAGCTGCCCCCGCTGCTCTTCGACGACGACCAGGCGCTCGCCGTGGCGATCGCGCTGCGCACCGCCCCGGCTCTCGGCCCGGGCATCGGCGAGGCGGCGATCCGCGCGCTCGCAACGATGCGTCAGGTCATGCCCTCACGCCTGCGGCACCGCCTCGACACCCTCGAGGTCACGACGGTCGCGCGGCCGGGGGAGGTGGCATCCACGGGAATCTCTCTCGACGTGCTCGTGACGCTCGCGCAGGCGATCCGCGACCGGGTGACGCTGCGGTTCGACCACGGCGGCACGCTGCGGCGGGCGGAGCCGCACCACCTCGCCGTCGCGGACGGTCGGTGGTACCTCGTCGCGTGGGATCTCGACCGCGACGACTGGCGCATCTTCCGGGTCGATGGCATCCATCCGCGCATCCCGCACGGCGCCCCCTTCACCCCGCGCACGGTGCCCGGCGGTGACGTCGACGCGTTCGTCTCGGCCCGATTCAAGGGAGCGGATGCCAACGCCTGGCCGTGCCGCGGGACGGTTCTGCTGCACCTCCCGGCGCGTGAGGTGTCGCCTTTCGCCGGCGACGGGACCGTTACGGCGGTCGACGAGGGAAGCTGCACGCTGGAGGCGGGGTCGTGGTCGTGGGGAGCGCTCGCCGCATCGTTCGGGCGGTTCGAGGCCGAGATGGAGGTCGTGGGGCCGCCGGAGTTGGCGGAGGCGTTCGGGGTGGTGGCGGGGCGGTATGCGCGGGCGGGTGGAGCCGCCTAGGCCTCCAGCCCGACGGCCTTTCGGGCGGCAGCCAGGCGATCGGCGAACGGCCGCAGCCGGGCCTTCCGCAGGTTCTCTTTCGCGATCCAGCGTGCGTCGGTGTCGTCCGAGGCGGCGAGTTGTTGGAGCAGGGGGATGCCGGCATCCGGAGAGCCGACCGTGACGACGCTGATCGCGTAGCCGAGCGCCGCGCGGAGGACCCGCACGTCGTCCTCGCGACGGCGGTCCGCGGGCGTGGCGAGCAGCGCGTTCGTCGCTTGCCGGATCACCTCGAACGCCTGCGTCGCGTGGGAGGCGTCGCGCAGGAGACGCGGCTCGGCCACGGCGGCAACGGCCGCACGCATCAGCAGGGGGTCGCCCGAGCCGAGCCAGTCGTCGACCGTCTGCATCCCGGCATCCCACCCTTCGGTCAGCACACGCTGCACGCCCGTCGCGGCGAGCTCGCGGACCCGCCAGCGGGGGTCGGAAGCGGCCCGGGTGCGGAGGTCGCGCGCGTTGAGCGCCCCGGCCGCGAGGGCCGCGCACGCGGGGAGGAATTCGGCGGCGCCGTCGGGGACGGTGGCTGTGAAGCGTGCGGGGAGCGTCAGCCAGTCGCCGAGGAGTTCGAGGGCGCGCGGCTGATTCTCGACCGCCGTCGTCGCGACCGTGTCGGCGAACCGCGCCGCGAGCTCGAGGTTGGCGCGCGGCCCGGGGAGGCGGCTGTCCGCGACGAGGGCGAGTTCGAGCGGTGCGCGGGTCCCTGCCAGCGCACTTCGCCAGAGGTCGCTCATGTCGAGCACGATCCGAGTGTACGGATTCGCCCTCGTGCGGCGCCGGTCAGACCGTGCGGATCGTGCCCCCGTCGATCACCATCTCGGTGCCGACGATCCCCGAGGCGCGGTCGGAGACTAGGAAGCCGACGAGGTCGGCGACCTCTTGCGTCTCGGCAAACCTTCCGAGGGGGACGCCGCCGAGCGAGTCCATGACGCGCTGGGCCGCGGCATCCAGGCTGATTCCGTTGGCTTCGGCGATCCGCTCGTAGAAGCCCTGAGTCCCTTCCGTCCGGATGCCACCGGGGCTGATCGCGTTCACGCGCACGCCCTGGGGCGCCAGCTCGGTCGCGAGCCCCTTGCTGTACGTGCGGAGCGCGGCCTTCGCCGCCGCGTAGGGGAGCGTCGACTCCCACTGGGGCATCTGGCGCTGGATCGACGTGAAGTGCAGCACCACTCCCGACCCCTGCGCGATCATGCCGGGGATGAGCGCGCGATCCAGGCGCACCGCGCCCAGGAAGTTCAGCTGCAGCTCGGCGATCCACTTCTCCTCGGGGACGGCCGCGAAGCCGCCCGCCGGAGTAGAGGAGCCGCCCACCACGTGCACGAGGATGTCGACGCCGCCGGCGTTCTGCATCTCGGCGGCGATGCGGTCGGTGCCTTCCTTCGTGGAGGTGTCGGCCGCGATGAACCGGTCGGGGTGGGCATAGCCCTCGGGCATCGAGCGGGCCGACACCCACACGTCGGCGCCCAGTTCGCGCAGGCGCTCGGCGACAGCGTGTCCCGTCCCCTTCGTTCCCCCGCTGACCAGCGTGCGGCGGCCGTCCAGGCGGTCGCGATCCGTGTTCGGCATGCGTGTCTCTTCCCTCGTTCGAATACTGTCCTGCAGGACGGTAGCACGAATGCTGTCCTGTGGGACATGAACGCTCGGGGTTCAGGAGTCGAGAGGGCGCAGGCCTCGCTCCCGCATCCGCTCGCTGGAGGCGATGGCATCCTTCACGAATCTCGACGTCAGGGCGGTGTAGGCGTGGACGTCCTCCGCCGACCACCCGTCGAGGACCTCGGCGATCATCCGGTCGCCGAGCGCGTACACGCCGTGTGCCGCGACTTCTCCGGCCGGGGTGAGGGCGATGAGCGTCGCCCGCCCGTCGGAGGGGTCGGTGGTTCGCTCCACCCACCCGTCGGCTTCGAGCTTCCGGACGATCTTGCTGACGTACGACGCGCCCGTTCCCAGCGCATCGGCGAGAGCGGACGGGCGCATCGGCCCCCAGGCCAGCAGGTGGCGGAGCGTGGCGTGGGCCGGCTGATCGATGGCCTCGCCGCTGCTGGCGAGGATCTCGCCCTGGAATCGGGGGGAGTCCCACAGCAGGATCAGTGCGCTGAGGTTGGCCAGCAGCTCGGAGCGGTACGGGAAGTCGCTCGCGCGCCGCGGGCGCGACGCGTCGAGGTCTGCATCAGTGCCCATGGGTCGATCGTATCGAGCGCCTGCTGTCGTCTGGGACACCATCGGGAATATGTCCTAAGGGACAGGAGTTGGTGTTACTGTCCCACAAGACAGTTTCATCGAGAGGAACCACCATGAGCACCACGCTGCAAGAAACCGAACTTCCCGCCGCCGCCCAGGGCTTCGTGGACGGATGGCAGGGAGGGGATGCCGACAAGGTCGCCACCCTGTTCGCCGGCGACGCCGTCGTCTCCGACCAGGGCGAGACCTTCCGCGGTCTCGACGAGATCCGCGGCTGGATCGACGGGTCCATTCATCTCTTCACGACCACGCTGACCTTCCTCGGGGCGCGCGAGGTCGACGGAATGGTCGGGGCGTCCTACCGTCTCGAGGGCGACTTCCCCGGCGGCGTGGCGGAGCTGGAGTACCAGTTCCACCTCTCCGAGGACGGGAAGATCGAGCGGCTCGATTTCGCTCCGTCGGCGGTCTGAACGGGGCGAGAGGGGGAGGGGCTGCGTCGGCTGGCGCAGCCCTTTGCGCGTGTGCGAGGGCGATGTAGCCGTGGGGTCCGTGACAGAGTGTGAGTTCGCGAGGAGGGGGCGCTGTGGGGAAGCTCGTGAAGATCGGCGTCTGGTTCCTGCCGCCGATCCTCGCCGCGGCCTGGGTTGTCGTGCTCTCCGGGGCGCTCTCGGTGATGGGGACGCTGCGTGGCACGGGTCATCTCGTGGATGCCGCGAGCATCACGCTCGTGTCGGCGTTCTTCGTGGTCCTCGTTCTCGCGATCCTGGCGATCGTCTGGGACGCGCTGCGGACGCCACGGCTCGCGTCGGCGACGAGGGTCACGGCATTCCTCCTCTCGGCGGTGGTCCTCACCGGCGCCGGGGTGCTGATGTCCATCGTGCTGGGTGACTGAGGCGGCGGCATCCATGCCCCGAGGGCGTCGCTTCCACGACTCCCGCCCTCGGCGTAGGGTTTCCGAACCGACACTCCCTCGTCGGTGCGAGGAGGCACGTGACATGTTCGCCGACAACCGATTTCTGACTCTCGGCCTGATGCTCGGCATCCTCGGCCTCGGGATCGGCGTGGGACTCGTCGTCGCCAGCTTCCTGGTCGGGGTGGGGACGGCGATGAGTGCCGCTCTATCCTCATCCGGGACCATCACGATCGTCGTGTTCCTGATTCTCACCACGGTGCTCACCAGCGCGGCGCGACGACAGAAGCCGGTCGGTCACTGACCCTGTGCCCGTGAGCGGGGCCTCGCGCCGATGGCATCCACCATCCGCGCGAGGCCCCGCTGGCGTCTCAGTCCTGGAGGAACGGGTAGTCCGTGTATCCGCGCTCGTCGGGGCCATAGACCGACGCCTGGTCGACCTCGTTCTCGTCGGCGCCGCGCTGCCAGCGCGTGACGAGGTCGGGGTTGGCGATCGCGGGGCGTCCGACGGCGACCAGGTCGGCGATGCCGTCGTCGATCGCCTGCACGGCCTCGTCGCGGGTCGTGACGCGCGAGAAGCCCGTGTTCACGATGAACGTGCCGCCGAAGGCGCGGCGGAGGTCCTGGATCAGCTCGCTCGTCGGGTCGTGGTGCAGCACGCTCAGGTATGCGAGGCCCAGGGGCGCGAGTCCGGCGATGAGCGCCGCGTAGGTGGCGCGGGTCTCGGCGTCATCCTTCTCCCAGACGTCCTGGATGTTGTGGGCGGGAGAGATCCGGATGCCGACACGACCGGCGCCGATCTCGGCGGCCACGGCCTGCGCGACCTCGATGACGAAGCGGGCGCGAGCGTCGGCCGAACCGCCGTAGCCGTCGGTGCGCTGGTTCGACGCGGGGGAGAGGAACTCGTGCAGCAGGTAGCCGTTCGCCGAGTGCAGCTCGACGCCGTCGAAACCGGCATCCACGGCCCGACGGGCGGCGGCGACGAACTCGTCACGCACGGTCGCGAGCTCCTCGGTCTCGAGCGCGTGCGGCACCGGGTAGGCGACCTTCGAGCCGTCGGCCAGGCGGGTCTCGCCCTCGATCGCGATCGCCGAGGGCGCGACGATGCGGTCGGTGCCGGTGATGTCGGTGTGCGAGACGCGCCCGCCGTTCATGAGCTGCATGAAGACCGCTCCGCCCTCGGCGTGCACGGCATCCGCCACCTTCGCCCACCCGGCCGCCTGCGCGTCGGTGACGATGCCCGGCTGACCGGGGTACGCCTTCGACTCGGCGCTCGGGAACACGCCCTCGGTCACCAGCAGACCGATGCTCGCGCGCTGCGCGTAGTAGGTCGCGATGAGGTGTCCGGGAACGCCGTCGGCGCTCGCGCGCAGGCGGGTCATCGGGGCGAGCGAGACGCGGTTGCGGACGTCGACGGCGCCGACGGTGGTGGGGCTGAACAGGCTCACGCGGGTGTCCTTTCGAGGGGGAACGGGGCCGGCAGTTGCCAACTCGAGGCGGGCGGTGGGTATTCCCCACGGGGTCCGGCGCGTCGCGAGGCATCCCCGCGGGCGCGAATCCCTGCTGAGCGGAGCGCGATGTCTTCGCTCGTATGGCACGATCGAGCCACGCCCGAGCTCCGTAAGCGAGCACATCGTGGAGGTGGCTCGGGCGCGCGTCCAGCTGGTGTGGGGTCGGGGCCCGCGCCGTGTTTCGAAGCGGAGCCCGCCGAGGCTCCTGGGCGTGGGTGCGTCGACGGAGATCAACGAGACGGGGGCTCGATGGCAATCGAGATAGTTCCATTCAAGCGGGGCATCGACCGTGACAAGTTCGGGTGCGGGAAGCCTGACCTCGACGAATGGATCCGGCGGTACGCGGGGCAGTCCGAACGCAACGACACGACGCGAACGTTCCTCGCGCTCGAGGACGATGATGAACTCGTCGGGTACTACGCCACGAAAGCCTGCGAACTCGATCTCGACGAGGCCTCGTCCGTCTATGGGGTCGGACGGCGACGGTACCCCGTCCCGGCGATGCTCATCGCCCGCCTCGCTGTGTCGGAGCAGTTCCAGGGGCGGGGCGTAGGGAGCGTCCTGCTGTTCGACGCACTTCACAGACTTGTCGAAGTGTCTCGTTCGATCGGGTTCGAGGTCGTCGTGGTCGACGCCATCGATCACGATGCGTCCGCCTTCTACCGCCGTTTCGGCTTCACGGCGTTCGAGGACGACGACCTGCATCTGTTCCTCACGACGAAGAACCTGAAGTTGACATTCGATTCGATCTGACGCAGTCTGTACATACCAAGTGAGTACAACCCGTGAGGCCCATCGTGGACATCCAAGAGACCGGTCGCTCTGAGCGCCTGAACATGCGCATCTCGCCAGAGGCGCTCGAGCTGTTGAGGGCTGCCGCGGCGAAGCAGCAGCAAGACCTTTCCGCTTTCGTGTTGGGTACTGCGATGGAGCGTGCGCGCGCCGTTCTCCTCGAGGATCATGTGCTTCGGTTGAGCCCACACGCGGTGCTGCAGCTCGAGAAGGCGCTCGATAGCGAAGCAACGGTGGTGCCTCAGCTCGCGGAACTCGTCCGCCGGGTGCGGGGTGGCATAAGCGAAACGGCTGCGACGACCCACGCAGACTCGCTCGCTGCTCATTAGGGAAGGTCCGCGCGAAGACTGGCGACGCGGAGATCTCGCTTCGGATAGCCCCGGCCGTACGATGGTGCCTCCCGAGCCCCACCGAAGGACCGCGCGATGACCGAGAACCCCCTCGCCCACCGGCTCGACTACACGCTCGCCGAGCTCGACGACGAGGCCCTCTCGGCCTCGCCGATCGCGCTCTTCCAGCGGTGGCTGGCCGACGCCGCCGACCTGCCCGAGCCGAACGCGATGGTCGTTTCGACGGTGGATGCCACCGGCTCACCGACCTCGCGCACCGTGCTGCTGCGCGGGATCGACGACGACGGCGCGCTGTGGTTCTTCACGAACCGCGAGTCGCGGAAGGGGCGCGCGCTCGCCGGGAACCCCGCGGTGTCGGTGCTGTTCCCCTGGTACGCGCTGCAGCGGCAGGTCATCGTGCTGGGCACGGCGACGCCGTTGCCCGCCGAGCGCGATGACGCCTACTTCGCTTCGCGTCCGCGCGGTTCGCAGCTGTCGGCCTGGGCGAGCCACCAGTCGGAGACCGTGGCATCCCGAGCCTCCCTCGAGGAGCAGATGTCCGCCGTCGAGGCGCGGTTCGGGGACGGAGCGCCGGTGCCGCGGCCGCCGCACTGGGGCGGCTACCGGATCGAGCCGCGCGAGATCGAGTTCTGGCAAGGCCGCCCGTCGCGGCTGCACGACCGGATCGTGTTCACGCGCGACGGCGACGGCTGGGCGGCGGTGCGGCGGCAGCCGTGAGTCTGGCGTTCTTGCTCGAATCCCGGGTGCTCTCGCCTACCTCGATCTCTCGGCCTTGAACCCGGCGAGTCCGTGTACTTTTCGACGTCCTCGAGGGACAGTCAAATTCGCGAAGGGGAGCGGGTTGTGTGGATCGATCAGTCCTTCGCGGACGTCGATCGGGAGGTTCTTGGTGAAGCGCGCGATCATCGCGGACTCGGCAGAACCCACGTCATCTGTCACACCGAAATGCACCCAAAGGTGTTCTGCCCGCAGCATCTTGACCGGCCATCCTCCCGCGTGAGGAGCACGGGCACCGAGCTTCGTCGCGTAGAACTGCTGCACGCGCTTCGCAACGCTCGTGCCGGCTAGACCGATGTAGACGACAGGCTCGCGCGCGGGCCACGTCTGGCGGAGGCGTTTCGAAAGTCGCTCTGAAGTGGCGGATTCGCCATGGACTGTTGCCTCGGGACGCGCCCGCAGAAGGTTGCGAACCATCGTCGGGTCGAGCGGACACGCGTCCAGTCCCACGGTCTCGTCGGCCTCGGCACTGGTCGAAACAACGTAAACGCCGGGTCGTGTTTCGAGGACGCGGTCGCCCCAACGCACCACCCCTGAGGGCGCGACCTGCGCGACTTCGAACAGTTCAGTGACAGACGTCATCCTTCGCTCCCCCCTGGGGCAGCGTACTGGCCGCTTCGCAGAGTGGGCGAGCCCGTCGAGATTACCCCCTGGCCCCTTTGCCGGGCGGAGTCGACGAAAGTGCGCCCGCAGCCACCGGGGTCTGGGCTCCTCGTTGCAGGGTGAACCCCGGTCGGTGTATCGATACTTGGATCCTGTCCGTCGCGCGCTACTCGCGTTCTATCACCTGTAACGGTAATGGCCCACTAAGGAGCCCAGCATGCGCCTCCAGTACAAAGACGAGCGGGAGATTGTCGATTTGGCGGCTTCTCAAGTGGGGCGGGAGGTGCGGTTCTACCCCAAAAAGACCGACCTTTCCCGGCGGCTCCTTGATTCGTTACGTGGGCACACGTTGGCGCAGCGCGAGCGCCCGGACTTTGAGGATCTGCAACGACGACTGCTGGTTGAGGCGATGATCGTCGATGACCATGCTCGCTCAAACAGAGTGGATGCCACGAGAGCTAGGGAGGCAGCCATGCTGAGGGAGGTCGAACAGGCGGGGCTTGCAGAGTTGTTCCCGAACGCGACTTTGGCAGCCATTGCTGATTCGGGGCTGCCAACGGATCAAGATCACAACTTCGTTGCATACTTGCGTCATTTTACTCGCGTAGTGGACAAACATGCCCGGAGCGTGAACGCCTATCGTGAGGTGCACCCCCACTTCGACCTGGCGTTCTTGATCTTGGACGAATCGACCGCATACCTCGAAACACTTGGCGCATTCGGGCCCGAGCACCGACTGAGGGTTCACGCCTTTTTCGCGGACGACGCTTTCTTGTCTGTTCTCGAGAGGTCTGGCGCTGACTGCGTGGCTTGGCTCGCGCCAAACAAGTACGTGACCTCGGACCAGGGGGATGTGCGTCTTCCCACGCTCACAATCATTGATGTTTCGGAAATCGACTTTCGTGCCCGAATCCGCTACAACCCAAGCCACATGAAGTCCACCGAGGCGTGACCGGTGGACCCGGCGGGCCTCAGCCCACGGAGCTCCGGTGGCTCAGGGCTGCACTGTGCCCGGCATCATGCCCTGCCGCGGGGCTATCAGACGTTGCAGGGCCGTGCTCGTGGGCGCACTCGCAGGGCGGGACTAGTCACTTCGACGCGACCCTCGTCCGCCGGGACGCCTTGCCGTCGTGGCATCCATCGCGCAGAGTGGGGAGGGATCCGCTCTCTCGTCCCCCAGGAGCAGCCATGGCCCCCGTCATCATCCTCGTCCTCGTCGGCGGTGCGTCGCTCGCCGTCACCGCCACAGCTCTGTGGCGCACGCCCGCCACGCGCGACGCGTTGCAGCGGTACTTCCGCTCGGCAGAGTGAGCGCGAACAGCGGTTCCGCGCGGCGCTACTGGAAGGCCGTCGCGGGCGGTGCGATCGCGGGGTTCGTCGCCGCCGCACTCGCGCTCGCCACGTACTACGGCATCGTCACGCCTGACGTGTGGGGCGCCTCGATCCCCGCGGCGCTGGGTGGTGGGGCGGCCATCGCGGGCATCACTTCGGTGTTCGTGATCGCGGGGACCGTGTGGTTCCGGCGAGCGCTGGCGGCCCGGAAGGGGTGGGTCATCGCGGCCAGCGCCATCTCTCCCGTCGCGGGGTGGACGGTGTTCGGGGTGGGGGTCGGCCTGGCGGGCGACTGGCTGCTCTTCGTGCTCTACCCGATCGTCGGCGCGCTCGCCGCGGTCGGGGCGGGGGTGATTACGTCGCTGGCTTTGCTCGTCGCGTTCGGTCCGGATGGCGGGTCGTCGACGTCAGGCGAAGACGAGCTGCGCTCGCTCGGGTTCCGCTGAGATCAGCCGGGGACCCCGTCGTCGACCACGAGCGTGTGCCACGTGTCGAACGTCAGGTTCGATGCGCCGGCCGTGTCGCCGGCGGCGAGGAGGGCGATCAGCCGCTCGTGACGTTCGAGCGACTCGCGGCCGTGCTCGATGAAGCGCACGCGTTCGGCGCGGCGTACGACCGGACCGAACTGATCGAGCACGGATTCGATCGCGGTGTTGCCGAGGGCCGCCACCGGGATGCGATGGAAGGCCTCGTCGGCATCCATCGCCGCCGGAATGTCGCCCGCGTCGAGAGCGTCGGCGAAGCGCCTGTTCGCGTCGCGCATCCGCTCGATGCCGGCGTCGTCGACCGCAGCGCCCTGGACGGCGAGCAGATGCATAGCCGCGACGACGTCGCGCGCGTCGCGCACGGCCTTCGCGTCGATCGTGCTGACGGTCGTCGAGCGGCCGGGCTTCGCGATCACCAGGCCTGACGCGCCCAGACGCAGCAGTGCTTCCCGCACCGGAGTGCGGCTGACGCCCAACCACTCCGCGAGTTCGGCGTCGCGCAACTGCTCGCCGGGCTCGAACGTCCCGTCGACGATGGCGTCTCGCAGGCGCCGAAAGACGTCGTCGCGGAGGAGCGAGCGGTCCACGCCCGGAACCTGCTGGGGAATCGGCATGCAATATATTGCGACGGCCTCGGGGCGGGAATCAAATCGGGGGCGTCGTGGTTGACTCGCACTGGATATGCAATATATTGCGTATCGCAGACGTTGCAGACGTCGACATCGACCCCGGCTCCATCAGAGCCGCAGCAGAGAGGCAGAACCATGACCGAGCAGAACATCACCAACGTCGTCCTCGTCCACGGCGCATTCGCCGACGGATCGGGGTGGCGGCGCGTCTACGACCTGCTGACCGCGCGCGGCTTCCGCGTGTCGATCGTGCAGAACCCGCTCACCTCGCTCGAGGCCGACGTCGCCGCGACCACGCGCGTCCTCGACCAGCAGGACGGGCCCGCGATCCTCGTCGGTCACTCGTGGGGCGGCACCGTCATCACCGAGGCCGGCGTCCACCCCCACGTCGCGGGACTCGTCTACGTCTCGGCGATCGCCCCCGACGCGGGTGAGTCGTCGGGTCAGCAGTACGAGGGCTTCGCGCCGACCCCCGAGTTCGTCATCGACGTCGCCGACGACGGCTTCGGCTTCCTCAACCGCGACGCGTTCCACGCCGGTTTCGCCGCCGACCTGAGCGAGGAGGATGCCGCGTTCCTGGCGGACAGCCAGGTGCCGGTGGCCATGTCGGTCTTCGGCGAGGCCGTGACGAACGCCGCGTGGCGCGACAAGCCCAGCTGGGCGGTCATCGCCACCGAGGACAAGGCCTTCGACCAGGCGATGCTGCAGCACATGGCCCGCCGCATCGGGGCCGAGATCACGAACGTTCCCGGCAGCCACGCGCTGTTCATCTCGCAGGCGGAGGCCGTCGCCGACGTGATCGCGACGGCCGCGCAGAACGCCGCGCGCTGACGCACCCCGGGGCGCGTGCCGCGTCAGATCCGCGGCACCGCCCCACCGGCGAGCCATACGCGCAGCGCGTCCAGGCGCGGTTCGTCGAGCCCCACGACGTCGATCGTCTTCACACCGCCGATGCCAGTGGCATCCTTCCGTCCCGATCGGCGGGCGATTCCCTCGGGCATGCGGTGGGCGGTGAAGTCGAGCGTCGAGTCGACGACCACGACCTCGTCGCCCGTGGGCAGATCGCGGGCGCGCTCGACCAGCGCCCGCACCTTCCAGTGCTCCCACAGCACGTTCGGTCCCACGTCGACGCGGTCGGTGGTCGGGGCGGCGGGGAGCTCGGTGGCATCCGGGAATCGGACCGTGTCGGCAAGACCGAGGTGCTCCGCGAGGGCGCGCAAGGCGTCGGGATCGGTCAGGCGGCGGGTGTGCCAGACGATGTCGGCGCCCGCGGCGGCCAGTTCGCGGATGCCATCGACCATGGGGACGCGGAAGAAGAACCGGCCGTCGGGGGTCACCGCGCCGTCGTCGGGAACCGGGAGCGGCGCGTAGTCGCGACCTTCTTTCATCGCGGCGTAGTCGCGCGCCGGTGAGTCGATCTCGACGAGCAGCACTCCCTCGACGCCGAGCAGGATCGTGTGGCGGCTCATCCCGGCAGTCTGCCAGGGGTGCCGCGGAATCACTCCCCGCTCGAGCGCCGGCTCCAGGGGATCTCGCGACCGGCGATCTGCGCCGAAATGCCCTCATCGTCGAGGAGCGCCACGAGCGCGTCGCGGGTCGCGCGGAGCAGGTCGTCGCCCCAGAGGGTACGCAGACGCTCCTCGAAGGCGCCGCGCGCGTCGCGCGCAACGGCGATCGCCTTGTGTCCCGCGTCGGTGAGGCGGACGTGGCGGGCGCGCCTGTCGTCGGGGGAGACGACCCGCGTGACCATGCCCATCCGCTCGAGCTCGAGGACGTGCTTCGACGCGCCCTGCTGTGTCATCCCGAGGTCGGCGGCCAGGTCGGTGATCGACTGTTCGCCGGTGAGCAGGCGTTGAAAGACGTAGCCGTGCGCGGGGCGGAGATCGATGCCGTGCGCGCGCAGCGCCGACAGGACGGCGTCGTTCGCGACCGTGCCGGCGAGCGAGAGCAGGGTCGCCGTGTCGAGATCGGCGGCCGACGTCGGGTCGGGTCCCTGAGGCATTGGCATCCCTTCTGGAATTCACAACCGAGGTTGTGTAATCATGTCGCCATGAACTCCGAATCTTCAACTCAGACTGCACCCACCGACGTCGAGAGCGTCGTCCGTCGCTACTACGCCGTCGTGTCCGACCTGTCATCGGCGGAGGATGACCTGCGCCACGTGCTCGCGTCCGACGTATCCGTCATCGAGCACCCGAATGCCCTCGTCCGCTCGGGCGCCCGGCGCGACCTCGCGCAGACTCTCGAGGGATTCCACCGTGGCAAGGCGCTCCTCCGCGCGCAGACCTTCGACGTGCACGACGTTCTCGTGCAGGGCGATCGTGCCGCCGTCCGTGCGACGTGGACGGGTGTCATCGCGCACGACGCCGGCCCTTTCCGGGCGGGCCAGGAACTCGTCGCCCACGTCGCCGCGACCCTCGTCGTGCGCGACGGACTCATCGTCGAGCACGAGACCTTCGACTGCTACGAACCCTTCGATACCGTGGCCGCATGATCGAGCCCGTCGCCTCGCCGTGGGTCCCGACGTGGGATCCGGCGGCCATCGAAGATCTCCGCGCGCGGCTCGCCCGCACCCGCTCGCCCATCGCGCCGCCCGACACCGGCTGGTCGGAGGGGATGGATGCCGAGTACCTCGCGGATCTGCTCACCTACTGGCGCGACGGTTTCGACTTCGGGGCCGCGCTCGCCGGCATCCGGCGCTTCCCGTGGTTCGAGGCGGAGGTGTCGCCCTCGGTACGGCTGCGCTTCATCCATCGCACGGGCGTCGGCGCGCGCACCGCGCTGCTGCTCTGCCACGGCTGGCCGGACTCGGCGTGGCGCTATGCCGACGTGATCGACACGCTGGCTGACCCGGAGGCGACGGGCGGCGACCCGGCCGATGCGTTCGACGTCATCGTGCCGGAGATGCCGGGTTACGGGTTCTCGCCCGCGGCGGATCCGGCCCCGGATGCCAGGGCGGTCGCCGACGCGTTCGCCTCGCTGATGCAGATCCTCGGCTACGAGCGCTACGTCGTGGCGGGCGGCGACATCGGCAGCTCTGTCGCGCGTTTCGTCGCGCTCAACCACCCCGAGCGTGTGATCGCCGTGCATCGCATGGATGTCGGCATCCCGGTGTTCACGGGCGACCCCGCCACCCTCGCGCCCGAGGAGCGGGAGTTCCTCGCTGCCGTGCAGGCGTGGTCGTCCGCGGAGGGGGCGTACGCGGCGATGCACCGGACGAAACCCGCCACGATCGCCGCGGCGCTGTCGGATTCGCCGGCCGGTCTCGCCGCCTGGATCGTCGAGAAGCTGCAGTCGTGGACCGACCCGCGCGGGGGAGAGCTGGGCGGTATCTCGCGGGATGCCATGCTGACCCTGCTCACCACGACCTGGGTGATGAACAGCTCGGGTCCGTCGGTGCGGATGTACCGCGCGAACGGGGCGATTCCGCCGACGGAACTGCTGCGCAAGGTCGAGCAGCCGTCGGGCTTCACCCTGTATCCGGGCGACCTGCTCGCGCCGCCGCGCGCGTGGGCGGAACGCGTCGCGGCGGTCGAGAGCTTCCGTGTCGCCGGGCGGGGCGGGCACTTCGCACCGCGCGAGGTGCCGGACGAGTACGCGGCGGAGCTGCGGGACTTCTTCCGGGCGTACCGCTGACACCGAGTTTGTTGTCCGCGCCAACTTACCTCTTGCGCTCGACGCCGAACGTGGTCTAGCTTTGCCGTCGAAGCGCTTCCCGGAAGCGCATCGACGAAGCTACGAAGGAGTCGCTATGGCCAAGATCGACGAGGTCGCCCGCGCTGCGGGCGTGTCGATCAGCACCGTCTCCTATGCGCTGAGCGGCAAGCGTCCGGTGTCGGCCGAGACGCGTCGCCGCATCCAGGCCGCGGTGCACGAGCTCGGGTACAGCCCGAACGCCGGTGCCCGCATGCTCGCCGGCAGCCAGACGAACATCTTCGCGCTGTCCGAGCCGCTGCGCGCCGACAGCCACGCGCCGAGTCACATGGCGTTCATGCACGCGATGACCGTCGCCGCGCGCCGCAAGGACTACGACATGCTCCTCCTCACCGACGAAGACGCGTCGGCCGGCATGAAGCGCGTCGCGGCGAGCGGACTCGTGGATGCCATCCTCGTGCTGGACGTCGCCCCCGACGACCCGCGCGTGGAGATCGCGCGCTCCAGCGGCATGCCGACGCTGTTCGTCGGCATCCCGAACGACCACGACGACCTCGTGTGCGTCGACCTCGACTTCGAGCGCGCGGCCATCGACGCGGTCGATCGGCTCGCCGACAGCGGGCATCGCGAGATCGGGCTCATCGGCGGGTCGCGGCGCGCGTACGAGAAGTCGAACTTCCCGCCCCGCGTGCGGTCGGCCGTCACGGACCGCGCCACCGAGCTAGGGATTAACGCGCGGGCCGTGGCATCCGGTGAGGTCGTCACCGACCGCGCGCACGTGCGCGCCTCGGTGCGCGAGTTCGTCGCCGCGGGCGTGACCGGGATCGTCCTGCACGCGCCGGAAGAGGTGCTGCAGGTCGTGCTCGTCGAGCTGTCCGCGCTCGGCAAGAGCGTGCCGGGCGACGTGTCGATCGTGTCGGTCGGCAGCAGCTTCGACACCGACGCGCTGCCGACGCCGGTCGACTCCATCCCTCTCGTGCCGCAGAGCTCGTGCGAGCTCGCGGTCGACCTCGCCATCGAGCTGATCGCCCGTCGGCCCGTGGCATCCGGTCTCCATCTCATTCCACCGACCTACCTCGACCGCGGCTCCGTCGCCGCGGCCCCTTCCGCCTGACCCTCCCAATTCCACATCTCGCTCTGTTCGCCCATTATCGAAGCGCTTCGACAATCTTCGATCGCAGACCTACAGAGCATCCGCCCCCGCTAGCGGACACCCACCAAACCAGCGGATCACAGTGAAAGGAGTGCCAACGATGGCACGCACGAACGCACAACGACGCGCGACCCGAGCCCTCGCGGCGATCGGCTCGATCGCCGTCGCCGCCCTCGCCCTCTCCGCCTGCAGCGGCGGCGGAGGCGGAGACGCCGGCTCCACCGACGGCGCGGGCAAGACCCTCACGCTCTGGCACTACGAAGGTGCCGACAGCGCGATGGCCAAGGCCTGGAACGCCGCCATCCCGATCTTCGAGGAGAAGACCGGAGCGAAGGTGAAGGTCGAGGAGAAGTCCTTCGAGCAGATCCAGAAGACCGCGAGCCAGGTGCTCGACACCGACGCCGCGCCCGACCTCCTCGAGTTCAACAAGGGCAACGCGACCGCCGGCTTCCTCGCCAGCACGGGACTGATCGCCGACATCAGCGACGCGGTCAAGGAACACGGATGGGATGCCAAGCTCGCCCCGTCCCTGCAGACCACCGCGAAGTACACCTCCGACGGCGTCATGGGCGGCGACACCTGGTACGGCGTGCCGAACTACGGCGAGTTCGTCGGCGTCTACTACAACCTCGACGCCTTCAAGGCGGCGGGTCTCGAGGTACCGAAGACCTACGACGAGTTCGTGAAGGTGCTCGACGCGTTCGTCGCGAAGGGCATCACGCCCCTCGCCGAGGCCGGCGCCGAATACCCGCTCGGACAGCTCTGGTACCAGCTCGCGCTGACCAAGGCCGACCGCTCGTGGGTCGACGACTACCAGCTGTACAAGAACCCGGTCGACTGGAACGGCACCGAGGTGAAGTACGCGTCACAGACCCTCAAGGACTACGTCGACAAGGGCTACATCGCCAAGGACGTCTCGTCGGTCAAGGCCGAGGACGCCGGCGTCTCCTTCATCAACGGCACCTCGCCGATCTTCGTGTCGGGCTCGTGGTGGTATGGCCGCTTCGCCACCGACGCGAAATTCGACTGGACCCTCTCGGCCTTCCCCGGCTCGAAGCTGTCGCTCGGATCGTCGGGCAACCTCTGGGTCGTGCCGGAGCGCTCGAAGCAGAAGGACCTCGCCTACGACTTCATCGACATCACGATGAGCCCCGAGATCCAGGCGATCATCGGCAACAACGGCGGCGTCCCCGTCGCGGCGAACACCGCGGACATCACGGATGCCAAGAGCAAGGAGCTCATCGACACGTTCAACGGCATCCTCGAGAACGACGGTCTGTCGTTCTACCCCGACTGGCCCGCGCCCGGCTTCTACGACGTGCTCGTCCAGGAGCTGCAGGGTCTGGTGACCGGCAGCCAGGATGCCACGACCACCGACACCAACCTCGGCAAGAAGTACGACGAAGGCACGGCGGACTTCCGCTGATGGCTCTTCTCACGCGACCGGCTGCTCGGGTGGCACTCCCGCCCGAGCAGCCGGCCATCCCCCAACGCAGCGGCGGCACCGCCGGGTACTGGCTGTACCTGCTGCCCGGCTTCGTGCTGCTGCTGGTGATCGTGGTCGTGCCGCTCGTGTGGAACGTGTTCCTCACCTTCACCAAGTGGCGCGGCGTCGGCGACCCCGAGTTCATCGGCCTCGAAAACTGGGCGAAGCTCCTCGGCGACGAGGACTTCTGGACCTCCTTCACCAACTCGGTGTGGATGGTGCTCGCGATGGTCGTCGTCCCCACCGTCGTCGGGCTCGCCGTCGCGGCGCTCCTCTTCGACGTCGTGGGCCGCAAGTTCGGCGGCAAGGTCGGCAGCTTCCTCCGTGCGACCTACTACCTGCCGCAGATCCTCCCCGTCGCCGTGGCCGGCATCGTCATCGGCTGGATCGTCCGGCCCGGCGACACGGGTGCGTTGAACCAGATCCTGGGCGGGCTCGGCATCCCGTCGTACGACTGGCTCGGGCAGATGCCCTCGGCACTCATCGTGCTCATGGTCGTGCTCGTGTGGGTGCAGATCGGGTACCCGGTCGTGGTCTTCATGGCCGCGCTGCAGCGGGTCGACCCCGAGCTGTACGAGGCCGCCGAACTCGACGGGGCGAACTGGTTCCAGCGGTTCACCGCGATCACGGTGAGCATCATCCGGCCCGAGATCTTCGTCGTGACCCTCACGTGCACGATCGCGGCGCTGAAGGTGTTCGGCCCGGTGTACGTCATCACGCAGGGCGGGCCCGCGGGCTCGACCATCGTCCCGGCGTACTACGCCTACCTCGAGTTCTTCACGAAGCGGAACGTCGGCTACGGCGCGACGATCGCGACGGTGCTGACGATCCTCGTCGTCATCGTGTCGATCGTGTTCATCCGCGTGCAGACCTCGCTCGAACGCAAGGAAAGGGCCGGACTGTGACCGCCACCGCCGTCATCACCACCGGACGCCCGCCGCGCCGCGGCGCCCGGGGCGGCATGACCCGCCGTCGCCCGGTCGACTGGCTGCTGCTCGCGCTCGTCGTCGTCGGCGCGCTGCTCGTGCTCGCGCCGTTCTACCTCGTGCTCGTGAACTCGTTCAAGTCGCCGGTGGACTACGCGACGTCGGGGCCGCTCGCCCTGCCGCAGCAGCTCGACTTCACCGGGATCATCGACTTCTGGAACCGCGTCGACTTCCCCCGCAAGGTCGGCAACTCGATCCTCATCTCGGGCGTCGTCGCGCTGCTCGCGGTGCTGATCTCGGTGCTGAACGCCTTCGCGATCGGCATCGGACGGGTGCGCGGGCGCACCGGGATCGTGCTGCTGTTCCTGCTCGCGAACCTGCTGCCGCAGGAGGCGCTGCTGTACCCGCTGTACTACATGTTCAAATCCGTCGGTCTGTACGACAACGTGCTGTCGGTGATCATCGTGTTCACGGTGATCCAGGCGGCGTTCGGCACCTACCTGCTGTCGTCGGTCTACGGCACGTTCCCCCGCGAGATCCTCGAGGCCGCTGCGATCGACGGCGCGACGCGGTGGCAGATCCTGTGGCGCGTCGTCTTCCCCATCAGCCGCCCCACGTTGTCGGTGCTCGTCATCTTCTTCTTCATCTGGACGTGGAACGAGTTCCTGATCCCCCTGACGTTCCTGGCATCCAATGACAACCAGACCGTGCCCGTGGCCATCAGCGTGCTGCAGGGCGACCGACTGATGGACGTCACAACGATCAGCGCGTCGGCGCTTCTGGGGATCATCCCGACGCTGATCTTCTTCCTCATCTTCCAGCGCACGCTGACACGCGGCATCACGGCAGGAGCAGTCAAGTAATGAAGTTCACCGATGGTTTCTGGCTCATGCGGCCGGGCGTCACCGTCGACTACGCCGCCGAGGCGTACGACATCGAGCGGACCGACACCGCCGACGGGCCGGGGCTGGTCGTGCACGCGCCGACGAAGGTCATCGCCAAGCGGGGAGACGTGCTGAACCGCAGCGTGCTCACCGTGACGTTGTCGTCGCCGCTCGAGGGCGTCGTCCGAGTGCGGATCGTGCATCACGACGGGGCGCGGCGGTCCGCGGGGTTCGCACTCCCGGGGGCGGTCGTGGGCGGTGGGTCGGCCACGGTGACCGACGAGGGCGGCACGCTCACCGCCGGACGGCTCACCGCGCGCGTGACGCCGGGGGCGCCGTGGGACCTCGCGTTCGAGGTCGACGGGACGCGGGTCACCGGGAGCGGGTTCCGGTCGCTGGGGCGGGTGAGCCTCGCGGACGGGGCGGACGTCGAGAGCGGCGTGATCTCGAACGCCGGAGCGGACACGGGCGTGCCGTTCTCGCGGCACTTCGTGCACGAGCAGCTCGACCTCGGCGTCGGCGAGACGATCTACGGTCTCGGCGAACGTTTCGGACCCGTCGTGAAGAACGGTCAGACCGTCGACATCTGGAACGCCGACGGCGGGACGTCGAGCGAGCAGGCGTACAAGAGCGTGCCGTTCTACGTGTCGTCGGGCGGCTACGGCGTGCTCGTGAACGACCCCGGACACGTGTCGTTCGAGATCGGGTCGGAGAACGTCGAGCGAGTGCAGTTCTCCGTCTCGGGGGAGGCGCTGGAGTACTTCGTCATCGCCGGGCCCACCCCGAAGGATGTGCTCGAGCGGTACACCGCGCTCACGGGGCGGCCGCCGGTCGTGCCGGCGTGGTCGTTCGGCACGTGGCTCACGACGTCGTTCACGACCGACTACGACGAGGCGACGGTCAACTCGTTCATCGACGGCATGGCCGAGCGCGACCTGCCCCTTTCGGTGTTCCACTTCGACTGCTTCTGGATGCGCGAGTTCAACTGGACCGACTTCACGTGGGACGAGCGGGTGTTCCCGGATCCGGATGCCATGCTCCAACGCCTCCACGACCGCGAGCTGCGCGTGTCGGTGTGGATCAACCCGTACATCGCGCAGCGCTCGCCGCTGTTCGCCGAGGGTGTCGCGAACGGATACTTCGTGCGGCGTCCGGACGGCACACCGTGGCAGTGGGACCTGTGGGTGCCCGGCATGGCGCTCGTCGATTTCACCAACCCGGATGCCGTGCGCTGGTACCAGTCGTACCTGCGGCGCCTCATCGCGCAGGGTGTGGACTGCTTCAAGACCGACTTCGGCGAGCGGATCCCCACGGACGTCGTGTACTTCGACGGGACCGACCCCGAGCGCATGCACAACCTGTACGCGCAGCTCTACAACGCGGCGGTGCACGAGGTGCTCGTCGAGGAGCGGGGCGTCGGGGAAGCGGTGCTCTTCGCCCGCTCGGCGACCGCGGGCGGGCAGACGATGCCCGTGCACTGGGGCGGCGACAACTCCTCGACGTTCGCGTCGATGGCCGAGACGCTGCGCGGCGGCCTGTCGCTCGCGTGGAGCGGGTTCTCGTTCTGGAGCCACGACATCGGCGGGTTCGAGGGCACGCCCGATCCGGCCGTGTTCAAGCGCTGGGTCGCGTACGGGATGCTGTCGTCGCACAGCCGCTTCCACGGGTCGGACTCGTACCGGGTGCCGTGGGCGTTCGACGACGAAGCCGTCGACGTGACGCGGCAGTTCTCGCGTCTGAAGCTGCGGCTCATGCCGTACCTGTACGCGGCGGCACGTACGGCCGCGGCGACGGGTGTCCCCCTGATGCGGCCGATGGCGCTGGAGTTCCCCGAGGACCCCACGACGCTGCACCTCGACCGGCAGTACATGCTCGGCCCGGACCTGCTCGTGGCGCCGGTGTTCTCGGCATCCGGTGACGTGACGTTCTACCTGCCCGCGGGGGAGTGGACGCACCTGCTCACGGGTGAGCGCGTGACGGGCGGCGGTTGGCGGCGCGAGACGCACGGCTTCGACTCGCTGCCGCTGTACGTGAGGCCCGGCGCCGTGCTGCCGTGGGGTGCGCGGGACGACCGCCCCGACTACGACTACCTCGACGGGCTCACGCTGCGCGTGTTCCCGGGGGGCTCGGGCGTGGCCGAGGTGACGGTCACCGCTCCCGACGGCCGGGCGGAGACGTTCCACGTGGACCGCGGGGAGGTGACGGAGTAATCCCCGACGTACGCTGGCGGCATGCTCACCGTCGGGTCGATCGTCATCCGTGTCGATGATCTGCACGCCCAGATCCGGTTCTGGTCGGCGGCGCTGGGCTACGCCGTTCGGGAGCCGATCGACGACGACTTCGCGCTGCTGCACGCGGTCGACGGCTCCGGCCCGAACGTATCGCTCGACGCGCAGCGGTCGGCCCGGGTCCTCCCGCCGCGGATCCACCTCGATCTCTACGCCGATGACCAGGCGGCGGAGGTGCGTCGGCTCACGGGGCTCGGTGCGACCGCGGTGGAGTGGGACGGCAGGCCCGACGACGCGGATTATGTGATCATGCAGGACCCCGAGGGCAACCGCTTCTGCGTGATCGACGCGGCGTCGTGATGGCTCCCCTCCGTGAGGTCGCGCCGGGCGTGCTCGCCGCCACGAGTCGCGTGATGCAGACGAACACGACGGTGGTCGTGGAATCCGGTCGGGCGCTGCTGATCGATCCGGGATGGATGCCGGACGAGCTCGACGCGCTCGCCGCGGCGCTGCGGGAGCGGGGGCTGACGGTCGCCGAGGGGTTCGCGACCCACGCGCATCACGATCATCTGCTGTGGCATCCCTTCTTCGGTGACGTGCCGCGGTGGGCGTCCGCGCGGACGGCCGAGCCCGCGGTCGTCGAGCGGGACGCTCTGGTCGCCGCGCTCGGGGCGGAGTTCCCCGCCGAACTTGTCGAGCTGATGGGCCGGGTGGATGCCGGCTCCCCCGCGTTCGACGTCGAACTCGTCGTGCACGATGGGCACGCTCCGGGGCACACGGCGGTCTGGCTGCCGGGGCCGCGGGTGCTCGTCGCCGGCGACATGCTGAGCGATGTCGAGTTGCCGTTGCCGTTCGATCCGGACGACGTTCCGGCATACGAGCGGGCGCTCGACGTGCTGGAGCCGTACGCGCGCGCGGCGCGGGTGGTGATCCCGGGACACGGTTCGGCGGGCTCGGACGCCCTCGCGCGGCTGGAGGCCGACCGGCGGTACCTCGCCGACGCGCGGGAGACGGGCGAGTCGCACGACCCGCGCCGCGCGAACCCGGGCATGGCGGAGGAGTACGAGCGGCTGCTGGTGCTGCTGGGGTAGATGCCCAGCGAGGGCTCGTGGGCTCGCAGGCTCGCAGGCTCGCAGGCTGTCGTGCCTCCGCTCTGGCATCAGGTACGCGCGTCTTGTGCGCGGTCCTGGGCGCCGGGCCCAGCGGGCCTTTGCGGGCGCGCCGCCCCCGCCCCCCCCCCGCCCGCCGTGGGGGCGCGCTGCCCCGGGGCCGCCCTGCTGCGCGGGTCGCCCCGGCCCCCTCTGCTGGGCGCGCCGCCCGCGGGGCCCCGCCCTGCCGGGGCGCGCCGGCCCCGCGCGGCCGCGCCGGCGCAGGCCCTCGGCTGTCCGCGCGGGCGCGCCGGCGCACGGTTTCAGAGCGGTGCTGGTTGGCGTTCATTGTCGGTCGGGGGTGGCGGGTCGGTCGCGGGTGGCGGCGGTGGGGTGGGGTCGTCGGGGAGGAATCTCACTGCCGGTGAGTACGGAAGGGGTTCGTCGATGTAGACACGTCCTGCCGGGGAGGTCCATTCGAGGATTCCGGCGGGGAGTTGTTGGACTGTCCAGCGGGTGAACTGTTTCTGGGTGTGGTGTCTTTGGCACAGGTGGGCGAGGTTGGTGATGTCGGTGGGGCCGCCGAGGGCCCAGTCGTGGGTGTGGTCGACTTCGCAGCGCACGGCGGGGGCGACGCACCCGGGCCAGCGGCAGTGGCGGTCGCGGGCGCGGAGGTGCCGGTCGATCGCGGTGGTCCGCTGGTACGTGTCGGTGGAGAGCACGGCGCCGGTGACGGGGTGGGTGATGACCCGGTCCCAGGGAACGGGGGTGACTTCGGCGAGGGCGCGGGCGGTGGGGGCGTCGATGGGTCCGTGGCCGACGAGGTCGGCGGGGTCGGAGTTCTCCTCCCCGGGGCGGAGCATCGTTAACGCCGGGACGACGACCTGCACCCGCGCGCGGATCGCGCCGAGGGTGCCGGGGCCGTCGTCGGTGCGGGTGGGGTCGGCATCCGGCGCCGCCGTCAGCAGCAGGTCCGCGAGGATGTCCGCGCGCACTTCATCGGCGGTCCGGGTATCGCGTGTGGTCGTCGTCGCGGTCGCCGAGCGGTCGCCGCGTTCGTCGCTACCGGCACCCCGACCGGCGGGTTCCCCCGCGGAGGTATCGCCGCAGCCCCCGTGTTCCCCCGTCGTCGCGTCACCGCGCCCGGCATCTCGGCGCAGGTCGATGATCGCGGCGCTCTGTTGCACGAGCCGGTCGTAGATCCCCACCGCCAGCACCGTCGGGAGCGTCGCGATCAGGTCGGACATCCCGTCCTCCCCCGGCACCACCCGGACGCACCGTGTTTCCCGGCCGCGCTGGTGCCGTTCGGTCAGAGTCGTGGGCTGCAACGACTCCGCCAACGCCAGAAGACGCGCCTTCAACCGTCCCGGGCTCAAGCCCTCGGCGGTGGCGACGGCGAGCACGTCGAACTCGTGCCGCCGCTCCGGGGGCAGGGGGAGGCCGGCATCCACGATCACTCGCACGTGCGTCCGCGTGAGGGTCCCCGCCTCCCACGTGTCCAGGGTGACGGGGAAGTCGTCGGCGAGGGTCATCGCCCGCCCGATCTGCGCCTGCACACTCCGATCCGACAGCGACGATGCTGCCGCGATCTCGGACGCCACCTCCCGCAACGCCAGCTCCGCCGCTCTCGCCGACGCCCGCACCCCCACAGCCGCGTCGAGGGCGAGGTGGCCTGCGCGGGCCAGCGCCCGCGTGCGGCGGGCTTCGGCGGAGGCGAGTTCGGCATCCGTCCCGCGCACCTCGACCAGCACCGCCGAGAGAGCGGAAGCCCCCTCATCGGGTGGTGTCGGAACCGGATCGAAAGACATGCATGCATGCTAGCGACGGCCTCCGACATCGAACCCGGCCCACGAGCCGAAATGGGGACAGATCCGCCGCGTCACCCGATGTGTAGAAGGGGTGCGGCGTCTGTGGCTCCGTGGAAATCACCAGCGACCTGCGATTTCCGTAGCAGGAAGCGCTGCGGGTGAAGTCTCGAAGACTCACGGTCCGGCCTATTCACGCGCCGGTGCGCCCTCCCAGCGGCCGCGACCACGCGACCTCGCCCGCCAGTTGCCCGGTTCGCTGGAACAGTCGCACCTGATGCGTATCCGCCAGTGCCGCGGCGAGCTCGTCGCGGTCGGCGGGTTCGAACCCCAGGTTCTGCCAGAACGGCCCGGATCGGCGGCTGAAGAGCCAGGCCGTGCGCGCTCCTTCCTCAGCGGCGCGCGTCAGTGCGAAGGTCGCGAGGGCAGTGCCGCTCCCGCGGGAGCGATGCGTCGGCCGCACCGCGACGCTGCGGATCAGTGCGTGATAACCGTCGCCGCTGATCTCATACCCGGTGCTGCCGACGATCGTGCCGGCCTCATCGCGCTCCAGCCACAGCCGCACGCTCGGTGCGTCGAGGCCGCTCAGCGTGAGGTCGACCGACTCGAGAAACGCCGTCAGCGCCCCGACATCTTCCGGACGGCACCGCGCGAGCTCCACCTATCGAGTCAAGCACGCATGCCGTCCGGGTTGCGGGCGCGCGCCCACCCTCACCATTCGTCACGCGAGGGGAGGGGATTCGGGGAGCGGAGGGTGGATGCCGGGCGGATCGCCCTCCGCTGGCCGGATCTCCTCCGCTCGCGGTGGGCCGTGGCATCCGGGTTCCGGCTCAGCACTGGTTCCGGCGCGCACTGCGTGCGGCCCGGGCACGCGACGGGAGGGGATTCGGGGAGCGGAGGGTCGATGCCGAGCGGATCGCCCTCCGCTGGCCGGATCTCCTCCGCTCGCGGTGGGCCGTGGCATCCGGGTTCCGGCGCAGCACTGCTTTCGGCGCGCACTGGGTGCGGCCGGGGCCCGCGACGGGAGGGGATTCGGGGAGCGGAGGATGGATGCCGGGCTGATCGCCCTCCGCGCGCCGAATCTCCTCCACTCGGCCGGCACCGCGGCATCCGCCCGCAACGCCCCGCCCACGCGACCACCCCAGCGCGCCCCGCCGCCCCGCAACCACGGCATCGCCCCGCAACAACCCAGTACCCCAGCGCCGCGCAACCACCGCGGCGCGCCCCGCGCCCGCGCCCCGAAAACACCCCCGCCCCGCGGCATCCACACGACACCACGGGGCGGGAGGGCGCGCGAGCGGTTACAGCGTCCGGGCGAACGGGTCGAAGCCCTCCTCGAGGAGCGGCACGGGCGCGACGGTGCTGCCGATCTCCAGCGTCTGACCGGTGGCGGACGACTCCTCCGCCGACAGCATGACGTCGAGCACGTGGAAGCCGAGCTCGCCGGTCGCGACGTGCGGACGGTCGGCGGCGATCGCGCGGGCCATGTCGAGCACGCCGAGCCCGCGGCCCACGACCACGCCCTCGTTCGGGATCTCGATCCACTCCTGCTCGGTCTTCATGCCGTCGCGGAAGACGCCGAGGGGCTTCACGTACGCGATGCGGCCCTCGAAGCGGTTCGGGTCGGCGAGCAGGATCGTGCCCTCGGATCCGTGGATCTCGACGACGCCGTGGCGCTCGAGCGCGGAGTCGAAGCTCAGCAGGTGCGTGCCGTGCTGCCCCGCCGCGAACGACGTCAGCACCTGCACCGTCGACGGCACCTCGACCGGGAACGTCTCGCCGGAGCGCGGACCCGTGTGGATCGTGCGCTCGAGACGCGGGCGCGAGCCGCGCGCGGTGACCGCCGCGATCGGACCGAGCAGGCTCACGAGCGCCGAGAAGTAGTACGGCCCCATGTCGAGCAACGGTCCCGCGCCGCGGGCGAAGAGGAACGCGGGATCCGGATGCCACAGGTCGGGGCCCTGCGTCTGGAACGACGTCTGCACGAACAGCGGTTCGCCGATCACGCCGCCCTGGATCGCGCGCTTGGCGGTCTGGAACGCGGGTCCGAGCAGCGTGTCGGGGGCTGAGCCGATGCGGACTCCCGCGGCATCCGCCTGCGCGAGGAGCGCGCGGGTCGCGTCGCGATCGAGCCCGATGGGCTTCTCGGTCCACACGTGCTTGCCCGCGGCGATCGCGGCGGACGACACCTCGACGTGCACCTGCGGGATCGTGAGGTTCACGACCAGGTCGACGTCGGGGTCGGCCAGCACGTCGTCGGGCGTTCCGGCCGCGGCGACGCCGTGCTCGTCGGCCTTCGCGCGGGCGCGGTCGGGCAGGAGGTCGCCGACCGCGACGACGTTCACGTCGGGGAACGACGTGAGGTTCTCGAGGTACGTCTGGCTGATGACGCCGGCGCCGATGACGCCGACTCCGAGCGGCCGGGTCACGCGACGAACCCGCCGTCCTTCAGGAACGCCAGGCTCGCCGCGATGTCGGCGAACACGTCACCGGGTGCGCGGTCGTACTCGATGACGGCGAACTCGATGCCCGTTCCCGCGCGCAGCGCTTCGGCGAGCGGCACGTCCGCGGTGCCGGCGTGACGCTGGTCGAGGGTCGCGGACGACAGCTCTCCGGCATCCGGTCCCCAGGGGTTGACCGTCGGAACGACGCCGTCCTTCACGTGCACCGCGGTGAGGCGGTCGCCGAGCTTCGCGACGAGCGCCGGAACGTCCTGGCCGCCGGTCAGCGCCCAGAACAGGTCGAGCTCGAGCTGCACGCGTTCGTCGGTGAGCTCCACGAACCGCTCGTACGCCGTCTGGCCGGCGAAGTCGGCCACGAACTCCTGCGCGTGGTTGTGGTAGCCGACGCTCAGGCCGAAGGTCGCGGCGACGTCGGCGGCGCGGTTGAGGCGCTCGGCGATGTCGGCGACGCCCTCTTCGGTGAGCCAGCGGTCGGGCGAGACGAACGGATCGATGACCGTCCGGATGCCGATCGTCGCGGCCGCCTCGAACACCACCTCGGGCGCGGGTGTGGGGATCGAGCCGTCCGGCGTCCACAGTTCGTCGCTGAGCAGCGGGGCGTGTCCGGTGGGGGAGGCCAGGCCACTGGCATCCAGGGCTGCTCGGATCTCCGAGGGACGGTCGACGAACGCGAACGCCTCGACGTTGCGGAGGCCGAGGGCGGCGAGCTTGTCGAGCGAGCCCGACATGTCGGCCGAGAACTCGGATGCCAGCGTGTACAGCTGCACCGAGGCTTCGGGGAGGGAGGTGGTCATCGGAGTCCTTCTACAGATCGTCGTCGAGGGCCGAAGGGGCCGTGTCGCCACTCTAACCTCCACGTGGAGGTTACGCTAGCCCCGACGGATGCGAGAAAGTGGGCGGATGAGCGAGGATGCCACGATCGGCCGACCCGGCCAGCGGCGCCGCGGAGTCGAGCGGCGGCAGGAGATCCTCGACCGCGCCATCGAGGTGTTCCGGCGCCGCGGTGCGGACGGGACGTCGCTGCGCCGCATCGCTGAGTCGATCGGCGTCTCGCACGCCGCGCTCCTGCATTACTTCGACTCACGCGAGCAGCTGCTCGTCGCGGTCTACGACCACGCCGCCGCGAAGCAGCACGAGGAGGAGGTCGCGCACCCCACCGAACCCGGCGTCGAGGGCATGATCGCCGCCGCGACCGCCAACGTCGAGGTGCCGGGGTTCGTGCAGCTCTATTCCACGCTCGTCGCCGCCGCACTCGAGGTCGACAGCGGCGTCGGCAAGGACTACTTCACGACGCGTTTCGAGCGGCTGCGGGCCGAATTGGGTGAGACGTTCCGCGCGCAGCAGGCCGAGGGCCGCATCCGCGACGACGTGTCGCCCGACCACCTCGCGGCCCTGCTCATCGCGGCATCCGACGGTCTGCAGATCCAGTGGCTGCTCGACGCGTCCGTCGGCCTGAGCGACACGCTCCGCACGTTCGGCGTGCTGCTGCAGGCGCCGCGCGCGGAGTGAGGCGCGGCCCCGGCGCAACGCGGCGCCCCGGCACAAGCTCAGTGATTCGCGCTGTCTCGGTCGTCGGGCACCGGATGCCGCTGAGGTTGTGCGGATCGCTGAGGTTGTGCGGGCGCTCGCCGCGCGCGACCGCGTTCAGCGCCCCGACCGCCACCCCTCCCGGTGCAGCCGGTCGACGCCGTCGAGCAGGAGATCGAGCGCGAAGTCGAACTCGGCGTCTTCGTCGCACGCCGTCCCCGCGCCGGGAGCGGTCGTCGCCATGCGGATGATCGCGGGGTATTGCTCGGCGTAGCCGGCCATGGCCGCCGCCCGTTCGTCGGGGTCGTCCGGCAGGCTCGGCGTCGGGAGCACATCGCGCGTGAACCCCCACATGCGCGTACTCAGCGCGTGCATGGCGTGGTGGATCAGGTCGGCGGACAGTCCGCCCGCGAACATGGCATCCATCAGTGAATTCATGTGAGCGAGCACGCGCGGTGTCGCGAGCTCGCGGGTCTCGATCGCCTCGCGCGCCCACCCGTGGCTGCGGAGGGTGGCCCGTGTCGCCAGGATCCGGTCGCGCACGGCGCCGCGCCAATCGGCGGTCGCGGGGATGTCGGGCGTGCTCGCGAGCACGTGGTCGAGCATCTCGTCGACGAGCTGCGACCGATCGGCGACGTGCTTGTACAGGGCCATCGGGGTCACGCCGAGACTTTCGGCCACGGCGCGCATGCTCGCGGCCGGGAGGCCGCCGGCGTCCGCCAGCTCGACCGCGGCGTCCACCACCCGCTCCCGGTCGAGGCGCGAGCGAGGAGTTGACACGTATACACCGTACACCTAGGCTCGGCGCTGCGTCGGTGTACGGCGTATACCGAAAGGATCCCCATGACCACCTCGCCGCGCACCCGCGCCCGCAGTACCGGCATCCTGTACCTCGTCACGCACGTCACCTCGATCGGTGCGGTCGCCGCCTACGCATCCGGCGCGATCGCGCTCGGAGCGACGCTCGAATTCGTCCTCGCGCTGGCCTGCGCGGGTACGGGCGTGTTGCTCTGGACGCTCCTGTCCTCCGCCGGTGCCGCGAGCGCGGCGGCATTCGCCGTGCTGCGCGCCGTGGAGGCCGCCGTCATCCTCGCGGGGCTGCTGCCGCTGGTGGGCACGGTGCTCGTTCCCGGATCGTCGACGGATGCCGCGATCTCGGTGCACGCGGCCGCGTTCCTCGTCGGGCAGGGGCTGGTCATCGCGGTGAACACCGTGGTGCTCGGGTCGCTGCTCTGGACGTCCCGAGCCGTCCCGCGGGCGCTCGCCGCCCTGGCGCTCGTCGGCGGCGCGATCGTTCTCCTCAGCGATCTCGCGCAGCTGTGGACCGTGATCCCGCTGAACGGTGCGCTGGCTGCGGCGGCAGCCCTGCCGATCTTCGCGTTCGAGATCTGGTTCGCGATCAGGCTCATCGTGGTCGGTGTGCAACCGCGCGCAGCGCTCTCTGCCTAGGGCGTGTTCCCCGAAGGGGTGGCATCCCTCGTCCCACTTCTTGCTGTTCGAGGGCCGCGCAGTCCGCCAGAAGTGGGACATACGCCGCCAGAAGTGGGACAAGGACGGATGGATGCCATCGCCCCCCGCCCCGCGTCAAGCCCAAGCCTTCTCAGGCTTCTCCTCATCACGAACGGGTAACGTTCCGGCGTCGGAGCGGCTCCGCGCTGCCGACGCGAGCGTTCCGGGAGGCGATGACCATCAGTACGACCACGACGGCCCCCGACGTCGGCGTCCGCTCCTCGGCATCCGATCGCCCGCTCGCGGCCCGGCATCTGCCCTCGCTCACCGGCCTCCGCTGGCTGACGGCGATGCTCATCTTCGGCCACCACCTCATGGCCGTGGAGTACTTCGGCGGCCGCGCCGGCGACCTGTGGGGCTTCGTCTTCGAGGCCGGGAAGACCGGCGTGACCCTGTTCTTCATCCTGTCGGGGTTCGTGCTGGCGTGGGGGTACAAGCCCGCGCAGAGCGCCCGGTCGTTCTGGCTGCACCGCGCGGCGCGCATCTATCCGCTGCACGTCGTCGGCGTGATGCTGGCGCTCGCCGCGGCCGCGACGCTCGTGCCCGAGATCCAGTCCCCGGGCGTTCTGCCGGTCGGCGCGAACCTGCTGCTGATCAGCGGATGGTTCCCCGACTGGTGGCAGGCCGGCAACCCCGCGAGCTGGTCGCTCGTGTGTGAGGCGTTCTTCTACCTCACCTTCCCGGTCGTGATCCGGCTCGTCGCGGGGCGGTCCGCGCGCGTGCTCTGGAGCGTCGCCGCCGCCGCGCTCGTGCTCGTGGCCCTCGCCCCCGCGATCGCCGTCGCGTCGCCCGTGCCGATGTCGGCGGCATCCACTCCTCTCCTCCGTCTGCCGGAGTTCGTGCTCGGCGTCGTGCTCGCGCTGCTGATGAAGCAGACCGCGTGGCGCCCGGCGCCGCTGCGCTTCGCCGTGCCGCTCGCGGTGCTCGGATACGCCATGTCCGAGGCGCCGCCGCTGCCCGGAACGGACGTCCACCCCGGCCTCGCGGTGACGGTCGGGGGCTTCGCGCTGCTCGTGGCGTCGCTCGCGTCGGCGGACGCGCACCGCTCCTCCACCTTCCTCGCGGGGTCCACCTGGCAGGAGCTCGGCCGCCTGTCGTTCGCGTTCTACCTCGTGCACCTGCTCGTGATCGCGTCGGTGTCGTCGGCGTGGCCCGACGGGCATCCGGAACTGCACTGGCCGCGCGCGTTCGCGCTCGCCGCGCTCGCGTTCGCGATCTCGCTCGGCCTCGCGTGGGTGCTGCACCGCGGCGTCGAGATCCGCGCGCAGCGCATGCTGCTGCGGTTCGACCCGGACCGGCGCGGCGCTCCCCGGGCGGTGGGCGCCGGGGCCGCGGCGCGCTGACGCGCTGCGTCGGGAGCAGGAACCCGGATGCCAGGACCCTTGGCACCCGCCCACCCCCGGGTTAGAGTCGCCCGATGATGGCAATCGGGGGCTTGCACGCGATCATCCTGCTGCTGGTGTGGGTAGTGGGAATCGCCGTCATCGGAGCCGCGGTGTACTTCGCGGTGCGGCTCGCGGTGACGCACGCGCTGAAGGCGCACACGCGCTGGGTCGACAACGGCAAGCCCTGAGTTCGGCGCAGCAGTGGGACAGACTCCGTGCTCGACGCGGGGAAGCGTTCCAAAATCGATACATTCGTGCCAGGATCGTGACATGAACTTGTCCGAGCCGCTCGATGGACTCATGTCCGCCGTGGACGCCGCGGTGCTTCGCGTGTTGTCTCGGACCGATGCGGGCTTGTCGGGAAGGCAGGTTCACGCCGTGGCGGGAGTCGGCTCCACATCGAGTGTTCATCGATCTCTGGTCAACCTCGTAGGACTCGGGCTCGTGCGCGCAGAGGCGCGACCTCCGGCGATCGTCTATCGTCCGAATCGCGAGCACGTGCTGTGGGACGTCGTCACGCTCGCCCTGGGGGCCCGTGACCGGGCCATTCTTCGCATTCGGGAGTTCTTCAACGAGGAAGTGCCGGAAGAGGTTCCCTCGGACCGGCGCCTTGCGGCCGTGTTGTACGGATCGGTGGCCCGACGGTCATCTCGCGCGGATTCCGACGTCGACATCCTTGTGGTGTTCCCCGACGATTTCGACCTGGATGCGCAGGCCGACTTCTCCTATCGCCTGGCCGAGTTCGTGGAAAGGCTCACGGGCAATTCGGCGCAAGTGAACGCGATGCGCCAGCGAGGAGTATCTCGACCGACTCTCGAGCGACGATCCGTTCCTCGGCAACGTTCGCCACGATGGCATCCACCTCTATGGGGATCTGCCATCTCTCACATCGAAGGTGGTGTGATGGCTCCCCGGATCAGTCCCCGCCGTCAGCCGATGGATGCCACAGCGGTCGGCATTCGATATCGCGACGGCCGAACGCGCCTGGACTCGGCTGAGCTTCAGCTGGGAGGGGCAAGCCCGCACGAATGGAAGCACGCGGCGGAGATCGCGGTGAGCGCCGGAATCGCATTCAGTGATGCGATCTGCGGTCACGTATTGGGGTACAAGGTCAGCGCCGAGTCTCACCGCGACGCTGTCTCGGCGCTGAGAGAAGCGTCGAGCGCCTCCGTCGCACGCCACCTCGAGGTCCTCTTGGGTGCCAAGTCGACCCAGTCGTACGGGGACCGCCTCCCCACCCAAACGGAAGCCGAACGATTGGTCCTGCACGCCCGGCGTCTGGGCGATGCCGCGGAGGAGATCCTCCGGGCGTGAGCCACGCCGCCCGGGACGCCTCCCAGCCGGGCCTCGGTACACTCTCCCGTGCCCGAAACACTTCCGAGACCCGATCGCGAGGCCGGCCGCGTGGCATCCATCGATCCCCATGAGCTCGAGATCGCGCTGCGCGTGCTCGATGCGGCGTCGACCCTCGACCCCGAGGATCCGGCCTACATCGCGCTCCGCCGTCAGACCGGGAAGCTCTACAAGGACGTCAAGCGGCAGTCGCGCAAGGAGAAGCGCCAGCGCATCGCCGACGCCGACAAGGCCGTGGTCGCCGCCACCGCGACCGGTGCAGCCGACCGCATCGACGACGAGACGCGCGGGATCCCGCTCGCGACCCGCGTCGAGACGCCGTACGCCGGCGAGCTGATCAAGCCGCGAAACTGCTACATCTGCAAAGAGCTGTACACGCTCGTCGACGCGTTCTACCACCAGCTGTGCCCGTCCTGCGCGGCGATGAGCCACGCCAAACGCGACGCCCGCACCGACCTCACCGGCAAGCGCGCGCTGCTCACCGGCGGCCGCGCGAAGATCGGCATGTACATCGCGCTGCGACTGCTGCGCGACGGCGCCCACACGACGATCACGACCCGCTTCCCGCGCGACGCCGTGCGGCGTTTCTCATCGCTCCCCGACAGCGCGGACTGGCTGCACCGCCTCAAGATCGTCGGCATCGACCTGCGCGACCCCGCCCAGGTCATCGGACTCGCCGAGTCGGTGGCATCCGATGGTCCGCTCGACATCCTCATCAATAACGCCGCGCAGACCGTGCGGCGCTCGCCGGGTGCGTACAAACCCCTGGTGGATGCCGAACTCTCACCGCTCCCTGACGGACCGCTGCCGGAGCTGGTCACGTTCGGCCACACCAACGACGCCCACCCGCTCGCGCTGGCGCAGTCGGTGTCGGCGCATCCAATCCTCGCGTCGGCCGCGCGCACGGCCGAGGAGTTGACGGCCGAAGCGATGGCCGCGGGCTCGTCCTCGCTCGAGCGTCTGGCCGCGGGCACCGCGATCGACGCCGGCGGCCTGGTCCCCGACGAGGACCGCATCAACAGCTGGACGCAGCATGTCGACCAGGTGGAGCCCCTCGAGATGCTCGAGGTGCAGCTGGCGAACATGACGGCGCCGTTCCTGCTCGTCAGCCGGCTGCGTCCCGCGATGGCGGCGTCGACGGCGCGGCGCAAGTACATCGTCAACGTCTCGGCGATGGAGGGCGTCTTCGGCCGCGGATACAAGGGCCCCGGACACCCCCACACCAACATGGCCAAGGCCGCGCTGAACATGCTCACGCGCACGAGCGCCCGCGAGATGTTCGAGTCCGACGGCATCCTGATGACCGCCGTCGACACCGGCTGGATCACCGACGAACGCCCGCACTACACCAAGGTCCGCCTCGCCGAGGAGGGCTTCCACGCCCCGCTCGACCTCGTCGACGGCGCCGCCCGCGTGTACGACCCGATCGTCCGCGGCGAGGCCGGCGAGGACCTCTTCGGCATCTTCCTGAAGGACTACCGCAAGAGCTCGTGGTGAGGCGGCGGGCGGTGCCGGCTCCTCGTTGAGTGTCCACGACACGCGGACGTGCCGCCGTGGCATCCGCGTGTTCTGGACACTGAACGTCGGGACGGGGAAGCCGCGGCGCGGGCGCGGCGGATCAGCCGAGGATCTCCTCGGCCGCGCGGATGCCGGACTCGAACGCCCCGTGCACGGTCGAGGCGAAGCGTTCGTGCGTCGCCTCGCCCGCGAAGTGGATGACGTCGTCGACCGCCGCCGCGAGATCGGTGCGACAGGATGCGGGCGCCCCCTCGGCCCAGAACGAATACGAGCCGTAGGCGTGGGGGTCGGACGCCCAACGGGTTACCTGCGCGCCGATCGGATCGGGGACGTCGCCGAAGACCGTGCGCAGCCGCTGCATCGCCTCCGCGACGATCTCGTCATCGGTCAGGGTCTCGAGGCGTGCCGCGACGTCGGCCGCGTTGAAGCCGAGCAGCAGCGGCTGACCGGTCGCGCGGGACAGGTCGACCCACTGGTTCCACGCGCCGGGATGGCCGGAGTCGCTGAGGGTGCCGATCCAGTCGGTCTGCGGCCAGAACACCTCGGGGAAGCGCAGGAAGCACTTGTCCAGCACTCCCGTGCCGAGCGCCGCGATCGCGGATCGGGTGCGGTCGGGCAGCGGCGGGTCGAACGCGACGACGCCGCGCTGCAGCACGCCGAGCGGCAGCGTCACCACCACCCGTGACGCTCGCACGACACCGGTCGAGGTCACGACGTCGACGCCGCGCGCGTCCCGTCGCACGGCGGTGACGGGCGTTCCCGTGCGCACGTCGAGCCCCTGCGCGACGTGCGCGATCAGCCGGCCGTAGCCCCCGGGGAACAGGACGTCGGGTCCGCCGAGAGCGTCGTCGGCGTCGTACGACCGGGCGGACAACCGGGACACCGAGCCGGCGTACTCGAGCTCCAGTTCGGTCAGGGCGTAGTTCACCCGTTCACGATCCGCGGCAGACGCCTCGGACAGCCCGAGGGCGTCGGACGCGACGGCGAGCACCGTGGCATCCGGTCCCGGGGTCTCGGCGAACGCGGCGAGGGCATCCGTGAGGCGGGTCTGCGTGTCTTCGAGCAGGGTCGACTCGGCGTCGTCCATCTCCTCGCCGTCCGAGCGGAAGTAGCTGATGCTGTCGCCGTCGGTCTCGACGGTGTCGGCGCCGATCTCGCGCGCGAGGGCCGTCAGCGGATTGTTCCGGATGCCATGGATCCACGACGCGCCGAGATCGACGGGGAGGTCGGGCCAGGCCTCGCTCGTCCAGACGCGCCCTCCGATGCGGTCGCGCGACTCGAGCACCACGACCCGCCGCCCCGCGTCCGTGAGCCGCCGCGCCGCCGAGAGTCCCGCCATCCCCGCTCCGATGACGACGATGGGGTCGTCGTCCTCCGAGACGGGGCTGCAGGCCGTGAGTGCTCCCGCGGTCGCCGCGGCCAGCGTCACCCCGAGGAACGTGCGTCGGTCCATCGGCATCCTTTCCGCCGCGCTCGACACCGCGCGGATCCACCCGGGAACGCTAGGCCCTGGCCGCCCGGCCACGTGGCACCCGCGTGTCCCGAGCCGCGGGGTGAGGCCGTGTCGTCCGACGCGCGTTCTCAGCGCGCGGGGCGGAGCCGCTCGGGGTCGACCGGGAAGGCGACGTCGTAGTACAGCTGGGGTGCGCCGACAGCGCCGAAGTCGTCCTTCTTCACCCGGATGCCGCCGACTGACACCTCGGCGATCCGCACGCGTAACCACGAGCCGTCGTCGAGACGCAGGTCGAAGAGGTCCGCGAGGTACGAGATGCCGAGTGCATCGAGGGTCTCCTCGACCGTGAGCCAGTCAACCGGCTCGGTCCGGCGGTGTCCGAGCAGGTCGACCGCGACGAAATCCTCGCCCGCGGGCTCGATCCAGCCGAGCAGTTCGCCGTCGCCCGCGCGGCGGTGTTCGATCCAGTCCTCACGCACCCGGTCAGCGTACGCGGATCTCGGGTCCCGTCGCCCGCCCCCGTCGCGCCCGTTGAGTGTCCAGGACACGCGGACGTGTCGCCGTGGCATCCGGGTGTCTTGGACACCGAACTGGGAGGGCGGCGAGGGCTCCCCTGCCCAGTGTCCAAGACACGCCGCTGGGCGTGGTCGTGATGCGGCGTGTTCTGGACACTCGGCATGGGGACAGCGCGGCGCCCCCGCGCCCGTTGAGTGTCCAGGACACGCGGACGTGTCGCCGTGGCATCCGCGTGCCTTGGACACCGAACGGGAGGGCGGCGGGGGCTCCCCGGCTCAGTGTCCAGGACACCCCGTTGGGCGTGATCGCGATGCGGCGTGTTCTGGACGCTCGACGTTGGGGGCGCGACACCCGTCAGGCCGGAAGGAAGTACTCCCGCGCGAGCGGGGCGATCTCCAGACCGGATGCCGTTGCGGCGGTGACCCAGCGGAGCTCGGCGATCTCGGCATCCGGGACCGGCTGCTGGTCGCCGATGTCGACGCGGAACACGTCCGCGACCACCGCGAAGCCGGGCTCGTTCGCCGCGGAGGCGGTGAAGGATCCGAGCGGCTCGGCGGTCGCGGCGTCCACGCGCAGCCCGAGCTCCTCGTTCAGTTCGCGCGCGAGCGTCTCGGCGGGCGTCTCGCCCGGTTCGGGCTTGCCGCCGGGCTGCATGAACGCCGTCGTGCCGGCCTTGCGGACGAGGAGCAGACGCCCGTCCGCGTCGGTGATGACCGCCGCCGACACGTGGATGAGGCGCGGGGTCGTGGCATCCGGGATCATCCCCGCACGCTAGCACCGGCGCGTTTCCCGCCCGTGTCGCGCCTGCCGCCCGCTCAGTGTCCAGGACACGCGGACGCCGCGCGCCGCGGTCCGCGTGTCTTGGACACTCAACCCGGCAGCCCCTCGCCTACAGCGTGCCGCGACGGATGCCGGTCACGATCGGCCGAGTGGATGCCAGCGCAGCGGCGACCAGCGCGAAGCCGACGACGAAGGTGCCCACGACCGTCGCGATCGACACCGGTGCGACCATGACGCTCGCGCTCACGATCGGGAACGCCAGGACCGCCCCCAGGGCTGCGCCGCCGAGCGACGCCCACCGCAGCGGCACCATGACCGTCAGTCGGCGGGCGCGGCGGAGTTCGGCATCCGGGATGCCGAGGCGGTCCAGGCCCACGATCAGCTCGCGGTCCTCGAGCGCGGCGGACGCCTGCGTCACCGCGACCGCGCACGAGAGGAGCACGAACGCGATCGCGAGCGTCACGAGCACGCCGGTGCGGATGTCGGCGAGCATCGGATTCGTGCCGCCGGACAGGTCGACCAGCGCCAGGCCGCTGCCCGCGACGACGGCGATGAACGACACGAGCGCCATGCCCGACACCCGGCGCCACGCGGGTCCGGGGTGGGCGGCGAGTTCGCGGCCGGCGATGAGGCGTGCGGCCGTCGGGGCGGTGCGGGCCATCGCGCGCCCGCGGGCGGCGACGATCGGCGCGCCGATGAGGTTCAGCAGGGCCATGCCGGCCGCAAACAGGCCGATGAGCACGGCGTTGATCGCCGCAGAGCGCAGCGCGCCGATGTTCGACACGGCTCCCACGACGAGCAGGATCAGGATGCCGCCGACCACCAGGATCCACCACCGCTTCGGGGGCACGGCACTGCGCGTGCGGACGCCCAGGGGAGTGACGGTGACGCGCCGGAGCCCCGCAGCGGAGCTCACCGCCGCGACGGCGACCACGGCCGCGGCCACCCCGACCACGAGCAGCGGCGCGGCCGCGACGGCCGCGATCCCGACCGGGCCGCCGAAGAACGGCAGCAGACCGACCGCCGGGAGCAGGACGAGATACAGCACGACGCCGGCCGCGGCCCCGGCCGCCGCGGTGAGCGTCGCCTCCAGGATCGTGAGCGCCCAGATCTCGCGCGTGCTCGCGCCGAGGAGGCGCAGGGTCGCGAGCCGGTCGTTGCGGCGACGGCTCGACAGGCGGGCCGCGGCGGCGCCGAGGGTGGCGAGCGGGACCGCGAGCAGCACGAGGGCGAGCACCGCGAGCGTGCCGTAGAGGCCGCCGCCCGCGACCGCGCGCGGATCGACGAGGAACATCGCCGCGCCGCCGGCGACGACGAGGAGCAGGGCCGTCGTCACCGCGAATGCGACGACGGGCAGCACGATCGCGGCCCGGCCCTGGCGGCTCGGTCGCGCCAGCATCCGCGCGAGGGGGAGCACGGCGCTCATCGCGTGTCCTCGCGTGCGGCGACGGCACCGGCAGCCACGGTGCTGTCGTCGACGATCCGCCCGTCGCGCAGACGCACGACCCGCGAGCATCGGCGCGCCACCTCAGCGTCGTGCGTGACCATGACGAGCGTGCGCCCCTGCCCGACGGTCGCGCCGAGCAGCGCCGCGAGCACGTCCGCCGAGGTCGCCGAGTCCAACGCCCCGGTCGGCTCGTCCGCGAACACCACGGGAGCCCCCGTCACCTGGGCGCGGGCGATCGCGACGCGCTGCGCCTGCCCGCCCGACAGCTGGCCGATCCGACGCTGCTCGAGGCCGGCGAGCCCGAGCATCGCGAGCCACGCGGCCGCGTGCCGCTCGGCATCCTGTCTCCGCTGTCCCTGGAGCAGCAGGGGCAGCGCGGCGTTCTCCACCGCCGTGAGTTCGGGGAGCAGCAGGTGCTCCTGGAACACGAAACCGAGCGCGGTGCGGCGGACGCGGGCGCGCTCGCCCTCGTCGAGGCCGACGAGCTCGATGGGCTCGGCGCCCGGCGCGCTCAGGACGACCGAGCCCGTGTCGGGAGCCACGATCGCGGCGAGACAGTGCAGCAGCGTCGTCTTGCCCGAGCCGGACGCGCCCATCACGGCGACCGACTCGCCGCCGTGAATGGTCAGCCGCACGTCGTCGAGCGCGCGCAGATCACCGTAGGTCTTGACGAGACCGGATGCCGTGAGGACGGGAGGGGTGGGTGCGGACATGCCTCCATCCCACCGGGGCATGGCATCCGGGTCGTCCGTCCGCGGGTGTATCCGCGTCCGTCGCGGGGATGATCCGTGGGTCAGGCCCGTGCGGCCACCTGACGCGGGACGAGACGCTCGAGCTGCGTGACGTGAGCCGGGGTGAGCTCGGCGAGCGAGGTCACCTGCAGCAGCTGCATGGTGCGCACGACCTGGTCGGCGAGGATCTGGATGGCCCGGTCGACCCCCTGACGGCCCCCCGCCATCAGTCCGTACAGGTACGCGCGACCGATGAGCGTGAACTTCGCCCCTTGGGCGATGGATGCCACGATGTCGGCGCCGTTCATGATGCCGGTGTCGATGGCGATTTCGGTGTCGGCGCCCACCTCGCGCACGACATCCGGGAGGAGGTGGAACGGCACGGGGGCGCGGTCGAGCTGGCGACCGCCGTGGTTGGAGAGGACGATGCCGTCGACGCCGAGGTCGGCGAGGCGCCGGGAGTCCTCGACGTTCTGCACGCCCTTGATGACGAGCTTGCCGGGCCAGAGTGCCCGGATCTCGGCGAGGTCGTCGAACGAGATCGACGGGTCCATCGCGGAGTTCAGCAGCTCGCCGACGGTGCCGCCGGTGGCGCTCAGCGAGGCGAACTCGAGCTTCGGCGTGGTGAGGAAGTCCCACCACCACCAGGGACGGGGGAGCGCGTCGATGATCGTCGACACGCTCAGCTGCGGCGGGATCGAGAAGCCGTTGCGCTTGTCGCGCAGGCGGGCCCCCGCCACGGGGGTGTCGACGGTGAAGAACAGCGTGTCGAAGCCCGCGGCCGCGGCGCGTTCGACCAGCGCGTACGAGATCTCGCGTTGCTTCATCACGTACAGCTGGAACCAGTTGCGGCCGGTCGGGTTGGCCGCCTTGACCGCCTCGATCGAGCTCGTGCCCAGCGTCGAGAGCGTGAACGGGATGCCGGCGGCCCCCGCAGCACTCGCCCCGGCGATCTCGCCCTCGGTCTGCATCAGCCGTGTGAACCCGGTCGGTGCGATGCCGAACGGAAGGGCCGAGGGACCGCCGAAGATCTCGCACGACGTATCGACGTGCGAGACGTCCCGGAGGATCGACGGGTGGAACTCCACGTCGGCGAACGCCTGGCGGGCGCGGGCGAGGCCCTCTTCGCTGTCCGCGGCGCCGTCGGTGTAGTCGAACGCGGCGGCCGGCGTGCGACGCTTCGCGATGTCGCGGAGGTCGGCGATCGTCAGGGCGGAGTTCAACCGACGACGGCGTCCGTTGAAGTCGGGGCGCTTGAACTGCATCAGCTCGAGCAGCTCGACCGGGTTGGGGAACTGGCGTGTCACGGCGGACATGGCGTGCCTTTCGAGAGGGGAGGAGGGGGTCAGGGGAGCATCCAGGACAGGACCGACGACTGCAGTCCCACGAGCAGGCACATCACGACGAGCATGCCGACGCTCCACCAGATGACCTTGCGCAGGATCGCCGATTCCTGTCCCACCAGGCCCACGGCGGTGGCGGCGATGGCGAGGTTCTGCGGGCTGATCATCTTTCCGATGACGCCGCCGGAGGTGTTCGCGGCGACCAGCAGCGTCGGGTCGATCCCGGCCTGGAGCGCGGCGCTCTGCTGGAGGGTGGCGAAGAGGGCATTGGCGCTCGTGTCGGAACCGGTCACCGCCGTGCCGAACCACCCGAGGATCGGGGAGAGGAAGGCGAACAGCGCGCCCGTGCCCGCGATCCAGGCCCCGATCGTGAGCGTCATGCCGGACATGTTCATGACGTAGGCGAGGGCGAGCACCGAGCCGACGGTGAGGAGGGAGAAGCGGAGCTTCACGAGCGTCTGGATCCAGGCCCGGCCCGCCTCCCGCAGCGGCAGACGGTAGACGAGCGCGACGACGATGCCGCACAGGATCAGCAGGCTGCCCGCGGACGACAGCCACGCGAAGGTGTAGACGGTGGAACCTGCCGCCGCGCCGCTCGCGGTGAGGATGTTTCCGTCCAGGCCGGGCCACGGGATCTTGACATCGGTCGAGGCGAGGAACGACTTCACGGGCGTCCACAGCTTCGCCAGCGAGAACACGAGGATCACGAGCAGGTAGGGGAACAGTGCGAGGAGGACCACGCGCGGCGTGAGGCCGGGACGCTCGACCGGGGATTCGGCATCCGCGGATCCGGCGCCGCCGCCCGTGGCGGGGACGCTCGCTCCGACGAGGCTCGTCGCGCGATCCTTGAGCAGGCGCTCGCGGGCCGCCGCGGTTCCGCGGGGCTGCCAGAAGCGCAGCAGCAGGACGGCGGCGGCGATACCGGCGAGGGATGCCACGATGTCGGTCAGCTCGACCGAGATCCACGTGGCGCTGACCCACTGCGCGACCGCGAACACCGCGCCGAACGTGAGGGCCGCGGGCCACGTCTCCTTGATCCCGCGCCAACCATCGGCCAGCAGCACGAGGATGAAGGGCACGAAGAGGGCGACGAGCGGTGTCTGGTGCCCGACGTACGCACCGATCTCGTGATAGTCGATGCCGGTGAGGCTTCCGGCGGTGACGATCGGGGTCCCGACCGCCCCGAATGCCACGGGTGCGGTGTTGGCCAGGAGCACGATGATGGCGGCGCGCATCGGCGTGAAGCCGACGGCCATGAGCATCACGCCCGTGATGGCGACCGGTGCACCGAAACCAGCGAGGGCCTCGAGGAGTCCGCCGAATCCGAAGGCGATGATGATCGCCTGGATGCGCGGGTCGTCGCTGAGGGCGTTGATCACGAGGCGCAGGTCCTCGAACCGGCCGCTACGCACGGTGAGCTCGTAGAGCCAGATGGCGTTGAGCACGATCCACATGATGGGGAAGAGGCCGAAGACGAAGCCCTGCGTGGCCGAGAGGGCGGCGAGGTCGACCGGCATCCGGAATCCGAAGACTGCGACAGCCAGCGCGACGCCGAGGCCGGCGAGCCCGGCCCAGTGCGCCTTCCATCGCAGCACGCCCAGGGCGAGGAAAACCGTGAGGAACGGAAGGCTCGCCACGAGAGCGGAGAGCACGATGCTGGCACCGATCGGCGCGAGCTCTGGCGTGTACATGGGGCCCTTCTTCGAACGTCGTTGTCGCGAAGCGTCGACCACTAAGAGGTCTGACCGCTAGCCGAAGGTAACGGGCTGACCGCTACGATGTCAACACCCACTCCGAAGGCGGCAGGTCATGGCATCCGTTCCCAACATCGACGACACCGCCGACGACCTCTGGCTCCCGGTCCGAAAGGCCCGTGCCCACGAGCTCGTCATCGAGGTCATCGAGGACCGCATCCTCTCCGGTGCGCTCAAGGTCGGGGATGCCCTGCCGCCCGAGCGTGAACTCGCGGCGAGCCTCGAGGTGAGCCGCGCGGGTGTGCGCGAGGCCGTGCGCGTGCTGGAGAGCCAGGGTGTGCTGCGCTCGCAGCCGGGTGCCGGAGCGGCCGCCGGAACGTTCGTCGCCGCGCTGCCGCGTGAGGCCCTCACCCGCTTCCTCCGGCTGCACGTCGCGCTGTCGAACTTCACGATCCAGGACGTCACCGAGGCTCGGATCGTGCTCGAGCGGGCCTCCGCCGTCTCCGCCGCCCGGGGCCTCGACGGCGCCGCGCGGGCCGAGATCGAGGCGGCGCTCGCCGCCGGCGAAGCCGCGATCGGCGTGCGCGGAGCGTTCAACGAGGCCGACACGCGCTTCCATCTCGCCATCGCCGACGCTTCCGGCAGCAGCCTTTCCGCCGCCCTGACCGGGGCGATCCGCGAGGCCGTGCGCGTCCCGCTGCTCCACGCGATCGAGCGCAATGCGGATTGGGGCGACCAATCCGCGTTGCTGCAGAGCGAGCATCGGGCGATCGCCGAGGCGGTGTTCGCGGGTGACGTCGACCGGGCGGCCGAGCTGACCGAGGCGCACATCCGCCGGGCGACGTCGGTGCTGTTCGAGAACTAGGCGCTCTCGAGCCGACTGGCTGCGCCGTCGTGCGGACTCCCGTCTCGACATGCCGCTGCCGCCGCCGCGGGGCCGGCGTGTCCGCCGCACACTCCGCGCGACGGCCCGACGCCGGGGAGTGTCCGCCGCCCGGCTACCGCGGCCGCGCCGTGCCGTCGTCCGGCGGCATCGCGTATGACGCCACGACCCGCTCGAGGTACCGCGTGATCACGGCCTGTTCGTCGTCGGTGAAGTCGTCGAGCACGGCATCGACTCCCGCGATCATCGGCGCGAGGCGACTCATCGCGCGCTGCACCGACGCCTCGGTCGGCACGACGAGCAGGCTGCGCCGGTCGGTGGGGTGGGGCGCCCGCGTGACGTGACCGAGCGCGACGAGGCGGTCGATGGCCGCGGTCGTCGCGGCGGTGGTGAGGTCGAGGCGACGCGAGAGTTCCCCGGGCGAGAGGGGACCCGACATCACCAGGTGCCCCATGGCGTCGAGGCCGGTGGGGTTCACCGAGAGCTCGTGCTGCAGCGCCTTCTCGAACTCCGCGCCCGCGGTGAACAGTGCGCGCACGAGCGCGGTCGCGGGTCTGACCGGGGGAACGCCGGCCCGCGACAGGGGGAGTGGAAGATTCCGTCGCTTCCATGACTGGCATCCTACGTCGACTTTGCGCTACCTTTCTCGTATCTAGATTTTCTAGATACTTCATCACCTAGTGAAAGACGACGATGAACGGCTTCCTGCGCTTCCTCACCTCGGCCCGAACCTCGTGGATCGTTCTCGTCGTGGCCTTCGCGGGAGTCGCCGCGCTGTTCGCCTTCGGTTCCGGCGGCGGCTCGGAGACCGCGCCGGGCTCGGGGCTCCCCGACTCGGCCGAGTCGGTCCAGGTCCAGAAGATCCTCGACACCTTCCCGGATGCCGACACCACCTCGGCCCTGCTCGTGTTCGCATCCGAGGACGGGAAGGCCTTGCCCGCCGACACCGTCGCCGCGATCCAGCAGAAGGCGTTCGGCGACCTCGTGAAGCTCACGCCCGACGGCTTCATCCCGCCGGCGCAGGTGTCCGAGGACGGCACTGTCGCGCTACTCGTCGTGCCGCTCCCGCCCGAGAGCGACGTCGCCGCGCAGGCCGACCGCGCCGCCGAGATCCGCACCCTCGCCGCCGACGGACTGAGCGGCGTCCGCACCTATCTCACCGGCCCCGAGGGATTTGAGGTCGACATCGCCGCGGTGTTCGACGGCGCGGACTTCACGCTGCTCCTCACCACGGTCATCGTCGTCGCCGTCCTGCTGCTCATCACGTACCGCAGCCCGTGGCTGTGGCTCGTGCCGCTCGCGGTGATCGGCACCGCCGACGCTTCCGCCGGGATCGTGGCACGCCGTGTCGCCGCGCTCGCCGGAGTGGAATTGGATGCCTCGGTCACCGGCATCCTGTCCGTGCTGGTGTTCGGCGCGGGAACGAACTACGCCCTGTTGCTGATCGCGCGCTACCGAGACGAGCTGCGCCTGGCCGAGGACCGGCGCGAGGCCATGCGCCGGGCGGTGCGCGGAGCGGGACCTGCGATCATCGCGAGCGGGTCGACGGTCGCCCTGGCCCTCGCGACGCTGCTGCTCGGTGAACTGTCCGGCAACCGCGCGCTCGGACTCGCGTGCGCGGTCGGGGTCATCGTCGCGATGGCGTTCGCGCTCCTCGTTCTGCCCGCCGCACTCGTGCTGTTCGGCCGGTGGCTGTTCTGGCCGTACGTCCCGCGCTTCGGCTCGCCCGACGCGATCTCGCGCAGCCCGTGGGGCAAGCTCGGCCGCGGAGTCTCGAAGCGTCCCGTCGTCGTCGCGCTGACCGGCGCCGTCGTGCTCGGCGCCCTCGCGAGCGGACTGTTCTTCGTGCAGACCGGGCTCTCGCAGAACGACCGGTTCCTGCAGAAGCCCGATGCCGTGAAGGGACAGGAGGTGCTCGCCGAGGCGTTCTCCGCGGGTGCGACGTCGCCCGCGACGGTCATGGCCCCGAACGACGACGCCCAGGCGGTCGTCGACGCGGCCGGGAAGATCGAGGGCGTCGACTCGGCTCGCGTCGTCGAGGAGACGAGCGACTGGACCCGCATCGACGTCACGCTGAACGCGTCGGCCGAGACGCCGGAGGCGTTCGCCACGATCGAGCGGATGCGGGCGGACTTCGACTCGATCGGCTCGGGTCGCACGCTCGTGGGCGGTCTCGACGCCCAGGCCCTCGACGTCTCCGCCGCGCAGCAGCACGATCAGAACCTGATCATCCCGCTGATCCTGGTGCTCGTGTTCATCGTGCTCGTGATCCTGCTGCGTGCGCTGCTGGCCCCGGTGCTTCTGCTGCTGGCCGTCGTCGCGAGCTTCTTCTCCGCGGTCGGCGCGGCGTGGTGGCTGTTCCAGACTCCGCTGTTCGGCTTCCCCGCCATCGACACGAACGTCCTGCTGTTCAGCTTCCTGTTCCTCGTCGCCCTGGGTGTGGACTACAGCATCTTCCTCGTCACGCGCGCGCAGGAGGAGAGCCGCACCCTCGGCACGACGAACGGCATGATCCGCGCGCTCGCGGCGACCGGCGCGGTCATCACCAGCGCCGGCATCCTGCTCGCCGCCGTGTTCGCCGTGCTGGGCGTGCTGCCGTTGATCACGCTCACGCAGATCGGCGTCATCGTCTGCATCGGTGTGCTGATCGACACGCTCCTCGTGCGCACCGTGATCGTGCCGGCCATGGCCTTCATCGCCGGGGATCGGTTCTGGTGGCCGCGCCGCCCGCCGGTGACGGATGCCGAGGCCGCCGCGGCCGCGACCGAGCCCGAGGCGCCGCTCACCCGCGCCGAGCGGCGCAAGCGCGAAACGGTCTCGTAAGCCCTCCGGGCCGGGGGACGCCCCCAGATACCTCCCGGCCCGGAGCCCCCGTCAGGTGAAGGCGATGAGCCCTGCCCGGGCGGCGGCGACGATGATCTGCACGCGATCCCGAACGCCCCACTTGGTCATGATGCGGCCGAGGTAGGCCTTCACCGTGCCCTCGGACACGATGAGTTCGGCAGCGATCTCGGCGTTGGACATGCCGCGCGCGAGGCACCGCAGGATGTCGCCCTCGCGGTCGGTCAACGGCTCCAGGGCGGGCGCGCCGGCCGGCGTCGGGCGCTCGCGCTCGCGGACGTGGTCGATCAGCAGCGCCGCGATCCGCGGCGACAGCGACGTCGTGCCCTCGTGGACCCGGCGGACGCCGGCGACGATCTCCTCGGCGGGGGAGTCCTTCAGCAGGTAGCCGGAAGCGCCGGCGTGCAGCATCGGCAGGACGGTGTCCACCGTGTCGAAGGTCGTCACGGCGAGCACGCGCACGTCGGGCCAGCGTTCGGCGATCTGCGCGGTCGCGTCGATGCCGTCCATCCGCGGCATCCGCACGTCCATCAGGACGACGTCGGGGCGATGACGACCGACCTGGTCGAGCGCGTCGCGCCCGTCGCCGGCCTCGGCGACCACGGCGGTGCCCTCCTCGCGGGTGAGGAAGTGGGCGAGAGCCGACCTCACCAGAGGGTCGTCGTCGACGAGGAGCACGCGGATCTCGGCCATGTCGCGAGCCTACCCAGCACCCTCCCTGGACCTTCGGCCAGCGATGTGGTCGAAGGTCCACTGCGGCCGCGTGCGGCCGCAGTGGATCCTCTCAGCGGGGCTACGACCGGGAACACGAGGAGAACCGCATGATGATGATTCGGTCCGGGATCTGGACTGCTCTCTGCCGTTTGCTTGGCTTCTGTTCCTGACGCGTGCCCCCGGGTTTCGGGTACCACGGGGGCACGCGAGTCACAATGGGGCGGTGTCCATCGGCTCGCACGTCACCACCCCACGGGATCGCTCGTGGCTGCGGGAGACCACTCCCCTGACGCGAGTCGAGAAGACGGCGTTCGTCGTCTTCCTGCTGGCCGCCGTCACGCTGAGCGTGATCTCGACGGTCACCGACCAGGGGAGTGACGGCACGGGTGGGCTGTTCGAGCTCGTCGTCACCGCGCTGTTCGCACTTTACCTCTGGTCGGCGGCCGCCGGGACCGCGTCGCTGGGCGCGGCACTGGTGCTGTCGTTCCCGGCCGGGCTGTCGCACCAGACCTTCCTCGCGTTCGCGATCGCGGCCTTGTGCGTGGTCCGGCTCGGCACGGGGGCTCTCGTCCTCGGCTACACGGCCACGCTGACCGTGGCCGCCGTCGTGGTCGCCCGACAACCGGCATTCGGGCCATCCATGGCAATCGGCTTCGTCGTGGTGGCCATCGTGCTGGGCGGCATCGGGCTGCTCCTGCGCGCGGCGCAAGCCCGCGGTGAACGTCTCGACGAGCAGCTGGTGCGCTCCCGCGAGCGCGAGCAGGCCGCGGCCGCTCTGGAGCGTCGGCGCCTCGCGGGCGACCTGCACGACGGGATCGCCCACGACCTCACGGTCATCGCCCTGCATGCGCAGCTCCTGGACGATCCCGACGATGCGGTGCGGCAGACCGCTCAGGCGACGATCGGCATGACCGCGCGCAACGCGCTCGGCGATCTCCGCTACCTCATCGAGATCGCCGCCGACGACGAGTCTCCGACGCCGGGGTTCGCCTCCGACCCTGCGGCCGCGGTCCGCGAGGCCGCGGACACGCTCACCGCGGCCGGGTACCACGTGGATGTGCAGGCCGCGCCGCTTCCCCGCGCACCCCGTCGTGTCGGCGTCGTCTTCGCCCGGGTGCTGCGCGAATCCCTGACGAACGTGCTGAAGCACGCCGCCCCCGGCACGGTCTCACTGGTCGTGCGCGCGGACGAGACCCACGCCGAGCTCACCGTCCGCAACGCCCTCCCCGCGGTCCGCCGCGACGACATCCCGTCCGCGGGAACGGGCGTCGCCCGCATGGCCGGTCTCGTCCGCGAGGTGGGCGGCGAACTGCGCGCCGGGCGCGAGGCCGACGACTGGGTCGTGGTGGCACGGGTGCCGCTGGCCTGACGCCTCCGCGGTCGCGGCACCGGGAGGCGAGGGCTGGCGGGAGGTCGACCCGGGTGTGGCCGGAGGAGCATTCCGCCGTACGCCGATCCCGCCGTAGCGTCGCGATCCTGCGTCGACGAAAGGACACCCCATGCGCACCCTCGCCCGGCGAACCCCTCACCCCGGCGTCGCGAGCCCTGCTGTTCGTCGGTCCGGCGATCCTCCTCCTCATCGGGGTCGTGCACGTCGACACCCCGTCCGGGGCGATCGTGGCGTTGCTGTCCGTCGTCGCTCTGCTGGTCGTCACGTTCTGCTCGGGCGTGTGCCTGCGGGCGGGGGAGCGCGGGGTGTCGGTGTCGGTGGTGCCGTTCTGGGGTCGCCGCCTCCGGTGGGATCAGCTCGCGCGCGTGGACGTGGAGGAGGTGCGCGCCCTCGAGGATTTCGGCGGATGGGGCGTCACGGGCAGCCATCGCGGGCCCGGCATCCTCGTCAGCATGGGCGAGTCGCGCACCGTGCGGTTGACCACCACCGACGGCCGCAGCTACTTCGTCGGACTCGGAGACCAGGCCGTGGACGCGGTGGACGCGCTCCGCGCGTCGGCGCCTCCCTCCGCCGAGGTCCACTTCACGGTGTGAGCGGAACCGCGGCGGAGGGAGCTCCCGTCACAACCGCGACAGATGCGCCTGCGCGAGGATCTCGGCCTTGGGTCGCTCGTCCGCGGCGAGCGTGAGCCACGTCTCCACGACCGTGTCCGGGTTCAGGGACAGCGATTGGATGCCACGGGCCACGAGCCACTGCGCGAAGTCCGGGTGGTCGCTGGGTCCCTGTCCGCAGATGCCGACGTACTTCCCCTGCCGCTGGCACGCGTCGATCGCCAGGCCGAGGAGGTGCTGCACCGCGGGGTCGCGCTCGTCGAACGCGGAGGCCATGAGCGCCGAGTCGCGGTCGAGGCCGAGCGTCAGCTGCGTCATGTCGTTCGAGCCGATCGAGAAGCCGTCGAAGTGCTCGAGGAACCGCTCGGCGAGGATCGCGTTGGCCGGCAGCTCGCACATCATCACGATCTTCAGGCCGTTCTGGCCCCGGCGCAGGCCATTCGCGGCGAGCAGGTCGATCACGGCGGCGGCTTCGGCGACGGTCCGCACGAACGGCACCATGATCTGCACGTTCGTCAGGGCCCATGTCGTCGCGGACGCGCCGCAGCGCCTCGCACTCCATGTCGAAGCACGCGCGGAACTCGGGCGAGACGTACCGCGCGGCACCGCGGTAGCCGAGCATCGGGTTCTCCTCGTGCGGTTCGTACAGGGGGCCGCCCAGCAGGTTCGCGTACTCGTTGGACTTGAAGTCCGACAGCCGCACGATCACGGGCTCCGGCGCGAACGCCGCCGCGATCATCGACACACCCTCGGCGACCCGCTGGATGAAGAACTCCTCGGCCGAGGGGTACGCCGCGATGCGCGCGCGGATGTCGTCGGCGAGTTCGCCGTCGAGCCGGTCGAGCTCGAGCAGCGCCCGCGGGTGGATGCCGATCTGTCGGTTGATGATGAACTCGAGGCGCGCGAGGCCGACCCCGGCGTTCGGCAGGCGCGAGAACGCGAACGCCTGGTCGGGCGTGCCGACGTTCATCATCATCTTGACGGGGGCCTCTGGCATCCGGTCGAGTTCGGTGACCTCCTCGGCGAAGTCCAGGATGCCGTCGTACACGACGCCGTCGTCCCCTTCCGCGCACGAGACGGTGACCTCCTGGCCGTCCTTCAGGGCGTGGGTGGCGACGCCGGTGCCGACGACGGCGGGGATGCCGAGCTCTCGGGCGATGATCGCCGCGTGGCACGTGCGGCCGCCGCGGTCGGTGACGATCGCCGAGGCGCGCTTCATGATCGGCTCCCAGTCGGGGTCGGTCATGTCGGCGACGAGCACGTCGCCGGGCGCGAAGTCCGCCATCTGCTCGATCGACCTCAGCACGCGGACGCGCCCCGCGCCGATGCGCTGCCCGATCGCCCGGCCCTCGACGAGGACCGCGCTGCGCTCGGCCAGGACGAAGCGGCTCAGGACGTTCGCCGACCGCCGCGACACGACCGTCTCGGGGCGTGCCTGCAGGACGTACAGGTGCCCGTCTATGCCGTCCTTGCCCCACTCGATGTCCATCGGGCGGCCGTAGTGCTCCTCGATGACGAGCGCGATTCGGCCGAGTTCCTCGACTTCCGCGTCGGTGATCGAGAAGCGGCCGCGGTCGTCGGCATCCACCTCGACGAAAGCCGTGCTGCCGTCGACGTGACGTCCGTCGGTGTACCGCATCGCGATGGCCTTCTCGCCGACCGAACGCTTGAGGATCGCGGGGCGACCCGCGCGCAGGGCGGGCTTGTAGGTGTAGAACTCGTCGGGGTTCACGGCGCCCTGCACGACGGCCTCGCCGAGGCCGTACGAGCTGGTGAGGAACACGGCGTCGTCGAAGCCGGACTCGGTGTCGAGCGTGAACATGACGCCCGAGGCTCCGACGTCCGAGCGCACCATCCGCTGGACACCGGCCGACAGGGCCACCTCGTGGTGGTCGAAGCCGTGGTGCACGCGGTACGCGATCGCACGGTCGTTGTAGAGCGACGCGAACACGCGGCGGATCGCCCGCAGGATGTTCTCGATCCCGCCTATGTTGAGGAACGTCTCCTGCTGCCCCGCGAACGAGGCATCCGGGAGGTCCTCCGCCGTCGCGCTCGAGCGGACGGCCCACGTCACGGCATCCGGGTCCGTCTCGTTCGCGACGAGCGCGGCGTACGCGGCGCGGATGTCGGCCTCGAGGTCGGCGGGGAAGGGCTGCTCCTCGATCCACGCGCGCACGCGGCCGCCGAGTTGGCTGAGGGCGGCGACGTCCTCGACGTCCACGCCCCGGACGGCGTCGGCGATGCGGGCGTCGAGGCTGTCCTCGGCGAGGAACCGGCGGAACGCGTCGGATGTGGTCGCGAACCCCGGAGGGACACGGATGCCGGCGGATGCCAAGTGCGACACCATCTCGCCGAGCGAGGCGTTCTTGCCGCCGACGTGGGCGAGGTCGCCCATGCCGATCTCGTCGAAGCGCAGGATGTTGGTCATGGGGTGGGCCTTTCTCGGGGTCGGTCCCGCAGGTTCATGGACTGCAGGATCACGGCGGACATCTCCTCGACGCTCCGGGTCGCGGAGCTGAGGAACGGGATGTGGGTGCGGCGGTACAGGTCTTCGGCCCGGCGGATCTCGAGGGTGCACTGCGCGAGGCTCGCGTAGGTCGAGTGCGGACGGCGTTCGTGCCGCACCTGACTCAGGCGCAGGGCGGTGGTGGTGAGGCCGAAGCAGCGGTCGGCGTGCGGCGCGACGATGCGCGGCAGGCCGTCGGTGGGGAAATCGTCGTCGGTCAGTGGATAGTTCGCGACCAGCAGCCCGTAGTGCAGGGCGAGGTACATCGTCGTGGGCGTCTTCCCGCAGCGCGACGGCGCGACGATGATGACGTCGGCGTTCGCGAGGTCGCGGCCGCTCTGGCCGTCGTCGTGCTCGATCGCGAACTCGACCGCCCGCATGCGGCGGAAGTACTGCTCGAGGTCGCCGAGCCCGTGGTACTGGCCCGCGCGGGTCTCGGCCGTCGCGCCGAGCTCGGCCTCGAGCTCCGTCAGGTGACCGGCGAGGAGGTCGATGACGACCGCGCCCGCCGCGGCCAGACGGGCCCGGATGCCGGCATCCTTGAGCGTCGCGAAGACGATCGGGGACCCGCCGCCCGCGGCCGCCCGGTGGAGGTCGGCCTGGAGGGAGTCGACCGCCTTCTCGTCGACGAAGGGGATCGTGCGGCGCTCGAAGCGGGTGCCCGGAAAGTTCGCGAGCAGGGCGTTGCCGAGCGTCTCGGCGGTGATGCCGGTGCTGTCCGACACGAAGAACACCGGGCGCGTGGCGGTGGCGAGCGCGGCGGTGGCGTCGAAAGGAAGTGGCATGTGACGAAGCTAGGGGTGCCTCAAGCGACCTTTGCGACCAATATGACCGAAAGAAGCGCAGATCTTGCTCCGGTGGTAAGCGATTCCTCCTCGCGGGATCGGCGACGGCCGTTCTTCCCCTCCCGTTCACTCGCTGCCGCCGGATCGGACACGTACGCCCGACACAGTGGAGCGCCGAGAGGTGGTTCGAGATGTCGGTGGCGTTCCTGATCGCGTGGGCTCTCACGACGACCGTTGCCCCGGCGCCCGCGCCGGAGCCCGCGCCCGGCGTGGAGATCATCGTGGTGGAGGTGCCGGCGAGTTCGCGGCAGACCCCGACACCGACCCCGACTCCCACGCCCGCGCCGACGCCCGTGGCATCCGTCTCGCCCCCTCCGGGAGCGCAGGGTCAGCTCCCCGCGACGGGGTGGGATGCCATCACCCTCGCGATCGCGTCCGGCCTCGGCGTCGCGGCGCTCGCCGTCGGTGTCGCGATCCGGCGCGCGCGGCGGCGTCGGGTGTGAGCCGCGCGCTCAGCGGTAGTGCGTGACCCAGGCCCAGATCGGGGGACGGCGGCGTCGCGTCGCGGTCTCGCGCGCTTGGTGCACCGCACGCAGGGCCGCGACCGGCTCCGCGCCCGCGGCGGTCTCCTCCGGTTCATCGGCGGGCGCTGCCTCGGCCACGGGCACCGGCGCCCCGGACCCCTCCGCGAGTTCGATCGCGAGCTCGGCGACCTCGATCGCGGTGGGCCTGGCATCCGGATCCGGGTCGGTCATGGCCGTGAGCAGGAGCTCCCAGCCGTAGCCGAACCGCGTCGGGATCTCGGGGTCGTACGAGAGCGGGGCGAGGAGGAGTTCCTGCACGGCTCCACCGCTCAGGGGACGTTCCGCGGTCAGCGCCTCCATGGCGAGCTGCCCGAGCGCGTAGATGTCCGAGGCGGCGTGGGGCTCCTCCCCGTGGAGCCGTTCGGGCGGGAGGTACTCCCGGTCGTCGACGGGCGTCTCGGGGGCGCGCTCGCCGAGGAGGTGCGTCACACCGAAGTCCGCGAGGATGCCGCGGAAGGGGCGGCCCGCGTTCCGCAGCGGGCGGAGGAGCACGTTCTCGGCCGTCAGGTGCCGGTGGACGATACCGAGGTCGTGGATGGCGGCGAGTCCCAGCGCGACGTCCCGCAGGATCGCCGCGGCCAACGGGGGAGCGAGAGGTCCGCGCTCCTCGAGGTGCTGACGCAGGGTCGGGCCGTGGATGAACTCCATGACGAGGTAGCTCTCGCCGCCGTGGCCGACGTGCGCGTCGTAGATCGTCACCAGCGCGGGGTGGTCGAGCGCGGTGAGCATGCGCGCCCCCGCGAGACGGCGGCGCGAGTCGGGGGCCGCCGCGGGGTCGACCTCGAAGACCTTCACCGCGACGTCGCGCGCGAGGATCTCGTCCCGCGCGCGGAAGAGACGCCCGCCGCCCTCCGGGAGCCGCTCGAGCAGCCGGTAGCGCCGCGCGAAGACGTCGCCGAGGGCGGGCACGGGCGTCGTGTCGGTGTCACGCATCCGGTCGTCCTCTCGGGTCCACGGCCGGAACCCGGTGGTACTCGCGGGTGCGCGGCTCGTGCCCGCGACGGGGGCGGGAACCCGCCCGTCGCGGTGCGCTCGACGTTACCCACCGAGATCTCTGCCGTCCGCCCGATGACAAGCGGCATCCTCGCGGTCCATAATGTCAGCCGCGTTTTTCCGGCTGAGGCGCCGGAGTTCGTCGCTCCGGGGCGCGCCGATGGCGACTCGCGCGTCAGTCGATCCAGAGGACGATGCCGCGCTGGCCGGTGAGCACCGAGGTCACGCCGGCCCGGACGGCTGCGGCCGCGCGCTCGGGCGTGAAGCTCGCGGGGTCGTACGCGGAGGCCTTGCCGAGGCCCTCGCCGCGGTAGGCCGCGCCGGTCCAGTCGGCCGCGGTGACGTTCTCGGTGGGCTCGGCGAGCTCCGCCCCGACGATGAGGAATTGCCGGTCGAGGTGATTGGCGGTCACCGTCGCGAGCGGGTCGACGAGGGCATCGCCGGCGCTGATGATGAGGTCGGGGTTCATCTGCATCGCCTCGACCGCGCCGTCGATCATGTCGGCATCCGCGTGCACGACGCGCAGGTCCGCCTTCGTCTCGGCCGCCCAGTCCTGCACCGCGTTCACGAGCGTCGCCGTCGGAGCGTCGTCGCCCACGGTCAGCAGCACCACGCGGTAACCCGCGGGCGGCCGCACCCCGTCCCACGACCCGGCCTCGGGCGCGTAGGTCGCCTCGGGGGCGAGAGGGGTCGGCGGGGCGAACCCCGCGCCGGGGGTGCCGATCGCGGTCGGGTGCGCGCGCATCTCGCTCCACCCGGATGCCGAGGAGCACCCCGTCATCACCATCGCCGCCACGATCACGGCCGCCATCGTCGTCCTGCGCATCACCGCTCCACCCTGCGCGACGCGGATGGCGCGCGGGAGAACGCGAGACACACGTTCCGTTTCCGTTCCCCCTCCCGGGCACAACCGTTCACACCGCCAGGGCACCCTCGTTCGCGGAAAGGCCTTCATGTCTGCAGTGACCCGGCGCGCCGCGCGCGTTCTCCTCCTCGGTGCGGGAATCCTCGCCCTCCTCTTCTCGGCGGCGCCCGCCCAGGCCCACGGCATGTCGTCGGTGGCGTACGCCGACCTGTCCAGCGGCGGGACGGGAGTGGTGCGGGCGAAACTCCAGCTCGAGTACGACCTCCTCGTCGTGTCCGCCGCCGACCGCCGCGAAGAACGACGCGCTCTTCCAGGACGGGACGACGGCGTTCGAGGCGGACGATCCGACGCAGCAGGCCGCCGCGCTGGAGAAGTACCGCGGCGACGTGACGAGCTACGTCGCGCAGCACTTCCTGATCGACGCCGGCGGCGCGGACTGCACCCCGGCGCTCGCCGAGGACGTCACGATGACGCACCAGGACGGCGTCCCCTACGCCGTCCTCGCGTTCGACTACGCGTGCCCGCCCTCCGAGAACGGCCACGAGGTCGTCTCGACCCTGTTCCCCGACGACGAGGGTTTCGTCAGCGGGACGAAGACGATCCTCACGTACGCGCTCGACATCCACGAGGGAAGTACGGTCCTGGATGCCGAGCACCCGTCGTTCACCACGGCGCAGACGACGCTCGAGCGGTTCTGGGAGTTCTTCCGGCTCGGTGCCGAGCACCTCCTCACCGGGATCGACCACATCCTGTTCCTGCTCGCGCTGATCGTCGGGTCGCGGCGGCTGCGCGAGGTCGTGATCGCCGCGACGACCTTCACGCTCGCGCACTCGGTCACGTTCATCCTCGCCGCGACGGGGCTCGTCGCCGCCCCGGCGGAGATCGTCGAGCCCACGATCGCGCTCTCGATCGCCGTCGTCGGAGCCTGGTACCTGTGGCGCCTCTGGCGCGGCGGCAAGGTCGATCAGGACCTCTCGCACGCCCACGGATTCCTGCGGCTCGACCGCGCGGGCTGGCTGCGGGTCGGCGTCGTGTTCCTCTTCGGGCTCGTGCACGGCCTCGGTTTCGCGTCGGCGCTCGGCATCGACGAACCGTGGTCGTGGACGCTCCTGTGGTCGCTCCTGGTGTTCAACATCGGCATCGAGGCGGTGCAGATCGGCATCATCGTGGTCGTCTTCCCCCTGCTGGTGCTGCTGCGCCGCCGCGCTCCCCGGATCGGGATGTGGGCCAGCGGCATCCTGGCCGTCATCGTCACCGTGGCCGGCCTGGTCTGGTTCGTGCAGCGCATCCTCGGGATCGAGTGACGTTGCCCTGATCGATAGATGTGCACGGTCAACCATTCACGTCCTGGTCACCCGCGGGGAACAGCGTGGAACGGCCCGCCCGACCGCGGGCCCCTCACCTAGAGAAATGGACAGCCATGCTCCTCACAGCATCGACGTCGCACGGGGCGCGCACGCGTCGCCGTGTCTCGTGGATCGCAACGGCCGCCGTCGGCGCGTCGCTCGTGCTCTCCGGCGCCGCGATCGCCCCGGCAGCCTCGGCCGACACCACGGCCACCCTCTCCGGCATCATCCTCGGTGTCGGAGCCGACGAGTCGCAGCGCAACGTCAGCTGGTACTCCTCGGCCGACACCGCGCAGACGGTCCAGGTCGCCCCGACCTCGACGCTCGTGAACGGGGAGTTCCCCGTCACGGCGACGACGTTCTCGGCATCCGGTGCCGCCAACACCTCGACGACCGGCTTCAACCGTCACACGACGATCACGGGCCTCGCCGAGAACACGGCGTACTCGTACCGCGTGGGCTCGGACGGCAACTGGTCGACCACGTACTCGTTCAAGACGCAGTCGTTCGAGGGCGACTACGACTTCCTCTTCTTCGGTGACCCGCAGATCGGCTCGTCGGGCAACATCCCGAAGGACCAGGCCGGCTGGGTGGACACGATGAACGTCGCCGTGAACGCCAACCCCAACGCGGAGCTTCTCGTCTCGGGCGGCGACCAGGTCGACGCCGCGAACAACGAGGACCAGTGGAACGCGTTCCTCGCTCCCGACCAGCTGCGCCAGTACCCCTGGGCCGCGACGATCGGCAACCACGACGTGGGCGGCACGTCGTATGAGCAGCACTTCTTCACCCCGAACACCGACCGCTCCGCCGCGTACTACCGCAAGGGCGCCTCGAGCATCGGCACCGAGTCCGGCGGTGACTACTGGTTCATCTACAAGGACACGCTGTTCATCGACCTCAACAGCAACAGCTACGCCACCTCTCAGGGCGGCGGCGGCGACGACGCGCACGTGGCGTACGTCACCGACGTCGTGAACAAGCACGGCGCCGAGGCGAAGTACACGGTCCTCGTGTACCACCACGCGATCTACTCGCCGGCCGACCACGCGAAGGACGGCGACAACAAGATCCGTCGCGTCGACTTCCCGACGACGTTCTCGAAGCTCGGCGTCGACCTGGTCCTCCAGGGTCACGACCACAGCTACTCGCGTTCGTACGAGATCAAGAACGGCGCCAAGGCCAACGCGGACGAGCAGCCCGGCCAGGACGAGGTGTTCGAGGGCCCCGGCGGTGTCGTGTACGTCACGGCGAACTCGGCCTCCGGCTCGAAGTACTACGACATCACGGCGCCGGACAACAGCGGCACCAGCGGTGCCGGAAACGGCGCCGACCCGCTGAACCCGGCCAACTACTGGTACAACTCCGTGCAGAACCAGGAGCACGTCCGCACGTACGTGAAGGTGCAGGTCCAGAAGGACCAGCTCGTCGTGCAGAACATCCGGTCCGGCAACTGCGCCGCGCCCAACGCGGCCGTCGAGCTCGGCAAGGTCCTGTGGTGCGGCCCCGACAACGGCACCAAGCCGGCCGAGGCCATCGGTTCGATCCAGGACGAGGTCAAGATCCACCCGAACCACGGCGATGGCCAGGACATCCAGGTCGACGTCCCCACGACGGCCCCGGGTGAGTTCGGCTGGACGATCAACGGTCACAACGGTCTCGTCGACCTCGGTACGGCGGAGGAGAAGAACTTCCAGTACTTCGAGGCCACCGGCCAGATCAACCCGATCACGGTGACCGACACCCGCGCCAGCAAGGCCGCGTGGTCCATCTCCGCGTCGGTCGGCGACTTCGTCGACGGTCAGAAGACCTTCGAGGGCAAGTACCTCGGCTGGACGCCCAAGGTCGTCACGCCGGGTGCCGGTGCCGTCGCGGGTGCCGCGGTCGGCTCGGGCTACGACGGGGGCGACGGTCTGTCGGTCTCGCGCTCGCTGAGCTCGGCGCCCATGGGCCACGACCGTGGTGCCGGTGTCGTCGGTGCCGACCTCGACCTGAAGATCCCGAACACGATCGACAAGGGTAGCTACCGCGCGACCCTGACCCTCACCGCGCTGGCCGGCTGACCAGCGAACCGGACCGGCGGGGAGCGACCCTCCCCGCCGGTCCTTCCCGAAGGACCCTCATGAACAACTTCCCCCGCCTCCTCGCCGCGACCCTCGCGCCGCTCCTCGCCGCCGCCGCCGCTCTGGTCGGCGTGCCCGCGATGGCATCCGCGGCCACCGATGACGTCACGTGGACGGTCCGTACCGCGTCGAACTCGCTGGGCGCCGACCGCACGAACTTCTCGTACACGCTCAACCCGGGCGCGCACCTCGACGACGCCATCGTCGTCGCCAACCGCGGCACCGAGCCCGTCGAGCTCGACGTCTACGCCGCGGACGGCTACACCACCTCGACCGGCACGCTCGACCTCCGCCTCGCCGCCGAGGCGCCGGTCGGCGTCGGCAAGTGGATCGTCGTGCCGCAGCACCACGTCTCGGTGCCCGCGGGGCAGACCGTCGAGGTGCCCTTCACCGTCGACATCCCGTCCGACGCGACCCCCGGCGACTACGCCGGTGGCGTCGTGACGTCGCTCACCGTCGCCGATCAGACCGCGAACGTCAACGTCGACCGTCGCCTCGGCATCCGCACCGGCATCCGGGTCGGGGGCGACCTCGCGCCGGCGCTGTCGGTCGACGGCGTGAGCGTCGATTGGGACGGCGGGCTCGTGCCTCTCCTCTTCGGCGACGCGACGGTGCACTACAGCCTGCACAACACCGGCAACGTCTCGCTCTCCGCCGACGACACCGACGCGGTGGCGGGCATCTTCGGCTGGGGCGAGGTTCAGGCCGCGCCCGGCGAGGCGGCTCCCGTGCTGCTCCCCGGCGAGTCGTGGCAGCGCGACGTCCGCGTGCCCGCGGTGGCCGCGATGGGCCTGGTGTGGGCCTCGGTCACCGCCATCCCGACCGTGACGGATGCCTCGGGCTCGACGACCGACCTCGACACGGTGACCGCGTCGGCGATGGGCTGGGCCGTGCCGTGGCCGATCCTCGTCGTGGTGCTCCTCATCGTGGTGGGTGCGGTGTTCGGCCCGCGCTGGCTGCGCACGCGTCGTCGCCGCCGTCAGGAGGCCGAGGACGCCCGCGTCGCCGAGGCCGTCGCCCGCACCCTCGCCGAGAAGGAAGACGTCGCGACCCCCGCGGGCTGATCGCCCGGGATATCTCGACGTCGGTGCACACGGAGGGCGCCCAGCCGCCGGGGAATAGACTGGATGCCATCGACTCCGTCTCTCCGGGACCCTCCGTGACCACTCCTCCTGCCGCGCGCTCCTTCGACGTGCGCCACGTCCAACTGGCGCGCGCGCTCTTCGCCGCGCTCGCGGCGGTCATGGTCACGTTCTCGTCGGATCACTCCGCGGTCGTCGGGTCGAGCGTGTTCAGCGGGTTCGCGCTCGCGACCGCCCTGGTGCTCGTGCTGTCGGTCTGGCTCGTGTACCCGAGCGGGCAGCGCGCCACGCCGCTGGTCCTCGCGGTCGTCACCGGGATCGCCGGACTCGCGGCGAGCATCGGTGCCTGGCGGACCACGGGGTTCTTCTTCGTCCTGGTCATCGTGTGGGCGGTGGTCTCGGGGGCCGTCGAGATCATCGGCGCCGTGCGCGATCGCCGCGCCGGGCGCTCGGCATCCCTCGCCCGGGACGGACTCACGATCGGCGTGCTCACGCTCATCCTCGCCGTGGGGTTCCTGCTGACGAGCCCGGGCTTCTCGTACGACTACTCGATCGAGGGCGCCGGAACCTTCACTCTCACCGGAATCACCATCGCCGTGGGTATCTTCGGCGGGTACGCCGCCATCGTGGCCGTCTATCTGGCGATCGCCGGGTTCTCGCCCCGCCGCCCCGAACCGGTTCCGGCCGCCTCGGCCGAGGAGGCCGCATCATGAACGACAAGCCCACTCGCCGCGACCTCATGAAGCCCGTCCAGCTGCTCGGGCTGGCCTTCATCGCCGCCGTCTTCGCGGGCGGTGTGACGGCGGTCTCGCTGGGCGTCTTCCAGAACCTCCCCGCCGACGAGGTCCAGCGCGCGCTCATCATCGGCCTCATCGCCGCCGGCGTCACCTTCATCGTCGTGCTCGTCAGCCTCGCGCTCCTGCTCCTCGCGGTCGACCCCGCGCAGGTCACGAAAGAGGTCGACCGGCCGCTGCTCGTGCCGCAGGAGGACGAACCGCCCGCGGCCCCCGAGACGAACGACGGCCCCGAGGCTCCGCGCGCCTGAGTCCCGGCTGAGTCAGACCCTCCGCGGGTCGATCATCGTCATGCCCGCCGGGGCCGCGGTGTCCATGCGCGGCAGCATCTCGGCGGCTTCACCGAGCCCGACGACCCGCTCGACGAGGTCCTGCGGGCGCAGCACCCCGCGCGCGATGAGGTCGAGCATCTCGGGGTAGTCCGCGGCCGCCATGCCGTGGCTGCCGAGGAGGTCGAGCTCCCACGCGATCGCGCGCGCCATCGGCATCGGCGTCATCCCGTCGTCGGTGGGGAGCAGGCCGATCTGCACGTGTCGGCCGCGTCGGCGCAGGCTCAGCACGGCGTCGCGCGCGGTCTGCGCGCTGCCGACCGCGTCGATCGAGACGTGGCTCCCGCCGTCGGTGAGGGCGGAGACGGATGCCGGGACATCGGCGCCGTCGGCGAGGATCGTGTGCTCCGCGCCGAGACGTCGGGCCACCTCGAGCGCGGCGGGCGTCCGGTCGACGGCGATCACGCGGGCGCCCAGGGCGGCGCCGATCATGACGGCGCTCAACCCCACGCCCCCGGCCCCGACGACGGTGACCCACTCGCCGGCACGCACGCGCGCGCGGCCGGTGAGGGCGCGATAGGCGGTGGCGAAGCGGCATCCGAGGGCCGCCGCCGCCTCGAACGACACCCCGTCCGGGATCGCGACGAGGTTGGTGTCGGCCGCCCGCACGACGACGCGTTCGGCGAACGATCCCCACTGCGTGAAGCCGGGCTGCTCCTGGCGCGGGCACACCTGCGCATTGCCGCTGCGGCACCACTCGCAGTCGCCGCACCCCATGACGAAGGGCACGGTCACGCGGTCGCCGACGCTCCAGTCGTGGACGCCCTCGCCGATCTCGGCGATGACGCCCGCGAGCTCGTGCCCCGGAACGTGGGGGAGTGCGACGTCGTCATGGCCGACCCACGCGTGCCAGTCGCTCTTGCACAGCCCGGTCGCGTGCACCTCGACGACCACCCCGCCCGCCGGCGCCGTCGGCGCGGGCACCTCTCGGACCTCGAGGGGTTCGGCCAGGGCATCCATGATCATCGCGCGCACGGCATCCATTCTCCCGCCGGTGCGCGCCGCGGAGATGCCACGATGCCCCCGACTCGATCATCGAGCCGGGGGCATCGTCCGTGAGATCAGGCCCGGCGTCGACGGGCGACGAGGACGCCGCCGAGGGCCAGCGCCAGCAGGCCCGCGATGGTCAGGGCCACGGGGGCCTGTGCGCCGGTGACGGCGAGCGATCCGGCGCTGGAGGATCCGGTGCCGGTGCCGGTGCCCGCGCCGGTGCCGGTGCCGCCGCCCGTGCCGGTGCCGGTGCCGCCGCCCGTGCCGGGGTCGGTGCCGGGGTCGGTGACCACGAGCGTCACCACACGCGCGACCTCGACATTGCCGGCCACGTCGACCGAGCGGTACTGAACGGCGTGGGAGCCGGCATCCGTCACCGTGACAGTCGTGCCCGTCACCCATGTCTGTCCGCCGTCGAGCGAGTACTCGGTGCGCTCGACGCCCGAGCCGGCGTCGGTCGCGGTGAACGTCGCGGTCCCGTCGCCCGCGACGGCCGCCGCAGTCGCCGGGAGCGCGAGGCTCCGCAGAACCGGGGAACCGGTGGTCGCCGTCGTGACCGGAGCCACCGTGTCGATGCGGACGTCGAGCGAGCCCGACACGTCGTCCTGCTCGACGCCGTCGATCAACGCGCGGTAGGCGACCGTGTGCGCGCCGTCGGTGTCGACCGTGAGGTCGGTGCCGTCGACCCAGGCGCCGTCGTCGATGCGGTGCTGCACGACGACGTCGGAACCCCCGTCGTGCGACAGCTGCACCGACACCGGTGCGCGGAACCAGCCCGCCGCGTTCGGCTCGGCGCTCAGCATCGGAGTGATCGCGGCGATCCCGCCGGCCTCGGGCACGACGATCTCGGGGATCTTGAGGTACGAGCCCGGGGTGGCGAACGTCAGGCGCAGTCCGGTGGCCAGCACCTTCGTGAACGACAGCGTGGTCTCGGTGCCGTTGGTGACGGTCGGTGCCGATCCGGTGAGCTCGACCGGCATCCATTCGCCCGACGGCGCGCGGTACTCGGCGCTCACGCCGGCGATCGTGCCCTCGATGTTGGTGAAGTGCACCTCGTTCACGCGATGGATCTCGAGAGTCTCCAGGGTGAAGGTCGCCGTGTCCTGGTAGCCCGCGTCGGTCCAGGTCGACCACTGCGTGTTCTGCTTGCCGTCGCACGCGTTTCCGGCGGGCATCGTGGCCCACTTCGTCTGGTGGAACGATGCCGAGACCGTGGCATCCCCGCCCCTGCACACGTTCGGGATCGAGGCGTTGCCCCAGACGTCCACTTCCGCGATCGACTGCCACGTGTTCGCGTCGCTCGTCAGCCGCAGGCGCAGGGCGCTGGATGCCGGCAGCGAACGCGCGTCGATCACGGCCACGGGTGCGGGGGTCGAGGCATCCTGGGCCAGGGTCGCGCCGACCTCGGTGTCCACCCACGCGCCGGAGGCGTCGCGGTATTGCGCCTGGATCCGCGAGGGCCAGGTCGCCGTGGGTCCGTCCTTGTAGGTGTGCACGACGATCGAGTCGAACGTGCGCGGGACGCCCCAGTCGAACGCGAGCCAGCTGTCTCGCGGGTAGCCGTTGCCGGTCCAGTCGTCCCAGCCCTTGGCGGTGGGGTTGCCGTCGACGATCGTGCCGACGAGGTTGTTCCGGCTGGATGCCGTCACGGTCGCCTCCGGGGCGATGTCGGCGAGGCCGGGCTCGGTCACGGTGATCGTGCGCTGGAACGTCCGCCCCGCGGTGAAGTTCGCGTCGGCGGCCAGGGTGCCCGTGACGATCTGCGGCCCCAGCACGCTCGTGTCGAGCGACGACCACGTCACGGCGACCGGTGCGACCGCACCGTTCGAGTCGACGTTCACCGTCGCGGGCAGGTTCGCGGCGGTGCCGCGGCGCACCGTGTCCGGCACCGCGTTCGGCGTCACCGACCAGGTGCCGTGGCCGAAGCCCTTGTCGTCCCAGTACGAGGCGTCCCAGCCGTCGCTGTAGCGCGCGGGGTCCTCGGCGGCGGTGTTGTGCATCTCGAGGCGGCCGTCCTCGCCCACGGTGAGCGGGAGCCAGACGTAGGTCGAGTCGGACTTCCCCTCGTTCCAGCGGTCGCCCATGTAGACGAACTTCCCGGGTTCGAGCTCGAAGACGTTCGTGGTCTGCGAGCCGAAGGTGGAACGGTTCGTGTCGCCGACCGACAGCAGGCCGTCGCCGCCGTCGGGGATGCCGGAGTAGTCCACGGTCTCGTTGGCGTCACCCGGCTGCACGCCGCGGATCCACGTCCCCATCAGGTCCTTCGCCGTGTAGTAGGTCTGCGGGTTCGGTGCCCATCCGGTCGCCCCCGAGGTCACGACGGTGTAGGTGCCGTCGCGTTCGAAGACCGCGGGCGCTTCGAGGTGACCGCACTCCTTCACGATCTGGAAATCCTGGCCGCGCACCGGCGCGTCCGCGCTGCCGTCGGCGAAGACGTACGGGAATCGGCCGTCCTCGGAGTAGGCGTGGACGTCGATCGGATCGTGATCGGTCGTGTGCGTGACGTTCGTGTAGCTGTCGTCGAGGGCCGCGATGTAGAGCGAGTAGTTCTCCTCCGACGAGTACGAGATGTATGCCTTCCCGTCGTCGTCCTGGAAGACGGTCATGTCACGGGCCTGGCCGGGCACCGCGTACGGCGTGCAGGCCTGGTAGTCCGTGCGGTTCGGCATCCGGAACGCGCCGACCATGCGGAACGGACCGGCGGGGAAGTCGGCCACCGCGACCCCGGCCATCGAGCGGGCGTAGGTGCTCCCGCCGGGCTCGGTGCGTCCGTCGGCGTGCCACCACATGACCCACTTGCCGGTCTTGTCGTTGTGCAGCACCTTGGGCCGCTCGAAGATCGCGGTGGAGTCGGACGCCTGCTGCGTGTCGAGGTGGTAGGCGAGCGCGTCGATCTTGTCGTTCCGCGGCTGGCCGTTCTCGTCGACGGTGTCGTACAACTCCGCGAAGTAGGGCGTCAGGAGGTCGTCGCGCTTCGTGATGGTGCGCAGCGCGTCGCCGAGGTTCGTCCAGTTCTTGGCATCCGTCGATCGGTAGACCGCGACGCCGGGGCTGTTCCAGTAGCCGTTCGTCCGGTCTTCGCCGTACCAGTAGTAGACGGTCTGGCCGTTCTCCTCGGTCGTGACGATCTGCCCGCCGTGGGCCTGGATGTGCCGCCCGTCGGTGTCGTACCACTTCGGCTGGAAGTAGTCGGCGGCGCCGGGACCGGGGTCGGCGATCGGCTCGAACGACGTGTAGGTCACCGGTGGATCGAGGCGCGGCACGCCGTCGTTCGGATCGGTCTCGAGGGCGAGGGCGGAGAGGGGGGATGCCAGCGCTCCGGCCAGCACGGCGACCGTGGCGGCCGCGAGAATCCGGCGGGGGGCGAGGGCGCGTCGATGCGTCATCGCGTCGATTCCGTTCCGCGGCGCGACGTCGCGACGCTTGGGCGACCTAGGGTCGCGAGTGGATGTTGACGTCAACACCGTAGGATGCGAGGCGCCCGCGCGTCCACTGTTCGATCACATGCCGTTTCCAGAATGTATCCGAGGAGCCGGCCTCCACCCGCTAGCCACGGCTCACTGCCGCCGCCGCCCCGTGCCGTCCGGTCCCGCCCCGCTCCGTCGGGCGGATTCCGTGGCGGACGCGCCGACCGGGGATGCCGCCTGTCCGTGTGTCGCGGCCGTTCGCCGCGGGACGGTACAGCCGCACCCGCCGCGCGGGGCGGAGCGCCGGTGGGAACCGGCCCGGCTTCAGAGCGCGTCGACCACCCGCGACGCGAGTCCGGCGTACGTGGCCGGAGTCAGGGCGAGAAGGCGTTCCTTCGCGGCATCCCCGATGTCGAGACCGCGCACGAACTCGGCGAGCTCCGCGCCGCCGACCCGGCGACCCCGCGTGAGGTCCTTCAGCAGCGCGTACGGGTCGGTGATCCGGGAGCGGCCCGCGGCGATCTCGGCGCGCACCACGGTCTGGATCGCCTCGGCCAGCACCTCCCAGTTCGCGTCGAGGTCGGCGAGCAGCACGTCCTCGGCGAGCGAGATCTCGGTGAGGCCGCGCTGCAGGTTGTCGAGCGCGAGCAGCGAGTGGCCGAACGCGACGCCGATGTTCCGCTGCGTCGTGGAGTCGGTGAGGTCGCGCTGCATGCGGCTCGTCACGAGAGTGGATGCCAGGGTCGCGAACAGTCCGCCGGCGATCTCGAGGTTCGCCTCGGCGTTCTCGAACCGGATCGGGTTGATCTTGTGCGGCATCGTCGACGAGCCGGTCGCCCCCGCGACGGGGATCTGCGTGAAGTACCCGAGCGAGATGTACGTCCAGATATCGGTGGCGAGGTTGTGCAGGATGCCACCCGCGTGCCGCGCGCGGTCGTACAGCTCGACCTGCCAGTCGTGCGACTCGATCTGCGTCGTGACCGGGTTGAATCCGAGGCCCAGCGACTCGATGAACGCGCGGGTCAGCGCGGGCCAGTCGACGTCGGGTTCGGCGGCGACGTGCGCCGACCAGGTTCCGGTCGCCCCCGAGAACTTCGCGAGGTACTCGCCGGCATCCAGCTGACGGATGACGCGCTCGAGGCGCCACGCGAAGACGCCGATCTCCTTGCCCATCGTGGTGGGCGTCGCGGGCTGGCCGTGCGTGCGGGAGAGCATGGCGGCATCCCGGTGTTCGACGGCCAGCTCGGCGAGGGCGGCGGTCACGGCGCGGAGCTTCGGGAGCCACACGCGCTCGACCGCGCGCTGCACGGTCAGGGCGTAGGCGGTGGAGTTGATGTCCTCGCTCGTGCACGCGAAGTGCGTGAGCTCGGCGAGGGCGGTGAGGCCGAGGCTGTCGAGACGATCGCGCACGAGGTACTCGACGGCCTTGACGTCGTGGCGGGTGACCGCCTCCTTCTCCTTGAGCCAGGCGATCTCGTCGGCGCCGAACTCCTCGTACAGCGCCCGGAGGCGGGCGCGGTCGGCGTCCGAGACGGGAGACGTGCCGAACAGCGACCGGTCGGTGAGGGCCAGGAGCCACTCGACCTCGACCTCGACGCGGGCGCGGTTCAGGCCCGCCTCCGACAGGTAGTCGCCGATCTCCGAAACGGTCGCGAAGTAGCGTCCGTCGAGCGGGCTGAGGGGCTGCGGGGGCAGAGCGGACACGGGTCTCCCGGGGGTCGCGCGAAAGGGTCAGCCCGCGGAACGAATGGCGGGCTCGAGCTGCCGGAACAGGGCTCGGCTGGCGCGTTCGATCATACCGAGCACCTCGTCGAACATCGGGGGGCCCGCGTAGTAGGGGTCGGGGACGTCGAGGGTCTCGGCATCCGGAACGAAGGACTGCAGCAGCGCGATCTTGTCGGCGTCGTCCTCGTTGCGCGCCCACCCCCGCAGCACGCGCTCGTGGCTGCGGTCGAGCGCGACCACGAGGTCGTTGTGCGTGAAGTCCGCGAACGTGAACTGTCGTGCGCGATGCGTGGCCCCGTCGTAGCCGAGGCGTTCGAGGGCCGCGAGCGTGCGGTGGTCGGCGCGCTCGCCCACGTGCCAGTCGCCCGTGCCCGCCGAGGTCGAGACGACGCGCGACCCCAGGCCCGCGTCGACGGCGATACGGCGGAAGACCACGTCGGCCATCGGCGACCGGCAGATGTTGCCGCTGCAGACGAAGACGACGCGGAAGGGCGCGTCGGCACTCGCGGTCATCCCTCCATCATGGCCGGGACGGGCCGCGAGCGCATCAGCGGCGTGAGCCTTCGTCCCCGCGGGGGCGCAGGATGCCACCGAGCACGGCGTTGATGATCGCGATGAGGAGTGCCGCCACGACGGTGAGCCAGAACTCGCCGGTACGCAGGCCCCAGTCCCAGTTCGACGTGATCACGGCCGTCAGCCACAGCAGGAAGCCGTTGATGACGAGCGAGATGAGTCCGAGCGTGAGGATGTAGAGCGGAATGGCGACGATCTTCACGATCGTGCCGACGATGGTGTTGACCAGGGCGAAGATGAGCCCGACCAGCAGCAGCGTGAGCAGCACTTGGAACCACTCGCCGGGGGCGAACGGGATGAGCGTCACCTGCAGGGCCGGCAGCAGGGTGACGATCCAGATGGCGAAGGCGTTGACGGCCACGCGGACGACGAAGCGCATGCCCCCATCGTGGCACGGGGGTCCGACACGCGCACGGGGTGTCCTCGTTAGGCTCGTCCCGTGAGCGAAGAGCCGGTCCTCCCCCGTATCCGTCCCGAGATCGCCGCCCTGCCGGCCTACCGCCAGGGGCGTCAGGCGAGCCCGGACGCGTTCAAGCTGTCGAGCAACGAGAACCCGTTCGATCCGCTGCCCGGCGTGCTGGACGCGGTCCGCGCGTCGACGGCGATCAACCGATACCCGGATGCCACGGCCGCCCGGCTGCGCGAGCGCCTCGGTGCCCGCTACGGGGTGTCGGCGGATGACATCCACATCGGCGCCGGGAGCGTCTCGCTGCTCGCGCAGCTGCTTCTGGCCACGGCCGGTCCGGGTGACGAGGTCGTCTACGCGTGGCGGTCCTTCGAGGCGTACCCGTCGCTCGTGGCGGTGTCGGGGGCGACGAGCGTGCAGGTGCCGTTGACGGCCGACGCCCGTCACGACCTCCCCGCGATGGCCGCCGCGGTCACCGACCGCACGCGCCTGATCATCGTGTGCAGCCCGAACAACCCCACGGGTCCCACCGTCGGCTTCGACGAGTTCACGGCCTTCGTTGGCGCCGTGCCCGCCGACGTCCTCATCGTGCTGGACGAGGCGTACGCCGAGTTCGTGACCGACCCGGATGCCGTCGAGGGCCACCGCGTCCGCGCGCTGCTCGCGCGCCCCAACATCGTCATGCTCCGGACGTTCTCGAAGGCCTACGGCCTCGCGGGCCTGCGCGTCGGCTACGCGATCGGCCACGCGCGGGTGCTCGACGCCGCGCGCAGCACCGCGATCCCCCTGTCCGTCACGGCGGCGGCCGAGGAGGCGGCGCTGGCGAGCCTGGATGCCGAGTCCGAACTGCTGCACCGTGTCGCGGTCCTCGCCGCCCGGCGCGATGCCCTTGTGACGCGCCTGCGCGAGTCCGGCTGGGACGTCCCCGACGCCCAGGGCAACTTCGTGTGGCTGCCCGCGGGCGAACGGACGCTCGAGGTCGCCGCCGCGTTCGAGGAGGCGGGGCTGATCGTGCGCCCGTTCGCGGGCGATGGCATCCGGATCTCGATCGGCGAGGAGGAGTCGATCGACCGCATCGTCGAGATCGCCGCCTCCGTCGCCCCGCGCTGAGGCCACGATGACTCGGGATGCCGCCACGACCCCGGTCATCCCGGGATTCTTCCCCGACCCGTCGGTGTGCCGTGTGGGCGAGGACTACTACCTCGTGAACTCGTCGTTCGAGTACGCGCCCGGCATCCCGATCTGGCACAGCCGCGACCTGCGGACGTGGACGCAGCTCGGCAACGTGCTGACGCGCGAGAGCCAGTTCCTCGCCGGGGGATCGCCGGCCAGCCGCGGCATCTACGCGCCCACGATCCGCCACCGCGACGGCACGTTCTTCGTCGTCGGCACGAACGTCGAGCGCGGCGGGGAGCAGTTCGTCGTGACGGCGACCGACCCCGCGGGGCCGTGGTCGGATCCGATCGTGCTCCCGGGCCTCGGCGGCATCGACCCCGACCTCACGTGGGACGACGACGGCACCTGCGTCCTCACGTACTGCGCGCTGGATGAGTCGCTGCGGCCCGAGGGAGGGACGCTGCCGGTGATCGCGCAGGTGCGTGTGGACCCCGAGCACGGCGTCCGGCTCGAGGAGCCGCGGGTGATCTGGCGCGGGTCGGGCCTCGCGCACCCCGAGGGGCCGCACCTGTATCGCCGCGGCGAGTGGTGGTACCTGCTCACCGCCGAGGGTGGCACGGAACGCGGACACGCGGTGTGCGTCGCGCGCTCCCGGGCGGTCGACGGTCCGTTCGAGGCGGCACCCGCGAACCCGATCTTCAGCCGCCGCAGCACCGGGTTCCCCGTGCAGAACACTGGGCACGCCGATCTCGTCGAGCGCCCCGACGGCTCGTGGGCGATGGTGTACCTCGGCGTGCGCCCGCGCGGCTTCACGCCCGGGTTCCACGTCGTCGGACGCGAGACGTTCCTCACCCGCGTCGCGTGGGTGAACGACTGGCCCGTGGTCCACACCGACGAGGCGCTGCCCGCGCGCCCCGACACGGCGTTCACCGACGAGTTCGCGACAGCGAACCTGCACCCGCGGTGGGTGTCGCCCCACGGGGCACTCCCCGGCCCGCATCCCGCCGGCGGCGTCGCGCTGGAACCGCACGACCTCGCGGTCCGCGTGCGCGACCTGCGGTGGCGGTTCGAGGCGCGCGTGGATGCCTCCGCCGCCGTGGCCCTGCGGGTCCGGCTCGATGATCGCCACTGGTACGAGATCGCCCTCGACGCCGGCGCGGCCGAGGTGCGGGCGCGCGTCGGTCCGCTCGAGGCATCCGTGGGTTCCGCTTCCGCGACCGGCGACGTCGTGGCGCTCCTCGTCGAGGCGGTGGATGCCACCCACGACGGCCCCGACGACCTGCGGTTCGGCCTGCTCGACGCGGACGGCGAACGGTGGATCGTCGCGCTCGACGGCCGGTATCTCTCGACCGAGGTCGCCGGCGGATTCACCGGTCGTACCCTCGCGCTGCGGGCGCTCGGGCCGACGCCCGCCCGGGTCGTGAGCGTCCGGTACTTCCCGCTCGGCGATGAGTGACGCCGCCGCCCCTTGTCGGAAACCCCCGCAGAAACGCGGCATCCGTTGTGCACCTCATGCGGTACAGGGCATGACGTGACCGTTAGCGTGGGTACATGACCCCGCTCGACGACCCGGCTCTCGTGCGCGTTCTGGCGGCCGACGGCACCCTCGCGCCCACCCCTGAGGCCGAGCGCTATCTGCCCCTGATCGAGGCCCTCACCGACGCGGAACTCGAGACGTTCTACCGCGACATGGTCTCGATCCGCGCCTTCGACGTGCAAGCGACCAACCTGCAGCGCCAGGGGCAGCTGGCCCTGTGGCCGCCGTCCTTCGGGCAGGAAGCCGCGCAGGTCGGTTCGGCTCGTGCCGCCCGGCCGCAGGACCACATCTTCCCCTCGTACCGCGAGCACGTGGTGACCCGCATCCGCGGTGTCGACCCGATCGACATCATCCGGCTCATGCGCGGGCTCACGCACGGCGGATGGGACCCGTCCGACCCCAAGAACGGCAACACCCACATCTACACACTTGTGCTCGGTGCGCAGACGCTGCACGCCACGGGCCTCGGCATGGGGCTCGTGTTCGACGGCAAGTGCGGCACCGGAGACCCTGAGCGCGACGAAGCCGTGATCGTCTACTACGGCGACGGCGCGTCCAGCCAGGGCGATGTGCACGAGTCGATGGTGTTCGCCGCGAGCTTCCAGACGCCCGAGGTTTTCTTCCTGCAGAACAACCAGTGGGCGATCTCCGTCCCCGTGGCCACCCAGTCGCGGACCCCGCTCTACAAGCGGGCGGCGGGGTATGGCATCCCGAGTGTCCAGGTCGATGGCAACGACGTGCTCGCCAGCTACGCGGTGTCGAAGCTCGCGCTCGACGAGGCCCGCGCCGGTGGTGGTCCGCGCGCGATCGAGGCGATGACCTACCGTCGCGGCGCGCACACCACGAGCGACGACCCGACGAAGTACCGCACCTCCGCGGAGGAGGAGGCGTGGGCGCACCGCGACCCGATCGCGCGCCTCCGCACGTTCCTCGAGGCGCGAGGCGCGTCGCAGCAGTTCTTCGACGATGCGGATGCCGAGGGCCGCGCGCTCGCCGACGACGTGCGCGTGCGCACGAACGAGCTCGGCGGGCTCCCCCGGGCGCAGATGTTCGACAGCGTCTACGCCGAGGCCCACACCCTGATCGCCGAGGAGCAGCGCTGGCTCGACGACTACGAGGCCGCGATGGAAGGGGGAGCGGAATGACCGAGAACCTCCCGATCAGCCGCGCCCTCAACGCCGGCCTCCGTCGCGCGCTCGAGACGAACGACCGCGTCCTGCTCATGGGCGAGGACATCGGCCCGCTCGGCGGCGTCTTCCGCGTCACCGAGGGCCTGCAGAAGGACTTCGGCCCCCGCCGCGTCATCGACTCGCCGCTCGCGGAGTCGGGCATCGTCGGCACCGCGATCGGTCTCGCGATGGGCGGCTTCCGTCCCGTGCTCGAGATCCAGTTCGACGGGTTCGTCTTCCCCGCGTTCGACCAGATCACGTCGCAGCTCGCGAAGCTCACGAACCGCCACGAGGGCGCGCTGCAGCTTCCCGTCGTCATCCGCATCCCGTACGGCGGGCACATCGGCGCGATCGAGCACCACCAGGAGAGCCCCGAGGCGTACTTCACGCACACCCCGGGCCTGCGGGTCGTGAGCCCCTCCACCGCGAACGACGCGTACTGGATGATCCAGCAGGCGATCGACTCGCCCGACCCGGTCATCTTCTTCGAACCCAAGGCGAAGTACTGGCAGAAGGGCGAGGTCGACACCGAGGCCCCCGCGCTGCCGCTCCACGCGAGCCGGGTCGTCCGCCGCGGCACCGACGTCACGCTCGTCGGCCACGGTGCGATGGTGACGACGCTGCTGCAGGCCGCGGCGCTCGCCGAGAGCGAGGGCACGAGCTGCGAGGTCGTCGACCTGCGCTCGCTGTCGCCGGTCGACTACGGCCCGCTGCTGGACTCGGTGCGCCGCACCGGTCGCATGGTCTACGCGCAGGAGGCGCCGGGCTTCACGTCGCTCGGCTCCGAGGTCGCCGCGACCGTCACCGAGCGGGCGTTCTTCGCGCTCGAGGCGCCGGTGCTGCGCGTGTCGGGCTTCGACGTGCCGTTCCCGCCCGCGAAGCTCGAGGGCACGTACCTCCCGGACGCCGACCGCATCCTCGAGGCCGTCGACCGCTCGCTGGCCTACTGACCCCCACTCACCCCCGTGGACCGCGAGACTGCACTCCGCCGACGAGACCGCGGCATTCCGCCGCTGTCTCGTCAGTGAGATGCTGTCTCGCGAGCAAAGGACACACCGTGACCGAGCAGACTTTCGTCCTCCCCGACGTCGGTGAAGGACTCACCGAGGCCGAGATCGTCCAGTGGCGCGTCGCCCCGGGCGACACCGTCGCCGTGAACGACGTGATCGTCGAGATCGAGACGGCGAAGTCGCTCGTCGAGTTGCCGTCGCCGTTCGCGGGCACGGTCGGCGAGTTGCTGGCATCCGAGGGGGCGACGGTCGAGGTCGGCGCGCCGATCATCACGATCGGATCGGCGGATGCCACGCCCCCCGCGCCCGCGCAGCCGACCACGGTTCCCGAGCCCAGCGACCCGGGCGGAGCGGTGCTCGTCGGCTACGGCACCGGCGGCGCCGTGTCGTCGCGGCGGCGGAAGCCGGCGGAGCGTCCGGTCAAGGCCTCCGTGGGGGTCGTCGCGAAGCCCCCGATCCGCAAGCTCGCGCGCGACCTCGGCGTCGACCTCGCGGCCGTGACGCCGAGCGGCCCCGCCGGCGAGGTCACGCGGCAGGACGTCGTGAAGCACGCCGAGCAGGCGAGCGTCTTCCGCAACATCGAGACGCCCGAGTGGGGCACGGTGCGCGAGGAGACGATCCCGGTCGCCGCCCCCGCCGCACCCACGCCGGTCGACGACGCGCGCGAGGAGTCGATTCCGGTCCGCGGCGTCCGCAAGGCCACCGCGAACGCGATGACGTCGAGCGCGTACTCGGCCCCGCACGTCTCGGTGTGGGTCGACGTCGACGCATCGCGCACGATGGAGCTCGTCAAGCGACTCAAGGCGTCGCCGGACTTCGCCGACGTGAAGATCTCGCCGCTGCTCATCATGGCGCGCGCCGTGATCTGGGCCCTGCGCCGCACGCCGATGATCAACGCCACCTGGGTCGACGGCGACGACGGCGCGCAGATCCGCATGCGCCACTACGTCAACCTCGGTATCGCCGCGGCGACCCCGCGCGGCCTGCTGGTACCGAACATCAAGGACGCGCAGGCGATGAACACCCGCGAGCTCGCCAAGGCGCTCGAGAGCCTCACCCTGACCGCGCGCGAGGGCAAGACGAGCCCCGCCGATCAGGCCGGCGGCACGTTCACGATCACGAACATCGGCGTTTTCGGAGTGGATGCCGGCACCCCGATCATCAACCCCGGCGAGGCCGGCATCATCGCCCTCGGCGCGATCCGGCAGAAGCCGTGGGTCGTCGACGGCGAGGTGCGCCCCCGCTGGGTGACCACGGTCTCGGGCTCGTTCGATCACCGCGTGGTCGACGGCGACGGCATCTCGCGGTTCATCGCGGATGTGGCATCCGTTCTGGAAGAGCCGGCGCTGCTGCTCGACTGATGCGATCCGCAGACGACGCCCGGGCTTCGACGACCCAGCGCGTCGAGAACGCCGCGGTCGCCGTCGCGATCCTGGTCGCGGTCATCGTCGCGGGTGGGCCGTGGTGGTTGTTGTTCGCGCTGTTCCTCGTGTTCGATCTCTCGGCGGTGGGATATCTGCGCGGCCCGCGTCTCGGAGCGCTCACCTACAACCTCGTCCACAGCTACGTCGGACCGGCGCTCATCGCCGTCGCGTACCTCGTCCTTGCGGCGACGGGTACGTCGCTGACGTGGCTGCTGCTCGTGGGAGCCTGCTGGGCATTCCACGTCGGCGTGGATCGTGCGGTCGGGTACGGCCTCAAGCTGCAGGACGCGTCGCACACGCACCTCGGTCCGATCGGCCCCGCGAAGCGCGCGGAGCGTTCGCCGGGGGCGTGAGGAGCGGTCGAGAGGCGGCTCCGGATGGGCATTGCCAGGGTTCTGCCAGGGTTCCCCGCGATCGCTGCCAGGGCGCGGATCGCGTCGAGTGGACGGCGCCGCAGATCGGCATCCCTCCGGATTCTCACCCATCCGATTCCGGGTCCTCTTCGGATGACCCATCGTGCGGCGGAAGCGCCGTATACGGAAACGGAAAGGGAAACCTGATGCGTACGTACAACACGAAGACCCGAATCGGCATGATCGCTGCGGCCGGCACCGGAGCTGCGGCTCTCGCCGTCGCCGGACTCGCGCTGCCGGCCTCGGCCGACGACAACGTGACCTCGACGGATGCCACGACCACTGCGACCCAGTTCGTGGATGCGTCCGACCCGTTCTACACGTGGGTCAGTGGCCTCATCGAGAGCGGCGACTTCGCGGCCAACCCGCAGACCGCGGTGAGCGACATCGCGAACATCGGCCCGCTCGTGCAGGGCCCGCTCGTCAGCGACTCGCTCAACGGCGACGTGGCCTCGGGCAACCAGACCCCGGTGGTCTCGGGCAACGACACGACCGCGCCGATCGGCTCGGGCAACGACACCACGGCGCCGATCGGTTCGGGCAACGACCTCGGCTCGGGCAACGAACTGACCGCTCCGGTCGACGCTCCCGTGGGCTCGGGCAACGACACGGGCGTCTCCACCGGTGACGCCGGCGTCTCGACGGGCGACAACGGCGCCTCGGTCGGCGACATCTCCGGCTCCGTGAACGACGTGGTCGGCGGCGTCACGTCCGGTGTGGACGACGTGGTCGACGGCGCGCTCGACCTCGGCGGCATCCTGCGCTGATCCGCAGCGTTTCCGGCGGCGTCACCCTCCGGGGTGGCGCCGCTGTCGTGTGCGCACCGATCAGGCCTCTTCGGCCACGGGCCGCAGGGAGGCGCGCTCGTGGAACTCCAGGGCGAGCGTCTGCACCCGTTCGTCCTCGCCCAGGCCGCCGTCGAGCTCGGCGAGGAGCATCCGGCCGGTGAGCATCCCGGCCTCGCGCGGCCGCAGATCCACGGCGGCGATGGGCGGAAGCACGACGGGCATCGCGGCGCTGTCGACGTGCGACACGAGCTGGACCCGATCGGGGACGGCGACGCCGAGGTCGTGGAGGGCGGTGAGCACTCCGACGGCGACGCCGTCGACCGCGCAGACGATGGCATCCACGTCGTCGTTCGTCGAGAGCACGCGGGCGATGAGGGTGTGGATGCCGGCGGCGGGCGGGACCTCGGCGAGCGTGATCACCTCGAGCCGGACGGATGCGTCACGTGCCCAGGTCGACGCGCCCGCGCGGGCCGCGTCGACCCAGGACTGTGCGATGTCGGGGGCGAGGAGGACGATCGATGTCGCGCCCCCGCGGCGGAGGCGGTCGAGCGAGTCCCGCATCGCCGCGGCCTGGTCGGTGACGACGGAGCCGGTGGGTGCTGGCATCCCCTCTGGCACGACCTCGGAGGTGATCACGGGCTTGCCGGACTCGAGGATCGCCCGGGCGAGCGGGTCGCCGGCGACGACGTCGGACATCACGAATCCGTCGACGTGCAGGCGGTCCACGCTGTCGGGGCGCAGGCTGTGCGGGATGAGCGAAAGCGACACCTCGTCCTCGCCGAGGGCTTCGGAGAGGCCGAACGTGAAGTTCATGTAGTAGTCCATGAACCTCACCTGCGGCGGGAGCCAGAGGCCGACGGATCCCGCCCGTGATCGGCGGAAGTTGCTGGCCGCGGTGTTCGGCGCGAACGACAGCGTCGCGGCCGCCTCGCGGACGCGCGTGCGTGTGGCCTCCGAGACGCGGCCACGGCCGGCGAGCGCGCGGGATGCCGTGCCCAGGGAGACCTGGGCCAGATCGGCCACCTGCTGCAGGGTCGCGCGCTGTTTCATTCGGCCCCTCTCTTCCGGTCGAGTTTACGGAGAGGTTTCGGTGAGCGAACAATCAATGCGCAATCGATTGCGCATTTCCGAATTCTGCTTCATGCTCTCCTTAAACCAGACCGCCTCGACGATGAGGCGGGTCCCCAACCCGAGAGGCCCGACTGTGACCGAGCAGCTCCTCCGTACCACCGACCACCCCCGGACCGACGGGCTGCGTCCCGCGGCCCTCGGGACGTGGGGCGTGGTCTTCCTCGTCGTCTCGGCCGCCGCGCCGCTCAGCGTGCTCGCCGGTATCGGTCCGCTCGCCGTGCTGATCGGTGGTCCCTCGGCGCCGCTCGTCTATGCGATCGCCGGCGCCGTGCTCGCGATCTTCGCGGTCGGGTTCCTGTTCACGGCCCGCCACCTCAAGCCCATGGGCGGCTTCTACACCTACGTCACGGCCGGTCTCGGACGGGTCGCGGGGCTCAGCGCGGGGCTGCTCGCCTGGGTCTCGTACAACCTGCTGCAGATCGGGCTGTGGGGCCTGTTCGGCGTGATGGCGCACGGGATGCTCGCCGCGGTCTTCGGCCTCGACGTGCCGTGGTGGGCCGCGTCGCTCGTCGGGGTCGTGCTCGTGTTCGGGCTCGCGGCGCTCGGCGTCGACGTGGGGGCGAAGGTGCTCGGTGTGCTGCTCGTGCTCGAGACGGTGATGCTCGTCATCCTGGCCGGCTCGATCGTGCTCCAGCGCGGCGCCCAGTTCGACCTCGGCACCCTCGCCCCCGAGAACGTCTTCACCCCGAACATGCTGGCGATCCTCGGCTTCGGCTTCGCCGCCTTCATGGGGTTCGAGTCCACGGTGCTCTACCGCGCCGAGGCGCGGTCGCCCGAGCGGACGATCCCGCGCGCCACCTACATCGCCGTCGCGTTCCTCGCGATCTTCTACGCCGCGACCCTCTGGATCGTCATCCAGGCGTTCGGCAGCGCCGATGTCGCCGGGGTCATCGCCGCCGACCCGTCCTCCTTCTTCTTCGTCGCCACGGGTCAGTACGTCGGCCCGTGGGGAGTGACGGTGATGTTCGTCCTGATCGTGACGAGCATCTTCGCCGGGCAGCTCGCCTTCCACAACGCGATCAACCGCTACAGCTTCGCGCTCTCGCGCGATGGCATCCTTCCGTCCTTCTTCTCGCGGACGAACCGCCGCGGGGCGCCGTGGCTGGCGGGACTCCTGCAGTCGATCCTCGGCGCTGTCGTCGTGGCGGGCTTCGCGATCGCCGGGCTCGACCCGCTCACGAAGCTGGTCATCCTGGTGAACTCCCCGGGCGTCTACGGCGTGATCGCCCTGCAGCTGCTCGCCTCGATCGCCGTCGTCGCGTTCATCGTCCGCAACCGCACTCTGCCGCGGCGCTGGTACGTGCTCCCGGCGGCGATCCTGTCGATCGTCCTGATGGCGGTGCTGTTCGTCGTCCTCGTGCTCACGGTCGACTACCTGACCAGTGCGGGGCCCGTGATCGACGCGCTCATCCTCGCGGTCACGCCCACGGTGCTCGCCATCGGGGTCGTGCTCGCGCTGGTGCTGCGCAGCCGCGGGTCCGAGCGTTTCGACGCCATCGGCGGCAACGTCCGCACGTCGGCGCAGGAGATCATCCGATGACGGCCGACCTCGTGGTGTTCGGAGGCCGCGTCGTCACGATGGTCGACGACGACACCGCCCCGCGGGGCGTGGCGATCGTGGGCGACCGCGTCCTCGACTACGGCTCGCGCGAGCGGCTGGACCGCTGGATCGGTCCGACGACCCGCGTGATCGATGTCGGCGACGGCACGATCCTCCCCGGGTTCGTCGACTGCCACATCCACCCGGTGTTCGGCATCGGGCTGACCCGCGGGGCGGATCTGACCGGATGCCGCTCCCTCGACGCCCTGCGAGAGGCCCTGGAGGTCGAACGCGCACGCCTCGATGACGACGCCTGGCTGCTCGGGTGGGGGCTGCAGCCCGCCGCCTTCGAAGGAGGCGAGGTGGTGAACGACATCCTCGACGAAGTCGCCGGCGACCGCCCGGCGTTCCTCCGCTATTTCGACGCCCACGGCGCGCTCGCCTCGACGTCGGCGCTGCAGCGCGCCGGCGTCCGCGGCGACGAGACCTTCTCCGACTCGTCGCGGGTGGTCGTCGACGGGACCGGACGGCTCACCGGCGCGCTGCTGGAAGCGCAGGCGATCGCGCTCGTCGAGGGGGCGATTCCGCCCCTGGACTTCGCGGAGCGGGCCGAGCGGCTATACGAGATCCTCTTCCACATGGCCGAGGCGGGCTTCACGTCCGGTCAGGTGCAGGATCTCGCTCCGGATGCCATCGCCCTCCTCGAGGCGATCGAGGCGGAGCGCGACCTCCCGATCCGGCTGCGGATGTCGCCGTGGTTCGAGCCTGGCACCGACCTCGCCGACGTCGGCCGGCTCATCGACCTGCAGGGTCGGAGCGGCCGCAACTGGACCGTCCGGGGCGTGAAGACCATGATCGACGGCACCATCGACAACGGCACCGCGTGGCTGCACCGCCCCGACGCCTTCGGCGAGTCGACCTCGTCGCTCTGGCTCCGGCCCGACGAGTACCCCGTCGCCCTCGCCGCGCTCGACGCGGCCGGCGTCCCGACGACGACCCACGCGATCGGCGACGCGGGCGTCGCGTTCGTCGCCCGCGCGATCGCCGCGGTGCCTGAGCGGAACGCGACGCACCGCGTCGAGCACATCGAGGTCCTCACCGACGACGTGCTCGAGGTCTTCCGTGCCGGCGGCGTGACGGCGAGCATGCAGCCGACCCACTGCACGCACTTCCTGCGGTCGGATCAGACCGACAACTGGTCGGTGCGGCTCGGCCCCGAGCGCACCGCCCTCGCCTTCCGGACGCGGGACATCGTGGATGCCGGGGTGCCCCTCGCCCTCGGATCGGATTGGCCGGTCGCCCCCAGTGACGCCCCCGGGATCCTCGCCGACGCCCAGTTGCGACGACGGCACGACGATCCGGACGCGGGTCCGGTCGGCGCGGACCAAGGACTCACCCAGATCGAGGCGCTGCGCGGCTTCACGACCGACGCCTACCGGACGATCGGCGAGGAGGGCGGAACGCTCGAGGTCGGCGCGCTCGCGGACCTCACCGTCCTGAGCGTCGACCCGCTCACCGCCGACCCCGCCGCGCTCGGGGCGGCGGAGGTGCTCCTCACCGTCGTCGGCGGGCGGGTCGTCGTCGGCGCGGCACGGGAGTCGATGCCGTCGTCGGCCGGGGTCGGCTGAGGCAGGCCGGGGTCGCCGCGCGCCCAGAAGCCTATGCATCCTCGAGTCGAGAGTTCTTGGCCTCTCATGCAAAGAACGGCAGATACCGCGCGTGTCGTCGCGACGCGCCCGCTCGCGGGTCCAACTTCAGGAGGTTTGCTTCCACGGCCGCCGATATGGCCTGAGACACGACGGCCGCTCTCGAGTCGGGGAGGCCGAAGCGAGCGCGGAGGGACGAGTTCGTCAGGCTGTCGCTTCCTGCATACCGGACTGAGGCGTGGAGGAACGCAGCCCAGACCCGTTCATCCAGATTCATCTCGTCGAAGCGTCGTTCCTTGTGTAGGACGATGGTGGTCGAGCTGTCGCCGGCGTAGAAGTCTGGAGCTGGGCGAAGAGGTTCTCAATCGCGAGGAGGGCCCGGTCGACGCCGCTACCGCGGATCTCACAGATCCGAGCGAGTCGAAGGATCTCGGCGAGTTCAGGGTTGCGCGCACGCGTGTCGTCGACGAATCTCTTGACGTCGATCAGCGGGCGTCCTGGGTTGCGGATCTCAATTCGATCCTCGAACAGTTCTATGGTGATCTGCACACCCCGCTCATCGAGGTCCTGGTGCACGAGGGCATTCGCGATGAACTCGCGCAGCGCCGTGCCTGGGTAGATGGGTTCGACTCTGCGACGGCCGTCCGCAATCACCTCGACCACGGGCACGTGGGCTCTGACGAGATCCAACAGCTCCTCGAAACAGATTCCGTAGCCGCGGGATTCGAGGTGTTCGAAGACAGCGTGGACTCTGTCTGTACCCGCGTACCTGATGAGTCGGACACGCCGCCACTCCATGCCGAGCGCAGCCAGGTCCCGCGCAATGAAAAGCGCTCCCGTTGCGGTGATCGCGTAGAACCCGGAGTTCTGATCGCGGCGAACGAGGTTCTTCGACTCCAAGATGCTCAGGGATGACTCCGGATCTGTGGGCTGGGGTAGGTCCAAGAGCTCGAAGTACTTCTCTACGTGGAGGAGGGCGTGGACGTCAGCGGCGGAAAGGTGGTCGCGAACGGCCGCAGTTCCGGGCCTCTCGCGCAACTCGTCGAAGATCTCGCCGAGCTGGTGCGCGGTCATGTCGACAAGGCTCTCGCCCACGCGGAGGTAGTAACGCCCGTCGAAGGCCACGGGCGTCCCACGGCGGCGTGGCGGTATCTGCAGGACGAGGACGCGCTTGCCGTCGTAGGTGAGCTCACGCACGACGACGGACAGGGAGAGCTTCTCATGCACTCGCAACTCAAGGCCGCGCGGATCCGGGAACGCAGCGGTGCCATGCACGACGCGATCATTCGTTACGCCGAGGACGAGGTATCCGCCGCCACTGTTGGCTATCCCCGCGCAGTAGGAGAGCGCCTTGTCGGTCCCGAAGCTGTACTCGGCCTTCTTGTATTCGAGGTCACGGCGTTCGTCCTGGTCCAGGAAACCGTCCAGGTATCGCTCATCGTCAGATCGGTCAGGCACGTCGACTCCGTGTTCGCTTAAATAAGAGATCCCGCGCCGTGCAAGGCATCGCGGGCATGACACGTGTATATCGTCTACGTCACTTAAACAGGGGCGCGCCTGTGGATAACTCGGCCCACTGTGTCGGAGTCGATTCCCCAGTGCTTGCGCGGGAGGACGGCCCGTTGAGTGGCCAGGGGTGAATTACACCCGTGTAGTTATCCACAGGTCACACAGGGGTGGACGACAACGTAGCGTGCTTTCACTGATGGCATCCGCTTGTGGACAACTCTGATGATCAGTTGCGACTCGCGACCGTCGACGTCTGGCCTTCCTCGCCGTCGGGGCCGCGCGGCGTTGCTCACTCCGGAAGAGCCGGATGCCGCTCGCTCGGGGCCTGCCGCGCCGGGATGAGCAGCGCGAGAACGAGAGCGACGATCGCCGCGCCCAGACCGAGCGCGAACGACACGTCGAAGGCCTCGGCGGTGGGTACGCGGGTCTCGCCCTCGCCCGTCGACAGGGTCGCGAGCACCACGCCGACGACGGCGGCCGACGTGCTCGTCCCGAGGGACCGCGCGAGGGCGTTCAGGCCGTTCGAGGCGCCGGTCTCGCTGGGTGGGACCGAGCGCATGATGAGCATCGGCATCGCCGCGTAGCCGAACCCGATGCCGAAGCCGATGAGGATGTTCGCCACGACGAAGTGCCACACCTCGGTCGAAAAAAGCAGGCTGAACCCGTAGGCGAGGATCAGCGACACCGAGCCGGCGACTAGCAGCACGCGGGGGCCGATCGTGCGGGCGAGCGCGCCCGAGAGAGGCGAGAGCACCATCATCACGAGGCCCGAGGGCATGACGACGAGACTCGCGGCGAGCAGCGACAGCCCGAGGCCCACGCCCGTGGCGGTGGCCAGCTCGAGGATCTGCGGGTGCGAGACGTTCGAGGTGAACAGCGCGAAGCCCATCGCGACCGACGCGAGGTTGGTGAGCAGCACCGGCCGCCGGGCCGCGACCCGCAGATCGAGCAGCGGCTCGTCGATGCGGAGTTCGTACCAGCCCCACACGAGCAGGATCAGGATGCCACCGGCGGCCAGGCCGAGGGTGAGCGGCGACGTCCACCCCCACGAGTTGCCGCGCGAGACCGCGAGCAGCACGCCGATCAGACCGATGGCGAGTCCCGCCGCGCCGACGTAGTCGAAGCGACCGGCGGTGCGGAGCACGCTCACCGGGACGATCGCGAGGATCAGCACGAAGACGACGGCGCCCAAAGCCGCGGCGATCCAGAACAGCCAGTGCCAGTCGGTGGTCTCGGCGACCAGGGCGCTGATGGGAAGGCCGATCGCGCCGCCGACGCCGAGGGTGGCGCTCATGAGGGCGACCGCGCTGTCGACCCGGTTCTCGTGGAGCACGTCGCGCATGATCGAGATGCCGAGGGGAACGACGCCGACCACCGCGCCCTGCAGGGCGCGACCCACGATCAACCCGATGATCCCGGGGGAGAGGGCGGCGATCACGGACCCGGCGATCATCACGGCGAGCAGAGCCAGCACGATGCGGCGTTTGCCGTACATGTCGCCGAGGCGTCCCGCGATCGGCGTGATGACCGCGGCGGCGAGCAGCGTCGAGGTGACCACCCACGCGGTGTCATCCCTCGAGGCGTTCAGGAGCTCGGGCAGCTTCGCCTGGATGGGCACGACGAGCGTGAACATGAAGGACGAGCACAGCCCCGCGATGGCGAGGACGGCGACGACGGCGCCGTTCGGGGTGCTCCGGGACAGTCTTCTTCGCGCGTTCTCGTCCCGTGACATCGCTCCCAGGCTATCCGTCTCCCGTGCGGGTGGCGCCGCCGATTTGAGAACGGTTATCACTACCGTTTACAGTGGATGCCATGACCCGACGCCTTCTCGCCCCCCTCGTTCTCGGCGCGGCCTCCGTGCTCGCCCTCGCCGGTTGCGCCGGCGGCACGCCCGCAGCCAGCGGCTCGACCGACGCCGACGGAAAGGTCACGGTCGTGGCATCCACTGACGTGTACGGCTCGATCGCGGAAGCCGTCGGTGGGGACGTCGTGGACGTGACGTCGATCATCACGTCGCCGACGCAGGACCCCCACGAGTACGAGGCGAGCGCGCAGGACCAGCTCACGCTGAAGGGCGCCCAGCTCGTGATCGAGAACGGCGCCGGGTACGACGGCTTCATGGAGTCGCTCATCGACGCGAGCGGCACATCCGCCGACGTACTGACGGCGGTCGAGTACAACCACGACTACCCGGGCGCCGAGTCGCACGACGACGCGAGCGCGTCGCCCAGCGCGGACGACACCGACCACGGCCACGAACACGTCGAGGGCTTCAACGAGCACGTCTGGTACGACCCGGACACGGTCGACGACCTCGCGAAGGCCATCGCCGAGCACCTCGGGAAGCTCGCCCCCGACCACGCGGCCGACTTCAGCGCCAACGCCGACGCGTTCGTGCAGAAGGTCGCGGGCCTCAAGGACTCGCTCGGGCAGATCGAGGCGAAGGATGCCGGCGCGAAGGTGTTCGTGACCGAGCCCGTGCCCGTATACCTCATCGAGGCCGCCGGCCTGGTGAACGCGACGCCGAACGAGTTCAGCGAGTCCGTGGAGGAGGGCCAGGACGTGCCGCCCGCGACCCTGCTGGAGTCGCTGCAGCTGCTCGACTCGGGCCAGATCAAGGTCATGATCGTGAACCCGCAGACCGCCGGCGCCGAGACCACGCAGGTCACCGACGAGGCCAAGGCGAAGAACATTCCGGTGCTCGAGTTCACCGAGACGCTCCCCGAGGGCCAGACTTACCTCTCGTGGATGCAGAGCAACATCACCGCGCTGTCGAACGCGCTGGCGGCGTGACCGACGCCGCACCCCTGCGCATCCGCGGAGCCGCACTCGAACGCGGCGGACGCGAGCTGTGGTCCGGGCTCGACCTCGAGGTCGAGCCCGGCGAGCTCGTCGCGGTGCTGGGCCCGAGCGGGTCGGGCAAGACGACGCTGCTGCGGGCGATCCTCGGTCTCGAGCGGCTGAGCGACGGCACGATCGAGGCGCTCGGCGCCCCGGTGCGGCGCGCCGGCAACCGCCGCATCGGCTACGTGCCGCAGCAGCGGCCGCTGCCCCGCGAGACCCCGCTGCGCGGGCGCGATATCGTCGGGCTCGGCGTCGACGGACACCGGTTCGGGCTGCCGTTCTCGCGCCGCAAGGACCGCGCCCGCATCGACGGGCTGCTCGCGGAGGTCGGCGCGACCGCGTTCGCCGACCGCCCGGTCGGGCTGCTCTCCGGCGGGGAGCAGCAGCGGCTCCGGGTGGGGCAGGCGCTCGCCGACGACCCCCGGCTGCTGCTGTGCGACGAGCCGCTGACGAGCCTCGACCTCGCGAACCAGCAGGCGGTCGTGCGGCTCATCGACCGGCACCGCCGCGAGCGGGACGCCGCCGTGCTGCTCGTCACGCACGACATCAACCCGGTGCTCGCGCACGTGAACCGGATCCTCTACATCGCGCACGGCCGCTTCACGCTCGGAACCCCCGACGAGGTGCTCACGTCCGAGACGCTGAGCGGCCTGTACGGCGCTCCGGTGTTCGTGACCCGTGCGGGCGGGCGCCTGGTCGTCGTCGGTGCGCCCGACGCCGACGAGAGCCACCACCACCACGACGAGGACGACGCATGAACTGGGCGGACGTGGGCGATGCGCTCTTCGGCGGCGTGAGCCAGTACGGCGCGATCCTCGACCTCGTGCAGAACTCCGTCTACGCGGGCGCCGTGCTCGGGCTCGTGGGCGGACTCATCGGCGTGTTCGTGATGCAGCGCGACATGGCGTTCGCGGTGCACGGCATCAGCGAGCTGTCGTTCGCGGGCGCCGCGGTCGCGCTGCTCATCGGGGCCGACGTCGTCTCGGGGTCCATCGTCGGGTCGCTCATCGCGGCCGCGATCATCGGGCTGCTCGGGGCGCGCGCCCGCGATCGCAACTCGATCATCGGCGTGCTCATGCCGTTCGGTCTGGGTGTCGGCATCCTGTGCCTGTCCCTCTACAACGGGCGCAGCGCCACCCGGTTCAGCCTGCTGACGGGGCAGATCGTGTCGGTGCAGAGCGGGCAGCTCGGCTGGCTCGTGGTGATCGGCCTCATCGTGCTCATGGGGCTGCTGATGATCTGGCGCCCCTTGCGCTTCGACTCCCTCGACCCGCAGTCCGCCGCGGCGCGCGGCGTCCCCACGACCGCGGTGTCGCTGGGCTTCATGCTGCTGCTCGGGCTCATCGTGGCCGTCGCGGTGCACATCATCGGCGCGCTGCTCGTGATGGCGCTGCTCGTCACCCCGGCCGCGGCGGCGATGCGGGTGGCATCCGGTCCGCTGTCGGTGCCGCTGCTCGCGGCGCTGTTCGGCTTCGTGTCGGCGGTGGGCGGCGTGCTCCTGGCCGTCGCCGGGACGCTGCCGGTGAGCCCCTACATCACCACGATCTCGTTCGTGATCTACCTCGTCTGCCGCTTCGTCGGCGCGCGCCGCGACCGGACGACCCGCGCGCTGTAGCCGCCCAGCCGATTCACCACTCGTCTCGGTAGAATCGCCCGCATGGTCCAGCGCAACACGTGGCAACGCGAACGCGTGCGCGAAGCTCTCGCCGGTGCCGGCGGCTTCGTCAGCGCGCAGGCGCTGCACGCGACCCTGCGCGACGAGAACACCGGCATCGGACTGGCGACCGTGTACCGTGCGCTCGCGGGTCTCGCGGCCCAGGGCGACGCCGATTCGCTGCAGAGCCCCGAGGGCGAGAACCTGTTCCGCGCCTGCGAGACCCGCGGCCACCACCACCACCTGATCTGCCGTTCGTGCGGCGTCGCCGTCGAGATCGAGGCCGACGCCGTCGAGGAGTGGGCGCAGCGCACCGCCGCGCAGCACGGTTTCTCGCAGGCCGAGCACGTCGTCGACATCTTCGGCATCTGCGACGACTGCGCGCGGGCGCGCGCTCGTGAGCGTGGCGACGACTAGTCGCACCGTCGCGTCGGCCCCACCGCGTTCCGGCGTCACGCGTACCCTCGCCGGCCTCGGCGTGGGTGTCCTCGTCGTCGTCGCGCTGTTCCTCATCGACGCGTTCGCGCCCACGTTCTTCGCGGCGCCCCTCCCCACCCGCGCGCAGGACGGCCTGACCCTCGCGCTCAGCGTGCTGATCGAGTCGCTACCGTTCGTCGTCCTCGGCGTGCTGCTGTCGATCATCGTGCAGGTGTGGGTGCCGCCCGGGGCGATCGAGCGATGGATGCCACGCGCCCCGTGGGCGCGCCGGGCGGTGCTGTCGCTCCTCGGCATGCTCATCCCGGTGTGCGAGTGCGGCAACGTGCCGTTCGCGCGCGGTCTGCTCATGCGCGGTTTCGCGGTGTCGGACACCCTGACGTTCCTCGTCGCCGCGCCGATCGTGAACCCCATCGTCATCATCAGCACGAACGCCGCGTTCGGACTGAGCGACGGCATCCTGGTGGGTCGCCTCGTCGGGGGCTTCCTCATCGCCAACCTCATCGGCTGGCTGTACAGCCGGCATCCGGATCCCGACAAGCTCCTCACCGAACGCTTCCTCGAGACGTGCGAGATCGTGGTGCAGGAGCGCGGCGGACGCGGGCGCCGCTCGCTCGCACAGTTCGTCGTCGAGCTGCGGTCGGTCATGCCGGCGCTCATCATCGGCTCGCTCATCGCGGGGGCCGTGCAGGTGCTGATCCCGCGGAGCGCACTGCTGGCGATCGGCTCCGACCCCGCACTGTCGATCGCGGCGATGATGGTGCTCGCCGTCGTCGTGTCCCTGTGCTCCAACGTCGACGCCTTCTTCGCGCTGTCCTTCGCCTCGACCTTCACGCCGGGCTCGATCGTGGCGTTCCTCGTCGTCGGTCCGGTCGTCGACCTGAAGATGTACGCGCTGCTGCGAACGACCTTCACCACGCGCGTGCTCGTGGGGCTGACGATCGTGGTCGTGCTGTCGGCCTTCGCGCTCGGAACGGTGGTGAACCTCCTTGTCTAGAACGGGTGCCCTGGCCACGCGGTGGCTCGGCGTCGGCCTCGCCGCGTGCCTCGCGGTCACGACGATCGCGCTGTGGCTCACCGGCCGCCTCGCGCTGTACGTCAACCCCGACTCGGCGTGGTTCGCCATCGGGATGGCGGTGGTCGCCCTCGTCGGCGCCATCGCGACGTTCGCGCTGCCGCTCGGCGCCGAGGCCGATCACGGTCACGACCACGAGCACGGGCACGCCCCGGCACCCGCGCCGGCCCGTCGCGAGGCCTTCGCGCACGCCGACCACGCCCACACCGACGCGTCCGACGCCCACGATCACGACGCCCACGAGCATCTCGCCGCGCGCCCGCGCCTGACGCCGGCCGGCATCGCCGCGTTCAGCGGCGGGCTCATCGCCTCGGGCGCGGTGGTCGCCGTGCTGCTGACCCCGCCCGCGGCGCTGTCGGCCGAGCTCGCCGTCTCGCGCGACGTCGGCGCCCCGCCGCTGTTCGTCGGCGCCGACGTGATCACGCTCGCGGCCTCCGGCGACACCTCGAAGTTCGGCATCGGCGACTGGTCCGCGGTGTTCGCGCACGCCACCAACCCCGAGACGTTCGACGGCAAGCCGGTCACGCTCACCGGGTTCATCACGCCCGGGCAGGACGGCGCGACCTTCGACCTCACGCGCCTGGTCATCACGCACTGCGTCATCGACGCGCAGACGGCGCGGTTGCCGATCAGCGCGAACGTCTCCGCGCCGGCGACCGGGCAGTGGGTCACCGTGACCGGAACGGTCCGCTCGAGCGGGGACGGTGCGCTCGAGGTGCGCGCCGACCAGGTCGCGACCATCGACCAGCCGACGGATCCGTATGAGTACTGACTCCCGCCGCGTCCGCGCCCGTCGGCGCCGCGGTCGCGGGTATCTCCTCGCCTTCGGGGCCGTGGTCGCGGCGCTCGTCCTGGTCGGCGGTGTCGGCGGCGTCGTCGCGGTCGCGCAGGGCCCCCGGGTCACGGACGTGCAGGTCGACCCGAGCGCCGCGGTCGCGGCATCCGGTGCCCGCGTCATCCTCACCACGACGCAGTCCCTCGCGAAGATCGACCCCTCGCAGGTCGAGGTGCAGCCGGCGACACCGTTCACGGTCGACACGTCGGGGCGGAGCGTCGGCATCCGCTTCACCCTCCCGCTACGCGACGACTCCGACTACAGCGTGACCGTGCACGACGTCCGCGGGCTCGGCGCCGGGCCCGCGTCGACGTTGACCGAGACCTTCCGCACTCCGCCGCTGCAGGCGTTCCTGTTGCAGCGCGGCACGTCCTCCGGCGACACGATCTTCCACACCGACCTCCACGGCGACGCGGGGCTGCCGGTGTTCACCCACCCGCACATCGAGGACTTCCGCGCGACCGCGAACCACCTCGTGATCTCGGTGCGCGAGGACGACCGCGCGCGCGTCGTCATCACCGACCTCGACGGCAAGAACCCGCGCGACATCCCGCTGCCGGGTCCGGGTTTCGTGTCGAACCTGCAGTCCGCGGACCGCGGTGAGCGCATCGGATTCACCTTCTCGGATGCCACTCTCGGCACGACCGGCGGACGCGAGAGCAAGCTCTTCACGGCGTCCGCCGCCGACGAGGCGCCGCCCGTCGAGGTCGGCCTCAACGGCGGGGACGTGCGCGTCGCCGACTGGCGGTTCGTGCCCGACACCGACAGCATGCTCGTGCTGACGTTCGACTTCCGGCTGCTGCTGACCGACGCGCAGGGCGGCAACGCTGCGCCGCTCGGCACCGCCCAGTCCATCGACGGCATCGCGCGCGGCTCGTCGATCGCGATCGTCGAGCGGCTCGAGGGGATCCGCGAAATCAACCTCACGGACGGCTCCGAGCAGCCCCTCGAAAGCCCGGTCGACCCGCCCGGGATGCCGGGACGTGCGACGCCCGTGCCGGGAACGGGCACCGGCACGCTCCGTTCGTTCGCCGACATCGGATCGGACGGCGCCTACCGATCCACGACGATCGGCCACGTCGACCCGGACGGCACGGTGCGTCCGCTGCTGAAGGTCCCCGGAACCGACACCGTGTTGCAGACGTGCGTCTCGCCGAGCGGGCGCTACGCGGCGGTGCTCGTCGCGCCGCAGGCGGTCGACAACCCGTTCGACCGATACCAGCTGCCGCTCCCGGGGCGCCTCCAGACGCATCTCGTCGAGATCGACACCGGTCAGGAGCTGTCCGCGCTGCAGGGCTTCGACCTGTCGTGGTGCCAGGTGCCGCCCGGATGACGCGACCCGCGACGCGCGACGACCTCTCCGCTCTGCCCGTCGAGGTCGCGCCCCTGCTCCTCGGCGCGCACCTCGAGACCGTGGTCGCGGGGGAGCGCGTGGTCCTGCGCCTCACCGAGGTCGAGGCGTACCACGGGCTCGGCACGGGCGATCGCCCCGACCCGGGCTCGCACGCGCGCAGCGGCCCGACCGCACGCAACGCCACCATGTGGGGAGAACCCGGTCACCTCTACGTGTACCTGAGCCATGGCATCCATTCATGCGTCAACGTCGTGTGCGGTCCGGACGGCGTCGCCGGCGGTGTGCTGCTGCGCGGCGGCGAGGTGATCGAGGGCGCCGACGTGGCCGAGCGCCGGCGGCGGGAGCGCGGGGGCGTCGTCCGTGCGGCACGCGACCTCGCGCGCGGTCCCGGACGACTGGGGGATGCCGTGGGCCTCCGGCATCCGTTCCACGACGGGATCGACGCGGTCACCGGCGCCGAGCGCGCGGGCGCCCGGGCGCGGTTGCACCTGCCCGACGAGCCGACGGCGGCGACGACCGGTCCGCGCGTGGGCGTGGCCGGGATCGCGGGGACGGATGCCTTCCCGTGGCGGTTCTGGATCGACGGCGCCCCCACCGTGTCCGCGTTCCGGTGGGGGCGGGGTGCGGCGGAGGCGGCGCGTTGAGATCGGACCCGGGTTCCCCTTCGGCGCAACCTCAGTGATTCGCGCAACCTCAGTGGCATCCGGGCCGATCCGATTGAGTTTGCGCGAATCGCTGAGCGTGTGCCAACCGGCGGAGGCGGCGGCCGTCAAGGCGACACGCCGTCCGTGCTAGACTGATCGCTTGTCTGCGCGCACTCCAGCACGCAGTACGTACCCCTTCTTCCGATCCCGGCCTCGTGCTGCGCCCGGAACGGGGTGCAGACAAGGGATCTTGGGTGGCACCGTCCGGTGTCACGGTACAGAAGGAGACATCACCATGGCAGCAGTGTGCCAGGTGACTGGAGCGGTTCCCGGCTTCGGTCACAACATCTCGCACTCGCACCGCCGGACGAAGCGCCGCTTCGACCCGAACGTGCAGAAGAAGACCTACTTCGTTCCGTCGCTGGGTCGCAACATCAAGCTCAACGTCTCGGCGAAGGGCATCAAGGTCATCGACGCGCGCGGTATCGAGGCTGTCGTCCGTGACCTGCAGGCGAAGGGCGTGAAGCTGTAATGGCGAAGAAGGCTCAGGACATCCGTCCGATCATCAAGCTGCGTTCGACCGCCGGCACGGGCTACACCTACGTGACGCGCAAGAACCGCCGCAACAACCCCGACCGCATCGTGCTCAAGAAGTACGACCCCGTGGTCCGCAAGCACGTCGACTTCCGAGAGGAGCGCTAAGCACATGGCTAAGAAGAGCAAGATCGCGCGCAACGAGCAGCGCAAGGTCGTCGTCGAGCGCTACGCCGCGAAGCGCGCCGAGCTGAAGAAGACCCTGGTCGACCCCAACGCGACCGACGAGGCCCGCGAGGCCGCCCGCGTGGGCCTGCAGAAGCTGCCCCGCAACGCGTCGCCCGCCCGCGTGCGCAGCCGCGACGTCATCGACGGCCGCCCCCGTGGCGTGCTGACGAAGTTCGGCGTCTCGCGCGTCCGCTTCCGCGACATGGCGCACCGTGGCGAGCTGCCCGGCGTGACCAAGTCGTCCTGGTAAGCACCCGCACCACCGCGAAGGGCGGGGGCCCGAGAGGGGCTCCCGCCCTTCGTCGTTTCCCGGCCATTCCTTTCGCTAGTATTCCCGCGAAGGCGGCGGGGCACCGACCTTCCCGGTTGCAGAGGAGCAGGCGTGCGGAAGACGGTGCGGCGAATCGTCGCGTGGGGAGTCGGGATCGGTCTCGCGGCCGTGTTCGGCGTGAGCGGGGCCGCGGGTGCGGTCGACGGACCGAACGCCTTCTTCCTGCCCGCCCAAGGGGTCGCGGGACAGGAACTGAGTCTCATCGGTACGGGTTTCGACCCCTTCGTCACGGTCCAGTTGGCGACCTCCCCGGATGAGGAACCCGTCGCCGTGGGCCACACGAACAGCGAGGGTGGTTTCCTCGTGCCCTTCACGATCCCGGATGAACAGCCGGGGAAGTATGGCGTGATCCTCTGGGTGGGGGGCATCGAGTGGATCGCGTGGTATACCGTCGTGGCATCCGATCCCGGTACCACGCCACCTCCGGGCGACTCCGACGGCGCCGTGTGGTTCGAGCCGCCCGCGGGAACCGTGGGGCAGAACCTGCAGCTGATCGGACTCGGCTTCCCCACCGACTCGGACGTCCTGGTGACGACGTCGGCGAGCCCCGATCCGACGCTCGTCGGCAAGAGCGCCGGTGACGGTACGTTCACGCTCCCTTTCGCCGTGCCTGACCTCAGCCCGGGGCAGCATCCGGTTCAGGTGCGGGTGGGCGATCAGACCGCGACGCTGAACCTCTTCGTCCTCCCGTCCGACGACTCTTCTCCGGGGAACGATGGGGCGCACGTCGACCTGACCCCCGACGCCGCCGCCGTCGGCGAACAGATCACGGTCCTCGCCGGCGGCTTCGGCCCCGTTCCAGGAACTCTGCGTTCTGGTGAAGGCGGACCCGAACGTGAACGCCTGCCTGGGAACGACGGGCTCGACGGGCGACCTGTTCACGTCGTGGCAGGTTCCCGACATCCGGCCCGGTACGTATCAGGTGTTCGTCTTCACGCAAGAGGTGTGGGTCAGTACGAAACTCACGGTGCAGAAGGCCGGCGACGCCTCGCCGTCCCCGTCGCCGACCGACTCGGCCGCGCCGGTCGTGACCACGCCCACGCCGACACCCACGTCCACTCCGACGGCTGCGCCTCAGCTCGCCGCGAGCGGCACCCCCGACGTCGGCACCCTCGTGCCGTGGGGGGTGGCGGCCCTGGCGGTGGCCGCGGCGCTCGGCGTTCATCGGCTCCGATCCCGCGCGAAGGGGTGACGAGGGTCCTCTCGCGCGCCCCACAGACCCCACGCGCCCCATCCGACTCGCGACACGCCGCCCTTCCGAGGGCGAAATCCGTCAAAATCCGCGTAATTCCGCGGTTCGGTTGATACTGTCGAGGCGGTCTCCCGACCACCGAGGAGAATCCCTCCTCGTCCGATGTAACGAGAGGCGACACCACAGTCGCCTGGAGGACAAACCACATGGCCGACAAGTCCATCACCAAGACCGAGCTCGTCGCGAGCATCGCCAGCGCGACCGGACAGAGCCAGTCCGCCGTGTCGAGCGTGCTCGACTCCCTCTTCTCCACCGTCTCCGAGGCGGTCGCCAAGGGCAGCAAGGTCTCGATCCCCGGCTGGATCGCGTTCGAGCAGGTCGCCACGTCGGCCCGCACCGGCCGCAACCCCCAGACGGGCGAGGAGATCTCGATCCCCGCGGGCAAGCGCGTCAAGGTCACCGCCGGCTCGAAGCTGAAGGCCGCCGTCAAGTAAGACGACAGGGACCTGTCGAGAGGGGGGATGCCAGTCGGCATCCCCCCTCTTGTCTTCCCGGCCGCGCGTGGTGGGGCACGACGTAGGCTTGGGGGGTGAATCCCCGAGCCCTGCGCGTGGCCGGACCCGTCATCCTCGTCGTGGTCTCGGTGATCTGCGTCGTCGCGGGTCTCGCCTACGGCGGCGGTGCCGCACCGTCGCTCCTCGCCGACCCCGGTCCGTTCGTCCGCTGGGGTCTCCCGATCTCGACGCTCGTGGTCAACCTCTCGGCCGCGGCCATGGTCGGCTCGCTCGTCCTGGCGCTGTTCGCGCTGCCGGCGGGGGAGCGACCGTTCGAGATCGCGCTGGACACGGCATCCATCGGCGCGGCCGTGTTCACCGTCGCGTCGGCGACCACCGGATTCCTGACGTTCCTCAACGTCATCAACGCCACCCCGACCCTCGACCCGCTCTTCGGGCAGCAGCTGGGGCGGTTCCTCGTCGAGACCGAGATCGGTCCGGCCTGGCTCATCACCACGATCGCGGGTGCCGTGCTCACGGTGCTCACGTTCGCCGTGCGCTCGTGGCTGCCGACGCTCCTCGTCGCGATCCTCGCGCTCGCCGCCCTCATCCCGATGGGGACGCAGGGCCACGCGGGCACCGAGGCGAGCCACACCGCCGCGGTCACCTCGCTCGTGCTGCACATCCTCGCCGCGGCCGTCTGGCTCGGCGGCCTCATCCTCCTCGTGGTCGTGCGCCCGGCGATGACCCGCGCGCAGCTGCAGACCACGATGCTGCGGTACTCCTCGATCGCGCTGGCGGCCTTCGTCGTCGTGGCGATCTCGGGCACGGTGCGTGCCTCGATCGGCCTGGTCGGGTGGCAGAACCTCCTGTCGCCGTACGGCATCCTGGTGCTCGTCAAGGTCACCGCGCTCGTCGCGATGGGGGTCCTCGGCGCCTGGTACCGCCGGCGCCTCATCGGCCGCATGGGGGATGCCGAGGGGTCGCGCCGGTTCTGGGGCGTCGTGCTGCTCGAGCTGGTGTTCATGGGCGTCGCGAGCGGCATCGCGGTCGCCCTCGCCCGCACGCCCCCGCCCGCCGCCGATCTCCCGCTCATCGGGACCTCGCCCGCCGAGGTGCTCACCGGGGCGCCGGTCCCGCCCGAGTTCACGATCGACCGCTGGTTCACGGCGTGGGACATCGACCTGCTGTGGGCGTTCGTCGCGGGCTTCGGGCTGTTCTTCTACCTCGCGGGCGTGTGGCGCCTCCGCCGGCGCGGCGACGCGTGGCCGATCCACCGCACGGTGCTGTGGTCGCTGGGCATGCTGGCGGTGTTCTGGGTCACCTCGGGTCCGCTGAACGTGTACCAGGACTACCTGTTCAGCGTGCACATGATCGAGCACATGCTGCTGTCGATGGCGATCCCGCTCATGCTGGTGGCGGGTGCTCCCGTCACGCTCGCGGCGCGCGCGATCCGCAAGCGCGACGACGGCTCGCGCGGCGGGCGCGAGTGGATCCTGTGGGCCGTGCACAACCCGGTCGCGAAGGTCCTCACGAACCCGTTCGTCGCGGCCGGCCTGTTCATCGTGTCGCTCTGGGCGTTCTACTACACCGACCTGTTCCGCTGGTCGCTGTACGACCACGTCGGTCACATCTGGATGGTCGCGCACTTCCTCATCACGGGGTACCTGTTCGTCCTGAGCCTCATCGGGATCGACCCGGTGCCGTTCCGCCTGCCTTACCCCGGGCGGCTGCTGATCCTCATCGCCGTCATGGCGATGCACGCGTTCTTCGGCATCGCGATCATGATGAACTCCGGCCTCATGGCTGCCGAATGGTTCGGATCGATGGGCCGCACGTGGGGCGCCACCCCGCTGCAGGACCAGTACACCGGTGGCGGTGTCGCGTGGAGCGTCGGCGAGATCCCGACGCTGATCCTCGCCGTCACCGTCGCGATCCAGTGGAGCCGCAGCGACGAGCGGCAGCAGCGCCGCCGCGACCGCCACGTCGACCGGGTGGGCGACGTCGAGCTCGACGCCTACAACGCCGAGCTGCAGCGGCTGGCCGAGCGCGATGCCCGCGCCGCCGAGCGCGAGGCCGCGAAGGGCCGCTGAGCCCGACCGCCCGCTCCCGGTGCGGCACCCGGCTCAGTCGAGGCTGCCGCCGATGGAGATGGATGCCGAGCCGTCGGGCTGCACCGAGATCTCGCCGTTGACGGTGAAGGGGACGTCCTCCTCCACCGTGCGGACCGACCCGTCGAAGATCGAGCGGATGTCGACCTCGATGTGCGCCACCGCGCGGGTGGACGGGATGCGCCACCCCGCGCCGTCCGGCACGACGGAGACCGTGGGCTGCTCGACGATCGACCACGTGGGGGCGTCGTCGATGCGGTTGCGCACGGTGAAGCCGAAGGGGCAGCCGGTGGGCTGCAGCACCTTCTGCTGCGCGCACGCGGTGAGGAAGTCGGACACGCGCTGCTGCACGACGGATACGAACTGCTCCGTGGGCTGCGCCTGCACCTCGACGGGCACGTCGGTCAGCGGCGAGTCGGCGAGGATCGCGACGCCCGGCGTCGTCGACATCGGGGTGTCCACGGCGACGGAGTACAGCCCCGGGGAGAACACCAGCAGGGGGACGGGCGCCGAGGGGTCGGCATCCACTCCGTCCATCGACACCTGCCGCTTGTCGATCTCGAAGCCGTTGACCGAGAACTGCATCGAGCCGCCCACGGTGAGCGCGACGACCGCGAGCGGGCTGACATCGAAGCGCCAGTGCGGCACGACGCCGATCCAGCCGTCCTGGCGAACGGCGAACGTCGTCTTCCCGTCGTAGGCGCCCGCGCGGTAGGCCACGGTCACGCGGGTGACGTCGCCGTCCGCGACCTCGTCGATGACGCGCGCGTCGGTGATGGTCTGCAGCGCGTCCGGACGGAGGAGGGCATCGGATGCCGAGGTCGGCAGGCCCGCGCTCTCGAGTTCGGCGGAGTCGACCGCGACGCCGGGAACCGCGAGGGCTTCGGCCGCGCGACGGTCCTGCAGCAGCTCGAGGTAGTGCAGGACGAACGCGCGCGGGCTGTACAGCTCGCGGTAGGCGGCGGCCGCACCGGCGCCGAGCGCCGCGAGGAGCAGGACGCCCACGATCGCCAGGATGGTCAGGTCGCGCGCGAGGCGCCGGGGGCGCGCGACGGCGACATCCTCGGATGCCGTCGGTGCCCCCGCCGCGCTGTTCACGGTCTCAGTCTAAGAAAGCCACCCGCGCGCGAACGGAATACGTCGCGCCCGATAGGGTTTCGAGATGTCGGCCATGGGGGCGGCGGGGGCTATCGAGGAGGATGCCGTGAGTTCTGTCCAGGGTCGGGTCCGCCCCGATCTCGAGCCCGTCCGCGAGCGTTTCGCGGAGTGGTCCGCGGCCGACCCGGACTGGGGCGCGCAGCTGTGCATGATCGTCGGCGACGAGGTCGTCGTCGATCTGACGTGCGGACCGGGAGCGGATGCCATCACCGGCGTCTACTCTGTGAGCAAGGGCGTCGCCGCGACCGTCATCGCGCTGCTCCTCGGTGAGGGGGCGCTCGAGCTCGACCGTGCCGTCGCGCACTACTGGCCCGAGTTCGCCGCGGCGGGGAAGGGCGAGGTCACGGTCCGCCAGCTCCTGTCGCACCAGGCGGGGCTTCCGGCGACGGATGACGGCATCCGTCCGGAGGATGCCATCGACTCCCGCGCGGGCGCCGATCGTCTCGCGCGCCAGCGTCCGCTGTGGCGACCCGGGGCCACCTTCGGCTACCACGGGATCACGATCGGCATCCTGATGGAGGAGCTCGTGCGCCGCATCGCGGGGGCGGAGCTGCAGGACGTCTTCGAGTCGCGGATCCGCGCTCCTCGCGACATCGACTTCTTCCTCGGTCTGCCCGACGATCAGGCCGCCCGCTACGTCGACCCGCGGCCGCCGCTGCTCACCGAGATGGGGGATCCCGGCCCGCGCGACAACCTCTTCGCCGCGTCGTTCGGCCCGCTGGGTCGTCCGGGTGACGTTCTGCTCGCCGACTTCGGGCCGCATTCGCCCGCGGTCCGGCGTCGCGGGACGGCGGCGGCGGGCGGTGTCGGGTCCGCCCGTGGTCTCGCGCGGCTGTACGCGGCGACGCTCGGCAACGTCGGTGAGCCGATCGCGCCGCCCGAGACGTTCGCGGAGATGGCGCAGGTGCAGGTGCGCGGGCGCGACATGGTGCTCGACATCCCGATGTGCTTCGGGATCGCCTTCATGAAGCCGCACCTCGACATGCCGTTCGCGAGCTTCCGCGCCTTCGGGCACGACGGCGCCGGCGGCGCGATCGCCTTCGCCGACCCGGCGCACGACCTGGCGTTCGGTTACATCCCGACGCGGATGACGGTCCCCGGCGGCGTCGACGCGCGTGCGATCGAGCTGTCACGCCTCGCCCGCGTGATCCTCGGGAGCACGCGCGTCTGAGAAGCCGCGCCGAAAGCGCAAGGCGAGCGCAAGATCGGCGCAAGAATGGCGCAGTTCTTCCGCGCGAGAGCCCGCGACGGTCCCGTGCGGGCGCCGTCAGGTGCAGTGTGGGTACGGCCTGCGTCCAGCAGGAGCGGTGGGGTGGGGGCACCTCGGACCGCATCCGACGCCGTACCCGAATGCGGCGCTCCCGGGGGGAATCATGTCTCGCACACACCGACGGTCGCGTCAGCGCGTGGGAGCGCTCCCACATGCTCGCCGACGCCAGTGGGGATCCGAGCGCACGCGCGTTCCGCTGCCGACCGTCCACACGCCGCCGTCCGCGGCGACCCTCGTGTGGGCGCGCGTCGCGATCATCGTCACCGTCGTCGCGTGGGCGGCCTACATCCTCACGACCATCGTGCGACAGCTCCGGGTGTACGGGCCGGACGACTACCTCCTCACGGTCGAGGCATGGATATATGCCGCCGTCGTCACATTCCTCACGCTGTCCGCCCTCATGTACCTGGTCGCGCGCGAGGGAGCGCTCGGTCGGTTCCGTCGTCACCGCCGCGCGGCCCGCGCGGAACTGGATCAGCACTTCCTCAGCGGACACGGCGACGGCCTCACCGTCCTCGTTCCGTCCTACGCGGAAGAGCCGTCGGTCATCCGCAAGACGCTGTGGTCGGCGGCCCTGCAGGAGTATCCGGACCTGCGGGTCGTCCTCCTCCTCGACGATCCGCCCTCCCCGTCCGATCCCGCCGACCGCGCTCGCCTGGCCGCCACCCGGGCCCTGGCCGCCGGCATCCATGCAGATCTCGAAGGCCCGCGATCGCTGTTCTTCGAGTCGCTGCTCACGTTCGAGCACGAGTTGCTGACGACCGGGCGTGTGGGCCAGGACGCGGTCCGGCGCGTGCACGCCGCCTACGTCGAAGCCGTGCGGTGGCTGCGCGACATGGCGGACACCGAGCCGCACGAGGATCACGTCGACACGTTCTTCATCGACCAGGTGATCCGCGGGCTGGCCGACGACCTCGAACTCACCGCTCGGGCCCTGGATGCCGCGCTGATCGCCGAGCGGACACCGGAACCGGAGCGTCTCCTCGGGCTCCACCGCCGGCTCGTCCGCATCTTCACCGCGGACATGGCGGTCTTCGAACGCAAGGCGTACGCGTCCCTGTCGCACGAACCCAACAAGGCGATGAACCTGAACGCCTACATCGGGCTCATGGGCGGGCGCTACCGCGCGGAACGGACCCCGCAGGGTGTCCACCTCCGGCTCGTCTCGGGTGCCGCCGAGGCGGATCTCGTCGTCCCCAACGCCGAATATCTGCTCACGCTCGACGCGGATTCCCTGCTGCTGCGCGACTACTGCCTGCGGCTCGTGCACTTCCTCGAACAGCCCGGCAACGAGCGCGTCGCGGTCACGCAGACGCCGTACTCGTCGTTCCGCGGTGCCCCGACCCGCATCGAACGCCTGGCGGGTGCGACCACTGACCTCCAGCACATCCTCCACCAGGGCATGACCGCCCACGGCGCCACCTTCTGGGTGGGGGCCAACGCCGTCATCCGGATGGAGGCCCTCGACGACATCCTCGAGATCGAGTCCACGTCGGGGTTCGAGGTGCGCCGCTACGTGCAGGACCGCACGGTCATCGAGGACACCGAGTCCAGCATCGACCTGACCCCAGCGCGGGTGGACGCTCGTGAACTACCCCGAGCGCCTGAGCTACAGCGCGACGCCGCCGGACTTCGGCTCGCTCGTCGTGCAGCGACGCCGGTGGGCGAACGGCGGGCTGCTCATCCTCCCCAAGTTCCTCGCCCAGGTGCGGGCGCGGCGCCGCACCGAGACGCCCGTGCGGCTCGCCGAATGGCTGCTGCGCGTGAACTACATGGCGTCGCTCGCGTGGGCGAGCGTGGGGCTCGTGTTCCTGCTCGCGTTCCCCTTCGACAGCGCCCTGCTCAGCCCGCTCGTGGTGCTCGCCGCCTTGCCGTACTTCCTCTCGCAGGCGAGCGATCTGCGCACCACCGGCTATCGGCGGAGGGACATCTTCCGCATCTACGGCTTCAACCTCATCCTGCTGCCGGTGAACCTCGCCGGCGTGCTGAAGTCGGTCGAGCAGGCGCTCACCGGGCGGAAGATCCCGTTCGCCCGCACGCCGAAGGTGCGCGATCGCACGGCGACGCAGCTCCTGTACGTCGTGAGTCCGTGGGCGATCCTCGTCTTCTCGGTGGTCACCGCGTGGTGGAACGCATCCGCGCAGAACTGGGGCACGGCCGCGTTCGCCGGGTTCAACTCGATCTGCGCGGCCTGGGCCATCGTCGAGAACATCGGGGTGCGCAATTCGATCGTCGACGTCTGGCTCGGGTTGACGAACTGGATGTGGGTGCCGGTCGCGGCGGGCGCGGCCGGAACGACCGCGACGGGAGAGGACTTCGACTGGGAGGCGGCGCTGTACCACGGCTATCCCGCGGTCGGCGATCGGGCCACCGCGCGGACGACTCCACCCCGCCTCGAGGCGGAGACCTCCACGCTCCCGAGCCCGATCGATTCCGGCATCCGATGAACTCCCGCGTCAGCTATGTCTCCCCGCCCGCCCCGGGACCGCACGACGGCAAGCGGCTCTCGCCGTGGCGGGTGCTCGCGGGTCTCGCCATCGTCGCGGTCGTCGTGGCCGGCGGTGTCGTGGGCTACCGGTTCTTCAGCGCCACCGATGAGGCGCGCGCGGAGGTCCCCGCGCCGTGGTTCGCGGGCTACGTCGACGTCACCGCGACCCCGGCGTACGACTTCGAGACCCCACGCCACGACGAGACGCGCGATGTCGTGCTGGCCTTCGTGGTCGCCGCCGCCGCCGACGACTGCGCGCCGTCGTGGGGAGCGGCGTACTCCCTGGATGCCGCTGCCGACGACCTCGACCTCGATCGGCGCATCGCCCGGCTCCGACAGCGCGGCGGAGACGTCGTCGTCTCCTTCGGCGGGGCGGCGAACACGGAACTGGCATCGGCCTGTGCGGACGTCGACGCCCTTCGGCAGGCCTACGCCGACGTCGTCGACCGCTACGCGGTTGGCCGCATCGATCTCGACATCGAGAACGACGACCTCGCCGACCGTGTCGCGGGGCTCCGGCGGGCGCTCGCCGTGGCCGACCTGCAGCGGGAGCGCGCGGCGAGCGGGCACCCGCTGGCCGTGTGGCTCACCCTCCCGGTGTCCGAACGCGGCCTCACCGACGACGGTCGCGCCGCCGTGGCGCAGATGCTCGACGCGGGGGTCGACCTCGCGGGCGTGAACGCCATGACGATGGACTACGGCACCGACTTGGGCGGGCGGAGCACGGCCGTCGTCGCCGAGAACGCGCTCACGGCCGTGCACGACCAGCTGGTCGACGCGTACGCCCACGCCGACACCCCGATCGCCGACGCGACGGCGTGGGCGAAGGTCGGCGCGACGCCGATGATCGGCCAGAACGACGTGGAGCAGGAGGTGTTCGGGCTGGACGACGCGCGGCAGCTGAACGCGTTCGCGCTCGCGCAGCACCTCGGTCGGGTGTCGATGTGGTCGCTCAACCGCGACCGCACGTGCGGCGAGAACTACGCCGACGTGCGGCTCGTCTCGGACGCCTGCAGCGGGGTCGACCAGGGGGAGGCCACCTTCGCGGCGACGCTCGGCGCGGGCTTCACGGCATCCGTCGAGGCCGTCCCCGCGGCGCCGACTCCCCTCCCGCCGGCGCCGACGGACGATCCGGCCCGCAGCCCCTACCCGGTGTGGGTTTCCGGGAGCACCTACCTCGCGGGGACGAAGGTGGTCTGGCACGGCACGGTGTACCGCGCGAAGTGGTGGACGCGCGGAGCCGAGCCCGACGACCCCACGGTGGCCGCGAGCGACTCCCCGTGGACGATCGTCGGGCCCGTGCTCGCCGGCGAGACCCCGCAGCCGCAGCCGACGCTCCCCGCGGGTCTCCTCCCGACGTGGAACGGCACCGACGTCTACACCGCGGGAAAATGCGTCGAGCTCGACGGCACGGCGTTCCAGGCGCGATGGTGGACGCAGGGCGACAGCCCCGCCGCGGCATCCATCGATCCGGGGACGTCGGCGTGGATGCCACTCCCCGCCGACCGCGTGATCGGGGGTCAGGCCGGCTGCTGAGTCGCCGCGAGGCTCTGCACGATCGCCACCGCCGCGAGCTGCCCGCTCGCGATCGCCACCGCGAGCGTCGCCATGGGGCCGGGGAAGTGGTCGGGGTGCGCCATGTCGCCGGCCGCGAACACGCGCTCGACGCCGGTGCGCCCGTACGGGTCGATGCGCACGGCCCCCGATTCCTGGAACGTGAGGCCGAGGTCGGCGGCGAACGGTGCGCGCTGACGCGGCGCCGGGGCGACGAACACCCCGGCCACGTCGACCGTGGACGCGTCGTCGAGAACAAGCCGCAGCCCGTCCTCCACCTCTTCGACGGCCGCCACGCGCGCGGGGTCGATCACCAGGACCTCGGATGCCACGGGCTCGAGCATTCCGCGCAGCATGGCCGCGTGCGGGGAGGCGTTGAGGATCGCGACCGGTCGGCCGGCGAACTCGTGGCCGTGGCAGAACGGGCAGTTGGCGACGCGGTTCCCCCAGTGCTCCGCGAGTCCGGGGATCGGCGGCAGGTCGTCGGCGAGGCCCGTGGCCAGGACGAGGTGCTCCGCGCGGAGCGTCTCGCCGTCGACCTCCACCCGCACGCCGTCGGTGTCCGCGGCGACCCCGGAGACCGTGGCATCCCGGATCTCGACCGTCGCGTACGCGGCGAGCTCGGCGCGACCGCGGCGGCGCAGGTCGGCCGGTGCGACGCCGTCGTTGCCGAGCAGATTGTGCGCGTGCTCGACCGTCGCGTTGCGGTACTCGCCGGAGTCCAGCAGCAGCACGCGTCGGTGCATGCGCCCGAGGGTGAGGGCGGACTGTAGGCCCGCGGGACCGCCGCCGATGATGATGGCCTCGTACATGACGGGCTCCTTCCGTTTGCGTTCGCAACCATCGTGTGACTTCATGTCGACATGAAGTCAAACGGCGAGACGATCGGCGACGCGGCGGCCCGGTTCGGGCTCGAGACGCACGTCCTACGGCATTGGGAGGACGAGGGTCTCCTCCGCCCCGCGCGGAACCCGGCGGGGCGGCGCCGCTTCGGTGACGCGGATCTCGTGCGCATCGCGGTGATCCTCCGCAACAAGGCGGCGGGCATGTCGCTCGACCAGATCCGCGTGCTCCTCGACGAGGACGCCCCCGACCGGCACCGCGTGCTCGAGGAGCACGTGGCCGAGCTCGACCGCCGCGCCGCCGACATCGCTCAGGCCCGCGCGATGACCGAGCACGCGCTGCGCTGCCGCGCGCACGACATCACCGAGTGCCCCCGCTTCCGCAGCCACGTCGAGGACGTCCTCACAGGCCAGGCCCGGTGGCTCGTCACTCACACCGAACCGCCCGTTCCCGCGCGTCCCGACGGCCGCATCCCGCGCGAACTACCATGAACCGGTGACCACGCCACCCCTCTCGGCCGAGCAGCAGGCGCTGTTCCGGCTGATCGAGGACACGCGCGAGCACGTGTTCGTCACGGGCCGCGCGGGCACGGGCAAGTCGACGCTGCTGCAGCACCTGGCGTGGAACACGAAGAAGCAGATCGCCGTGTGCGCCCCCACGGGCGTCGCGGCGCTCAACGTCGAGGGGCAGACGATCCATTCGCTGTTCCGCCTGCCGATCGGGCTCATCGCCAATGGCGAGATCGACCAGAACGACGCGACCCGCAAGCTCCTCAACGCGATCGACACGCTCGTCATCGACGAGATCTCGATGGTGAACGCCGACCTGATGGATGCCATCGACCGCTCGCTCCGTCAGGCCCGCGGCCGCCGCGCCGAGCCGTTCGGCGGCACCCAGATCGTCATGTTCGGCGACCCGTACCAGCTCGCGCCGGTGCCCCCGCGCGGTGATGAGGCGCGGTACATCCGCGACCACTACCGCTCGTTCTGGTTCTTCGACGCGAAGGTGTGGTCGGGCGAGACGTCGGGCGACGGGCTCATCGACATCGGGCGGCACGGCGCCGACCTGCACGTCAACGAGCTCGTCGAGATCCACCGGCAGTCCGACCCGGGCTTCAAGACGCTGCTCAACGCGGTGCGGTACGGGCGCGTCACCGCGGAGATGGCCGGGATCCTCAACGCCGCCGGGGCTCGCACCCCACCGCACCCCGCCGACGGCGAGCACCCGATCATCACGCTCGCGACCCGCAACGACCGCGTGAACGAGATCAACCGCCGACACCTCGACGAGCTGGTCGGCCGCACGCAGACCGCGAACGCCGAGATCTCGGGCGACTTCGGCCGCGGCGAGGCGAACTACCCCGCCGAGCTCGCGCTCACGCTCAAGATCGGCGCGCAGGTGATGTTCCTCCGCAACGACTCCGCCCAGTTCGGCGAGGGGCCGCGGTGGGTCAACGGCACGATCGGCACGGTCACCCGCATCGCGGGCGACAGCGTGCGCGTCGAGGTCGACGGCACCGAGCACGACGTCGAGCCGGCCGTGTGGGAGCGCTATCGCTACGCGTACGACCCCGGCACGAAGAACCTCTCGCGCGAGATCGTCGCCGAGTTCACGCAGTTCCCGCTGCGCCTGGCGTGGGCCGTGACGATCCACAAGTCGCAGGGCAAGACGTACGACCGCGCGGTCGTCGACCTCGGCGCCGGCGCCTTCGCGCCGGGCCAGACCTACGTCGCGCTGAGCCGGCTGACCTCGCTCGACGGTCTGTACCTCTCGCGGCCCCTCCGCCCCAGCGACATCCGCGTCGACGAGGACGTCCGGCGCTTCATGAAGCAGGCGTGGCTCGGTCGGCAGCAGGCCGCGCAGGCCTGAGGCGCGTCCTCAGGCGACCCGCGCCGCCTTCGCGCGGGCCAGATCGGCGCAGAGCTCGGTGGTGAACCGGTACGCGACGAGCACTTCGTCGATGACGCGGGCCTTCTCGTCGTCGTCCCAGGGCGCGGCATCCAGCTGCTCCCGGTAGACGCGCTTGAACGCCGACGGATCGGCGATGTCGGCGAAGAGGTAGAGGCCGATCCCGTTCGTCTCGAAGCCGAACCGGCGCTGCAGCACCCGGCCGATCGACGGGCCGCCCGACAGGTCGCCGAGGTAGCGCGTGTAGTGGTGCGCGACGAAGCCGCCCGGCCACTGGGATGCCAGGTGGCGGATGCGCGACACGTACGCCTGGGTCGTGGGGAGCGGGGCGATCCGCTCGCGCCAGTCGGGACCGATCAGGAACTCGAGGTCGGCCGCGATCGCGGGGAGGCGCGTCAGCTTGTCGCTGAGGAACACCGACACGACGGGGTGGTCGCGCAGGAGAGCGGTACCGGCCTCCAGGGCCTCGTAGATGAACCAGTGCTGCACGACGTGCGCGATGTAGTCGTCGCGCGTACCGGTACCCGTGATGAGGTCGACCATGAAGTCGGTGCATTCGGACGACGTGTGGGCCGCGCTCGACCGCTCCCGCAGGGCGGCGGAGAACGAAGCGACGGCGTTCATGCGGACATCATACGCAACGGGTTAGGTGAACCTAACTCCTATGACGCATCTTGTACGGCGAATCCCCGGTCAACCGTGATGCAGACGTGACTCCGCCGGGGTGGAAGCGGACGCCCCGATTGTTCAGCGTGTGTTTGAATTCTTCGAGCGCCGCTTCGTCGCGCGCGGAATCGTGGGGTGGACATGCGGGGTTGGCGCCGATCTGCGGCCGTGGTGGTCGCGGGAGCCAGCATCATCGCCCTCACCCTGTCCGGGTGCACGCCCGAGTCGACGGCATCCATCAAGGTTCCCGACCAGGTGCAGGCGGAGCTTCCGGGCGACACGGTCACCCAGTTGCAGGATGCCGTGACCTCGGCGATGGCGATCACCGGTTCGACCGGCGCGATCGTGGGCGTGTGGGCGCCGTGGAGCGGCACGTGGGTCGCGGGCCTCGGCACGCAGGGTCCGGGCGGCGCGGAGGTCACCACCGACATGGGCTTCCGCGCGGCGGACGTGACGCGCTCGATGACGTGTGACGTCGTCTACGAACTCGCGGCCGACAAGACGTGGTCGCTCGACGACCCGATCACGAAGTGGGTCAGCGGGCTGCCCGGCTTCGACGACATCACGCTGCGCCAGCTGTGCGACGGGACGTCCGGTCTGGGCACGTACGGCGACATCCTCCAGAACCAGGTGCTGAGCAAGCCCGATCGCGCGTGGAACGGCCGCGAGCTCATGGCGTACGGCATCGCCAGTCCGCGCCGTAACGCGCCGGGTGCGGCCTACGCCGGGTCCGACACGAACTACCTCCTCGCCGGCTTGGCCATCGAGCGCGCGACGGGCGAGACCCTGTCCGACGTCCTCGCGCAGCGCGTGGCCGGACCGCTCGGCTTGAGCGGGACGTCGCTGCCCGGGCCGACCGCCGCCGCACCCTCGGACAACGCCCTCAACGGGTACTGGTCGCAGAAGAACGGCGACGCCTGGAACTGCACCGATCCCGGAAACTACACGGTGACGTCGGCGAGCTTCGGCGCCGGCGCATCCGGCGCCGTCACCGACATCGCGGATCTCGGTCGGTACGCGCAGGCCCTGGCGACGGGCGCACTGCTGCCCGACGGCAACGACCGCTTCGCGAACCCCGTCCCCGTGAGCGCGGACGCCCCGACCTGGTTCACCGCCGCGGGCGGCGCCTACCAGGCCGGATCGCTGATCGGGCAGTTCGGCTCTGCGCCCGGCTACATCGTCGGCGCGTTCGCCGACCCCTCCACCGGGATGTCGGTCGCCGTCGTCCTCAACAACTCCGGCGCCAACGAGATGGCGGGCGCGTGGCTCGCGTGGGAGCTGGCCGCGATCGCCTCCAAGGCGCCCGCCGCGAACGGCCGCACCACCCCCGAGGCCGGTCTGCCGTGGACCGCGCAGCAGATGCGCGACAACCTCAACACGATCGCCATCTGCCCGCCCGCCGCCCAGTGATCTCGCGCGTGACCCGTCGCGCGGTCGCGCCGTGACCGCGCGCACCGGTCGCGGGACCGCCGCGGCCCTGGTGCTGGTCGGACTCGCGTGCCAAGAGGTCGGTGCCTCGTTCGCCGTCCTGCTCTTCCCGCGAACCGGGCCGCTCGGCATCGTGATGCTGCGCCTGGTCTTCTCGGCGCTGCTCCTCCTCGCGATCGCGCGGCCCCGGCTGCGCGGGCACAGCGCGGGCGCGTGTCGCTCGGTGGTGTGGTTCGGTGTGGTGCTGGCGTCCATGAACGGGCTGTTCTACCTGGCGCTGAACCGCCTGCCTTTGGGCGTCACCGTGACGATCGAGGTGCTCGGGCCGCTGACGCTGTCGATCCTCACCGCAACGGGGATCGCGCGGTGGCTGTGGGCCGGTCTCGCGCTCGCGGGTGTGGTCGCGCTCGGCGCCGGCGGGTGGGACCGCCTCGACGCGCTCGGGGTCGTCTTCGCGCTCGGTGCGGCGGCCAGCTGGGCGCTGTACATCCTCGCGTCGGCCCGGGTCGGGCGGGAGTTCCCGCGCCTCGACGGCCTCGCGCTCGCGATGAGCGTGGGTGCCGTGATCGCGCTGCCGTTCGGTATCGCGCAGGCACAGGGTGCGCTGCTGCGGCCCGACGTCCTCGCGCTCGGGGCCGCGGTGGCCGTGCTGTCGTCGACGATCCCGTACGCCCTCGAGCTCATCGCGCTGCGCCGGCTGCCGGCGTCGGCGTTCGCGATCATGATGAGCCTCGGTCCGGCGACGGCGTCGCTCGCGGGGTTCCTGCTGCTCGGGCAGCACCTCTCGTGGCTCGAGATCGCCGGAATCGGCCTCGTCATCGCGGCGAGCATCGGTGCGGTGACGGCGGCGGGGCGGCGACCGGCGAGCGAACCGGTCGTCTGACACCGGATGCCACGCCCCGGCGCCCCGCGCCAGCGGCATCCGCTGTTTATCTTCGAGGGGTAGAACGGACGCATGCCCATCATCGACAGCGCCGTGTACGTGGACGGTCACCGGATCGAGAACCCGTCGAGCCTCGACCAGACCTTCGAGTACATGGAGGCCCACGGCGGCATGGCGTGGATCGGGCTCCTGCGGCCCTCGCCCGCGGAACTCGAACGCGTCGCGAAGGAATTCTCGCTGCACCCGCTCGCCGTCGAGGATGCGCTCGCCGGACACCAGCGCTCCAAGCTCGAGCGCTACGGCGGCAACCTCTTCGCCGTGCTGCGGCCCGCGCGCTACGACGATGCGACCGAGACCGTGCACTTCGGTGAGCTGCATGTCTTCGTCGGGTCGGACTACGTCGTCACGGTCCGCCACGCGGAGGTGCCGGACCTCGCGCAGGTGCGCCGCCGGCTCGAGGGGCAGCCCGAACTGCTCGCCCGCGGACCCGAGGCGGTGCTGTACGCGATCCTCGACGAGGTGGTCGACCAGTACGACCCGGTCGCGGCGGGGCTGCAGAACGACGTCGACGAGATCGAGGACGCCCTCTTCGGCACGGGCGACGTCGAGCTGACGCAGCGCATCTACGAACTCGCGCGCGAGGTCATCCACTTCCAGCGGGCCACCGAGCCGCTGCGCGACATGCTGGAGGCTCTCCTCCGCGGCGCCGAGAAGTACGGGGTCGACATCGAGCTGCAGCGGTCGCTCCGCGACGTGCTCGACCACGTGCTGCGGCAGTGCGACAAGCTCGGCTCCCTCCGCGCGATCCTCGACAACGCGCTCACCGTCAACGCCACGCTCGTCACGCAGCGGCAGACCGAGACCTCGCTGGAGCAGAACGAGCAGGTGAAGAAGATCTCGGGCTGGGCGGCGATCCTGTTCGGGCCGTCGCTGATCGGCGCGATCTACGGCATGAACTTCAAGAACATGCCCGAGCTCGATTGGACGTTCGGGTACCCGATGGCGCTCGCGCTCATGGCCGCGACGTCGTTCGGGCTCTGGGTCACGTTCAAGCGCAAGCACTGGCTGTGAGGCGCAGCGACCGGCTCTCCGGCGCGCTTCACGGGCGCAGAGGGCCGGATGCCGATGATGTAGAGGTGACTGACACCACTCCTTCGGGCTCCGGCTCGGGTTCCGTCCCCGGCGATGGCGCCGGCGCCGGGACTCCCGCCGAGCCGATCACGACCGCGTCCGTGCACCTCGAGGACGAGGGGTACCACAAGCGATTGAGTTCGCGGCAAGTCCAGATGATCGCGATCGGTGGTGCCATCGGCACGGGCCTCTTCCTCGGGGCGGGCGGCCGTCTCGCCCAGGCGGGCCCGGCGATCGTGCTCTCGTACGCGGTGTGCGGCCTGTTCGCGTTCTTCATTCTGCGGGCGCTCGGTGAGCTGGTGCTGCACCGGCCGACCTCCGGCTCGTTCGTCTCGTACGCGCGCGAGTTCTTCGGGGAGAAGGCGGCGTTCGTCTCGGGCTGGTTCTACTGGATCAACTGGGCGACCACGACGATGGTCGACATCACCGCGGCCGCGCTGTACATGAACTTCTTCGGCAAGTACGTGCCGTGGATCGGCGCCGTTCCGCAGTGGGTGTGGGCGCTCGCCGCCCTCGTCACGGTGCTCGCGGTGAACCTCGTGTCGGTCAAGGTCTTCGGCGAGCTGGAGTTCTGGTTCGCGCTCATCAAGGTCACGGCGCTCGTGGCGTTCCTGCTCGTGGGCATCTACTTCGTGATCTTCGGCACGCCCACCGGGGCACCCGTCGGGTTCTCGCTCATCGCCGACAACGGCGGCTTCTTCCCCAACGGCATCCTGCCCGCGATCATCCTCATGCAGGGCGTCGTGTTCGCGTACGCCTCGATCGAGCTGATCGGCACGGCCGCCGGTGAGACGAAGAACCCCGAGAAGGTCATGCCGCGCGCGATCAACTCGGTCATCATCCGCGTCGCCGTGTTCTACGTCGGGTCGGTGCTGCTGCTCTCGCTGCTGCTGCCGTTCACCGCCTACTCCAAGGACGAGAGCCCGTTCGTCACGTTCTTCGCGTCGATCGGGGTGCCCGGCGTCGACGTCATCATGAACCTCGTCGTGCTCACGGCGGCGCTGTCGTCGCTGAACGCGGGGCTGTACTCCACCGGCCGCATCCTGCGCGCGATGGCGGTCGCCGGGTCGGCGCCGAAGTTCGCCGCGCGCATGAACAAGGCGGGCGTGCCGTACGGCGGCATCGCGATCACGGCGTTCGTCGCGCTGTTCGGAGTCGTCATCAACTTCGTGGCGCCCAGCGACGCGTTCGAGACGGTGCTGAACGTGGCGGCCGTCGGCATCCTGGTGACGTGGGCGACGATCATGCTGTGCCAGATGCGCCTGAAGAAGCTCGCCGACCGCGGTGAGCTCGTGCGCCCGTCGTTCCGCCTCTTCTGGGCGCCGTACACCGGGTACCTGACGCTGGCGTTCCTGCTCGTGGTGCTCGTGCTCGTGTTCGTCGACTCGCCCGCGACCGCGCTCGTGGCGCTGGTCGCGAGCATCCTCATCGCGATCGGGTGGTTCGCGCGCCGCAAGCGCATCGCCGAACTCGCCGAGGAGCGCGACGGTTACACCGGCACGGTCCCGGTGGTGCCGAGCCCGTTCTCGAAGGAGTAGGCGCGGCTGTTGGCGTGAGTCGCCAGGATTTGTCGCTTCTCGGCGAGCCGAGGCGACAAATCCTGGCGACTCACGCGCGTTACAGCGGCCAGCCGGTGTACGCCTCGGCCAGGTAGGCCCGGCCGTTCTCGGACTCGACCACCGAGCGCAGCTCGCCGAGCTGGCGGCGGCGGTCGAAGTCGGTGGCATCCGGAGTCACGTGCAGGAGGCTCGTCATCCACCACGAGAAGTGCTGCGCCTTCCAGATGCGGTGCAGCGCCCGCTCGGGGTACGTCTCGAGCGGGCGCGCGTCGCCCTCGAGGAGCAGCGCGTTCAGCGCGGCGGCGAGCAGGCGCACGTCGGCGACCGCGAGGTTCATGCCCTTCGCGCCGGTGGGCGGGACGGTGTGGGCCGCGTCGCCGACGAGCGCGACCCGGCCGCGGAGCAGTTCGTGCGCGACGAAGCTCCGGAAGCGCAGCACGTCGCGCTGGAAGATCGGTCCTTCCTTGAGCGTCGTACCGGGGACGCGCTTCTGCAGCTCGTCCCACAGCTGCGCCTCCGAGTACGCCGCGGTGTCGGTCTCGGGATCGCACTGGAAGTACATCCGCTGCACGGTCGCTGACCGCTGGCTGATCAGCGCGAAGCCGTCGGGGGAGTTGCTGTAGATCAGCTCCTCCGAGCTGGGCGGCGCTTCGCACAGGATGCCGAACCACGCGAACGGGTATTCGCGGAAGTATCCGCCCGTGCTCGATCCCGTCACCGCGGCGCGGGCGACGCTGCGCGATCCGTCGGATCCGACGACGAACTCCGCCTCGATCTCGAACGGCTGCCCCTCGGCGTCCCGCGCGATCACGCGGGGGCGGTCGGTCTCGGCATCCACGACGCTCTCCGCCGTGACGCCGAACCGCAGGTCCTGCCCGGCGGCGAGGCGCGCGGCGATGAGGTCCTTCAGCACCTCGTGCTGCGGGTACAGCCACACGGACCGGCCGACGAGAGAGGGGAAGTCGATGCGGTGCCCCTCGCCGGCGAAGCGCAGTTCGATGCCGTCGTGGCGGTGCCCGACGGTCCGGACGCGCGACGCGTCGCCGAGCGTGTCGAGCAATTCGACCGTGCCCTGCTCCAGGATGCCGGCGCGGATCGTGCTCTCGATCTCGTCGCGCGAGCGCTGATCGATGACGACGGACGGGATGCCGCTGGCATCCAGCAGGTGCGAGAGCAAGAGCCCCGCGGGGCCGGCGCCGACGATCGCGACACGGGTACGGACGGTGGTGGTCATGGCGTCTCCTTCGACGGGTACCCGCCGATGTTCGCCGCAATGCGCCTCGGTCGCTGCCGCATTCCCAATGAACGGGCAGGTTTCCGTCCGCGTGAGGGGTCAAAATCTGTCGCTTCGACGCGTCGCAGGCGACAGATATTGACCCCTCACGCGAGGGAGAGGGTCAGCGGCGGTAGCCCAGGGCGCGCTCGGTGTCACGGGCGGCGCGGTGCAGCTCGCCGAGGGCGAACTGCGTCTCGGCGTCGCGCGGCAGTACCACGGACAGCGCTGCGATGACGGCACCGGTCTCGTCGCGCACCGGCACGGCGACGCCGGTGGACACCTCGTCGACGTAGCCCGGGGCGATGACGTGGCCCAGCGTCCGGATCTCGGCGAGCGTGCGGCGCAGTGCCGCGGGGTCCACGATCGTCGACGGCGTCACCGGCGTGAGCGGCCCCCCGAGTACACGCTCCTGCAGGTCGTGCGGACCGAACGCGAGCAGCACGAGACCCGACGACGACGCGTGCAACGGCAGCCGTCCCGCGACGCGCGTGATGTTCGCCCCCGAGTCGGGTGCGCTCAGCCGTTCGAGGAACAGCGCCTCGCCCTGCTCGAGGATCGCGAGCTGCGTGTGCTCGCGCACCCGCACCTGGACCCGCTCCATGAACGGCAGCGCCGCCTGCCGCAGACGCAGCGCGTGCGACGAGCGCGTGGCCAGCTCCCACAACCGCATGCCGACGCGCACCCGGCGCTCCTCGTCGCGCTCGAGGAGTCCGGCATCCACCAGTTCGTTCACGATCCGGTGCGCGGACGAGCTCGGCAGGCCCGCCCGGCGGCCGATCTCGGCGGTCGTCTGCGCGGTGCGCGTGGGGGTGAAGGTCTCCAGGATGCGCACCAGACGGTCGGTCACCGAGTCGCCGGAGGGGGAGTTGGCCATGGACTCAGGATGCCACGACTCCCATTGAGCGGGAACGCACTGGCGCGCGACTCGGCGCATGCCGGAACATGGATCGGTCGAAGGAGACCCGATGTCCCGCACCCCCGCCGCTGCCCCCGAATCGCTCCTCGCCGCCCCCGACCAGGCGACGCAGGACGAGATCACCCGCGAGATCCAGGCCGCGCACGCCGCGCTCGAGGCCCGCGAGGCCGCGGGCGAGCAGCTCCCCGCGACCGCGTACGACTTCCCCGCGTACCGGTCGAGCGTGCTCCGCCACCCCACGAAGAACCCCAAGCTCGTCGACCCCGAGACCATCGAGCTGTTCTCGCCCGCGTTCGGGCAGCGCGACGTGGCCGCGATCGAGTCCGACCTCACGCTGCAGCACGCCGGCGAGCCCCTCGGTGAGCGCATGACCGTGCGAGGACGCTTGCTCGACTCGTGGGGGCGGCCTCTCGCGAATCAGCTGATCGAGATCTGGCAGGCCAACTCCGCGGGGCGCTACATCCATCAGCGCGACCAGCACCCCGCCCCGCTCGACCCGAACTTCACCGGCGCCGGCCGCGCGATCACCAACGACCAGGGCGAGTACGCGTTCACGACGATCAAGCCCGGCCCCTACCCGTGGAAGAACCACCGCAACGCGTGGCGTCCGGCGCACATCCATTTCTCCGTGTTCGGCACGTCGTTCACGCAGCGCCTCGTGACGCAGATGTACTTCCCCGGCGACCCGCTGTTCGCGCTCGACCCGATCTACAACAGCATCCACCGGCAGAAGGACCGTGACGCCCTCGTCGGCGTCTACGACCACGACCTCACCTCTCCCGAGTGGGCCACCGGCTACCGCTTCGACATCGTCGTCGACGGCCCCGACCAGACGTATTTCGAGCAGGAGGGCGACGCATGATCCCCCCGAAGACCCACCGCCCGACCCCCGGCCAGACGGTCGGCCCGTTCTTCGCCTACGGCCTGGAGTTCCCGAAGCAGCACGAGGTCGCGTTCCCGCACTCGCCCGGCGCGATCGTGCTCTCCGGCACCGTGTACGACGGCGCGGGAGCCCCCATCCCGGACGCGCTCGTCGAGATCTTCGCGGCGGATGCCGACGGCTCGGTGTCCCGCGCGCGCGGCGCGTTCCGCCGCGACGACCACACGTTCACCGGCTTCGGTCGCGCCTTCACGAACGACGAGGGGCACTACGAGTTCTGGACGCGCGAACCCGGTGGCACGGCGGCGTTCTTCGCGGCGATCGTCTTCGCCCGCGGCCTGCCGAACAAGCTGCACACGCGCATCTACGTCCCGGGCGACGACGCCGCGCTCGCCGCCGACCCGCTGCTGTCCTCGCTCGACGCGGACGAGCGCGCTAGCCTCGTGGCGACGCGTACGCCCGACGGACACCTCCACCACGACATCCGGCTGCAGGGCGAGAAGGAGACGGTCTTCCTTGCCTTCTGACCCCCTCGACGCCGGGCTCCTCTCGCCGGCGACCGTCGGTCACGACATCCTCGTCTCGGATCGGGCGTACCTGGATGCGCTCGTGCGCGCGGAGTGCGCGCTCGTCACGGCCTACGCCGACCGGGGGATCGCCCCCCGCGAGATCGCGGTCGCCGTGGATCACACGTTCGGCCTGGACGAGAAGTACGGCTCCCCGTCGCTGGGCATCGACCTCGGCGCGCTCGCGGCCGCGTCGGTGGCCGGCGGCAACCCCGTGATCCCGCTCGTCGGCGAACTCAAGGGTCGCGTGCCCGCCGAGTGCCGCCCCTGGATCCACCGCGGGGCGACGAGTCAGGACATCCTCGACACCGCGACGATGATCGTCGCGCGCGCCGCGGTCGCGCAGGTGATCGCGTCCCTCACACACGCCGGACAGTGGCTGCGGGCGCTCGCCGAGACGCACGCCGACACCGTCGCCGCGGCCCGCACGCTCACGCAGCACGCCGTGCCCACGACGGTCGGTGCCCGCGCGGCGGCGTGGGGGCGTGGCATCCATCGCTCCCTGGCGCGGCTCGAGGCGCTGGTGTTCCCCGCGCAGCTCGGCGGCGCCGCGGGGACGTTGGCGTCGTTCGTCGAGATCACGGGATCGGTGGATGCCGCTGCCGCCCTGCCCGCGGCGTACGCCGGGGCCGCGGGGCTCGACGTCCCCGACGCGCCGTGGCACGTCACGCGCTGGCCGGTGACCGAGCTGGGCGACGCGCTCGTGCAGGCGATCGACGCGCTCGGCGCGTTCGCGGCCGACGTCGCGACCCTCAGCCGCACCGAGATCGGCGAGGTCGCCGAGGGCACGGGCGGTGGATCCTCGGCCATGCCGCAGAAGCAGAATCCGGCCGAGGCCGTGCTCATCCGCTCCGCCGCGCTGCGCGCGCCGCAGCTGGCCGCGACGCTGCACCTGGCATCCGCCCTCGCCGTCGACGAGCGTCCGGACGGCGCCTGGCACGCCGAGTGGCCGACGCTGCGCGAGCTGCTGCGCCTCGCGCTGGGTGCGTCCTGGCACGCCTCGTCGCTCGCGGCGCATCTGCGCGTGGACACGGATGCCGTGGCCCGCAACCTCGCGCTCACCGGCGGCCGCATCGTCAGCGAGCGCCTGCGCGGCGTGCTCGTGCCGCTGATCGGAGCGGACCGCTTCGCCGCGATCGTGAGCGGCGACGGCGACCTCGGGGAGGCGCTCCGCGCGCTGCCCGAGACCCGCGACCTCGACCTCGACGCGCTGCTCGACCCGGCCGGCTACGTCGGCCTCGCGCCGCGCCTGGCCCGCACGGAGGACCCCCGATGATCGCGCTCACCGCCCCCGTCGGCCCCGCCGACGCCCCGCTCGTCGTGCTGGGGCCGTCGCTCGGCACCTCCACGATCCTGTGGGAGGACGTCATACCGCTGCTGGCCGACGACTACCGCGTCGCGGCGTGGGACCTCCCCGGCCACGGCGTGGGCCCGGTGGCGACCGGCGCGTTCACGGTCGCCGACCTCGCCGACGCCGTCGCCGCGGCCGTCCCCGAGGAGACGTTCCTCTACGCCGGGGTCTCGCTCGGCGGCGCGACGGGCCTCGAGCTGGCGCTGCGGCACGGCCCCCGGCTGCGGGCCGCCGCGATCGTGGCATCCGGGGCTCAGCTCGGCGACCCCGAGGCGTGGACCGCGCGGGCCGCGCAGGCGCGCACGCAGAGCACCTCGAGCCTCATCATCGGCTCGGCGCAGCGGTGGTTCGCCCCCGAGTCCATGGCCCGGCGCCCCGAGCTCAGCGGTCGCCTGCTGCACGTCCTGCAGGACGCCGACGACGAGAGTTACGCCCGGTGCTGCGAAGCGCTCGCCGCGTACGACGTGCGGTCGTCGCTCGGGGAGATCGAGGTGCCGGTGCTCGCGGCGTGGGGGCAGTTCGACGCCGTCGCGCCCGAGGAGAAGGCCGTCGAGATCGCCGCGGGCGTCGCCCACGGGCGCGCCGTGCGCATCGACGACGCGGGACACCTGCCGCCCGCGGAGCAGCCGGAGGCCGTGGCATCCGTCCTCCGCTCGTTCTTCGCCACCGTCTCGGGAGAGGACGCCTGATGGCCACCGACCAGGAACGCTACGACCAGGGCATGGTGGTGCGCCGCGAAGTGCTGTCCGACGCGCACGTCGACCGCGCCACCGCTGCCGCCACCGAGCTCACCGCCGACTGGCAGGACTTCATCACGCGCGTGGCGTGGGGCGACATCTGGTCGCGGCCCGGGCTGGACCGCCGCTCGCGCTCGGTCGCGGTGCTGTCCTCGCTCATCGCCCACGGGCACCACGAGGAGCTCGCGATGCACCTGCGCGCCGCGATCCGCAACGGCCTGACGATCGACGAGATCCGCGAGGTCATCCTGCAGTCCGCGATCTACTCCGGCGTCCCTGCGGCGAACACGGCGTTCCGCATCGCCTCCGAGGTGTTCCGCGCGGAGGCGTGAGGGGTCAATTTCTGTCGCTTCCGGATGCCAGAAGCGACAGAAACTGACCCCTCACGCGGGTGCCGGGCGGGTGCCGGGCGGGTGTGGGGCGGGTGCGTCACGCGGGCTGATGCGGGGGATCAGAAACGCTTATGTCGGAATCGGGCATAAGCGGGTAGCGTCGAAGGCGAACCCCAGAGAGAGTGAGCGACGATGCTTCTCGAAAGAGACCTCATCCAGTCCGTCGGATTCCGCAACGTCCGCGAGGGCGGTGAGATCACCGGCTTCCAGTTCCGTGTCCGGATGCCGTCGTACCGCGGCATGGCCGCCTCGCTCATCGACGGCATCGGCGTGAGCATCCCCGGGCTCGTCGACGTCGCGCCCGACGTGCCGCTGTGGACGCTGCAGGGCAAGCAGTACACGCTCGCCGAGCTGTGGGACGGCGACGGCGTGCGCTGGCCGCTCGAGGACGCCGCGATCGTGACCGTCCCGCTCCCGGGCGGTCTGCCCGACGGCGTGCACGAGCTGTCGATCGAACTCCGCCTGCGGATGTCGTACATCCCGCAGGAGCACCAGCCCAGCACCTACCGCGTGACCAAGCACGTCACGCTCGCGCCCGAGGCATCCGGTGCTCCCTTCCAGTACGGCGTCTCGCTCTACAGCTACATGAGCGACTTCGGCACGGTCATGGACCTCGAGACCGCGATGGCCTCGATCGCCGACATCGGCGCGACGGGCCTGGAGATCCTCGGCGAGGCGCACATCCCGAACTACCCGAACCCCTCCGACGAGTGGGTCGAGCAGTGGTTCGCGCTGCTGCAGAAGTACGGCCTCGAGCCGACGAACTACGGCTCCTGGATCGACACGCGCCTGCACTCCAGCGGCCCGAACGCCCGTGACATGACCGCCGAGGAGGGCGCCGCCGTCCTGCAGCGCGACCTGCGTCTCGCGAAGCGCCTCGGCTTCCGGTTCGTGCGGCCGAAGATCGGTGTCGTCTCCAGCGACCTCGTCCCGCACCCGATCTGGACCGAGGCCGTCGAGGCGTCGCTCCCGCTCGCGGAAGAGCTCGACGTCATCATCTGCCCCGAGATCCACTCACCGACGCCCATCAAGCACGAGGTGGTCGAGGACTACATCGCCCTCATCCGCCGCACGGGCACGAAGCACTTCGGGCTGCTGCTGGACACCGGGATCTTCCAGGACCGCCCGATTCCGCTCAAGCCCGGCGAGCTGCCCGGCCAGCGCCCGGCGTTCCTCGATGGCATCCATGTCGACCCGAACGACGTCTTCGACGTGATCGACAACGTGGTGTTCATCCAGGCGAAGTTCCACGACATCGACGAAGAGCTCGACGACAAGCAGATCCCGTGGGAGCCCGTGCTCCGCGCGCTGAAGGACGCCGGGTACACCGGCTACCTCTCGAGCGAGTACGAGGGCGAGCGCGAGCCGTGGCGCTCGATCGAGCAGGTGCGCCGCCAGCACTCGCTGATCCGCCAGATCGCCGACCGGCTCTGAGACGGCCGCCGTGCCGAACGGACTGATCCACGACGACAGCCTCCGTCCCCACCCGGACGGGCTCGCGCTGCGGCTGACGATCCCCTGGTACCGCAGCCTGTGGCTGTCGTCGGTCACGTCGCTCGACCTCTCCGTCGACGGGGAACGAGTGGATGCCGATGACCTCCGGTTCGAGCTCGGCGACCGCCGCTACCGGCTCGACGAGCTGCGCGAGCAGAGCGAGACGCTGTGGTTCCTGCAGCAGCACCCGCTGCTGGTGGCTCGGCGCGCTGAGCCCGTCGCCCTCGGCGAGACGCACGAGGTCGTGCTGCACGGCGAGCTGCGCCTGCCGTACATGCAGATCGCGCCCGGGGTCGACGGCGGACCCGGGATGTACGTGCCGAACGTGGTGCACGACGTGAAGACCCTGACGGTCGTCGACGCGGATGCCGCGCCCCCGGCGCTCGTGCACGAGGTGGCGCCCGCGCCTCCCGCGACCGACGACGACCCGTTCCAGCTGGGGCTGACGCTGTACTCCGCCAGCGCGGAGTTCCGCGCCGGATGGTACGACTTCGACGGGCTGCTCGATCGGGTCGCGGAGCTCGGCATCGGACCCGGCATCGAGATCGTGGCATCCCAGATGGTGCCGACCTATCCGGTCGTCGGCGACGACTTCGTGCGCACGTGGCGCGCGGCGTTCGACCGCCACGGGTTCGTCGCGAGTTCGTTCGGGGCCAACCTCGACATGGGGCGCCGGCGCGACCGCGACATGACCCCCGACGAGGAGTTCGCGTTCTCGACGCTCATGTTCGAGGGGGCGAAGAAGCTCGGGTTCCCGCTCGTGCGCATCCAGTCGGCCAAGCCCGACCTGCTGCGCCGGCTGCTGCCGATCGCGGAGGACCTCGAGCTGAAGCTCGCGTACGAGATCCACGCGCCGATGGGCCCGAACGCCGAGCCGATCCTGCGCGTGCGCGAGACGTATGCCGAGCTCGACTCGCCGCTGCTGGGCTTCGTCGCCGACTTCTCCTCGACGATGCACGCGATGTCGCCGACCCTGCTGCGGGCCGTCCGCCGCGCGGGCCTCGACGACGACGCGGTCGCGAAGCTGCAGGAGATCTGGGCGACGGATGCCACCATGCAGGCGCGTCAGCAGGAGTTCCTCGGCTACCTCCGCGGCCGGGACTTCGACCCGGGGCGCCTCGGATCGTTCGCGCACCTCGCCTTCAACATGCACGGCCGCGTCGACCCGCGCGAGTGGGCCGACATCATGCCGCAGATCCTGCACGTGCACGCGAAGTTCTACGACATCGACGACGCCGGCCAGGAGCCGGCGATCGACTACCCCGAGCTCGTGCGCGTGTTCGTCGAGGGCGGGTATCGCGGCTTCTGGTCGAGCGAGTGGGAGGGCCACGCCTTCGCTGAACTCGGCGAGGTCGACCCGCTGCTGCTCGTGCGGCGCCAGCACGACCTCATCCGCGCGTCGATGCGGGCGGTGCCGGCAGTCTGACCGGTCAGCCCCTCAAGAATCCTCTAAACGTGCTAATCGGAGGCTGAGATTGGTGCATTTGGCGGAAAGAAGGGGTCTTGGTCGTGGTCCCTATCGCTCCGCCAGCGGACTCGAATCGTCCGGTGACAGGACGGTCCTTGCCCCGCTTCAGTCCGCCGACACCGTGAGATACACCGTGCGGGCGAGGCGGTCGAGGAGGTCGGGCCAGGCGTATGTGTCGTGCGGGCTCGCCGTCGCGGTCACGCCGAGGCCGAGGTAGCGCACGCACAGGCTGTAGAAGACCTCGAACGCCCAGCGCGCCTCGTCCGGCGCCAGCTCGACGCGGTGCTCCTCGGCGGCCGCGAGCAGCGCGTCGATGAAGACCCCCTGCCCGGCGTCACCGGACACGCGCCCACGCTCGAGGATCTCTGCATCTTCCACGCCCAGGAGGAAGAACGGCGACAGCAGGTCGCGGTTCTCGCGCAGGATCCCCGCGTAGGCGGTGACGATCGCGGCCGTCGCCGCCGCGAAGCCCGCGGCCCCCACGCCGGCCGCGCCGACGCGCTCCGCGGTCTCGACGTCGAGGCGGTCGAACTCCTGGCTCTGGATGAGCCTCAGCAGCCCCGCCTTGCTCGACACCCGGCCGTAGATCGACCCGATGGACACCTCCGCCCGCGCGCTCACCTCCGCGAGCGAGAACTGGCCGGTCCCGCGCTCGTGCAGGAGCTCCAGGACCGCGGCGCGCACCTTCGCGAAGGAGTCGCGGCTGCGCTGCTGCTTGGGCTCGGATACACCGCGCACGGGAGCTCCCGTCCTCAGGCCGTGAGTTCCACGAGGATCGCGGACTGCGGGGGCAGGGGAACGTCCAGCTGGAGGCCGCCGGTCTCGGACACCGTCACCGGCTGCGGGCCGCGGGCCACGCCGTCCAGGGACGTGATGGTCGCGTGCACCGTGGCATCCGTCCAGGGGAGGTTCCGGACCTCGATGCGCACGGATTCCACCCCCGCGGATGCCAGCTCGGGACGCTGCGGCGGCAGGGTCAACCCCAACTCGATCCGCTGTTCGCCGATCGGGATGCGGAAGGTGAAGCGGTCCTCGTCGCGCGGCGCGAGGGCGCTGTCGGGGGCGACGTAGTTCGCCACCAGGACCCGCACGGTGTCGCCGTCGCGGCCGGCGGCGACCGCGAGACCCGACTCGTCTCCGCCCGAGACGGCCAGACGCCGCCCGGTGAGGGCTCGTCCGGCGAGGGCGAGCGCGTGGGATCGCTCGTCGGGCCGCCCGTCGACGTCGCCGACTCCGCCCGGATCGACGAAGCCGTAGTGCGGGTCGCGGCCGCTGTCGGCGCGGAAGAAGAAGGCGTGGTCGATCACGGTGTCCTGCAGGTAGATCGACGTCGCGGCCTGGAACGCGCCCTTCTCGGCGGCCGGTGCGGAGCTGCTCGGGACCGCGAGGTAGTTCCAGTACGAGAGCGTCAGGTCGGTGTCGGCGAACCCGTGACGGTCGAGGACCTCCCGCAGCTGCTGGGACACGAAGCGGTAGTCCAGCGGATCGCGGCTGCCGTCGGTGAACCACAGGAACGAGAAGAAGTGGAGGGGGAGGTCGTTCTCGCGCACGAATTCCAGGAAGCCCTCGCGGTAGGGCGCGTCGGCTTCGAGCGCGAAGGCGAGGGAGGGGCCGCCGACCGTCAGGGTGGCATCCACTCGGAGAACCGCCTCGCAGAACGCGCGATACATGGCGTAGAACTCCTCGGGCTGCCCCGCGAAGTGCAGGGGTCCGAAGTCGGGCTGGTCGCCGAACTCGTAGATCCGGACGGGCTTCGCGGGCCCGCCGGCCCACCCCTGGGAGTAGTGACGGACGATGTGCTCGACGACCCGCCCGTAGAGTTCGACGTCCTCGGCCGGGAGCTTGTTCTTCGGGATGGAGCTGGCCACCGTGAACAGGACCTCGGCGCCGATCGCGTGCACCGCGTCCACCCACTGGTCGGTCGCGGTGAAGTTGTAGCTCGCCGGGTCGTCGGGGTCGGCGCTCCAGTCGGGGAACAGGCTCGTCGGGTTGTCGCGCGTGTCCAGGCGCGAGACCCAGTCGAACGAGCGGACGACCGTCACCCCCGCTTCGCGCCACAGGGGCGTCATGTCGGGGAATTCGGGGTGTCCCTCGACGGGGCCGGGGACGCCGCCGACGCCGTTCAGCGGGCGGAAGGCGCTCTCGCGGGCGGCATCCACGACAAGGGTGCGGGTGGGGGTGTGCGACACGTGCGTCTCCTCGGGGGTCTCAGTAGGGCATCCGCAGGAGGCGGTTCGCGTACTCGTTGGCGATGGGCTCGTCGTGGCGGAGGTGCTCGATGCGCGCGCGGTAGGTCTCCTCGGTGACGGAGTCGAACTCCTCGAGCATCGACTCGATCGACCGCTCGTGCACCGCGCGCACGCGCGGAAGGCGGCGCTTCATGAAGTTCAGCTGCGCGTCCAGCAGGGACTGGTCCTTCGCGAGCTCCTGCGCGAGCACGACACCGTCCTCGATGCTCATCGCCGCCCCCGAGCCGAGGTACGGGGTCATGGTGTGCGCCGCGTCGCCGAGGATCATCACGCGACCGCGGAACCACGGGTACGGCACCCACACGGTCGAGTACGGCGTGTAGGCCACGTTCTCGGCGTGGCGGACGTCCTCGAGCGCGTCGGACAGGAACTCCGACCCGCGGGTCAGGGCGGCCGCGCGGTCGTGCATGATCTCGGCCATCTTGCTCGCGTCGTAGCGCGGGCGCCCCTCCTCCGCCACGGTCAGCACCATGTACATGAGGTCTTCCGACAGGGGCGTGAGCATGATCTTGCCGCCGTAGCCCTGGCAGATGATCGGCTGCATGATCTTGCGGCGGTTCGGGAGTCCCGCGCGCCACGCCACCCCGCCGACGGGGCGCGGAGCGTACTTCTCGCCGAAGTACTCGCGACGGATCTGCGAGTGGAGCCCGTCGAAGCCGAGGACGAGGTCGTAGTCGGCGCGGTCGCCCGAGCTGAACGTGACCGTGGCCGTGTCGGCATCCTGGGCGATGCCCGCGACGGTCGTGCTCATCCGGAACGTGCACCCGTTGGCGAGAGCGTGCTTCGCCGCGAGCTCGAGGAAGGCGATCCGCGACATCGTGACGCAGCCGGGGAGTCCCTCGTCCTGCGTGCCGTAGCTCATGGTGCTCAGGAGGTTGCCGTCGGCGTCGTAGTTGTCGATCCCGGGCGCGGGGTGGCCGATCTCGAGGACGTCCTCCAGGAGACCGATGTCGCGCACGGCCCGCAGGCCGTTGATGCGCAGGCCGAACCCGACGCCGGCGACGCTGATCTCGGGCTTGTCGTCAATGACGTCGACCTTCGCGCCGATCCGGGCGAGGGCCGAGGCCGTGCTCAGGCCTCCGATCCCGGCGCCGACGATCAGGATCCTCAAGGGGTGTGCCATGGCGTGCTCCTCTCTGAGCAGACATCGGGCGTCGATGCGGTGCTCGCCGGGGGCCGCGATTACCGAATCAGGACGATGGTTCGGATTTCGAGAGTAGCCACGGGCTGCCGGGAACGGCGACCGATGCGGGCGGTGGCTTCCCGATGCGGTCCATCACCGTCCCTGATGCGCCGCCGGGGTCACTGCGGCGTGTGCCCCGCGGCGATGAGTCGGCCGGCCTCGGCGAAGAGTCCTCGCATCCACTCGTGCTCGGGATCCCTCGTGTGGGAGGGATGCCACCACAAGGCGCTCACCAGGGGCGTCGCCACGAACGGGAGCGGAACGACGCGGATGCCGCCGATGCGCAGGAGATGCGGCGCGAGGGCGGACTGCACGAGTCCGACGCGGCGGGTGCCGCTGACGAAGTGTCCGACCGAGAGGAAGCTCTCCAGGACGACCTCGATGTGCGGCTCCACGCCGAGCTGCTGGATCTGGCGCGCCGCGGAGGTGAACGCCGAGCGCGACTGGAACGTCAGCACCCAGGGCAGGTCCGAGAGGTTCTTCATGGTGAGCTCCGCGCCGACCTCGGTGTTGTCGTCGGAGACGACCGCGTACCAGTCGTCCTGCCACAGGTCGAGGTAGGGCAGCTCCGACACCGGGCCGTGGGGGATCACCATCGCGTCCGCCGAGCGCAGCCGTGTCGCGGCGTCCTCCACGATGCCGGGGTTGTGCAGCATGTAGCGGAACCGCACGCCGGGCGCGCGCTCGGCGGCGAGGCGCGACACGATCGTGCCGACGGTGACGAAGCCGTAGTCCGAGCCGTAGATCGAGAACTCGCGCGTCGATTCCGCGGGCGACCAGGACGCCTGGCTCTCGAACACGCGTCGCGCGGCCTCGAGCGCCGTCGTCGTGTGGTCGGTCAGGCGCACGGCGAACGGCGTGAGTTCGTACGTGTTGCCGCGGCGGGCGAGGATCTGGTCGTTGAAGTGGACCCGCAGCCGTGCGAGCGAGGCGCTGAGCGCCGGTTGGCTCAAGTGGAGGCGGTCGGCTGCTCGCGTGACACTGCGCTCGGTCAACAGGGCGTCGAGCGCGATGAGCAGATTGAGGTCGAGACGCGACAGCGTCGCATGATCGGTCACCACCATGTGATCCTTCGCTCGGATATGCGTCCCGCCAGTGTATCCACGGTGTCTATGCGCCGCACGTGTGTCATCGCGGGGATGGATGCCATTCCCTCCGGCGGGCCTTATGCGCTCCATCCGCAAGACTTATGTGCTTTTTCGGCGCATCCGTCCAATACTGAGGAACACAGCACAGGCGCTCCACCGAAGGGGCCGCCGACAACGTCGTCAGAAAGGCTGGCCATGACTCAACCCCGCCGTCGCGTCACGCGGCTCGTAAGTCTCCTCGCCCTCCCCGCCACCGCCGCCCTGGTCCTCGCCGGATGCTCCGGCTCCGGCGGTGGCGACACCGGCTCGGGAGATGGGAAGTCGTTCACGTTCACGTTCGCGACGTCCAACGACCTGGAGAGCCCCTACCAGACGCTCGCCAACGAATACCAGCAGTCGCACGAGGGTGTGACGATCACCACCAACCCCACGCCGAACGACAAGTACGGCGAGACCATCCGCACGCAGCTGCAGGCCGGCAACGCCTCGGACGTCATCCAGACCACGCCCGGCTCCGGCGACGCGCGCAGCATCCTCCCCCTCGCCCAGGCCGGCTTCCTCGAGCCGCTCGGCGACACCGCGAAGAACCTCATCATCCCGGGCAGCGAGTCGGTCTACACCGTCGACGGCAAGATCTACGGCCAGCCCCTCGACTTCACGATCGGCGCCATCGTCGCGAGCCTCGGCACCGCGAAGATGAAGGGCCTCACCGACTTCCCGACCACGATGAGCGAGTTCACCGCGGCGTGCTCCTCGATGCAGAGCCAGGGCGCCTCGCTCCTCGCCCTCGCCGGTGCCGCCGGCCCGAACGTGGGTCTCACCATCCAGGGCATCTCGGCGACGCGCGTCTACTCGGCCACGCCCGACTGGAACCAGCAGCGCGCCGACGGCAAGGTCACCTTCGCCGGGAGCCAGGGCTGGAAGGACACCCTCCAGACCTTCATCGACCTGAAGGACGCCGGCTGCTTCCAGCCCGGTGCCGAGGGCGGTGGCTTCGACGCCATCACGAACGGCCTCGCGCAGGGCACCTCGGTCGGTAGCTTCATCCCGTCGGGTGCGGCGGTCGAGATCTCCAAGGCCGCGCCGCCGCAGGCCGAGTTCGCCGTCGAGCCCTTCCCCGCCAAGAGCGGCAAGCCGATGGTCCTCGGCAGCTCGAACTACACGCTGTCGATCAACGCCAAGGCCAAGAACAAGCAGGCCGCGGAGGACTTCCTCACCTGGATGGCCCAGCCCGAGCAGCAGCAGCGCTACTACGAGCTCTCGGGTGAGCTGCCCGTCTCGGCCTTCGACAAGCTCGACCTCAGCGGGACCATCTACGCGCCCGTGGCCGACCTGCTGAAGAACAAGCAGTACACCCCGCTGCCGAACAACATCTGGCCCAACCCCTCGGTGTACGAGGCGCTGCAGACCGGCGGTCAGGGACTCCTCACCGGTCAGACGACCATCGACCAGGTGCTCCAGAGCATGGATGCCGCCTGGGGTAACTGACCTCCTCCGCCGCCCGGGACCCCTGCGGACCCGGGCGGCGGAGCCGCACCCTTCCCCACGGAGACGAGGACGTCATGAGCACAACCCTTCGACCGAGCGAGGCGGCTCGGACCGAGACCGAACGCGTGGTGCTGCCGCGCCGCGGACGGCGCCGCGCGCCGGCTCCGCGACGGCCGGGACTGCTGAAGTTCGGGCACTGGTGGTGGGCCCTCCCCGGCATCGTCTTCGTCATCGGCATCCACTACGTCGCCACGAGCGTCGGCGGCTTCTTCGCCTTCACGAACTGGACCGGCATCGGCGCCTTCCAGCTGATCGGTCTGGACAACTTCGTCAAGATCTTCCAGGACCCCACCAAGCTCGGCGCGCTGGGGAACACCCTGTTCCTCGCCTTCGGTTCGGTGATCCTCAGCAACATCCTGGGGCTGGCCTTCGCTCTCGGCCTGAACCGCGGTCTCAAGTCCCGCTACGTGCTGCGGACCCTCTTCTTCATGCCGGTGGTGCTCAGCCCCCTGGCGACCTCGTACATCTGGAAGTTCATCTTCGACTACAACGGTCCGCTCAACATCGCGCTGCGCGGTCTCGGGCTCGGCAACGTCGCCCGCGCGTGGATCGCCGACCCCACGTGGGCGATCTGGACCATCCTGATCGTGCTGGTGTGGCAGAACATCGGCTTCGCGATGGTCATCTACATGGCGGGTCTGGCCGCGGTGCCGGTCGAGATCGAGGAAGCCGCCGCCATCGACGGTGCGAACCTCTGGCAGCGGTTCTGGCACGTGACCCTGCCGTCCATCCGCCCCGCGGTCGCGATCGCCACGACGCTGGGCCTCGTCAACGGTCTGCGCGTCTTCGACCAGATCATGGCCCTGACCGGCGGCGGCCCCGCCGCGGCCACCGAGACCCTGGCGACGCAGGTGTACAAGCAGTCGTTCGCCCTCGGCAACTTCGGCTACGGCGCGGCCCTCGCGCTGCTGCTGACCCTTATCATCCTGGTCTTCGCCGTCGTGCAGCAGCGTGTGACCGCCGGTCGCTCCGAGGAGTCCTGACATGTTCCGCTACACCAAGCTCACAGCGCTCCGCGAATTCGGCTTCTGGCTCCTCGCGCTGGTCTTCCTCCTGCCGTTCTACTTCCTGATCACCACGGCGCTGAAGTCCGACCGCGAGGTCATCACGTCGTCGACCCTGGCGCCCCCGGCGGCCCCCGACTTCGGCAACTTCCTCAAGGTCCTCACGGCCACCGGTAACTCCAACGTCGTGATGGGCCTCGTCAACAGCATCGTGATCACCGCCGGCAGCATCGTCCTACTGGTGCTGCTCGGGTCGCTGACCGGGTACGTGATCGCCCGCAGCACCCGCCGCTGGAGCCGCGCCGTCTACTACCTGTTCCTCATCGCGATCGTGCTGCCCACGCAGCTCGGCACCGTGCCGCTGTACATCGGAGCCCGCTCGCTCGGACTCACCGGCTCGGCCTGGGGCATGATCATCCTCTACACCGGGATGCTGCTGCCGCTGTCGATCTTCCTGTACGCCGGCTTCTTCCGCGGGCTCGGCACCGAGTACGAAGAGGCGGCCACCATCGACGGGGCGAGCCGCACGCAGATCTTCTTCCGGATCGTCCTGCCGTTGATGTCGCCGGCCACCGGCACGGTCGCGATCCTCGCGGGACTCATCGTGTGGAACGACTTCTTCACGTCCCTGATCTTCCTCGGCGGCTCCGCCAACCAGACCCTCCCGGTCGCCATGTACTACTACATCGGCTCGCTGGTGTCGGCCTGGAACAAGATCTTCGCGATCGTCATCGTCTCGATGATCCCGATCCTCGCCTTCTACCTCTTCGCGCAGAAGCGCTTCATCCAGGGCTTCGCCGGCGGCCTCAAGGGCTAGGGCGCACCCCGATGGATGCCAGGGCCCCTGGCATCCATCGGTCGTCGCGCCCGCACAACGAAAGGACCCCCATGTACCAGCTCGCTCCGAACATCGAACTGCTCTTCACCGAGGCCGGTGACTACCACGACCGCGTGCGCGCGGCGGCCGCCGCCGGCTTCGACGCCGTCGAGATCTGGGGTCCGACCGGCGTGGACGCCCCGGCGACGCCGAAGGACCTCCCGGCCCTCAAGGCCGCGCTCGAGGAGACCGGTACGCAGCTCACGGCGCAGCTCGCCGAGCCGCGCACGCAGTTCATGATCCCGCCGTGGGATCACTCGGAGTTCTACCGCAAGCTCGACGAGGGCGTCGCGATCGCGCTAGACCTCGGCTGCCCGCGCATCGTCGTCGGCAGCGGCACGGGCTTCGGCGGCTGGAAGCGCCAGGTGCAGCTCGACAAGCTGATCGAGATCTACCGGAAGGCCGTCGCGCAGATCGACGGCTCGGGCGTGACGCTCGTGCTCGAGCCGGTGAACGTCCGCGTGGACCACCCGGGCTCGCTGCTCGACCGGACGTCCGAAGCCGTCTACGTCGCGCGCGGCGTCGACTCGCCGCAGTTCGGGGTGCTCTACGACATCTACCACTCGGCCGTCGAGGGCGAGGACATGGAGGCGGAGCTCGCGAACGCGGGCGACCTCATCAAATACGTGCAGCTGGCCGACGCCCCCGGCCGCGGGGAGCCGGGCACGGGTGACCTCGACTGGGCCGAGCGCTTCCGCCTCCTGCGCGCGAGCGGCTACGACGGGCCGATCGGCCTCGAGTACTACCCGACCATCGAGTCCGCGGCATCCGTCGCCCACATCGTCGAGCTGGGGCGGACGGCATGAGCACACGCGAGTACCCGGAATCGGTCGACGTCGCGATCGTCGGCAGCGGTCCGACGGGCGCCGCGTACGCCCGCGTGCTCTCGGAGCGGGCACCGGGCCTCACCATCGCGATGTTCGAGGTGGGTCCGACGGTGTCCGACCCGCCCGGTGCGCACGTGAAGAACATCGCCGATCCGGCCGAGCGCGCGCGTGCGCAGGTCGCCTCCGAGGGGCCGGGGGAGCGGGGGACGAAGGTCGCCAGCCCCGGTGCCGCCAAGGCGGGGGTGCGCGGGGCGCGTCCCGGAACGTTCCTGCTCGAGGACGGCTACGTCTTCGAGGGGGAGAACGGCCTGCCGGTCGCGGCGATGTCGAGCAACGTCGGCGGCATGGCCGCCCACTGGACCGGCGCGTGCCCGTGGCCCAACGAGAGCGAGCGCATCGCGTTCCTCCCTGACATGGACGAACTCCTCGTCGAAGCGGAGCGCCTGCTCGGCGTCACGCGGAACGCCTTCGACTCCGCCCCGTTCGGGGAGATCGTGCGCGAGCGCCTGGCGGTCGCGGTCGATGCCGGCCGCACCGAGGCGACGAAGGTGCAGCGGATGCCGCTCGCCGTGCACCGGCGCGATGACGGCCGTCTCGTGTGGTCGGGATCGGACGTCGTCCTGGGGGACGCCACGCGGGCGAACCCGGGGTTCACGCTCTTCGACGAGTCGCTCGTGACCTCGGTGGTGCTCGCCGACGGGCGCGCCGCCGGGGTGGTCGTACGCGACCTCCGGACGGGCGAAGAGCACGAGATCGCCGCGCGGGCGGTCGTCGTCGCCGCCGACGCGCTGCGCACCCCGCAGCTGTTGTGGGCCTCGGGAATCCGCCCGGCCGCGCTCGGGCGCTACCTCAACGACCAGTCCCAGGTCGTGTACGCCTCGCGCCTGCGCGACGTCGCCCCGCTCGGGGACGACTCCCCGACCACCGGCCTCGCCGAGTACAGCGGCGTCAGCTGGGTGCCGTTCACCGACGCCGTGCCGTTCCACGGCCAGATCATGCAGCTCGACGCCTCGCCGATCGCGCTCGCCGAGGACGACCCGGTCGTCCCCGGCTCGATCGTCGGTCTCGGCCTGTTCTGCGCGAAGGACCTGCGGGCCGACGACCGTGTCGAGTTCGACGACGCGCACGTGGACGGGTACGGGATGCCGGCTCCCCGCATCCACTACGTCCTCACCGATCGCGACCACGAGGTGATTGAACGCGCCCGCGCGGAGATCACGCGTCTGGCCGAGGCGGTCGGCGACCCCGTCGGCGACCGGCCCTTCACCCTGCCGCTCGGTTCGTCGCTGCACTACCAGGGCACCACGCGCATGGGGACCGAGGACGACGGGACGAGCGTGTGCGACGTCGACAGCCAGGTCTGGGGCGTCCCGGGTCTGTTCGTCGCCGGCAACGGCGTCATCCCCACCGCGACGGCGTGCAATCCCACGTTGACGTCCGTGGCGCTGGCGGTCCGCGGAGCCCGCGCGATCACGGCATCCCTCGTCTGACTCCTTGCTTATGCAGGAAACCGACATTAGACTGTAGAAATCAAGACAAAGAGGTCTGCGGCTTCCGCCGCAGCGACGAGGAGGTCGCGGTGATCCCGGATCGCATCATCGAACAGGGCACGCTGAACGTCCGCGACGGACGCGTGGCGGTCGAAGTCCGCCTCCCCTGGTACCGCGCGCTCCCGGCATCCTGCATCTCCGCCGCGAAGCTCACGATCGACGGTGTCGAGGCTCCGGCCGAGACGCTGCGCTGGGAGATGAACGGCGCGGAGTTCACGTTCGCCGAGATGAAGACGAACACAGAGCAGTGGTGGTTCCCCACCGACTCCGCCGTGCTCTCGGGCGACCTGGCGGTGGATGCCGGCGAGCACGAGGTCCGCGTCGACCTCGAGCTCTACATCCCGTACATCATCATCGCCGACGATCAGGTGCTGCACATCGAGGAGCACGACACCAAGACGATGACGGCCCGTCAGGCAGAGGAGGCGCTCGCATGACCGCGTTGAAGGGCACGCCCATCCAGGGCGTCACGCTGTACAGCTTCACCCGCGCGTTCCACGGCCGCGAATACGACCTCGACCAGCTCATCCGCAAGACCGCGGCGGAGGGCTTCGGACCGGGCCTGGAGATCATCGGGTTCTCCAGCTTCCGCGGCTTCCCCGAGATCGACGACCACTTCGCCGGACGCTTCTCCGACCTGATCGACGAGGTCGGCCTCGTCCGCACGTCGCTCGCGGTCAACGCCGACATCGGCCTGCGTCCCGACAAGCTCATGGACCAGGACGAGCTCATCGCCTACATGCGCCGGCAGATCGCGGCGGCGGCGAAGCTCGGTTTCCCGATCGCCCGCGTGCAGATCTCGCTCACGCCGGACTCGATGGAGGCGCTCGCCCCCATCGCCGAGGAGTACGGCGTCACGCTCGCTCTCGAGGTGCACGCCGATCAGTACGCCTCGCACCCGCGGATCCTCGCGCTCCGCGACCGCTACGAGCGGGTCGGGTCGCCCTTCCTCGGGTTCACGATGGACTGGGGCGCCACGGTCAGCGGGTTCGCGCCCTCGCTCCTCGAGGCGTATCGCCGCCGCGGCGCGTCGGAGGAGCTGCTCGCCGCCGTCGTCGCCCTGTGGGACGAGTACTACGAGCAGGGCCCGCCCGCCGATCAGGCCGACCACGGCCAGCGGTTCGGCCGGTTCATCGGGCTCTCGCACCAGTTCGGCCGCCCCGACCTCGGCATCGATCTCGGCATCAACGGCACGGGCCTCTTCGGCCCGGCGCGGGTCGACGACTGGCTCGAGATCATGCCGTGGGTGCGGCACGTGCACGGCAAGTTCTTCGGCATCGACGAGAACGGCCAGGAGCCCTCGGTGCCCGTCGCCGACCTCATCACGCTGCTCGTCGACAACGGCTACAGCGGCGCCGTCTCCAGCGAGTACGAGGGCTGGCACTGGAACCACTGGCAGAGCCCGTTCGAGATCATCCGCGCCGAGCAGGCGATCCAGCGCACGGCCGCGGAGGCCGCGGGCTCCCGGATGATCACGGATGCCGCCGAGGCCCGGCGCGCCATCGACGCCCACCTGTCGCACGCCGTGCGCGCCTGACCACCCGCGAAAGGACACCGACATGACTGACGGCATCGCCGGGACCGGCATCCAGCTGGGGACCACCCTCTACTCGATGACGAGCGAGTTCGCCGCGGGGCTGTACACCCCGGAGACGCTGATCCGCGAGGTGCACGACCAGGGCATCGGCCCGGGCGTGGAGTTCAACTTCGCGCAGCTGCTGCGGTCGTACCCCGACGTGGACGACGACTTCGTGAAGCTGTGGTTCGACTCGCTGGAGAAGTACGGCCTCGAGGCCAGCGCGGTCGGCACCAACCTCGACATGGGGCGCCGCAAGGATCGCGACATGACGCCCGACGAGGAGCACGACTTCTTCGCGCGCCAGCTGAAGTCGGCCCACACGCTCGGCTTCAAGAGGGTCGTCATCCGCTCGGCCGGCAAGGAACTGCTCCGCCGCCTGCTGCCCCTCGCCGAGAAGTACGACCAGAAGCTCGGCTACGAGATCCACGCGCCCTCCGGCCCGAACGACCCGAAGGTGCTCGAGATCCGCGAGGTGTACGAGGAGCTCGGCAGCGACCGCCTTGGCTTCACCGCCGACTTCTCCTCGACCATGCACTCCCTCTCCCCGACGCTGCTGCGCACGCTCGGCCAGATGGGCATGGACGAGAAGCACTTCCCGGTCATGGACGAGATCTGGCACGAGCCGACCCCCATGCACGTGCGCAATCAGAAGTTCGAGGACTACCTGTCGGGCGAGGGCGTGGACCCGCTGCGCTTCGGGCCGTTCACGCGCCTCGCGTTCAACATGCACGGGCTGGTGCCGCCGGAGGAGTGGCTCGACATCATGCCGCAGATCTTCCACGTCCACGCGAAGTTCTATGACATCGGGGCCGACGGCCAGGAGCCCGCCATGGACATTCCGCGCATCGTGAAGCAGTTCGTCGAGGGCGGATACCGGGGCTACCTCTCCAGCGAGTGGGAGGGCCACGCCTTCAGCGACCTGGGCGAGAGCGACCCGATCGACCTCGTCAAGAAGCAGCACGCCCTCATGCGCACCGCCATCGAAGAAACCGTCGCCGCGCGCCAGCCGGCCTGACATCCACCACCCACGAAGGAGTACCCGTGTCGAACACCACCACCGAGGCATCCATCTCGGACCTCGTCGCCGAGATCGCGCGCCTGCGCGAGCAGGTCGAGGCCCGCCCAGTCCCTCGCGCAGCGCGCCGAGGACCGCGGACAGGTCGAGAACCTGTTCAACCGCTACATGTTCCTGCACAACGCGTTCGAGGACGAGCAGATCATCCCGATGTGGGTGAAGGAGGGCACCGAGGGCATCCGCGCCCGGTACACCAACGCCGGTCAGTACACGACCTGGCAGAGCGTGACCGACTACCACCGCGGCCGCCCCCACCCCGAGGGCAAGCTCATCCTCCACACCACCAACACCCCCGTGATCGAGGTGGCCGCCGACGGCAAGACCGCCAAGGGCGTCTGGCTCATGGCCGGCACCGAGTCGGGCCTAACCGACCCCAAGGTCGCCGAGGCGTTCCCCGACATGTACTCGCCCGACGAGGTGCTCGGCAAGAAGGTCTGGGCGCACTGGGTGTGGTGCAAGTACGCCATCGACTTCCTCAAGCAGGACGGCGAGTGGAAGTTCTGGAAGTTCCGCTGCTACGAGCTCGCCCGCGCGCCCTTCGAGGAGAACTGGGTCAGCTTCGGCCTGAAGAACCAGGGTGCGTTCGACCTCGACCTCATGTACTTCGGCGACGACGGCAAGCCCGTCTTCATGCCCCCGGCCGACGAGCCGGTGCCGTCGAAGAACCACCCGTACAGCCCCGAGACGACGCAGAAGCTCGAGCCCGTGCCCCCGGTCGCGCACGAGCACTTCGTCGACACCTTCGCCTAGGAGTCCGCGTGGCCACCCACAACTCGCTCTTCGCCGAGAAGGACGTCCGTCGTACCGACGACGGGCTCGCCGTCTCGGTGCAGCTGCCGTGGTACCGGAGCCTCTGGCTCTCGGCCGTCGACGGCGTCGCCGCCTCGGTGAACGGTGTCGCGGTCCCGACCGAGGACCTCCGGTTCTCGCTCGAGGGCCGCGAGTACCGCGTCGAGGAGCTGCCGGAGCAGTCCGACACCCTGTGGTTCGTCGCCGACCGCCCCGACGTGCTGATCCACCTCGACACGCCGCCCGCGGCGGGCGAGAAGATCACCGTCGAGGTCGTCCTGACGATGCGTCTGCTCTACATGCAGATCATGCCGGGCGTCGACGGCGGTCCCGGTCGCTACGTCACGAACCGCGTGCCGGTCGAGCGCGAGTTGGTGCTGGCATGACCTCCGCCCAGCCCCTACGCGTCGCGATGATCGGCTACGGCTTCATGGGGGCCGCGCACTCCGTCGGGTGGCGGCAGGCGCCGCACGTGTTCGATCTGGCGCGCCCGGTCGAGATGACGGTGGTCGTCGGACGGAACGCGGATGCCGTGGCATCCGCCGCCGCGAAATGGGGCTGGGCGGAATCGGCCACCGATTGGCGCGAGGTCATCGCCCGTGACGACATCGACATCGTCGACATCGTGACACCGGGCGACTCCCACGCCGAGATCGCGATCCCGGCGCTCGAGGCCGGCAAGCACGTGCTGTGCGAGAAGCCGCTGGCGAACACCGTGGCCGAGGCCGAGGCGATGGCCGAGGCGGCGGAGCGGGCGCGGGCGCGTGGCATCCGGTCGATGGTCGGATTCACGTACCGTCGCGTGCCGGCGGTGACCCTGCTGCGCGACATGATCGCCGAGGGGGCCGTGGGCACGGTGCAGCAGGTGCGCGCGGCGTACCGGCAGGACTGGCTCGTCGACCCCGGGATGCCGCTCGCCTGGCGCCTGCAGAAGGAGCACGCCGGGTCGGGGGCGCTCGGCGACATCGGCGCGCACATCATCGACATGACCCAGTTCGTCACGGGCCTCGGCGTCGACAGCGTCACCGGGACGCTCGAGACGATCGTGAAGCAGCGTCCGCTGCAGGCCGCCGGGTCGGGGCTGTCCGGCTCGGCCGGCGAGGGCGTCGGCGACGTCACGGTGGACGACGCCGCGATCTTCACCGGGCGGTTGTCGAACGGCGCGCTGGCGTCGTTCGAGGCGACGCGCTTCGCGACCGGCCGCAAGAACGCCCTCACCATCGAGGTGTCGGGCGACCGCGGGGCGCTCGCCTTCGACCTCGAGGACCTCAACAGCCTGCGGTTCTACGACCGCACGGCCCCCGAGGGGCGCCAGGGCTTCACCCAGATCCTCGTCACCGAACCCGTGCATCCGTACGTCGCGGCGTGGTGGCCCGCCGGTCACATGCTCGGCTACGAGCACGGCTTCACCCACCAGGTCGTCGACCTCGTCGCCGCGATCGACGGCGGGACCGACCCGCACCCGTCGTTCGCCGAGGGCCTCTCGGTGCAGCGGGTCCTCGACGCGGTCGAGCGCAGCTCCGCCGCGGCCGCCGCGTGGACGAGCGTGGCATCCCCTGTTCCGGTCTCCTGAGAGGTTTCGTCATGGCACGCCCGATCACCCTGTTCACCGGCCAGTGGGCCGACCTGCCCTTCGAAGAGGTCGCGCGTCTCGCCGGCGAGTGGGGCTACGACGGCCTCGAGATCGCCTGCTGGGGCGACCACATCGATGTCTCGCGCTGGGACGACGCCGAGTACGTGCAGTCGCGCCTCGACGTCCTCGAGCGCAACGGCCTGAAGGTCTGGACGATCGCGAACCACCTCGTCGGCCAAGCGGTGTGCGACGACCCCATTGACGAGCGCCACCACGACATCGTGCCGTCGCGCGTGTGGGGAGACGGGGATGCCGAGGGCGTGCGGCAGCGCGCCGCGGAAGACCTCAAGAACACGGCACGCTTCGCCGCGAAGCTCGGGGTGAAGACGGTGACCGGGTTCACGGGGTCGAGCATCTGGAAGTACGTCGCGATGTTCCCGCCGGCCTCCGAGGCGATGATCGAGGCCGGCTACCGCGACTTCGCGGAGCGGTGGAACCCGATCCTCGACGTGTTCGAGGAGGTCGGGGTGCGCTTCGCCCTCGAGGTGCATCCGTCCGAGATCGCCTACGACTACTGGACCGCGAAGAAGACGCTGGAGGCCATCGGGCACCGGAAGAGCTTCGGCTTCAACTTCGACCCGTCGCACTTCGTCTGGCAGCAGCTGGACTCGGTCGCGTTCGTCCTGGACTACGCCGAGCACATTTTCCATGTGCACTGCAAGGAGTCGGTGACCAACCTCGACGGCCGCAACGGCGTGCTCGGGTCGCACCTGTCGTGGGACAACCCGCGCCGGGGCTGGACGTTCGTGTCGACCGGGCACGGCGCCGTGCCGTGGGAGCCGCTGTTCCGCGCCCTGAACGCGATCGGCTACGACGGCCCGACGAGCGTGGAGTGGGAGGACGCCGGCATGGACCGTCTCGTCGGCGGCCCCGAGGCGCTCGCCTTCGTCCGTAAGCTGGCCGAGATCACGCCGCCGCACCAGCTCTTCGACGCCGCGTTCTCGCGCAAGGACTGACGTGCTGAACGTTCTGATCCTCTCGGGGCACATGACCACCGAGCACGACAACGCCCACCGCAGCTTCCGCCTGCACAACCAGTGGATCACGACCCTGCTGGAGGACACCGGGCGCTTCAAGGTCCGCGTCGTCGAGGACCCGCGCGGGCTGCCCGCGAGCGTCATCGACAAGTACGACGTGCTGATCGTCGTGTTCGAGGGCCGCGACGGGTACCACGACATCGCGACCGGGTTCGGGGCGGAGACGGATGCCGCGATCCTCCGCTTCGTGCACGACGAGGGCAAGGGCATCGTCTGGTTCCACGGCTCCGCCGCCCAGGAGGACCGCTGGGGCTACCCCGAGGAGTACAACGTCATGCGCGGAGCCAAGCTCAGCGCGTGGGAGACGGGACTGCGCCCGCGTCCGTGGGGCGAGGCGCTGCTGCGGACCGCCGAGCCCCGGCATCCCATCACCGAGGGCATCAACGAGACGTGGACCGTCACCGGTGACGACATCCTCGTCGGCGTGCAGATGTACGAGGGCGCCCAGGTTCTGCTGACGACGTTCGACGACCTCGAGGCGTACGAGAAGGCGCCCGTGTGGCCGATGTCGCACTACCCCGTCGACATCCCGCCGGAGGGCATCGCGGCTCTGCCGGGGATCAACACCGACCAGCCGCTCGCGTGGATCAACGAGTACGGCGCGGGCCGGTCGTTCACGATCACGATCGGGCACGACATCGACACGTTCCGGCGCATCGAGTTCATCCGGATGTTCCCGCGCGGTGTCGAGTGGGCCGCGACCGGCGAGGTCACGCTCACCGGCCCCGACCGCCGCGGCGACCGCCGCATCAACCCCTGGCCTTACTACAACGGCGAGGGGTGATGCTCGGCGTCGGGATTCTGGGGGCGGGCGGCATCGCGGAACGCGCGATGGTCGAACCGTCGCGGACGATCGACGGCGTCCAGGTCGTGGCCATCGGCGCGCGGGATCCGGAGCGGGCGCGCGCCTTCGCCGACCGGCTCGACCTCCCGGCGTGGGGCGACTACGGCGCGGTGCTGTCCGATCCGCGGGTCGACCTCGTCTACCTCGCGCTGCCGCCGATCGTGCACGCCCAGTGGGCGACGCGTGCCCTCGAGGCCGGGAAGCACGTGCTGTGCGAGAAGCCCCTGTCGGCGAACGGCACGACCGCCGCAGCCATAGCGGAGACGGCGGATGCCAGCGGCCGACGCGCGTTCGTCGGCTTCCACTACCGCCTGCATCCGTTCATCGCCGACCTCCTCGCCACGATCGCGTCGGGGGTCCTCGGTGACGTGCAGCGGGTCGAAGTGGATTTCAGCATCCCGCACTTCGTCGTGAAGCCCGGCAACATCCGCCTCGACGGCGACCTCGCCGGCGGCGCGGTGATGGACGTCGGCTGCTACGCGGTCGATCTGCTCCGGGCGGCGTGGGGCGAGCCCGAGGTGGTCTCGGCGTCGGCGCGGACGTACGACGCCGACCCCCGCATCGACCTGCAGACCGACGCCGAACTGCGGCTCCCCGGCGGCATCCCCGCCGCGGTCCGGGCGTCGTTCCTCGGCGACGACGCCGGCGCGATGGAGGTGCGGGTCTTCGGGAGCGCCGCAAACCTCCGGGCGACGAGCGTCATCGTGCCGCAGTGGGGCGCGAGGCTCATCGTGACCTCGCCCGACGGCGCGGTGCTGCACGAGGTCGCGGTCGACCCCGCCGAGAACAGCTATGCGCGTCAGTTGGAGCACCTGCGCGACGCGCTGACCACCGGCTCCGCGAGCATCCTCGACGCCCGCCGCGCCGTCGGCACGATGCGCGTCGTGGACGAGATCTACCGCGCCGCCGGGTTGCTGCCGCGCTGACTCACGCCCGCGAGCGGTGGAACGGGCAGGCCGACGGTGCGTCGGCGCGGCGCACCCGGCCGCCGGAACGCGGCTTCGTCGGCATCCGTCGCTCGTTCACGTCGAGGCCGCGGCCGCTGATGCGGATCCGCGGGTCGCTGAGGGCGGAGATGGATGCCGCGAGCCCGGTGATCGCGAGCTTCTCGCCGGGGCAGCGGTGTCCGGTCGCCACGTCGGCGCCGCCCTGCGGCACGAACGCGGCGAGGGCTTCGTAATCCTCCACGCCGCGGAAGCGTTCGGGTTCGAAGGCGTTCGCCCGCGGCCACTCCCGCGCGTCGGTGTCGGTGCCGAGGATGTCGAGCAGCACGCGGCCGCCCTCGGGGACGCGCTGTCCGTCGAGCTCGACGTCGGTCGTGGCCCACGCGGGCAGCATCGGGACGAAGGGTGCGGTGCGGCGGATCTCCTGGGCGAACATCGTCGCCAGCTCCCCTCCCACGAGCAGCCCCCGCTCCGCGGTCTCGGCGGCGATGCGCTCGCGCCACTCGGGTCGATCGTGCAGTTCCTTCGCGGCGAAGGCGACGAACCGCGCGACGGCGATCATCGGGCGGAAGCTGTTCTGCAGCTCGACCCCGGCCTGCCGCGCGCTGAGCAGGGCGCCGTCGCGGTCACGGTGGTGAGCCCACGCGTGCAGCGCGGTGCCCTCGGCGGGGTGCAGCCGACCCTCGCGGACCGCCTCGATCAGCTTCGCGGCGTGCCGGTCGGACCAACGGCGGTTCACGAGCGCGAGCAGGTACTCGGGCGAGTACGGCACGCCGAAGCCGTCGACGATCTGCGCCTGCCGCCGCGCCCAGCGCGTCTTCGCCGCGGGCGTCCCGGGGATGCCGGCCCACCGCATGATCGCGCGGCCCAGAGCCCCGACCGCGGCGTCGTACGCCGACTGCTCGCCGCCCGCGACCCACGCGTGCAGCTCGTCGCGCCACTCCCGCTCGAGCTCGGGCAGTAAGCGGTCGACCTCGGCGTCGTCGTACAGGACGTCGACGAAGGTCGCCTTGCGGTGCCGGTGGGCGTCGCCGTCGAGGCTGTGCACCGAGCCGCGCCCGAACAGCGACTCCTGGATGAACGGCGGCATCGCGCCGTGGCGGCGGGTCTTCGTTCCGTCGTAGAACAACCGCACGCCCTCCTCGCCGCGGACGAGCAGCGCCGGCCGCCCGAGCAGCCGGAACGGCACCGCCCGGGCGCCTTTCTCTGCCCGCCGCCACAGATGCTCCCCGAACCCGTAGCCGCGGACCAGGAGCGAGAGCGAATCATCACGAAGCAGGGATGCCATGCCCGCCACGGTTCCACGCAACCGCGCGCCGCCCCGAGGGGGCGGCGCCGCAGGCCTCCGTGTGCTAGCGCGTGAGGGGTCAAGAATTGTCGCTTCTCGGTAGCCGAGGCGACAGTTCTCGACCCCTCACGCGAAGGGGAGACCCCTCAGCCCAGCAGCGGCTGCAGCACCTTCTGCACGTACCAGCCCGCGACCATCGTGCTCTCGGCGGGGTGGGGGCTCTGGTCGGACTCGACGACGATCCAGCCCCGGTAGCCGTGCTCGGCCAGCGCCCCCACGAAGCCCTCGAAGTCGACCAGCGCGCGCTCGTCGCTCGGCTCGTAGAACCACCGCAGGATCTTGCGCGCACCGCCCTCGGTGCGGATGAACTGCTCCGCGTGCGGCGTCGACGCCTCGGCGTCGTCCACGGTCTCGCGGGCGTCCTTCAGCTGCACGTGCACGACGCGGTCCGCGTACCGCCGGTACAGCGCGACCGGATCGATCCCCGCGATCGCGTACTCCGCGGTGTCGATCGCGAGCCCGACCTTCGCGGGATCCGTGGCCGCGAGCAGGCGATGGATGCCATCCCCCAGGCGCAGCGCGGAGAGGAAGTCCACGTGCAGGCCGAGGGCGATGCCATCCTCGGCGACGGCCGAGCCGACCGTGTTCCACAGGTCGGCGAGCACGCCGATCTGCTCGTCGGAGAGGGGACCCGTCTGCCACGCGGAGGGGGCGGCGCGCACGACCAGCACGCTCCCGCCGAGTCGGCGGATGGCATCCGCGAACCAGCGTGCGGTGCGGGTGATCTCGCCGACCGACTCCGGGTTCAGCGGGTCGGGCCCGCGCCCCATCTCGACCTCGAACCCGACGGAGGGGTCGTACACGTAGCTGCTCACGGCCTCGAGCGCGCACGCGGACAGCACCTCGCGGAACCCCTCGAGGGAGCCGTAGAGGTCGGCGATCTGCTGCGGCGTCCCGAGCGGCTCCCACGCGCCGAAGCTCACGGCGGTGAGCTCGACGCCCGAGAAGCCGCTGATCGACGCGGTCTTGAACGCGCGCTCGTGCTCGCGCTTGCGGACGAACGAGTCGATGTTCGTGTCCCACTGGTTGACGGCGTAGGCCCAGCGCACGTCGCTCATCACGCCACCTTCTCGTTGTAGATGCCGTCCAGCACGTTCTTGGCGTACCAGCGCGAGATCGCGGTGCTCTCGGCGTAGTCGCCGCCGAGCTTGTCGGCCTTGTCGTGTTCGACGCTGATCCAGCCGGTGTACCCGTTGTCGCGGACCGAGCGCATCATCGCCTCGAAGTCGACGAGCCCTTCATCGGTCCCCATCTCGTAGAACCATTTCTCGGTCGTCTTCGCCGAGACTTCGGCATCCGGGAACATCCGGTAGTCGTCGTTGACGTCCTTGTGGCGGGTGTCCTTGAAGTGGAAGCCGGTCACGCGCTCGTGGTGCTTCTCGTACACGGCGACCGGGTCGACGTCGGCGATGCAGTGCTGCGCGGTGTCGACGAAGAACTTCACGTAGCGCGGGTCGGCGTACGAGTAGAAGCGGTCGATCTGGTCGCGCGTGCGGATGCCGGCGTAGAACTCGTGGTGGCAGGTGAGGTTGACGCCGTACTGCTGCGTGAGCTCGCCGACCTTCCCCCAGATGTCGGCCGCGTGCTTGAGGCCGTCGTCGGGCACGCCGGCCTCGTCGAAGTAGCGCGACCCGGGCATCACGATGATGTTGTCGAGCTGGATGCCGGACCACATGTCCAGCGTCCGCTGGAAGTCCTCGAGGATCGTGGCGTGCGTCGCCGGCACCTCGGGCGCGTAGCGGTCGGGGGAGTAGTAGACGCCGTGGAACGTGTTGACGATCCGCTCGAGTCCCTGCTCCTGCACGAACTCCTGGTAGTTGGCCACCGACCCGTACTGCTCGAAGATCTGCCAGATGCGGAAGTCGAACGTGTCGATCGCGTCGAACCCGACCGCCGCGACCTGCTGGAGGAAGCGCTTCATCGCGAGCCGCGACTGCCACTGGTCGTAGGGTCCGGCGGGTCCTTGGGCCCGCCAGTGGTCCATGTAGCTCCACTTGATGGGAGATCGGTCGGTCATGGCGTGCTCGCTTCCTGCAGGGGTTCGGATGGGTGACGGTCGGAGAGGAGACCGGCGGCCAGCGAGAGATGACGCGAGGTCGTCTCCCACGGGTCGTCGTCGACCCACTCCTGGCCGCCCCACTCGCTGCAGAGCGTGCCGGTGAAGCCCGTCGCGGCGAGGGCGGTGCCCACGTCGCGGATCGGGTCGGAAATTCGGTTGTCGGCGTCGTCGAGGTCCCAGAACTTCAGGTGGACCCCGCCGAGCAGGGGCAGAACGGATGCCACGTCGGCGATGTTCGAGCGCCCGAAGCGGACGAGCAGGTTCATGTACAGCGTGTGCACCGGGCCCGGGACGCGCCCTGACCGCAGGTGGTCGATGACCGCGCCGTGGGTCTCGGGCTCGCGCCAGTGGTTGCGCAGGAGGGCCACGAGCGCCGGATCGACGCCGCCGCGGGAGAGGGCATCGAGGTAGGTCACGGGGAGCGCCGGCATGAGCATGCTGATGTCGAGCAGCAGGCGGACATGCGGGCTGTCGATCGCCGCGATCCGCGCGTAGGCCTCGGGCGCCGCGGCGGGAGTCCCGTGCCCCTGGGCCTCCTCGTACAGCACGAGGTCGAGCTCCTCGAGCAGCGGCAGCGCGCGCTCGAGGAGCACGCCCGCCTGGCCGAGGGGGAGACGCACGCCCTGCGCGCCGAGCGCGGCGGAGGTGCGCAGCTGCGGCTCGAGGAACGCCAGGCGCTCGTCGTCCGTGCGGCGGTGACGCCCGTCCCACTCGTCGATGCTCACGCCGACGATGCTCACGCGTCCGCCGACGGCGTCGAGGCGGTCGCGCAGGACGCGCGCCTCGTCGAGCGTGGCGGCGGGGTAGCCGCGCCAGAGCTGCCCGAGCTCGACCTCGATCGCGGAGGCGAGGCCGCGTTCGACCAGCGTCAGGGCGAGGTCGGGGGCCGTGCGCTCGGCGCGCACGACCTCGGGCGTGAGGTTGAACGCGCTCGCCGACAGCGTCCAGCCCGCGGGCAGCGCGCTCACGCGAGGCTCCCGACGTCGCGCGAGACGCCCGTCGTCGGGGTCTCCGTGTCCAGTGCACGGGTGAAGAAGAAGGGGAGGCGGAGGGGCCCGTCGGGCCCGCCGTCGAGGTACGGCACCTCGAGACGGAACGACACCGACACCTCGTGGATGCCAGGGCTCACGGCATCCGTCACGTGCAGGGCCACGCGGTCCTGCACGTGCCACCACCGGGTCTCGGACTCGAGGGCGGCGGGGTCGACGCGGCGGTCGCCGAGCTGGACCGTCGCGGGCAGGGGGCGACCGTCGATCCGCACCTCGGGCTCGACGAGACCGGCGAGGGGGAGCGAGCGGATCCACGGGAGGGAGAGCCGGAGGGCATACCCGTCGGGAAGGGTGTGCAGCGCATCGTCGCGCAGCGCGGACAGGACCATAAGCCCTGAAACTACCGACTAATGTCGAAAAACGGAAGAAGTGCTACGCGGGGATCGCTTCTCCGCGGATCGCGGCGAGCGTCGGGCGACCCTCCGCGAACCACCGGGGGAACACCACCTCGAACAGCTGCTCGCGGGCGAGATCGACCCCGCCGCGGAGCGGCTCGCGCGCGTCGTTGACGCTCGTCACGATCGCCAGATCGCGCGTCGCGAGCGGCAGGGAGAGTTCGTACACGCGGTGACGCACCTCGGCCAGGAACAGCTCTCCGGCCGCCGCGACCGCCCCGCCGACGACGATGACGCTCGGGTTGAACATGTTCACGAGGGCGGCGACCGCCTCGCCGATCTGCCGCGCGGAGGCCTGGATGAGCGAGATCGCCAGCGCATCGCCCCGCTCTGCGGCCTTCGAGATGTCTTCCGGGGCCAGTTCGGCGCCGGAGGCGACGATGTCGGCGAGGGCGCCCGTTCCTCCCGCGGCGACCGCTTCCTTCGCGTCGCGCACCAGCGCCCAGCCGCCGGCCACGGCTTCGAGGCATCCGATCTTCCCGCACCGGCACTGCTGCTGCGCGCCCGGTACCCGGACGTGGCCCATGTCGCCGGCCGCGCCGTTCGCGCCGCGGTGCAGGCGCCCGTGCGACACGAGTCCCGCACCGATCCCGGTGCCGACCTTGCAGTAGATGAGGTCGGGGTTGTCCTCCCGCCGACGCGCGCGCTCGCCGGCGGCGAGGATGTTGACGTCGTTGTCGACCCAGACCGGAGCCGAGTAGCGCTCCTCGAAGCGGGAGCGGACGTCGAAGTTGTTCCAGCCCGGCATGATCGGCGGCGCCACCGGGCGGCCCGTCTCGAAGTCGACCGGTCCGGGGACGCCCACCACGACGGCCCAGACCGGGGGGTTGCCGTCGGCCTCGAGCAGTTCGTCGACCATCGCCGTCGCGACCGCGAGCGTCTCGTCGGGGCCGCTCGCGATGTTCCACACGCGGTGCGACTCCGCGCGGATCTCGCCGTCGAGGTCGGTGACGCCCACGTGGATGTGCAGGCCGCCGAGGGCGCACACGACGATGCGTCCGCGCTCGGAGCGGAAGCGGAGGGTGCGCGGGGCTCGGCCGCCGGAGGAGGGGGCGAACTCGGCGTCCTCCAGGAAACCCATCTCGACCGCGCGGTCGACCCGCTGCGTCACGACGCCGCGACCGAGTCCCGTGACGCGGCCGATCTCGGGACGCGTCACCGCCTCGCCGAGCCGGACCATGTTCACGATCCGCAGCAGGCTGGTGACCTCGTCGGTCTGAGCGCCGAAGCGAAGCGTGGAGACGTTGGCCATGCTCGATCTTCACACAGAGGACCCTTCTCCTTCCCGGTTTCGCGTCATCTATGGTTCATTAGTCTCGAACTTCAGCACCATTCGGGCTGAAGTGGCCGCGAAGGAGCGACATGACCTGGGGTGTGGGCATCATCGGGGCGGGTCCCGGGGTGGCGGCGCTGCACGCCCCGACGCTCGCGCGGACCTCCGGCGACTTCCGGCTCGTGCACGTGAGCGACGGCGGCAGCGGGCGGGCGGCCGCGATCGCGGAGCGCTTCGGGGCGCGCTCCTCGAGCGGCGTCGACGCGCTGCTGGCCGACCCCGAGGTCGAGGTCGTCGCCGTGTGCAGCCCGCCCGAGCAGCACGCCGCGCACGTGCGCGCGAGCCTCGCGGCCGGACGCCGGGCCATCTTCTGCGAGAAGCCGCTCGCCACCACGATCGAGGACGCCGAGCAGATCGTCGCCGCGTGCGCCGACGCCGGCGCGCTGCTCGTGGTGGGTACGAATCACCTGTTCGATCCCGCGTGGTCGCGCGCGACGCACCACCTCCACGCCACGCGCGACCGTGTCCGGTCGGTGTCGGTGACGCTCTCGCTCGCGCCGAACGGCAGGTACCACGAGCTGGTCACGGGGGCGCCCCTCCCCGCGCCGCCGGGACCCGCCCGTCCGCCGATCGACCCGGACGACCGCGAGCTGAGCGCGCGCATCGTGCGGCAGCTGGTCGTGGGGCTCGCCGTGCACGACCTGCCGCTCGTCCGCGACCTCGTCCCGGATGCCACCGAGGTCGTGTGGGCGCGACCCGTCGCCCCGATCGGGTTCGATCTCGCCCTCCGCTCGCCCGACGCGGTCGTGCGCTTCACCGCCGTCATGGGGCCCGACGGCGCGGACTCGCTGTGGCGGGTCAACGTCGCGACCGACGGCGCGCGCATCGACGTCGAGTTCCCCCCGCCGTTCGTCCACGCCGGCAGCGCCCGGACGACGGTCCGCGACGGACGCGGCGTCCACACCGTGTATCCGATCGACCGGCGCGACGGCTACGACGCCGAATGGCGTGCCCTCGCGGCGCTGCTGCGCGGAGAGACGGCGATGGAGTACGACGAGCTGCGCGCGGATGCCGCGTTCGTCATCGCGGTCGCCGACGGCGCGGCCGCGGCGGTGCGGGACGGGGTGCTCGCATGAGCGCGCTGCCCGTGTGGACCGACCTCGCCGCCTACCGGGCCGCGGTCGCCGAGCTCGCGCCCCTCGTCCGTCTGGCGGATGCCGACGAGACCGGCGTCCTGCGGGTCGTCGACGGTCGCGGGGCGTGGTGGGACCGCCTGGAACGGCTGACCGACGCGCTCGGAGTCGTGGTCGACGAACCGCATCCCGCTCCCGCGTCGGCGCACGAGCGACTCCGCGCGCTCGACGTCCCCGTGGTCGTCGCGCGCCGTCGGCTGCGCGCCGACGTCGTGGCATCCATCGTTCCGACGCCCGCGGCGCACGTCGTCGTCGACGCGTGGGGAGCCGCTTCGGACGCAGCGGTGCTGCTGCGCGACGCCGTGGGGTGGGGACGCGTGCTCGCCGGCGGTCCGCTGGACGTCGTCGCGCACGACGCGACCCGGACCGCCGACGTCCTGGCTCTCGTGCGCGGGTCGGTAGGGGTGAGCCTCACGCGCGCCTCGGGAGGGTCGGGTATCGGCGACGCGCTGACGGCGGTCGCGCTCGGTCCCCGGCGCGTCGAGGTCCGGATCGACTCCGCGGCCGCGACGATCCACGTCGAGACGGACGACGTCGAAGGCCGGAGCATCGCCGCGCCGAAGCGCGAGGCGGCCGAGCGTGTGGCCCTGCGGCGGCTCCGGGATGCCGTGGTCACCGGCGTGCGTGGGAGCGATCTCGCCGAGCTGGCCCACGACGACGGCATCCTGGAGCGGTGATAAGCCACGTCGATATGTGGCATCCACAGGATCGGCTTCCCTGATACCGACTTCGGTCGGATAGTGGAAGAAGAGTCGGAATGGCCCGATTCACCGAAAGGATCGAAGATGATCAAGCTTCTCTCGCACCTGTCCTTCGTTGCGATCACGACGCCCGATGTCGATGCCTCGGTGGACTTCTACGTCAACCAGGTGGGTCTGACCGAAGTCGCGCGCGAGGACGACCGTGTCTACCTGCGCTGCTGGGGCGACTACTACTCGTACTCCGTCGTCGTCGTCCGCGGCGACGAGCCCGCTCTCGAGACCATGGCCTGGCGCACGTCGTCGGCCGAGGCGCTCGAGGAGGCCGCGAAGCGCGTCGAGGCGACCGGCATCCAGGGGGAGTGGTTCGACGGCCGTGGCATCGGCCGCGCCTACCGCTTCACCGGCCCGTTCGGCCACAACATGACGCTGCACTGGGACGTCGAGCGCCACCGCGCCGAGCCCCACACCGCGTCGATCTTCCCGGACCGTCCCGAGAAGCGCAGCTCGGTCGCCGGCGCTCCGCGCCAGCTCGACCACGTCACCGTCGCGACCTCGGACGTCGACGCGTTCGTGAAGTGGTACGTCGACACGCTCGGCTTCCGCTTCATGGCCCGCACGGTCCTGGACGAGGCGCCCATCTCGGTGTTCTCGGTGCTGACCACGAACGAGAAGTCGCACGACCTCGGCGTCGTCCTCGACGGCTCGACCCGCGCCGGTCGCATCAACCACTACGCCTTCTGGGTCGACACCCGCGAAGAGCTGCTCATCGCCGCCGACACCCTCATGGAGAACGGCATCCCGATCGAGTACGGCCCCAACATCCACGGCATCGGCGAGCAGACGTTCCTCTACTACCGCGAGCCCTCGACGCTGCGCATCGAGCTGAACACCGGCGGCTACCGCAACTACGTCCCCGACTGGGAGGCGAACACCTGGAAGCCCTCGCTCGGCTCGAACAACATGTACCGCAACGGTGCCATGCCCATGTCGATGACCGAGTCGTTCCCGCCCGCCGACGGCCCCAGCGCCACGGAGGAGGGCGTGCCCGACGAGATCAAGGACGCGCTGCTGAACCCCTACGCGATCCAGGGCCGAGGCTGAACGACGATCCCGGTCGGGGAGAGTGAGCACCACCATGACCACCGCACCTTTCGCCCTCGCGCGTTTCCGGGACGGGGATGCCGTGCACGTCGGCCTCGTCGTCGGCGACCGCATCCGCGCGCTCGCCGACGACGAGCTCGGCGGTGGCCTGAACGCGTTCCTCGCCGACCCCGACTGGGATCGCCTCGAAGCTCTCGCCCTTGACGCGGGAGAGGCGCCGGGGGAGTGGCATCCGCTCTCGGACGTCACCCTCACGGCCCCCGTCGAGCCCCGGCAGGTGCTGCAGACCGGCGCCAACTACCGCCAGCACGTCATCGAACTGGTGGCGGCGGGCCTGACGCAGAACACCGACCGCACGCCCGAGGAGGCCCGCGTCTTCGCGGCCGACATGATGGACGAGCGCGCCCGCAGCGGCGAGCCGTACTTCTTCATCGGGCTCACCGCGTGCGTCGTCGGCGATGACGTGCCGCTCGTGCTGCCCGCCTCCAGCGAGGTGCACGACTGGGAGCTCGAGCTCGCCGTCGTGATCGGGCGCGAAGCGTTCCGCGTGTCGCGCGAGGAGGCGCTCGACCACGTCGCCGGGTACACGATCGTCAACGACATCACCACGCGCGACCTCGTGTTCCGCAAGGACATGAAGGAGATCGGCACCGACTGGTACCGGGCGAAGAACGCGCCCGGGTTCCTGCCGACCGGGCCCCTCCTCGTGCCCGCGCGGTTCGTCGACCCCGCGGACACCCCGGTGCGTCTCGAACTCAACGGACAGGTGATGCAGGATGCCAACACCTCCGATCTGCTCTTCGACGTGCCGGCGCTGATCTCGGCGGCATCCCAGACCCACCCGCTGCTCCCCGGCGACCTGCTGCTCACCGGCAGCCCCGCGGGCAACGGTCAGCACTGGAAGAGATTCCTGCGCGACGGCGACGTCATGACGGGGACCATCGGCGCGCTCGGCACGCAGGTCGTGCGGTGCGTCGCGGAGGGCGCAGCGTGAGCGCGCCGTCCGAGAACCCCGCCGACCTCGACCGGCAGAACCCCGAGGCCGAGATCGCCGCGCGCGCCGAGGCGTACCGGAACTGGGGACGCTGGGGCGACGACGACGTGCTCGGCACGCTCAACTTCATCGACGCCGCGAAGCGTCGCGAGGCCGCCGCGCTCGTGCGGGAGGGGCGTTCGGTCTCGCTCTCGCAGCGCTTCGACACCGACGGGCCGCAAAAGGGGTGGCGTCGCCGCACCAACCCGGTCCACACGATGACCGACACGGGAACGGATGCCGAGCGCGGCAACCAGGGCTTCCCGCACGGCATCGGCGGCGCCGACGACGTCATCGCGATGCCCCTGCAGTGCTCGACCCAGTGGGACGGCCTCGGGCACATCTTCGACCACGGATTCGCGTGGAACGGGCGCCGTGCGGGCGACGTCGTCACGAGCGACGGCGACCTCGTCACCGGCATCGAGCACGCCGCCGACGTCATCGTGTCGCGCGGCGTGCTCCTCGACGTCGGGCGCCACCTCGCCCCCGAGACCGGCGAACTCGCCGACGGCTACGCCATCACCGCCGCCGACCTCGACGCGTGCGCGGCCGCCGAGGGCGTGAGTGTCGGACGCGGCGACATCGTGCTCGTCCGCACCGGGCAGTTCGCGCGCGTGCGCCGCGACGGCTGGGGCGATTACGCCGGCGGCCCCGCACCGGGGCTGTCGCTCACGACCGCCGGGTGGTTGCACCGCACCGAGATCGCCGCTATCGCCACCGACACGTGGGGCTTCGAGGTGCGGCCGAACGAGTTCGACGTGCCGGCGTTCCAGCCGCTCCACCAGGTCGTGATCCCCAACCTCGGCCTCACGATCGGCGAGATGTGGAACCTCGAGGCGCTCGCCGAGGCGTGCGCCTCCGCGGGACGCTGGGAGTTCCTCCTCTCGGCACCGCCGCTCCCGATCACCGGCGCTGTCGGGTCGCCGGTGAATCCGGTCGCCCTGCTGTAAACCCGATCCCCCCGTCGTAAGAACAGAGAGGTTCTGACATGACCGCCGTCCAACGAGTCGCCATCGCCGGTGCCGGCGTCGCCGGCCTGGCATCCGCCATCTTCCTCGCGAGGGCCGGGGTCGAGGTCGACCTCTACGACGCCCAGCCCGCCCTCCCGACGCGCGGCTCGGGCATCACGCTGCAGGGCAATGCGCTGCGCGTCTTCGACGAGCTCGGCGTGTGGGGCGAGGTGGCAGCCGCGGGCAAGGCGTTCGAGGGACTGAATCTCCGCGCCCCCGGCCCCGGTGCGCCCGTGGTCGCCGCCCTTCCCGACCTCAAGACCGGCGGGCCCGACTATCCCTCGACGATGGGCATGTCGCGCCCCGATCTCGCCCGGATCCTCCTCGCGGCGGCACAGGCGCACGGCGCCCGCGTGCATTTCGGTCGGCGGATCACCGGGCTCTCGCAGACCGACGACGGCGTCACGGTCGAGGTCGACGGCGAGTCCGTGGGCATGTTCGACCTGCTCGTGGGCGCCGACGGCCTGCACTCCGCGGTGCGCGAGCTGATCGGCATCCACGTCTCTCCCGAGCAGACGGGCATGGGCATCTGGCGGACCTTCGTGTCGCTGCCGCCCGACGTCGACCGCAGCGAGCTGTACTACGGCGGGCCGATGTACATCGCCGGGTACACGCCCACCGGCGACGACACGATGTACGCGTTCCTGGTGGAGGCCGCGCAGGACCGTTCGCACGTGTCGCCCGAGGAGGCGCGGCGCATCATGGTCGAGCAGTCGCGTGCGTACGACGGTCCGTGGAACCACATCCGCGCCGACATCGAGGCGGGGGCGGATGCCAACTACACCTGGTTCACGCGACACCTCGTCGAGGCGCCGTGGAACCGCGGCCGCGTCGTCGTGATCGGCGACGCCGCGCACAGCTGCCCGCCGACGATCGCGCAGGGCGCGGCGCAGGGACTCGAGGACGCCTCGGTGCTCACCGAGCTGCTCATCGGACGGGATGCCGTGGACCAGGCGCTGTGGGACGCGTTCCACGAGCGACGCGTCGCGCGGGCCAAAGCCATCGTCGACGCGTCGGTGCAGCTCGGTCAATGGCAGCTCGACGGCGTCCGCGACGCCGACATGGGCGGCCTGATGTTCGGCGTCGCGCAGCTCACGGCGGCCCGCGCATGAGCGCCGTCGCGGGGCACGGCGTCACGGACGTCCACGCCCACCTCCTCATGCCGGGGCTGCACGCCGAGGTGGAGCGGCGCGTGCCCGACGAGGTGCAGGCCGCGGCCGACCTCGAGCTGCGTCGCAACGGTCTCGCGAGCCTCCAGGCCTCGGGTCGCATGATCGGCGAGCGGTTTCCGCGCCTCACCTCCGTCGAGGCGCGCCTGGCCGCGATGGACGCCCAGGGCGTCGACCGGCAGTGGGTCAGCCCGTCGCCGAACCACTTCTACCCGTGGGCGAACGAGGGTCTCGCGACGTGGACGACCGGCGAGGCGAACCGCCTCATCGCCGAACACGTCGCGGCGGCGCCCGACCGTCTCGTCGGACTCGGCACCGTTCCGCTGCAGCACCCGCACCTCGTCGTCGACGCCCTCGACGACGCGGTGCTCGGGCGCGGGCTCGCGGGCGTCGAGATCTCGTCGTTCGCCGGCGACGTCGAGCTCAGCGACGACCGGCTGGAGCCGTTCTGGGCGCGCGCCGCCGAGCTCCGGGCGGTGGTGTTCCTGCACCCCTTCGGCTGCTCGCTCGACGAGCGCCTCGACCGGTTCTACCTCTCCAACACGGTCGGCCAGCCCACGGAGAACGCCGTCGCGCTCTCGCACCTCATCTTCGCGGGCGTGCTGGACCGGCATCCGGGGCTCCGGCTCGTCGCGGCGCACGGCGGCGGATACCTTCCCACCGCGATCGGCCGCTCCGACCGCGCGTGGAAGGTGCGGCCCGAGGCGCACGGCTGCGCGCACGCGCCCTCGAGCTACCTCTCGAAGCTGTGGTTCGACACGGTGGTGCACGACGAGCGGGCGCTGCGCTGGCTCGTCGAGGTCGCCGGGGCCGACCGGGTGCTGCTGGGCAGCGACTTCCCGTTCGACATGGGGCTCGACGACCCCGTCGCCTTCGTCCGCGGCGCGGGGCTCGCCGAGGCCGACGCGATCGCGATCCTGGGGAGCAACGCCGAGGCGCTGCTGCGGACGCGGGTGCACGCGTGAGGATCGCGCGGTGGGTCGACGGGGCCGACATCGGGGAGGGGTTCGTCGACGGAGATTCGGTGATCCCGTTCCCCGACGGACTGCGCGTGGCCGAGGTGCTCGCGCAGGGTCTCGCCGCCGCTTCCGCACTGTACGCGCGGCGAGACGCCGGGGCGGCCCGGCCACTGGCCGACGTCCGCCTGCTCGCCCCGCTCGTGCCGGCCTCGATCCGTGACTTCGTCGCGTTCGAGGAGCACGTCGAGGGCGTGAGCGCGTCGGTCGACGGCAAGAGCGAGGTCGTGCCCGAGTGGTACGAAGCCCCGACGTTCTACTTCACCAACCCGCACACGGTCCGCGCGACCGGCGACGTCGTCGCGATCCCCGAGACCCAGCGGCTTGACATCGAGCTGGAGCTGGCGGCGGTCATCGGCGGGGTGCCCGGTTCGGATGGGGAGAACCTGGATGCCACGGACGCGGCGTCCCACATCTTCGGCTACACCGTGATGAACGACTGGTCCGCGCGCGATCTGCAGTCGCGGGAGATGAAGGTGCGGCTGGGGCCCGCCAAGGGCAAGGACTTCGCGATGACGCTCGGACCGTGGATCGTCACGGCCGACGAACTCGAGCCGTACCTCGACGCCGACGGCTTCCTCGCGGTGCGCGCCGAGCTGTTCGTCAACGGCGAGCTCATCGGCGCCGACCTGGTGTCGAACATGGGCTGGCCGTTCCCCGAGCTGGTCATGTACGCCGCGCGGAACTCCGTGGTGGTGCCGGGCGATGTGCTCGGCTCCGGCACGGTCGGCAACGGCGGATGCCTCGGTGAGCTGTGGGGGCGCCGTGGCGCGCTCGACCCGCGCCCGCTCGAGCCCGGCGACGAGGTGCGCATGGTGATCGAGGGCGTCGGCGAGATCGTCAACGTCGTGGGGGAGCGGGTCGCCGCGCCAGCGGTCCCGCGGGCGCGCGCGCGTTCCCGGGCGCGGGTGCGCGCCGACGCCTCGGGCTCCCCGACCGGACGATGACGGAACTGCGCTTTCCGGGCATCGCCGGCAACCTGTTCGTGGTGACCGGCGCGGCTGGCGGGCAGGGTGCGGAGGAAGCCCTGCTCCTCGCCGACCTCGGGGCAGACGTCGTCGCCGTCGACCGGGCCGACGAGGCGCCGGAGCTGCGTGATCGTGCCGCGGATCTCGCGGGCCGAGTCGAGTACCGGCGCCTCGACGTCGCGTCCGAGGAGGACTGGGGCGCACTCGCCGCGTCGCTCGAGGGCCGGCGCGTGCGCGGGCTCGTGAACAACGCCGGCATCACGCACCGGGCGCGTATCGGCGAGCTCTCCCGCGCCGACTGGGACCGCGTCTTCGCCGTCAACGTCACCGGTGCCATGCTCGGCATCCAGGCCCTCCTTGCGTCGATGGATGCCGGCTCCTCGATCGTCAACATCGGATCCGTGGCGGGACTCAGCGGGCACTACACGGCCGCGTACACCGCGAGCAAGTGGGCGCTGCGCGGGCTCACCCACGCGAGCGTGACGGAACTCGGACCCCGTGGCATCCGGGTGAATCTGGTCCACCCTGGCTTCATCCGCACCCCGATGACGGCATCCGCGCCGGCCGCGTTCGCGGAGGCGAACACCGCGATCATCCCGCTCCAGCGTGTCGGTGAGGCGGTCGAGGTCGCCGACACCGTGGCCTTCCTCCTGTCGGATGCTGCCGCCTTCCTCACGGGAACCGAGATCGGCGTCGACGGAGGACAGGCGCTCTCGGGCGCGGCGACGGTGCTGTCGAACGCCCTTCGCTAATGTTGAAAACCGACATAAGTCGGGTATGATGGACGGGACGTCGGGGCCCACGGGTCCGTTCGCCCGGTGAGGGAGCCGGAGCGGCACATACGGTCGCGTCGATCGTCCGGTCGTACGGGCGCCCCACGCATGACTCTCTCCCCCGCTCGCATCCGCATTCTCGTCGTCTCCCTTCTCGCGGTGTCGTTCATCGGCGCCCTCGACCACACCGTCGTCTCGACGTCGCTCGCCACGATCGCCGGCGATCTCGGCGCGCTCGAGTACATGAGCTGGATCATGGTCGGCTACACGCTCGCCGCCACCGTGATGCTGCCCGTCCTCGGCAAGCTCGGCGACGTCGTCGGCCCGCGCAGCGTGTTCCTCGTCTCGCTCGGGCTGTTCCTCGTCGCTTCGCTCGCGTGCGGCTTCGCCCCCGACCTCGGGTGGCTGATCGCCGCCCGCGTCGTCCAGGGGCTGGGTTCCGCCGGCATCCAGCTCATGTCGCAGACGATCATCGCCCGCGTCACGAGCCCGCGACAGCGCCCGCGTTACATGGCGATCATCGGCACCGCCTTCCCCGTCGCGATCGTCGTCGGACCCGTCGTCGGCGGTCTCATCACCGACTTCTGGGGCTGGTCCTGGGTGTTCTGGATCAACATCCCGATCGGTCTCGCCGCCTTCGCGCTCGCCGCGGTCGCGGTCCCGCGCCTCCCCGGTGGTGCGCACCCCCGTTTCGACATCCCGGGCTCGATCGTCTTCACCGGCACGCTCCTCGCGCTCGTGCTCGCGGTCACCTGGATCGGCGACGATGCCCTGCGTCCCGCGGCACTGGCCTGCGCGGCGGCCGCGGTGATCGGCATCCTGGCCCTCATCGGCATCGAGCGGCGCGCGGCCGAACCGATCCTGCCGCCCCGGATCCTCCGCAACCGCACGATCCTCGCGTGCCTCGGCCTGTCGCTCATCGTGGGTTCTGGCCTCTTCGCGATCGTCGCGTTCGTGCCGACGTACATCCAGATGGCGTACCGCACGACCGCGACCCTGTCCGGCCTCGTGCCGATCGCGACCGTGCTCGGCATGCTCGTCAGCAACCTGCTCACCGGCTGGCTGGTCAGCCGCTCCGGTCGCTACCGCTTCTACCCCGTGTTCGGCACGGTCCTGGGAGCCGCGGGACTCGCGGTCATGGCCGCCCTGCCCGCGGGGTTGCCGCTGTGGGTCCCGATGGTCGTGATGGCCGTGGTCGGTATCGGCACCGGCTCGTTCACGAACCTCATCTTCGCCGTCGTGCAGAGCGCGGCCGCCCGCTCCGACCTGGGCGCGGTCACCGCCACCACGAACCTCGTGCGCCAGGTGGGGTCGGCCGTGGGGACGGCGATCGTCGGCGGCGTGGTCGGGTTCGGTGTCGCCGCGCACCTCCCGCCCGGACTGGATGCCGGCACCCTCACGCCGGCGGTGGTGCGCGCCGCGTCCCCGCAGGTGCAGGACGCGGTCGCGGTGATCTACCATGACACGTTCGCTCCAGTGTTCCTGGGGCTCGCGCTCGTCTACGCCTGCGGGATCGTCTTCGCCCTGCTGCTGCCCGGAGGGCGTCTGTCCGACGAGGTGCCCGCGCCCGTCGACGCCGCAACCGACGCCGAGCGCCAGACCGCCTGATCTCTCAGCCCGCCTGATCTCGAAGGAGAGACCATGTCCGAGACCCCCACGATCGCCGTCGTCGGCAGCGGACCCATCGGCGCCGCGTACGCCCGCGTGCTGCTCGAGTCGCTTCCGCACGCGCGCGTGGTCATGTTCGAGGCCGGCCCGCAGGTGACCGAGCGCCCGGGTGAGAGCGTGCGCAACATCGTCGACCCCGACGAGAAGGCCCGCGCGCGCGAGCGGTCGCAGGGGCCCCAGGCGGGGGAATTCCGCGACTCGCTCGGCATCCCGTCCGGCACGATCGTCGAGGGCATGTTCACGGCGCGCCAGGGCACGCACCTGCTCGACTTCGGTGGGGAGGGCTCTGCGCACGCCCCGACCTTCCCGGCCGCGGCCGCCGCGACGAACGTCGGCGGTCAGGGCGCGCACTGGACGTGCGCGATCCCGCGCCCGGCGTTCAGCGAGAAGCTCGACTTCATCCCCGACGACGAGTGGGAGGACCTCGTCTCGACCGCGGAAGACCTGCTGCACAAGCAGAGCGCGGCGTTCTCGGACTCGCCCGTGGGCGCCGCCATCCGCACGCTCCTCGACCGCGAGTTCGGGGCCGAGCTCCCCGAGGGCTACGGCGTGAGCACACTGCCCGTCGCCGGCGACCCGCAGCCCGACGGCACGATGCGGTGGGCCGGGACCGACACGGTCCTGGGCCCGTTGATCGAGCCGGGCACCGACACCGCGGCCCGGTTCGAGCTGCGCGACCTGACCCTCGTCCGCCGCATCGAGCACGACGGTGCGCGCGTGCAGGGCGTCGTGGTGGAGGACCTCCGCACGCACGAGGAGGAGTTCGTGCCGGCGGATGCCGTCGTCGTCGCCGCCGACGCGTTCCGCTCGCCGCAGTTGCTCTGGGCTTCCGGCATCCGTCCCGCTCCCCTCGGCCGGTACCTCACCGAGCACCACGTCGTCATCGGCACCGTCGTGCTCGACGGCGAGCGGATGAGCGAGCTCGTCTCGGACGACGAGCTGCAGGCCGAGCTCGACCGCCGCGCGATGAACCCCGCGGATCCGGTCGCCGCGGTCAATCGCATCCCGTTCTCCGAACCCGAGCACCCGTATTCGGCGCAGATCATGTACGCCGAGACCCCGCCGTTCCCGCTCGACCCCGCGCACCCCGCCGCGGGCAACCGCTGGGGGTACATCAACATGGGGTTCGGTGTGCGCAAGTTCCCGCGCGTCGAGGACGGCGCGATCTTCAGCGACGACGAGCTCGACTACCGCGGGCTGCCCAACTTCACGATCGAGTACGCGCTGACCGAGCGGGAGGATACTGAGATCGCCGAGGCCACCGAGCGGCTGCGGCGCGCGGGTGCCGCGCTCGGCTCGTTCATCGCCGAGCCGCGGCTGCTGCCGAATGGCTCGAGCCTGCACTTCATGGGGACGATGCGCGCGGGTACCGACCCCGCGACCTCGGTCGCCGACCCGTACTCGCACGTCTGGGGGTTCGAGAACCTGCTCGTCGGCGGCAACGGGCTCATCCCCACCGCGAACACGATGAACCCGACGCTCACGAGCGTCGCGATCGCCGTGCGCGGCGCCCGCCGCCTCGCGGAGGAGCTGACGGGCGCGTGAGGGGTCAAGATTTGTCGCTTCTCGCGCCGCGAGGCGACAAATCTTGACCCCTCACGCACGGGGATAATGGGGCGCGTGGAGGCCTGGGAGACGCGTGAGTGGTTCCAGGAGTTCCTCGACGTGCTCAACCGCCACGATCCCGAGGCGCTGCGGGAGTTCCTCGCGCCGGACGTGCGCCGTGCGCACCTGCCCGCGGGGGCCGACGCGTGGGTGGCGGAGTACACCGACCTCGTGCGCGGCTTCCCCGACTGGCAGTGGCGTCGCATCCAGGTGCTCGTCGAGGACGACCGCCTCGCCGTGCACCTGCGGGGGAGCGGCGCGCACACCGGCGTCTTCCAGCACGTGCCGCCGACGCGGCGGCGCGTCAGCATCGCCTCGTTCGCGATGTACCGGGTCGTGCGTGGGCGCGTGGTCGAGGCATCCGGAACCGACGACGCCGACGCGATCCGCGCGGCAGTGGTCTGACCGCGGGGCTGTCAAGCGGCTGGCCGACGTCTCCGGCATGTGTACTTTCGGAACGGGGCCCCTGCCGGGGCGGAAGGACACGCTGAATGACTGTTGACGATCGCCCGGGTGCCGGGATCGTGTGGTCGCGGGTCGAGGAGGGGTTCCACGTCGCGAGCGCGCGCGGGGCGTTCCTGGGCTACATCGACCGTGAGGCCGATGGAACCTACTGGGCCTACAACGGGCGTTCCCGTCCGGTCGGCCGTTTCCCCGGGCTCGTCGCGGCGATGGCTGCCGTCACCCACGCGCACACCCAGGCGGCGGCCGTCGCCGATCCCGTGATCGAACTGCGTCAGGTGCCCGACGCCCTCCCCGGATCGGCGGTGTCCTGATGGCCGACGACCTCTACTCGATGACGTATTCGAGCACGGCCGCCGAGCCGTTCGACGACGACGACCTCGCGCGGCTCCTCGAGTCGAGCCGCGTCGCGAACGTCCATTCCGACCTGTCGGGTCTGCTGCTGTACCGCCGCGGACGGTTCCTCCAGGTGCTCGAGGGGCCGGAGTCGTCGGTTCGGGATGCCATCGACCGCATCGGCCGCGACCCACGCCACCGCGACGTGCGGCTGCTGGTGTCGGAGTCGATCGCCGACCGCCGCTTCCCCGACTGGACGATGGGGTACGAGCCACTCGGAACGTCGACCTCGGCTCCGCCGGAGGGTTTTCGCGACAGCTTCGACGACCTCGATTCGACGGATGCCACGGTCACCGCGCGGGCGCTCGCCGAGCTCACGCTGTGGTTCCGGGTGCGATCCGGGCGTCGCGCCGCGTAGCGGCGGAGGCCTCACCCGAGACGGGTCGCCGCCGCTTCGAGGCGGGTCTGCATGACCCGAATGCTTCGCACGTCCGCACCGTGATGCTCGGCGAACCGCGGCATGGCCTCGAGGAGGGGGAGCAGCGCGTCGAGGTGAGCTCTAGCCTCGGCGGGGCTCACTCCGAACGTCGACAGGGCTTCCTTCGTGAGGAAGTCGCTGAAATCCAGGGTCGTGGTGCCGAAGAGCGCGAGTTCATGATCATCGCCGTGGTCACGGGGTTCGGGGTTCACGTCGAATGCGGGTGAGAGCGCCCAACCGCCTCCTCGGCGGAGGAAGCCGTGGTTGCGCAAGTGATCGTCGAGGTTGCCGACCAGAACCCCGAAGACCGCACGCCGCCACAACTGCGTGACGTCCGCGCCGTGGGCTCGCGCGAAATCGGTGAGGTCGAGCCAATCACCCCCCTCGCCGTCCTGGGCTTCGAGCGCCGTCATCGCCGAGATGTACGGGATACGGGTTCCCCCGGGTCCCCGATCGAACCGACGGAGGAACAGGACCGTCCGGACGGTCCCCTCCACCGTGATCTGTTTCGTTCGCCGAGCGGGAACGTCGATCCCCCAGCGGTCCATCGCGTCGAGCATGGATGCCTCCCAAGCCATGACGTTCCAGTCATCGCCGCGAGGTTTGGGGAACTTCGCGAGCCACAACTCGTCGCCGAGGCGGACGTTGGCCTTGGGCCGTGCCCCGCCCAGGGAGCCGGTCGCTCGAAACAGGCGCCGCAGTGCGACCTCGTCGATGTCCGGATCGTCGCGTTCGATCTGGTCGGCGACCCGGATGATCTCCGACAGGTCCGCCTCGGCGGGCACCCCATCGCCGTCGGCGAGAGCCGTTCCGTCCCGCCAGAAGCGTGTCGCGCCTTGGCGTCCCTCGTCGTTCACTCCGAGCATGAGTGTGAGGTCGTCGAGGCGTCTGCCCGCGGCACGGTTCTGCACCTTTCGTCCCCAGGTGTCGGGTGCGGAGTCGCTGAAGGGGTTCGGCGGTCCGAGGCTTTGCGGGCCGGGGAACAGCCCGAGAGCGGGGACGAGGGCGAAGGCGTCGCGGCGGCGCAGGTAGTCGGTGTCGTAGACGAACGTCCCGGACGTGCGAGCCCGGTACAGGATTCCGGCGACGACCTCTTCGCGCCGGAGCGTCGTCGTCACCGTGTAGTTATCAGCCATCGCCGCGGACCCGCACCCGTTGCGGCAGCTTCTCGTCGGCCATCAGCCGTCCGCGTGGAGTCTGGAAGGGATCGGTCGCGGTGACGACGGCATCCAGCAGGCCGAGGACGCGCAGCACGCGCAGAGCGATCTCCAGCGTCGTGCCTTCGCCGTTCTCGAGCTTGCTGATCGTCTGGGGGTTGACCCCTGCCCGCTCGGCGACCATCTTGGCCGTGAGATTCATCAGTTTCCGTTGATCGGCCACGTTCTGCCCGATCGTTCGCAGGCCGCGTGTGACGGGGACCGGGGTCGGACTAGCCATGAACTGATGTTACTTCGATGCTGACAGATCTAAAAGCGATTTAGGTGTGTGCGCACCGTTCTTACGTGCCCCCCTATGCGGTCCGCTGAAGCCCAGGCCGTTCGCGCTGCGCCCGGAGGGTCCGCGGCGGGATGGCGCCGTGCTCAGTCGCCGCCGTTCTCGCGGAAGGGCACGTGCCGCGCTTGCATCCCGTTCGCGTCGAGGATGTGGCCCGCTCGCTTGTAGACCTGGGGGACGACCCATACGTCCGTGAACGACAGCTGGGGATAGACCTTGGCCACACGCCGTTCGAGGTCGTCGAGGTCGGCCAGGTCCCGCAGCCACAGGGAGATCGCGAGGTTCGCCGGCCCGGTCACCGAGGCGATGAGGCGCGACTCCGGCAGGAGTCGGAAGGACGTGGCGATCTGTTCGAGATTCTCCTGGGGAGCGCGCAGCCAGAGCATCACCGCGCATTCGTAGCCGAGCGCGCGGTGCGCGACGTCGATGCGCCAGTGCGCCCAGTCCGCGCCCAGCAGTGCCGTGACCCGTCGAGATACCGCCGCCAGTGAGCCGCCGGTGCGTTCCCGGATGTGAGCCAGTGGACGGCGGACGTCGTCGGCCAGTGCTTCGAGCACACTCCACTCCTCGGGGCTCGGTTCCGCCGCGAGGTCGGACGCCGGCTGGGGTCGTCGGGCGGCGATCGCCGCGGCCTGAGCGTCGGTGAGCGCGCCGAGGCGCCACTGCCCGCCCTCTTGGAAGACCCGCCGCACATAGTGCGCGCGTGTGGTCGTGACACCGGGTGCGGTGGCGATGTGCGAGCGTACGCACCGATCGATCTCCGCGAGAGAGGTCGCGCCCACCGTGACGTAGACCTGCCGGTCACCCGAGGTGCCGTGCACACTGAACACCTCGGGGATCACCGTCAGGGCGTCGACGGTCTCGCCGAGGCCGGCCGGGTGGCAGAGCACCTCGACGAACGCGAGAGGTTGCCGCTTCCGGCGCTCGAGCGGCATGTAGAAGCAACTCGACCACACCGCTCCGCTGTCGATGAGGCGGCTCCAGCGGCGGGACAGCGTGCTCGCATCCGACGACAGAACGCTCGACAACTCGGCCCACGAGGCGCGTGGATGCAGCTGGAGCGCGTTAACAATGCGGTAATCCAGTGCGTCGAGCTCGGGGATATCCATGCGTCCGGTGCCTTCCGATCGAACGATTCGTGCGGTCTTCGTCGATGGGGTGGCCGATTCGCGCGGACGCCACATCATGGGGGAAAGTATCCCGAATAGCAGTTCTTGTATCCAATTGGAGGAATCGTGGCGCGATCGCATCGTCTTCTCGCATCCACTCTGGCCGTGGTGGGCGTGCTCGCGACCGCCGGCTGTGCGGCGGGCGGGGAGGTGAATGGCGGCGGCAGCGATGTGGAGACCATCCGCACCACGCTGCTCACCGATCCGAGCACCTTCGACCCAGCCCTCTCGCGCGCCACCGACGACTACACGACGGCGCGGCTGCTCTACGACACCCTGCTGCGCCGCGATGACGGCAATGTGCTCGTGGGAGGCCTCGCGAGTTCGTGGGAGGCCATCGATGCGAGCAACTACGTCTTCACCCTGCGCGATGACGCGACCTGCTCCGACGGATCGCCCCTCACGCCCGACGCGGTCGCCGCGTCCCTCGCGCGTTTCATGGACCCCGAGACGGGGTCGTCGGCTCGCAGCCTGGCCATCGGCGCCGGGACTGCGACGGTCACGGCGGACGACGCGGCCGGCACGGTGAAAGTGTCGCTGTCCGAGCCGTGGTCGGACCTCCCCGTGGGTGTCAGCCTGCCGCAGTCCGGCATCGTGTGCGCTCCCGGCCTCGCCGATCTCGACGGACTCGCGGCCGGGACGGTCGCCGGGGCGACCACCGGCCCGTACACCCTTGCCGCCGCGCAGCCCGCGGTGTCGTACACCTTCGCGCTGCGCGAGGGCTACGACCAGTGGCCCGCGTTCGCGACGCCTCTCGAGGGCCGCCCGGCCCGCACGGTCGTGCTCACCCCCATCGCGGACGACGCCACCGTGGCCACGCAGCTCATGGCGGGAGCGATCGATCTCGCCCCGGTCTTCGGCGACGCCGTGGACCGCATGGAGGGCGCGAGCGGATTCCGTTCGGTCACGTACACCAACTCGACGAGCTACCTCGTCTTCAACGAGCGCCCCGGCACGATCTTCGCCGACGACCGCGATCTGCGCCTCGCCGTGGCCCGTGCCATCGACCCCAGCGCGGTCAACGACGTCGTGACGAACGGACGCGGCGAGGTGCTGCACACGCTCGCCTCCAACGCCCTCGCCTGTGTCGTCGACGACCCGGCTGGCGCGATCTCGTACGACGCGGATGCCACGAACACCCTGTCGGGCGTCACCATCCGCCTCATCGGGACCACCGGGTTCGGCGCGGCCAACGACTACATCGCCGAGGTCCTGCGTGCGCAGGGCGCGACGGTCGAGGTGAACGCGCTGGACAACGCCACCTGGTCTTCCACGACCGGTGCCGGCGGGTCGGAGTGGGACATGACGCTGCAGGGCGACGTGAACATCATGGGCACGCTGCCGTCGTCGCTCCTGCGGGCGATGGGTCCGGTGACCGAGGACGGGGGCCGGTCGAAGACGGGCGCGGCGAACGACGCGGGCTACGCGGCCCTCCTGCGGGCGATGAGCGCCACGGATGCCACCGAGAAGTGCGCCGCCCTGGGCGACGCGCAGGAGAGCATCCTCCAGCGCGTCGACGCGCTGCCGCTGGTGAGCACGCCCGGGATCGTCTTCATGGCCGACGGATTCAGCATCCGTGCCTTCGGCGACTACCTCGACGTGTCGACGATGCGCATCACGAAGTGACGACGGGGGAGGACACCATGACACAGCTCGCGCACGCTCGGCCGGCGCTTCGGTCGTCGCCACGTCGCACAGCGACCTCCCCCTGGATCGGGTTCGCCGTGCGCCGTGCGGCGGGACTGGCGGCGACGATCGCGGTGCTGGTCGTGGTGTCCTTCCTCATCGTCCAGCTCATCCCCGGCGACCCCGCCGTGGCGCTGGCCGGTCCTGACGCGACGACCGCGCAGATCGAGGCGTTGCGTTCGCGGCTGCGACTCGACCTGCCGGTGTGGCAGCAATTCGCCGTGTACGTCGGCGGACTCGTGCAGGGCGATCTCGGACAGTCCTTCATGTACGGGCGCCCGGTTGCGGAACTGATCGCTGCACGCCTTCCGTTCACCGCGGCGATCGCGCTGTCGAGCATCGTCCTGGTGCTGCTCGTCTCGATTCCCCTCGGTCTGACGATCGGTGTGCTCACCCGGGGCGGACGACGTTCGTGGCTCGACACCGGCTTCGGCGCGGTCACGGGTCTCCTCGACTCGCTGCCCGGCTACATCTTCGCGACGATCCTCGTCGTCCTCCTCGGCACGGGCGTCGGCGTTCTGTGGCTCCTCCCGCCGGCCTACGTGGCGTCGGCCCCGGTCGCCTCGCTCGTCCTCCCCGTGCTCGCGCTCTCGGTCGGGCCGATCTGCATGGTGTCGCGTCTCGTGCGTCGGGAGACGGCGGTGGCGCTCGCCGAGGACTACATGCGCACCGCGCGCGGATGGCGTCTCGGTGCCGCCGCGCTGTACCTCCGCAATGCGCTCCCGAACCTCCTCACCTCGACCCTGACCCTGAGCGGCTTGATCCTGGGCGGCATGCTGGGGGGCGCGCTCGTCATCGAGAGCGTCTTCGCGCTTCCCGGCCTCGGAACCGGAATCATCCAGGCCATCCTGAACCGCGACTTCCCCGTCATCCAGGGGATGGTGCTCGTCATCGGCCTCGTCGCCGCTCTGGTCAACCTGCTGGTCGACGTCCTGCTCGGCATCGTCGACCCGCGCACCCTCGGAGGACGTCATGCAGATTCCTGACCCTGTCGCATCCACGACGCGCAGCGCCCCCGGGCGGCGCGCCGGCAGCGCCGGACTCATCGCCGGTCTCGCGCTCGCAGCGCTCCTGCTGATCATCGCCGTGGTCGCTCCCCTCGTGCTCCAGAGCCAGGCCGACGCCCTGGGTCCACGGTCGCAGCCGCCGAGCTCCGAGCACTGGCTGGGGACGGATGCCGTGGGGCACGACATGTTCGCCCGAAGCCTGGTGGCGACCCGTCTCACGCTGCTGATGACCGCGGGGGCGACCCTCATCGCCGTCGTCGGGGGCGTGCTGTTCGGCGGAGTCGTGCAGCTCCTGCCCGGGCGGGCCGCGGGAGCTCGCCCTGCGCGCGATCGACAGCCTCGTCGCCTTCCCGGGTCTCCTGCTCGCTCTCGTCGTCGCCGCGATCCTCGGGGCGAGCGCTCCCTCGGCCGTCGTCGCGATCGGGGTCTCCGGCATCCCCTACTTCGCCCGGCTCGCCGCCAATCTCGCCGGATCGGTCCTGCATCGCGACTACGTCGAGACCGCCCGCCTGCTCGGTGTGCCGCCGCTCGCCGTCCTGCGTCGGCACGTCCTGCCGAACATCGCGGAACCGATCCTGGTGCTGACGGCCTCCACCTTCGCCGCGTCGCTGACGGCGATCTCCGCGCTGTCCTTCGTCGGGCTCGGGGTTCAATCGCCCGCCTACGACTACGGCAAGCTCCTGAACGAGGCGCTTCCGTCGCTCCTCGCGGGTCGCGCGTATCAGGTGGTCGGTCCCGCCGCGCTCATCGTGCTCGCCGGTGTCGCCGCCATGCTGCTCGGCGACGGCCTCGCCGCTCGCGCCGATCCGCGCCGGCCCGCGCCGCGTCGTGCCGCTCCCGTGCGGCCGACGGAGCTGCACGCGCCTGGCGACGCGCTGCTGCACGCCGAGAACGTCGTGGTCTCGCGTGCCGACGGCGTCGCTCTGGTCAAGGGCGTCTCGTTCAGCATCGGGCGAGGTGAGATGCTCGGCATCGTCGGGGAGTCGGGGTCCGGCAAGTCCCTCACCGCCCTGACCGTGGCCCGCCTCCTCCCCGACGGTCTGGAGGCGAGCGCTCGGCGGCTCACCCTGGGCGACAAGGATCTGCTCCGGCGCCAGCCGCCCGCGGCGATGGCGCGGGCGATCGCGCTCGTGTACCAGGACCCGGGAACGACCTTCAACCCGGCCCTGCGGATGGGCGCTCAGCTGGGTCAGGTTCTCCGCGCCCACTTCGGCCGCAGTCGCTCCCAGGCCGACGCCGCCGTCAGGGGAGCCCTCGAGGCGGTGCGGGTGTCCGACGCGCCGCGCCGCATGCGCCAGCGTCCTCATGAGTGGTCCGGGGGGATGCGACAGCGGGCGATGCTCTCCTCCGCCCTCACTGTCACACCCGAACTGATCATCGCCGACGAGCCGACGACAGCCCTCGATGTGACCGTTCAGCGCGAGATCCTGCGGGAACTCCGCCGCGTGAGCATCGAGAACGGATGCGCACTGCTGTTCATCTCTCATGACATCGCCGTGGTGCGCGCGCTCTGCCATCGCGTGCTCGTGATGAAGGACGGCGAGATCGTCGAAGAGCTGCCGGCCGCACATCTCGACCACGAACACGCCCGCCACCCGTACACGCGCAGCCTGCTCGAGGCGAACCCCGCGTTCGACGTCGCCCGCCCGGAGGTGTCCGCATGACGGATCTCGGTTCGCTCATCAGCGTGCGCGACCTGCGCGTCTCCTTCGGCCGGAGCGAAGTGCTGCGCGGCGTCGATCTCGACGTCGCGCGCGGCGCCGCGGTCGGTCTCGTCGGCGAGTCCGGCTCGGGCAAATCGACGCTCGCCAAGGTGCTGGTCGGCTCGGTCGCCCCCACGTCGGGTGTCGTGGAGGTGGCGGGCATCGAGGTCGGGGATGCCGATCGCGCGGGCCGCAGACGGCTGCACCGGAGCGTGCAGCTGATCCCGCAGGACCCCTACTCGTCCTTGAACCCTCGCCGAACGATCGGCCAGGCGCTCGCCGAGGCGATCGACCCCGTCCGCCCCTCCGTGCGAGGCTCGCGTGCGCGGATCGACGAACTGCTGGATCGCGTGCGTATCCCGCGCGATGCCGTCGGACGCTACCCCCACGAGTTCTCCGGGGGTCAGCGTCAGCGCATCGCCATCGCGCGCGGGCTCGCGGTGGAGCCCCGCGTCCTCGTCGCGGATGAGGTCACGTCGGCACTGGACGTCTCGGTGCAGGCCGAAGTGCTGCGCCTGCTCGCGGAGCTCCGGCGCGACCTGGGGCTGACGATGCTGTTCATCTCCCACAACCTCGCGGTGGTCAATGTCGTGTGCGACGAGGTCGCCGTCATGAGCGCCGGCGACATCGTCGAGTACGGCTCCGTCCGTGAGGTGTTCGCGACACCGCAGCATCCCTACACCCGCGAGCTGCTGGCATCCGTCCCCGGCTCCCCGGACTTCACGCTCGAGACCGCCCTCGAAAGGATCCACTGATGACGATCTCCTCCGTCTCTCTGCGCCTGACCGGCGCCCGGCTGATCGACGGCACCGGCGCGGCTCCCGTGCCCGATGCCGAATTGCACGTCGACGAGGACGGACGCATCCTCTTCGCGGGCCCCGCCGCCCGCGCGCCCGTCGTCGCGGCGACGGTCACGCGCGACCTCGGGCGCCGCACGCTTCTGCCCGGCTTCATCGACGCGCACGTGCACCTCGGCTTCGACTCCGGCAACGGTCCCTTCCACGACCTCACCACCGACCCGGTGCAGGTCGTGTTCGAGACCGGACGGCGACTCGAGCAGACCCTCCACGCGGGGGTGACAACGGCGCGCGACCTCGCCGGGTTGACTCTGGGGCACAAGTCCGCGGTCGAGCAGGGGCTCGTGGTGGGTCCGCGCCTGCACACGGCCGTCCGCATCATGAGTCACACGGGAGGGCACTCCGACTTCCACCTTCCGGGCGGTCACGTGACGTACCACGTGTCCGCGTCCGACGAGATCGCCGACACCGTCGACGAGGTGCGCACGGCCACCCGTCGCCTGCTGCGCGACGGTGCGGACGTCATCAAGGTCTGCACCACCGGCGGGATGTCCAGTCCCCACGACCAGCCGACCGACGAGGGGATCACCGCGGACGAGATCCGCGCCATCCGGGACGAGGTCGACCGCCACGGTGGTCGGCCGATCGCCGCACACGCACAGGGAACCGCCGGCATCCTCGCTGCGCTGCGCGGCGGGGTCGACAGCGTCGAGCACGCCTACGGCATCGACGACCAGGGGATCGACCTGGCGGGTGAGAACGGCACGTTCCTCGTGCCGACGCTCTCCACGGTCTTCACGCCGCTCGTGAAGGAGCGCATGCAACCGTTCCACTACGAGAAGAAGGTGCGCTGGGTCGAGATCACGCGGGTGAACATCGCCCGCGCCATCGAGCGGGGCGCGCGCTTCGCGATGGGCACCGATTCCGGGATCTGCGCGCACGGGCGCAATCTCGCCGAGCTCTCGCACCTCGTGGAGCTCGGCATGTCGCCGATGAACGCCTTGCGTGCGGGCACGGCGCTCGCGGCCGAGCTCCTGCGCGTCGACGACCGCCTGGGCACGCTCGAAGCCGGCAAGATCGCCGACTTCGTCGTCGCCGACGTCGACCCGCTGACCGACATATCCGCACTGGGTTCTCCCGAGAACGTGGTCGTCGTGGCCAAAGCGGGCCGGATCTTCAAGGATCTCCTCGTCTCGGAGCGCGTGCCCGTCGGGGCCTGACGGCCCGGGCGCGCCGCGGCCGTTTCAGAGGCCGAGCGCCTGGAGCTCGGCATCCATCCGCTCGGCGATGTGCGCGTAGCCGACGTCGTCCGGGTGGAGTCCGTCGCCGGCCATCCAGCTGTCGGCGTCGTCGGCGTAGTGCCCGTCGAGCCAGTGACTCGCCCCGGCGATGTAATCGGCGCCGATCCGGTCCGCGGCGTCGCGCACCCAGCCGATGATGACGTCGACGGATGCCGGCCGGTCGGCGGTCCACCAGAACGGTTCGACCACGACGATGCGCGCGCCGGGGAGGCCCTGGCGCAGCCGGTCCAGGTCGCTGTCGATCGCCGCGCGGATCTCGGCGGCGGCGCCGTCGTAGCTGAAGTTGTCGTTCAGGCCCATCGTGACGAAGACGATGTCGGGATCGTCGCGGATGATCTGGGCGGGGATGTCATCGAGCCCCGGCCCCATGCTCGCGCGGCGGTTGACGAAGCCCAGGCCGTTCTCGGCGCGGTTGATCTCGGTCCATCCGCGCTCCGCGCAGACGATCGTCGACCAGCGCTTGTCGGACGAACTCGCGCCCGTCCCGCGCGTGTACGAGTCGCCGTAGAACGCGACCGTCGTGGCGCCCTCGGCGGGCGGCTGCGGCTGCGCCGGAGGCGCGCACGCCGTGAGACAGAGCGCGAGAACGGCAGCGATCAGGATGCCGAGCGCGCGACGCATGCGTCCATTCTCGGTTGCGGCGGGGGCGACGGGTCGCCCCCGCCGCAATCACTCGTCGGCCTCGGTGCGCTCGTGCCCGAGCGACGAGACGAAGTCCTCGTGCAACTCCATCCAGACGTCGTGATAGGACTCCGACATGGGGCGCGCGAACGCGGTCGCGTCCCCGGCGCGGAGGCGGGCTCGGGCGTCGGCGAACCGTCGGCGGTAGTGGGCGAATCGCGGCTGCGCGTGCGCGGCTTCGACGAGCAGAGCGTCCACGCGGGCGTGCAGATCGTCGAGGCGATCGAGCAGCGGGGCCGGGTCCTCGGTCTCGTCGCGGGTCTGCCAGTCGGTCGTCAGCGTCTTGAACTCGCGGTTGGGCCCGAGGAACCCCTCATAGGCGTGTGTCATGGTGGCGCGCTGCGCCGCCGAGAGTGCGGTGTCGCGCAGCTCGGCGTGCGTCGACCGCCCGTCGGCGGTGAGCGAGAACCCCGTCACCCGGCCTTCGCGGTACTTCAACAGACCGAGGGATTCGAGTTCGCGAAGCGCCGCCTCCACCCCGTCCTCGTCGGCGTGTCCGAGACCGGTCGCGACCGCGTGAGCCGAGGCGAATCCGCGCACCTTGATCTGGTGCAGCAGTTCGAAGCGGTCGAACGCGATCGCGGTCACGGGGCGACCCCCTCGGCGGCCAGCGCCAGCGCACGGACGGGGCACCGGCGGATCGCCTGTTCGACCTTTCCGCGTTCCGTCTCCGGCGGCGTCTCGTCGAGCACCTCGAGGATGCCTTCGTCGTTCACCGTGAAGATGTCGGGCGCGACGAACTCGCATTGCCCGTGTCCGACACAGAGGTCCCAGTCGACCTCGATCTTCATACTCATCCTTTTCCTCCTCGTTGAGGGATGCGGGCCGTCAGGCGCGTTCGCTGTCGACGCGAAGGCGCTTGAACGCGTTGAACTGGTTGGTGTGCAGGCGGTCGGGTTCGCTGCGCGGAATGATCCGCAGGTCGCGCTCCACCATCTTGCCGAGGAACGAGTTGGCCTCGGCGCGTGCGAGGTGCGATCCCATGCACGAGTGCACGCCCCATCCGAAACCGACGTGCTCGTTCGGGTAGCGATCCACGCGGAGGTCGTCGGGGGCCTCGAACACCTCGGGATCGCGGTTGGCGGACTGGAACCACAGCACCACCTTGTCACCCTTGCGGATCGTCTTGCCGTACCACTGGACGTCGGACGTGGCGGTACGACGCATCGCCCGGATGGGCGTGACGTAGCGGATCAGTTCCTCGATGCCCGAGCCGAGCAGCCCGGGATCCCGGCGGAGGATCTCCCACTGGTCGGGGTGTTCGTGGAAGGCGAGGATCGACCCGGTGAGGAGGTTGCGGGTGGTCTCGTTGCCGGCCCCGACCAGGACGAAGTAGTAGGCCGCGAGGTCCTCCCAGGACAGCGGCTCGTCGCGGATCTTCGCCTGCACGAGGATCGAGATGATGTCATGACGGGGGCGCTTGCGGCGCTCTTCGGTCAGTTCCTTGAAGTACGCGAACATCTCGGCGCGCGCACGCTCCTTCTCGTCCGGCGTCGTCATGTACTCCGGGTCGTCCGACACGACGCGGTTGGTCCAATCCAGCAGCAGGTGCCCGTCTTCGTGGGGGACGCCCAGGACCTCGCCGAGCACCTGGATCGGCAGCAGCGCGGCGGCGTTGTGCACGAAGTCGTAGTCGTGCCGATCCTGGACGGAATCCAGGATCTCGTCGACGTTGGAGTCGATGATCTCGAGCCAGTCCTTGATCTTGACCGCCCGGAGGTGCGGCGTCGCGATGCGGCGCAGTTCCATGTGGCGTGGGGCATCGGTGTTGTGCACGGTCGGGTGGTGGCCCTCGACCTTGCGGCTGAGGATCTGGGTGCCCTCGCCGTTGATGTAGGTCGTCGGGTCGTCGATCGCGGTGATCAGGTCGGCGTAGCGCGTGATCGACCAGAATCCCGGACCGCCGTTCGGCTCCTCGTTCCAATGCAGAGGGTCGTGCTCGCGGAGCGCGGCGAAGTTCTCCAGCTCCGTGCCCGCGATGAACGGCGACAGGTCCATGAGGTCGATCTGCGTGGGGGCACTCATGAATGACTCTCCTTCGAGCCTCGACTCCGTGTCGAAGTTTGGTCCAACCATAACTCACATGTATGGTTTACGCGAACGCTCCATCTTCTCGGGAGCGCGAACAGATCGCAACCGTCGAGGGAGACCGCGCGATGCACACGTACGACACCGTCTTCATCGACGGCGACTGGCGTCCCGCTCTGAGCCCACGTCGGCTGCCGGTTGTCGACCCGTTCACCGAGCAGACGATCGCCGAGGTGCCGGACGGCGGGGCACCCGATATCGATGCGGCCGTCGCCGCAGCCGGACGGGCCTTTCCCGACTGGAGCTCCACCGACCCCGGACGGCGTGCCGCTCTGGTCGTGCGCCTGGCCGACGAGGTGGAGCGACGTGCTGACCACCTCGCCCGAGTGATCACGCGGGAGAACGGCACCCCGATCAGCGAAGCCCGGCACGCGCCCGTGCAAGCCGCCGCCCACCTTCGACTCGTCGCCGGCCTCGCCGACGACGCGTTCGCGGAAGACGTGAGGCTCAATCCGCTCTCCCCCGGCCGGTCGCGCGTTCTGCGGACTCCGCTCGGCGTCGCGGGGCTCATCACCCCGTGGAACTATCCGCTGAGCCTCATCGTGGTCAAGCTCGCCCCCGCTCTCGTGGCGGGCTGCACGGTGGTGATCAAGCCCGCACCCGAGACGCCGCTCGCGGCACGGGAGCTCATGGATGCCGTCCGCGCGGTGGGGTTCCCGCCCGGAGTGGTGAATCTGGTCACGGGCGGAGTGGAGGCCGGGCAGGCCCTCGTCGAGCACCCGATGGTGGGCAAGATCTCGTTCACCGGCTCCACGGCCGCAGGCCGATGGATCGGTGAAGCGGCGGGGCGGCTCCTGCGTCCCGTGACCCTGGAACTCGGCGGAAAGTCCGCGGCCATCGCCCTTCCCGACACGGATGCCACGGTGCTCGCCGCGAACATCCTGAAGGTTTCGATGCGCAACACCGGGCAGACCTGCAAGGCCTGCACGCGCCTGCTTCTGCCGCACGACCGCGCGGAGGAGCTGGCCGAGGTGGTCGCCGAGACCATCGCCGCGGCCCCGCTCGGCGACCCGTCGGACCCCTCCACGTTCTTCGGCCCTCTGGTCTCGCGTCGTCACCGCGATCGAGTCGCGGAGTACATCAGGCTCGGGGTGGACGAGGGTGCGCGCCCCCTCGTGGGGGGCGTCGGGGCGCCGCTCGAACGGGGATTCTTCGTGCGTCCGACCGTTTTCGTCGAGGCGGACAACGCGATGAGGATCGCGCGGGAGGAGATTTTCGGCCCCGTCCTGACCGTCCTCACCTATCGCGACGTCGAGGACGCGATCCGCATCGCGAACGACTCGCCCTACGGCCTCGCGGGCACCGTGTTCGGCCGGGACGAGGAAGCGGCGACGGCGGTGGCACGCCGGATCGACACCGGCACCGTCGGCATCAACCAGTACGGCTCCAACGCCGCGGCCCCGTTCAGCGGCCACAAGGACAGCGGCATCGGCACCGAGTTCGGACTCGAGGGCCTCGCGTCGTACCTGTCGTACACCTCCATCCACTACGCCGGCTGATCGGCATCGAGCAACGGAGAAGGACATGCGTGCAGCAGTGATGTGGGAGTCGGGCGGGCCGTTCGACGTCCGCGAAGTCAGCCTGGCGACGCCCGGCCCGCGCGAGGTCGTTGTGCGCCTCCACTCGGTCGGGGTGTGCGCGTCCGACCTTTCGCTCACCACCGTCTTCGGCCAGCCGACCCCGGTCGTGCTGGGTCACGAGGGTGCCGGCGTCGTGGCCGAGGTCGGCCGCGAGGTCCGAAACGTCCGCCCAGGCGACCGCGTGCTCGTGCTCTGGGTGGCCCCCTGCGGAACGTGCCGACCATGCCTGCGCGGCGACGAGTACCTCTGCGCGAACCGTAGCTCGACCGCCGATGCGCGAGCGGGTCGCGAACACACCTCGACCCAGCGGCTCTCGATCGACGGTCAGGCCGTGCACCAGGGGATGAAGACGGCGACGTTCGCCGAGCGCACGTTGCTCCCCGATCACGCCGTGATCAAGATCGCCGACGACCTCCCGTTCGAGATCGCCGCCCTGTTCGGCTGCGCCACGGCCACCGGCGCGGGGGCTGCGCTACGGAGCGCGGCTGTACGCCCCGGCGACCGCGTGGCCGTGATCGGGTGCGGCGCGATCGGTCTCAACGCCCTCCTGGGGGCGATCGTCGCCGGAGCGAGCGACCTCGTGGCCGTCGACCCGATGGCCTCGCGCCGGGACTTCGCGCTGTCCCTGGGGGCGACGGCCGCGGCCACGCCCGAGGAGTTCGCCGACGGACGCCGCGACCTCGACGTCGTGATCGACGCGGTGGGGGCGCCCGCCACGGTTCTGACCGCCTGGCGGGCCGTCCGGCGCGGGGGCACCGTCACCGTCGTCGGCGCCGGCGCCCCGGGCGCGGTCGTCGAGATTCCGGCCTACGAGATGTTCCACGACGACAAGCGCATCACCGGCAGCTTCCACGGAGGCATCAGCCTGCGCCGTGATCTCCCCCTGCTGACCGACCTGTGGCGCACGGGACGCCTGCCGGTGGAGAAGCTTCTGTCGGACCCTGTCGAACTCGCCGACATCAACCGCGTCGTCGCCGATCAGCGGTCGGGCGCGGTGGTGCGCACGCCGATCCACATAGAGTGAGTGGGGTCAGCGCCGCCCCATCTGCCGAGGGACGACGCGTTCATCGAGCTTGAAGAACACGTGCGCGTGGTGCTCCATCTCGCGCTCCGCCGTGTCCTCGTCGCGCGCGCGGATGGCGTCGGTCACGGCTCGGTGCGACTCGACCGCGTGCCCGAGGGCGTCGGCATCCATCAGGTCGTGTTCGGTCGCGGCGTGGATTCCCTGGGTGAGCGAAACCATCAGACCCGACAGCAGAGGGTTGTTGCCGGCTCGCGCGACAGCCACGTGCCAGTCGCCGTCGGTCGTGTCGAGGGACTCTTCGAGTTCGTCGAGCTGCTCGTCGGTACGGGTGCGTGCCGCCAGGCGTGCGCAGAACGGTTCGATGGCGCGCCGAGCCTCGAGCAGAGCGGTCCGCGTGATCTCACGCCCCAGGATGATGTCCTGCACGGTGTTGGCCATGGCCTGCTCGCCGGGGCGCTGGACGAACGCGCCGCCGGCGCGCCCCGCCCGCACCTTGATCAGGCCCTGCACCTCGAGGATGCGGAGCGCCTCGCGGACCGTGGTGCGGCTGAGTCCCGTCTGGTCGACCAGTTCACGTTCGGGGGGCAGTCCCGACCCTTCGGGGAACTCGCCGCTCAGGATGTGCTCGGCGAGCTGATCGGCCAGCATCTGCGACGCCCGCGGAACCTTCATCTTGCCGAGGACGATCGGCTCGGCACCCGCGGGCGAGTCCTGCGCTTGCGCCATCGCACACTCCGTTCGCTTCGTCCCGCCGGGCGGGCGGATTCGATCCTACGCGGGGGCGATCGTCCCGTTCAGGCCGAGAGGTGCGCGGTGTCGTTGAAACTGCGCAGCATCCAGTGCCCGGACCCGCTGCGGATCACGGTGCTGATCGACGCGTTCTCGACGCCGATGAAGGCGAGCGCTCGGCTTCCCGTGATCTGGGCCAGGAGCTCGGCGATGACGGCCGCGTGCACGAAGGCGATGGATGCCGCGCCGTGCGGGGTCGCGTCCGCCACCGCATCGAGCCCGCGGCGCACGCGGGTCGAGAAGGACTCCGCGCTCTCCGCCTCGGGGATGACGTCCCAGCGCTGGTGCCGGAAGACGTCCTCCACCACCGGGCTCCCTGCGGCGCGCTCGACCTCGAACTTCTCGCCGTCGAGCACACCCAGGTACACCTCCCGGAGGTCGTCGACGACGGTGGCGGTGTCGCCGGTCCGTCGCAGGAGCGGCTCCGCCGTCTGCGCGGTGCGCCGCAATGACGACACGAACACGCGGCTGGCGCCGATCGCTGCCAGCCGCGGCGCGAGCCGCTCCGCCTGGGCGTGGCCGCCGTCATTCAACGGCGGGTCGGACGCGCCGTCGCGGAGCTGGCGCGAGCCCGGCTCGTCCCCTCGTGCGGACGTGCCGTGTCGGACGAGGAGGATCTCGACGGCATCTCGAGGACGAGCGAACGGACGCTGCGCGCCGCCGACGAGCGCGTCTCCCGCTCCCATCTCAGCGCTCCGCGGCCGCGCGCGCCCGCTGCGCCTGCAGGGCGACGTGGTGACGGTAGTCGTAGAAGTCGGTGGTGGTCCCATAGCCCACTTCGCCGTCGAGCGTCCAGCGCATCATCGCCATGGGCGACGACGACCCGGGCCAATACTCGGCGGGGAAGCCCGTCTGGGCGACTCCGTGGAGTTTCCAGACCCGGTCGCGCACGTCGACGAGCTCGAGCTCCACCTCGCGCTGCGCGAGTCCCTCGCGGAGCGTCCGGCCGGTACCGGCCTTCACCCCCACGGCCTCGCCGTGATCCATCACGTACGAGTGGCTGATGGACAGATCCAGCGGCTGGCCCGGAGGGGTCGTGGCATCCGACTGGAAGATCGCGTGCACGGCGAAATCGCGCGAGAAGTGGGCCTGCAGCCATGTCATGGTCCCGCTCTGGTACTCCCCGCGGACGCCCCAGCTGTGGTCCATCGTGAGCAGCCAGTCCACGTCGTACGAGCGGTCGTGCAGGCGCACCGTCCCCTCGACGGCGCCGGTCATGTCGAAGTGACCGCCCTTCCACAGGTCGCCCGACGCCAGGTCGTCGCCGCCGTCGCGCGCGAGCGGGTCCATCGCCCGGTCGTGGATGTCGTACGGAGGCATGAGGGCCGAGTACTCCACGTCCACGGTCAGCCACTCGCTGTCGAAGCGGAGCTCCCACCGACGGTTCGGGTCGAGGCAGGCCACCCGCAGCCCGTTCGCGAGCGAGAAGTCGGACAGGCGGTTCTCGCCCAGCGGAAGGTAGGCGCGGTGGTCCCAGAAGTCGATGGCCGTCTGCACGGGCACCATCCGGGAGTTGGCGAAGACCGCCGAGTTCACGATCCCCAGGTTCGGGCGGAAGAGAGAGTACAGCCCGATGTGGGTTCCCGCTTCCGGGATCTCGAAACCGAAGTAGTTCGTCTCCGCCCACATCGGGTCGGGGCTCGGCGCGTGGAACTCGACGTCGTCGTCCGTGATCATGCTGACCTCTTTCGTTCCCGTCCAGTCTCGCGGCCGGCTCGACGGGAGTGCGATCGATCCGGCAGAGTCGTCCGAAGGGGGGAGGCGGACTGCCCCCTTCGGAAGCGATTCACGGCGTAATGCGCTCCGAGGGGACCGCGCTCCTAGATTCGTGGCACGGCTCCGGGTGCCCGGATGCCGTGCGTTGCGATCAAGGGAGACCGCGGCGAGGACGGGTGTGCGGGAGGTACTCCTCCCCGGAACCGGTCTCCTCGACGAGGCGACTTCCCCGCGAAGAGAAAAGGATTCGATCATGACGATCACGACCCAGCCCTCGGGTACGAGCACCAAGATCTGGCCGAGTGACGACGAGGTCAACGCCCGCTATCCGGTGTTCACCCGCGCGAACACCGGTGAGGTGTTCACGGATGCCTCCAGCCCGTTCACGTGGAGTCTGCTGGGGCGGGTGGTGTACGAGGGCGGCTACCGGGACGCCCTGTTCCGTATCGGGGCGTTCGCCCCCTCCGACTTCGGACCCCTCGAGACCGGGAAGTGCACGTGCGTCGCGTCGTTCGGCGGCTATGTGTACATCAACCTCTCGATGTCTCGCGTGCTCGGGGTGCGGGCGCCCGGGATGACGACGCAGGCGATCGACCAGTCGTTCTTCGGTGAGCACCCGGACGTTCCCGATTACGTGGAGCACCCCGACGACGTCGACGAGGAGCGCTCGGCCGATATCGGTGCGTGGATGGGGGCGATCTTCGCGCCCGCCCCCGACCCGAACGAAGGGCACGCCCGCGACATCGACGCGCTCCTGGCTGCCGCACCCGACTTCTCCGCTTTGTCCGACGGGCAGCTCGTCGCCTACGCGCGACGCGTGGTCGACGAACTGCGGCCGGTCTTCGCCACCCACATGTTCAACCTCTACAGCGCCAACATCGCCACCGGTGTGGTCGCACAGGCCGCGGGAGCGGCGGGCCTGGGCCACCTGACGTCCGCGATCTTCGCAGGCCTGGGCGGCGTCGACTCCGCACAGCAGTCGTTCGACATCTGGGGAATCTCACGGATCGTGCGCCGCTCGCCCGAACTGACCGCCGCGTTCGATGCGGGGCTCGACGGCGCGCTCGAGCGCATCGCGGGCTCGTCTTCGTCGGACGCCGCCGCGTTCCGGGAGGCGTGGGACCGCTTCATCGGCGACTGGGGGTTCCTGGGCCCGAGCGTCTGGGAGCTGCGCTCGCCCACGTACGCCTCGCAGCCGCGCATCGTCCTGCACATGATCGACGGATCGCGGCGCGCCGAGGACGACGCGTCTCCGGAGAAGCGCACGTCGTCGTTCGTCGCGGAGCGTCAGAACGCCGTCGCCGCGGTGGCCGCGGCCCTGGAAGGCACCGAGGCGCACGGCATGTTCGTGGCCGCGGCCGGCGTCATCCCCGCCCTGCTGCCGGCGCGCGAGGGGTCCAAGGTGCAGTGCACGCGCCTGGTGAACCACGTGCGCGACGTGATGAAGGAACTCGGGCGCCGCCACGTCGAGGCCGGACGCCTCTCGCACTGGTCCGACATCCTCATGCTGCAGGACAGCGAGATCGACGGGTACCTCGACGCCCCCGAGCCCTGGGGGCGGACGATCGCCGAACGCCGGGCCACCCTCACCGAACTCGAGAGCAAGGTGCCGCCGTTCATCGTCGACGGTCGCTACCCCGACCTCGAGGACTTCCGGGTCCCCCAGCGCGAGGTCACGCGTGCGGCCGTCGGCGATGTCCTCCAGGGCATCGGGGTCGCACCGGGCTCTCACACCGGACGCGTGCAGGTCGTGACCTCGATCGAGGACGACGTGGACATCGAACCCGGCGACGTGCTCGTGGCTCGGACGACGGACTCGTCGTGGGGCGCCCTGTTCCTCGTCGCCGGCGCCGTCGTCGTCGAGACCGGGGCGACCATCTCGCACGCCGCGATCGTCTCGCGCGAACTCGGCATCCCCGCCGCCGCATCCGTGCCGGATGCCCTGAGCCGACTCGCCACGGGGATGCTCGTGTCCGTCGACGGAAGCACCGGTGAGGTGCGCGTCGTCTCCGAGTGAGCCGATCTCCGGACGAAAAGAGGCGCCGCTCCTTCGGGAGCGGCGCCTCTTCGGCATCCGATCGGATCAGCCCACGTCGCCGTTCGCCCACTTCAGGGCCGCAGCCGTCCGGTTCGGGCTCTGCGTCTTGGCCAGGATGTGCTTGACGTGGGCCTTGACGGTGCCCTCGGTGAGCAGCAGCTGCTCGGCGATCTGCGTGTTGCTCAGGCCCCGCGCCAGCAGTTCCAGGACGTGGCGCTCGCGCGCGGTCAGGGAGTCGAACGCGACGATCTCGCGAGGGGGTACGCGCTCCGGACTCGCCAGCCGGGGGAGTCGCGGGTGCGTGGCTGTGCCGGTGAGGTCGAGCATGTCGTCGAGGTGCCCGCGCATCCGCTGGAGTCTTTCCTCGGCGGCCCGCGCCGTGAGCGCCAGCTCCACGACGCCGCAGAAGCTCCAGAGCAGCGTGGCGTGCGCGCCGGTGAGCGCGCGGCAGGAGGTGGCGCGGTCGGCATGGATGAGCGCGGCCACACGACCGCCGATCTCGACGGGGGCCGCCACGTAGGCCGTGACCTTGCGCGGATGCCGGTAATCCCATGTCTTCTTCGACCACGGGTGCACGTCGCGGGGCGGCGGGACGATGACCGGCGTCACGCGTTCGATCACGCGGCGTTCGGGCGCGCTGTCGCGGATCGCCTGGGGGAGTTGCAGCGCGGAGTCCATCACGCGCGCCGACCACGACGTGTCTGCGACGATCTGGACCGCCTGCGGGCGCCAGTACTCGTCGTCGACGAGCGACAGCATCACCCGCTCGAAGCCGAGCTCGGTGACCGCCCTCGGGATGGCCGCGAGCGTCTCGGCGGTGCTCCGTGCACGACGCACCGTGGCGATCGCGCGGGCGAACCGGTCCAGTTCGGTGACCGACGACGCCGGCGCGGTGTCCCACGCGACGGCGGAGTCCCGGGCCGGCGAGATCATCGTCCCGCCGCCCTCGCCCAGCTGTCGAGGCGCTCCAGCTCGGGGAGGTGCGCGCGCACGAGCTCCTCGGCGTCAGCGCCGCCTTCGTCGTCGGCGTGCGCCCCCTCCCAGACCTCTCCCGTGCTGCCGTCGATGGTGATCACGGCGCCGGCGTGGAGCGTGCGCGAGCCGACGCGTACGTGCGCGCCGTCGATCGCGATCTCCTTCGCCCCGACGACGGCGGGCAGGTGCCATCCTCGCGCGACGACCGCGGCGTGGCTGACGAGACCTCCCGTGGTCGTGAGGATGCCGACGGATGCCGCCATCCCGGCGACGTCCTCCGGACTGGTCGTGGGCCGGACGAGGATCACGTCGTCGTCGGCATCCGCGGCATCCTCGCTGTTGAGGACCATCCGTCCACTCGCGCGGCCGGGTGAAGCGCCGAGTCCCACGGTGAGCAGATCGTCGCGGGGAGTCAGGCGCCGGGCGTGGGCGACGACTTCCTGCCGCGCCTTGTCGCGGAGTTCGGCGGGGACGCGTTCGATCGCAACCTGGGGTTCGAGGCGAACGGCGGGGTCGTCCACGAGTTCGGCGGCGATGCGCACCGCCGCCGTCGCGCCGCGCTTGCCGACGCGTGTCTGCAGCAACCAGAGCCGACCGTCCTCGATCGTGAACTCCACGTCGCACATGTCGCGGTAGTGCACCTCGAGGCGGCGGAGCGCAACGAGCAGGTTCTCGTACGCCACGGGAGCGATGTCGCGCAGACGATCGATCGGGAGCGTGTGCGCCGTGCCGGCGACGACGTCCTCGCCCTGCGCGCGCGGGAGGTAATCGCCGAACGGCGCGGCCTCGCCGGTGGAGGGATTGCGTGTGAAGACGACGCCGGTGCCGGAGCGCTCGCCGCGGTTGCCGAACACCATGGCCTGGACGTTGACCGCGGTCCCCATCCGCTCGTCGATGCCCTCCTTGGCGCGGTACGCCCGGGCGCGCGCGCTGTCCCACGATTCGAAGACCGCCACGATGGCCCGCCGCAACTGGTCCGCGGGAGCGGCGGGGATGTCTTCGCCGGTGACGCGGCGGACGACGGCACGGACGGCGTCGACCTGCGCCCGGAGCGCCTCGACGTCGGTGGGGTCGGCGCATTCAGGAAGCGCCTCGCCGGGGACGCCCAGAACGGTCGTTGCGAACATCTGCGTGAATCGGCGGTAGCTGTCCCACGCGAAGACGGGGTCGCCGGATGCCGCGACGAGCCCGTGGACCGTCTCGTCGTTGAGGCCCAGATTCAGCACCGTGTCGAGCATTCCCGGCATCGACACGGGAGCGCCGCTGCGCACCGCTACGAGCAGGGGGTCGCGAGCGTCGCCGAAGCGGCGACCCATGCGGGTCCCGAGCCTGTCCATCTGTTCGTCCAGGCGTGCGTCGAGGGCGGCGGGCCACCCGTGCGCACGATAGGCGTTGGAGACCGTCAGGGGGATGGTGAATCCCGGCGGCACGGCCATCCCCAGGGCGGTGGTCATCTCCGCGAGCCCAGCGCCCTTGCCGCCCAGCAGGTTCTTGAGGTGACGCGCGGGGACCTCGTGCGGGTGATCGAAGGGATAGATCACGGGTTCGTGATCGATCAGCTGCGTCATCGGCATTTCACTCATGTGTACTCCGTCGTACCAGCGGGTGTCGTTGGCTTAAAGGCCCAACCATCGCATTATATACTTATGACTGACGAGCTCGACGAGGCCCACATCTCGGAAACATTCCCCGATCTTTCGCTGTGGCAGGAGCGCCTGCGCGCGTCGCGAGTCGAGATTCCCGGCACCACCAATACTCGCGACCTCGGGGGTCTTCCTGTGGCGGGCGAGGGAGTCGTGCGGCCCGGAGCGGTGCTGCGGGGCGAAGCGCTCGCGCACCCCGGTCCGTCGGTGCGGCGTGTCGCGGAGTGGTCGGACGCGGCGATCGAGAGCTACCGCGCGCTGGGGCTGCGCACGGTCATCGACCTGCGTGCCGCGGAGGAGGCCGCCCTCGCCCCCTCGGCCTGGGCCGAGCCGACCGGCGCGCGTCTCGTCGCCGAGCCGATCGACGAAGGAGGGGAGGGGGATGCCACCGACTACATGCGCCGCCTGAGGGTCGGCGAGCTCCGCTCGTTCGGGCCGGCGGAGCTGGCCGATTACTACGTGCGGACGGTTCGGGCGCGCGCGCCGCGGTTCGGACGCGCGCTGCGCGTCCTCGCCGAGCCGGGAGCGACCCCGGCGCTCATCCACTGCGCGGCGGGAAAGGATCGCACCGGGATGCTTGTCGCGCTGCTGTTGGAGGTGCTGGGCGTCGATCGTGATGCGACGGTGGCGGACTACTCGATGACCTCGATCTTCCGGCCCAACCGGGTCGAAGCGTACGCCGATGTCCTGGCCTCCGCGGGAGTGGATGCGTCCGCGGTGAGCGCACTGTTCGAGTCGCCGGCCGAGACGATGCGGCTCATGCTGGAGGGGCTGGATGCCGAGCACGGTTCGGTGCGCGAGTTCCTGCGGCGCGAGGCGGGGGTCGGCGACGACGTCGTGGACCGACTCCGCGCGGCCCTGGTGGCGCCGGTCTCCGGTTAGCCCTCGGGAGTGGACCGCGGGGAGCGGAGAGAACGTGCTCGACTCGTTGCGTGCTCGCGCATCCGGGCACGGGCGCGCGCGGCATCCCGGTCGACGATCGCGTCCGTGATCTCCTCGTAGGCCGCACTCTCGACGCGGGCGATCTCGTGGGCGTTCTCCTCCACCGCGGTGAAGATCCACGTCACCAGGGCGACCATGAGGCCCGCCAGCAACTCGTTGTGGCTTGCTCGTGCCACGAGTCGGTGCCAGTGACCGTGCGCCTCGATCATCGCGGCGGTGTCGGTGCTCGCCGTGATCCGCGCGACGGCGGCCCGGAGCTCGGTCACGTCGTCGTCCGTGCGGTGCTGGGCGGCGAGCTCGGCACACACCGGCTCGATCGCCTGCTGCATCTCCAGCAGGGCATCGAGATCGAGCGAGTGTCCGCGAATCAGCTGGGTGACGGTGGCGGCGAGTTCGTCTTCGCCGGGCAGGCGGACCACGGCGCCACCCGCGCGCCCCGACCGCATCTGGATCAGTCCCTGCGCCTCGAGCGCGCGAAGGGCGCCGCGCACCGATGCGCTGCTGGATTCCGTCTGGCGCACCAACTCCGCTTCCGAAGGCAGGAGCTCGCCCGTCGCGAACTCGCGGGCGAAGATCCGCTGCCGGATCTGGTCGGCGATCAGGTCCGTGGTCTTGCGCGTGACGACGGGGACGAAGGCGGCCGGTGTCTGGTCGTTCCCGCTCATGCCTCGCCGCCGAGGAAGTTCTCGTAGGCACCGTGGCCGAGCCAGCTGGTGTGGAGATTCTCGAGGTAGTCGCGGACGACCCGCTCGGCGGCAGCGGCGTCGTTGCGGGCGAGCGCGTCGAGGAGGTGCTCGCGCGCGACCCAGATCGCTTCGCCGACGGATGGGCCGATCCTCAGGGATACCTCGGACGTCAACTCGAGCAGGGGGGCGTTGAGGAGCCGAAGGATGGGGTTGCCGGCGATCTGCCCCAGGCGTTCCTCGAACGCGAGGTGCGAGCGGAGGCGTTCGGGCCATTCGGCCTCGGTGGCATATCCGCGTGCGACTTCGACGAGCGCGCGCAGTTCCTCGACCTCGGTCGGCGTGATCTCCGCTGCGGCGTGGCGGGCGATCGCGGTGTCGAGCGCGATGCGCGCCTCCATGAGTTCACCCACCGTGAAGGTTCCCAGCGTGAGTCCGTCCACGATTCCCTGGGCCAGCGCCTCGGAGTTGTCGGAGGTGATGAATGCTCCGCCCGACGCGCCCTTCTTCAACGAGACCAGCCCCGCGATCTCGAGCATGCGCACCGCTTCGCGCACCGTGTTGCGGCTCACGCCGAGCTGGATCGCGAACTCGCGTTCGCTGGGGAGTTTCTGTCCGGGGCGGAGCGTCCCCTCGCGCAGTCGCTCGCGCACTTGGTCGATGATGCTGTCGAAAGCGCGCTTGGTCTGAGCCGGTTCGAAACGTACCGTGCCGTCGCTCATGGCGCCTCCTCGATCTCTCCGTCGTTCGTCGTTCTCCCATCTTGGCCCATCCGCCCGACCGTGGGTAAAGTTAATGGAAGGACCATTGTTGTGAACGACCATAACGAACGGACGAGTCGATGATGACGAACGGCGGCGGACCTCGGCGCGAGCGACGCGTGAGGGACAGTGAGTGCGACGTGCTGGTGATCGGATCCGGGGCGGCCGGCCTGGCCGCCGCGCTCAAGGCGGCGGACGAGGGTCTCACCGTCGTCGTGGTCGAGAAGGAACCGTACTTCGGGGGAACGACCGCAATCTCCGCGGGCTGGGCCTGGGTGCCGGGGACTCCGAAGGGGGGTGCGGGCGACACGCGGGAGGAACAGCTCGCGTATCTACGCGCGCTCGCCCCCGACACCTTCGATGCGCAGCGCGTCGAGCCATTCCTGGATGCCGTGCCCGAGGCGATCTCGTTCTTCGAGGAACGAACGGCCGTGCAGTTCGACTATCCCGAGAAGTCGCCGGACTATCAGATGGACCTGCCGGGCGCGCGTCTGGGCGGGCGGGCGATCCTCCCGCGGGACACCGACGCTCGCATCCTCGATGAGCACCGGATGACGATCCAGCCCTATCTGTCGAGCTACACCGTGTTCGGGTACATGCCCCAGGTGGGACCGGATCTGTATCAGTTCACGCACGTCAATCAGTCGTGGCGGTCCTTCTTCTACGTCGGCTTCAAGCTGCTGCGCACCTGGTGGGACACCGCCTGGTATCGCCGGCCCGTCAAGCGCACCAACGGCAACGCGCTGATCACCCTGATGGTGCGGTCCGCGCTCGACAAGGGAGTGACGCTGTGGCGTTCGACGCCTGCGGTCGAGCTCCTCGCCGACGACAGCGGCGGCATCGTCGGGGCGCGGCTCGGAGGCGATCACCCTGGCCGCATCACGGCGCGCCGCGGCGTCGTCATCGCCGCGGGCGGGTTCTCGGGCGACCGCGAACTGCGCACTCGCTACTTCCCGCACGATCCGCACGGCGACCAGCACTTCACGCCGACGGTCGGGCATGGCGGGGACGGCGCGCGTCTGGCGATCTCGGCGGGGGGCCGTGTCGACGCCGACGTCAGTTCGGTCGCCTCGTGGGCGCCGGTGACGGTGTTCTCGTTCTTGCGGACCGGTAAGGAGCGACTGTTCCCGCATCTGCGGCAGATCGGTCTGCCGGGGCTCATCTGCGTCGACCGTCACGGGCGACGGTTCGGCAACGAGGCGCTGAGCTACCACGACTTCGGGCGGCAGATCCTGGATCATCACGCCGATGAGCGCGACATCCGCGCCTACCTGATCGTGGACTCGCGCGCGATGCACAAGTACGGCATCGGCTACGCGAAGCCCTGGCCGATGCCGCGCGGATACTTCTACCGCACGGGCTACCTCGTGCGAGGCGAGACCGCCGAGGAACTCGCGGCCAAGCTCGGAATCGATCCCGGTGGACTCGCCGACACCCTGGACTCCTTCAATCGGGATGCCGCGGCCGGCGTGGACTCCGCCTTCGGCCGGGGCTCGACGGAGTACAACCATTTCCGCGGCGACCCCGATCATCGTCCGAACCCCAATCTCGCGGAACTCTCGCGGCCGCCCTACTTCGGGGCGGAGATCCGGATGGGTGACCTCGGCACCTTCGCCGGGATCGCCACGGATGCCGAGAACCGCGTGCTGGCGGCGGGGGATGCCCCGGTTCCCGGGCTGTATGCCGTTGGTGCGGCAGCGAAGAGCATCTTCGGCGGCGGCTACCCGGGCTACGGATCGCACATCGGGGCGGCCCTGGTGAACGGGTATCGCGTGGGTGCCGCGCTGGCCGCATCCGTCGGGGCGGAGTCGGGCGCGCAGGCCGACGCTTGACACGGGGTTTTAAGGGTCTAATAATATAATGGCTGGACCAAAGGCGGTCCGCGAGAGGGTGAACGACATGGAAGCTGTACCGCGGGCCTACACGCCCCACGAGTACTCCACCGATCTCGACATCTCGTCGGCGGCGTTCTGGAGGCTGCCGTTCAACGAGCGGGACAAGACGTTCGCGAAGCTTCGGGAACGCGGGGAGATCACCTTCCATCCGCCGATGGAGCTGCCGGTGCCGACGGCGGAACTCGGCTTCTGGGCCGTCACGAAGGCGGATGACCTCGCCGAAGCTGCGCGACGGAACGACGTGTTCCTCTCCGGGTACGGCATCCAGATCGACGGCTACCCGTGGGACGGATCGTCGACCAGCTTCTTCCACACCCAGGACGGCGAGCTCCACCAGCGCAACCGGGCGCTGGTGAGCGCCGCCTTCACCCCGAAACGCGTGCTCTCGCTCGTAGACGACATCACCGCCGAGGCGACCCGCGTCGTCGATGACGTTGCCGGCGGCGGGGACTTCGACTTCGTCACCGACGTCGCCGAGAAGCTGCCCGCCCGTGTCGGAGCGCGCCTCATCGACCTCCCCGAATCGGAGTTCGAGGGCTTCGTGCGGGCCTCGGGCGTGCTCATCGGCAAGGCGGACCCCGAGTTCGGCGACCCCGCCGATCCGATGAAGGCGTTCCGTGCGGCCCGCGCGTACGTGATGGAGCTCGGCCGGAGCATGGCGGAGCATCGCCGTCACTCACCCGGCACCGATCTGATCTCGACCCTCGTGCAGGCCGAGATCGACGGGCAGCGGCTGAGCGACGACGACATCGGGGCGTTCACGTACCTGATCACCATCGCCTCGAACGACACCACGAAACAGACGACGACGCTCGCCCAGATCGCCCTGGCCGATCACCCCGACCAGGAGGCCTGGCTGCGCGAGGACATCGACGTGCGCCTGCGCACCGCCGTGCCGGAGTTCCTGCGCTACGGCAACCCCGTGATCCACCACGCCCGCACCGCAGCCTTCGACATCGAATGGAGGGGCCGGCAGATCGCCAAAGGCGACCGGCTCGCGCTGTTCTACTGCTCCGCGAACCGTGACGAGGAGCGCTTCCCGAACGCGGGGACCTTCGACCTCTCGCGAGATCCCAACCCGCAGGTCTCCTTCGGCGGTGGCGGCGTCCACTTCTGCCTCGGCAACCGCTTCGCCACCACGATGCTCACCGCCATCTACTCGCAGCTCCTGCACCGCGTGCGCGTCGAGGTCACCGGTGAGCCGGAACCGCTCGCGAGCGATCTGATCAACGGCGTGCGGCACCTCCCCGTCCACGTCACCGCCCTCTGACCCGTCTCGAGAAGGAAGCACTCTCATGAAGATCGACGTCGACCGCACCAAGTGCGTCGGACTGGGCCTGTGCGAGGCCGCCGACCCGGAGCACTTCGAGGTCAACGACGACGGCAAGCTCGTGCTCGTCCGGGACTCGTTCACCGAGGACGAGCGTCGCGCCGTCGAGGACGCGGTCCGTGCGTGCCCGACCGCCGCTCTGCGCATCGTGGGGGCGCTCTCGTGAGCGCGGTGGCGGATGGCATCCAGAGGCTCGTCGTCGTGGGAGGGTCGCTCGCGGGGCTCCGGGCCGCCGAGGCGGCGCGCCAGGCCGGATTCAGGGGTGACATCACCGTCGTCAGCGCCGAGGAGGAGCACCCCTACGACCGCCCCGCGTTGAGCAAGCAGTGCCTCCTCGACGGTGTCGAGGCCCCGACCCTGCGCGACGACGACCCGGCGACCGGACTCGGTGTCACCTGGCTTGCGGGACGCGGCGCCACCGGGCTCGACACCTCGGCGCGGCAGGTCGTCGTGGGCGAGGAGCGAGTGGACTACGACGCGCTCGTCGTCGCCACCGGCACGCGGCCGCGGCAGTTGCCGGGTCTGCCCGCCGCCACCGGGATCGTCACGCTGCGCGACGCGCGCGACGTCCCGGCCCTGCGCGCGGGACTCGGGCCCGGCAAACGCCTGACGATCATCGGCGCCGGCATCATCGGCGCGGAGATCGCCACGGCCGCCCGCAAGCTCGGCGCCGAGGTGACGCTCATCGAGGCCGCTCCCGTTCCCCTGCAGCGTGCGCTGGGCCGTCACCTCGGACTGCTGTTCTCCGAGTGGCACGGCGAGAGCGGGGTCGATCTGCGGTTGGGGGCGAGCGTGCAGGCCGTCGAAGCCGACGGTGGTGCCGTGGCGCGGGTCGTGCTCGGTGACGGCTCCGTGATCCCCACCGACACCCTGCTCGTGTCCATCGGCGTCGTTCCCAACACCGAATGGCTCGTGGGCAGCGGCGTCGAGCTCGCCGGCGACGGCAGTGTCCTGTGCGACGAGTTCCTCGAGACGTCGGTCCCCGGCGTGTTCGCCGCCGGGGACGTCATCTCGTGGCCCAACGCGCACACGGGTCTCACGGCGCGCCTGGAGACGTGGACCAGCGCGAACGAGCAGGGGTCCGTCGCGGGCGAGAACGCCGTGGTCCGTGTCGAGGACCGCCAGCCCTACAGCACGGTCCCGTACTTCTGGAGCGACTGGTACGGGCACCGCATCCAGTTCACCGGAGTGGTGACCGACCGCGAGCCCGAGGTGGTGTTCGGCAGCGTCGAGTCGCGCAAGTGGGTCGCGCTGTTCGAGGACGGCGGCAAGGTGGTGGGCGCTCTGGCCGTGAACGAGCCGTCGAAGATCATGAAGGATCGCCGCCGCATCCGTGAGGGCATGAGCTGGGACGAGGTGCGCGAGATCTATCGCGCGCTGTCCGCCCGTGTCGCCGTGGGAGCGTCATGAGCGCGGAGTCCGAGACCGCCGCGGTCGCCGGTGACCTGCGCTGGAACGTCAAGCAGAGCTTCCGCGACTACGTCGGCGCTCTCCCCGACGGCACCGAGGAGAAGTCCGGCGCGGCGCGCGAGTCGGAGGACGGGGACCTCGTCTTCGACGCGGTGCGCGTCGATGCCGGCGACGCCGGTGACGCCACGACCTTCCTGTTCGAGGGGGGCGTCCGCTTCCGCGGCTACCGCGGGATGCTGCACGTCGATCTGCGTGATCCCCACGTGTCGGTCACGGCGGAGGGCGCGTCCCTCAGCGTCGACACGACTCCGCCCGGGTCGTTCGAACGTCGCATCGTCGTCGCGACGGCCGACGGCGGTCCGACGCGAACCGCGGACGGCTGGGAGTGGGATGCCGCCGTCACACGGCTGACGGCGGCCGGTGCGGCCCTGCTGGGCGGCGTGTACGAGCCCGCCTCCGAGGCCGCGGGGTTCTCGCTGAGGGTCACGCGGCGATGACCGCGGCCTCCGAGACCGTCTCCCCGGGGGCGGCCGGCTTCGTCGATGGCTTGCGAGTGCTCGAGATCGGCGGGGAGCTCGGCGAGTACGCGGGCCGGGTCCTCGTCGGACTCGGTGCCGACGTCGTTCGCGTCGAACCGCGGGAGGGCTCTCCGACGCGGGCCTACGGCCCGTTCGTCGACGATGTGCCCGATCCGGAGAAGAGCCTGTACTGGTGGCATTACAACCACGGCAAGCGCTCCGTTGCGCTGGACCTCGACAGCCCGCAGGGCTGCGACGAACTCCGGCGGCTCGCCCGGCAGGCCGACCTCGTGATCGAGAGCATGCCGCGCGGCTGGGCCGTCGAGCGGGGAGTGGATGCCGACACCCTCCTCGCCGAGCTCCCGCACCTGCTGCATCTGCGCGTCACGCCGTTCGGTGACACCGGCCCCTGGGCCGACTACGTCGGGAGCGACCTCATCCACCTCGCCCTCGGCGGCGTGATGATGAACTGCGGATACGATCCGGATCCGCGCGGCTTCTACGACACCCCGCCGATCGCCCCGCAGATGTGGCAGGCGTACCACATCACGGGTGAGCAGGCCGTGATCTCGGTACTGGGTGCTCTGGTCTACCGCCACCGGACCGGGCGGGGTCAGGCGATGTCGGTCGCGGTGCACGAGGCCGTCAGCAAGAACACCGAGACCGACGCCCCCGACTGGCTGTTCCTCGGCCAGCGTCACCGGCGGCTGACGTGCCGTCACTCGATGGTGTCGGCGAGTCTGCCGGCCCTGGCGATCACGAAGGACGGCCGCTACGCGCTGCCCTACAAGACCTACCTGAAGGGATCGGTCACCGCCGACGCGAGCGCGTGGGAGTCGACGGTCGCCGTGCTCCGCGAGTACGGCAGCGGTGCCGCCCTGGAGGAACCGCAGTACGCCACGGCCGAGGGGCGCCAGACGGCGGCTGCGGTCGATCGCCTCTCGGGCGCGGTCGAGAAGCTCTTCTCCTCGACCCTGTACTCCGCCGACGTGTGGCGGGCGGGTCAACGCCACGGGCTGCCCTGGGCGCCCGTGCGCTTGCCGGAGGAGAACGTCACCGACCCCCACTGGCGCATGCGCGGCGCCGTCGTCGATCTCCACGAACCGGCCCTCGCACGCGCGGTCGCGCACGTCGGGGCGAAGTGGTACTCGGAGGACGCCGCGTGGGCGTACGGCGGCCCCGCGCCGCGCGTGGGCGAGCACACCGCCGAGGTCCGCCGGGACTGGGCGGCGCCGTCGACGCACCGGCCCGTGGCATCCATCCCCACCGATGAGGTGCGGAGCGTGCACGGCGCGCCGTTCGCCCTCGGGCACGTGCGCGTCATCGACCTCAGCTGGATGCTCGCCAGCGCGGGTGCGGGACGCTTCCTCGCGGCCCTGGGCGCCGACGTCATCAAGGTCGAGCACGACAGTCGCCTCGACGGGATGCGCACGGGCCAGGGCCTGTGCCCGCCCGGCGGTCGCGACGAACGCAGCGCCGCGACCGCGCCGCTCCCGACCCCGGCCTTCGACCGGTCGAATCCCAACCGCAGCGGTTCCTTCATGGAGATCAACGCGGGCAAACGCGCGCTGTCGCTGAACCTGAAGTCGCCCGAGGGGCGCCGGATCCTCGAGGACCTCATCCGCGACGCCGACATGGTCGTCGAGGGGTTCTCCCCGGGGACCATGGAGCGCATGGGGCTGGGATACGCCCGGCTCAAGAAGCTCAAGCCCGACATCATCTACGTCCAGCAGTCGGGCATGGGGGAGCACGGCACGTACGGTCGGCTGCGTGCCTTCGGCCCGACGGCGCAGGCGTTCACCGGCATCAGCGAGATGTCGGGACTCCCCTCCCCGTTCCCCCCGGCCGGCATCGGCTACTCGTACCTCGACTGGTTCGGGGCCTACAACATGGCCAATGCGATGATCGCCGCCCTGTACCGGCGGGATCGCACGGGCCACGGATGCCACATCGACGCGTCGCAGGGAGAGATCGGTCTGCAACTGACGGGGACCGCCTTCCTGGACTGGTCGGTGAACGGCCGCTCGTGGCGCCGGGCGGGGAACCGCTCGCCGTACCGTGCCGCCGCACCGCACGGTGCCTACCGGACCCGGGGCGACGACCGCTGGATCGCGCTCGCCGTCTTCGACGAGGAGCAGTGGCGCGCGCTCGCCGCGGCTCTGGGGAGGACGGACTGGACGAGCGACCCGCGCTTCGTCGACATGGCGGCGCGGCTGGCCCACCAGGACGAGTTGGATGCCGAGATCGAGGAGGCCACACGCGATCGCGATGGCGGCGAGCTCATGGCGCTCCTGCAGCGCTCCGGGGTCGCGGCCGGCGTCTGCCAGGAGGCATCCGATCGCTATGAGTCGGACCCCCAGCTGGCCCACCTCGGTTGGACGGTAGAGCTGCGCCAGAGCGAGATCGGGACGTGGCCGGTGAAGGAGCACCCGGTGCGGATGTCGGTCACCCCGACGCACATCGGTGGTCGACTCGACCGCTCCGGCCCCAACTACGGCGAAGACACCGACGAGATCCTCGCCGAGATCCTCGGGTTCGACGATGACCGCATCGCCGCGCTGCGCGCGGACGGCGTCGTGTGAGACCCCTACCGAAGGAGCACCGAATGACCACCGTGACAACGACGGTGACCGACCTGGTCGACCGGATCCGGGCGCGCGAGTACTCGATGACGATCGACGGCCGTGCCGTCTCGGGGGCCGACCGATTCGCGGTCGACAACCCGTCGACGGGCGAGACACTCGCGACGGCTCCGCGCTGCTCGGACGATGAGCTCGATCGCGCGGTGCGCTCCGCGCACGCGGCCTTCCCGCGGTGGCGCGGCGACATCGTGGCGCGCCGCGCGGTTCTGCACCGCATCGCCGACGTCCTCGTGGCGAACCAGGAGGTGCTCGGCACCCTGGTGACGCTCGAGCAGGGGAAGCCGCGCGCGGAGGGCGTCGGCGACGTCCTCCGTTCGGCCGACTGGTTCCGGCACTTCGCCGAGGTCGATCTCGGCGACCGGGTCGTGCAGGACGACGAGAACGGCTTCGTCGAGGTCGTGCACCGTCCGCTCGGCGTGGTCGCCGGGATCATCCCGTGGAACCAGCCGATGCTCATGATCTCGTGGAAGACGGCACCCGCACTGCTCGCCGGAAACACCGTGGTGCTGAAGCCCTCGTCCTCGACGCCCCTCACCGCACTGCTCTTCGGCGAGCTGGTGCGGGAGATCGTCCCTGCCGGTGTCCTCGCCGTGATCTCGGGACCCGAGCCGCTGGGCAGCAAGCTCATCGATCACGAGCTGGTGCGCAAGGTGAGCTTCACCGGGTCGACGGCGGTGGGCATGGGCATCGCCCAGAAGACGGCGTCGTCGCTCAAGCGCCTCACGCTCGAACTCGGGGGGAACGACGCCGCGATCGTGCTCGACGACGCGGAACCCGAGGAGTTCGCCGAGCAGCTCTTCTGGGCGGCGATGAAGAACAACGGCCAGATGTGCGCGCTCATCAAGCGCCTCTACGTGCCGGAACGCCGACGCGCGTCCTACACCGAGGCCTTCGCCGACCTGGCCGGGCGGGCCCGCGTCGGCGACCCGCTGCTCGACGGGACCCAGCTGGGGCCGCTCGCGACGCCGGCGCAGTTCCGTGGCATCCGAGATCTCGCCTCCGCGACAGCGGCCCAGGGGGCGACGATCGCCGCCGGCGGTGCGGCGAGGGACGGTGCGGGCTACTTCTTCCCGCCTACCGTGGTGACCGACGTCGCCGAGAACTCCGCCATCGTCGCCGACGAGCAATTCGGCCCGATCCTCCCGGTCGTGGGCTACGACGACGTCGAGGAGGCCGTCGCGCGCGCGAACGGCACCGACTTCGGCCTCGCCGGCTCCGTGTGGGGCGCGGACCTCGAGCGGGCGCGCGAGATCGCGTCGCGGTTCGAGTCGGGCCAGGCCTCGGTGAATCACCACACCCGCGGCATCCTGCCCCACCTGCCGTTCGGCGGTGCCAAGCACAGCGGGATCGGGTACGAGAACGGCAGCTGGGGCCTCGAGGCGTTCACGCAGCTGCAGACCCTCGCCGGCCCGGCGCGGCACGCCTAGACCACTCGAAGAAGAGGAGCACACATGTCACTCGAGAACAGCCGGTATATCGTCACCGGTGCCGCATCCGGCATCGGACGCGCCACGGGGCGCAAGCTCGTCGCGGCCGGCGCCGAGGTGATCAGCCTGGACCGCAACGAACCGGACTACCCTGTCACGGCCCACTACGCCGTCGACCTCTCCGATCCGGCGAGCATCGACGCCGTCGTCGCCCGGCTCGCAGAGGGGGGACCGTACTCCGGTCTCTTGAACATCGCGGGTGTGCCCGGCGGATCCCTGCCCGACGCGTTCGTGGTCTCGGTGAACTACCTGGGTCTTCGACACCTGACGGAGGCGGTCGAGCCGTTGCTCGCCCCGGGCGGGAACGTCACGAACGTGTCCTCGAACGGCGACGTGCTGTGGCCCACACGCGAGGACGTCCATCGTGAGCTCTACGACACCGCGGGATTCGCCGAGGGGGTCGCGTGGTACGCGGAGGGCAAGGCGGAAGGAAAGGCCTACAACTTCTCGAAGGAAGCCGTCAGCTACTACACGATCCGCAAAGCGATCGAGTACGCGCAGAAGGGCAAGCGCATCAACGCGATATCGCCCGGCATGACGAACACGCCGATCATCGGCGACTTCCTCAAGGTCATGACGGAGGACCGCGTCGAGCGAATCAGGAACCTCGTCGGTGGGTTCGCGGAGCCGGACACGATCGCCGACGCGCTCGTCTTCATGGCCTCTCCCGCGGCACGCTTCGTCAACGGCCAGGTCCTCGACGTCGATGGAGGGCTGAAGGCCGGGATGCGTGCCGGCGACGTGCCGTACCCCGGCCGAGCCTGACGGCCGCGCACCGAGGGGCGTGGCATCCGATCGACGGATGCCACGCCCCCTTCGCGCGTCGTGCTCAGGCTCGCGACCGTGCCGCGAACGACACGGCGTCGGTGTGCCGCACGGCGACGAGGTCGACGGGAGCCCCGATGACGGGGGCGATCTCGCCGATGTGACGGGTCGCCAGGCGGATCCCCTCGTCGAGGTCGATGATGGCCACGCGATACGGGAGGTCGCCGACGAACGCGGTCGGCGCGGCGTGGATGGTGGTGTGGGAGTAGAGGACGCCGGATCCCGACAGCTCCACCCACTCGACCTCCGTCGTCCAGTCCGCGGGCGAGATCGGCTTCGGTGGGAAGGTCAACGCCCTGGTCGCGACGCTGCGGGTGGTCAGGAGTCGGCCTTCGGCCAGCGCCTCCCAGAACGGCCGCGTGAACGCCGAGATCCTCGGCGGGTAGGGGTGGGGGGTGTCGACGGTGACGATGTCGATCATCAGGCCACCGCCTCGAGGACGTGGACCAGCGCGGCGTTGTAGTTGCCGAGTTCCGCCGAGACGAGACCGAGCCGTGCGCCGGCGACCTGGCGGCCTCCCGCGGTGCCGCGAAGCTGCTCGACCGCCTCGACGAAGCTGTAGAGCGGCGTCATGTAGGCGGGATGGCCGCGCGAGGTGAGCCCACCGGACGTGCAGAGGGGCATGTCACCGCCGAGGGTCGTTCGCCCTTCGGCGGCCCACGCCGCGCCGTGGCCGCGCGGCGTGAGGCCCAGAGCTTCGGCCACGAGAATCTCGACGATCGTGCACGGCGCATACAGCTCCGCGAAGTCCACGTCGACGGAGCGGATGCCGGCCTGCGCGCACGCCTCCGCGCCGGCACGCTCGGCAGCCTCCAGGCGGATCATGTCGTTCGGGATCGCGCTGATCTGGTGGGCGCCCTCGTGGAAGAAGCCGCGCCCGCGCACCCGGACGTACGGTCGGCCGAGCGCACGAGCCACGTCTTCGTCCGCGAGGACGAGGACCGCGGCGCCATCGCTGCGCGGGGGCACCTCGTACAGGCCGAGCGGTTCGACGATCGGTCGCTGGGCGAGCACCTCCTCGAGGGTGATCGGGGAGCGGAAGTGCGCGAGCGCGTTCATCGACGCGTGGAGGCGGTTCTTCACGGCCACGGTGGCGATCTGCTCGCGGGAGGAGCCGTGCTCGTGGATGTACCGGTTGGCATCCATCGCGTACCAGGCGATCGGGGTGATGCCGAACGGAGCTTGGAAGTCGACGTCGCCGACGGCGCGCATCGAGCTCATCATGTGATCGCGTGCGCTGATCGCGGTCTCGACGTTGATGCCCATCGCGAGAGCCACCTTGGCGCGTCCGAGGAGGATTTCGTTGGCGGCGGACTCGAAGGCCAGGGCTCCGGTCATCCCGTTGCCCAGGACCTCGGCGATCCCCGCGGTCAGCGGCAGGCCCAGGTAGTTCGCCAGGAACGTCGCGAAGTACTTCTGCTGCGTGTACGGGCGGGGGAGGCTCATCGCCAACGCGCCGATGTCGGACCTGTCGATCCCGGCATCGTGGGCGGCCTCGATGGCGAGCCTGCCGAGGACTTCGTGCTCGAGCACGTGCTCGTCGGCATCCGGGGGCGTCTGCCACTTTCCGACGGGTGCGGCGGCGTACCCGATGATCGCGACGGATCTGCTCATACTCGTGTCTTCTCTCGAAGGGCGACGCGCCTCCCGCCGCGGGGAAGCGGGAGGCGCGTCGCTCGGGATTCGGTGCTACTCGGACACGGGCGGGAAGCCCCCGCCGAAGAGCAGCACGGGCGTGAGGATCTCGGCCGCCTTCGGGCTCGCGAGGGTCGGCCATGCGGCTTCGGTGTTCGGGTGCAGCGTGTCGAAGCCCTCGGCGACCCACTTGTCCCACAGGCCCGCCTTCATGGCGTGCGGGAAGAGGAACTCGCGCGTGTAGACCATGATCCCGTCGCGGATCTTCTGCTCCGTCGACTTCTTCGCCAGGTCGCGATACATCGACAGGGTGCCCTTCTGTGCGATCTGGGCGTAGGTCGCCATCTCCTCGGCTGTGACGACGCGCAGTTCGGCCATCGGGGTGTCGCGGGTGTCACGGGCGAACACGGCGACGCTCTCGATGTAGTCGAGGTAGTTCGACGGGTCGGAGAACGTGGTCATGATGTCGTTGATCGTGACCTTCACCTTGTCGGCGGGGAAGATCATGACCTGGGTCACCGCGTAGGGCAGCCCCTCGGCGACCCCCGCCCACGGGTAGATGTCCTCGTTGAGGAAGTGGTCGCGCACGATGGCGAACCGGCCGTCCGGAAGCGGGTACGGGCCCGTGTCGCCCATGCCGGCACGGCAGTCGTAGTGCAGCATGAAGCCGAACAGCTCGGTCTTCGCGTTGAACCGACGGAAGGCCTGGAGCTTCTCGGGATCCTCCAGGGACTGCGCCTGGGCGACCAACTGCGCAAGGAACTCCGGAGCGAGAACGTCCAGGGTGAAGTTCCGGCCGGACACCAGCCCGGAGCCCCCGCCCCACGTGCCGTGCTGCAGCCGCCGACCGAACTGGATGAGCGTCTCGAGGTCGTCGCGACGCGAATCGGCGGTGTCCTGGTCGAGCGTGATGCCGATTCCGCGGCCCAGGATGGGGCACACGGATGCCGCCCAGTTGCGGGTGACGTTGATCTTCGTCCCCACCTCGTGCCGTGCAGTCTGCGCCAGGCCCAGAAGTCCGTCGACGCCGAGCTCGTCGGTGAGCTGGCGGATCCAGGTCGGGTACGTGTTCCACTGCTGCACGAAGGAGTTCGTCTCGTACTCCTGACGCGGGATGAGGCCGGACTCTCCCTCCGAAGCCCGGCCGAGGATGAAGTCCCACAGGTTCCACCCGGCGTAGTCGAGCCAGCTGTTGATCTCGTCTGCGCTGAGGCGGGTCTTCCGGACGTCCTCATCGGTGGTGTCGACGAAGGGAGTGGTCAGACGGGAGCGGATCTCGGCATCGCCGGCGATGCCCTGCGGGATCATGCCCAGGTACTTCGTGAGCCAGAGGTCGAGGTCGAAGGCGGGCGCGCCCCCGGTGATGCTCGTCATCACGCGTCCTCGCTCTCGACGAGGAAGACCTGGCCCCGATCGCCCGAAATGTCCAGGCGTACGAGAGTGCCGTCGGCGGGGATCGTCTCGTCGCGGGCTGTCGTGACGCCTTCCGTGAACTGCGTGGACATCACGCAGGGGATGGAGAACTCGCGCGACAGGATGCCGAGATGGCTCTCCGGCGCACCCTGAAGGGTGATGAGTCCCGCGACGCCGGCCATGAGCGCCGGCGACATGAAGGTCGTGGTTCCGCCGCGGGAGATGACGACGGCTTCTTCGACGTCGGGCCCGTCGATGAAATCCAGCACCTCCTCCGGGGAGTCGAGGAAACGGATACGGCCCGTCGCCCCGTGGGGCGAGGTGAAGGCCTTGACCCCCGTTCCGATGATGCGCTCTGTCATGGGTGCCTCCTCATTGAAGCGTGGTACGGTCGGCAATGGCTCAACCATTAGAACTATACGTCGATAACCCAATTACACAAGGTCCGTATTCCATGCCTGCGGGGCCTGCGTGGCGCGTGCGCCGCGGCTCGGCGCGCGCGGACGCGCGGTGGGCTGTGCGCGCAAGTGCGGATCGCCTTCGGCATCCACGCGAAAGGTCCGACACACCGGCTCTGCCGGTCTGTCGGACCTGTGGAGGGGCTGACGGGAATCGAACCCGCGCTGTCTGCTTGGGAAGCAGAAGTTCTGCCATTGAACTACAGCCCCGAGCGCCTGACGGCACTCCCGCCAGCATAACAGCGTCTCCCGTGGCATCCAGGTCGGGGTTCGTCACTCATGGGCGCCCAGATCACGTGACGTGGTCGAGGGCGCGCGCCGTGGCGCGACATTGCGGGTGTGCTCGCCCGGATCGCGTGATCTGGCGGACCCGCGCGACCCCACGCCCTAGGCTGGGCGCGTGCTGCTCTCCGATCGCGACATCCGTGCCGAACTCGCCGACGGACGCCTGTGGCTCGACCCCTTCGATCCGGCCATGGTGCAGCCGTCGAGCGTGGACGTGCGCCTCGACCGGTACTTCCGGCTGTTCGACAACCACAAGTACCCGTTCATCGATCCCGCCGAGGATCAGCCCGAGCTCACCCGCCTCATCGAGGTCGAACCGGACGAGCCGTTCATCCTGCACCCGGGTGAATTCGCGCTGGGGTCGACGTTCGAGCGCGTCACGCTGCCCGACGACGTCGCCGCGCGCCTCGAGGGCAAGTCGTCGCTCGGGCGCCTGGGGCTGCTCACGCACTCGACCGCCGGGTTCATCGACCCGGGATTCTCGGGGCACGTCACCCTCGAGCTCTCGAACGTCGCGACGCTGCCGATCAAGCTCTGGCCGGGCATGAAGATCGGCCAGGTCTGCTACTTCCGCCTGACGTCGCCCGCCGAGAACCCGTACGGATCGGGGCCTTACGGCAACCGCTACCAGGGCCAGCGCGGCCCGACGGCATCGCGGTCGTCGCTCAACTTCCACCGCACCGACGTCGGCGCGACCGACGCCGGCTCCGCCGGGCGCTGAGCCCGGAACACCGAACAGCCCCGCCGAGTCGACCTCGGCGGGGCTGTTCTGTTGCGCGCTCGTGGTGTCCCGGGTGCGGTGTGGTGTCCGGCGATAAACGCCATTCCCGCAAAGAAACGCGTTGTGCACCCGTTTCCTGCCGCGAGAAGCGTTTATCGATGGTCACTCGGATGCCGAGGGCTCACCGGACGCCGTCGACTCGCGGCCGCGGCTGAATCCGGCGTCGAAACCGCGCTCGTAGGCGCGCTGCTCCGCCCGGCGATCGTCGTGGCCGCGGTGGTGGCCGTGGCCGTGGTGCATGTGTCCGCCGCGGGGGTCGCACCCGCGTCCGTGACCGCCGCGGTGCCGCGGGTCGTGCTGCTCGGCGCCGGCCTGCGCGTCGGCGTCACGCTCGCCGCGCCAGCCCGAGCCGAACCCGGCGCCCGGACCGAACCCGGCGCCCGGACCGAACCCGGCGCCGGGGCCGAAGCCGGGGCCGAAGCCGCGCCCGAAGGGACCGAAACCGGGGCCGAGGCCGCGCATGCCGGGCCCGCGGCCGCCGCGTCCGCGGGGGCCGAACGGCGTCGCGTCCGACTCGTCGAGACCGAGCGCCGCCGACACCGCGTCGAGGGAGGCGACGAGGCGTTCGAGCTCCTCGGCCGGGACGTCCGCGAGTAGCGCCGAGCGATCGGCATCCACTCGGTCGAGGATCTCGCGACCCTCGGCGGTCAGGGCCCAGCCGTCGTCGGTGCGCTCGATCCAGTCGCGCTCGGCGAGGGCGGTGAGGCGCTTGCCGCCGCGCGCGAGGCGGTCGGCGATCCACGGAGCGTCGATGCGGCCGTCGATCGCACGCAGCAGCAGGACGGTCTTGGGGTGGAGGTCGCTGTCGCGCAGCTGCGCGAAGAGGCGATGGTGCAGCGCGTGTCCGATCGTGGTGAGGCGATGGGCGAGGCTGCGGGGATCCAGAGGTGTGGAGGTGTCCATGGGGTGTTCCTTTCGTGGGGCGGAAGATCCGCCGGTTACATGTCAAATGACAACGGATGTACTGTGACATGTATTCCGAATGCTTGTCAAGCGACATGTAAAATCGCCGCATGACCGCCGACCCCGCCGACGAGATCGCCGCCGCCCTCGCCAAGATCCGCGGTCGTCGCCCGCGGCCGCCGTTCGGGGGAGGCTTCGGCGGCCCCCACCCGCACGACCATCGAGGGCACGGCCCGCACGCGTTCCCCGGCGGCCCCCCGTGGGGCGAGCCCGGCCAGGGGAGGTTCGCCGGGGTCGCGCGTTTCCGCATGCTGGATGCCCTGCTCTCGGCATCCGGTCCGCTGTCGGTGAGCGAGATCGCCGACGCCGTGGGCGTCGACCAGCCCCGCGCATCGCGGCTCGTTCAGCAGGGCGTGCAGATGCGACTCGTCGAACGCGAGCCCGACCCCGACGACGCCCGACGCCTGCGCGTCCGCCTCACCGCCGAGGGCGAGCGGCTCGTCTCGAGCCTCCGGGGCAGGAGGAGGGATGCCGTGCGCTCCGCGCTCGAGTCCTTCACCGACGCCGAGCGCGCCGACTTCGCCCGTCTCCTGGCGAAGTTCGCCGACGCCTGGCCGCAGGACTGACGCCGCGGCATCCGGATTCGCGATCCGCTCGCGTGCGAAACTCCTGAGAAATCGTCGCTGCCGCGGCCCGCGCGGACGGGATTCCACCGATCCGCGCGTGGGTGGTGGCGGAAACTCAGGAGTTTCGCACCGCGGGGCGGCTCGGCCGACCCGGCGTCAGCGGATCGCGGCGCCCCGGTTCTGAACCGGGATCATCAGCGCCAGGCCCACGGCGAGGATCAGCACGATGCCGAGGATGCCGAGGCGCGTGTCGCCCGTGAGTCGGACGAACAGGGCGAAGAGCCCGGGCGCGAGGAACGACACCGCACGACCGGTGGTGGCGTAGAGGCCGAAGATCTCACCCTCACGACCCTCCGGCGTCGCCCGCGACAGGTAGGTGCGGCTGGCCGACTGGACGGGGCCGACGAAGAGCCCGAGGCCGAGCCCCGCCACCCAGAAGAGCGGCTGCGACGTGCCGATGAACAGGATCACCGTGCCGAGCACGATGAGTCCCATGAGCGAGAACACGATCACGCGCTTGGGGCCGAAGCGGTCGTCGAGGCGCCCGGAGAACATCGTGCTGATGCCCGCGACCACGTTCGCGGCGACCGCGAAGTACAGCACCTCGGTCGACGAGAAGCCGAACACCTGCGCCGCGATGATCGCGCCGAACGTGAACACGCCGGCCAACCCGTCGCGGAACACGGCGCTCGCGATGAGGAACAGCAGCACCGGGCGGCTGTCGCGCCACAGCGATCGCAGGGTGCCCCACAGCAGCACGTAGGACTGGAAGAAACCCACGCGCACCTGCCGACTCTGCGCCGGAATCTCCGGCACGCGCACGAGCACCGGGATCGCGAACACCGCGAACCAGACAGCGGATGCCAGGATCGCCAGACGGATGTTCCAGCCACCGTCCTTGGGCACGGCGAGGAGGCCGGCGGCATCCGGGTTCCCGAATCCCTGGATGAACAGGACCAGCAGCAGGAGGAGCAGCACGATGCCGCCGACGTATCCCATGCCCCAGCCGAAGCCCGAGACGCGCCCGATGTTCTCGCGCGTCGAGACCTGCGACAGCATGGCGTAGTAGTTGACGCTCGCGAACTCGAAGAAGACGTTGCCCACGGCGAGCAGCGTCGCGCCGAGGATGAGGTACGGCGGCGTCCCCTCGACGAACACCATCGCGGCCATCGCCAGCACGATGACGCCGGTGTTGATGCCGAGCCACAGCTTGCGGCGTCCGGTTCCGTCGCTGCGCTGACCGAGCACGGGCGCGAGGAGCGCGACCACGATTCCGGCGATCATCAGGGCGTTGCCCACGAGGGCGGCGTTGTCCGCGAGCGCCTTGACGAGTTCCGGGTTGCGGTCGTCGTCGCCGGCGGCCGCGACGATCGGCGGGGTCGACGAAGTACGAGCTCGCCAGGTACGTGCTGAACACGAACGTCGTGACGACCGCATTGAACGCCGCGGATCCCCAGTCCCACAGGGCCCAGGCCAGGACCGGGCGCTTGCCAGGGGCGGAGGGGACGGATGCCGCGGGCGCGGCGCTCGGAGTGGACATGTCGCTCACGGTAAGACCCTTCGGTGAACGTGCGGATACGTCGGGCGCGCCCGCGCCGCCGCTGACGCGTGCGCTCAGGGTATGCCCTCGCGCGGCCTCTGACGCGGCCCCGAACGGGGGTTTCCCGGGGTGGCGGACTACCGTGGAGTCATGGCATCCGAATCCCCCGTCCCCTCCGCCGAGGCGGACACCGCCCCCGAGCAGCTCACGTTCGCCGATCTGGGACTGGATGCCGCCGTGCTCAAGGCCCTCAAGGACGTCGGCTACGAGACCCCGTCGGCCATCCAGGCCGCCACCATCCCCGTGCTCCTGCAGGGGCGCGACGTCGTCGGCCTCGCCCAGACCGGAACCGGGAAGACCGCCGCGTTCGCCCTTCCGGTGCTGTCGCAGATGGAGACCGGCCACAAGAATCCGCAGGCCCTCGTGCTGGCCCCGACGCGCGAGCTCGCGTTGCAGGTGTGCGAGGCGTTCGAGAAGTACGCCGCGCACATCAAGGGCGTCTCGGTGCTCCCCGTCTACGGCGGCCAGGGCTACGGCCAGCAGCTGTCGGCGCTGCGCCGCGGCGTCGACATCGTGGTGGGCACGCCGGGTCGCATCATGGACCACCTCGACAAGGGCACCCTCGACCTCAGCGAACTGAAGTACCTCGTGCTCGACGAGGCCGACGAGATGCTGAAGATGGGCTTCGCGGAGGACGTCGAGACCATCCTCGCGGACACCCCCGCCGACAAGCAGGTCGCGCTGTTCTCGGCCACGATGCCGGCGCAGATCCGCCGCATCTCCGCGCAGTACCTCAACGACCCCGAAGAGATCACGGTCAAGACCAAGACCACGACCTCGGCCAACATCACGCAGCGGTACCTCGTCGTGTCGTACCAGCAGAAGATCGACGCCCTCACCCGCATCCTCGAGGTCGAGAACTTCGAGGGCATGATCGTCTTCACCCGCACGAAGAACGAGACCGAGACGGTCGCCGAGAAGCTGCGCGCCCGCGGCTACACCGCCGCCGCGATCAACGGCGACGTCGCACAGGTGCAGCGCGAGCGCACGGTCAACCAGCTGAAGTCCGGCAAGCTCGACATCCTCGTCGCGACCGACGTCGCCGCGCGCGGGCTCGACGTCGAGCGCATCAGCCACGTCGTCAACTACGACCTGCCGATCGACACCGAGTCGTACGTGCACCGGATCGGCCGCACGGGTCGTGCCGGACGGAGCGGGGATGCCATCAGCTTCGTGACCCCGCGCGAGCGCCGCATGCTCACCGCGATCGAGAAGGCCACGCGTCAGCCGCTCACCGAGATGTCGCTGCCCAGCGTTGACGACGTCAACGCCACGCGCCTTACCCGCTTCGACGACGCGATCACCGCCGCGCTCGAGGACACCGCCGCGATCGCGACGTTCCGCGACGTCGTCGCCCACTACGTCGCGCACCACGACGTGCCGGAGGCGGATGTCGCCGCGGCGCTCGCCGTGGTCGCGCAGGGGGACACCCCGCTGCTGATGGAGGAGGAGACCATCCAGCAGCCGCGCTTCGACCGGGATCGCGACCGCGCGCCGCGCGACGGCGACCGCGACCGGGGCGACCGCGGCGACCGGGGAGATCGGCGCAGCAGCGACGGACGGTTCGCGACGTACCGCATCGCGGTGGGGCGTCGGCAGCGGGTCGAGCCGCGCCAGATTGTCGGGGCGCTCGCGAACGAGGGCGGCCTGCGCCGCAACGACTTCGGTGCGATCCAGATCCGCCAGGACTTCTCGCTCGTGGAGCTCCCGGCCGACCTGTCGCGCGACACCCTCAACCGGCTCACCGACACCCGCATCTCGGGCGTGCTCATCGACCTGCGCCTGGATCAGGGCGGCCGTTCCGCGAAGCGCAGCGACCGGCCGCAGCGCCGCTCGTACGATCGCGACTGAGCCCGCGGCATCCATTCCTTCGACGCCCTCGCGACCTGCCCGGTCGCGGGGGCGTCGTGGTGTGCGGGGTGATTCGCGCGTCGGCCGGCGTAGGCGGAGCGTGTCCCACTTTGTGCGGTGTGGGGCCGCTGCGGCTGCACATTGTGGGACATGTGCGTGGGGGTGGGGCGGCGCCCGGGGAGCGTGTCCCACTTTGTGCCGTTCAGAGGCGCCGCAGCCGCACATAGTGGGACATGCATGCCGTCGACGCCGCCATAGAAGTTGAGCCAATCCATATCAAGTCTGCTTGACGCCCCGAGAGGGCTGCGCTAGCCTTGAGTCATCGCGGCTCAACCCGCGCAGCAGGCTTCAGAAGCAACCCAGAGTCGTGGCATCCGCCCGGCTCATGATCAAGGAGACACATATGCCACGTGCAGTGGGAATCGACCTCGGGACGACCAACTCCGTCGTGAGCGTGCTCGAGGGTGGCGAGCCCAAGGTCATCGCCAACGCCGAGGGCTTCCGCACGACCCCCTCGGTCGTCGCGTTCACCAAGGACGGTGAGGTGCTCGTCGGCGAGACCGCGAAGCGCCAGGCCGTGACCAACGTCGACCGCACCGTTTCGTCCGTCAAGCGCCACATGGGCACGACCTGGACGTTCGACGTCGACGGCAAGAAGTGGACGCCGCAGGAGATCTCCGCGCGCATCCTCCAGAAGCTCAAGCGCGACGCCGAGGAGTACCTGGGCGACAGCGTGACGGATGCCGTCATCACGGTGCCCGCGTACTTCAACGACGCCGAGCGTCAGGCCACCAAGGAGGCCGGTGAGATCGCGGGCCTGAACGTCCTGCGCATCATCAACGAGCCCACCGCCGCCGCGCTCGCGTACGGCCTCGACAAGGGCAAGGAGGACGAGCTCATCCTCGTCTTCGACCTCGGTGGTGGAACCTTCGACGTCTCCCTCCTCGAGGTGGGCAAGGACGACGACTTCTCCACCATCCAGGTGCGCGCCACCGCCGGTGACAACCGCCTCGGTGGCGACGACTGGGACCAGCGCGTCGTCGACTACCTGATCACGCAGTTCAAGAACACGACCGGTGTCGACGTCTCGGGCGACAAGATCGCCCTGCAGCGCCTCAAGGAGGCCGCGGAGCAGGCGAAGAAGGAGCTGTCCTCGTCGACCTCGACGAGCGTCAACCTCCCCTACCTCTCGCTCACCGAGTCGGGCCCCGTGTCGCTGTCCGAGACGCTCACCCGCGCGAAGTTCGAGGACCTCACCAAGGACCTCCTCGACCGCACCCGCAAGCCCTTCTCGGACGTCATCCGTGAGGCCGGCGTCAAGGTCGACGACATCGCGCACGTCGTGCTCGTCGGCGGCTCGACCCGCATGCCCGCGGTCGCCGAGCTGGTGAAGAAGGAGACCGGTCGCGACGCCAACAAGGGCGTCAACCCCGACGAGGTCGTGGCCGTAGGCGCCGCCCTGCAGGCCGGCGTCCTCAAGGGTGAGCGCAAGGACGTTCTGCTCATCGACGTCACCCCCCTGAGCCTCGGCATCGAGACCAAGGGTGGCATCATGACCAAGCTCATCGAGCGCAACACGGCCATCCCGACCAAGCGCAGCGAGACCTTCACCACCGCCGACGACAACCAGCCGTCTGTCGCGATCCAGGTCTTCCAGGGCGAGCGCGAGTTCACCCGCGACAACAAGCCGCTGGGCACCTTCGAGCTCACCGGTATCGCCCCGGCTCCCCGTGGCATCCCGCAGGTCGAGGTCACCTTCGACATCGACGCCAACGGCATCGTGCACGTGTCCGCGAAGGACAAGGGCACCGGCAAGGAGCAGTCGATGACCATCACGGGCGGCTCGTCGCTGCCCAAGGAGGACATCGAGCGCATGGTCCGCGAGGCCGAGGAGAACGCGGCGGAAGACAAGAAGCGCCGCGAGTCCGCCGAGACCCGCAACCAGGCCGAGACCCTGTCGTACTCGATCGAGAAGCTGATCAAGGACAACGAGGACAAGCTGCCCGAAGACGTCAAGAACGACGTCCAGGCCGACGTCGACGCCCTCAAGACGGCGCTCGCCGGTGAGGACGACGACGCGGTCAAGACCGCGTTCGACAAGCTCAACGCGAGCCAGGGCAAGCTCGGCGAGGCCATCTACGCCTCGTCGCAGGCCCAGGGCCAGCCCGCCGACCCCAACGTCGGCCAGCCGGGCAACGGTGAGACGCCGAACCCCGAGGAAGACGTCATCGACGCCGAAGTGGTCGACGACGAGACCGACGAGAAGAAGTAAGCGACAGAACTGATGGCACACAAGGACGACGAACAGCCCCAGGGCTCGGGCGCCGGTCCTGACGAGACGACGGGGCCGGAGGAGAACACCTCCGGCCCCGCGCCGTCGGACCAGACCCCGGATGCCGAGGGCCTCACGATCGACGACATCCTCGGCGCCGAGCAGACGCCCGAGGCCGCCGCAGAGGGAGCTTCCTCCGACAAGGAGGCTTCGCTGCTGATCGACCTCAAGCGCCTGCAGGCGGAGTACGCCAACTACCGTCGACGGACCGAGGAGCAGCGCGAGCGCGAGATCGAGCGCGCGAAGGGCGAGGCCGTGAAGGGCCTGCTGCCCGTCATGGATGACCTCGACCGCGCCGAGAAGCACGGCGATCTCGTCGAGGGCACCCCCTTCGCCGCGATCGGCGACAAGGTGCGCGCGGTGGCCGAGCGGCTCGGCGTGGTCTCGTACGGCACGGCCGGCGAGCCCTTCGACCCGCAGCACCACGAGGCGATCTTCCAGGCGCCCACGCCCGGCGTGACCCAGGCCACCGTGCTCGAGGTCGTCGAGGTGGGTTACCGCCTCGGCTCCGTCGAGCTGCGGCCGGCCAAGGTCGTCGTCGCCGTGCCGGTCGAGTAGGAGGACGCATGGCGAGTCAGGACTGGTTCGACAAGGACTTCTACAAGGTCCTCGGTGTCGACAAGGGCGTGAGTGCTGCCGATCTCAAGAAGACGTACCGCAAGCTCGCGCGCCAGTACCACCCCGACTCGAACCCGGGTGACGCGAAGGCCGAGGCCAAGTTCAAGGAGATCAGCGAGGCGTACGCCGTGCTGAGCGACCCCGAGCAGCGCGAGGAGTACGACCAGATCCGGGCCATGGGCTCGGGGGCGCGCTTCTCGGCACCCGGGACGGCGGGCGGCGGCGGTTTCGACGACGTCTTCAGCCGGTTCGGGCAGCAGCGCGGGGGAGCGTCGGGCGGTTTCGACGACTTCTTCTCGATGTTCGACCAGCAGGGCGGCGGCTTCGGCTCCGGCCGGTTCGGGCAGCCGTCGGGCGGTTTCCGCGGCTTCGGCGGCCCGCAGCGCGGCGCCGACGTCACGGCCCGGACGACGCTCGACTTCGTCACCGCGGCCAAGGGCGAGACGATCACGCTGCAGGGCGAGGACGGCGTGCCGTTCAAGGTCAAGATCCCCGCGGGAGTTGCCGACGGCCAGAAGATCCGGCTGCGCGGTCGCGGTCGTCCGTCCCCGGACGGCGGAGAGAACGGCGACATCGTCGTGACGGTCGCGGTCCGGCCTCACCCGGTGTTCACCCGCGACGGGCTGAACCTCCGGCTGACGGTCCCCGTGACCTTCACCGAGGCGGCCCTCGGCGCGACGATCGAGGTGCCGACCCTCGGCGGAGACCCCGTGCGACTGCGTGTCGCCCCGGGCACCCCGTCCGGGCGGGTGCTGCGCGTCAAGGAGCGTGGCATCCACTCGTCCAAGGGCACCGGTGACCTGCTGGCCGAGGTCCAGGTGGCCGTTCCCAGCCACCTCGACGACGACGCCCGCGAGGCCCTCGAGCGCTTCCACGCGCTCGAACCGAAAGAGAATCCCCGCGCCGACCTGATGGCCAAGGCGCGGCAGTAACGCTGGACTCCTGGCATCCGCCACAATCGGATGCCAGGAGCAGGCGATCGACGAGAGAGGAGAGGCCGTGTCCGACAAGGAAATCGATGAGGACGCGCCGATCTTCGCGATCGCCGTGGCCGCCGAGCTGTCGAACATGCACCCACAGACGCTGCGGCAGTACGACCGCCTCGGCCTCGTCGTGCCCGCCCGTACGCAGGGCGGATCGCGGCGGTATTCGAGCCGCCACGTGCAGCAGCTGCGCGAGGTGGCGCGGCTGTCGAGCGAGGGCATGAGTCTTCCCGCGATCGCGCGGCTCCTCGCCCTCGAGGAGCGCGTGCACGAACTCGCCCGCCGCGTCAGCGACCTGGAGCGGCAGCTCATGGCGGAGCGCCAGGCGCGCCCCGGCGCGCGCGTGTTCGCCGCCGGAGCCACCGGCTCGGTCGTGACGCTGCGCCACGGTGCCCGCGTTCGCCGCGCGACCGACGTCGTGCTGTGGCGCCCGGGCGGGCTGCTCGACCCCGACGAGGACTGACGCGCCTCGCGTCTGCGCGTGCGGCTGCGGCCCGGCTCGGGTCAGTGGTTCGCGCGTGGCCGCGCGGCGTGGCGCCGGGTCAGTGATCCGCGCAATGTCGGTTCGGATGGATGCCGGGCCCTGAGGCTGCGCGGATCGCTGAGGTCGCGCGGGCCGGCCGCCCGCGGCGTTGACCCCAGCCGACCCCTCCCATAATCTCTCTGTATGCGAGAGAATATGAGTCGGCCGCAGATCGACACGGCTTCGGCCGTGACCCGCAGCCTCTTGGGCTGGGGCGTCGTCGCCGGGCCGTTCTACGTCGTCGTCGGACTCGTGCTCGCGCTCACGCGGCCGGGATTCGACCTCAGCAAGCACGCACTCTCGCTCCTCATGCTCGGCGACCTCGGGTGGCTGCAGCGCGCCAATGTCATCCTGTCCGGGCTCATGGTGCTCGCGGCGGCGTACGGCATCCTGCGCCTCATCCGGAGCGGGCGCGGGCTGGCGATCGGAGTCCTCGTCGGCGTGTACGGCGTCGGCCTCGTGCTGAGCGGGATCTTCCCGCCCGACCCGGTCGCCGGGTTCCCGCCCGGGTCCGAGCCGGGCGCCTCGGTCAGCGGCATCCTGCACCTGCTCTTCGGCGCGCTCGGTTTCGTCGCGATCGGTGCCGCCGCTTTCGCGTACGCCGCCTGGTGTCGCGCAGAGCAGGTCTCGGGGCGCGCGCGGCTGTCGGTCGTGCTCGGCGTGCTCGTCCTGGTCGGGTTCGTCGCGGGGGCCGCGCTCGCGCAGTCGCCGGTCGGCGTGGCGCTGCTGTGGATCGCCGTCCTCGCCGCGTGGGGCTGGCTGGCGCTCGCGAGCGCGCGGCTCTACGCGTGGACGCCGCACCCGGTGACCGGCGCCCGTCGCTAGGACCGCGGTCAGTCCGCGTCGGCGCCGCGCGACGAACGCAGCAGCTCGATCTCGACCCGGTTGACCTCGGCCGCGGCTTCGAGGATCCGCGTGCCGACCGCGATCTCGTCGGGCGTGAGTGTGTCGAGGAACGCGTCCCACCGCGCCCCGACACGCGCGTACACGGGACCGACATCGGCGAACACGCGCCGCGCGTCGGCGACGACCCGCACCTTGCGTCCGTCGTCGGGGTCGCGCGTGCGCGTGACGTAGCCGGCCCGCTCGAGGCGGTCGATGAGGCCGGTGATCGCGCCTCCGTGCGTGAGCCCGGTGCGCGCCGCCAGCTCGCCGGGCGTCGCGGGACCTTCGCTCAACAGCAGACCCACGGCCTGCAGATCGCTGCTGTTCAGGCCGACCGACCGGGCGACGGCATCCTGGAACAGCACCGCCCGCGCCATGAACTCCCGCATCGCCGCCGCCATCGCCGGATACTGCTCCGGCGGTGGGGGTGCTTCCTCGGGCATCGCAGACCTTTCTCCGAAACAGAGGGAAGTCTACGTCTCGCCTCGGGTCGGACGATTCTCGGACGATTGTCGGATGCCGGTGTCCCCACCCCCGCTTACAGTGAGGCATGTTCACCGGCGACGCCCCGGAACACGCCCGGCGAGTTCAACCGAGGGCGCTCGTCGAACATCCGAGCGGAGGCTGACATGCCATTTGTGACCACGACCGACGGCGCCGAGATCTTCTACAAGGACTGGGGCAGCACCGACGCCCAGCCCATCGTCTTCCACCACGGATGGCCGCTGTCGTCCGACGACTGGGACGCGCAGCTGCTGTACTTCCTCGACAAGGGCTACCGCGTCATCGCCTCCGACCGCCGCGGTCACGGCCGTTCGTCGCAGATCGGCACCGGCCACGACATGGACCACTACGCCAGCGACGTCAGCGCCGTCGTCGAGCACCTCGACCTGCACAACGCCATCCACATCGGTCACTCGACCGGTGGCGGCCAGGTCGCCCGCTACGTCGCGCAGTACGGCCAGCCGCAGGGTCGCGTCGCCAAGGCCGTGCTCGTCGCCGCCGTGCCGCCGATCATGCTGCAGAGCGACACGAACCCCGAGGGCACCCCGCTGTCGGTGTTCGACGGCTTCCGCGAAGCGCTCGCCGCCAACCGCGCGGAGTTCTTCGAGGCCGTGGCATCCGGCCCCTTCTACGGCTTCAACCGCGAGGGCGTCACCCCCTCGCAGCCCGTCATCGACAACTGGTGGCGCCAGGGCATGACCGGCAGCGCGCAGGCGCACTACCTCGGCATCAAGGCGTTCTCCGAGACCGACCAGACCGAAGACCTCAAGGCCATCACGGTCCCGGTGCTCGTGCTCCAGGGCGACGACGACCAGGTCGTGCCGTACAAGGCCGCCGCCCTCCGGCAGCACGAGCTGCTGCAGAACTCGACCCTCAAGATCTACGAGGGCTACCCGCACGGCATGCTCACGACGCACGCCGACGTGATCAACCCCGACATCCTGGCGTTCATCCAGGAGTAAGTCGGCTCTCCGCATACGACGGCGCGCTCCCACCCGGGGCGCGCCGTCGTCCTTCCAGCGTGGGTGCGGCAGGGCCACGCGCGCCGGCGGGGGCGTCCGTAGCGTGGGCCGTACCCACCCCGGACCGCACGTGAGGAGCCGCACGATGCACCAGCCGCAGATCGTCGACCAGTTGTCCCACGCCCTCGGGCGCCGCGTGACGGTCCGCCGCGCCGACGAGCCCGCGGATGCCGCGGCCGACATCGCGTTCGGCGACGGCTCCGCGCTCCGGGTCGGCGGCCGGACGCGCGCCCAGATCTCCGCGCGCGAGTGGGCGCTGATCGACGCCGCCGTGCACCTGCTCGACATGACGGTCGGGGCGAGCCCGGCCGCGCGACGCGACCGAGTGTTCGCCAGCCTCATCGACGACGACTCGAGTGTGCGCCGCGACGCGCTGTGGGAGCTCCGCTCCCGCCGCTGGATCGACGGACGCGCGGACGGCATCGAGCTGCTCGCGGTCGTGCTCGACCCGGCGCCGGAGCTGCGGATCGTCGCTCTCGGACGACGCCTGGCCACCGCCGCGCACGGCGCCCTGCAGTTCGTCGGCGCCCGTCGCGGAGCCGCGATCTTCGTGGCATCCCGCTCCCTCGACCTCGACGCCCTGAACAGGACGGTGGATGCCGAGGCCGCCGCGCAGGGCATGACCGCCCGGGGGTTCGCGCTGGCGGCGGGGTCGCCCGACGACGGCGACGTGGATGACGCGGTTTCTCGCGCGATCCGCTCCGCCCACCTGCGCGCGACGCTCCCCGACCAGGTGACCTCGGTGCGCGCCGAAGACCTCGGAGGTTGGGCGCTCGTGCAGACGCTGCCCCGGTCTCGCTCGCTGCTCGTGCAGGCGTGCCCGGCGGCGTTCGTCCTCGCGTCCGCGGAGGACCCGACGCAGCGGGACACCGTCGAGGCGTACCTGGATGCCGCGGGTCGCGCCTCGGTCGCCTGCCAGCGCCTGCACATCCACCGCACGACGCTGTACTACCGGCTCGAGCAGATGCCGGAGGTGGTCCGTGAGGCCTTGGCCGACGGCCTGCAGCGGAGCACGCTGCACCTGACCCTCAAGCTCCTGCGGCTGTGGGACGAGGAGCTGCGCCGCGGAGAGCCGACCGCGGTGACGCCGGTCGCCCTGCCGCGCGAGCGCAGCGCGGAGCGGCTGCGGGCGTAGGCCTGACGCGTCGGCCCTGCCTGACATGGGCAGCGGCGCGGCCGCGCGCAGCGCCCAGGGCCGCTCCGCGGCGGACCGTCAGGCTGAGCGCGCGAGGAGCCGCGAGGAGCGCGCCGCGAGGTCGCGCAGCCGCTCCGGCGGCACGCGCAGGCGGCTGAGCTGCACGATGCCCTGCGAGGCGAGGACCGTTCTCTCCGCGGCGCGGCGCGCGTCCTCCGGACTGAGGGTGATGTCGCGGGCGTCGGCGGTCTCACGCAGCCGCGCGGTGAGCGCGGTCTCCATCTCGTCGATCGCGGCGTCGGCCACCGCGAGGACCTCGGGGAACCGCTCGCCGAGCTCGGCGATGCTGTTGAGCATGAGGCATCCGCGGCGGTCCGCGTACGAGAGGCAGTCGGCGACGACGCGGTCGAGGTACTCCGCGGCCGCGGTCTCGAGGTCGGCGCTCGGTCCCGCCGGACCGCCGGAGGCGAGCTCGACGCGGGCCGCGCAGTAGCGACCGAAGACGCGGAGGAACAGTCCGAGCTTGCTGCCGTAGCGCGCGTAGAGGCTGCTCGTGCCGACACCGGACGCCGTGGCGACCTCTTCCAACGACGTGCGGTCGTAGCCACGCGTCCAGAACAGCTCCTGCGCCGTGTCGAGCAGGCTCTGTTCGTCGTATTGCCGAGGCCGACCCATGAGGCAACGCTATCCCGTCGCCCCCGGGGGTTCTCAACGTACTCGTCCGGTTGCGACGCACTCGTGTCCGTTCGTGCAGCACGCGCGAAACCGCTCCCATCGAGAATTGGAGGAAGCATTCCACTACTCGCCGGAGGCTGATGTGCACGACATGGGGAGGCCATTGGCCGAGTTCCTCCGCGACCGTCGCGAGTCGCTGACGCCCGAGCAGGTGGGACTCCCGCGCGAGCCGCGTCGCCGCGTACGGGGGCTTCGCCGCACCGAGGTCGCCGACCTGGCCGGCATCAGCAGCGACTATTACCTGCGCCTCGAACAAGGTCGCGGGCACCAGCCGTCCCGGCAGGTCCTTTCGGCGCTCGGCCGTGCGCTGCTGCTCGACGGTCCCGGGGAGGAGTACCTGCATCGCATCGCGGATCTCTCCGGCGATGCTCCGGCGTCCGCCGAGGAGGACGACCTCCCGGAAGGCGTGGCCGCCCTCGTCGAGCTCTACGCGGACACCCCCGCCTACGCCCTCAACGGCACTCTCGACGTCGTGGCCGTGAACGCGCCCGGGCGGCTGCTCGCGCCCGACCAGTTGCGCGTCGGGTCCAACCTCCTCGTCTCGGTGTTCGAGCACTTCCCCGAGCCGCATTCGGAGCCGCACTGGCGGCGGACCGCCGAGACGCTCGCCGCCGCCCTCCGGTACTACGCCGATCCCCGCAGCCCGCGGCTGCGGAAGCTCGTGGACGGGCTCTCGGCGAGCGATCCCCGCTTCGCCGCGATCTGGAGCCGCTGCGAGATCCGTCCGCACCGCAGCTCGTGGCCGATGGTGCACATCGAGCCGCACGGCTGGGTGAGCCTGCGTAGCGAGACCCTGGCCGTCCCCGGCACCTCCGGCTACACCGTCACGGTGTTCTTCGCCGAACCGCGCACCCCGGGCGTCGCCGCTCTGCGCGATCTCGTCGCCCGCGCACGGGCGAAGGAGGGGGTGGATGCCGAGCCCCTGGCATCCATCCCGACCGTGCCGTAGGTGCCCGACGCGGGTCTAGGCTGCCGACCCGGCCGCGGGCTCGTCGCCGGGGGCGATGCCGACGCTCGGCGAGCGGAACCGCCGCTGATACGCCGACGGCGTCGTGCGGTAGCGGTCGACGAACGCGCGTCGGAGTGCCGCGGCGGACGAGAAGCCCGCGGCCGCGGCGGACTCGGCGACCGTCCGTCCGTTCTCGAGCTGGTTGACGGCGACTTCCAGTCGCAGTGACGCGATGTACGCGCTCGGCGTGACGCCCAACTCCTCGCGGATGACGCGGGTCAGGTGCCGCGGGCTGACGTTGACGTGCGCGGCGAGCTCGGTCACGGTAGTCGGCCGCGTAGGGTCGTTCGCGACGTACTCCGCCACCGCCTGCGCGAGGGGCGTGCGCGGGGCCGGGAGCTTCAGCGCCGCGGAGAACTGCGACTGCCCGGCCGAGCGGCGCATGTACACCAGCAGGTGCTGCGCGACGCTGCGCGCGACGTCGGTGCCGAGATCCTCCTCGAGCAGCGCGAGCGCGAGGTCGATCCCGGCCGCCACGCCCGCCGACGTATAGACGTCGCCCTGGCGCGTGTAGATGCGCTCGGAGTCGACCTCGATGAGCGGGTAGCGATCGGCGAGCATGTCGGCGAACTTCCAGTGCGTGGTCGCGGGGAAGCCGTCGAGCAGGCCCGTCGCCGCCAGTCCGAACGCGCCACTGCAGATCGACGCGACGCGGCGCGACCGCTGCGCGAGCGCCAGGATCGCCGCACGCAGCTCCGGGTCGTCGAAGACCGCCGGGGCCAGCTCGCTGCCGGGGATGATCACGGTGTCGAGCGGTCCGCTGTCGGCCGCCGCCCCGTCGACGCCCAGGCGCAGCCCCATGAACGCCTCGACACCCTGCCCGTCCGGCGAGAAGAACAGGATCTCGTACGCGTCGGTCGTGAGGTTCGCCTCGGAGAACACCTCCGCCGGGCCGACGAAGTCCAACGCCTTCACCCCGTCGAACAGAAGGAAGCCGATGCGGCGACGTCCGGCATCCATGTCGTGTCCTCCGGGTGGTTCACGGGCGAGGGGATGGCTCCACCCTCCCACCGATCGGGCCCGGGCACACGGCGATCTCTTCCGACAGGTGTCGCACGCGAGTCTCGACACCTGCCCGTGCCGGGGCCGGAACCCGGAGCGTACGGTGACCGGCACGGCATCCCCGCCGCCCGCGAGAGGAACGCACCGACATGTCCGCATCCCCCACCATCGTGCTCATCCACGGAGCGTTCGCCGACTCCGCGAGCTGGGCCCCCGTCACCCGTCTGCTGCTGGACGAGGGGTACACCGTGCGCGTGCCCGCGGTGCCCAACCGCAGCCTGCTCGGCGACGCCGAGTACATCCGCTCGGTCGTCGAGCACATCGACGGACCGGTGATCCTCGCCGGACACTCGTACGGCGGGGCAGTCATCACGGTCGCCGGCGTCGCCGAGAACGTCGTGGGTCTCGTCTACGTCTCGGGCTACGCGCTCGAGGAGGGCGAGAGCCTCGGCCAGCTGCAGGGCGGCTTCCCCGACTCCGACCTCGCCCAGCACCTCGTGTACACGCCGTTCCCGGTGGACGGCGCCGAGGACGGCACCGACGTCTCGGTCGAGATCTCCGCGTTCCCCGACGTCTTCGCCGCCGGCGTCTCGCGCGAGACCACTGAGGTGCTCGCGGTGTCGCAGCGCCCGCTCACGGCGCTCGCGTTCGGTGAGGCCGCGCCCGTCGCCGCGTGGAAGACGAAGCCCGCGTGGGGCATCGTCTCGTCGGCCGACCACACCATCAACCCCGACGTCGAGCGCTTCGGCTACCAGCGCGCGGGCCTCCGCTCGGTCATCGAGCTCGACGCCCCGCACCTCGTGATGCAGTCGCACCCCGCCGAGGTCGCGAAGGTGATCACCGACGCGATCGCCGAACTGGGCTGATCGGACTCCCCATGGCGTACGAGCGGAACGGCGCGGCGGCGCAGATCGACACCGCCGTCGCGCCGAGCGGCACCGGCTGTCTCGAGTGCGATCGCATCGGCGGTTGGTGGGTGCACCTGCGGCGATGCGCCGCGTGCGGGCACGTGGGGTGCTGCGACTCCTCGCTGCACCGCCACTCGACCGCGCACGCCGAGGCCACCGGGCACCGGTACATCCAGAGCTTCGAGCCGGGCGAGGACTGGTGGTGGGACTTCGCCCTGGGCGAGGCGGTGCAGGGGCCGCCCCTCGCCCCGCCCACCTCGCATCCCGCCGACCAGTCCGTCCCCGGGCCGGCCGACCGCCTCCCGGAGGACTGGGAGGCGCAGTTGGATGCCGCCCGCCGCGGGGGTGCATGAGGGATCGCGCCGCGCCGGCCCGGCGTGGGGCGTGACGCGGCGTCGGGGCGTGGCATCCGGTTCCCCTGGTCCGGCGACCGGGGCCGGAGGCACTCAGGCCGGGCCGGAGGCGCTCAGGCCGGGTCGAGGCGCAGGACCGTGGCCGCCTCGCCGACGCGGAGGTCGTCGACGACGCGCAGCGTGCGCGCCACGTCGTCGACGGCTCCGATGACGGTGCCGAAGCGCTCGCGGTCGGCGCACACGGCGGTGACCGTGACGAAGTGCGCCCCGGTGTCCCACGTGTAGGTCGCGAACGGCGGGGTCCGTGCGTCGGCGGGGAGCGGCATCGCGAGCTTCTCGCCGACACCGAGGTGCGGATTGCGGAACGACTCGGTGTCGTCGTACTCCATGGGCATCATCGCGCGGGCGGCGCGCAGCTGCGGCGTCGCCTCCTGCAGCTGCGCCATCACGACGAGGAGGTCGGGGTCGCTCCGCCACACCCAGACGAGCACGCGCCCCGCGGCCCGGCGCATGAGGAGCGGCGCGGCCTGGCTCGCCACCCAGGCGAAGAGTCCGCTGCCGGGACGCTCGGTCGCACCGACCGCGCGGTTCGCCTGCGTCAGCAGCATCCGGATCGCGGCCTTGCGGTGACGCCTCCCGCGCAGGCCCAGCGAGCCGGTCACGGGGACCCAGAGTGCGGCGGAGGCGTCGGCCTGGAGTCGAGGCATAGTCTCAGCCTACGAGCCCGGATGCCGGGATGCCGGGGACGACGTCCGAGGAGGAACCTCATCATGATGCGCGATCCTCACTCCGGTCCTGTCAGCGAGCGCGCCTGGAGAGAAGACGCCCTCGCTCGCGAGCGGGGCCGAGTGCAGATGTTCAACGCCACCCGCCCGGACGGTCTGGACGGCTGGACGATCTCGCTCGAACAGTACGAGCTCCTCGTCACCGTCATCCTCGAGACGGTCGACGCCTTCGCGGGACCCGACGGCTCGGTCCCGCTCCAGGTGATCGTCGACGCCGCCCAGCGACGGCTCGGCGCCCACCCGGCGTTTCCCGGCGGGCGGCTGTCGAACTACGTGCGGTACACCAAGGTCGATCTCGAGGCGCGGGAGGTGCTCGAGCGCGTCCCGCGAAGCTCTCCGCAACGGGTCCGTCGCGTCGACGGCGGCTGACGACGCACGTCCGGTAGGTCACGGCGCCCGCGCCCGCCGCTTCGGGAAGGGGCAGGCGCCGCAGTCCGGGTACGCCCTCGGCGGAAGCGCTCCCGCAATGTCGGAGGTTCGTGCCACTCTGGTTTTCGCGGTGGCCGCGCCGCACCGATCTGACACCCGGAGAACGCCGTGCTCGGAAAGCTCCTCATCCGCTATCTCTCGCGATATCGCTGGCTCCTCGTCGCCATCCTCCTCTTCCAGGCGGCGTCGGCCGTCGCGACGCTGTACCTGCCGCGGTTGAACGCCGACATCATCAATCTCGGCGTCGCCCGCGGCGACACCGGGTACATCTGGTCGCGCGGGGCGATCATGCTCGTCATCTCGCTCGGGCAGATCACGGCATCCGTCATCGCCACGTACTTCGCCGCGCGGGCCGCCATGTCCGCGGGCCGCGACATCCGCCGCGACGTGTTCGAACGCGTCAGCGGGTTCTCCGAGCGCGAGCTGTCGCAGTTCGGCGCCGGCTCGCTCATCACGCGCAACACCAACGACGTCCAGCAGGTGCAGATGCTGGCGATGATGGGCGCGACGATGCTCGTGAGCGCGCCGCTCCTCGCCATCGGCGGCATCATCATGGCACTCCAGCAGGACGTGGGGTTGAGCTGGCTGATCGGCGTCGCCGTCCCGGTGCTGCTCGTGCTGGTCGCGTTGATCATCGCGCGCATGGTGCCGCTGTTCCGCAGCTACCAGACCAAGCTCGACGCCGTGAACCGCGTCATGCGCGAGCAGCTCACCGGCGTCCGCGTCGTGCGCGCGTTCGTGCGCGAGCGCATCGAAGAAGAGCGCTTCCGCGGCGCGAACACCGACATCCTCGTCGTCGGCCGCAAGGTGGGGTCGCTCTTCGTCCTTCTGTTCCCGCTCGCGATGCTCGTGCTGAACGTCACCGTGGTCGGCGTCATCTGGTTCGGTGGCATCCAGGTGGACGCCGGCGGTGTCGAGATCGGCACGCTGTTCGCCTTCATCCAGTACGTCGCGCAGATCCTCGGCGGCGTGCTCATGGCGAGCTTCATGACGGTCATGATCCCGCGCGCCGCGGTGTCGGCCGAGCGCATCGGCGAGGTCCTCGACAGCACCTCGACGCTCGAGCGCCCCGCGAACCCGGTCTCGGCGTTCCCCGCGCCCGGCGAGGTCGTGTTCGACGACGTCGCCTTCTCGTACCCCGGTGCCGAAGCCCCGGTGGTGTCGGGCATCAGCTTCACGGCCGCCCCGGGCGAGACCGTCGCGATCGTCGGTTCCACGGGTGCCGGCAAGACCACGCTCATCTCCCTCATCCCGCGCCTGTTCGACGTCACCGGTGGCGCCGTGCGGGTCGGCGGGGTCGACGTACGCGAGGCCGACCTCGACGAGCTGTGGCGGGGCATCGGTCTCGTGCCGCAGCGACCGTTCCTGTTCAGCGGCACGGTGGCATCCAATCTCCGCTTTGGGCGAGAGGACGCCACCGACGACGAGCTGTGGCGCGCGCTCGAGATCGCGCAGGGCCGCGACTTCGTGGCCGAGATGGAGGGCGGACTCGACGCCCGTATCGCGCAGGGCGGCACGAACGTCTCGGGCGGCCAGCGGCAGCGCCTCGCGATCGCGCGGGCGATCGTGCACCGGCCGCGGGTCCTCGTGTTCGACGACTCGTTCTCGGCGCTCGATCTGACGACCGACGCTCGATTGCGAAAAGCGCTGTGGGACGAGTTGCCCGACGTGACGAAGATCGTCGTGGCGCAGCGCGTGTCTACGATCACCGGGGCCGACCGCATCGTCGTGCTGGAGGACGGCCGCATGGTCGGACTCGGCACGCACGACGAACTGGTGCAGACGAGTCCCACGTACCGCGAGATCGTCGAGTCGCAGCTGGGGGTGGAAGCATGAGCACTCCCGACGCCCTCACCGAGGAAGAACGCGCCGAACTCGAGCTCGCCGAACAGGCGCGCCAGGGCTCCGGCGACTGGAACAGCGTCGCGCCCGGCAAGGCCGCGGCTTTCGGTCCGAGCTTCCGCCGACTCCTCGGCCTCCTGCGGCCCTACGCGTGGGCCTTCGCCTTCGTCTCGTTCCTCGGGGCGATCGGGGTCGTGCTCGCGGTGCTCGCGCCGCGCGTCCTCGGCGACGCCACGAACATCATCTTCGAGGGCGTGGTCTCGAAGTCGCTCGCCCAGGGCTTCCCCGAGGGGACGCCGAAGGACACCGTGGTCGAGGCCCTGCGTTCGGCGGGTCAGGGCGACATCGCCAACATCGTCGCGGCGATGGACAACTTCCAGGTCGGCGCCGGCGTCGACTTCGACGCCCTGCGCATCGTGATCGTGACGGTGCTCGCGATCTACGTGGGCTCGTCGCTGCTCTCGTGGATCCAGGGCTACGTCATCAACGTGATCATGGTGCGCACGATGTGGCGCCTGCGCGAAGACGTCGAGGCCAAGATCAACCGCCTACCGCTGTCCTACTTCGACAAGGTGCAGCGCGGCGAACTGATCTCGCGCGTCACCAACGACATCGACAACATCACGCAGACGATGCAGCAGTCGCTCTCGAGCGCCTTGACGTCGGTGCTGACGGTGCTCGGCGTGCTCATCATGATGTTCAGCATCTCGTGGCAGCTCGCGCTCGTCGCCCTGGTCTCGCTGCCGCTCATGGCCGTGATCTTCGGCGTCATCGGCCCGCGGTCGCAGAAGGCCTTCGGCGAGCAGTGGAAGAAGGTCGGTCGCCTCAACGCCCGCGTCGAGGAGTCGTTCTCCGGTCACGCGCTCGTGAAGGTCTACGGCCGCGAGAAGGACGCGCGCGAGAAGTTCGAGGTCGAGAACGAGGAGCTGTTCGAGGCGAGCTTCCGGGCCCAGTTCCTGTCCGGCATGATCATGCCCGGCATGATGTTCGTCGGGAACCTCACGTACGTCGGCATCGCGGTCCTCGGCGGTCTGATGGTCGCCGGCGGGCAGATCCGCCTCGGCGACGTGCAGGCGTTCATCCAGTACTCGCAGCAGTTCACGCAGCCGCTGTCGCAGCTCGGCGGCATGGCGGCGGTCGTGCAGTCCGGTACCGCCTCGGCCGAGCGCGTGTTCGCGCTGCTCGACGCCGACGAGCAGGACCCGGATGCCGCGGACGCCCCCGCCCACGTCGAGGGGCGCGGCGTCATCGAGTTCGAGTCCGTCCGCTTCTCGTACACGCCCGACCGGCCGCTCATCCGCGACCTGTCGTTCCGCGTCGAGCCGGGGCAGACCGTCGCGATCGTCGGCCCGACCGGTGCGGGCAAGACCACGCTCGTGAACCTCATCATGCGGTTCTACGAGCTGGACGGCGGTCGCATCCTGCTCGACGGGCAGGACATCGCCGAGCTCCGTCGCGACGACGTGCGCTCGCGCACCGGCATGGTGCTGCAGGACCCGTGGCTGTTCGCGGGCACGATCCGCGACAACATCCGGTACGGCCGCGAGTCGGCGACCGACGACGAGATCGTCGAGGCCGCCGTCGCCACCCGCGTCGACCAGTTCGTGCACTCGCTGCCCGAGGGCTACGACACGGTGCTCGACGAAGATGCGGCGAACGTCTCGGCGGGCGAGAAGCAGCTCATCACGATCGCGCGCGCGTTCGTGGCGCGGCCGTCGGTGCTGATCCTCGACGAAGCGACGTCGTCGGTCGACACGCGCACCGAGCTGCTCCTGCAGCAGGCGATGGCGGCCCTCCGCGAGGGCCGTACGTCCTTCGTCATCGCGCACCGGCTCTCGACGATCCGCGACGCCGACCTCATCCTCGTGATGGAGCACGGCGACATCGTCGAGCAGGGTTCCCACGACGAGCTCATCGCCGCGCACGGCGCGTACTGGCGGCTGTACCAGTCGCAGTTCGAGGCCGCCGCGGGCGACGACGCGGCCACGCCCGAGGCGGATCCGGCCGCGGCTCGCAGCTGACACCGTGAGACGCCGCGGCCGGGCATCCGGCCGCGGCGTCCGCGGTGCCGTCGTGCCCCGCGCCCCGCCGCGTAACCCGCCGTCATCCGCGGCCCGGTCGTCGCGGCATCCAGGGGACCGAAAAACCCCTCGGGTACAGTTGGAGCGCGCATGCACCGCACAGTGCGACCCGTTCCGCCGCACAGATAGGCCTCACCACCCGTGACCACTCCTGCGACGCCCGCTCCCTCGTCCTCGGATGACCGCCCGCTCAGGGTGCTGATCGGAGCCGACACCTTCCTCCCGCACGTCAACGGTGCGGCCCGCTTCGCCGAACGCCTCGCGGCCGGCCTCGTTCGCCGCGGACACGACATCCATGTCGCGGCTCCCAGCGTCGGCCACGGCAATGCCGGCGTCTTCACCGAGGTGATCGAGGGCGAGCCGATGACGATGCATCGCCTCCCGGCCTACCGGTTCCTCCCGCACGACTGGCTGACGTTCGTCCTGCCGTGGCGGTCGAAGCACTACGCCCGGCGGGTGCTCGACGAGGTGAAGCCCGACGTCGTGCACATCCAGTCGCACATCGTGATCGGGCGTGGTCTCGCCCGCGAAGCCCGCAAGCGCGGCATCCCGCTCGTCGCCACGAACCACGTGATGGCCGAGAACATCCTCGACTTCACGACACTGCCCGACTTCCTCGACCGCATCTTCGTCAAGCTCGCGTGGGCCGACGCGAAGCGCACGTTCGCGCTCACGCGCGCGGTGACCACGCCCACGCGCCGTGCGGCGGACTTCCTCGAGTCCACGCTCGACATCGACGGCGTCATCCCGATCTCGTGCGGCATCGATCGCGCGAACTACACGGCCGATCTCGAGCCGCGGGACGCCAACCGAATTCTCTTCGTCGGACGCCTCACGACCGAGAAGGGCATCGACGTCGTGCTGCGCGCGCTCGCCCAACTCGACCCCGCGCTGAACGTGACGTTCGACATCGTCGGCGGCGGCGACCAGCGACGCAACCTCGAGCAGCTGGCCGCCCAGCTCGGCATCGCCGATCGCGTGACCTTCCACGGGCACGCGTCCGAGGAGGAGCTGCGCGCCCTCTACACCCGCGCGAGCGTCTTCGCGATCGCCTCGATCGCGGAACTGCAGTCGATCGCGACGATGGAGGCCATGGCATCCGGTCTGCCGATCGTCGCCGCGAACGCCGTCGCCCTCCCGCATCTCGTGCACGACGGCGAGAACGGCTACCTGTTCGAGCCCGGCAACGTCGACGAGCTCACGGCGCGCCTGACCGACGTCTTCACCGCCGCCCCCGAGGAGCGCCGCCGCATGCAGCAGGCGTCGCTCGACGGCGTGCGCGTGCATGACATCGGCCGCACCCTCGACACGTTCGAGGCGCTGTACCGCGGACGGCCCCTGCCGGAGTGACCCCGTGCACGTGGTGATGTTCGCCGACCAGCACGTCGAGTCGCTGGGCGGCGCACAGGTGTCGATGCGGTTGCAGCGGCGGTTCCTCGAACGCGCGGGTCACACCGTGACGATCGTCGCGCCGCGCCTGCACCGTCCGGCTCCCACCGATCCCGCCTACGTCGACCTCCCGTCGGTCCCGATCACGCCCGACCGCGAATACGCGCTGTCGTGGCCCGGTACCCGGACCGATCGCCTCGTGGATGCCGCCCTCGCGGGGCGTCCGCCGGTCGACGTCGTGCACGTGCAGGCCGACTTCTGGGGCGCGTTCATCGGCCACCGCTACGCCGCACGCCACGGGCTCCCCGTCGTGCACACGATGCACAACCGCGTCGACGTCGGCATCGAAGCCACCGCGCCGTTCCCGGGGCTGGTGCTGCGGGTGCTGAACGCGTGGGCGCGGCGGGCGCTGCGGCCCGCACTTCTGCGGCCGCCCGATGTTCGCAGAATCCCGCGTTCTTCGCAGGATTCGGCGGGGATTCTGCGAGGTTCGGGGGATTCTGCGACGTTCGCGCGCGAAGCCCCCGACGGCTGGGCCTACCTCCGCCGCCTCGCCCGGCTGTCGGCCGCGGTCACCGCGCCGTCCGCGCACTTCGCGCGGCGCCTCGAGGCCCACGGCGCCGTTCCCGGTGTGCCCGGCCAGGATGCCGTCGACGTGGTGTGGAACGGCATCGACGACGACATCCTCGACGCGGCGCTCGCTGCCGGACCGGGGGAGCGCCCCGGGCGTCCGCGCTTCGTCTGGATCGGCCGGATGAGCCCCGAGAAGCGCCTGCTGCCCTTCCTCGAGGCGGTCGCCGCGTCCGGAATCGACGCGGACGTCGAGGTCATCGGCGGCGGAGCGCAGCTCCGCGCGGCGCGGCGCCTCGTGGAGCGTTCGCGGCCGGTGGCATCCATTCGCTTCTCGGGACGGATGCCGTACGCCCAGACGCTCGCGCGGCTCGCGGAGGCGGACGCCGTCGTGCAGACCTCGATCGGCTTCGAGACGCAGGGGATGACGGTGTTCGAGGCGGCGTCGCTCGGGACTCCCGCGGTGGTCAGCGACCCCGACATCGCCGCGGAACTCGGCGCCGGGGTGTGGAGCGTCGCGGATGCCTCGGTCGCGGCGCTCGCGGAGACGCTGCGGCGCGCGGCCGCCGACATCGCGGGCGGCTCCCCGGTCGCGGTGGATCCGACGATCGGGGAGCGCTTCCGGCAGTCCTCGCGCACGGCCGCCATGGTCGCGGTCTACGCGCGCGCCGCTCGGCGCTGACGCCGCGCGACCGGGGCCGCGGGGGCCCGTCCCTCGGCGGCCCGGGCGTCGGCGGTTCGCGTTGCTGCGGCCTTCGCCGACGGAGGTTCGGGTGTGACGCGGGGTGCGGTGCGCTCGGCGCCGCCGGGGAGCCGGCGCGGGTCGGTGGGCACGCGGCCGTAGCCGTCGGTGTACAGGAGCCACGCGGTGGAGACGATCCCGATGAGGGAGAGGATGCCGAGAGCGATGAGATAAGCCATGGCAGAGAAGCTACGTCTGTACGAATCGTGCCCACGAGTGGCATGATGGACGTTGTTCGAATCTTTTCTGCCACACGGAGGATCCATGCGTTCCGTCGCCGTCGTCGTCCAGCCCGGCTTCGCTCCTTTCGAGTTCGGCCTCGCTTGTGAGGCGTTCGGCCTCGACCGCAGCGACGATGGCATCCCGAACTTCGACTTCCGGATCGTGAGCCCCGACCCCGGGGTCGTGCCGTCGAACATCGGCTTCTCAATCAACGTCGAGAAGGGCCTGGATGCCGCGGACGACGTCGACATCCTCGTGCTGGCCCCCGTCCCCCGAGAGCAGTGGGGCGCGATCGATCCGCGGGTCACCGAGCTCGTGCGGCGCGCCGACGCCCGCGGGGCGTGGCTGCTCAGCGTGTGCAGCGGGTCGTTCGTCCTCGCCGCCGCGGGGGTGCTCGACGGGCGGCGGGCCACCACGCACTGGCGCTACGCGCACACCATGGCGCGTATGTACCCGCGGATCGAGGTCGACCCCGACGTGCTCTACGTGCAGTCCGGCAACATCATCACGAGCGCCGGAACCGCCGCCGGGCTGGACGCGTGCCTGCACCTGCTGCGCCAGGAACTCGGCGCCGAGCTCACGAACCGCATCGCGCGGCGCATGGTCGTGGCGCCGCAGCGCGATGGCGGGCAGGCGCAGTTCATCGCCGCGCCGCTCCCGGTCGACACGTCGCTCTCGCTCGCGCCGGTGACCGAATGGATGCTGCAGAATCTCCACGCCGACCTGTCCGTCGAGCGGCTCGCGGCGCGCGCGCACATGTCGCCGCGGACGTTCGCCCGCCGCTTCAAGGCCGACTTCGGTGCGACGCCGGCGGCGTGGCTCGCGCGGCAGCGGCTGCTGCACGCCCAGCGGCTCCTGGAGGAGACGAACCTCGGCCTCGACCGCATCGCGTCGGAGTGCGGCTTCGGCTCCGTCGCCGTGCTGCGGCAGAACTTCGCCCGCACGATGGGCCTCACCCCCACCGCGTACCGCGCGCGCTTCTCGTGCGCCGACGACGTGATCGCGGCATCCCGCGAGGCCGTTCCCGCCTGAGTCCGGCCGTGGTGCCGGGTTCTGGCATCCGCCGCTCGTTTCCGGTTGGCCCAGACCGCGAGACTGCACGCTGCTGACAAGCCCACTGCAGCGTGCGTCGGTCTCGTCGGCTAGATGCAGTCTCGCGGGCCCGGCTGCGCCTGCCGTCGCCGCACCCATTGCCGCCGGGCAGCCCCGCTGCTAAACTTGAGCCAACGCAACTCAAGTTTGCGAAAGACTTCCCAGGAGAACGACATGAACGCCACACAACAGCCGGGACAGGAGGACGCGCGCAGCGCCCTCGAGCAGTTCGGCATCAACCTCACCGACCGGGCCCGCCAGGGCAAGCTCGACCCCGTCATCGGGCGTGACAGCGAGATCCGTCGGGTCAGTCAGGTGCTCACGCGCCGCACGAAGAACAACCCCGTCCTCATCGGCGAGCCCGGCGTCGGCAAGACCGCCGTCGTCGAGGGCCTCGCGCAGCGCATCGTCGCGGGCGACGTCGCCGAGAGCCTCAAGAACAAAGAGCTGGTCGCCCTCGACATCTCGGCGCTCGTCGCCGGTGCGATGTACCGCGGCCAGTTCGAGGAGCGCCTCAAGAGCGTCCTCAAGGAGATCACCGAGTCCGACGGCCGCATCATCACGTTCATCGACGAGCTGCACGTGCTCATGGGTGCGGGCGGCGGTGAGGGATCCGTCGCGGCCTCCAACATGCTCAAGCCGATGCTCGCGCGCGGCGAACTGCGCCTGATCGGCGCGACCACGCTCGACGAGTACCGCGAGTTCATCGAGAAGGACGCCGCTCTCGAACGCCGCTTCCAGCAGGTGTACGTCGGCGAGCCCACGGTCGAGGACACGATCGCGATCCTCCGCGGCCTCAAGGAGCGGTACGAAGCGCACCACAAGGTCGCCATCGCGGACGCGGCCCTGGTCGCGGCGGCATCCCTCTCCAACCGCTACATCCCGTCGCGGCAGCTCCCCGACAAGGCCATCGACCTCATCGACGAAGCCGCGTCGCGCCTGCGCATGGAGATCGACTCGGCCCCGCTCGAGATCGACGAGCTGCGCCGCCACGTCGACCGCCTCAAGCTCGAAGAGCTCGCGCTCAAGAAGGAGAAGGACGCCGCCTCGAAGGAGCGTCTGGCGACCCTGCGCGAGACCCTCGCCGCCGAGCAGGCGAAGCTCGACGAGCTGCAGGCCCGGTGGGAGCGCGAGCGCGCGTCCCTGAACCGCGTCGGCGACCTGAAGACGCGGCTCGACAAGGCCCGCGTGGATGCCGAGCGCGCCCAGCGCGAAGGCAACCTCGAGAAGGCGTCGCGGTTGCTGTACGCCGACATCCCGGCGCTCGAGCGCGAACTGATGACCGCCGAGCGCGAGGAACCCGCCGGTGACCGCATGGTCAACGAGCAGGTCACCGAGGAGGACATCGCGGCCGTCATCGCCGCCTGGACCGGCATCCCGGTCGGGCGCCTTCTGCAGGGCGAGACCGAGAAGCTGCTGCACCTCGAGCGCGAGCTCGGCAAGCGCCTGATCGGACAGAAGGATGCCGTGAAGGCGGTGTCCGACGCGGTGCGGCGCTCGCGGGCCGGCATCAGCGACCCGAACCGCCCGGTCGGTTCGTTCCTGTTCCTCGGTCCGACCGGTGTCGGCAAGACCGAGCTCGCGAAGGCGCTCGCCGACTTCCTGTTCGACGACGAGCACGCCATGGTGCGCATCGACATGTCGGAGTACGGCGAGAAGCACTCCGTCGCGCGGCTCGTCGGTGCCCCTCCGGGGTACATCGGCTACGAGCAGGGCGGTCAGCTGACCGAGGCCGTGCGGCGGCGCCCCTACAGCGTCGTGCTCCTCGACGAGGTCGAGAAGGCGCACCCCGAGGTGTTCGACATCCTGCTGCAGGTGATGGACGACGGTCGGCTGACCGACGGCCAGGGCCGCACGGTCGACTTCACCAACGTCATCCTGATCCTGACGTCGAACCTCGGCTCGCCGATCCTCATCGACCCGACGCTGTCGATCGAGACCAAGCGCGAGCAGGTGCAGGCGCTCGTCCGCCAGGCGTTCAAGCCCGAATTCGTGAACCGTCTCGACGACATCGTCATCTTCCAGGCGCTCACCGAGGACGACCTCGCCCAGATCGTCGAGCTCGCGGTCGACGCGCTGCACAAGCGGCTGCGCGAACGTCGCCTGACGCTCGCGGTGACGCCCGACGCCCGGTCGTGGCTCGCCGAGCGCGGATACGACCCGGTGTACGGTGCGCGTCCGCTGCGGCGCCTGATCCAGTCCGAGGTGCAGGACCGCCTCGCGATGGCGATCCTCGCCGGTGGGGTGCGCGACGGCGACCTGGTGAAGGTCGATGTCGCGAGCGACGGCCAGTCGCTGGTGCTCACGAGCGCCGGTCCCGCCGACGAGCAGGGCGACCTCGACGACGACGTCATCGAGGCGGAGATCGTCGAGTAGTCCGGCCCCGGGGTGGGTTGCCGCCCGGGCCACATCGTCGATAAACGCGATTCACACCGAGAAACGCGCTCCCCCGGCGTTTCTCGGTGCAGATCGCGTTTATCGACAGGGGCGGTGGATGCCACGGCCCGATACCCCGCACGGACCCGCGTCGCTACCCTGACCGCATGACCATCGCGACGGCCGACCTCTACGACGAGCGCGGCGACGACCTCGATTCCCTCTCGCTGCAGCTGCTCGATCTCGGCGGCCGCGTCGCGTTCGACGGGCCGATCCGGACGGTGCGCTGCCACCGCGACAACGCACTCGTGAAGCAGGTGCTCGCGACCCCGGGCGACGGTGCGGTGCTCATCATCGACGGCGGCGGCTCGCTGGAGTCCGCGCTGGTCGGCGATCTGATCGCGGCGTCCGCGGTTAAGAACGGGTGGGCCGGCGTGATCGTGCACGGGGCGATCCGCGACCGGGGAGCGATGGCATCCCTCCCGCTCGGGGTCAAGGCGCTCGGCTCGAATCCGCGCAAGAGCGCGAAGGACGGCGTCGGCGAGGTCGATGTCCCGGTGACGATCGCGGGCGTGGTGTTCACGCCCGGGCGGCACGTGTGGGCTGACGAGGACGGTGTGCTCGTCGAGCGATGATCAGCTCTTGACGGCACACTTCACTTTTGGAAGTATCGCGGCCATGAGCCTCTTCCTCACGTGTCCGGTCGAGTCCGTCGAGCGGGCGACCGCGTTCTACACCGCCCTCGGATGGACGCTCAACGAGCAGATGTCCGACCACAACGTCTCGTGCTTCGCGATCGCTCCTGAGCAGTACGTCATGCTCGGCAGCCGCGAGATGTACGCCGCCGTCGGCGGCACCGAGGACCTGATCGGCGGCCCCGACACCCCGTCGAAGATCACGGTGTCGTTCGACCTCGACAGTCGCGAAGCCGTCGACGAACTCGTCGAGCGCGCGGGCGCGGCGGGCGGGCGCATCGGCGACACCGACGACTATCCGTTCATGTATCAGCGCCAGTTCGACGACCCGGACGGCTACCACTACTCGCCGTTCTGGATGAAGCCGGACGCCGAAGCGGCCGAGTGAGCGACCTCGCCGCGGCCCTCGACGTCGTCGGTGCCCGCTGGGCGCTGCTCATTGTCGAGCGGCTGCTCAAGGGTCCCCAGCGGTACGGCGATCTGCAGCGCGACCTCGGCGTCGGCACGAACATCCTCGCCGTCCGCCTGCGCGAACTTGAGGAGGCCGGTGTGCTCCGCCGCCTCCCGCTGAAGCACAACACGCGTGCCTACGCCCTGACAGAGCGGGGTGAGGCGCTGCGCGCCGCGATCGAGGCGCTCGGCCTGTGGGGTGCGGTCGGGGCGCCAGATCACGTGATCTCGCCAAGATCACCCGGCGTTGCGAACCCGGACGGGTGATCTCGGCCAGGTCACGTGATCCGGCATCCCCCACCCATCGTTCGGTGTGATGTAGTAACGGGAATCAAGAATGCCCTGAATCCCGAAAGCACATCAGTGCTACCCTGATGTCGGATCGGGAATCACCAGGAGGGCGCGTGCGCGCACACATCGAATCGCCCGCCGACATCGGGCGGGTCGTGCGGCGAATCCGCGAGAGTCAGGGGTGGTCGCAACGGCGACTCGCTGAGGCTCTGGGGGTCGGTCAGCGATACGTGCACGAGCTCGAGGTCGGTCGGGCCAAACGCCTCGACGCACACTATCTCGAGGTGCTGTCTGCGCTCGGGGTACGTCTGGTAGCGGAGTTCGACGACGATCTGGTCGGCTCGCCCCCGCGGACGGATTCCGACGTGGGGCAGATCGGCCCGGTTCAGACGTGACCGTCGATCGGCTGCCGGTCGTGCTGTACGGCACTCTGATCGGCCATTTGGAGCGTGAAGGCCCGCGAGCGGTGCTGCGGTGGTCACACGAGGCGGAGCGGCGATGGGGGCTGCGGTCGCGCGTGCTCAGTGCCAGTCTCCGCGTCGGGGACGAGTCCGCCGACCGCAGCGAAGCCTTCTTCGGGGCGCTGCTACCGGAGGGCGAACACATCGCTCGACTCGCGCGTGAGGTGAAAGTCGATCGGGGCGATCTCCTCGGACTCTTGGCCGAAGTCGGCGCTGACCTCGCGGGAGCGTTGCGGATCGTCGGCGCACCAGCCCGCGAGGCCGGCGAACCGGAAGAACTCGCTCCGGCCGAGGTCAGCGCACTCTTAGACCGGGCGGAGGGCTTCCTTCTGGGTGGCGGCGGTTCCGCCCTGCCCGGATTCCAACGCAAGCTCACGCTCACTCGCGAAGGCGGAACATGGGTTCGGGGGAATGGCATCGTTCCGTCGACGCACATTCTCAAACCCGTGAGTCTGGACTCTCGCAGCACTGTGGAAGCCGAGGCCTACGCTCTCGCGGTCGCCCGCGAAACAGGTCTGACCGCCATGGACTCCTGGGTCGAGCAGATCGGGCCGCGCTGGGTACTGGTGATCGAGAGATACGATCGTCGCCGCTCCGGTACGGACATCGTGCGCGTGCATCAGGAGGACGCGGCTCAGGCCCTCGGCATCCCGTGGGGTGGGAACGAGAAGTTCCAGCAGAACGACCCGCGGGCATCGCTCGGTGCCATCGCCGGGCTGCTCGATAGCGGCGGGAACCTGTTCTCGATACGAACCGAGGATCGGCTGCGGCTGTTGCGTTACGTCGCGTTCAATGTGGCGATGGGCAACACCGACGCCCACGCGAAGAACTTCTCACTCCTCCATGACGACGAGGGTGGGACGTCGCTCGCGCCGATCTATGACGTCGCACCTCTCGCGCTCGCGTATGGCGCCACGAGCCGTCTGTCGATGTGGGTCAACGGTGTCCAGGATCTGCCCGATGTCACGCGGGGCGACCTCATCGCGGAGGGTGTCTCCTGGGGGTTGTCGGAAGCCGACGCCACGGCTGCGGTGGAGGAGACCCTCGCCTCGATGGTGGAAGCGACACGGCTTCTCCCCGCTCACGACAGCATCGAAGCGCACGTTCCCGGCTACGTGCGTGGCCAGGCGCAGAACCTGCTGGACGGGAAGCCCGCGCGCATCGCGTCGCACCTGCCGCTGATGTTGCGTGATCGCCTGGGGACCCCGCAGCCGCGTGGCGACGCGCCTTCGTAACGCCCGGTCGAGCGGTGCACGCCCCCGCGCGCACATCCGCCCCCGCACCGCGATGCGCGGATACGGGGGCGGGGAACGGATGCCGGGAGCCGGCGCCGCGTCAGGCGTCGAGAAGCAGGGACTCGGCGAGGGGACGGCGCGTGCGGGGCGCGGACTCACGGGCGCGGACGGCCTCGTCGGCGGCATCCAGGTCGCCGAAGGCACCCACGGCGATGACGGTCACCGGCGTGAAGCGGGGGTCGATGCCGAAGGCGCTGCGCAGCTCGTCGCCCGAGAAGCCGCCCATGGTGTGGGTGGCGAGGCCGCGGGCGTGCGCCTCGACCGTGAAGAACGCGGCCGACTGACCGGCGTCGTACGTCGCCCACGGGAGGGCGTTGCCCTCCGCGTCGGCGGTCTCGGCCAGGACCACGATCAGCGCGCCGGCGGCCGACGCCCATCCCTGGTTGAACCCGACGAGCGACTCGACGATCTTCGCGTGGGCGTCGGTTCCGCGGCGGCCGACGATGAAGCGCCACGGCTGCGTGTTGTTGGCGGACGGCGACCAGCGGGCGGCCTCGAAGGCGGCGCGCAGGGCCTCCTCGTCGATGGGGGCTTCGGCGTCGAAGACGCGCGTGCTCCAGCGCTCGGCCAGGACGTCGAGAATCGGGACGTCGGTCTGCGCGGTGCGGTCGAGAACGTGGGACATGGGGTACTCCTCGGGGTGAGAACGATGCCGGGGCTCCGTTGACCCAGTCCATCGAACGCGGTCAGGCCGCCGGATGTTCCCGTGTGACGGAGAAAGTCACAGCCCCCACGACGTCGGACCCGCGGTCCCCGCCGGGTACTCGTCGAGCGGGACCTTTCCCGCGCGCCACGCGTCGATGACCGGCTGCACGATGCGCCAGCACTGTTCGGCGGCGTCACCGCGGACGGCAAGCATGGCGTCGCCGTCCAGGATGCCGGAGAGCACCTCGCCGTAGGCCTTCAGGCCGCCCTCGCCGAGGTCTGCCGCGAGCGTGACGCGTTCGAGCTCGAGCGGGTCGTCGGCGCCGTTCACGTTCAGCCCGAGACTCATGGTGTCGGGACCGAGCGAGAACGTCAGCACGGAAGGGTCGCTCTCACCGACGAAGCCGTCGGGCAGGTGCCGCACGGGCTTGAAGGTGACGGTCACGGCCGGGTCGCCGGCATCCGGTCCGAGAGCTTTGCCGGACCGCAGCACGATCGGTACGCCCTGCCAGCGGGCGGTGCGCACCTCGACCGTCATCTCGGCGAGCGTCTCGGTCTGCCGCGACGCGTCGACCCCGGGCTCGTCGACGTAGGACGTGAAGTGCCGGTCGCCGATCGTGCCCTCGGTGTACCGGGCGCGGCGGGAGTTCTTCACCGGGTCGTCGCCCCACACGTGCGTCGCGCGCAGCACCGCGGACGTGGCATCCCGCAGGTCGAGCTGGTCGAGGGAGGACGGCGGCTCCATCGTCACGAACGCCATGACCTGCAACAGGTGACTCTGAATCATGTCGACCAGCGCGCCGGCGTGGTCGTAGTACCCCGCGCGGCCCTCGAGCCCGAGCTTCTCCGGGAAGTCGACGGTGATCCCGGCGATGTCGTCGGCCGACCACACGCTCTCGATGAGGCGGTTGGCGAAGCGCACCCCGAGGAGGTTGAGCACCGTCGACCGGCCCAGGAAGTGGTCGATGCGGAACACCTGGTCCTCGGGCACGAGCTTCGCGACCTGCTGGTTGAGCGCGTGGGCGCTCGCCTCGTCGGTGCCGAACGGCTTCTCGAGCGCGAGGATCGTTCCCTCGGGGATCTTCACGTCGGCCAGGGCCACGCACGCCTTCTCGGCGACCGCGGGCGGAACGGCGAAGTACAGCGCGGGCCGACCCTCGGCGGCATCCAGGATCTCCTGCAGATCGGAGGCCTTCGTGATGTCGGCCTGCCCGTAGGTGGTGTCGGCCACCTTGTCGAAGGCCTTCTCGGCGCCCATCGTCGCGAACGACGCCCGCACGGTGTCGCGCCACTTCTCGTCGGTCCAGTCCTCCATGCCCGCGCCGTGCAGCCGCACCGACCGGTTCGGCTCGCGCGTGAGCAGCTGCCCGAGGGCGGGCAGCAGGAGACGCGAGGTCAGGTCGCCCGAAGCGCCCAGGATGATCAGGGTGGTGTCCGCCGGCATGGGGCCACCGTAGCGCCCGGTTCCGACACCGGGAGGTCGCTTGCAGCGGGCACACGGATGCCGCTAGCGAGATGCACGGCCGCGATGTCGGCATCCCCTGCCACAATCACGAGGGTGAGCACCGCGATCGAGGACTACGCCGTCCTCAGCAACTGCCGATCCGCCGCCCTCGTCTCCCGGGAGGGCAGCGTCGACTGGCTGTGCCTGCCGAGGTACGACAGCGCGTCGATGTTCGGCGCGCTGCTGGGCGACGAGTCGCACGGGGCGTGGTCGTTGCGTCCGACGGATCCGGATGCCACGGTCACCCGGCACTACGACGCCGACACGTTCGTGCTGGTCACGCGCTGGGAGACGTCGACCGGCGTCGCCGAGGTGCACGACGCGATGCCGATCGACGAGGGCGTCGAGGCGCTGATCCGGCGCGTGATCGGGATCTCCGGCGCCGTGGACTTCGTCAGTGAGGTGCGCTTCCGCTTCGACTACGCCCGGGCGGTGCCGTGGGTGCGGCAGGTCGGACAGGGGCACGAGCACGCGATCCTCGCGGTCGCGGGTCCGGATGCCGTGATCCTCCGCGGTCCGCGCCTGATCGCCGTCGACACCGCGCACCGCGCGCTGTGGACCACCGTCGCGGGGGAGAGCGTCGATTCCGTGCTGTCGTGGGGGCCGTCGTGGCAGACCGCGCCCGCCCCGATCGACGTGGATGCCACCCTCAAACGCACCATCGAGTGGTGGGCCGCGTGGGCCCGGCGCGTGCACGCGGCCGGCGAGCACGCCGACCTCGTGACGCGCTCGCTCCTGGTCCTCCGCGCGCTCACACACGCCGAGACCGGCGGCATCGTGGCCGCGGCCACCACGTCGCTGCCCGAGTCGTTCGGCGGCGAACGCAACTGGGACTACCGCTACGTGTGGTTGCGCGACGCGGCGCTGACCCTCGTCGCGTACATCGACCACGGCTACCTCGACGCCGCGCACCGGTGGCGCACGTGGCTGCTGCGCGCGATCGCCGGAGACCCGGCCGACGTGCAGATCATGTACGGCATCGCGGGGGAGCGCGACCTGCCCGAGCGCGAGATCACGAGCCTGCCCGGGTACGACGGCGCCCGACCCGTGCGCATCGGCAACGGTGCCGTGGACCAGTACCAGGCCGATGTGATCGGCGAGGTCATGGTCGCGCTCGAGGCCGCGCGCAACGCGGGCGTCGAGGAGACGTCGTTCTCGTGGGCGCTGCAGCGGGCGCTCCTCGACCAGCTCGTGGAGTGGTTCGATCGCCCCGACAACGGCATCTGGGAGATGCGCGGCGACCCGCACTTCTTCACGCACTCGCGCGCGATGGTGTGGGCGGCGTTCGATCGTGGCATCCGGGCCGTCGAGCAGAACGGGCTGGACGGCGAGGTCGACACGTGGCGTCAGCTCCGCGATCGCGCGCGCGACGACATCGACGCGCACGGCGTGCACGCCGACGGTTGGTTCACGCAGCATGCTGACACCGACGAGGTCGATGCGTCGTTGCTGATCCTGCCGCAGGTCGGTTTCTGCGCGTTCGACGATCCGCGCATGCTCGCCACCGTCGCCCGGATGGAGCAGACGCTCATGCCCGACGGCTGGTTGCTGCGCTACCGCACGACCGGCGTCGACGGCCTCGCGGGGGACGAGCACCCGTTCCTCGCGTGCTCGTTCTGGCTCGTCGGGCAGTACGCGAGGTCCGGCCGCCGCGACGACGCCGTCGCCCTCATGCGCCGCCTGACCGCGGTCGCCAACGACGTCGGCCTCCTTTCCGAGGAGTACGACCCGAAGGGGAAGCGGCAGGCCGGCAACACCCCGCAGGCGCTGTCGCACCTCGCGCTCGTGGGTGCCTCGGATGCCTTGGGCGCAACCGCCCCGTGACCCCCTCGGCCGTTCTAGAGTCGGGGCATGAGCGACGATGACGTCGAGCTGAACCACCTGCGCGAGCGCGTCTACGGCGAAGCCGGAGGCCCGGCCACCGAGGCCGAGATCGCGCGACTCGCGGCCCTCGAGGAGGAGCTGCGCGCCGGCCGCGCCCCGACGCCGGTCGAGCAGCCGGTGACGGCCGAGCCGTCGCCCGTCGCCCCTCCCGAACCGATCGTGGATGCCCCTCCGCACCGTCCCCGCGCCCTCGCGGTGATCGTGACGGTCGTCGCCGCGGCCGCGCTCATCGGGGCGGGCTACGCCGCGGGCGTCGCGTCGCCCTCGCTCGCCGCAGCCTCCCCCACGCCGTCGGCGTCGACGGCATCCCCGTATCCCGAACTGGCGTTCCCGCAGACCGACGACGACAAGATCTCGTCGGGGATCATCGCGGACAGCGGCATCGACCCCGCGAGCACCCGCTATATCGCCGTCATGCGCGGTTTCCGCGTGTTCCTCGCCGCGCGCGAGCGGGGAGACGGCGTGTGCGTCGTGACGTTCATCGCCGTCAACGATCAGCCCTGGTCGGCGGGATGCACCGCCGGCGGCACGCTCGACGCCGGCGCAGTGTTCGGCGTCGACCGGCGCCTCAGCATCGCGCTCGGCGCCCCGTCCCGCGTGTCGATCCGGGGCCTGCCCGTGCGGCTGTCCGAGTCGGTGACCGCGTACCTGACGGAGTGAGCCGCGCCCTCGCGCAACCTCAGCGATTCGCGCAGCCTCAGTCCGATCGGGCCGGACGCGACTGAGTCTGTGCACATCGCTGAGGTGCCGTCGCGGACCCCGTCGGTGAAGCCCGGATCGGCCGCATCGAAAAGGCATGATTAACCGGTTGACCATACGCGGCGTCCCTTGCTATGGTCTGCGTAACCGATTAACCACCCTGGGTTCATCGGAGACAGCGTCTCGTCGAGGAGTCATCCGCATGGACCAAAGAGGGTTCTTCCGACCGTCCGGAGCCTGGGTCGGTGACGTCATCCCGTGGCAGGAGGACGGCCGGTTCCACCTCTTCTACCTCCACGAGTCGCGGCGCACGCCCAAGATCGGCATGCCGTGGCACCGGGTCGTCACCGACGACCTCGTCGGCTTCACCGAAACCGGCCCGGCGTTGGCCTCCGGAGGACCGGATGCCGACGACTTCAACGTCTACACCGGAAGCGTCGTCGTGGCCGACGGCATCCACCACGTCTTCTACACCGGACAGAACCCGGACGTCGTCGGGAACGACGGACTCCCTCTCCAGCTCGTGCTGCATGCGACGAGCACGGACGGCATGCGTACCTGGGACCGTCATCCGGAGGACACGTTCGGCGCCACGGCGGGTTACGAGACGGCCGATTGGCGCGACCCCTTCGTGTTCCGCGACGAGGAAGCCGGGCTGTGGCGCATGCTCGTGACCGCCCGGCACGCGCACGGCCCCGAGCGCCGCCGCGGTGTCATCGCGCAGTGCGTCTCGCACGACCTCCGGTCGTGGGAGCCCGTCGAGCCGTTCTGGGACCCTCGGCGTTACCTCGCGCACGAATGCCCGGAAGTCTTCGAATGGAACGGGTGGTGGTACCTGGTCTACTCCGAGTTCAGCGAGTCCTTCACCACGCGCTATCGCGTCTCGCGCAGCCTGCAGGGCCCCTGGAACGTGCCGGAGAACGACACCCTCGACGGGCGGGCGTATTACGCGGCGAAATCGGCCGCGCGCGACGGACGCCGCTTCTTCTTCGGGTGGATCTCCTCGCGAGAGGGCTCGACCGACGACGGCGATTGGCAATGGGCCGGCACCCTCTCCGTCCTGGAGGCGGAGCAGAATTCCGACGGCACGCTGCGTTTCCACCCTCCGCGCGAGCTGCTCGAGACTTTCGATCGGGGCGCCGGAGGACTGGCATCCGCGACCGTTCTGTCCGCACCCGACGGATATTCCGCCCTCGTGCTCCCCGGGACGGCGCCCGCCACCTTCCGGGTGCAGGCGGAGTTCGACATCGCCCCGGACACCACCGAATGCGGGCTCTTGCTGCGGGCCAGCGCGGACGGTGACGAGGCCTACGTGCTGCGCCTCGAACCCCGTCGCAACCGCCTCGTGTTCGATCGCTGGCCGCGCCGTCGCACCGGCGGTGAGCAGTGGCAGATCTCGGGCGACGTCCCGTTCGCCATCGAGCTCGAGCGTCCCGTTCTCCTGGAGCCCGGCCGGCATCGGCTCGACGTCGTCGTCGTCGACGACCTCTGCGTGGCCACCGTCGACGGTGCCGTGACCCTCAGTACGCGGCTCTACGACCGCACCGAGGGAGCGATCGGCGCCTTCGTCGGGGAGGGGACCGTCACCGTCCTCGAACTCGACGTGTCCGCGCGGACCCCCGACGTGACCGACGCCCTGCACGACGACCTCCTGGTCGCGTCCTCCTGATTCGCTCCTTTCCTTCCCACCACCCGAACCACACATCAACGGAGATTCCTATGGTCAACCTCACGCGCACGGCATCCTGGGTCGCCCTCGCTGCTGCCGCTGCCCTCGTCCTGTCGGGCTGCGGTGCTTCCGGCGGCGGCACGGACCCGACCGACGTCCACCCCGAGGGCGAGGTGAAGCCCCGCGAGATCTCGTGGCTTCTCTCGCGCCCCGCGGATGGTGGCGTCATCACCGCGATGCAGAAGATCGCCGGCGAATACGCCGCCGACCACCCGGGCTTCTCGCTCAACCTCATCACGACGCCCGACCGACCCAGCTACATCCAGAAGTACGAGACGCTCGCGGCGGCCAACAAACTGCCCGAACTCTTCGACACGGATGCCACGCCGTTCGCCCAGAAGCTCGCGCAGCAGGGTCGGATGATCGACGTGGACGCGCTGCTGAAGGACCTCGGCCTCGCCGACACCTACCGCGAAGCCGCCCTGAACTACCAGCGCTTCGACGACGGCTCGCTGTACATGGTGCCCTTCGAATTCCAGCTCGAGTTCTTCTGGTACAACCGTGATCTGCTCTCGCAGGCCGGAGTCCCGGTTCCGGCCACGCTCGACGACTTCGCGCCGATGTGTCAGGCGCTCCGCGCGAAGGGCATCACCCCGATCGCGCTGGACGGGGCCGACGGATGGCCGCTCGAGCGGTACATGGCGTACTACCCGTTCCGCCAGGTCGGCCCGGAGTACGTGCAGAAGCTCAAGACCGGAGAAGCGAAGTTCTCGGACGCCCCCGGCCTCGCCGCGGCCGAGTGGCTGTCCGGGCTGGGCAAGGCCGGCTGCTTCCAGGAGGGCTTCTCCTCCACCGGGTACGCCGACGCGCAGGCGCAGTTCACGTCGGGCAAGGCGGCCGTGTACAACATCGGCACGTGGGAACTCGGAAACCTGGCGACGGACAAGCTCGACGCGGGCGTCCGCGACAAGGTCGACTACTTCACGCTCCCCACGCTGCCCGGGGCGGCCACGGCCGACAACGAATACGTCACCCCGTCGGGAATCGGGATGGCCGTGAACACCGCGACATACGACCCCCTGGTCCGGGACTTCCTGAAGTTCGCGCTCGAGCGCTACCCCGCCGAGGTCGCCGCATCCGGCGCGCTCTCGCCGACGACCGATGTCCAGACCACGATCCCGTCCAACGCGACGCCTCTGTACGACCGGGCGATCGCCCAATCCAGCGACGTGGGCACCAAGATCGCGATGCCGTGGGACACGCAGCTGGACCCTGCCACGAACACGCGTCTCCAGCAGGAGCTGACCCTGCTGGTTCAGGGCGACATCACGCCCGACGAGTTCGTGGCGACGATGGATGCCGCCTTGAAGGAGAACGTCGGTGGCTGACGTCCTGACGTCCGGCCGGCCCCGGGTGACCGGGGCCGGCCGGCCCACCCGTCGGCCCATGAGCACCTCGATGCTTCCCCGCCGGTCCGGGCTGGCCGTCGCCGTCTTCCTCGTGCCTCCGCTGCTCCTGTACGGGGCCGCCGTTCTGCTCCCGATCGTGCAGTCGCTCGTGCTGAGCCTCTTCTCGTGGGACGGCATCACCCGTCTGACCTTCGTGGGCCTGGACAACTACGTGAAGATGTTCACCCGCGACGACGTCTTCTGGACCGCGTTCGGCAACGCGCTCGGCTACCTTGCCATCTGCCTCGTCCTCCAGCTCGGTGGAGCCCTGGCCGTCGCGGGTCTCCTCACCGCGCTGCCGCGCGCACGTGAGCTCGTCAAGACGCTGTACCTGCTGCCCGCCGTGATCTCCACGGTGGCCATCGCGTTCCTGTTCCTCCGGATCTACTCGCTCGAACCGGTGGGCCTGATCAACCAGCTGCTCGCCTTCGTCGGCCTCGACGGGCTGCAGACCGCGTGGTTGTCGAACCTCCAGACCGTGCTGGCCGCCGTGTCCATTCCCGAGGGGTGGCGCTTCACAGGCCTCTACATGCTCATCATCTACGCCGCGCTGATCGCCGTGCCGAAGGAGCTCGAGGAGGCCGCCCGCCTGGACGGCGCCTCGTGGTGGCAGACGTTCTGGCGCATCCGGTTCCCCTACATCCGTCCCGTCTGGATCACCACGACGGTGATGGCGACCACCTTCGCGCTGCGCGGATTCGACATCCCGTACCTCCTGACCAACGGCGGTCCGGGGCAGGCATCCGAGCTCCTGACGACGTACATGTACAAGACCGCCTTCGTGCACACCGACTACGGCTATGCCAGCGCCCTCTCCGTCTTCATCGTGGTGGAATGCCTCGTCGCGGTCGGGCTCATCTTCCTGCTCCTCCGTCGAAAGGACGCGTGATGACCGCGACTCTCGTCCCCGCGCCCGCGGCATCCGCTCCCCGGAATCCCGAGATCGAACCCCGGCCGGTGCACCACTCGCCGCGCCTGCGGGTCCAGCGCACGCTTCTCACGGTCACCGTGATCCTGATCGTCGTCGTGCAGGTGTACCCGCTGCTGTGGCTCTTCCTCACCAGCTTCCGCACGGCCTCGGACTTCGCCGGCGGCGACCCCTTCGCCCTGCCGCGGGAGTGGACGCTCGACAACTACGCCCGCGCGTTCGACACCGGCAACCTTGCGCTGAACATCGGCAACAGCTTCATCGTCACCCTCGGTGCCAGCGCGCTCATCGTCGTGGCGGGGATGATGGCCGCCTACGCCCTGCAGGTGCTCGGGTTCCGCTTCAGCGGGCTCGTCCGTGCGCTGTTCCTGCTCGGGATCATCGTGCCGGTGCAGATCGCGCTCGTCCCGCTCTTCATCGACTACTCGCAGGTGGGGTTGCTCGACACCCACCTGTCGATGATCCTGCCGCTGGCGGCGTTCTCGCTCCCGATGGGCGTCTACCTCTTCTCGTCGTTCTACGAGTACATCCCGCGAGAGTTGTACGAGGCGGCCTCGCTCGACGGTGCCGGTCCGTACCGGATCTTCCTGCAGATCACGGCGCCGCTGTCGGTGAACACCATCATCACCGTCGTGCTGGTCAACAGCATCTTCATCTGGAACGACTTCGTCTTCGCGAACACCTTCGTGCTTTCCGACGGACTGAAGACGATCCCGCTGGGCCTGCAAAACTACATCGGAGCGATGGGCAACACCGATTGGACAGCGACGTTCGCCGCCGTGTGCGTCACGGTGACGCCACTGCTGCTGGTCTTCCTGGTGCTGAACAAGGCGATGATCGCCGGCCTGGAGAGCGGAGCCACCAAGGGATGAAGACGAGGATCCCCTCATGACCACCACCATGCGCGATGTCGCGAAGGCGGCCGGCGTCTCGGTCGCGACCGTGTCGCACGTCGTCAACGACAAGCCCGGCGCGCGCATCGGCGAGGATGCCCGGCGTCGCGTGCACGAGGCGATCGCGGCGCTCGGTTACCGTCCGAACGCTCTCGCCAAGACGCTGTCGGAGGGCAGTTCCCGCTTCATCGGTCTGGTGGCGGATGCCATCGCCACCACGCCCTTCGCCGGACAGATCATCCACGGCGCCCAGGACGAGGCGTGGCGCCACGGTTTCGTCCTCCTCGTCGCCAATACCGAGGGCAATGCCGCCGCCGAGAACGATGCGATCGCGATGATGCTGGAGCACCAGGTGCGCGGCATCCTGTACTCCACCTGGTATCACCGCGAGATCGAGGTCCCCCCGCCGCTGCAGCACACGGAGACGGTGCTGGTGAACTGCTTCGCCGGCGACGACTCGTTCCCGGCGGTGGTCCCCGACGAGGAGCAGGGCGGTCGGACGGCGACCGAGGAACTGCTCGCGGCCGGGCATCGCCGCATCGCTTTCCTCAACACCACGACGCCCTCGCCGGCCCGGGACGGGCGGCTCGCCGGCTACAGGTCCGCGCTGGAGGAGGCCGGAATCGCCTTCGACGCCGGGCTCGCCTTCGAAACCGCCCCCGACCAGGAGGGCGGATACGCGGCGGTCGACGGCGTGCTCGCCTCCGGCGCCACCGGGGTCTTCTGCCACAACGACCGGGTCGCGATGGGTCTGTACGACGGGCTCCGGGAACGCGGCCTGCGCATCCCCGACGACATGGCGGTCATGGGCTTCGACAACCAGGACGTCATCGCGGCGCATCTCCGACCGCCCTTGTCGACCGTCGCCCTGCCGCACTATGAACTCGGCGCGGCCGGCGTGCGGACGCTGCTCGGACTCGATGCCCCGGCCGTGGGCGCTCGCCAGCTGGTCTCCTGCCCCTCCGTTCCGCGGGAGTCGCTGTGAACCTTCCCCGGCCGCGGTTCCACCTCGCCCCCGTCCGCAATTGGATGAACGACCCCAACGGTCTGGTCTTCGTCGACGGTCGCTGGCACGCGTTCTTCCAGTACAACCCCGAGGGGAACGACTGGGGGAACATGAGCTGGGGCCACGCGTCCAGCCGCGACCTCCTGCAGTGGGAGGAGCATCGCGTCGCGCTCCCGCACCGACCGGGCGAGCAGATCTACTCGGGTTCGACCGTCATCGACGCCGACGGAACGCTCACGGCGTTCTACACGAGTGCCTACGGTTATGGCATCCAGGCGCAGTCCCGTGCGACGAGCGTCGACGGCGGCGAGACCTGGATCCCGGATGCCGCCAACCCGGTGATCGACCGGGGGAGTTCCGACTTCCGCGACCCCAAGGTGGTGCGGCTCCCGCACGGCGGTTGGCTGATGCTGACCGTCGAAGCGGTCGAGCGGCGCGTGGTGTTCTACGCCTCCGACGACCTGCTCTCGTGGCGGGAGTCCGGATCCTTCGGCCCGATCGGTGTGGACGGCGTGGTGTGGGAGTGCCCCGACCTCGTTCACCTCCCCGTGGAAGGGCGGCCCGGCAGTCGGCGTTGGGTGCTGCTGCTGAGCACGAATCCCGTCGGGGAGGATCCCGACCCCGTCGGTTCCGCGATGCACTACGTGGTCGGCGACCTCATCGACGGTGCATTCCGCGCGGATCGCGACGCCCTCGTGCCCCTCGATCACGGTCGCGACCTGTACGCGGGCGTGACCTTCCACGATGCGCCTGACGGAGCGGCGGTCATGCTCGCCTGGATGAGCAACTGGCGCTACGCCCACGTCGTCCCGACGTCGCCGTGGCGGGGCGCGATGTCGATCCCGCGCACCCTCGGACTCCGTGACGTCGAGGGCGAGCTGCGTCTCGTGCAGCGACCGTCCGTCGACCTCCGCGACGATCGTGCGGACGCGGTCGAGGCTCCGGTCACGGTCGAGCCGCACGTTCTCGTGGACGTCCGGTGGGACCCGGCGGTGACCGGGGCCCTGCGACTGACCCTCGAGGGGGAGGGGGATGCCACGGTCGAGATCGTCCACGACCCCACCGTCGGCACCCTGTCCGTGTCGAGGGGCGGAACGGTTGCCCGATCCCTGCATCCCGACTTCGCGGGCACCCGGGTGGCCCCGCTTGTCGATGGCCGCACCGGCGTCCTCACCGCGATCCTCGACGGACCGCTCCTCGAGATCTTCGCCGACGACGGCGCGACCGTGCTCTCGCACCTCGTGACCCTCGGCTCAGGCCCGGTGACCGCCTCGACGCACGTTCCGACCGGGGCGGGTGCTCCCGGGGTGCGCCTCGTCGTCTCCGACGGCGTCGTCCAGAAGGGTCGGGCGGTTCCGGCGACCGTCTGATCCGACTCCCCTCTCACCGCCGGGCCCCGGCGGACGGTATGTCATTCGAGATCCCCGCCGCGCGCTGTTGCAGGGCGCAGGAGCCGGGGCCAGATCGCTGAGTCGGTGCCGGGCTCTCCCGCGCGTGCCGCGCAACCTCAGCGATCCGCGCACCCTCAGTCCGATCGGGCCGGATTCCACTGAGCTTGTGCAGATCGCTGAGCCGGCGCCGCCCGACCCGGCGCCCACAGCCCCGCCCCACTCACCGCGCACCTAGAGTCGAGGCATGAGCGACGAGGACGTCGAGCTGGCGCAGCTGCGCGAGCGCGTGTACGGCGGGCGCGGGACCGCGCCCACCGCCGACGAGATCGCCCGGCTCAGCACGCTCGAGGATCAGATCCGCGCGGACCCGGCACCGGACGCGACCGCGCCGCCGACGCCACCCGCGCCCGCGCCGACCGCGCCGCCCACGCCCGACGAGCCGGTGGATGCCACCCCGCGAACGTCCCGTCCCGTCACCCGTGGCATCCTCACCGCGCTCGCCGCGGTCGCCCTGGTCGGCCTCGGGGCCGCGATCGGCTTCGCCGCGGCCACCCAGCCCGCCCCGGCCGACGCCTCCGCACCGGCGCTGCCCGAACTCGCGTTCGCCCAGACCGCCGAGGACGTGATCTCGGGCGACATCCTGTCCGACAGCGGCATCGACCCGGCGAGCATCCGTTACATCGCGACGATCCGCGACTTCCGCATCTACCTCGCCGTCCCCGACGACGGCGACGGCGAATGCATCGCGGTCTTCACCTCCACCGAGAACCGGCCGTGGTCGGCGGGGTGCGCGAGCGGCGGCCACCCGGGGGCCGCGGTGTTCGGGGTGGACGAGAAGCTCACGGTCGCCATCGGCGACCCGGCCGACGACGCCGTCGCGGGCACGCCCGTCCGACTGTCCGAGAGCGTCACGGCCTACATCAGGCAGAACTAGAGAAAGGGCACGACCATGTTCCACTCCGAAGGGGCGTTCTCCGGATTCGCCGTCGACGACCTCGACGCCGCCCACCGTTTCTACGCCGACACGCTCGGCCTGCGCGTGGAGGTGCTCGAGGGATCCGGGTTCCTCCGTCTCCATCTGGCATCCGGAGGGATCGTCCTCGTGTACGGCAAGCCGCACCACGTCCCGGCGTCCTTTACGGTGCTGAACTTCCCCGTCTCCGACGTCGAGGCGGCCGTCGACGACCTCCGCTCGCGCGGCGTCGAGACGAAGATCTACGACGACGCCGACTTCCCCACCGATTCGCGCGGCATCATGCGTGAGGGCGGCCCGCTGATCGCGTGGTTCCGCGACCCGGCCGGCAACGTCCTCGCGGTCCTCGAGGAATGAGAAGCGGGATGGATGCCAGAAGCCATGGCATCCATCCCGCCGGTGACCGGGCCCGAGCCGGTCAGCCCCGCAGCGCTTCTGCCAGCTTGACGCGGGCCCCCATGCGCAGCAGGGAGTTCTGGTAGATGCGGGCGGCGACGGCGATCGCTCCGACGCACGAGGCGATCAGGATCAGCAGCGAGAGCACGGGCTCCCACCACTGGGCGTCGCCGAGGTAGAGGCGCAGCGGCATCCCGACGGGCGCCGAGAACGGCACGTACGACATGATCGTCAGCACGACGGGGTTGTCGTTGAAGAAGATCACGAGGAAGTACGGCGCCATGATCAGCATGGTGATCGGCGTGGTGGTGGCGCCGATGTCCTCCTGACGCGAGACCATCGCGGCCGCGGCGGCGAACAGCGACGCGAGCAGCACGAATCCGAACAGGAAGAAGATCGCGAACCAGGCGATCGGTGCGCCCAGGGCGCCCAGCACCCCGACCTGATCCGTGACCGCGAGGCCGATCACCGCGACCGCCGCCAGCAGCACGATCTGGGCCATCGCGAGGACCGTGTTGCCGAGCACCTTGCCCGCCAGCAGCGCACGGACCGGGATCGCGGAGATGAGGATTTCCACGACCCGCGTCTGCTTCTCCTCGACGACGCTCTGCGCGATCGTCCCGCCGAACGTACTCGCGGCGATGAGGAAGACGATGCCGAACCCGAGCGCGATGAAGTAGCGGAGCGCGTCGGCCGCACCCGCACCGGGCTCGATCGTCTCGACCTCCGGGGTCTCGCTGAGGAGCTGCAGGAGCGCGGCTGGGACCCTGTCCTTCACCACGACGGTGTAGTCGAACGCGGGGTTCGACGATCCCGACACCAGGGCGGCATCCACGGTCCCGTCCTCGACGAGCGCGCGGGCTGCGTCATCCGAGTCGGCGACCGTCGCATCGACACCCTCGAGCCCCGACAGTGCAGTTTGCGTCTGGTTCGTGACGGCGACCGGGATGCCACTGCCCCCGGCGTCGCGGGCGGCGAAACCGCCCCACAGGACCGACGCGAGAGCCGCGACGACGAGGATCGCCGTCGAGATCACGAAGACCTTGCTGCGCAGCTTCGAGCCGATCTCGCGCTCGGCCACGAGCCACACGCTCTGCAGCTCGCTCGGGGCGGGGCGCGGCGTCGTTGCGGTGCTCACTGGATGACCTCCTTGAAGATGTCGGCGAGGGTGGGCCGCTGCGGCGCGAAGCTCGCCACGTCCCCCCGCGCCACCGCCGCGCGCAGCACGGCCTGGGCCGCGGTGTCGTCGGCGGCGTCGAACACGGCGTACCCGCCGTCGAAGTCGACCACCGTGATGCCGGGCTGATCGCGCAGCCAGCCCGCGTCGCCGCCCGAGAGCAGTTCGTATCGGTGCGTCGCGTGCTGCGCGCGGAGGTCCTCACGGCTGCCGGCCGCGCGGATCGTGCCGGCGGCGATGATCACCAGGTCGTCGCACAGCCGCTCGACGACGTCGAGCTGGTGGGAGGAGAACAGCACCGCGGTGCCCGTCGCCGCCTTCTCCTGCAGCACGCCGGCGACCACGTCGACCGCGAGCGGGTCGAGGCCCGAGAACGGCTCGTCGAGGATCAGCACGTCGGGCTCGTGCACGAGCGACGCGGCGATCTGCGCGCGCTGCTGGTTGCCGAGCGAGAGCGTCTCGACCAGGTCGTTCAGGCGCTCACCGAGGCCGAGCCGCCGAAGCAGCGCGGTCGCCTTCGCGGTGGCCTCGGCCTTGCCGAAACCGTGCAGTCGCGCGAGGTACGCGATGTGTTCGACGACCTTCATCTTCGGATACAGGCCGCGCTCCTCGGGCATGTAGCCGAAGCGTCGCCGATCGGCCGCCGTGAGGGGCGTGCCGTCGAGCGCGACCGTGCCCGCGTCCTTGCCGAGGACGCCGAGCGCGATGCGCATGGTCGTGGTCTTCCCCGCGCCGTTGCCGCCGACGAAGCCCGTCAGTCGCCCCGGAGCCACGGTGAAACTCACGTCGTCGAGCACGCGGCGACCGCCGTAGCTCTTGGTGATGCCGTCCAGTTCGAGCACGGTCCACCCCTTTCTGGTGATGGCATTCACGCTACGGATGAGGGTGGGGCGTGGCATCCGTCCGGGGGAGGGTTCTGGGACTCCACCGCGCGGGGGAGCTCGGCGGCCACGCGGACACAACGAAGGAGATATGTCTGCGAAGCCGCGGGATTCCGCACAGCCGCGGCCGGCGCTGCGCAGATTTCCTGCGTTGTGTCCTCGGGCGGCGGCCGGCGGTACCGGCACCGGGGCCGCGTGGACGTCAGGTCAGGCCGTGCCGATGCGCGAGCACGACGGCCTGGACGCGGTCGCGGGCGCCGAGCTTCTGCAGCACGTTCGACACGTGGGTCTTGACCGTGGCCTCGCCGATGAAGAGCCGCGCGGCGATCTCGGCGTTGCTCAAGGCTTCGGCGACGAGCTTCAGCACCTCGGCCTCGCGGTCGGTGAGGGGCTCCGCGAGGACGAGCGGCTCCACCGCGGGCGAAGGCGGCGCGACGTCGCCGCCGCGCCCGGCGAACCGTGAGATGACGCGACGGGTGACCTCCGGCGCGAGGAGCGCATCGCCCGCGCCGATCACCCGCACCGCGCCCACGAGCTCTTCCGGTCCGGCGTTCTTCAGGAGGAACCCGCTCGCGCCCGCCCCGAGCGCGTCGAAGAGGTAGTCGTCGCGGTCGAACGTCGTCACGATGAGCACCGCCGCGTCGGATTCGGGGTCGGCGATGATGCGTCGCGTGGCCTCGAGACCGTCCATGTCGGGCATCTGCACGTCCATGCAGATCACGTCGGGCCGCAGGCGCGCGGCCGCGGCGATCGCCTCGACCCCCGTGCTCGCTTCGCCGACCACCTCGATGTCGTCCTCGAGCGACAGGATCGTACGGAACCCCGCCCGCATCATCGCGTGGTCGTCGACGAGCAGCACGCGCACGTCAGGCATGTACCACCTCGCTCTCGACCAGCGGCACGCGCACCCGCACGAGGTACCCGCCGCGGGAGCGCGGCCCCATCTCGATGCTGCCGCCCGACACCGCCGCGCGCTCCCGCATCCCGAGCTGCCCGAGCCCCGGGGTCGCCGTCCCGCGCCGGCCGGTGTTGGTCACCTCGAGCTCGACCGACGTGTCGTCGAACCGGACGCGCACGTCGGCCGTGGCATCCGGTCCCGCGTGCCGACGGGCGTTGGTCAGCGCCTCCTGCGCGATCCGGAACAGGTTGACCTGCACCAGCGGCGGCGGCTCGACCGCCGGCTCACCGATCACGGCGAACGTCGTCGGAAGCCCCGCGGCCGAGGCCTCCGCGACGAGGGAGGGGAGGGATGCCAGACCGTGCGTCGTCGGAGCGGTGTCGGTGCTCGGCTCCTCGCCGTGGGTGGCATCCGGGGTCCGGAGGGTCTCGAGCAGCTGCCGAAGCTCTTTCAGCGACGTGCGCGCGGATTCCTCGATGCCGCTGAGCACCCGCCGCGAGGTGTCGGGGTCGCGCTCGAGCACGGAACGGGCGACACCCGCCTGCACGCCCATGAGCGAGACGTGGTGCGCGACGACGTCGTGCAGCTCGCGCGCGATCCGCACGCGGTCGAGCGCGACCGCCTGGGCCGCCGTGATCTCGCGCTCCGCCTCGAGCTCGGCCGTACGTTCCTCGAGCGCGACGCGCTGCAGACGCTGCTGGTGCGAGCGCTCGCCGAAGAAGTACGCGCCGCCGAAGAACAGGGCGTTGATCCCCAGCGTCAGCAACTGCGCCGCGACGAAGGGCGAGAAGGCTCCGGTGCGCGACGGGAAGCCCTCCGGCACCTGGTCGACCGGCATCGTGGCGTCCTGGAACATCACGACGAACAGCCACGCGAACATGCCGAGGATGATGGCCACCCGCACGATCGTGGCGCGGTGCCGGTTCGTCGACCAGGCTCCGACCGTGTACAGGGCGATGAACATCGCAATGTTGCCCGCGTAGATCTCGGGGACGCGCAACGTGACCGCGACGAAGTACGCCACCGAGACGATCACGGCCACGATCGACGGCCACCGGCGCCGGAAGGCCAGCGGCACGGCCAGCACCGTGACGTACACGACCGCGAGGATGAACTCGGCCTGCTGGTCGCCGTAGATCCCCGCAACCGCGGAGAGCACCGCGCTCAGGAGCCCCCCGACGAACAGCACCGCCGCGAGGACGACGTCGCTGCGCCACTGCGCGCGCGTGAGGTTCGGCATCCCTCCACGGTAGGGGGGACCACCGACGTTCGGCATCCCCCTTCGGACGGAGTCAACCCCCGCGGGGAACAGGCCGCGGAACGCAACAGTTACACGGGAATGCATCCGGGCGCCCCCGCGTCCCCGTCATCCCAGGAAGGATCATCGTGACCGACTACACCATCGGCTACATCGTCGGAAGCATCTCCAGCACCTCGATCAACCGTCGCCTCGCGAAGGCACTCGAGAAGGTCGCGCCCGAGGGCGTGACGCTGAAGGAGATTCCGATCAAGGACCTCCCGTTCTACTCGCCCGACTACGACGGGAACTTCCCGCAGGTCGCGACGGACTTCAAGAACGCGATCGAGGATGCCGACGGCGTCATCATCGTGACCCCCGAGTACAGCCGCTCCATCCCCGGTGTGCTGAAGAACGCGCTGGACTGGTCGGCGCGTCCGTACGGCGAGGCGTCGTTCAACGACAAGCCGACCGCGGTCGTCGGCACCTCGCAGGGCGGCATCGCCACCGCCGCCGGTCAGCAGCACCTGCGCTCGGTCCTCCTGCACTACAACGCGCTCGTGCTCGGTCAGCCCGAGGGCTACATCCAATCGACGCCCGGCCTGTTCGACGAGGACGGCACGGTCAACGACGAGGGCACGGCGGCGTTCCTCCGCTCGATCATCGAGGCGCTCGTGACGCTCGTCGAGCGCACCGCTCCCGCGGCGGTTCCCGCGGTCTGACGCACCCCACGGCGGGGTCGGGGTTCGCTCCGGCCCCGCCGTTGCACGCGAAGTTCGCAGATTCGGCGGTTCTTCGCAGATTTCCGGCGGAATCCTGCGAAGAACGGGGAAATCTGCGACGTTCGCGAGCGTCGTGCTTCGCGCCGGTGGACCTTCGAGCCTCAGCCGCCCAGCGCCTCGGCCTTCCGCCGCAGCAGCGCGGCCTCGCGGGCGTTGCGGGTGAGGCCCGCGGCCTCGAGCAGCTGGGCGCGGGCGTCCTCGACGCGGCCCAGGCGCGCGAGCAGTTCGCCGCGCACCGACGGCAGCAGGTGCGAACCGCGCAAGGGCGTGGCATCCATCCCGTCGACGATCGCGAGCCCTTCTTCGGGACCGGATGCCATCGACACGGCGACCGCGCGATTGAGCTCGACCACCGGGTTGGCGGTGATCCGGCCGAGCATCTCGTACAGCAGGACGATGCGGTCCCAGTCGGTGGCCTCGACGCTCGCGGCCTCGGCGTGACACAGCGCGATCGCGGCCTGCAGTTGATACGGGCCGCGGCCCTTGCCGAGGGCGTCGGCCCGGTCGAGGAGCGCGCGGCCGCGGGCGATCGCCGAGTGGTCCCACCGGCGTCGATCCTGGTCGGCCAGGAGCACGGCATCCCCGTTCCCGTCGATCCGGGCGGCGAAGCGGGATGCCTGGAACTCCATGAGCGCGGACAGCCCGAGCACCTCCGGCTCGCGGGGGAGCAGCCGGTCGAGGACGCGGCCGAGGCGCAGCGCCTCGTGCGCGAGCTCCGTGCGGAGGACCGCGTCGCCCGTGCTCGCGACGTAGCCCTCGGTGAAGATCAGGTACACGACGGTGAGGACCGCCGTGCGCCGTGCGGGCCACTCGGCCGGTTCGGGCACCGCGAAGGGGACGCGCGCCGCGCTCAGCGCCTTCTTCGCGCGGACGATCCGCTGCTGCATCGTCGGCACGGGGACCAGGAAGAGTCGCGCGATCGCCTCGGTGTCGAGCCCGCCCACGACCTTCAGCGTCAACGCCACCTGCGCTTCGCGCGAGAGCACCGGGTGGCAGGCGGCGAACACGAGCCGCAGGACGTCGTCGTCGATCGGCTCCCACACGTCGTCGGCCACCTCGTCGAGGTCGGCGGCGAGGAGCCGGTACTTCGCGCCGAGGCGCTGCTCGCGCCGCCAGCCGTCGATCGCGCGACGCTTCGCCACCGCCGTGAGCCACGCCCCGGGGTTCCGCGGAACGCCGTCGCGCCCCCACTGCTCCACAGCCTCGACGAGCGCGTCCTGCGCGAGGTCTTCCGCGGTGCCGAGGTCGCCGACCACGCGGGCCAGCGCCGCGACGATCCGGGCACCCTCGATGCGCCAGATCGCCGCGACGCGGCGCGAGAGGTCGGGGTCGGGGGTCACCGCCCTGACAGCTCCTCGCGCCAGCCCTCCTCCTTCTGGATGTACTCGTTGTCGGCGAAGGCGGCGAAGTCGGTCTCGTCGGTGACCCGGCGCACCTCGAGCTTGTTGCCGGCGATGAGCGGCGCGCGGCGCGCCCACTCGATCGCCTCGTCGCGCGACGACACCTCGATGATCCAGAAGCCGTTGAACAGCTCGTGCGTCTCGCCATAGGGGCCGTCGGTGACCACCGGCTCCTCACCGCCGAACTCGACGACGAAGTTCTGGCTCATGTCTTCGGCGAGGCCGTCGCCGGCGACGAGCACGCCCGCGGTGATCATGGACTCGTTGTACGCGCCCATGTCGTTGATGATCTGCTCGAAGGGGATCTGCTTGTATGCCGCGTACGCCTCGTCGGTGCCGCGCATGATCAGCATGTACTTCGTCATGGTCTCTTCTCTTCCCTGCTGCCGTGGATTCCGGGGGAGCGGATGCCTGCCCCTACTATCGCGTCGAATTGCGCGGCCCGGAATCGACAGGGGGACGAAAAAAGATCCCGGATGCCGTCAGCCGAAGATCATCGGGAGGTCGTCGTCCTCGCCGTCGGCGAAGTCGAGGTCGGCGACGACGGGCACATGGTCGCTCGGCGCCTCGCCCTTGCGCTCGTTGCGGTGGATCTCGGCGCCCTGCACGGCGTCGGCGAACGCCGTGGAGCCGAGGATGAAATCGATCCGCAGCCCCTCGTTGCGGGGGAAGCGCAGCTGCTTGTAGTCCCAGTAGGTGTATCCGGTGGGGATGAGGGGACGCACCACGTCGGTGAGCCCCGCGGACTCGAACGCGGCGAACGCGGCGCGCTCGGGCGGAGAGACGTGCGTGGTCACGCCCTCGATCACGGTGGGGTCGCCGTTGTCGGCATCCGTCGGGGCGATGTTGAAGTCGCCCGTGAGGGCCAGGGGCAGGCCGGGGGTCGCCGCGAGAGTGTCCTCGGTGTGACGGCGGAGGGCCTCGAGCCAGTCGAGCTTGTAACGGTAGTGCGGGTCGTCGAGCCCGCGGCCGTTCGGGACGTACAGGCTCCACACCCGCACGCCGTTGATCGTCGCGCCGAGGGCCCGCGCCTCCTTCGGCAGGTCGGGACCCTCCTGGCCCTTCTCGAACCCGGGCATCCCGGGGAAGCCGATCTCGACGTCCTCGATCGGCTCGCGGCTGGCGATCGCGACGCCGTTCCACTGGTTCAGCCCATGCGCGACGACGTGGTAGCCGGCCTCTTCGAACGCCGCGTACGGGAACTGGTCCGTCTTGCACTTGATCTCCTGCATCGCCAGCACGTCGATGTGCTCGCGCACGGCGAACTCGACGGTGCGGGCGACGCGGGCGCGGACGGAGTTGACGTTCCAGGTGGCCAAGCGCATGGCATCCAGCCTACTTTCGGGCGGGGACATCGCCGGGCCAGGGCGACGTCCGCGTGCAGGTGATGACGACTTCACGTGGCGGCGAACGCCAGTCCGGTCGCGACGGCCGCCATGACGAGAGCGCACACCATGTACCCGATCCTGTGCCCACGCGGTCGCTCGCGCGCGACACCGGCCACGAAGGCGATGACCGCCCACGACGTCGCCATGACGGCGAGCGTGCCCGCCGCGATCGGGTGAGCAGATGCCGGGAGGAGGCTGATCCCGACCGCCCCCACAGGCAGGACCAGGAGGGGGGCGAACCACCACCGTAGCCGTGGCGGAATATCGGGGGCGACCGGCGGAACCGGGCTCGGAAGTGTCGCTCCGACGCGACGGAGAACGTCGGCGAGGTCGCCGCTGCCGGGGTCTATCGACCACGCCGCTCCTGAGAGTGTCAACGTCCGCTCGATCACGTTCGTCGACGGTCTGCGCAGAATCATAGTCGCGAAGGCGTCGCGTTCTGCGGGGGTCGTGACGCCGTCCTCCGTGCATCCCCATCGTCCGGCATCAGCGGGTCGTCCATTCCGGCGTGCGTCGGTGACGAGGGCGGCACGCACCGAGGCGTCGTCCGTCGTCCGGGCCAGAGACTGGAGCATCACCCGACCTTCGTCGGGACGCTCGTCGAGGAGGGTGAGGGCGCGCTCGATGGTGAACCGTCGAGCGGCCGCCCGCTCGTCCTTCGACCGCTTCCGGAACGCGGGGACGAGAGCGATCGCGCCTGCCAGACCGAACAGACCCGGGACGAGGACGTCAAGGAGCGACTCATCCACCGAGCCGGCGATGAGCGCCTGCCCGACGAACCGCACCGCTGCGATGAACATCGCCCCGATCCCACCCACGACGAGAGCCGCGCCGCCGCACCCCACCGCGAACGACGGGGCGTCGGGTTTCGGCCCGCTGTCCACGTGCGCGGGCGGAACCAGGTCCGCGAGCTCGGGGGGAACGGGCTCGCGCCATCCGAGTTCGAGATACCGACGAACGAAGCCTCCGCCGTCAGCGTTGGCGAGGAGGAACCACCGCAACCGTGCGACCTCGTGCGGCTTCGCCCACCCGGGGAAGACGAGGCCCCAGCGCCCGGCTTGCGCGGGGTCGCCGAGACGTCGGTAGTGCTCGGCGAGCGTCCGACGCAGTTCCGGATGGCTGGGGGCGCGCCATTTGGCTTCCGTCCGCGCGGCACGCACCTCGGCCGTGCTCCCCTCGCCGCTGAGCCGCTGGATCAGCGCGTCGAGCTTCTTCTTCCTCACCCGGCGAGTATCCCGTGTCGGCGGGCCGCCCCGGTGACCCCCATAGAATCGACGCCGTGACCACCGCCTCCACGCCCGAGCTCGAAGCCGACCGTCAGGCCCTCATCGGCCTCATCAACGCCGAGGCGGTGTTCCACGGCGACTTCACCCTCTCGAGCGGCAAGAAGGCGACGTACTACGTCGACATGCGCAAGCTCACGCTCGACCACCGAGCCGCCCCCGCGATCGGTCGTCTCGTCCTCGACCTCGTGAAGGACCTCGACGGTGTCGTCGCCGTCGGCGGGCTCACGCTGGGCGCCGACCCGATCGCCAACGCCGTGATGCACGAGTCGGTGCACGCGGGTCGCCCGCTCGACGCGTTCGTCGTGCGCAAGGAGCCCAAGGACCACGGCCGCGGTCGCCAGATCGAGGGTGCCGACGTCGCGGGCAAGCGCGTCGTCGTCGTCGAGGACACCTCGACGACCGGGCAGTCCGCCCTCAAGGCCGTCGAGGCCCTGCGCCGCGAGGGCGCCGAGGTCGTCGCCGTCGCCGTGATCGTCGACCGCAAGACGGGCGCTCAGGCCGCGATCGAGGCCGAGGGCCTGCAGTGGCTGGCATCCATCGACCTCGACGACCTGGGCCTCGCCCCGCAGTAGTCGGCCGCGGCGCCTCGGGGATCACTCCCCGCCGTCGCCCGGACCGTCGAACGGGTCGCGGTGGTCGCCCTTCCGCGAGCGGCGCCACTGCACGATGAACGCGACGAGCGTGCCGGCGGTGATGACGAAGGCCGTGAGGAGCCAGAGCGTGCGGTCGTCCATGGGGTCTCCTGATCAGGCGGGGCGTTTGCCCGCGGCGGCGTCGGCGACGATCCTGGCGATCCGCGCCTCGCGGGTCTGCGGCCGTACGGCCATCGCGATCTGCGTCAGGCCGAACTTGCGGGCCGAGGGCGGGAAAGCGTCCCAGTTCGCCCGTGCGGCGGGCACCGCGTCGAGCGCGGCTGTCAGCTCGGGTGGCTCGATGCCGGCCTCGGGCCCGTCGAGGATCTCCCACGCGCCGTTCGCGCGGGCGACCTCGAGCGCGCGGATACCCGCGGGCCGCAGACGTCCCTCGGCCTCGAGTCGGGCGATGCGGGCCTTGTTCGTCGCCGCCCAGCCGCTCCGGGGCTGACGCGGCGCGAACCAGAGGCCCGAGCTCAGCTCGTCGAACACGCGCACCGGACCGTCGATCCACCCGAAGCACAGCGCCTCGCAGATCGCCTCTTCGTACTCGACGTAGCGGCCGGCGTCGGCTCCGCGACCGCGGAGCAGCCACGCGCCCTTTGACACGGTGTGGTTCTCGTCGAGCCAGCGGCCCCACTCGGCGGCGTCGACCGCCGCGACCTTCACCCCGTCGTCGAGCGCGCCCACGTCACAGGCCTTCGGCCAGGCCCTCTTCGCCGTCGGCGAGGTCGGTCTCGACCGGCTCGGCGCGGACGAGGTCGGCGACGGATGCCAGGATCTCGTCGGGCCGGAACGGGTACTTCTCGATCTCGTTCTGGTCGCTGATCCCCGTCATCACGAGCACGGTGTGCAGCCCCGCCTCGATGCCGGCCACGATGTCGGTGTCCATGCGGTCGCCGATCATGCCGGTGTTCTCGGAGTGCGCGCCGATGCGGTTGAGGGCGGACCGGAACATCATCGGGTTCGGCTTGCCCACGATGTACGGCTCTTTGCCGGTCGCTTTCGTGATGAGCGCGGCGATCGCCCCGGTCGCGGGCAGCACGCCCTCGGTCGAGGGACCCGTGGCATCCGGGTTCGTGGCGATGAAACGGGCACCGTCGCGAATGAAGCGGATGGCCTTCGTGATCGCCTCGAACGAGTAGTTGCGCGTCTCGCCGACCACGACGTAGTCGGGCGCGGTCTCGGTCATGATGAAGCCCGCCTCGTGCAGCGCGGTGGTGAGCCCGGCCTCGCCGATGACGAAGGCGGAGCCGCCGGGCATCTGCGACCGCAGGAAATCGGCGGTGGCCAGGGCGGAGGTCCAGATCGAGGACTCGGGCACGACGAGGCCCGACGACCGCAGCCGCGCACTCAGATCGCGCGGCGTGAAGATCGAGTTGTTGGTGAGGACGAGGAACGGCGTACCCTCGGCGCGCCACTGCGCGAGCAGTTCGGACGCGCCCGGCACGGGGGTGTTCTCATGGACGAGCACGCCGTCCATGTCGGTGAGCCAGCACTCGATGTCGCCCCGGGTTCGCATGGCCCCAGCCTAACGCGGGGGGCCGACAGAGCCAGAGGGAAGAGGACGGGGCGCCGACCCGGAGTCGGCGCCCCGCGGGGACGCTTACTTGAACGTGTCCTTCACGTCCTCGGTGGCCTTCTTCGCCTCGGCCTTGACCTGGTCGGCCTTGCCCTCCGCGACGAGCTTGTCGTTGTCGGTGGCGTTGCCGATGGCTTCCTTCGCCTTGCCCACGATGTCCTGAGCGGCGTTCTTGATCTTGTCGTCGAGACCCATGATCGGTTCCTTCCCTAAGTGACGTCGTCGCGCCGGGTGGTGGCCGCGGCGGAGCCGGTGTGCTCACTCCTCAGACGCGTCGACTCGGCCATTCGTCACGCGATCGAGCGAAAAAGTTCACGAGATCGGTATTCCGCATGCGGAATGCACCCGTGACGGGGCGGAGCGATCTCGTTAGGGTCGAAGGGTGGCGCGCGACGAGTGGGACCCCCGGAACCTTCCCGACCTCACGGGCCGCGCGTACCTCGTCACCGGGGCGACCCGCGGACTCGGCTACTTCTCGTGCGAGCAGCTGGCCGGTGCGGGCGCGCACGTGCTGCTGACGGGCCGCAACCCGAACCGGCTCGTGCTCGCGAAGGAGGCCGTGCGTCGGACGCATCCGGATGCCTCGATCGAGACGCTCCTCCTCGACACCAGCAACCTCGGGTCGGTGCGCGCCGCCGCGGCGACGGTCCGCGCCCGGGGTCGACTCGACGGCCTCCTGATGAACGCGGGGATCGTGCACCCGCCCAAGACTCGGGAGCTGGCCGGCGGGCACGAGAAGGTCTTCGCGACGAACGTGCTCGGACACTTCGCGCTCGCCGGTGAGCTGCTGACCCCGCTGGCCGCGGCGCGCGGGCGCATGGTGTGGGTCGGCAGCATGGCGACGTCGCTGTGGAAGCATCTGCCGACGGACCCCGACCTCGTCGAGGGGTACACGCCCTGGCGGGCGTACGTGCAGTCCAAGGCGGCCACGACGATGCTGGCCCTCGAGGCCGACCGCCGCCTGAAGGCGCACAGCGTTCCGGTCGAGAGCCTGGTCGCCCACCCCGGCTACTCCACGAGTGGCCGGACCCGTGGCATCCGCGGGGTGAACGAACCGACGCGCCTCACGCGGTTCGTCGACAATCTCCAGGCCGCGTTCACGCAGGGGAAGGACGAGGGGGCGTGGGCTCTCGTCCGCGCCCTGACCGACCCGCACGCCGAGGGCGGCTCGATGTACGGACCCGCGCAGCTCGCGCGGGGCCTTCCGCGCAGGGCGACCCCCGCGCGCCTCACGCGCGACAGCGGGCTCAGCGCCGACCTGTGGCGCGCGTGCGAGACCGCGACGCACGTCCGCTGGCCGTTCGAGCGCGTGCGCCGCGTGGCATCCTGAATCCGGTTCTTCGGCTGAGACGGCGTCGCGCGCGGTGACGATCGGAGGGCGTGGGACGGCGGGAGGATCCGCCGCGCCGGATCGGGCCTCCCGCCGTCCCACGCCCTCCGCCCGTCACGGGCGCGCCGCGCGCGTCTCCCATGCCCTCCGCCCATCACGGGCGCTCCTGTCGCGTCAGCGCGTGAGCCAGACCGAGGCGCCGGCGCCCTCGGGCAGCGCCACCTCGACGCCGTCCGCGCGCACGGTATCGGGCGACACGACCTCGACCTCGTGGCCCACGTCGATCCGCCGTGCCACGAGCGCCCGGAGCAGCTCGGGGTCGCGATCGCTGACCCGCAGCACCCGCCCCGAGTGGCCGGATGCCGCGTCCTGCAGCAGCACGAAGGGTTCGCGGTGCACCGCGCCGGTGGCATCCGGGATCGCGTCTCCGTGCGGGTCGAACCGGGGTCGCCCGAGCCGCTCGTCGATGCCCTCGAGGAGCCGGTCGCTGAGCGAGTGCTCCAGGATCTCGGCTTCGTCGTGCACCTCGTCCCACGAGTAGTGGAACTCGCGCACGAGCCACGTCTCGATGAGGCGGTGCCGACGGATCACCGACGCCGCGCGCCGCGAGCCCGCGGGCGTCAGCGACACGGGACCGTACGGCCGGTGGCTCACGAGCCCCTGCGCCGCGAGCTTCTTCACCATCTCGGTGACGCTGGAGGGGGCGAGGCTCAGCACCCCGGCCAGCTGCGAGGGCGTGATCGGGTCGTCCTGCCACTCGGTGTGGTGGTAGATGGCCTTGAGATAGTCGTCGGCCACGGGCGAGTCCACGCGCTCAGCCTAACCGCCGCTGAACACCAGCCACAGGAGGACGGCGTTCAGCGCGACGAGGAACACCGAGGCCACCACGCCCGCGGCGGTCGTGAGGGGGCGGTTGCGATGGACGCCGAGGAGGTCGCGTCGGGAGGTCAGCACCACGAGCGGGATGAGCGCGAAGGGGATGCCGAACGACAGCACGACCTGGCTGAGGACGAGGGCCACCGTCGGGTCGATGCCGAGCCCGAGGATCGCGAGCGCGGGGACCAGCGTCACCAGGCGCCGCGCGAGCAGCGGGACGCGGATGCGCAGGAGCCCGTGCATGATCTCGGCGCCGGCGTACGCGCCGACGGACGTGGATGCCAGCCCGCTCGCGAGCAGCCCGACGGCGAACAGCGTCGCGACCAGCGGGCCGAGCCCGTCGTGGAGAGCGGCGTAGGCGCCCTCCAGGCTGTCGGTGCCGTCGACGCCGGTGAGGTTGGCTGCGGCGAGCAGCAGGATCGCGAGGTTCACCGTGCCGGCCACGGCGAGGGCGATCGTCACGTCCCACCGGGTCGCGCGCAGCAGGCGCGGCGTCGAGACACCGCGAGCCGCCTCGAGATCGGCGGCGGCGGTCGGTTCGGAGGGAGCGAAACGATCGCGGCTCAGCGCCGAGTGGGCGTAGATCGCGTGCGGCATGATCGTCGCGCCCAGGATGGAGGCCGCGAGCAGGACCGACGTCGCCCCGTCGAACCGCGGCACGAGTCCGCCGACGACACCGACGGGATCGGGCGGCGCGAAGAACAGCCCCGCGGTGAAGCCCACAGCGATGATCACCAGCAGCCCGATGACGACGGTCTCGAACGTGCGGGCGCCGCGGCGCGACTGCACGAGCAGCAGCGCGATCGACACCACGCCCGTGATCGCCCCGCCCCACAGCAGCGGGATGCCGAACAGCAGATTCAGCGCGACGGCACCACCGATGACCTCGGCGACGTCGGTGGCCATCGCGACGAGCTCGGCCTGCAGCCAGTACGCCCGACGGACCCACGGGCGGTGGATGCGACGCCCGAGCAGCTGCGGGAGACTCTCGCCTGTGACGATGCCGAGCTTCGCCGACAGGTACTGGATCAGCCACGCCATGACGTTGCCGAGCACCACCACCCACACGAGCAGGTAGCCGAACACGGCCCCGGCCGTCATGTTGCTCGCGACGTTCCCCGGGTCGAGATACGCCACGCCCGCGACCATCGCGGGCCCGAGGAGCCATGCCGCGCGGCGCGTGGCGCGGCGCGGGGGCGCGGCATCCAGAGTTTTCGGCATCCCGAAAGATTAGCGAGATTTCGGGATGCCGAAAAGTACTGTTGCTCGATTCGACGGCGCGCGCGGGGCGGCGGATAGCCTGGAGCGGTGACCCACCACGACGCGACCCCGGTGCCGGACGACGCGACGCCGGTGGTGCTCCCGGGGGTCGGGCCGTGGCCCGGCGGACCCGACGCGTGGCCGGACGACCCGCGCTACGACCGCGAGCTGCTCGCCGAGGGCGACCGCCGCAACGTCGTCGACGCGTACCGGTATTGGACGATGGATGCCATCGTCGCCGACCTCGACGCGCGTCGGCATCCGTTCCACGTGGCGATCGAGAACTGGCAGCACGACCTCAACATCGGGTCGATCGTCCGCAGCGCGAACGCCTTCCTCGCCGCCGAGGTGCACATCATCGGCAAGCGGCGCTGGAACCGTCGAGGCGCCATGGTCACCGACCGATACCAGCACGTGCGGCACCACGAGGACGTCGCCGCGTTCGTCGGCTGGGCGCGCGACGCCGGACTTCCGGTTCTGGCGATCGACAACGTCGACGGCTCCGTCCCCGTCGACCGCGCGGACGTGCCCAAGGCGTGCGTACTGCTGTTCGGTCAGGAGGGGCCGGGGCTGTCGCCCGAAGCGCTCGCCGCGGCCACCGGCGTGATCGAGATCACGCAGTACGGGTCGACGCGGTCGATCAACGCGGCCTCGGCGGCCGCCGTCGTCATGTACGAGTGGTGTCGCCGCTGGGCATGAGAGCTTTCTCATCTGCGATCCGCCGAAATTCACGTCCGGGTGTCGCAGACTACCGATGCTGTTCGTACTCGCCCCCCGACGGATGGATCCCCTCGCCATGTCCGATTCCCCTCTGGAGACCGCGCCGGTCTCCGGCCTCGACCGCCGCTCGCTCCTGAAGGGGAGTGCGTGGGCCGTGCCCGTGATCGCCGTGGCGGTGGCCGCCCCGTCGGCGAGTGCGAGCACCACGACGAACCTCGCCCTGCTCTCCCCGCAGTTCGGCAGCGGTGTGCCCCTTTTCACTCCGGCGCTCACCCAGCGTTACGTCGCCAGCGAGCCGGTGGGCGTCGTCGTCGGCAGCACGACCGGGCAGACCTACACGGGGCCGGTGATCCTCCGCCTGGAGGTCGATCGACGACTCTGGGACGTGACCGGCTTCACCTACGACACGCGCGACGGCCAGGGAGACCGCGATGCGGCCTTCAGCGGCCCGGTGCTCACGGGGGACCGTGCCGTCTACAGCGCGACCTTCGCCGCGACGGTCGTCGCGAACGCCGACCCGTACACGGGCATCCTCGTCCGTCCACAGCTGACGTTCCTCGGGGACTATCCGAACGACACACTCGAGCCCGCCGATGCGGTGAGCACGTGGACTCTCGTCGAGCCGTCGGACACGACCGCGTCCGACAACGTCTACGTCAACGGCCCCGGCACCCCCGAGGATGCCTCGCCGTTCGGCGCGACGGTGACGGCGGACTTCGAAGAGGTGGCGTCGGGTGGCGGGTCCGCCTATCGGCCCACGGGAGCGACCGTCACGTCGGTGGGGCCGAATCCGACCGCCGTGGGCGATGTCGTCCGGCTGAGTTTCGACGTGGCGCTCGGCGACACGGTCTCGCCGACGAACGTCGCTCTCAACGGCACCCCCGCGCCCGGACTCCTCGCCGAGCAGAACAACTCCGCGTCGGGTGACTTCCGCTCGGTCGTCTTCTCGCTCACGGCGCCACTGGCGTCCGGCGATGTCGTGACGTTCGGCCTCGCGTACTCGGGAGGAACGGGGAACACGCCGCTGGGCACGTTCTCGTCGCAGATCGGCTACGCCGCAACCGTCGCCAACGACCCCGACCAGCGCGCCGTGTCGCAGAGCTACGTCAACGGCCCCGCGAGCTGATTGAGCCCGACTCGGCGCCGCGGTCGAGGGAGCCGGTGCGCGGCGCCGAGTCACCCCGGAGCGGACACTCGTCCACGAGGGGCCTGCCATGCACTCGGCCGGCCCGCACGAGCAGCAGCGCCCCGGCGTACAGTACGGCGGCGCTGAACACCACGGAGAGGCCCAGCACCGCGCCGGAGTACGGTCTCTCGCGGTACACGTACGTCGAAGACGCCGCATCCCACACCTGGTACTCCACGAAGTAGTAGCCGCCCGCGCAGAAGATGGCCATCGCCAGAATCAGCGCGGCGACCACGATCACGACTGCCGCCACATGCCCCCGCATGCGCTCAGAATAGGGAATCCGGCGTGTCGCGTGTGTAAAGAATGCGCGAACTCGGGTTCCGCGCGCTCGGGTTCGGGTCGAGCCGGGTCGGTCCGACGTCCCGCATCGGTCTTGTGCGGACTCGTCGAAAGCGGGTGAAGAACGCGGGCACCGCGGCTGGGATCGTGCCCATCCCGGGGGTTCGACGCGCCGAGCCGTCTTAGCATCCCAGGACGCGTAGGGGCGGATGACGCAACAGTCAGGCGTTCTCGGGTCATGGGCCGGGTGCGTGCGCGCACGTGCTCGGTCTCCGGCATCCCGTTCCTCTCGGTCCGATCCTGAACTGAGACGAACCAATGAAACATTCGTGGTCACCCGACCGTCGGCCCTTCGGGATCCGCGCGGCGCGCGTCCGGGCGGCGCGCATCCGGGTGTCACGCGTCCGTGCGGGGGTGGCCGTGATTCTCGGCGCGCTCCTGGTCGGGGCGGCGTCGCCCGCCGCGATCGCGGCATCCGAGAACCCTGAGCCGGCGGTGTCGGCGTCCGCGAATCCGGAGCCGGCGGTGTCGGCGAGTCCCGAGCCCGAGCCGACGCCCCGATCGACGGAGACCACGGTGCCGGCGTCGGCCGACGCGGGGCCGACGCCGGACGCCTCCTCGACCGACACAGAACCGGCGCCCGGGCTGCGCTCCCTGGCGGCCGCCGCCGCGACGCCCGCTCCGCAGTGCCGCACCGGGTACGCGTACGCCGTCCTCTCGACCGGTGAGGTGAAGCAGATCGCTCCGGGGGCGAGCACGAGTTCTCCGCCCGTGGTGACCGCGTGGAGCGACGGGTGGAAGGGCCTGACCGTCGGTGGCTCGGTCGTCAGCTCCGTGAACGGGCTGGCCGTGGACGTCAACAACGGACAGGCGATGTACGCGTACGAACGTTCGTCCCCGGATGCCGACGAGATTCGCGCCCTGCTTCGATACACACCGTCGACGGGCGTCTGGGACGTGGTCCCCGGCAGTGCCTACAAGCCAGGAGTGGATTCTCTGGTCGCGGGCGCCGTGAACCTGAGCACCGGGACGTTCATCTTCGGCGGCTTCTCCCAAGCGACCTTCCAGATCTTCCAATGGGACCCGGCCACCGGCGGGTACTCGAAGCTCGGGTACATCAAGGCGGCGACCGGCCAGACGAACGGCGATCTCGCTTTCGACCGTTTCGGCAATCTGTACATCGTCGGCAGCGCGAGCAAGACGACCATCTACACGGTCGCCGCGAGCACCCTCGCCGCGGCCGTTGCGCACCCCGGCGACAACGAGCTCCCACGGTCCGAGACGACGGCTCAGACGGCCCCGCTCACGTCGATCAACGGGCTGGCCTTCCGACCGGACGGCCGCGCCTACATCTCCAATGCGTCCACCGTGGCGCTGGTCGACCCGGCGACGTGGGCGTCGCCCGTGAGCACGGCGACGCCCGGGTCGAATACCGACCTGGCCAGCTGCGACTCGCCGACGACCTTGACCATCCTGAAGTCGGTGACCGGGCGAGTGAACCCGACCGATCAATTCACGCTGTCTCTCGTCCGCGGCCTGACGAACGTCGCGTCAGTTACCACGTCCGGCACCGCGACCGGTCTCCAGAGCCAGCAGATCGGACCCATCCCCGTCGTGAACGGCACGGGGTACGCGTTCACCGAGACGGCGGCCTCGGGAAGCCTGGCCGACTACAGCAGCAGCTACCGATGCGTCGATGACGACGGACAGCTCATCGTGGGGAGCGGCGCCGGCGCATCGATCACGATCCCGAACATCGCGAGCGACAACGTCGTCTGCACGATCACGAACGCCCCTCTGATCGCGACCGTCGCCGTGCACAAGACCGTGCAGGACATCACCGGTCAGAACCCCGCCCCGGGGAGCGGCTGGACGCTGGGGGCGGCGACCACCGCGACGACGGGCACGGCGACGATGACACCTTCGGCGACCACGCAGGTCACCCCCGCATCGGGCGACGCCGCGTGGCGGATCGCGTTCGACGCGCTCACGTCGCGGGCCACCGTGAAAGTCTCCGAGAGCGTGAAGTCGGGGTGGGACTTCGTCGCCGGGACCTGCACCGTGACCTCGTTGGACGGATCCACGCGGACGGTGACTCTGCCTGTCGCGTCCGGCGGTGACGTCACCGGTGTGGCGCCCGGGGATGCGGTGGCGTGCACGATCACGAACAAGCCGTCCTCTGGAACTCTCACTCTCCGGAAGGTCGTCGACAACACCCACGGGGGCAGCTCGACCGCCGCGGACTGGACGCTGACCGGAACCGGACCGCAGACCGTGACCGGGAAGACGGGCGCGGCCGCGATCACCGACGCCATCGTGGCGCCGGGGACCTACGCGCTCAGCGAGTCCGGCGGCCCCGCGGGCTACGCGGCTGGGGCGTGGTCGTGCGCCGGCGGGACCGTCACGGGGTCGTCCGTCGCCGTTGCCGCGCACGCCACCGTCGTCTGCACCGTCACCAACTCGAGCAAGCCCGGCGCGGTCACCTGGACCAAGACCGCGAAGGCGACCCGCGGCCTGCTGGCCGGATCCGAATGGACCCTCACCGGTCCCGGTCTGGCAGGCACCGTGGTCAAGGACTGCGCGGCCACCCCCTGCACCGGTCTCGACCAGGACCCGGCACCCGGGGCGTTCCGCCTCGAGAACCTCGCGTGGGGCAGCTACGCCGCGACCGAGACGCGCGCTCCCGTCGGGTACGTCGCCGCGGGATCCCTGGCCTTCACCGTGTCCGCCGCGACGGCCGGGACGACGCAGAACCTCGGGGCGCAGACGAACGAGCAGCAGAAGGGCCCCGCTCTCCCGCTCGCGGGCGGAACCGGCGCGGACGCGTTCGTCTGCGCCGGTGGGGTCCTCCTCGTACTGTCCGTGCTCGGCGCGCTACGCCGCGCCCGCCGCCGCACCCCACACTCCTGACCCCGCACCCGAGCCCCACACACCTACCGTCCGCCGGTCGCCGGCGACGCTGAACCAGAGAGCAGGAATCGCAATGAGCAACAGGTCGCACGTGCTTCGCCGGTTCGCCGCCGGCATCGGGATCATGGCCCTCGCCGCGGCCGGAGCGTTCGCCGCGGCACCGGCGGCGAACGCCTCGAACCCGACCGCGAGCACGTCGGACATCCAGGGCACGACCGGCACGCTGACCATCCACAAGCACGCCGGTGATCCCGGCGCCGCGGGGGATGGCACCCCGATCACGGATGCCGCGGCGATCGCCGCGCTCGGGCAGGGGCTGTCGGGGGTCCAGTTCAGCGTCCAGCGCGTGAGTTACAGCGGCACGCCGATCGATCTGACCACGGCCGCCGGTTGGGACCAGATCCAGAGCGCAACGCCCCAGAACGTGGCATCCGCTCCGTTCTCGCTGGCGGCGGGCACCGCGGCCGCCACGGACACGACCGGGCAGGCGGTCGTCTCGAACCTGCCCTACGGCCTGTATCTGGTCACCGAGACGAGCCCGGGCGCGAACGCGATCGTGTCGCCGGTGCAGCCGTTCCTCGTGTCGGTGCCGTACCCGAACCAGGGCACGTGGCTCTACGACGTGCACGTGTATCCGAAGAACAAGCTGAACACCACGACGCCGACCAAGACCGTCGCCGCTCCCGCCGCGCCCGGGCTCGGCTCGACGATCGTGTGGACGGTGAATGCGCCGATCCCGGCGCTCGCCGCGGGCGACACCTACCGCAGCTTCTCGATCACCGACACCCTCGACCCGCGCCTCACGTACGTCGGAGTCGTCGTCCAGGTCGACGGCACGACGCTCACCGCGAACACCGACTACACCGTCGCCGGGAACACCACGATCACCTTCACCACCGCGGGGCTCGCGAAGCTGGCGGGCGCGACCGCGGTGACGGCGGCCATCACCACGACCGTGACCTCGCTCGGCGCCGACGGCGTCATCCCGAACACGGCCGTGGTGAACACGAACGGGTCCGACCGCACCACCAACACCCCGCAGACGAACTGGGGTCCGCTGAAGATCGTCAAGCAGGATGCCACGACCTCGGACACCCTCGAGGGCGCGGTGTTCGAGGTGTACGACGCCAAGAACGGCACGAAGGTCGCCGGTCCCGTCACCACCGATGTGGACGGGCAGATCTTCATCGACGGGCTGTGGGCGGGCAACGATGCGACGAAGAGCACGGACTACTGGCTCAAGGAGACCCAGGCTCCGGCCGGCTACGTGCTCCCCGCCGACCCGTGGACCCCGGTCACCGTGGTGGCCGCGGGAGAGACGTCACCGACCACCGTCACGATCGCGAACACGCAGCAGATCGGCCCGGCGCTGCCCCTCACGGGTGGCGCGGGGAGCCTGCTGTTCACCGTGATCGGCGGCGCACTCGCGCTCGCGGGCGTGGGCGCGATCATCGGCCGCCGCGTCCTCGCCCGGCGCCGCTGAGCAGCCGAGGGGGAGACGGCGATCGCCTCCCCCTCGCGGCTCCTCCGCCCGACCCGCTGAGACGGAGGCGTGACATGACCCCGAGCCCGTCGGCATCCCGAACGCCTCCGCCGGCGGCCGCCGTCGCGCGCTGGAGGATGCCGTGGGCGACCGTCGGCCTCGCGCTCACGGCCCTCGTGGGTGTCGTGCTGCTGCTCTACCCCACGATCTCGAGCTGGTGGGCGCAGTACCACCAGTCGCAGGTCATCGTGCGGGTCGAGAGCACGATCGGGGAGGCGTCGACGACGGCTCGTGCCGCGGCTCTCCGGGATGCCGCGGCGTACAACGCGGCGCTCGTGGGCGGCGCGGTCGTCGCGCCGGGTGCGCGCATCCCGCAGAGCACCGACGTTCACGCCCCCGCCGTCGACTACGGCAGCCTTCTGCGGGAGGACGCCGACGGGGTGATGGCGCGACTGCGGATCCCCGTGATCGGCGTCGACCTCCCGATCTACCACGGCACGAGCGACGAGACCCTCGCGAAGGGCGTGGGGCATCTCGAGGGCACGTCCCTCCCCGTCGGCGGGGCGGATCAGCACGCCGTGCTCACCGCGCATCGCGGACTCGCGCAGGCCACGCTCTTCGATCACCTCGACCGGGTGGCGGTGGGGGACACCTTCACCATCGAGGTGTTCGGCGAGGTCCTCACCTACCGGGTCCGCGACACGCGGGTGGTGCGCCCGGACGAGACGCAGACGCTCCTGCCGCAGGCGGGGGAGGACCTCGTCACCCTCGTCACGTGCACACCGCTGGGGGTCAACACCCACCGGATCCTCGTGACGGGCGAGCGGGTTCTGCCCACACCGGCGGCCGACCTCGCGAACGCGGGGTCGCACCCGGATGTGCCCGGCTTCCCGTGGTGGGCCCTGGTGCTGGCCGTCACGCTGTTCGCGCTCTCCGTGACGGTGTGGACGGCCGGGCGCCCAGCGCGGGCATAGGCCGCGCCGACCCGACTCAGGTGCCGGCGCGCGGGTGCACTTCGTAGGCGAACACCGCCTGTTCGGGCGCGTCCACCCGGAGGGTCGCCGGGGAGCCGGCATCCCATCGGATCGTCGTCGGCGTCGCTCCGGTCCGCCCCGGCGCGCCGCACGCGACGTCGGTGGTGGTCCCGGCGACCTCGACGGTGAGGGGCGCTCCGGTCGCGCTCTCGCACGCGACGACGACGTCCCAGGATCCGCCGACGGGCGCGAGGTCGACCGCGGCTCCGGCGGGTCCGACCTCACCGGTGCCGCGCGCGACGGCGGTGCTTCCGCCGAGGCCGTTCTCCGGCAGCGCGGTCGCCGCCCACTGCTCGAGCGCGGTCGCGTCGCTCGGCAGCGCCGCGCCGGGGGACGGTGCCGACGGGGCCAGAGACGGGGCGGATGCCGATGGCCCGGCGGAGGACGCGGACGGCGGGGTCGCGTCGGTCGAGGTGCACCCCGCGAGCACGAGCAGCGCCGGGAAGAGCAGGGCGGGGAGGGTCGCGAGGACCGGGGGGTTCGACCTCATGTCGGCACGGTACGCGCGGCGCCTGGGAGTCGCGTGGGCGTGTCAGGCGCCCGCGGTCGTCCAGGCGCGGCCGCGCACGCGCAGGCCCAGGGTGGTGGCGCGGGCCAGCAGGTAGACGCCGAAGAACGCCGCGGCGAGCCAGGCCAGGCCCGCGGCGCCGCCGCCCGCGAACAGGGCGACGAGCACGAGCGCGGGGAGGTACGGCACGAGGTTCAGCAGCCCTGCGATCGCGAGGTACTTCGCGTCGCCCGCGCCGATCAGCACGCCGTCGAGGACGAAGACGAACGAGGCGAGCGGCTGCGCGACCGCGAGCACGAGCAGGGCCGGCTGGATGAGCGCGGCGATCGCGGGATCGCCCGTGAAGACGAGCCCCAGGACTCCGGATGCCGCCGCCACGAGCGCCCCGACGGCGACCCCGAACCACAGGCCCCACGCCACCGTGCGCGACAGGACGTGTCGGGCACCCGCGACGTCGCCCGCGCCCAACGACTTACCGACGAGCGCCTGCGCCGCGATCGCCAGGGCGTCGAGGGCGAAGGCGGCGGTCGAGAAGATCGTGAAGGCGATCTGCCACCCGGCGAGTTCGGCGGATCCGAGGCCCGTGGCCACCGCCACCGTCGCGAGGAACGCGGCGCGCAGGCTGAGAGTGCGGACGAACAGCCACCCGCCGGAACGCGCGGTGCCCCGCAGACCCTCGGCCTCGGGGCGGACGGATGCCGCGTGCCGACGCGCCAGGCGGGTGGCGATCACCACATACGCGCCCACCATGCCCCACTGCGCCAGGACCGTCCCGATCGCGGAACCGGCGATGCCCCACCCGAAGCCGTAGATGAAGAGCGCGTTCAGCAGCGCGTTGACGCCGAAGCCGAGGCCGGCGATCCACAGCGGCGTCAAGGTGTCCTGCATGCCGCGGAGGAGCCCGGTGGCGGCGAACACCACGAGCATCGCGGGCAGCCCCCACATCGAGATCGACAGGTAGACGCGCGCGTTCTCGGCCACGTCGGGCGCGGCGCCGAAGACACCGACGAGGAGCGGCGTGGCCATCACCCCGACGAGCGCGAGCACCCCGCCGATCGTGAGCGCGAACCACATGCCGTCGATACCGACCGACACGGCACGACCCAGCTCACCGGCACCGTAGCGGCGGGCGACCGCGGGGGTCGTCGAGTACGCGAGGAAGACCATCAGCCCGACCACGGTCTGCAGCACCGCGCTGCCGATCCCGAGGCCCGCGAGCGGCGCGACCCCCAGGTGGCCCACCATGGCGCCGTCGACGATGAGGAACAGCGGCTCGGCGATCAGCGCGCCCAGCGCCGGCACGGCCAACCGCACGATCTGGCGGTTCAGGGTCGCCGGCGCGGGTGTGGTCACCGTTCGAGCCTACGGCCGGCCTCCGACACGACATGCTGAGCCCGCGTGGAGCGGAGGGATTTATCCTGTGTCCATGACCCAGACCCCCCACGCAGGTCTTGCGCTCGAAGAGCTCAGCGATGAGATCCGCCCGCAGGACGACCTGTTCCGGCACGTCAACGGCCGCTGGCTGGAGCGCACCGAGATCCCCGAAGACAAAGCTCGATGGGGCAGCTTCCATCTCATCGCCGAGCAGGCCGAGAAGGACGTCCGCACCATCGTGGAGGAGTCGCAGCAGGCCGAGCCGGGCAGCGAAGCCCGCAAGATCGGCGACCTGTTCGCGAGCTTCATGGACACCGCCCGCATCGAGGAGGCGGGAGCGACGCCGCTCGGCGACCAGCTCGCGCGCGTGGATGCCGTCACCGACGTGCCCGGATTCCTCCGGCTCGTCGGCGAGTTCGAGCGCGACGGCGTGAGCGGCCTGCTCACCCTGTTCGTCGAGCCCGACCCGGGCGACCCGACCCGGTACGTCCCCGTGATCTACCAGGGCGGCCTGTCGCTCCCCGACGAGAGCTACTACCGGCTCGAGAACTTCGCCGAGACCCGCACCGCCTACCGGGCGCACATCGAGCGCATCCTCGAGCTCGCCGGGGTCGCCGAGGCCGCGGCATCCGCCGATCGGGTGTTCGCGCTCGAGACCGACCTCGCCACGCACCACTGGTCGCGTGAGGACAGCCGCGACGCGGTGAAGACCTACAACCTCCGCACGTGGGACGAGATGGTCGGTCTCGCCGGTCTCGACCTCGCGCCGTGGCGCGCCGGTGTCGCGCCCGGACACGAAGACGCTTTCGCCGAGGTCGTCGTGTACCAGCCGAGCTTCGTCGAGTCGCTCGCGACGCTGCTCGTCGAGGAGCGTCTCGAGGACTGGAAGGCGTGGCTGCGGTTCGCGATCGTGCACTCCTCCGCGGCGTTCCTGTCGGAGGAGTTCGTGGCCGAGAACTTCGCGTTCTACGGCACGCAGCTCACCGGCGTCCCCGTCAACCGCGAGCGGTGGAAGCGCGGGGTGAGCCTCGTCGAGGCCGCCCTCGGTGAGGCAATCGGCAAGGTGTACGTCGAGCGGCACTTCCCGCCCGCGGCGAAGGATGCCATGGACGTGCTCGTCGCGAACCTCATCGAGGCGTACCGCGAGTCCATCGAATCCCTCGAGTGGATGACGCCCGAGACGCGTGAGCGCGCGCTCGCGAAGCTCGACGCGTTCACGCCGAAGATCGGCTACCCCGTGAAGTGGAAGGACTACTCCGCGCTCGAGATCGACGCCGCCGACCTCGTCGGGAACGTCCGCCGCGCCCACGTCTGGGAGCACGACCGCCAGCTCGCGAAGGTCGGCCAGCCGATCGACCGCGACGAGTGGTACATGACCCCGCAGACCGTCAACGCGTACTACAACCCGCTGATGAACGAGATCGTGTTCCCCGCCGCGATCCTGCAGTACCCGTTCTTCGACGCCGAGCGCGACGCCGCCGCGAACTACGGCGGCATCGGCGCCGTGATCGGGCACGAGATCGGCCACGGGTTCGACGACCAGGGCAGCCGCTTCGACGGCGACGGGTCGCTGCGCGACTGGTGGACGGATGCCGACCGCTCGGCGTTCGAGGAACGCACGAAGGCCCTCATCGCCCAGTACGAGGAACTCGTGCCCGAGGGCCTCAGCGCAGAGCACCACGTCAACGGCGCGCTCACGATCGGCGAGAACATCGGCGACCTCGGCGGCCTCGGTATCGCGATCCGCGCCTACCGGCTGTCGCTCGGCGAGGACGAGCCGGCCGACGGTCCCGTGATCGACGGATACAGCGGCATCCAGAGGCTCCTGCTCAGCTGGGCGCAGATCTGGCAGCAGAAGGGTCGGGATGCCGAGACCATCCGGCTCCTCACGATCGACCCGCACTCGCCCAACGAATTCCGCTGCAACCAGATCGTCCGCAACATCGACGCGTTCTACGACGCGTTCGACGTGACCGAGGGCGACGCCCTGTGGCTCGCCGAGGACCAGCGCGTCACCATTTGGTGAGGTTGCGTTTGTTGCTCTCCTGACCCGGAAGGAGCCACGCTCGTGGGCATGCCACCGGTTCCCGAGCCCGCCTCACCCGAACCCGCCGGAGGGCCCGTGGAGTCGTCGCGACGCGACGCCCCGGCCCTCCGCGGGTCGGCGCGCAAGGGCCCGCGGCGGCTGCCCCGGCGGGCGGCCGCCGGGCGGCGGTCGTTCACGGCGACGCTCCGGGCGCTCGACGAACTCGCGGCATCCGGAGCGAAGGTGTCGGTGCGCATCGACGACCTCGACGGCGGCTCCGCGGTGCTCGAGGGCGACGACTTCCTCACGCTGCCGGTCGCCGGCCTCGGGGTCGTGCCGCTGCTCGTCGAGGTGGCCGCGGCCATCGAGGCGGGCCGCGTCGACGCGCTCGAGATCGTCGATCGCGCGACCGTCGACTCCGCCTCGGGCGGGGGAGTGTGGCAGCACCTGAAGGCTCCCGCGCTGCCTCTGGCCGACGTCGCGGTGCTCGCCGCCTCGGCGGGGGACGCGCTCGCCGCCAACGCCCTGCTGCAGCGCGTCGGGCTGCCCGCGGTCCGGGCCCGTATCGAGGAGCTCGGGCTGCGCCGCACGGCGCTGCTCGACCGGTTCCGCGACGACCGCGGCCCCGACGACGCGCCGCACGTCGCGCTGTCCACCGCGCGCGAGATGGCGGCGGTGTTCGCGGGGCTGGTGAACTCGACGGTGGTGTCGCCGGGGGTCAGCGCCCAGGTCGCGGAATGGCTGAGTCTCAACCACGACCTGTCGCTCGTGGCATCCGCCACCGGTCTGGATCCGTTCTCGCACGAGAACGACGAGCACGGCCTGCTGTTCGTCAACAAGACGGGACGCTCGAACGGCGTGCGCGCCGAAGCGGGCGTGCTCGGGGGCCCGCGCGCCGGCGTCGCGTTCGCGATGATCGTGAACTTCGACGACCTCTCGATCGCTCACCGGCTGCGCGCGCACGACGCCTTCCGCGTGCTCGGAGTGGAGCTGATGGAGTACGTGTTCTGACCCGGCGCCCCGGTGCTGGGTCAGCTCGCCGCGAGCGCGGCGCGGACCTCGTCGTCGGACGGCTCGACGAGGACGGCGCCGTCGGGGAGCACGACCACCGGCACCTTCGTGCTGCCGCCGATCTCGGCGGCGCGGGCGGCGTCCTCCGCCGACGCCTCGACGTCGACGAACGTGTACTCCGCGCCTACGTCTCGCAGCAGCGCGCGGGTGCGGAGCGTGTCGACGCACTCCTGCTTCCCGTAGACCACGATCTCGGCGCTCATCGGGCGGTGTACCCGCCGTCGACCGGCAGCGTCACGCCGGTAATCCAGTCCGCTTCGTCGGAGGCCAGGAACAGCACCGCGTAGGCGACGTCGATCGGGCGGCCGAGTCGGCGGATCGACTGGTGTGCGGTCATCATCTCCTCGTACGCCGGCATCCCGCCGGGGTACTCGGCGGCGATGCCCTCGACGAGCGGGGTGAGCACGGTCGACGGGTTCACCGCGTTGACGCGGATCCGATGCCGGCCGTAGCTGGCGGCATCCTGTTTCGTCTGCATGTTCACGGCGCCCTTGGCGACGTGGTACGGCGTGAATTCGTCGTTGCCGAGGATCCCGTAGATCGAGGAGAAGTTGACGATCGCGCCCTTCCCCGCCTCGAGGAAGTGCGGGACGGCGGCCTTGGTCGCGAAGAAGACGCCCTTCACGTCGACCGCGAACACGGCATCCCACTCCCGCTCCGTGACCTCGTGCGTGGGCTTGTCGACGCCGATGATCCCGGCGCAGTTGATCAGCACGTCGAGTCCGCCGAACGCCGCGGCGGCACCGTCGACCGCGGCGCGCACGTCGGACTCGTCCGTCACGTCGGCGCGCGTGAACAGCGCCTCGCCCCCCGATTCCCGGATGCCGGCGGCCACCGCCTCGCCGGCCTCGGGCTGCGCATCCAGGAGCGCGACACGCGCCCCCTCCGCGGCGAAGAGCTCGGCCGTCGCGCGGCCCATTCCGGAGGCGGCGCCGGTGATCACCGCGCGCTTGCCCTGCAGTCGTGCCATGGGGATTCCTTTCGTGACGGCGGGGACGCGCGCGGTGCGCGTCCCCGCCGGAGGGGTCGGATCAGGCGTCGACGGGCTGCTTGGCGCCCGTGCGGTGGAGGAGCGACGCGTAGCCGGATTCCTCGAGCTCGCGGCAATAGCGCTGGTACACCTGCCCGCCGCCCATGTAGACCTGGAACTCCTCGGGCTTGCCGGGGATGTTCTCTCCGAGGAACCAGGCCTTGGCCTTCTTGCCCTCGGTGTACATGACGGTCTGGCGGCCGGTCTTCTCGGTCTCCTCGCGCCACCAGTCCTCGGATTCGGGCGTCGCCTCGAAGTACTCGATGCCGTTCTCCTCGGCCCACTTCAGCGCCCGCTGCAGCCACTGGGCCCCGAGCTGGATCGGAACGATGAGGTTCGAGTACGGCGTCTGCGGCCCGAGCGACATGAAGAAGTTCGGGAAGCCGTTCGCATTGATGCCGAGGTTCGACTTGAGTCCGTCCTCCGCCCACTTCTCGCGCAGCGTGCGACCTCCGCGGCCCACGATGTCGATGTGAGTGAGCGTGCCGGTCATGGCGTCGAAGCCGGTGGCGAAGATCAGCACGTCGAGCTCGTACTCGGTGTCGCCGACCTTCACGCCCTTCTCCGTGATGGCTGTGATCGGCGTCTCGGCGGTGTCGATCAGGTGGACGTGATCGTGGTTGAACGCGGCGTAGTAGCCGTGACCGGTCGGCACGCGCTTTCCGTTGAACGAGTAGGTGCGTGGCGACAGCAGCTCCGCGGTCTCGGGGTCCTTCACGATCTCGGCGATCTTCGTACGGATGAACTCGGATGCCAGCTCGCTGGCCTCGTGGTTCGTCGCGAGGTCGTTGAAGCACTCGTTCGCGAAGTGGAAGCCGCCCTCGTTCCACTTGCTCTCGAAGATGCGGCGGCGCTCGTCCTCGGAGACCTCGAGCGCGCTGTGCTCGGCGGGTTCCATCGCGACGCCGAACGGGTGGTTCGCCGCCTTCTCGTAGACGAGGTCGTAGTTCTCGCGGAGCCACGCCATGTCTTCTTCCGAGACCTTGTCGTTGTTCGTCTCGACGATGAAGTTCGGCGTGCGCTGGAAGACGAAGAACTCGTCCACCTGCCCGGCGATGACGGGCACGATCTGGATGCCGGAGGCGCCGAGGCCGATGAGCCCGACGCGCTTGCCCGACAGGTCGACGCCTTCCCGCGGCCATTGGGCGGTGTGGTACTTCTCACCGCGGAACGTCTCGATACCGGGGATCTCCGGGAAGATCGGCTGCGAGAGCACACCCATGCCGCTGACCAGGTACTTCGTGGTGAGCGTGTCGCCGCCCTGGAGGTGGACCGTCCAGGTGTTGGCATCCTCGTCGTAGACGGCCGACTCCACGCGGGTGTTGAGGCGGATGTCGCGGCGGAGGTCGAGGCGGTCGGCGACGAAGTTGAGGTACGCCAGCACCTCCTCGCCGGACGGGTACCGCTCGGTCCAGGTCCACTCGTCGCGCACCTCCTTCGAGAAGGAGAACGAGTAGTACGAGTACTCGCTGTCGGTGCGCACACCGGGATAGCGGTTCACCCACCAGGTGCCGCCGATCCCGTCCTCGCCGTCGACGGCGATCGTGCGGAGGCCGATCTCGCGGAGGTGGTGCAGCATCGCCAAGCCGGAGAATCCGGCGCCGATGACGATGGCGTCGTAGTCGCGGTCGCCGGTACCGCGTGCAGGGGTGTCGCTCATGGCGGGGGTCCTTTCGGTGGAGGGGGTCATGCCGAGACGCGCGACGAGCTGGTCGTGCGCACCCATTCGGCGATTCGACGGATGGAGGTGTCGGCGGGGGCGTGCCGCCCCGCCTGGAGGGGCCAGACGTGCTGTTCGCCCGAGACGGTCTCGAACGTCACGTCGACGCCGAAGCCGGCGGCGCGCTCGGCCAGACGCACGGCGTCGGCGTACAGGGACTCGGCGTCGCTGGCGGTGATGAACAGCGGCGGGAACCCGGTGAAGTCCGCGTACAGCGGGTTCACGAGCGGGTCGGTGGGAGAGGCGCCGCCGGAGAGGTAGCGGTCGATGTTCCCCTGCAACCCCTCGCGGGCGATCAGGAAGTCGGTCGCGTCGTTGGTCTCGATCGTCTCGCCCGAGTTCTCCATGTCGACCCACGGCGAGATCGTCGCGACCCGCCCGGGGAGCGCCGCGCCGCGCTGCAGACGCCGCAGGACGGTCGCGATCGCGATGCTCGCGCCGGCGCTGTCGCCGACCGGCGTGATGGCCTCGGCGGCGTAGCCGTCGGCGAGGAGCGCGTCGATCACGGCATCCGCGTCGTCCAGCTGCGCGGGGTACGGGTGCTCGGGGGCGAGACGGAAGTCGGCGACGAACGCGGACGAGCGTGCGGCCTTGGCGAGGTGTCCGGCCATCTTGCGGTGGCTGGCCGACGAACCGAGCGCGAAACCGCCACCGTGCAGCACGAGCAGGATGCGATCGCGGTCGGCCTCCAACGGAGTGACCAGGATGCCGGGGACGCCGCCGATGCTCGTCGAACGGTACGTCACGTCCTCCGGTTCGGCCGTCGCGCGCTGCCAGTCCTCGAACACCCATCGAAGGACGGGGAGCGACATGTCGGGGGCGGCGGTGAACTCGACGGTCCACTCGGCGTAGATCTCCCCCAGGGGGTCGGTGGGCCTGTTCTCGGCCATTCGCGGATCCTCCTCATCGTGGATTCCAGGTCGTTCGGGGCATCGGAGCGCCCCGGTGACCCCAGGATGAACCGCCCTCCGGCCGTCGCGACGGGGTGTCGCAGAATGAGTCACCCGCGTCTCACCGTGACGCGATCAGCCCCCCGCCCGCCGCCGCAGACTGCTGGACACCACCACATCCATGCCGGCATCCACAGCGGGGGACCCACCCCTCCGGCCGGCTCTCAATGACGAGAAAGTTGGCACGCACATGCGACACAGCACCGCGCTCCGAGCGGCAGCGGTCTTCGCCGCCGTCGGGGCACTCCTGCTCACCTCGGCCTGTTCCACCGGGTCGCTGTCCTCGGCCGGCTCCGGCGGCGACGCGACCACCGGCGCCACCGACAGCCAGGTCACCACCGGCACGGTCGGCGTCCAGGGCGACATCCAGGACATCTCGAACTTCTGCGGCGACAAGGACATCACCGTCGCCCTCGCCGACGGCTTCGGCGGCAACTCCTGGCGCAAGATCACCCGGGCCATCTTCGAGGCCGAGGCGGCCAAGTGCCCGAACATCAAGAAGGTCCTCTACACCGACGCCCAGGGCGACACCCAGAAGGCGATCAGCGACATCAATTCGCTCGTCGCGCAGGGCGTGAACGTCATCGTCACGTTCGTCGACGGGGGTGAGGCGCTGCTCCCCACCATCCAGAAGGCGACCGCGGCGGGCGTCAAGGTCGTGCCCTTCGTCGGGTCGCCCGGCGGGACGCCCGGCAAGGACTACGTCGATTTCGTGTCCGAGGACATCACCACCTACGGCAAGAACCTCGCCGACTGGACCATCAAGACCATGGGCGGCAAGGGCAACCTCGTCATGCTCGGCGGTATCGCCGGCAACTCGTACTCGCAGGGCGTCTACGAAGGCGTCCTCGAGGCCGTCAAGGCGAACCCCGGGGTGACGCTGCTCAACACCGACGGTCCGGTCGCCACCGACTGGGAGCCGGGCAAGACGCAGCAGGTCGTGGCCGGTCTCATCACGAAGTACGGCGACATCAACGGCATCGTCGCCGACTACGGCGGCGGCTCGGTCGGTGGCATCCGTGCCTTCGAGGCCGCCGGCAAGCCGTTCCCGGTGTGGTCCGCGAACGACAGCAACGAGTTCGCGTGCCTCTGGTACGAGTACAAGGACACGCAGCCGACGTACCAGATCGCGACCGAATCCTCGCGCAACTGGATCGTCACCGTCGCCCTGCACAAGGCACTCGCCGCGGCCAACGGGCTGCCGAACGACGAGCCGTCCACCTACAACCTCGAGATCATCGAGGACTCCACGGACTCGTCGAAGCAGCCCAAGTGCGAGAGCAGCCTGCCCGCCGACGCGATCCTCTCCTCCGGCCTGTCGGTCGACCAGCTGAAGCAGCTGTTCCAGTGATCCCCCGCCGGGGTCGCGGCCGGACGTGCCGCGGCCCCGGCCCCCGTCCCACTCCCAGGAGGAGAAAGCCATGAACCGTCTCACCGGCAAGGTCGCCGTCGTCACCGGCGCGGGCCGCGGCATCGGCCGCGCCATCGCGGAAGCCCTGCACGCCGAGGGGGCGACGACCGTCGCGACCTCGCGCTCGTCCGCGGACCCCACCTTCGGGCCCATCCAGTACGCCCCGCTCGACGTCGCCTCCGAGGAGGACTGGCGCCGCGTGATCGGCGACGTGCTCGACGCGCACGGCCACATCGACGTCCTCGTCAACAACGCCGGGATCATCGCGTACGACCCGCTCCACGAACTCACCATGGCCGACTGGCAGAGCGTCGTCGCCACCAACCAGACCGGCGTGTGGCTCGGCATGCGCGAGGTGATCCCGCACATGATCACGCAGGGCGGCGGCTCGATCGTCAACATCTCGTCGATCTGGGGTTCGGCGGCGGTCGGCGGCGCGCACGCGTACCACGCGACCAAGGGCGCGGTGCGGAACATGTCCAAGAACGCCGCGATCACGTACGCCACGCAGAACGTGCGCGTGAACTCCCTGCATCCGGGGTTCATCGAGACGCCCCTCACCGACGCTCAGGCACCCGACGTCAACGACTACGTGGTCTCTCAGACACCGATGGGGCGCGCCGGCAAGCCGCACGAGATCGCCGCCGGCGTCGTCTTCCTCGCCAGCGACGAGGCGAGCTTCGTCACCGGCTCCGAGCTCGTCATCGACGGCGGCTACCTCGCCCAGTGATGCACACCGACAGAACGGATTCGCCATGACAGACATCGACGTGGGGACGGCGCTCGCGCCCACCGAGGCCGGTGCGGGAGTCGCCTCCCTGCTGCGCCTGGACGGCATCACCAAGACCTTCCCGGGAGTCCGCGCCCTCACCGACGTGCACCTGGACGTGCGCGCCGGCGAGGTCCACGCCCTCGTGGGCGAGAACGGGGCGGGGAAGTCCACGCTCATGGCGGTCGCGTCCGGGGCGCTCGCCGCGGACGCGGGCTCGGTGTGGATCGCCGGCACCGAACTCGCCTCCGCCGACCCCGAGGAGGCCCGGCGTCTCGGCCTCGGTATCGTCCGCCAGGACCCCGCTCTCCTGCCGGACCTGACGGTCGCCGAGAACATGGCCGTCGGAGTCGGCTTCCGCCGCGTCGGCGGCCTCGGCCGCGCCGCCGCGTGGGCCGCGGAACGGCTCGCCCCGTGGGACATGGGCATCGACGCCCGCACGCGTGTCTCCGACCTGTCGGTCGAGCAGCGCTTCGTCGTGGAGATCGCGAAAGCGCTCGCCCTCGACCCGCGCGTCCTGATCCTCGACGAGCCGACCGAGCACCTCAGTATCGAAGAGGTGCAGAAGCTGTTCGCCCGCGTGCGCGAGGTCGTCGCGGGCGGCGCGGCGGTGGTCTACATCTCGCACCGGATCCCCGAGGTGAAGCAGATCTCCGACCGCATCACGGTGCTCCGCGACGGCAAGGTGCGCGGGACCTTCCCCGCCGCCGAGGTCGACGAGGCGCAGATCATCGAACGCGCCATCGGGCGCAAGCTCGAGGCGGTGTTCCCCGAGAAGGGCAGCATCGCCGGCACGATCCAGGATGCCGACCGGCTGACGGTCCGCGGACTGCGGGGCGACCACTTCCACGACGTCTCCCTCACCGTCCGCTCCGGCGAGATCGTCGGTCTCGCGGGCGTCCAGGGGAATGGACAAGCCGCGCTCATCCGCGCCCTCGCCGGACTCGAGGCATCCACGGGTGAGGTGAGCGTCGACGGCCGCCGGGTCGGCGGCGGGTCCTCGGGAGCGGCGGCGGCCGGTGTCGTCTACGTCCCGGCCGACCGGCACCGCGAGGGCGTGTTCCTGCCGCTGTCGGTCGCGGAGAACGTCTCGGCCGGCACCCTCCCCGAGGCCTCCACCGCCGGTTTCGTCAGTGACCGGAAGATGATGGCGCGCGCGAAGGAGATGATCGGGCGCCTGTCGATCAAGACGCCGAGCCCGCGCACCGCGGTGTCGTCGCTGTCGGGTGGCAACCAGCAGAAGGTCGTGCTCGCCCGCACGCTGCTCGCCCGGCCCCGCGTGCTCCTCGCCGAGGAGCCGACGCAGGGCGTGGACGCCGGAGCCCGTGTCGACATCTACCGGATCCTCCGCGAGGCCGCCGACGGCGGCGCCGCCGTCGTCGTGCTCTCGTCCGACGGTGTCGAGCTCGAGGGACTGTGCGACCGGGTGCTGATCCTCTCGCGCGGCGAGGTCGTGCAGGAGCTCACCGGACCCGAGGTCACCGAGACCGCGATCGCCCGCGCCGCTCTCACCGCCACGACGGTGCGGGCCCGCGAAGAGACCGACGGCCCGCCGTCATCGTCTGCGCGCGTGGCTGCGGGGCGACCACGCTCCCGCCGTGGCGCTCGCGGCCGTGTTCGTCGCGCTCGCCCTCGCGGTCGCGACCACCAACGGCGCGTACTTCTCGCCCTTCAACCTCAACAACCTGCTGTTCATGATCGCGCCGCTGCTGTTCGTCGGCGCCGCGCAGCAGGTCGTGGTGCTCGGCTCGGGTTTCGACCTGTCGGTCGGGCCGCTCATGGGGTTCCTCGTCGTGCTGTCGTCCTTCTGGATCGTCGACGGCGGCAACCTCTACGTCGGCCTCGCGCTCATGATCGCCGGAGCGATCGGAGTGGGCGTCATCAACGGACTGCTCGTGACCCGGTTCGCGATCAGCCCCGTCGTCGCCACGCTCGCGATGTTCATGGCGCTGCAGGGCCTGTACCTGCTGCTGCGGTCCACGCCCGGCGGGGTGATCTTCCCCGGCGTCTCCGAGATGATCCAGGCCCGAGTGGGACTGGTGCCGATCGCGACGATCGCGGGCATCGTGGTGCTCGTGCTGCTCGAGATCGCCCTGCGCCGCACGCGCTGGGGCGTGCAGTTGCGGGCCGTCGGCTCGCACGACGCGGCCGCCGCCCGCCTCGGCATCCGCGTCGGATGGGTGCGGTTCCTCTCCTACGTGCTCTGCTCGCTGCTGGTGCTCCCCGCGGCCGTGATTCTCATGGCCCAGATCGGCATCGGCGACGGGAGACCCTCGCTGTCGTACACGCTGGCATCCGTCACCGTCGTCGTCCTGGCGGGAACGAGCATCTTCGGCGGGCGCGGATCGTTCATCGCGGTCATCGCGGCGGCGTTCCTCGTGCAGCAGATCCTCAACGTCTCACCGTTCCTGGGGCTCTCGCAGGCCTGGTCGTACTGGCTGCCGGGTCTCGTCACGCTCGCCGCGGCCGGTCTTTACGCCGCCCTGCGCGGCGGCGGCCGCCGTCGACGTCGCCCGCGGGGCGCCGCCATCGCTTCTCCCGGAGGTGCCTCATGACCCAGATCGACACTCCGCGCTCCGCGCCGGAGACCACCACCACCTCGCTCCCCGTTCCGCCGACCGGCCGCTCCGCCGAAGCCGTGTGGCGGCGGGCGCTCGCCGGCAGCTGGGTGCCGATCACGGTCGCGACGGCGGCGCTGTTCCTCGTGAGCCCGGTCATCGCGCCGGGGAGCCTGGATGCCGCGCCCCTGCTGTCGATGCTCCCCTTCGCGTCCGTGCTCGCGATCGCCGCCGCCGGGCAGACGCTCATCGTGCAGCAGCGCGGCCTCGACCTGTCGGTGCCGGGCATGATCGCGCTCGCCGCGGTACTCGCGACGGCCCTGCCGCAGCAGTACGGCTGGGGCGTGTGGCCGGCGGTCGTCGCCGCGGTGGTGCTCCCGGGCGTCTTCGGGCTCTTCAACGGCGCGATCGTCGCGGGGCTGCGGATCATGCCGCTCGTCGCGACGCTCGGGATGAACGCCGTCCTCCTCGGCACGGTGTTCTCGATCGCGAACGGCACGCCCTCGGGGGCAGCAGACGAGCTCAATCGCTTCGCGCTCGCCCGCACGCTCGGCATCCCGAATACGGCCCTCATCGCGATCGTGGTCATCGCCGTCGCGGCCGTGGTCACGCAGCGCTCGATCATCGGCCGGCGTCTCACCGCGGTCGGGGTCAGCGAACCCGCCGCGGCCGTCGTCGGGGTACGGGTGCGGGTGTACCAGATCGCGGCCTACGGCTTCGCGGGCCTCTGCTACGGCGCTGCCGGCGTCCTGCTCGCGGGGTACACGAAGACCCCCGCGCTGTTCCTCGGCGACCAGTACCTTCTGCCGACGGTCGCCGCGGTCGTCCTCGGCGGCACGGCCCTCACCGGTGGAATCTCCTCGATCGCCGCGACGGCGGTGGCCGCGCTGTTCCTCACGCAACTGGGCCAGCTCCTGCGGTCGGTCGGCTGGCCGGACGCGCTGCAGCTGCTGACCCAAGCGATCGTGCTCGTGCTGGTCGTGGTGATCCGCGAGCTGGTGCCGGTGCTCGTACGGCGGAGGGCCGTGCGGCGGATGGCACGGGAGTCCTGACCCGGGACGGGTGCGGGACGGGGCGGAGGCGTGTCGGGCGCCTCCGCCCTTTCACGCGCCGGGCGTCCGCGCTCACGAGTCAGTGGTCGTGAACGCGCCCCGGTTGCGCGCCTGGACCAGGCGGTACTGCCTCATGGAACTGAATCCCGCCATTTCCACGATGTCGCTGAGGGCGGGGGTGAGCGCGCGTTGTCTTTCGACCTCGGCGAGACGGTATCTCTCGATCTCCCTCCGCGGCGTCGTCCCCATCGACATGAAGGCTCGGTGCAAGTGGCTGCGACTGGTCGACAGTTCGCGCGCGAGTTCCGAGACCCCGAATCCGGGGTCAGGGAATCGAGACCGAATCACCGATTGCGCCACGGTGAACAGGCCGTCGCGGTGGAGGGCACTTTCCTCGGTGATGCGCTGTTCCTCGTCCAGGGCGGCGAGAAGCATGTTCTCCATGGCCGAGCCGATCTGTTCGTGCGCGAAGGGCGAGGTCTGGGCCTCATTGTTCAACAGGGCGTTCGTCATCGATACCAGCCCCAGCATGGGGGCGTTCACCAGCGCGATCGGCTCGTGCGCGGTCAAGAGCGACCGGCCCAGCGTCAGGCGTGTCGCGGGAAAGAACCACACGTAGCGAGCGGTGTCGGCGATCGTCTGGGCCTGGACGGCGGCCCCGCCGTCGAAGGCCATCATCTGGCCGGGCTCGGTGCGGACGGTCACGCCCTCGACGGTGAAATCGAACCCGCCCTCGACCGTGTGGACGAGGTAGAGCAACCGCTCGTCGGGGCGGAGCGAGTAAGCCGATGTGCGCGACCAGGCCCGACCGTAGCCGTGCTTCGTTCCGGCCGTCGTCTCTGCCACCAAGGTCGGATCGATGTCACCGCGCGGCTGCCAGCCGAACTCCTCGCAATTCTCCGCGGATTCTTCGCCCATTGTCGTCATCGATTTTCAGCCTTCCGCACGTCCATGTTCGCGGGTGCGTGGCGAGCCCGCCTCTATTCGTCTAATGGGCGACGCGGGGATGCGGGGCCGAGGGGGATAAACGTGACCCGCTGGAAGACAACTTTGTCGCATGTCTTCCCGAATCGCGATTTCACACGCGCGGAATTCGCGAGGCTCATCCCACCCGGCGGCACAGTGCGGCGGTAAACGGAAGGATCGGAATGCAGGACGAAGAAGGCACCACGCAAGAGCGACGGGGCATCCCCCGCCGCACCATCGTCACGGGGGCAGCGTGGTCCGTACCCGTGATCGCTCTCGCCGTCGCGGCGCCCGCAGCGTCCGCGTCAGCACCGACCGGGGCGCAGCTCGAGTTCCTCGACGGGCCGTACTCCGTCACGGCGTGCGGGACGCTGAGCCCGGTCACTGTGTCTCTGACCGCCGCCGACGGATCGCCGATCGCCGGACAGTCCGTGCTCATCACCCTGCCCGAGGGGCTGACCTGGTCGGACGGCACGACCGCACCGAAGGCGTTCGTCACCGACGCCAGCGGACGGGCGAGCGTGACGGGGATCGTCGCTCCCGCGAAGAACGGCACGTTCAACCTGACGGCGACCAGCGGTTCGCTGAGCGACGTCGAGTCGGTCACCGTCACGGGGCAGCAGCTGCTGTCGCAGTACTGGACCAATGGAGGGTCGACGTCGACGTGGGGCACGCTCCCCGATGGGTCGAAGGTCGTCGGCTTCCACACCTATCTCACGCCCGATGGCCAGTTGTGGGATGCCAACAACCTCGTCGCTTCCGGTGTCACGTCGGCGAGCGCGCAGTTCGCGAACACGAACGGATCCCTGGACGATCGCGTCAGTTACATGCAGGGCGGGGTCGCGAAGTTCTGGAGCAGCGGAACCGGTACTCTGACGTTCGGTTCCGTCCCTGCGGGCGCCGTCACCGTGGGGGATCACCTCTACTTGACCCCGGGCGGGCAGCTCTGGAACGGGAACACGCTGATCGCCTCCAACGTGTCGTCCGCCAGCGGTCGCTACACGGTTCAGAACGGCAATCTTCTCGATAACGTCACGTACGTCGAGAATGGCGTCGCGAAGTTCTGGCGCAGCGACGGGGTCACGGCCACGTACGGGTCCGTCCCCACCGGGGCCACGGTCGTCGGACAGCACGTGTATCTCACGCCCAACGGGGACCTCTACAACGGCAACACCCTCGTCGCCAGTGGCGTCAGCTCGGCCAGCGCGGAGGTGACGGTGCAGAACGGCGAGTTCTACGACAACATCAGCTTCGTGGACGGCAGCGGCCAGGCGCGCTACATCCGAACGAGCGGATCGCAGCCCCTGAACTATACGTTCATCGTCCCAGCGGGATCGAAGACCGTCGGCTTCCACACCTATCTCACCCCCGACGGGCAGCTGTGGGACGGTAACCAGCTCGTGGCGGAGAACGTCGTCGACGCGTCGGCGATGTTCGTCAACAACGGCAGCCAGTTCAACGACGCGCTCTCGTTCCTGCAGATCAAGCCCTGCTGACCGGATCCTGAGACCCGAAGCCCGACCCGGTTCGCCGGGTCGGGCCTTCGCGCGGCGGTCAGGCCGTCAGACGATACGTCTTCATCTTGCGATACACCGTGGCGCGGGAGAGGCCGAGGATCTCGGCGGCGCGGGAGCGGTTGCCACCCGCCTCCTGCAGCGCGCGCTGGATCGCTTCGAGCTCGGCCCGCTCGATCATCGTCATCGACCGCGCACCGCGGACCGACATCGGCAGATCCGCCGCGCCGATCGAGCCGCGGCGGCCGCTGAGCGCGAGTTGCTCGATGACGTTCCGCAATTCCACGATGTTCCCCGGCCACGCGTGGGCCTCGAGGGCGGCGAGCGCGTCCCGAGTCGGCTCGAGGTGTGCGGACGGCGCGGCGTGGTCGGCGAGGGCGCGCCAGAGCGGCCCGACGTCGCCCGCCCGTTCGCGCAGAGCAGGGACCCAGGTCGTCGGGGAGCCGACACGCGTCGCGAACGCACCCGCCTCGGCGCGGTCGGCGACCGACAGCGTGAGCAGGACCGCACCACGCGTGGGCGTCGAGTCGATGAGCGACACCATTCCCGACAGCGAGCCCGGATCGAGGGTCTGGATGCCTTTGACCACCACGGGCGCGCCGGCGGCGAGCCGCTCCGACAGGCGGTGCAGCCAGCGGCGCGAGCCGAGGACGTGGCGTTCGGCCGCGTCGACGACCGTGGCCGCGCGCGCCGCGCCCGGACGATGCGGCAGTCCGAGAGCGAGCGAGGTCTTGCCGGTGCCGGGTTCGCCGGCGATCAGCAAGGGTGTGCGGGCTTCGCGGTGACGGGCCACGGTCTGCGCGACCGCGAGCCACTCGGTCGACCGGCCCGCCAGCGCCGGGCGCAGCGGACCGAAGCCGCCGTGGGTGACGGGGCGTTCTCCGACGTTCACGACGGCGACGCTGCCGGCACCGTCCTGCAGCCGGGTGACCTGCACGTCGGCGTGGCCCGTCGAGAGTTCGACGTTGACGCGGCCACCTCGGGAGTCCTCGGCGCACAGGCGCTGTACGAGGGCCATGTCCGCGGTGGACAGGCGGGACGCGCGCTGGTTCTGCATCAGCAGCCCGTCCGGGCCGAGCGCCACGACCGGCCCCTGCTGGACGCGGGAGGCGGCGAGGAACGCGGCGAGCATGGTGCGGGCGGCCGGGCGCTCGGCATCCATCACGTGCTGGCCGAGCTGCGCGGCGATGGAGTGCGTGAGGGGGCGCAGGAGTTCGGGGCGTTCGGTGATGCGCGTGGAGAGGGTGACCACGGCGAGCAGGCGGCCGGTCAACGGGTGCCGCACGGGGCTGCCGGTGCAGACGGCGGAGCGGTAGAACTCGGCGAAGTGCTCATTGCCGGTGATCTGCACGCTCCGGCCGGTGGCGGCGACCGTGCCGACGCCGTTGGTGCCCACGGTCTCCTCGGACAGCACGGCCCCGCGGACCGTGCCGAGACGGTCGAGGTGCTCCGCGGCGGCGCGATCGTGGGTCCACCGCTGGAGGATGCGGCCTTCGGAGTCGGCGAGCAGCAGCCCGAGGCCGGTGCCGTCCAGCTCGTCGGAGACGCGCGCGAGCGGGGCCTGGAACATCTCCAGGAGGTGGCTGTCGAGCAGGTCGAGGCCGACCTGCGGCACGTCGCGGATGCGATCGGGCGAGCCGAGCGCGTCCTTGGAACGCTGCCACGAGGTCACGAGGTCGGGGCGCAGGGCGGCCGTCGCGGAGGAGGCGCTCAGGATTTCGTTCTTCGCCTGCTCGATGAGGCGCGCGGAGGCTGTGGTCATCTTCGACTCCTTCGTCGAGGACGGGCTCGCTCGCCCGTCGATGCGGATCAGAGGATCCGGATGCGATGGGCGGGCTGTCGGGTGCGCTGAGAGTACCCCACACGTGGGCGCGGGGGAATGGGCCGCTCGGTGCTCATACGGCGACCTCGTCGAGGTGCACGAGTCCGCCGTCCGGGGTGACGCGACGCTCGTACTCGAGCACGGCGAGGCGTCCGGCGAGCTCGATGTGGTGCTCGCTCGTGGCCCGCGCGGCGGCCGGGTCGCGGTCGACCGCCGCGGCGTGGACGATGGCGGTGAGCTCGTCGAACGACTGCGCCACGCGGTCGTCGTCGAGGAAGGCGTAGCGCCGGAAGAGGCCGATGCGGGTGTGGACGCCGGCCAGCTGGTCGGAGAGGACGTCGTTGTCGGCTCCGGCCAGCAGGATCCGGTAGAACTGCGACTTGCTCTCCTCCCGGCTCGCGAGCGTGCCGTGCAGGTATTCCGCGGTCATCGCGGCGTGGTGGTCGATGAGGCGGGCGCAATCGGCGGGGCTCGCGCGCCGCGCGAACAGGGCCGCGGCGAGGCCCTCGAGGGTGGCGCGGACCTCGTACAGCGACTCGATCTCGCGCTTCGTGAGCACCGCCACGATCGGGCCGCGGCCGGGGAGCACCGAGATGAGGCTCTCGCTCTCGAGCTGGCGGAGGACCTCCCGGATGACGGTGCGGGAGACGCCGTACGCGGCGCACAGGTCGTTCTCGCGCAGACGTTCGCCGGGCGCGCGGCGGCCCTCCAGGATCTCGTCGCGCAGGAGCAGCAGCACCTGCTGACGCAGGGGAGCGGCGTGCCGTTCGATGACGGGCATGGGCGACCGGCCTTTCGGGAGCTGTCTCACATCGAGACACTCGCCGTGCGACGGCGGGTGTCGCTATTACCGTAATACGAGATGACGATTCCGGAAAGGATCAACGATGACCACTCTCGCTCCGCCGTCGCGAACGGCGACTCTGCGCGGGCATTCCGTGCCCCTGGATCTCTTCATCGACGGCGAGTGGCGCGCCGGTGACGGAGACTTCGCGGTGTACGACCCGGCATCCGGAGTTGAGATCGCGCGCGTCGCCGACGGCACCGCCGCGGACGGCAAGGCGGCGCTGGATGCCGCGGCCGCCGCGCAAGCCGCATGGGCTGCCGTCCCTCCGCGCGACCGGGCCGACCTGTTCGCCCGCGCGCACCGGCTGCTCCTCGAACGCGGGGATGCCATCGCCGAGATCATGACGCTCGAGAGCGGCAAGCCGCTCGCGGAGTCGCGGGCGGAATTCCAGCTCAGCGCCGACTTCTTCCTCTGGTACACCGAGCAGATCGCCCACCTGCACGGCTCGTTCGCCCACGGATCGCGCGGCGGATACCGGATCGTCACGACCCATCAGCCGGTGGGCCCGACGCTGCTCATCACGCCGTGGAACTTCCCGTTGCTGATGATCGCGCGCAAGGCCGGCGCGGCGCTCGCGGCGGGATGCACCACCGTGGTGAAGACGGCGCGCGAGACGCCGCTCACGTGCGCGCTGTTCGTGTCGGTGCTGACCGAGGCTGGCTTCCCGCCCGGGGTCGTGAACCTCGTGCACACGACGTCGTCGTCGACGATCTCCGCCGAGGTGATGGCCGACCCGCGGCTGCGGAAGGTGAGCTTCACCGGCTCCACCGAGGTCGGCTCGACGCTGCTGCGGCCAGGCTGCGCCCGGAATCGTCAACGCGTCGATGGAGCTCGGCGGCGACGGACCGTTCGTGGTGCTCGACGACGCCGACGTCGAGGCCGCCGCGGCGCAGGCGATCGTCGCGAAGTTCCGCAACGCCGGTCAGGCGTGCGTCGCGGCGAACCGGATCATCGTGCACGAGAGGGTCGCCGACGCGTTCATCGAGCGCTTCGTCGCGCTCGCCAAGGCCCTCCGGGTCGGCAGCGGATTCGACGCCGGAACCGACGTCGGCCCCATCATCTCGGCCCGCCAGCGCGACGGGGTGGCCGACCTGGTCGCGGAGTTCGAGCGCATCGACGCGACGCTGCTCGCGGGCGGCCGCGCGATCGACGGCGACGGCTACTTCTTCGAACCCACCGTCTTCGAGGTGCACGACCGCGAGAGCGACGTCTGCCACCGCGAGCTGTTCGCCCCGATCGCGGCGATCTACCGTGCCGAGAGCACGGCGGATGCCATCCGCTTCGCCAACGACACCCGGTACGGTCTGGCCGCCTACGTGTTCACGCGCGACCTCTCCCGCGCGTTCGCCGTCGCCGAGCGACTCGACTTCGGCATGGTGGGCATCAACCGCGGGATCATGGCCGATCCCGCCGCCGCGTTCGGCGGCGTGAAGGCGTCGGGCCTGGGCCGCGAAGGCGGGCAGGACGGCATCTACGAATTCCTCGAGCCGAAGTACCTGGCCGTCACCGTCGACGAAGAAGGAGCCCTGTCGTGAGCGACACCACCGTCCTGCCCGCCCCCGTCCGAACCGACAACGAGCTCGCGCTCGGGCTGCTGCGGCAGCCGCGCTCGGTCCTGTTCGGGCCGGGGCAGCGTCGTCAGCTGCCGCGCTTGGTCGCCGAGATCGGCCGCCATGCCCTCCTCGTCACCGACGAGCGGATGGCATCCAGTACCGAATTCCGCGAGATCGCGGAGGGCCTGCGCGCCGCGGGCGTGGAGGTCGAGGTCTTCGACCGCACCGAGGCCGAACTCCCGCGCGAGAACGTGATGGAGGTCGCGGAGCGCTACCGCTCCGTGCCGATCGACGTCATCGTCGGCGTCGGGGGCGGGTCGTGCCTCGACCTCGCCAAGGTCTCGGCGGTCGTCCTCGCGAACGGCGGCGATGTCCGCGACTACTACGGCGAGTTCCTCGTCCCGGGTCCCGGCGTTCCGGTCGTCACCGTGCCGACCACGGGCGGCACGGGCGCCGAGGTCACGTGCATCTCGGTCGTGTTCGACGGTGAGCGGGGCATGAAGGTCGGCGTCGCGAGCCCGCACCTCGAGGCCACGGTCGCGGTCATCGACCCCGAGCTCACGCTCACGTGCCCCCCGGGACTCACGGCAGCCACCGGCGCCGACGCCCTGTCGCACCTCGTCGAGGCGTTCACGGGTCGTGCGAAGAACCCCACCCCCGAGGAACTCGCGACCAAGCTCTACGCGGGGAAGAACGTCCTCACCGACGTGTACGCGCGGCAGGGGCTGTCGCTGCTCGGCAGGTCGCTGCCGGCCGTCGCGGCGGACGGGTCCGACCTCTCCGCGCGCACCGACACGATGTTCGCGTCGTACTGCGCGGGCATGGCGATCAACACCGCGGGCACCGCGGGTGCCCACGCCATCCAGTCGCCGATCGGCAACCTGACCCACACCCCGCACGGCTTCGGGGTCGCCGCGCTCCTTCCCTGGGTGATGCGGTACAACCTGCCGAGCCGGGTCGCGGAGTTCGCCGAGATCGCGCGGCTCCTGGGCGCGGGAGACGCATCGCTCAGCGACGAGGAACGGGCGCGCGAGGGCATCCGCGCCGTGGAGGATCTGCTGCGGGCGCTGGGCGCGCCGACCGATCTCGCGACGCTCGGCCTGTCGCCCGACAACTTCGGCTTCGTCGCCGATCAGGCGCTGCTCGCCACGCGCCTCACCGTGAACAACCCGCGCGAGCTGACCCGTGAGGCGGTGCTCGAGATCCTGCGCCGCGGGCACGCCGCCGATCGCGACTGGTGGGGCGAGTGAGCGCTCGGCCCATCGCGATCGTCGGGTCGGGCGCGATCGGCGTCGCGTTCGCGGTGCTGTTCGCCCGGGCCGGCCGCACCGCTGCCGTGTACGACATCGACGACGCCGCGCTGGACCGAGGCCGCGCGGACGTCGAAGCCCGGCTGGGGCTGCTCGCCGACGCGGGACTCCTCGACGAGGAGCCTCCCGTCGTCGCGGCGCGGATCGGATGGCACACGGATGCCGCGGCGGCCGCGCGCGAGGCGCAACTGGTGCAGGAGTGCGCCCCCGAACGAGTAGATCTCAAGCGCGAGGTGCTGGCGCGGTTCGCGGCGGTCGCTCCGGAGGACGCCGTCCTCGCGAGCTCGACGTCGGCGATCGCTCCGTCGGTGCTCGCCGAGGCGCTCGCGCCCGACGTCGCCGCACGCGTGGTCGTGGGGCACCCGGGCAACCCCCCGTACCTGCTGCCCGTGATCGAGGTCGTTCCCGCTCCCGTCACGGCATCCGGAAACCGTCGACCGGGCCGCCGCGATCTACCGCTCCGTGGGCCTCCGTCCGATCGTGCTGCGGCGCGAGATCGAGGGCTTCGTCTTCAACCGGCTGCAGGGCGCGCTGCTGCGCGAGGCCTACTGCCTGGTGCGGGACGGGATCGTGGATGCCGCCGACGTCGACGAGGTCGTCCGCAGCGGTCTCGGCCGGCGATGGAGCATCATCGGTCCGTTCGAGACGAGCGACCTCAACGTGCGCGGCGGCATCGCGGCGCACGCCGAGCGGATGGGGGAGTCGTACGCCCGCATGGGCGCCGAGCGCGGACAGCACGACCCGTGGACGCCCGACCTCGTCGCCCGCGTCGCCGCCGAGCGCCGCGCGGCGCTGCCCCTCGAGGACTGGGACGCGCGGGTCCGCTGGCGCGACGCCCGGCTCATGGCGCTCACGCCGCTGTGGGATGGCGAGGGCTGAGCCCCCGGGTTATCCCGCAACTCGCCCCGGAACGCAATCCCTCCGTGCGCGAATCGGCCCGGTGGGAGCCTGGTGCCCCCGAACACCGAAAGGACTGGGACGATGTCCGAAACCACCACTACCGACCCGTTCGCGAACTCCGCCGGCCCCGAGGGTCACTCGATCACCGACTGGACCGACCTCGGCCGCGAGATGTGGTCGTACCTCACCGGCCGCGGCGCAGCGGTCAACTATTCGTTCGTCGACATGACCGTCGAGGTGCCGCGCGACATCGGCCCCGACGCTCCCCGCGCGACGTGGAAGCTCAACGGCACCCTCCGCGTCACCACGAGCGACGACACCGCGCCGGGTTCCGACCCGTACCGCGGCAACTGAGGGCGGGCGCCGTCATGGTGCGCCTCGACATCGACCTCGCCTTCTCCGAACACGAGGAGGGGGTGGATGCCACCCTCCCGCCGTTCGAGGGAACGATCACCGCCGCCGGGTCCGAGGTCCGCGTCACGGTGAGCGACCCGTCGCGACTGCCCGGCAACGGCCGCCGCACGCTCGCCGAACTGTCGACCGTGGCGGACGCGCTGGCGAAGCGCGGGATCTCGGTCCGCCTGGAGGGCCCCGACGGCCCGATCCTGCACCTCGGCGACGTCAAGAGCAGCCTCCTGCAGCGGGTCGTGACCGGCTCGCCGCACATCCGGCTGGGGTCGGTCGCGGCGCTGGCGCCGCTGCTCACCCGGCGCAACGGCGGCCAGGCTCTCACGTTCCCGGTGCCGCCGAGCACGCCGCTGCCGCTCGTGCCGACCGTCAACCGGTTCGTGCGCCGCCGGATCACGACGACGCACTACACGCCGGGCTCCGGCCGACCGAGGCTGATCTTCGCGATCGGGTCGTCGTCGTGGGACGGATCGCGACCGCGCGAGTTCGACCTGCTGCCGACGAAGACCGTGATCGGATCCGGCGACGACGCCGATCTGCGCCTCCCGGGCCTCGCGCCGATCCACGCCGAGATCCGGCACGAGGGCGACGACGAGTACGTCCTGTACGGCTTCGACGTCGTCGGGGGCGGCGGTGCCGCGGTCGAGGGGCGGCGGGGTGATGGCCGCATCCTGCGCACCGGCGCGCGGATCGAACTCGGCGACTGGCGCCTGGCCTACTTCAGAGCGGAGTGGGCCGACCACGGCCGTCCGTATGGGGGACGCGTCGGCGGCGAGGGCGCGCTGCAGCGCAAACAGCCGCCGCGCGGCGGCACGGGTCCGCTCGCCAAGGCCCCCGACCCGGATTGAGGCGCGGCGGCGCCGGTGCGGCCTCGCGGCGGGCGCCCGGCGCCGCGGCCCCGCCTCGCGGTCCCGCACCGGGGTTGCGGCCGCACCCCGCGCCCGATCGCCGAGACTGCATCTGCCCGACATCTCCCTTGCAAGCTGCAACCGAGTTGTCAGCCGGATGCAGTCTCGGCGTCTCCGCTGACCGTGCGGGCGGCTCCCGGCGCACCCTCGGGGGCGGCAGCGACCACGCCCCACACGCTCCGCATCGACGCGGCAACGAGCGTCGCGGCGACGATCAGCGCGGCGCACGTCCATAACACCGGCGTCGTGCCGACGAGATGCGCGGCGGGGCCGACGAGCGCTTCGCCCAGCGGCACCGCGACGAACGATCCGACCATGTCGTACGAGTACACGCGCGAGAGCGCCTCGCGCGGCACGTGCGACTGCAGCGACTGGTCCCACGCGATCGCGAAGATCTCGGTCGCGAAACCGCCGAGCGCGAATCCCGCGATGAGCACCCCGACGGTCGGCGCCGCCGCGAGGGTCGCGACCGGCACCGCGGCGAACGCCATCGCGGCGACACCGATCCCGAGCGCCCGCCGGGGCCGCCAGCGCAGCGCGACGACCGCTCCGAGCGCGAAGCCCGCCGTCTGCGCGCCGATGACGAAGCCCCACGCGGTGCGCCCGACGGTCTCATCGGCCACGACCGGACCGAGCACGGCGACGGCGCCGGTGAACGCGGCGTTCAGCACGGCGAACTGCAGCACCACGATCCACACCCACGACCGACTGGTGAACTCGCGCCACCCTTCGCGGAGGTCCGACAACATCGACGTCCGCTGAGCGTCCTTCCGCGCGCGTTCCGGGAGACGCAGACGCGAGAAGAAGACGGCCGCGGCGGCGAAGGCGATGGCATCCACCGCCAGACCCCATCCGGGTCCGAACGTGGCGATCAGGATGCCACCCGCCGACGCCCCGACGATCGTGCCGCCGTTGAGTCCGAGTCGCAGCAGCGCATTGGCGGACCGCAATTGCTCCGGCGGCACGGTGTCGGGCACGAGAGCCGCGGATGCCGGGAGGCTCACCGCCGCCACGGCGCCGTTGAGGACGCTGAGCACGACGAGTGCCGGAATGGTCGCCGACCCCGTGACGACCAGCGCGGCGACGGCGCCCTGCGTTCCCGCGGCGGCGAACGAGGTGCCGACGAGGAGCAGGTTGCGCGGCAGCCGGTCGGCGAGGACGCCGCCGAAGAGGAGGACCGCGACGTTCGTGATCGAGCGTGCCGCGACGACGAGTCCGAGGTCGGAGGCCGACCCGGTGAGATCGAGCACCGCGAAGGCCAGCGCGATCGGCGCGACGGCGTTGCCGACGATGCTCGTCGTCCGCGCCGCCAGCAGCCAGCGGAAGGCGGCGTGGGCGAGCGGTCCGCCGCGGGTCACGGGCGCTCCAGTCGGAACAGCGCAGCGGTCATCGAGACGGGCTGCGTCCCCGGCGTGCGTGGCGGACGCGCGGCGGCGTGCAGCAGGGCTGAGGCCTCGGCGACGTGGTGCACGACCCGGCGCCAGACCTCCGGATCGACCCACAACTCGGCGTCGGTCGTCACCCCGGGGCCTTCCGCGCGCCGGCGTGCGCGCCGCCGCAGCTCGTCGATGATCGCCTCGACGTAAGGCGCTTCCTCCTCCGCGGGCAGACGGGGTGCGGGAGGGGCACCGGGGTCCACGCGGCGGGACGAGGACTCGTGGCGGTAGCGCTTGGCATCCCCACCGCGAAGGCGGACGGTCTCGACGACGCGGATCAGCGCGACGCGCTCCAGGACGCGGAGGTGGTAGCTGGCCGAGGCCTGCGAGATCCCGAGCTCGCGCCCGACCTCGGCCGCGCTCATCGCGGCGCCGGTGAGGAGCGAGAGCATCCGGAGCCGGAGCGGATGCGCGGTGGCGCGCAACTCGTCGATGCGGGTCATGGGTCGATGCTGGCGCTCGGCGCGCCAACCGTCAAATGCCCCTTTGGGGGTTGCGGTCCCCGGCCCGCGAGACTGCATCCGCCCGACAACCCCACTGCAGACTGCAACCGAGATGTCAGCCGGATGCAGTCTCGGCGTCAGCGGGCGCGCCGCCGCGGCCGACGGCCACGGCCCGCGCCGCGCTCAGAAGACGATCGTGTGGTTGCCGTGGCGGATGATGCGGTCTTCGGCGTGCCACAGCACGGCGCGCGAGAGCACCTGGCGCTCGACGTCGGCGCCGCGGCGCGCGAGCTCGGCGGCCGAGTCGGCGTGGGTCACACGCACGGTGTCCTGCTCGATGATCGGACCCTCGTCGAGGTCGCCGGTGACGTAGTGCGAGGTCGCGCCGATGAGCTTCACGCCGCGCTCCTTCGCCTTCTTGTACGGCTCGGCGCCGATGAAGGCCGGCAGGAACGAATGGTGGATGTTGATCACCGGCACCCCGATCTTCTCGAGGAACTCGGGGGAGAGGATCTGCATGTACCGCGCGAGCACGACGAAGTCGACGTTGCCGACCAGAAGTTCGAGAATGCGGGCCTCGGATGCCGACTTGTCGGGGCCGGGCGTCGACGGAACGTGGAAGAACGGCACGTTGAACGACCGGACGTCCTCGGCGGAGGTGGTGTGGTTCGACACGACCATGGGGATGCTGACCGGAAGGTCACCGCGGCGGTGGCGCCACAGCAGGTCGAGGAGGCAGTGGTCCTGCTTCGAGGCCAGGATCGCCATGCGCTTGGGCGTGGAGAGGTCGGTGAGCTTCCACTCCAGCTCGAAGCCGCGGCCGAGGGTCTCGGCGAGGTCGTCCTGGATCGCGGGCAGCGCGGCGGCGAGGTCGGGGCGGTGGAACACGACGCGCTGGAAGTACGCTCCACCGCGCGGGTCGTCCGAGTACTGGTCGAAGGCGACGATGTTGCCGCCCTGGCGGGCGATGAGCGCCGAGACCGCGGCGATGATGCCGGGGGTGTCGCTGCCGTGGACGATGAGGCACGCGTGATCGGGCTGCAGGTGGGGGCTCGCGGAGACCATCGGACCATTCTGCCGTGCCCGGATGACGTCGGCGGACACCGCCGAGCCCCGGCCCGCCGCGGCGGCCGCGACCGGCCCGGTGCTGCGGTCCCGGCCGCGGCCGCCGCGCCGGCACCGCGCCCCGCCTCTGCCTCAGATGCGGGCCGTCGCCCGCCGCGCCCCTTCACCGAGTGCCTCGAGCTTCGCCCACGCGATCTGCGGGTGCACGCGGCCGCCGAGGCCGCAGTCCGTGGAGGCGATCACGCGGTCGGGTCCGACGATCCGGGCGAAGCGCTCGATGCGCTGCGCCACGAGGTCGGGGTGCTCGACGACATTGGTGGCGTGTCCGACCACGCCCGGAGCGAGGATCAGGTCGTCGGGGATATCGGCATCCGCCCACACCGTCCATTCGTGCTCGTGCCGGGCGTTCGCGGCCTCGAAGGAGATCTGTCCCACGTTCGCCTCGAGCACCACGGGCAGGATGTCGCGCAACTCGATGTCGGTCACGTGCGGGCCGTGCCACGAGCCCCAGCAGAGGTGCAGGCGCACGCGCTCGCGCGGGATCCCGGCCAGCGCATGGTTGAGCGCCTCGACGCGGGTGCGGGTGAACGCGACATAGTCGGCGACGGACGGTGCCGGGTTGATCTGGTCCCAGCTCTCGGCGAGCGACGGGTCGTCGAGCTGCAGGATGAGTCCCGCGTCGACGATCGCGCGGTACTCCTCGCGCAGCGCGTCGGCCCACGCGAACAGGTGGTCCTCGTCGGTGGCGTAGTACTCGTTGCGGACGCGCGCGGCGCTCCCGGGCGCGATTGCGGTGAGGAATCCCGTCTCGCCCTCGCCGAGTGCGGCGGTGAGGTGCGCGATGTCGGCGGCCACAGCCGCGGCCCCGCGGTAGGCGATCGGGCCGGTCGTGGTGGGGAAGGCGGTGGCGACCCTGCCGGTCGCGATGCCGCTGTCGCGGCTCGTGTACGCCTCGGCGAAGAGCTCGCGGTCGCGGCGGTCGGCGAACGACGTCAGCCGCACGCGGCCGGGCTCGGAACGGACGGGCTGCTCGGTCATCGCGTTCACCTCGGTGAGCGAGAGGCCGCTCACCCGCTGGAACGAGTACGACCACCAGGCGCCGTAGTCGACGGCGTTCGACATGGCCTTGCCGAATTCGCCGTCGCCGGGGAGCGTGATGCCGGCTTCGCGCTGCCGTCGTACGACGTCGGCGACCGCGTCGTCCACGAGGGCATCGAACGTGGCGTCACCCGGCGCGAACGTGAACCCGTCGTCGGCGAACGTGCGTGCGGCATTCGCGGCGATGAGGGCGTCCGTGCGCGGAAGGCTTCCGGCGGTGGTGGTCTGAATGGTCATGCGGTCCTCCGGTCGATCGGTGCGAACCTACTCCCGGTCACCGACGCTCGACGATCCGCATTGCGCCGTGTGGCACCGGGTGGGCTACACGCGGACGACCAGCTTGGATGCCGAGACCCCGGCGCGCTGGCGATCGAGGGCGCTCTGGATCTCACCGAGACCCTCCCCGACGACGAGCGGCTCCGGCATGGGGCGGAGGCTCCCGTCGGCGAGGGCGCGCGGGATCATCCCGCCCCACAGGGCCGGGCCGACCTCGTCGTCGCGCAGGCTGGTGCCCCACACGAATCCGGCCCGGATGCCGGCGCGCCGAGCGCGCAGGGTCGACCGCGCCGTGGTGAGACCGATCCGAGTGAAGACGGGGAGCATCGCGGGGAACAGCCGCTTCTGGCCGACGAGGCCGGCGAGCGATACGGGCGTGCTCGCCATGGCCAGGGCGCGTGCCGCCGGTGCGGCGGAGGACCTCGATGCACGCGTCGGTCGACCCCGCGCCGAGCGCTACCGCACCGGCCACCGGACGGCCGCCGATCGCGGCCACGAGCTCGTCGACGGCGGTCACGGAACCGTAATCGACCACGGCGTCGGCGCCGAGCGAGCGCACGGTCGCGGCGTTGCGCGGCGAGGCCGTGGAGACGACGTCGTAGCCCGCGGCGCGGGCGAGCTGCACGGCGTTCATCCCGACGCTCGTCGATCCGCCCCACACCACCACGACGCCACCCGGCTCGCTCGGCGTTTCGCCGGTCGGCATCCGGAGTCCGAGGTGGGCGGGCTGGAAGAGTGCGCACGCCGCGGTCGAGACGCCGAGCGGGAAGACGGCGGCCTCCTCGTCGGACAGGGCGTCGGGGGTGGGTGCGGCGAGACGTTCGAGCAGGATCGTGTACTCCTGAAAGGCGCCCTCGCGGAGCGGGTCGCGGCCCTTGTCGGTTCCGGTGGCGAGACCGAACACGCGCTGGCCGATGCGGAAGCGCGTCACGGCGGCGCCGACCGCGACGACCTCGCCCGCGACGTCGGACCCGAGGACCGCGGGGGTCTGCAGCCACCGGTACGTGACGCGACTCGTGCCCTGGATGACCCAGTCGACCGGGTTGATCGCGACCGCCCGGACGCGCACGAGGATCTCGTCGGCGGCCGGTTCGGGGACGGCGGCGCTGACCACGTCGAGCGCCGCGCGCGGAGCGGGCAGGACGGCGGCGGACTGGACGGACATGAATGCCTCCCGCTAGCGATGACACTGAGTGTCTTCACACTACCTCACCGATGACACTGCGAGTCATCACCTATGCTCGTCCGCATGGCGAGATGGGCACCGGACACGCGCGAGCGGCTGCGCGCCGCGGCGCTCGAGCTCTTCGCCGAGCGCGGTTTCGACGCCACCACCGTTCCGGACATCGTCGAGCGCGCGGGACTCACGCGCCGGACGTTCTTCCGCCACTTCAGCGACAAACGCGAGGTGTTCTTCGGCGACGACGAGATCCCCGCGCTCGCCGCGGCGGCCGTCGCGGCGGCCCCTGCGGACGCCACGCCGTTCGCGATCGCCTGGGCCGGATTCCACCGTCTGGCGGCCGACCGCTTCGAGCCGCGGCGCGCGCAGATGCAGACCGCGCGGCTGTTCATCGAGTCCGAACCGGCGCTGCGCGAGCGCGACCTGCAGAAGCAGGCCGACCTGCGCGACGCTCTCCGCGACGGATACCTCGCCCGCGGCGTCGACGCCCTCACGGCGCGCGTGACCGCGGGCGTCGCGGTCGAGCTCCTGCAGATCGCGCTCGAGCGGTGGCTCGTCGACGAGACCGGCGCCGCGCTGACCGACCACCTCGCCGCGGTGCGCGCGGCGATGTCGGACACGCTCGCCGACGCCTGACGCCGGCCGCGGACGCCCGCCGTGTCGGTGCCCCGGACTAGCCTTGTGGATGCCTCCCTCCGTGGCATCCATCCCCCTTCGTCCCCTAGGAATCGCCGTGATCAGCAGCCTCGAACGCCCCGGGTGGCGGACGTGGACGCTGTGGGCGGTCGGGGTCGTGGCGTACGTCGTCTCGATCGTCAACCGCACGTCGCTCTCGGCGGTGGGAGTGGATGCCGCGACCCGCTTCCACGCGGATGCCTCGGCGCTGTCGATGTTCGCCGTGATCCAGCTGTTCGTCTACGGCGCGATGCAGATCCCCGTCGGGCTGCTGCTCGACCGGTACGGCGCGCGCCCGATGATCGCGATCGGCATGGTCCTGATGGCGGCGGGGCAGCTCGTCATGGCGTTCGCGGATGCGGTGGGGATCGGCATCCTGGCCCGTGTCCTGATCGGGGCGGGCGACGCAATGATCTTCCCGAGCGTGCTGCGCGTGATCGCGACGTGGTTCCCCGCGCAACGCGCGCCCGTGCTCGTGCAGTTGACGGGGATCATCGGCCAGCTCGGTCAGATCGTCGCGGTCGTGCCGCTGGCCGCGCTGCTGCACGCCACGAGCTGGAGCGTCGCCTTCGGCAGCGTCGCGGGGCTCGGCGTGCTGTTCGCGGTGCTGACGTACGCGATCATTCGCAACCGACCGCCCGAGCGGCGCGACGATCCCGTCGACCTGTCGGTGGACACGCAGACCGGCACGATCCGCGTCGTGACCTCGGCGGCGGATCTGCGGCAGGGATTCCGCGAGTCGTGGGCGCACCCCGGGACGCGCCTCGGGTTCTGGTCGCACTTCACCACCCCGTTCGCGGGCACCGCGTTCATGCTCCTGTGGGGCTTCCCGTTCCTGACCGCCGGCGAGGGGATCGCCCCGGCGACCGCGTCGGGGATCATGACGCTGTTCGTGCTGTTCGGCATCCTCAGCGGTCCGCTCATCGGCGCCCTGTCGAGTCGGCATCCGCGTCGGCGCTCCCGGTGGCTCGTGCTGCCGACGGTCGTGTTCCAGGCGGTCGTCTGGATCGTCGTCGCCGCGTGGCCGGGGCCCGCGCCGGTGTGGTTGCTGATCGTCCTCATGCTCGCGCTGTCGACCGGCGGCCCCGCGTCGATGATCGCGTTCGACCACGCGCGCACGTTCACGCCCAGCCATCGCCTCAGCACCGCGACCGGCATCGTGAACGGCGGCGGCTTCCTCGCCGCGCTCCTGGCGATCCTGTTCATCGGTATCGCGATGGACGTCCAGGGCGCCGGCACCCCGGCGACCTACTCCCTGGATGCCTTCCGCTGGGCGTTTCTCACGCAGGTACCGCTGTGGTTGGTCGGGGGCATCGCGATCGTCGTCGAGCGCGCCCGCACGATCCGCCACATCGACGGTTCGCTGCCGCGCTGAGGCTCGCGCCGGTCGTTTCGGCGCTGTCACCGTTGCGGCGCTGTTGCCAGCTGCGAGGCGCGTGGCATCCGTTGCGTGTCCCACTTTGTGCTGTTTGCAGCCTCCTGAGCTGCACAAACTGGGACATGCTCCGTCAGGAGTGGGAGATGGTGCGGCGGATGGGGTGCGGCATCCGTTGCGTGTCCCACTTTGTGCTGTTTGCGGCGCCTGGAGTTGCGCAAAGTGGGACATGCTCCGCGGGAAGCGGGACATGCTCCGTCAGACGGGCGCGGCATCCCTTGCGTGTCCCACTTTGTGCTGTTTGCGGCGCCCTGAGCTGCACAAACTGGGACATGCTGCGTCAGGAGTGTGACATACGGCGCGGGGGACGAGCGGATGCCAGACTCGACGCATGAGCACGACCGGCATCGACATCCGCCCGCTCGACACCCTCGAAGCGATCGAGGCAGGTTCTCGACTGTTCGACGACGTGTGGGTGGGGGATCGCGCGACGATGCCGTCGAACATCCTGCGGGCGCTCGAGCACTCGGGCAACTACGTGGTCGGTCTGTACGACGGCGACCGGATGATCGGCGCGTCCGCGGCGTTCTTCGGTCCCCCCGCAGAGCGGACGATGCACTCGCACATCACCGGCATCCTGCCCGGATACCAGGGGCGGGGGCTCGGTCGTCAGCTCAAGGCGCACCAGCGCGAGTGGGCGCTGGCGCGGGGGATCGGCCGTATCACGTGGACGTTCGACCCGCTGATCCGGCGCAACGCGCACTTCAACCTCGCCATCCTCGGCGCGAGCGCCACGGAGTACCTGGTGAACCAGTACGGCGAGATGCCGGACGACGTCAATCGCGGCGACGAGTCGGACCGGCTCATGGTGTCGTGGGCCGTGGCCGAGCCGCCCGCCCCGACCCCCGATGACCATGCGGTGCGCGCGGTCGTCGAGATCCCCGATGACATCGAGAGCCTCCGCCGGAGCGACCCGGCGGCCGCGGCCGAGTGGCGGCAGCGCGTCAGGGAGCAGCTGCGGGGGCAGCTGGCATCCGGTCTCCGCGTCGGCGGCGTGGACGCGCGCGGGTACCTGCTCGTCTGAGTCAGTCGCCCGAGACGGGCACGTCCCTCTCGGCGGCGGGGTCGCCCTGCCCCGGCCCCGGCCGCACGGCGGCGTCGTCGCGGACGTCGATGCGGGTCACGCCGTCGTGCTCCGTGACGTCGATCCGGGGAGCCGCGTCCGCCTCCGTCGCCTTCGGGGCGCTCGTCAGCTGATCGTGACGGTTCTCCTCGAAGCTCTTCTCGTCGCTCATCGCGTCATTCCTTCCCGGCCGAACGCCACGCGTCCGACTCCATGTGCGATCCCGCCTGCGGTCCCATCTGCAGCATCCCGCCATCCACGACCCAGCTCGCGCCCGTGACGTAGGAACCCGACGGCGACGCGAGGAAACGGATCACGTCGGCGATCTCGTTCGGCTTGCCGGGGCGACCGAGCGGGATGCCAGGACGGTGGATGCGGTCGGCATCCTCGGGGTCCATGTCGTTGATGGGGGTGGCGATCTCACCCGGCGCGACGGCGTTCGCCGTGATGCCGTACTGCCCCAACTCGAGCGCCATCGTCTTGATGAGTCCGCCGAGCCCGTGCTTCGCCGCGACGTACGGAGCGGAGCCGACGCGCGGCTGGTGCTCGTGCACGCTCGACACGGCGATGAGCCGGCCGCCCTTGCCTGCTGCGACCATGCGCTTCGCGGCGGTGTGCAGCGCGAGGAACGCGCCGTCGAGGTTCAGCGCGACGTCGGTGCGCCATGTGTCGAGGTCGAGGTCGAGGAACGGTCCGCCGATGCCGCCGCCGGCGTTGTTGACGAAGACGTCGAGGCCGCCCAGCTCGTCGGCCATGGCGTTCACCGCGCCGGGGACGGACCCGAAATCGGTGGCGTCGAACTGCGCGACGACGGCGCGGCCGCCGCGGGCGCGCACGCCCTCCGCGGTCTCCTCGGCGCCGTCCTTGTCGGAGTGGTAGGTGATGGCGACGTCCATGCCGGCCTCGGCGAGCGCGAGCGCGGTGGCCGCGCCGATGCCCGAGTCCGAACCGGTGACGATCGCGTGGCGGGGAGTGAAGTCGCTCATGCCCGCGACGCTACGCGCGGGCGCGGCGGCGGTGAGCGGCCTTGCCAGGCCCGGGCCGGGGCGTTACGGTCGCGCTTCGCCGCGGCGCCCCGTGCCGAACTCCGGAGAAATGTGCGTGTTCGGGGCGTCGGAGGCCCGAAGGGCGGTCGAGACGGCAAATTCTCCGGAGTTCGGCACGCTGCGGGCGCGAGCCCGACCCGCGCGACGCCGGATACCCTGCCGTCATGCCGCCCCGCACCCCCGCCGCCCCCGTGACCCTGGCTGCCGTCGAACTGCGGGTCCTGCAGATTCCGCTGGTCTCGCCGTTCACGACATCGTTCGGCACCGAGACGGTGCGCGAGGTCATCGTCGTCACCGCCGAGACAGCCGCCGGTCGCGGGTGGGGCGAGGTGGTCACGCAGGCGGAGCCGTTCTACTCCAGCGAGTACACGCAGGGCGCGTGGGACGTGCTCACCCGCTTCCTCGCGCCGGCCCTGCTCGCACGCCGCACGTTCGCGCCGGAGGAGGTCGCCGGCATCCTGGCCCCGGTCGTCGGTCATCGCATGGCCAAGGCCAGGACTCGAGCTCGCCGTGATCGACGCCGCGCTCCGCGCCGAGGGCCGGAGCTTCTCCGCCTACCTCGGCGCCGAGAAGGACCGCGTGCCCTCGGGTGTCTCGGTCGGGATCCAGCGCGACCCCGCTGCGCTCGTCGACACCGTCGGCGGCTACCTCGACGAGGGGTACGTCCGCATCAAGATCAAGATCAAGCCCGGACGCGACGTCGACGACACCGCCGCCGTGCGGGCGGCGTTCGGCGGCATCCCCCTTCAAGTGGATGCCAACTCCGCCTACACCCTCGCGGATGCCGACATGCTCCAGAGGCTCGATGCGTTCGACCTGCTCCTCATCGAGCAGCCGCTGCAGGAGGACGACCTCGTCGACCACGCCACCCTGGCGCGGCGCCTGACCACGCCGGTGTGTCTGGACGAGTCGATCGTGTCCGACAAGGCCGCGGCCGACGCGCTGCAGCTCGGCGCCGCGGCGATCATCAACATCAAGGCGGGTCGCGTCGGCGGGTACCTGGAGGCGCTCGCGATCCACGACCGGTGCCGCGCCGCCGGGATCCCCGTGTGGTGCGGGGGCATGCTCGAGACCGGGATCGGGCGGGCCGCCAACGCGGCGCTCGCGGCCCTCCCCGGGTTCCTGCTTCCCGGCGACATCTCGGCATCCGCCCGCTTCTACGACCGCGACATCGTGACGGCGCCCGCCGTCCTCGAGGACGGACACGTCCGCGTTCCGACGGGGCCGGGGCTCGGCGTCGAGATCGACGCGGACGCGCTCGACGCGTTCACGGTGCACCGCGAGCGCATCACGCGATGAGTTCCAGCGTCGCTCGATAAACTGGATGCCGCGCACTCGCGCTCGCACCCACAGCTTTCCCGACCATTGGAGCCACCGTGGCCGAACAGTCCCGCCTCGACAAGGTCATCTCGCTCGCCCGCCACCGCGGGTTCGTGTTCCAGGCCGGTGAGATCTACGGCGGTTCGCGTTCGGCGTGGGACTACGGCCCCCTGGGCACCGAGCTGAAGGAGAACATCCGGCGGCAGTGGTGGCAGACGTTCGTGCGCGGCCGCGGCGACATGGTGGGCCTGGACTCGAGCATCATCCTGCCCAAGCGCGTGTGGGAGGCGTCGGGTCACGTCGCGACCTTCACCGACCCGCTCGTGGAGTGCCTGCACTGTCACAAGCGCTTCCGCGCCGACAACCTCATCGAGGACTTCGAGGCCCGCAAGGGTCGCAAGGCCGAGAACGGACTCGCCGACATCCCGTGCCCCAACTGCGGCACCAAGGGTCAGTACACCGAGCCGAAGGCGTTCTCCGGCCTCGTGAAGACGTACCTCGGCGTCGTCGACGACGAGTCGGGCCTGTACTTCCTGCGCCCCGAGACCGCGCAGGGCATCTTCGTGAACTTCTCCAACGTGCTCACGGCATCCCGTCGCAAGCCCCCGTTCGGCGTCGGCCAGGTCGGCAAGGCGTTCCGCAACGAGATCACCCCCGGCAACTTCATCTTCCGCACGCGCGAGTTCGAGCAGATGGAGATCGAATACTTCACGCCCCCGGCCGAGGCGCAGGAGTGGTTCGAGCACTGGGTCGAGGCGTGCTGGAACTGGTTCGTCGACCTGGGCATCGACCCCGAGAACATGAAGCGGTTCGACGTCCCCGAGGAGGACCGCGCGCACTACTCCGCCGGCACGATCGACGTCGAGTACCGCTTCGGCTTCCCGGGCAAGGAGTGGGGCGAGCTCATGGGTGTCGCCAACCGCACCGATTACGACCTGAAGAGCCACTCGGATGCCTCGGGCTCGAGCCTCACCTACTTCGACCAGGCCTCGGGTGAGAAGTACACCCCGTACGTCATCGAGCCGTCGTTCGGCCTGACGCGCGCGATGATGGCGTTCCTCGTCGACGCGTACCGCGAGGAGGAGGTCCCGAACGCCAAGGGCGGCACCGACACCCGCACGGTGCTGAAGCTCGACCCGCGCCTCGCGCCCGTGAAGGCCGCCGTTCTCCCGCTGTCGCGCAACGAGCGCCTGTCGCCGCTCGCCCGAGAGGTCGCGGACACGCTGCGCGCTGCCGGCTGGAACGTCGACTTCGACGACGCCGGCGCGATCGGCCGCCGCTACCGCCGCCAAGACGAGATCGGCACGCCCTACTGCGTCACGATCGACTTCGACTCGCTCGACGACAACGCCGTGACCGTCCGCGACCGCGACACGATGGGCCAGGAGCGCATCCCCCTCGACGGCCTGCACGCCTACCTCGCCGAGCGTCTGCGCGGCGCCTGAGCTACGAGCTGCGGACGGGGGAGGGCGTCCGGAGGAAGGCCGTCGCTCGCGCGATGAGCCATTCCACCGGCGCTCGCCCGATCAGCCGGTGCCAGACGATGCCCAGCAGAAGCACGGCGGGCACGATGATCATCCAGCCGAGGTAGTCGTTCTCCATCGGGCGCACGGCGCCGGGAGCGACCCACACCAACAGCGCCACGTGCAGGAGATACAGACTGAGGGCGACCGCCCCGAGAGCCCTCAGCGGGACGAAGGCGAACTCCGCTGCGGCACGGACCCGACCGCGGGATGCGCTCAGCCACGAAACGGCGACGAACACCGCGAGGACGAGCGCGATGTCTCGGAAGGTGTCGGGGTAGCTTCCCGATGCGTACGACGCCACGCCGAAGACGCGCTTGGCGACCGGTTCGACGGTGTGTGCGACGGCGGCGGTCGCCAGCAGGAGCCACAGCGTTCGTCCGCGCGGCGGTCGGCGGAGCAGCAACGCCCCGAAGAGGAAGAAGGGCAGGAGGTTGGTGAGCCGGTACGAGCCTCCCAGCACCAGCCACGACGCGATCGTCGGTGCCACACCCGTGGTGTCGCTGTACACCCAGACGAGGGTGTGCCGCGCCCACTCGTTCAGCGGGCTTGAGACCAGCCACACGAGCAGCATGAGCGCGGAGACCCAGCGCGACGACAGCAGCAGCAGCGGTGCTCCGACCAGGAGCAGCACGCCCAGATGGCCCAACACGATCGCCACCCACGTCCCCCACGTCATCATCCACACCCCGAGCCCGATCAGCACGGCCGCGCGGATCGCCTGCCGCAGAAGGACGCGCGCGCGGCCGTCGGGTTCGCAACGCTCCCACACGATCTGCGCGGACATGCCCATCACGAGCGCGAACAGGGGCGACGCCACGTCGTTGACGTTCCCCAGGAGGAAGCGCAGACCATAGGGGATCGTTGGGAGAAGCGGGACGGCGTGGGCGAGCACCATGGCGGTCACCGCGATGCCACGCAGAACGTCGGGCACCGGGAGGCGTCCCGCCGCGATCGTGGCCGAACCCGCCGATGACGCCGTGGCGGGAGATCCGGTGGGGTGGTCGATCGGCATGGCTGGCTGTCTCTCGTGTCCGGGGCGGGGGCGGATCCATGCAGGAGGTCAGAACGTATCAAGGCACCGCCCCGCCCCTGGCACGGAGGAGCGTCTTTCACCCCTTCCGGCGAGCGCCGGACTCCGCCGCGACCCGGCCGTGACAGCGCCGTGACAGCGCCCCCGCCGCCGTGACAGCGGCGCGACAGGGCGCCCGGCGCATCCTGTCGTCATGACCACCTCATCCACCCGCGTTCCCGCGGTGCGAGCCGAAGGGCTCGTCAAGACGTTCGGCTCGAACAGGGCCGTCGACGGCGTCGATCTCGTCGTCGAAGCCGGGACCGTCTACGGCGTTCTCGGCCCCAACGGTGCCGGAAAGACCACCACCATCAGCATGCTCACGACGCTGCTGCGTCCCGACGGGGGACGGGCCGAGATCTTCGGCCACGACGTCGTCAAGGACGCCCACATCGTCCGGCAGCTCATCGGCCTCACGGGGCAGTTCGCGTCGGTCGACGAGAAGCTCTCGGCCACCGAGAACCTCATCATCTTCGCGCGCCTGCTCGGGCTTTCGCGGGCCGACGCCCGCCGCAAGTCGACGGAGCTCCTCGAGGAGTTCGGCCTCACCGAGGCCGCATCCCGCCCGCTGGCGAAGTTCTTCCGGCGGCATGCGCCGTCGCCTCGACCTCGCGGCATCCCTCATCGCCCAACCGCCGCTCATCTTCCTCGACGAGCCGACCACGGGTCTCGACCCCCGCACGCGCGGGCAGATGTGGGACACGATCCGGCGGCTGGTCTCGACCGGCTCCACGGTCGTGCTCACGACGCAGTACCTCGACGAGGCCGACCAGCTCGCCGACCGCATCGCGGTGATCGACCGCGGACGCGTCGTCGCCGAGGGCACCGCGCTCGAGCTCAAGGCATCCATCGGTCAGGCGTCGCTGGTGCTGCGCCTGCAGCCGGGCTCCGACCTCGAGGTCGCGCGCGCCACCGTCGCGCGGGTCCTGGATGCCACGGCCATCGTGTCTCCGGAGGCGGCGCGCCTCACGGTGCCGATGTCCGACCCCGATGAGGTCACCGACCTTCTCGTGGCGTTCCGCACGGCCGGTGTGCACCTGAGCGAGTTCAGCGTTCAGCAGCCGACGCTCGACGAGGTGTTCCTCACGCTCACCGGCAGCGGAGTGCCGGCCGACGACGACGCGGCGCGCGAAACCGCCGCCGACCTGGAAGGAGTCCGCTCATGACCGCGATCACGATTCCGCGCGACCTGCCCCGCACCGCGGGGTTGGGGCAGACGTTCCGCAACACCCTGACCATGGCGTGGCGCGGTCTGCTGAAGATCCGCCGCACGCCCGAGCAGCTCATCGACGTCACGGTGCAGCCGATCCTGTTCACCCTGATGTTCACGTACATCTTCGGCGGCGCGATCGCCGGCGATGTCGCGAGCTATCTGCCGATCATCATCCCCGGCATCCTCGTGCAGACCGTCATCACGACCTCGGTCGTGACGGGCGTGCAGCTGCGGGAGGACATGGACAAGGGCGTGTTCGACCGGTTCCGGTCGCTGCCGATCGCGCGCATCGCGCCGCTGTCCGGGGCGCTGCTGGCCGATACGGTCCGCTACACGATCGCGACGACCCTGACGTTCGCGATGGGCTACGTCATGGGCTTCCGCCCCGAAGGCGGACTCGGTGCGGTGGTCGTCGCGGGTCTGCTCGTGATCGTGTGCTCGTGGGCGATCAGCTGGGTCTTCGCGTTCTTCGGCGTGATCGCCCGCACCGCGTCGAGCGTGCAGGGGGTGTCGCTGCTGATCCTGTTCCCGCTGACGTTCCTCTCGAACGCCTTCGTGCCCTCCAACACGATGCCGTCGTGGCTGCAGTGGTTCGTCGACGTCAACCCGGTGTCGCACCTGGTCACGGCGGTCCGCGACCTCGTCAACAGCGGAACGCTCGGATCGGATGCGGTCATCTCGCTCATCGGGGCGGCCGTCATCGTGGCGGTGTTCGCTCCGCTGACGGTCCGCGCCTACATGCGCAAGGCCTGATCCGCCGGGCCCGCGCCACCGAACTCCCCCTCGCTGCGGCGAGGGGGAGTTGCGCATTCCGCGAGAAACGCGCCACGAATCGGTCGATTTGTCGCCGATTCCGGTCGCGGGGCCCGCCGCGGTGGGGGCGGCGGCGAGAATCGGTGCGGCGGCCCGCCGACCGCCGTACCGAGGGGATCGACGGAAGAGAGACAGTGCCGCCGATCGACGATGTGGATGCCAACGACCGCTCCGACAATGCGCTGGTCGAGCGCGTACGGCGCGAAGATTCCGCCGCCTACGCCGAGTTGTGGTTGCGGCACCGCCGGGCCGCGGGGAACGCGGCGCGCGCCTTCACGTCGCTCGACCCGGACGACGTGGTGTCCGAGGCCTTCGCCCGCGTGCTGAAGGCGATCCGCAACGGCGGCGGCCCCACGATGGGATTCCGGGCGTATCTCCTGACGGCGGTGCGCAGTGTCGCCCGCGATTGGGGCACGGTCGATGCTCGGGACGAGGCGTTCGATCCGACCGACGAGAAGGCCGCGGTCCGGATGCTCGTCGACGAGGACGCGTCGGTCCAGCTCTCCTCCGGCCCGACGTACGAGGTGTTCCGCTCCCTGCCTCCGCGCTGGCAGGAGGCGCTCTGGTACAGCGAGGTCGAGCGGCTGCGTCCCCGGGAGTTCGCGCCGATGCTGGGGGTGGCGCCGAACGCCGCGTCGGCGCTGGTGAACCGGGCGCGCCGCGGCTTCCGCGACGCCTGGATGTCGTCGCAGCTCACGTCCGCACGCAGCGAGGACTGCGTGGAGGTCATCCGCCTGCTCCGTTCGGAGCGGATCACGTCGGACGCCGCTCGTCGTGTCCGCGCGCACACGGACGAGTGCGACGGGTGCGCGATCGCGTGGAGCGAGGTGTCCGGGGGGTCCGCCCGTCTGGCCAAGGTGCTCGTCCCCATCGTGGTGGGGGTGGCTGCCGCCTCCACGGCGGCGGCGTGGGCGCGCGGCGGGGCGGTCGCCACTGTCGCGGCAGGCTCCGGGCGAGGTCGTCGCCGCGCTCGCTGGGTGAGTCAGCGGGCCGGGGTGTCGATCGCGGTCGCGGTCACCACCGTCGCCGTGGCGACCGCTGCCTTCGCCGCGGTCGCGTTCGTCGCCGATCCCACGGAGGCCCGACCGGTCGCGGCGGAGTCTCGTCCGACGGCGTCCTCCTCGACGGGCGCGGACGCCCCTCCTGCCCCCGCGCGCACCTCAGCGCCGACACCCTCGGCATCCGCGTCGAACCCGCCCGCGGACGAAGGCGATCGCGACACCGCGCCGACGGACCGCGCCCCGGCTCCCCGCCTTCCGGCACCGGTCGCGCCGGACCCTGTCGCGCCGACACCCGCGGCAACGTCACCGGCGGTAACGCCCCCGACACCCTCCCCGTCGCCGTCGACCCCGCCGGCATCCCTTCCCGTCCTGTCGGTCCAGGTAGAAGGGTCCGGTGCCGACGGGTTGTACCCGGTGCTGTCCGGTTCCGGCGCGCGGGCCGGGGCGCGCATCGAGGTGTCGGATGCGAGCGGGCGGATCGTGACCACCACCACCGCCGACCCGGGTGGCCGGTGGCGCGCCGACACGCTCGACGCGGCGGACTGCGCGGTCTCCGACGCGGAGATCCTCGGGCCGGGCGCGCACACGCTCACGGTGCGGCAGTCGGTGGGCGAGCGCCGATCGCCACCGAGCGCCCCCATCGCCATCGATGTCGCAGCGCCTCCCGCGTTCGCGTCACCGACGGACGGCTCGACGGTGGAAGCGGACCGATTCGAGCTCCGAGTGACGGGGATTCCGGATGCCGCGGTGCAGCGCATCAAGGTGCCGGACGCCGACCCCTGCCGACCCGATCCGATGACTCTCGACGCCGACGGCGTCTTCTCGGCCGTCTTCCGCGTCTCCGGCGAAGGGCCCTTCACCCTCGGCATCCGGTATTTCGATCCGGCGACGGGAAGGCGCGGTCCGGCGGTCTTCGTGCACCTCACGCCGTCCCCCGCATCCCGGTGACGGGGACGGCACCCGAGCCCGCCGGAGGCATCCCGCCCCGGTGACGGGTCTCAGGCCGTGGATGCCACGATGATGTGGGCCCGTCCGGGAATCAGGTCGAACACCTCGACGTCGTCGGCGACGAGCTGCCACTGCGACGACCCCGCGTGCGACGAGTACAGTCGGCAGTCGGAACCGCGCGCGTAGACCGTCCTCTCGCCGCCGGCGGCGACGGCGGTGCGGAGTTCGACCGCCCGCGCCCGCCCCGGAAGGTCTCCGGCCTCGACCGGGAGCGTCTGACCGTGGGGGTACACCCACCGGATGGAGCCGCCGCGCGTCGCGACGACGCCCCGCTGGTCGGCCAGGGCGTGCGGGAACGTGGTCACTTCGCCGAGCGTGGCATAGCGGCAGGCGGGGGCCGTCGAGCTCCACACATGGAGGTTCTGCTCGAGATCGTGCGCGAGGACCACCACGGCACCGTCGGCGGTCGTCGTCGACGTCACGGCGCGCATCGTCGTACGTGCCCACGGGCGGATGTCGCGGAAGCGGGATCCCAGTCGGGTCGAGGTGCCGTCGGGGCGGCCGACCCGGAACTCCTGCGGGCGCGCGTACACGACGGTCCCGTTCTCGCCCGGCTCCGCGGCGACGGCCGACACGCGACGGTCGACGAGGCGGGCGCCGTCCGCACGCACGACCGACAGGTCGCCGGCGGAGGACAGCGTGTACACCGCGGGCTCGCCGTCCTCGGTGCATGCCAGCACGGAACGGTAGGGAAGGCTCGACCACCGACCGGGGTGCGTCCACCTCGTCGTCCGCTCGCCGTCGACCAGCTCGATGACCCCGTCCGCCCGGAGGAGCGCCTTCTCCCGGCCGGATGCGCTGATGTGCACGCGCTCGATGCCGAGTGCCTCCTGCTCCCACCGGTCCGATTCGGGTCCGAAACTCCAGAGGCGTCCGTTGGTGAAGAGCACGTGCACGCGGAGATGTCCCGCCTCGTCGATCGAGCCGTCGAGCGATCGCACCCGGAGCCCGACGGGCAGCGTCGGCAGATCGATCGGCGCGGTGCCGTCGACGGGGATCACCCGGATCCGGCTCGCGGCGTCCCGTCGCGGAAGGGCACGGCGGGTGAGTTCACGGTCGGGGGTCCGGACGATGTCGGCGCGGGTGCGGGCCATGACCGCGGTCATCCGAGGATCCCGATGGATGCCAGTCCCTGGTCGCCGGAGTCCAGTGCATCGGCGCGGAGAGGAGCGCCCAGCGCACGGAAGGCCGATCCGAGTTGCTCGGGCGAGACCACGAGGTCCTCGTAGTGAACGGTGAACCCGTTGCTGTCGAAGGTGCTCATGTGCAGGCGGACCATCCCGCGGGGAAGGGGTCGCGTGTCTCGGGGGCGGAACATCGCCGTCATCGTCGTCTCCATGGGTCACCGTTCGGTCGTCGGGCTTTCATCAGAGAGACGACGGACGGCGCAGATCGTGACGCGCGTGGTCGACATTTTTCCCGTCCTCCCGACGGGCCGAGACGCGTCCGTCGGGACATCGGCGGGAACTCAGCCGGAAGGGTTCTCCTCGGATCGCGGTCTCCGGCCCTGACGAGCGACGGCCGCTCGGTACTGCCGCATCGTGGTGAACCCGGAGTCCTGCACGATCTGCTCGAGCGTCGGGCTCGCTTTCTGCAGCGCGGCCACCTCGCTGAGGCGTCGGCGCTCCAACTCCCGCCGGGGTGTCGTGCCCATGGAGGAGAAGATCTCATGGACGTGGCTCGTGCTGCTGGCCAGCTGACGGGCCAGCTCGTTCACCCCGAACACGGGGTCACGGAAGTGTCGGTCGATCAGGAGTTGAGCCGTCGTGAAGAGGCCGTCGCGGTGCATGGCCGCAGTCTCGGATGCCACGGGCCGTTCGTTGAGCGCGGCGGCGATGAGGTGTTCCGCGGCGCGACCGATGTGGCCCTGGGTCGTCGCCGGGAGATCGTCTCCCGCGTTCAGGAGCGCGTTGGTCATCGAGACGAGGCTCTGCATGGGGGGATTGGAGGTATCGATCGGCTCGTTGAGAGCGAACCGGGAACGGCGAGGATCGAGGACCGTCGGTCGGAGGAACCAGACGAATCTCGCCGTCTCCATCCGCGTGCGCGCGGCGCTGCCGTCCCGACCGTCGAGGAAGATCAACTCGCCCGGTTGGGTGGTCACGGTGTCGCCGTCGACGGTGAACTCGAAGCCGCCCTCGACGGTCAGGACGAGGTACAGAGATCGCGCATCGCCCCGGAGCGTGTACTCCGACGAGCGTGACCAGGCCCGGCCGTACCCGTAGTACTCCGACTGGGCGGTCTCGGCGACGAGGGTGTGGTCAATAGGACCGACGGGCCCCCATCCGAAATCATCGCAGTTCTGGGCTGCGGCGTCTCCCATGGTCACGTATGGCCTCCGTTGCTCACGTATTCATCTTCGCCATCGGTCGCCGTGGGAAAGAAGTCGAACGCATTCGGGTATTCGCCCCTGACCGATTTCAAGTGAATCGATGCTTTTCCAGTCCCGTGCAGGCGCGCGCCCCGCAGGGGCGAAACCCGGACTTTTGCGTCGTGAGGCGACGCTTTTCTCCGTGATGCGCGCACCGCCTCTTCGCTGGGGGAGCGCCTCGGCATGCTGAGCGGTACCGCATTCCTTCGAGAAATGAGTCCCATGTCGCACGAGAATCCCTCCCCGCAGGAGTCCCACGGCGGAGTCCATCGCCGGACGATCATCAAGGGGGCCGCGTGGTCCGTCCCCGTCGTCGCCGCCGCGGTCGCGGCCCCGGCGGCCTCGGCTTCGACCGTCCCACCGGCGAGGTTCGACCTGGTCTACGTCTCCGGTCCGGTCGTCAACGCCAACCGGGTCGCACGTGGACAGACGCCGTTCGTCGACTTCACGTTCCAGAACGTCGGTCCGGACGCGGCGCCGAACGCGCAGGTGACCTTCAGCGTTCCCTCGGCGAACAACAACCCGGGCGCCACGCTCGGGCTGCCCGGAAACGGCGTCACCACGGCGGGATGGGTGTTGCTGAACACTTTCCAGAATGGGGGTCGTGATTACTACACGTACATCCATTCGGCGGCGCTCCCGGTGGGGCAGTACACCGTTCGGTGGGCGCACGTCGTGGGCGGCCCGACGAACACCAGCTACACGATGAACGGCAACCTCGAGGTGACGGCCGGCGAGACCAACACCGGCAACAACGGTGGCGTCCGCGGTTCGGCGCAGATCATCGTCGTGGCCTGATTCGCCATGCCGGGTGCGGACGCCGGAGTTTCTCCGGTGTCCGCGCCCAGGTTTCCCGCCACCCGCAGCCAGGCGTTCCCGAGGCCCGAAACATCAGCCGGATCGGAAGCCCTGCCGGCGTCGTAACGCCGTTCGCGCCAGCGCGGTGCTGCGGAATCCGGATCGTTCCACGATCCGGCGGTACTCCCGAGGATTCGGATGATCTCGTCGGGCTCGGCGACAACGTCCGTGTCCGCATTCTCGACATGGGCGGTTGCTTCGACGGAAAGAAGGATGGAGACGCGCCCCGACGACGGCAGAGATTCGTGGGAACCTCAGGTGGACCATGCGCGGCCCACCTGAAAGCCTTTACCCGGTGATCCCTCGATCTGGAGATCTGATTCGTCGAGAGGCTTCCCGCCAAACGGGAGCAGACGGCGTTCGACGTCGGATCCGTCCAATTGATGCATCATTTGCGTCGTATTCATTGACGCAGCGAAAGGGCGCCGAAAGAGAAGAATCCGCTTTCAGCGGCTTTTCCGGTCCGCGCCGAAGTGCGCCAGGCTCAGTCGAGCAGAGCCAGGAGCACGTCGGCATCCACTTCTCCGAGAAGAGCGGGAGGGATGCCAGGGGCAGAGGCCGGAGGACCGCCGAGGCGTTCCTCCACCCATCGCCAGAAGGGTTCGCGCTCGTCGGTGGCACCGCGGACGGTCGCGGCGCGTGCGAGCGTCTCCCGTGCGAGGTCGGCTCGCCCGACGGCGGCGTTCCAGCCCGCGACGGCGACGAGGACGGATGCCACGACCGGGTGATCGTGCGACCGGACCGCGAGGGGCACGGCTTCGCGGAGGGCGGCGCGCGCCTCGTCAGGGCGGTCGAGCAGCAGGAGCGCCTCGGCGCGCTGTGCGCCCGCCCAGGCCGTGAGCTGCTCGGGGAAGCCTGGTTCGAGGGGGATCGACTCCGACTGGCGCAGGGCTGCGGCGCCGTCGCCCGCCGCGATCTCGACCTGGGTGGCGGCCATCCGCGCTTGGGACAGGGCGCGCACCGATCCGTCGGTCTCGGCGATGTCGCCCATGTCGTCGACGCGGGCGCGGGCTTCCTCCAGCCGGCCGAGTCGGAGCAGGATGCCGACGGCCTGGGCGCGCAACTGCAGGAGGTCGGACACGGACGTCAGACCGGACACGACCTCGAGGCCGCGGTCGGTCACCTCCAGCGCTTCCTCGAGCCGGCCGTCGAGCATGAGCCATTCGGACCAGAGCTGGCTCGAGATCCCCGTCCCCCACGGGTCGCCGACCTCGGAGAACAGCCGGACGGCCTTCTCGCTCTCGACGCCGAGGGTGGCCGTTTCCCCCGCGTTGACCGCGGCGCCCGCCCGCACGACATGGAGCATCGCGCGCGACCACGGGGGAGCGGCCTCGATCTCGTCGTCCGAGACGTCGATGCGCCACGGCTCCTCGAGTCCTGACGCGGCCGCCTCCCGCACGCTCTCGACGAAGCCGAACAGCGGCCCGACGAGCACGGTGACCTCCGATGGATACCGACGTGCGGCTTCCACGAGTTCCGCGCGGCGGGCGGCGAACTCGCCACCGTCGAACGTCGCGGTGCGGCCCGGTTCGGGGAAGGATGCGGAGAACAGCGCGAGCGCCTCGACCACCACGGCGGGCTCGTCGTCAAGAGGCGCGTCCGGGTCGGAGAACTGCGCGAGCGCGGGACGCAGCTCTTCCATGCGCTCGCGCACGGCCCACGCCCACAGAAGGGCGCGCAGCAGCCGTCGTCCGGGACGTCGATCCGGCGAGGCCGCGCGCGTGCGCAGCGCGGAGGACACGTTCTCCTCGTTGGCGTCGAACCACGCGAGGCCGGCGGGAAGCCCGGGTCCTCGCATCGTGCGCTCCTGCTCGGCCGCGAGTACCGTGAGCACATCGGCCGCGCGCTCGCGGTACTCGGTCTCCGCGCCCTCGGCGCGCAGCCTGTCGAGCCCGTACTCGCGCACGGTCTCGAGGAGGCGGAAGCGGCCGTCGCGCCGCACGAGCAGCGATCGGTCGACGAGGGCGTCGAAGACCGTGGCATCCACTCCGAACGCCTCGGCGATGGCGGCGGCGTCGCCGCTGCCGATGCCGTCGGGGAACACCGACGACGCGCGCAGCGCCACCCGTTCGGGGTCGGTGAGGGTGTCCCAGCTCCAGTCGATGAGGGCCCGGAGCGTCCGGTGGCGGTCGGGGCTCAGCCGTGGACCGTGGGCGAGCAGCGCGAAGCGGTCGCTGAGTCCGGCGTCGATCTCCGCGAGCGTGAGCGTGCGGGCGCGGGCGGCGGCGAGCTCGATCGCGAGGGGCAGGCCGTCGAGGCGCTGCACGATGCGCGCGGCCGTTTCGCGCTCGTCGGGGGCGGGCGGGATGCCACGCGCCGACCGCACGCGCCGGGCGAACAGCTCGTCGGCGTCGAGGGCGGGCAGCGGGCCGAGGTCGACGAAGGCCTCGCCGATGACGCCCAGCGGTTCGCGGCTCGTGGCGAGGATCCGGAGGCCCGGGGTGCTCAGCAGTAGGGTCTGGGCGACCTCGGCCGCTTCACGGATCACGTGCTCGCAGTTGTCGAGCACGATCACGACGTCGCGTCCGGCGACGGCCTCGATCACGCGGTAGCGGGGGCTCGTCGGGGCGCTCGGCGCCGACTCGTTCAGACGGATGCCATGACCCACCGCACCCGCGATGGCCGCCCACACCTCTCCCGTCGCAGCCGGGGCGAGCTCGACGACGAGCGCATCCGCGGTCGCGCGCACGGTCTCGAGGGCGAGCGTGGTCTTGCCCGCGCCGCCCGGCCCGATCACCGTCACGAGCCGGTCGGTCGTGAGGCGGTCGCGGATGGCATCCAGTTCGTCGGCACGTCCGACGAGGCCGGTGATCGCCGCCGGGACGACGGGCGCCTGCGGCGCGGGGGTCGGGGTCGCGGCGGCGAGGCGTTCGGCGTGGCCGCGGTCCTGCCAGAGGTCGCGGACGAGCCAGTCGAACCCGTCGTGGGGGATCCACGGGTCGCCGGTCCAGAGCGCGAGGGCCTCGCGGGCGCGCCCCGGATCGTTCTCGGCGCGCGCGGCGGCGACGAGGTCTTGGAACCGCGTGATGTCGATGTCGTCGCGGGACAGCTCGAGGCGATACCCGCCGGGAACCGACGCGAGCAACCCGTCGGGGAGCGTCCGCCGCAGCCGCGACGCGAGCGACTGCAGCGCCGCGCGCGGGTCCTCCGGAGCGTCGGTCGGCCACACGTCGTCGGCGAGTGCGCGGTAGCCGACGGTGGTTCCGGCGTCGACGGCGAGGCGCAGCAGCAGAGCCTGCTGCCCGCGCCCGGGGACCGCTCCCTCGTCCGCGCCCCACGACACGGAGAGGCCGCCGAAGAACCTCACCTGCACGCTGTTCACTCTAGGTCCGCGGGCGCCGGGGTCGTGCGGCGTGGCAGGGTCGGGCGGGGGCCGCGAGGGTAGGCGTGGGCCGCGAGACTGCATCCGCGTGACAAGTCGGTTGCAGCCTGCAGTGGGCTTGTCAGCCGCGTGCAGTCTCGGTGTTCCCGGCCCCGCCCGCGCCCGAGCCCGAGCCCCGGCCCGCCGCACCCGTGCTCGCCCGCGCGCGCAGCAGCGGATGGTGCACGCGGAAGCGCTCCGCGGCATCCCCCGCCAGCACCTCGAGGCACATGGCACCGACTTCCCGCGGCTGCAGGTCGAGCGCCGTGACGGTCGGGGTGAGCAGCGCGTGCAGCGGCTCGTCGACGTACGCGGCGAGCAGCAGGTCCTCGCCGACGGTGCGCCCCGCGCGGGAGGCGGCGGCCAGCGCGGGCACCGCCGATCCGCTGGGCGCGACGACCACGGCATCCGCCTCTCCCATCACCTCGGACATCGCGGCGGCGACCTCGTCGGGCACCGGCACGAACCCGATCCGACGCGAGAGAGGGATGCCACCGCGCCCGGCGGTCCATTCCTCGTACGCGCGCGTGACGTCGTGACTCCAGGCGGTGCCCTCGGGCGGCAGCAGCATCGCGATGCGCCGTGCGCCCTGCGCCGCGAGATGGTCGAGGAGTTCGCGCGTCGCGGTGCCGTGGTCCGAGACGACGCTGCCTGCGACCCGGTCCTCCGCGCCGAGCAGCTGCTCGGAGCTCACGACGGGGCGCCCGGTGTCGAGGATCGCCCGGATGCCGGCATCCTCCGTCGTGGCATCCACCACGATGTACCCGTCGACGAATGCCGTGGGAGGGGAGGCGTCGTCCGGATCCCGGTGGGGCAGCAGGATGACGGAGAGGCCGAGGCGGTCGGCGGCATCCACGACTCCGAAGGCGAACTCGGTGTAGTACGGCAGGCGCGTCGTGCCGGGCGGGAGATGCAGGCCGATCGCGCCGTAGCGCGCGGTGCGGAGGCTGCGCGCCGGGACGTTGACCGCGTACCCGAGGTCGCGGGCGACGGCGAGCACGCGCTCGCGGGTCTCAGGCGAGACCCCGGGCTTGTCGCGCAGCGCGAACGACGCGGCGGCGATCGAGACGCCCGCCGCCGCGGCGACGTCGTGCAGCGTCGGTTTGCGCGGGGTCACGTGGGCCGACGTTACCCGACGGATCGGGTCTTGCGCCGCTTTCACTTAAACGTTTAATGTGTGACGCAACGCGGGCCGCGGCACCCTTTCCCGGGTTTGGGGCGCGTTCCTCGGTTCGGGGCGTGAATTCCCCGCCCCAACGCGACGATCACGCCCCAAACCGCACGACGCCGCACCCGCCCCCCCCCCCCCCGCACCCGCCACCCGCACCCGCCGCCCACCCCGACCCCGAAGGACCCCGCGATGACCTGGCGCATGCCGTCCGAGACCGCTCCGCACTCCCGCACCTGGATGGCGTTCCCGAGCGAGGGCCCGACCCTCGGAGACACGGATGCCGACCGCGAAGCGGGCTATGCCGCGTGGACCGCGGTCGCCCACGCCGTCGCCGAGTTCGAGCCCGTGACGATGCTCGTCGACCCGTCCGAGCTCGCCCGCGCCCGCCGGATGCTGTCGAGCGAGATCGAGGTGCTCGAGGCGCCGGTCGACGAGTTCTGGCTGCGCGATTCGGGTCCGACGTTCGTGGTCGACCCCGAGCGCCCGGGTGTCCTGGGCGCCGTGGACTGGATCTTCAACGGCTGGGGCGACCACGACTGGTCGGTGTGGCAGAAGGCGGCGCACCACGGCCGGATCGTCGCCGAAGCGGTCGGGGCCGAGCTCGTCAGCTCGGTGCTGGTGAACGAGGGGGGTGGCATCCATGTCGACGGCGAAGGAACCGTCCTGCTGACTGAGACCGTCCAGCTCGATCCGCGCCGCAACCGGTACGCGACGCGCGAGCGGGTCGAGGCCGAGATGCTCCGGACGCTCGGCGCCACGCACGCCGTATGGGTGCCGCGCGGTCTCTCCCGCGACTACGAGGACTTCGGCACGAGCGGACACGTCGACATCGTCGCGACGATCCCCTCGCCCGGCGTGCTGCTCCTCCACGATCAGCGCAACGCCGCGCATCCCGACCACGCCGTCACCCGTGAGCTGCGGGCCTTCTTCGCCACCCAGACGGATGCCACGGGCCGCCCGTTCCAGATCGTCGATCTGCCCGCACCCGCCACCATCCGCGACGCCGACGGCGACACCGACTGGAGCTACGTGAACCACCTCGTCGTGAACGGCGGCGTGATCGCCTGCGGCTTCGGCGAGGAGGAAGCGGATGCCACGGCTCGCGGCATCCTCGAGGACGTCTACCCGGGCCGCCGGGTCGTGACCGTCGACGCCCGCGAGCTGTTCGCGCGCGGCGGCGGCATCCACTGCATCACCCAGCAGCAGCCGGAGGTGTCCGCATGATCGATGTGGTCGAGGCATCCATCGCCGATCTCGCCGCCGCCCTCGCCGAGGGCCGCACCACCGCCGTCGAGCTGGTCGAGGCGCACCTCGCGCGCATCGACGCGTACGACGGTCCCGACACCGTGACGAAGCTCAACGCCGTCGTCGTCCGCAACCCCGACGCGCTCGCCGAGGCGGCCGAGTCCGACGCCCGCCGTGCGGCTGGTCAGGCGCGGGGGCTCCTCGACGGCATCCCGTACACGGCGAAGGACAGCTACATGGTGCGCGGCCTCACGGTCGCCGCCGGCAGCCCCGCGTTCGCCGACCTCGTCGCGCAGAACGACGCGTTCACGATCGCGCGGCTGCGCGAGGCCGGTGCGATCTGCCTCGGGCTGACGAACATGCCCCCGATGGCGAACGGCGGCATGCAGCGCGGGCTGTACGGCCGCGCCGAGAGTCCCTACAACGCCGACTTCCTGACGTCGGCGTTCGCGTCGGGCTCGTCGAACGGGTCGGGTACCGCGACCGCCGCGTCGTTCGGCGTCTTCGGCCTGGGCGAGGAGACGTGGTCGAGCGGCCGTGCGCCCGCGGCCTGCAACGGCCTGTGCGCGTACACGCCTTCGCGCGGCATGATCTCGGTGCGCGGCAACTGGCCGCTCGTGCCGACCATGGACGTCGTCGTGCCGCACACCCGCTCGATGGCCGACCTGCTCGCGGTGCTCGACGTCATCGTCGCCGACGACCCCGAGACGCGCGGCGATTTCTGGCGCGCGCAGCCGTGGGTGCCGCTGCCCTCCGCGGGCGAGGTGCGGCCGCCGTCATTCGCCGCGCTCGCCGAGGGCTCGTCGCTGCACGGTAAGCGCATCGGCATCCCGCGCATGTTCATCGGCGACGACCCGCTGGTGGGGACCGGTCCGCGCGGCGTGGGCGGGCCGACCGGTGAGCCGATCGAGCTGCGGCCGTCACTGCGCGCGCTTCTCGATGTCGCCCGTGCGGATCTCGAGGCGGCCGGCGCGATCGTGGTCGACTGCGACTTCCCGCTCGTGAGCAACTACGAGGGCGATCGTCCGGGCGCGCCGACGATCAAGACGCGGGGGTTGGTGTCGCAGGAGTTCCTCGACCGCGAGATCGTCGACCTGTCGGCGTGGGCGTGGGACGACTTCCTCCGCGCGAACGGGCATCCCGGTCTGGCGTCGGTGGACGGCGCGGCGATCTTCCCGCACCCCGAGGGTGCGCTGCCCGACCGGTACACGGGCTTCGACGACGACATCGCGTCGTATCCCGGCCATGTGCGCGAGCATCCGGTGGCGTCGTTCACCGACATCCCCGAGCTTGCCGTCGGCCTGCGGGGTCTGGAGGAAACCCGACGCCGTGATCTGGAGGAGTGGATGGATGCCAACCGCTTCGCCGCCGTGCTCTTCCCGACGCTCAGCGACGTGGCGCCCGCCGACGCCGATGTGAACGAGGCGTCAGCCGACATCGCGTGGCGCAACGGCGTGTGGGTCGCGACGGGCAACCTCGCGATCCGGCATTGCGGGGTGCCGACGGTGACCGTGCCGTTGGGGACGATGCCGGACATCGGGATGCCGTCGGGTGTCACGTTCGCGGGTCGCGCGTACGACGACGCGGCGCTGCTGTCGATGGCCGCGGCGTTCGAGGCGCTGCGTCCGCGGCGGACGGTGCCGCCGCGGACGCCTGCGCTGGGGTAGGGCGCGGCGGTGCGGTGCCGCGTCCGCGGGGCATTCGCTCGGTTTGGGGCGCGGTTCTAGCGTTGGGGCGTGATTCGTGCGCCCCAACGCGCGGAATGCGCCCCAAACCGCGCCCGAGCAGCCGCGCAGCTCACGTCGTGAGGTCCGAAACGTCCGCGGGTTCACCCTCTTGATGCATGGCGATAGTCAGGAAGCTGAGAGGCCGTCGTGGGTCGAGTAACGCCAGCGCGGGTGCGGGAGGCTGATCTTCTGCCCGCCGCGGACGAAGGTCTCCTCGCCGAGGACCCAGTGGGCGAGGTTGTTCAGCCTGTCCGGGAAGAGCTTGAGTCCCGTTCCTCCGATGGAGCCACGCAGGTTGACGCACATCATCGGCTTGATCAGCGGGATCAGTTCCAGACCGTGAGGGACTCCCGCCACGGCCCCTCGTGATGCTCCTCCTCGCACGCTAGCTCGGCGCCGCGCGCCTCCCTCTCCTCCGCGGACGGATGCCGCTCGGGCGAGGTTCCGCTCTCCGCTTGCCGCATCGGCCGGCGCGTCGCTGGGGGAGATCTGTTGCACATGCCGACTGGTGTCCCCGGTCTAGAAGCGGGAGGGTCGCAAACCCGCAATGGTGTCCGCTCGACCTGCAATGACGCCCGGGAGTCGTGAGTGGCTGGCGATCCACGTGCCGAGGTCGTGGGAGACGTATGTGGCCACCTCGCACATGAACCGGTGGTCGACACGGAGATCGCGTTCGTGAATCGGCTCGTGATGCGCGGCCCGGTTCCTGAGGAGCCGCAATCTCTCCAGCCGATCACGGAGCTCGCCGCGCCGGCCGGTGTAGTTGGGGAATGCATTGATCAGCGCCGGATTCCAAAGTGCGGCGTGGAGACGATTCACGAGCAAGCCCTCCCAGAAGGAGTTCTTCAACTCGGCTACGAGATGTCCCTCAGTCCATGCCCCAGGCTTGCGTGCGTCGAGATACTCCGATGCGACCATGACTTCGTCGTTCTGCGGTGTGCTGAGCGGCGCAACCGCCCACCAGTCCGCGCGGCCGTAGAACGTCGTGAGTTCGTTGTGCATGGCGTTCCGGACGCCGACCTCGAACGCTGCGTACGCGCCCAAGAACGCTGCGCTCGCCTCGATGTTCCAGGTGTACAGGCGGATCGCCTTCGCCGTATCCGCGCCGCACGCTCTCTCGTAGGGAGCGAGGCGTCCGGAACCGACGATGCTAGCCAGCTGGAGCTTCGATGGATCAACAGGATGCACGCGATGAGGATGCCATGCCGTCGCGACTGGCGAACGCCAGCGGTCGCCTAAGCGGTGTCCCCTGATAGTCTGATGAAGTAAGCCCCGGACGAGGCGCCTCTGGCGTCGGCGCGCCGGGGCAATCACTTTCGCCGGCTTGCAGCGCTGCCGGAGCGACCGTAGTGGTGAAGTCACGCTTCTGTCTTACGCGGCGGACAGGCGACGTACACGATGACCAACTCGCCGCCCACAGCGTCGATGTACTTGCGGATCGTCCCGATCTTCGCGTTGTCGAGGTCGCCCCGTTCGATCTTCGATACCTGCCGCTGTCCCACGCCGATGCGCTCAGCGAGTTGCTCTTGGGTCAGGCCGATCGCTTCTCGCAGCTCACGGCGGTGGTAGGCGCGGATTTCGCCCAGCATCCGCTCTTTGTGTGCGTCGATTCGTTCGCGGTCGACGGGACGCTTCGCGAGGAGCTGCTCACGATTCACGGCCATGCAGATCACTTTTCTCTCTTCTTCTCGGCTTGTGCTTTCTTCACCTGGGCCAGATGCACATCGAAAAGTTCATCCGCGAGCGGAATGTGCGCCCGGTACCAGTTGGACCAATTTCCTGCCTTGTCGCCCGCGAGGAGCAGGATCGCTCTTCGCGCCGGGTCGAAGGCAAAGAGCACTCGCAACTCGCTCCGCCCCGACGTCGGCGTTACACACGCGCCCTGCAGGTTCTGGGCTGCCGGCGGTGCGGGAGCGCCGTCAGCGGCCCCTGGTGGTGGATGGAGCCTCGATTCTCGGGTCAACCGCTGGCACTCCCGGACGCTCACCGGCTCTCCAAACATGGCGGGTGGCATGCGTGGATGGGTCCGGCCGTTGCCTCGACGGGATGCTGGGTACCGCTAGCTAGCCCGCGCGCGAATGCTGAGGCCTATCGGCCGGGGTCGTCCCTATTCGCTAGGCATGCCGACTGCGTGGGGCGCAATGGGTGTGATGCGCGACGAAATGCCTCGTCATCCCCCACCGCGCCCCACAGGCCGTCGCGCCGAACCTCTCAATCACGATGACAGAGTTCCGCGAGGCCTTTCAGCAGGTCGGCTTTGAGACCCAGCTCGTCCAGAATCCGGCGTTGCTCTGGCCGACGGCTCCGGCAGAGGCGACGTTGGATGCGATGCTGTTGATGTACTGGACCAACTCGCCTTGCGGTGTGAGGTAGGTGGAGAGGCCGACCACTTTGGTGCCTGGAGTCAGGGTGACGGCGTCGCTCGTCCCGTCTGGGTAGCGTCCTGCGCCCGTCCCATCGGCGCGTATGTAGGTGACCCACCATCCCACGTTGGTTTCCGCGTGGCTGTAGGCGTCCACAACTCCTGAGGCGATGTGGGTCGAGTAGAGGTACAAGTCGCCGTCGGGGGTAAGGAACGTGCCACCGGTTGGGCTCGTCGTGCCCGCGGGAAAGTCGTATGTAGTTTTGGCGCCACTAGGTTCTCTGACGGTGGCCGAACCGTTGGCGAGCACCCAGCTCGTCCAGAATCCGACGTTGCTCTGTCCGACGGCTCCGGCAGAGGCGACGTTGGATGCGATGCTGTTGATGTACTGGACCAACTCGCCTTGCGGTGTGAGGTAGGTGGAGAGGCCGACCACTTTGGTGCCTGGCGTCAGGGTGACGGCGTCGCTCGTCCCGTCTGGGTAGCGTCCTGCGCCCGTCCCATCGGCGCGTATGTAGGTGACCCACCATCCCACGTTGGTTTCCGCGTGGCTGTAGGCGTCCACAACTCCTGAGGCGATGTGGGTCGAGTAGAGGTACAAGTCGCCGTCGGGGGTAAGGAACGTGCCACCGGTTGGGCTCGTCGTGCCCGCGGGAAAGTCGTATGTAGTTTTGGCGCCACTCGGTTCCCTGACGGTGGAGTTGTTGACCGTTGGCGCGTTCGCGGATGCGCTTACAACGCTTGTGTTGGCGGTTGCCGTGAGCGTGCCGCTTCCTCCTTGGGGCGGGAAGCTGATAGCGGGCAGGTTCACGCGTCCGTTGACGCTGGCTTGGCTGTTGTATTGAGACCCGCCGCTGAAGGTGTACCCGCCGCTGAGGGTGGTGGTCACCGTGACTCCGTTGGCGGGGGCGCCGCCCACGGTGACGGTGATGTACGCGCCGGTGATGGTGCCGCAGGCGACGCCGGTATAGCTGGTCTGGTTGAACGTCAGAACGGGTGCGGCGGAGGCGGCGGCGGCGACCGGGGCGATGGTGGTGGCTGCGATGGCGGGGATGGTCCAGGCGGCACCTTGGAGGATGGTGCGTCGGCCTAGATCAGGTCCGGGGGGGGGGGGGGGGGGGGGGGGGGGGGTAATGGCCGCGTTCTGGTCGGGCGTGGTGGTCATGGCGATGCCTTTCGGGTGCGGTCGTTGCTGGGGTGACCGGGTAACGGTCGATTCTCCGAACCACTCCGTGAACGCCGCGTAGCGGCGGCACCGCCTGACCCGCTGGTGAAGCCTCAGCCCAGGTGCGCCGCGACACCCCCGCGCGCCGCGGCGGCGGCTTCGAGGAGCCGCGCGCCGATGACGCCCTCCGGTTCCCACGTGATGAAGCTGTCGGTGGACCACCGGGCGTCGGCATCCACGTCGATCGCCCCGTAGACCCGGGCGAGTTCCTCGGGTGGCGGGGTCAGCCGGGGGCGGAGGACGGTCAGCACGACCTGCTCGGCGACGAGGATCTGGGCGGCGGCGCCGTCGTCGAGGGGGCGGATCTCGACCGCGGTCGCGGCGAGTTCCTCGGGCGTGAGCACGGCCGAGACCGCCGCGGCGAGGGCGTCGATGTCGACGGGTTCGCGTGTGAACGCGACGCTGTTACGGGGCACGGTTGTCTCTCCTCCGTCGGGTCAGGGGCTGGTCGTCGCCGCCCGAAGGCGCCGCGGACGCGGGCACGGGCGCGGGCGCAGCCTCGGGCGCCGCAGCGCCCGCCGGAGCCAACTCTCGCGTCGTCTCCTCCACGGCATCCGCCCCCTCGGCATCCACCACGGGCTCGACCTCCGCCGGCGCTCCCACCGCCGAAGCACCCAACGGCTCACCCTCGCTCGCGACGAAGTTCGCCACCTGAACGAGGGTCGGACGCTCGCCGCGGCGGGCCAGGCGACCGCGGCCGGCGATCATCGGCTCGGCGTAGAGCTTGGGCAGCAGCGCGCCCTCGGAGCGGTCGCCCGACATGATCAGCGCGGTGCCACCGGTGTCGCGGATGCCCTGCAGCGCCACGTCGAACATCGCGCGCGAGGCTCCCGCGACGGGGCGGCTCACCACGACGTTCAGCCGCAGGTCGCGCGCCGACGCCAGGTACGGCAGCAGCGGGCGCAGCGGCTCCGTGCCGCCGGCGGCGAGGATGTCGAAGTCGTCCGCGATCACGAGGATCCGCGGACCCGCGTCCCGGTCGTTCGCGCGCTTCTCGAGCTCGACCGCGATCGACTCGGCCAGCAGCCGCGCCTGCCGACCCGACGACGCGTGCCCGCCGAGATAGGCATCCGGGACCTCCGCCGCCAGCTCGCCGCGCGCGTCCATCAGGGCCACGACCAGCTCCTCCGCCGAGTGCCGGTCGATCGCGCCCTGCACGATGCCGCGCAGCAGCGTCGTCTTGCCGCAGCGGCTGTCGCCGAGAACGAGCAGGTGCGGGTCGCGCGTGACGAGGTCGAGCGACACCGGCTGCATCGTGTCCTGGCGAAGGCCCAGGGGCACGGCATCCGGTTCGTCGATCGCGTCGGGCAGTTCGGCCGGCGACAGCACCTCGGGCAGCAGCCGGATGGGCGCCGCGCCCTGGCCGCCCCAGCGAGCTGCGCTCTCGCGTGCGAGCTGTTCGAGGGCCTCGCCGGTGTCGCCGTCGTCGACCTCTTCCAGCAGCGGCAGAGCGATCTGCGCGAACAGCTTCTCGTCGGTCAGCACGCGGCCGGGCTCGTCGGCGCGGAGGGTCTGCGAGAGCTTCCGCGCGATCTGCGAGTCGGCCGGATCGTTGAGCTTCAGCTCGAGGCGCGTGCCGATGAGTCCCTGCAGGTTCATGCGCAGTTCGTTCCAGCGCGACAGGGCGACGACGACGTGGATGCCGAAGCTGCCGCCGCGTTCGAGCAGTTGCGCGAGCGGGGTCTCGAGGTCTTCGAAGTCCTGCCGCAGCGCCCCGAGCCCGTCGACGAGCAGCACGACGTCGGCGCTCGGGAGGTCGGGGAGGCGCCCGTCGGCGTGCTGGCGGCGCATGTCGGCGAGCGAGTCGAGACCGTGGTCGCGGAACACCCGCTCGCGCACGGCGAGCATGCCCGTGAGCTCCTCGAGCAGACGCGTGAGCCGCTCGCGGTTGCCGCGCGTCGCGACGCCACCGACGTGCGGGAAGGGCTCGATGCGGGCGAGGCCGCCGCCCGTGAGGTCCATGCCGTAGATGCTCACCTGGCGCGGCGAGTGCGTGAACGACAGCGACGCGGCGAGGGTCCGCAGGAACATCGACCGCCCCGACTGCGGAGCGCCGGTGATCGACACGTGGCCGCCGGAGCGCGTGAGGTCGAGCATCCACGGCGACTGCGTCTGCTTCGACGGGTCGTCGAGCAGGCCCATCGGCGCGCGGAGCGTCCCGGCGCCGTCGGCCTGCGGCAGCACGCCGCCGAGGGTCAGCACGGGCGGGAGCGGCGGCAGCCACACCGGACGCGTGCGGGCGATGCCGCGCGCGAGCCGCGACGTCGCCGCCTGCACGAGTGTGCGGCCGGTGGTCGGGGTCTCGGGCTCGGCGCTGTCGAGCTGCTCGGCCTCGGGCGTCACGTCGGGCAGGTCGTACGCGGGCAGGCGCAGCACGGGCGGCGCGTCGTCGTGCCGCGGACCCGACTCGACCGGGTCGGGCACCGGGCCCGACACGTATCCGGCGCGGAACCGCGTGTAGACCGACGTGTCGACCTTGAGGTACCCGAAGCCGGGGATCGCCGGCAGGTGGAACGCGTCGGGGGTGTCGAGCACCACGGCCGACTCCGACTCCGAGAACGTACGGAGGCCGATCCGGTACGACAGGTACGTGTCGAGACCGCGGAGGCGCCCGCCCTCGATGCGCTGGCTCGACAGGAGCAGGTGCACGCCGATCGATCGGCCGATGCGCCCGATCGTCAGCAGCAGCTCGACGAAGTCGGGCTCGGCGGTGAGCAGCTCGCCGAACTCGTCGATCACGAGGAAGAGGTGCGGCAGCGCGGGGAGCTCAGGACGCTCGCGGCGCATCTGCCGGTAGTGACCGATGGATGCCGCGTTCCCGGCATCCTTCAACAGGCGCTGTCGGCGCACGACCTCGCCCTGGATGCTCGACCGGGCGCGCTCGGTCAGCTGCGGGTCGTCGGCGAGGTTGTCGATGATGCCCGCGACGTGCGGGAGCCGGGAGAACGGCGCGAACGCCGCACCGCCCTTGTAGTCGACGAGGATCATGCTGAGGTCGTCGGGGGAGTGCGTCAGCGCGAGGCCCAGGATGAGGGTGCGCAGCAGCTCGCTCTTGCCCGAACCGGTGGCTCCGATGCAGATGCCGTGCGGGCCCATGCCGAGCTGCGCGGACTCCTTCAGGTCGAGCAGCACCGGGCCGCCCTGGTCGTCGACGCCGATCGGCACGCGCAGGAACTCCGCGGCACTGCGCGTTCGCCATGCGGCCGAGGTGTCGATGGCATCCACGTCGGCGACGCCGAGGAGCTGCGTCACGTCGGGGGCGAGGGCCGTGCCGGAGTCCTGCGCGGACGTACGCGTGAGCCGCAGCCCCGCGAGGGGGCGCGCCACCACGTCGAGCGCGGCGGGCGTGACGGGATCGACCCAGATGCCACTTACCGCGGCTTCGCCTGTGCCCGGGGTCTCCACGGTGGCGGTGCCGTTCTCGACGGTCACGCGGACGGCGACCGAGGTCGGCTCCTTGAGGCGGTCGTCGACGAGGTGTACGACGGTGACGCCGAGCGCGGTCAGGTCGAGGGCGGCATCCAGGCGGGGGACGGGGGATGCCGCGTGATCGGCCTCGTCGACGAAGATCACCAGGCGCCCGGGCTTGGTCTTGCGGCCCGCGCGGCGAGAGGCGGCGGCCGTCGCGACGCGGTCGCGCAGCTCGTCGCGCAGGAGCGACAGCAGCTCGGGGAGGCTCGGGGCCAGACGCCGTGCGGCGACGGCACCGGCGGGTGGGGTGTCGCTGGCGAGGTGGGGTAGCAGGTCGAGGCCGTGCCAGTCGTCGCGCTGACCGGGGGCGATGGCCGCGGCGATGTGCACGTCGTCGGGGGAGTGGAACGCCGCGATCTGCGCCGCGAGCGCCCGCGCGACGCGCAGCGTGTCGGGCCGCGCACCGACGAGCGAGACCTGACCGCCGCGCTCGAGGTCGACGGTCGCGGGCATGCCTTGCGCGATGCCGGCCAGGCGGACCATGCGCTCGGCGGACTCGCGCATCACCGGGTCGAACGGCTGCACGGGGTTCTGCTCGGGCGGGAGGGCCACCTCGACCGCGCGCAGGTCGCCCGTGCCGATGCGGACGCGGAGGAAATCGGCATCCCCCGGTCGCCGCTCCCAGCGCCGGGCGGGGTCCGCGGCGATCTCGACGAGCGTGCCGGGGGAGGGGTGGAGCGCGAGCGCCGCGGTGCGCTGCGCATCGGCGGTCTCGCGGACGGCCTCGCGCGTCTCCTCGAGGTAGTCGAGGTAGCGCTCGCGCTGCACGCGGCGTTGCCGGGCGGCGTTGCCGCGCTGGGTGAGGGCCATGCCGAGGCCGCCGACGAGCGCGACGACCAGGATGACGGCACCGACCACGACCATGATCGGGTTGTTGCGCAGCAGCACGATCATCGTGATCGACGACAGGCTGCCCACGATGGGCAGCAGCGACTGCAGCGGGAAGCCCGTCGCGCCCTCGCCGATCGGCGGTGGCGGCGCGAGGATGACGTCGGCCGCGGGCTCGACGGCTTCGCTGATCCGCGCGGGGCGGTGGACGATGCGGACGGTCATGCGGTCCTCCCCGGGGCGGCGATTCCGCTCGCGGCGGTTCCGGCGGCGGCGGTTCCGGCGGCTGCGCTTGCCCGCCCGGCGCTTCCCCCGGCCGCGACCACGGCCGCGGCCAGCCGCACGACGGCGAGCTGCGTCGCCGAGCGGCGCGCGCGGCCCCCGGCGGCGAGGCCCGAATCGAACGGCACCGCGACGACCGGGTATTCCGCTCCCGTCGCCAGGGCGCGAGCCACGCCGTCACCCTCCCGAGCGTGATCGACGAGCGCGAGCACGACCGACGGCGACTCGGGCAGCCCCGCGATCGCGTCGACCACCGAGCGCGCGTGCTCGGCCGGCGAGCGGCGGGCGTCGGCTACGAGGCACACGACGTCGCAGAGGGCCGCGCAGCCGGCGAGGTCGGCGAGCGGATGCCGTGCCCCGAAGTCCGTGACCGACACGTCGAAGAAGCGGGCGATCGGTGCGGCCTCGCCGAGCCACGCGCCCACGGCGTCGTCCGCGTCGCGCGGGCGAAGGGCGACGACGCCGTCGCGCACCTCGAGTCCGCTCAGCGCCTCCGCCGTCGTGCGGGCCGAGGCGCGGGTGTCGTCCGGCGGCACCGGCTCCGCACCGAGGCGTGCCGCGAGGCCCGGGGTCCCGGTCGAGACCTCGACCGCGAGCACGGGCTCGCTCCGCCGCGCGGCGACCGCGCGCACCAGCTGATGCGCGACCGTGCTCGTGCCGGCGCCGGGCGACAGCGACACCACGCCGACGCGGCGGGTCGTCGACAGACCGCCGCGGATCGCGGCATCCCACGAGGTCAGTTCGGTACGCGCGTTCGCGCCGCTGCCGAACACCGCCGTCGACAACGCCCGCAGATCGAGCACGGTCACGACCGGCCGCCGAACATGGCCAGCAGTTCGGCGTAGATGCCCAGGGTGCCCACGAGCAGCGGGATCAGCGCGACGACGGCGAGCGTCTCGACGACGTTCCCGAGGCCGCGCAGGCGCGCGCGGACGTGCGGGCGCGGCTGCACGAGCACCATCGTGGCGAGCAGGACGGCCACGACGACCGCCACGCCCGCGCCGATCCAACCGAGACCGCCGACGAGCAGCACCGTGAGCCCCGCGGCCGCGATCGCGCCGGCCGCCATCCACAGCAGCCAGCCCTGCCACCGCAGCGGGAACGCGCGGGTGCGGAGCGCCGCGACGAGGAAGAACGCCAGGGCCAGCAGCTCGGTCCAGATCGTGCCCGACAGCGCGAGCACGACCCCGGTCACGCCGAGAATGGATGCCACGGCCCCCACGCTCCACGTGAGCGCCGCGTACGCCTCGTCGATCGCGGCGAACGCGCGCGGCCGAGCCGGCGGCGCGCCCTCCGCGGCGCGCTGGTCGAGGTCGGTCAGCCCCGCCGAGGAGAGCGCGATCCAGGGCAGCGGGCCGGTGGCGAACGCGGCGACGACGCCGGCGACGGCCGAGGCGGCGATGGCATCCACTCCCGCCAGGAGGAGTCCGAGGTACAGCGAGGCGAGGACGGCGCCGAGAGCCCCGCCCGATGCGGCCCCGCGACGGCGGTGCGCGATCCCCACGCCGAGGAGCGCGACGGTGAAGCCGGTGGCGAGCGCGGCGGCGATGCCGGCGAGGAGCGCCGACGAACCGGATCCCAGCGCCGCAGCGGTGGCACTGCCCACGGGGAGCGAGAGTCCCGCGGCAGCGGCCGCCACGCACGTCGACAGGCGGCGGAGCCCCCCGAGTCCGAGGCCGGTGGCGATCGCGGCGAGCACCACGGCGGTAGTGAGCAGCGCGAAGGCCGCGAGCGTGGGCGACGACCACGGCGACAGCCACCCGGCGACGGCGAAGGCCGCGGCGATGCCCGTGCCTCCGGCGATCGTGCGCGCGCGCTCGTCCCAGCGGTCGGGGCGGGCGTCGTGCGCGTCGGCGGCGGCATCCGTGACGTCGATCACGACGGGTGGCGGGGGCGCGGCATCCAGTCGGACCAGGCGCACGAGCGTGCCGTCGGCGAGGTCGAGCTGCTGCGGGGTCAGCGCGATGTCGATCTGCTCGCCGTCGGGCGCGATGACCGCGAGAGGGCGCGCGACGGTTCCGGCGGTCTCGCCCAGGAGATCGAGCAGGCGCGGGATCGCGGCGCCGACGGGCTCGCCGCTCGGGACGACGACCTCGGCGCGACGCTCGGATCCCGCGACGGTCAGACGGGTGTAGATGCTCACGGGATCAGGCCTCCGCTGGGGGTCTGGACGATCGAGGTCGGCTGCTGCGCCCGCTGGGCGAGCAGCTGCGAGACGAACGAGACGCCGACGCACGCGGCGCACGCGATCGCGGCCACGATGATCGAGCCCATCAGGCGCTTCATGTGGTCGTTGACGGTGCGGCGTTCGCCGATGTGGCCGTAGACGAGGGCCGCGCCCAGGCGCATGCGCTGGATCTTCGCCTGCTCGATGAGGACGATGTCGCGCTGGTCGGGCATCAGTGCACTCCTTCGGTGGAACGCAACTGCGCGCGCACGTGCGGGGCGAGGTTCAGCAGCTCGCCGAGGCGTTCGGGGTCGAGGGTCGCGAGGACGTCGTTGAGGCGTCCCCACCCGCCGCCGTCGACCGAGCCGAGGGGAAGCAGCGCGCCCGGGAGCCGCGGGCTGCCGACCGTCGTTCCGCCGACCTCGTCGATCCAGCGCTTCGCGTCGATTCCGAGCGCGCGGATGCCCACGGGCCCGATGAGGAGCGCCAGCGGCTCGGGCTGGGGGGATGCCGTGGCCCGACGCGCCAGGTCGGGCGCGCCGATCGCCGCGAACGCGAGGCCGATGAGCGGCAGGCCCACGGTCGCGGCGCGGGCGAGGAGCTCGCGCGCTTCCGCGGTCGCGGTCGCACCGCTGTCGCGGCCGACGCCCGGCACCGCGGCCCACACCCGCGTCGTCTCCTCCAGACCCTCGCTCGTGCGGCCGACCTGAACGGTCGAGAGCACCGCGCGGTCGCCGCCGCCGACGGCGACCCAGTGGCTGTCGAGCGGGATGCGCCGCCGCGACCGCTCGGTGAGGTCGTCGCGGTCCCACGGCGCGAGCAGCGGCTCGACCGCGCCCCACGCCGTCGGTTCCGCTCCGGTGAACAGCGCGACCGCCGCCTCGGCCACGCCCCCGAGCCGCACCGGGCGGGTCACGCGGTGCCGCGTCGACACCGTCGCCACGACCTGGAGAGTCGATGCCACCTGCGCCCGGACGAAGAGGGGATGGACGTTGTCCGTGGTCGGCGCCACCGAGGTCAGCGCGTCGGCGGGGGCGTCGATCCGGACGCCCGTGCGTGCGTCGTAGAACCCGTCGGCGCGGGTCCGAACGACCCAGTGCCCCTGGACGGCCGACAGCACCTGGGCCAGCGGTTGCGTCATGCGCGAGAACTCGCCCGTGACGATGATCGGGCGCAGGCCCTCGCTCGCCGTCTTGTGCAGGAAGTCGCTCATCGCGGTCGTGAGGGCGACGATCGGCGCGCGCCTCTCGGTTCCCGCCCAACCGGGGCCGGCGGCGTCGAGGAGGGGGTGGGCGACGGTGGTCATGCGGCATCCCGAACGGTCAGAGTGCGGTCACCGATCTCGAGGACGACATCGGTCGGCACGGGCGTGCGCTGGTGGGGCAGGAGCGGGGTCGACGCGCCGGCGCCGCGGACGAACGTGCCGTTCGTCGAACCCAGGTCGGTGACCCAGACCTGGCGGCCGTCCCACTCCAGGCGGACGTGCGACTTCGACAGCGTGCGCGACATGTCCGCCCACCGGTACACCTCGGCGGGGGCGTCGGCCGGGGCCGAGGGATCGCGGCCCAGGACGAGCGCGGTGTCGAGCGTAAGGCGCTCGCCCGAGTCGAGCAGCAGCGTCGGGACCATGCCGCGGCGGGCACGGCTCGGGGCGGCGGTCGGGGTGGCGTCGGGGAACTCGAACGCCGCGATCGCCGGGGCGAACGGGTCGCGGCCGCGGCGGAGGTCGAACATGCCCAGCTTGCCGGTGAGCAGGGCGCCGAGCGCCGTGGCGCCCGCAGCCGCACCGGTCGTGCGGCGCACGATACGTGCGTCCACGGTGGCGGCGCCGAGGGTGCGGCCGGTGCGTCCGAGCAGCCGCACGGCGACGGCGAGCAGCGCGATCGCGGCGAGGAGGAACAGCCAGCCGAGGGCGGGTTGGCCGGCGACGAAGAGGATGACCCCGGCCGCCAGCAGCGCCACGGGCATGACGACATCCAACGCGACGGCCCCGACGACCTGCCCCGCGCCCGCACGCTCGGTGAACACGAGCGGATCGACGTCGGCCAGGCGCAATGGATCGTGCGTGCTCGTCATCGGGCCCCCTCCCTGCTTCCGACCTTCCACCCTATGCGGGACGCTTCCGCGGTGCCGAGATCGGTCCTCCCTTGCGTGGATAACCCGCGGGACGGCAGAATTTGCCGTTCAGCGCCGGGTCAGCGGGATGTATTCGCGCCGCGCAACCATCGCGAACACCTCCCGCGCGGCGGCATCCGAGATCTCGTCCAGGTCGGAATCCAGGGGAAAGCGGATGCCACGATCCAGGACGCCGCGCGTATCCGGTGCCCAGTTCTCGACGTCCACGAGGAACTCGTCCACCGGTCCGTGGTCGGTCTCGCGCCGCCGGAACAGCCGGGCGGGGACCAGCCGACCGTCGATGCGGAGCTCGCGGACGAAGTAGCGGGGCGCGTTCTCTCGGCGAGACTTCTCTTGCCACGCGGCGACGCTGTTGGCCGAGCGGAGGCGGGACAGGAAGTCCTCCAGTGCCGGGCCTTCCTCCGTGAACTCCCGTCGCCCCTGCGGGGTGGCGCGCTCATCCGTTGCGAAGACCACCCAGCCGTTTTCCGTGCGCTGGATCGCCACGACGTCGGCGTCGTTCGTCGCGTCCTCGAACCAGCGGTATCCGCTGAGGTTTTCGGCCTGGATCGTCGCGAGCGTCTCCTCGCGCGTCCGGCTCATCGTGCGGTTCCCTCGCGTAGCCGCGCCATTCGCTGGTCGATCGTGGGGTTTCCTCGGACGCGGTTTCCGATTTCGGAGGAGTGCGGATCTTCTCGTCGGCCGGTGCTGTCTTGGCTCATGTCATTTCTCCCGCAACCGCGAAAGGATTTCCGTCCACGTCAGCGCCGCGATCCAACTGAATCGGGCCGCATCCAGGTCGCTCGCAAAGCGCCAGCGGCTTCGGCTGAACGAGTCGGTCAGCACGAATCCGGCATCCGACCCGCGCGAAAGCGTGAATGAGGCTGCGGGCCGAGCGAGTCCCTCGTCCGACAGCGTCACCGCCCGTCGCCGGGGTGCGAGACCGAGCGAGCGTCGGATGTCGTTCGCGAGTATCGCGACGAGGAATCGCCCGATGTCTGTGTCGTCGTTCGTTTCGAACGCCACCCCGCGGTCGTGCGATCGCCAGGTCTTCCGCACGCGCCACGTGCGGCCTGCGATGGTGATCCGAAGAGTGAGCTCGTCCGCCCGAACGACGACCGCCGTATCGCTGCGCGCGACGCTGATGGCGTCCGGTGCCAGGCGGGCGAGCTCGTACACCGTGCTGAGATCTCTCGAAGCCGGAATGGTCTGCTCGGATGCCATCGAGGCTCCGAAAAGCGGCGTGATGGTCTCTCGATAGTCGTCGACCTCGGTCAGCGGGACGCGGAACGAGACGCCCCCGTTTCCTCCCCGCGGGTCGTGAACCTCGGCGCGGGGCAGGGAGACCAACGTCTTCCACTCGGGGCTGGAGTAGACGTAGAGGACGGCGAAGTGTCCGCTCGCCGAGGAGGGGATCGGGGCGCGAACTCTCGTCGAGTCGTCTCTCCACGTCGATACGAGCGGAATCCAGTGTCCTTTGTAGAGAGCCTCGGATTCCACGTCTTCGGCGTCGATGACCGTGGCTGGAGGAACCCGGCGGGAGTTCATCCCCTCGCGGTCGAAGAGGAATAGGTCCTGAATAGGCCCACCCTCGGCTATCGCCGACGTCGAGACGAACCAGCCGTCCGGCGTCTGGACCCAGGTTCCCGAGCTGCGGACGATGAACCCGCTCGCGACGTTCTCGCGGGTCGACGACGGCTCTGTCATTCCTGCACCGGGGGGAGTCGTGTCGTTTCCACATGCACCCTCTCGACCTCGTCGGGCGACACCAGTGCCGACCATCCGTCGTTCTGGTTACCCCTGAGTCCTGCCGCGATCGCCGTCGCAGGCTCGACGCCGTCGTACCGGATCGTCACCATTCCCCGGCTGAGGCCGCGCCTTACGCGCTCACCGATGATGACGGGAACGCCGTGCCACGTGGCAGTCACTTTCTGCGCGTACCGCGCGGAAATAGCGGAGCGCGGGACTTTTACCCACGCGTCGTGAGGATCGTCATTGAACTCGATGGCGTCGGGGAACTTCTCGTGCGACGGTGGGCCATCCGTCTGAAGGCGGACGTAGCCGTCTCCTCCCGAGTGGAGCGGGTACCGTTCACCGCGGTACTCGAGCAGCGTCTGGCTGATGGGCACCTTCGTCATGCGCGGCCACACTCCTCGAAATCCCGAAGGAGACGAAGGGCGTCCACCGCGTCGTCGAGAGCTTCGAGTTGACTATCAAACGTTTTGCGGGTCTTCGTGATCACCGCTGCCCGCTCGTCGGTGCACACGGTCACCCACTGTGCGCCATCCGAGACCACACAGACCTTGCTCGACGTCGATCCGTTGGGTGCGCCTTCGTACAGGAATCTGCGGAGATGCTCCGCGTCGACGATGTCGTGAAACTCATCAGTCCGCATCGTGGGCCATTCGTCGCATCTGGACATCGATGTCCTCCAGAGGGCTGAGGGGATAAGGCGCGCTGTGAGCGCGGGGAACGACGATCGGCATGTTCCCCAAGAGCATCTCGTCGAGATCGCCGCGCTCGACGTAGCCGCGGCCCTGGTAGTAGAACACCCAATTCGGCCCGGCCTCGACCGCCGGACCGAGAATGATTCGCGGGATGCCGTCCTCCTCGGTCGAACGGGCGAGGAAGCGAAGGGCTACCTGCTCCGCTTCCTGTGCGGTGAGGGGCGGCTGGCGAGGGTCGGTCATGGTGTTCTTCCCTTTCTGCGTCGGGGGCTGTTGAGCAGACCAGCCGTGAGAGGCCAGGAGCTTGTCCGGGATCGCAGACGAGCCGCCGTGAGGACGTCATCCTTCCGCCAGACGCAATCTCGAAGATCACTGCTCGACATCTCCCTCGTGATCAATGGTGGGGCTGCGCCCGCTTTTCCCTGAACGGCACGTAGGTTCGAGTTCTCACCATCTCCTGGAACTGCGCGGCTTCGTCCGCCGTGACCTCCTCGAGGTCGGAGTCGAGCGTGAAGATCAACGCGTGCCCGACCCGTCCTCGGTCGTCCGGGCGCCACTCGTCGACGTCCTTGAGGACCTCATCGACCGGCCGGCCGTCGACTGTTCGGCGCCGAAACAGCGAGACCGGGATCGGCGTCGCGCCCTCCCCGCCGTAGCGGACGAAGTAGCGGGGAACGTCACTACCGGCTTCGATGCCCAGCCATCTGAGGGCGAAGAACCACCGGGATGCCAGGGCATCCACCGCATCCGGCGAAAGGTCGGGGCGGGCGTCCCGCAGGCGTCGTTTGTAGAGGGCTGCTCCGCCATCGTCGCTCGCGGAGAGGTCGGTGACTTCGAGACGATCGGAGGCGCCGATCGCGTCGTGGACCGCGCGGAGTACGCCGGCGGGGTCGACGCCGGCCCGCTCGGCGAGGTCGGCCACCGCCGGTTCGTCCGCGGCGGGCATCGCCGCACGGCCCCACCCGAGGTACGCGACGACGGCTGCGGAGAGGAGGGGATCGGTCATCAGCGCACGCCTCATGAGCTAATCGGCTGAGGCGAGGCGAGCCATCTGCGCATCGACGGGTTCTGCGCTCGACAGCGTGAAAACCGCGTCGCCGTTCTTCGGGATCACGTAGGGGCCGTTGCCGGCCAGCGCCTGGAAGACATCGCCATGAACGGCGAATGCTTCGGACTGGTACCCCTGCACCCACCACTTGCCGTAGTCGAGCGTCTCTCCCACGAGGACGCAACGCACGCAGCCGCGGTCTTCGGTGCTTCTGAGAGCGTGGCGAACGGTCTCGCGCGCGGACTCTGCGTCGATCATCTCAACCCCGCTCGCTGACACGTATCCCGCGTGACCCGAGGGGCGACTGTCATGCATGACGTGCCAGCGGTCAGCGGCGCTGCAGCGGAACGTAGGTGCGGCGGGCGACCATGTCGAAGACGTCCTGCGCGGCCTCGGGGGAGATCTCCTCGATGTCGGCATCCAGGGGGAAGCGGATGGCCTTGTCGACCGTTCCGTGCCGGTCGTCGGTCCACGAGTCGACGTCGAGGAGACGCTCGTCGACCGGCCCCTCCGGGGTGGAGCGGCGACGGAACACCGAGACCGGGACGACCTGGCCGTCCACCATCTGCTCGCGGATGAAGTAACGCGTGGACGGTGCCGCGGACGCCTGGCGGAGGGCAGCCAGAGCCGACGGCGGGATCTCCATCGCTCCCGCTGACCCCGGGTTCACGACGAGACCGACCTCGGGGGCAGCGCCGCTGATGAGGAGGCGACCCGGCAGGAGCAGCGCGCTGCGGCCCTCACCGAACTCCGCCGGCACCTGGTCCGTCGCAGTGAAGGCGGCGAGGAAGTTCGCGTCGTCCCGGTGAACGACGAGGGGCTCGATCGCCGTCGGGTCGGGCGTTCCGTCGACGAGAACGGCCAACTCGGCTTCCAGAAGAGCGGGTGCCAGCCGCTCCGACGGCAGCTCCCCGGACCGCACCAACCTCATGGTGACTTCGAGGTCGTTCTCGGGGCGAGGCTCTGTCATGATCGGGCTCCTTCAGTGCGCGGTATCACCGCGCTCCGCACAAATCTAACTTCGGTGGCATCCGCGCAAGGCAACGGGCGCCGCGTCACCACACGCGCTGGACGAACCATTCGCCGTCAACCAGGTGGAACCGGAAGGCACCGTTCATCACTCCGGTGCCGCCCGGGATGACGTACTCGCGGGTGGGGTTCACGAGGTACCCGGCGCGGGGTCCTTCACCGAGGACCGCGGTGTGGCCGCCTTCGAGATAGTGCGGCCACCCCATGGCATCCGCTGTCGTGGGCTGACGGTACGGGATGCCGTCGGACGGGAACGCGATCCCCTGGATCTCGCCACCGGTCGTGTAGGCGTGTTCCGTGGCAGGGGACATCCCCGTGTACCGGGCCGCGTCGTGAGCGTTCTTGACGATGCCGGCGTCCTCGGCGGGCATCACGAAGAACGGCCGTCCGGACCGACCGAGTGTGCTCGTCGGGCCCGAGTAGTAGTTGGCGGCTGCGTTGTCGTCGAAGAACGCCACCATCCACCCGTCCTTGCGGAGTTGCTCGATCTGAGCGGGGGAGACGGGAGTGCCGACGTCGGTCGCGCTCACGACGTGCTCGGACGCGCCGGGTGCGCGGTGGACCACGCCCACGTCGTCCGGCCAGGAGATGTTCGGTGCGTCGTGCGGCAGCGGGATACGGGAGAAGATGTCCTGCTGCTGAGCGCGCAGCTGAGCGAGATCCTCCGGGCTCTGCCCCGGGAGACGCTCCATCTCGTACAGCTCGTGCGTTTCCATCTTGGCCGCGAAGCTCGCGTCCGTGTGGAACTGCACCTCGATCACTCGACCGGATGCCGGGTCGTACCAGTTGCTGTTGATGCCCTGGTACCCGGATCCGCCCCATGTGTTCTTCAGGTTGCCGAACGGGTGGTAGCCCTGCGCTGCCAGGTCGTCGATCACCGAGCGCGTACCGCTGGCGTAGTGGCTGGGGTCGAGGATCACCGTGTACCGAACGGAGTCCTTCATGCCGGCCATCGTCGTCTCGGCGGAGGCGCGAGTCCCCGGGAGTCCCGTCTCCTCGAGCGCCGTCGCGACCTTGCGGTACATCGACTCGTCGCCCTTGAGGCGGTAGTCGAGACCTTCGAGTCGCGCACCGGGCTGGCCGCCCACGATCCGGGTCATGTCATCCGTGATCCGAGGCTCAGCCGCGCGCGAACCGGCGAGATAGTCGTCGACGACCTTCTTCTCGGGAGCCGACAGGTACAGGTCGCTCTGCTCCTGGCTGCGCCAGGCAGGCGCACCGGGATCCTCCGGCGGGAGCGCCGCGGCTCCCTCCGATCCGCCCGCTCCGTCGCCACCATGGCTGCCGGCACCGTCGCCGGCGGCGTGCGCCGCGCCGTCGTCGCCACTGCCGCTGCCGGTCCCGTCCTCACCTCGGCCGCCGTCCGCGGCGTCATCGGCACGGCCCGCGCCGTCCTCGGCGTGTCCGCCCTTCGTGGAATCCTCGCCGTGCCCGCCGCCATTGGCGTCGTCGCCGCGTCCCGTGCTGCTCGCGTCGTCGCCGCGTCCTGTACTGCCGGCGTCGTCGCCGCGGCCCAGCCCACCGCCGTTGCCGGTGTCGGAGCCGCCGTGGCCGCCGCTCTCGCCGCCGGCGTGGCTGCTGCCGCCGCCGGTCTCGGTCGAGGGCTCGCGCACGACCGTCGACTCACCGGAGCCGCCGGTCTCGGTGCGGACGGGGGCATCCTCGACGATCGAGTTCACCGGACCGGGGCCCGTCTCGCCGCGAACGCCGCCGGCCGAGACGAGCTCGGGCTCGCGCACGGGCGCCGCCACACCGGCATCCGTTCCGCCGTCGGTGCGCACGGGCACGTCTCCGCCGCCCACGCCGTCGAACGACCCGGCGGGCATCTCGATGCGGCCGGAGGGGATGGCATCCGTCGGCGGGAATTCGTAGACCGGGATGCCGTCCTCGACACGCGCCGTGACGCTGTTGAGGTCGACACCGGCGTCGTCGAGAGCGCGCAGCGCCGAGCTCGCGTCGTCGGCGACGAAGGGCATGTCGGGAGTGTTGAGGTGGAAACCGCCGGTGGCATCCGTGCCGAGGCGTCCGATGATGCCGTCGAGGCCCTTCAGCCCGGCCCCGCCGAGCTTCATCGCGCCGTTCATGGCGAACGCGGCGGGATCGACGAAGTCGGCCACCTTCGCGATCTTCGAGACGACGGATGCCGCGGTCGACGCGGTCTTCACACCGGCCACCGCCGCGCCGCCCACCGGGATCAACGCCGTGCCGACGTTGAACACCGACTCGCCCAGCGCGGTGCCGGGGTCGTCCTGCCACTTGTCCCAGGCGATGAGCGCCTTGCCGGTGTTCAGGGCGGCTTCGTCGGCCGACTTCTTGAAGTCGCGGACCTCTTGCGGCAGGTATCCGCCCATGCCCATCGCCTGCATGAGCGTGTCGGTCTGGAAGATCGGCGCGAGCACGCCCGTGTTCGCGGCTCCGGCGAACAGGAGCATGCCGAGGTTGCCCCACGCCGAGCCGTACGCGTCGGTCGAGAAGAACTCGCCTGTCTCGGGGTTGTACCCGAGCACCAGCGTGCCGAGACCCTGGATCGTGCCCCACACACCGCCGACGGCGATGCCCTCCCAGAGGAAGTCCTTGAAGACGAACTTCGCGGTGGCCTCACCGCAGCCCTCGGTGCGCTCGACCTCGGCACCCCACGGCATGTCGGTGCCCTCCGGGATCTCCGACAGGCCGTAGCCCAGCGCGTCGTCCTCGGAGGTCGCGGCGTGCAGCGGCTGGGCGCCGTAGAGCGCGCGGATGCGGTTCGCGCACGCCCGTTCGGCCTCCCACAGCTTCACCTGCTGGGCGTTCACCGCGGACAGCAACTCGTTGTTGCGGTCCACGTACTCCTGGACCTCGTGCCACTCCTTCGTGACCGTGCGGTACTTGTCGGGCATCGCCGTGCTCGTCGACGACGTCGTCGAGGAGCCCCACGAACCCTGGTAGGTCGGTGTCGCCGTCGCCCCGCCGTACGGGGACTGCGCCGCCGTCCACGCCGGGTTGATCTCCTGCACCCGGACGCCGCCCTGGATCGAGTCGACGAACGTCTTCGCCTGCGCGCGCAGGGAGTCGAGCTCGGCCTTGATCGGACGCACGTCCGCGGCGAAGGCGGTCAGCGCAGCGGAGACCTCGGCGAGGTTGTCGCTGACCTGGGTGGCCTGCGAGCTGACGGGGGCCATCAGCCCCAGCAGGGTCGGGGACTCGGGCGCCTCATAGACCCCCGCCATGCCCTGCCACTTGAACTGCACGTTGGAGCCGTGCTCCGACACCTGGCCGGAGATCGTGCTCACGGTCGCGGCGTTGGTCTCGATGGCATCCGGGTCGATCTTCTCGCCCGGAATCGCGGTGTAGTCGATCGGATCCGGCATCACATCACCCCGTGCGGAAGAGCGGGCGGGTAAACGGCGGCGACGGCCGCGGACTGAGCATTCGCGGCCATCTCCATGTCGCCCGCGACGTAGGCCTCGGTGGCGGAGACGACGCCCTGGGCGGCGGCACCGATGCGGGCGCTCATCCCCTGGATGCGCGGGCTCTCCTCCTGCTGGAAGTAGCTCTGCACCGCCTCGGAGATCGCGCCCGACTGCGTCGCGGTCACGGCCCCCTCGAGTGCCGGACCGAGGGACTGCAGCGCGGCGCCGAGTGCCTCGGCATCCACGTTGACGTCCTTCAGCACGGCCACGACGCCGGATGGCTGAATGCTCCAACTGGTCATCGCCGGAACCCCTTCATGTCCTCATCCGCGCGGCCCCGCGCGCGGCCACCACCGACGCCGGGTGCGCGGTGCACCCGGCGTTCAGCGGCGAATCGTCAGCCGATCGACTCCACCGCCGCGCGAGCCTTGCTCAGCGCGGTCTGGGCGGACTCGTCGTTGCGCTCGAGCGACGAACGGAGCGTCTGGATGATGCCGCGCACCTCGGCGGCGGCGTTCTTCCAGCGGAGTTCCTTGCCGCGGTAGTCCTCGGACACCCCGTCGGCGGAGTAGTCGGACATCGCGGCCTGGACGTCGCGGTCGCGCTGGTCGATCAGCGACTCGAGCTGCGAAGCGACGCGGTTGAAGTTGTCCTGAGCGTTCTGCGAGGCCGCGATCGAGTAATCGCGACGGTCTCCCTGGTTCACCATGAGTCAGTCCTTTCCGATTCTCAACGGCTGCCGAAGCGCGCGGCGTCGAACGACGATCCGGCTTCGAGGCTCGTGGTCTGGTCGACCATGGACGACTCGCCCTCCTGGAAGGAGCGGTCCATGCCCGAGATGCCGCCGAGCACGCCGTCGAGGGCGAGCTTCAACTCGGCCGAGATGGCGTCGGTACGCGACTTGAAACGGTCGAACGCGGCACGACCCGCGCCCTGGAACTGTCCCTCGAGCGGCTCGGCCGCCTCGAGCAGCTGGCGGACCAGCAGCGACAGCTCATCACTCGAACCCGAGGTGGCCTTACCCAGCACACCCAGAGTGTCGGAACCCATTGCGAACTTCACGAGAGCCCACCCTTCGATCGCGAATCAACCTGCAACGAACCCTGAAACACTAACCACGAGGCAACCGTCGCGGAACGAAGATGAGAGAACTCTCCTTTTTCTCCCCCATGGTGTAGGAGGGGTCAGCTGCCCGCTTTGGCCGCTGCTTTCGCGGCGCGCTTGTACTCGCGGACCTTCGTCAGCGACTCCGGGCTGGTGATGTCGGCAACCGACCGGAACGAGCCGTCCTCGCCGTACGGTCCCGACGCTTCGCGCCACCCCGCGCCGTTGTACCCGTACTGCTTGCCCAGCAGCGCGAGGAAGATCTTGGCCTTCTGCTCGCCGAAGCCCGGCAGCGCCTTGAGCCGCTTCAGCACGGTCGCGCCGTCCGGGTCGTCACGTGTCCACAGCTGCGCGGCATCCCCGCCCCAGTCCTCCTCGATGGCGGTGCACAGCGACTGCACCCGCGCGGCCATCGACCCGGGGAAGCGGTGCACCGCGGGCGACTGCGAGAACGCCGCGGCGAACGCCTCGGGATCCTCGTGCGCCAGGGTCGTGGCATCCACCGATCCGATCCGCTGCTGGATCTTGAGCGGTCCCGCGAACGCCGTCTCCATCGCCACCTGCTGGTCGAGCAGCATGCCGATCAGCAGCGCGAGGGGATTCGTCGACAGCAACTCGTCGGCGGCCGGGTCGTCGGTGATGTGCAGGCTCATGCGGCCATTCTCCCGCGGGTCAAGCGGGGGCGGCGATCCACTTCTCTGCGAAGGACACGGCATCCAGGTCGTGCAGATCGTCCGTGATCTCGCTGAGCTGGCGCTCGAAGTCCTCGACGCTGCCGGGCTTCAACCGTCGCACGACCGATCCGTCGGCGCGGCGGATCACGACCTCGCTGGTCGACGGCGCATCCGAGCCCGCGTCGAGCAGTCCCATCGCGACGGTCGCGACCCACCGCAGACCGTTGCGGCGGCGGTCCTCACCGGCGACGCGGTACACCTCGGACGCGGGAGTGCTCATGCGTACATCCTGCCGGGTCCGCGGGGTGGTTCGCGGGGCGGCGGCGGGCGGAGGTGCGCGGTGATGGGCGGAGGAGATTCGGGGAAGGGAGGGTGGATGCCGGGGTTTCGGTCCTCCGCTCGTCCCAAGCCCTCCGCTGGTCACCGCGCGCCGCGGCGGGAGGTCAGCGATCGTCGTGATGAGCGGAGGGGATTCGGGGAGGGGAGGATGGATGCCGGGGTTTCGGTCCTCCGCTCGTCCCAAGCCCTCCGCTGGTCACCGCGCGCCGCGGCGGAGGGACAGCGACCTGCGCGTCGCCCCGGTGATGGGCGGAGGAGATTCGGGGAAGGGAGGGTGGATGCCGGGGTGTCGGTCCTCCGCTCGTCCCAAGTCCTCCGCTGGTCACCGCGTGCAGCGGCGGAAGGCCCGCGACCCGCGTCGCCCCGGTGATGGGCGGAGGAGATTCGGGGAGGGGAGGACGGATGCCGAGGTTCTGGTCCTCCGCTCGCCCCTAATCCTCCGCTGGTCACCGCGCGCCGCGGCGGAAGGCCCTCGACCCGCGCCGCCCCGGTGATGAGCGGAGGAGATTCGGGGAGGGGAGGGTGGATGCCGGGGTTTTGGTCCTCCGCTCGTCGCAAGTCCTCCGCTGGTCACCGCGCGCCGCAACGCGAAGTAGCAGCGCGAAGCAGCAGCGGAAAGCCGCAGCGTCAGCCGGCGTCGGCGATGCGCGCGGCGGGCGCCTCCGGCGGCACCTCGATGCCGAACAGCGCGGACAGCGCGGCCACGTACTCGTCGCCGCGGCCGGTTTCGGCCAGCTCGTGCGCGCGGGTCGTGGGGGTGTGGAGAAGCACGCCGACGAGGTGCCGGAGGGCCGCCTCGGTCTGTCCGCCCTCGTCGCCGCGGGCGCGGACCCGGGCGACCTCGGTGTCGAGGACGCCGAAGACGTGAGCGCGGAGCGCCACGACGGCGGGGGTGATGTTCTTGCGCTCGCCCACCGAGGCGAAGCGGCGGGCGGCGTCGCGGACGAGGTCGCGCGCGGCATCCGTCGCCTGGAGCTCCTCGAGCGGGGCGTGGAGGCGGATGGTCTCGAGGTCGAGCAGGTCGACGCCGGGGACCGTGGCGACATCAGGGTCGACGTTGCGCGGCAGGCCGAGGTCGATGACGAGGCGGCGGCCGGTGTGGTCGACGGGGCAGCCGGCCGAGGCGGGCGCGGTCGCTTCGGCGGCGGTGCGTCCGGCGGCGAAGGTCGCGGCGCTGACGACGTGGTTCTCGCTCGTCGTGCACGTGATCACGAGGTCGGCGTGCGCGACGGCGCTCGGGAAGGTCTCGGCCGAGACGGCACGCAGCCCGTGCTTCGTGGCGAACTTCGCGGCGCGGCCCGAGGGGGAGTAGACGGAGATGTTCTCGGCGCCCTGGTCGCGGAGGGCCGCGACGGTCGCCGCGGCGTACGCGCCCGTGCCGACGAGCAGCACGCGCTGCGTGGACCAGTCGGCGATGCGGCTGTCCGCGAGCTCGAGGCCGAGGCGCACGAGCGAACGCCCGGCGCGGCCGATGGCGGTGGCGTTCTTCACGCCGCGCTGCGCCTCGGACGCGCGCTGGAACAGGCGCTCCAGTTCGCCCGACGTGGTGCCGAGCTGCCGCGATTCGGTGAGCGCGCGGCGCACCTGCCCGGCGATCTCGCCTTCGCCGACGACGACGGATTCGAGACCGGATGCCACCGAGAACAGGTGCTCGGCGACGTCGCCGCCGCCCAGCACGGTGTAGGAGCCTTCGAGCTCGCTCGCGGGCACGCCCGTGGCCGCCTCGATGGCGCTCAGCGTGGCCTCCACGCCCACCGCGACGGCGGCCGTGACGGGCTCGTCCATGTCGACGTAGGCCTCGAAGCGGTTGCAGGTGGCCACGACGACCGCTCCCTGCACGCACTCGTCGTGCGCGGCGATCAGGGGGGCGACGGGGGTGGTGGGTACGCTGAGCCGCTCGAGGAGGTCGAAGGACGCGGTCTTGTGACTCGCGCTCACGCAGAGCAGCACGGAAAGATTCTACGCCCGGCTTCCTCGGGGTCCTCCGGGTCGCTCCTCGACGTCGAGGCATCCCCGTTCTTCACAGAACGCGAATGGGAGGATGGATGCCATGGCCTCCCCCGACGCGCCCCTTCTCCGTGCCCTCCGCGGCGACCGCCCCGAGCGGCAGCCGGTGTGGTTCATGCGGCAGGCCGGGCGCTCGCTGCCGGAGTACCGCGACCTCCGCGTGGGCACGCGCATGCTTGACGCGTGCCTCACCCCCGACCTCGCGGCCGAGATCACGCTGCAGCCGATCCGCCGTCACGGGGTGGATGCCGCGATCTTCTTCAGTGACATCGTCGTGCCGCTGCGGCTGGCGGGCGTCGCCGTCGAGATCGAACCCGGACGCGGCCCGGTGTTCGCCGAGCCCGTGCGCACCGCCGCCGACGTCGCCCGTGTCACGGGGATCGACCCCGCTGACGTGGCGGCCGCGGCGGAGCCGATCCGCGAGGCCGTGCGCCTGGTCACCGCCGAGCTCGACGACGCCGTGCCGCTCATCGGCTTCGCGGGGGCGCCGTTCACCCTCGCGGCGTACCTCGTCGAGGGCGGCCCGTCGAAGGAGCACCTGCGCGCCCGCGGCATGATGCACGCCGACCCCGAGTCCTGGCACCGTCTCGCGGGCTGGTTGGCCGAGGTCTCGCGCGCGTTCCTCGCCGCGCAGATCGACGGTGGAGCGCAGGCCGTGCAGCTGTTCGATTCGTGGGCGGGTTCGCTCTCGCGCGCGGCGTTCCTCGAGTACGTCGCGCCGCACTCGCGCGCGGCCCTCGAGGGCGTCGACGTCCCGCGCATCCACTTCGGTGTCGGCACCGGGCCGTTCCTCGCCGACATGCGCCTCGGCGGGATCGCCGACGCGGTCGGCGTGGACTGGCGGATGCCGCTCGACGAGGCGGCCGCGATCGTCGGCCCCGACACCACGCTGCAGGGCAACATCGACCCGGCGCTCCTCGGTGCGCCGTGGCCGGTGCTCGGCGCGCACGTCGACGACGTCCTCGCGCGCGGCCGTGCGGCCCGCGCCCACGTGCTGAACCTCGGCCACGGCGTGCCGCCCGACACCGATCCGACGGTGCTCACGCGCATCGTCGCCCGCGCGCACGGGGAGGCGGAGTGAGCGATCCGCTCGAGCGTCTCGCGAAGCACGCTCATGAGAGCCACGTCGTCGTCGCCGGCGGCGGCGTCTCGGGGCTCGTCGCGGCCCTGGAGTGCGCCAAGGTCGGCATGCGGGTGACCGTGCTCGAGGCATCCGGCGTCTTCGGGGGAGTCGTGCGGTCCGCCGAGGTCGGCGGGCTGACTCTCGACGTCGGCGCCGAGAGCTTCGCGACGCGCGGCGGCACCGTCCGTGCGCTGCTGGCCGAGCTCGGCCTCGTCGACCAGGTCGTGCCCCCGAACAGCGCGGGCGCGTGGGTCGCGGGCGTGCCGGGTGTCGGGGCGGCCCCTCTGCCGAAGGGCGGGGTGCTCGGCATCCCGGACAATCCCTGGGCACCCGACGTGCGCCGCGTGATCGGCTGGGCCGGTGCGTGGCGCGCGTACGTCGACCGCCTGCGGCCGCCGCTCACCATCGGCCACCAGCACAGCCTCGGCGCGCTGGTGCGTCAGCGCATGGGTGCGCGGGTGCTCGATCGGCTGGTCGCGCCCGTGACGAGCGGCGTGTATTCGGCGCGCCCGGACGACATCGACGTCGATCTCGCCGCCCCCGGCCTCAACGCCGCGCTCACCCGTACCGGCTCGCTGGGCGGTGCCGTGGCCGAGCTGCGGGCGGCCCGGAACACTCCCGCGCCGACCGACGCCCCGGCATCCGATGTCCCGGTCGTGGAGGGTGCCGCGCCGCGCACTCCGGCGCCCCGGCGGAGCGGTCGAGGGGATCGTCGGCGGGATGTCGCGGCTCGTCGACGCGCTCGTCGCGCGGCTCGGCGAGCTCGGCGCGGAGCTGCGCACCGGTGTCGCGGTCACCGAACTGGCGCCGCGCAACGGCGGCTGGACCGTCCACACCGATGACGAGCCCATGGACGCTGACGCCGTGATCGTCGCGCTCCCCGAGGGCGTCGCGCGCCGGCTGCTCGCCCCGGTCGTCCCGAACCTCGACGACTCCCAACCGATCGCGCCGGTCGTCGAGGTCGTGACGCTCGTCGTGCACGCTCCGGCGCTCGACGCCGCCCCGCGCGGAACCGGCGTCCTCACGGTTCCCGGCAGCCACGTCGCGAAGGCGCTCACGCATTCCACGGCCAAATGGGACTGGGTTCGGGATGCCACTGAGCCCGGCATCCACGTCGTCCGGGTGTCGTTCGGAGCGCAGGGTGAAGAGCCCGCGACGGCGGCGCTGGACGACGATGCCGCCGCCGCGCTCGCGCTGTCGGAGGCGGCGGCGCTCCTCGGCGTGGAACTCGCCCCGACCGCGCTGCGCGCGGCGCACCGCGCCCGGTACGTCCAGTCGCAGCCCGGCGCGGCGATCGGGCGGGCGGCGCAGACCGCCGCGGCGCGCGGCGCGGTGCGCGCGGTCCCGGGGCTCGGGGCGACGGGTGCCTGGCTCTCGGGAACGGGTCTCGCGCAGGTGATTCCCGATGCCCGCGCCGAGGCCGACCGCGTCCGCAGCGCGGCCCTGTGGCACCGCGGCTGAGCGGGACGAACCGCGATGCTCCGTGTCCGGCGCGATCATGTCAAGGGCGGATGCCGGAACGGGAATACATCGCTATCGTGAGACTCGACCAGCACTGATCGAGCGTGAGGAGACCCCATGAGGGGCAAAGCAGCACTCGTCGTCGGACTCGTGGCGGGCTACGTGCTCGGAGCACGCGCGGGCCGCGAACGGTACGAGCAGATCAAGGCGCAGGCCGAGAAGGTCTGGGACCAGCCCGTTGTCCAGGGGCAGGTCGAGAAGGTGAAGGCGTTCGGCGTCTCCGCCCTCAAGTCCGTGCCCGGTGTGGTGTGGAAGGGCGCGAAGTCGGTCACCGGCGCCGCGTCGCAGTCGGGCACCGTCTCCGAGCGCGCCGAGCGTGCCGGCCGCGCCGCGAAGGCCTCGGCTCACGAGGTCGCCGACGCGGTCGAGGACTCCGTCGACGACGCGAAGAGCGCCGAGAAGACCGCCACCACGCGCGCCCAGGCCAACAAGAACAGCTCCACGTCCTCGGAGAGCTGACGATGACCACTCCCCGCGGTTTCCGCGATCGCGCCGACGACAGCCTGTTCACGCTGATCGGGGACATCCCCGAGCTCGTGCGCAACCTCGTCGTCGCCGAGATCAACGGAGCGAAGGCCTGGGCGGCCCGCACCGCCAAGGATGCCGGGATCGGCGCGGGCTGGTTCGTCGGTGCCCTGATCGTCGTTTTCTGGGCCGTTCCCGTCTTCTTCGCGTTCGTCATCGCCGGGCTGTCGTCGTGGTGGCCCGTGTGGCTCTCCGCGCTGGTGGTCTTCGGCGTGATGCTCGTGGTCACCGCGATCCTCGCCCTGCTGGGATACCTGCGGTTCAAGAAGCTGTCGAAGCGCGAGAACCCGGGCCAGGCCATCGCGCAGGACGTCCGCATCGTGAAGGAGGCCGGCGATGAGTATTGAGCGTCCCGTTCCCGTGCCGAAGACGGCCGTGCCCCTGGGCATCGCCGACCCCGTCGAGCAGGCCCGCGCCGAACTCAAGGCGGCGCTCGCCGCGATCGAGGTCAAGGCGAACCTGCCGCGTCGGCTCAGCGAGGCCGTCGACGAGCGCGTCGCCGAGGCGCGCGAGTCCGCTCGCCGCAACCCCGCCGCGGCCGCCGCGGTGGTCGTCGGTGTCGCCACCACGGTCGGCCTGACCGTTTGGGCCCTGGTCCGCGCCTACACGCGCTGACCTTCGCTCCGCCGCGGCGTCGCCGTCCTGGCATCCCTTTCCCTCGAACGCCCGCGTTCCGAGCCCGCGCTCGGGCCGCGGGCGTTCGTCGTGTCGCGTCGGTGCGCTGTCTGGTCGGCCAGTTCACGTGATCTGGTCGAGCGTACGGCTCGTGCGCCGCCATGACGTGTGCACTCGGCCAGATCACGTGATCTGGCACCCGCTAACCCGAAGGACGCCGCCGGTGGTTCGGCGGTGAGTCAACGGGTTTGGAGCGGCGCGCCGCGAGGGTGAGGATTGACGCATGGCCCACGATGACTCCTCCTCCATCTACACCCTGTGGGCGGTCCTCCGCCGCGACCCCGAGAACCCCGTCACCGAGGCCGACGCCACCGAGCTCGGCGACCTCGTCGACCTGATCGAGGCCGACGGCGTCACGATCCGCGGGTTCTACGACGTCAGCGGCCTGCGCGCCGACGCCGACCTCATGGTCTGGCTGCACGGCGCCGACCCCCAGGCGCTGCAGCGCGACCTGCGGCGCCTGCGCCGCACCGAACTGCTGAAGAACCTGCTCCCGACGTGGAACGCCATGGGCGTGCACCGGGATGCCGAGTTCAACCGGTCGCACGTCCCCGGTTTCCTCCGCGGTATCGACGCGAAGGACTGGCTCTGCCTGTACCCGTTCGTCCGCAGCTACGAGTGGTACCTGCTGCCCGAGGCCGAGCGCCGCGAGATGCTCATCGAGCACGGCAAGAAGGGCTCGCAGTACACGGGCGTGATCGCCAACACCGTGGCATCCTTCGCTCTGGGCGACTACGAGTGGCTGCTGCCGATGGAGGCCGACGACCTCACCGACCTCGTCGACATGATGCGCGACCTCCGCTACACCGAGGCCCGCCGCCACGTCCGCGAAGAGGTGCCGTTCTACACGGGTCGCCGCGTCACCCTCGACGAGATCCCCGAGATCCTCCAGTGAGCGCCGCCCTGCGCCTGGGCACCCGGCGCAGCGCGCTCGCCATGGCGCAGTCCCAGATGGTCGCCGATGCGGTGGCCGAGGCATCCGGTCGCGAGGTCGAACTCGTGCCGATCGTGTCCGAGGGCGACGTCAACCGTGCGTCGCTGTCGCAGCTCGGCGGTCGGGGCGTGTTCGCCAACGGTCTGCGCGAGGCGCTCGCCGCCGACCGCTGCGACTTCCTTGTGCACTCGCTCAAGGATCTGCCGACGCTGCAGCCCGAGGGGCTCGTGATCGCCGCGACTCCCCGCCGCGAGGACGCACGCGACGTCGTCGTGACGCGCGACGGCACGCCGCTGTCCGAGCTCCCCAGCGGGTCGCGCGTCGGCACGGGGTCTCCGCGCCGCATCGCGCAGGTGCTGCGGCACAATCCGGGCGTCGACGTCCGCGACATCCGCGGCAACGTCGATTCGCGCCTCGCGCGCGTCCGCGACGGAGACCTGGATGCCGTCATCCTCGCGGCCGCGGGCATCTCGCGGCTCGGCGGCGACCTGGGCGGCCTGGAGGCCGAGTACCTGGGCCTCGCCGAATGGCCGACCGCGCCGGGGCAGGGGTCGCTCGCGATCGAGACCCGCGCCGACATCGATCCCGAGATCCTCGCCGCCCTCGCGGCGCTCGACGACGAGGCGACGCGCATCGCGATCACCGCGGAGCGCACGGTGCTCTCGGTCCTGGATGCCGGCTGCCACGCGCCCGTCGCGACGCACGCTGCGCTCGTCGACGGCGATCTCCGTCTGCGGGCCATCGTGTACGCCCTGGACGGCTCGCATCGGATCGGTATCGATCGGACCGTGCGTGTAGAGCCGGGGTATGGTGGGGAAACTGGCAGTGGCAATGGTGCGAATGCTGCCGACGACGGGGGACCCATCGCGCACGCGACGCGAGCGGGCCAAGAAGCCGCGCGTCGGTTGCTCGAACGCGGGGCGGCCGACCTGGTACCACGAGAGTCGACCACATGAATGAAGGCCACCGGCAGATGCCGACCCCAGACAAGCCGCTCGCCGGCCGGCGCGTCCTCGTGCCCCGCGGTGGCCCGTGGGGCGACGGTGTCGCCGCGAGCCTCCGCCAGCGCGGGGCCGTTCCGGTCATCGCGCCGCTGATCAACTTCGCGCCGACGAACGACCAGGCGACGCTCGACCAGGCCCTCGCCGACCTCGCCGACGGAGCGTTCGACTGGCTCACGCTCACCAGCGCGACCACGGTCGACGTGCTGTACGCCTACCGGGCCGTCATCCCCGCCCGGACGAAGGTCGCCGCCGTCGGTGAGACCACCGCCGCCGCGATGCAGGCCGTCGGGTACCGCGTCGATCTCGTGCCCGAGCGCGACAACTCGGCGCAGGGCATGGCCGAGCAGATGATCGCGCTGGAGACCGAGCCGCGCAGCGTCCTCACGCTCCGCAGCGAGATCGCCAAGCCCGTGCTCACGCGTCTGCTGATCGAGGCCGGACACCACGTCCGCAGCGTCGTGGCGTACCGCACGGTCGGCGTCCCCGTCACCGAGAAGATCGCCGGGGATGTCCACTCCGGACGCATCAACGCGATCCTCATCACCAGCGGTTCGGTCGCCGAACAGGTGGTCGAACAGTTCCCCGAGATCCCGGCATCCACCGTCATCGCCGCGATCGGTCCGCGCACCGCGAAGGATGCCAAGCGCGCGGGCCTCACCGTCGACGTCGTCGCCGAGCGGCAGACCGTCGACTCCCTGATCGAGGCCGTCGCCCGATTCACCCTTCCCCCGGAGTCCGAGACCCCCGCATGAGCTTCCCCGAGTACCGCCCGCGGCGCCTGCGCCGCACCCCCGCCATCCGCCGCCTCGCGCGCGAGACGCACCTCGTCCCGTCGCAGCTCGTGCTGCCGCTGTTCGTCCGCGAGGGCCTCAGCGAACAGGTGCCGATCGGCTCGATGCCGGGCGTCGTGCAGCACTCGCTCGACTCGCTGCGCCGGGTCGTCGCCGAGGCCGCGGCCGCCCGCATCGGCGGCGTCATGCTCTTCGGGGTGCCCGAGACCCGCGACGCGGTGGGCTCCGGTGCCGACGACCCGAATGGCATCCTGAACGTCGCGACCGAGACCGTGATCTCCGAGGTCGGTGACGCGCTCGTCGTCCAGACCGACCTGTGCCTCGACGAGTTCACCGACCACGGCCACTGCGGTGTGCTCGCGGCCGACGGCACCGTCGACAACGACGCGACCCTCGAGCGGTACACCGCGATGGGGCTCGCGCAGGCGCGCGCCGGCTCGGCGATGCTCGGGCTCTCCGGGATGATGGACGGCCAGGTCGGCGCGGTGCGCCGGGCGCTGGATGCCGAGGGCTTCACCGACACGCTGATCCTGGCGTACTCCGCGAAGTACGCGGGGGCGTTCTACGGTCCGTTCCGCGAGGCGGTGGACTCGCAGCTCAAGGGCGACCGTCGGACGTACCAGCTCGACCCCGGCAACGGCCGCGAGGGCGTGCGCGAGGCGCTGCTCGACGTCGAAGAGGGCGCCGACGTCGTGATGGTCAAGCCGGCGCTGCCGTACCTCGACGTCCTCGCCGACGTGCGCGCCGCCGTCGACGTGCCGGTGTGGGCGTACCAGGTGTCGGGCGAGTACGCGATGATCGAGGCCGCCGCGGCCCACGGCTGGATCGACCGCCGCGGAGCCGTGCTGGAGAGCCTCCTCGGCATCCGTCGCGCCGGCGCCGACGCGATCCTGACGTACTGGGCCCTCGAGGCCGCGCACTGGCTACGCGCCGACCTCTGACCCTCCGCGGGTGCCACCTGCGCGCCGCCACGCGCGCACGCCCGGGAGAATGGATGCCATGACAGACCTCAACGACCAGTGGTTCGCGCGCGCGAAGGACGTCATCCCGGGCGGCGTGAACTCGCCGGTACGGGCGTACGGATCCGTCGGCGGGACGCCGCGGTTCGTGCAGTCCGCCGCGGGCGCCCGGATCACGGATGCCGCGGGCCGCGAATACGTCGACCTCGTCGCCTCGTGGGGTCCGGCACTCCTCGGCCACGCGCACCCCGAAGTGGTCGGGGCCGTACAGTCGGCGGCATCCAAGGGTCTGTCCTTCGGTGCGCCGACGGGCGCCGAGGTCGAACTCGCCGACCTGATCGCCCACCGCGTGCGGGTCGGGGATCTCGCGCCGGTCGAGAAGGTGCGTCTGGTCTCGACGGGCACCGAGGCGACGATGACGGCGATCCGTCTCGCGCGCGGGGCGACCGGCCGCGACCTGCTGATCAAGTTCGCGGGCCACTACCACGGGCACTCCGACGGGCTGCTGGCCGCCGCCGGGTCCGGCGTCGCGACGCTCGCGCTCCCGGGTTCCGCGGGCGTCCCCGCGCCGATCGCCGCGCAGACGCTCGTCCTCCCCTACAACGACCTCGACGCGGTGCGCGAGGCGTTCGCGGTGCACGGCGAGAACATCGCCGCGATCATCGTCGAGGCGGCATCCGCGAACATGGGTGTCGTCCCGCCGCTGCCCGGCTTCAACGCGGCGCTCGCCGACATCGCGCACAGCCACGGCGCGCTGCTCATCATGGACGAGGTGCTCACCGGATTCCGCGTGCACCCGGCCGGTTTCTGGGGCCTCCAGGCGTCGCAGGGCGAGACGTACCTGCCCGACATCCTCACGTTCGGCAAGGTCGTCGGCGGAGGGATGCCACTGGCCGCCCTCGGCGGCCGCGCCGACGTCATGGACCAGCTCGCGCCCCTCGGACCGGTGTACCAGGCCGGCACGCTGTCGGGGAATCCGCTGTCGGTCGCTGCGGGGCTCGCGACGCTGCGCTTGGCGACCCCCGAGGTGTACGCCGCGGTCGACGCCTCGGCATCCCGTGTCGCCGATGCCCTCGACGCTGCGTTGACCGCCGAGGGCGTCGTGCACGCCGTCCCGCGCGCCGGGTCGCTTTTCGGCGTCGCGTTCCTGCCCGAGGTGCCGCGCGACTACGCCACGGCGCTCACGCAGCAGTCGTGGCGCTACGCCCCGTTCTTCCACGCGATGCTGGATGCCGGTATCTCCCTGCCCCCGAGCGTCTTCGAGGCGTGGTTCCTCACCGCCGCCCACGACGACGTCGCGCTCGAGCGGGTGCTCGAGGCTCTGCCCGGGGCCGCGCGTGCCGCGGCGGGTGCGGCCGACCCGACGCTGCTCGCGCAGTAGGGCGGAGCTGTCGGGCGCATCTCGCTCGGCGCCGGTCGGCGCGCTGAGTTTCGTCTCGCCCGGGCGCCGATAAACGCTCCGGCTCGGCAGAAACGCATTGTCCGGGCGTTTCTGCCGAGGGAGAGCGTTTATGGCGGCGCCGCCGGGGCGCACCACCGTCCCGAAACGCCGCATCATCGCACGGCGGAAGGGCAGCATCACCTTCCTGGACCGGGATGCCGCCGGTGTGCTGTGATCAGCGCATGTGGCAGTTCGCGGGCCTCCCGCTTCACCCCCTCCTCGTCCACGCCGCCGTCGTGCTGCTGCCGCTCGCGGCGCTCATGCTCATCGTCGGCAGCGTCTGGCCTGCCGCGCGTCGCCGGCTCGGCATCCTGACCCCCATCGTCGCGATCGTCGGCGGCGGGTTCGCGCTGCTGGCGAAGCAGGCGGGCGAAGCCCTCGAGCGCCAGGTGCCCGAGACGGCTCTGGTCGAGGCGCACACTCGGATGGGCGACGGCCCCGTGATCTGGGCGTTCTTCCTGATCGTGGTCGCGGTGGCGCAGTGGGGCTGGTTCTGGTGGCGCGCCCGGCGCGCGGACCGTCCCCTCGCCGGCGCGCGGATCATCACGGGCGTCATCGCCGTCGTCGCGGTCGCGGTGGCGATCGGCACGACCGTCGACCTCGTGCTCGTGGGCGACAGCGGTGCCCGCGCGGTCTGGTCCGCGCTCGGCGGCGCCTGACGCATCGCGCCGCGTCGCGGCGGTGGAAGACTGGACGGATGCCAAACCCTCAGCCTCGCGTCGTCGTGCTCGCCGGCGGTGTCGGTGGATCGAAGTTCACCCTCGGCGTCCGCGCGGCCCTGCGGAGGCTCGGAGCGCCGGAGGCGACGGTCATCGTCAACACCGGTGACGACCTGTGGCTCTCGGGCGTGCGGCTGCAGCCCGACGTCGACTCGATCACGTACGCGCTCGCCGAGGTCAACGACACCGTCCGCGGCTGGGGGCGCGCGGGCGACACCGAGCGCGTGAACGAGGAACTGCAGGCGTGGGGCGCGGGCTGGCCGTGGTTCACGCTCGGCGACCTCGACCTCGGCACGCACCTCGCGCGCACCGGGTGGCTGCGCGAGGGCCTCACCCCTACCGAGGTCCTCGGCAGGATGGCGCAGCGGTGGCCGCTCGGCATCCATCTGCTTCCGATGACCGACAGCGAGGTCGACACGCACGTGCACGTCGAGGACGGTCGGCGCCTGCACTTCCAGGAGTGGTGGACGCGCTACCGCGCCGCCCTGACTCCGACCCGATTCGAGAACCCCGGAATCGTGGATGCCGAACCCGCCCCCGGCGTCGTCGAGGCGATCGCGCGGGCCGATGTGGTGCTGCTCGCCCCGTCGAACCCGGTCGTCTCGATCGGTCCGATCCTCGCGGTGCCGGGGATCCGGGCGGCGCTGCGGTCCACGGCGGCCCGGATCGTGGGCGTCTCGCCGATCATCGGCGGCCGGGTCGTGCGCGGCATGGCCGACGTCTGCCTGACGGCGATCGGCGTCGAGACGTCGGCCGCGGCCGTCGCCCGGCACTACGGCGCGCGGTCTGCGGAGGGCCTGCTCGACGCGTGGCTGCTCGCCGAGGAGGATGCCGCCGCGGCTGCGGAGGTGGAGACGGCGGGGATCCATGCGGTGGTCGCGCCGCTGTGGATGCGCGACGAAGAGGCTTCGGCCGCGATCGCCGAGGCGGCACTCGAGGCGTAGGGCGCGGGGTCGGCGCGAACGTCGCAGATTCGCCCCGATCTCGCAGAATTCGGGCCGAAATCTGCGAGGTTCACGGGATTCTGCGAGATTCGCGGGCCGCGTCCAGGCCGCTGCGGGCCGCGTCAGGCCGCCGCGGGCCGGTCAGGCCGCCGCTGCCGCGAGCACCGCGGCGGTCCGCGGGCCCACGCCCAGCGCCACGGCCTCCGCGAGCTGCGCGGCGGTGTCGACGTCTCGGCGCAGCGTTGAGCCACGCGGCACCGCGAGATCGGTGCACCCCAGAAGCCGGTGCCGGGCCGCGGAGTCGGCGCCGAAGGCCGACACCCACACCGCACCGGGACGCGCGGTGACGAGGGTGGAGCCGGTGCCCTCGGCATCCGGGACCAGGCCCCGTTCGACCCCGCCCGCGAGCTTCAGCGCGGCGTCGAGATCCTGCGGCGTGAGCGCGGGGACATCGCCCAGCAGCGCCGCGCGGGGCGCGCCCCGACCAGCGGCGTCCGCACCCAGGGCGATCGCGGCGTCGAGGCCGCGCACGTCTCCCTCGGGGACGACGTCGACCGCGGGCCACTGCGACACGAGAGCGGACACCTCGGCGTCGTCGGTCACCACCAGCACGTGCGAGACGCGCGGGGTCGCGGCGGCGGCGGCGATCGTGTCGAGCGCGATCGCACGCGCGAGGGCCTCGCGCTCGGCGGTCACGGCGGTCAGCCGCGTCTTGCCGAGCGCGGCGGGCTTCACGGGCACGATGATCGTCCACCCGTCGCGGATCTCAGGAATGCTCATCGGCTCCATTGTGTGCCGGACTCCGGACATTTCCGGACGGGGGTAGCGGTGCGCCCGCGATTCGTGCTGCGGCGGCGGCGAATCTCCGGAGCGCGGGACAGGGCGCCGCCGGGCGGGACGCCGCGTGCGCCGCCGCGCCGCCCCGCCCCGGCCTCAGCTGAACCGCGCCCGCAGCCGCGGCAGGATCTCCGCGCCGTACGTGCGCAGGAACTCCTCCTGGTCGTGACCCGGGTCGTGGAACACGAGGTGGCGGAAGCCCAGGTCGACGTAGTGCGCGATGCGCTCGACGTGCTCGTCGGGGTCGGTCGAGACGATGAACCGGGATGCCGCCCGCTCGATCGGCAACTCGTCGGCGAGGCGCGCCATCTCGATCGGGTCGTGGACGCTCATCTTCTCTTCCGCCGACAGGGCCAGGGGAGCCCAGAAACGCGTCTTCTCGAGTGCGGTCTCGCGGTCGGGGTGGTACGAGACCTTGACCTCCATGAGCGTGTCGACGTCGTCGCGCGTGCGGCCGGCCTTGGCGAGGCCGTCGTCGAGGGCGGGCAGCAGCGTCTCCGTGTACAGGGACGGATCCTTGCCGCTCGTGGTGATGTAGCCCTCCGCGATGCGCCCGGCGAGCCGCGTCGCCGCGGGACCCGAGGCGCCGATGTAGATCGGCACCTTCTGCTCGGGGCGGTCGTAGATCGTGGCATCCTTCACCGAGTAGTAGGTGCCCTCGAAGGTGACCCGATCTTCGGTCCAGAGCTTGTCGATGAGGGTGATCGCCTCTTTCAGACGCTGGAAGCGTTCGGGAGGCTCGGGCCACTCGAGGCCGAGCGTCACCTCGTTGAGCGCCTCACCCGTACCGACGCCGAGAGCGACGCGTCCGGGGAACATCACGCCGAGGGTCGCGAACACCTGCGCGATGACGCCCGGGTGGTAGCGGAACGTGGGGGTCAGCACCGACGTTCCGAGGATCACGCGCTGCGTGCGGGCGCCGAGCGCGCCGAGCCACGGCAGGGCGTTCGGAGCGTGGCCGCCCTCGTGCCGCCACGGCTGCAGGTGGTCGGAGAGGAAGACCGAGTCGAACCCGACCTCCTCGGCCAGCACGCTGAAGTCGAGCAGCTCGTTCGGCCCGAACTGCTCGCTCGAGGCCTTGTATCCGAATCGCAGCGGAACGACCATGATTCTCCTTCTTCGTGACCCGCCCACGCGGGCCCTGCGTCAGCCGTGCACGGGGGTGTGCGCGGGTTCGAACTCCGACCCGTCGGTACCGGTCAGTCTCTCGTGGAACGCCTGCACCGTGCCCGGCCACAGCAGCGTCAGCCGCCCGGATCTCTCGTCGACGTACCAGTTGCGGCACCCGCCGGTCATCCAGGGCGTGGATGCCGCGGCGGCGGCGATCTCGTCGGTGTAGGCCGCTTCTGCCTCGGGGCGGACGCGCAGGACGCGATCGGGGCGGCGGTCGCGCTCGGCGAGGGCACGGACGACGTACGCGGCCTGCTCCTCGATCATGAGGACCGCCGAGTTGTGCCCGAGGCTCGCGTTCGGACCGTTGAGGACGAACAGGTTCGGGAAGCCCGCGACCACGGTGGACCCGAACGACGTCATGCCCTCGGACCAGTGCTCGGCGAGCGTGCCGTCCTCGCCGCGCACGAGGTCGGCGTACGGCTGCTGCGTCGAGGCGAAGCCGGTGGCGAGCACGAGCACGTCGGCCTCGTGCTGCCGCCCGCTCGCGGCGGTGAGCGTCGGCCCGTCGACCCGGTCGAGCGCGCTGGGTTCGAGGGTCACCCGACCGGATGCCACGGCCGGATAGAACGCGTCCGAGAGCAGGACGCGCTTGCAACCGAAGGCGTAGTCGGGGGTCAGGGCGGCGCGCAGCGCGGGGTCAGCGACCTGGGCGTGCAGGTGCGCGAGGGCGGCGTCGCGGGCGGCGGCGGAGGCCGCGGCGTCGCCCGAGCGGGAGGCGAAGCGCGCCTCACCTTCGGCGTACAGCTCGGCGCGCAGGCGCGCGAGGGCGCCGGGGTTCTCGGCGAGGCGTTCGCGCTCCGTGGCGGGGATCTCGCCTCCGCCGCGGGGCACGATCCACGCCGGGGTGCGCTGGAACAGCGTCACGTGGGCGGCGCGCTGCGCGAGCTCTGGCACGAGCTGCACGGCGCTCGCGCCGGTGCCGACGACGGCGACGCGCTTGCCAGTGAGGTCGACGTCGTGGTCCCAGCGCGCGGAATGGAACAGCGGACCGGCGAACGACTCGAGGCCGTCGATCGCGGGGACGTGCGGCTCGGTGAGGCGTCCGCACGCGAGGACGAGCGAGCGCGCTTGAAGGACCTCGGCACCGGTGTCGACGTGCCACACGGAGGTCTCGGCATCCCATTCCGCCCCCACGAGCGGGGAGTGCAGCCGGATGCGCTCGCCGACGCCCGCGGCCACGTCGCGCAGGTACTGCTGGATCTCGTGTCCCTCGGCGAACGTGCGGGACCATCCCGCGTGGGGGTGCGCCGCGTAGCTGTACAGGTGCGCGGGAACGTCGCACGCGACACCCGGGTACGTGTTGTCGCGCCAGGTTCCGCCGACGTCGCCCGCGCGCTCGATGACGACGACGTCGTCGCGGCCCGCGCGGTGCAGGGCACCGGCCATGCCGAGTCCGGCGAAGCCCGCGCCGACCACGACGACGTCGACGACGCTCACGCGGTCGCTCCGGCGGCGGTGCGAGCGGTGGGCGACACGCCGTAGTCGGTCGTGCGCAGGCGGAACGGCCGCATGAGGCTGCGGGCGAGGCGCTCGGCATCCGGGACCGGCAGCTCGAGCCCCTGCTCGATGCCCGTGTCGGGCAGCACCCGACCGTCGTACAGCGTGCCGCCGAGGTCGTCGCCGCCCGAGCGCAGGAGGACGGCGGCGGTCTCGCGGCCGACGCGCGTCCACGGGATCTGCACGTGCGGGATCGCGCCCGACAGCAGCAGCCGCGATACCGCGACCATCGCGCGGTGCTCGTCGAGCGCGGAACGCCCGGCGACCAGCGGCACGTCGCCGCCGGGGAGCGGGATCGGCACGAACTCCGCGAAGCCGCGCGTCTCGGCCTGGATTCCGCGCAGCAGGCGCAGGTGCGCGATGCGCTCGGCCGCGGTCTCGACGTGCCCGTAGAACAGCACCGACGTCGAGCGGAACCCGGCCCGATGCGCCGCCGTGATGCCCTCGACCCAGCGGTCGATCTCGAGGTCGCCCGGCGCGACGAGCCCGCGCACGCGCTCGCTCAGCACCTTGACCCCCGTGCCCGGGACCGTGTCGACGCCGGCCTCGCGCATGGCGGCGAGGGCGCCCTCGAGCCCGAGTCCGCCGCGGTCGGCGAGGTCGCGCACGTCGAGCGGACGGAACGCGTGGACATGGATGCCAGGAGCCCCGCGCTTCACGGCCCGCACGACGTCGAGATACCCCGAGGGGTCTTCGTCGGCGGGGAGCGCACCCTGGATGCAGATCTCGGTGGCGCCGAGGTCGGCGGCATCCGCGGCGATCGCCTCGGCATCCGCGAGGTCGAACTCCCCGGCGCCCGCGCGGCCCGCGCGCCGGAAGCCGCTCGAGGTGAGGTTGCGGTTGCGGACGAGGGTCACCGGCTCGCCGACCGTGTAGCGACGCGCGTCGTCGGCCGCGGCGGTGAGGGCGTCGAGTTCGGCGCCGGTCGCGTGGAGCAGCCGCGTCCAGTCGGTGTCGTCGAGCGCGAGCGGGTCTGCTGCGGCCTCCGCCAGACGGAGCACGCCGGGGTCGGCGCTGCGCGCGGCAGGGGCACTGGCGGCGGAGGGAATTCGGGGAGCGGAGGATGCCGCGGCCTCGGGTTGTCCTCCCGTCGCGGGATCTCCTCCCGTGGACGCAGCGCGTCCGGACGGAGTGGCGCTGCCGGGTGCGGCGGCACTGGCGGGAGCGGAGGGGATTCGGGGAGCGGAGGATGCCGCGGCCTCGGGTTGTCCTCCCGTCGCGGGATCTCCTCCCGCGGCGGGCCGCGCTGCCCCGGGAATCACGTCGGCCGCGAGGCCCGTGGCATCCGCCAACGCCCGCACGGGGACGTGCAACGCGGGGTCGATCCACGTCGCCGCGTCGCTCACGTACTCGGGATGCGCGGTGAGGCGCTCGCGGAGCGCGAAGCCGTGCGCGGCGGTCTGCGCGGCGAGGTCGTCGATGTGCGGCCACGGGCGCTCGGGGTTCACGTGATCGGCGGTGAGCGGCGAGACTCCGCCCCAGTCGTCGATCCCGGCCCCGATCAGCAGCCCCAGCTCGCGCGGGTCGGAGAGGTTCGGCGGCACCTGGATGCGCATGTCGGGTCCGAACACGAGTCGCGCGACGGCGACCGTCGCGAGGTACTCGTGCATGTCGGCATCCGGGGCTCCCTGCATGGCGGTGCGGGGTTTCGCGCGGAAGTTCTGCACGATCACCTCTTGAACATGGCCGTGCCGGTCGTCGAGGTCGCGCAGGGCGATGAGCGACTCGGCGCGGTCGCGGACGGTCTCGCCGATGCCGACCAGGATGCCGGTCGTGAACGGGATGCCAGCGGCCCCCGCGTCGTCGATGACGCGCAGACGCAGGTCGGGGTCTTTGTCGGGCGACCCGAAATGCACCTGACCGGGCTCTTCGTACAGCCGGCGTGAGGTGGTCTCGAGCATCATGCCCATCGACGGGGAGACCGGGCGGAGCGTCGCGAGCTCGGCGGGGTGCATCACGCCGGGGTTCGCGTGCACGAGCATGCCCGTCTCGGCGGTGATGAGCCGTGCGATGTGCGCGACGTAGTCGATGGTCGAGGCGAAACCGTGCTCGTCGAGCCACGCGCGGGCCTCGGGCCAGCGCTCTTCCGGGCGGTCGCCGAGCGTCAGCAGCGCCTCTTTGCAGCCCAGCGCCTGCCCCTGCCGCACGACCGTGAGCACCTGCTCGGGGCTCATGTACGCGGGCTTGCGGAGGAGCGCGAGCTGCCCGGGGGTGTCGACGAAGATGCAGTAGTGGCAGCGGTCGCGGCACAGGGTCGTGAGCGGCACGAACACCTTGCGCGAGTACGTGATGACCCGCGGCCGCCCTGCCCGCTCCAACCCCTCGTCGCGGAGCTGCGCTGCCGCGCGGGACAGCACGTCGAGCGGAGCGTGCAGCAGCCGCTCGGTCTCGTCGACATCGGGCCGGTGCCCGTCGCGCACGCGGGCGAGGAGGTCGTCGATCGAGTCGCCCCGGGCCGGTGCGGCCTGCGGCGCAGCGCTGCCCGTACTCATCGCTCCAGGCTATCCCTCCCCTCCGACACCCGGGCCGTGCGGGCCGCGCCGCGAGCGGCCTCGGCCGCGAGACTGCATCTGCCCGACACCCCCACTGCAGGCTGCGGCGGTTTCGTCAGGCGCGTGCAGTCTCGCGGCCAGGACGGCCTGCCGCCGAGCGGATCGTTGCCGTCTCGTGAGGCGTGGGGGCCGACGGCATCCATCGTCGCTGGCAGGATGGATGCCATGGTGACCCTGCTGCTCGATTCGACGCAGCTCGAGGTCGTGCTCTCGCCGACCGAGCGTGCGCTCTCGTTCCGCAAGCGCAACATCGTCGTGCCGCGCGCGACGATCGACCGCGTGCAGTTGACCGACGACGCGTGGACCTGGTTGCGAGGCGTTCCGAACCCCGGGACCAACCTGCCCGTCGCGGTCGCGATGGGCACGTGGAAGTCGGCCGGCGGCAACGACTTCGTCGTCATCCGTCGCCGCAAATCGAGCGTCGTCATCGACCTGAGCGGCCACGACGAGTTCGAGCGCCTCGTCCTCACGACCAAGCACGGCGTGGCGTTGCTCAAGGCGCTGCGCCTGGACGTGGCATCCGAACCCGAGGACGTCGCCGACCTGGTGTCCTGACGCGGGTCCTTGCCGCCGAGCGCCCACGATCGGGTCGAGCGCTCATGATCGGGTCGACCGGTACGTGAGCGCTCGACCGGATCGTGGGCACTCGCCCGCCCGCGCGCCCGCGCCGGCCGCAGCCCCACGCCGGCCGAAGCCCGTCCGCCCCGGGTCAGTCGACGTCGCGACGCCAGGTGGTGGCGAGGCCGATGAGCACCAGCACCACGGCGTAGCCGAGCAGCACGAGGCCGCCGAGCCACCACTCGAGCGGCTGTTCGCCGCCCGCGCCCACGGCGCCGAAGATCGTCTTGCCCACGAGGGCGTCGCTCGCGGCGCTGGGGAACCACCGCGCGACCTCGCCGAGGCCGTCGACGACGCCCGCGATCGTCCGCACGATGGGCTCGACGAACAGGGTCACCGCCAGCACGATCACGACGGCGGCGACCTGGTTCCGCACGACGGTACCGACGCCGATCCCGACGAGCGCCCACAGCGCGAACGCCAGCAGCATCCGGCCGACGAGCACCCACGTGTCCGACGAGCCGAGCTCGGCGCCGACTCCGAACAGGCTGAACACCGCGGCTCCGGCGCCGATCGCGGCGATCGAGCCGAGGACGCCGTACAGCAGCCCCACCAGGATGCCGACCACGAACTTCCCCCCGAGCACGACGCCGCGGCGTGGTGTGGCCAGGAACGTCGGGGTGAGCGTCTTGTGCCGGAACTCGGTCGTGACCATGAGCGTCCCCGCCAGCAGCGGGAAGACGTACCCCACGGTGCTCGCCGAGCTGTAGACCAGGGCGGCGAGACCGTCCGTGGGGAGCGCCGGCCCGGAGGCGCCCGGAAGCTTGCCGGATGCCACACCCCCGAACGCCAGCGCGAGCACACCCGCCGTGAAGCCGACGTAGACCACGAGCACGATGCCCAGCACCCACCAGCCGGCGGTGCTGAACTGCTTCGTGTACTCGGAGCGAGTGGATGCCACCAGGCTCATCGCGGCACCTCCGTGTCTTCGGCGCGGGTATCTGCGGCCGGCACGATGTCGATGACCCCCGTGGATGCCACGGCGTACGAGGACCGCGGACCGGGATCGGGCTCGGACGGGGGGACTGCGCTCTGCGGCGCGGGGACGATCGCCACGAGGTCGGTCGACGGGGCGGGCTCCGCCGCGGGCGCGGGCGCGGGCTCCGCCGCGGAGGCCGCCTCAGCCGCCTCACCCTCATCGGCCGCATCAGCCTCCGCCTCGGGCGCCGGGCCCACGGCATCCGGAACCACGCCCGCCGCGCTCGCGTGCGTCCTCACGCCGCTGACGAGCTCGAGGAAGATGTCCTCGAGGCTCGCGCCCTTGCTCTGCAGGTGCGACAGCACGATGCCGGCGCCGGCGGCGAGGGTGCCGATCTCGAGCGGTTCGACGTGCCGGATCGTGAAGCCGTTGCGCAGCAGCTGGAAGGGGATGCCGCGCTCCTCGAGCAGCCGTGACAGCGCCTCGCGATCGGGGGAGTCGACGACCGTGGAGTATTCGTCGGGGTCGGCGAGGTCTTCGGTGCCGCCCTGGAAGACGAGCTTTCCGCGCGAGATGATGAGCAGCGCATCGACGGTCTGCTGCACCTCGGCGAGCAGGTGCGACGAGATCAGCACCGTGCGTCCCTCTTCGGCGAGGTGGCGGAGCAGCGAGCGCATCCAGCGGATGCCCTCGGGGTCGAGGCCGTTCGACGGTTCGTCGAGCACGAGGACACCGGGGTCGCCGAGCAGCGCGGTCGCGAGGCCCAGGCGCTGCCGCATGCCGAGCGAGTAGCCACCGACGCGGCGCCCCGCGACGTCGGCGAGACCGACGAGACCGAGCACCTCGTCCACACGCGACAGGGGCAGTCGCGCGGCGCGGGCATAGGCCTTGAGGTGGTTCGCGGCCGAACGACCCGGATGGAAGCTGGATGCCTCGAGCGCGGCGCCCACGGACTGCAACGGCCGATCGATCTCGGCGTAGCGACGGCCGCCGATCGTCGCGGAGCCGGAGGTGGGGCGGACGAGCCCCAACAGCATGCGCAGCGACGTGGTCTTCCCGGCCCCGTTCGGGCCGAGGAAGCCGGTCACCAGGCCCGGCTCCACGCGTGCGGTCAGGCCGTCGACGGCCGACACGGCGCCGAAGCGCTTGGTCAGCCCGGAGAATTCCAGCACCTGTCCTTCGGGCATCGAGTACCTCTCGTTCGGCGGGCGTTCGCCCCATCTTCCCCGATCCCGAGCCGAAAACCCATCTGGGGTGATGTGTAACGTGGCAGCGTGAACGCACAGCGATCCGACGAAGACGCCGTCATCGCGCGAGCCTGGCGGGGCGTCGGTCACCTGACGCTCAACCGTCCCCGCGCCATCAACGCGCTCGACCTCGGGATGATCCGGCTCCTCTCCGCGGCGCTCGACCGCTGGGAGCACGACTCCGACGTCGACCTCGTGCTGCTCGACGGCGCGGGCGACCGCGGCTTCTGCGCCGGCGGAGACGTCCGGGCGCTCTACGACTTCGTCGTGCAGGGGCGTACGGACGAGGTGCACACCTTCTTCCGCGAGGAATACGCGCTCAACCACCGCATCGCGACCTACCCGAAGCCGATCGTCGCGATCGCCGACGGCGTGACAATGGGCGGCGGCATCGGCCTCGCCGGACACGCGCGCATCCGCATCGTCACCGAGCGCTCGCAGCTCGCGATGCCCGAGACGCGCATCGGGTTCACCCCCGACGTGGGCGGGTCGTGGCTCCTCGCGCGCGCGCCCGGTCGCCTGGGCGAATACCTCGGCCTGACCGGAGCGACGATGGATGCCGCGGACGCCCTGTACGCGGGATTCGCCGACCACCTCGTCCCCGTCGCGCATCTCTCCGCGCTGCACGAGGCGCTCGAGTACCGCGCCGATCCGTCGAGCCCCACCGAGCTCGTGCTGCTGTTCGACGAGAGCCCCGAGCGGTCGAACCTGGAGACCTGGCGTCCGTGGATCGACGACGCCTTCTCGGCCGACGACCTCGACGGCATCCTGGATCGGCTCCGCCAGAGGTGGGAGCCCGAGGCCCACGCGACCGCCGACCTGCTCGAGGCGTCCGGCCCCGACGGCGGTGTCGGTGACGCTCGAGGCCGTCCGGCGCGCCCGCGCCCTGCCGTCGTTGCGTGCCGCGCTCGCGCAGGAGTACGGGCTCGTCATGTGGTTCGCGACGACGCAGCCCGACCTGGCCGAGGGGATCCGCGCGCAGCTCGTCGACAAGGATCGCTCGCCGTCGTGGTCGCCCGCCCACCGCTTCGAGCTGCCGCCGGGCCGCGTGGCCGAGGCGTTCGCCCACGAGCCCGAACCCGCGCTCTGGTAGAGCCATGGCGAGGCGGAGGCGCTGGTCGTTCGGGCGGCTGCTCGACGGGTTCTTCTTCGTCTTCGCGGGTCTCGCCGCGGTCTGGCTCGCGTACCTGAGCTTCACCCAGACCTTCACTCTCGGCTGGGGCGGCATCCTCATGGCGGTCGTGTTCTGGGGGCTCCTGGCGTACCTCGTGCTCCCTCGGCTGCATCGCATCCTGACCGCCATCTACGTGCCCGACTACTTCATGGGCCGCACCCGCACATCGGACGGGCTGCTGGGCGACCCGGTGAACCTCGCGTTCCAGGGCGAGCGCGCACAGGTCGAGGCGGCCATGGCCGCGGCCGGATGGATCCCCGCCGACCCCGTCGGCCTCGGCTCGTCGTGGCGGATCATCGTGTCGACGCTCCGGCGCCGCAGCTACCCGACCGCCCCGGTCAGCCCGCTGTTCCTGTTCGGCCGCATGCAGGACCTCGCGTATCAGCAGGAGGTCGACGGGTCGCCCGCGCAGCGGCACCACGTGCGGCTCTGGCGCTGCCCCGACGGCTGGCTGCTGCCCGGCGGGCGACGCGTCGACTGGCTCGCCGCGGGAACGTTCGACCGCGCCGTCGGCCTCTCGCTCTTCACGCTGCAGGTCACGCACCGCATCGACGCCGACACCGACATCGAGCGCGACCACATCGTCGCGACCGTGCAGCCGTTGCCGGGGGTGGTGGTCGACGTCATCCGCGACTTCTCGACCGGCTATCACTCGCGCAACGGCGGCGGCGACAGCATCACGACGGACGGCGACCTCCCGATCCTCGACGTGCGGGGCCTGTCGATGGATGCCAGCACCCGTAGCGCCTCGAGAGAGGGGCGGCCGTGAGCGAGAGGCATCCAGCCAAGAGGGCAGCGTTCGAACCGATCGCCGCCCCGGTCGCGCGCGACCCGGCCATGCGCCGCCCGATCGCGACGGTCGCCGGGGGAGTGCTCGTGCTGCTGCGCGCGCTGTCGGGGATCGTGTGGGGCGTCGCCGTCGCCTTCGACCTCCCGCCGTGGTTGCAGGCGGTCGCCGGCGCCGCGGACGGTTCCGGTGCGGAGTCGGGTCTCACCCTCTCCGACCTCGGCGTCGGCGCGGGACTGTTCTTCGGCCTGCTCGGCGTGATCGCGCTCGTGCAGGGGGTGTTCGGCATCCTGCTGCTCCGCGGGAGCAACGTCGCCCGCGTGATCGTGATGCTCGTATCGACGTCGTCGATCGTCACCGCGTTCGTCGGCTGGTGGGAGCTCGGCCAGGAGATCACGGTCGGCACGACCCTCGTCACGGTGAGCCTCGACATCCTCGTGCTCCTCGCCCTCTCCAGCCGGGATGCCGCCGCCTACGCCCGCCGCAACGAGCGCCGCTGACCCGGGGGCGTACCGTCGTGCGGATTCGGCGGGCGACGCGCCGGTGGGGGATGCCGTGGGGCGGCGTGTCGGGGTGGATCTCCGCAGGACGGTGCGGCGGTGCGCGACGAATCGGGCCGTGCCGCCGTCAGCGAAACCTCGGGCGCATCCCGGGGGTTGCACAGACGGCGGCGGATAGCCTGAAGGATGCCGCACCCGAGCGGCGGAACGGATGACGGACGTGTTCGACAGCCCCATGTCGGCCTCGGCGTACGAGGTGCTGCGCGTCGACGTCGACATCGACGACGAGGGACTCCGCCGCGCCTACCGCGTCCGGCTCCGCGAGACGCATCCCGACACCGGCGGCGACGCCGCGCTGTTCGTGCAGGTGCAGCGCGCGTGGGAGCTCGTCGGCACGCCCGAGGCCCGCGCCGCGTACGACCGCGGCCGTGGACACGCGTCGGCCGAATGGGGCGGTGGGGCGGCGGCATCCCCTCCTCCCCGTCCGGACACCCGCCCCCGCGCCCGCGCGTACGGGCAGCCCGGCGGGTGGCGGCGCGAGCGGTACCTGTCGCTGATCCGGGAGTGGGTGGGCCGCGGCGTCGAGGTCGCCGACCCGTACGACCCCGCGCTGGTGAGGTCGGCGCCGCCGGAGATCCGGCACATCCTCGCCGACGCGCTCGCCGAGGAGGAGACCGCGCGCCTCGTGGCCGACCTCGGCATGGGCTACACCGTCTGGCACGACGTCTTCGCCGACCGCGACGGCCTCGATCCGGAGCAGAAGATCGACCACCTCGTGCTCGGGCCCAGCGGCCTCTACGCGATGCTGAGCGAGGACTTCGGCGGTCCGGTGGGCGTGCGCCGCGGCGAGATCACGGGCCCGAACGTCATCGGAGCGCCCGTGACGCAGCTCGTGTCGCGGGCGCGCGTGATCGCGCGGGCGGCCGGCGTCCGGTTCAGCGGCGCGATGGTCGTGCTGCCCGACGACGCGATCCTCGACGCGGTCACCGACCTCGGCAAGGTCCGCGGCACGCCGGTGGTGCTGGTGCAGCGGAGCGCCCTCACGACGCTGCTGCGCCGTGGCATCCCCGGTGCACGTGAGGTCGGCGGCACCGAGCTGTTCGACATCCGCACCCGCCTGCAGCAGCGCGTCCGCCACGTCTGACGGCGGGGAGTGGATGCCGGGATCCCGGCCCCCGCGCCCGGTACCGGCATCCGATTTCCTTCGTCGTGTCGCGTGCTCGCCCGATAGCGTGGAGGGAGGGGGCTGTTCCGCCACCCGTGAACCGAGCGTCTGGGGGCTGCGGTGCCAATCGACCTTTTCGGAATCATCGGCGTGACGATCGCCATCGTGGCGGTCCTGGTGATCGCCGTGATCGGCCTGTTCCTCTTCCGGGCCTGGTACCAGGTGCCGCAGGCCGACGAAGCCATCGTCATCGTCGGTAAGAAGCAGCGCGGCGAAGACGGTCTGACGTCCAACATGACGGTCATCACCGGCGGCGGCGCGTTCGTCAACAAGCTGACGCAGCGGTCCGATCGGATCTCGCTGCGCTCGCGCCAGATCAAGATGGAGCCCGTCGCACAGACCAAGAACGGGGTGACGATCCACCTCGCGGGCGTGGCGCTCGTGAAGATCGGCTCCCTGCCCGACCAGGTGCGCGCCGCCGCGGAACGCTTCGCGTCGCAGGACCAGGCGATCGACGTCTTCACCACCGAGCAGCTCGAGGGCGCCCTGCGCGGCGTCGTGGCGAAGCTCAGCGTCGAGGAGGTCATGCAGGACCGGCAGAAGCTCGGCGACGAGATCGCCGAGGGCATCAAGGGCGATCTGCTCGCCCAGGGCCTGGTCCTGGACTCGTTCGCCATCCAGGGCGTCACCGACCGCAACGGCTACATCGAGGCGCTCGGTGCGCAGGAGGTCGAGCGCGTCAAGCGCGAGGCCGAGGTCGCACGGATCAACGCCGCTCGCGAGGTCAAGGCCCGCCAACTGGCGACCGAGGAGGCCAACCTCGTCGAGCAGACCGCGTTCGACAAGAACACGGCCGCCTCGAAGTCCGAGGTCGGACGCGCCAACGCCGAGGCCGAGCAGGCCGAGAACCTCGCCCGCGCCGAGCGCGAGCAGGCGGTGCTCGTGCAGCGGGCCGAGAACCGCCAGGCCGAGCTCGACGCCGACGTCAAGCGCGTCGCCGACGCGGAGAAGTACCGCAAGCAGACCGAAGCGGATGCCGAGTCCTACGCGCGGCAGAAGAAGGCCGAGACCGACCGGCAGGTGGCGCAGCAGGAATCCGACGCCGAGGCCTACGCGGTGCAGCGTCAGGCCGAGGCGCGGCAGGCGTCCGCCGCGGCCGAAGCCGCCGCCGTCCGGGCACGGGCCGAGGCCGAGGCCGAAGCGCTCCGGGCCCAGTCCGGCGCCGAAGCCGAGGCGCTGCGCGCGAAGGCCGTCGCGGAAGCCGAAGCGATCCGCGCGAAGGGTGAGGCCAGCGCCGCGGCGATCAAGGCCGAGGCCGAGGCGCTGCGCGAGAACCAGGAAGCCATCCTCGGCCGCGAGCTCATCGGTCAGCTTCCGGCGCTCATGGCCGAGTTCGCGAAGGGCTACCAGAACGTCGGCAGCGTCACGCTCGTCGGCGGCGACTCGGCCGGCACGCACATCGCCCGCGAGCAGGCCGCGGGTCTCGCCGCCACGTTCAGCAGCGTGAAGTCGGCGACCGGCGTCGACCTCGGCGCGATCCTGCAGGGGCAGGCGTTCGGACGCGGCGTCGCCTCCGTCGGCGACGCCCAGAACGGCCACCACGCGGCCGACGACGGAGCGACCACGGCGGCGACGTGAGCTGAGCCCGGGGGCCTGGCATCCGGGTTCCGAAGCGGGCGAACAGCGCGCGGGCGGCCGGACCTGCCTAGGGTGGGCACATGAGTACCGACGAGACCCCGGATGCCGCCACCGGCGCGGCATCCGACGAGATGAAGCGCAAGTTCAAGGAAGCCCTGGCGAAGAAGAACGGGCAGCAGCGGTCGGGTCAGGCTCACCTGGACGGTCACTCGGCCGTGCAGGGCACCCACGGAGCCGTGACCAAGCGGGAGTTCCGCCGCAAGAGCGGCTGACCTCCAGACTGGATCGCAGGGGGCGGGCGCCCAGAGCTGCAGCAGCAGCGCGTCGAGCAGCGGGAGACCGGCCCGGAAGCAACGGGGTGGGGATCAGCCTTCGGCTGGTTCCCACCCCTTTGCTACGCATTCGTCGCGAAGACGCTCCCCCGCATCAGGGAGGGCCGCATCGTCTCTGTCGGCAACGGCTGTGACGAACGCACGCGACAGTTCCGCGATCGCGCTTGTATCGTCATCTGGCACCGCCGCCGAGAGGGACCTGGCGACGCGGGCCCGATCAGACTCAGGGCGGTCGGAGTTGTCCCACGATGCAGAGATGTTGCAGGCGTCGGTAGCCCATGAGGCTAGGGCGGCCGATGAGCATCCCGTCACGACGAGCACGGTCAGTGCCGATACTGCCGAGAGTATGGCGCTGCGGCGCTGCATGTTGTCATGTTCGCATCCGTCTCAATTCAAGACCAGACGTCGTGACACACCAGATGCAGTTGCCGCTCGCCACGCTGCCGTCAGGCGATGCGGACCGATGTTTCGAATCAGCCGACCGACTCGCCGCCGGGCGGGCCGAACTCCTGAGATCCGGACCCCTCGCGGTCCCCACGACGCCGGGAGACGGCCGCGGCGACGAAAACTCAGGAGTTCGGCCCGCCTCCCCGCCGGGACGGGCGCCGGGTCCAGCGGAACTCAGGAGTTCCGCACACCGCCGGGCCGCAGCGGCGCCTCGAAGAACGCCAGCTCCAGCCGCATCGACCGGGCGTACGCCGCCGACATCGCGGTGCGGACGGCGGGAGAGGCCGACCGGGCGGCGGCATCCGCGATCCGGGACGCCTCGGCGGACGACGCCGCGAACACCTCGTCGCCGTAGGCCGTGAGCCAGTCGGCGTAGGCGTGGTCCGGGGCGAAGGTGCCGCGCCAGCGCGCGCCGATGTCGGTGTAGAGCACGAAGCACGGCAGTACGGCCGCGACCAGGACCGCGTACGAGCCGCCCGCCGACACGGCGTGCAGATGGTCGGTGTAGGCGACGGTGTCGGGCGCGGCGTCGAGGGCGGTGGCATCCACGTGACTCTCGTGCAGGCGCGCCTCCTCGGCGAGACACGACGCCGACGCCGCGGCCCAGAAGCGCTGCTCCTCGGTGGTCGGGGCGAGCGCGGCGGCGCCCGCAAGGACGCGGGCGTACTCGCGCAGGTACAGCAGGTCCTGCTCGAGATACCAGGTGAACGCGGCGCGCTCGAGGCCACCGGATGCCAGCCCCCGCACGAACGCGGAGTCGTCCACGGCGGCGCGCACCGGCGCCGCCTCGGCCCACGCGGCGGCGCTCCACGCCGGTCCGAGGTCGAGGTGCGGCCGCAGCTCGTGCAGATGGTCGATCGGACCGTTGCCCTGGCCCACGTGCAGCGCGGCGGCATGCTCGAGAGCGCCGGTGAGCCACGGCTTCGCGCGCTCCAGCGCGGCGGGCCAGGGGAGGCCGTGCGCGGCGAGCGTCGCCATCGCGGACGACAGCGAGCATCCCGTGCCGTGCGTGTGCGGGGTGTCGACGCGGCGGCCGGACACCGGATGGACGCCGACCGTGTCGACGATGGCATCCGGACTCTCCGGACCCCGCAGATGCCCGCCCTTCAGCAGGACCGCGACGTCGGCGCGCGCGGCGAGGGTCTGCGCCTGCGCGACCGCGGTGTCCCAGTCGTCGGCGACCGGGGCGTCGACGAGCACGGCGAGCTCGGGCAGGTTCGGCGTGACGAGGTCCGCCAGGCGGCACAGGTCGCGGACGGCGGCTTCGGCGTCGGCGTCGAGCAGCCGGTCGCCGCTCGTCGCGATCATCACGGGGTCGAGCACGACCACCGGCGGGCGGACCTCGGTGAGCCACGCGGCCACGACCGCGACGACCTCGGCCGAGCCCAGCATCCCGATCTTGACCGCGTCGATCTCGACGTCGTCGCTGACCGCCCGCAGTTGCGCCGACAGGAAGTCCGTCGGCGGCACGTGCACCTCGCGGACGCCGAGGGTGTTCTGCGCGACGAGCGCGGTCACGGCGGCCATGCCGAATCCGCCGAACGCCGAGATGCTCTTCAGATCCGCCTGGATGCCGGCACCCCCGGTCGGGTCGGTCCCGGCGATGCTCAGCACGCGGGGGATCATGCCCACGCCTCCCGCAGCGCGCGGGTCGCCGACGCCGGATCCTCCGCACCGCTCACGGCCGACACCACGGCGACTCCCGCGGCCCCTGCCCGGCGCAGCGGAGCGACATCGTCCACCTCGATGCCCCCGATCGCGACGCACGGCAGGGGAGCGGATGCCACGAGCTCGGCGAACCCGTCGACCCCGAGGGGTCGCGGGTGGTCGGGCTTGGTCGCGGTCGCGCGGATCACCCCGACGCCGAGGTAATCCACGGTCCCGGCCGGGAGGTGGGCGGCGGCGACGAAATGGGCCGGGGTGTTCGCGGTCAGGCCGATGAGCGCCTCGGGGCCGAGCACCCATCGCGCGGCGATGACCGGGAGGTCGTCCTGGCCCAGGTGGACGCCGTCGACGCGCGCCCCCGCGGCACGGGCGGCGAGGACGACGTCCACCCGGTCGTCGACGACGAAGGTCACGCGCCCCGCGATGACGTCCGCCAGGGCCGTCACCCGGTCGAACAGGTCGCGGCCGCACGCGTCCTTGTCGCGGAACTGCACGATGCTCGCGCCCGATGCGGCAGCGGCATCGACGATCTCGACGACGTCGGCGAACGGCATCCGGTGATCGGTGACGAGGTGCAGAGACAGGTCGTGCCGATTCACGCGGCGACCCGGCCGTCGAGATCGGCGGGGACGATCGCGGCGAGCGCGTCGAGGAACGCGACCGCGAACGACCCGGGTCCGCTCGAGGCCGCCTCGGCCCGCTCGGATGCCACGGCCCAGATCGCGCTCGCCGTCGTCGCGGCCGTGAAGCCGTCGGTCACCGCGAGCAGGGCCGCCATCGCGGCTCCGAGGGCGCAGCCGCCGCCCGTGACGCGGGTGAGCAGGACGCTGCCGCCCGACACGCGCGCGACGCGGTCGGCATCCACGATCAGGTCGACGGGGCCCGACACGGCGACCGTCCCGCCGGTGCGGACCGAGAGCGCGCGGGCGGCGTCGAGCGCGGCCTCGGGGCTGTCGGTCGAGTCGACGCCGCGACCGCCGGCCCCGGCCCCCGCGAGGGCGAGGATCTCGGAGGCATTTCCGCGGACGATCGCGGGCCGAGCCTGGAGCAGTTCGTGGGCGAGCGCGGTGCGGACGGGCAGCGCGCCGACGGCGACCGGGTCGAGCACCCACGGCGTCCCCGCGGCGACGGCCTCGCGGGCGGCGTCGCGTTGCTCGGCGGTCGGGGTGCCGAGATTCACGAGCACGCCCCCGGCGATCCCCGCGAAGAGCCCGGCCTCGCCGGGGATGTCGCACATCGCGGGCGAGGCGCCCAGGGCCAGCAGTGCGTTGGCGGTGAAGTTCGTCACCACCGCATTGGTGATGCACTGCACGAGCGGCGGGGTGTCCCGCAGGTCGGCGAGGACGGTGGACGGAGACGGCGACGTGCGAACGACCATTCGCGACATCCCTTCGCTAGTACGAACTAGATCAGGTTCGACGGGTGTGTTCTCAGCCCCGTGGGGCACCCCGTGTCACTGCCGCGACCGTAGCACAGGCGCTCAGTCGTTGAGTCCCAGCAGGTCGAGCGGGTGGGTCAGCCGCCACCACGGGCTCGGCGGGTCGATGTCGTCCCGGAGCCGCACGTCGACGGTGGCGGCGTCGAGCGGCCCCGTCGCGATCAGTTCGCCGACGCTCTCGCCCGCGTCTCGGGCATCCCCGAGCGTGAACGAGGTGTCGGCGGTGGCGCTCGCGCCGTTCCACAGCACGTTCTGCGCGTCGGACGCGGTGACGAGCGCGACGTCCTCGCCCCACAGCGTCGTCGCCTTGCCGACGACGGTCCCCGCGGGCACGGACGTGCGGAGCTGGATCTCCTCCGCCAGCCGCGCGTACAGGTCGCGGGACGCCTGGTCGCGGGAGTCGGGCCCCGGCTGTCCGAGGACCGACGCGTACGTGCGCACCGTGACCGATCCCACCGTCAGGTCTTTCGCGGACAGCAGGTTCCAGGCATCCAGGGTCCCGGTCTTGATGCCCACGACGCCCGGGTCGGCGAGCAGCGGGTTGCCGTTCTTGAACGTGCCGGCGCCCGGCAGAGTGAGCTCGGGCGTGCGGACGATCTCGGCGATCACGGGGTTCTGCAGCGCCTTCTCGGCGAGGGTGATGAGGGCGGCCGGGGTCGCGGTGTTGCCCGCCTCGATCCCGGTGGGGTTCACGATCGTGATGCCCGAGATGCCGCGGTCGGCCAGGTACGCGGTCGCGGCGGCGACGAAGTCGGAGTTGGACGGCCAGAGATCGGATGCCAGTCGCTGGGCGTAGTTGTTCGCGGAGGCGATCAGCATGCCCTGGAGCATCTGCAGTTCCGTGAGGCTGCCGTCCACCGGGACGTCGAGCGAGGACTCCCCGCGGAAGCGGTACTGCCAGTAGTCGTCGCTGTCGGCCTGCGTGAATGCGTACGACTTCCCCTGCTCGCCGGGCGCGAGCGGCAGTCGGTCGAGCACGAGCAGGGCCGTGACGACCTTGGTGATGCTGGCGATCGACTCGGGGGCATCGGCCGAGGACAGCACGCCGCCCATGCCCTGCACTGCGATCGCCGCCTCGCCCTGGGCGGGCCACGCGGGGACGGCGGCGGGCGCCGCGGCGGTCTGCACGACGAGTGGAGTCACGCGGGGCGCCACGGCGTTCAGCGGCCACAGCAGCGTGACGGCGACGTACACCGCGACGAGCAGCAGCAGGACCACCGGCGGCACGACCGTGCCCGGACGCAGCGCGCGGCGGCGGCGTCCGGCGAGCAGGTCGGGCGGGCGCGGACCCTTCGCGGTGAGCGCGAGCTCGGGCGCGGGGCGCGGGGCCGCCGCCGCGGCGGGGTCGACCCACGTCAGCGCGATCGGTGCGCCGATGAGGATGCGCTCGGGGGCGGCGGCGGTGGCGGGCGCCGGGGCGTTTGCGGGCGCGACCTCGGGAGGAGCGGAGGATTTGGGAGGAGCGGAGGATGCCACGGCGGGGATCGGTCCTCCCGCGGCCGCATCTCCTCCCTCTGTCACGCCCACGGCGGCGAAAGGCCCGGCGGTGGACGGCGCGGCGGCGGGCAAGGCGCCGGACGGCGCGGCGGAGGGCGCAGGGGTGAAGGCAGTCGCGGGCGCCGGGTCGTCGGCATCCGTTTCGCGCGACGGATCGTCCCGGTCACGCAGCTCGCGCCGTGTGGCCGGGGTCTGGTCGTGCACTCGCCCACGCTACCCCGGGGACCGGCCTATACTCTGGTTTCACAACCACGGGAGTCCGGTGAGCCGGGCTGAGAGGAAGCGACCCACGCTTCGACCGTCGAACCTGATCCGGATCATGCCGGCGCAGGGAGGAGAGAAATGCACACGTCCACGTCTGCCCGGACGGCCCCCGCCGTCGCCACGTCCGACCGCCTCCGCTGGCGGGTCGTCGACATCGTCGTGACCGCCGTCCTGGGCGTCGCGATCGGTCTCGTCTTCTGGGGCTGGAACACCGTCGGCGGCCTCTGGTTCACCGCGATGGACGGCCTGACGCCCGGCCTCGGCGGCATCGCGGTCGGCATCTGGCTGCTCGGCGGTGTCGTCGGCGGCCTCATCATCCGCAAGCCCGGAGCGGCGCTGCTGGTCGAGGTCATCGCCGCGATCGTGTCGGCCCTCATCGGCAACGTGTGGGGCATCAGCACGATCTACTCGGGCCTCGCGCAGGGTCTCGGGGCCGAGCTGATCTTCCTCGCGTTCCTCTACCTGCGTTTCTCGCTGCCGGTCGCGATGCTCGCTGGTGCGGGCGCGGGTGTCGGTGCGTGGGTGCTGGAGTTCTTCACCGGCAATATCGCGAAGACCGCCGAGTTCAACCTGCTGTACCTCACCACGCTCATCGTCTCGGGCGCGGTCCTCGGCGGTGTCGTGGGCTGGCTGCTCGTCCGTGCGCTGGCCGCGAGCGGCGCGCTGAGCCGCTTCGCCGCGGGACGCGAACGCCGCCGAGAGGTCTGATGCCGCATCCGGCGCGCGTCGACGTCGACGGCTGGGGGTGGCGGTACGCCGGACGTCGGCTGCCGGCCACCCGCGACGTCGACCTGACGATCGAACCGGGGGAGCGGGTGCTACTCCTCGGCGCCTCCGGGGCCGGGAAGTCGACGCTGCTCGCCGGCCTCGCCGGCCTCCTCGGCGGCAGCGACGAGGGCGAGGCCACGGGGCGCATCCTCGTCGACGGGCAACCGCCCGAGGTGCAGCGCGGACGCATCGGTCTCGTCCTGCAGGACCCCGAGGCCGGCGTCGTGCTGTCGAAGGTCGGCGACGACGTCGCCTTCGGCTGCGAGAACCTCGGTCTGCCGGCGGATGCCATTCCCTCGCGCGTCGCCGAGGCGCTGGCATCCGTGGGACTCGACGTGCCGCTCGACCGCCCGACGAAAGCGTTGTCGGGCGGCCAGAAGCAGCGCCTCGCCCTCGCCGGTGTGCTGGCGATGCGCCCGGGGCTGCTGCTGCTCGACGAACCCACCGCCAATCTCGACCCCGACGGGGTGCGCGAAGTGCGCGCCGCGGTGGAACGTGTGGTTGCGCGCGACGAGACGACCCTCGTGCTCATCGAGCACCGCACCGCGGTGTGGGCCGACCTCGTCACGCGCGTGATCGTCCTCGCGCCCGGCGGCGGGCTGCTCGCCGACGGCCCGCCCGCATGGGTGTTCGCGGAGCACGGCGACGCGCTCGCCGCGGCGGGCGTGTGGGTGCCGGGGCGTCCGGTCGACCTGCCCGTGCTCGCTCCGGCGTCCTCGTCGATGGATGCCACGCTCTCGGCATCCGCTCTCACGATCGGTCGCGAACGCCGCACGCCCGTGCGCGCGGGACTCGACGTCGTCGTTCCGGAGGGTGCGGGGACAGTCGTCACGGGACCCAACGGCGCGGGCAAGTCGACGCTCGCGCTGACGCTCGCGGGGCTCCTGCCCGAGCTCGCGGGCGAGGTCGTCGCCGCGCCGTCGCTGGCCGCGCGGGGGGTGCGGCGCCCGTCGCGCTGGCGGTCGACCGAACTGCTCACCCGCATCGGCACGGTGTTCCAAGAACCCGAGCACCAGTTCCTCGCCTCGACGCTGCGCGAAGAACTCGCCGTCGGTCCGCGGGCGCTCCGGATGCCGGCGGCCGAGGTCGACGCGATCGTCGACGAGCTGCTCGAGCGGCTCGACCTGGCATCCCTCGCCGAGGCCCACCCGTTCACCCTCTCGGGCGGACAGAAGCGACGGCTGTCGGTCGCGACCGTGCTCGCGTCGTCGCCCGCGGTGATCGTGCTCGACGAGCCGACGTTCGGTCAGGACCGGCGCGGCTGGAGCGAGCTCGTCGCGCTGCTGCAGCGCGAGATCGCCCGCGGACGCACCGTGGTGGCCGTCACGCACGACGCCGACGTGATCCGGCATCTCGGGCAGCACCGCATCGTCCTCGGGAGCGCCGCATGACCGCTGCGCTCACGGTGCCCCAGCGCACCCGGCCCTGGCTCGACGGCGTGAACCCCGTCACGCGCATCGTCATCGCGCTCGTGCTGTCGGTGCCGCTGTTCGCGACGCTCGACCCGGTGAGCGCGTCGGTCGCGATCGTGCTCGAACTCGCGTGCGTGCCGCTCACGGGACTGGCGTGGGGGATCGTTCTGAGGCGGCTCGTGCCGGTGGTCGTTTTCGCGCCCGTCGCCGGTGTGAGCATGCTGCTCTACGCGAAGCCCGGCGGAACCGTCTACGGACAGTTCCTGTTCGCCATCGTGAGCGACGACTCGATCGCCCTGTCCCTGGCGGTCATGCTGCGCGTCGTCGCGCTGGGCCTCCCCACGATTCTGCTGTTCGGTCGCACGGACCCGACCGAGCTCGCCGACGGCCTGGCGCAGGTCGCGAAGCTGCCGAGTCGGTTCGTCCTCGGCATCCTCGCCGGTGCGCGCACGGTCGGGCTGTTCGTCGACGACTGGCGCACCATGACGCTCGCGCGGCGCGCACGCGGCCTCGGCGACCACGGCGCACTGCGGCGGTTCCTCGGGATGGCATTCGTGCTGCTCGTCTTCGCCGTCCGGCGCGGCACGACCCTCGCGACCGCGATGGAGGCCCGCGGCTTCGGGGCACCCGTCGAGCGCACGTGGTCGCGCCCGTCTCGCCTGCACCCCCGCGACGGCGTGGCGCTCGCGGGCGCGATCGTGCTGATCGCCGCCGCGCTCACCGTCGCCGTGTCGACCGGCGCGTTCCGCTTCGTCGGCGGGTGAGGTGCGGCGGCGCGCCGGATGTCAGAGGACGCGCTCGAAGCACAGCGACTCCGGCATCGTCGCGACGTACGGCTCGTAGACCGGGATCGGGGTGAATCCGGTCCCCGCGTACAGCGCGAGCGACTCGGGCTGCATCGGGCCGCTCTGCAGGATCACGCGTCCGGCACCGCCCTTGCGCGCCCGCGCGACGACCGCCTCGGTGAGCGCGCGGCCCACGCCGCGTCGGCGCGCGGCGCCCGTCACGATCAGGCGCTTCAGCTCCCACTCCTCGCCGAGGCGGCGCAGCAGCACGTGGCCGAGCGCCGAGCCATCGGCATCCATCGCCAGAAAAGTCGCCACGACCTCGTCCGCGTGGACCGCCAGGGCCGCCGCGCGCTCCTCCGCCTTGCCCGGCGGATCGTCGGCGTCGGCACCGCCGTAGCGCTCGTCGAGATCGAGATCCAGGATGCCGCGCAGCTCGATCGCGCGCGGATCGTCGAGATCGACGATCTCGATGCGGAAGCCGGGGTCGCCCACCGCACGAGCGTAAAGAACCTGGCCGCGGGACGATAGGCACTTGCGCATCCGACGCCCGTCCTGCCTAATCGGAAAGTGCTTTTCTCGTCGGGGCTGGGTGAGTCCGGGGGCGCGATGGGATTCTCGTTCGGCCTGGTGGCCGTGAGCGTCGCCGTTTCGGCCGCGGTGCTCTTCGTCGCGCTTCCGCGGCTCGGCAAGCCGGGAGCCCCGACGTTGTTCCTGCGCCTGACCGCGGTTTCGGGCCTCGCGGCCGTCGCGTCGAGCGTGATGTACCTCATCTTCATCGCCGGCGGCGGGATCGTTCCGCGCGTGGTGGGCGACACCGCGATGGTGCTCGCCCCGGCGGTGTTCTTCATCGCGCTCCGGGTGCTGTCGGGTGATCGCGCGCGGCGCTGGTCGGTGGCCGTCGTCGCCGTGGGGCTGGGTGTCGCGATCGTGTCGGCCACCGCGCCCCTCTCTACCTCGGGCATCGTCAAGGTCGCCATGCTCGCCGTGGTGTGTGCAGCGTGCAGCGTGGCGGCCGCGCGTTCGGACGTCGAGCCGTGGGCACCGATGCGCCTGCTCATGGTGACGTGCGGCGGGTACGCGGTGTTCTGCATCGTCCGCCTTCTCGTCGGTCTCCTCCTGGGCCTGGACTCGGCGGTCTACACCGCGGTGTTCTCCTTCGCTCCGGTGACCGCCGCGGGATGCCTCGCGGTTCTGTTGATCGGGATCGCCGTCGTCCGCCTCTTCGTGGCCCGCCGCGCCGTACCCGAGCGTCCCGCGGGTCGCCCCGCGGGAGCGATCGTCGTTCTCGGAGACTGGGATCTCGCGTCGGCCGCCTACGGCACGGATCGAATGCGCGGGCTGGTGAGCGACCTCCGTGAGGCCGGGCGCACGCTCGACCCGGATGCCGCGGACGTCCCGCGCGGGATCGAGGTGGGAGTCGCGCAGCCCGTGGCGGCCCTCGCGCACTGCCTCCGCTCGCAGTTCGGCTGGGGCGCCGACGAGATCACGCTGCTCGCGGACGGGGCCTCGACGGGGGCGATCCGGACGCCCATGCGGCGCAGGATCGGCTGGTCGCGGAGCCGTCTGCCGCGAACCTGAGTCCCGGGTAGAGTGACACTGAGTTTCTGCTTCGAAGGAGAACGCATGGACATCGCGGGAGCATCCGCCCTCGTCACCGGAGGGGCCTCGGGGCTCGGTCTCGCCACCGCGCGTCGCCTTGCCGCCGCCGGCGCCCACGTCACGATCGTCGATCTGCCGTCCTCGCCGGGTGCGGCCGTGGCCGACGAACTCGGCGGCACGTTCGCGGCGGCGGACGTCACGGATGCCGAGCAGGTCGCCGCGGCCGCGGCGCTCGCCGCGGAGGCGGGCTCCCTGCGGGTCGTGGTGAACTGCGCCGGCATCGCGCCGCCCGCCAAGGTGCTCGACCGCGACCTGAAGCCCACGCCCCTGGCCGACTTCGAGCGGCTCGTGCGCATCAACCTCGTCGGCACGTACAACGTGATCGCGCAGACGTCGGCGCTCATGGCCGCGTCCGAGCCGGCGGAGGGCGGGGACCGCGGCGTCATCGTCAACACCGCGAGCGTCGCCGCCTTCGATGGGCAGATCGGCCAGCCCGCGTACTCGGCGAGCAAGGGCGGCGTGCACGCGATGACCCTCCCGATCGCGCGCGAGCTCGCGCGCCATGGCATCCGGGTCGTCACGATCGCCCCCGGCATCATGGAGACGCCCATGCTCAAGGGACTGCCGCAGGCCGCGCAGGACTCGCTCGGACAGCAGGTGCCGTACCCCTCGCGGCTCGGCGCCCCCGACGAGTACGCGCGGCTCGTGCTGGCGATCGTCGACAACGGCTACCTCAACGGCGAGACCATCCGCCTCGACGGCGCGATCCGGATGGCACCGAAATGACCGACGGCATCCTGCTCTCCGTCGACGCGGGGCTCGCCCGCGTCACGTTCGACCGTCCCGCTTCGCTCAACGCGATGGACTTCCCGATGGCCCGCCGCTGGCGCGAGGTCGCGCACGAGGTCACGTCCGATGCCTCCGTCGGAGCCGTGATCCTGGATGCCACCGGCCCCGCGTTCTGCGCCGGCGGCGACGTCGTGGCCATGGCGACGACCGGCGCGTCGGGTGCCGATGTCACCGAGACCGCGGAGGCGATCCACGACGGCATCCGCACGTTCGTCGAAGCGCCGCTGTCGATGGTCGCCGCCGTCCAGGGGGCGGTCGCGGGCGGCGGGCTCGGGCTGATGCTCACCGCGGACTACGTCGTCGCGAGCGAGAACGCCCGCTTCGTCAGCCGCTACGCGAACATCGGCCTCACCCCCGACCTCGGCGTCTCGACGCTGCTCCCGGCCGCGATCGGACAGCGCCGCGCGCTGCAGCTGCTGCTCCAGGACCGGATGATCGACGCCGCGGAGGCCCTCGAGTGGGGGTTGGTCGCCGAGGTCGTGGCATCCACCGATCTGGCGTCGCGGGTCGACGAGATCGCGCGGTTCTGGCTCGCCGGGGCGACCGCCGCGTTCGGTCAGGCGACGCGGCTCGTGCGCGTCGGAGCCGGGCGCACGTTCGCCGAGAACCTCGCCGATGAGGCTGCCACGATCGGCGCGGCCTTCGAGACCCCCGAGGCGCGGGCGCGGGTCGCGGCCTTCGCCGCCGCCTCCGCGAAAGGACGCTCATGACCACGCTCGCCGGCAAGACCATCCTGATGTCGGGCGGCAGCCGCGGCATCGGCCTCGCGATCGCGCTGCGCGCCGCGCGCGACGGCGCGAACGTCGCGCTGCTGGCCAAGACCGACACCCCGCACCCGAAGCTCGAGGGCACGATCCACACCGCCGCCGACGCGATCCGGGCCGCGGGCGGGCAGGCGCTGCCGATCGTCGGCGACGTTCGCGACGAGGAGTCGATCACCGAGGCCGTGCTCCGCACGGTGGGGGAGTTCGGCGGCGTCGACATCGTGGTGAACAACGCCAGCGTCATCGACCTGTCGGGGTCGCTCGACCTCGCGACCAAGAAGTACGACCTCATGCAGGACGTCAACGTTCGCGGGACGTTCCTGCTCTCGCGCGCGGCCGTGCCCGTCTTGAAGGACGCCGAGAACCCGCACATCCTGTCGCTCTCGCCGCCGCTGAACGTCACGCCTCGCTGGCTGGGGGCGCACACGGGCTACAGCCTCGCGAAGTTCGGCATGACGATGGCGACGCTCGGTCTCGCCGCGGAGTTCGCCGACGCCGGGATCGCGGCCAACACCCTGTGGCCGCGCACGACGATCGCGACCGCGGCGGTGCAGAACGTCATCGGCGGCGACCGGCTCATGCGCGTCTCGCGCACGCCGGAGATCTACGCGGATGCCGCGTACGAAGTGCTCACGTCCCCGTCGCGCGAGCTCACCGGACAGACGCTGATCGTCGAGGACGTGCTGCAGGCCGCCGGGGTGACGGACTTCTCCGGCTACGCCGCGGTCCCTGGGACCCCCGACGACGCGATGTACCCCGACATCTTCCTGGACTGAGGCGGGGCGGCCGCTCGGGGTCGCGGGGCGCGGCGCAAGGTGGGCATAAACGCTGTGCCTCGGCGGAAACGCTGCGGCCGGGCGTTTCTGCCGAGCAGGAGCGTTTAGGCGTGAGGGGCGCCGGGTCAGAGCAGCCCGAGCTCGGCGAAGGCGTTGTGCACGCCGTCGTCCAGGACCGCGGTCGTCACGCGGCCGGCCAGGCGCTGCAGCTCGACGGGGGCGTTGCCCATCGCGACGGGGGTGCCGACGACCTGGAACATCTCGACGTCGTTCCAGGAGTCGCCGATGCCGATGGCATCCGCTGGATCCAGGCCCAGGTGCTCGAGCACCTCGAGGATCGCCGACCCCTTCGTGACGCCCGCGAGCCCGATCTCGCCGTTCGACCCGCCGGGGAGCGGGATCGACCCGGGGATGACGTGGAACCGCTCGCCCAGTTCGGCACCGGCGTGCGCAACCGTGTCGGCGACGGGGCTGATGAACACCGCCTTCGCGACCCGGCCGCGATCGACCTCGGCGAGGGGCCGGGCACGGGGGATCGACGTCGTCGGCTCCCCGTCGAGCCCCCGCGCCGCGAGCTCGGCGGCCCGCTTCGCGAGACGCTCGCGCACGTACTCGCGCATCATCGGCTCGATACCCGGCGAAGCGAACACCGCCTCGTGCGTCTGCAGGAAGTAGTGGATGCCATGCGCCTCGAAGTACGTCTCGATCGCCGCCACGTCCGCGCGGGGCATGGGGTGCTCCACGATCAGTTCGTCGCCGCTCGTGGCGTACGCCCCGGCGTTGCTGATCGCGCCGTCGAAGCCGATCGCGCGCACGTCGGGGTGGATGTCGCCGTCCGCCCGCCCGGTGCACAGCCACACGAGGTGGCCGTTCGCGCGGGCGCGGCGGATGGCGGTCACGGTCGAGGGGGCGATCGTCGAGCCGTGCTCGGCGATCGTGCCGTCCACGTCGAGGAAGGCGATGCGGGTCATGGTTCTCCGTGGGTCGGCGCCGGACCGGCCGGTCGGGGCGCGGGCTGCCCCGGCGGTCGACTGCCACCGTACCGGGCGCCGGTATCCGGCTCGTGCGCGGACACAACGAAGGAAATCCGGTGGCACAACTCCTGCGGAACCGCGGGATGCCGCGGGCGCGGGGTCCGTGGCATCCGTATTTTCCTGCGTTGTGTCTGGAGCGGTGCGGTGCGGTGCCGCGATGCGGTCCCGGCCGTCGCGGCGCCATGCCGCGCCACCCGGCCGCGGCGCCCGGCGCGCCGGCCGCGGCGCCCGGCGGAGCGCCCAGCCGCGGCGCAGGTGGGCGCCGGTACCCTGGGAGGTATGACCGATCAGACCCCCGTGCGCGAGACCAAGCCCCGGCAGGGGCGTCCCGCGGGGGCTCCGGCCGACACCGGTATCCGCGAGACGAAGCCCCGCCAGGTGCGGCCGAAGACCGAAGGCTGGCAGCAGGCCAAGGACGAGACGGGCCGCCCACTCCTGCAGTTCGCCAGCCCCAAGCGCGGCAAGCCGCCCGTGCACCTCGCCGACCTCACCGCCGAAGAGCGCGTCGCCAAGGTGAAGGAGCTCGGGCTCCCCGGCTTCCGCGCGAAGCAGCTCGAGAAGCACTACTTCACCCACTACACGTCCGACGCGGCCGCGATGACCGACCTGCCGGCATCCGGTCGCGAAGAGCTCGTCGCGGGGCTGCTGCCGCCGCTGCTCACCGAAGTGCGCCGCCTCGAGACCGACCGCGGCGACACGATCAAGTTCCTGTGGAAGCTGCACGACGGCGCGCTCGTTGAGTCGGTGCTCATGCGGTACCCCGGGCGCATCACGCTGTGCGTCTCGAGCCAGGCGGGCTGCGGCATGAACTGCCCGTTCTGCGCCACCGGCCAGGCGGGTCTCACGCGCAACATGTCGGCGGCGGAGATCGTCGACCAGGTGGTCCGGGCGAACGCGCTCATTCGCGCCGGCGGCCTCGGCGACCCCCGCAAGGTGGGTCACGAGGACGAGCGCGTCACCAACATCGTCTTCATGGGCATGGGGGAGCCGCTCGCCAACTACGCGCGGCTCATGCAGGCCGTGCGCGTGATGGTCGACAAGGAGCACGGCCTCGGCATGAGCGCCCGCGGCATCACGGTGTCGACGGTGGGGCTCGTCCCGGCGATCACGAAGCTGTCGAATGAGGACATCCCGGTGACCTTCGCGCTGTCGCTGCACGCGCCCGACGACGGTCTGCGCGACGAGCTGATCCCGGTGAACTCCCGCTGGAAGGTCGACGAGGCACTGGATGCCGCCCGCGCCTACTTCGACAAGACCGGACGCCGCGTCTCGATCGAATACGCCCTGATCAAGGACATGAACGACCACGCCTGGCGCGCCGATCTCCTCGCCGAGAAGCTGAACGCCCGCGGCCGGGGCTGGGTGCACGTGAACCCCATCCCGCTGAACCCGACGCCCGGGTCGATCTGGACCGCGTCCGAGGTGCCCGTGCAGAACGAGTTCGTGCGTCGCCTCAACGACGCTGGCATCCCGACGACCCTCCGCGACACCCGTGGCAAAGAGATCGACGGCGCGTGCGGTCAGCTCGTCGCCACGGAAGAGGACGAGGCCGCCGCGGCGGAGACGCCCGTCGGCTGAGCGGTTCCCCAGCGTTCGACTTCTGTCTCACCGGCGACGGCCCTCGATGTCGGATGCCGCCGATAGCGTTGACCCATGGTCGGTTATCGCTACCTCGGCAACAGTGGATTCAAGATTTCGGAGATCACCCTCGGCAACTGGGTGACGCACGGCTCGCAGGTCGGAGACGACGCCGCGATCCAGACCGTGCACGCCGCGCTCGACGCGGGCATCACGACGTTCGACACGGCCGACACGTACGCCAACACGGCGGCGGAGGTCGTCCTCGGCAAGGCCCTCGAGGGTCACCGGCGCGAGTCGCTCGAGATCTTCACGAAGGTGTACTTCCCCACCGGTCCCATGGGCCCCAACGACACCGGTCTCAGCCGCAAGCACATCATGGACTCGATCAACGGCTCCCTGACGCGTCTCGGCACCGACTACGTCGACCTCTACCAGGCGCACCGGTTCGACTACGAGACCCCGCTGGAAGAGACGTTCCAGGCCTTCGCCGACATCGTCCGTCAGGGCAAGGCGCTCTACATCGGTGTGTCCGAGTGGACCGCCGAGCAGCTGCGCGAAGGACACGCGCTCGCCAAGCAGCTCGGCATCCAGCTCATCTCGAACCAGCCGCAGTACTCCATGCTGTGGCGCGTGATCGAGGGCAAGGTCGTGCCGACGAGCGAAGAGCTCGGCATCTCGCAGATCGTCTGGTCGCCGATGGCGCAGGGCGTGCTGAGCGGCAAGTACCTGCCCGGTCAGCCCGTGCCCGACGGCTCGCGCGCGACCGACGAGAAGAGCGGCGCCAACTTCATCAAGCGCTTCCTGCGCGACGACGTACTCGAGGCCGTGCAGCGCCTCAAGCCCATCGCTGACGAGGCCGGGCTCAGCATGCCGCAGCTCGCGATCGCCTGGGTGCTGCAGAACCCGAACATCGCGGCCGCGCTCGTGGGCGCGTCGCGGCCCGAGCAGCTCGCCGACACCGTGAAGGCCTCGGGCGTGACGCTCGACGCCGACACCCTCGCGGCGATCGACACGGCCCTGGGTGACGCGGTGTTCTCCGACCCGGAGAACACGTACGAGGTCTCGCCGAAGAGCCGCCTGGTCTGATCGCCACCTGAGCGGGGCCTGGGGGTTGCCTCAGGCCCCGCTCAGGAGAGAGCAGGAACGGCGTCGTACCCTGTGCGAATGTCCTTTTCCGCTCACCGGCCCGGTCGCTTCGGCTCCGACGGCCGTATCGAGTTCACGACGGACGACGATCGCGAGCCTCAGTACCTCGACGACATCCTCGCCCAGCAGCGTGACGACGCCGACGCGTCGGCCGACGCCGTGACCCTCGACGACCCCACCGAGCCCTGGGGCGCGCCGCCCGCCGGCGATGACGACACCGCCCCGTTCGAGTGGCCCGAGCCCGAGCCGTTCGTGGCCGAGTCGGCGCCCGTTCCGGAGCCCACGCCCGCTGAGCCCTTCGCCGCTGAGGCCGAGCCCGCCCCGGCAGAACCCGAGCCCGTGCTGCCCGAGGCCGCGCCGTTCCCCGCGCCCGTGGCATCCGATCCCCGTCCGCCGCGTCTGCGTCGCGCCGATCCTCGCCGCCCCAGCCTGTCGCTCGTGCGCCGCATGGCGGTCCTCGGTGGCGCCGACAACGACGTGCTCGACGAGGTGCCCGAAGAGGTTCCGCGCTTCGTGCAGATGTTCCTCGTGCTCGCCGGGACCGCGCTCGTCTCGTCGCTGTCGATGATGTTCGCGCTGCTCACGGGCGTGCGGATCAGCATCTTCCTCGCGATCCCGCTCGCGCTGGTGTGGGGCCTCATCATCTTCAACCTCGACCGCTTCCTCACCTCGACCATGCGGTCGACGAAGAACGTCTTCCGGCTGCTCGGCCTGGCGTTCCCACGCGTGATCATGGCGGCGCTCATCGGCATCGTGGTCGCCGAGCCGCTGGTGCTGCAGGTGTTCCAGAACGACATCGTCCGCGAGGTCAACTCGACCAACGTGACGCAGGCGCTGAGCGATCAGGATGCCGTGACGAACGGTCCCGAGAAGCAGGCCCTGGATGCCGCGAGCGCCCAGGTCGCCGCGCTGGAGAACCAGGCCGCGACCGGAATCGTCGCTGGAACCTCGTCGACGTCGGCCGAGGCCGCCGCCGCGCAGCAGACCGTCGATCAGCTGACGCAGCAGCTCGCCGCGCAGCAGACCGTGATCGACCAGGCGCGTGCGGTGTACCAGTGCGAGCTGACCGGGCAGGGCGCGGGACAGGTTCCGGGCTGCACCGGGGTCGCCGGTGACGGCGCCAGCTCCGAGGCCGCGAAGGCGCAGCTCGCCCAGGCGCAGTCGTCGTACGACGCCCTGGCGGCGCAGCTGCAGCAGGCGCAGACGTCGTTGGCCACCGCGAACTCGGCGGGGGCCGAGGCCGCCGCCGCGTCGGCCGACCAGAACAAGCAGCAGGCGCAGGACCAGCTCCCCGCCGCCCGCGCGCAGTACGAGTCGGCCCTCACGGCCTACAACGATCGCGCTGCGTCGGTGGCGAACGGCAACGCCGGGGCCGTGGGCCTCCTGAGCCAGATCTCGGCGCTCGAGCGACTGTCCGAGCGTGAGCCGACGCTCCGGTGGGCGCACTGGCTCATCGCCGCGCTGTTCTTCATGATCGAGCTGCTGCCGGTGCTGGTGAAGGTGCTCACCGGGTTCGGCGGTCCGTCGCTGTACGAGAAGGCCGAACGGATGCGCGGTCAGATCGCGCTCGACCGGGTCACGGCCCGCACGTTCCGCAAACGCGCGGACGTGATCGCCGACGAAGCCGCGCGCGTCCCGGCGGGCGTCTGATGGTCGCCTGGAGTGCGGGACTGCTGCTGTACCGGCGGCATCCCGCGCTCGAGGTCCTCATCGCGCACATGGGCGGCCCGTTCTGGGCGCGCAAGGACGCCGGCGCGTGGTCGATCCCGAAGGGCGAGTTCGATCCCGGAGCGGAAGAGCCCCGGGATGCCGCGCGCCGCGAGTTCCGCGAGGAACTCGGCCTCGAACCCCCGGCGGGGGAGTGGGGCGAACTCGGCACTTTCGCCGCGGCGTCCGGCAAGAAGCTCGTCGTGTTCGCCGCCGACGGCACCGGGTTCGAGGCATCCGGATTCGTGTTCGGCGAGTTCGAGATGGAGTGGCCGCCGCGGTCGGGCCGGACGGCGTCGTTCCCCGAGGTCGACCGCGCCGAGTGGAGGGACTTGGATGCCGCCCGCGAGGCGCTCGTGAAGGGTCAGCGCCCCGCGCTCGACGCGTTGGAGCGCCTCCTCGCCTGAGGTTCGCGCCGCGTCGCCCCTGCCGAGTGTCCAAGACACGCCGCGTGCAGGTGGGGTGCAACGGCGTGTCCTGGACACTCGAGCATGCGGCGCTGCCTCGGGTGGGTCGCGAGGGGTTTGAGTGTCCAAGACACGCGGATGCCATGCGGCGCCGTCCGCGTGTCTTGGACACTCAACTGCCCGCCCACGCCCCGCGCTCGCCGCCCACCCGAGCACTCCCGCACGTACCGCCCCAAAACGCCGAGTGTCCAGGACACGCCGCATGCGGGCGGGCCGCAACGGCGTGTTCTGGACACTCGAGCGAGGCGCGCGGACGCCCCGGGCTTACGGGCGCAGCAGCACCTTGCCGACGCGCGGCGAGAAGCTCGCGGCGGCGGCGTCGCGGACGTCCTCGAGCGCGAACGTCGCCGCGACGGGGAGCGTCACGGTGCCGTCGGCGAGGTAGCGCGACAGCTCGCCGAAGAGGGCGCCGCGGGTCTCGGCATCCATCGTCTTGCTGACGACGCTGCCCCAGAAGCCCTTCACGGTCGCCTGGCGGAAGATGATGTCGCCCGCCGACAGCTCGAGCTTGCTCTCGCCCATCGAGCCGAAGATCACGAGCGTGCCGTTCTCGGACAGCAGCGACAGCACGTCGTTCGCCGCCGAGCCGCCGACCGAGTCGACGCCGGCGACGACGCGTCCGCCGTCGATGATCGCGAGGGCCTTGTCGCGCCAGTCGTCCGCGTCGGTCGACACGACGTTCGTGATGCCCTGCTGCGCGAGTTCGTCGACGGCGCTCTCGCGGCGCACCAGACCCAGGACATGGATGCCACGGGCCTTCGCGATCTGCGCGACCATGCGCCCCACCGCACCGTTGGCGGTGTTCTGCACGAGCCAGTCGCCGGCCTTCAGGTCGAGCGAGTGCAGCAGGCTGATCGCGCTGAACGGCATCGAGACGAGCTGCGCGGCCATCTCGTCGGGGAGCGCGTCGGCGACGGGGATGAGGCCGGCGGCGGGGGCGACGACGTACTCAGCCCAGACGCCGAACGTCCCGCCCGTGGCGACGCGCTGGCCGATCTCGAGCCCCTCGACGCCCTCGCCGAGCGCGTCGACGACGCCGACGGCCTCGGTTCCGGCGCGGGCGGGGAGCTCGGGCTTGTACCCGTAGGTGCCGCGGATCGTCCACAGGTCGTGGTTGTGGATCGGCGACAGGAGGATGCGCAGCCGCACCTGGCCGGGGCCGGGCTCGGGGGTCTCGACGTCTTCGACGTCGAGGACGTCGGTCGGTTCGCCGAACTGGGGGTGCACGATGGCGCGCATGTCTCTCCTTGCGTGGTTATTTTGTAACGACCGGTCTAATATAGTCCTCGACCGGGAAGAAGGAAACCCATGGGCAGGATGCCGACGTTCGACCGCCGCGCCGTCGTCGACGCTGCGCGCGACGTGTTCTGGCAGCGCGGGTACGCCGAGACGGGGATCACCGAGCTCGAGGACGCGACCGGACTCACGCGGTCGAGCCTGTACAACGCCTTCGGCAGCAAGCGCGGCCTCTTCGACGCGGTGCTCGGCGCGTACCTCGACGACGTCGTGCGCACGCGCCTCCGGCCCCTCGGCGGCGGCGACCCCGGCGCGCTCGAGGCGTACGTCGAGGAGATGCGCGCCGCCATCGCCGCCGACACCCCGCGTGCTCGCCTCGGCTGCCTGCTGCTCAACGCCGGGTCTTCGCCCCTGGCGTCGGACGACGCCGAGGTCCGCGCGCTCGTGTCGGGGTACGCCGCCGAGATGCGCGCCGCGATCCGTGCTGCCGTCGCCGACCGGCGTCCCGACCTGACCCCGGATGCCGTGGACTCCCTGTCCGCCGTGTGCGCGTCGCTCGTGGTGGCGGCACTGACCCTCGCCCGCGCCGACCGCGACGCGGCCGTGGCGACCCTGGCATCCATCCCGCCGACGCTGGAGACCTGGGGGTAGGCGCGCGGGCCGTTGGCCGCGAGACTGCATCCGGCTGACATCTCGGTTGCAGGTTGCAGTGGGCTTGTCAGGCGCGTGCAGTCTCGGCGATCCGGGACGGACCTCGCCCCGGGACGACCTCGCGGCACCTCACCGCTCCGGGGCGAGTTCGCGGCGCCGCGCCGTCACGGCGAGCAGCGCGACCCCGGCGACCACCGCGACGGCCAGCCAGGCGCCGCCGCGGAGATCCAGGGCATCCCCGTCGATGCGGGGTGCGGCGGCGAAGGGTGACGCGTCGACCGCGGCATCCGAGAGTCCGAGCAGGGGACCGAACAGCCCCACAACGGTCGCGACGCCCACCAGCGCCCAGCCCACCGGCAGCGACAGCCGGGGAGCGACCGCGACGACCAGCGCGGCGACGACGACGAGCGTCAGAGCCGCCACCGCTTGGCCTGCCGCCGCCACCGCGGCATCCCGGATCAGATCGGTCTGCGAGGCGTCGGTCGCGAGCTGGCCGAGGGCCGCGCCCGCGGTCGCCGCGGCGAGGCACGCGACGACGGCGACCACCGCCACGACCAGGTACGCCGCGACCCACCGCACCGGTCCGACGCCCGCCGCACGCACGGGCTCCGCGAGGCCCGCGGCCTCATCCTGCCGGGCGCGCGTGACCCGTTTGGATGCCGGCGCACGCCGCCAGCACCCCGGCCAGGGTGAAGAACACCTCGACGGCGCCCTGCGCGAGCGATCCCTGCGACGCGAGCGCCTGAAGCAGCGCCTGCACCGACGCGATCGAGTCGCCGATGTCGGAGATCGCGGCCGCGAGTCGCGTCGACATCACGCCCACGATCGCCCCGCCGACGGTCCACCCGAGGAGCGAGCCCCGCGCTTCGCGCCACACCAGACCGATCGGTCCCGACAGCGCGGCGCTGGCGGTTGCGTGTCCCCGGCGCGCGGGCAGCAGCGAACCGCCGACATCACGGGCGCTCGACAGGGCGAAGGCCGCGACGAGCGCGACGACGATGACCCCGGCGAACGGCGCGAGCGTCCCGGCCGCGTTCGAGTCGTACGGGCGCGTGTTCTCCGCCCACCCGAACGGCGACACCCACGCCAGGGGCGCGCTCGTCATCCGCTGCAGGTCGGCGCTGGGCGTACCGAGGGCGTTCCCGAGGCCGCACGCGAGGTAGCTCAGCAGCACGGCCCACACGCCGATCGTGTTCGCCGTCCGCGCGGATGCCGCGACCTGCGCCGCGACGAGCCCCACCCCGAGGAACGCGACGCCGGTCAGCGTCGAGGCGGCCCCCATCAGCACGCTCCCGCCCCCGGCGAACCCCATCGCGAGGTACGCCAGGGTCACGAGAACCCCCAGGACGACGTTCGCCAGGATGCCGTGCACCACCGTCGCCACCAGCGGGACGACCCGGCCCGCCGGGGTGGCGGCGATGAGTTCGGCGCGGCCGGCATCCTCGTCTCCGCGGGTGTGGCGCACGGCGAGGAACGTGCTCATCAGCGCCGCGAGCAGCGCGACGAACGGCAGGATGAGGAACGCCGTGAACGCGCCCTCGCCCGTCCCCGATGGCAGGCCGCGGAACAGCAGGACCACGGGGTTCGCGACCGCGGTGGCCAGCAGCGTGGCGCGGTCGGTCTCGTCCGGGAACGTCCCGCGCACCCCGACCACCGCCGATGCGGCGAGCAGCAGGGCGCCGGCGATCCAGATCGTCAGCTGCACGGCATCCCGTCGCCAGCGCGCCCGCAGGAGCAGCCGAAATCCGGTCACGGCTTCGACCCGTAATGGCGGAGGAAGAGCTCCTCGAGCGACGCCGGTTCGACGCGCAGCGCCTGGACTCCCAACGCGCCGAGCGCGGGGAGGAGGGATGCCACGTCGGCGGTGTCGACGGTGAGGTGCACGCGCCCGTCGCGTCGCTGAACCTCGTGCGCCCCGGGCAGGGTCGGCAGGTCGCCGCCCGCGTCGGCGAACGAGACCTGCGTGCGGGTGAGGTGCCGGAGGTCGTCGAGCGTGCCGTCGTCGACGACCCGGCCGGCGCGGATGATGCTGACCCGGTCGCAGACCTGCTCGACCTCGGACAGGATGTGGCTCGACAGCAGCACGGTCGCTCCGCGGTCGCGGACGCGCCGCACCTCGCGCTGGAAGACGACCTCCATGAGCGGGTCGAGTCCGCTCGTCGGCTCGTCGAGGACGAACAGGTCGGCGGGCGCGGCGAACGCGGCGACGAGCGCCACCTTCTGCCGATTGCCCTTCGAGTACGACCGGCCCTTCTTGCGCGGGTCGAGGTCGAACGCCTCGAGGAGCCGCGCCCGCTCGTCGCGGTAGGCCACGGAACGTCCGTCACCGCGCAGCCGCGCGAGCAGGTCGATGGCTTCGCCGCCCGACAGCCCCGGCCAGAGGTTCACGTCGCCCGGGACGTAGGCGATGCGGCGATGCAGGCGCGCCGCCTCGCGCCACGGGTCGTCTCCGAACACCGATACGGTCCCGCCGGTCGCCCGTGCGAGGCCGAGGAGGATGCGGATCGTCGTCGACTTCCCGGCGCCGTTCGGGCCGAGGAAGCCGTGGATCTGCCCTGCCGTCACCTCGAGGTCGAGACCGTCGAGGGCGTTCGTGCGACCGTAGGACTTGCGCAGCCCCACCGTGCGGATCACCGCGTCCATGCCGCGGAGATTACGCCGCCCGGCGCGCGGCTGCCACCCTCGCGCGCGGCTCTCGACCGCGACCCTTGCGTCGCGGCCCGAGACCGCGACCCTTGCGTCGCGGCCCTAGACCGCGAGACTGCATCTGCCTGACATCTCGGTTGCAGCGTGCAGTGGAGTTGTCAGGGGCGTGCAGTCTCGGCGATCGGGGCGGAGGCGCCGGGCGGGGGCGCGGGGTGGGGGCGCCAGGCGGGGGCGCGGGACCGGCCCCGCCCCGTCCCGCCGCGTAGGCTGAACGCCTCACGACGTCGTGCACGGAGGCCAGGATGAACGCAGCAACCGGAACCCCGCCCCGCATCGTGCTCGTCGCCGGGGCGCGGACGCCGATCGGCTCCTTCGGTGGAGCTCTTTCCGGCGTCGACGCGCACGAGCTCGGCGCCATCGCCGTCTCGGCCGCCCTCGAGCGCGCGGGCGTGTCGATGGATGCCGTGGACGAAGTGATCATGGGCTGCATCGCGCAGAACGGACCCGACGCCTACAACGCCCGCCGCGTCGCGCTCGCCGCGGGGCTGCCCACCCGGGTGCCCGCCTTCACCGTCAATCGCCTGTGCGGGTCGGGGCTGCAGGCGATCTGGTCCGGCGCGCAGGAGCTGCGCTGGGGCGGCGTCGATGTCGTCGTCGCGGGCGGCGACGAGAGCATGTCGCGCACGCCGTTCCTCGAGTACGGCGCCCGAGGCAACGCGCGGCTCGGCGACCGGAAACTCCTCGACGGCACGCTCGCGATCCTCACCGACCCGTTCAGCGGCCGGCACATGGGCACGACCGCCGAGACCGTGGCATCCCGATACTCCGTGTCCCGAGCCGAGCAGGACGCCTTCGCCGTCGAGAGCCAGCGCAGGGCGGCCCTGGATGCCAGCCGTGCGGCGTTCGCGGAGGAGATCGTGCCCGTGACGACCGGCGGCAAGCGGCCGGTCGAGGTCACGACGGACGAGCACCCGCGCCCCGGCACGACCCTCGAGGTGCTCGCGGGGCTGCGGCCGGCGTTCGCTGCGGAGGGATCCGTGACCGCGGGCAACTCGTCGGGGATCAATGACGGAGCGGCCGCGACCGTGCTCATGCGCGAGGAGGACGTGCGGGAGCGCGGTCTCGCCGGCCTCGCGACCCTCGAAGCCGTGACGACCGCGGGCGTGGACCCGGAGATCATGGGGTATGCCCCGGTCCTCGCGCTGCAGCGGCTCTGGGAGCAGACCGGGCTCACGCCCGCCGACGTCGACGTGATCGAGCTGAACGAGGCGTTCGCGGCGCAGGCGGTCGCGGTGATCCGCGATGCGGGCCTCGATCCCGAGAAGGTCAACCCGTACGGCGGCGCGATCGCGCTCGGGCACCCGGTCGGGGCGACCGGGGCGATCCTGACGGTCCGCGCCGCCCTCGACCTCCAGCGCCGCGACCTGGAGTACGCCGTGGTGACGATGTGCATCGGGGGAGGCCAGGCCCTGGCCGCGCTGCTCCGGCGTTTCTAGCTGCGTGAGGGGTCAATTTCTGTCGCCTTGCGAGCCGCGAAGCGACAGAAATTGACCCCCTCACGCGAAACGGAACGGCCCCCACCCGAAGGGTGAGGGCCGTTGCCGGGCCGGAGCGTCAGACCGTGCGGCGCTTGCGCAGGACGAAGGCCAGGCCACCGGCGACCACCAGGAACGCTCCGCCGAGGGCGAGGCCCCAGGGCAGCTCGGTGCCCGTCGTGGCGAGCGAACCCGGGCGACCGGCCGTCGCGCCCGGCGTTGACGTCGACGCCGGGGTCGGCGTGGGAGTGGGCGTCGTCGACGCGGAGGGGTCGGGCGTCGGGGTCGGGGTCGGGCCGGTGCCCTCGTCGACAGGCTGCGTGCCCTTCAGGTACGCACGGCCGAGCGGGGACGGTGCGACCGTGCCCTTCGCGGCGAAGAAGTCCGCCGTGGCCTGCAGGTCGATCTGACCCGAGTCGGCCTTGCCGGTGCCCTGCGCGAAAGTGCCGAAGTTGTCGCCGCCCGCCGCGAGGAACGAGTTGGTCACGACGCGGTAGGACGCTGCCGGGTCGATGGGCGTACCGTTCAGCGCGATGGAGCCGATCCGCGAACCCTTCGCCGCCGTCGGGTCGTACTCGAACGTGAAGCCCTTCGAGACGCCGAGAGCGAGCACCGGACGCGACGCGTCCGCGGGCTGCCACTGCTTCTCCAGCACTTCCCTCAGCTGCGCGCCGGTGAGCGAGAGCGTCACGAGCGTGTTGCCGAACGGCTGCACGTTCGCCGCCTCCCGGTACGAGACCGAGCCGTTGTCGGTTCCGTAGAGCAGGTCGGCGCGGAGCCCGCCGGGGTTCATGAACGCGATCTGCGCGTCCTGGCCGTTGAAGGAGGGGTTCTCGCTCGTGGCCCACAGGTACACGTCGGCGACGGTGTTGCCGAGGGTCGAGTACGCGCCACGGTCCTCACCGCCGGTGCCGTTCACCGCGCGCTTGATGTCGCCCGTGATTCTGCCGACCTCGACCTGGCCCTTCACATCGGCGGTGGCCTTGGCATCCGCCACGATCTTGGCGACGTCCGTTTGCGGGTACGCGACCCACTGCGAGACGGTGGAGTCGTACAGCGACCGCACGCCGGGCGTGATCGAGACGAGCTTGCCGGCGCCGTCGAGGTCGATGTCGAGCGTGCCGAGGTTCGTACCGTACTGCCCCGTCTGGATGACCGAGCGCCCGCCGATGGTGCACGCGTACTTCTGGTGCGTGTGCGCCGAGACGATGGCATCCACGTCGCTCGAGGTGTTGCGGACCAGGTCGCCGAAGTCTCCCGACTCGGTGGCGATCTTGGCGCAGTCGGTGCCCTCGGATCCCTCGTGGGCGAGGAGGATCACGATGTCGGCGCCGGCCGCGCGAGCGTTCTTCGCCTCGCGGTTGGCCGCCTCGACCTGGTCGCCGAACTCGATGTCGGTGATCTTCGACGGGTCGACCATGCCGGCCGTCTGCTCGGTGACGGTGCCGACGAACGCGACCTTCGTGCCGTTGACGTCCTTGATCGTGTACGGCTTCAGGGCGGGGGTCTTGGTGCCCTTTTCGTACACGTTGGCGCCGAGCGCGAAGTCGCTGAAGTCGCCGGTGTTGCCGCCGTAGGCGGGGATGACCCGGTCGGTCAGGTCGGCGAAGCCGCGGTCGAACTCGTGGTTGCCCACCGTGCTGACATCGAGCGTCGCGGCCTTCAGGGCCTTGATCGTCGGGGTGTCCTGGTCGATGAACGACTCGAACGCGCTCGCGCCGATGTTGTCACCCGACGAGACGAACAGCGTGTTCGGGTTCTGCTGGCGGTACTTCTCGACCGCGCCGGCGAGCACGCCCGCGCCCGCCACCCCGCCGGTCTCCTGCAGCAGGCGGCCGTGGAAGTCGTTGATCGTCAGGATCTGCAGGTCGGGGGTCTTCGGCTGCGTCGGACGCACCTCGAAGACGGTGGTCGAGCCCGAGACCTCGTTGCCGGTGATCAGCAGCGGAACGCCCGTGGGCGAACGCAGTGCCGACACGAACGTGAGGCCCTCGGGACCGAGGTCACCGGCCGCGGCCGACTCGACGTTCGCGGACGCGTCGCGGTTGTTCACGTACGTGACGTACGTCGCGTTCTTCGGGTCGGTGATGTCGTAGACCATCACGCCGCCCGCCCGCTCGAGGCCGATGAAGGCGTAGGTACGGCCGTCGACCACGCCGATCGCGACGCCCTCGGGCTCGGGGCCCTTGTCGTCGCTGCGGTCGTCGACGGTGTTGTTGTCGTTCGAGACGTTGAACAGCTCGGGCGCGACTTCCTTGAGCTTCTGCTCGAAGTCGTCGCCCGAGTCGAAGACGAGCGCGCCCTTGGTGTCCCAGATCGAGAACGAGCGGCCGCCGTACGCGTACAGCTCGCTGTAGCAGCCGTCGGTGGTCTTGCCGAGGTCGGTGACGACCTTGAGGCGCCCGAGGTCGGCATCCGCCGAGCGGCCCGCGAGCGGCGACGTCGCGCAGATCGGGGCGAGGTCCTTCTTGCCGAGGTCCTTGATGCGGGCCTCGTCGGTGAAGCTGCCCCACTCGCGGCCGTCGCCCTCGTTCGCGGTGACGAGGTAGGTCGTGGCCTTGCCCGCGACCGGCACGGAGTACGAGGCGATGCCGTCGGGCATGTACAGGCCCTTGAGCCCCGGAACCGACCGGATGTTGATCCCGCCGTCCTTGTCGCTCGTGTCCAGACCGCTGGCGCCCCAGTCCTTGTAGCCGAGGGGCAGGATGCCGGTGACCTCCGCCTTCGTCAGGTCGACCGTCGCGATGGCGTTGGCCTCCTGCAGCGCGACGTACGCGACGGTGCCGTCGACGGTGATGTGCTCGGGCTCGAGGTTGCGCGCGACGCGGTTCGCCGACAGGGGCTTCGAGCCCTGGTCGGGCGCGGCGACGTCGGGGCCGAACACGCGCACCTTCGGGTCGAGCGTCTTCGAGCCGCCCTGCTCGAACGCGCCGAAGCCGGCGGTCTTGACGGCCGTCTGCGCGGGAGCGGAGAGAGTGGATGCAAGCGGCACGACGCTCACGGAACCCTCGGGGTCGACAGTGAACTTGTCGTCCGGCTCGCCCTCGTTCGCGACGACGGCGTACGTGCCGTCCTTGGAGAACGTGACCATGTCGGGGAGAGCCCCGACGGTGACCTCGCCGAGCTTCGCGCTGGCGGCGTCGTCCTTGTTGGCGTCGAAGAACATCAGGTGACCGGGCGCGGTCTTGTTCGCGGCTTCGAAGGCGACGACCCCCAGGCCGTCATCGCGGACGGCGACGGAGTTGGCGACGCCGTCCGACGCGATGTCGAACAGCTTCGTCGGCTTCGACGGGTCGCTGTTGTCGAGCACGGTCACGGCGCCGGCCTGCGCGTTCACGACGAACAGGCGGTCGCGGTACGCCTGCACGATCTCGGCGGCGGACTTCTTGAACACGTTCGTGTCGTAGGAGCCGACCGGGGTGAGGCCGATTGCCGCGCCGGGCGCGCTGTCGGAGACGGGCGTGGGAACGATGGCGGCCGAAGCCGCGGTCGCGCTCGAGAGGGCGAGCGCGCACACCGCCGCGGTCGTCGCGGTGAACGCGACGGCGCGACGAAGGAACGTCGAAGGCATGGCTGTGTCCTCGGTTGCGGGGGATGAGGGGGAACGGCCGGTGCGGGGGCGCCGGTCGCTCCACTGTGTCGGCCGATGGTGACGATCCGGTGAACGGGACGGGAAGAGACCGGGCGGGATGCCGCGATGTGACCGATCGGATCGATGCGATTCCCCACGCGACTAACCTGATCGCGTGACCGATTCGCCCGCCGGAACTCATCCCGATGAACCCCACCGCCAGGGACTCGCGCAGCGACTGAACTGGTTGCGAGCCGGGGTCCTCGGCGCGAATGACGGCATCGTCTCGACGGCCGCGGTCGTCGTCGGTGTCGCGGGCGCCACGAGCGAGGTCGGCCCGGTGCTGATCGCCGGTCTCGCGGCCCTCGTCGGCGGTGCGATCTCGATGGCCCTCGGAGAGTACGTGTCGGTGTCGAGCCAGCGCGACAGCGAGCACGCGCTCATCCAGAAGGAGCGCCGCGAGCTGGCGGAGGACCCCGAGGCCGAACTCGCCGAGCTCATCGGCCTGTACGAGGCGCAGGGGCTCACCCGCGACACCGCGAAGCGCGTGGCGACCGAGCTCACGGCATCCGATGCCCTGAAAGCCCACCTCGCGGTCGAGCTCAACATCGACGCGGAGGACGTGGTGAGCCCGTGGGCCGCGGCGCTCGCGTCGGCGGTGGCGTTCACGGTCGGCGCGATCCTGCCGATGCTCACGATCCTGCTCGCACCGGTGGAGGTTCGCGTGCCGCTCACCTTCGTCGCGGTGCTCGTCGCGCTCGCGGTCACGGGGTACCTCGCCGCGTGGATCGGCGGAGCGCGCCGCGGCCGTGCGATCCTGCGCACGGTGATCGGCGGCGCGCTCGCGCTGGGTGCGACGTACGCGGTCGGCGCGTTGTTCGGGGTCGCGGCGGGCTGAGACTTCAGCGGCCGGAAGACCCCCGTAGCTGCACCTCGTGCCCCGGCGGGAGTCGCCTTTCGGGCGTGATATTCAGCACGCCCCATTCACATAGGTGATCTGCACATCGCCCGTCGTCGTCCACGTCGAAGCGGCCGAGGAAACCCCCGTGTCAACTTGACTCTCGAGGTACCGAAGGACCTGGCTGGAATCGAGAGTGGTTCGGGGGCCCACAACTTTCGCTCCGGCGGTGACTTTGAAATCAACGTTTGCAGAAGAGATAAGCGTGCCGTTCGACTGCCACTGGCGATAATGGCCGCCCGTCCCGTCGATATAGGTGGCGGTGAGCTGACCGCTGTTGTTCCACTCGCCGACGACCGAAGTGACGCCAGACGAAATCGGGCTCCCGGAAAGTCGGAGCGCTCCGGTGGAGTCGAGGATCATCCGGGGTCCGACCGCTCGCGTGCGGGAATCGACAGTGTCGAAGTCTCCGCTTGCCGGAGGATAGAACGTGCCGTCTGTACCCCAAAGACCGTACGCGGCTTTCGTGCCGTAAACGTAGGTGGCGTTTGGTTCGCCCGTGCTGTACCAGCTGCCCACCGCAGATGTGACCCCAGTCGGCGCTTGGTTCGACATGAGGAACAGGCGGAAGACGCGAGTGGTGTCCAGTGTCATGCGGGGACCGACGGCGAGTGCCCCCGGGTTCACCGTCGCGAAGTCTCCACTCGCCGGGGCGTAGAAGTTTCCGTTGGTGTCCCACAGCTTGTATGCAGCTTTGCTGCCGTAGACGTACGTGATCGCGAGTTCGCCCGTGTGGTCCCAGGCAGCTACGGCGGAGGTGACATTGGTGGCGGCCTGACCTCCGAGCCGGCGCAGCGTTCCGTCCGGATCGAGCGTGGACAAAGGGCCGACAACCCGGGCACCGGTAGGAACGGAGAAGCTACCCGCCGCTCCGCTATTCTCCGCGCCAGAACCGTTGAACGAACGATATCGACCTGTCTGAGTGGTGGTTGCCGCAGGCGCGGTCAGCGGCGATGACACCGAAACTCCTGAGGCACTCGCGGTCAAGGTTCCCGTGGCGCTCGCCGTCTTGACGAGGACTGTCGGCACAGCGACTTTGCCGTCCGACCCGCTTACGCCCGAGTATGTCGATAGGCCGTTTTCGAACGCGAATCCGGAGCTGACCGCGACGGTCACGCTCTGTTGACCCATGGGAGCTCCGGATGATGTAACGGTGACATATGCCCCGCTGATGGCGGAGCACAGCGTGCCGGCGTATGACGGCTTGTCGAATGCGAGAGAGACAGGTCCGGACAGCGCCTGCGCTGGAGCCGCTGCTGCCAGGGCGATCGCGGGGATGGTCCACGCGGCTCCGGCCATGATCGTGCGACGGTCGACGCCGGCGGGGTCTTCGGTGAAGTCAGTGCTCATGATGCTCCTTAGTTCGGGTGAAGGGCACCTGTCACCTTCGGCCCGTTCGGGGGGCGCGCGCGGGCCAGGACGGGGCATCCGCGTCATTCGCGGATGGGGTGTTCCCATCGGCGACGCCGGCTGGACGTGTCGTTGGGGGCTCGCCGCCATCGGCATCCGGTTCGCCTGGTGAAATCCCGGGATTCATGGGGCGAGACTTCCGGGCTCCCGCGGCGCGGCTCCTCGTGTGCGTGGGCACCATCCCCCCATGCACGTCACCGTCCTCTCCCCTCGGCGGTCTGCCGTGGCGCCGCGGCGGGCTGGCGAGGTCAGCCACGTGTATGCCGAGGGGGAGGTGGCATCCACGTGGCTCGCCGATCGCGGATGGCGGGCTGAACCCGTCGAGCTGCCGCTCCGCGTCTTTTCCGACGAACTCGTGACGCCGGACGGGGTGCTGCGGCGCGTGTGGCACTCGGGCGCGGCGATGAGATGCGACGCTGCCATCGGCCCGAACAGTCGCGCTCGCCTGGTCCTGGCGCTGCAGGGGTCGCTCGGTTCCGTAGAGCCCCCCGGGCTCTTCCTCGCAGCCGCCGATCGACCGCTCGCGTTCGAGACGACGACAGGAGCTGCGTGGGCCGAGATGGTCGTGAGCAACGCCGACCACGAGTGGATCGCCGACACGAATGGCATCCACGTGGATGAGGGCAGCGGGCGTCCGACGGCCGCGTGGACCACGCTGACCTCGATGCTCATCACCCTCCTCAACAGCGAAGAACCGATCGACGAGCCGGTGTTGTCGTTGATGCGGCAGGCGACGGAGCACGCCGCCGCCGCCCTCCTGGTCGAGCGCCGCCTCAACAGGTCCGGGGGGGGGGGGGGGGGGGGGGGCTTCCTCAGCGAAGGACCGCACCATTGCACAGGCGGACCAGCTCATCCGTGAGTACGCGACCGACCCCGACTTCACTGTCGAGGCCCTCGCGCGCCGGATGAACCTGTCCCGGCGATACGTCTCGAAGCTGCTGTCCGATACCGGGGACTCGCCCCAGCGGCGCATCCGGCAGGAGCGCCTGCGCGTGGCGACACGGCTGCTGTCCGGACGCGATCCGGCGGTCGCGGCATCCATCGAGGAAGCAGCGCGGTTGTCGGGATTCCCGTCGGCTCGAGCGCTGCGGGAGGCGCTGCGAGAGAGCGGTGCGGCGACCGGGCCGTGAGCGGAACCCCCTCGGCGATGTCGGACGGGCGTGCGACGATGCCAGGAGGACACCACGAGGGGAGCGGCATGGCCGATCACACCGTCGAGTACGAGACGATCCGGGTCGAGCAGCGCGGGCGGGTCGGGTGGATCACCCTCGACCGTCCCGAGGCGCTCAACGCCCTGAACACGCGGTCGATGGTCGAGGTGGTCGCCGCGGCGACGGCGTTCGACGAGTCTCCCGACATCGGGGCGATCGTCGTCACCGGCTCCGAGAGGGCGTTCGCGGCCGGTGCCGACATCAAGGAGATGGAGACGAAGTCGGGGCTCGACATGACCTTGACCGACCACTTCGGGGCCTGGCGGCGCTTCGCCGCGGTGCGGACTCCCGTGATCGCCGCGGTCGCGGGATACGCCCTGGGCGGCGGGTGCGAGCTCGCGATGATGTGCGACATCATCCTGGCATCCGATCGTGCGAAGTTCGGGCAGCCCGAGATCCAGCTCGGCGTCATCCCGGGGCTCGGCGGTACGCAGCGACTCGTGCGGGCGATCGGGTACTACAAGGCCGCCGAGATGGTGCTGACGGGGCGCATGATCGACGCCGCCGAGGCCGAACGTGCGGGGCTCGTCTCGCGGGTCGTGCCGGCCGCCGAGCTGCTCGACGAGGCGGACAAGGTCGCGCAGACCATCGCCGCCAAGCCGCTTCCCGCGCTGTACGCGGCGAAGGCCTCGCTCGACGTCGCTCTCGAGTCGACCCTGGCCGAGGGGCTGCGCTTCGAGGGGCAGACGTTCGCCTCCCTCTTCGACACCGCCGATCAGAAGGAGGGGATGGCGGCGTTCCGCGAGAAGCGTTCGCCGAACTTCACGCACCGCTGATCCGCCTACCACCCCGGACCCCGGCGACCAAGACCGCGCTGCGCTCGGTGGGGACGCTGTCGCTTTCGGTATCGTCGGGAGGTCAGCGCTCGCTCCGGCCCGAAGAAGTAGATGGCGTCCACACCCCGCACCCCCCAACGCGGGCCGTCGCGCGTCTTCGGTGAGCTGACGCCCGCGCAATGGATCGGGTCCGTTCTCCTGCTGGGCTTCGCGGCGCTCGTGCTCGCGGTGTTCCTCGTCCTGATCGCGCGGGTGCTGGTGTCACTCGGACCGTTCCGCGACTTCCTCGCCACGTACCCGGGGCAGTACGCGCTTCCCGAGGCGGCACCCGTCGGCATCCCGGCCTGGCTCGGCTGGCAGCACTTCCTCAACAGCCTGTTCCTGCTGCTCGTGATCCGTTCGGGGCTGCAGTTCCGCCGGCAGAAGCGACCGGATGCCTTCTGGTCGCCGCGCGGCAACAAGCGCCGCCGCATCAGCCTCGCCCTGTGGTTCCACCAGGCCATCGACGTGCTGTGGATCGCCAACGGGGTGATCTACATCGTGCTGCTGTTCGCGACGGGGCAATGGATGCGCGTGGTGCCGACGTCGTGGGACGTCTTCCCGAACGCGGTCTCGGCGGCGTTGCAGTACGTCTCGCTCGACTGGCCCACCGAGAACGGGTGGGTGAACTACAACAGCCTCCAGCAGCTGTCGTACTTCGCGATCACGTTCGTCGCGGCCCCCCTCGCGATCGTCACCGGCGTGCGCCTGTCGGGCGTCTGGCCGAAGGATGCCGCGCGGCTGAACCGCCTCTTCCCCGCGGAGTGGGCGCGTCGCATCCACTTCCCGGTGATGCTGTTCTTCGTCGTATTCATCGCCGTACACGTGTTCCTCGTGCTCGCAACGGGTGCGCTGCGCAACCTCGACCACATGTACGCCGCCCGCGGCTCGGTCGACCCCGACGCCTTCGCCACCGACCCGACCGGACTGCTGTTGTTCGCGGCATCCCTGCTGGTGATGGCCGCCACGTGGATCGCCGCCCGTCCGCGCCTCATCATCCCCGTGGCGCGCCTGTTCGGCGAGGTCCGCCAGCGCTGAGGCCGCGCGGCCCGGGCCCCCGTCGGCCGGCCTACGCCGCCCCGGGCCTACGCCCCGCTCGGCCTACGCCGGCCGTGCCCCCGCGGCGGCGTGCAGCCCGCGGTGGATGAGGTCGACGCCGAAGGCGAAGTCCGCCTCGGGCACGTGTCCCGCGCCAGGGGCAACGACCCCGACACTGTCGTACTGGAGTCGCTGCTGCTCGTGCCAGACGAACCCCAGGACGAAATGCAGCAGCGTCGTGGCGGCGCGGGCGGCGACCTCGGGCACGAAGCCCTCGGCGGCGACCGCGGCCGTCAGTCGATCCAGCGCCGCGGACGAACCCAGTCCGAGCGCGAGCGTGCTCGAGACGACCTCGGCGCCGTCGCGGTAGGCGAGCAGCGCGTCGCGCAGCGCGCGGGCTTCGGCGACGACTCCGGATCCGCGGAGGAGGGATGCCGCCTGCCCGACGATGCGGTCGGACAGCTCGGCGAGCAGCGACTGCTTGTTCGGGAAGTGCCAGTACAGCGCGCTCGGCTGGACGTCGAGTCGCATCGCGAGGCGGCGCATCGTGAGGTCGGCGAGGCCGTCGTCGTCGAGGATCCGCAGCGCGGTGCGCGCGACGTCGTCGGCGGAGTGTCCACGGCCGCGTGCGGAAGGAGTCACGATGCCACTATAGTGAACACCGTTCAGGTGAACACTGTTCAGGTAAGGATTCGACCATGACCTTTCGCACTCCGGATGCCACCGACCTCGCGCGGGTGGCCGTCCTCGCCGCACTCATCGCGGTGCTCGGCCTGCCCGGGAGCTTCCCGGTGTTCGGGGGCGTGCCGATCACCGCGCAGACCCTCGGTGTCATGCTCGCCGGTGCGATCCTCGGGCCGTGGCTCGGGGCGTTGTCGGTCACGGTCCTGCTCGTCCTCGTCGCCGTCGGGCTTCCGCTCCTCGCCGGCGGTCGCGGTGGCTTCGCGGTGTTCCTCGGCCCGACCGCCGGTTACGCGATCGGCTGGATCCTCGGCGCGATCGTCGTCGGCCTCATCGTGCACGCGGGCAACCGTCGCCCCGTCTGGTGGCGCACCGCGATCGGCATGGTCGCCGGCGGTGTCGTCGCGATCTACGCCCTCGGCATCCCGGTCCAGAGCCTCGTGACGCGCCTGCCCCTCGGCGACACCGTGATCGCGAGCCTCGTCTTCATCCCGGGCGACCTGCTCAAGGCGGCGATCGCGACGATCGTCGTGACCCTCCTGGTGCGGGTGTACCCGCGCGGGTTCCGCCGTCAGTGGAGCGCCGCGCCGGTCGAGGAGCGCGTCGCCGCGTGATCCTGCAGTGTCGCGACCTCGGCGTGCGGCTGGACGGCCGCGACGTCCTGCGCGGCGTCTCCCTCGATCTCGACGCCCGCACGATCGCGGTCATCGGCGACAACGGTTCGGGCAAATCGACGTTCGCACGCGTGCTCGCGGGGCTCGTCCGTCGCGACACCGGCGACGTCCGGGTGCTCGGACTCGACCCGGACACGGATGCCACGGAGCACCGCCGCCGCGTCGCGCTCGTGCTGAGCAACCCCGACGCGCAGATCGTCATGCCGGTGGTGTCGGAGGACGTCGCGTTCTCGCTGCGCCCGCAACGACTCCCGAGAGCGGAGCGCGCCGAGCGGGTCGCGCGGACGCTCGAGCGATTCGGTCTGACCGACCTCGCGGAGCGGCCCGCCCACGACCTGTCCGGCGGACAGAAGCAGCTGCTCGCGCTCGCGGGGGCGTTCGTGCGCGAGCCTGACCTCGTGGTCGCCGACGAGCCGACCGCGTACCTCGACGCCCGCAACGCCCGCCGCATCGCGAGCCACCTGCTCGCCGACGCCGGTCACGCGCTCGTCCTCGTCACCCACGACCTCGCCCTCGCGCGCCGGTGCGAAGCCGCCGTGCTGTTCGCCGACGGGAGCGTCAGCGCCGCGGGCGTGGCATCCGAGGTGGTCGACGAATACGAACGGGCGCTCGTGTGCTGAGCCTCTACCGCCCCGGAAACGGCATCCTGCACCGCCTGCCCGCGGGCCCGAAGATGCTGGTGCTCGCCGTCGCGGCGATCGCGCTCGCGGCGCTCCCGACCGTGGCGTGGACGGCCGCGGTCTGCGCCGGAGCGGTGCTGCTGGCGTATGTCGTCTCGGGCGTCGGGCTGCGTGAACTGGGGCGGCAGGTGTGGGGGCTCCGCTGGATCATCGCGGTCACCGCCCTCGGACAGCTGATCTTCCTCGGCCCCGAACCCGCGCTCGCGAACACCGCGCGGGTGACCGCGGCCCTGCTCGTGGCGGCGCTCCTCCCGCTCACAACGCGCGTCGACGACATGCTCGACGCCCTCGAGCGCGGCCTCGGCCCGCTTCGCCGGATCGGAATGGATGCCGAGCGCGCAGCGCTCCTCCTCGCGGTGACGATCACGACGATTCCGGTCCTCGCGCGGCTCGCGGCCGAGGTGCGGGAGGCGCAGCGCGCCCGTGGCATCCGTCCGTCCCTGCGTGCGGGTCTGGTGCCGTTCCTCGTGCTCTCGCTCCAGCATGCCGATCAACTCGGCGAGGCGCTGGCCGCCCGCGGCGTCCGCTGATCGCTCGAGCTACACCCCGTTCTTGGATTTGCGAGCGCGGAGGGGCGGCACGTCCAGAACAGGGATTGCTCGGACGAGGAACGTATCGAAGTGCGGAACGGTGAAGGCGGCGTAGCCATGCTCGGGTGTGTACAGCAACCCCATGTTGATGAGTTCTGCCCGCGTAGGGCCAAGATTCTGAGACGTGCGTCCCATCACATCAGCGACGTCCGAAGCCTTCTGCGGCTGTGATCCGAGCTCTGCCATGGCGCGCAGATAGGCCCTCTGCATCTCGGTGGCACGGTCCAACCGCACGCGGAAAAACGATTCGTCGAGCTTCGCTTCATAAGCTGGCAGCGCTGTCACGATGTCTTCACGAGTGATGACGGGGCCCTGCGCAACCGTCCATACGGCGTACCCGAGCTCTTGGAGAAAGTACGGGTACCCGCCTGTGACGCTGAGCGCTTCCGCGAGCGATTCCTCGTCGAACGAGACGCCCTCATCGGATGCGGGCTTCATGAGCGCAGCCCTTGCGTCCTCCTCGTTGAGATTCCCGATGGAAGGAAACTTGAAGAGGCGCTCGGCGTAGGACTTGGCGTCGCCGGCCAGCTCCGCAATCTGGGGCAGTCCGGCGCCGGCCAGCGTGACCGGCAACTTTCGCTGCACCATTTTGTGCAGGGCCTCAATGACCGCCTCAAGCTGCTGCTTATTTAGGAACTGGACCTCATCCAGCAAGAGCACGAGTCCTCGGCCGCGTTCCTGTGCCGCGTCTCCGATGGCGATGAACAGATCTGTGACGTCGAGAGCGAGGTCGCCATGATCCGCGAAACCCTCTGCAGCGTCGACATCCAGACCCGCGGCCCACGCGCCGCTGGCGTCGACGCTTACGGTGAACGATCGCAGCACGCCGGCCGCGTGCTGGAAGCGGTCTGTCCAGCGTGCCTTCGGTGAGAGCTCGTACAGCGCGGTGCGAAGTTTCGACGCGAGGGTTCGGCGGAAGTGGCTTTCGTCGTTCTTGCTCACTTCGAGTTCCACCACAACCCAGTCACGCCCGAGGGCCTTCGACCGAAACTGCCCAAGCAGCACGGTTTTCCCCACCCCCCGCAGTCCAGTGATGATCATGGACTGCTCCGTTCGGCCCCGTTCGATGCGGGCCAGGAGGAGGTCGAAAGATCCGAGCTGGTCGTCGCGTCCAACGACCGCCTGAGGCTCGGCTCCGGCGTTGGGCGTGTACGGGTTGGTCAGCGCTTCCACGCCGCCACTTTAGTGATTTTAGGAGACTTTATCCAGATCGGATAAAACGCCCATAACTCCGTAACTCTGTAACTCTGTGGGGCCGACCGATTGTCCTGCTCAGTCGCGCGCCGCGCGCCCCGCCGCGAACCCGGCGGCGTACGCCTCGTCCGACCCGAGCGCGAACATGTCGCGCTCGGTGGGCCGCACGATCGAGCGGGCGCCGGGGAGGTCGAGGTCGCCGACGAGGTCGCCACGGCCGCGCACCACGGCGACCGGCAGTCGCGCGGCCTTCCCCTTCACGAGGTCGGTGGCGGCGGCCAGTTCGTCGGCCACGCACGGCAGCGTCACGACGAGGGGGCGGCCCTCGGCATCCACGGTCCCGCGCAGGTCCTCGAACACGTGCACGCCCGCGGCGCCGATCGCGTGGTCGGTCTGGCCCTCGCGCCAGGCGCGGCCGAGCGTGTCCGTGATGAGCACGCCGACGTACGCGCCCGTGGCGACCCGCAGGCCGGTGGCGAGTTCGCGCGCAGAGGCGTCGGGGTCCTCGGGCAGCAGCAGCACGGTGCCCTCGGGAGTGTTGCTGGCGTCGACCCCGGCGGCGGCGGAGACGATCCCGAGGCGGTTCTCGACGATGCGCGTCACGTGGCCGGCGGGGGAGGTGCGGGATGCCACGAGCCGAACGGTCTCGCGCGTGATCGCGTCTTCGCGGTCGTCGGCGTGCAGGATCCGGCCCTCGGCCTTCGACACGATCTTGCTCGTCACGACGACGATGTCACCGTCACGGAGCGTGTCGCCCGCGGCCTCGAGGATCACCCCGACCAGGTCGGTGCCGGGCGTGATCTCGCCGATGCCCTCGAGGGCCCAGATCTCCAGCACGTCAGCGGACGAAGCGCACCTCGGTGAGCTCCTCACCGAGGAAGGGCTCGACGTGCGACGCGCCGTCCAGCGCGAAGCCGTTGCGCGCGTAGAAGCGGTGGGCGCGGGGGTTGTCCTCCGCGACCCACAGGTACAGCTCTTCGCCCTCATCGACGGCGGCGTCGAAGAGCTGCTGGCCGATGCCGGTTCCGTGGAACTGGTCGAGCAGGTAGATGAAGTACAGCTCGCGTGCTCGCGGGGCGTCCTCGTCGCGGGCGGGACCCGAGCCGACGAAGCCGACGATCTCGCCGTCGACGAGAGCGGCGCGCATGCGGTAGTCCTCGCCCTGGGCGGCCCAGTGGGTCCACAGCTCGGCCATGCGCTTGGGGGACACCGCTTCGAGAGCGGCGGTGCTGATCAGGTGATCGTACGTCTCGTGCCAGCACGTCGCGTGCACGCGGCCGAGGGCCTCGGCATCCACATCGCGTACCGGACGGACGACGATGTCGGTTCGGGTTTCCGCAGTCATGGCGCGACTCTACGCGGCCCTCCCGTCACCCGGAAATCGGATGCCGACGACCCCGGGATGCGGTAGGCATCGGCGTCCTGCCAGACTCGCGTGCCACGATCCGGGGCATGATCGCGCGCCCCGCCCTCACGCCGGTCGAGGCCAGCATCGATGCATACGCGAACCGGCTGCTGCGCTCCGCCCCCGCCACCGGTGCCCGCGCGCGTCTCGTCGAGTTCGCCGTCTTCGTGCTCAAGCAGGCGTGGGCGTGCGTGTTCGGGGCGGCGTTCCTCGCGGTCGTTCTCGCCGCGAAGCTCTGGTACCCCGACGACGCGGCGCTCGCCCGCAACGACGCCGTGACGATCGCCGCGGTCGTCATCCAGGTCGCGATGGTCGTCGGCCGGCTCGAGACCCTCCGCGAGCTGCGCGTCATCGTCCTGTTCCACGTCGTCGGCACGGTGATGGAGCTGTTCAAGACCGATGTCGGGTCGTGGATGTACGCGGCCGACGGCGTCCTCCGCATCGGCGGCGTCCCGCTCTACAGCGGTTTCATGTACGCCGCGGTCGGCAGCTACATGGTGCGGGTCTACCGGCTGTTCGACCTGCGCTTCACGCGCTATCCGCGGCGGTGGCTCACGGCGATCGTGGCCGCCGCGATCTACGCGAACTTCTTCACCCACCACTGGATCGTCGACCTGCGCTGGGTGCTCGTCGTCGCGGTCGTCATGCTGTGGGGGCGCACGGTGATGCACTTCCGCTTCTTCCGAGGCACATTCCGGATGCCACTGCTCCTCGCGTTCGCCGGTGTCGCGGTGTTCATCTGGCTCGCGGAGAACATCGCCACGTACGCCGGCGCGTGGCTGTATCCGTCGCAGGTGGACGGGTGGCATCCGGTCGACGCGTCGAAGCTGTCGTCGTGGTTTCTGCTGATGATCGTGTCGGTCGTGCTGGTGGCCTGGGTGTATCCGCCGCGCGAACCCGACGCCCCGGCGTTGTCGGCTGCGTACAAAGGAATCGCCGCTTCGTAGGAAGATCACTACGCTCGCGGCTCGTGAACGTCCTCTGGCGCACCCTTCTCGTCCTCCTCCGCGCGCAGCGTCGCCTACGGCGCGAGGGCCCCGTCGACCCGAACTCGGTCGGACGCATCCGCATCCGCGTGCTGCCCACCGACATCGACCTGCTCCGGCACCTCAACAACGGCCGCTACCTGTCGCTGTTCGACCTCGGGCGCTGGGATCTGCTCACGCGCACGGGCATCGCGGGCGCGATGAAGGCGCACGGCTGGTACGCCGTGGTCGCGGCCGAGACGATCACGTTCCGGCGGTCGCTGGAACTCTGGCAGCGGTTCGAGCTCGAGACGCGCATGCTCGGCCACGACGACCGCGCCGTCTACCTCGAGCACCGCGCCGTGGTCGACGGCGAGATCTTCGCCCGCGCGATCATCCGCGCTCGCATCCTGCGCCGCACGGGCGGGACCGTGCCGCACGAGGAGCTGTTCGCCGCGGTCGGGCGCCCCGAGGGCGTGCCCGACGTCGAGCCGTGGGTGCACGACTGGGCCGCGGCCTCCGCGCTGCCCTCGACGAAGCGGCCCGCACCGAGCGACTGGCGCTGAGCCGGGCGCGTCCGGGGCGTCAGCCCGAAAGGCCGAACCGGGCGTCGAGCCACGCGACCTGACGCGCCCAGTGCCGCGATCCGCCGCCCTCGTGACCGTTGTACGCGTAGACCTCGATCGCGGCGTCCTCGGATGCCAGGGCGTGGAACGCCGCGAACACCCCTGACGGCAGCACGATGTCATCCATCAGTCCGACCGAGAAGAACGCGGGGACCGCGATCCGTCGCGCGAGGATCGCGCCGTCGATGTGCGACAGCGTGTGGAGGGCGGCCGCGGTGTCGTCGCGGTGGATCGAGAGCCACCGCGTGACCTCGGTGAACGGTGGGGAGGGGGTGCGCACGATCGCGTTCGGGATGTCGCACAGGAACGGCACGTCCGGCATCACTGCGGCGACCGCGTCGCCCGACAGCGCCGCCGCGGCGATCGCGAGCGCGCCGCCCTGGCTGCCGCCGGTGACGGCGATGCGGGTGGCATCCACTCCGGGAAGCTCGCGGACCACGTCGACCAGCCGCGCGGCGTCGGTGTACAGGCGGCGGTAGTAGTACTCGCGCGGATCATGGATGCCACGGGTCATGACGCCCGGGTAGGCGGCGGTGGATCCGTGGGGGTCGGGGGTGTCGCCGATGCTCCATCCCGAGCCCTGGCCGCGGGTGTCCATGATGACGTGCACGTAGCCCGCGGCGGCCCACGCGATCTTGTCGCCGGGGAGGGCCGCGACCGCCGCCGTACCCGATGAACTCGACGACCGCCGGTAGCGGTTCGTCGCCGTGGGGGCGCACGACCCAGCCGCGGATCTCGTCTCCCGCGTACCCCGTGAAGGTCAGGTCCTGAACCGACAGGGCCCGGACGGGACCGTCCACCGCGGTGAGCGTCGCGGGACGGGCGGCGGCGCGGGCCTCCGCGAGCGTCTCGGTCCAGAAGGCATCCAGGCCCTCGGGCTCGATGAGCTCCGGGCGGTACTCGTGCAGCAGGTCCAGCGGCATGTCGGTGAAGGTCTGAGCCATGGCGGTCTCCAGTGGTCGGGGCGAATCGACAGTAGCGAACCAGGGTCGCGGCCGGGCGCCGGAGGCGCGTCGGACGCAACATGCGCCCTTTCGTGTGAAGCCTCACATTTCGCGACCGGGAGCGCTACCACGGGTGAGGACTGTTGACACGGACGCTGGACAACCTCAAAGATGATGCGAAAGTGAGCGCTCACAATTCGAGCCCGCTTCCGCCGGCCCCCGCCGGATCACCCATCGTCGAGGAGGACGATCTTGGTGCTGTCACGCCCCCGAACCCCTGAGGCCGCGCGCGGGAGGACACTCCGTCGCGCCGGTTCCCTCCTGGCCGCTGCCGCCGTCGTCCTGAGCGGGCTCGTTCCCGCGGTGGGTGCGGCCGCGGCGCCGCTGCCCGTGCCGCTGGCGTCGTACGACTTCGCCGCGACGACGGGGACCACCGTTCCCGACACGTCCGGCCACGGTCACGCCGCGACGATCCGCGGCACCGGCTTCGCCCTCGACGGCGACAAGCTGTCGCTCCCGGGCGGGGCGGCGGGGTCGAACGCCGCGTACGTCGAACTGCCCACCGGACTCTTCGACGGCCACAGCACCGTGACGGTGTCCGCGTGGCTGCAGGACCGCACCGGGGCGGGGAACCAGGCCGCGATGTTCTTCGGCACCACCGAGAACCTGCCGCAGCAGTACTGGTTGCTGAACCCGTCGAACCCCGCCGGCCGCGTGAAGTCGGTGTTCACCGACGGTCCGCGCATCGGCCAGCCGTGGACGCTCGAGCGCGGCATCTCGCCGACCGACGCGTCCCGCGGCGTCGCCGGACCCGCGGCGACCGACGCGTGGGCGCTGTACACGACGGTCATCACGCCCACCTCGATCACGGCGTACCTCGACGGCACGAAGCTCGGCACCGTGGCATCCACCCGGACCGTCGCCGACTTCGGGACCGGGCTCGTGTCCTACATCGGCAAGTCGTCGTACCCCGACCGCATCTGGAAGGGCGGCGTGCGCGACGTCGCGATCTACGACTCCGCGCTCACCGACGACGAGGTGAAGGCGCTCGTCGCCGAGGGCACGCCCTCGAACCAGCAGGACGTGGATGCCGCGGCCGCAGCGCTCGCGATCCCCGGCGCCGACGACATCCGGGGCAACGTCACCCTGCCCACCGCCGGGCAGAACGGCACCACCGTCGCGTGGACGTCGTCCGACGCCGCGGTCGTCACGGCCACCGGCGAGGTGACCCGCCCCGCGCACGGCTCCGCCGCGAAGACGGTCGAGGTCACCGCGACCGTGAGCAAGGGTTCGAGCTCGGTCACCCGCACCTTCTCGCTCGTCGTGCAGCCGCTGCCGGAGAAGCAGGAGCTCGGTGCGTACTTCTTCCCGTTCTTCACGGGCGAGAGCACGACGACCGACGAGGAGATCTCGTTCGCGACGTCGCGCGGCAACGACCCGAAGAGCTGGCTGACCCTCAACGACGGCAAGCCCGTGCTCACCTCCGACCAGGGCGAGGAAGGCATCCGCGATCCGTTCGTGATGCGCTCGCCCGACGGGGACCGCTTCTACATGCTGTCCACCGACCTCAACATGTTCGACCGCTATAACGGCGACTTCGGTCGCGCCCAGGAGGTCGGCAGCCGCAAGCTCAACGTGTGGCAGTCCGACGACCTCGTGACCTGGAGCCCGTTGCGTCAGATCACCGTGTCCAGCGCGCTCGCCGGCAACACGTGGGCGCCCGAGGCCACGTGGGACCCGGACCGCGGCGAGTACGTCGTCTACTGGGCCTCGAACCTGTACCCGAGCGCCTCGACCGACGGCCGTCGCGCCGCCGACAGCTACAACCGCATGATGATGGTCACCACCCGTGACTTCGTCACGTTCAGCGAGCCGCAGCCGTGGGTCGACGTCAAGCGCGGCGCGGGCAAGGGCACCATCGACGCCACCGTGGTGCGCGACGGCGACGTGTACTACCGCTTCCTCAAGGACGAGGCATCCATGACCGTCCGTCAGGAGCGCTCGACCGACCTGACCGCGACCGTCACGGGCTCGCTCCCCACCACCACCTCGACGCCCGGCTGGCAGCTCGTAAAGGAGCAGATCGGCGTCGGCCAGCCCAACCCGTGGGGCGGCACGTTCACCAACGGCGAGGGCCCGACGGTGTTCGCCGACAACGCCGAAGCCGGCCACTGGTACATGCTCATCGACCAGCCGAGCTACCACGGCGGCCAGGGCTACATGATGTTCGAGACCCGCGACATCGCGTCGGGGAACTGGACGTCGGTTCCGGATGCCGGGCTCCCGAGCCGTCCGCGTCACGGAACGGTCCTGCCGATCAGCGTCGCCGAGCAGCAGCGTCTGAACGCCGCGTACCCGACCGACGAGACCGCGGACTACTCGATCACCGCCGGCCCGTCGAAGGACGGTGCCGAGATCTCGGACGAGATGTACGGCGTGTTCTTCGAGGACATCAACAACGCCGCGGACGGCGGCCTCTACGCCGAGCTCGTGCGCAACCGCTCGTTCGAGTTCCTCCCGGTCGACAACCGTGACTTCACGGGCATGACGGCCTGGACTCCCGTGGGTCTGGGCGGCGGCAAGGGGTCCGCGAAGCCGGTCAACGACGCGGCGCGCATGAACGAGCGCAACCGCACGTACCTGCAGCTCGACCTGAACAACACCGGCACCGGCACGTTCGGCGTGGAGAACGCCGGGTTCGACACGGGCATCGCGCTGACGTCGGGTGGGCTGTACGACGTGTCGTTCTGGGCGCGGACCACGGCTCCGGCCGGCACGCCGGTCTCGCTCGTGCTGCGCGCCGCCGACGGCAGCGCGCTCTCCGACGCGGTCACCGCGACGGTGGCCGGCGACGGGTGGGTGAAATACACCGGGACCGTCACGGCATCCGCGACCACCGACCGCGCCCGTCTGCTCGTGCAGGCCGGCGGCACCGGCACGCTGCGCCTCGACGAGGTCTCGCTGTTCCCGCGCGACACGTTCAAGGGCCACGCGAACGGGCTGCGCAAGGACATCGCGCAGAAGATCGCCGACCTGCACCCCAAGTTCATCCGGTTCCCCGGTGGCTGCATCGTCAACGTCAACAGCCACGAGGACTACTCCGCGGCATCCGGTTACCAGCGCGCCCGGTCGTACCAGTGGAAGGACAGCGTCGGCCCCGTGGAGACCCGCGCGACCAACGCCAACTTCTGGGGCTACAACCAGTCGCTCGGCCTCGGCTACTACGAGTACTTCCAGTTCGCGGAGGACATCGGCGCCAAGCCCGTGCCCGACGTGCCGGCGCTGCTCAACGGCTGCGGCCAGGCTCTGCAGCAGACCGACCCCGCGCTGCTCCAGCGCCACATCCAGGACACGCTCGACCTCATCGAGTTCGCCAACGGCGGCGTCGACACGACGTGGGGAAAACTCCGCGCGGACATGGGCCACCCCGCTCCGTTCGGTCTCGACCGCATCGAGATCGGCAACGAGGAGAACTACCCCGAGGCGTTCATGGCGAACTTCGTGAAGTTCCGGGATGCCATCACGGCGAAGTACCCCGACATGATCCTGATCAGCAACTCGGGACCGGATGCCGAGGGCGCGAACTTCGAGAAGCACTGGGCGCAGAACCGGGCCGAGAACGTCGACATGGTCGACGAGCACTACTACCGCGACCCGTCGTGGTTCCTCTCGCACAACATCCGCTATGACTCGTACGACCGCAACGGCCCGAAGGTGTGGATCGGCGAGTACGCCTCGCGCGACAACCGCTTCTTCAACGCGCTGTCGGAGGCTGCGTACATGACCGGGCTCGAGCGCAACGCGGACGTCGTGAAGATGGCTTCGTACGCGCCGCTCCTCGCCGACCAGAGCAGCAACCAGTGGCGCCCCGACCTCATCTGGTTCGACCGCGACCAGGTGTGGGGCTCGGCGAACTACGAGGTGCAGAAGCTGTTCATGGGCAACACGGGCGACCGCGTCGTGCCGACCACCGCCGGGGGAGACCTCGCGCCGACCGGGTTGGCCGGTTCGGTGGGCCTGTCGACGTGGAGCACGTCGGCGCGCTACGACGACGTGAAGGTCACCGACCCGGACGGGAAGACGCTCTTCGCGGACGACTTCTCCGACAAGAACGACGACGGCTGGACGAAGCTCGCGAACGCGGGGTCGTGGTCAGCGGCCGACGGCAGCTACGTGCAGTCGTCGACGACGGCGAACAACACGCTCGTCGCCGGGCCCGCCCTGGATGCCACGGACTACGACGTGTCGCTGAAGGCCACGAAGCTCGCGGGTGCCGAGGGCTTCCTCGTCGGGTTCGGCGTGAAGGGGGCGGCCGACTACCTGTGGTGGAACCTCGGCGGCTGGGGCAACACCCGCAGCGTCGTGGAGAAGGCCGTCGACGGGGCGAAGTCGATCGTGACGGACACCGGGACACCGCGCGTCGAGACGGGACGCACCTACGACCTGCGCATCCAGGTGCGCGGCCCCGAGGTGACGCTCTTCGTCGACGGTCAGCAGGCCGGACACTTCACCAACACCGCGGTCGAGCCGTTCGCCCAGGTGATGACGAAGGACGAGGCGACCGGTGACGTCATCCTCAAGGTCGTCAACGCGCAGGCGAAGGAGGCCGTGACGAAGGTCGACCTCGGCGGACTCGCGGTGCTGCCGACCGCGCAGATGACCGTGCTGGCCGCGGCTCCGGGTGCGGTGAACACGGCGGAGGCCACTCCGGTGGCGCCGACCACGTCGGACGTGACCGTGAGCGGAAGCTTCACGCGGACGTTCGCGCCGTACTCCGTCACGTTCCTGCGGATGCACACCCGGACGCCCGACACCCAGGCGCCGAGCGTCACGGTCTCGAGCTCGCCCGCCGCGCCGGACGGTGCGAACGGCTGGTTCGTGTCGCCCGTCTCGGTCACCGCGACCGCGACCGATGACACCGACGCGGCCCCGCGGCTCGAGGTCAGCACCGACGGCGGCGCGACGTGGGCCGCGTACACCGGCGCGGTCACGCCGGTCGATGGCACGGCGAACCTCGCGTTCCGCGCCACGGACGCGTCCGGCAACGTCTCGGCATCCGTCCCCGCGACGGTCCGCGTCGACCGCGCCGCCCCGACGGTGACGAGCGCGGTGGATGCCACGACCCGGACGGTGCGCCTCATCGCGGCCGACGCCGCCTCCGGCGTGGACCGCATCGAGTACCGTCTGGGCGATGCCGTGACCTGGACCGCCGTGTCCGGCGCCGAGGCCGTCGTGACCGCTCCGGCGGGGGCCGTCACGGTGTCCTACCGCGCGGTCGATGTCGCCGGCAACGTCGGGGGGACGGGCTCGGCCTCGGTCGGCGCCACCGCGGGCGACCCGACGCTGGCGGTGTCGGGCGACCTGGTCGCGGGCGGGACGATCACCGTCACGGGCACCGGCTGGCCGGCGAACGCCGACGGTCGCCTCGAGCTGCACTCGACGCCGATCGCCCTCGGGGCGTTGCGCACCGACGGTGAGGGGACGTTCCGGGTGACAGTGACGCTGCCGGCGGACGTTCCGGCGGGGACGCACGATCTGGTCGCGATCGTGGGGGCCGTACAGGCGTCCGTGCCGGTGGAGATCCGTGCGGCGGCTGGGCCCGTGGTGACGACGCCCCCGGCTGCCACCGCGAGCACGCCCCTCGCCGTGACCGGCGGGACGGTGTCGATCGCCGCGCTCGTGCTGGGTCTGCTCGCGCTGGCCGCGGGGGGGTGGTGGTCCGGCGGCGGCGCCGCGTCGGCGAGAACTGACGCGCCCGCCAGGGGAGGGGTCCCGTCGCTCGTGCGGCGGGACCCCTCCCGCGTCGATTCGGGGCCACGCGGCGGGGCCGCCGGGGCCGGGCGCGTCGGCTCTTTAGGCTGTGGAGCATGAGCGAGAACGAGCCGCACGCGCACGGCCCCCTGCTCTCCACCGACCCGGTCGAGCGCGCCGTCTCCTACGCCGCGACGTTCGCGGCGCCCTCCTCCACGTCGCCCGAGATCGCGGGGTTCCTCGCACGCGCCGCGGACGGTGTACTGCGGCCCGAGGGGACAGCCGCCCCGGCCGCCGCTCTCCACCGCCTGTCGGGCGAGGTCCCGGCCGGGCTGCCCTGGGTGGCGCGCGGCGCGGTCCAGCTCGGTGCGGCCATCGCCCCTGTGCTGCCCTCCCCGGCCGTTCCCCTCGCGCGGCGCTTCCTCTCCGACGCGCTCTCGCCCCTGTTCCTCGACGCGCGCGGCGACCACCTCGGTCCGGCGCTCGCCGCTCTGAGCCCTGACGCGACCCCCGACCTGCGGCTGACCGCGCCCGCCGTGCAGGGCGAATCGGCCGCGCGGCACCGGCTCGATGGCATCCGGGCCCTCGTTGCGCGCGAGGACATGCCGCGCGTCTCCGTCGCCGTGACCGAGGTCGTCGCGGGTCTGTCGCGGTGGGCGTTCGAAGCCGACGTCGAGTACGCGGCCGAGCGGCTGCTTCCGGTGTTCCTGGATGCCGCGGGCTCGGGCACGCGCGTCACGCTCGTCGCCGAGGGACGCGACGACCTCGACCTCACCGTCGCCGTCCTCACCCGCGTGCTCGAGGAGCCGCGGCTGCGGGACGCGTCCGCCGGAATCGCGCTGCCCGTCACCGTGCCCGAGACGCTCGGAGCGCTGCGGGAACTCGCCGCGTGGGCGAGGGTGCGCGTCAGCGATGGCGGAGCGCCGCTCGCGGTGCGCCTCGACGACGCGATTCCGCCCACCGACGACGCTCTCCGCGCCGCTCGGGGCGGCTGGCCCGCTCCCGCCGTCACGGCCCCCGCCGACCTGGACGCGCTCACCGTCGCGACGGTGCGTGAAGCACTCGGCCGCCGCGCGACCGAGGGGTTGAGGGTCGAGTTCGCCACGGGCGACCCGGTGCGCGCCGCGATCGTGCGGACCCTCGCCGAGGACGCGGAGGGGCACATCGACCTCGCGCTGCCGCTCGGCGGCGGATGGAGCGTCGACGGACCACACGTCCTGCTCGTGCCCGTCGTCCATCCCGATGACGCCGACGCGGTGATCGCCGGGCTCGCCGCGCGAGGGGCTCAGCGGCATCCCGAAGACGGCGACGACGACCTCGAGACCCGCATCGCCGCCGCGTTCGCGACCCCCGAGGCGACGCCCGCGCCCGCCCGCGCCCCGCAGCGCGGCATCGCACCGACCCCGCGGCTCCTGCGCGAACCCGCGGCCGACGACGCGGGGGAGCCGGGCGGCCTGACGCAGGCGGTGCTCGGCATCGCCCGCGACGCCGCCCCCGGCGACACGCAGGCGCTCGGACCCGACGTCCAGCAGATGCTCTTCGGCGGTCAGGCGTTCGTCGACACCGCGGTGTTCTCCGTGCGCGAGACCGTGGAGCTGTCGGGCGCGGCACCCGGTTTCCGCAACGTCCCCGCCGCCGACCCCAACGTCCCCGAGGACCGCGCGTGGGCGCACGACGTCCTCGCCGCCGTCGCCGGATCGACGGCCGGGGACGCGACGGCCGCCGCCGGTCGCATCGACGATGAGGCGGGCCTGGATGCCGTGATCTCGCGCCTCCGCGACGCCGCCGAGGAGTGGGGGAGCCGAGCCGCGACCGACCGCGCCGCGGTGATCGAGGCGGCATCCCGATCGCTCGCCGAGCGCCGCGCGGAGCTGGTCGAGGTGCTCGCCTCGGAGGGCGGCGCGCTGTTCGCCGAGGCCGACGCGGAGGCCGACCAGGCCATCGACGCCGCCGCGTACTACGCCGCGACCGCGAAGGAACTGGACCGGGTCGCGGGAGCCGTGTTCGTGCCCGACCGTCTCACGGTCGTCGCGCCCCGCTGGAACTCTTCGGTCGGTCTGTGCGCGGCGGAGACCCTCGCGGCGCTCGCCGCCGGCTCCGGCGTCGTGCTCACGCCGTCGCCGCGCGCGCGGCGAGCCGGAGCCGTCGTCGCCGAGGCGCTGTGGGCCGCCGGGGTCCCGCGCGACGCACTCGCGTACGTCGACCTGAACGAAGAGGCATCCGGTCGCGCCCTGATCGTGCACCCCGGCGTCGACCGCGTGCTGCTCGCGGGGGCGCGGGAGACGGCCGAGCGCTTCGTCGAATGGCGCCCCGCCCTGCCGCTGCAGGCGCTCACGGCCGGGCGCAACGCCGTGGTCGTCACGCCGTCGGCCGACCTCGACCGGGCGGTCGCCGACATCGTCACGGGGGCGTTCGCCCGCGCCGGTCAGGCCGCGACGTCATCGTCCCTCGTCATCCTCGTGGGGGCCGTCGCGCGCTCGACGCGGTTCCTGGCGCAGCTGAAGGATGCCGTCGGGTCGCTCCGCGTCGGGCCCGCCGACGATCCGCTGTCCGACGTCGGTCCGTTGGTCGAGGAGCCCGCGGGCGACGTCCGCCGCGCGCTGACCGTCCTCGCCGACGGCGAGCGGTGGCTCGTCGAGCCGCGCGAACTCGACCTCGGCCCCGAGACCGCGGGCCGCTTCTGGACGCCCGGCGTCCGGACGGGCGTACACGCGGGCTCGCACCTGACCCGGACCGCCGTCGCGGCGCCGGTGCTCGGCATCCTGCACGCTCCGACCCTGGCCCGTGCGATCGAGCTGCAGAACCTCGTCGGCTCGGGCTTCGTCGCCGGGCTCCACACCCGCGACGCCGCCGATCTCGAGCTGTGGCTCGACACGGCCGACGCCGCGGTGCTGCGCGTCAACCGCCCCACCACGGGCGCGGTCGTGCAGCGCGAGCCGCTCGGCGGCTGGGGCGCGGCGGGCGTGGGCCCGGGCGCGATGTCGGGCGGACCGAACCGGCTCGTGGCTCTGGGGTCGTGGCGGCCGTCGTCGGGTGGTCCCGCGTCGTCGACGCTGCACCTGCGCGGGCTCGACACGCGGATATCATCGCTCATCGAAGCCGCCCAGCCGACGCTCGACTACGCCGCGTTCGAATGGCTGCGGCGCGGTGCCCTGTCGGACGCCGTCGCGTGGGACCGCGAATTCGGACGGGTGAAGGATGCCTCCCGCCTCGGTCTCGAGCGGAACCTCCTGCGGTACCGACCGACCGACGTGGCCGTGCGCGCGACCGCTGACGCTCCGTGGCAGGCGGTGCTGCGCGTGCTCGTCGCGGCCGTCCGGTCCGGATCCCGCTTCACGCTCAGCACGCCCGTCGGACTCCCCGCCGCGGTGCGGCACCTGCTCGGCGAGAGCGGCGTGCCCGTCTCGGTCGAGTCCGATGCGGAGTGGCTGCAGCGCCTGGCGGGTGGCATCCCGGATGCCGAGTCCGCCGATGACGCGGCGGTCGTCCCTCGTCCGTCGCGCGTGCGGCTCGTCGGCACGGCGGCTTCGGCGGAGGGCCTGCGCGTCGCGCTGGCCGAGACCCTCGGCGGCGACCCCACGCTGACGGTGTACGCCGGCGAGGTCACGACGGCCGGCCGCATCGAGCTGCTGCCGTTCCTGCGCGAGCAGGCGGTGTCGATCGAGGCGTTCCGCTTCGGCCTCCCCGACCCCTGGAGCGCCGCGGTCATCTGACGCGGCCGCCCCGGGCCCGCCCGCTCCGGGACACCCAACGCCCACGATCCGGTCCAGCGCCCACGATGGGGGCGGCCGGGACGTGGGCGCTCGACCCGATCGTGGGCACTCGACGGGCCACCGCCCGGCATCGAGTTTCGGGGGCGTGGGTCGAGGACGGCATCCTGCGCGTGACGCTCCCGCCGATCGCATGGGCCGCGCTCGCGCTGCGCCACGTCGTCTGAAACTCGCAGAAACGCCCCTATCTCGCAGGATTCCCCGGGGAATCTGCGAGAAAGGGGCGGATCTGCGAAGAAGCGGCGTCAGACCAGCTGGGCCCGGCGCGCGTGCAGCTCGTCGAACGTCGCGAACGACTCGGCGATGGGGTTGCCGGTGAAGTGGCCGACCCAGCCGTCGTCGTCGTGGAAGAAGCGGATGCTGACGAACTCGGGGTTCGTGCCCATGTCGAACCAGTGCGTGGTGTTGGCCGGGACCGAGACGAGGTCGCCCGCCTCGCAGTAGAGCGCGTGGACCTTCTCGTTCACGTGCAGGTAGAAGACGCCGGCGCCCTTGGCGAAGAAGCGGTCCTCGTCGTCGTCGTGGCGGTGCTCGGACAGGAAGCGCTCGCGCGAGGCGCCCTTGACCTCGTCGTAGTTCTCCTGCGCGGGGGAGAGGCCCACGATGTCGACGAGCGTGTAGCCCTCGTCCTGCTTCACCTTCTCGACCTGCTCGGCGTAGAGCGCGAGCACGTCGTCGAGGGCGGCGTCGGACGCGATCTCGTGCACGTCCCACCGGGAGAAGCGCGCGCCGAGCTCGGCGAGGGCCGCGCGGATCTCGTCCTCGTCGGTCGTCTCGAGGACGGGGCTGGTCGGGTCGGTCTCTTTCCAGACGGTCAGGAGCGTCATGGCTCCTCCTCTCGGACGGATGCGGTCGGGACGTGTCGATTGTCTCGCCCCCGGCGAGGGCCCGGGGCGTTCCCGCCGCACCGACCCGTAACAAACCGCAACCTCGGACGGTTCCGCACAGCACGCGCTGATTTACTGCTCGACGGCCGCCGCCCCACAGCACCCGACGCGGCTTCCCGCACCCGACCTCCTCCGAAGGGGACCCCCGTGTCCGTTCGTTCCCACCGCTGGGCGACGCTCGTCGCCACCGCCGGCATCGCCGCCCTCGCCCTGACCGGCTGCGCCCAGCAGAACACCGCCGCGCCCGCCGCCTCGTCCGCGCCCGTCCAGAAGGCCGAGAACCTCCCCGCGCCGTTCGACGGCGCACCGCTCAAGGTCGCCCTCGTCCAGCAGTCCGGCGCCGGTGACTTCTTCACCGCATGGACCGCCGGCGCGAAGGCGCAGGCCGCCGCGATCAACATCGACCTCACGGTCTTCGACGCGCGCAACGACAACGCCAAGCAGGCGTCCGACCTCGAGCAGGCGATCGCCGCCAAGCCCGACGCGATCATCGTCGACCACGGCCAGACCGACACGATCGAGCCGCGCGTGCACGCGGCGGTGGATGCCGGCATCCCGGTCATCGTCTACGACCTCGCGCTCAAGGACTCCACTGGTGTCGTCGTGACCTCGCAGTCAGATGCCTCGATGGCGCAGGGCGTCCTCGACCAGCTCGTGAAGGACAACGGCCAGGGCGCCAAGGTCGGCCTCGTCAGCGCCGAGGGCTTCGCGCCGCTCGACCGCCGCAAGAAGGTGTGGGACGAGGTCATCGCGAAGAACGACCTCGACCAGCTCTTCTTCACCGGCAAGGTGACCGAGTCGACCGCGACCGACAACATCCCGCTCGTTGACGCCGCGCTCAAGGCCAACCCGGGCGTGCAGGCGATCTTCGCCCCGTACGACGAGATCACGAAGGGCGTCGTCCAGGCCGTCGAGCAGAACAACCTGCAGGACAAGGTCAAGGTCTACGGCATCGACATCTCCAACGCCGACATCGAGGTCATCACCGCCGACGGCAGCCCGTGGGTCGCCACGAGCGCGACCGACCCGTCGGCCGTGGGCGCCGGTGTCGTGCGCGCTCTGGCGCTGAAGCTGGCCGGCCAGCTCACCGAGGACACCGTCCAGTTCCCCGCCGTGACGATCACGCGCGACTTCCTCATCGAGAAGGGCATCACCAACGTCGCCCAGCTGCGCGAGGCCGAGCCGTCGCTGCTGCTCAACGACACGGTCGTGGCCGACTGGCTGCCGGCCGTCTCCGGATGACCTTTCCGCTCTCGCACGCCGCTCAGGTGAACGACGCTCCCGTCGTCCGCCTGAGCGGCGTCGGCGTGCGGTTCGGCACCAACCAGGTGCTCCGCGACGTCTCGCTCGACCTGTACCCGGGGAGCATCACGGCGCTCCTCGGGACCAACGGCGCGGGCAAGTCGACGCTCATCGGCGCGATCTCCGGCGCCAACGCGGCGTACACGGGGGAGATCGCGGTCGAGGGGTCGGCGCAGCGCCTCACCTCGCCCGCCCGCGCCCGCCGCGCCGGCATCGAGACCGTGCACCAGCGGATCGCCGACGGCATCGTGCCCGGGCTGAGCGTCGCCGACAACCTCGCGCTCACCGACCTCGCGACCGGAGGTCACCGCCTCGTGCGCCGGGCGGAGGCGGAGCGCGTGGCTCGTGCGGCGCTCGAACGGCTCGGCCTGTCGTGGTCCGACGAGGTCTTGCGAGCGGATGCCGCGCGCCTCGGCACCTCCGATGCGCAGCTGCTCGTGCTCGCCCGCGCCCTGCGCTCGACCCCGCGCCTGCTGATCCTCGACGAGCCCACCTCGGCGCTGACCGCGGCGGAGGCGGACCGCCTGTTCGCCGTGCTGCGGGTGCTGCGCGACGAGGGCCTGTCGATCCTGTTCGTCAGCCACCGCTTCGGCGAGATCGAGCGACTCGCCGATCGCATCGTCGTCCTGCGCGACGGCCGCCTCGAACTCGAGTCGGGGCGTCCGTTCGACTGGACCGCCGCGCTCGAGGCGATGCTGGGCGTCCCCACCGAGCTGCAGCAGCACGTCACCGAGCCGCTCCCCGCGGGCGCGGAGGTCCTCGCGGTCGACGGAGCCGTGCTGCTCCCCGGCAGCGAGCCGCTGAACCTGGAAGTCGCCGCGGGCCAGGTGACTGGCATCCTGGGTCTGCTCGGGGCCGGGAAGACCGAGCTCGCCGAACTCATCGCGGGCGTCCGTGTCGACGGTGACGCGCGCCTACGACTGGACGGCGCACCGTACCGGCCCTCCTCGCCCGCCGCGGCGAAGGACGCGGGCGTCGTGCTCGTGCCCGAGGACCGCCAGCGTCAGGGCATCCAGCCCGGCTGGTCGATCGGCCGCACCGTCGGACTCCCGGTGCTCCGGCAGATCTCGCGCTGGGGCGTCGTCTCGCCGGGCCGGGAGCGCGCGGCCGCCGACGACGTCATCGACGCGTACGGCGTCGTCGCGCCGTCCGCCGACACGCGCGTCGACGACCTCTCCGGCGGCAACCAGCAGAAGGTCGTCGTGGGGCGGTGGCTCCGTACCGGGCCGCGGCTCGCCGTGCTGGACGAGCCCTTCCGCGGCGTCGACATCGGCGCCCGCCGCCGCATCGGCGACGCCGCCCGCGACCGCGCGGCCGAGGGCGCCGCCGTGATCGTGCTCTCCAGCGACGTCGACGAGATCCTCGACGTCGCCGACCGCATCGTCGTCCTCGTCTCCGGGCGAATCGCCCTGGACACCCCCGCCGGAGTGCTCGACCGCGCGCGCATCGTCGCCGCGCTGCTCGACGACCCCGGCCACCGGAAGGAAACCGCATGACCACCGCTCTCGCTCCCGCGCGGGTGAGCGTCGGATCCCGGATCGTGGATGCCATCGCCAAATGGGGCTTCGTCGCCGTCACGGTCCTGCTGATCGCGTTCTTCGCCGTCAGTCAGCCGGCGTTCGCGACCCCCGAGAACCTCGTCGGGATGCTGAAGTACATCGCCCCGATCGGCATCGCCGGCCTCGGCGTGACCCTCGCGATGACCGTCGGCGGACTCGACCTCTCGGTGGGCGCCAATGCCGGATTCGCGGTGTCCATCGCCGCGTGGACCATGGTGATCGCGAACCAGGTCGGCGGGATCGCCGTCGGCGTCGTGCTGCTCTCCGGCGCCCTCATCGGCGCGATCAACGCCGCGCTGATCGTGTTCGCCCGCATCCCCGACCTGCTGGCCACGCTCGCGACGATGTTCACCGTCGTCGGGCTGAAGCTCATCATCGTCGACGGAAAGTCCATCTCGTCGCAGATGACCCTCGACGACGGCACCACCGCACCGGGCCGTTTCACGCCCGACTTCGTGTGGTTCGACCGCGGCTTCATCGGGCCGATCTCGGTGCCCGTGGTGCTCTTCCTCGGGCTCACGGTCGTGCTGTGGTTCGTCCTCGACCGCACCCGCTGGGGTCGCGCGCTCGCCGCCGTCGGCTCGAACCCGGAGGCCGCGCGCCTCGCCGGTGTCCGCGTCCGCGCCTACCGCGCCGCCGCGTACATCGGCTGCGGGATCCTGGCATCCATCGCCGGTCTCATCCTCGCCGCCCGCATCGGACAGGGCGACGTCTCGGCCGGCAACAGCCTGCTCCTGGATGCCGTGGCCGTCGCGCTCGTCGGCGTCTCTGTGCTGGGCATCGGGCGCCCGAACGCGTGGGGCACGGCGCTCGGCGCGGTCCTGGTGGCCGTGATGGTCACCGGGTTCTCGATGATGGGCCTGCCGTACTACATCCAGGACTTCGGGAAGGGCCTCGTGCTGCTCGTGGCCCTGCTGTTCAGCTTCACGTTCCGCCGTCGCAAGACCACCATCGTCGCCGGGAGCACCACCGCATCATGACCGTCCTCACCGATCAGCTGACCGTCGACACGGTCCCCGCCTACCTCGCGGCGCGCCCGCACCTCTCGGGGCCGGTGGATCCGGCATCCATCGTGTCCGTCGACGAGGTCGGTGACGGCAACCTGAACCTCGTCTTCATCGTGAAGGATGCCGCGGGCAACGGCGTCGTCGTGAAGCAGTCGCTGCCGCACGTGCGAGTCGACCCGTCCTGGCCGCTCACGCGCGAGCGGGCGGCGCGCGAGGCCGTGGTGCTCGGCGTGCACGAGCGGATCGATCCGGCGCACGTGCCCGCGTTCCACGGCTTCGACGCGGAGAACCTCGCGCTGTCGATCGAGGACCTGAGCGACCACGCCGTCTGGCGCGGGGAACTCAACGCCGGGCGGCTGCACACGTACGCCGCGGCGCAGCTCGGCGAGTACGTGGGGGCCGTCGGCTTCGCGACGAGCGCCTTCGGAACGCCCGGTCCCGAGCGCCGACGCGCGATCGCCGCCGCGACCAACCCGGAGCTGAGCGAGATCACCGAGGACCTGGTCTTCACCGAGCCGTACGTCGACCACGAGCACAACGGGTGGCTGGCCGCGAACGACGAGGACGTGCGGGATCTCCGCGCCGACCGGGCGTTCGTGCGCGAGATCGGCCTGGCCAAGCTGCGGTTCCAGGAGAGCACGCAGAGCCTGCTGCACGGCGACCTGCACACCGGGTCGGTGTTCGTGCGCGCCGAGGGGGAGTCGGTGCGGGCGTTCGACTCCGAGTTCGGCACGTACGGCCCCACGGGCTTCGACCTCGGTGCCGTGTGGGCGAACCTCGTGATCGCCGCCGCCCGAGCGCACGTGCTCGGACGGACGGCGGATGCCGAGGCGCTGGTGACGCTGCCCGTCGAGCTGGTCGACGCGTTCGAGGCGGAGTTCCGCCGCCGCTGGCCCGAGCGCGTCGACCCGCGCGTGTACGGCGACGAGGTGCTCGAGCGCACGCTGGCGGTCGTGCGATCGGATGCCGCGATCTACGGCGCCGCGAAGGCCGTGCGCCGCATCGTCGGGTTCTCGAAGGTCGCCGACATCCAGTCGCTGCCGGAGCCGGAGCGCGCCGTCGCGGCGCGTTTCGTGCTGCGCGCGGCCCGGACCCTCGGCACCGCGCGGTTGGAGACCGCCGACCCGCGCGCGCTCACCGCGCGGACGGTGGCGCTGCTCGGCTGACGCGGTCGGGGCACGGCCCCGTCCGCGCGCATAAACGCTGCGCGTCGGCCGAAACGCCCTCTCCGAGCGTTTCTGCCGAGCCGGAGCGTTTATGCGGGGGCTGGTCCTGGCCGCAGCGCGGCCGAGCGGTGACGGATGCCGAGGACTAGCGCGTCGCGACGGTGAAACGCAGCAGCCACTCGGCGATCTCGAGGTGGCGGCGGGCGGCGGCGATGTCCTCGCCCCACGCGTACATGCCGTGGCGCGCCACGATGAGCGCGGGGACCTCGGGCACCTCGGCCGTGGCAGGAACGTAGACCTCGTCGAAGCGGGCGGCCTCGACCGTCATGTCCTGGTCGTTCGCGATCACCGGGATCGTCACGGTCTCGCCGTGCGCGCGATGGCCGATGCCCTTGAGCATCTCCATGTCGCGGATCTCGACGCCGGCCGGCCACCGGTGCCCCGCGACGACCGCGTCGAACGCGTGCACGTGGAACACCGCTCCCGCGCCGGTCCGCGCGGCGATGTGTGCGTGAAGCCCCGCCTCGGCGGACGGGGGCCGCGGATCGTCGGGGTCGATCGCCGCGCCGTCGGCGTCGATGAGCACGACGTCGCGGTCGGTGAGCTCGGACTTGTCGAGACCGGATGCCGTGACCGCGAGCACGAGCGGATCGCGGTCGATCACGACCGAGAGGTTGCCGGAGGTGCCGCGCATCCAGCCGTACCCCGAGAAGCGCGAGGCCTCCGCGGCCAGGGCGGCGCCGGCTTCCTGCACGCGCGCGGTCAGGGGGAGGCTCACCGCGACAGCTCGATCTCGTCGAAGGATGCCACGGACGGCGCCGCGAACTCCGCGCCGTGCCAGGGCTCGCCGGCGCGATCGAGCGCGACGACCTGCCAGCCGGCCGCCAGCGCCGCGGCGACCTCGTCGGGGTGGTCGGTGAGGAACAGCGCACGCTCGGGAGCGACGCCGAGGGCCGCGGTGATGCGGTCGTATGACCCGGACTCCTTCTTCGGCCCGGCGCTCACCGTGTCGAAGAAGTCCTCGACGAGCGGCGTCAGATCGCCCTGCGGTGCGTGGCGGAACCACGGCACCTGCGACGCGACCGACCCGGACGAGTACACCGCGAGCCGGATCCCGGCCTCGTGCCACGCGCGCAGGCGCGGCGGCACGTCCTCGAAGAACTGCGAGTGGATCTCGCCGGCCGCGAAACCCTCGGCCCACAGGATGCCCTGCAGCGTCTTCAGCGGCGTCGACTTCACATCGGATGCCATGAGCTCGCGCAGCGCGTCGGCGACCTCGGCATCGGTGGCGTCGGCATCCAGTCCGGTCTCGGCGATCGCGTCCGCGCGGGCGGCGCGCACGGTGTCGTCGTCGCGGGCGAGCAGCGCGTCCAGGCGCGGGCGGGCGTAGTCGTACAGGTCGCCGAGGATGAACCCGGCGGCGCTCGTCGTGCCCTCGATGTCGAGCACGACGACGTCGGCGGAGATGGCGGTCATTGCGGGTCCTCGTCGGGGGAAGCGGGCACGGAGCGGAAGGCGATGGTGTCGGGCTGCACGGTCGCGGCGACGGGCGCGGGCTCGGCGGGCGAGCGGCGGCGCCGGAGCGCGGGCGCGGGCGCCTCGGCATCCGGATCCGTCGCGAAGTGCTCGCCGACGTTCGCCGGGGCGAAGGTGCCGCGACTCGTCGCGATGCGCGTCACGAGGCGTGGCGGGGTGACGTCGAACGCGGGGTACCACGCGTCGGTCACGAGTGGGCTCGCGGTGCGCTGCCCGAGCACCTCGAGAACCTCGCGCGGGTCGCGGTCCTCGATCACGACGTCGGCGCCCGTCGGAGCACCGGGGTCGGGCGCCTCGACCATGGCGTAGTACGGGATGCCGAACGCCGCCGCCGCGGCCGCGTGCGCGAGCGTTCCCACCTTGTTCACCACGGATCCGTCGAGCGCGACACGGTCGGCGGCGGTGACGACGGCATCGATCGGTCCGGAGCCGACGCCGCGCGGCGAGGCGAGGGCCGCCGCGGCCATGCCGTCGGTGATCAGCGTGACCTTCTGGTCGAGTTCGCGCAGCGAGTGCGCGGTCAGTCGCGCGCCCTGCAGGTACGGGCGGGTCTCGGTGGCGATCCACTCGATCTCGCGGCCGGCCTCGCGCGCCGCGGCCACGAGTCCGAACAGGTACGCGTCGGCCCAGCAGTGCGTCAGGATGCGCGGCGACTCCGGCAGCAGCGACAGCGTCGCACGACCGAGCCGCAGGCTCGCTTCGCGGTAGTCGCGGTCGACGGCCGCGGCCGTCTCGAGCGTCACGGACACCAGGGCGTCGGTGTCGTCGGCATCCCGTCCGGCCGCGAGGATCCGGGCGACGGCATCGCGTGGGTGGGCGTTCGTCGGGCGGGCGGTGGCGAGGGCGCGGCCCGCGCGGCCGAGCGCGGTGCGCGCCTCGCCGAGCGGCAGCCCCCGCACCTGCAGCGCGGCCAGGCCCATGCCGGCGGTCGCGGCGTACAGGGGCCCCGAGCTCTGGGTCACCATGTCGCGGATCGCCGCAGCGACCTCGTCGGGGGTCGTGGCATCCACCCATTCCACCCGCGCGGGGAACACGCGGCGATCGAGGATGCGGACGACACCGGCCGACTCGTCGAAGACGACGGAATTCTCGAGCGTGGCAGACATCGCGACGATTCTCCCATGCACCTCCGACACGACCGGCGCCCGTGACGCCGCGCGACGCGCCGGCTCCGCGATTCGCGCAACCTCCGCGATCCGCGCATCCTCCGCGATCCGCGCAACCTCAGTCGGAGCCGACCGGATGCCGCTGACCCGGCGCGAATCGCTGAGGTTCCGCCACGCCCGCCCGGCGGCTCGCGCGCGCCCGCGCCCGCGTGAGACAATGGCCGCGGCGTGCTCGGACCGACCTTTCCCCGCACGGCGCGAAGGCGCCGCCGGGTCGAAGGGCCACCGGGCCCAGAGGACAGCGTCCGCCGCACCTTCTCCTGAGGAGCAGAGATGTCCGCGAACCCCACCGCCGCCACCGCCGAGACCGCAACGGTCGAGCGCGTGCAGCAGCACCGCCGCTACCTGATGTGCCGGCCCGAGCACTTCACCGTGAGCTACAGCATCAATCCGTGGATGGAGCCGTCGCGCCCCACCGACACCGCCCTGGCCCTGCGCCAGTGGCAGTCGCTCTACGACACGTACACCGAGCTCGGCCACGAGATCGAGCTCATCGACCCGCTCGAGGGTCTGCCCGACATGGTCTACACGGCCAACGGCGGCTTCGTCATCGACGGCGTCGCGTACGGGCCGAAGTTCCGCTTCCGCGAGCGCGCCAACGAGGCGCCCGCGTTCATCGACTGGTTCGCCGCCAACGGCTTCGAGGTCGCCGAGCCGGTCGAGGTCAACGAGGGCGAGGGCGACTTCCTGCTCGTCGGCAACACGATCCTCGCCGGCACCGGCTTCCGCTCCACCGGCGACAGCCACCGCGAGGTCGGCGAGGTGTTCTCGCGCGAGGTCGTGTCGCTGACGCTCACCGACCCGCGGTTCTACCACCTCGACACCGCGATCGCCGTGCTCGACCCCGTCGAGGGTGCCGGCGGCGTCGAGAAGGCCAACATCGCGTACCTGCCGAACGCGTTCGACGAGCGCAGCCAGGCGATCCTCCGCGAGCGCTACCCGGATGCCATCCGGGTCTCGGATGCCGATGGCGCGGTGTTCGGCCTGAACTCCGCCAGCGACGGCAAGAACGTCATCATCTCGCCGCGCGCGAAAGGCTTCGAGGCGCAGCTGCGCGAGCGCGGCTACACGCCCGTGCTGGTCGACCTGTCCGAGCTGCTGCTCGGTGGCGGCGGCATCAAGTGCTGCACGCTCGAACTGCGCGGGGGCACCCGATGAGCACCGCCGTCGACGACCTCGGCGCGCAGCTCATCGCCGCCGAAGGCGCGCACCTCGCGCACAACTACCACCCGCTGCCGGTCGTCGCGGCGCGCGCCGAGGGCGTCTGGGTCACCGACGTCGAGGGCAAGCGCTACCTCGACCTGCTGTCGGCGTACTCCGCGCTGAACTTCGGCCACGGGCACCCGGCGATCCTCGCCGCCGCCCGCGAGCAGCTGGAGCGTCTGACGCTCACGAGCCGCGCCTTCCACAACGACCAGCTCGGTCCCTTCGCCACGGCGCTCGCGCAGCTGTGCGGCAAGGATCTCGTGCTGCCGATGAACACCGGCGCGGAGGCGGTCGAGACCGGCATCAAGGTCGCCCGCGCGTGGGGCTACCGGTCGAAGGGCATCGCCCCGGATGCCGCGACCATCATCGTCGCGAACGGTAACTTCCACGGCCGCACCACGACGATCGTCGGTTTCAGCGACGACCCCACCGCGCACGACGACTTCGGTCCGTACGCGCCCGGCTTCGTCCATGTGCCCTACGGAGACGCGGATGCCATCGCCGCCGCGATCGACGAGAACACCGCCGCGGTGCTCCTCGAGCCGATCCAGGGCGAGGCCGGCATCATCATCCCGCCGGAGGGGTTCCTCCGCCGGGTGCGGGAGATCTGCACCGAGAACAACGTGCTGTTCATCGCCGACGAGATCCAGTCGGGCCTCGGCCGCGTGGGCGAGACGTTCGCGTGCGACCGCGAAGGCGTCGTGCCCGACGTCTATCTCCTCGGCAAGGCGCTGGGCGGTGGCATCCTGCCCCTGTCCGCCGTCGTCGCGAACGAGGACGTCCTCGGCGTCATCCGTCCCGGTGAGCACGGCTCGACCTTCGGCGGCAACCCGCTCGCTGCCGCGGTGGGACTGCGGTGTCGTCGAGATGCTGGCATCCGGAGAGTTCCAGACCCGCGCGAAGGCGCTCGGCGAGCACCTCGCGCAGGGGCTCGAGTCGCTCGTGGGTCACGGCGTGACCGCGGTGCGCGTGGCAGGGCTCTGGGCCGGCGTCGACATCGACCCGGCCGCGGGCCGCGGGCGCGAGATCGCCGAGAAGCTCCTCGCGCGCGGCGTGCTGGTCAAGGACACGCACGGGCAGACGATCCGCATCGCGCCGCCCCTGACGATCCGCGCCACCGAGATCGACTGGGCCATCGAGCAGCTGCGGCACGTCCTGCCCTGAGAGCGCGACTCACGCGAGAGCCTCCGCCACGTGCGGGGGCTCTTCGCGTTTCACGCGACGGTGAGCGTCAGCTCGTCCCAGCCGGTCGCGCCGTCGGGGGCGGGCGCGGCGCGCTGCTGGGTCTGGGTCTCGCCGGTGGCGGACGTGGCGCGGCAGCGGATCGTGTGCGTTCCCGCCGTGGCATCCCACGGCAGGCTCCACTGCACCCACGTGTCGGACGAGATCGCCGTTGCGAGCTTCGCCGGCTGCCACGCGCCGTCGTCGATCTGCACCTCGACGCCCGAGACGCCGACGTGGGTCTGCCAGGCGACTCCCGCGATCATCGTGGAGCCGGCGGTGACGCGCGCGCCCGCGCGGGGGACGTCGATTCGGGATGCCAGTTTCACCGGGCCGCGCGCCGACCATCCGCGCGAGGTCCAGTAGCCCTCGGCGACCGCGTACTGCGTCACCTCGAGCTCGGTCACCCACTTCGTCGCGGAGACGTAGCCGTACAGGCCCGGGACGACCATGCGGACCGGGAATCCGTGCGCGATCGGGAGCGGCTCGCCGTTCATCCCGATCGCGAGCAGCGCGTCGCGCTCGTCGGTCAGCGCTTCGAGCGGCGTCGAGGCGGTGAAGCCGTCGATCGAGTGCGAAAGGACCATGTCGGCACCCGCCGTCGGCTTCGCCCGGGCGAGCAGCTCCCGGATCGGGACGCCCAGCCAGCGCGCCGTGCCGATCAGGTCGCCGCCGATCTCGTTCGACACGCACACGAGCGTCGCGACGGTCTCGCGCTGGGGGAGGGCGACGAGGTCGTCCCAGGTCAGCACGACCTCTTCCTCGACGAGCCCGTGGATGCGAAGACTCCACGTCGAGGGATCGACCTGCGGCACCACGAGCGCGGTGTCGATGCGGTAGAAGTCCGCGGCCGGCGTGATCACCGGCGCGAGGCCGTCGATGCCGAGCTCCGCCGCGGCCGGGACGGGCGTCGTGGTCGCCGGGGTCGGCAGGCGGAGGGCGGAGCGGACAGTCGACGCCGCCTGCGCGCCCCCGCGGACGGCCGCGGAACCGACCGCGGCGAGGGCACCGACGACGACCGCGACGCCCGAGAACGCGAGGACGTTGCGTCGGGACGGGCCGGTGGTCTCCGCGGGGGCGGCACTCGTGCGGCGGAGGCGCGCGATGAGCAGCGCTCCGGTGATCACGGCGACGGCTCCCGCAACGAACGACGGAGCCGGCGACAGGACGTCGGCATCGGCCCGCGTCATCGACACGATCACGCCGACGACACCGAGTCCGCCCAGGATCACGCGCCCCCACGGCGGGCGGCGGCGTTCGAGCACGCCTGCGGCGGCGGCGACCGCCAGGAGGAGGATCGCGATGCCGACCAGCAGGGCGGCCTTGTCGTTCGTGCCGAACCAGCTGATCGCCAGGTCTTTCCCCCACGGCGGTGCGATGTCGATCATCCCGCCGCCGATGACGGCGAAGGGGCTCGCCGACGGCGCGACCACGGCCGCGGTGAGTTCGCCGAGTCCCGCGCCGAGCACGGCGGCCGCGACGCCGGCACCGGCTGCGAGCAGGTCGAGGGAACGGGAAGCAGAGGCCACGTTCGGAGCATAGGCAGCGCACGGGGAGCGGGCGCCGTGGCATCCCGAACTCACAGCCAACCGGAACGCGGGTGACCTGCGTGAGGGGTCAAGAATTGTCGCCTTGACCCGTGTGCAGGCGACAATTCTTGACCCCTCACGCGCTGATCACACCCCCGCCAGCTGCTGCGACTCGTCCCAGACGCGGCGGGCCTCGTCGAGGTCGCGAAGGGGGCGGTACAGCGCGTGCGTGGTCGGGGCGCCGCCGAGGTTCATCAGGCCGCGCGGACCGTACAGCACGTCGCTGCGCGGGTCCGTGGTCGTCGCCGCGAGCAGTGCCGGCTGCGCGGCCGAGGGGACGGTGCCGAGCAGGATGCCATGACGCGACATCCAGCGGATCGCGCGCACCGCGGGGACGTCGGTGGTGCGGCCGATCTCGGGGCGGGCGGCCAGGAGGTTCGAGGGCGCGACGCCCGGGTGCGACACGACGCTCGTGACGCCCCAGGCGCCCTCGCGGCTACGCCGATCGAGTTCCCGCGCGAAGAGGCCGAGGGCGATCTTCGACGCCGAGTACACCCGCTGGCCGTCGTACGAGCGTTCGGCCTGGAGGTCGTCCCAGTCGATGCGTCCGCTGCGCGCGGCGATGCTGAGCTGCGTCACCACCCGCGCCCGCCCGGCGACGAGCAGCGGAAGGATGCCACCGACGAGCGCCACGTGACCGAGGTGGTTCGTGCCGAACTGCAGCTCGAACCCGTCCGCCGTCGTCTGCCGCTCGGGCGGCGTCATCACGCCCGCGTTGTTGACGAGCAGGTGCACCGGCCGCCCGTCCGCGCGGAGCGCGTCGGTCAACGCCGCGACGCTCGCGAGCGACGACAGGTCGAGATCGTGGAGCTCGACGCGGGCGCCGGGAACGCGCTCGCGGATCGTCCGCACGGCACGGTCGCCCTTCGCTCGGTTGCGGACGGGCAGGACGACCTCGGCGCCCGCCGCGGCCAGGCGTTCGGCGATCACGAGGCCCATGCCGTCGCTGCCGCCGGTCAGCACGGCCCGGCGGCCGGCGAGGGAGGGAAGGGGGATGTCGATGTCGGTCATGGTGTCTCCTCGGTCGGGGTCGGTCCCAGCGTGCGTCCATGGGCCGCACCCGAACCAGGACCCGTCGATCCCCGGCTGAGCGGACCGCGTCTCCCGCCCCGCCCGAGCCGCGTCTCCCGCCGAACCGCACCGCGTCTCCCGCCGAACCGCGGAGAGGGGGATCGCCGCGTCCTGGATCCGCGCCCGACCGACGGGTAGACAGGGAGCATGATCGACCGAACGGCCCTCGCGGACTTCCTCCGCACCCGGCGCGAGGCGCTCCAACCCGAGGACGTCGGGATGCCGCGCGGCGCACGGCGTCGCACGCCCGGGCTCCGGCGCGAGGAGGCCGCGGCCCTCGCGCACATGTCGACCGACTACTACGCGCGGTTGGAGCGGGAACGCGGACCGCAGCCGTCGCCCCAGATGCTCGCCGCGATCGCGCAGGGCTTCCACCTCACGCGCGCCGAGCGCGACCACCTGTTCCGGCTCGCCGGTCACGTGCCCGACGAGCGCTCCGCCGCGGGCGAGCACGTCAGCCCGGGGCTCCTCCGCATCCTCGATCGCCTCGACGACACCCCCGCCGAGATCGTCACCGAACTCGGCGAGACGCTGCGGCAGTCGCCCTTGGGCGCCGCCCTGGTCGGTGACGCGTCGCTCCGGTCGGGGCCCGAGCGGAGCCTCGGCTACCGGTGGTTCAGCGATCCCGCGTCGCGGGCGCTGTACGCGCCCGAGGAGCACGAGTTCCTCAGCCGGCTCTTCGCCGCCGGGCTGCGCGAGCTCGCGGGCCGCCGCGGCCCGGGTTCTCGAGCCGCCGCCCTCGCCGACGATCTGCTCGAACGGAGCGCGGAATTCCGGACCCTGTGGGCCGCGCACGAGGTCGGACTGCGCCCGAGTGCGACCAAGCGGTTCGTGCATCCCGCGGTCGGCGCGCTCGAGCTGCACTGCCAGTCGCTGGTCGACCCCGAGACGTCGCATTCGCTGCTCGTCTACACCGCGGTCCCCGGCAGCGAGAGCGCCGAGAAGCTCCGGCTCCTGGCGGTCCTGGGGCCGTCAGTCGCCGCATGAGCCGCACGAGCCGCGTGAGTCGCCAAAGAATGTCGCCTGGGCCCGCTGTGAAGCGACAAATCGTGGCGACTCACGCGCGCAATCCGCGGGTACCGTCGGGGGCATGCGCGAGCGAGTGAGGACCGTGCGGCGCCCGGCGGTGGACGGGGTGCCGCCGTTCGACCTCGCGTACGTCCGCACCGGTCCGCGCACCGCGACCCCGGCCCTGATCATCCCGGGCGGCCCGGGACTGGCATCCGTTCTGCCCTACCGCGGACTCCGCCGGCGCGCCGCCGAGGGCGGACTCGACGTCCTGATGGTCGAGCACCGCGGGATCGGGCGCTCGCGCCACGACCTCGCCGGCCATGTCCTGCCGCCCGACGCGATGCGCATCACGGCGGTCCTCGACGACATCGCGGCGGTGATGGATGCCGAGGGCGTCGACCGGGCGTACATCGTCGGGTCGTCGTACGGCAGCTATCTCGCGTCGAGCTTCGGCGCTCGGCATCCGGACCGGGTCGCGGGCATGCTGCTCGACTCGGCGCTGCAGTCCGCCGACGACCTCGCGCTCGAGCGGGCGCGTCTACGGGCCCTCTTCTGGGATGCCGACGACGACCTGTCCCGCGGCGTGCGGCGTCTCGTCGAGGACGGGATCGACGAGCGCGTCGTGCTCGACGTCGTCCGCGCGGCCTACGAACTCGCCGGCCCGGAACTGCTGCGGACGCTCATACGGCACCGCCCCGGACTCGCGTGGCGCGCGCTCGCCGCGTACGCGACGCGCGACGCCTCGATCGCGCGGGTCCCGGGCATCTACGAATTCGACGTCGTCGGCACGATCGCGTTCCGCGAGCTGCACTACGGCGCCCCACCCGACGGACTCCCGCTCGACCCGGCGCTCACCTACGCCCCGCTCGCGGAGCGTTTCCCCGCCTTCGCGGGAGAGCCCTACGACCTGACGACCGCCGCCGCGGTATTCTCGTGGCCCCTCGTGGTCCTCTCGGGCGATCGCGACCTGCGGACTCCGCCGGCGATCGCCGAGCGGGTGGTGCGGACGGCTCCGGATGCCACCCTGGTCCGGCTCCACAACGGACACAGCGCCCTGGACACCCACCCCATGGCGCTGCTCAACGCCACGCGACGGCTCGTCCGCGGCGAGCAGGACCGGCTGCCCGCCGACGAGCCCGCGCTGGATCGGCTCCGCCGCACCGGCGTCTCCGCGCGGTTCCCCCGGGTGCTGCAGGCCCTGTCCCAGGCCGACACCGCCCTCCGCCCGCGGCTCTGAGCCCTGGCATCCGTCCCCCTGTCGACCGGCGGCCGGTTCGTCAACGGGGTCGGTCGATCACGAGCCGCGGATGACACTGGCCCCTCGTTCCCCCGACGAGAGGCAGCACGATGAAGGCATTGACCTGGCAGGGCAAGCGCGACGTGAGCGTCGAGGAGGTCCCCGACCCGCAGATCCTGGAACCGACCGACGCGATCGTGAAGATCACGTCCACCGCGATCTGCGGCTCCGACCTGCACCTCTACGAGATCTTCGGGCCGTTCATCGACCCCGGCGACGTCCTCGGCCACGAGCCGATGGGCGTCGTCGTCGAGGTCGGCTCGGCGGTGACGAACCTCGCGGTCGGCGACCGCGTCGTCATCCCGTTCAACATCTCCTGCGGGCACTGCTTCATGTGCCGGCGCGGGCTGCAGTCGCAGTGCGAGACCACGCAGGTGCGCGAGTACGGCAGCGGTGCGGCGCTGTTCGGCTACACCAAGCTGTACGGCCAGGTCCCCGGCGGTCAGGCCGAATACCTGCGCGTCCCGCTCGCGGACTACAACCACATCAAGGTCGGGTCCGACCTCCCCGACGACCGGTACCTGTTCCTCAGCGACATCGTGCCGACGGCGTGGCAGGGCGTGCAGTACGCGAACGTCCCGGACGGCGGCACGCTCGCGGTCATGGGCCTGGGCCCCGTCGGACAGTTCGTCTCGCGCATCGGCGTGCATCTGGGATACCGCGTCCTCGCGGTCGAGCCCGTGGCCGAGCGCCGCGCGATGGCCGAGCGACATGGCGTGGAGACCTTCGACCTCACCGACACGGTGATCGACGAGCTGCGCGACCTCACCGAGGGTCGCGGCGCCGACGGCGTGGTCGACGCGGTCGGTATGGAGGCGCACGGCAACGGCGGCATCACCTTCGCGCAGAACGCGATCGGCCTGCTCCCGGATGCCATCGCCCAGAAGCTCATGGACACCGCCGGCCTCGATCGGCTCGCCGCGATGCACGCCTCGATCGACGTCGTCCGCCGCGGCGGAACCGTGTCGCTCAGCGGTGTCTACGCCGGGGAGGCGGACATCCTGCCGATGAAGACGATGTTCGACCAGCAGCTGAACCTGCGGATGGGCCAGTGCAACGTCAAGCGCTGGATCGGCGACCTGCTGCCGCTGGTGGAGGACCCCGCCGACCCGCTCGGCGTGATGGACCTCGTGACGCATCACGCGCCCCTCGAGGACGCCCCCGGCCTGTACGAGACGTTCCAGAAGAAGGAGGACGGCTGCATCAAGGTCGTGCTGCAGCCGGGTTCCTGACAGGCGTCGCGCGGGCACGTACCGTCGTGCGGAGTCCGGCGGCGGCGCGCCGGTGGCGGGCCTACGTCACCGGCGTGTCGGGCGCGGAGTCCGCACGACGGCGCGCCCCTCGGGCATGGTGAGCGGATGCCGAGGAGTTACGCGCGGCCCGCGTGCACGGCCTCGAGGGCCTCGGCATCCGCGGGGGACATGCCTGTGATCGGCTCGCCGTTCCAGACGATGTCGTCGCCGAGGGCGGCGAGCACCTCCTTGCGGTCGCCGTGGGAGATCTTGGCTCCGTGCACGATGGTCGCCGGGCTCCACAGCATCGCGGCGTCGTCCCACCATCCGGCGCCGACGTCGCGGACCCGCACGAGGTCGTGCAGCGTGTGCGGGAGGTGCGACAGCGGCTCGGTGAAGGCGTCGGCGAGGACGGCGAGCGTGATCTGACGCTGCGTGCCGGGGACCGCCACGACCGTCCGATCGATGGAGCCCTCCATGGCGCGGGAGACGTCCTCGGCCTCGAGCAGGATGACGCCGTTCGTGGGCCGCGGATTGCACTCGATGATCTTGTAGTCCGGTGCGTCGGGGGTGCCGTGGTCGACGAAGTCGAAGGAGATCTGGCCCGTGAACGTCGGGTCGAGGGCATCGACGAGCTGCTGCGTGTACCGCAGCGTGTCGGTGCTGTCGACCGCGATGAAGCCGATCGCGGTGCTGTGCGCCCACTGCTCGGCGGCCTTGTACGTCGTGTGGGCCGTGACGCGGCCGTCGACGACGACGCTGTACGTGCAGACCATCGGCCCGTCGACGAACGGCTGCACGAGCCACGGCTGCTCGGGCGTCGGCACGCAGTCCTCGATCGGCACCTTGCCCGCGAGCGGCCCGGTGTTCGTGAGGAGCCCGACCCCGCCGCGCGAGAACGCCGCGCGGGCGAAGTACCGGGGGAAGCGGTCGATCGCCGCGCGGAGTTCGTCGGGCGACGTGACGACGACCGTCTCGGGGATCGGCACGCCGGCATCCTGAGCCAGGCGCTGGAAGCTCGCCTTGTCGTGGAGGCGGGCCAGGTCGGCGAAGCTCCCCGCGTACAGCTCGACGCCGTCCGGGAGGTCGGCGACGCGGGCCGCGAGGTAGAAGACCTCCTCGAACGTGGGGATGATCACGTCGATGTCGTGCTCGCGCACGTACGCGCCGACCGTCTCGATGAAGGCATCCGTCTCGAATCGAGGAGACGGGGTGACCAGGTGGCCGGCGAGGAAACGGGAGTGGTTGCCGACCGCGCCGTCGTACGTGTCGCTGGCGAAGACGGTATGGCCGACGCTGCCGAGCTTGCGGACGAGGTCCAGGGCGAACGTGTTGCGGGAACTGGTGATGAGCACGCGCATGGAGGCACCCTCGGTCGAGCCGGCAGATCGTGGCGTCAGCCTACCGACCGTCGCCGGCTCACCCGAGCTCTGCCCTCACCTTCGCGACGATCGCGTCGGTCGACAGGCCGTACCGCTCGTGCAGCGTCGGCAGCGCCCCGGCATCCAGGAACTCGTCCGGCAGCCCCACCGGCACCACCCGACGACCGATCCCGCGCCGGATGAGGGCGCCGGCGACGGTCTCGAACAGGCCGCCCACGACCGTGTGGTTCTCGAGCGTCACCGCGAGGCGCGGAGTGTCGAGCTCCCGCACGACGGTCTCCTCGTCGAACGGCTTGAGCGTCGGGGCGTGCACCACGGCGACGTCGATGCGGTCCGCCGCGAGCCGCTCGGCCGCCTGGAGGGCGCGCATGGTCATGAGCCCGCTCGAGACGAAGACCACGTCGGCTCCCGGCCGCACGACCTTCGCCTTCCCCAGCTCGAACGTGTAGCCGTACTCGTCGAGCACCGTCGGCACATTGCCCCGCAGGAGGCGCAGGTAGGTGGGGCCGTCGTGCTCCGCGAGCTGCGGCACGGCCGCGGCGATGTCGACCGAGTCGCACGGATCGACGATGGTGAGGTTCGGCATCCCGCGGAAGATCGCCACGTCCTCGGTCGCCTGGTGACTCGGACCGTAGCCGGTCGTGAGGCCGGGGAGGCCGCCCACGACGTTGACGTTCAGGTTGGGCTCGGCGATGTCGAGGCAGATGAAGTCGTACGCGCGACGCGCGGCGAACACCGAGTAGGTGGAGGCGAAGGGCACCAGTCCGACCTCGGCCATGCCCGCGGCCGCGCCGAAGAGCAACTGCTCCGCCATCCCCATCTGGAAGAACCGCTCGGGATGCCGGTCGCGGAAGATGTGCATATCGGTGTACTTGGCGAGGTCGGCGCTCAGGCCGACGACGCGCTCGTCGCGCTCGGCGAGGGCGGCCAGCGCGTGGCCGAACGGAGCCGGCGCGGTCTTCTGCCCCGGGTCGGCGAACGAGGCGATCATCGCCGACGTCTTCAGCTTGGTGGTGGTGGTGCTCATCGGTCGGCCTCCTCGAAGCCCGCGATGAGCTGCTGACGACAGATGGCCCATTCGTGCTCGTCGATTCTCATGAAGTGGTTCTTCTCCCGCTGCTCCAGCAGCGGCACGCCCTTGCCCACGGTGACGTCGCACAGGATCACCTGCGGAGCCCCGACGGGGTCGCGGTCGGCGATGGCGTCGAACGCGGCGAGCACGGCATCCGGGTCGTTCCCGTTCACGCGTTGGGTGTTCCATCCGAACGCGGCCCACTTCTCCTCGGCCGGTTCGATCGCCAGCACCCCCGCCGTGGGGCCGTCGGCCTGCAGGGCGTTCATGTCGACCAGGGCGGTGAGATTCCCGAGCCGATGGGATGCCGCGCTCATCGCCGCCTCCCAGGTCGAGCCTTCGTTGAGCTCACCGTCGGAAAGGAAATTGAACACCCGGGAGTCGCTGCCACGATGGCGCAGGCCCAGGGCCATGCCCACCGCGACGGTGAGCCCGTGACCGAGGGACCCACCCGAGATCTCCATCCCGGGCGTGTAACTGGCCATCCCCGACATGGGCAGGCGCGAATCGTCCGACCCGTAGGTGTCGAGTTCTTCGAGCGGAAGGATGCCGGCTTCCGCCAGCGCCGCGTAGAGCGCGATCGCGTAGTGCCCGGTGGACAGGAGGAAGCGGTCGCGCTCGTCCCAGTGCGGATCCGCCGGACGCTGTCGCAGCTGGTCGAGATACACCGCGGCGAGCACGTCCGCGGCGCCGAGGGCCTGGCCGATGTAGCCCTGTCCCTGGACCTCGCCCATGTGCAGGGCGTTGAGGCGGATCCGTTGCGCGCCCGCGCGCACGCGGGCGACGCGGTCGGTCTCGGTGGTCGGACGTGTCTGAGTGGTCATCGATGACTCCTCGTCGAGACGATGGGCGGTCAGTGGAGGTGGCTGCCGCCGTTGATGTCGATCGTGGTGCCCTGCAGGTAGGCGGCCTGATCGCTGGAGAGGAAGACGAACACCGCGCCGACCTCCTCGGGGGTCGCGGTGCGTCCGAGCGGGATGCCGGCCACGATGCTCGCCTCGAGCTCGTCGGTGCTCCCGACGCGGATGTTCGTGTCGACGGCCCCGGGCGTGACGGCGTTGACGGTCACGCCGGAGTCGCCGAGCTCGCGCGCGAGCGCCTTGGTGAAGCCGAGGATCGCGGCCTTCGCGGCGGAGTAGGGGACTTTGCCGAACACGCCGCCCCCGCGCTGCGCGGAGACCGACGACATGTTCACGATCCGGCCGAAGCCCTGAGCGATCATGCCCGGGAGGAACGCCTTGGTCACGAGGTAGGTGCCGGTGGCGTTGACGGCCATGACCTTGTTCCACAGGTCGAGCGTCGTCTCGAGGAACGGGACGGGAGACGTTATCCCGGCGATGTTCGCCAACGCGCCGACGGCGGGCAGGCGGCCGGCGTCGACCTCGGCCTGGACGGCGGCGTGCGCGGCCTGCACGGACGCTTCGTCGGCGACGTCGACCTTCCCGCCGTACGCGGCGACTCCGTGTTCGGCGGCGATCTCCGCCGCGACCTTCTCGGCCAGCGGCCCGTCGAGGTCGAGGACGGCGACGGCCCAGCCCGCCTTGGCGTACTCGTGGGCCGTGGCGCGGCCGATGCCCCGCTCGGCGGCGGCGCCGGTGAGGACGGCGGTGCGGGTCGTGGTCATGGGATCACCCTTCCTTCTGTCGCGTCGTCGCGACCGTCGCCATGCTAGATCGAAGTTGTCGGCAGTACAAGCGTAGAACTGTTGACAGTAAGACTCTGGACCTGCACAATCGATCCGACGGCGGTCCGGTACCGCTCGTGCACAATGACGTGAGAAAGGGCACAGTGATGAGCACAGAAGCCATCAAGATGCGAGGGCCGGTCCGCGGGACGAAGGACGTGCGGCGCGTGGCCGTGGGCTCCGGAGTCGGCGCGGTCATCGAGACCTACGACTTCATCGGATTCGGAACCGCTGCGGCGCTGTATTTCGGAACCGCGTTCTTCCCCGGCGGTGACGCGCTGACGGGAGTCCTCCTGTCGTTCGCGACGCTCGGCGTCGGATTCGCCGCGCGACCCCTGGGCGGGATCATCGGCGGGCACCTCGGCGACCGGGTCGGACGCAAGCCGGTCCTGGTGACCTCGCTCATCGTGATGGGCCTCGCGACGTTCGCCATCGGCCTGCTGCCCACCTACGCGGTGGCCGGCATCGTCGCGCCGATCCTCCTGGTGACCGTACGCATCATCCAGGGTCTCGCGTTCGGAGCCGAGTGGGGCGGCGCGATCCTCATGACCTACGAGCACGCCCCGTGGCGCTCGAAGGGATCCTTCACCGGGATCGTCCAGGCCGGCTTCCCGGTCGGTCTGCTGATGGCCAACCTCGTCTTCCTCATCAGCGTGCACCTGCCCGGCGACTGGGCCTGGCGCGTGCCGTTCCTCGCCAGCATCCTGCTCGTCATCGTGGGTCTCGTGATCCGCTCCAAGGTGCCCGAGTCGCCCGTCTTCGAAGACGTCAAGAACGAGGGCAAGATCCTCAAGTCGCCCCTGACGGAGGTCATCAAGTCGGACTGGCGCAACATCCTCCGCGGCATCGGTCTGCGCGTCGCCGAGACGGCCGGATACGCCGTGTCGGTCACCTACCTGATCTCGTACCTCAACACCAACAAGATCACCCAGAGCTGGCAGACCCTTACCGCCCTGTGCATCGCGGCCGGCGTCGGCATCTTCGCGACCTGGGGCTGGGCCAAGCTCACCGACCGCATCGGTCGCCGCCCGGTCTACATCGTCGTCTGCGCGCTCGGTATCCTGTGGGGCTTCCTGATGTTCCTCGGCGTGAACACGGCCGTGTACCCGCTGATCGTGGTCGTGATCGTGCTGTCGTACGCGGTCTTCCAGAACGCGCTCGCCGGATGCCAGGGCGCCTGGTTCCCGGAACTGTTCACCGCCAACACCCGCACGTCCGGAGCCTCGCTGGCCTACCAGATCTCGGCGATGGTGTCGGGCTTCACCCCGTTCATCACGACCCTGCTGTTCGCGTCCTTCGGGTGGGTCGGGCCCGCGGCGCTGTTCTCCCTGTACGCCGCGATCGGCCTGGTGTCGGCGCTCGCGACCCGGGAGACCTGGACCCGCCAGCAGCGTGAAGCGGTGGTCGAGGCCGAGCGCGTGCACGCCGCCGCCTGAACCTCGGGAGACGTGGGCGCGGGAACGACGTATCGACGTCGTCCCGCGCCCACGCGCGTTTCGGCGCCGGGGCCGCTCTGCCGAGCACGTGCGGTCCCGGCGCTCGTGCGCGTGACCGGGCCGGGGCGTGTTCCGGCGCTCGTGCGCGCGTCCCCGCGCCGGGGCGGGGCGAATCTAGGATGAGGGAAACGAACGGAAGGGGCGTCGTCCGATGAGCGAATCGTCGATCCTCGGCCTGCAGCGTCTGACGCTCCGCGAGCAGGCCGTCGACGCTCTGCGTGGCGCCATCGTCAGCGGGGAACTGCCGCCGGGCTCGCACGTCTCCGAGGTCGAGATGGCCACGCGCCTGCAGATCAGCCGCGGCACGCTCCGCGAGGCAATGCGATCCCTGCAGATCGAGGGGCTCCTGACGGCGGGACCCCGCGGGCGCCTGCTGGTGCGTCACATGACCGACCGTCAGGTGCGCGACCTGTTCGCCGTCCGTGGGGCGCTGGAGGCGATGGCCGCGCGCGAGCTGACGATGCGCGAAGACCGCACGGCGATCGTCGAGACCCTGCGCGCTGCGGTCGCCCGCCTCGACGCGGCGGGGAGCGGGGCCGTCGAAGCGCGCCTCACCGCCGACATGGACTTCCACCGCGAGATGTGCCGCCTGACCGGGAACGAGACGCTCCTGCAGGCCTGGACCGCACTGGAGAGCTCGATCCAGATGTCGGTGACAAACTCCGGCATCGATCGTGCCGTCCAGAACATGGATGTCGCGCGCCACGTCGCCATCGTCGATGCGATCGCCGCGGGCGACCCCGCGCAGGCCGGCGCCACCGTCGAGGAGCACATGCAGCACGCGGCCGAGGTCCTCACCTCCTGATCCCGCAGACGACGATGCCCCCGGCCGCTCTCGGGCGCCGGGGGCATCGTCATCGGTGGCTCAGCAGGTGCCGGAGGCTTCGTAGGCGCTCAGGACGGCCACCTTGTCGGCCGAGGCGGACGCGGAGTCGAATCGGTAATCGAGCCACTCCCGCACAAGGCGACGGGCGAGCTCGAGGCCGATGACCCGCTGACCGAGGCACAGCACCTGGGCGTCGTTGGACAGCACCGAGCGCTCGACCGAGAACGAATCGTGCGCGGTCACCGCGCGGATGCCGGGGACCTTGTTCGCCGAGATGGCGACGCCGAGGCCCGTGCCGCACACGAGCAGGGCGCGATCGGCCTCGCCGCGGGCCACCCGCTCGGCGGCCGCGATGGCGACCGTGGGGTAGGGCGTGTGGCCGTCGGCATCCACTCCCGCGTCCACGACCGACGCCACCCGCGGGTCGGCGAGGAGGTCGGCCTTGAGGGCTTCCTTGTAGGTGTAGCCGGCGTCGTCGCAGCCGACGACGATGCGGAGCGGTGTGGCGGTCATGCGGGGGTCTCCTTCGGGGTGGCACCGAGCACGTGAGCCGTGACGGCCGTGATGATGAGGGCGAGGGACGTCGCTCCGGCGTCGGGGGTGCCGACGCTCCGCTCGGCCAGAGGCCGCGCACGCCCCACCCGGGGGACGAGGTCACGGGTGGCATCGGCGTCGGCCATGGCGGCAGCGGCGGCATCCCGCCACGCGGCGGGGTCGTGCGGGTCGAGGGCGGCGACGCGGTCGGCGTAGGGGAGGAGGACGTCCATCATGGTCTTGTCGCCGAGGGCGGCACCGCCGCGGCGGGCGATCTCGTCGCGGGCCGCCTGGATCGCGGAGGCGATCGCGGGGGCGGTCACGGCGGTCTCGTCGCCGAAGCGGTCACCGACGGCGCGCAGCGCGGCGCCCCACAGGGCGCCCGAGGTGCCGCCCGCGACATCGGCCCAGGCGGTGCCGGCGCGGGTGAGCACGGAGCCCGCGCCGCTTCCCGCGTCCCGCGCCGCGCGGGCGGCGTCGAGAGCTGCGCGAGCACCGCGCTCCATGCCGATCCCGTGGTCGCCGTCCCCCGCCACCGCATCGATCCGGCCCAGTTCGTCTGCCGCGTCGACCACCGTCCGGGTGAGGACGTCGAGAGCGTCGACGACGCGCGCGGCGGCGGCGCGGGAGACGTCGCTACCCGGTGCCGCCGGAGCGTGGACGGGGGTCGCGGCCCGGTCTTGCACCCGGGCGCGTTCCTCCGGACTGAGGGCGGCGGCCGCCGAGGCGGCGCCCTTGCGGTACGCGGGCGCCGCGGAGGGGCTGGTCCAGAGGCGTTCGAGCTCGTCGTCGAGCCAGAACAGCGTGAGCGAGATCCCGGCCATGTCCAGACTGGTGCAGAGCTCGCCCACGTCGGGGGAGACGACGACGAGTCCCGCCTCCGCGAGGAGACGCGAGACGGTGGCGTAGACGACGAAGAGCTCTTCGTACTTCACGGTGCCGAGGCCGTTGAGCAGCACCGCGACGCGGTCGCCCGCGCCCGTGGGTCGCTCGGCGAGGACGCGTTCCACCAGCAGCGCGGCCAGGTCGGCGGCCGGGGGGATCGGGACGTCGGAGATGCCCGGTTCCCCGTGGATGCCGAGACCCAGCGACATGAACCCGTCGGGGACGGTGAACAGCGGCGCGTCCGCCCCGGGGAGGGTGCACCCGGCGAAGGCGACGCCGAAGCTCCGGGTGCGGTCGTTGGCGTGGCGCCCGATCCGGACGGTCTCGGCGAGGTCGTAGCCGGCGCCCGCCGCCGCGCCCAGCGTCTTGAACACGGTCAGGTCGCCGGCGATGCCGCGACGGCGGTGCTCCTCGCCCGCCGGGGCGCTGGCGATATCGTCGGTCACCAGGACGATCTCGGTGGGGACGCCCTCCGCGCGCAGCCGCTCGGCCGCCTCGCCGAAGTGCAGCACGTCGCCGGCGTAGTTGCCGAAGGTGAAGATGACCCCGTGTCCGCGATCGGCGGCTCGTGCGACCGAGTAGGCCTGCTGCGCCGAGGGGGACGAGAAGATGTTGCCCATCGCCGCGGCGTGCGCGACGCCCTCGCCGACGAGGCCGCAGAACGCGGGGTAATGGCCCGTCCCGCCTCCGACGATCACGGCGACCTCGTCGTAGGCGGTCGATCGCACGACGCCGCCCGGGACGGCCATGACCTCGTCGGCGTGCGCGGCCACGAAACCGTCGATGAGCTCGAGGGGGAACGCGGCCGGGTCGTTGAACAGGCGGGTCATCGCACACCTCCCGCGAGGGATGCCGCGGCCTCGAGCCGCGCGGACACGAACCGCCCGGCGGTGAGCGCGGCGTCGGCGCGTTCGTCGTCGGAGACGTCACGGGTCTCGAGTTCGAGCGAGAGTGCGCCGTCGTACCCGTGCTGGGCGAGCGAGAGAGTCAGGTCGTCGAAGTCGACCTCGCCGCGGCCGACCGAGCGGTGGATGTCGCCCGGGGCGGCGTCGCGGATGTGCACGTGACGCGTGCGGTCGGCGAACCGATCCAGGAAGCGTCGCGGCGTCGATCCGCCCGCGGTGATGTGGCTCACGTCGCACACGACCCCGATCGAGTCGGGGAGGCGCTCGAGGAGCGCGCCGGAGCGGTCGAGGTCGTAGGTGAGGCGGAACCAGTGCGGTGCTTCGACCCACAGCTCGAGCCCGCGGTCGCGGGCGCGTTCGTCGACCCGCGAGAGCTCCGCGGCGACGAGGTCCAGGTCCGTCTCGAGGTCGCGGACGGGCGCGTGGTCGAGCCGCCCGTTCGGGAGGACGAGGGCGCGGGCGCCGACCCGGGCGGCGAGGTCGAGGAGGAGATCGGCGTGGACGGCGCGGGCCGCCGCACCCGTGGCATCCATCGGCACGTTCAGGTCGCCGACGTCACCGTTGACCGAGACCACGGACAGTCCCGAGTCGAGGATCGTCGACGCCACCTCGGCGACCGCGGCGGGGGTGAGGTCGTAGGGGACGTGGTCGCAGACGCCCGGCAGGGCACCGAGGTCGATGCCGGCGAATCCGCGCGCGGCGATCTCGCGGAGGGCGGCTCCGAGGGGGAGGTGGCGAAGGGTGATCGTGCTGCAGATCACACGCGGGCTCAGCGACATGGGTGTTCCTCTCTGAACGGACCGCTGGTCTATCGCGGTCGAGAATACCCTGTCGACATTCAACTGTCGACAGTCAAACGATTCGAGGGTGCGGGGAAACGCGTCCGCAACACGACGCTGAGTAGAGTCGTCACATGGGTGACCTGTTCGACGGTTACGGCTCCACGCTGGCGCCGCGCAAGACCGCATCCGGCATCCCGGCGTACGACGAGATGTTCGGCGTCCCGGCCACCCCGGGAGACACCGCACCCTCGCGCGAGGCGTATCGGGAGCTTTACCAGACGCTGGCGCAGATGACGCAGGAGGAACTGCGCGGGCGCACCGACTCGCTCGCGAGCTCCTATCTCGCCCAGGGCGTCACGTTCGACTTCGCCGGCGAGGAGCGTCCGTTCCCCCTGGATGCCGTGCCCCGGGTCATCGCGTACGACGAGTGGTCGCGCATCGAGGCGGGGGTGAAGCAGCGGGTGCGGGCGCTGGAGGCGTTCCTCGACGACGCGTACGGCAACCAGCACTGCGTGCGCGACGGCGTCCTGCCCGCCGGACTCATCGCCTCGTCCCAGTACTTCTACCGCCAGGCCGCCGGCATCCGCAGCGCCAACGGCGTTCGCATTCAGGTGTCGGGGATCGACCTGATCCGCGACGAGCACGGCGAGATGCGGGTGCTCGAAGACAACGTGCGCGTGCCCTCGGGGGTCTCGTACGTCATCTCGAATCGCCGCGTCATGGCCCAGACGCTGCCCGAGCTCTTCGTCTCGATGCGCGTCCGACCCGTCGGCGACTACCCGAACAAGCTGCTCGCGGCGCTGCGCGCGTCCGCCCCGCCCGGAATCGACGACCCGAACATCGTCGTGCTCACGCCGGGTGTGTACAACTCGGCGTACTACGAGCACACGCTGCTCGCGCGCCTCATGGGCGTCGAGCTCGTCGAGGGACGCGACCTGCTGTGCGTGGGCGGCAAGGTCTTCATGCGCACCACCCGCGGCCCGCAGCGCGTCGACGTCATCTACCGCCGCGTTGACGACGACTTCCTCGACCCGCTGCAGTTCCGCGCCGACTCGATGCTCGGCGCCCCGGGCCTCATGCTCGCGGCGCGCCTGGGCAACGTCACGATCGCGAACGCGGTGGGCAACGGCGTCGCCGACGACAAGCTCCTCTACACGTACGTGCCCGACCTGATCCGGTACTACCTCTCCGAGGAGCCGATCCTGAAGAACGTCGACACGTGGCGCCTGGAGGATCCGGGCGCGCTCGAGGAGGTGCTCGACCGCCTCGACGAACTCGTCGTGAAGCCCGTCGACGGCTCCGGCGGCAAGGGCCTGGTCGTGGGACCGGATGCCTCGCCCGCAGAGCTCGAGAAGCTGCGGAAGCGGCTGCTCGCCGACCCCCGCGGCTGGATCGCGCAGCCGGTCGTCATGCTCTCCACCATCCCGACGCTCGTGGAGGACGGCATGCGTCCCCGGCACGCGGACCTGCGTCCCTTCGCAGTGAACGACGGCGACGACATCTGGGTGCTTCCCGGCGGTCTGACGCGCGTCGCGCTCCCCGAGGGGCAGCTCGTCGTGAACTCGAGCCAGGGTGGCGGCTCGAAGGACACCTGGGTCGTCGGCGGTTCCGCCCCCTCGCACGTCGAGTACGGCCAGGGCAACGGCGTGTCCGGCCTCGTCGCCGACCAGGCGGCCGTGACCGAAGCGATCGCGATCGTCTACGACGGGCAGCCCGCCCCCGCCACGGCCCCGCGCGATCCGCGCGCCGACCGTGACCAGCAGGAGCAGCAGCAACAGGCGGATGCGGGCGTCGAGCACGGTCCGCAGGCCGAGCAGCAGCAACAGCAGCAGCAGACGGGGGAGGTGTCGTCGTGCTGAGCCGCATCGCCGAGTCGCTGTTCTGGATCGGCCGCTACATCGAGCGGTCCGACGGCACCGCGCGCATCCTCGACGTCCACCTGCAGCTGCTGCTCGAGGACCCGTGGATCGACGAGGACACCGCGTGCCGGTCGCTCCTCAGCGTCATGGGCTCGCCGTTCCCCGAGAACGTCGACACCGTCCGCCGCGAGGACGTGCTGGCGCGTCTCGCCGTCGACCGCATGAACCCGTCGAGCATCGCGTACTCGATCACCGCGGCCCGCGAGAACGCCCGCCGCGCGCGCGAGATCGTGTCGACCGAGCTGTGGGAGATCCTCAACACGACGAACTCCCGGATGCCACGGCGTCTGCAGACCGAGAAGGTGCACGAGTTCTTCCAGTGGGTGCGCGAGCGCGCGGCGCTCGCGATCGGGATCGTGGACTCCTCGACCAACCGCGACGAGGCGTGGCAGTTCTTCACCCTCGGGCGGAGCATCGAGCGCACCGACATGACCGCGCGCTTGCTGGCGACGCGGTCGCTCACCGAGGTCTCGGGTCCGTCGTGGACGACGATCCTTCGCTCGTGCGGCGCGTACGAGGCCTACCTCCGGACGTATCGCGGGATGCCGAGCGCCCGCAACGCGGCCGAGTTCCTGCTCCTCGACCGCCTGTTCCCGCGGTCGATCATCTACTCCATCCAGCGCGCCGAGGACTGCATGAGCGCCATCGACCCCCGCGCCGACCGCGTCGGCCACTCCAACACCGTGCTGCGTGCCCTGGGGCAGATCCGCAACGACCTGGAGTACCGCCCGATCAGCGACATCCTCGCCGAACTCCCCGAGCACATGCAGCGCGTGCAGACGGTGACCCGCGAGGCATCCGAGGCCATCCGGTCGCGGTTCTTCCCGACGCAGGCCGAGCCGGCGTGGATCGGAGAGATCTCGTGAAGCGTCTGCGCATCGAGCACCAGACCGGGTTCGTCTACCCGGGCGACGTCGTGGCCTCGTACAACGAGGCGCGGATGCTGCCCGGCTCGACCGACAGCCAGTTCGTCCTCAGCTCGTCGCTCGACATCGAGCCCTCGACCTCGGTGAACCAGTACGTCGACTACTTCGGCACCCGCGTCGCGGCGTTCGACGTGCTCTCCCCGCACCTGGGGCTGACGATCACCGCCCGCTCGCTCGTCGAGGTGCGCCCGCGCCCGATCGAGCACGCCGACATCACGTGGGAGGGGCTCCGCGAGGAAGCGGCCCGGTCGATCACGACGGTCGAACAGCTGACGCAGACACGTCGCACCATGCCCCACCCCGAGGTGGCGGCCCTCGCGCGCGAGATCGCGGCGCAGCACGAGCGTCCCGGTCCCGCCGCGCACGCGATCGCCGAGGCCGTCGGCGACGCCATCGAGTACATGCAGGGTGTCACGGGCGTGCACTCCACCGCGGTGGACGCGTGGGAGGCCCGCAAGGGCGTGTGCCAGGACATCGCGCACATCACCCTCGGTGCGCTGCGCGAGGTCGGGATCCCGGCCCGGTACGTCTCGGGTTACCTGCACCCGAAGCCCTCGGCCGAGATCGGCGAGGCCGTCACGGGCGAGTCGCACGCCTGGGTCGAGTGGTTCGCGGGCGACTGGCAGGGCTTCGACCCCACGAACAACATCGAGATCGGCGACCGCCACGTCCTCGTCGGCCGCGGCCGCGACTACAACGACGTCCCGCCGCTGCGCGGTGTCTACGCCGGGCCCGGCAAGAGCCAGCTCAAGGTGAAGGTGACGATCACGCGGGAGACGTGAGTCTCCCGCCCTCGCGGTGCGGGGCGGGATCCGCACAACTCCGGCGAAACCCGCGCCGACGTGTCGAACCACGCCCCCGTGCCGCCGAGGTGCCGGAGTTCTGCTCGGCGCGGCCGGCCCCGTGGCGTCAGCCGCCGGTCGAGGCGCGGATGACGAGTTCGGGCCGGAAGCGCACGCGGCGCGGCGTGCCCGTGTCCGCTTCGAGCAGCAGCTCGATCGCGGTCGCGCCGATCTCGCGCGCCGGCTGGCGCACCGACGACAGCGGCACCACCGTCGACTGAGCGAAGTCGATGTCGTCGTAGCCGATGATCGCCAAGTCGGCGGGGACCCGGATGCCGCTGAGGATCGCCGACCCCTGCAGCACGCCGACGGCGAGCAGGTCGTTGGCGCAGAAGGCGGCATCCGGTCGATCCTGGGGTCGACGCGCGGCGAATTCCTCGCCCACCTCGCGCCCCGCGAGGACGGTCAGCGCGGGCTTCTCGACGATCTCGAGGTGCGCGCCCGGCACCTCGGCGAGGGCGCGTCGTGCGCCCGCGAGGCGGTCGGCCACCTGACGCACGGCGAGCGGCCCACCGACGAAAGCGAGGCGGCGACGACCCCTCTCGAGGAGATGGCGGGTGGCGAGATAGCCGCCCTCGACATCGTCGACCGCGACCGAGGGGAGGTTCCCGTCGGGCGAGTCGCCGTCCACCAGGACGAGAGGGATGCCGGCCTGCGCCAGCGCCGCGGCACCGGGATCGCTCGGGGTCAGCAGCACTCCGCGCACGCGCTGCTCGCGGAAGAGGTCGAGGTAGGCGCCCTCACGCGTGCCGTGCTGCCCGCTGTTACCCAGCAGCACCGAGAGGCCTTCGGCGTCGGCGCGCTCCTCGACCCCGCGCGCGACCTCCGCGAAGAACGGGTTCGCGCTGTCGAGGACGATGAGCCCGACCGAGCGGCTGCGCCCCGCGCGCAGCTGGCGCGCGGCGTCGTTGCGGACAAAACCGAGTTCTTCGATCGTCGCGTGGACGCGTTCGAGGATCGCGGGGGAGACCTTCTCGGGTCGGTTGAGCACGTTCGACACCGTTCCGACGGACACCCCGGCGGCGGCCGCCACGTCCTTGATGCTCGCTGACACCGGTGCCTCCTCCGCTTGACGAGTCGAAGCTCCCACACTACAGTCTGAAACGATTCACCTTCTGAAACGATTCACGCGTTTCGGCCTCCCCCACCGTCGCGGAAAAGGAACGCCCATGAGCACCCTCACCCCCGAAATCCTCTCGACGCTGGAAGGTCAGGCGATCGAACTGCCGTCCTGGGCGTTCGGCAACTCCGGCACGCGCTTCCGCGTGTTCCCGACCGCGGGCACCCCGCGCGACCCGTTCGAGAAGATCGCGGACGCCGCGCAGGTGCACCGCCTCACGGCGCTCGCCCCGACCGTCGCGCTGCACATCCCGTGGGACCTCGTCGACGACTTCGGCGCCCTCCGCCGTCACGCCGAGGACCTCGGCGTGAAGCTCGGCACGATCAACTCCAACACTTTCCAGGACGAGGACTACAAGTTCGGCGCCCTCACCCACCACGATGAGCGCATCCGCCGCAAGGCCATCGACCACCACCTCGCCTGCATCGACGTGATGGATGCCACGGGCTCGCGCGATCTGAAGATCTGGCTCGCCGAGGGGTCGAACTACCCCGGCCAGAACGACATGCGCGGCCGACAGGACCGCCTGCAGGACTCGCTGCAGCAGATCTACGCGCGCCTCGGCGACGACCAGCGCCTGGTGCTGGAGTACAAGTTCTTCGAGCCGTCGTTCTACCACACCGACGTTCCCGACTGGGGAACCTCCTACGCGCAGGTGGCGGCCCTCGGTGACAAGGCGCTGGTGTGCCTCGACACCGGTCACCACGCGCCCGGCACGAACATCGAGTTCATCGTCATGCAGCTGCTGCGCCTCGGGAAGCTCGGCTCGTTCGACTTCAACTCGCGCTTCTACGCCGACGACGACCTCATCGTGGGCGCGGCCGACCCGTTCCAGCTCTTCCGCATCCTCACCGAGGTCGTCCGCGGCGGGGGCCTGAACAACCCCGATGTCGCGTTCATGCTCGACCAGTGCCACAACATCGAGGACAAGATCCCCGGGCAGATCCGCTCGGTGCTGAACGTCCAGGAGATGACGGCCCGCGCGCTGCTGGTCGACCGTGACGCGCTCGCCGCCGCGCAGCAGGCGAACGACGTCCTCGCCGCGAACGCGGTGCTGATGGATGCCTTCTACACCGACGTCCGTCCCGCGCTCGCCGAGTGGCGCGAGTCGCGCGGCCTCCCCGCCGACCCGATGGCCGCGTTCGCGGCATCCGGGTACCTGCCCCGTATCGCCGAGGAGCGCGTCGGCGGTACCCAGGCCGGCTGGGGCGCCTGATCCGAACCCACCGGGGCGGCGCCCCGAATCCGCCGTCCCGGTGTCCATCCCGCTGCCGCCCCGCGCCGGGCGGCCCACATATGGCTCGAGTGTCCAAGACACGCGGACGCGCCCCGCAGGCGTCCGCGTGTTCTGGACACCGAATGGTGAAAGGAACCTCCTCACATGACCAGCTCCACCGCCGCCGACCTCGTCGCGCGCAGCAATCGCCTCGGCTCCGACCCCAAGGTCACCAACTACGCGGGCGGCAACACGTCCGCCAAGGGCACCGACATCGATCCCGTCACCGGCGAGCCGGTCGAGCTGCTGTGGGTCAAGGGCTCCGGCGGCGACCTCGGCACACTCACCGAGAAGGGCCTCGCGGTGCTGCGCCTGGACCGCATGCGCGCCCTCGTCGACGTCTACCCCGGCATCGACCGCGAGGACGAGATGGTCGCCGCGTTCGACTACTGCCTGCACGGCAATGGCGGCGCGGCCCCGTCGATCGACACCGCCATGCACGGACTCGTGGATGCCGCCCACGTCGATCACCTCCATCCCGACGCCGGTATCGCGATCGCGACCGCGGCCGACGGTGAGGCGCTGACGACGAAGATCTTCGGCGACAAGGTCGTGTGGGTGCCGTGGCGTCGGCCCGGCTTCCAGCTGGGCCTCGACATCGCCGCGATCAAGGCCGCCAACCCGGAGGCGATCGGCACGATCCTCGGCGGACACGGCATCACCGCGTGGGGCGACACGTCCGAGGAGGCCGAGCGCAACTCGCTCTGGATCATCGACACCGCCCAGGCGTACATCGACGCGAACGGTGCGGCCGAGCCCTTCGGCGGCGTCCGCGCGGGCTTCGCGGCCCTGCCCGAGCCCGAGCGTCGGGCGAAGGCCGCCGCTCTCGCCGCGACGATCCGCGGGCTCGCGTCCACCGACAAGCCCATGGTCGGCCACTTCACCGACTCGGACGTCGTGCTCGACTTCCTGGCATCCGAGAAGGCGCCCGCCCTCGCCGCGCTCGGCACGAGCTGCCCCGATCACTTCCTGCGCACGAAGGTCAAGCCGCTGATCCTCGACCTGCCCGCCGACGCGCCGGTGGAGGACGCGATCGCGCGGCTGCAGGAACTCCACCAGGAGTACCGCGCCGACTACCAGGCGTACTATGACGCGCACGCGGATGCCGACTCCCCGGCGATCCGCGGGGCGGACCCGCTCATCGTCCTGGTGCCGGGCGTGGGCATGTTCTCGTACGGCGCCAACAAGCAGACGGCCCGCGTCGCGGGGGAGTTCTACGTCAACGCGATCAACGTCATGCGCGGCGCCGAAGCGCTGTCGACGTACGCGCCGATCTCGGATGCCGAGAAGTTCCGCATCGAGTACTGGGCGCTCGAAGAGGCCAAGCTCCAGCGCATGCCGAAGCCCAAGACGCACCAGGGGCGCATCGCGTTCGTCACGGGTGCGGCATCCGGGATCGGCAAGGCCATCGCCACGCGCCTGGCCGCGGAGGGGGCGTGCGTCGTCGTCGCCGACCTCGACCTCGAGAAGGCCCAGGCCGCTGCCGCCGAGCTGGGCGGAACCGACGTCGCGATCGGCGTCGCCGCGAACGTGGCGGATGCCGCGGGCGTGCAGGCCGCGATCGACGCGACGCTGCTGGCATTCGGCGGCATCGACCTCGTCGTCAACAACGCGGGTCTCTCGCTGTCGAAGCCGCTGCTGGAGACCACCGAGAAGGACTGGGATCTGCAGCACGACGTGATGGCGAAGGGCTCGTTCCTCGTGTCCAAGGCGGCCGCGAAGGCGCTCATCGCGCAAAGGATGGGCGGCGACGTCATCTACATCTCATCCAAGAACAGCGTCTTCGCCGGGCCCAACAACATCGCGTATTCCGCGACGAAGGCCGACCAGGCGCACCAGGTCCGCCTTCTCGCGGTCGAGCTCGGCGAGCACGGCGTGCGCGTCAACGGCATCAACCCCGACGGCGTGGTCCGCGGCTCGGGGATCTTCGCCGCCGGCTGGGGCGCCAACCGCGCCGCGACCTACGGCGTGAAGGAAGAGGACCTCGGCCAGTTCTACGCCAACCGCACGATCCTCAAGCGCGAGGTCGTGCCCGAGAACGTCGCCGACGCGGTGTACGTCCTCACCGGGCCCGAGCTGTCCCGCACGACCGGTCTGCACGTTCCCGTGGACTCGGGCGTCGCCGCGGCGTTCCTGCGATGACGCCGGCCGAGCCCGACGGCGCGGCCGGCGCTGCGGCGCCGGGCGGGGTACGCGCCGTCGCCGCCGTCGACCTCGGTGCCACGAGCGGCCGCGTCATGATCGGCCGCGTCGGCGACGACACGCTCGCGCTCGAGGAGGTCGCCCGCTTCCCGAACGGACCCGTCGAGCGCGCCGACGGATGGCACTGGGACATCGAGGCGCTGTGGGGGCACGTTCGTGCCGGGCTCGCCGAAGCCCTCCGGCGCGAGCCGTCGATCGAGAGCGTGGGCATCGACTCGTGGGCCGTCGACTACGGCCTGCTCCGCGGCGGTGAGCTGCTCGCCGAACCGTTCCACTACCGCGACGCCCGCACCGCGCGCGGAGTCGAGGCCGTCCACGCGGCGGTGCCGTTCGAGGAGCTGTACCGCCGCAACGGTCTGCAGTTCTTGCCGTTCACCTCCCTATACCAGTACGCGGCCGACCCGCGCCTCGGTGAAGCGGACGCGAGCGTCCTCATCCCCGATCTCATCGCCGAGCGCCTGACCGGGCGCGCGGTCGCCGAACGCACCAACGCCTCCACGACCGGCCTGCTCGACGTGCGCACGGGGGAGTGGGACACGGATCTCGCCGACGTGCTCGGCATCCCGGCATCCGTTCTGCCCCCGCTCGTGGACCCGGGTGAGACGATCGGCGAGACCCCCGCCGACCTGGGCGCGGTGCCCGTCGTCGCGGTCGGGTCGCACGACACGGCGTCGGCGATCGTCGCCGTTCCGCTGTCCACCCCGAACGCGGCGTACATCTCGTGCGGCACGTGGGGGCTCGTGGGGCTCGAGCTTCCGGAGCCGATCGTGACGGATGCCGCCCGCCAGGCGAACTTCACGAACGAGGGCGGCGTCGACGGGCGCGTGCGGTTCCTCCACAACGTCACCGGGCTGTGGCTCCTCAGCGAGACGGTGCGCGCGTGGGAGGAGGAGGACGGTTCCGCGATCGACCTCCCGCTGCTCCTCGCCTCGGCGGGTGCGGTGTCGCCACCGGCGCGCCTGTTCGACGCCGACGCGCCCGAGCTCGCCGCGCCGGGGGACATGCCCGGGCGCATCGCCGAGCTCCTCGGCGCCGACCGTCCCGGACGCGCCGGGCGCCCGATGTTCGCGCGCATCATCGTCGAGAGCATCGCTGCGGCGTTCGCCCGTGCCGTGCAGACCGCCGGTGAGGTGGCCGGCCGCGAGGTCGACGTCATCCACCTCGTCGGCGGCGGCGCGCGCAACGCGCTGCTGTGCCAGGCGACCGCCGACCGCGCGGGCGTTCCCGTGCTGGCCGGGCCCGTCGAGGCGACGGCGCTCGGCAATGTTCTGGTCCAGGCGCGCGCGCTCGGCAGCTTCGGCGCCGACGCGAGCCTCGAGAACCTGCGTGCGCGTGTCGCGCGCGCCTTCCCTCCGATCCGATACACGCCCCGCGGCTCCGTCGTCGCGGAACCGGCGTAGTCTGTGGTCAGACCACACGAAAGCGAGACTCCATGGTTCAGCGACAGCTGCCCAAGGTCGGCGAGCTCCTCGAGCTCATGCAGTTCAAGAAGCCCGAGCTCGACGCACGCAAGCGCCGCCTCGACGCCGCACTCACGATCAACGACCTCCGCACGATCGCGAAGCGCCGCACGCCCAAGGCGGCGTTCGACTACACCGACGGTGCCGCCGAGGGAGAGCTCTCGCTCGACCGCGCCCGCCGCGCGTTCGAGGACGTCGAGTTCCACCCCGACATCCTCCGGCCGGCCGCGAACGTCGACACGTCGTGCGAGATCCTCGGTGGCCCGTCGGCCCTGCCGTTCGGCATCGCCCCGACCGGTTTCACGCGCCTGATGCAGACCGAGGGCGAGACCGCCGGTGCCTCCGCGGCGGCGGCCGCCGGCATCCCGTTCACGCTCTCCACGCTCGGCACGACCTCGATCGAAGACGTCAAGGCCGCGAATCCCGTCGGGCGCAACTGGTTCCAGCTGTACGTGATGAAGCAGCGCGAGATCTCGTACGGTCTGGTCGAGCGGGCCGCGAAGGCCGGGTTCGACACCCTGCAGTTCACGGTCGACACCCCGATCGCCGGCGCCCGCCTGCGCGACAAGCGCAACGGATTCTCGATCCCGCCGCAGCTCACGCTCGGCACGATCGTGAACGCCATTCCGCGTCCGTGGTGGTGGTACGACTTCCTCACCACCCCGAAGCTCGAGTTCGCGTCGCTCAGCACCACCGGCGGCACCGTCGGCGAGTTGCTCAACGCCGCGATGGACCCGACGATCAGCTACGACGACCTCGACATCATCCGGGGCATGTGGCCGGGCAAGCTCGTCGTCAAGGGCGTGCAGAACGTCGCGGACGCGGCCCGCCTCGTCGACCTCGGCGTCGACGGCATCGTCCTGTCGAACCACGGCGGACGCCAGCTCGACCGCGCGCCGATCCCCTTCCGCCTTCTGCCGCACGTCGTGCGCGAGGTCGGCAAGGACGCCACGGTCATGATCGACACCGGGATCATGAACGGCGCCGACATCGTGGCATCCATCGCCCTGGGCGCGAAGTTCACGCTGATCGGCCGCGCGTACCTCTACGGCCTGATGGCCGGCGGACGCCAGGGCGTCGACCGGACGATCGCGATCCTCCGCAGCGAGATCGAGCGCACGATGGCGCTGCTCGGCGTCTCGTCGCTCGCCGAACTCGAGCCCCGCCACATCACGCAGCTCACGCGTCTCGTGCCGGTCGCCGACGGGGCCGACGCTCGCGTCTGAGTCTTGGGGCGCGTGGCCCGTCGGGGAGCCGCTGGGGCGCTGCCGCCGCCGCGCAGCGTCAGTGATCCACGCAACCTCAGTCCGGATCCCCTGGATGCCGCTGAGCCTGGGCGGATCGCTGAGCTTGTGCCGCCGCCGGTCGCCGCCGCCGCGCAGCGTCAGTGATCCACGCAACCTCAGTCCGGAATGCATGGATGCCACTGACCCGGCGCGGATCGCTGAGGTTGTGCCGGGCGTCTGGCGCCCCGGGCTGAAGAGGTCGCGCGGTGCGGGCCGTGGCATCCATTGCTCCGGCGCGCAGAGTCAGCTATTCGCGCAACCTCAGTCCGAATCCGTGGATGCCGCTGACCCAGCGCGGATGACTGAGCTTGTGCCGCCGCCGGTCGCCGCCGCCGCGCAGCGTCGGCGATTCGCGCAACCTCATTCCGGATCCCCTGGATGCCGCTGACTCGGCGCGGATCGCTGAGGTTGTGCCGCGTCGACCGCCGTTACGCAGCCTCCCCGCGCGAACCTCGGGCGCTCGCGGCCGCTCCCAGCGTGAGCGTGGAGAGCAGGCCCAGGGCGAGGAAGCCGGCCGCGGTGAACGCCGCCGCACGGGTGCCGTCGCTGAACGCCGCCTTCGCGTCGGACGCGAGGTCCTGCGTCTGCGGCGCCTGCTCGAGCCCCACGATCGCCGCGCCGGCGCTGTCGACGACCTGCGACACGACCTGGTCACGCTGGTCGGCCGGCAGACCGCGGTCGTCGAGGGCAGATGCCAGCACGCTCCCCGTCGTGGAGAACAGCACCGTGCCGAGGATCGCGACGCCGAGAGCCGCGCCCAACTGCCGCGAGGTGGACTGGGTGCCCGAGGCCGCGCCGCTCTCCGCAGGCGGGACCTCGGCGAGCACGACGCCGGTGAGCTGCGCGGTGGCGAGCCCCACGCCCATGCCGTAGACGAACAGGAACGGGATGAGAGGGCCCCAGGTGGCATCCGGTCCGATCGTGAAGGCGACGCCCGCCACGCCGATGATCTCGCCCAGCAGGCCCGCTCGGACGACCCACACCGGCGCGATGCGGCCGCTCAGGGCGCCCGCGACGCCGCTCGCGACGAACGACCCGATCGCGAGCGCGAGCAGCAGGAGACCGGTCTGCAGCGCGTCGAATCCGACGACGAACTGCAGCCACAGGGGGAGCGCGAGGATGATGCCGAACTCCCCGAGCGACACGACGGCCGCGGCGATGTTGCCGTTGCGGAACGACGCGATCCGGAACAGGCCCAGCGCGAGCAGCGTCGAGCGGCGCGCGCGCTGCCGGTGTACGCCCCACGCGACGAACGCCGCGAGGGCGACGGCCGCCACGGCGAACGCGATCGGCACGGGCGACAGCGACAGCGGCCACTGCCACTCGCCGATCTGCGGGTTCTGCTTCACGGTCCACCAGCCGTAGGTGCGGCCCTCGATGAGTCCGAAGACGAGTGGCGCCATCGTCAGCACCGACAGCAGCGCCCCGACGCCGTCGATGCTCTCGCGCCGGTCGCTGCGAGATTCGGTCACCGTGACGAGGACGCCGATCACGATCAGGATGCCGAGGGGGATGTTGATCCCGAACGCCCACCGCCACGAGAACGAGGTGGTGAGCCAGCCGCCGAGGAGGGGGCCCACGGCCGCCATGCCGCCGATCGTCGAGCCCCACACGGCGAAGGCGATGCCGCGTTCGCGTCCGCGGAAGGTCGCGTTGATCAGCGACAGCGTCGTCGGCAGGATCATCGACCCGCCGACGCCCTGCACGAGCCGCGCGAGGATGAGGGCGCCGCCGCTCGGGGCGAGCGCGGCGGCGATCGAGGCGACACCGAAGATCGCGACGCCGATGAGCATGAGCCGGCGCCTGCCGAACCGGTCGGCGAGGCTGCCGAACACGAGCAGCAGCGACGCGAAGACGAGGGTGTAGGCCTCCTGGACCCACTGCACCTCGGTGGAGGAGATGCCGAGATCCTCCACGATCGAGGGAACGGCGACGTTGACGATCGTCGAGTCCACGATGATCAGCGACACGGCGATGCTGATGAAGACGAGCCCCGCCCAGCGGCGCCCGGCCATGCGTTCGTTCATATTGCTAGCTTATCTAGCGAAAATGCTCTATGGGTAGCAATCCTTTAGAGGTTCCTTAGGCCACGCAACGCAACGGTGTCTTAGCATCGGGGAATGAGGAGCGAACGGTGTCCGAGACCTCCCCGATACTGAACGTCAAGGCCGTGGGGGCGCGCGTCGTGAGGGGGGCGCTGCCGATCGCGCCTGCGCCCGACATCCTCGACCTGCGTTTCCTGGCTGACGTGGAAGCCGGTCCCGCGCCTCGAGTGTGGGTGGATGCCAGCGCGCAGGCGCTCGAAGCGCTCCTGATCGCGCGCTCCCGCGTCGACCACGTCGACGATGGGCTCCGCCTGATCGACGCGCATTTCGCGGACGGTCGACTGCGCGCGCCCGCGCGGCTGGCCGCGGCCACCCGCTCCACCCTGTTCTCCGCGGTCGCCGAGGTGTACGCGGCATCCGGATCCTGCCGACGGGCCGGGGAGTACGCCGCGACGGCGATCACGTACGCGGACGACGCGGTGACGCTCTACCGCGCGCACGCCGTGCGCACCCTGGCCGCCGCGATCAACGGCGAATACCGCCTGGCGGGGGAGAGTCTCGCGGTGTGCGAGGAACTGGCATCCACGTCCGGATGGGAGATGGTGTATCCGGACTACGCGGTGTTGCTGGCGCGGATACTGATCTCCTCCGCCGCGCTGGATGTCGAGTCCTTGGCGGCCACGGCGATGGAACTGCGCGAGGGCGCTCCGAACGACCCGTTCTGGCAGTACACGGCCCGCGCTGCCGAGGCGATGTGCGCGCTGGTCCGCCGGGACTACGCCGAGGGCATCGTGCTCGTGGCTGCCCTCGCCGGGGGGACCGAGTCGTCGTCGGGGCACGCCATGGTGCGGGGATTCGCCCAGGGCGTGTACGCCGACCTGCTGCTCGCGCGCGGCGAACCGCGCCGGGCCCTGGCCGTGCTCGAGGGGCGCGTGTCGCCCCCGGGTCACGCCCTGTGCTTCGACATGCAGCGCGCCGCGGCGCTCATCGCCCTCGGCCGCGAACGCGAGGTTCTGGAGACCACCGACCCGTGCCTCCGCATGGGCACTCAGCACTGTGTCCGCACGCTCACGCCGCTGCTCCTGCGCCGGGCCGTGGCCCACGCGCGGCTGGGCAACGACCAGGCCGCCGATGCCGCCTTCGCGGAAGGGTTCCATCTGTCGGAATCCCTCGGGGGATCGCTGACGCCGTATCTCACGTTGCCGCAGGCCGAGGTTCTGGCGCTGCTGGAGCGGCTGGCCGCGCAGCATCCCGCCTCGGCGGGGACGGCGGAGCGTCTGGCCGCGATGCTCGAGCTCGTGCCCACGCACGACCACCGTCCTCCGCTGCCCAACCTCAGTCCGCGGGAGGAGCGCCTCGCGCTGTCGCTGCGCGGTCCTCGCAGCCTGCCGCAGATCGCCGAGGAGCTCGACGTGTCACCGAACACCGTCAAGTCGCAGCTGCGCTCGATCTATTCGAAGCTGCAGGTGTCCGGTCGCGACGCCGCGGTCGCCGTGCTCGAGGCGCACGGCTTCTACGTGTGACGGTACGGCGCCGGGGCTGACGGCCCCGCGGTGGCGCGGGCCCCGCTGAGTCCGGCGGTCGCGGTGGGCGCGGCTGCGCTCAGGCCGACGGCCGCGCGTGAGGCGCGGGCCGGACCGTGGCCGCGGACCGGTCCGACGGGAGCGGAATCGGCGTCGTCCCCGCGACCTCGTCGCTGAAGTCCTCGGGCTCGACCGCGATGGTGGTGATCGGACGCGTCTCGTCGAGCGTCAGGCGGAACCGCTTCGTCTCGTGTTTGTGCACGCGACCGCTCGCCATCGTCCACGCGACGCCGATGCCGCACGCGAGGAACGCGACGATCGCCGCGAGGCCGATCGCGAAGCGCGGTCCGAACGCCTCGGCCACCCACCCCACGATCGGGGCGCCGATGGGCGTGCCGCCGAGGAGGATCGCCATGTACAGCGCCAGCACGCGACCGCGCAGGGCGGGGTCGGTCGTGGTCTGCACGTAGCCGTTGGCCGTGGTGAGCGTCGTCACGACGCAGAAGCCGGTCAGGACGAGCGTCGCGGCGTAGGCCTCGTAGCTCGGCACGAGAACGGAGAGAGTGGATGCCACGGCGAAACCGCCGGCGCCGAAGATCACGACCCGCATGCGGGCACGCTCGCGGCGCGCGGCGAGCAGGGCTCCGGCGAGGGACCCGATCGCGACGAACGAGCTCAGCAGCCCGAAGCCGTCGGCGCCGCGGCCGAATTCGAGAGCCATCGTGGACGCGAAGATCGGGAAGTTCATGCCGAACGCGCCGAGGAGGAACACCATCGCGAAGGTCACGACCAGGTCGGGGCGCTTCGCGACGTAGCGGAACCCGTCCGCGAGACGCGCGGGACCGCCGCCGCGGTGGTGACGGACCAGCTCGTGCGGGCGCATCAGCGCGAGGGCGCCGAGCATGCCGACGAACGTGAGCGCGTTGGCCAGGAACACCCACCCGGTGCCGACCACGACGATCATGATCCCGGCCACCGCGGGGCCGATCAGGCGGGCGGTGTTGAAGGACGCGGCGTTGAGCGCCACGGCGTTCGAGGCGTTCTCCTTCTGGACCAGGTCGGACACGAACGCCTGGCGCGCCGGGTTGTCGAACGCCGTGATGACGCCAAGGGCGAGCGCGAACACGAACATGAGCGGGAGCGTCATCACGCCGGTGAGCAGCAGGATGCCGAGCGTGATGGCCATGAGCAGCATCGCGCTCTGCGTGCACATGATGAGCTTGCGACGGTCGAACCGGTCGGCGACCCACCCGGTGACCCCGACGAGCAGGAGGGGCGGCGCGAACTGCAGCGCCATCGTCACGCCCATCGCGGCGGCGTCGTTGGGGGTCAGCTCGGTGAGGACGACCCAGTTCTGCGCCGTCGATTGCATCCAGGCGCCGATGTTCGACACCAGGGCGCCGATGAACCAGACGCGATAGTTGTAGACCGAGAACGAGCGGAACATCGCACTCATGTGTCTGCCACCTTTCGCATGATCTCGGCCGCGGCGGCCAGGGTTTTCCGTTCCTCGTCGGTCAGCGCGGCGAGGGCCTCCTCGAGCCAGGCGTCGCGGCGCCGCACGGTCTCGGCGACGACGAGGCGACCGGCATCCGTCAGCGCGATCGTCACCTTGCGGCGGTCGTCGTCGTCGGGGGTGCGGGTGAGGTAACCCGCCTCCTCGAGGAGCGACACCGTGCGGTTCATCGAGGGGGCGGTGACGCGCTCGCGATCCGCGAGCTGTCCGAGCGTGTGCTCGCCGTGGAGCGAGAGCGCCGCGAGCACCGCGAACTGCCCGTCGCTCATGGTGTCGATTGCGCGCTGGGCGCGCAGGCGACGAGCGAGGCGGAACGTGGCCATCCGCAGCTCGGAGGTCGGGCTGTGGAGCTCATCACGCGGGCCGGATCGGGGGGATTCGTCGACGCGTTCGTTCATGATGCTCGATATTTAGCATAGCTCATTAGTCTTGCTAACGGTTCGATCCGTCGTTTTCCGGCCGGGATCCCGCCCCTAGACTCTGCGCATGCCCGAGTTCGTCGACGCCTATGGCATCACCACGGTCTACGACGTCTACGAGGCGGAGGCGCCGCGCGCGGTCGTCCAGCTCCTGCACGGCGTGGGCGAGCACGCCGGGCGCTACGGTGCCCTGATCGACGCCCTCGTCGCCGACGGCTACACCGTCTACGCCGACGACCACCGCGGGCATGGACGCACGGGCCTGCGACAGTGGAACGGCGACCACGGCAAGCTCGGCCGCCTGGGACCCGGCGGCCTCGCGGCGGCCCGCGACGCCGTCTGGACCCTCACCCAGATCATCCGCCAGGCGCACCCCGACCTGCCGCTCGTCCTCCTCGGGCACTCTTGGGGCTCGTTCCTCGCGCAGATGCTGGTGGATCGGCATCCGGATGCCTATGACGCCCTCGTCCTGAGCGGCTCCGCGCTCCGCTGGCCCGGCGCGCTGAACTCCGGCGATCTCAACGCCCCGTGGAAGCACCTCAAAGGCACCGGCCTGGAGTGGCTGTCGAGCGTCGAGCAGGTCGGCCGGGACTTCGTCGCCGACCCCCTCACGACCTCGACGCCGCTGCTGCGGCTCTTCGGCCCGATCGACACCGCGCGGCTCATCGGCCGCCCGCGTCGGGATCTCGGGCACGACATTCCGACGCTCCTCCTCGTCGGACGCGACGACACCGTCGGCGGACCCCGCAGCGTGCACCGTCTCGCCGACGCCTACCGGAACCGCTCCGGCTTCACCGACGTCACGACGCTCGTCTACCCCGGTGCGCGCCACGAGATCTTCAACGAAGCGGCGCAGGCCGAGGTCCGCGCCGACCTCGCCGCGTGGCTGGATCCGCGCTTCCCCCGGCGCGGCTGAGGGCGTGTGGGCGCATCGCCCGTCCCCGTGACGCCGGGCGGGAGCTCCGGCCGCGCGCCGTAGGCTGGAAGCATGCACGGCGAGTACAAGGTCCCCGGCGGGAAGCTGGTCGTCGTCGACCTCGAGGAACGCGACGGCCGCATCGCCGGCTTCCACCTCGCGGGCGACTTCTTCCTCGAGCCCGACGACGCGTTGGACGATATCGACGCGGCCGTGAACGGCCTCCCGGTCGAGTCGGACGTCCCGACGATCGCCGCCGCGATCCGCGCCGCCCTGCCCGAGGGTGCGCAGCTGCTCGGGTTCACGCCCGAGTCGGTCGCCACCGCGATCCGTCGCGCGCTCGTCACCGCGCCCGGTTGGGGCGACTTCGAGTGGGAGGTCGTGCACGACGCGCCCGTCTCACCGCGCATGAACCTCGCGCTCGACGAGGTGCTCACCGCGCGCGTCGGCGCGGGCCTGCGCAAGCCCACGCTGCGCCTGTGGGAGTGGGACGAGAACGCCGTCGTGATTGGCTCGTTCCAGTCGCTGCGCAACGAGGTCGACCCCGAGGGAGCGGCGAAGTACGGGTTCGACGTCGTCCGCCGCATCTCCGGCGGCGGCGCGATGCTCATGGCCGCCAACTCGATCGTCACGTATTCGCTCTACGTGCCCGCGTCGCTGGTCGCCGGCATGACGTTCGCCGACTCCTACGCGTTCCTCGACGACTGGGTGCTGCAGGCGCTGCGCTCGCTCGGCATCGACGCGGTGTACCAGCCGCTCAACGACATCGCGGGTCCGCACGGCAAGATCGGCGGGGCCGCGCAGAAGCGCCTCGCCAACGGCGGAGTCCTCCACCACGCGACCCTCAGCTACGACATGGACGGTCAGGTGCTCACCGAGGTGCTCCGCATCGGCCGTGAGAAGCTGAGCGACAAGGGCACAGTGTCGGCCGCGAAGCGCGTCGACCCGCTGCGGAGCCAGACCGGTCTTCCCCGGGATGCCGTGATCCAGCGGTTCATCGACACCTTCACGACCCTCTACGGAGCGACCACCGGGCATATCACCGAAGAGGAATATGCCGAGGCCGAGGCCCTCGTGGCCTCGAAGTTCGCCACCGAGGCGTGGCTCCAGCGCGTTCCGTGAGCGGCACGACCCTGGACGGCGTTCTCGACCACGGCACCGTCGAGATCCACCACGCCGACAACCTCACCGTCACGCCCGGCCTCCCCGACGGCTCGTTCACGCTCGTCTACCTCGACCCGCCGTTCAACACCGGCCGCACGCGGTCGAAGGCCGTCGAGTCGGCACGGTGGACGCCTCCCGTCGAGGATGCCCCGGATGCCGAGGAGCCTCTCGTCCCGGCATCCGAACCCCCGCACGACCCAGCGATGCTCGTCTTTCCCGACGAGGAGGAACCCGCTCCGGCGCCGGTCGTGCAGCGCGGATTCCACGGACGCGACTACGCGCGGCTGCGTGGCGACCTCCGCACCTACGACGACCGCTTCGACGACTACTGGGCATTCCTCGAGCCGCGGCTCGAGGAGGCGTGGCGGCTGCTCGCCGACGACGGCACGTTGTACCTGCACCTCGACTACCGCGAGGTGCACTACGCGAAGGTGATGTGCGACGCGCTGTTCGGGCGCGAGCGGTTCCTCAACGAGCTCATCTGGGCGTACGACTACGGCGCGAAGACGCGGCGCCGCTGGCCGACGAAGCACGAGACGATCCTCGTGTACGTGAAGAACCCGTCCGCGTACTTCTTCGACTCGGATGCCGTGGATCGCGAGCCGTACATGGCTCCCGGCCTCGTGACCCCCGAGAAGGCGGCGCGCGGCAAGCTCCCGACCGACGTCTGGTGGCACACGATCGTGCCGACCACGGGCCGCGAGAAGACGGGCTACCCGACGCAGAAGCCCGAGGGGGTGCTGCGGCGGATGGTCCAGGCATCCAGTCGTCCCGGTGATCGGGTGCTCGACATGTTCGCCGGCAGCGGCACGCTCGGCGCCGTGGCGGCGCCGTTGGGGCGGCACAGCGTCCTGATCGACGACAACGCCGACGCCGTCGCCGTGATGCACGAGCGTCTCGCCGCGTTCCGCGGCTGAGCCGGAGCCGCTGCACGTGTGCGCAGGATCGGTCATCTGCGCAACCTCAGCGCGAATCGGGGGTTCCGATGTGAGGTTGTGCAGATCGGGGAGATTGCGACGGGCCGCCGGGGGTACGCGCCCGGCCGGAGGCTGCGCGGATCGACCGCAAGCCCGCGCGGATGTCGGACCTCGGCCCTAAGGTGAAGCCCATGGAATTCGGCATCTTCGTCCCGCAGGGCTGGCGTTTCGATCTGGTGGGCATCGACCCCGCCGAGCAGTGGCGGGCGATGAGCTCGCTCGCGCAGAGCGCGGACGAGGGGCCCTGGTCGTCCATCTGGGTGTACGACCACTTCCACACCACGCCGGTGCCGAGCGCCGAGGCGACGCACGAGGCGTGGACGCTGATGGCCGCGTTCGCCGCGGTCACCGACCGCGTCCGGCTCGGGCAGATGTGTACGTGCATGGGCTACCGCAACCCCGCGTACCTCGCGAAGGTCGCCGCGACCGTCGACCTCATCTCCGGCGGTCGTGCCGAGATGGGCATCGGCGGCGGCTGGTACGAGCACGAGTGGCGCGCCTACGGCTACGGGTTCCCGCCGATCGCCGAGCGCCTCGGACGGCTCCGCGAGGGCGTCGAGATCATGCACCAGGCCTGGACCACGGGCTCGGCGACCCTCGCCGGGAAGTACTACGAGGTCGACGGGGCGATCGTCCAGCCGCAGCCGCTGCAGCCCGGTGGCATCCCGCTCTGGATCGCCGGTGGCGGCGAGAAGGTGACGCTCAAGGTCGCGGCGAAGTACGCCTCGTACACGAACTTCGGCGGCTCGCTCGACGAGTTCGACCACAAGTCGGCCGTGCTCCGCGATCACTGCGAGACGCTCGGTCGCGACTTCGGCGAGATCACGCGCTCGACGAACTTCAACACGATCGTCGCGCCCACCGAGGCCGAGGCGGAGGACCGTCTGGCCGCGGTCGTGGCGCGTCTCCGGCCCCACGTGGGCGACGAGCGGGCGGAAGCCATCGAGGCCGACTACCGCGCATCCGACGCGTTCGGCACCCCCGAGCAGATCGTCGAGCGGCTGCGGGCCCGCGCCGAGCACGGCCTCGGCTACGCCATCCACTACTTCCCCGAGGCCGCGTACGACACCTCCGGCATCACGCTGTTCGAGCGCGAGGTGGTTCCGGCGCTCTGACGGCGCGGCGTTTGCGCAACCGTCGCGGAGACTTGGGGAGGTCTTGTTGCTGCCCCAGGGTGGTTCGCTGGCAATCGGAGGGTTAGGTCGCTGGTGCTTGTCTCGTCTCCGATACCAGAAAAGTTCCTGATCAAGTGACTAATGATGCTCGGCGGTTCATTCTGTCCGGCTTACTCACTCCTAAAGTCTGAGTCTCACTGCGGCCTACGACGAAAGTCGTCAGAACCCGACGGGCCGCAACTTCGATCAGGAGAAACCTATGAGTGATGCAGATCGACGCGCGGCGACGAGCGGTTCGGAACGTGCGATCGCAAGACGAACGCTGGTCGCCGGGGCGGCATGGACGATCCCCGCAGTTGCGCTGACGGCCGGTACACCGAGCTGGGCGGCCTCGACCCCACTCGTCCTCAAGTTTGGCAAGGCTGCTTACGCCGGGCAGGCTTGCGGCTCGATCCAAGGCGTGACTGTTACGGCTACGATGCAAAACCTCCCCGCGGCCAACACGGTGATCTCTTTCACCCTGTCGGGGGACTACACCTTCTCCGGGGGGGGGGGGGGGGGGGGGGGGGGGGGGGGGGGGGGTATCTCCAGCGCCACTGACGCGGCTGGGATGGTCACCCTTCCTTCGATAAATGTCCCTCCTGGCGGCGGATCGGGTCTCATCTCCGCGTCGGCCCAGGGAACTTCTGTCGCTGTCTCGCTCAACGCGCCGTCCGTGGGCACTCTTAAGGAAGAAGTTTGGGTGAGTTCAACGGGTAGCCCGGACGGGGAGCCGTCAATCATCCCCCTGGATTCGGTTCCACTTGCCGCAGGCTGGTACTGGCAATCCGGCACAACGGTGTATCGAAACGATGGGACGACGGCGGCGTCAAACGCCACGGCCGTGGACGCCGTCTACACAGACTGGGGGACGGGAAACGAGAAGCGGCTGGGGTGGGTTGGGCCGAATGGCGACCTCTACTACGAGGTGTGGAACACCCTCGGTAACCCTCCATTCCAAGGGAGCCCCAGTACTACTATCCCGAAGAATGCAGTCCCTCTCGCGGGTGGCTGGTATTGGAAGTCGGGTAACACGGTGTACCGCCAAGACGGGTCTACTCTTTCGGCCGACGTCGCGACCGTGGAGGCTGTATACACCAACTGGGGGAGCAACAACGAGAAGCGGGTGGGGTGGCTCTCCTCAGACGGGAAGCCTCACTACGAAGTGTGGAACTCTGCTATCCCCTTCCAGGGAACGCCCTCATCGACGGTCCCGTCATTCTCTCTTCCGCTCGCTGGAGGGCACTACTGGAAATCAGGCAGCGTTGTGTGGCGGATGGATGGCTCGACGGTTTCAAGTGATGTCGCGCAGATCGACGCGACATACAACAATTGGGGATCGGCGAATCAGAAGCGCGCTGGGTGGGTAACGTCTGGCGGCGATCTCTGGGAGGAAGTTTGGGGATCCAGCGGTCCGATCTATCAAGGACTCGTTCCGGGTCACAATCAGATGCCTAAGGGCCTGACTCCACTGGCGGCGGGGTGGTATTGGCGCTCTGGATCTACCGTATATCGAAATGACGCAACCACCGTCAGTTCGATTGTCAAAGATTTTGACGCAGCATTCGTGAATTGGGGTTCATCGAATCGAAAGCGTGCAGGATGGCGCGATACTCAAGCATGCTAATGATTGCTTGGTAACTCCGTTGCGGTGATTTCAAGAGCGAAAGTCCTCGCAGGGTCCGCCCATCCGGGTCGAGGCCAACACAGCGATTCCGTAACGGTGGTGGATCGGAGTGGGGTTGTGCTCGGCTTGCAGCGCCGGACACAGCCCCACTCCGACCTCTGCTGACCGTCGCCGCTCAGACGAGCGGCGCGACGTCGGCGTAGGCGTCGGGTTCGACGGACGGGATGGATGCCGGAGCGCCGAACACGCGCGCGCGGCGGGCCGTGGCGTCCCAGGCGGGCCATCCCGGATCGCCGTCGCTGACGAAGTGGACCGCGGCGGTGTGCATCGCGGCGGCGAGGTCCACGGGCGGAGCGTCGCCCGCGATCGTGCCGACGCCGTCGGCGCCGAGGTGGTCGAACCAGAACGGCACGTCGAGGCAGTGGCACGCGTAGCCGATCGGGGGTGAGGGCCAGGCGAACCGGTACACCCAGGTCGGGGCCGATGCCCGGGCGCGGGCGGTGCGCAGAACGACCGAGCGGATGAGGCGGTCCGAGACGTAACCGCCCAGCCGCGCGGCTCCGCCCCGGCGGCGTGACCGGGCGAGGTAGGCGCGACGTCGCGAGCGTCCGAGGCCGAGGAGCGCGAGGGCGAGGGGCACGGGCGCCAGATCGAGCAGACGCCGGGCGCGCGCGGTGATCATCGTGAACTCGTCGTCCGTCGAGCCGACGACGAGGGGGATGCCCGCCGAGGCCCCGTCTGCGAGCGCCTCGAGCGGCGACCGAGGGAGCACGTCGCCGTCGATGACGGGCCCGAGCGGCAGTCCGCCGTCGAGCAGCTCGGTCAGACCCGCGAGCCGCGCCCCACGCTCGGGCTTCTGGGCCAGCCGCTGCAGGTCGAGCAGCCGTTCCTCGGGGAGGGTGGCGAAGCCGTCCCGGTCGGGCCGCACGCCGGCGAGGGCCGCGAGCCGCTCGGCGAATCGACGCGCGGCCGGCGCGGCGACGGCACCCACCGCGGGGGGACAGCGCCATCGCGCGGGCGAAGAGACCGGATGCCGCGGGCGACGCCAGCAGTGCGAGCACCGACCCTCCGCCCGCGGACTGCCCCGCGATCGTCACGCGCGCGGGGTCGCCGCCGAACGCGCGAATCTCGTCGCGCACCCACTCCAGGGCGGCGATCTGGTCGCGGAGTCCGCGGTTGGACGGGGCGCCGTCGATCGCGCCGAAGCCGTCGAACCCGAGCCGGTACGAGAGGGTGACCGTCACCGCGCCGTCGCGCGCGAACGCGTCGCCGTCGTACCAGCGGCTCGCGGGGGACCCCGAGACGAAGCCGCCGCCGTGTATCCACACGAGCACCGGGAGAGTGGCATCCGGAGTCGCGTCCGCCGGCGCGAAGACGTTGACGTTCAGCGTGGCGTCGCCCGGCACGCTGGGTTCGGGAATGAGCGTGATGCCCGTGTCGCCGCGCTGAGCCGTCGGGCCGTAGGCCGTCGCGTCGAGCTCGCCCACCCAGGGGGCGACGGGCTCCGGGGCGGCGAACCGCAACGGCCCGACCGGCGCCTGCGCGAAGGGGATGCCGAGGAACACCGCCGTTCCGCCGCGCGTGAAACCGCGCACGCGACCCCGGGTGGTGGCGACGACGGGGGCTGTGGCATCCATCGCCCCATCCTGGCGCACGCGGCGCCGATGTTTCGCGACACCCCTGCGCCATAAACGCTCCGGCTCGGCAGAAACGCCGCGCCCGGGCGTTTCTGCCGAGCGCGAGCGTTTATGCCGAAGCTGCCCCGAGTATGTGCGGCACGCCGCGCTCCTACGCCTCGTCCCACCACCGCAGGACGCGCAGCGCGAAGAACGTCAGCCAACGCGACGGCTCGCCCGCGGGCACGTCGACCGGGAACCACTCGCGGCCCTCGGGCGGGTACGCCTGGTGCCAGGTGCCGTCGGGGTCGCGGGCCGCGCGCACCCGCTCGATCGCGTCGGCGAGGCGCGGATCGGGAGCCGTTCCGTCGTGCTGTGCGGCCGCGCGGAAGTGGTCGAGGGCGCGGAGCACGCTGTACCGATGCCGGAAGGGATACCCGAGGTGGTCCGCCCACCGGTGCTCCTCGCCGGTGGAGAGGCGGTACAGCAGCCGCCGTTCGAGCAGATACTCCTCCGCACCGTGCCGCGCGTCGCGCAGGGCCGGGGTCCCGCCGGTGCGCCGTTCGTCGTCGAGGATCCCGATCACCGAGTTCAGCGTCGAGGGGAACGACGACCGCGTCGAGCCCTCCACCCACTCGCAGTTCCAGCCGCCGTCGGGCAGACGATGGGTGACGAACCAGTCCCGGATGCCAGTGACCTCCGCCCCGAGCCACGCGCCGTTGGCGAGGGTGAACGCGTTGATGCAGGCATCCACTTCGCCGTCCCAGAACGGAAGATCCTCGTACTCCCAGCGGGCGTTGCGCTCGAGGAGCCCGGCCGTGTCGGGGCGGAGGGCGGTGGCATCCACGCCCCATTCGCGCAGGGACATCAGCGACCACGACGTCGCCGTCCAGGGTTGCGGCTCGTCACCGCGGAAGCCGGCGGGGAAGTGCGCGCCGCCGGCCCACTGCCCGTCGGGATCCTGCCGGGCGAGCAGCTGCGCGCCGAAGCCCTCGCGCGCGACCCGGGCGCGGGTCTCCTCCCACTGCGCCGCCGGCGCGTCGAGCAGGTCTCGCTCGACCTTCCACCGCAGCGCGGGGTCGCTGTCGTGCAGCCACGCGAGGACAGCGGCATCCGATTCCATGCCCCGCACGCTACGCCCGCACGGCCGGTCCGCATAGCACCGGGTCTCGGCGTGCGGCCGCGCCCCCTCGCCGCACGGCTGCGCGCGGCCGCGCCCCCTCATGCCGATAAACGCGATCCACGGGGAGAAACGGGGCGAGGCGCCGTTTCCTGCCGTGGATCGCGTTTATCGGGGAGGGGGACGCAGCGCCTCCGCCGTCCGCGGCGGTAGCGCCCGCCGCCGCCGACGGCGTCACGCGTCGCGGCGCGCGCCCTCCGACGGCGTCACCGTGAACACGTTCGGGGCGCGGAAACCGGATGCCGCGAAGGCGGCGTACACGGCGTCGGTCGCCGCCGGCACGAGCTCGGCGGGGATCAGCGCGATCGCCGCGCCGCCGAAGCCGCCGCCGGTCATCCGTGCGCCGAGCGCGCCCGCGTCCAGCGTCGTCTCGACGGCGAGGTCGAGCTCGGGCACCGAGATCTCGAACTCGTCGCGCATCGACGCGTGCGAGGCGGTGAGGAGGTCGCCGATCGCGCTCGGACCCGCGAGGTCGAGGGCCGCGACGGTGTCGAGCACGCGCTGGTTCTCGGTGACGATGTGCCGCACGCGACGGAAGGTCACGTCGTCGAGGATCTCCCGTGCGCGGGGCAGGTCGTCGACGGTGAGGTCGCGGAGCGCCCGCACGTCGAACGCGGCGGCGCCCTTCTCGCACGAGGCGCGACGCTCGCGGTACCCGCCCGACGCATGCGCGTGTTCGACGAGGGTGTCGACGACGAGGATCTCGAGGCCCGCCTCGGCGAACCCGAGCGGCACCGGCCGCGTCTGCAGCGTCCGGCAGTCGAGGAACGTCGCCGCGTCGGCCACGCCGAGCATGGATGCCATCTGGTCCATGATCCCGGTCGGGGCGCCGACCGCGTCGTTCTCGGCCGTGCGGCCCACGCGGGCGAGGGCGACCCCGTCGAGCCCGGTTCCCCACACGTCGTTGAGGGCGGAGGCCACGGCCCCCTCGATCGCGGCCGACGACGACAGACCGGCACCCACCGGCACCGCGGATGCCAGGGCGATGTCGACGCCGCGGGTCGCGGCATCCGGGACCTCGGCGCGCAGCGCCCACGCCACGCCCAGCGGGTACCCGGCCCAGCCGAGCCCTCCGGCGGCGATGCGGGCGTCGAGTTCGGCGAGCGACACCTCCACGGCGTCGTCGGCGAACGTCGAGCGGACGCGGATCACGTCGTCGTCGCGGAGCGCGACGGCGGCGGCGGTGCGCTGTGCGATCGCGAAGGGGAGGACGAAGCCCTCGTTGTAGTCGGTGTGCTCACCGATGAGGTTTGCGCGTCCGGGCGCGGACCACACGCCCACGGCGGGGGCGTCGGTCAGGGTGGCGAGCAGGGCGCGGGCGTCGTCGACGGCGGTCATGCCGTCACCTCCGGAACGGTGTCGAGGGCGGCGCGCAGGCGTTCGGCCTGCGACTCGGGGGTGATGTCACCGATCCAGGCGCCCATGGCGGCCTCGGATCCGGCGAGGTACTTCAGCTTGTCGGCGGCGCGGCGCGGCGACGTGATCTGCAGGTTGAGCCGGACGCTGTCGCGCGCACGGCCCACGGGCGCCTGGTGCCACGCGGCGATGTACGGCGTGGGGGTCTCGTACAGCGCGTCGATGCCGCGCAGCAGCCGCAGGTAGAACGGGGCGAGCTCGTCGCGCTCGGCATCCGTCGTCTCGGCGAGGTCGGCGACGTGACGGTGCGGCAGCACGTGCACCTCGATGGGCCACCGCGCCGCGAACGGGACGAACGCCGTCCAGTGCTCGCCACGCAGGACCACGCGGGGACCGGATGCCTCGAATTCCAGGATCCGCGCGATTAGGTCGGGCGACGTCCGCGAGACGGTGTCGAGCAGGCGCTGCGTGCGCGGGGTGACGTATGGGTAGGCGTAGATCTGGCCGTGGGGGTGGGGGAGGGTGACGCCGATCTCCTGTCCGCGGTTCTCGAACGGGAACACCTGCCGGATGCCGGGGAGCGCCGACAGCGCGGCCGTGCGGTCGGCCCATGCCTCGATGACCGTGCGCGCGCGGGTGCGCGACAGCGAGCCGAACGACCCCTCGTGCTCGGGGCTGAAGCACACGACCTCGCAGCGCCCGACGGAGGTGCGCGTGCGGCCGAGGCCGAGGTGTTCCAGGTCGTCGTCGCCGCGCGGCGGGTCGACGGCGGCCGGGGCGTCGCCGTGGGCGATGTCGAGCGCGGGACCGAACGACGGCGACTTGTTCTCGAACACCGCGACGTCGTAGCGCGACGGGACCTCGGACGGGTTCGTCGCCGTCTGCGGGGCGAGCGGGTCGAGGTGCGCGGGAGGCAGGAACGCCCGGTTCTGGCGATTGGATGCCACGGTGATCCAGTCGCCCGTGAGCACATCCTGTCGCATGGTCGCGGTCACCGGACGGGGGTCGAGGGTGCGCGCGTCGATGGCGCGCTCCGGGCCGAGCGTCGTGTCGGCGTCGTCGAAGTAGATCAGTTCGCGGCCGTCGGCGAGACGCGTGGAGCGCTTGACGACTCCGGCGCCGAGAGCCACCGCGGTGGGGCTGAGCGTGTTCACGATAACACGCTACAGATCGGGCGTGATATCGTCAACACGAGGGGGTTCGATGCCTGTATCGATGGCCGATGTGGCCGCGGCGGCCGGCGTGTCGGCGCAGACGGTCTCGCGCGTTGCGAACGGCAGCCCGCGCGTCGATCCCGCCACCCGCGCCCGCGTCGAGAAGGCGATGGGCGACCTCGGGTACCGCATGCATCGCGCCGCCCGCGCGCTGCGCACCGGCCAGACCTCGACGATCGGACTCGTCGTCTCGACCCTGGCCTCGGTCGGCAACTCCCGCATGCTGCAGGCGATCTCGGAAGCGGCCGCGGCGCGCGACTACGCCCTCGCGGTGGTCACGGTGGGGGAGCGTGGCATCCGGGACGCCTTCGCCCGCCTGCGCTCGCAGGGCGTCGACGGTGCCGTGGTGCTGAACGAGGCGACCGAACTCGCGCGCGACGTCGACCCGCCCGGCGACCTGCACCTCGTCGTCGTCGATTCGCCGCCCGACCCGCGGTTCTCGATCGTCCAGACCGACCACGCCGGCGGTGCCCGCGCGGCCGTGGAGCACCTCCTCGCCCTCGGCCACGACACGGTGCACCACGTCGCCGGTCCCGCGCGCTCCTTCGCCGCGGCCGAACGCGAGCGGGGCTGGCGCGCCGCGCTCGTCGACGCCGGGCGGCCCGTGCCCGAGCTCGTGCGCGGCGACTGGACCTCGGCATCCGGTCACGCCGCCGTCTCGGAACTGACCGACGCGACCGCGGTCTTCGTCGCGAACGACCAGATGGCGCTCGGTGCGCTGCGGGCCTTCGCCGACGCCGGTCGACGCGTCCCGGAGGACGTCGCGGTCGTGGGTTTCGACGACATCGTGGATGCCGCGGAGTACCGCCCTCCGCTCACCACGGTGCGGCAGGACTTCGACGCCCTCGGCGCCCGCGCCGTCGCGGCCCTGGTCGCCGCGATCGAGGGCGGCCCGCACACGGGCGAGACGGTGCCCGCGACGTTGATCGTCCGCGCCAGCGCCCGCTGACGCCGTAGCCGGGGCCCCGGCTGCTGCCGGGTTTGGGGCGCGTTTCGCCGTTCGGGGCGGAGTTCTCACGCCCCAAACCGAGCGACGCGCCCCAAACCCAGAGGGGAAACCGAGCGACGCGCCCCAAACCGGGAGGGGACGCGTCGCGGCCTACTCCTCGAGCTGCCCCAGCGCGGGCTGCGCGACGAAACGGGCCACGGGCTCAGCGGCCTGCTCCAGCTCGAGCACGACGATCTCGTTTGTACCCGCGCGCAGCACCGGCGCGGGGAGGTACAGCGTCTCCTGCGGGACGTTCCGCCAGTACCGGCCCAGGAAGAAGCCGTTCACGAACGCGAAGCCCTTGCCCCACGCCGTGGTGTCGAGGAACAGGTCTGCCGGTGCGTCGAGCTCGAACGTTCCGCGCAGGAGCGCGCGGCCGAGCGCGCCGGTACCGGTGCCCGCGGCCGTCGCGAGATCGATCGGCGTCGCCGTCCAGCCGGTCAGCGGGGCGCCGTCGAACGTCGCGCCGCCGATCAGGCCCTTCTCCTCGCCGAGCCGGTGGCCGTAGTTGACGCGGCCCTGGTCCTCGACGAGCACCGTCAGCGTCGCCCCCGCCGGGATCGCGAGCGCGCGCTCGTGCAGCGTGCGGGACAGGCGCCCGACGAACACGCCGTCCACGTGTACCCACGCGAGGTCGCGGACCTCGCCGAACGCGAGCACGGCGGGAGCGTTCGCGGGCAGGTCGACGTCGTACCGCACGAGGGCCCCGAGGTGCCCGAGCTGTTCGAAGGTCTGCGGGTCGAACGTCGGCTCGGAACCCGTGGATGCCGGCATCCAGTCGCCCTCTCCCGAGAGCGCCACGTCGAACACCGGCGCATCCGGCCGCGGCGCGGGCTCGAGGTCGGGCACGGGCGCGTACTTCGCGATGACGTCGCGGAAGGCGTGGAACTTCGCGGTGGGGTGCCCGGCCTCGTCGATCGGTGCGTCGTAGTCGTACGACGTGACGATGGGGTCGAACCGGCCCTTGTCGTTCGACCCGTTGGTGGTGCCGAAGTTCGTCCCGCCGTGCACCATGTAGATGTTCACGGACGCGCCCGCGGCGAGCAGCACGTCGAGATCGTGGGCGGATGCCGCGGGGTCGGTGGTGTGGTGGATGCTGCCCCACCAGTCGAACCAGCCGTCCCAGAACTCCGAGCACATGAGCGGACCGGTGGGCTGGTGCTCGCGGAGGGTCTCGAGGCGCTCGGCGGAGCGGGAGCCGAACGAGCCGGTGAGGTGCAGCTCGGGGAGGCTGCCGTTCTCGAGCATCCACGGCATGGGCTGGTCGACGGTCGTGAGGGGCACGGTGATCCCGGCGTCGCGCGTGACGCGCACGAGCTCGCGCAGGTAGTCCTTGTCGGAGCCGTACGCGCCGTATTCGTTCTCGATCTGGACCAGCACGACGTTGCCGCCGCGGTCGATCTGCCGCGGGACGACGATCTCGTACACGCGCTCGAGGTACTCCGTGACGGCCGCGAGGTACTGCGGCTCTGAGCGGCGCAGGCCGATGCCCGGCGTGGAGGTGAGCCACACGGGCAGACCGCCGTTGTGCCATTCGGCGCAGATGTACGGTCCCGGGCGCACGATCGCGTGCAGACCTTCGGCGTGGACGAGGTCGAGGAAGCGTCCGAGGTCGTTCCAGCCCGTGGCATCCCATTCCCCGCGCACCGGCTCGTGCGCGTTCCACGCGACGTACGTCTCGATGGTGTTGAGACCCATCGCCTTGGCCGTGCGGATGCGGTCGGCCCAGTGCTCGGGGTGGATGCGGAAGTAGTGCAGCGTTCCGGAGATGACCTGGAAGGGTTCGCCGTCCAGGAGGAAATCGGTCTCGCCGATGGTGAAGGTGGTCACGTTCTCTCTCGGGTCAGGAGGCCAGCTGGACCCGCACGCGGGCCCACGCGAGCGGGGGAAGGGTGAAGCGCAGGATGCCGTCGACCACCTCGACCGGCAGGTCCGCCGGTGCGACGGGCTCGGCGTCGGCGGAGTTGGTGGTGTCGCGGTCGCCGCCCTCGGGGATGGTGATGACGACGGCTTCGGCGGATGCCACGGCGCCGAGGTCGAGCTCGACCTCGGTCGCCGCGTCGAGCGAGCGGTGGGCGAGGAAGACATGGACGGTGTCGCCGTCGACGGTGGCGATCGCGTCCACCGCGTCGACCTCGCCGTGGCGCGCCGTGGGGATACGGTCGCCGCGGACGTCGACGGGGACGACGTGGCCGGTCGCGGCCTCGGCCGTCAGGCGGAAGGGGTGGAACGTCGTCTGCCGCCACGCGGGTCCGCCGTCGGGCTCGGTGCGGATCGGGGCGATGACGTTGACGAGCTGCGCGAGGTTCGCCATCGAGACGCGGTCCGCGCGGCGCAGGAGCGTGATGAGCAGCGAGCCGACGACGACGGCGTCGGTCACGGTGTAGTCGTCCTCGATGAGGCGCGGCGCGATCGGCCAGTCGCCCGTGAACACGCGGGGCTTGTCGACCTCGTTCCACCGCGTCTGGTTCCACACGTTCCACTCGTCGACGCTGATGCCCACGGGCGCACCGTCGGGCGTCCGGGCGTCGACCTCGTCGATGATGTCGACGACCTCGCCGATGTAACGGTCGAGCGCGGCGCCGCTGGCGAGGAAGCTCTGCGGGTCGGACGGGTCTTCTTCGTAGTACGCGTGCACCGAGATGTGGTCGACCAGTCCGGCGGTGTGCCGCAGCACCGTGCGCTCCCAGTCGCCGAACGTGGGCATCTCGTGGTTGGAGCTGCCCGCGGCGACGAGCTCGACCGTCGGGTCGATGAACCGCATCATGCGCGCCGTCTCGGCGGCGAGGCGTCCGTACTCGTCAGCGGTCTTGTGCCCGATCTGCCACGGGCCGTCCATCTCGTTGCCTAGGCACCAGAGGCGGATGCCGAACGGTTCGTCGCGTCCGTTCGCGCGGCGGCGGTCGCTCAGCGCCGTACCGGACGGGTGGTTCGCGTACTCGAGCAGATCGGCGGCCTCGGCGACGCCGCGCGTGCCGAGGTTCACCGCCTCCATGACCTCGAGGCCCGCGGCATCCGCCCAGTCGGCGAACTCGTGCAGACCCACCTGGTTGGTCTCGGTGCTGTGCCACGCGGCATCCAGTCGTACCGGACGATCCTCGCGCGGCCCGACGCCGTCCTCCCAGCGGTAGCCCGAGACGAAGTTGCCGCCGGGGTAGCGCACCACGGTCGCTCCGAGCTCGCGCACGAGGGCGAGCACGTCGGAGCGGAAGCCGGCCGCATCGGCGGTGGCGTGTCCGGGCGAATGGATGCCGTCGTACACGCAGCGGCCCATGTGCTCGACGAACGTTCCGAACAGGCGGCGGGGCACCTCGGGGCCGGGTCGGCGCGGGTCGAGCGAGATGCGGGTGGGGGAGGTCATGCGGGCTCTCCTGGAGCGGGAAGGGAAGGAAAGGGGCGGGCCGCTCGAACTGCGGCCCGCCCCCGGTTCATCGACTTACTTGTTGACCGTGAAGCCCTGGTCGTTGCCGTACTGCACGAGCTGGTCCTGCCAGGTCGAGAGACCCTTGTTCAGGTCGCCCTTCGTGGCGTAGGCCTGGCCCACGGTGTCGCCGTAGATGCTGTTGGCGTAGACCTGGAAGGGCAGGTAGCTCCAGCCCTTCACGACGTCGCTCGACGCCTGCGTCAGGACCTGGTTGATCTGCTGGCCGCCGAAATAGTCCGACTTCTGGTCGACGAACGACGGGTCGCTCAGCTGCGCCGTGGTCGAGGGGAAGCCGCCCGACTCCGCGAAGATCTTCAGGCTCTCGTCGTCGTTGTTCAGCCACTTGAGGAAGCCCGCGGCCAGAGCCGGGTTCTTGCTCTGCTTGGTCACGGCCTGACCACCGCCGCCGTTCTCCGCCGTCGCCGGCTTGCCGTCGTACGTCGGGATCGGGGCGACGGCCCACTTGCCCGCGCCGTCTTTCACGGACGACTCGAGGACACCCGGCATCCAGGCGCCGATGACGAGCGACGCGATCGAGCCGTCACCGAGGCCCTTGAACCACTCGTCGCTCCAGCTCGGGGTGTCCGACAGTAGGCCGCCGTCGATGAGGCGGTTCCAGTTCTCGGCGAACTTCTTCGAGCCGGCATCCTGCAGGTCGATCGTCACGTTCGTGCCGTCGGCCTTGAAGGGGGTGCCGCCTGCCTGCCAGATCATGCTGGTGGTGAAGCCGGAGTCGCCGGTGTCGGCGGTGATGTACTTCGTCGGGTCGGCCGCGTGCAGCTTCTGCGCCGCGGCGTAGTACTCGTCCCACGTGGTGGGGACGGCGATGCCGTACTGGTCGAAGACCGACTTGTTGTAGAAGAGGGCCATGGGGCCCGAGTCCTGCGGGAGGCCGTAGATCTTGCCGTCGAAGTCGACCGAGCTCCACGGACCGGCGCTGTACGCGCTCTCCAGGTCGCCGAAGCCGTACGGGGCGAGGTCGAGCAGCGAGTCCGACAGCGCGAACTGCGGGAACGCGTAGTACTCGATCTGCACGACGTCGGGGGCGCCCGAGCCGGCCTTGATGGCGTTCTGGAGCTTGGTGTACTCCTCGGTGTTGGTGCCCGCGTTGACGAGGTTGACCTTCACCTTGGGGTACTTCTTCTGGAACGCCGCGACCTGCGCCTCGGCCGAGGGCGTCCACGACCAGTACGTGATCTCGCCGCCCTCCTGGAGCGCCTTCTCGATGTCGTCGGCGCTGCCGCCGTTGCTGCCGCCGCCCGTGCCGCCGCCGGAGCAGGCGGTCAGTGCGCCCACCGTGAGCGCGGTCGCTGCCACGGCGAACACGGCCCGCCGGGCGGCGGTGCCCTTGCGCATGAATGTCATCGGGATTCCTTCACTTCGTTGTTGTGGATGGGTGATGCGGTTTCCGGGGCAGGACGCTCCGGGTTCGGGAGGGAGTCGAGGGTCACTGCTTGACGCTTCCGGCGCTGAGGCCGGACTGCCAGAAGCGCTGCAGGACGAGGAAGGCGGCGACGATCGGGATCAGCGAGAGCAGGGCTCCCGTGATCACGAGGTTGTAGATCGGCTGGGCGCCGACGCCGGTGGCCTGCGCGTTCCACTGGTTGAGGCCGACCGTGAGGGGGTACCAGGCCGGGTCGCTCAGCATGATGAGCGGCAGGAAGTAGTTGTTCCACGTCGCGACCACGGCGAACAGCAGAACCGTCACGATGCCGGGGGTCAGCAGACGGATCGAGATGGTGAAGAACGTGCGGAACTCGCCCGCGCCGTCCATGCGCGCCGCCTCGAGCAGCTCGGTGGGGATGGCATCCGTCGCGTACACCCAGATGAGGTACAGGCCGAACGGGCTGATGAGCGACGGGATGATGATCGCCCACGGGGTGTTCGTGAGGCCCAGCTGGCTGAACAGCAGGAAGGTCGGGACGGCGAGGGCCGTTCCGGGCACGGCGATCGCGCCGAGCACGACGGCGAACACCGCCTTGCGGCCGCGGAAGTTGTACTTCGCGAGACCGTAACCCGCGAGGGTCGCGAGCAGCGTCGCACCGCCCGCGCCGACGACGACGTACAGCAGGGTGTTGCCGAGCCAGCGGAGGAAGATGCCGTCGCGGTAGGTGAGCGTCTGCGCGATGTTGTCGAACAGTGCGAAGGTGTTGCCCGGGCCGAGGCCGAACGTGGTGAACAGGTCGGGCTGCGTCTTCGTCGCGTTGATGATCAGCCAGAACAGCGGCACCAGCGTGTACACGAGGTACAGCGCCATGACGATGGTGAGCACGACCGACTTCTTGCTCTGCGTCGGCGACGTGCGGGCGAAGCCGCGGCGCGAACGCGAGCGGGACGTGGTCACGGCCACGGTGTCGGTGCGGGGAGCGGTCGCGGTGGTCATCGCGCCTCCTGACGAGAGCCGCGCAGCTGCACGACGTAGGCGATGACGGCGGTGATGACGCCCATGATGATCGCGACCGTCGCCGCGTAGTTGTACTGCTGACCCGCGAACGACAGGTTGTACGCGTACATGTTCGGCGTGAAGAACGTCGTGATCGTGTTCGGGGCCAGGGGCTTGAGGATGTTGGGCTCGTTGAACAGCTGGAAGCTGCCGATGATCGAGAAGATCGTGGCGATCACGATCGCTCCGCGCACGGCCGGGATCTTGATCGAGAAGATCGTCCGCCAGGCGCCGGCACCGTCGATGGATGCCGCTTCGTACAGCTCGCCGGGAATCGTCTTGAGCGACGAGTAGAAGATCAGCATGTTGTAGCCGACGAACTGCCACGTGACGATGTTGCCGATCGACAGCAGCATCCATTCGGGAAGGAACGGCTGGACGAACGTGCCACCGAGCAGGTCGTTGAGGTTGCGCGTGAGGCCGAACTGGTCGCCGTAGATGTAGCCCCACATGAGCACGGCGACGACGGCGGGGACGGCGTACGGCAGGAAGATGACGATGCGGTAGAAGCCCGCGGCGTGGAGGCGCGCGCTGTCGATCGCGAGCGCGGCCGCCAGGGCGAGCAGGAGCATGATCGGCACCTGCACGACGAGGAAGAGCGAGACGCGGCCCAGGCCGTCCCAGAACTTCGGGTCGTTGAAGGCGGCGATGTAGTTCGCGAAACCGACGAACGCGTTGCCGCCGACGAGCTGGTCGCGGAAGAGGCTCAGGTACACCGAGTACACGAGCGGTGCGAGGAACACCAGCGCGAACACGATCGCGAACGGAGCGACGAACAGCCAGCCGCGATCGTCGATTCGGGTGCGCCGCCGGCGCCGAGGGGCGCGCAGTGCGGGCGGGGGTGCCGCGGTGGTCGTCATCGTCCGATTGCCTCTTCGTTGGTGCGCATCTCGGTCGGGTCGCTGAGATGTTGACGTAAACATAGCCGGAGGCCGCTAGCATGTCAACGTCAACATCCAAGGGGGCAGACGTGAGCGAGACGACGATGACGTCGACCACGGCGGGGAAGCGCGGGCGGCGCCGCGAAGTCTCGATGGCGGACGTCGCCGCCGCGGCGGGGGTGTCGGGGCAGACGGTGTCGCGCGTCGCCAACGACCGCTCCAACGTCGATCCCGAGACGCGTCAGCGCGTGCTGGACGCCATGGCCTCGCTCGGCTACCGCCCCAACAGCGCCGCGCGCGCGCTTCGGTCGGGCCGCTTCCGCAGCATCGGCGTGATCATGTTCTCGCTGAGCTCCTACGGCAACACGCGCACCCTCGACGCGCTCGCGTCGGTGGCCGCGGCATCCGGGTACTCCATCACCCTCATCACGGTGCAGACGGCTTCGCAGAGCGACGTGTCCGGAGCGTTCCTCCGCCTGCGGGAGCACGCCGTCGACGGGATCGTGATCCTCATCGAAAAGCATCGGCTCGGAGAGAACGAGCTGTCGATCCCCTCGGGGCTGCCCGTCGTCGTCGTCGACTCGAGCGCCGACTACCCCTACGCCGTCGTCGACAACGACCAGGCGCAGGGCGCGCGCCTGGCGACCGAGCACCTGCTCGACCTCGGACACGAGACCGTGTGGCATGTGTCGGGCCCGCCGGAGTCCTTCGCCGCGGAGCGTCGCCGCGACGCCTGGCGCGCGGCCCTGGAGGAACGTGGATGCCAGGTCCCCCCGGTGCAACTCGGCGACTGGACCGCAGAATCCGGGCACCGCATCGGCGCGGCGCTCGCGCAGGATCCGGCCGTGACCGCGGTGTTCGCGGCCAACGACCAGATGGCGCTCGGCGTCATCCGTGCGCTGCACGAGGCCGGGCGCGCGGTGCCGGGGCGGGTGAGCGTGGTCGGCTTCGACGACATGCCCGAGTCCGCGAACTTCTGGCCCCCGCTCACGACCGTGCGCCAGCGCTTCGAGAGCGTCGGCGAAGAGGCCATGAGCGCACTGATCGCCGATATCGAGGGCGCCGGCGGCGAGCACGCCCGCACCCTCATCCCGACGTCGCTCGTGGTGCGGCAGAGCTCCGGGCCGCGGGCCTGACGCGCTCTGCGGGGCGGGTGTCGTTGCGGCGCCGGTGCCGGTGCGCGCGGTGACGAGCGGAGGAGATGCGGGGAGCGGAGGGCCGAAGTCGTGGCATCCGTCCTCCCTTCGCCGCATTTCCTCCGCTGATCACGCGCTGACCCGGCCCGCGAGACGGGCCGCGGCGACCACCAAGATCACCCGCTTGAGTCGCGCGCGGGCGTTGTGTCACCGCGGCACCCTCCGATAGGTTCGGTGTTGACGTCAACATGTTGACGTCAACATGTCCCATCCCCCAAGGTCGCGACGCTGCGGCCGGAATCGGAATGACGATGAAGTCAGCTCGACTGCTGTCGATGACCTGCGCGGTCGCCCTCGCGACCGGCGGAATCGCCGCAACCAGCGCCGTAACCCCCGCCCCCGCGGTGGCGGCGCCGAACGCGACGGTCCACATCACCCCGAACCCCGCGACGGCGGCGGAACCGTTCGAGGGCTGGGGTACCAGCCTGGTGTGGTTCGCCAACGCCACGGGCAACTACCCGCCCGAGGTGCGGCAGAAGCTCTTCGACGCCGTCTTCGGCGACGACGGGCTGAACCTCAACATCGCCCGCTACAACATCGGCGGCGGCAACGCCTCCGACGTGCCGGCATATCTGCGGCCGGGCGGCGCCGTCCCGGGGTTCTGGAACCCCGACCTCAATGCCTCCGACTCCCAGGGGCCGATCACGTCGAACTACGCCGATCGCGCGCGGTACAAGGCCGCGTGGAATCCCGACGACCCGAACGCCTACGACTTCGACGCCGACTCCGCGCAGCAGTGGTGGATCGACGCGCTGAAGGACAAGGTCACGCACTGGGAGGCCTTCAGCAACTCCCCGCCGTACTTCCTCACGCAGAGCGGCTACGTCTCGGGTGGAATCAACAACGCCACCAGCGAGCAGCTCGCCCCGGCCGACATGGACAAGTTCGCCGGCTACCTCGTGAACGTCGTCGACGAGCTCGAGAAGAAGCACGGGGTGAAATTCGCCACGATCGACCCGTTCAACGAGCCGAATACGAACTACTGGTCGACGCAGATTCCCCAGGGCAAGCAGTGGCCGACGGGCGGACGTCAGGAGGGCGCACACATCGGCCCGCAGGCGCAGGATGCCATGATCAAGGCGCTCGCGGCCCGTCTCGCGCAGCCGGGGACGACGACGGATGCCGTGATCTCGGCGATGGACGAGACGAACCCGAGCCTCTTCGCGACGAACTGGAACACGTGGTCCGCGCAGTCGAAGGGGCTCGTCGACCAGCTGAACGTGCACACCTACGGCACGGACGGACGTCAGGTCGTCCGCGACATCGCGAAGGCCGCGGACAAACCGCTGTGGATGAGCGAGGTCGAGGGCAACTGGACCGACCAGAGCCGCGGGTTCGTGACGAACGACATCGAGAACGGCCTCGGCATGGCCCAGCACATCGTGGGCGACCTGCGCGAGCTGGAGCCGACGGCGTGGGTCTTCTGGCAGCCGGTCGAAGACCTCTACAACATGCAGAAGGTCGAGAAGCTCAACTGGGGCAGTGTCTTCATCGACTTCGACTGCAACGCCGAGGGCAATTCCGCGAGGCGCATCGCCGACGGTGAAGCCGACCCGTCCTGCAAGGTGCTGACCAACGAGAAGTTCAACACCGTGCGCAACTTCACGCACTACATCCACCCGGGCGATCGCCTGATGTCCACCGACAACGCGCAGTCGACGGCGGCCGTGGATGCCGATGGCCAGGGCGCGACCATCGTGCACGTCAACTCCGAGGCGACCGACCGCACGGTCGAGATCGACCTGCGCGACTTCGGCACGATCGCGCCGGGCGCGACGGTGACCCCGATCGTCACGACGCAGTCCACCGCGGATCAGCCCTCGGCCAACGCCCTCCAGGAGGGTGAGAAGGTGGCCGTGAATGTGGCATCCCGAACCGCCACCGTCACGGTTCCCGCGAAGTCGGTCACGACGTTCGTGATCGACGGCGTCTCGGGCGTCTCGGACGACGCCGCGGCGTTCCGCGATGGCGACACCGTGCAGCTGACCGGGCTCCAGAGCGGTCTCGCGCTCGACGGGTCGGGCGCGGGCCTCGCGCTCCAGCGCAGCGCCACCATCACCGACGCGATCCGCGCGCAGTCCTGGACGGTGCGCACCGTCTCGGGCGCCGGCACGAACCGGCACCGGTTCACGCTCCAGAACGGGACGGGGAAGTTCCTCGCGTCCCGCAACGGCGGCACCGCGCTGGTCGACTCCGACCCGGCGACCGCCGCAGCGGATCCGGCGCTGCAGTGGATGGCATCCACGACGGACGGCACGTACCTCTCGGTCCTCAACGTCGCGAGTGAGCGGGTGCTCGACGTCAACGGGCAGAGCACGACGCCCGGGGCCACGGTGGGTCTGTGGACCTCGAACGGAGGCGCGAACCAGCAGTGGCGCCTGTCGAGCTCGCGCATCGTGGGCACCGAGCCGGTGTCGGTCGCCACGGCGGTCGGTGTGGTTCCGACGCTCCCGGCCCAGGCGGTCGTCCGGTACGCCGGTCGCCAGCTGCGTGCGGCCACGGTGACGTGGGAGCTCGACGGTGCGGACTGGTCGCGACCGGGCACGGTGCAGGTGCGCGGAACGGGCACGGACGTCTTCGGCGCCGCGTTCGAGGCGACCGCGACCGTCGAGGTCGGTGCCTTCGCAGTAACGCGTCCCGCCTCGGTCACGGTGCCCGCGGGGAGCGCGCTGTCGCTCGTGCAGAGCCAGGCCGACGCCGACGTGCAGGCCGAACTGACCCCCTCGGGCGGCGGCTACTGGATCCCCGTCGAGTGGACGTGGGACGGGCTGACAGATGCCGCGTTCGCACAGCCCGGCACGGTGACCGTCCCGGGTGTCGCGACCGGCCCCGCCGGGGAACGTCTCGACGCGAAGCTGACGGTCATCGTCACCGCCGCTTCGGAGCGCAACGTCGCCCCCGACAGCCAGCCGTCGGCGACGTTCACCGAGTCGGGCTACCCGGTGAGCAACACGATCAACGGCATCGCGACCGACAAGGGCTGGTCGAACTGGAAGGGCGGCACGAAGAACGAGCAGGACGCCCTCAGCTACGCGCTCGCGCAGCGGGAGACGCTCACGCACGTCGCCGTGCAGTTCTACCGCGACGGCAACAGCCTGAGCTGGCCGGCCACGATGCGCATCGACCACCGGGTGCGCGGAGGGGAGTGGGTCCAGGGCGACCTCGTCCCGGTGCCGGCTCCCTCGAGCGGCGCGCCGCGCGTCGACGTGCCCGTCAGCGGTGCGGCCGACGAGGTGCGGGTCGTGATGAACGCCCGCTCGCAGACGCACATGATCGTGTCGGAGGTCGAGATCTTCGCCGCCTCCGCCTCGCCGGCCGGCATCGCCGACCTCGCGCGGCTCACGGTGGGGGATCAGCCCGTCGCGGGCTTCGACCCGAAGGTGTTCGACTACACGGTCGCATCGACGGGCGCCGCGTGGCCCGAGCTCCACGCGCTGGCGGTCGACGAGGATGCCGCGGTCGAGGTCGCCCAGCCCGGTGACACGGTCGACACGGCCCGTGCGGTCGGCGGCGTCGGCTCCGTCCGCGTGACGGCCCCCGACGGCACCGTGCAGACCTACACGGTCACGGTCGAGCGCAGCGTCGACGTCAGCACCCCGGTCGTCACAGGGGAGTCGCGCGTCGGATCGACCGTGCGGGCGAGCGCCACGACCGACCCGGCCGACGCCGCGCTGACCTACACGTGGCTGCGCGACGGTTCGCCGATCCCGGATGCCACGGCCGACGCCTACGCGCTGGTCGCGGCCGATGAGGGGCGGGAGATCTCGGTCGAGATCACCGCGTCCGCCGACGGCTTCGCGGCCGGGACGGCGCGGTCCGCGGCGATCGTGCCGGCGGCTGCGCCGGTCGACCCGGGCACGGGCGGCGGCGACGGCTCCGGCACGGGCAGCGGCAGCGGCTCGGGCGGCGGCTCGGGCACCGGCTCCTCCGCCGGATCGGGGGCGGTATCCACCGGCTCCGGATCGACGAACGGTTCCCGCGGCGACCTCGCCGCAACCGGTCTGCACGGCGAAGGCATCGCGGTCGGCGCGGCCGGCGCGATCGTGCTGCTGCTCATCGGCGGCGGACTCCTGCTGTGGCGTCGTCGGCGCGGCCAGGGGGACACGCGCGCCTGATCCACGCGGGAACGGGCCGCGCCGGTCGCCTTCGGGCGGTCGGCGCGGCCCGTTCCGTCTGCGGCGCCCGCCGCTCGGCATCCATACCCCTCGCGCACGTCCGTGCAACCCCGCCCTCCGGGCTGCGGCACGCGGAAAGATGGACGTATCCCCAACCCCTCACCGAGGAGACCCATGCACGTCAACGCGTACGCGGCGAAGTCCGCCACCTCCCCGCTCGAACCGACGACGATCGAGCGGCGCGCGGTCGGCCCGGCCGACGTCCTGATCGACATCGCCTACGCCGGCATCTGCCATTCCGACATCCACACCATCCGCGGCGAGTGGGGCCAGGTGCCCTATCCGCTGACCGTGGGCCACGAGATCGTCGGCACGGTCGCCGAGGTCGGCTCCGACGTCACGAAGTACGCCGTCGGCGACCGCGTCGGCGTCGGCTGCATGGTCAATTCGTGTCGCGAGTGCGCCAACTGCCTCGCCGGCGAGGAGCAGTACTGCCTCAACGGCAACGTCGGCACCTACGCCGGCATCGACCGCGACGGCACCGTCACCCAGGGCGGCTACTCGGAGAAGATCGTCGTCGACCAGGACTTCGTGCTGCGGGTGCCCGAGTCGATCCCGTACGAGAAGGCAGCTCCCCTGCTGTGCGCCGGCATCACCACCTACTCGCCGCTGAACCACTGGAACGCCGGCCCCGGCCAGAAGGTCGCGATCGTCGGCCTCGGCGGGCTCGGCCACATGGCCGTCAAGATCGCACACGCCATGGGCGCCGAGGTCACCGTGCTGTCGCAGACGCTCAGCAAGAAGGACGACGGCCTCGCGATGGGCGCCGACCACTACTACGCCACGAGCGACCCCGAGACGTTCGACAAGCTGAAGAACACGTTCGACCTCATCGTCAACACCGTCAGCGCGCCGCTCGACCTCAAGCAGTACCTGGGCACCCTGACGCTCGACGGCACCATGGTCAACGTCGGCGCTCCGCCGGAGCCGCTGCCGATCCAGGTCTTCACGCTGTTCAACAACCGCCGCTCGTTCGCGGGGTCGTCGATCGGTGGCATCCGCGAGACCCAGGAGATGCTCGACTTCTGCGCCGAGAACGGCATCGCGCCCGAGATCGAGCTCATCTCGGCGGAGCAGATCAACGAGGCGTACGAGCGCGTGCTCAAGAGCGACGTGCGTTTCCGCTTCGTGATCGACGCGGCGACCTTCGCCTGATCCCGGATGCCACGGCCCCGACGCTCTCCGGAGCGCCGGGGCCGCGGCATCCCCCGCCCTCCTCGTCGCGATAAACGCGATCGGCGGCAGGAAACGGTGCGTGACGCCGTTTCCTGCCGGGGGAAGCGCTTATTGTGATTGTTCGAGCTCGCTCCGCGCGCGAGAGCGCTACCCCCGCACGCGAAAGCGGCGCCGCCCCTCGCGGAGCGGCGCCGCTGGGGCAGACGCGTTACTCGCCGAGCGCGGCGGAGACGACCGCACGGGCCTCCTCCTGCACCGCGCGCAGGTGCTCCTCGCCGCGGAGCGACTCGGCGTACAGCTTGTAGACGTCCTCGGTGCCGGAGGGGCGGGCGGCGAACCACGCCGATTCCGTCTGCACCTTCATGCCGCCAATCGCGGCACCGTTGCCCGGCGCGTGCGACAGCTTCGCGATGATCGGCTCGCCCGCGAGTTCGGTGGCGGTCACGGCATCCGGCGACAGCTTCGACAGCGCCGACTTCTGCGCGGGCGACGCGGGGGCGTCGACGCGCTGGTAGGCCGAGGCGCCGAATTCGGCCTCGAGCTCGGCGTACCGCTGCGACGGCGTCTTGCCCGTCACCGCGAGGATCTCGGCGGCGAGGAGGCACAGCAGGATGCCGTCCTTGTCGGTGGTCCAGACGGTGCCGTCCTTGCGCAGGAACGACGCGCCGGCCGACTCCTCGCCGCCGAACGCGACGGATCCGTCGAGCAGGCCCGGGACGAACCACTTGAACCCGACCGGCACCTCGAGCAGGGTCTTGCCGAGAGCGGATGCCACGCGGTCGATGATCATCGACGAGACCAGGGTCTTGCCGACCGCGGCATCCGTCGGCCATCCCTCGCGGTGCGAGAAGAGGTAGTCGATCGCGACGGCGAGGTAGTGGTTGGGGTTCATCAGGCCCGCGTCGGGGGTGACGATGCCGTGGCGGTCGGCGTCCGCGTCGTTGCCGGTGAGGATGTCGTAGTCGGCGCGCGCGGCGACGAGCGACGCCATGGCCGACGGCGACGAGGGATCCATACGGATCTTCTCATCCCAGTCGAGCGTCATGAACTTCCAGGTGGGGTCGACCTCGGGGTTCACGACGGTGAGGTCGAGGTCGTACACCTCCGCGATGAGCGCCCAGTACTCGACCGACGCGCCGCCGAGCGGGTCGGCGCCGATACGGACGCCGGCGTTCTTGATCGCGTCGACGTCGATGATGGATGCCAGATCCCGCACGTACGCGTCACGGAAGTCGTACTGGCCCAGGGCGTCGAGGTCGATGTCGGCGTGCGGGGTGCGGTGGACGCCCTCGAGGCCTGCCGCGATGAGCGCGTTGGCGCGGTCGGCGATCCAGCCGGTCGCGTCGGTGTCGGCGGGGCCGCCGTGCGGGGGGTTGTATTTGAAGCCGCCGTCGCGGGGCGGGTTGTGCGACGGCGTGACGACGATGCCGTCCGCGCGGCCCGGGTCGTCGGTGGCGCGGCCGCGGTTGTAGGCGAGGATCGCGTGGCTGAGGGCCGGGGTCGGTACCCAGGAATCGCGAGAGTCGACGCGCACGTCGACGCCGTTCGCGACGAGCACCTCGATGGCGCTGCGCTCGGCCGGCAGCGACAGACCGTGCGTGTCGCGACCGAGGAACAGCGGGCCGGTGATGCCCTGCGCCGCGCGGTAGTCGACGATCGCCTGCGTCGTGGCGAGGATGTGGTCCTCGTTGAAGCTCGTGCTCAGCGAGGATCCCCGGTGCCCGCTCGTGCCGAACGCGACGCGCTGCTCGGGCACGGTGGCATCCGGTTTGCGGTCGTAGTAGGCGGAGATCAGTTCGTCGATGTCGATGAGATCGGATGCCTCGGCGGGCTGTCCTGCGCGACTGCTCATGCCCACAGTCTGCCCGCTGTGGAGCGGTCATGCATGCGCACCGGCACATTCGGGGCGCAGAAGATCCCGCGAATCTCCCCAGAGGTCGACCGATCAGGCCTGCAGGGCCGCGCCGCGCTCGCGCAGCGCCGTGAGCGTCGCGCGCAGCGCGGGGGAATCCGACTGCGAACGCCGGTGCACGGCGACGACGTCGCGGGTCGATGCCGGGTCGATCGTCGGGATCGCAACCAGGTCGGGGCCGAGCGGGGCGCGTCCGAGGCGGGGGACGAGGGCGACCACGGCGCCGGTGCGGGCGAGCTCGAGGTGGTTCTCGAACTCCATGGACTCGTAGATCACGCGCGGGGCATTGCTGACGCCGTCGAACAGCCGTCGGAGCCACTGCCGGCAGATCGTCGTCTCGAAGGTCGCGACCCACGCTTCGTCGGCGAGGTCGCGCGGGTGCAGGACGTCGCGGCCGGCGAGCGGGTGGTCGCGGTGCACGATGATGTCGGCGACGTCGGTGAACAGCGGCGTGACCACGATGTTCTCGGGGATCGCGAGCGCGACTCCGCCCCACTGGTGGGCGATGCCGAGGTCGCGTTGCCCCGAGGCGATGAGCGCGACGGTCTCCCACGGCTCGCTCTCCCGCACGAGCAGTCGCAGGTCGGGGTGGGTGCGGGCGAGGTCGACGAGGAGCGGTGCGAGGAGCCCGCGCACGACGGTCGAGAACGCGGCGATGCGAACCTCGCCGCTGACGGCGCCGTCGCCGGGTGCACTCGCCTGGAGGTCGGCGCGCAGGCGCTCGAGCTCGGCGAGGATCGGCGTCGAGCCGACGACGAGCTGCGTCCCGGCGTCGGTGAGCGTGACCCCGCGGCCGACGCGCTCGAGCAGGGCGACTCCGGTCTCGCGCTCCAGACGCTTGATCTGCTGCGACACCGCCGAGGGCGTGAAGCCCAGGGTCGCGGCCGCGGCGGACACACTGCCCTCCCGGGCGACGGTGCGCAGGGAGCGGACGGCCTCGAGATCGATCATGAAGCGACGCTACCGCTTTTCGTGAAGAAACGTTCGCTGGTGCTTCATCGAGTGAGGCGATGAACTGATGCCGTGAGACGACGCGACATGATCCTGGCCGCCGGGGTGGCGGCCGCCTGGGGCTTCAACTTCCTGGTCATCGACTGGGGGATGCCGGGCATCCCGCCGCTGCTGTTCGTGGCCATCCGCTTCGCCGTCGTGGCGGCGTTCGCGGTGATCGTGCCGCGCCCGGTGGCATCCTGGACCACGATCGTCGGAGTCGGGCTGTTCATGAGCCTCGGCCAGTTCGGCCTGCTGTACACCTCGCTCGCCCTCGGGCTGCAGCCGGGCCTCGCCGCGCTGCTGCTCCAGGCGCAGGCGGTGTTCACCGTCGTGATCGCCGCCGGAGTCTTGCGCGAGCGGCCGACGCTCGGGCAGACCGTGGGCGTCACGATCGGGGTCGTCGGCCTGGCCGCGGTCGCGCTCGGCCGGGGTGGCGATGCCCCGCGCGCTCGCCGTGGTGCTCGCGCTCGCCGCGGCGCTGTCGTGGGCGGTCGGGAACGTCATCTCGCGCCGCGCCGGGGTCGTCGCGGGTCGCGGCAGGCTCGGCGCGCTGTCGCTCACGGTGTGGTCGGCGTTGGTGGTGCCGGTTCCGGCGCTCGCGCTCGCGTTCGTCGTGGAGGGACCGACGGCGATCGCCGCGGGGCTCGCGTCCTTCGGCTGGCCGGCCGCTCTCTCGACGCTGTACACCGCGGGGCTCTGCACGCTCGTCGGCTACGCGATCTTCAACGGTCTGCTCGCCCGCAACCCCTCGGCGGCGGTCGTGCCCTGGGTGCTGCTGGCGCCGGTGGTCGCGATGGTCGCGGCCGCCGCGCTGCTCGGCCAGATCCCCGCCCCCGCGGAGGTGATCGGCGGCGTGCTGCTCGTCGCCGGCGTGCTGGTGACGACGGTCGGAATTCGTGTGCGTCATCTGTCCCCTTCGACTGCGCGGGATGGATAGGGTCTGATCGGGAGGGCTGGTGAAACGCATCGCGCTGGTGGATGACCACGATCTGGTCGGCCTCGCGTTGCGCAACCTGGTCGGGTCCTCCCCGCTGATGACGTTCGCGCGCCACGAGCAGACCGTCCCCGCCATGACGCGGCACGTGCGCGACGCCGACCTGGTGCTGCTCGACCTGAGCCTGCGCGACGGCAGCACCCCGCAGGATAACGTCGAGGCTCTCCGGCGGTGGGGAGCGCACGTGCTCGTGCTCACCTCGGCAGAGAACCCCTACCTCGTCCGTGAGGCGTCCCGCACCGCGGCCCTCGGGATCGCCCGCAAGTCGTTGCCCGGAGACGATCTGCTGGCCGCGATCCTCGAGGCCGCCGAGGGGCACCACGTCCCGACGACCGAGTGGGCGTCGGCGCTCGACTCCGACCCCGGCCTCACCGCCGCGCCCCTGACCGAGCGTGAGCGCGAGGTGCTGTCGCTGTATGCCTCGGGCATGGGGGCCCGCGAGGTCGCGGCGGGCCCTGTGGGTGACCGAGAACACCGTGAACGACCACCTCCGCCGCATCAAGGGCGTCTACCAGCGCCTCGGCCGCCCCGCGGCGAGCAAGGTCGATCTGTACCGTCGCGGCATCGAGGACGGGTTCCTCCCGGTTCCGCGCCGTGACTGAGCCGCGCGTCGAGTCGGCGGTCGAGGCGACCCGCCGTGCGCTCCTGCTCGGCGTCGCGGTGTCGATCCTCGCTTCCGCGACCGTCGCCGTGCTCGTCGTGTCGACGGTCAACGCGGCGACGGCGCCGGCGTGGTGGTCCGCGTGGATGGTCGGCGGATTCGGTGCCCTCACCCTCGCGGGGGGCGTCGCCGCGATCATGGGCGCTGCGGCCGGGCGACGGGTCGCCCGGATCGCGGCGATCGCCTTCGCGGCGGCCGTCGGGGTCTATCCCTTCGCCGCGATCGCCGTGATGGACCCCGGGAGTCCGGGCACGGTTCCCTGGCTGCTCACCGCGGTGTCCGCGCCGTCGCTGGCGATCCTGGTGGCCGGAGGGTGGCGGTGGACGACGGCCTTCCTCTGTCTCTGGACCGTCGTCATCGTGGTTTCTCGCCTCGTCCTGGGCGGCTATTCGCTCACGGGTCTCGCCAACGACACCCAGGCCCTCCTGTCCGCGGTGACCACGTGCGCCGTCGCCGACATCGCGCTGCGCACCGCGGTCCACGTCGATCGGGCGGCTGGGCGGGCGGCGGCCGCAGCGGTGGCCGAGGCGGGCGAGCGCGCGCGCTTGACTGCCCGCTCCCGTGCCGCAGCGTTCGTGCACGACCAGGTGCTGGCGGCGCTGCACGGGGTCGCCGACGCGACGCCCGGGTCTGAGGATGCCGTCCTCCTGCAAGCGACGCGGGCCACGGCGTCCGTGCGCGCCCATCCGCCGTCGCCGGACCTCGTCGCGCGGGTCGCCGCGCTCGCCGAAGAGGCCGGGGCGCTGCTCCACACGGAGCACTCCCCGGAGGCGACGACATGCTCGCCGGAGATCACCGACGCCCTCGTCGCCGCGACCGCCCAGGCCCTCGACAACGCACGCCGGCACGCTCCGGGCTCCGCGGTGAGCGTCCGCATCCGGGTCGAGGCGACCGGGGGACGCATCGAGATCGCCGACGACGGCCCCGGGTTCGCCCCCGAGAGTGTGCGGACGAACCGCCTCGGGCTCGCCATGACGGTGCTCGGCGTGCCGGCGGAGATCCCCGGGATGCGGGCCGAGGTCGACAGCGCCCCCGGTGCGGGCACGCGGGTGCGGCTTCAGTGGACCATCGACGAGTCGCCGGTGTCCCCTCCTCCGGCGCCGCCCGACGCGTGGACCGTCCGGAATCGCGAACGGCTCGTGGGATCCATCTTCGTCGTCACGCAGACGGCCGTGGGGCTTGCCGCGGCCGTCCAAGCCGGGATCACGGGGACCGGGATCGTGTCTCTCGTGATGCTCGCGCTCCTTCTTCTCCTCACCGCGATGGTGGCGCGCGCTCGCGAGGGCGTCTCTCGTCTCAGCGCGCTGGCGCTCGTCATGTTCCTGAGCGGCTGCGTCGCGCTCGGGATCTCCGCTCTCCCGGCGCCGATCAGCTACGGATCGGCCTGGTTCGTCACCGCTTCGGCATTCGTGGCGGTCGCCCTCGCTCTCCGAGATCGCGGTGGGGTCGCGCTCATCGGCGGGGGCATTCTCCTGGCGCTCCTGGTGGTCGACGCCATCACGCGCAGCGCGGATCTGCAGCAGATGCTGGGGATCGGCACCCGCGTGACCACCATGGTGGGACTCAGCGTCGTGTTCGTCGCGGTGCTTCGGCGGCTGCGCGGTTCGGCAGCCGCGCAGGCCGAGTCGCGCGTCGAATCGGCCCGCCGTGCCGCTTGGGATGCCGCGGCCCACGCCGAGCTGGTGGCGCATCTGACGGAGGTCGACGAGTACGCCCGTCCCCTGCTGGAACGCGTCGTCCGCGCCGGTGCCATCACGGACGAGGACCGGCGACAGGCGCGTGCGGTCGAGGGGCGCCTCCGCGACGGCTACCGCGCCGGCCGGTTGCACGGACACGGGATCGCGGATGCCGCGATGCAGGCGCGTCTGCGCGGCGTCGACGTCGTTCTGCTCGATGACGGGGGCTCGACGGGCCGTGCGGAGACGTGGGTGCCGGAGTTCGCCGCCCTCGTCCGTGACCGGCTGGGGGCGGCGGAGCACCGGGTGGTCGTCCGGGTGCTCCCGCCCGGACGCCTCGCCCTCGCCCACGTGGTCGCCGACGGGCGCCTGACGATCTACCCCGCGGCCGGGGGGCCGGGCACCCCCGCCGCGCGGCCCGCCGCGCCTGCGGCGTTCCCGCCGGCGCCCTCCCCGGAGGCACCGGCGTCGACCGTGCCCTCGATCGGCGTCCACGGCGAGTAGTCGCGGTCGAGGATCGAGCGGGCCGGGTTCTGCCCCCGTGACCACCACTTGGCCTCGTACCCGGTGCCATCGACCATCACTCGGTCGCCTTGGTTGTAGAGGGTCGTGGCATCCCATTCCGGGTACGTGTTCGCGGGGAGCTGCGGCAGGCGGAAGGGCTGATCGGATGCCAGGACCGGACCGATGTAACTCCAGGCGGCGGCGCCGGTGTCGAGCGTCGGGTCGTCGGGCGCGTTGCCGCCCTGGTTCCACCATTTCGCCACGTAGACGGAGCCGTGCCAGACGACTTTCACGCCGGCCGAGTAGAACGTCGTGGAGTTCCAGATCGGGTAGGGGCTGGTCTTCGGATCGTCCTCGATGATCGGTGGGTCGGGCTCGACGGTCGCGTGTGCGACGCGCCCGAGATACCCGTTCGACAGCACGCCCGCGAACGTCTCGTCGCCCTGGTCCACGCCGCTGCACTGCGTCGAGACCGTCCCGGTGAAGGGGTAGTTCGGCCCGCAGGTGTGATCTCGGTTGATCGACCACATCGACAGTCGGGCGAGCCCGCGATCGCTCGCGAACTCGGTGAACGCTCGCGCGTCGTCGAGGGTGAAGATCTCCGTGGTGACGTCGTTGAGCCCGATCATCGGGGTCGCGCCCATCAGCTCCCACACGCCGCCGGGCGGCAGATCCAGGCCGGCGTCGTCCCACAGGGTGCTGAGCTGTGAGGCCGTGGCATCCAGCGCACGCTTCGAGACGTCGACGAGATTCTTCGGATCCTGGATGCCGTAGTTCATCGTCATGGCGTTGACCCCGGCCAGCTTCACCCCGGCGCTCAGCATGCCGGCGATGAGGTCGCGACCGTCGGCGGTGAGGCCGTCGGGCGCGACGGGGAGCGTGAGCCACACGGTGAGGGGGTGGTCCGCGGGTCGGGCGCCCTGCAGTCGCGCGATGGCGTTGGCGCGACGTCCCCACGACGTCCGGTCGGCGAGGGTCTTGCCCTCGATGTCGAGGTCGATCGAGTCGACTCCGTACCGATCGATGACCGCGCCGTAGGCCTTCGCGGCCTCCACCGAGGTCGTGCACGCGACGGCCAGATCGGTGTTGATCGCGCCCCCGAAGGAGATCATCACGGGATGTCCCTCCCGGCGCATCCGTTCGATTCGACGATCCAGGTCGAAGCTGGTGGCGGCATCGTCCAGGGTGTACGTCTTCCCCCAGGTCGGAGTGCAATCGGCGTCGCCCGCGGCGACCACGAAAGCGAGGACCGCACCGCCCGGCGCCGCGGTCATCTCGTCACCGGCGAGTGCGACGCCCTGGTCGAGCGTCACGTCGTAGTAGCCGGCGAACCACCGCTGGTCCACGGGCGTCCCGGTCGGGAGGAAGGAGATCGGGGGAGCGACGGCGGCGACGCCCGCCACGAGGAGAGCGAGTCCTCCGAGGACACTCGCGCCGAGCCGGAGCCAGGACACCCGTCGGCCGCGGAACCTCCGCGGACGCCGGGCGTTCATGCGCGCACCGGTTCGATCAGGCCGTCGTCGAGGACGCGACGCCACGCCGGAACGGTCGTGTCGGCCGCGTGGGCCGCGCGTCGCTCGGTCGGCACCCAGATCCACTCCAGCCACCCGTTCCACAGGTCCGCCGCCGCGGCTCCGACTCCGATGAGGCGGACCAGGGCGGCGGCCACGCAGACGGCGGTGAAGATCGCGAAGGCCGCCGCGATCCAGGACCCGCCCTGGATCGAGCGGACGGCGACGACCACCGCACCACCGGCGATGATGAGCGGTGCGACGATGAGCAGGGCCCCGGCCGGAGTTCGCTCGCCCTGTTTCGGTGTGCGCGCGAACGCGACGCGCTGTCCCGTGAACGCCTGGGCGATCGAGCCGAGCGTGCCGGCGATGTTCACGGCGACGAGGAGCAGGTTCAGGCCGTACACGCCGAAGATGTCGCGCCGCCGGTAGCCGAGGACGCGCAGGTCGTGCGCCATCTCCACGAAGTACGGCAGCGCCATGAGCATCAACGTGACGCTGACCAGCTCGCCGTTGAGCGGGACGACGGTCAGCAGGATGATCAGCGCGGCGGTCACCCACGCGATCGAGCCGAGGTAGTTCGCCCGCAACAGGATCTCGGACAGGCGCATCGGATGCCCCGCTGCGCGCCGGGCGACGGCGGTGCGCCAGAGCCCGGCCAGCACGAGCAGCCCGCCGTTCGCCCAGCGCCGTCGCTGGACTGCCAGGGTGCCGAAGTCGGGCGGGGTGGAGCTGTAGCTCAACCGCTCGGGGTAGTTCACCAGGGACCATCCGTCGGCGATGACGTCGATGCTGGACTCGGTGTCCTCGATGACCGTGCGCCCCCGGATGAAGCGGACGATGTCGTGTCCGTCCACGGTCTCCACCGTGCGGAGGTCCTCGAGCAGAGCCCAGCGGATGACGGCGTTCGCCCCCACCCAGAACGTGGCGTCGAAGGCGGTCAGGCCCTGGTGCACGATGTGCTGGACGTCGGTCGTCGCCCCGGCGAGGCGCTCGAGGTGGCTGCGTCGGCCGCGATACGCGGAGTACGGGGTCTGGATGATCCCCACGCGCTCATTGCTCGGCTGCTGCAGCGCGTAGACCAGACGAGCGGCGTACTCGGGCAGGAGCATCGAGTCGGCGTCGAGGGTGATGACGACGTCGCACGCCGGGATGTCCACCACGTGCGGCACGCCGTCGAGGTCGTGCAGCTCGTGGGCGCCGCCGACGAGGGCCAGATAGGCGTTGAGGTTGGCCGCCTTCGTGGGCTCGTGCGACGGTTCGCGGAAGCGCTTGCGCTCGAACACGGCGACGTCGGCACTGAAGATGCGGACGAGCCGGTGCGCCAGCGAGCGCACCCGGGCGGGGGACAACCCCTGCTCTCCGTCGTCCTCCGCCTCGTCGAGCGCGGACGCCACCGCGCCGAGCTCGTCGGCGAGGGCTTCCAGGACACTCTCGGCGAAGAACTCCTCGACGTGGCCGGTGCGAGGCTCGACATCGGCCCGGCTGCGGAGCCACCAGGCGGCCATGTGGTAGGCCGCGGCGACGGCGCTGCGGGCGTCGGCCACGGAGTCCGTCTCGGTCCGGTCGAACGCCTCGCGCGCGAGTTCCAGGGGTCCCGACAGCTCCAGGCGGATCTCGTCGATGATCGCGCGCGTGCGGGCCAGCCGATCGACGATCTCGGGGTCGTCGGTCGGCGGGTCGTCGAGGAGGAGCACCACTCGGAGGTCGGGAACCTCCTGCAGGGCGACCGACCACAGCGCCATCCGGACGTAGGCGGGATCCTCGCCGTAGGAGGGCAGGAGCGTGAGCACGCTCAGATCGTCTCGGTCGAAGCGCTCGTCGATGTCGGCCCGCCGCGCGCGACGGTGCGCGGCCAGCCGAGGCAACGCGCCGACGCGAGCGAGCAAGTACATGCTCGAGGAGAACGTCAGCGCCGCCACCGAGACGAGGAAGACCACGGTGCCGATCAAGTACCCGACGTTCGTGAGCACGTCGCCGCGCGACAGCGTGACGACGACCGTCGCCATGTACAGCAGCCAGAGTCCGACGGTGGCCAGGAGGGCCACGCGTGAGCGGACGATGGTTGCGGGCGACGGTCGGGGGTGCAGAGCACCCGGGGTGGGGTCGAGCGGGCCTCGGGGACGAGGTCGACGCGGCGTTTTCGGGCGTGCGCGTTCCATCGGATCGGGCTCCTTGCTCGCGCGGTGCTGAAGCGCGCGGCGGCGGGTGTGCCCGTCTCGGGCAGACGGGCACGGTTCATCGTGTCAACACCACCGCAACCGGAGGGCCCGCGGCGACCCCCTATTCCGGTGGTTCTGTTCACCCCGAGATTCGTCCCGGTGCAGCCCTCGTGTGGCCCGCTCGAACGAGAGGACTAGGCTGAGCCGGTGCTGCCCGACACCGACACCGCGTCCGTTCGCCGTACCTACAGCTATCTGGGCCCGGCCGGGACATTCACCGAGGCCGCGCTGGCGCAGGTGCCCGAAGCGCGCGACCAGATCTGGCGCCCCGTGCGCAACGTCGGGGAGGCGCTCGCCGACGTCGTCGAGGGGCGATCGGATGCCGCGATGATCGCGATCGAGAACTCCGTCGACGGGGGAGTGTCCACCACGCAGGACGCGCTCGCGACGGTGCCCGGCCTCCGCATCATCGGCGAGTACCTCGTCCCCGTGAACTTCGTCCTCGTGGGTCGACCGGGAACCACCCTCGAGGACGTCTCGCTCGTGTCCGCGCACCCCGTCGCGTACGGCCAGTGCCTGCGGTGGCTGCGCGAGCACATCCCCGCGCACGCCCACCTCCCGGCCTCCAGCAACGTCGCCAGCGCCCTCGGGGTCCTGGACGGATCGAGCGGGGCGGATGCCGCGATCGCGGCGCCCGGCATCGTCGACCATCACACGGTCGAGGTGCTCGCCGAGGGGATCGGCGACAACCCCAACGCGGTGACGCGCTTCGTCCTCGTCAGCCGCACCGTCGCGCCCGCGCCGCCGACCGGCGCCGACAAGACGTCGCTCATCGTCGAGCTGCCCGAGGACCACCCGGGCGCGCTGCTGGAGCTGCTCGAGCAGTTCGCCACGCGGGGCATCAACCTCAGCCTCCTGGCATCCCGTCCGATCGGCGACGCCCTCGGGCGCTACCGCTTCGTGATCGACGCCGACGGACACGTGCACGACGAGCGCATGGCCGACGCCCTGCTGGGCCTGCGCCGTTTCAGCCCCAAGGTGATCTTCCTGGGGTCGTACGCGCGCGCCGACCGCGCGATCGTGCGCTACCCGCAGCGCTACTCCGACGACGTGTTCGTCGAGGCTCGCGACTGGCTCCGCGGCCTGCTGAGCGGCGAGCCCGAGGCGTAACCCGGCGTCAGGCGGCGACGGACGCCGCGACCCCCGCGACGAGCTCGAGCGTCTGCGCGCGGCCGCCCGCGGCGTCCAGCGCTTCGCCGTCGTACGCGCCGGCGACGGGCGAGAGCATGATCTCGTCGACGTCGTAGCGCGCCGCGAACTCCGTGAGCTGAGCGCGCACGTCGTCTCCGGTGCCGACGAACCACTTCTGGCGACTGGATGCCATGATCGACTCCGCCATCGCGTCGAACGGGTCGGCCTTCGCCTGCTCGACCGTTTCGAGGGGCACGAGCGGACGGTTGGTCCGCAGGCGCGCCATCATCCGCAGCTGCGGCAGGGCGCGCTCCTCCGCTTCCTCGGCGGTCGGAGCGGCGACGACGTTGGCCGTGACGAACGTGCGCGGACCGTCACCGGACTGGTTCGGCTGGAACTGGTCGCGGTACAGGCGCAGCGCGTGCTCGAGACCCTCGCCCGCGAAGTGGTTCGCGAAGACGTAGGGGAGCCCGTAGGACGCGGCGAGTTGCGCCGAGTAGTCGCTCGAGCCGAGCAGCCACACCTGCGGCATCCCGGATGCCACCGGCGTCGCCTTCACCTGGTATTCGGTGCCGGAGGTGAAACGGACGGTGGCACCATCGGGCGAAGTGAGCGCGAGGATGTCGGTCACGTGGTCGGGGAACCGCGAGACGTCGCTCGTCGCACCCGAGCGGTGCAGGAGTTGCGTGATCACCGGGTCGCTGCCGGGCGCGCGCCCGATCCCCAGGTCGATACGGCCCGGGGCGAGGGCCTCGAGGGCCGCGAACTGCTCGGCCACGATGAGCGGTGAATGGTTGGGGAGCATCACACCGCCCGAGCCGACGCGGATGCGCGCGGTGCGCGCGGCGGCGGCAGCGATCAGGACCGGCGGGGTCGTCGACGCGACCGCGGGCATGTTGTGGTGCTCCGCGAACCAGTACCGGCGGTAGCCGAGACGGTCGGCGCGCTCGACGAGATCGAGCGACGCGGCGACGGCCTGCGCGCTGCTTTGACCTGCGCGCACGGGGACGAGGTCGAGAACGGAGAGGGAGGGGATCGCGTCGTTCACCTCGAGGACAACGTCGGCCGGGGACGCAGTATTCCGCATCGCGCGGGAACCGCAACCCCCTGCGCCCCCTCGCGGACGCCGACCTAATCTCGCCCGCATGAACGGGGGCAAGACCATGTTCCGCACGCAGTTGGCCGTCAACGACGCCGTCTTCGCCCTGGCGCAGGGGCAGGACATCGAGGCGCTGAAGGCGAGGATCGAGGGCGCGGTCGAGCGCGGCGGCCGGTTCGAGTCGTTCGTGGTCGTGGGCGACAGGGAGGTGAGCGTGCTCTTCTCTCCACACACGTCCGTGGCCTTCTCCGTCGAGACGGTCGCGTTCGACGAGCGGGACGACGGCGACGCCAACGTCCCGTACGGCGGCTCCTTCGACGAGTGACGCCGCCCATCTCGGACGCTCAGGGTTCTCTCAGCCGTTACCTCGTGACGAATCCCGGCCCGAGCGCGTCTCCACTGTGACTTCGCGGAACACAGGGTTCCGCACTCACGGAAGGAAAGTGCAATGGCTGAGAACACCGCCACCACCACCCCCGCTACCGCCACGAAGGACGGCGGCTCGACCGTCATCGTGGATGCCGTCGTCGCCAAGGTCGCCGGCATCGCCGCGGCCGAGGTCCCCGGCGTGCACGCGCTCGGCGGCGGCGCGGCTCGCGTCATCGGCAACATCCGTCAGGCCGTGGGCGCGAAGGACTACGCGCAGGGCGTGAGCGTCGAGGTCGGCGAGACCGAGGTCGCCGCGGACATCGCGATCCAGGTCGACTACCCGGAGCAGCTGCAGCGCGTGGCCGCCAACGTCCGCGCCGCGGTGCACCAGGCCATCACCGAGCTCGTCGGCATGAAGGTCGCCGAGATCAACGTCACCGTCGTGGACGTCTTCATCCCGGGCGACGACGACGAGGACGAGGTCACCGAGACCCGCGTCAACTGACGTTCCCGTGACAAGGGGCGCCACCTCCGGGTGGCGCCCCTTTCGTGTATCCGGGGCTCAGCCGCCGTGCCGGACCTTGTCGTACGCGTCCAGCGCGCGCTGGCGCGTCTCCTTCAGGTCGACCATCGGTTCCGGCGCGCCGCCGTCGAGGTACTCGGGGGCCCACCGGCGGATGTACTCGTCGTGCGGATCGAACTTCTCGCGCTGGGTCTCCGGGTTGAACACGCGGAAGTAGGGCGCCGCGTCCGCCCCGGATCCCGCGACCCACTGCCAGTTGAACGGGTTGCTCGCGGCATCCGCGTCCACGAGGCAGTCCCAGAACCACTGTTCGCCGTGGCGCCAGTCGATGAGGAGATTCTTGGTGAGGAAGGATGCCGTGACCATGCGCACGCGGTTGTGCATGACCCCGGTGTGCCAGAGCTGCTTCATCCCGGCATCCACGACGGCGATGCCGGTCTCGCCGCGCTGCCACGTCTCGAGGTGCGCGCGGTTGAGCCGGGGCCAGGGGAAGGCGTCGTACTGCTCGCGCCAGTTCTTCGTCGCGAGATCGGGGGAGTGGAACAGCACGTGCCAGGCGAACTCGCGCCAGATGATCTCCGAGAGGAAGCCGGTGGCGGACTCGGCGTGCTTCCCCGAGCCTCGGTGCTCGAGCGTGGCGTGCCAGACCTGGTAAGGGCTCAGTTCGCCCCAGCGCAGCCGCGGCGAGAGGTTCGAGGTCGCACCGCCCGCGAAGGCGTCGCGCGAGAAGGCGTAGTCGCCGAGGTCGTCGTCGAGGGAACTCGCGCAGGCGCGCCAGGGCGGCGGGCTCGCCCGGCTCCCACGTCTCGCGCAGGCCGCCGGCCCAGTCGGGCTTGGTCGGGAGCAGGGCCCACACGTCGAGGTCGTCCGAGGCGGGTGCCTTCGATGGCCCCGGGATCTTCCGAGCCTCGGGGAGCGGTGCGCGGGGTGACGGCATCTTCTCGACCACGCGACGGAACGGCGAGTACACGCCGTAGGGCTTGTCGGCGCCCGTGCGCACAGTCCAGGGCTCGAACAGCAGGTTCGCCGCGAACGACGCGACGGTGACGTCGTCGCCGCGGAGCTTCTCCTTGATCCCCGCGTCGATCTCGCGCTCCACGCCGCCGTAGCGACGGTTCCAGAACACCGCCCCGGCTCCGGTCTCGTCGACCACGGCGGGCACGACGTCGGCCGCGCGGCCCCGGCGCAGCACGAGCGTCGACCCCCGCTCCTCGAGACGTTGGGCGAGGGATGCCAGCGAGTGATGCAACCACCACCGTGCGGCCCCTCCGATCTCGCGCACGCCGTCGGACTCCTCGTCGAGCACGTATAACGCGACCACCGGCTCGCCGCGGTCGAGCGCCGCGCGCAGGGCCGGGTGGTCGGTCAGCCGCAGATCGTCACGGAACCACACGAGGGACGGAGAAGCCATGCAGCGACGCTATCCAGCCGACGTTCCGCGCTGCCGGGCTTGACACGCCGCCGCGCTGCACCTGCACGGCAGGCACGGGAACCTCCGATTCAGCACCTGGTTCGATCGCCGCTCTGGCGGATTCGCAATCCTGCGAGAAATCGGGTGAAAAGAACATGCAGATCTCGCAAATCGGTCTATTTCTGTTTGGGGCGCGACGCCGGTCGGCGAGAGTGTTTTCAAATCTGCGAACGACAGGACGGGCAATGAACGAAGAAGAGAACACCGCGGAGCAGGGGGCCGCCGGTATCCAGCGACGGACAATCGTCAAGGGGGCGGCCTGGTCGATCCCGGTGATTGCAGCTGCCGTGGCCGCTCCGGCTGCGTCGGCGTCGGTGACTCCATGTGAGGGCCGTATTGAGGTCACCGCCGCCTCGTATATCCGAGACTCGACCGATGGGTGGTACGGCGAACTTCAGTCGAACGGCACAGGGGCGCGCCTGGGAATCGGCGGCATCCTGCCTGATTCGCGCATGAAGGCCAATATCGCCCTGCACAATCCCACGTCGTGTAACTGGACGGGCCCGGTCAGGTTGCAGATCGACCTGCCAATTCGGCTTCTGCGACAAGACCCCGGTTCTGAGCAGGGCTTCACGCTCGGGAACGGAGGCAACTATACGGAGGACGGCGTCACTTGGCGTCGCTACTACTTCACAGGAACCATGACCGTGCTTGCGGGCCAGACGCGTGTGGTAGGGATCAACTGGGCGCTGGCAGACGTCGACACCATTCGCACGTACTTCGGTCCGCAGCAGGGGCCGCAGCGTTGGAGTCTGTTGCCGGCGACGCAGCGCAGCATGGGGTGGCGTTTCCGTAACCCGTCCGGTCAGGTGATCTCGGCCGGAAATTCGCTGTGGAGCGGCGCATACAACAACACTCTCGCCCAGAACGCGGGGTTCTGGGTGCACTCGAACACGGTCAACGCCCCGACTGCTTGATCGGGTGGCTGAGTCCAGCCCTTCCAGGAGCGCCCGCCGCAATGCGGGCGCTCCTGCGCTTGCCGGTGGTCAGGGGTGATGTTTGTCAGGTATCGACGGCCTCGCCTGGCGAGGTTGCTGTATCTGAGTTGAGGGAAGCAGCCGTATATTGCCGCGCGCATTCAGATCAGGCATTTGGCACGATCTCGTCAAGCGTCATGACCTGCACAACCTTTTCATCTACATTTTCGAGTGGGTGCTGATGAATCTCGCGTCAAGGTGACGTTCCTGTCGATAAGAACACCTTGTGCATCGAGCCACGGTGGTTGCGAGTTCCGTCACGATCTCGTTCACGCCGAATTCTGGTGGCGAAAGCGCTCATTGATGACAAATGCCGCCGCCGGGTGGCCCTTTCACCGGTCAGCTTGGATGACGGCGCGACCGTCGGAGCCGACACGTGATCGGGCGGCCCTTGCCGACGCGACCTAGAGCGCGGACGTGTCGTGGCCGGCCGGGAGCGCGACCGTCAGGCCGCCCTCGATGACGCGCGTGTAGATGCGGGTGGCCTCGCCGAACTCGTCGCCGTCGAGCTCGATGGGCTGCGCCGGCGCGGTCGCCAGCTCGATGCCGGATCCGCGGAGGTAACGCACCGACGTGTCGCGGCGGCGTTCGAGCACGCGACGTCCGGCGCGGAAGCGCTGCAGCACCGAGTTGTCCCACCAGATCTTGCGCCACACGCCGAGCCAGCCGAACACGCCGCTGGGCTGGATGACGGCGACATCCAGGATGCCGTCGGCGATCGAGGCATCCGGGATCAGGGCCACGCCACCGGGCAGCGCGCCGCAGTTGGCGAACAGCACGCTCTGCACCTTGGCGGAGTGCAGGCGGTGTCCGTGACCGTCGAGCTGGTACATCACGCGGAACGGCTTGGCGTTCACGAGCGACCGGGCGGCGCCGTCGACGTACGCCACCCACCCGACGGACTTCTTCAGCTCGGGACGGGTGTTCTGGATCATTGCGGCATCCAGTCCCATTCCGGCCATCACGACGAAACCGTGCTCCTCGACGGTGCCGTCGGCGCGGCGGATCCGTGCGATCCCGGTGTCGGTCGCGAGCACCTTCCCGTCGAACGTCGCGCGGATCATGGCGTCGGCGTCGTCCAGCGGCAGGTTGAGGTTGCGGGCGAGGAGGTTGCCGGTGCCGCTCGGGACGATCGTGAGCGGGATGCCGGTCGAGGTCAGGGCCTCGGCCACAGCGCGGACGGTGCCGTCGCCACCGGCCACGAGAACGGCATCCACTTCTTCCTCGAGGGCGGCACGGGTCGCGAGGTCGCCGAGGTCGTCGACGGTCGTCTCGTAGAAGAGCGGTTCGGCCCACCCGGCCTCGGCGGACAGCTCGCTCACCCGCGGGCGCAGGACCTCGGGGTCGACCTTCGTCGGGTTGTAGACCAGAGCCGCGCGCTTCTTGCTCGTGGGCTCGGCATCCATCGGGGCGTCATCGCCGTCGGCGGAGACCCGCACCGCCTCGCCGGACGTGCCGTCGGACGTGTCGGAGTCGACGTCGCCGGGCTCGTGGATGACGTCGTCGGGCTCGGCCGCGTCCTTGGGGTCGGGCTCGTCGGCCGCGACGGTGTCGGGCTCGTCCTCCTGTCGCAGGGACGCCTCGTGGAAGTCCTCCGGCGAGCCCTCCGACGCCGCCCGGTCCTTCTCGGCCTCGGGGGAGACGGGGGCGTCCGCGTCGTCGCGCGGTTCTTGGGGGTCGGCCATGGCATCCACCATAGGACCGCCCACGCGCGGCAGACTTCCGCGGACGAAGGGGTTGACGCGCGACAGCCCACCGCGCACCGTTGCGGGCGTTCACGGTGCCGCCACCCGCCGTTCTCCGCCGGCCCCTATCGTCTGCCCATGTCGCTCTGGGAGCCGTCGCCGCGGCCGCGAGACGCGGATGTCTTCGCACGGCACCACAGCCGCCGACGGCGCCGTCGCACCGCGGTGCTGGTCGCGGCGGCGGTGGTCGGCGTCCTGGTCCTGGCCGGAGTCGTCGTGGCGACCGGGGCCGACCGTGCGGTCTTCTCGGCGTTCACGGCGCAGCAGCGCGCCCGATCGGTCTCGCCCGCACTCGAGGCGGTCGCGGACCGGGCCTTCCTCACCGACGACGCCCGTGCCCTCCTCCACGACGTCGGCGCCCTGGAGGCGAACGGGACGGTGCTGCGTCAGGCGTGCGCCGTACCCGGCAAGGCACCGGACGACATCGCTGCGGGCTGTTACTCGCAATTCGGCATCCGGGTGTACGTGCCGGCGGATCCGCGCCTGGCCGACGAGTCGGTGACGATCCTCGCGCATGAACTCCTGCACGCGGCATTCGACCGCTTCAGCATCGAAGAGCGCGTCCGTGTCTCCGCGCTGCTGCGCGCCGAGATGGATCGCCTCGCGCCGGACGACCCCGTCCGCGCGCGGATCGAATGGTCGGTCGCGGGGCGGGAAGAGAACCGCACCACGGAGATGTTCGCGCATCTCGGCTCCTCCGTCATGCCCGAGGGCGGTTTCGCACCCGAACTCGAGCAGGTGTACGCGCGCTTCTTCACGGACCGCGCCGCTCTCGTCGCGGTCGAGGCGCGCGTCCGTCACGACGTCGAGGCGCTCGTCGCCGAGTACGCGGTCGCGGAGCAGGATCTGGCCACCGCCGAGGCGCAGACGGCGCAGGAACGGGCCCAGCTCGACGTCGACCGGATCTCGTTCGAGGCTTCGCGCGCGGCGTATCAAGCGGATGCCGATCGCTACAACGCGATGGATCCGGTGGTGCGGTCGCAGCAGCGGGGGTTCTGGCAGGACGTCGGCGGCGACAGCTTCACCGGGTCGCTGCAAGAGGTCCTGGCGGCGCGGTACACCTGGCTCGAGGAGCGCCGTCAGGACATCGAGGCCAGAACGGCCTCGGTCGCGGCGCGGGAGGCGGATGACGCGGCGAGCCGCACAGCGCTGGAGGCGCAGTACGCGGATGTCGTGGCCGTCACCCGCGCGATGGACCCGGCATCCACCCTGTGAGCCGCACGAAGCCGCGGACCGCGCCGCGAAGCGGCTCCCGCCCCGACCGTAGGATGGACGCGTGATCGACCTGACTCTGCTGCGTGAAGATCCCGAACTGGTGAAGCGCTCCCAGATCGCGCGCGGGGAGTCGCCCGACTCCGTCGACGCCGCGATCGACGCCGACCGCGAGCGCCGCGCCGCGATCACGGCGTTCGAGGAGCTCCGGGCGGCGCAGAACGCGCACGGCAAGAAGGTCGCGCAGGCACCCAAGGACGAGAAGGCCGCCCTCGTGGCGGAGGCCAAGGAGCTCAGCGAGAAGGTCAAGGACGCGCAGCGCGCGGTGACCGTCGCCGAAGAGGCCGCGGAAGAGGCACTCGCCAAGATCGAGAACATCGTGCTCGAGGGCGTCCCCGCGGGCGGCGAAGAGGACTTCGTGACCCTCCGCACGCACGGCGAGATCCCGACGTTCGACTTCGAGCCGCTCGACCACCTCGCCATCGGCGAGAAGCTCGGCGCGATCGACATGGAGCGCGGCACGAAGGTCTCGGGCAGCCGCTTCTACTTCCTCACCGGCATCGGCGCGCGCCTCGAGCTCGCGCTCATGACTCTCGCGCTCGACCGGGCCCTGCAGGCCGGCTTCACGCCGATGATCCCGCCGACGCTCGTGCGCCCCGAGGTCATGCGCGGTACCGGCTTCCTCGGCCAGCACGCCGACGAGGTCTACCACCTCGACAAGGAAGACTTGTACCTCGTCGGCACCAGCGAGGTGCCCCTCGCCGGCTACCACATGGACGAGATCCTCGACCTCGAGCGCGGCGCGAAGCGCTACGCCGGCTGGTCCACGTGCTACCGCAGCGAGGCCGGCTCGTACGGCAAGGACACCCGCGGCATCATCCGCGTGCACCAGTTCAACAAGCTCGAGATGTTCGTCTACACCGACCCGGCGGATGCCGAGGCCGAGCACGACCGTCTCGTCGCGATGCAGGAGGGCATGCTGCAGGACCTCGGGCTCGCGTACCGCGTGATAGACGTCGCCGCGGGCGACCTCGGCTCCAGCGCCGCGCGCAAGTTCGACATCGAGGCCTGGGTTCCCACGCAGGATGCCTATCGCGAGCTGACCAGCACCTCGAACTGCACCACCTACCAGGCGCGTCGCCTCGACACCCGGTTCCGTCCCGCCGACGGCGGCAAGACGCAGCCGGTGGCGACGCTCAACGGCACGCTCGCGACGACGCGCTGGATCGTCGCGCTGCTCGAGACGCATCAGCACGCCGACGGGTCGGTGACGGTACCCGAGGTGCTCCGGCCGTACCTCGGCGGCCTCGAGGTCATGGAGCCCATCGCGTGACCGACGAGGCCGCCCTGCCCCGCATCGGTGACGTCGACGCCGAGCCGCAGCACGAGGCGGCCGAGGTCGTCGCGGACATCGCGCGCACCGCTCCCGTCGGCCGCATGCTCATCGCGCTCGACATCGACGGCACCGTCCTCCTCGAGGACGAGTCGCTCAGCCCCGGAGTCGTGGATGCCGTGCGCCACGCGCAGCAGCAGGGCCACGAGGTCATGCTCGCCACCGGGCGCAGCTGGGACAGCACGCACACGGTCATGAGCCTGCTCGGCATCCATCCCGAATACGCGGTGTGCTCGAACGGCGCCATCGTGATGCGCCGGATCGGCGGACCGGATGCCACCGACTACGAGCGCGCGCACGTCGAGACGTTCGACCCGACCGAGGTGCTCACGCTGCTCGGCGAGCACCTCGGGGACGCGCACTTCCTCGTCGAGCTGCCCGACGGGCAGCGGCTCTTCACCGACTACCTCGACGACTGGAACCTCAAGGGCGCGAACAAGGTGACCTTCGCCGAGCTCTCGCACCAGCCCGTGTGCCGCGTCGTCGTCGTGGCGCCGGAGAAGACCGACAAGGACTTCCTCGAGCTGGTCAAGCACATCGGCCTCAGCCAGGTGTCGTACGCGATCGGCTGGACCGCGTGGCTCGACATCGCCCCACAGGGCGTGAACAAGTCGACCGCGCTCGAACTGGTGCGCGAGTGGCTCGGCATCCCGCCCGAGAACGTCCTGGTCATGGGCGACGGCCGCAACGACATCGAGATGATGCAGTGGGCGGTCTCGCACGGCGGACGCGCGATCGCGATGGGCCAGGGTCCGGTCGAGGTGCACGACGCCGCCGGCGAGGTGGGCCTGTCGGTGACGGACGGCGGCGTCGCCGCGGTGCTGCGCGAGCTCTGAGGCCTGCGCTCAGCCGATCTTGGACAGCAGGACGTTGTCCGAGCCCGCCGGGCTGCGGAACAGCGGCGCGCAGTTCGAGTCGATCGTGACCTTGGTGTCGTTCGCGCCGGGAGTGTGACGCAGCTCCAACGGGCCCAGGTCGCCGTCGGGCAGCTTCACGGTGTACGACACCGTGCGCGTCTCTCCCTCGGCGAGGAGGACCGTTCTGCTCTCCGCGGGGTTGCCGTGATCCGAGCCGGAGCGGTCGCGGAACGTCGGGTCCCACCAGTCGCCGATCTTGGGATCGGTCGACACGATCTCCCCGCCCGGCGGGGCGAAGAACAGCACGTCGAGCATCATCGTCCGCAGGTCGATCCCCCGGTCGATGTTGCGCAGACCCAGGGTGTAACCGCTCTTGATGGCATCCGTGATGCTGTTGTGCAGGTCCATCGAGACGGTGATGGTGCGGTCGTCCGCGTTGCAGGTCGCGTACTGCGAGTACGACAGGTGGTACTCCAGCTTCCCGATGGAGTAGTCGTTGAAATAGATGCCGAGTTGGGTGGCATCCTGGTTGTCCTTCGGGAGGGTGCCGTCGAGGCCGTACTGGTGGGCCAGGCTCTCCAGGCCCGCGTCGTCGAACCACGCGAAGATGCGGCCCTCGCCGGCGCTGCGGGTGATCTGGTTCCACATCGAGCCGAGGTCCCACTGGCGTCCGGTGAGCTTGGCGAACATGCTCGCGCTGATCTCGCTGAAGTACCGGTCCATCGCGGCGTTGTCGACGCCGTACCGTTCGTACGGTTCGCTCATCAGCTTGGATGCCGCGTTCTGGGCGTCCACGGTCTCACCCGACGCGAGCGTGATCGGGCCGGTCGCTTCCAGGAGATGGGCCAGCACGATGGGGTCGATCGAGAACGACCCGTCGAACTGCGGCTTGTCGGTCCACTTGCGCGTCGCTTGGAACAGCTCGACCGCGGTCGGGAAGTTCGGGGTCATGTTGAAGTTCGACGACCAGTTCGTCAGCTCCGGCGGGTAGAGCTCCCGCGTCTGCCACGGCAGGGTGATCAGCGACCCGTTGACGGTGTCGAATCCGACCGAGGGCAGCACCGAATACATCAGGTCGGTGCCCGTGTCGAGGCTGAGCATGTCGACGTGGCCGTCGTCGACTTTGAGTACCAGCCACTGGGCGACACCCCCGCCGGTGGCGCGGATCTCGGCCGGCGTCTGGATCATGAGCTGGTAGAGCATCGGGCGCTCGGCGCCGGCCGCGCGGAGCAGCTCGGGCAGGTGCGCGTCGACCGTCTTCAGCACCGGGGTCGCCTGCTGGATGAGGCTCTGGAGCTGGTCGACCGGAGCCGAGATCTGCGGAAGCACGCCGGTGCGGTCCATGGACGACGCGATCCGGGATGCCTCGTCGAACGACGTCAGCACCGTGGGGATGATCTTCCCCGCGTGCAGGAACGGCTTCAGGTTGATCCCGTCGGAGGAGCCGTCGCTCGACGCGGCCATCGTGGTGATGAGCGGAGGAAGCACCTGCGACGAGATGGTCTGAGCGATCTCTGTGACGTCGCGGACGGCGAGCACGTTCGGTCGCGCGGCCGGGATCTCGGCGGCGAGATCCCACAGCGGACCCTGGGCGGTGTCGTAGGCGTGCCGCGCCCGGGCGACGATGTCTTCCCCGGATCTCTGGATGCCATCGGCGTCGCCGCTCGCGGCGGCATGGGCCAGCAGTTTCGACTGGTCCAGCGCGCCCTCGAGGTCGTCGCGCACCTGGATCACCTGCCACGCGAACGCGCCGGCGGTGAGGAGGACGGCGAACACGATCACCGTGAGCGGGCCCCCCACGGCGGCCATCGCGATCACAGCCGTGCGGCTCCATCGCTGGCCCGCGCTCTCCGGCGCGGCGTGACGGGCGGCCGGTTGCTTGCGGGTGAGACCTGTGCCCTGCGTCGCCCGCGCCCCGCGGCGCGTGCGGTTGTCGGCGCGATCGTTGTGCAGGGTCCCCACGGTCACGGGCAGATCGTAGCCGGGCGAAGTGAAGGGTCCCTCACAGGGCTGTGAACGGCGGGCTGTGGGGTGCGAGTGAGGCGCGGGGGCGGCCGGGGTGGGCGCGGGCGGCCGTGGGCCGGCGCGGTGCGCGGGCGTGCGGCTGGGTAGACTCGGGCGATCGGGAGGGTTGTCCGAGCGGCCGATGGACCTGGTCTTGAAAACCAGTGGGCAGAGATGTCCCGTGGGTTCGAATCCCACACCCTCCGCCAAATGTGCGTTATTCGAACCCCGCCCAAATGAAAGTTTGGGCGGGGTTTGCGCATATTCGTCGCCGTCGTCCGCAGTTTGCATGCGTAGAAGCACGGCAGAAGGGCTCCAGCGGCGCTCTGGACGGTTCCCCCATTCTCGGACGGGCACAAGTGCTCCGTCCGTTCCTGTGGCGCTGTGAGCGGCGTCCTGTTGAGTCGGAACCGGGACTACGGCCATCTCGCGCGCTTCGACAGCGAGGGTCGAATCTTTGGACAGGAGCCCCGCGAACAGCTCCTGCACTTCGGCGTCCTCGACCGAGCCGTCCTGACCGATGAACAGCTTCGTGAACAGCCCCTGATTGAGTAGCCGTCGTTCGGCCGGAATGGCGTTGACGTACTGCTCGTGGCAGAGGCGAGCGACTTCCAATGCGCCTTCAAGCTAATCATCTAGCTGCTCCAGCGCCTGCTCAGACGCGGCGATCTGGTGCTCGGCGGCGTCGGCCTCGCGGGTGATCCGCTCCATCTCGCTCTTAAGGATGTCCAGGGGCACGGCACCCGCGTAGTGCGCCTTCATGAGCGCGGCTTGTTCGTTCTTGAGCGCCGCGTGTCGGCGTCGCGCCTCACCGAGCGTGAAGCGCGCGTCGGCCTGGCCGTTGGCTAGCTCCTCGCGGACGACTTGGCGGATCTCTTCGATGCGCTTCGGCGTGAAGTGCAGGCGGAGGTAAAAGTCCTCGACGCCCTTCTCCACTGCCTCCACGCTGACGTACTTCCTCGTGCAGGGCGCGGCCTTGGCGCGCCGTCCGAGGCAGAAAAAGTAGTCGTAGTACGCGCCGAGCTTTCCCTTGTTGCGGGTGAAGACGAGCCGATTGCCACACTCTCCGCAGTAGATGGTGCCCTTCAGGTAGTGCGGGTGGCGGCGATCCTTCTCGCCTGCAGAATTGTGCGCGGCGAGGACATCCTGGACGCGAAGCCACAGCTCCCGCGGGATGAGCGACGGGTGCGAGCCCTCGTAGAACGCCCCCTTGTAGACGACGATGCCGACGTAATACGGGTGAGCCAGGAGACGGTGGAGCGTCGAGACGGTGATGGGCCGGGCGGGTCTGTTGTACCCGGCCCGATTGACCAGCCCCCGTGCTTCCAGCGCTGCACAGAGGTTCTGGAGGCTCCAGTTTCCGTTGGCGTACTCCTCAAATGCCCAGCGGATGTGTGGTGCGCGCTGCTCGTCGATTTCCACCCAACGAATGTCGGCGCGCCCTTCCTTGCGCTGCCTATTCACGTACCCGAGTGGTGCCTGGGCGGGCGTACCGCCCTCCTTCAGCTTCGTAGTGATGCCCTTGCGGACTTCGCTCGCGAGGTTGTTGGAGTAGTAGGCGGCGACACCGCGCATGAACTGGAGGTTGAGCAGCCCCTGGGGCGTCTCGTCGATGTACTCGGTGACCGAAACGAGCGCGGTCTTCGTCTTCTCCCGCGCGTCGTCCACGACGTAATCAACCTTGGGGGAGCGGCTCAGGCGGTCGAGCTTGTGAACGACGATGTGCGTGATGCGGCGCTCGGCAAGGTCGGCCAGCATCTGCTTGAACGCGGGACGATTCGTTGTCGTTCCGGTCCGACCTGGGTCGATGTAGTCTACGATTTCGAGGTCGTGCTCGCGGGCGTAGCGTTCGCAGGCTTCGCGCTGGTACGGGATCGAGAGGCCGAACTCACTACCGCCCATGCGGGCCTGTTCTTCGGTGCTCACTCGGCAGTAGATCGCGACCCGGCCGCGACGTCGCTTGTGCGCCTCTGCTGCCGGTGTCAGCAGAGGTTCAGAGGTCGGCGTCTCGCCGTTTCGAAGCCGCTGGACGAGGTCGGTGTGAGCGCCTTGGTACAAGCTCTTTCTGGCTTGCCACTTCGGATCAGTCGGTCCGCGGTCCTGCGCGACTCCCTGGGTTCTGGCGTCGTAGTCGGGTGCCACTGCCCCACTCTCCTTGCTGCTCGGCTGATGAGTGGGGTGACCATAGCGGATCACCACTTCGCTCGCTTTGGTGGGCGCCTTCGGGGCTTGTTCGTTCATGTTCACCTCCTTTCGCTGGGTGCGCTGGTCAGTGGACCACGTGACGCATATTTATGCAAGTGAATACATTTAGTGTTCAGCGCGCACCCCTTCTTGAGGGCCGCTGGATGTGAAGCGAGCGGGCTCCCTCGATACGAGCGAGCGCGAGCGAGGCGTAGTCCGGGTTCAGCTCGATCCCCTGCCAGTCCCGCCCGAGGTTCTCGGCGGCGATGTCAGGTGCACTCCGAGGGTCTCGCCTCGAGCGATCGAGCGTATCTGTCCTGGCCTCCCCGGCCCGCAGTGTGACTCAGAACCCGTCGTCGCCAAGGTCGACCGGTCGGTTTACCTTTGAGTTGACCTCGCCGAGGAGAGATTCCAGGAGCCACGCGCCGCGAGCGAGGTCTTCCTCGTCGACTGGGTTATGATGCGCGGCCGCATTTCGGAGGCGACGCAAGAGCCGAAGACGATTGCGATTCTCATCAACGAACTTCCTCCGACGCTCCGCTCTAGCGAGGTCGGAAGGAGAAAGACCGTCCGGCGCGACCTCTAGTCGCCCATCGAGGTTCAACGCCTGCGTCAAACTCGCCCAGAACGTAATGACTCGACCAATCAGTTCATACTCTGAATAGCTGGCGGTATCTAGCGGTGAACGTCCAGGGGCATCACGATCCGTCTCGTCGGCCAATCGGCGCGAGTCCGATGTTGTGAAATACTCACCACGATCGACGTGGACTGAGATGTTGTTTGTGTTCGACGCAACCGCGAAGTTCAGATTGTCAATTCGAGCCTGCAGTACTGATATGGAAGCCTTCACATCCTCGGCCACGGCTGCCGCTTCCTCAGACTTCTTGTTCGCCTCGGCCACTCGACGCTTCAGCGTGACTCCCAGTACCGTAATCTCAGACAGATCTGGCCAGAAAAGAGCTGCTACGAGCAGAAGGGCTACCAACCCGGCTCCGCTCCCCGCCGGGGAGGGCCCACATGAGGTCACAGTGCCGTTGACGTCTGTTGTAGCCCCCGCCTGCGTCGTCTGTGACTTCGTGGTCACGTCACTGCACTCCCGCAACGTGCCCGACGAGAACAGCCAGAACGCAGTCACGAGCAGCACAAGCGCGGCGACCCACCGACCGTGTCGGAACCAGCGTTTTCCTCGCGATTCCTCGGTCTTGCTGCCCCCACCGTCCGTCACAGACGCATCTTGGCGCAGCCATCGCTCGATGACAAGACTGGAGGTGCATGACTGGTTTCCCGCGACAACACTCGCCGCCCATTCGAGAGTGGTGGATGGCGCGTGCCCTGTGCGCGACGCGCCATCCACTGACCGCGGGACATCTCGGTACGCTTCGGATTATGGAGGGAGAGCGCGAACAGCAGGCGGAGATCTTCCACGACTCTTGGAAGAGACTTGCATGGGTTGAGTCTCAAGCGGAGCGCGTGAGGGGGCTTGCAGCGCCCTGGTTGAACCTTTCTCCGCGTGCGCCCATGAGTGTCAGCCGTCCGGATGTGGTTACCGCGGAGCGCATTGAGTTCGTCGTTGATGTTCCGCAAGTGCCCTCCCCGCCCGACGAGGTCAATTTCCTGATCGGCAACATTGTGACGGATGCGAGGTCGTGCCTCGATATGGCGATAGACGCTATCTGGCGGGAGTATGGGCTCGACCGCAGAGGAGCTTTGGTTCAATTTCCTCTTGAAGACGATTTCCAGGCTGCACGTTCGAGGGGAAGGCTCCGCACATCTCTCGACCGCTTAGATTCTCGTTTCATAGAAGTCATTGAACAGGCGCAGCCGAACTACGCCGGCGGGATGCGCGACATTCCGATGAATATGTCAGCAATATTTATCGGTAAACTATCCAATGCAAACAAGCATCGAAATATCACTCCCGTAATTGTTTCGACAGTTCTGTCGTCAATTGGCACGGATATCGCTGGGGTTCGGCTGTCAACCGTCGATGGTGACGATCGACGTGGTGTCCCTCCCATGCGGTTCGCGGTGGATTTCGATAGCGGCGTGCACTCACAGGAGCAGGTCTTCGAGTACGTCGAGGCGATTGAGGGCAGCGGGCGGTCACCCTTGTACGTCCACTTCTCGCAGCGCTTGGTCATCTCTCGTCAGGAGATTCCTCTGTCACCTCCAAGATTCGCGGGCCAAGTCATCGATTGGCGAGCAGAACTGAAGGACGTCCTGGCCTTGATTCCTGCCTACGTCCGAGTGACGCTACGCAACCTGAACCGGGTCCATGCCGTCATTTCAAGCGGCACCGACCAGTTCTACATGCTCGACTTCCGCGGCTCGCTATAGGCGGCTCAGCCTTAGACTCCGGGTGCGGGTTCCTCTCTGTATTTGCCTGTGCCGCGCGCCTCAGCTGCCCTTCGACATGAGACGGTGTCGCGACCACTAATTGCCATAGATGGCGGCCTATCACTCGGTGAAAGAAGTTGCCACCTCGATATCCACGTCGCATTGCAGTGCTAGCACGCCGTGGGCGGTTACCGATGTTCCGAGTTCGGATTCCACCCCTAACGCCGATCCGAGCAGATGTGCGGCGATCGTCTCGTCCTCAGCGACCTGAGTTGAATCTTCTAGCTCCTCAACTAGACGCGCGCGAATAGTATCGAGGTGCTTGGCAACTACGTCCGTCGCGACGTTGTCGAACGCCTCCAATTCGAGAACCGCCTGGTCGAGTTCGAGTTGGAAGCGGGCGCGCAGTTCCGCAACGTCGTGGGCGATGTGGTAACGCCGCATCACTTCGAGCCCAGAAAGCACGGTAGCCGCGTGGATTCCTGCTTTGTATGCATCGGATCGAGGGGTCGTCCAGGCCGGCGGCACCAGTCCTGTCCAATCGTCGAGAGCAGTCTCGCTCGAATGTGCGGTACGGATGATCGTGAATGCGAGGCGGTTCACTCGGTATCCCCCAATCTCCGGGAAAACGATTAAGGGGGGTCGGTAGCCATACGAACCCGAGTCTGGGGTCAGCTTATGCAGCACCTCCGGCGAGTGCTTGAACCATTCGAGCAGATCAGGAACCTTGATTCCGACGGCGCGCTGCTGCGGAGGCCAGCCTTCGTAAACACGACCTGTGGCGCGCTCGTATGAGGTCGCCTCAAGCCCTAGTTTGCGCAAGGCAGACAGTTGCAGGTCGCGCTGGCGCTGAGCGCTTCGAGATGCATTTCGTCGGGCAAGGGTGGCAGCGCGAGCGAGAGCTAGACCGGACTCACCCGAACGGGCCGCTCGGCGTATATCACTGCCGCTTGTCTCGTTCACCGCAATCGTTTCCAGGACGGCGGAAAGATCCTCGAGACGTCCGACAATCCGGTCAATTGCATCGGACGGGTCTTCAGTAATCAGGTCCCACGGTTCTCGTTTGCATTTGATCGCAGCCTCCACCAAGTTTTCACTCAGATACATCGCCAACGCTCGGTGACCTGTGGGATCGACCAGTCTTCTGGGAAGATCGAGCGCAATCCCGCTCAAGACACTATGCAACTCATCGGATGGGGGTGCCGACGTCCCATCTAGCGGCGAATCGACAACCGGAACCAATCGATTAGCCATCTCCGCGAGCGACGCCGCGTCTTTCTGTAATGCGGCAACCACGCTGGAGCGAGTTTCACCACGTAGCCAGATCAATGTCGTGCGGTCCAGAACAGCATCCGCGAGTCTTAGCCCCACTTCCCCGACGGAAACGCGCTCAGTCCGTGTCAACTGATGCAGCCGTGCGGCCGCGAGGTTAGCGGTTTGCCTGTTCGAAGCGACGGAGGACCTCGCGTGGAGCGATCTTCGTTGGAGCTTAGATATTCCCAGCTGCATATCGCCGATGCGATAGTCATTTCCGCCTGGGAGCTTCGTTGATATGTCTGCGCTATCTACACTCGGTATGCATGCGACGCCGAGACGAGCAAGTTCCTTCGCATTTCGATCAGCGTCACCCTGAACCGCGTCCGAAACATGGATGATGGAACCATGCAGTATTTTGCCATCGTGGGAATCGACAATGAATAGCGAATGCGCGCCCATGAACCGCTCGGTCAGTCGATCGAGGATCCGGTCTGCGCCGCCGGCCAATCTTGTGACTCCTTCAGCGACACCTAGAGTAAGCATCCGCGCCGCCATTGTCAACTCGGCTAACGCCTCCAGCGGCGGTTCCTGAGAGAAACTAGCCGGTCGGCGTCCGTTGTCCAGATGCGTGCCGAAATTGACGTCGATGTCCTGGAGGAGTTCCGGATCTGCTCCGTGGATCGCGCTGAATAGGCTTTCGAGGTCCGATAGTCGGTCTAGCGAAAAGACGGCGTCCATTATACGACTGACCCCGATTTCTCTCATGACTGTTGCGAGGCCCGGGAACGGCTCCTTGGCGACCTCACGCAGCTCACTGACGGCCTTGGCGACGTTCTGTGGAAAGGGCATGCCGCTCCAGTCGCCGTCCACGATCGCCAGTTGCAGCGTGAAAACGCGAGATGGTGGAGGCACGTCATTTCGGTTGAGCACTTCAAGCCAATGCTCGGACCGGCCCTGCAGATCCGCGAGCTTGACTGCTTGCAAACCCGTGATCAACTCGCCAACTGGTGCCTGCGCCAACCGGTTCTGAAGCCTGTTTATTGCCGACGGAAGAGCCGCAGGCGCATCGCGTGCAATGCCTACAAGAAGAGTCGGCAGGAATTCCGCCGCAACCAGGCTGACGAGCTTCTGAATTGTTTGGGCCACCGAAGGTGGGGGCGCCTCATGTAAGTATTTGGACAGTAGACGCGAGCGAAGTGGGTGCAATCCACGCACGGTTTCGCCGGACACCAGCACGAGGTGTTCCTCCGCCAGGCGAAGCAACGCACGGCGCAGTGCGCCTTCTGTTGGCAGCGCGGATTCAAGTTGGGGGATACTCAGGGCGGCTCCCCATTGCGAGGCCGTGGAAACGAGGGCAAGCACCCGCAGTTCGGTTTCTCGACCTTGGCAGATGTGGTTCATCACTTGGTCGCGAAGGACGGCTCCAAGACGACGTCCTCGTGTGAGCATGTAGGTGTATTCGAGAGTCAGCCCATCCGCCGCGTCATACGCTTCCCGCCAGTGTGGGAGACTGGTGAGCCGGTCGTTCTGGAGACTGAGATACAGCGCCTCCGCTATCTGCTCAGTAAGAGACACGCGAACGAGCGCGCATCGCGCCGTGTCGCGGACGCCGATTAAGTCTTCATTTCTGACTGAGCCGAGCGTCATAACCCCGGTCAAGTGCGAAGTTGCGTCTACGAGTTCGTCCCACCCGAGCAACTGGCCTGTTCCCACCCCGTCGAGGACGAATCCGATCTGATTCCGGTCGTTGGTGGCGAAGGAAACTGCCAGGTCGACAATGCTCCGGATTGCTTCTGTATCTGTACGCCTCACCTCGTACCAAACGACATCACGTCGCGTATAGACAGCGGACCATACCGCCGTTGACTTGCCGACTCCGGACGGTCCGACGAACAGGACTGGCTTGCCCGCGCTCAGGGCCGTGACTGCATCGCCGACAGCGTCGGGCATTGGGGCGGGCAGCCCTGCGGCAATATGCTCGGGCCGCGCCGACGTACCTGCGTAATAGTCGTCGTGGGCTCCAAGGTCGACAAATCTGACAGGCACGCAGGTCCCGTCTGTGATCGCTCGTGATAGCGCATCTGCATCTAGCAACCGCAGTGCATTCTCTGCCCGGTGTCTGACCTCCGATCGGTCGATGCCGACAGCAAGTTCAGGGACGGTAACGGCTGCATTGGCGTCGGCGGCGTTTGCGACATCGATTCGCAACGACCGCTCGACGAACTCGCAGGCAGCGCGGGCAGCATTCAAGGAGTCTGCAAGGGCGGTAACCGCCTGATCGTGGGCGAGCTGCCAGTCGAGAGTGAGGATGGTCGAGATCGTCAAGAGTTCGGCGAGATCGGGGCCAACCTTCTCTGCGATGACGGATCTCAGCGGATGCGAGGCGTCGAGGTCGCTGAGAGTGCGGTTGAGATCATCGAAGATTTCGCCCGCCACCGGTCGTTCTACCACCAGGACCAGCCGACCAGTCACGAACCCTCGTGCCCGGTGCTTCTCCCACATCTCGACCAGATGGTCCCCGGTCTCTGACAACGTGAACGATCCCCGTCGCTCTTGTCGGCTCTTCACCTGAACAAAAAGAGGCACATCACCGTCGATTTGAAGATCTTCGTAGCCTTCGGGCACTACGCGGTGGGCTCCATCGGATCCGCCCAGTAGCCGAGCACAAAACCATGCCCCCACAGCATCCTGGAAATGAAATCCGCGGCCGGCGATCGCGCCTGCACGACTCCAGACATTCAAGTCAGCCTCGTCTCTCGGCGCGGTGGGCTCCCGGTGGGCACTCCCACCTGGTCTTGTCTAGTTGCTCCTCGAACTCTTCGGATGTCTCAGCGTTGTCACTAGCCTCGCATCATGTCCGACTCGTTCGCCGCGTCCCCCATCCGCAACCTACACGAGGACGTGCTGTCCACTCTTGAGGCGTTCGATGCTTTCGCGGCACCCATCGCTGGTGCGGTCCTGTATTCGTCCAGGTGGCGAGCAACCAGCCTGCCGCGAAACCTCCGGGCTGCATCGGCGGCGAGTGCCCTCGGGCTCACAAGCTTGGACGACGCGCGCCGTCGTTACACGCACAACGATGAGGAGGACGAGCCGACTGCGACCGATCGCTATCTACAGGCTTACTTCGCGGCACGAAGGCACATGAAAGAGACGCTCAGCGACTTGGGTAATTTTGAAGAGGGTGACAACTACGGCGCCTTCGCGGCTGCGGTAGCACTACAGCGCCTGGACTCGGGGTTCCGCGCCGCGCACATCCTCTACCGGCTTGGGTTGAACATCGAAGGTGACACGATCTCCCGACAAATCCTCGAACAGATTGCCTGGGCACTCGAAGCGTCGAGGCTCGGTACTTCTGAGGAAATGGAGAAGGTCAGTGCGTCGTACTCCATCTCCGCACTGAAGAAGTTAATTCCGGGTATCGGTCCCCTCTATGGAGCGTTGAGCGAAATCGCCCACGCGGGGTTGGAGCAGCATGGTCAACATGTTGAGTTGGATCCCGACGATCGAGGCCGCATCGTAGTCGCCCGCAGTCGGCTGGCCACCTCGGCGCTTATCCTCCTCCGGTTGGCAGACGCCTGGGTTGCCGTCTGCGAATACACACAGCGGGACATCGTGGGAACCTTTCGTGCTCTCGCCTCCCGCGATGACCTGCGACTACTGCAAGCTCGTCCCTTCCTTGCCGAATCGCAGCGGTTTGTCCAGCAAATTGCGAAGCTGGAGACCGAGGCCCGCGCGAGCTAGCGGTTGGCGACCGCGTCGTCTTGGAGCTAGAAGTCTCCTCGTTCGGGCGCATCGGGCTCAGACGGCTCGACGTCAGCGAACACGTGAGCTAATCCAGTCGAGTAGACGCTGCGTCTCCCACGAGGGGTTCGAAAGCCATCGCGCAGGTTCCGCCACGAAGGAACGCGGGTCCCGTAGGGGTCCGCGTTCCTTCGTTTCGGCCGGCCGAGCGGGATGCGAACGCAGTTGGGCCCACGCCGCCGGGGGCTCAGGGAGCCGCGCAGCGGCGGGCGGACCCGCCCTCGCTCAGGTGTCGCCGGGGAAGCCCGTCGACTCGCGCGCCACGACCCGGAACGCGGGCTGCACCGTTCGCGGGCTCTGCCGGGGGCCCTTCTCGGCGATCCGCTCGAGCAGCAGTTCGAGGGCCGTTTCGGCGATCTGCTCCTTGCCGACGTCGACGCTCGACAGGGAGGGGACCGAATACCGCGCCTCGTCGATATTGTCGAACCCGAGAACGGCCACGTCGTCGGGAACGGCGATCCCCTCGCGGGCGAGTGCGCGGAGCGCGCCCAGGGCGATCGTGTCGTTGAGGGCGAACACGGCGTCGAAGATCACGCCCTCGGCGACGAGCGCGTGCGCCGCCTGCGAGCCGCACGCGCGGGTCCAGGTCTCGAGCGGTCGGATGAGAGCGGGGTTCTCGGCGATGCCGGCGGCCGCGATCGCCTCGCGATACCCCGCGAGGCGGAGGCTCGCCGAGCTGGGCTGCCCGGGGGTGTCGTCACTGCCGCCCAGGATCGCGATGTTCCGGCGCCCGAGGCTCAGCAGGTGCTCCACGCCGGCGCGCGCGGCGGCGGTGTTGTGGATCGCGACGTGGTCGGTGGGACCGCCGAATATCCGATCGCCCAGCAGCACCAGCGGGTAGTCGATGCCGAGCACCTCGGCATCCGCCTGCCCGAGGCTCACCGGGCTGAGCAGCAGGCCGTCGGTGAAGCGGCGCCGCCCCCCGCTGATCGCGAGGAGCTCGGCATCCCGTTCCCCGTTGGTCTGCTCGATCACCACGCCGATCCCGCGCGCGTCGGCCAGGCGGATGATGTGGTCGGCGAGCTCGGCGAAGTAGCTCTCGCGCAGCGCGGGGACGGCCAGGCCGATCACGCCCGTGCGGCCTGAACGCAGTCCGCGCGCCGACAGATTCGGGCGATAGGCCAACTCGGCGATAGCGGCCCGCACGCGATCGCGAGTGTCGGCGCGGACGTGCGGATGGTCGTGGATGACGTTCGAGACGGTCTTGATCGAGACCCCCGCGGCGCGGGCGACGTCGTGCAGTGTCGCGCCCATCCACCGTCCTTCCGCCGCATCGGGTTCCCACTCTAGGGCGTCGTCGTCCGCGCCTTGACAGGTCGATCAGGCCGCCCCTATGGTGCGTTACAACGTTTACCTATAACGTTGTACACGACCGCCCTCGTTCTGCGCCGACGTTCGACCGGCAGCCGCACGTGAGCGCGTCCCGACCCTCCTCACGAAAGTTCCGCATGACGTCTGCACGCGTGACCCTCGACCCCCACCGCGCCGTCGGAATCATCGACAGGCGACTCTTCGGCTCGTTCGTCGAGCACCTCGGCCGGTGCGTGTACGACGGCATCTACGAGCCCGGTCATCCGACCGCCGACGCCGACGGCTTCCGCGGCGACGTCCTCGCGCTCGTGCGCGAGCTGGGGGTGAGCACCGTGCGCTACCCGGGCGGCAACTTCGTGTCGGGCTACCGATGGGAGGACGGGGTCGGGCCGCGCGACGAGCGCCCGCGCCGACTCGACCTGGCGTGGCATTCGTTGGAGACGAACGAGATCGGTCTCGACGAGTTCGCGCTCTGGGCGCGCAAAGCCGACGCCGAACTGATGTACGCGGTGAACCTGGGGACGCGTGGCATAGCCGAGGCGCTCGACGTGCTCGAGTACGCGAACATCCGCTCAGGCACGCGGTGGTCCGACCTGCGCGTCGCCCACGGGACGCCGGAGCCCCACCGCATCCGCATGTGGTGTCTGGGCAACGAGATGGACGGGCCGTGGCAGCTCGGCGCCAGCACGCCCGCGGAGTACGCCGAGATCGCCGCCAAGACGGCGAACGCCATGCGGCAGATCGACCCCTCCGTCGAGTTGGTCGTCTGCGGCAGCTCCGGCGCGCAGATGCCGACGTTCGGAGAGTGGGAGCGCGTCGTGCTCGAGCGCACCTACGACAACGTCGACTTCATCTCGTGCCATGCCTACTACGAGCCCGTCGACGGCGACTACGCGAGCTTCCTCGCGTCGGCGACCGACATGGACCACTTCATCGAGACGGTGGCCGCGATCGCCGACGAGGTCAAGGCGCGGACCGGAAGCGACAAGGACGTCCACATCTCGTTCGACGAGTGGAACGTCTGGTACCAGTCGCGTTACAACGACGTCGAGAAGATCACCGACATCGAGACATGGCCGATCGCGCCCCGCCTTCTCGAAGACAGTTACTCGGTGGCGGATGCCGTGGTCGTGGGCAATCTCCTCATCTCGCTCCTGCGTCACGCCGACCGCGTGAAGGCGGCGAGCCTCGCACAGCTGGTGAACGTCATCGCCCCGATCATGACCCAGCCCGGGGGCGGCGCGTGGCGCCAGACGACGTTCTTCCCCTTCGCCGAGACCGCCCGGCTCGCGCGGGGAACGGCGCTGGACGTGCGCGTGGACGCGGCGGAGTACGAGACCGCGAGGTTCGGGCGGGTGCCCGTGGTCGACGCGGTGGCCAGCCTCGACTCCGACACCGGCGCGGTGGCGATCTTCGTGGTGAACCGGAGCCTGCACGAGTCCGCGACGTTCGAGATCGACGTGACGATGCTCGGGGGGATGAGCGCGACGTCGGCGCGCGTGCTGTCGGATGTCGACATCCATGCGCGGAACACGCGAGAGGATCCCGAGCGGATCGCGCTGCGCGACCTGCCCGTCCAGCGCGTCGACGAGCGCACCCTCGAGGTCACGCTCCCGGCCGTGTCGTGGGCAGTCATCGAGCTGCGCCCGGGGGGAATGAGATGACCGCCCTCCTCTGAGGCTGGAGTCACCGCGTTCGGCGGCGTTCCACCAGAACTGTGTCGCGCCACTGGCCGGCCCACGGCCCGTAGGTCATGCGCGCGATGCGTTCGCGGTGGCCGATACGGCGGAAGCCCATGCGGTCGTGCAGGGCGAGACTCGCGAGGTTCTCGGGGAAGATGCTCGATTGCACGGTCCAGAAGTCCGCGGCATCCACAGCCCGGAGAAACTCGCCGAGCAGGGCTGTGCCGGCACCCTGGCCGCGTGCGTGCGCTGACACGTATACGGAGTGCTCGATGACTCCGCGGTAGGCCTCGCGCGTCGACACCGGAGATGCGGCGATCCAACCGAGGATCGCGTCATCCGCGCCGACCGCGACGAGTCGGCCGGCCTCGAGCTTCCCGGCGTCGAAGGTCTCCCACGAGGGTGGTTCCGCTTCGAAGGTCGCGTTCCCTGTCGCGATGCCCTCTCGGTAGATCGACTCCACCGCGGGCCAGTCCTCCGGCCGCAGGGCGCGGACCCGCGAATCGCTCACGCGCGGAGGGCGCTCACGGCCCGATCGAGTGCATCCGTGACGACCCGGTAGTAGGCCCACTTTCCCCGTTGCTCGCGGGTCGCGAGGCCGGCGTCGACGAGCAGCTTCATGTGGTGTGAGACGGTCGGCTGCGACAGCCCGACGGGCTCAGTCAGGTCGCAGATGCAGGCCTCGCCTCCGTCGGAGGCGGCGATCAGCGACAGGAGCCGAACCCGTGCGGGGTCACCGAGGGCCTTGAACGTGCGCGCGATGGGATCTGCTTCCTCTGCCGTGAGCGCCGACGCCGGTGCGGTCGAGCAGCAGGCATCGGCGTCGTTCGAGAGCAGCGGTAGGAAGGTCGGCATGTCACGATTCTGGCATTTCATATTGACATCTGTCGATATGTCCTCGAATCTTGTCCCATCGACAGGTTTCAATGTGAGGAAGAGTCCCCGATGGCCGAAGAGCTTCCCGTCGTCGTGATCGGTGCAGGCCCCCAGGGCTTGGCGGCGGCCGCCCACCTGACGGAACGACGGATGCCCGTCGTCGTGCTGGAAGCGGGCCGCACGCCTGCAGCCGCGGTATCCGAGTGGGGTCACGTCCGCCTGTTCTCGGGGTGGCCGGAACTCGTCGATGCCGCGAGCGCGCGACTCCTGCAGCCCACGGGCTGGTCGGCGCCGGAGGCAGGGTTCCCGACGGGCGCCCTGTGGATCGAGAAGTACCTGGCCCCTCTCGCGGGGGTGCTGGGCGAACGCGTCGTCTATGGAGCCCGCGTGACCGGGGTGTCCCGACGGGGCCGCGACCGCCTGGTGGACTCGGGCAGGGGGGAGCAGCCGTTCACGGTGCACGTACAGCCGGCCGATGGAGCGGCCTACCGGCTTTCAGCGCGTGCGGTCATCGACGCGTCCGGTACCTGGGCGACTCCCAACCCTGCCGGCGCCGACGGGCTCCCCGCGCTCGGGGAACCGGAGGCCGGTGAGTCGCTCTCCTACCGCATTCCGGATTTCCGTGACCGCGCGGGCTTCGAGGGCAAGCACACCGTCGTCGTCGGATCCGGGCACTCTGCGGTGACCGCTGTGTTGGCCTTGGCGCAGATGGCGCGACGCGATCCGGGAACGACGGTGACCTGGGCGCTTCGGCGCGCGACCACCGCCAATGCTTTCGGCGGAGGTGACGCCGACGAGCTCCCGGCCCGCGGCGCGCTCGGCCTGAGGGCGAAGGAGGCCGTCGACGCGGGTCTCGTGTCCCTCGCGACCGGTTTCCGGACGGAGCGGATCGCCCGCGACGGCGACCGAGCCGTGCTCGTCGCCGAGGACGGGCGCACGATCACCGCCGATCGCGTCGTCGTGTTGACCGGCTTCCGCCCGGACCTATCGTTCCTGTCCGAGCTGCGCCTGGAACTGGACCCGACGCTGCAGGCGCCCGTTCGCATCGCTGCCGAGGTCGACCCCAACGTGCACTCGTGCGGCTCGGTCGCGGCCACCGGGGCCGCGGATCTCGCTCACCCCGAACCCGACTTCTACGTCGTCGGCGCGAAGTCCTACGGTCGCGCGCCGACGTTCCTCGCGCTCACCGGATACGAGCAGGTGCGCAGCGTCGTCGCGCAGCTCGCGGGGGACCACGAAGCCGCGCGCCGCGTCGAGCTGTCGCTGCCCGATACCGGTGTGTGCGGTGGGGCGGGCTTGTTCGACGCGGCCGGGGCGCCCGTCGCCGGGGCGTGCTGCGTGCCGTCCGCACACCTGCTCTCCTTCTCTCAGCCCGCCACCACCCCCGCGTGAACCCGAATCAAGGAATGCCATGACCGACTCCACCAAGCCCGCCGTCCTCTTCGTCTGCGTGCACAACGCCGGTCGATCGCAGATGGCCGCCGGCTACCTCCGGGCTCTCGCCGGAGATCGCATCGATGTCTTCTCGGCCGGAAGCGAACCAGGGAATGCCGTGAACCCGGCTGCCGTCACGGTCATGGCGGAGGAAGGGATCGACCTGTCCTCGGCAACCCCGCAGATCCTCACCACGGATGCCGTGCGTCAGGCGGATGTCGTGATCACCATGGGCTGCGGGGATGCGTGCCCGATCTTCCCCGGCAAGCGCTATGAAGACTGGCAGCTCACCGACCCCGCCGGGCAGCCGGTCGATGTCGTGCGAGGAGTGCGCGACGACATCAAGGGTCGGGTGGAGCAGCTCATCGCGAGCCTCGCTTAAGGAGCCGCTTCCGCGACCTCGGGGGCGCCGAGCTCGGCCATCAGAGAGAAGCCCCCGGCGGAATCTCCTGCAGCGCCCACGAATTGGCATCCGGATCCGAGAAGAAGGCGTATCGCACGCCACCCATGTCGTGGATCTCGGTGACGTCGAGCCCGCGCGCGACGAGGGTCGATCGGGTCGCCTCCAGGTCGTCGACGACGAGGTGGATGTTGGAGACCGGCGCTGAGCTTCCCATCCCCGTGCCGAACGCGATCGAGCAGGCCGACCCGGGCGGGGTCAGCTGCACCACGCGCATGCCGTTGCCGGGGGAGACGTCGTGGTCCAGGTCGAATCCCACCACGTCGCGATAGAAGACGATGCTGCGGTCGACGTCCGAGACGGTCAACGGGAGGAGTTCGAGGCGCATGCGCATGCGCTCAAGCTAGGCTCCCCGACCTACCCCTGACAGCCGAGCGCAGGCCGCGCGAATTCTCAGGCGTATCTGAGAGCCGCATTCGTACCGTGCCGGGATGACGACGTCAACGCCGCGGACCGGAGCGCCGAGGGCAGCATGCTGAGCATCATGCAGACGCGCGCGACGATCGGCTTTCCGTGCTGACGGCGACCGGGCACACGCTCGCCGCCGGCGGGATGATCCCCGACGCGGCATCCATCCTCCATGCGTTCGGCCCGTGGGTGCTGGCGGGCATCGCCCTCTTGATCTTCATCGAGTCCGGCGTGCTGTTCCCGTTCCTCCCCGGCGACTCGCTCCTCGTCACCGCCGCGGTGCTGGCCGGGCCGCTCGGCATCCAGCCGTGGCAGGTGCTGGTCGTCGCCATCCCGGCCGCGATCCTCGGGGATCAGACCGGGTACTGGCTCGGTCGGCGCTTCGGCAGGCGGCTGTTCCGGGAGGGAGCGCGCGTCCTTCGACCGGAGCGTCTGCAGGATGCCGAGCGCTTCTTCGCGAAATACGGGGGAGGCTCGCTCGTGCTCGGTCGGTTCGTGCCGATCGTGCGGACCTACGTCCCGGTCGCCGCCGGCACCGCGCACATGTCGTACCGCCGCTTCCTCCTCTGGAACACGACGGGGGCGACGCTGTGGGTCGTCGTCATGACGGTCGTCGGGCTGCTGCTCGGTGGCATCCCGTTCATCGTCGACAACATCGATGTGCTGATGATCGTGATCGTCCTGATCTCGGTGCTGCCGGTGGTGGTCGCCGTCCTCCGCAAGTGGAGGGCGTCGCGGCGCGAGAGCGCGGATTCTTAGACGCGCCTCAGAATCCCTCCCGTACGGTGCGGCCTGACGACTTTCCGCGCCGCACCGAAGGATCGCATGCACATTCTCGAGGTCATCATCCTCGGGCTCGTTCAGGGCCTGACCGAGTTCATCCCCGTCTCCTCGAGTGCGCATCTGCGGATCGTGGGAGAGTTCCTGCCGTCGCAGACCGATCCCGGGGCGACGTTCACCGCGATCACGCAGCTGGGCACCGAGACCGCGGTGCTCATCTACTTCTGGAAGAAGATCGTCACGGTCGTCTCGCGCTGGTTCGGCTCGCTCGTCGGCCGGGTTCCGCGCAACGACCCCGACGCCCGCATGGGCTGGCTGATCATCATCGGCACGATCCCCATCGCGGTCCTCGGCGTGCTGCTGCAGGACCTCATCCGCGACAACTTTCGGAGCCTCTGGATCACCGCGATCGTGCTGATCGTGTTCGGCATCCTGCTCGGGGTCGCCGACCGGTACGGCCGGAAGCGCCGCGACCTCGACGACCTCACCTACCCGCACGGCCTCGCCTACGGGTTCGCGCAGGCTCTCGCTCTCGTCCCCGGGGTGTCGCGATCGGGCGCGACCACCACGCTCGGTCGGGCGCTGGGCTACAAGCGCACCGCCGTGGCCGAGTACTCGTTCCTCCTGGCCGTCCCCGCCGTCTTCGCGAGCGGATTCTTCGAGCTGTACAAGAGCTTCGACGACGGCACGGGACCGTACAACCTCGGCGAGACCGCACTGGCGACGGTGATCGCGTTCGTGGTCGGCTATCTCGTCATCGCGTTCCTGATGCAGTACCTCCGCCGGGGCAGCTTCCTGCCGTTCGTGATCTACCGCGTCGTTTTGGGCGTGGTGCTGATCGTGCTGCTGGTCACCGGTGTGATCCCTGCCGAATCGACGATCATCTCCGGCTGACGATGAGTGCGGGTGGGCCGATCGAACGGGTCTCGTTGTTGCCGAGTCGGTCTCCCGACCGCGGGCGGGGTCGACTGAACGCGACGTGAACAAACGCTGTCCACTTCTTCACGCAGTTCACAGGAGCTCATCCCTAAACTGTCTCCGACCTGCGCTTCGTCGAGGTCCCGATGTGCCGCGCCTCGTGGCATCCGTCCTCCCGAAAGGACCCGAGTGAGCAGAACCACGACCCCGCGCGGGCGCACGACCATCGCGCGTCACGGACGCCTGCGGTCGGTGGGGCCGCTCGGCCAGTTCTTCCGCGCACTCGCCGTCGCGATGGCCGTGCTCCTGGTCGCCGGTGCGGGCGTGGCCGCGTACGCCGTGTACGACCTGTCGTCGAGCTTTACCGCGGATGCCGTGGATCTGCCCGATCAGCCGGCCGTTCCGCCGGACCTCGGGGAGTTGCAGGGCGGGGTGAACCTGCTCCTCGTCGGGACCGACGAGTGCGAGCCCGACTTCGCGCAGTACTTCGGCGACCGCTGCACGGGTCCGGACGCGGGGGACAACCTCAACGACGTCAATATGCTCATCCACATCTCCGATGAGCCGCGCCGCGTCACGGTGATCTCCTTCCCCCGCGACCTCATGGTGCCGATCCCGTCCTGCACGGATGCCGACGGCAACGTCAGCTCGGCGATGTCGAAGCAGCAGATCAACAGCGCTTTCTCGTACGGCGGCCTGGCCTGCGTCGTGAAGACCATCTCCGATCTCAGCGGCCTGCAGATCCCGTTCGCGGCCAAGGTCAGCTTCGGCGGTGTCATCAACATCACGGATGCCATCGGCGGCGTGGACGTCTGCATCGCCAACGGCATCAAGGACCCCTACACAGGCATCGACTGGCCGGCCGGCATGCGCACCGTGAAGGGCCTCGACGCGCTGCAGTTCCTTCGCACCCGCCACGGCGTCGGCGACGGCGGCGACCTCGGGCGCATCTCGAACCAGCAGCAGTACATGTCGCGCCTGACCTCGAAGCTCCGCAGTGAAGAAGTCCTGTCGAACCCGGCGACGCTGTACAAGCTCGCCTCGACCGCGCTGCGTAACGTCGACCCGTCGACGTCGCTGACGAACCCGCTGACCCTCGTGCAGATCGCCATGGCCGTCAAGGACGTGCCGTTCAACGAGATCGTGTTCGTGCAGTACCCGACCGCCGCGGACCCGGCCGACCCGAACCGCGTCGTGCCGGAGTACGACGCGGCCGATGCCCTGTGGTCGGCACTCGCGGCGAACCAGCCGATCCAGCTGTCCGGCAACCTGAGCGACGGCAACGGCGTGATCGCGGAAGACGGCGCGACCCCGGCGCCCACCGACACCGCGGCGCCGGCCCCGACCGAGAGCGCGGCGCCCACGCCCGAGCCCTCGTCGACCGTGATCACGCTCCCGTCGTCGATCGCCGGTCAGACCGCCGCGCAGGCCACCTGCTCGAACGGAAACGTCCGCTGACGTGCGGGGTGTGGCATCCCTTCTTCGGATTCGGATGCCACGCCCCGACCGGTTACTATGGACTGGTGTGCTCGCGCTCCGGCGTCGATCACCTGGAGACGTCGCATAGTCAGGCCTAGTGCACCACCCTGCTAAGGTGGAGTCCCCGTAAGGGGACCGAGGGTTCAAATCCCTCCGTCTCCGCCAGACTCGAACCCCCCGGAATCCTCAGGATTGCCGGGGGTTTTCCGTTTTCATCGACGGGCACGCCGCTCTCTGCTTCACACCGATGATGCTCCCGGGAGGAGTCGCCCGCCAAGACGACGGTGGCTCGGTCAGGTGAGGACGTCGACGACTCGCCGCGTCCGCGTGTACGTCGCGTGGGGATAGAGCCTGACGGCGGGGATTTCCTTCAGGCGATCGGGGAGCGCTTCTGTCGCGACGGCGACGGCGGGCTGAAGGCCCGCGGCGATCTCGAGGGCGAACCCGCTCAGGTGCCCTTCGGGGAGTCCGGCGTCGGTTTCGAGACGCCGGATGCTACCGGCGTTGAAAGTGCCGAGGGTGTTCGCGCCGTTGACGCGAAAGGCGAGTTCGACGTTGTCGAACACGGTGGGGTCGTGGGCGAGAATCTGCTCTCGCGGCAGAAACGGGAGCGAGCTGTTGAGGTCGTAGAACGGGGCGAGCACGCTACGACCGGGAACATGAGTCAAGGAGTAGTTCTTGGAGTGGCCGTCGTTGTGACCGATGATCCAGGAGAAGACGTGTAGCTTCGCGAACCGCTCCTTGGCGGCTCTGGCGTCGGTGGCGGTGAGATTGCGGTCGAAGACGGTGAAGATGTCGCGGTAGCCGGGACCCCCGTCGGACTCGTACTTCTGCACGTGCGACGTCCCGGTGGCTTGCGCGAGGTCTTCCTGGTGGAGTCGGCCGACTCTGCCATCGTCGTCGAACCGGTCGAAGCGTTCTACGACGAGGACGTGCTCGCCGTCGAACTCGGCGATCACGGATGCCGCCGCATCGATCCCGAGCAGGCGTGCGACGTGCAGGGTGATGTGCTCGGTGACGTCGGAGCCGGGCAGCGGCTGGATCCCCGGTTTGAAGATGTGCGTCGACGGCTGCCGCCCCGACGGCTCGAACCACTGGGAGTCGCGAAGAGTGAGCGCGAACTTTCCCTGAGCGCCGCCGAGCGAGAACCCCTCCTCGATGGCGCGGTGCTGCAGCCAGTCGGAGTCATCCCGGCGGATCTGTCGGATCCGGTCGCCGATTTCCACCTCGGTGAGTGGCGTCAGGTTCTCCTCCTGTCGAGGTGCTGCGCCCGCCGGGGAGAACTCGAGCGCGCCGGCGACATCGGCGCCGTAGACGGTGAGCAGGTCGAAGGTGCTGTCGCTTGCCAACCTCGCTTCCCGTGCCCAGCGCGAACGGACATCGGCGCGGTCGGGCAGGAGGTTGTCGAGGAACCGCTTGGTGCTGTCGTTCCCGAACGGGGTCGTGACGACGGGGAGTGTCACGGAGATGGGGACGGGGCTGTCAGACTCGACGTACTCGGGCCGGTAGCGCAGCTGCAGGTTCTCGCCCTGCCGGGTGATCACGGCGACATGGGTGTCGTAGAGGTACACGTCGAGGGACCGGATCACTCGATCCCCCCTGGTGCGTCCGAGTCCGCCTCCGCTCCGGCCTCCGCGGTGGCGGGGGAGCCGGGTCGCGGCGGATCTTCGAGGACCGAGCCGGGGATGGCGAGACGCGTGGTAAGCCCGCGGGTGGCTTCGCGGAGGGAGGAAAGTGCGGCCGGGTCGATGTTGGCCGTGATCTGTTCCAGGAAGTCGGCAGGGTCGATCTTTGGACGGAACGCAGCATCGATCTCGTGGTGAGCTTCGAGAATCTGCGTGCGGAGTGCGTCACGAACTCCTGAGCTGATCTGCCGTGTGGTGCGCGCGGTGAGTGCGTCGGCCGCGGCTAGGGCTGACCCCCTCGTGGCGACTGTGGTGGGAGCAGGGGAGCGGCGGTCGGTGGTGACGTTCAGATGGATGCCGAGGTGATCGAGGATGAGCAGCACCGTGTCGAAGGAGGTGGCCCCGTTGCCGCGTTCGAGGCGAGCAAGGGACTGGCGTGTGATGCCGACGGCGTCGGCGACTTCCTGCTGGGAGAGGTTCTGCTGAACACGAGCGTTCTTGATCAGGCGCGCGAGGTCGGACGAGGTCTGCAGCTTCACGTGCGCCGCCTCCTTCATGGCCGGCAGGAGCCCCCAGCTAGTTTGTTCGTAAAATATACCATCACCAGTTTGTTAGGTAAATCGAACACCCGGCCAAGGTGTGAAATATTTAACATCCTTCGCGAACTCGCGGGTCACCGCGCCGGCTGGCGCCGCAGGATCCAATCCACCGTGCCGCGCCAGGTGTGCCGCAGTTCGCGGTTGCGTCGCCACTCGCGCCAAGTCAGCCAGATGATCAGGACGTCGAGGAGCGTCAGGACGACGACCCCGACGGAGGGGGACCGGACGAGTTCGAAGAGCTGGAACAGGACGAACGCGCCGAGCGCCGCCATCGCCCACGGGTAGACGCGCCGCGAGCCGATCAGCAGGGCGATCACGATCGCGAGCTTCACGACGCCGTGGAGCAGCAGGTAGACGGCGATGAAGGTCTTGCTCCCGGCGCTCAGGTGCGCGACGCCGTGGACGAGCAGGTTGGCGATGACGTCGTGAGGGTCCTCCGCCAGCTCTCTCGCCGTGGCGGCGTTCGCCGCGGAGACGAGCCGGTCGGGGCTGATGACCAGCAGAATGATCCCGCCGACGGTTTCCAGGAGGCCGTCGATCCCCTTGAACAGCACGCCGATGAGGAACACCAGGTCGAGGATGCGTTCTCTCATGGTGCTCCTCGCTGATGAGGCAGTGCGCGCGGATGGCCGTGTGATGGGCCGTGTGGGCGATCGTATTCCCGGGTTCCTAGGGTTCGGTCGAGAAGCTCCGACGCCCTAAACTTGAATCGGTCCAATTTACGGCGCGCCTCCCTTGCGCTCTCGGCCAGGGAGCGGCCAGAATCACATCACCCGGCCGCGCTTGAACCAGTTCGATCGCACCCACCCCAGCGACCCGCAGAGAGGCGAACGGACATGACCACACGACGCGCAGCCATCACCGACGTCGCCGCGGCCGCAGGTGTCTCCCGGTCCACGGTGTCCAACTACCTCAACCACCCCGACCTCCTCTCCGCGTCGACGCGGGAGCGCCTCGCCCGCGTGATCGCGGAACTGCAGTTCGTGCCGAGCGATGCCGCCCGGAAGATCAGCTCGGGCGACACCGGAACCATCGGCTACATCGCCTACGAGTTCACGAACCCGTTCTCCGGCGTCATCGCCGACGCGATCGAGCGTCGCGCGGCCGAGGCCGGACGGACGGTGATGATCGCGAACTCGGCGGGGTCACCGAGGCGCCAGGCGGAGTACCTCGAACTCTTCGAGCGCAAGCGCGTCGCGGGCATCATCGTCGCGACGCTCGACGGCGTCGAGCCCCAGCTCGAAGAGCTGCGGGAACGGGGGATGCCGACGGTCATCACCGGTCGCCGGTCGTCCTCCGACCTCATCTCGTCGGTGTCGGCCGATGACGCGACGGGCGGGTATCTCGCGGCGCGGCACCTGCTCGACCTCGACAGGCGCCGGATCGCGTTCGTGGGCGGACCGTTCCGCGTTTTGCAGATCAGCGAGCGGTTCGACGGGGCGAGCCGCGCCGTGGGCGAGACGCCGGGTGCGACGCTCACCGCCGTACGCGCGGACGAGCGCACGATGGATGCCGGCTTCGCCGCGGGCGTCGAACTCGCCACGAGCGGCTCGCCGCTGCCCGACGGAGTGTTCGCCGTGAACGACCTCGTGGGCTTGGGCGTCGTCCGGGGGCTACTGTCGTGCGGCGTCGAGGTTCCCCGCGACGTCGCGGTGATCGGCTTCGACGGCGACGACATCGCCGAGGTCGCCGCCATCCCCCTCTCCACGATCCGAACGTCGGGCGAAGCCGTCGGCGAGTCCGCGGTCGACCTGCTGCTGGCCGAACTCGGGGTCGGTGGGCCGGTGCCGGACCGCCATCGTCTCGTCCCGCCGACGTTGGTGGTGCGCGCCTCCACCGTGGCCGACGTGGACGCCCACGCCGCACGAACGAACCGGAACGCCTCATGACCGGCGTCTTCATCGCCGCTTCGGCTGCCACGGATGCGCCGCCCCGCTTCCGACGCGTCGTCGAGCTGGACCGCCCGTCCACCGAGGTCGTGAGCGCGACCCTGCGCTGGAGCGCCGAGGGCATCGTCGAGGCGTCGATCGGCGGGACGCCCGCGAGCGACCAGCTCCTCGTCCCGGGCTGGACCGCGTACGAGCGTCGGCTGCGGTATGCCGAGGCCGACGTGGCATCCCTCCTCTCCGACCGGTTCGTGCTCGGGCTGCAGCTCGCCGACGGCTGGTACCTCGGGCGGCTGGGCTGGCGCGGCCAGTCGCGCATCTACGGCGATCGCGGCGCGGTGTTCGCGAGCCTCCGGATCACCTACCGCGACGGTCACACGCAGACCGTGGAGACCGACGAGACGTGGGAGTGGAGCGAGGGCCCGATCCGCAGCGCCGACCTGTACGACGGGCAGACAGTGGATGCCACTCTCGCCGATGACTGGTCCTCACCCGATGGAGCGAACGGCGCGCAGGCGATCATCGTTTCTCAGCGCGACCTCGAGCCGTATCTCGCGCCGCCGGTGCGTCGCATCCAGACGATCGCGCCGCAGCGGGTGTGGACCTCGCCGTCCGGCGAGACCCTCGTGGACTTCGGGCAGAACCTCGTCGGGTTCGTCCGCCTCCGCGTGCGGGGGCCGCGCAGCGACGCGATCGTCGTCCGCCACGCCGAGGTGCTCGAGCGCGGGGAGCTCGCCACCCGGCCACTGCGAAGCGCCCGCGCGACCGACCGCTACGTCCTCAGCGGCGATGACGACGTCTTCGAGCCGACCCTGACCTTCCACGGCTTCCGGTATGCCGGAATCACCGGGTGGCCGGCATCCGCTCCTCCGCTCGAGGAGAGCGTCGAGGCCGTCGTGATCGGTTCGGACATGCGTCGGATCGGCCGGTTCTCGTGTTCCGACCCGCTGCTGTCGCGGCTCCACGAGAACGTCGTGTGGAGCATGCGCGGCAACTTCATCGACGTGCCGACGGACTGCCCGCAGCGCGACGAGCGTCTCGGCTGGACGGGCGACATCGCGGCGTTCGCCGACACGGCATCCTTCCTGTTCGACACGCACGACTTCCTGTCTGACTGGCTGCGCGATGTCGCGATCGAGCAGGATCTCGCGGGCGGGCGGATTCCGCACGTGGTACCCGACATCCTGAAATACGACCCCGCGTACGGCGGGCTCCCCGCCACGGACACGGCGATCTGGGGGGATGCCGCGGTGTGGGTGCCGTGGACGGTTTGGCGGGCGTACGGCGATCCGGACGTGCTCCAACGGCAGTTCGCCTCGATGACCGCGCACGCCGAGCGCATCGCCGGGCTTCTCTCGCCGACGGGACTGTGGGACACGGGATTCCAGTTCGGCGACTGGCTCGACCCCGCCGCCCCGCCCGAGGATCCCTCCGCCGCCCGCGCCGATCCGGGCGTGGTCGCCACCGCCTGTGCGTACCGGACGCTGTCCACCGTCGCGCGCGCCGCCGAGGTACTGGGCGAGCACTCGGAGCGTTTCACCCACCTCGCCGAGCGGGTGCGCGGGGCCTTTCGCGCGCACTACGTCTCGGAAGGGATCGTCCGTAGCGACTGCGTGACGGTCTACGCGCTCGCCCTGGCCTTCGACCTCCTGACGGACGCCGACCGGGGGAGGGCCGGGGGTCGGCTCGCCGAGCTCGTCGCTGAGTCGGGCTACCGCATCTCGACCGGCTTCGCGGGGACGCCGTTCGTGCTCGACGCGCTCGCGGACACCGGCCATTCCGACGTCGCGTTCCGCTTGCTGATGCAGACCGAGAGCCCGTCGTGGCTCCACCCGGTGACGCTCGGCGCGACGACGATCTGGGAGCGGTGGGACTCGCTCCTCTCGGACGGCACGGTGAACCCGGGTGAGATGACGAGTTTCAACCACTACGCCCTCGGGGCCGTGGCCGACTTCCTGCACCGCCGCATCGCCGGCATCGCGCCGCTGACCCCGGGGTACCGGGAGATCTCGATCGCCCCGCTCATCGGCGGGGGCCTGACCTGGGCGGAGGGGTCACTCGATTCACCGTTCGGGACGATCCGCGTCCGGTGGGAGCTCGACGGGGATGCCGTGCGTCTGGATGCCGACATCCCGCCCGGCTGCACGGCGGTGATCCGGCTCCCGGGCAGCGAGGCCGTGCGCGTCGGGAGCGGCCGGCACGCGGTTACCGGGACCGCGCCAGCTCAGTAGTCGTCGTGGTTCTCGCGCGCGATGTCGAGCTGCGTTTCGTCGCCCGCCCACTCCGCGAGAGCCGAGCGGAGCTGACGGTGGAGCCAGTCGGAAGGCAGTGCGGGGTGCGCCCGCTCGAGCTCGGTGAGCAGCGCGAGGCGGTCGTCGACCGATCCGGTGAGATCGGGAAGGGTGCTCGCGTCGGCTCCGGTCATGGTGTGGTCCGTCCTGTCGAAGCGGTCACCGGGCGCGCCGCTGTGACCCGAGGCTAGGCGATGCCCCGCGCGACGCGATCCGACGGATGTCGAACGGACGATCGGCGCACGTCCGACCCGTGCGTCCGCCCCTCGGCGTAGCGTCGCTGGCGGCGGGCGCCCGCCGTGGACGAGCAGAGCCGGAGGCAGAGATGAACATCGCCGAACTGATCGTGGAAACGCTGCGTCGAGCGGGGGTGGAGCGCGTGTGGGGGCTCCCCGGCGACTCCCTCAACGCGTTCACCGACGCGCTGCGCCGCGACGAGACGCTCGAGTGGATGCACGTGCGCCACGAGGAATCCGCGGCCTTCGCCGCCGCGGGCGAGGCCGCGATCACGGGCGGCCTCGCGGTGGTGGCGGGCAGCTGCGGACCGGGCAGCCTGCATTTCATCAACGGTCTCTACGACGCCCAGCGCTCGCGCGTGCCCGTCCTCGCGATCGCTTCGCACATCCCCTCGGCCGAGATCGGTTCCGGCTACTTCCAGGAGACGCACCCGCAGGAGCAGTTCCGCGAGTGCAGTGTGTACTCCGAGCTCGTCGGCAGCCCCGAGCAGATGCCGTGGGTCCTGGAGACCGCGATGCGCACGGCCATCGAGAAGCAGGGCGTCGCGGTGGTCGTCGTCCCCGGCGACGTGTTCTTCGAGAAGGCCCCGGAGCGCCGGGCGAGCGCGCCCATCGTCGCGACCCGCACGCACGTCGTCCCCGCCGACGACGGACTCGCCGCCGCAGCCGAGGTGCTCAACGGCGCCGAGAACGTCACGATCCTCGCGGGCGCCGGGGTGGCCGGGGCGCACGCCGACGTCCTCGCGCTGGCCGAGCGACTCCAGGCGCCGATCGTGCACGCGTTCCGCGGCAAGGAGTGGATCGAGTACGACAACCCCTACGACGTCGGGATGACGGGACTCCTCGGCTTCTCGTCCGGCTACCGCGCCATGGAGCACTGCGACGCCCTGCTCCTGCTCGGCACCGACTTCCCCTACCGGCAGTTCTACCCGTCGCACGCGAAGGTCGTGCAGGTCGACCTCCGCGGCGAACAGCTCGGCCGTCGGACCCCCATCGACGTGGGCCTGGTGGGGGATGCCGGAGACACCGCCCGCGCCCTTCTCCCGCTGCTGCGCGAGGGACGTGACGACCGTCACCTCCGCCGCAGCCTCGAGCACTACCAGCACGCCCGGAAGGGACTCGACGAGCTCGCGAACGACGACGGTCGGCAACCTCTGCACCCGCAGTTCGTCGCGCGTCTCATCGACGAGCTCGCCGCCGACGACGCGGTCTTCACAGCCGACGTCGGCACCCCGGTGATCTGGGCGGCCCGGTACCTCCACATGAACGGGCGCCGCCGCCTCATCGGGTCGTTCACGCACGGCTCGATGGCCAACGCGATGCCCCAGGCGCTCGGGGCGCAGGCGGTCGACCGTGACCGCCAGGTCATCGCGCTCGCCGGCGACGGCGGCATCGCGATGCTCCTCGGCGACCTCCTGTCGATCCGCCAGAACGACCTGCCCATCAAGATCGTCGTGTTCGACAACTCGGCGCTGGACTTCGTCGAGGTCGAGATGAAGGCCGCGGGCATCGTCAACGCCGGCACCGACCTGAAGAACCCCGACTTCGCCGAGGTCGCCCGGGCCATCGGCATCCCGGGATATCGCGTGACGACCGGAGACGAGCTCCGGCACGCGCTCGCCGAGGCCCTCGACACGCCGGGACCCGCGCTCATCTCCGCGGTCGTGGCGCGGCAGGAGCTCGCGATCCCGCCCACGATCACCGTGGCGCAGGCCAAGGGATTCGCCCTGTTCGCGCTGCGGACGCTGCTCTCGGGCCGGGGCGACGAGCTCATCGACCTCGCCGACACCAACGTCCTGCGCCGCCTGCTCCACCGCGGCTGATCGCCCGTTCCGCGCCCGTCGGTTCGTTCTTCGACTCGTGTCGGAGCGGATGCCGGGTCCGAGCGCCTAGCGTTCGAGAGCGTTCGGAGGGAAAGGGAGACGGATGCGGGTTTCACGGCAGGTGCGCGGGTGAGCGGGGTACCGGACGGCGTGCAGCGGTTCACCGCGCCTCTCACCGGGCACGCGATCTTCCTCGTCGTGACCGTGTCGGACCAGGCCGCCGACGGCGTCCGCGATGTGCTCCGCGACCTCGGCGGGCTCGTGCAGACGGTGCGTTTCCGTGATCCCGCGGACGGGCTCTCGTGCACGGTCGGCATCGGGGCGAGGATCTGGCCGGCGCTGGTCGGCGGACCGTTGCCGCGCGAACTGCATCCCTTCGCGCCGGTGGTCGGCGCCGTCCACACCGCGGTGGCCACGCCGGGCGATCTGCTCTTCCACATCCGCGGCGACCGGGCCGACCTGTGCTTCGAGTTCGAACGGCTCCTGATTGCGGCGCTGGGCGATGGCATCCAGGTCGAGGACGAGACGTCGTGCTTCCGATCGTTCGACCGGCGCGATCTGCTCGGCTTCGTCGACGGGACCGCCAACCCCGTCGGGACGGATGCCGCTGACAGTGTGCTCGTCGGCGACGAGGACGCCGCCTTCGTCGGTGGCACCTACATCGTGGTGCAGAAGTACCTGCATCCGCTCGACCGATGGCAGGCCCTGCCCACGGAGGCGCAGGAGCGCATCATGGGGCGCACGAAGGCCGACAACGTCGAGCTGGACGACGCGACCTCCGGTCAGAAGTCGCACAAGACACTGGCCACGATCGTCGACGACGACGGGGTCGAACACGACATCATCCGCGACAACATGCCGTTCGGTCGTCCCGGCCATGCGGAGTTCGGGACGTACTTCCTCGGCCAGTCGCGCGCGTTGTGGGTCATCGAGACGATGTTGCGCCGCATGTTCGTCGGCGACCCGCCCGGCGTGCACGACCGGCTCCTCGACTTCTCGGTGCCGAAGACCGGCTCCACGTTCTTCGCCCCCTCGGCGGAGCTGCTGTCGACGCTCGGCGACGCCGTCGTTGCACCGGCCGCTGCCGCCTCGCCGAGCGTCGCGGCATCCCCCACGTCCCTCGGCATCGGCGCGAACCGCGCCCCCGTTCCCCAGGAGGTTTGATGGACCATCTCACTCGCCCGCTCGCCCCGATCACCGACGAGACCTGGGATGCCCTCGACGACGAAGCCCGTACGCGCCTGCAGCCCGTCCTCGGCGCGCGCCGCCTCGTCGACTTCGCCGGTCCCCTCGGGTGGCAGCACTCGTCGACGAACACCGGTCGAGTGCGCCCCGTCGGAGACGACACCGGACTGCGGGCGCGCCAGCGGGTCGTGCTGCCACTCACCGAGGTACGCGCCGACTTCGCCCTGGCGCGGACCGAGCTCGACGACACCGCGCGCGGTGCGGTCGACACCGACCTCTCGGCTCTCGACGAGGCGGCGCACCGGCTCGCGGTGCGCGAGAACGCGGCGATCCTGACGGGGTGGCCGGAGGTCGGATTCGCCGGCATCGTCCCGAGCTCCCCGCATCCCCCCATCGATGGAGCGGGGGATGCCACCGGGCTCACGCGTCGTACCGCCGAGGCCGTCCGCCGACTCGGCGACGCCGGGGTCGGCGGCCCGTACGGCATGGCGGTCGGGTCCCGGGAGTGGGTCGAGGTGCTCGGCGGGAACGACGCCGGCGGACAGCCGCTCCGTCGCCACATCGAGCGGATCCTCGGCGGCGACGTCGTGTGGACGCCGGGCATCGAAGGTGCCGTCGTGATCAGCCTGCGCGGTGGCGACTTCCTGCTCGAGATGGGTCAGGACGTCGCCCTCGGATACCTGGCGACCACCGAGGATCGGGTCCACCTGTACCTCGAGGAGTCCTTCAGCTTCCGCATCGCGACCCCGGAAGCGGCGATCGCGCTGCTGCCGGGAACGGACGACTGACCGGGATCAGCTCTCGCGCTCGAACACCATCGTCGCCTGGATGCGGTCACCGCCGCCGAAGCCGGTGCTGCCCGATGACGCGGTGGTGATCGTGTGGAGCCGGAAGCCCAGCGCCGCCTGCCGGTTGATGACGTTCTCGAGTTCGGTGAGGTTGCCCGACCCGGTGCCGAAGAACTTCTCCTTCAGGACCACCTGCAGCACGACGTAGTTCCAGCCGTTCTGGGCCGGACGCGGCTGCGCCCCCGCGACGGCATCCGCCTGCGCGCGGGCGATGAAGCCCTCAATGCCCGGCTGCGGTGGGGCAGGTGCCTGGTACTGATCAGTCCACTGCTGACCGTCCCACCATCGCATCCGGCCCGAACCGTCGTCGTACCAGCCCGCTTGTGCGTCCGCCATTGGACTCCCCCTTCTCGCCCGCCCCACTCGGTGCTCGCCCGAGTCTGACGGCATCCCTCACCCGTGGCAAGCGCCACGCCGCGCTACGCCCGCCGCACCTCGATCGCGTCGATGCCCGGCATCCCGAACCAGGACCGTCCTCCGACGGCGTCGACGATCGTCAGGAGGACGGAGTCGCACGAGCGGCACCGCGCGACGACTCCCATCGGGCTGACGTACACGGCGGACACGGCGACCGCGTCGCCGGCGCCGCAGGAGCGGCAGCGGATCGGGGAGTCCGTGGCATCCCACCCGAGGAGGTCGGCCAACCGGCCGGCCAGCGCGTTGCCGTCGAGCACGTTCATCACGAGCCTCCGAATCGCTCGGTGCGGATGTCGCCGGGGCGATGCCCGGCGTCCTGGAGCCAGCGCGCGACCGCCTCGACGAACGGGGTCGGGCCGCACACGTACACGCGCGGATCCTGCTCGGCCGGGACGACCGCGTCACGCAACCGGTCGGCCGTGAGCCGGCCGGGAGGAACGGATGCCTCGGGGGGAGCGACGCGCGTGTAGACGAGGTCGACGTCGACCGCTCCCGTGGCGGCGAGTGCGGCGAGTTCCTCCGCGAAGAACACGTCGTCGGGGGTGCGCACCGAGTAGAGCAGACGGAAGTCGGTGGTGTCGCCGGCCGCGGCGTGAGCCTGGGCCATCGCGTACAGCGGCACCACGCCCGATCCTCCCGCGATGAGCTGCACGGGCCGGGGGGATGCCTCGGTCGGCGGCGTCCACACGAAGAATGCCCCGAGGGGTCCGTGCACCTCGATCTCGTCGCCGACGCGGAGATCGTGCACGAGGAAGGGGGGAGACCTCGCCGTCCGGGACCTCGTCGACCGCGAGCAGCACGCGGGTGCCGTCCCCCGACGACGCGATCGAGTATGAGCGCGACGCCTGGTAGCCGTCGGGTGCGGTGAGCCGGAGGTCGAGGTGCGCGCCCGCGTCGTTCCCCGGCCACGTCGGCACGTCGAGCTCGATGCGCTGCGCGGTCGGGGTCTCGGCGCGGATGTCCGCGACCGTCGCGGTGTGCCAGGCCGTCGGGCGGCGCGTCACCAGTACCGCTCCTCCTGCCACGGGTCGCCGTGCAGGTGGTAGCCGTTCTGCTCCCAGAATCCGGGGTCGTCGTCGGGCATCGTCACGAGGCCGCGCACCCACTTGGCGCTCTTCCAGAAGTACAGGTGCGGGACGAGCAGCCGCGCCGGTCCGCCGTGCTCGGGCGTCAACGGCTCGCCGTCGGCCTCGAACGCGATCCAGCTCTTGCCGTCCAGCAGGTCCTCGAGCGGCACGTTCGTCGTGTAGCCGCCGTACGAGTGCGCCATGACGTAGTCGTGCGCGGTCTCGACCTCCTCGAAGATGCGGTCGAGCGATACCCCACGCCACGGCATGTCGAGCTTGGTCCAGTGCGTCACGCAGTGGATGTCGACGGTGATGTCCTCCATGCCGAGCGCCTGGAGCTGCTCGGTGTTCCAGCGGTGATCGCCGTTCTCGGTACGGACGACGAACTCCCATTCGTCCAACTCGACCTCCGGTGTCGGTCCCGCCGACAGCACGGGCCAGTCGCCCACCAGCGTCTGGCCGGGAGGGAGGCGCGGATCGCGGTCGCCTCGGCGTCCGGAGAACCCTCGAGTGATGAACGACATGGATGCCTCTTTCCTCCCCGGAGCGGACGTGATTCACCCTAGCCAGGTCGTCGTGGCCGCGACAGGGACGATTGTCGGATCCTCCGGGCCCCACGCGTCAGGTCGTCGAGGAGCCCTCGTCGGCGCGCGCGTCGGCGGCCGCGGCGAGCACGGTGTCGACCAGCGTCGCGGTCTCGTCGCCGCCCACCGCGACCGGCTGCAGGATCTCCCCCGTCGTCGTCAGGAGGACCCCGACGGGACGGTTGCCCGGGATGCCGAGGGCGACGGCGAACTCCCCGGACGGATCGGCGTGGAGGCCCTCGTCCGCGGTGCTGAGGGGAGAACCGTCGCCGACCGGGACGATGAGCCGCACGTCCACGAGGGTCTCGAGCAGCTCGCGGTCCCACGTCATCCGGCTGATGAGGTTCTCGCACGAGCTGCATCCGCGGCGGACGAACAGGAGCAGCTGCGCGCGCCCGCGGAGCGCGCGCTGGCGCGGAACGACGACGCCGCCCTCGGGCGTGATCAGAGCGGCATCCGGGACGCTCCCGCTCGTCGGCGCGGTCGGGGTGGGCGGGCTCCACAGCGTCGCACCGACCACCCCCACCGCGACGATGCTGACCAGCACGACGAGGGCGAGCAACGGCGACAGCACGAGGCTGAGGGCCACCGCCGACGCGAGGGGAGAGAGCACTGCCCCCAGGAGGGCGAGTGCCGCCAGTACCGTCAGCGCGATGTTGCGCGCCGTCATGGCGGGACCGACACGCGTGGATGCCAGTCGCCCGAAGCAGCCGCAGTCGTCGGTCGACGCGCGCGCCTGGGCACGCAGCCCGATCGCGAGGAAGCCGAGCGTCACGGCGAGCGCCGCGACCGCCGCCCCGACGCGGACGGGACCGCTGGTGAGCAGGAGCGCGGCGGACAGGACGATCTCGACCGCGGCGACACCGGCGACGACCAGGCGCGGCGGCAGCCCCGACAGTCGCAGCGCCCGCAGGGTGGCGGGAGCCGAGCGGAGGTCGAGGAGCTTGCCGATGCCGCTGACGGCGAAGACCGCGGCGACGACCAGGGTGGGAAGCGTGAGGGTCTCGAGCATCCGTTCAGCGTCGCACGATTCGCCGCGCCGAAGCGGCGCAACAGTACTCGATCACCCCGGGCGAAAGCTCCCCGGCGACCCCTGCGGCGCCGGGCCGCTAGGGTCGCTCTGACGACTCCGTCACTGCGCGGGCCTCCCGTCGCAGCCATCCACCCAGGGAGATCCACGCATGTCGGTCGGACTGCTCGCCGTCGTCGATGACATCCTCAGCGCCGCGCTCAAGGCCAGCGCGAAGACCGCCGGCGTCGTGATCGACGACGCCGCGGTGACGCCGCAGTACGTCCAGGGGATCACGCCCGCGCGCGAGCTGCCCGTGGTCTGGAAGATCGCCCTCGGCAGCATCATCAACAAGTACGTCATCATCATCCCGATCGCGTTGCTGCTGACGGCCTTCGCTCCGGGCGTCCTCCCGTTCCTGCTCATCCTCGGCGGTGGCTTCCTCTGTTACGAGGGCGCGGAGAAGGTGCTCGAGTGGTTCGGCGTCTCACACGGGGAAGACGAGGAGGACGGGCCGCGCGACGAGCGCAAGCTCGTCTTCGGCGCCGTGCGCACCGACCTCATCCTCAGCACGGAGATCATGCTCATCGCGCTCTCGAGTCTCGACCCGGACTTCGGAATCTGGATGACGCTCGGCGCACTGCTCATCATCGGGTTGGCGATGACGGTGGTCGTCTACGGCGCCGTCGCGCTGCTCGTGAAGATCGACGACATTGGCCTGCGCTTCATGAAGAGCCCGGCGCGCGGCGTCCGTCGTTTCGGTGCCCGGGTCGTGGCATCCATGCCCGCCGTCTTCCGCGTGATCAGCGTCATCGGGACGATCGCGATGCTGTGGGTCGGCGGCCACCTCGTGATCCAGAACCTGGGCGAGACGCTGTGGGCGGGACCGGCGGACCTTCTGCACGCCGTCGAGCACGCGATCGAGGTGACCGGACCGGTCGTCGTCTGGATCGTGGACACGGCGATCTCGGCGGTGTTCGGCCTGATCCTCGGCCTCCTCATCGTCGCCGTGGTGAGCGGCATCCGTCGGATCTTCTCGCGCGGCGAGGCCGCCGCGCACTGACCCCGGGCGGAGAGCTCAGTCCAGGAGCGAGTGCTCCGCCGAGGGCGTGCCACGAACGGTTGTGGTACACCAGCGCCGCACCGGGTTCGCCGGGCTCGAGGTCGCGCTCGATGTTCACCTGCAGGGCCTGGGCCGCGATGACCGTCGAGCCGCCGGCATCCATCCGGCTCACCACGGCGCAGCGCAGCCATGCGCGCACGCCGTGGTAGACCGGCTCGCCGGTCGACAGGCGCGACCACGCCGACGTGTCGGCGAAGCGGTCGAGGCCGCTGGTGGCTCCGGCGCGCGCGAGCGAGATGTCCTCGACGTCCAGCAGGTGCACGACGATGGTCGACGCGGCGACGATCGTGGGCGTCGCCGATGACAGGCTCGACACCGAGAAGATCAGCAGCGGCGGGTCGGCCGAGACCGACGACACCGACGAAGCGGTGAGGGCGACGGGGCCGTGCTCGCCGTACGCCGTGATGACCGCGACGCCGCCGGGGTGGCCTCGGAACGCGCGCTTGAAGTCGTCCGCGGTGACGGACGTGCCGATGGTCGGCGTGTGCTCGGGGCGCTCCTGCGGGAGGGAAGTCATGTTTCGACGGTAACGCGCGTCACGGACGCCGGGGCCTCGAGGCGAAATCCGGCGAAACGTGGAGCGCGCCGACGGGGCCGGGAGCGCTCGGCATCCCGACCCCGTCCGCCGCGGATCACATGCCGTCGGCGATCATCGCCCAGATGATCTGAACGTGCCGGTCGGCGTTGACGTCCGACATTTCGTCGTCGTAGTTCAGGCCGTAGGGCCAGATGTGGGAACCCCCGCAGTTGAGCGTTGCGCCGGCCCCGTCGAACTCGGCGAGCTTGGCGTTGGCGTTCGGACCGGTCCACTGGCCGTTCTGGCACATCGCGTACCACGCGTTGGCCGTCCCGTTTCCGACCGTGTGCGAGATCTCGTGGAGAGCGGTGCGCTCTTGCATGAAGCTGCGGTTCTCGCCGAAACGGATGGTGCCGTCGATGCTCGCCTCGGCGGTGGGCACGCCCGGCACGTAGTAGACGTTCAGGTGCCGGTCGAAGTCGCTGAACTCGTTGTATCGCGCGACGGCCGCGTCCATCGCGGCGGTGATGCGCTGGTAGGCGTCCGCCTGGTCGGCCGTGGGGTTTGCCTCCGTGTACAGCGTGTAGGTCATGCGTCCCGCCGCCTCGGCGGGGGCAGGGGTGACGGTGAGGGGCGCGATCACCGCGGCCATTGCGAGAGCACCGGCCAGGACGAGCCGACGCAGGGAACGAGAGGTCCGGGGGGTTTTCATCGTTGTTCTCCTTCGGATGTTGCGCGACGTCGTCGTCGCGTAGGGGAACGGTAGGCCGGGGATGCGGCGCGCGCACCCGTTGCGGACTGTTTCTCATCGCCTTCTCATTTTTGTGAGGCTTCACATCGCGCACGCCGTGATCTTTCCGTTGCAAATCGTTCTTGACAGCACCGCAAGTGTGAGCGCTAACATTCAGGAGTCAGCCCGCCCGAGGGGGCTGCATCACATGAACCGGCGACGCAGCCGGCGAAACGAGGAGGTTTCAACATGAAGGCGAAGAAGACTCTCGCCGGGCTCGCGCTCGTGGGCGCGATCGCTCTCACCGCGACGGGCTGCGCCGGTGGCGGCTCCACGGCCGGCGGAGACGGCGGCGACAAGAAGGTGATCACGGTCGGGTTCGCCCAGACCGGTTCCGAGAGCGGCTGGCGCAGCGCCAACACCGAGTCGATGAAGGAGGCGTTCTCCGAGGCCAACGGCTTCAACCTCATCTTCAACGCCGCCGACAACAAGCCCGAGGCGCAGATCGCCGCGGTCCGCAGCTTCATCAACCAGGGTGTGGATGCCATCGTCCTCGCCCCGATCGTCACCGACGGTTGGGACGACGTGCTGAAGGAAGCCAAGGATGCCAACATCCCGGTGATCCTCGAGGACCGCACGGTGTCCGCGTCGAAGGACCTGTACGCCAGCTGGGTCGGCCTCGACTTCAAGAAGGAAGGTGAGACCGCCGGAAAGTGGGTCGCCGACAACTTCGGCAAGACCCCCACCAACCTCGTCGTTCTCGAGGGCACCACGGGTTCGTCGGCGGCTACCGACCGCGCGACCGGCTTCAACGACGCGATCAAGGGCACCGACATCAAGGTGCTCGACTCGCAGACGGGTAACTTCACCCGCGCCGAGGGCAAGACCGTCATGGAGGGCTTCCTCCAGAAGTACGGCTCGCAGATCAATCTGCTGTTCGCGCACAATGACGACATGGGCCTCGGCGCCCTCGACGCGATCAAGGCCGCCGGTCTCAAGCCCGGCACCGACATCAAGATCGTGACGATCGACGCGGTCAAGGACGGCATGACGGCTCTGGCCGACGGCGAGTTCAACTACATCGTCGAGTGCAACCCGCTGCTCGGTGAGAAGGTCGCCGACGTCGTGAAGAAGGTCGTCGCCGGCGAGTCCGTCGACAAGCAGTACATCGTCGAGGACCAGGCGTTCGACCAGGAGCAGGCGAAGGCCGCTCTGCCCGACCGCAAGTACTGATCCCTCCGCGGACGCGATCGCGTCCGTCCCCTCTCCGGGTGTGCGGGGCCGACTCGGCCCCGCACACCCTCCGCTCACCCCCTGAGAAAGCGATCGAGCATGACATCCGAACGTGCTGCCGTCGTCGCGATGCGCGGCATCAGCATCTCCTTCCCCGGAGTGAAGGCGCTCGACGGCGTGGACTTCACCCTCTATCCCGGTGAGGTGCACTCCCTCATGGGAGAGAACGGCGCCGGCAAGTCCACCCTCATCAAGGCCCTCACCGGTGTGTACGGGATCGACTCCGGCACCATCCGCGTCCAGGGTGAGGAGCGGTTGTTCCGCTCGACCGCCGACGCACAAGCCGCCGGTATCGCGACCGTGTACCAAGAGGTCAACCTCTGCCAGAACCTGTCCGTCGGCGAGAACGTGATGCTCGGCAACGAGATCCGCCGCGCGGGCCTCGTGGATTGGCGCGCGACCCACGCTGCGGCCGCGAAGGCTCTCGCCGAGCTCGGCCTGAATATCGACACCCGCTCGATCCTCGCCAGCCACTCGATCGCCGTGCAGCAGCTCGTCGCGATCAGTCGCGCGATGGTGGTCGACACCACCGTGCTCGTCCTCGACGAACCGACGTCCAGCCTTGACCGCGGCGAGGTCGAACAGCTGTTCGGCGTCATCCGGGATCTCCGCGACCGTGGCGTCGCGATCCTCTTCGTCTCGCACTTCCTCGACCAGATCTACGAGATCTCGGACCGCCTCACCGTGCTGCGCAACGGCACGCTGGTGGGGGAGTACCCGATCGCCGAGCTCGGCCGCGAGCAGTTGGTGGCGAAGATGATCGGCCGCGAGCTCGGCGAACTGGATGCCATCTCGGCCAGCGCCGAGCGCGTCATCGACCGCTCCGGTACGCCCGTGCTGAAGGCCGTCTCGCTGGCCCGCAAGAACGCCCTGGAGCCGGTGGACCTCGAGGTCTTCCCCGGCGAGATCGTCGGTCTCGCGGGACTCCTGGGCTCGGGCCGAACGGAGCTCGCGCGCCTGATCGCGGGTGCCGACCGCGCCGACCAGGGCCAGGTCGACGTCGGCGGATCGCCGTCGCGTCTCGGCTCGCCGCGTCACGCTCTCGACCGCGGCATCGCCTTCTCGTCGGAGGACCGTCGCGCCGAGGGCATCGTCGGCGACCTCACCGTCGCCGAGAACATCATCCTGGGCGTGCAGGCCCGTCGTGGCGCGCTGCGCAAGCTCGGAGCCGCCGAGGTGCAGGCCATCGTCGACGAATACATCACCGCGCTCGGCGTCCGCCCCGCGAATCCGAACGCGCTCATCCGCAACCTCTCGGGCGGCAACCAGCAGAAGGTGCTGCTCGCCCGGTGGCTGGCCACCGCGCCGGAACTGCTGATCCTCGACGAGCCCACGCGCGGCATCGACGTCGGCGCGAAGGCCGACATCCAGCGCAAGGTCGCCGAGCTCGCCCAGAAGGGCCTGTCCGTCGTGTTCATCTCCTCCGAACTCGAGGAGGTGCTGCGCATCGCACAACGCGTGGCCGTCCTGCGCGATCGTCGTAAGATCGGCGAGCTGGCCACCCAGGACGTCGACCTCGACGGCCTGGTGGCCTACATCGCCGAGGGGCAGCCCGAGACAACGTCGTCCGATCGGGAGAAGATCGCATGAAGAAGTTCCTTTCGCACCGCCTCGTGTGGCCCATCGCCGCACTGGTGGCGCTCATCGCCGTCAACACGATCTCGCGGCCGTCGTTCCTCAGCATCACCGTGCAGAACGGCGAGCTCTACGGGTCGCTGATCGACATCCTCCGCAACAGCGCTCCGCTGATGCTCGTCGCACTCGGCATGACCCTCGTCATCGCCACGCGCGGCATCGACCTGTCGGTCGGCGCGATCATGGCGGTCTCCGGTGCCGTGGCGCTGACGATCATCGAGGCCTCACCCGACCCGGGCAACCTCGGCGTCGTCATGATCGCGATCGTCGCCGCCGTCGGCACCGCGCTGCTGCTCGGCGTCTGGAACGGGTTCCTGGTCTCGGTGCTCGGCATCCAGCCCATCATCGCCACACTCGTGCTGATGCTCGCCGGTCGCGGCGTGGCCCTGCTCATCACCAAGGGCTTCATCACGACGATCAACAGCGACCCGTACCAGTTCATGGCGCAGGGATACGTCCTGGGGCTGCCGTTCGCGTTCTACGTTTCGATCGCCGCGGTGATCGTCGTGGGCATCGTCGAGCGGCGCACGGCGCTGGGCATGCTCACCGAGGCCGTCGGCATCAACCCCGAGGCGAGTCGTCTGGCCGGTGTCCGCTCGCGCGGCATCATCTGGGGCGCCTACATCGCGAGCGGCACCCTGGCCGGCATGGCCGGTGTCCTCTACAGCTCGAACATCATGGCCGCCGACGCCAACGCGGCCGGTCTGTACATCGAACTGGATGCCATCCTCGCGGTGGTCCTCGGCGGCACCTCGCTCGCCGGTGGAAAGTTCAGCCTGGCCGGCACGGTCGTGGGTGTCTTCACGATCCAGACGCTCAAGAGCACGATCACGTTCCTGGGCGTGCCGCCCGCCGTCAGCCCCGTGTTCATGGCCGCGGCCGTGCTGATCGTGGTGCTGCTGCAGTCGCGCCGGTTCCGCGCGTTCTTCCAGACCGCGGGCCGCTCGGCCCTGCGGCCCCTCACCCGACGTCCCGACGCAAAGGTGCTGTCCTGATGGTCACTCTCACCGCCGAGCGCGGCCCCTCGGGTGCCGCCGCCACCACCACGTATCGCCGGTTCCTGAACCGTCACGTCTCCTGGATCCCGGTGTTCGCCGCGATCGCGATCCTGCTGATCATGATCGCCGGGGCGATGGCGTACTTCCCCAATTTCCAGCTCCCGCGCATCCTGTCGTCGATCCTGCTCGACAACGCGTACCTGCTCGTCCTCGCGGTCGGCATGACCTTCGTCATCCTCACCGGGGGCATCGACCTCTCGGTCGGCGCGGTCATGGCGTTCACCGGCATCCTGTGCGCGAGTCTGCTCTCGCAGGGCGTTCCGGTCGCCGTCGCGGTCCCCGCGATGATCCTCATCGGCGCCGCCATCGGTCTGCTGATCGGGGTGTTGGTGCAGTTCTTCGACGTGCAGCCGTTCATCGCCTCGCTGATCGGCATGTTCCTGGCCCGTGGACTGGCGTTCGTGGTGAGCCTCGAGTCGATCAAGGTCGACAACGAGGGCATCCTGTGGCTGCAGTCCACCCGCTTCTCGTTCGCCGGGTGGTACATCACGCCGACGGGCATCATCGCGCTCCTCACGGTGGCGCTCGCGGCCTTCGTGCTCCGCTTCACGCGGTTCGGGCGCACCGTCTACGCCGTCGGTGGCAACGAGCAGTCGGCCCGGCTCATGGGTCTCCCGGTCGTGCGCGCGAAGCTCTCGGTGTACGTCATCAGCGGGGTGTGCGCGGGTCTCGCGGGGATCGTCCTGACGGCCTACTCCGGTGCGGGATACCCCCTGAACGGTGTCGGCACGGAACTGGACACGATCGCCGCCGTCGTCATCGGCGGGACGCTGTTGACCGGCGGCAGTGGCTTCGTTCTCGGTTCGATGATCGGCGTCTTCGTCTACGGCCTGATCCGCACGATCATCTCGTTCTCGGGTGCTGAGCAGTCCTGGACGCGCATCACGGTGGGCGCGCTCCTCCTCCTTTTCGTCGTCGTGCAGCGGATCATCGTGTCCCGTTCGGCCCTCAGCAAATGACGCGCCCGCACAGGATGTTCACGCTGCGGTCATCGCGAGGGCATGATTGACCCCATGTCGACCGTCGCCCCGCCCCTCCTCGAGGTGCGCGGGGCGACGGTGCGTTTCGGCGTCGAGTCGGCGCTCGCCGATGTCGACTTCCGGCTGCGCCCCGGTGAGGTGCACTCCCTCATGGGCGAGAACGGTGCCGGCAAGTCGACGCTGATCAAGGCGATCACGGGCGCGCTCCGGCTCGACCAGGGCGAGATCCTCCTCGAGGGGCGCCCGCGGCAGTTCTCCACCCCGGCGGACGCCCAGGCGGTGGGGATCTCGACCGTCTACCAGGAGATCGATCTCCTCCCCAACCTTACGGTCGCCGAGAACATCTCCCTCGGCCGGGAGCCGCGCCGCTTCGGGATGATCGACCACCGCGCGATGCGCGAGCGCGCGATCGAAGCGCTCTCCGCCCTCGGTGTCGACGTCGACCCGTCCTCGGTGCTGTCGACGCATCCGCTGGCGATCCAGCAACTCGTCGCGATCGCCCGCGCCGTCTCGATCGACGTGAAGGTCCTCGTCCTCGACGAACCGACATCGAGCCTGGATGCCGACGAGGTCGCCGAGCTCTTCCGCGTCATCCGTGACCTGAAGAACCAGGGGATCGCGATCATCTTCGTGTCGCACTTCCTCGACCAGGTCTACGAGATCTGCGACCGGGTCACGGTGCTCCGCGGCGGGCGCCTCGTGGGGGAGTACGGCACGCGCGAGCTCCTCCGCATCGACCTCGTCGAGAAGATGCTCGGTGCCGCCGCCGACGCTCTCGCGCCGCTGGGACAGCGGACGTCCCTGCCCGCGGAGGGCCCGTCGATCGTGCGCGCGCGGGGACTGGCATCCGGACCCCGCCTGCGCGAGGCGGACGTCGACATCGCCGAGGGCGAGGTCATCGGCGTCGCCGGTCTCCTCGGGTCGGGACGCAGCGAGCTGGCGCGTGCGCTGACCGGCGTCGACCATCCCGACGGGGGAGAGGTGCGCATCGACGGCGAGCCGGTGCGGCTCGGGTCGCCCCGCGACGCGATCCGTCGGCGGGTGGCCTACTCGTCCGAGAACCGGCGCACCGAGGGGATCATCGGCGACCTCAGCGTCCTCGACAACATCACGCTCGCGCTGCAGGCGCAGCGGGGGATCTTCCACCGGCTGAGCACCGCGCGACGCCGCGAGCTGGCGACGAGCTGGGTCGAGGCGCTCCACATCCGTCCCGCCGACATCGATCGCCCCGTCTCCACACTCTCGGGGGGAAACCAGCAGAAGGTGCTCCTCGCCCGACTGCTCGCGCTGTCGCCCCGCGTCATCGTGCTCGACGAGCCGACGCGCGGCATCGACGTGGGAGCGAAGGCCGAGATCCAGCGCCTGGTGGGGGAGCTCTCCGACAACGGCCTGGCGATCGTCTACATCTCCGCGGAGCTCGACGAGGTGCTGCGTGTCGCCCACCTGGTGGCGGTGATGCGCGACGGCGTGCTCGCGCAGATCCTCCCCGCCGCGGAACTCACGTCCGACGCCCTCCTCGCCCTCGTGGCCAAGCCCGCCACGGAGGAAGAGGGGCTGTCCGATGGCTGACGAGAAGGCATCCCGCACCGCCAACATCTTCGACGTCGCCCGATTGGCCGGCGTCTCGCACCAGACGGTGTCGCGTGTGCTGAACAACATGCCCAACGTGCGCCCGGCGACGCGGGCGCGCGTGGAACAGGCCATCGCGCAGCTCCGGTACAGCCCGTCGCCCGCCGCGCGGGCGCTCGTCACGCGTCGCACCCGGACGATCGGCCTCGTCACTCCCGGGACCGTCGACTACGGCCCCTCGTCGATCGCGACGAACTTCAACTTCGCGGCGCGCGCCGCGCGGTACAACGTCGACGCGATCAGCTCGCCCCAGAACGACGTCGCCGCCGTCCGCTCGGCGATCGACGGGCTCCTGAAACAGCGCGTGGATGCCATCGTGCTCATCGTCGTGGACGTCGAAGTGCTCGCGGCGGTGCAGGCCATCGAGATCGACGTGCCGATCGTGGCCGCGGCCACGACCAGCCGCCCGCACCCGCGCCTCGTGGCCATCGACCAGTACCGCGGCGCCCGGGCGGCCGTGCGGCACCTGCTCGAGTCGGGCTACGGCACGGTCCGTCACATCGCCGGTCCCGCGCGCAACCCCGACGCGGTCGAGCGCCTCCGCGGGTGGCGCGAGGAGATCGCTTCCGCGCGGGCGCAGTCGACGCCTCCCGTCCACGGCGACTGGTCGGCCGCGAGCGGCTACCGGATCGCCACCGAGACCGACCTCGCCCCCGGCGAGGGGATCTTCGTCGCCAACGACCACATGGCCATCGGAGTGCTGTCCGCGCTGCGCGAGCGCGGCCTCCGCGTGCCGGAGGACATCGGGGTGGTCGGCTTCGACGACGTGCCCGAGGCGCCGTTCCTGTTCCCCTCGCTCACCACCGTGCGCCAGGACTTCGCCGCGTTGGGTGAAATCCTCATGCAGAAGGTGCTGCTGATGGTGGAGGAGCCGGACACGGTGAGTGAGAGCACCCCGCTCCCGACGCGCCTCGTCGTGCGCGATTCGGCGCCGCTGCGTCCCTGAGGCGAGCCGTTCGGGCGCCCGGGGCCGCCCCGACCGCTCGACACGCACCGCGGTTCACCCGCCGTTCGTGGGACCGCTCACACGGCAACGATCGCGTCACAGCCTGGTCTTCGCGGAGTGTGAGCGCTAACATCACGAGAGTCGTCGCTGTCGACGACCCCATGCAATGTCGCATTCACGAGAGGATCAGCACCCCCGTGCCTACGCTCCATCGGACGGCTCTCCCCCGCCGTCTCCCGTCCTGGACGCTCGCCGTCCCGGTCGTCGCCGCGCTGGTCGCGGCGCCGATCACACTCCCGATAGCCGCAAATGCGGACACTCCCGCGACCGGACTGGTCGTTTCCTACCCGCTCGACGAGACATCGGGAACCGTCGCCCGCGACGATTCCGGCCACGGCCGCGACGCCACCTATGTCGGTGGACCGTCGCTGACCGGCGCCGGCGGAGTGCGCCTCGACGGCGCGGACGACTATGTGAGCGTTCCCAACGACATCCTCAAGGGGCTCTCGTCGGTGACCGTCAGCACGGACGTCCTCGTGCGCCCGGAGCAGTCCGGCAACTACTTCATCTGGGGCCTCGGCAACACCACCGACTGGTACGGCAACGGCTACCTGTTCGCCACGGGAAACCCCGCGCGCACGGGCATCGCCAGCGGCAACTGGACCACGGAGCAGGAGACGCGCGGGTCGGCGAACCTCGACCGCGGCGTCTGGAAGACCCTCACCTACACCCTCGACGCGGGGAGCAAGACCTCGCGCCTCTACATCGACGGCGTCAAGGTCGCCGAGAACACCAATACGACGACGACCCCCGGATCGATCGGCAACGGCACGACGACGGCCAACTACCTCGGCCGCTCGAACTACACCCCCGACAAGCGCCTCGCGGGCAGCCTCCGCGGCTTCCGCCTGTACGACCGGGCGCTGGCCGCCGACGAGGTGACCGCGCTCGTCGCCACCGACGCGCAGCGGGTCGCGCGCGACAAGGCCGCGCTGGATCTCGGAGACCTCAGCGCCGTCACCGCGAACATCACCCTGCCCACGAGTGGCCCGAACGGCGCGAGCATCTCGTGGTCGTCCTCGAACGCCGCGGTCGTGTCCTCCACCGGCGCGGTGACGCGCCCCGCGGCAGGACAGCCGGACGCGAAGGTCACGCTGACGGCCACGCTCACCCGCGGATCCGCGACGGAGACCGCCGGCTTCACCGCGACGGTGCTCGCGGTTCCCGATGACGCGGGCACGGCGCAGAAGGCGCTCGATTCGATCACCGTCGTCAACGCGGACGACGCGCGCGGCAACCTGACCCTGCCGACCACGGCCGGCGGACTGCCCGTCACCTGGACGAGCTCGAACCCCGCGGTCGTGTCCACCACGGGCGTGGTCGTGCGGCCGGAGTCGGACACGAAGGTCACGCTCACGGCATCCGTCACGAAGGGCTCCACCACGAAGACCCGCGACATCGTCGTGACGGTCCGGAAGGCCGTGCACCTCGGCGCCTTCGAGGGCTACACGTTCGCGTACTTCACGGGCAACACGCTCGCGGGCGAGAACATCTACCTCGCCGCGAGCAACGGCAACAACGCCCTGTCGTGGACCGAGCTCAACGGCGGCAAGCCCGTCTTCACCTCGAAGTACGGCGAGAAGGGCCTGCGCGACCCGTTCATCATCCGCTCTCCCGAAGGCGACACGTTCTACCTGATCGCGACCGACCTCTCGATCGGCGGCGGCACGTCCTGGGGCGACTCGCAGACGGTGGGCTCGAAGTACATCGAGGTGTGGGAATCGCACGACCTCGTGCACTGGAGCGACCAGCGTCACGTGCGGGTCTCGCCCGACACCGCGGGCAACACCTGGGCGCCGGAGGCGTACTACGACGAGGGCCTCGGCCAGTACGTCGTGTTCTGGGCGTCGAAGATCTACCCCGCGAACGACCCCGGTCACACCTCGAACGTGCCCAACAGCATGATGTACGCCACCACGCGCGACTTCGTGACGTTCAGCGAGCCCCAGGTCTGGCAGGGCGGGATCTCCCGCATCGACTCGACCGTCATCAAGGCGAACGGCGTCTACCAGCGCTTCACCAAGGACGAGGGCGCCGGGACCACCGGGTGCAGCGACATCATCCAGGAGAGCTCCGCGGTGCTCACGGCTCCGCTGAAGGACTGGACGCAGGTCGCCTCGTGCATCGGCAAGAACGCCGGCACGGGTGCCGTCGAAGGCCCGAGCATCTTCAAGTCGAACCCGGGTGACGTCAACGGCGACAAGTACTACCTGTTCGTCGACGAGTACGGCGGGCGCGGCTACATCCCGTTGGCCACCACCGACATCGCGCACCCGAACTGGCAGGTTCCGGCGAGCTACAAGCTCCCGAGCAGCCCGCGTCACGGAACGGTCATGCCGGTCACCGCGGAAGAACTCGCCGCCCTGCGCGCGAACTTCCCGGCCGACCCCGGCGTGACGCCGGTCACCGCCAATGCCAAGGGCGAGGTCCTGCGGTACGACTTCACCGAGGGCTCGGGCGCGACGCTCCACGATCGCTCCGGTGCGGGGCGTGACGGCACCATCCAGGGCGGTGCGACGTTCTCGAACGGCGCGCTCACCTTCGACGGCAGCAACGACTACGTCGATCTGCCCGACAACGTGCTGGCGGGGGTGACCGACTTCACCGTCGACACCGAGGTGCGGATCGATCCGGCGCAGAAGAACCCGTACTTCCTGTACGGCTTCGGCAACACCGGCACCGACGGCAAGGGGAACGGCTACCTGTTCTCGACCGGCAACGGCCAGTACCGGGGCGCCATCACCACGGGCAACTGGACCGGAGAGCAGAACGCGTCCGCCGCCAGCGCCCTCCCGCGTGACCGCTGGGTGCACCTCACCTACACGTTGAGCGGAAACACCGCGCGGCTGTACCTGGACGGGCAGAAGGTCGCCGAGAACACCAACGTCACGGTTCGACCGGGCGACATCGGCAAGGGCGCGACCCTGGCGAACTACCTCGGCAAGTCCGTGTACAACGAGGACAACCTGTTCCGCGGCCAGATGCGGGAGTTCGCGCTCTACAACCGTGCGTTGAGCCCGGAGGAGATCGCCGCTCAGAACCCGGGCCTCCTGACCGGCATCGGTCTGCAGGATGCCGCTGCGCTCAAGGTCGCCCCGATCGTCGACGCCGACAACCGCACGGTGCTGTTCCCCGTCGTACCGGGAACCGACCTGTCGAAGCTGCGTCCGACGTTCACGACCGCACCCGGCACGACGGCCACCCCGGCGTCGGGAACGGTCCGCAATCTCAGCACGCCGGTGACGGTGACGCTGAAGACCGAGGGTCAGTCCGACGTCGTGTGGACGTTCAAGGCGGTGGAGATGAAGAGCCCGGTCCTGCCGGGGCTGTACGCCGACCCGAACATCGCGGTGTTCGGCGACACGTACTACATCTACGCCACGACCGACGGCACTCCCGGTTGGGGTGGCAACACGTTCTACGTGTGGAAGTCGAAGAACCTCGTCGACTGGACGCGCTCGGACAAGCCGTTCCTGACGCTGGACGGCGCCAACGGCAACGTTCCGTGGGCCTCGGGCAACGCGTGGGCGCCGACGATCATCGAGAAGGGCGGGAAGTACTACTTCTACTTCAGCGGCCACAACCCGCAGGACAACCGCAAGGAGATCGGCGTCGCCGTGGCCGACAGCCCCGAGGGGCCGTTCACCGCGGACGCGCAGCCGATGATCACGAACGGCGAGAGCGTCCACAGCGGACAGGCCATCGATCCGGCGGCGTTCCAGGACCCCAAGACGGGCAAGTACTACCTGTTCTGGGGGAACGGCAACCCTGTCTACGGTGAGCTGTCGGACGACATGAAGAGCATCAAGGCGGGCACGATCAAGCCGATCTCGGGTCTGAACGACTTCCGCGAGGGCTCGTTCGTGAACTACCGCGACGGTCTGTACCACCTGACGTACTCGATCGATGACACCGGCTCGCCCGACTACAGGGTCGGGTACGCCACGTCGACGAGCATCGACGGGCCGTGGACCTACCGCGGCGTGATCCTGTCGAAGGATGCCTCGCAGGGGATCCTCGGCACGGGCCACAGCTCGATCATCAACGTGCCGGGCACCGACGAGTGGTACATCGCGTACCACCGGTTCGCGATCCCGGGCGGCGGCGGAACCAACCGCGAGACGACGATCGACCGCCTCGAGATCGGTGCGGACGGGCTCTTCCAGGCCGTGAAGCCGACGCTCTCGAGCGTCGCGCCGCGTGAGGTTCCGGACGACCCGGGTCCGACGCCGACGCCGACGCCGACCGCGACGCCGACGCCGACGGCCACGCCGACGCCGACCGCGACCCCGACGCCGACGGCCACGCCGGAGCCGACCGCGACGCCGGAGCCGACGGGCGAGCCCACGGCCACGCCGACCCCGACGGCGTCGCCCACCGCGACACCCGGCTCCACGCCGACCGTGTCCGTCTCGACGACGACGGTCGAGCGGGGCGGCATCGTGAAGGTCACGGTGACGGGGCTGCAGCCCGGCGAGCAGGTCACGGCCGAACTGCGCAGCACCCCGATCCGCATCGCCGGCATCCCGGCCGCCGACGCCAGCGGCCGCGTCACGTTCGACGTGCAGATCCCCGGCAACCTCGCCGCGGGCAGCCATTCGATCGTGGTGTTCGGTGCGAACGGGCGCACGATCGCCACCGTGCCGATCACGGTGGTCGCGGCCGGCCAGCTCGCGGCCACCGGGGCGCAGGCTCCGTTGGGTGGCGCGCTCCTTGCCGCCTTCCTGCTCGTCGCGGGAGGGGTGGTGTGGACGATGCGTCGCCCCCGCCGCGCGGACGCGTAAGGGGCTGATCGTTCGATCGACGCAGGACCCCGGATGCTTGGCATCCGGGGTCCTCCGTCGTTCCGCCCGGGCGACGAGGGTCGCACCGACAGGGCGGGGAAAACTCCGTTTGTATCGTTACGAATACATGGTTGTGTATCGATACATACTGCCCTAATCTCGCGCGTGGAGCGGTCATCGGTGACAGCTCCAGATCGGAGAACCCCGTGCATGACCGCAGCGACGTCGTGTCGCCTCCCGCCCGCCGGATCCGCCGGCGCCTCCTTGCGATCGCCACGCTCGCCGCGGCGCTCGCCACGGTCGGCGTCGTGGCCGCCCCGGCCGCCCCGACGCAGGCCGCCACGGCCAACGCCGACTACGTGATGGCCTATTTCACCGAGAGCCCCAGCGGCTCCGGCAACTCCAACACCGTCCACCTCGCCGTGAGCCCGGACGCGTTGGAGTGGACGCCCCTCAACCAGAACCAGCCGATCCTCGTTCCGACCGCCGGGACGAAAGGCATCCGCGATCCCTTCCTGTACCGACTGCAGAACGGCTCGTGGGTCCTGCTCGCGACCGACATCGCCACGGGGAACGACTTCTTCGCCGCCAATCCGGCGATCCACGTGTGGACCTCGCCCGACCTGGTGAACTGGTCCGCCGACCGCATGCTCACCGTCAACGCGGTGAACACCAACTCCTACTCGTGGGCGCCCGAGGCGTTCTGGGACGCGGGGCGCCAGCAGTACGGCATCCTGTTCAGCGGCATCCCGAACGGGTCCAACGTCGCGAAGATCCTCGTGTCGTACACGACGGACTTCCAGACCGCGAGCTCGCCGACCGTGTTCTTCGACAACAACGGTCAGGGCAACATCATCGACGCCGACATGGTGACGGGCGTCAACGGCGTGAACTACCTCTACTACCGCGGGAGCGACGCGACGCTGCGAGGCGCCAAGTCGACGACGCTGAACCCCGGGTCGTTCACCGAGTACGTCACGGCACCGCCGCAGGGCAGCTGCGTCGAGGCGCCGACCGTGGTGCGCTCGCTCACGGACAGCACGAAGTGGTGGCTGTGGGGCGACAACTACTGCCCGAACAACACCTTCAACGTGTGGCAGGGCGACATCACCACGGGGTCGTGGACCGCGGTGAGCAAGGCGAACTTCACGGCGCCGCTCGGCTCGAAGCACAACACCATCCAGCCGATCACCGCCACGGAGTACAACGCCCTGCAGAGCACGTACGGCACGACCTCGGTCATGCGGCTGAAGTCCTGGAACTTCCCCGACCGCTACGTGCGGCACTCCAACTACCAGGGACGCATCGACCCGCTGCCGTTCGACCCGCAGGCCGACTCGCAGTGGCGGATCGTTCCGGGGCTCGCCGATCCCAACGCCGTGTCGTTCGAGTCGGTCAACATCCCCGGGTACTACCTGCGTCACTCGAACTTCGCGCTGGTGCTGAACCAGAACGACAACTCCGCGCAGTTCGCCGCGGACGCGACCTTCACCCGTGTTCCGGGCCTGGCGAACTCGACCTGGAGCTCGTTCCGCTCGTACAACTACCCGGACCGCTACATCCGGCACTACAGCTTCCAGCTGAAGCTCGACCCCATCTCGTCGGCGAACGACCAGGCCGACGCGACGTTCCACGTCGCTCCGTAACCTCCCACCCCTCCCTCGGGCGCGCGCGGCTCCCCCCGCGCGCGCCCTGTTCGAAAGGCATCCCGTGACTCCTCGTTGGAGACGGCGCGCAGCCATGCTCGCCGTCGCAGCCCTCGCCGCGATCGGTCTCCCCGTCATCGCGTCCGCGCCGGCGCAAGCCGCCTGCACGACCTACTACGTCTCCCCGTCCGGCAACGATGCCGCCGACGGATGCTCGACCACGACGGCGTGGAAGACCCTGGGCAAACTGAACGGCACCACCTTCGCCGCCGGCAACCAGATCCTGTTCCAGCGCGGAGGGACCTGGGCGGGGCAGTTCGCGCCCCTCGGGTCGGGCTCGTCCACGTCCCCGATCGTCGTCTCCTCCTACGGCTCGGGCGCGGCGCCGCTCCTGGCCGGCGGCGGAGTGGCGGCCACCGTGTACCTCCACGACCAGCACGACTGGACGATCCAGAACCTCGAGATCACCAACAGCGCCGGCGGGAACGCCTCGCGTGCCGGGTTCCTCGCCGACAACGACACGACCGGGACGCTCCACGGCATCCACGTCGTCAACAACCTCATCGACAACGTCAGCGGGTTCTGGAAGAACGGCGACCCCCAGCCGTCGCGCACGTCGGCCATCTCGTTCGACCAGACCGACAACAACACCACCGCGGCATGGGACGACGTGCTGCTCTCGGGGAACACCCTGAAGAACGTGGATGCCGGCGGCATCTACATCGGTTCGGCGATCGGCCTCAACCACAACATCAACTCGACCAACATCGTGATCCAGAACAACACGATCACCGACGCGGGTGGCAACGCCATCGTCTGCGTGTTCTGCTCGGGTCCGGTCATCCAGTCGAACGTCGTCACCGACAGCGGCTACCGGTTCTCGGGTGCGGCGATCTGGGGTGGATGGACGAACAACGCCGTCCTGCAGTACAACGAGGTCGCCCGCAACTGGCGGGCGCTCTACGACGGCGAAGCGTTCGACATCGACAACAACAACACCGACTGGACCCTGCAGTACAACTACACGCACGACAACCCGTGGGGATCGATCGAGTTCTGCTGCTCGTCGACCTTCGGTGCGTTGGGCACGACCACGATCCGGTACAACATCAGCCAGAACGACGGCGCCTCGAACGCCGTGTGGGCGACGCTCCAGGGCATCGCCAACGGCGGGACCGCGAACTTCTCCAACAACACCGTCTACATGCCGCCGGGGGACAACGGCGACGTGACCAACGGCACCCCGCCGGGGAACGTGACGTTCACGAACAACCTGATCGTCAAGCACGGCACGGGCGGCTACCAGACGAACAACACCACCTGGTCGCGCAACCTCTTCTACGGCCAGCACCCGGCGTCCGAGCCGGCGGACACGAGCAAGATCACGGCCGACCCGCTCCTGGTCAATCCGGGCGGGGCGAGCGACGGGCGCGCGACGGCGTCGGCGTACCAGCTGCGCGCGGGCTCCCCGGCACTGGGCGCGGGCAACGTCATCTCCAACAACGGCGGCAAGGACTACTTCGGCAACGCCGTGTCGTCGACCGCGGCGCCGAACATCGGTGCGTACAACGGCGCCGGTGTCACGACGAGCGCGTCGACGCCCGGGGTGTACTGGCGGTTCGACGAGTCGAACGGAACGACGGCGAACGACACGTCGGGGCACGCCAACCCCGCGACGCTGCAGTCCGGAGCGACGTGGACGACCTCGGCCCAGATGGGCAGCGGTGCGGTCGCGCTGAACGGTACGGCCTCCGGATTCGTGGATGCCGCCTCGCCCGTGGTCGACACGTCCGCGAGCTACACCGTGGCAGCGTGGGTCAAGCCCGCCTCGCTGACCGGCAACCAGACGTACCTCAGCATCGACGGGTCGACGATCAGCCCGTTCTACCTGCAGATCGAGGGCGGCAAGTACGTCTTCACCGCGCGCAGCGCCGACTCCACGGCATCCACGTACGCCCAGGTCTTCGGACCGGCCGCGACCGTGGGAACGTGGGCGCAGCTGGTCGGCGTCTATGACGCGTCGGCGAAGGTCATCAAGCTGTACGTCAACGGTGCGCTCCAGGGTTCGACCGCGTTCAGCGGTGGCTGGAAGGCGACGGGCCACACGAAGGTCGGTCAGGCCAAGTGGAACGGCGCCGCCGTCGACTTCGCCAACGCGACCGTCGACGACGTGCACGCGCTGCCGCGCGCCATCAGCGACCGCGAGGCGTTCGCGTTCGGTACCGGGGCGACCGGGTACTGGCAGCTCGACGAGGGCAGCGGTGGCACGTTCACCGACGTCACGGCGGGCCTCCCGACCGGCCACCTCGAGTCCCGGACGGCGTGGGCCGGCGCCGGCAAGATCGGTGCCAACGCCCTGTCGTTCCCCGGCTCGGCCGGGTCGTACGGCGAGGCGCCCACCTCCGCCGTCGACACGAGTCAGAGCTTCGCGGTCAGTGCCTGGGTGAACCTGGACTACACAGCGGGAAACCAGACGTTCGCGAGCATGTCGGGCTTCAACATCAGCCCGTTCTACCTGCAGCTCAGCGGCGGGAAGTTCACGTTCACGATGCGCAGCGCCGACGACACCAACTCCACGGCCACGAGCGTGTCGGCGACCTCGAGCGCGGCGACGGGCACGTGGTACCACGTGCTCGGGATGTACGACCGGGGTGCGGGCACGATCTCGCTCTACGTGAACGGCGCGCTGCAGGGCACGGCGTCGTACACGACACCCTGGAAGTCCATCGGGGCGACGGTCATCGGCGGAGCGGAGTGGGCGTTGTCGCCCGTCGACCCGGTCAGCGGGAAGATCGACGACGTGCACTTCTACAACCGGGTCCTCAGTGGCGCCCAGATCACCACGCTCGCCACTCCGTGACGCACGTCGGCCGGGTGGGACCTCCCGCCCGGCCGGCAGCCGGACGACGCCCGGTCGAGGCGGCACCCGCCCCTCGGCCGGGCGCCGTGCGCGCCCGGTGCTGATCGCCGCCGCTTTCGTCGGCCTCCTGGCCGTCGCGGTGGTCCTGCTCCTCCTCCCGCGGTCTCCGGCCCCGGTCGATCCCGCACCCCCGCTCCCGGACGCCACGGCGCTGACGGTGGACGGGACGCCCGTGCCCTTCCGTGCCGTGAGCGTCTTCCTCGCCCGTGAACGGTCCGACGTCGTCGCGCAGGCGCAGGCCTCCGGGGCCGACGTCGCGGCGGCGGGGTTCTGGGACACCCCGATCCAGGGCACGACCCCCGCACGATCCCTGATCGACCGGGCCGAGGCATCCGTCGTCCGTCTGCAGGTCGAGTTGGATGCCGCGGAGCATGCGGGCGTGTCCGCGCCGCGCACCTACGCCGACCTGGTGCAGGCGTGGACGGCGGAGAACGACCGCCGTGCGGCGGCACTGCGTGCGGGGGAACCGGTGTACGGACCGCCGAGCCTGTCGGAGTCGGACTTCATCGACTACTTCCTCGGGGCCCTGCGGCAGGAGGTGTCCGAGGCGCTTGCGTCGGCGGGTGCGATCGACGGTTCCGCCACTGCCGTGCAGTCCTATCGGGGAGAGCACCCCGAGGCGGCGGCGGCCCCCGACGAGGCCGTGCGGCTCTCCGCCCTCGAGGAGCAGTACACGAGCCTCGTCGACGCCCGCGTCGCGGCGGCCGACGTCAGCCTCGCTCCGGCGCTGGGCGACCTCGCGCACGCTCCGTGCGTCGCGGCCGGAGCCTGCTGAGGGCGCGGTCGGCTGTTCGGTGTCCAGGACACGCGGAGCGGAAGCGCGCGGGTCCGCGTGTCCTGGACACTCAACGGGATGCCGCGGCCCGCGGCCGCGTCGCGCGGACGCCGGGGCCGCGTCACGTGGGCGCCGGGGCCGCGTCGCGCGGACGCCGAGGCCCCAAGGGAGAGCGCTAGCGCACGACCCGGGCGACGGCGAACGTGAACGGGGGGACGGTCCACCGTGCGCCGTCGACCCGCGAGACGCGCGGAGCGGCCGGGGCGGGGGCGAACGGGCGGCCCTCACCGGGGTCGGCGGTGAGGCTCGTGATCTCGAGGGCCGACACCGCGTGACCGGACGCGAGCGTGGCGGTGAGCGGGACGGCGGCATCCGTCGCGTTCACGATCTTCAGCCACGTCGTGCCGTCGCGGTCGTCGACCACGGCGGAGGCGCTGAAGCGCTCCTCGGGCCTGCCGTCGTGCGCGATGTCGTGCACGACGTCGCCGTCGAGGAGGCAGACGACGTGTTTCCCGCCGCCCTCGACCCGGATCTCCACGTCGTACGTGCGGCCGGCGTCGAAGCGGGAGGGGAGCGGCTCGGTCCACTCGTCCGACAGGCCGTCGCTGACCTCGCACAGCACGAGGAAGCGGTTCTCCCACGTGCCGAACCGCCATTCGAAGTGATCGGGTCCGTCCACGTCGCCGAACGCGACGAGGAAGCCGTCGCGCCCGTCCTCCTCGAGGCGCACCCGCGCGCGCACCGTGTAGTCCGTGCCCCGGGCTCCGAGCGGGAGGCGCACGTCGCGCTCGCCGCGGTGGAGCCCGGTCTGCTGCCGGTGGCCGCCGGCATCCAGGGACGCGTGCTCGACCGTGAGCGTGCCGGACTCGGCCCGGAGACGGATGCCGATGCGCCCGGTGCGCGGGCGCTCCCAGGCCGGAGCGTTCTCGACGAGCACGGGAAGCGCGCGCGTGCCCGGGGCGTGGGCGTGCAGGGCCTGCACGTGGTAGTTGAGCGTGAGCATGACCTCGGTGTCGTCGAAGTACACGAGGTCGGGGGTCCACTGCGTGTGGTCGACGCGGGCGAGGAGCGGCGCGTAGGACGCGAGCCGCACGACGTCGCCGTTGCGCTCCATCCCCATCATGGAGGCGGCCTCCGCGAGGGCGCACAGCATCGTGTTGCCGCGCGAGCCGTACTCGCCGACGTAGACCCGCGGCCCCGAGCGGTCGTAGGCGTCGAAGCGGTCGAGGTGCTCGAAGTACCACTTCGGCGCCTTGTACGAGTGCTCGTCGACGATGTCGACCGCGAGTTCGCGGGCCAGCTCCCAGCCGCGGTCGTAGTCGGATCCGGCGGGGAAGGGCCCGGCCGTCCCGATCACCACGATGTCGGGGGCGGCGGCCCGCACGGCCTCGAGCAGTCGCGCGAACCGCTCGGCGAAGGCATCCGTGATCTCGTCCTCGTTGCCGACGCCGAGGTAGCGCAGGCCGAACGGTGCGGGATGGCCGGCGGCGGCGCGGCGTGCGCCCCACGGGCTGTCGACGGGGCCGTTGGCGTACTCGATGAGGTCGAGGACGTCGCGGACGTAGTCGTCCATCTCGGCGTCGGTGAAGCCGGCCTGGCCGCCGGGGGAGTTCTGGCAGCACACGCCGGCCGCGACCACCGGGAGCGGCTCGGCGCCGAGCTGCTCGCAGAAGCGGAAGTACTCGAAGAAGCCCAGTCCCATCGACTGGTGGTAGCCCCAGATGTTGCGGTCGCCGACGCGCTCCTCGACCGGACCGACGGTGTGCTTCCAGCGGTACAGGTTGTCGAGGCCGAAGCCGTGCGCGACACAGCCGCCGGGAAACCGCACGAATCGCGGGCGCAGGTCGGCGATCGTGCGCGCGAGGTCGTCGCGCAGCCCGTTCGCCTCGCCGCGGAACGTCGCGGTCGGCATCAGCGACACCCACCAGACCTCACAGGATCCGGATGCCACGTGCAGCCGTACCCGTCCGTGGGCGGCGTCGCGTCGCGGGACGAGCACGGCGTCGGTGTCGCCCGTGACGGGCGCCTCAGCCACGGCTTCGCCGGCGTCGTCGAGGAGCGCGACGCGGACGTCGGCGCCGGGGGAGGCGGTCGCCCGCACCGTGAGGGCGTAGGCGGCTCCGGCGGTGAGCGGCAGAGCGACAAAGCCCGTGTTCTCCAGCGTGGCGGGAGCGGTGAGCCGCACCCGGTGTCCGCCGCTCGCGCGCGCGTCGCCCACTTCGACGGCTCCGTCGGTCGTCCATCCGGTGAGCGGATGCCACTCCGGATCGTCGCGGGGGCCGAACGAGAAGTCGCGATTGCGCACGAGTTCGGCGTACAGCCCGCCGTCGGCGGAGCCGTTGATGTCCTCGAAGAACACCCCCCACATGTCGGGGTTGATCGCGACGCCCGGCGCGACGTCGTCGATGTGGACGGTGGTCTCGGTCACGACGGGTCCTCCGTCTCGAGGAGGCGCTCGGCCTCGGAGCGCGTGATCGGAAGGACGGAGCCGTGGCGGGCACCCTCGGGGAGCCCGGCGTCGGGGACGTGTTCCCAGCGCCCGCTCGCCGGATCGTCGCTGCGGAAGAGCTGGCATCCGCGTTTCTCGAACTCGTCGAGGAGCAGGAAGAGGGCCGAGCCGTCGAGGGCGGGGAACGGTGCGGGACCCTCGGCGCGCTCGAGTTCGGGACGGCCGAGGTCGCGGCGGACGACGACGAAGGCGGAATCGTCGATGGCGTCGCCGACCTCCTGCGAGACGAAGCGCCACTTCTCGTCGGGGACGTCGGTCAGGGAGTCGGCCGAGAAGCGGTGGAGCCGGCCGCCGAACTCGGCGAAGGTCACGTCGATCACGTCGTGGCCGGGATCGAGGAAGGTCCGCGGGGCGGAGAACTCGCGGAAATCCGACGTCTCGACGGAGAGCACCCGCTGGTGCCGCTCCCGCGACCTCGAGTCACCCTCGGGGTACAGCGCGGACGCGAAGAACAGGGTCCACCCGCCGCGGTCCGCTCGCCAGAACGCCTTGGGGGCCCAGGCGTTGCCGGCGTCGGCGGGGGCGATGGTCGCGAGGTGCGGGGGAGTCCAGCGCACCAGGTCGTCACTGGACCACACCACGATCGAGCGGCTTCCGTGCCGCACCGCGCGGTCCCACGCGCCGCCCTCACCGCCGGTCGCCGCGCGGCCCTCTGCATCGTCCGCCGCCGCGTGCAGGTCGGTCGCGAGCAGGTGCACGCGCCCGGTCCGGGGGTCGCGGGTCAGGAACGGATCGCGCACGCCGCCCTCGCCCACCGTCGACCGCAGCACCGGAGCGCCGGCATGCAGCGGTGTCCACCCTTTCGCGGTGGCGTCGTGGCTGACGGCGAAGCGCACCTGCTCGGCGTCGGCGTCGCTGCCGTTGACGAAGTAGGCGAACAGGTACCGGTCGAACTCCATTGATCCCTCCGCGCCCACTGTATCGATACAAATGGCTGGCGACAATCCCGATGCTGTGGGATGCCTGCGGTTCGCTGTAACGTTATAGAGAGCGCTCCCCTGAGCGCGGGAAGGCGGCCAGGGTGGTCACGATCCGAGACATCGCCCATGCGGCCGGCGTCTCTCCGATGACGGTGTCGAACGTGCTCAACAAGCGCCCGCACGTCGCGGATGCGACGCGCGAGAAGGTGCTCGAGGCCATCGACCGCCTCGACTACCGGGTGAACGTCGCGGCGCGGAACCTCCGCCGCGGCCGCACCCACACGATCGGCCTCGCGGTCCCCGAGATCGACCGCCCCTACTACGGCCAGCTGGCCGCGGCGGTGATCGCCGAGGGGGCCCGACACGACCTCCACGTCGTCATCGAACAGACCGGTCGTGAGCGCGAGAGCGAGTTGAACGCTCTGGCGCTGTCGCGCGTGCGCATGTACGACGGTCTGATCCTCAGCGCGGTCGGCCTCGGCGGCGAGGACCGCGATCTTCTGCGCGTCGACTTCCCCGTCGTGATCCTGGGCGAGCGCATCTTCCAGGGCCCCGTCGACCACGTCGCGATGTCGAACGTCGACGGCGCCCGCGCGGCCGTCGCCCATCTCATCGAGCGCGGCGCACGGCGCATCGCGGTGCTGCATGGACCGCTCCCCGAGAACGGCGACGTCGACGTGTCCACGCTGCGGCACGCCGGATACCGGCAGGCGCTCGAGGATGCCGGCATCCCGTACGACCCGAAGCTCACGGTGGCCCTCGACGAGTTCACGCCGCGCCGCGGCGCCGAGGCCGTGACATCCCTCGTCGCCGACGGCATCGAGTTCGACGGCGTGTTCTGCGTCACGGACTACGTCGCGCTCGGCGTGCTGCGCGGCCTCGCGGACGCGGGCCGGCGGGTGCCCGACGACGTCAAGGTGATCGGCTTCGACGACGTCGAGTTCAGCCGTCACCTCGTGCCGTCGCTGTCGTCGGTCGACCCCGATCACGAGCTCATGGCGCGCACCGCGGTCGACCTCCTCATCGCTCGCATCGCGGACGACGCGCACGAGGCGGTCGAGGTGCTGAGCCCGTTCCGCGTGGTCGCGCGCGAGTCCACCGGCTGACCCGGCGCGCGGCGCTCCCTCGAACCTCCTGAAGGCGCGAATCGCGGCGACGCCCCGGAACCCGACGGCTCCGGGGCGTTCGCGCCGCGTTCAGCCCTTGACGCTGCCGTTGACGAGGCCGCTGACGATCTGCCGCTGCGCGAAGACGAAGAACACGACCATGGGGATCAGCACGATCACGGTGAGGGTCATGAACACCGGCCAGTTCGTGGTGAACTCGCCGACCGCCGTGTAGACCTGCAGCACGAGCGTCTGCTTCTGCGGCGAGTTGATGAAGACGTTCGGGGTGATGAAGTCGTTCCACACCCACATCGTCTGGAACACGCCCACGGTCACGAGGATCGGCCGGATGAGCGGCAGCGCGATCGACCAGTACACGCGGAACGGGCCCGCGCCGTCGATGCGGGCCGCTTCGAACAGCTCCGTCGGGAGGCTGCGCATGTACCCGATGATCAGGAAATAGCAGAAGATCGATCCGCAGGCGTACATCACGACCAGGCCGTTGAGCGAGTCGACCAGCTCGACGCCCGCGAGCATGCGGTACAGCGGGACGAGCGTCGCCTGGCCGGGTACGACGAACGCGATGACGAGGATCACGCCGACGATGCTCGCGAGGCGCCCGCGGCCGATCAGGACGCCGAACGCGGCCATCGAACCGATGAGCAGCATGATCGCGATCGACAGGACGGTGACGTACAGCGTGTTGAGGAAGCTCTGCAGCACGGGGATGTCGCGGAACACCTCGATGTAGTTGTCGAGGTACAGCGATGTCGGCAGGGCGAGCGGCTGCGCGGCCGTCTCGGGCTGCGTCTTCAGCGTGTTGACGACGATGTAGTAGAACGGCAGCGCCACGAGGCACGCGAGGGGCACCAGGAAGACGCTGAGCAGGATGCCACGGCTCGATTTCATGAGTAGCGCTCCTCGATGCGACGGGACAGGACGAGCTGCAGGGCGATCACGGCCCCGACGGCGAGCAGGAACAGCACGCTGAGGGCCGACGCCTTGCCGATGTCGGACTGGGCGATGCCGTTCTCGATGATCGACTGGGTGAGCGTGCGGGTCGCGAAACCGGGGCCGCCGTGCGTCAGCGTGAAGGGGAGGTCGAAGACCTTGAGCCCGCCGGTCAGCAGCAGCAGCTGGCTGACCGTGATCGCGGGGGTGAGCAGGGGGAGGGTGAGGCTGCGGAACTCCTGCCACGGGGAGGCGCCGTCGAGCTTGGACGCCTCGAAGATGTCGGACGGGATGCTCTGCAGGTACGCGAGGTACAGCATCGCGTGCCAGCCGGTCTGCGCCCACACGGCGACGAGGATGACGCTGATCTGGGCGAGCGTCTCGTCGGCGAGCCACGGGATCGGAGCGACGCCGATCGCGCCGAGCACCGAGTTGATGACACCCGATCCGAGCGGGCTGAGGATGAACGTCCACACCAGACCCAGGACCGCGACGCTGGGAACGGCGGGGAAGAAGAACACGGAGCGGACGAACGCGCGGCCGACGAAGCGCCGATTGAGGGCCATGGCCAGGGGGATGGCGAACACCGTCACCAGCAGCGTGGTGAGGATCGCGTAGGCGAGCGTGAACCCGAGCGCGGACAGCATCGAGGAGTCGCGGAAGATCCGCAGGTAGTTGTCGAAGCCGACGAGCTTCACGTCGGGGCTGTAGCCGTTGTAGTCCGTGAAGCTGTAGTACAGCGACTGCCCGAGCGGGATCAGGTACAGCACCACGAACACCACGAGGATCGGCAGCACGAACCACGCGGCGGCGAAGCCGTCCCGCCGTCGTCGGAGACGCGGGATCGCGCGAGGGGCCGTCCTTGTCGGTTCGACGAGGATCGGGCGTCGTGTCGTGGCGACGTCGGCCATGACGTCTTCCTTCCTGGAGGAGTGGACCGGAGCGAGAAGGGGCGGGGATGCCATGGCATCCCCGCCCCGTCCGTCACTTGGTGGAGGCGAGCTTGTCGTCCATTCCCTGCGCGAACTGCGCCGGGGTGATCTTGCCCGAGATGGTCTGCTGAAGCAGAGCCACCGACTCGCTCGTCATGACGTCGGCGTGGTCGGGCCAGTTGACGGCGGGCAGGTAGATCTTGCCGTCGCGGACGGCCGGGGCCATCTCGCTGAGCGACGGGTCGAGCTGCGGCGTGAAGTCCTTCGTCGTGGTGATCGACTGGGTCTCCTTCTGGTACAGCTCCACGCCTTCCTTGCTCTGCAGGAACTGCACGAACTTGTCGGCACCCTCGGGGTTCTTCGCCTTTGCGTTGATGGCGTAGCCGGGGGAGACGGCGCCGCACCAGTACAGGTCGCCCTTCGGGTTCGGGACGGCGAGGTACTCGAGGTTGAGGTTCGGGGCGGCCTTCTTGATGTTGCCGAGTGCCCACGAGCCGGTGCCGATCATCGCGACCTGGCCCTGCTCGAACGCCTGGAGCACCTGGTCGCCGGTGAGGCCGGCGGCGGAGCGGGGCTCGATGCCCTTCTCGAAGAGCTGGTTCCAGGTGGTGAGGGGCTGGGTCCAGGTGTCGGCGAAGGTGGTCTTGCCGTCCCAGATGTCCTGGTCCATCGCGTTGTCCATGGAGGCGTTCTCGACGCCGAGGAGGGCGGACAGCGTCACGGGGATGCCGTCGGAGGCCTCGTAGAACGCGGTGACGCCGGAGTCCTTCAGCTTCGTGCCGAGGTCGAGAAACTGATCCCACGTGGCGGGCGGCGTGGTGTACCCGACTTTGGCGAGCATGTCCTTGTTGATCAGGATGCCGCCACCCCACGACGCGATCGCGGCGCCGTAGACCTTGCCGTTGCTGCTGTAGGTCTGCTGGGCGGCGTCGGAGATGTTCGAGATCCAGGACTCGCCGCTGAGGTCTTTCGCGAAGCCGCCGTCCATGAGCTGGTGCTTGTTCTCGGCGGTGATGATGAACACGTCGGGGCCGGTGTTCGAGCCGAGCTGCGTCTGGAGCTTCTGGACGTAGTCCGTGACGGGCGGGGCGTACGAGGCGTTCACCGTCAGCCCGGGGTTCTCCTTCTCGAACTGGTCGATGAGGGGCTGCATCGTGTCCTGGGTGTCCCAGGACAGGAACGTCACGGTCTGGGAATCGGTGCCGCCTCCGGCGCCGCCGGAGCATCCGGTCAGCGCGGCCGCGGCGAGTCCGACGACGGTCAGTGCGACGGCGGTCCGAGTCGTGCGACGGTGCGCGACCGAGGACGGGGTGGGGAGCATCATTGCTTTCTCTTTCTTCTCAGGTGTCGAGGGTTTCGGGTACGAGGGACGAGGTCAAGCGGATGGCGTGCGAGCCGGGTTCCACCGGAACGAGATCGCCGACCGCCGAGTAGCGCAGCGGGTCGATGACGATCTCGCGCCGGTAGCCGTCGCCGTCGGGCACGGCGAAGCGGTGATAGGCGATGACCCACTCGTCGGTGCCGGGGAGGCGCAGAATCGAGTGGTGGCCGGTCGCGTAGATGCCGGCATCCGGTCGCTGTTTCGAGGAGGACGCCGCGGTCCTGCCAGGGCCCGTGGGGTCCCGGGCCGTCGGCCCAGCGCACGCGGTAGGACGGATCGCGGGTGTCGTTCTCCGACCAGGTCAGGAAATACCGGTCGCCGCGGCGGTGCAGGTGCGCCGCCTCGCGGAAGGTCGGGTGCTCCCACGACGACACGGTCTCGGGGTCGATGGCCAGCATGTCGTCGCTGAGTCGGGCGACGTGGGCGACGGTGTTCCCCCAGACGAGGTACGCCGTGCCGTCGTCGTCGACGAACACCGAGGGGTCGATCGCGCGGCCCGGGTACGCGCCGCGGGCGACGAGGGGGCGACCCGAGTCGACGAAAGGGCCGCGCGGGGTGGGGGCACTGGCGACGCCGATGTTGTCGTCGGCCGTGAAGTAGAAGAAGAACCGTCCGTCGCGCTCGGCGGCCGACGGTGCCCACGCGAAGCGATCGGCCCACGCGACGTCTTCGCCGAGGCGCAGGATGACGCCGTCGTCGTCCCACTGCGCGAGGTCGGTCGAGGACAGGACGCGGAAGCTGGATGCCGCCCACTCGGGGGAGCCGTCGGTGGTCGGATACAGGAAGAACCTGCCATCGAAGTGCGAGAGGGAGGGATCCGCGAAGAATCTCCGACCGCGCTGCTCTGCGCTCACAATGCCTCCATGGCTTCTCCCCGTTTATCGATACAAACGGCGACGTCCTGTATCGTTACACGACTCGCGCCGCAATGCAAGCGGAGAGGCGTTGCGTGTTTTCTCGGAGGGTCGGATCTCGTCGCCGCGCGCGGGGCGTGCGAGGGCCGGAGGTCGACCCTTCGCCCGGGTGGCTCTTGACCTTCCGGGCGGCTTTGCCTATCGTTCATCGAACCGGTTCGACACGCACCGGCCCTTTCCCACTCGACGATGAGGAAGAGAGTCCATGCCCTCCGTTTCACGGATCTCCCCCCGCAGATCCCTCGCGGCAGTCACGGCAGGTCTTGCCGCCGCTGCCCTGTCCCTCGGTCAACCCGCGCTGGCCGCACCGGCGTCGGCCGCCACCCCCGACGACGTCGCCGGCCACGTCATCCTCGACTACGACTTCGACGGCGCCACCGGCGTCGACGCGGTCGTGACGGACACGTCCGGCAAGGGCCGCGACGGGGTGCTGACCAACCCCGGCTCCGCGCAGCTCGTCGACGGCCCGCGAGGCACCGGTCACGCGCTCGAGCTCTCCGGCGGTGCGGCCGGGTCGAGCACGGCGCCTTACATCACCGTCCCGAAGGGCCTGTTCCAGGGGCTCTCGTCCACGACGATCTCCTCGTGGGTGAAGTGGAACGGTGGCGACGCCTTCCAGTGGCTCTACACGCTGGGCAAGGACAAGGACAGCGCGACGTTCTACACGCCCCGCTTCGCGGGCGACGACAAGGCCCGCTCCAGCGTCAAGCCGACGTCCCAGGGCGAGGTCGGCGCGTCGGGTTCGGCGGCTCTCCCCGCCGGCGAGTGGCACCTCGTCACCACCACGATCGACGGCTCCACGCTCATCTCCTACCTCGACGGGCTCGAGGTGAGCCGCACGAACGTCGGCGTCGACGTCGCCACGGCGCTCTACGGTGCCGGTTCGCCGAATTCCGGATACATCGGCCAGCCGTTCTGGACCGGCGTGCACCCGTTCTTCGCGGGGGCCATCGACGACTTCCAGGTCTACGACACCGCGCTGACGGCCGAGCAGGTCCGCTCCCTCGCGGGCGACTCGGCGCCGACGGTGACCGAGGTGCTGCAGACGTCGACCGAGGTTCGGACGGACGTCGGTGTGGCGCCGCAGCTGCCGGGCGTGTCCGCGCGGTTCAGCGACGGCCAGGAACGGCTCGCGCCCGTGACGTGGGCCGACGTGCCCGCCTCGGCATACGCTCACCGCGGCGTCTTCACGGTCGAGGGCACGGTCGACGGCACCGACACGACGGTGACGGCCACCGTGCGGGTGACGACTCCGAACGAGTTCTCGGTGGACGTCGGAGACCGCACCGGCGCGTTCATGGGCGGTGCCTCCGGCACGCTGTACGGCCTCTACGGCCCCGGCCTCCCGTCGAACAACCTCATCGACGGCATCCAGCTCCGCACGGTGTCGACGAAGGCCCAGGACGGCCCCCAGCACCCGGGAGCCGACGCGCTGGAAGTCGTGAAGCCGCTCGCGGACTCGTCCAACGGCGACGTCTACATCTACATGACCGACATCAACCGCGGGTTCCCCTACGAGGTGCCCGGCGCCAACGGCACCGAGAAGGAGACCTGGTACTTCGACGCGATGGCGAAGCAGGTCGACCAGGTGTTGCAGCTCCCGGCGGAGTACCAGAAGCGGATCGTCTTCGTGCCGTTCAACGAGCCCGAGGGCAACATGTACGGCAACGGGGCCCAATCGTTCTGGGGGCAGAGCTGGCTCGACGACCCCGACCGCTTCTTCAGCGCTTGGGACCGCGCGTACCGGATGATCAAGGAGAAGATGCCGGACGCGCGCATCGGCGGACCCAACACGAGCATCCTCTACGACCAGGACTACGGATTCCTGCAGCACGCGATCGCGAACGACACCGTCCCGCAGGCCTTCACGTGGCACGAGCTCAGCAACCCCGCCACGATCCGCGATTCCGTCGCGCGTTACCGCGGGTGGGAGGACGAGCTCTTCGCGGGGACGAAGTGGGAAGGCACGCACCTCCCCGTCAACGTGAACGAGTACGCGTTCAACTACCACACGTCGGTGCCGGCCCAGATGATCCAGTGGATCTCGGCCATCGAGGACTCCAAGATCGATGCCGACATCGCGTACTGGAACATCGACGGAAACCTCAGCGACTCGGCCGTCCAGTCCAACCGGGGCAACGGTCAGTGGTGGCTGCTGAATGCGTACGGGAACATGACCGGCGACACCGTGACGGTGCACCCGCCGCAGCCCGGCCAGAGCTACACGCTGCAGGGTGTCGCGACCGTGGATGACGCGAACCAGAAGGTGCACGCGCTGCTCGGGGGGAGCTCGGGGAACCAGAGCGTGTACTTCGATCGGCTCCCGGACTACCTCGGTTCGTCGGCTCATGTGCAGGTGCGCGACATCCGGTGGACGGGTCAGATCGGCGACTCGGGAGAACCCCAGACGATCGCGGAATTCGACGCACCCGTCAGCGGCGGGTCGCTCGGTCTGCAGTTCGGACAGGGCGGACTCCCGCAGCTCGGCACGGACTCGGCCTACGAGATCATCGTGACCCCGGGAACGGACACGACGAGCCCCGCGCAGTCGCCCGTCTCCTGGCGCGGGACCTACGAGGCCGAGAACGCGCGGTTCACGGGCGCGGCTCCGGAGATCAACGGCCCCGAGGGTACGCCGAGCAACGTGTCGGGCTTCTACACGTCGGGTACGAAGGACGTCGGTGGCATCCGCGGGGGATCGAACCTCCAGATCAACTTCGACGTCGACGTGCCCGCGGCCGGGCCCTACGACCTGAGCGTGCTGGCCAGCGCCTTCAACAAGGAGCAGCTCAACGAGGCCCAGGGCCCCGTGAACATGTTCGTCACCGTCAACGGCGGTGCCGAGCAGGAGATCTACGCGGAGCTCGGATACAAGTGGGTCGTCTGGAACCACATCGACACCACGGTCGATCTGCAGGCGGGGAAGAACACGATCACCATCGCCGCGAAGAGCCTCGACGGATCGAAGCAGACGGTGGGCACCGCCATCATCGACAAGATCGACCTCACCACGGCGAACCCGGGGTACGTGCCGATCTACGAGGCGGAGAACGCCGTGCTCCACGGCACGACCGCCGCGTACGACCGGGCGGGCGTCTCGGGGTCGGGCTACGTTCCCGTCGCGGCCGGCCAGTCCGCCACGTTCTGGGTCTACGGCAAGGACGACGCAGAGAAGTCCCTCGAGGTGAAGACGCTCGGCGGCGGAACGGCGACCCTTCGCGTGAACGGTGTGGACCTGGCATCCGTGTCCGACACGGTGACGGTTCCGGCGTTCCTCGTCGGCGGGATCAACAAGGTGGAGATCGTCGGTCAGTCCGGCGCGCTGGCGGTCGATCGTGTCGCGGTCGGTGCGTCCGAGAACGTCCTGGCCTCCCAGACGATCGAGGCCGAGTCGGGAACGCTCGCGGGCACGGCCACGACGCAGAACCTGTCGCTGGCCAGCGGTGGGACGGCGGTCGTCGGCGTCGGCGGGGCGCCCGGCAACGGCAACACGCTGACGAACACCGTCACGGTGGCCGAAGCCGGGACGTACGCGATGACCGTGCGCTACTCCAACGAGGAGCAGTCGCCCGCGTCGCACTACAACCCCGACCCGGTGGCCCGTCGCGCCGACATCAGCGTGAACGGCGGCCCCGTGCAGAAGGTGCTGTTCCCGCAGAGCTACAACGCCAACCAGTTCTGGGAGCTGACGGTGGAGGTGCAGCTGCGGGCCGGGGAGAACACCATTCGGTTCGCCTCCGAGGAGCAGACCGACTTCCACGCGGACACCTACATCTCGCAGCGGTTCCCGACTCTCGGGCTCCGGTCGCAGTGGGCGCCGAACCTCGATCGCCTGACCTTCACCGCGCTGCACCCCGCCGCCGACGCGGGAACGCCGGGTGGCGGAACGCCGGGCGACGGCGGGGGCGCGGGGACGCCCGGTGGTGGAACGCCCGGGAACGGCGGTACCGCGGGAACGCCCGGTGGCGCGACCGCGGGCGTAGGCTCGACGGCCGAGTCGACCGCCGGCTCGCTCGCGGCGACGGGCGGCGCGTTCGCGGGACTCGGCGTGCTGCTCGCCGCGGCCGGTGCCGTGGCCGCGGGAGCCGGACTGGTCGCGCGGCGTCGCGCTCGCTCGATCGTGTAGCGCGTCGCCGTGGGAGGGAGGCCCCGAGGTCCGCGGACTTCGGGGCCTCTCGCCGTTCTCTGCGGGCGGGAGGTGCGCCCGCGCGGCGCGGCCCCGGGCCGCGAGACGGCATCCGCCCGACATCTCGGTTGCAGCGTGCTGCCGGGATGCCACGTGCGTGCAGTCTCGCGTATCGGGTGGGCCGCGCGGCGTCGGGGCGCCCGGCGGCGCGGTGACGGCGCCGCGTCGGCGCGCCCGCGCGCGGGTGCCGCGAGCGTCGCAAGAATGAACTGTGTTCGACGACAGATCGCTTGCTCCGCGCCGGGAACGGCGCTACGATGATCGAACCGGTTCGACGACGAAGGGAGGGCGATGATGCCGACGATCGGCGACGTGGCGAAGGCCGCGGGGGTCTCCCGCAGCACCGTCTCCTACGCCCTCTCCGGCAATCGCCCGATCTCGCGCGAGACGCGCGAGCGCATCGATGCCGCCATCGCCGAGCTCGGTTTCACCGTGAATGCGGGCGCGCGGGCCCTCGCGACGTCGCAGACGATGGTCCTCGCGCTGCTCCTGCAGTTCCACGAGGACGAGTTCCCGCCCGCCATGCTGCAGTACATCCTGGCGGTGTCGGAGGCGGCGCGGGAGCGCGGCTACGACATCCTGATGGTGACCGACAGCGACGGCGCGGGGGCGATCAAGCGCATCACGTCGTCGAACATGGTCGACGGTGTCGTGCTGCTCGACGTCACGCACGACGACCCGCGTCTCGACGCGCTGCGGGCCGCGCGCCAGCCCGGGGCCCTCGTCGGCCTGCCCCGCGACACCGAGGGCCTCGACGTCTTCGACCTCGACTTCGGCGAGGCCGCGCGCCTCATCGTCGACCACCTGTACGGGCTCGGCCACCACGAGATCGCGCTCGTCTCCCCTCCCCGTCACGTCTTCGAGCGCGGGGGAGCGTACGCCTGGCGGTTCCGGGATGCCGCGCTCGAGCGGGCGGCCCGCCATGGCATCCGCATTCACGCCCACTACGGCGAGTCGCAGCAGCCGGCCATCGAGCGCAGCCTGAACGCGATCCTCGACGCCCGCCGCGACGCCACGGCGCTCATCGTGCACAACGACGCGTCGATCGCGGCGCTCCCCGGAGTCCTGCGCGAGCGCGGGACCCAGGTGCCGCGCGATCTGTCCGTCGTCAGCCTCTATTCGAGGGACTTCGGTCGCACGTTCCTGCTGCCGTACACGGCGGTCGAGACTTCCCCCGACGGTCTGGGACGCAAGGCGGTCCAGCACCTTGTCCGGCGCATCGCGGATCCCGACTACGGACCCCCCGTGGTCGGGTTCATCGAGCCCGAACTGACCGACCGGGGGAGCACCGCCTGACGAGGCGGTAGACGCGCGCCCGTCTCGCCGCCCATCGTCGAACCGGTTCAACGCGTCGCTCGCACGACAACGCAGTCACATTTCAGAGAGGAAATACCAGTGAGCACGTTCATTACCCGTACCCGCGCTCTCGGAGCGCTCGCCGTCGGCGTCGTCGCCGTCGGCGCTCTCGCCGGATGCTCCGGTGGCAGCACCGGAGGGAGCACGGATGCCGCCGGCGGCACGTACACCTTCTGGGACCCGTACCCGCAGTACGACGCCTCGTCGGACTGGGCCAAGGTCATCGACAAATGCGCGACGGATGCCGGAGTCACGGTCGAACGCACCGGTTTCGACACCAGCGACCTGACGAGCAAGGCACTGCTCGCCGGCCAGCAGGGGAACTCGCCCGACATCCTGCTCATCGACAACCCGGCCGTCTCGACGCTCGTCGAAGCCGGTATCGTCACCGCGACCGACGAGAACGGCCTGCAGGTCGGCGATGTCTCGGAGAACATCCTCGGAGCCGGTGTCGTCGACGGCAAGACGTACGGCGTCCCCATCGGCGCCAACACCCTCGCGCTCTACTACAACCCGACGGTCCTGAGCGCCGCGGGCGTCGACCCCTCCTCGATCAAGGACTGGTCGACCCTCAACGCCGCGCTCGAGAAGGTCGTGGCATCCGGGAAGAAGGGGATCACGTTCTCGGGCATCGGCACCGAGGAGGGCAGCTTCCAGTTCCTGCCGTGGTTCTGGGGCGCCGGCGCCGACCTGACGAAGCTCGACTCCGCGCAGGCGGTCTCCGCCGTGCAGCTGTGGACCGACTGGGTGAAGAAGGGCTGGGCCCCGAACTCGGTCATCAACAACACCCAGACCACCAGCTGGCAGGAGTTCCAGACCGGCGACTTCGGCTTCGCCGAGAACGGCACGTGGCAGAAGGCCGGCGCCGCCAAGGCGGGCTACGAGGTCATCCCGATCCCCGGGGCCAAGGGTGGATCGGCTCCGGCGCCCACGGGCGGCGAGTTCCTCACCCTGCCGGTGCAGAAGGACTCGGCGCGCTACGCCGCCTCCGCCAAGATCGTCGAGTGCCTCACCAGCACCGCGAACGTGGTCGGCACCGACAACACGCTGAACTACATCGCCGCGACCCCCGAGGCGCAGAAGGAGCAGCTCGCGCAGGACGCGACGCTGAAGCCGTGGGTCGAGGCCGTCGGCGCCGCGAAGGCGCGCACGGGCGACAACCTCGGCGTGAAGTACCCGGTCATCTCGGAGCAGCTGTGGACCGCCGTGCAGAACTCGCTCACCGGCGCCCAGTCGCCGCAGGACGCTCTGACCGCCGCGCAGCAGGCCGCCTCGAGCAAGTAATCGCATCCATCGAAAGGGGTACGCCGTCATGACCGCGACGCAGATCGCTGCTTCGACGGGCACCGGCGACACCGGGAGGGCGGCGGAGGGATCCGCCGTCCTCCCCGGCCCCGGTCGTCGTCCGCGGCGCCGGGGGCAGTGGGCGGCGTGGGGGTTCCTCGCCCCCGTCGTCCTCTACCTGATCGTCTTCTACGCCTATCCGCTCATCCGCAACCTCGACCTGAGCCTGCGCGACTACACCGTCCGCTCGTTCATCGACGGCAACGCCCCGTTCGTGTGGTTCGCGAACTACGTCACGATCTTCCAGGACCCGACGTTCTGGCCGGCGCTGGGGAACACCGCGACCTTCACGCTTGTCTCCATCGCCTTCCAGTACTCGATCGGCATGGCGCTGGCGGTGTTCTTCTTCCAGCGCTTCCCGCTGTCGTCGACGCTGCGGGCGCTGTTCCTCGTCCCGTGGCTGCTGCCGCTGCTGGTGTCGGCATCCGCGTGGTCCTGGATGCTGAACTCCGACTCGGGTGTCGTCAACGCGGCCCTCAGCGCCATCGGTCTCGCGCCCGTGAACTGGCTGACGTCGCCGCAGTGGGCCCTCGTCTCGGTGCTCATCGCGAACATCTGGATCGGGGTCCCGTTCAACCTCGTCATCCTCTACAGCGGACTGCAGAACATCTCGAGCGACATCTACGAGGCCGCCTCGATCGACGGGGCGAACGCGTGGCAGAAGTTCTGGCGCATCACGTTCCCGCTGCTGCGCCCGGTCTCCGCGATCACGATCCTGCTGGGGCTCGTGTACACGCTGAAGGTGTTCGACATCATCTGGATCATGACCCGGGGAGGACCGGGGTCGAGCTCCACCACCTTCGCCATCTGGTCGTACCGGCTCGGCTTCGGCTCCGCGCTCCCCGACCTGAGCCCCGCGGCGGCCGTGGGGAACCTGCTCATCGTGATCGCGCTCGTCTTCGGGCTGATCTACATCCGCGCCCAGCGCCGTCTGGAGGTCTGATGACCCGCCGACCGTGGTGGATCACCGCCATCGGGGTGATCCTGACCGGGATCATGCTGTTCCCGATCTATTGGATGATCAACGTCTCGCTCACGCCCCAGAGCGACATGCGCAAGTCGCCGCCGGACCTCTTCCCCCTCGCGCCGACGTTCGAGGGATACGAGAAGGTGCTCTCGGACCAGCTGCCTTACCTCGGCACGAGCTTCGTGATCGGCGTGGGCACGGTGGTCCTCACCCTCGTCCTGTCGGCCCCCGCGGCCTACGCGCTCGCGAAGCTGCGCCCGCGCGGGGGCAACGCCCTGAGCTTCGCGCTGCTCATCGCCCAGATGATCCCCGGGATCATCATGGCGATGGGGTTCTACGCGATCTACCTCAACGCGGGGATCCTCAACTCGGTGCCCGGGCTGATCCTCGCCGACTCGACGTTGGCGGTCCCGTTCGGCGTGCTGATCTTCACCGCGTTCATGCGGGGGATCCCCGACGAACTGCTCGCCGCGGCGCGCATCGACGGCGCCGGCACCTGGCGCACGTTCCGCTCGATCGTGCTGCCGGTGAGCCGCAACTCGATCGTGACCGTCTCGCTGTTCGCGTTCCTGTGGTCGTGGTCCGACTTCATCTTCGCCTCGACCCTGAACAGCGCCGGAAAGCTGCAGCCCATCACCATCGGCATCTACCGCTACATCGGCAACAACAACCAGGAGTGGAACGCGATCATGGCGACCGCCGTGGTGGCATCCATTCCCGCCGCCGTCCTGCTGATCCTGGCGCAGAGATACGTCGCGGCCGGCGTGACCGCCGGCGCCGTCAAGGACTGACCCCTCCTCCGAAAGGCCCCTCGTTGTCTTCACCGTCGCTCCCCACGTTCGACGTCCGCGAAATCCCCTTCAGCTATCGCGGCTCGTGGCTGGATCTCTCTCCCGTCGTGGGCCTGCACCGTCACGCCGACGACGTCCACCTCGTCTCGCACGTGAACGGCATGCACGCGGTGCTGAGCCTCGTCCCCACGATCGGGGGTCGGAGAGTGGATGCCACGACCCGAGGCGACGCGGCGTCGCTGACCTGGTCGGTCGGTGGCGAAGCCGTGGCCGAGGCGGTGTTCGCCGCCACGGACGTGGTGCGGATCGCGGGCGGCGGGGCGGACCTCACGCTCGCGGACGCGGCCGAGGAGCTGACCCCGTTCACCGGGTCGTACTTCTTCCGCGACCCGTTCGACGGCGCCCACGTGTTCACGTCGTACGAGACGGGGCGCCGGTACCGGCTGACGGTGCTGTCGGGCGAGGTGTCGGTCGTGGGGGCCGAGGCACTGGGGCAGAGCGCGCGTGCCCTGACGATCGGCGGCCGCGACGGGTGGGAGATCGCGATCGAGCAGATCGAGTCGGCCGCCCCCGCGTACGTCGCCATCGAGTCGTTCGCCGACATCCGGGCCCGCGTCGCGACGGAGTTCGGCGACTATCTCGACGCGATCGCCGGGTGGCGCACCGAGGAGACGCCCGCCGTCGCGCGCGCGGCCTACGTCCTGTGGTCGGCGACCGTGGCACCGGCCGGGTTCGTGCGGCGCGAGTCGGTGCTGATGTCGAAGCACTGGATGGACAAGGTGTGGAGCTGGGACCACACGTTCAACGCCCTCGCCCTCGCCCCGGGACTCCCGCACGCGGCCCTGGACCAGTTCCTCGCGCCGTTCGATCACCAGGATGCCGCGGGCGCGATGCCCGACTCCGTCACGCATTCCGAGGTGCTGTACAACTACGTCAAGCCGCCGATCCACGGCTGGGCGCTCGCCAAGCTCCGCGAGCGGCTCGCGCGGCCGCTCACCGGGGAGGAGCTCCGCACGGTCTACGACCACCTGTCGCGCTGGTCGCGCTTCTGGCTCGACTTCCGCACGGCCCCGGGTCACACGCTGCCCTACTACCAGCACGGCAACGACAGCGGGTGGGACAACTCCACCACGTTCGACCACGATCGCGTCATCGAATCGCCCGACCTCGCGGCGTTCCTCACGGTGCAGCTCGACGTGCTGGCCGACCTCGCCGACGAACTCGGCGTGGACGAGGGGCCGGCGTGGCGCGAGGTGCGGGATCGCGTCGAGCGGGCGCTCCTCGCCGAACTGCGCGACGCCGACGGCTTCTTCGCCGTCGGGGCCCTCAGCGGGATCGTGAGCAAGCGCACGAGCCTGCTGAACCTGCTGCCGGTTCTCGCGTCGGACCGCTTCCCCGCCGAGGTGTCGAATCGTCTCGCCGGGCAGATCGCGGCGCACCTGACGGAGTGGGGACCCGCGACGCAACTCGTCGACACCCCCGAGTACGAGGACGACGGCTACTGGCGCGGCCCGATCTGGGCGCCGTCGACGATGCTCATCGAGGAGGGCCTGCGGCGCGGCGGTCACATCGAGCTCGCCGACACCGTCAACGCCCGATTCCGCGCCCTGTGCGAGCGGTCGGGCTTCGCCGAGAACTTCGACGCGCGGAGCGGTGCCGGACTGCGCGACCGGGCGTACACCTGGACCGCGAGCGTCTACCTGGTGTTCGCGCACGAGCACACGCGACGTGTCGCGGACCGCTCCGCCGCGCTCGAGGCATCCGCGTGACCCCGGTCGTCACGCACTTCGCGATCGACGGGACGCGGCTCGTCTGGCGCGGCGACGGCGAGACGGTCGTCGTCGAACCGTGGGGACGGGACAGCGTGCGCGTGCGGGCGCGGCTCATGCAGGACGTCGTCGACCACGACTGGGCGCTCCTCGAGCCGCCCGCGATCGTGCCCGACATCACGATCGACGGGACGCGCGCGACCCTGACCAACGGGCGGCTGACCGTGGTGGCGACGTCCTCGACCGGGAGGTCGCTGCAGACCGGGTACGACCGCAACGCGTGCCACCTCGCCTTCTTCGACGCCGACGGACGGCTCCTGTTCGAGGAACGCGATCCCGGCGGCTCGTTGGCCCTGATCGCGCGCGAGCACCGGTCCGATCCCGGGCGGCGACGTGCGGCTGACGGCGTCGTTCGACACCGCCCCCGACGAGCACCTGTACGGCATGGGGCAGTACCAGCAGGACGTGCTCGACCTGAAGGGCTGCACCTTCGAACTCGCGCACCGCAACTCGCAGTCGAGCGTGCCGTTCGTGCTGTCCAGCCGCGGGTACGGATTCCTGTGGCACAACCCCGCGATCGGGGAGGCGTCCTTCGCGCTGAACGGCACGCGCTGGTCGGCGGAGGCCACCGACCAGCTGGACTACTGGGTCACCGCCGGGGAGAGCCCGCGCGACATCGTCCGCGCCTACGCCGACGCGACCGGCCACGCCCCGATGATTCCCGAGCGGGGCCTGGGGTTCTGGCAGTGCAAGCTGCGCTACTGGAACCAGGAGCAGCTGCTGGAGGTCGCGCGCGAGCACAAGCGGCGGGGATGGCCGATGGATGTCATCGTCGCCGATTTCTTCCACTGGCCCAAGATGGGCGACTTCCGCTTCGAGGAGGAGTTCTGGCCGGACCCGGCCGCGATGGTGCGCGAGCTCGACGAGCTCGGCATCGAGCTCATGGTGTCGGTGTGGCCGCAGGTGTCGCTCGACTCCGAGAACTACCCGCGGATGAAGAAGGAGAACCTGCTCGTCCGCGCCGAGCGGGGCCTCGACGTGCACATGGCGTTCGAGGGGCCGAGTGCTTTCCTGGATGCCACGAACCCCCGCACGCGCGCGTTCGTGTGGGACCGCATCCGCGCGAACTACGGGGTTCATGGCATCCGCACCTTCTGGCTCGACGAAGCCGAGCCGGAGTACGGCGTGTACGACTACGACAACTTCCGCTACCACCTCGGGTCGGTGCTGAAGGTCGGGAACCTCTACCCGCAGCACTACGCGCGTCTGGTCGCCGAGGGGCAGTGGGGCGACGGCGAGAGCCAGGTCGTCAACCTCCTGCGCACCGCGTGGGCGGGGAGCCAGCGCTACGGCGCGCTCGTGTGGTCGGGCGACATCGCGTCGACCTTCGAGGCGCTGCGCGCGCAGGTGACGGCGGGAATCCACATGGGGGTCGCCGGCATCCCGTGGTTCACGACGGACATCGGCGGCTTCCACCACGGCGACCCCGACGACGAGGGGTTCCGCGAGCTGCTCGTGCGGTGGTTCCAGTTCGGCGCCTTCTGCCCCGTGATGCGGCTGCACGGCGACCGGCTGCCCACGACGCCCGTGCGCGCCGCCGACGGGTCGCATCGTTCGCCGACCGGCGGCCCCAACGAGGTGTGGAGCTACGGCGACGCCGTCACCCCGATCCTCGAGCGGTACCTGTTCGCGCGCGAGGCGCTCCGGCCCTACACGCGCGACGTCATGCGGGACGCGCACGAGGACGGCCAGCCGGTGCTCCGCGGACTCTTCCACGAGTTCCCGGACGACGCCCGCTGCTGGGCCGTGAAGGACCAGTACCTGTTCGGCCCCGATCTGCTCGTCGCCCCGGTCGTGACCGCCGGTGCGAGCTCGCGTCGCGTCGTGCTGCCGGCCGGGGCGGAGTGGACCGACCTGTGGAGCGGCGAGGTGTTCGCCGGCGGCGGCGAGGTGGAGGTGGACGCCCCGCTCGACCGCATCCCGGTGTTCGTGCGGGACGGTGCCGCGCCCGAGGTGGTCGCCGCGCTGCGGGCCGCGCTGGGGGTCACGCCGGCGAGCCCTCCCTCATAAACGCGATCCACGCGCAGAAACGCGCTGGCCCCGCGTTTCTGCGCGTGGATCGCGTTTATCGGTGCTGCGCCGACACGAGCGGGGGCCCGGATGCCATGGCATCCGGGCCCCCGTCGAACGGGCGGCTCAGCCGAGGAGCGGGACGGCCCCCACGAGCACGCCGACGGCGAGCATCACGAGAGAGACGATCGTCGCTCGCCACAGCACCTTCTTGTGGTGGTCGCCGAGGTTGACGCCGGCGAGCGAGACGAGCAGCAGGATCGCGGGCACCAGCGGGCTCTGCAGGTGGACCGGCTGGCCGGTGATCGACGCGCGGGCCATCTCGACCGGAGTGATGCCGTAGTTCGCGGCGCTCTCGGCGAGCACGGGCAGGATGCCGAAGTAGAACGCGTCGTTCGACATGAAGAACGTGAACGGGATCGAGAGCACACCGGTGATGACGGCGAGGAACGGTCCGAGCGACGACGGGATGACCTGGGTGATCCAGTCGGCCATCGCGGTGACCATCCCGGTGCCGTTCAGCACCCCGACCAGAACGCCTGCGGCGAGGACCATCGAGACGACACCGACGATGCTCGGGGCGTGGGCGACGATCTCGTCCGCCTGTCCGCGCAGCTTCGGGAAGTTGACGATGAGCGCGAGGGCCGCGCCGACCATGAACACGAACGCCAGCGGGAAGAGGTCGAGCACGAGCAGCACCATCACGGCGATCGTGAGAGCGAGGTTGAACCAGATGAGCTTCGGGCGGAGCGTCGCGCGGTTGGGGTCGAGCATCGTGTCGGCCATCGCGGTGTCGGCCGCTTCGACGAGCTCGGGGGCGGCGACCGCGCCCCGCCCACCGCGGACGGTCACGATGTTGCCGGTGCGCAGCGACGCGAGCGCGCCGGGCTTCGACTCGGCGCCGCGGAACAGCTTCGGCGCACCCAGGCGGCCGAATCCGCCGGGGCCGTCGAGCTTCGAGGTGTCCACCGAGCCGGCGAGGCGCTTGCGCTCCGAGAGGCCCAGGAACCACGCGAACGCGAGCGCGACGACGAGACCGGCGAGCAGCGACGGGACCATCGGAACGAAGACGTCGGTCGGCTGCAGGCCGAGGGCCGTGGCCGCGCGGACCGTCGGGCCGCCCCACGGCACGATGTTCAGCGTGCCGTTCATCAGGCCTGCGACGCACGTGAGGACCACCGGGCTCATGCCCAGGCGCAGGTAGAGCGGCAGCATCGCCGAGGTCGTGATGATGAACGTCGTCGAGCCGTCTCCATCGAGCGACACCGCACCGGCGAGGATCGCCGTGCCGAGGACGATCTTGGCGGGGTCGTCGCCGAGGAAGCGCGTGATCACGCGGATCAGCGGATCGAACAGGCCGACGTCGATCATGATGCCGAAGTACATGATCGCGAACAGCAGCAGGGCGGCGGTGGGCGCCATCTTGCCGATCGCGTCGATCACCATGTCGCCGAGGCCGAAGCCCGCCCCGGCGATGAGACCGAAGACCGTGGGGACCACGATGAGCGCGACCATCGGCGTGAGTCGCCGCGTCATGATCAGCGCCATGAACGACAGCACCATGAGGAAGCCGAGCGCCACGAGCACGCCGTCCGCGGGCGTGTACGCCACGGCGTAGTCGTCGGCCGCGGCCGAGAGGATGTGGGGGGTCATCGCGACTCCTTCGTCGTGGATGCCGGCACGCTCCGCGCCGGGGAATGGGCCGAGGCTACGGATCGCGGTGCCCCCGCGCGCGCTTGCTCGCATTGAGCGGCGTTGTGCGCGTAGCGTGTGTTCTGCGCATTTCGCGCACGACGGCGTCCGGAGGTGTCATGCGATTCGCCACCCGGATGCTCCTCGTGCAGATCGCCACGATGGTGGCCGTCGTCGCCGTGTGCACCGCGGTGTTCGCGTGGCTCGGCATCCAACAGCTCCGTGCCGAAGCCGATTCGTCCGCGCTCAACATCGCCCGCTCCGTCGCCGAAGCACCCGAGGTCCGTGAGCTCGTCGCGGAGTATTCGGCCGACCCGGGGACTCCGGATGCCGCGTCCCTACGCGGCGGGACGCTCGAGCGCTACGCCTCCGACGTCACCGCGCGGACCGAGGGCCTGTTCGTCGTGATCACCGACGACCATGGCATCCGACTCGCCCATCCCGACCCCGACCGCCTCGGCGAGGTCGTGAGCACGAGCTTCGCCGACGCGCTCGCCGGACGCGAGGTCGTGACGTGGGAGACCGGGACGCTCGGCGAATCCGCGCGCGCCAAGGTGCCGGTGTACCCGCCCGGGGGAGGCGACCCGGTGGGCGAGGTGAGCGTGGGGTTCGAGCGCGCGAGCGTGTTCGACGACCTCCCCGCGCTGCTGATCGGCATCGGCATCGCGGTGGTCGTGGCCGTGGGGCTCGGCGTCGCGGTCGCGCTCCTCATGCGCCGACGCCTCGAACGGGTCACGCTCGGCGTGCAGCCCGAGGAGCTCGTCGCCCTCGTGCAGACCCAGACCGCCGTGCTGGAGAGCGCGGACGAGGGGGTCGTGGCCATCGACGACACGGGCGTGGTGCGCGTGTGCACGACCACGGCCGAGACGCTCCTCGGGGTGGCGGGCGCCGTCGGGCGCCGGCTCGACGACCTGGGCGTGCCGGCCGCGGTCGTCGCCGCGCTCGCCGGATCCGGAGCCCCGAACGGGATGCCGATCGGCGACCGCATCGTGTTCGTCGACGTCCGGCCGGTCCGGCGCGGGCCGCGGGCGCTCGGCCGCGTCGCCGTGCTCCGCGACCGCACCGACGTCGTCGCGCTCACGGACCGTCTCGACAGCGTCCGCGCGCTCGGCGACGCGCTGCGCGTGCAGCGCCACGAGAACGCCAACCGCGTGCACGCCGCCGTCGGGCTGCTCGACGCGGGACGCACCGCCGAGGCGCGGGAGTTCCTCGCCGACCTCGTGGACCGCGGCTCGGTCGACTGGGCCGTTCCCGGTCTCGACCTCGTCGGCGACGCGATGCTGCGTTCGTTCCTCGGCGCGAAGGGGCTTTCCGCGCGGGAGCGCGGGGTGGCGCTGCGGGTGAGCGACGACACGTGGCTGCCGTCGACCGTCGCCGACGTGGAGGACGTCGTCGCCGTGCTCGGCAACCTCGTCGACAACGCCGTGAGCGCCGCGGCATCCGGGGGCGAGCCCCGCGAGGTCGAGGTCGCCGTGCTCGGCGACGGCGCCGACGTGGTGCTCACGGTGGCCGACACCGGTGGCGGCATCGCCGACGTCGACGCCGCCTTCGCGCCGCGCGAGCGCACCGACGACCCCGCCGCCGTCCACGGCCTCGGCGTGGGGCTGCCGCTGTCGCGGGAGTTCGCCCGGCGGCGCGGGGGAGAGGTCTGGATCGTGGATGCCGGCGGGTCCGGCCGCGGCGCGGTGGTGGCGGCGCGACTGCCGGGCGTGCTGCATTCCGGAACGGAGCAGGAGAGATGACCGATATCCGCGTGCTCGTCGTCGACGACGACTTCCGGGTGGCGGGGCTCCACCGCGACACCGTCGACACGCGCCCGGGCTTCGCGGCCCTGGAACCCGCTCGCACCGTCGGCGAGGCCCGGGCGGCGGTCGCCGCGCACGCCCCCGACCTGGTGCTCGCCGACGTGTACCTGCCCGACGGTGACGGGATCGACCTCGTCCGGTCGCTCGGGCTCGACGCCTTCGTGCTGTCGGCGGCGACGGATGCCGCGACCGTGCGGCGCGCGTTCGCGGCCGGCGCGCTGGCGTTCCTCGTGAAGCCGTTCGACACGCGCGTCCTCGCCGAGCGCCTCGACCGCTACGCCCGGTACCGCAACCTGCTTGCGACGCCGCGGCCGCTGACGCAGGACGACGTCGACCGCGCCGCGGCGGTGATGCGGGGCGAGCGCGACGGAGCCTCGCTCGCCCGCTCGGCGACCGAGCAGACGATCCTCGCGGCGCTCGGCGGCGACGAGGCGTCGGCGACGGAGGTCGCGGAACGCATCGGCGTCTCGCGCGCGACCGCGCAGCGCCACCTGACGGCACTGGCCGAGCGGGGCCTGGTCACGGTGGGTCTTCGCTACGGCTCGACGGGCCGCCCCGAGCACCGCTTCCGGGTTTCTGGCGCGTGAGGGGTCAACTTTTGTCGCTTCCATCCCGTTGAAGCGACAGAAATTGACCCCTCACGCGTGCGAGGACAGCACCGCCCAGCCGCGGGGCGGGACGTCGACCCGGGCGTCCCGCACGGACGCGTCGCCGGCCGACAGGGCCCGGGCGTCGGCGGACGGCAGCGACGCGGGGGAGTCGCCGAGGTTCAGCGCGACGATCACCGCCTCGGCATCCACGGCCGTGCGCAGCACGAGGGTCGCGTTCGTGACCTCGACGACGTCGGTGCGGGCGCGCCAGAGCCACGGATGCCGCCGGCGCAGGGCGATGAGCGCGCGATGCGCGTCGAGGATGCGCTCGTCGACGTCGGTCACGTCCGCCGGTGTCGCGGGGAACTCCGGCCGCACCGCGTCGTCGCCGCCCTCGCGCTCCTCCTTCACCGCGGTCCAGCCGAACTCGTCGCCGGCGTACACCGACGGGGTGCCGCCCACCGTGAACAGAACGGCGAGGGCGTGCGGCACGAACTCCGGCCCGACGGCCGAGGCGATCCGCGTGACGTCGTGGTTGCCGACGAACGTCTGCGGAACGTAGGTCGCGAGCAGCTCGTCGTGCCGCTCGATCGCGTGACTGAGCTCGAAGAAGTTGCCGTCGGCGATGCCGTGCCAGATGCCCTGCCACAGTTCGTACTGCGTCAGCGAGTCCATCGTCGATGCGTTCACGATCGCCGGCCCGTCGCCGTGGATGACCTCGCCGAGGAACCACGCCTCGGGGAATCGCTCGCGCACGCGGGGCAGCACGCGCGCCCAGAATTCCGTCGGCACCGCGTAGGCGGCATCCAGTCTCCAGCCGTCGATCCCGCGCGCGAGCCAGTGGCACATGACGTCGACCACGAGGTCGGCGGTCGCGTCGGACGAGTGGTCGAGCGCGACGAGCGCGCCGTGCCCCTCGAACACATCGGGCTCGAACCGCCCGTCGACCCACGCCCCGCGGAACAGGGTCGTGTCCCCGCCCGCAAGCGCGGCCTGGAACGCGGGATGCCCGCGCCCCACGTGATTGAACACGCCGTCGAGCAGGACCCGGATGCCACGCTCCCGCGCCGCGGCCAGGAGCCGGTCGACGTCGGCGTCGTCGCCGAGCCGCGGGTCGACGCGGAAGTGATCGACGGTGTCGTACCCGTGGGTCTCGGACGCGAAGATGGGCCCCAGCAGCAGACCGTTCAGGCCGAGCTCGATGACGTAGTCGAGCCACGGCTCGATGCGCTCGAGGCGGTGCACCGGTTCCGCCTCGGGGCCCACGCCGTCGCGGATCGGAGCACCGACGAACCCCAGCGGGTACAGGTGCCACCAGAGAACGTGCGCGGGCCAGTCGGGCATGCCCCGAGGTTATTCGCCGGCATTCGGTCGGGCGACCGGGTTGCGCCCGCGCCTCCGACTCAGGCCCGCGCGCGCTCGGCGGGCAGGGCGAAGGGCTCCAGGTCGATCGCGCGGGCGCGGGTCGCCTCGATGGCGGCGGCGACGGCGCCGGTCGAGACGATGTCGGCGCCGAGCGGGGAGGCCACGATCTCGGGCGGCGGCAGGTGCAGAGCGGCGGGGAGAGTCTCGGTCGCGGCGGCGATGATCGGCCCCGCGCCGGCGGCGATCGCGCCCGAGATCACGACCCTTCGCACGTCGAACAGGCTGCCGAGGAGACCCGTCACGATCGCGAGCTGGCCGCCGACCTCGGCGGCGACGGCCAGGGCCCCCGGGTCCGCCGGCGGCGGCGAGGTCGAGGATGCGCTTGGCATCCAGGTCGTCTCGGGGAACGTCGGCCAGTGCGCTGCCGGCCGGCAGGGTGCCCGCGGCGATCGCTGTGCGCGCGGCGTCGACGCACCGCGGCGCGAGGCCGTAGGCACTGCCGACGCCCTCGACCCGGTCGAACGCCACCGTCTCACCGGCGCCGCCGTGCGCTCCGCGCAGCAGCCGCCCGTCGAGCCACAGCCCGGCGCCGAACCGCTCGCCGGCGAGCAGCGCCACGAAGTCGTCGTAGCCGACGGCGGCGCCCTGCGCGTGCTCGGCGACCGCGGCGAGGGAGGCGTCGTTCTCGACACGGACGACCGGCGCCCACGACGCGAAGGTGTCCACGAAGTCGGGGTTCATCCGCTGCCAGAAACCGTCGTGGTGCACGGGGGAGCGGCCCGCGCGGTCGACCGGGGCGGGCACGCCCACGCACACCGCGACGAGGGCGTCGCGCGAGGCGTGCGCGCGCGTCAGCGTCGCGTCGACGACCTTCTCGGCCGCGCGACGCCGCCGCTCGGGGGAGTCGCGCTCGGGGTCGATCGACAGCCGCGACGTCGCGATCGGGACGCCGCGGAGGTCGGCGACCGTCGCGGTCACGTGCCCCCGGCCGGCATCCACTCCGACCACGAGTGCGGCGTCGGCGCGCAGCGCGAAGCGCCGGGCGGGCCGCCCCTTGGAGTACTCGCCCACGGCGCGCGCGTTCGGCAGCTCCACCAGCAGCCCGCGCGCGACGAGCTCGTCGAGGACGTCGATCGTCGTCGAACGGGTCAGCGCGACCGCCGACATCACGTCGCTCGCGGTGAACACCTCGGCGTCCCACGCGTAGGCGAGCACGGCGTCGAGGCTGTGGCGGCGGAGCGAGGGCACCGAGGGCATGGCATCCGTCATCGGTTCTTGACCCCTCTCGTCCCTGATGCAATACTGCCGTCAACACATTGATTTGGCGAGTAGATTTAATCTCTGATTCAAGATCGCAAGGATGCGAGGAGACACGTGTCGAGAAAGACAACGGTGCGACGCGGGCTCGCGGCGCTGGCGGTGACGGCCCTGGGAGCAGCGATGCTCGCCGGCTGCTCCGCCGACGGCCGCGAGACGATCCGCTTCACCTTCAGCAAGCGCGAGGCCCTCGGCTTCATGAGCCAGGTGGTCGACGAGTACAACGCGTCCCAGGACAGGGTCCGCGTGGAGATGGATGCCTCGGGCGTCGACGTCGTGTCCGCGAGCTTCGTCCGCGGCAACCCGCCCGACATCATGCTCGCGAACTACAACTACGAGGTCGCCCGGTTCGTGCAGCGCTGCGCACTCAGCGACCTATCCGGCACCGCCGCCGCGGCGACGGTCCGCGACGACCTGCAGCCCCTCATGGACCAGTACGGCGTCTGCCCCGGGCGGACGAGCGCGCTGCCGTACTCGGTGATGGCTGCGTCGGTGATCTACAACCAGGAGATCTTCGACCGGCTCGGGCTCTCGGTGCCCACCACGTGGGACGAGCTCATCCAGACCGCCGAAACCCTCAAGGCGAACGGCATCGCGCCCTTCTACGGGACCTTCAAGGACGACTGGACCGTCGGCCAGGGCTGGTACGACTACGCCGTCGGCGGGTCGCTCGACGTCATCGACTTCTTCGACGCGCTCGCCGCCGAGGGCGACCAGGTCGGCCCCGACTCCACGGTGTCGTTCCAGAAGGACTTCGGCCAGGCCATGGACCGCATGACCCAGCTCGCCTCGACCTACACGAACCCGGATGCCGACAGCCGGGCGTACGGCGACGGCAACCTCGCGTTCGCGCAGGGCCAAGCGGGCATGTACCTGCAGGGACCCTGGGCGCTCGGCGAGATCGCCAAGACCTCACCCGACCTGCGCGTGGGCACCTTCCCGCTCCCGATGACGGACGACCCGAACGACCTGAAGGTCCGGGTCAACATGGACCTCGCGGCCATCATCCCCGAGGGATCCCGACACCAGGATGCCGCTCGCGACTTCCTCGAGTACCTCTATCAGCCGCGGATCATCGAGGCGTACAACGAGTCGCAGCTCGGGTTCGCCCCGACCAAGGACGCCCCCTCCCCGAGCGACCCGCGCGTGGCCGGGATGATCCCGTACTACGACGAGGGCCGGATCTACCAGGGCGCGTCGGTGCTCGTGCCGAAGACCATCCCGACGTTCAACTACGCGCAGGCGATGATCCTCGGCGCCTCGCCCGAGGCAACTCTGCGCACCATGGACCAGGACTGGGCGCGCCTCGCCTTCCGGCAGCCCGCCGCATCGACGAGCGACTCCGCCGACGCCGCCACCGAAGGGGGCCAGCGATGACCACGACCACGACCATCGTCACCGGCGGCAAGGCGTCCGCACGCCGCAGCACCCGCCGGGTCGAGCCGATCTACTACTTCTTCCTCATCCCGACGCTCGTGCTGTTCACGCTGGCGATCACGGTGCCCGGCATCATCGGCATCTTCTTCAGCTTCACCGACTCCATCGGCATCGGGGAGTGGAACTTCGTCGGGTTGACGAACTACATCGCGATCTTCAGCGACCCGGCGATCCTGCAGTCGTACCTGTTCACGTTCGGGTTCTCGGTGGCGACGGTGATCGTCGTCAACGTCGCGGCGTTCCTCCTCGCCGTCGGGCTCACCGCGCAGATCCGCTTCAAGAAAGCGCTGCGGACGGTCTTCGTCATCCCGATGGTGATCTCGGGCATCATCATCGCCTACGTCTTCAACTTCCTCTTCAGCAACTCCCTGCCGCAGGCGGGGAGCGCCCTCGGCATCCCGTGGCTCGAGTCGAGCCTGCTCGCCAACCCCGACCTCGCGTGGCTCGCGATCGTGATCGTCACCGCGTGGCAGGCGATCCCGGGGACGCTGCTGATCTACATCGCCGGACTCCTGTCGGTGCCGGGCGACGTGTACGAGGCCGCCGGGCTCGACGGGGCGGGGAAGGTCCAACAGCTGCTGCGGATCACGCTGCCGCTCGTCGCCGGATACGTCGTGATCAACGTCATCCTCGGCTTCAAGGGCTTCCTCAACGCCTACGACATCATCGTCGGCCTCACCGGCGGCGGCCCCGGCACCTCGACGCGCAGCGTCGCGATGTCGATCATCCTCGGCTTCAACGGCGGCGACTACGCCTACCAGATGGCGAACGCCGCCCTCTTCTTCCTCGTCGCCGTCGCCATCTCGCTCCTGCAGCTCTCGCTGACCCGCGGAAGGAACACCCTCGCATGACCGCCGTGAACCAGCCCGCGCTCGCGTTCGAGCAGGCAGAACTCTCCGTCCCGTCCCGCCGTCGCACCGGCGGTCGCTTCCGCCGGGTCGGCGCCGAACGCATCAACTGGTCGGCCACCACCGTCCTCATCCTCTGCGCCGTGACCGTGCTGCTCCCGCTGTACGTCACCGTCACGATGGCGCTCAAGAGCGGCGCGCAGGTCGTCGACGGCAACGCCTTCTCGTTCCCGACGCCGATCAGCTTTGACGGGTTCGTGCAGGCGTGGACGCTCACGAAGTTCCCGGTCGGCCTCGCGATCTCGCTGCTCGTGACCGCCGGCACCGTGGTCGCGACGATCGTCCTCGCGGCCTTCGCGTCGTACGCGATCGCCCGCAACTGGGACCGCAAGCTGTTCCGGTACTCGTTCTTCTACCTGCTCGCGGCGATGTTCATCCCGTTCCCGGTCGTCGCTCTTCCGCAGATCCAGCTGACCGGCCGGGTCGGCCTCGACAACCCGTTCGGCGTGATCGTCCTCGCGACGATGTTCCAGCTGAGCTTCAGCGTGCTGCTGTTCACCGCGTTCCTGCGCTCCATCCCGCTCGAGCTCGAGGAGAGCGCGCGCATCGACGGGGCGACGACGTGGCAGACATTCTGGCGGCTCATCTTCCCGCTCCTCGCACCGATGAGCGCGACCGTCGGCATCTTCGCCTTCCTGTACGCGTGGAACGACTTCATGATGCCGTCGCTCATCATCAGCGATCCGGCCTTGCAGACGCTGCCCGTGCGGCAGAACCTGTTCCAGACGCAGTTCAGCAACAACTACAACGTCGCCTTCGCCTCGTACCTCATGGCCATGGCCCCCGCGATCGTCGCCTACCTCTTCACCCAGCGATGGGTGATGGCCGGCGTCACGCAGGGCGCCGTCAAGGGCTGACCCGCCACACCTCGAAAGGACCCCTCCGTGACCACCGCCGCACCCTCCGTGCACGCCCGCGAGCTCTCCGACGCCCCCGACTGGTGGCGCCAGGCCGTGGTGTACCAGGTGTATCCGCGCAGCTTCGCCGACAGCAACGGCGACGGCCTCGGCGACATCCCCGGCATCACCTCGCGGGTCCCGTACCTCGCCGAACTGGGAGTGGATGCCATCTGGCTCAGCCCCTTCTACCCCTCGGCGCTCGCCGACGGAGGGTACGACGTCGCCGACTACCGCGACGTCGACCCGCGCCTGGGCACCCTGGCCGACATGGACGAGCTCATCGCGCAGGTGCACGCGCATGGCATCCGGGTCGTGGTCGACATCGTGCCGAACCACACCTCGAACGATCACGCCTGGTTCCAGGAGGCGCTCGCCGCCGGCCGCGGTTCCGCGGCGCGCGACCGGTACATCTTCCGCGAGGGCACCGGGCCTGATGGTTCCGAGCCGCCGACGGACTGGCAGTCGGTGTTCGGGGGCTCCGCGTGGGAGCGCGTCGCCGACGGGCAGTGGTACTTCCACAACTTCGACGTCTCGCAGCCCGATCTGAACTGGGCGAACCCCGAGGTGCGCGCCGACTTCGTGACGACGCTGCGCTTCTGGAGCGACCGCGGGGTCGACGGCTTCCGCATCGACGTCGCGCACATGCTGACGAAGGACCTCAGCGAGCCGCTGCCGTCCGCCGCGGAACTCGCCGCCCTGCCCCAGGACGGCAACCACCCGCTCCTCGACCGTGACGACGTGCACGAGGTGTACGCGGAGTGGCGCGCGGTGTTCAACTCGTACGACCCGCCCCGCACCGCGGTCGCCGAAGCGTGGGTGCACCCCTCGCGCGTGCCGCTGTACGCGAGCATCGAGAGCCTGGGGCAGTCGTTCAACTTCGACCTGCTCGAGGCCGACTTCGACGCCGGCCAGTTCCGTCGCATCGTCGCCGACAACCTCGCGCTCGCCGCGCAATCGGGGTCGTCGACGACGTGGGTGCTGTCGAACCACGACGTCGTCCGCCACGCCACGCGCTACGGCCTGCCCGACGCGGAGCGCGGCGCCGACGGCCGCCCGACGCTCAAGCACGGCAACGAGTGGCTGCTCTCCGGTGGTACTGAGCCCGCGCTGGACGCCGATCGGGGCGCCCGTCGCGCCCGCGCCGCCGCGCTGTTCGTGCTGGGGCTCCCGGGTTCGGCGTACCTGTACCAGGGCGAGGAGCTCGGCCTGCACGAGGTCGCCGAGATCCCCGACGACGCCCGGCAGGACCCGACGTTCTTCCGCAGCCCCGGTGTCGACATCGGGCGGGATGGATGCCGTGTCCCGCTGCCCTGGACCTCCGCCGACTCCGCGTTCGGCTTCGGTGCGGGCGGGGCGCACCTGCCGCAGCCGGAGTGGTTCGCCGCGTACGCCGTCGACCGCCAGGACGGTGACCCCGCCTCGACGCTCTCGCTGTACCGCCGCGCCCTCGATCTGCGGCACGAGCTGCAGACCGCCGAGGAGCTGGAGTGGCTCGACCTCGGCCGCGAGGATGTGGTGGCCTTCGCCCGCCCCGACGGCTGGACCGTCGTGACGAACTTCGGCACCGAGCCGGTCGAGCTCCCCGCGGGCGAGGTGCTGCTGTCGAGCGCTCCCGTCGCGGAGGGTGCGCTCCCCGGCGAGGCGTCCGCCTGGCTCCGGAGCGCATAGCCCCCGACATCCCCCCGCCGCGGGTCGTGGCATCCACCTTCGTTTCAGTGTCCAAGACACGCGGACAGGCTTCGGCTGCGTCCGCGTGTCTTGGACACTCAACGTTTGCGGGGACGCGCGGCGCGGCGACGTGCGGCGGGCGAGCGTCAGGGGAGGGACGCGCGGATCACCACCGGCATCTCCAACAGGTGCTCGCCGGGGGGAGGGCCGTCGGGGGCGAGGAGCAGCTCGACGGCGCGGCGGCCCATCGCCTCGTGCGGCAGGCCGATCGTCGTCAGGCCCGGGCGGAGGTACGCGGCGAGCTCGTCGTTGTCGAACGAGACCAGCGCCACGTCGTCCGGCACCCGCAGCCCGGCCTCGCCGAGCGCCTGCGAGGCGCCGAACGCGAGACGGTCGTTGAGGCAGACGATCGCCCGGGGAGGGGGACCGGATGCCAGCACCCGCGCCGTGACCTCGTGCCCGTGATCGGGCTCCCACAGCCAGATCGACTCCTCGCGGGAGAAGGTCATGCCCTCGCGCGCCATCGTGTCGTAGATCCCGCGCAGGCGGGCGGCGACCGTCGCCGAACGGAACAGGTCGCGCTCGGCCTCGGCGTCGTACCCGAGGAGCAGGATGTCGTCGCGGATGCCGGCATCCCGCAGCAGCTCGATTGCCCGGCGCCCGCCCGTCTCCTCGTCGGGCAGGACGCTGCAGCCGTGGACCTCGTTCGTGGCGTTTAGCATGACCGCCCGCACCCCGGCGGGGATCGGCGGGACGAGGATCTCGCGCGCCCGCATCGAGGCGAAGATCACCCCGTCCACCTGCCGATCGAGCAGCGCCGAGACGGCCTCGGCCTCGCGTTCGGGCTCGCCGCCCGTCTCGGCGACGAGCACGACGTGTCCGGCAGCCTCCGCCGCGCCGAGCGCGCCCTTGATGAGACCGCTCGCGAATCGCGTGGTGGCGACGAGGTCCGAGACGAACCCGATCGTGTGCGAGGTGCGGGTCCGCAGGGCGCGGGCGGCGACGTTGGGGCGGTAGCCGAGTTCTGCGGCGGCGGCCAGGACGCGCTCGTGCGCGTCGCGCGAGAGCCGGGTGTCGGGTCGGCCGTTGAGGATCATGGATGCCGCGGAGGGGGAGAGGCCCGCGTGGCGCGCGACATCGCTCAGCGTGACGCGTTTGACCATGCCCACCTCCCGGGTCGTCGGCTCCGGTGCCGACGGTAACGATCCTCCGTCGAATCTTGACAGGGCCGAAGCGGTCTGCGTAAATAGCCCTGCTAAATCCTTTCAGCACTGTACCGCAGGAGGGATCGCGCCAGAAACACCCCGTTCGGGTACCCGCAGCACAGACGAAGGAGTCGACATGTCCACCCGTACCCCGCGCCCGCGAACCCGTCGCGTCGCGCCCCTCGCGCTCGCGGCGATCGCCGGGCTCACCGGCGCCCTGCTCGCCGGCTGCGCCCCCGGCGCCGCCGCACCGCAGACCGCCGCCGCCACCGACGTGAGCACCGAACTCACCAGCGACCCGGTGCAGCTCACGATCGCCGACGAGACCGGATTCCCCGTCACCGACAAGCTGACCGAGGAGTTCACCAAGCAGCACCCGAACGTGACGTTCACCATCACGCGCGACACGTTCCAGAACCTCACCGCCAACGCCCCCAAGCTCCTCGCGAGCGACACCCCTCCCGACCTGATCCGCCTCCCCACGCTCGGCGACACCGTGCGCGACGGGCTCGTGGCCAACCTCGACCCGTACTTCGACGCGTACGGCTGGGACGCCTGGCCGGCGTCGCAGCTCGCTCCCCTGCGCATGAGCGAGGACGGCATCCGCGGCTCGGGCTCGCTGTACCAGCTCGGCCTCGGCTACAGCATCACCGGCATCTACATGAACGACACCCTCGCGTCGCAGCTCGGCATCACCGCCCCGCCGCAGACCCTGGCCGAGCTCGAGGCCGACATGGCCAAGGCCAAGGCCGCCGGCATCCTGCCGATCATGGCGGGCGACAAGGACGGTGTGGTGAACTTCGTCGTGCAGGCCGCGATGAACCAGTACGTCGACAAGGATCAGTTCCTGTCGTGGATGTTCAACGAGCCGGGCGCGCGCTACGACGAGCCGGGCAACGTCCAGGGTGCCGAACTCATCCGGAAGTGGGCGGATGCCGGTTACTTCCCGTCCGACATCAACGCGATCGACTACTTCACCTTCACGAGCCGATTCGGGGCGGGCGAGGGTCTGTTCACGTTCAACGGCAACTGGGAGGCGGCGAACTACCAGAAGGCGCTCGGCGACAACGTGAGCTTCTTCCTGGTGCCGCCGGCCGAGGCAGGGGCGAACCACGTCGCCATGGGGGCGGCCAACTCGTTCTCGGTCGCGGCCAAGTCGAAGCACCTCAACGAGATCGTGTACTTCCTCAACTGGGTGCACACCGACCCCGCGGCGCGGCAGATCATCGTCGACGTCACGGGCGCCTCGCCCGGTGGCGACCCGAGCCTCGCGCTCCCGACCGTCCAGCCGGGCTCGCTCATCGAGAACGCGCTGAAGATGTCGGCGCAGATCGGCGCCGAGAACGGCCAGGTCGACTTCATGGCCAACACCACCGCCGGCATCTACGCGGGCTCGATCATCCCCGAGTCGCAGCTGCTGGTGACCAGCCAGATCACCGGTCAGGACTTCGTCGACCGCGTGCAGAAGTTCTACGAGAGCGAGGTCGGCAAGTAATGACCGATCGGGCGGACGCCGCCGACCCGGCGACGACGACCGCACCGCCTCGGCGGGCCGCTGCACGCGCAGTGGCCCGCCGGGCCACCCTCGCCGGCTGGCTGCTCCTCGTCCCCGCGCTCGGCTTCTACGTCGCGTTCGTCATCTGGCCGCTGTTCCAGGGCGTGCAGTACTCGTTCTACGACTGGAACGGCATCGGCGTGGCCAAGTGGGTGGGCTTCGGCAACTACCTCACCGTCTTCACCGACCCCGACCTGCTCGGCGCGATCCGCAACGCGTTCGTGCTCATCGCGTTCTTCACGATCATCCCGGTGGGGCTCGGGCTGGTGCTCGCGACGCTGATCCGTGGCATCCGGTACAAGGCCTTCGCCGCCACCGCGCAGACGGTGCTGTTCCTGCCGCAGATCATCCCGCTCGCCGCCGCCGGCATCGCGTGGTCGTGGATGTACGCGCAGACCGGCGCGGTGAACCAGATCCTCGGCTGGGTCGGGCTCGGCTGGATCACCCGGCCGTGGCTCGCCGACTACGGCACGGCTCTTCCCGCCGTGGGCCTCATCGGCTCGTGGGTCCTCACGGGACTGTGTACCGTGCTGCTGCTCACCGGCCTCGGCAAGATCGACGTCTCGCTGTACGAGGCGATCCGGCTCGACGGCGCCGGCTGGTGGCGCGAGTTCTTCACCATCACGCTGCCGGGCCTGCGGCAGGAGATCGCGGTGCTCGTCACCGTCACCGTCATCGCCGCGCTGTCGAGCTTCGACATCATCTACACCTCGACGCAGGGCGGTCCCGGCCGCGCGACGCTCGTGCCCGGCCTGTCGATCTACCGGATCGGCTTCACGCAGAGCGACGTGGGCCTGGCCTCCGCGTTCGGCATCGTGCTCATGGTCCTCGTCCTCGTCGTCGTGCTCCCCATCCAACGCCTCTCGAGAGCGAGTGACTCGTGATCGCGAGCCGCACCGAGCGCGTCCTCGGAACCGTCCTCCTCGCCGTCGCGGCGATCGTGACGCTGCTGCCCCTCATCAGCATGTTCTCGGCGGCGCTGCAGCCCGCCGATCGCAACCCGACCGGGCTCACCTGGCCGACCGACCCGCAGTGGGGCAACTTCGCCACGGCGTTCGAGACCGGTCACGTGTGGCAGCTCATGGGCTCGAGCCTCGTGATCGTGCTCGGCGTCGTGCCCGTGAGCCTCGTCGCCGCGACCCTGGCCGGGTTCGCGCTCGGATCGCTGCAGGTGCGGTTCGGACGCGGCGTGCTCGTGTTCTTCGTGCTGGGCCTCACCATCCCGTTCGAGGCCCTGATCATCCCGCTGTACTACCAGGCGCAGTCCATGGGCACCGTGAACACCCCGTGGGCCGTGATCTTCCCCCTCATCGGCCTGTACATGCCGTTCGGCGTGTTCTGGATGCGCGCGCACTTCATCAACGTCCCGCGCGAACTCTCCGAGGCTGCGCGCGTGGACGGGGCGTCGCTGTGGCGCGAGTTCCGCAGCATCCAGCTGCCGTTGGCGACGCCGGCGCTCTCGGCCCTGGCGATCCTTCTGTTCATCTGGACGTGGAACCAGTTCCTGCTCCCGGTCGTCCTCATCGCCGACCCGCTGCAGCGGACCGTCGCGGGCGCGCTCACCTTCTTCCAGGGGCAGTACTCGCTCAGCATCCCGCTGCTGAACGCGGGCGCGCTCATCATCATCACGCCGGCTGTGCTGCTCTTCCTCGTCTTCCAGCGGCAGTTCATCCGCGCGCTCGTCCAGGGCGCCGTCAAGGGCTGAGCGCCCGACCCTCCTTCCGAAACGGACATCATGACGTTCACGCTGCCCGACCACTGGGTCTGGGACTTCTGGCTCGCCCGCGACGGCGACACCCACCACATGCTCTTCCTGCAGGCGCCGACGAGTCTCGGCGACCCCGACCTGCGGCACCGCAACGCGACCGTCGGCCACGCGACCTCGAGCGATCTGCGCTCGTGGACCGTGCACGGCACGGTGCTCGAGCCGGCCGGGGGAGAGGCTCCGGATGCCACGGCCACCTGGACCGGCAGCATCGTCGAGGAAGCGGCCGGGTGGCGCATGTTCTACACCGGGTCGCGGTTCCTCGAGCCGGGGCGGATCACCAACGTCGAGACGGTGCTCGCCGCCACCTCGCGGGATCTGACCGAGTGGGGGAAGGACCCCGCCGTCGTGGTCGCGGCGGACCCGCGCTGGTACGAGACGCTCGCCGCCGGCACCTGGCACGAGGAGGCGTGGCGCGACCCGTGGGTGTTCGCGGATCCCGAGGGGGACGGCTGGCACATGCTCGTCACCGCCCGCGCCGTCAACGGTCCGGGGCGCGACCGCGGAGTCCTCGGTCACGCGTGGTCGCCGGACCTCGTGCGGTGGGAGGTGCGGCCGCCGCGCAGCACCCCCGGCGCGGGGTTCGCGCACCTCGAGGTGCCGCAGGTCGTGCAGGTCGAGGGGCGCTGGGCGCTGGTCTTCTCGTGCGACTCCGCCCACCTCGCCGGCGACCGGACGGGCGAGCGCGGCGGCATCTGGGCCGTGGCGCTCGACGACCCGCGCGGCCCGTACGACGTCGGCCGCGCGACGCTCGTGGCGCCGGAGAACCTGTACAGCGGACGCATCGCGGAGGACGCCGACGGGCGACCCGTGCTGCTGGCGTTCGAGAACGTCGCCGCGGACGGCGCGTTCGTCGGCACCCTGTCCGACCCGCTGCCGGTCGCGTGGGACGACGACCGCCTCGTGGTGACGGAGCTCGTCCGATGACCGCGGTGCAGGGGTTCGCGGCATCCGGGTTCGAGGCGGTCGCCGAGGCGTTCCGCGCGGCGTTCGAGAGCCACCCGGGCATGGGCGGTGCCCTGTCGGTGCGCGTCGACGGGCACGAGGTCGTGGACCTGTGGGGCGGCACCGCCGACTCCCGCGACGGCCGCCCGTGGGAGCGCGACACCCCGACCGTGGTGTTCTCGTGCACGAAGGGCCTGATGTCGATCCTCGCCGCCCGGCTCGTGGCATCCGGTCGCCTCGACTACGACCGTCCGCTCGCGGAGCTGTGGCCCGAATTCGGCGTCGAAGGGAAGGACACCGTGACCGTCGGCGACGCGCTCGCGCACCGCGCCGGCGTCTCGGCCCCGCGCGTCGACGTCAGCCGCGCGCAGCTGCTCGACTTCGACGCGGTGTCCGCGATCATCGCGGCGCAGGCACCCCTGTGGACGCCCGGCGAAGGATGGGCGTACCACGCGCTGACGCACGGCTGGATCTCGGGCGAGATCGTGCGGCGCGCCGGGGGAGTCGGGATCTCCGCCGCCTTTGGCGAGATGGCGGACGCGGTCGGCGGTGGAGCCTGGCTCGGGATGCCGGCGGAGGTCGCGGCATCCGTCGCCCACCTCGAGGTGGGACCGACCCTCGCCGCGGGCGTCGCCGCTCAGGCCGCCGCGCGCGACCCCCACGGCGTCGACTGGCTCGACCGGGCGATGACCCTCGGCGGCGCGCTGCCGCCCACCCTCGTGACCGAGGACGACGGATTCAACGCCGACGACGTCCGCGCCGCGGTGATCCCCGGCGCCGGTGGGATCGCCACCGCTCGCGCGCTCGCCGCGATGTGGTCGGCGACCGTGGCCGAGACCGACGGAGTGCGGCTCCTCGACGACGCGGCGGTCCGTGCCGCCGGGGCCATGCGCACGAGCGGTGCTCCGGTGTTCGACGCTCCGGCGCCGTGGCCGGAGTGGGGCGCCGGGATGCAGCTCGACTCCGCGGCCCGCCGCTACCTCGGCCCGGGCAGCGTCGGGCACGACGGCGCCGGCGGTCAGGTCGCCTTCGCCGACCTCGACGCCCGCGTGGGCTTCGCGTTCGTGACGAACCGCATGGAGTCCGAGGACCCGCGCGCGACCCGCATCATCGACGCGCTGCGCGCGGCGCTAGGCTGATCCGGCGGCCGGTGGCGTTGAGTGTCCAAGACACGCGGATGCCACGCGCCGCCGTCCGCGTGTCTTGGACACTGAACGTGAGATGCGCGCGGAACCTCGCGCACTCGCCGGGCCGGGGGTAGTGCCCCCGCGGGCTACACCCGCACCCATGCGTCGCCGCGGCGCTCGATCGCGCCGGCGGCGGCGAACGCCTCGAGCCAGCCGCGCATCGGCCAGACGCCCCAGCGGCGGTGGAACGCGGCGCCGTTGCGAAGGATGTCGTCGAGGTGCTGCCACGGCGGCGAGGAGACCGGATGCCACTGGTGATAGGCATCCGCCCCGCCCGTCCACACGAGCGGAACGCCCGCGGCCCGCGCGGTCCAGGCGAGGTCGGTGTCCTCCGCGCCGTAGCCCTCGTACGCGTCGTGGAAGCCGCCGAGGCGTTCCCACGTCGCCGGGGTGACCGCGAACGACAGCGACCAGAACAAGTCGTACTCGTCCGGCTCGGCGACGCGCGTCTCCCCGGCGGGCAGCGCCGGCCGTGCCCGGTGCGGGCGCGTCACGTGCGGCAGGTCGGCCACGGCGGGACGCTGCACGCTCGCCAGGTACGTCACCGGCCCGGCGAGCAGCGCGTCGGGATGCGCCGCGGCGGCATCGGCGTACCGCGCGAACACCTCGGGTCCCGGCAGGCAGTCGACGTCGAGGAACACGAGCACTTCCGCCCCCTCTGCGATCGCGGCCGCGGCTGCGGCGTTGCGTCCCGCGCCCACGCGGAGTCCGTGCGGCCCGGGCGGCACGTGCCGCGTGCGGACGTCGGCATCCCGGATGCCATCGGGCATCGTCGCGTCGAGGAAGACCTCCACCCGGATCACGTCCGGCGCGACCTCGGCGAGCACCGCGCGCTGACGTTCCAGGTGCGCGCGGCGGGCGGCGGAGGCGACGGTGAGGACCGCGATCCTCACGGCAGCATCGCCTCGATGGATTCGGCGGCGCGCTCGGCGGCGCCGGCCACCTGCCACCGTGACCAGTCGGGTTCGTCGGCGGCGGCGGCCTCGACGAGCGCGACGATCCCCGCGGCGTCGACTCCCTCGGGCGCGACGCGCGCGAGACCCCACCGGTGCAGCGCGCACGCGGTGTGCCGCTGCTCGTCGAAGGGACGGTCCTGCGCGACGACGACCGCGCGCGCTCCCGCCGCGGCGAGGTCGGCGACGCTGTTCTGTCCCGCCGCGCTCACGACGACGGTGTGCGAGGTCACGAGCGGCCACGGGTCGTCGATGCGCGAGTCCGCGTCGTGCCCGACGGCGCGCGTGCGCCATCCGGCCGCGGCGAGAAGGCCCTCGGCATCCCGACGCACGTCGTCGTCGAGCACCCGCCCGAGGAAGAGGACCGAGCGCTCGGCATCCCCTCTCTCGACGCCCCGCCCGTCGTACCGCGAGATCCCGCCCGTCCACACGACGCGGTCGGTGCGGGTCGCCAACGCTCCGGCGGGGACGGCGCCGTGCGCCCACGGCGCGAGGATGCGGTCGGCCAGGTCGTACGCGAGCGCGTGCGCCGCGTCGGTGCGCTCGCCCGGCTGCGTGACCGCGATCGTGCGGAGCCCGAGCAGCCGCGCGAAGGCCACGACCTCGGCGCTCACGTCGACGACCATCGCGCGGAGGTCTGCGGCGCCGGTGGCGATCCGCGCGAGGCGGGCGCGGTGCCCGGGGTGGTCGTGCGGCGCCCAGTGCAGCGCGCCGCGTGCGGTCGGATCGGCGTGCCGCGGGTCGAACCGGCTGCCGTCCTCGTGCTCGACGGCGTCCGCGTCCTCCGGCAGCACGACCCACTCGACGGCGTCGCCGAGTCCCGCGGGGCGGGGGAGCGACGAGAACGCGCGCACGGGTCCGCGCAGGTGCGGGTGCACGGCGAGGAAGCGGGCGACGTGCCCGAACCCGTGGTGGTGGACGTACCAGCCGATCACCACGACACCGCCGGCACGCGGCGCTCGGCCGCCGGCTGCGCGGTGTGCGCGAGCACGCGCTCGACGTCGCGGTACCGGCGGCTCAGGGCGTGCTCGCGCACGGCCGCGCGCCGCGTCCACACGCGCGTCAGCGGTTCGCGCTGCCCCTGGGCAGCGAGATCGCGGGCCGCGTGGGCGAGCGCGGTGACGTCGCCCGGCATGACGGCGGCGGTCCCCGGCATCCCGGCGAGCACCTCCGACACCCCGCCGATGTCGAACGCGGCCACGGGGGTTCCGGTGGTGAGTGCTTCCGCGATCACCAGCCCGAACGGCTCCTCCCACATGGGCGTCACGAGCGCGACGGCCGAGGCGCCGACCAGTCGGCAGAGGTCCCGCTGATGCAGCGCGCCGACGTAGCGCGCGCGGTCACCCAGCCGCGGGGCGACCTCCTGCTGGAAGTAGTCGACGTCGCCGATGCGCCCGGCGACGACGATCTCGGCATCCACGACCCGGGCCGCTTCGATCGCGAGGTGCGGCGCCTTCTCGGGCACGATGCGCCCCGACCACACCCACCGCGAGCCGCCCGGTCCGCGGGTCCAGCGGTCGGTGTCGATGCCGTTGGGGAAGACGAAGGCATCGACGCCCTCCACCGACCACGCACGGGCGGTGGCCTGGCTCACCGCGACGAAGCGGTGCGCGCTCCCGCGGGCGTACGCGGCGGCCTCGAGCAGCGGTTCGAGCGGCGGCGTGTGCAAGGTCGTGACGACCGGGATGCCGGCCTCCCGGCTCCACCGGATCGGAGCGGGGTGCAGGCTGTGGTTGTCGATGACGTCGAAGCGGTGCCGCTCGTCGCGGAGGCGTTCGAGGAGCGCCGCGTGCGCGGCCTCGGTCGCCGCGGCGTACCCCTCGGGGTAGCCGGTGTCGGAGGCGTCCTCGACCCGCGACCACGCCGGGGCGGGCAGCGCGTAGGCCGAATCCTCGAGGAAGTCCGACCCCTCGGCGGCGCACAGCGTCACCTCGTGTCCGCGGTCGCGCAGCCACCGCACGCGGTCCCACACCGTCGCCTCGAGGCCGCCGGCGTGCGGTTGGCGCAGGGGGTAGCGCGACGGGGCGACGACGAGTACCCGCAGGCGGTTCAGCGCGCGGGTCATGCCGCGTGCTCCGCCCGGAGCGACCGGCGGTACAGCGCGACGTGGGCCGCCCGCACCCGCTCGCGCTCGTCGAGCCGTTCCTCGCGACGGCGGGCCACTTCGGCGGCCCGCGCGTCCGATCCCGGAACCGACCACGCGGGGGCCGTGGCATCCACGATCGCCCGCTCCAGCGACACCGGATCGCCCAGGCCGAACAGATGGAAGTCGCTCGGGTGCTGGGATGCCACGTGGCCGACGCGTGTGCCGACGACCGGGACCGCGAGGTCGTAGCAGAGCTCGGCCCACCCGGAATGCGTACCGTGCGAGTACGGCAGCACGCACGCGTCGAGGTCGGCGAGCCAGACGGCGAGCGCGTCGTCGTCGAGCCGGGCCGATCGCTCGAGCGTCACGCCGTCGGCGTTCCCCGCGAGGGCGTGGATGGATGCCGCGGCCTCGGCGTCGCGCACGTTCTCGTTGAGGCGCACGACGGCCTCGACGTCCGCCCCGCGCGCCCGGAGGTCGGCGACGGCACGGACGAGCGTCGCCGTGGTCCCCACGCCGTCGATGTTGGGGCGGAGGTCGCGCAGGTGGACGCCGACGCGGGTGGTCGCGCGCGGGTGTCCTGTGGGGAGGGTCCCGCCCTCCACGAGCGTCGGGTGGGGGATCACGTCGGGCGCGCGGCCGAAGTCGCGTTCCACCTCGGCGGCGGTCGCGGCGGTGAGGGTCGTGAGTTCGTCGGCGCCCGCGATGAGCACGGCGAGGGCGGCGCGGTGCGCACGCTGGTCGGTCAGCTGCGGATTCTCGAGGTCGTGCACCGTGTAGACGAAGGGGATGCCCCGGCGGCGCAGGGCATCCACCGTCGCCGTCAGCTCCTCCGCCGAGTACGACTCACTGCCGAAGTGGACGTGGACCAGGTCGATCTCGTCGGCGTGCGCGTCGAGCCACGTCGGCAGCAGCACCTGCGGCGGCCACCACTGCCCCGGGGCGGCACCGGGCGGCGGTGGATCGGACCGGAGGTCGACGACGCGCTCGTCGGTCACGGCTCGCGTGTACGGGTGCCCGGCGGGCACGGCGGCGACCCGGATCCGGCGAGGGGCTGCGGCGTCGATCGGGGGTCCTCCTGGACTGCGGTGGGGGGCGTACCGCAAGACCCGGGTCGTCGCAACCGATGAGGACGGTTTCCCGGGCGTCGGCGGCGACGGCGTACGTTCACATCATGAGCGGCGGCTATGAAAGGGCGAACGTCCTTGCGGACGACACCGCGGCGGTGCTAGCGCGCCGTCGGCATTACGCGGAGTTCTTCGGCGACGCTCCCGCACCCGACGGGTACGGCGTCGTCGTGGGCAACTGCCAGGCCGAGTCGATCCGGCTCGTCGTGTCGAACGACGCGCACCCCGGTGTGCGGGTCCCGGCCGTGCACGAGATGGATGCCGCCGATGCCGAACGCCTGCACCGGCTGCTGGCGGGCGCGTCGTTCCTCATCGTGCAGCCCATCCGCGATGACTACCGCGGCCTACGGCTCGGCACCGCGCAGCTGCGCGCGGCGCTGCCCGCCCACGCCCGGACGGTCGTGGTGCCCTCGCTCCGCTTCGGCGGACTGCACCCGTTCCAGGCCGCGATCCGCGTTCCGGGCGTCGACGAGGACCCGCCGCTCGTGGCGTACCACGACGTCCGGCTGCTCGCGGAGGCCGCGGGGCTCCCGGTGGCCGCGTCCCTTCCGGCGGACACCGTCCGGGCCGTGGCCGAGGACTCCGTCGCCGAGCTGCGCCGCCGCGAAGACCTGGGCGTCGACGCCGTGGCATCCGATCTGTACGCCCCGGTCGTCGCCGACCTTGCCCGCACCGTCAACCACCCGGGCAACGCCGTCTTCCTGCCCCTGGGCGAGCGCATCGTCGCGGCCCTCGGTGCGCCGGGCACCGCGGTCGACCCCGGTCGCCCGATCCTCGCCGGCGTGCGCGCGCCGCTCGAGCCGTGGGTCGTCGACGCCTGGAACCTGGATGCCGAACCCCGACGCGACTGGATCGTCGCGGACGAGACACTCGACGCCCACACCGTCACCGAGGCCCACCGCCGGTGGTACGCCGCCCATCCCGACTTCGTGAGCGCGGCGGTGGAACGGCTCGCGCCGCTCCTGCGCCGGTGGCGGGCGGCATGAGCGTGCGTCCTGTTCTGCTGACGCCCCCGGGCCCGCACGGCGTCGCGGTCTACGCGCGGTCGATCGCCGACGAGGTGCGGGCGATCTTCCCCGACCTGTCGGTGACCGACGACCCCGACACCCTCCCCGCCGGCACGCCCCTGCACGCCCACGTCACGGACCGTCTATGGGGAGCCTCGCCCGAGGAAGCGACCGAGCGGTTCGCGGCCCTGGCCCGACGGCATCCGATCACGGTCACGCTGCACGACGTGCCACAGGCCTCGGACGGGGAGCGCAACCGGCCCCGGCGCCGGGCGCTCTACGCCGCGGTGACCCGGGCCGCGCACGCGGTCGCCGTGAACAGCGCGCACGAGCGCGCCCTGCTCGCCGAGGAGGACGTGTGGCATGGACCCGTCGCGGTCCTTCCGCTCCCGGTGCCCGCGCTCGCCGCCGGACCGCGCCCGCAGCCCGACGGCACCGTCGGCGTGCTCGGCTACTTCTACCCGGGCAAGGGGCACGACGAGGCGCTCGCCGCGGCCGTCGAGGCGGGCATCGGGCGGCTCACGATCCTGGGCCGCGCGTCCGACGGGCACGCGGCCGACCTCGACGCGTTCGTCCGGCGTGCCGCCGACGCCGGAGTCGCGGTCGAGGTGACCGGCTGGCTCGACGACGCCGCGATGGCCGAGCGGGCGCGGGCCGTGTCGGTGCCGGTCATCGCCCATCAGCACGTCTCGGCGTCCGCGTCGCTGACGTCGTGGATCGGCTGGGGCCGCCGCCCCCTCGCCGTCCGCAACCGGTACGTGGACGAGACGGCTGCGCTCCGCCCCGGCACCGTGCGCCCCGTCGATCCGTCCGCGCTGGCGGCCGAGGTGCGTGCGGCGGCGGAGGATCCGGATGCCACCTGGCATGGCATCCATCCCGTCCCCGTCGGCCCCGCCGACGTCGCCCGCGCGTACCTGGACTGGTGGGCGGGTCTGCCCGCGCCCGCTCCCGCGCCCGCTCTGGAGGTCGAGCGTCCAAGACACGCCGTTGGGCCGCACCCCGATGCGGCGTGTCTTGGACACTCGACGCCCGACGACGCCCGGTGGGTCGTCGGGAACCGCTGGGACCTCGTGGCGGGACGCGAGCCCGAACAGCCGCGGGTGAGCGTGATCGTGACGCACTACGCGCAGCCCGAGGAACTCGCGCGCACGCTCGCCGCGCTCGCGCGGCAGGATCACCCGGCCGACCGCCTGGAGATCGTCGTCGCGGACGACGGGTCGCCCGAGGCGCCGATCGTGCCGGACGGCGTCACGCTCGTGCGCCAGGAGGATCGCGGATTCCGCGCCGCGGCCGCCCGCAACCTGGGCGTCGCGGCGAGCACGGGCGATGTCCTGTGCTTCCTGGATGCCGACACGACCCCCGAACCCGGATACGTCCGGGCACTCACGCGCCTGCCCGCGCTGCTGCCCGAGGCCGTGACCGCCGGGCGGCGTCGGCACGCCGACTTCGCGGGCCTCGGTCCCGACGTCCCGGTCGCCCAGGCGGGCCCGGCGCGCGAGCTCCCCGAACCCGCGTGGCTGCGGGAGGAGTACGCGCGCACCGCCAATCTGCTGCGCGCCGACGACCGCGCGTACCGGTTCGTGATCGGCGCGGTCCTGGCCTGCTCCCGCGCGTTCTTCGACGAGGTCGGCGGGTTCGACGAGACGTTCCGCGCGTACGGCGGCGAGGACTGGGAATGGGCGCACAGCGCGTGGCAGGCCGGAGCGGTGCTCGCGCACGTCCCCGATGCCGTCGCCTGGCACGACGGTCCGGACTGGTCCGGCCGCGACCTCGACCGCGTCCGCGAGGGCAACCGGCAGACGCTGCGTCTCGCCGCCGACATCCCCGTCACCGGTTCCGTCGGCCGCGGGCTCCTCCCCGCCACGCCCGACCTCGTCGTGCACCTCGCCGGAGAACATCCCGAAGCCGCCGTGTTCGTGTGCGTGGATGCCGTGCTCGCGGCGTTGCCGCGCGCGACGGTGGTGCTCGATGCGCCCCCGTCCGCCGCGGCGCTCGCGGCCGACCCGCGCGTGCTGTCGGGGGCCGTCCCCGACGCCCGGGTGGTCTGGCGCCTCGACCGTCCGATCCTGATCGAGGAGGCCGAACCCCTGGCCGCGCGGCTCGCCGACCTCGGCCAGGGCGAGGAGGGTCGGCTGCACGTGCGCGCCGCGGACGGAACGCTTCTCGGCACCGCCGTCGCCCGCCGCGCCCGCCGTCGCGCCGAGCGGTGGGGCGCCGACGTCGGGTTCACGACCGGCGAGCTCGTGGCATCCGGTCTCCACGTCCTCCGCGACGAACCGCACCTCGAGGCGTGGGGTGGGCGGCTGGGGCGCCCGCGACCGCTTCGTCTGACGCGCCCCGGGGTGTCCGCGCCCCTGCCGCGTCCCCTCCCCGGCAGAAACGCTTCTGCTCGGCGTAAACGCCCGGACGCGGCGTTTCTGCCGAGCGCGAGCGTTTATGGCGAGGAGACCCGGGCGTCGCACGGCGAGCGGGCTGCCCGCCGGGCCCTGGGAGAATCGAGGCATGACCGCCACACTCGTCGCCCAGGGACTCGCGGGAGGCTACGGCCACCGCACGCTGTTCGAGGGCGTCGACCTCACGGTCGCGCCGGGGGATGTCATCGGCGTCGTCGGGGCCAACGGCGCGGGCAAGTCGACGCTCCTCCGGCTGCTGGCGGGCGTCGACGAACCGCTCGCGGGCACGATCGCGTTCGCCCCGGCCGACGCCTTCGTCGGCTGGCTGCCGCAGGAGCACGAGCGCATCGCCGGTGAGACCGTCGCGGAGTACATCGCGCGCCGCACCGGTTGCGCCGAGGCGACGAGGGAGATGGATGCCACGGCCGCAGCGCTCGGCGACCCCACGGTCGCGGGAGCCGACGACGCGTACGCCACGGCCCTCGAGCGCTGGCTCGCCAGCGGTGCCGCCGACCTCGACGAACGGATGCCGGTCGTCCTCGCCGACCTGGGCTTGGAGGTCGGCGCCGATGCGCTGATGACGGGACTCTCCGGCGGGCAGGCGGCGCGCGTCGGGCTCGCGGCGCTGCTGCTGTCGCGCTTCGACATCGCGCTGCTCGACGAGCCCACGAACGACCTCGACCTCGACGGCCTCGAGCGTCTCGAGACGTTCGTGAAGGGCCTCCGTGGCGGGGTCGTGCTGGTGAGCCACGACCGCGAGTTCCTCGCGCGGTCGGTAACTCGCGTGCTCGAACTCGACCTCGCGCAGAACTCGCACCACGTGTACGGCGGCGGATACGACGCGTACCTCGAGGAGCGCGCGACGCTGCGCCGCCAAGCCCGCGAGAAGTACGAGGAGTTCGCCGAGACCAAGGCCGACCTCGTCGCGCGCGCCCGGACGCAGCGCGAGTGGTCGAGCCAGGGCGTGCGCAACGCGATGAAGAAGGCGCCCGACAACGACAAGATCCGCCGCAAGGCCTCGATGGAGTCGAGCGAGAAGCAGGCGCAGAAGGTGCGCCAGATGGAGAGCCGGATCGCGCGGCTCGACGAGGTCGAGGAGCCGCGCAAGGAGTGGAAGCTCGAGTTCACGATCGGCGCCGCGCCGCGGTCGAGCTCCGTCGTGTCGACGCTGTCCGGGGCCGTCTTCCGGCAGGGTGACTTCGCGCTCGGACCCGTGTCCCTCCAGGTCAACGCGGGCGAGCGCATCGGCATCACCGGGCCGAACGGTGCCGGGAAGACGACGTTGCTGCGTGGCATCCTGGGCCGTCAGACGCCCGCCGAGGGCTCGGCATCCCTCGGGTCCAGCGTCGCGATCGGCGAGATCGACCAGGCCCGGTCGCAGCTGGTGGGGGAGCGGCCGCTGGCCGAGACGTTCGAGGCGCTCGTCCCCGAGATGACCTCGGCCGACGTGCGCACGCTCCTGGCGAAGTTCGGGCTGAAGGCCGACCACGTGACCCGCCCGGTCGACGGGTTGTCGCCGGGCGAGCGCACCCGCGCCGGACTCGCGCTGCTGCAGGCCCGGGGCGTCAACGTGCTCGTGCTCGACGAGCCGACGAACCACCTCGACCTCCCCGCGATCGAGCAGCTCGAGCAGGCGCTCGAGTCGTACACCGGCACGCTGCTCCTCGTCACGCACGACCGCCGGATGCTGGATGCCGTCCAGACCGACCGCCACTGGCGCGTCGAGGCCGGGCGGGTGGCGGAGCGGTAGCGCGTCCGGCGCTGAGCCACGTGCCCGGCATCCGCCATAAACGCTCTCCCTCGCCGAAAACGCTCTGTTGCGGCGTTTCTCCCGAGCCCGAGCGTTTATGGGGAGGCAAACCCCCCGCGTCGGAAGCGCTCAGCGCCCCTGACGCTTCTTGTAGGGCTTGGGCTGCCCCTTGACGATCGGCGCGCGGCCCTTGCCCTTGGATGCCTTGGCCTTCCCGCCCTGCGCCTTCGGCGCCGCGGTCGCCTGGGGCGGCGCGTCGGCGATCCGCGCGTGTGCTTCGTCGAGCAGCAGCACGCCCGCCGGAGTGAGGCGGGTCGGGGGCGTGCGCGACACGAGCGGCTGCCCGACCTCCTCCTCGAGCTTGTCGATCGTGGTGTACAGCGACGCGAGCGGGATGCCGAGCTTCTCGGCCGCGCGCGGAAAGTGCAGCTCCTCGGCGAGGGCGGCGAACCGGACGAGGTGCGCGAGCTTCATGGCATCCATTCTCCCGTGTCGGCCCGGCGGCGTCCGCCGTGGGGGCTCGGGGCCGCCACCCGGCCGTCACCGTGCCGCGAGGAACCGGTCCGCCGTGCGCAACGACAGCGCCATGATCGTCAGGGCGGGGTTCGCGGCCAGCGCCGAGGGGAAGACGCTGTTGTCGCAGATCCACAGGTTCGGGATCTCGTGCGAGCGGCCGTCGCCGTCGACCACGCCGTCCGCGGGGTCGGTCGACATCCGGGCGGTGCCGATCGTGTGCGCCGACCGCGCGAGCACGAGAGTCTCCCGTGCGCCCGCCGCCTCCATCACCCGCAGCAGGAAGCTCGTGGCGTGCTCGGTCATCGCGTTCTCGTTCGGCCCCGCGGTGAAGGTCACCCGGGCGCGAGGGATGCCGAACTCGTCGGTCTCGTCGGAGAGTTCGAGCCGGTTGCCGTCCGACGGCAGGCAATCGCCGTTGATGCCGATGCCCGCCATGTGCTGCGCCTGATCGAGGCGTTGCATCAACTCGCGACCCCACAGGCCCCCGCCGCGGGTGAGGGTCGTGGCGAAGGTGAGCGGCATCACGCCGAGGCTCTGTACGAGGTAGCCGCCGGCGAAGTCGGCGTCGGCCGGCCGCATCATGTCCTCGGTGATGAGCGACGACGGGTACCCGCGGTGCCCGCGTACCGGCTCGTCGAAGCGTCCCCACACCTGCGTCGCGCCGTGCGCGAGGAAGTTGCGGCCCACCTGCCCGGAACCGTTCGCGACACCCGCGTGCAGCAGCAGGCGCGGCGTCTCCACGCCCCCGGCCGCGAGCACGAGTGACCGGCACCGCTGCCGCACGTCGACGCCGTCCTGCCGGTAAACGACCGCGGCGACGTGCCCGCGCGCGTCGAGCTCGATGTCGTGGACCATCGCGCCGGTGCGGATCTCGGCCCCGTGGGCCACCGCGACCGGGAGGTAGGTGTTGGCGGTGGTGGCCTTGGCATCCACTCGGCATCCCTGGTGGCAGGCGCCGCAATTGATGCACGCGCGGCGTTCGCCGCGATGGTCCTGCAGGCGCGCACGCGTCAGCACCGCGGCCGGAGCATCGGCGTACCGGATGCCGAGCGCCTCGCATCCGCGCGCGACGAGGGTCGCGGGCGCATTGCGGGGAGAGGGACCGTAGGCGTACGAACGGTCGGGGTCCCACGGGTAGGGGGTCTGGCCGGAGACGCCGATGTCGCCCTCGACCCGCGCGACGTACGACAGCAGCTCGGCGGGATCGAGCGGCCAGTCGCGGCCCTCGCCCGTCTCGGTGCGCAGCCGCAGGTCGCGGGCGTCGGGACGCGGCGTGAACGCACCCCAGTGCAGGGTGGAGCCGCCGACACCGCGGCCGCTGTTGTTGGGGCCGAAGGCGGTGGCATCCGTCCCGCCGCTCAGCCGCTCGGACATCCAGTTGATCTCGACGGCCTCGGTCTCGTCGGGCGTCAGGTCGTCGGGGGAGAAGTTGCGACCGGCTTCCAGAGCCACGACCGACAGCCCGCGCCGCGCGAGCTCGGCGGTCAACGGAGCGCCACCCGCGCCCGTGCCGACCACGACGACGTCGACGATGTCGTCGGTCCCGTGCGTGCGCATGCCGTCGAGGTTCATGCGGCGTCTCCCGTCGCGATCGTGCCGCCGACGCCGGCGGGCTCCCAGTCCTCGCGTCGGCCGAGGGTCAGCTCGACGTATCCTCGGATCGGCGCGCGGCCGCCCGTGGCGAAGCCGTCGAATCCCGTGCGCGCCATGCTCGCCGGGTGCGCGAGCCACTGCCGCACGAGGTCGACGCGGGCATCCTCGAGCCAGGCCGCGAGCAGGTCGGCATCCAGCGGGCCGCCCTCCGGACCGTGACCCTCGATCGCGGCGGCGAGGACGCGCTCGCGCTCGGCCGGGTCGGTGGGCCACGCGGGCGCGAGCGTGTCCAGCCCCGCGCGGTACGCCTCGGGATCGGGCGGCAGGCCGTCGCGGCGCCACCCGTCGCCCTCGCCGCGGCCGAGCTGCGCATCGACGCGCGCGGCGATGTCGATCGCGGGTCCGTCCTGCGGAACGACGAGATCGGCGATCTCCCGCAGGAGCGTGAGCTGCGCGAGGTCGAGCACGCGCGGCGCGTACCCGCGGTCGTCGGACACCGCCCGGCGGTTCAGGATGCCACGCACCCGGTCGTCCACGCGGTCCCCGGCGATGAGCCGCGCCCACTCCTCCGGCACGACGGGTCCCGCGAGCACCTCGTCCGCCACGAACGCGGCGATGAGCTCGGCCGCTTCGGCCGGGCGCTCGAGCGGGATCATGTGCCCGGTGTCGGCGAGCGTGTGGAAGCGGGCGCGCGGGTAGACGTCGGCCAGCAGCCCGGGCTGCGCGGCGGCGCCGAGGTCGGCGTCGTCGTCGCCCGCGAGCACCAGCACCGGGAGATCGAGCGTGCCCACCTCGGCGCGCGCGTCCGCGCGGCTCCCGTCCTCGAGCCACGCGCGCCATGCCGTCGGCGACGTGCGGCGGAGGTCGGTGAGCGCGAGGCTCTGCGCGCCGGGGTCGAGTGGCCGCGCGGTGTTCTGGTCGATGAAGGTCTCGGCATCCGGTTCCGAGATCGCGCCGTCGGCGACCCACGACAGCATGAGCGCGCGCCGCTCCTCGTCCATGGGTTCGGGTCGCGGCGGCGACGGCGCGAGCAGCACCAGGCCCGCGAGCCCGGTCAGCGGGGCTTCGCCGCGCAGCACCTTCGCCGCGACGACCCCCGCGATCTTGCCGCCCATGCTGTGCCCGCCCAGGATCCAGCGACCCCGCGCCCGCTGATTCAGGATGCCGATGACGTGCGCGACCGTGGCCTCGAGCGACGTGTCCGACGCGGCCGTCTCCGAGCCGAAGCCCGGCAGGTCGATGCCCTGCACGTCCACACGGCCCGCGAGCGCGTCGCCGAGCCGCTGGAACGACCCCGCGCTCGCCCCGAGGGCGTGCAGGAAGTACAGGGTGGGGACGTCGTTCGGGCTCGGCATGCCTTCACGCTTTCGCACCGCCCCGGCCGGAATGGGCCGCTTGCGCCCCGAGCCGTTTTGCGCAAGACGGGGGCCTCACCGCCGCTCGTGCCGCACGGACGTGCCGGCTGCCGTCACCCCATGTCCCACTTTTGGTCGTTCCGGGGGCCGCAAACCAGCACATTTCGGGACATGGTCCGCGATAAGTGGGACGAGGGTGGATGCCACGCCTTCGGCGCTACGGCGTGACCATGCCGCCGTTCACGTTCAGGGTCTCGCCCGAGACGTAGCTCGACTCCGCCGAGGCCAAGAAGACGAACGCGGGCGCGATCTCGGCGGGCTGACCGGCGCGCTGATAGGTGCTCTCGTCGTCGAAGTGCTCCATTTGGTCGTCCGAGACACCGTCGCTCACCTGAAGCGCCGACCACGTCGGCCCCGGCGCGACGACGTTGACCCGGATGCCACGGGGAGCGAGTTGCTGCGCGAGGCCCTTCGACAGGTTGTTGATCGCGGCCTTCGTCGCCGCGTAGTCGAGCCGGTCGGGGGCGGGGACGTACGCCTCGAGGGACGCGGTGTTGATGATCGTGGCGCCCTCGGGCAGGTGCGGCAGCGCGGCCTTGGTGATCCAGAACGGCGCGAACACGTTCGTGCGGAAGGTGAGCTCGAACTGCTCGTCCGACAGGTCGTCGACCCTCTCGACCATGATCTGCTTCCCGGCGTTGTTCACCACGATGTCCAGGCCTCCGAGCGCCTCGACGGCCTCGGCGACGAGGGCGCGGCACGCGGCGGGGTCGGTGATGTCGGTCGCGATCGAGACGCCGGTCCGGCCGGCATCCCGGATCTGCTCCAGGACGTGATCGGCGTCGCGCTGCTCGGCCGGCAGATGCACGATCGCGACGTCGGCGCCCTCGCGCGCGAACGCGATCGCGACCGCGCCGCCGATGCCCGAGTCGCCGCCCGTGATGAGGGCCTTCCGGCCGGTGAGGCGCCCCAGACCGCGGTACGTCTTCTCGCCCAGGTCGGGGACCGGCGTCATGTCGGCCTGCACGCCCGGTTCCGGCTGGTGCTGCAGCGGCGGTTCGACGCGGGAGTAGCGCGTGACGGGATTGTCGAAGGTGAACTGGTCGCGATCGGTGGTCATGGGGCGACGCTAAGTGAGCGCACCCACCGCGGCGGCACCCTTGACGTCCTGCGCCTTCCCTGTCCGCCCCGGTCGGGATGCCGGCTCACCGGCCGACGAAATCCCGGAGACGCCGCTCGAACACGGCACCGGAGAACGGGGCCGTGACCTCGTCGGGGGCGAACGCCGGAAGGGCGAGCGCACGACGGACGGCGTCCGCCAGATCGACGGCGTCGAAGCCGGCGGCGACGATGCCCGACACCCCGTCGAGGAAGGTCTCCGTCTGGCCGCCCAACGGTCCCGTCACGACGGGCGTCCCCAGAGCCTGGGCCTCGACCGGCATGATGCCGAAGTCTTCGATGGCGGGGAAGACGAATACGGATGCGTCGAGGTAGAGCGCCGCGAGAAGCGCATCCGAGGGCGACGTGACCACCGTCACCGGTACGCTCGCCGCGGCGGCGCGGGCGCGCAGTACGGCCTCGTCCGGTCCGCGACCGGCGATCACCGCGGGCAGCCCCACCAGCTCGGCCGCGGCGATGACGAGGTCGAGTCGCTTGTAGGAGGCGAACCGGGACGCGCCCAGGACGAAGGGGCGCGGAAGCGCAGCGCGTAAGGACCGATCTGCGGCGGTGAGCCTGCCCTCCCAACCGGCGATATCGCGGAGGCGGTCGACGTCGACCGGCGGGGGAATGACCACCGCGTCCCGATCCCAGCAGTCGCGGATCCGCTCGCGTACGAAGGCGCTGTTGGCCGCCAGCGCGCGAGGTTCGCGGGCGCGGACCCGATCGATGGTGCGCAGAACCGGTGCCACGGCCCGGACCGTCCTGCGCTGTCCGCGGGGATCGAACTCCGGAACCCACAGGTAGCGCGCGGGCGTGTGCACGTAGACGTACTTCTCCACCTCGGGCCCGCGTCCGCGCAGATGCGCGTGGTGGGCGAACAGATGAGAGCTGATCAGCATCCAGTCCACGTCTCGGCGAGGGAGCATCCGCCACGTGGGCACGCAGACCGGTGCGGCCAGCGCCTTGTGGTTCCGAAGCGGGGTCCGCGCCATCCAGGTCTCGGTCACGCGAGCCGCGCCGAATCGCTCGGGGGCATCGTTCCAGAGACACTGCACTTCTGCGTCGGGGAACGCGCGGCTCATCGCTTCGAGGACGTTCTCCGAACCCCCGGCGGGTGCGATCCACTCGTGCACCAGCAGTCCTCGTGCGCCGGACCGGGCGGGTGGTGTGGTCACGGAGTCCCCAGCGATCGCCGGACGTCGTCGATCACGTCGGAGACGCGGTGTGCAGCCGTGTCCCACGAGAACCGCTTCTCGTTCTCGCGGCCCGCGAGGGACAGCCGCGCGCGCAGGTTGGGGTCGGCGTCGAGATTCTCGATGCCTCGCCGGATATCGGCCACGTCTGTCGGGTCGACCCACAGTGCGCTGTCGCCGAGCACCTCGGGGAGCGAAGCCGCCCGCGCCGCGAGCACCGGCGTGCCCATGCGCTGCGCTTCGAGCGGAGGGATGCCGAATCCTTCGTACAGCGACGGGAAGGCGAACGCCGCGGCGCCCCGGTAGAGCGCCATCAGCTGGTCGTCGTCGACGCGACCCAGGAACTCCACGCGTTCGGATTCCTCCTCCGTTCGCGATTGGAAGGCCCGAGCCTGGTGTCCGACGATGAGCAACCGGCGGATCGTGGACAGCCGAGCACCGTCGAAGGCGGCCATGAGCGCATCGAAGTTCTTGTGACGGTTCGGCGACGACACCGCCAACAGGTACGGCTCGCCGATGTCGTATCGGGGACCGTCGGCGCGGAAGCCGGGAGCGACGGCGGCGTGCGCGACCGTGATCTTCTCCCGGGGCAGACCGAAGTGGGCGACCAGTTCCCCGGCGGAGAAGTCGCTGCAGGTCAGGACGTGCGCGCTGCGGCGGAGGAGTCCGGGCACGATCGCGCCGTACAGCAGGCGGAACGACGGGGCGAAGCTCTCGGGATGCCGCACCCAGGTGATGTCGAGGTGGGACGCGATCTGCGGACGGTAGAACGTCGGTCCGGTGTTCGCGAGTCCGATCAACAGGGGCGACCCGATGGACCGAAGGAACCGGGGCAGCGACACCTGCTCCCACGCGTGCCCCCGGAGGCGGCCGACTCGAAGGATCGGGGCCCCCAGGTCGGGCTCGATCAGGTCGCCGGGAGGTGCCACGATCACGACCCGCAGGCGGTCCGCGAGTCGGCGGGTGATCTCGCGCGCCCAGCGTTGCACTCCCGTCGGTGTGTGCGTGAGGAACCGGCCGTTGATGACGACGGGTGCGTGTGGGGAAGGCATGTGCGGATGCTCTCTGTGCGGGGACGACGTGTGCGCGGACGAGGCGAATCGATTCCGATGCTGGGCCCGCGTCCGCGTCGCCGAGCACGCCGAGCGCGGTGGGCCAGACGGGTGAGCTGGCGGGTGAAGACGCTGTCGGCTCGGGCCGACCGCGGGGCGGCGCTCCTGCGGGAGGGATGCCATCGGCCGCCGGTTCTTCGCCGGAACCGTCAGCCGTCCCCTGCCTTCATCAGTGGCGTCACCCGCGAAACCGGCGAGGCTCGTCTGTCGGACCGGCTGCGCTGATGCACGGGCGTCGAACGCCCCGCCGGGACGATGAAGGCGCCATGGCCCACATCGTTCTCGACGCGCGCGGCTACTTCACCACCACCGGGCGCTACATCCGAAAGCTCGTCGAGGGCCTCGCGCGCCTGGACGACGACCACCAGTACACGCTGGTGCTTCCCGCTGACCGCATCCACGAATGGGCGGCGCCCTCGACGCGCTTCCGTGCGGTGGCATCCTCCGCGCCGTTCTTCTCGGTCGCGGAACAGGTGGATCTGGCGCGACAGATCCGCGCCCTTCGGCCCGACCTCGTGCATTTCTGCATGCAGCAGCAACCCGTCGTGCTGGGGGTGCCGCGGGTGACGACCTTCCATGACATGACATTGCTCAAGATCCGCAACGTGAAGAAGTCTCGTCTCGCCTCTGCCGTGCGCCGGGGCGCCGGTCTGTTCGCCTTCGCGGCCGCCGCCCACCTGGGGCGTCTCGACATCGTCGTCAGCCGGTTCAGCGGAGACGATCTCCGGCGATTCACGGGGGTCGGGCGGAAGAAGATCGTTCTCACCTACGAGGCCGCCGATCCGATCCCGGACCCGCCGGAGGCCGTGTCGGTCCCCTTCGATCGATTCGTGCTCTTCGTGGGCAACCAGGTGCCCTACAAGAACCTGGAGCGCCTCTTCGACGCCGTCCAGACCCTCGCCGCATCCCGCGCGGGACTCGGTCTCGTCGTCGCGGGACGCATCGACGACGACGGCCGTCGGATCCTGCGGGAACGTCCCGATCTCGCCCGCGCCGCCCATTTCACCGGGTACGTCTCGGAAGGGAGCCTCCGCTGGCTCTACGAGAATGCCGCCGTCTTCGCGTTCCCGTCCTTCTACGAGGGATTCGGACTGCCGGGCCTGGAAGCGATGAGCCACGGGTGCCCGGTCGCGAGCAGTTCGGCAACGTGTCTTCCCGAGGTCTACGGCGGGGCCGCCGTCCACTTCGACCCCGATGACGTCAGCGGGATGGCGTCCGCCTTGGCGGACGTCATCGACGACCCCGCGTTCGCCGCGGAACTCGTGCGTCGTGGGCACCGGCGGGTCGCGCAGTTCTCCTGGGATCGGATGGCCCGGGAAACGCGCGACGTCTATGAGCGGGCGCTGCGCACCCGCGCGGGTGTCGTTCCGGTGTCCGCGCCACCGGGCAGGGGATAGCTCTCGCCGAGACGACCCCGCAGGCCGGCCAGGCAGGCCGTCGCGACGGCCCCGAAGGCGCGCAGTCGCCCTGCCGCCAGGGCCGCCAGGAAGAGAAGACTCAGGCGGGCTGCGACGTTCACGGCGAGTCGCATGCGGGCCGGGACCGAACCCCGCGCCTGCAGAGCGCTCACGAACGCGGCGTTGCGATTCTGGTAGCGCACCCGCCACAACTCGTCCGGCGCGGTCCGCAGGACGCGGGGGATGCGCACGCGCCGCCGCGGTGGTTCGGCGCTGGCGCGCCAGTCGACGGTGTCCCGAATCTCCACATCCAGGCAGAGCAGGATCTCGCAGCCGTGCCCCCGCAGGCGTGCCGAGAAGGCATTGTCGTCGGCGTAGAGCACCAGCTCGGTCGGGGGCAGGACGCCGAGTGCGGCGATCCCGGGCGGGAGGTACAGCCCGCCCCACATGCTGTTGGGCAGCGGCGTCACGCGGATGTCGCCGACTGCCGTGGGGATCGTCCGCCGCGGGTCGACCGCCGCCCGATGGCGCGAGGCGAAGACGTCGGTGGTGAGGAACGCGCCCGGCCGGAGTTCCCGGAACAGCGTGTCGGCCGCGGCGCCTTCCTTCAGCAGTCTGTAGACCGGATTGACGGCGCGGAAACAGGCCAGCGCGGTCGGAGCGGCATCGGCCCTCGAAGTCAGCGCGTCGGAAACGGCCTCCAGCGTGGCCAGTGCGCCGGGCGGAAGGGGGTTGTCGTCATCGAGGAGGAGGACCGCGGTCGCACGTCGGTAGGCGGCCGCCAGCCCCGTCGCGAAGGCGGGGGCCGATCCGCGGTTGCGTCCGAGGTCGATCACCTCGATACGACCGGCCGCTGCGGACGCGGTTCCGGTCAACGACGCCGCCGAGGCCGGGGCGATGCCGTTGCAGACGACGATGAGGTCGGCGCGCGGCTCCGCGAGGACGGACTGCACCGTCGCGGACAAGCCCGTGGCCCAGCGATCGGCGTACGTGACGGTGACGACGGTCACGCGTGGGAGGGCGTCGGATTCGGCGGGCACCCGCCCGTTCTAGGGGACGGAGCCGACGGTGCGCGCAAGGACGGGCCCGACGGTTCGATCGTGAGGGGAGGGTCGGGCGCGCTTCGCTCGGGCCTCCTCCCCATCGGGCGGCAACCGCACGCTGGTGAACATGTCACCCGTGGGATCACCCCTTCGTGGAGAGTTGTCACGCCGCATTCCGGGGGTGGGCGTCGGTCGTGACCATGCGGCGCCCTGGGGAGGATCGCGAGGTGATCTCCCGCCCACACGGCGACTCCGTATGAAGGTCCTGCTCGCGCGCATCCTCGGATTCGGCTCGCTGCCTCTGCTCGCCTCGCTCGCACCGCTTCTCCTCCTCGGGGTCGTCTCCCGGGCTTCCACGCTCGACCAGTGGGAGGCGGTGAACGTCGGGCAGGCGATCGGCTCGTTCGCGACGGCGGTGACGATGTTCGGGTGGCAGGTCGTGGGGCCGCCCGCGGTCGCTCTCGCTGCGAACGAGGGTGAACGCCGGTCGACGTACGCGGCGGCGTGGTGGCTGCGCGCGGGCGTTCTGGTGATCGTCGCGCCTGCCGCGGTCACGCTGTCGATCGCGCGTTCGCCCGCGGGTACCGGCTGGCTCGCGGCGGCGATGTGCGTCTCGGCGGCCCTGTCGGGCATGTCGATGACCTGGTATGCCATCGGGCTGGGGCGCGCGCGGCTCATCACCGCATTCGAGGTGGTGCCGCGCATCGTCGCGCTCGCCATCGGCGCGGGCATGGTGGCGCTGACCGGGAACCCTCTCTGGTATCCGGGGTGCACGATCCTGGGCATCCTGCTGGCGCAGCTGGCATTCCACCGACGCCGGTTCTCGCGACTCCTTCCGATCTGGCCCGGCCGGCACGCGCTGCGGTCCGCAGTGCGTCTCAGCGCCCCGGGGGCTGGTGTCCTGATCCTGGCCGGTGTCCGCTCGTCATCTCCCGTTTTCGCATCCACCGTCGTCGACGACGGGGACGGGGTGGTGCCGTTGTCCTCCGCGGATCGTCTCTTCCGGTACTCGCTCTTCAGCATCTCCGCGCTCGGTGACGCGCTGCAGAACTGGGTCCTGGAAGGGGCGGGAGGCGGGCGTCGACAGCGTGTCGCCCTGGCTCTCCACGTCACCCTGGGCGTCGTCGGCGCTCTGGGCCTGGCCGTGCTCGGCCCCTGGTGCACCGCGGTCCTGTGGGGTGCGCCCGTCGCCGCGACACCGGAGTACTGCGGCGGGTACGCCGCCGCGTTCTTCTTCGTCTCCGTCGGCACACCGCTCGTCCGGAACGTTCTGGTTCCCCGGGCACGCACCCGACTCGTGCTCATCTCCGACGTCGCGGGCCTGTTCTGCGGGGGAGTGGCGGCCATTCCCCTGGTCGCAGCTCTCGGCGCACCCGGGATCCCCTGGGCACTCGCGGTGGCCGAGGGGACGAGCCTGCTCGGCTACATCTCGGCGGTGCTGGTGCTGAGGCGACCGCTCGTGCGCTGAGGCGACCCGTCATCCGCTGCGGCGGTCTCGGGTCGGCGCGACACTGTGCCGAACGCCCGCGGGAGCATCGTGCAGAACGCCATCAGCACGAGTGCCAGCTGCCACTGCTGTTCGTCGAAGGAGAAGCCCATCACCGCGACGAGCGTCGCTCCCCCGACCGCCAACGCGCCACCGAGGACAGAGCGGAGGAGGACGGCGCAGAAGAGGATGAGCGCGACGAGACCCGAGAGGGCGAAGAGGGAGACGTAGACGTTGTCGAAGTAGAGGAGAGTGTGCGCCCCTCGTACGACGCCTTCACGGAACAGGTCGGCACCGGCACCGGCCCCCGATCCGAACAGACGTGTGGCGAGATCGCGAGCCCACAGGGTGTCCCACGACCCGATGACCAGCGAGCGGTGGATGTAGGACACGGACGATTCGAAGTTCCCGTCGAGGGCGAGGAGCGTAGGGAGGTCGGTGACGAGCGCGGCGATGGCGACCACTCCGGCGCCGACGAGGATCCACAGCAGTCGACGCCATCGGATGCTGGCGACGACGTAGGCCGCGAGCGCGGCCAGCGCTGCCACCACGGCGCTGCGCGTTCCAGACAGGGCCAGAGCCGTCGCAGCGACGACGACGCCACCTGCGTAGCGCCACCGCCGGGTCTGTGCGGCGGCGTGGAGGAGAACGAGGAGGGCGATGCTGGAGAAGAGCGCGAACGGTATGGGGTGCCCGAACGAGCTCTGAGACCGTCCGGCCAGGGCCGGGATCAGGATGTTGACCCGTTCGCCGATGTCCTCGAGCGCGGACGATCGGAGGGGCCAGACCGCTTCCATGTCGACCGTCTGCTCGAGGACGGCATAGGCCGTGTGCGCCAGGGTGAGCCACAAGAAGGTGTCCGCGATGATCGGCAGGTCGTCGGCGCGGAGCAGGGGAACGACGAAGGCCAGGGCCATGGCAGAGGCCACGATCGACACCTGCAGGACCGTGGCCGCGAACGAGAACTGTCCGAGGATGCGGAGGACCAGCCACGTTCCGAAGGCAGCGAAGAGGACCGCGCCCCACGAGGGGGGCCAGGGGAGCGCCTCGTCATGGCGCACGGACGCGATGATGCTCAGCAGGACGATGGTCGAGAGCGCGATCATCGCCATCGCCTGATCGGTCACGGATCCGACCGGGATGACCGTCGAGATGACGAGAATCCCTGAGGTCGCCCGGGCGGGCGTCGACTCGGCGGGGCCGCGCAGCACCACCCACAGGCTCAGCAGGCAGGCGACGAACGCGACGACAGGACCGATCATGTCGGCATCCCTTCGTTCCGTTGAGGGCGGGAGGCGGCCCCGTCGGACGCCCGGGGCGTACCGGGGCGACGCCTGAACGCCCACCCCCGGACCGCGCGTGCGAGCCTCTGCCGTCGTGCCCGGGCCGGGTCGTCCGTCGGTGCTCCCGCATGCCGCGCGGAGGCGAGAGCGACCTCGTCGTCGGGCCAGAGCACGCGCACGAAGATCCGCAGACGCTCCGGCAGAGGTACCGTCCTCAACGCGGCGAGGTACGCGCGCGCCGTGTCGGGCCGAGCCCGCCAGAGCCAATCGCGCGGAAGGATCGCCGTATCGTCGACCGCGTCGGCTCCGAAGGCGGCGACCATCTCATCGCGCAGTGCGGGGACGGCCCCCAACTCGCGTGCGCGGTCGCGGGTCCCTTCCGTGGCGAGGAGAACGCCGACGGCCGCGGATGCCGTTGCGCGGGAACGTCTTCGGGCACCGATCACGGGGCGCACCTCGTTGACGGCCGCCAGAACGGCGTGCACGTCCGGGGCGGGGACCGGAACCGTCGTCCCCGCATAGTGCACGGGCAGGCACGCGGCGGACACGATGTCGAAGGCGGAAGCGTCGTCGAGAATCAGGCCCGGGACCCGGCGGTGCACGTCGATCTCGCACCCCCATGCGCCCGGGGTCATCGTGATGCTGTGGGGCACGGGGGTGTCGTGCCACGGGTCGGGCGAGCGTCGCCACCCCCACGGGACGAGGGCGTCGGCCAGCTCGTTCCAGCGGGCCGGCGGGCACCATACATCGACGTCGCCCGAGTGCTCGCGGGCGCGCAGTCCCTGGTGGTGGAGGGCCGGTCCCTTGATGAAAACGCATGGGATGCCGTGCTCGGCAGCGACGTGGGCGGTGAGGGCATACGCCAGTTCGTGGAAGGGCGACGAAAGACGGGGCGGGTCGAGGCGTGCGATCCGCGCCGGGTGCGCGGAATCCGTGGAAGCGATGCCGAGGGCGGTCATCGCCTCGAGCATCTCCCGCTCTGCGTCTTTCGTCGGGGTCACCGGCCCGGCGACGATCCGCCGCCACATCCGAGCGCCCTCGCCGGTGAGGCAGAACGGTTCCGCGGGATCGGCGGGGAGTACGAGCAGCTCGGCACCGTCCGCGAACATGTCGGATGCCGACACGTCGAGAGCGCCGTAAGCGATCGCGACCCAGCCGGCCGAGGAATGCGGCGCAGCGGTCATGGGGCCTCTCGGGTGAGGAACGGGTCCGACCACTCTGACTCGACCCCGCGGCCCGCGCGGCGTCGCTCGCGGCGCGGCCCGGGCTCGAGACGCCTCCTTCACCCGCGCGCTCGCCCGAAGCCCGACCGCTGATCACGTGTCCGCGGCTCCCTCCGACACGCGGAACGGCCCGGGCCGTCGCTCGCGCGATCGGCCCGGGCCGTTCCCGGTCGGGTGAGGGGTCAGGACGTGCGGCGACGACGCGCCCGGATCAGGCCACCGGCGATCAGCGCGACGAGACCCGTGAGCGCGAGGGCCGCGGGTGCCCCGTCGCTTCCCGTCGCGGCCAGGGCGCCGGAGCGGGTGTCGCCGCGACCCGCCGCGGCCGCGGGCGAAGCGGACGGGGTCGGGCTCGCGCTTCCGGTCGGACCCGGCGTCGGGGTCGCGCTTCCGGTCGGTTCCGGAGTCGGAGTCGGCGTCGGAGTCGGCGTCGGACCGGCCGCGATCGTCACGCGCGCGACGACCGTGCGGTTCTCCGGCGCGACCTCTTGGTCCTTCGACAGCGTCAGGTCGAGCCGTCCGTCCGCGCGGACGTTCACCGACTGGAACCACGTGTTGCGGTCGGGGTCGAACAGGCCCCCGGCACCGGCCGGATCGGTCGCGGTGTGCGGGTCGGGGTACGGGCGCGCGTGATAGGCGAGCAGCAGGTTGCCGGTGGCATCCACGACGAACGAGTTGTGACCCGTTCCGGCCGTCTCTTTCGTGGCCTTCGTCTCGTCGGCGGCGAGGCGACCCTCGAAGGTGTCATTCGTGTCGAGCACCGGGAACGGCGTCTGCGTCCAGCTGGCCGGGTCCGTCAGCGGAGCGTCGACCTTCGCCGTGAGCAGACCGAGGGCGTAGTACTTGTCGACGGTGCCGCCGGAGTAGGTGAGGTACACCCGTCCGCCGTGCTCGATCATGTAGGGCGCTTCGACGACCGCCTGGTCCGCGCCCTCGTCGGTGTCGGACGGGGTGGGCGCCTGCTTGCCCCGCTCCCACGGCTGGCTGGTCGTGTAGACCGTCGACAGCGGTCCGTCGAGCAGGGGCACGACTCCGTCGCCCCCGCGCGCTTCGCCGACGAGGATGCGGTTGCCGTTCGGCATGACCCAGTACCCCTGGGTCGCGCCGTTCTCCTCGCGCTCGAAGTACGTCACGTCGAACGCCGCGCCGTCGAGGACGACCGGCTCGCCCCAGTTGCTCTCGTCGAAGAAGCCGCCGGCGGCGATGGATGCCGTGTCCCCGGTGTACGGGATCAGGACGGTGTTGTCGCACCAGCCGCCGGTCTGCGCGAAGCCCCGGTTCATCCCGGCGACGATCCACCAGCGCCCGTTGATCTTGTGGAACTCCTGCGCCCAGATGAAGCCGCCCCAGCCGAAGAACGTGTTCGGGTACTGCGCCTCTCGACCGACGGTGCCGTCGTCGGGGTCGATCACGATCTGCTCCGGGGCGTCGGCGAGGCCGTCCAGCGTCTTCGCGCGCTTCAGACCGATCTTGCGGTAGCTGCTCGCCTCGTCGATGCGGCCGTTCGACGGCTCGCCGTAGTGCGAACCGGTGAGGTAGTAGTAGCCGTCGTCAGGGTTGAAGAACGCGTGCGGATCGGCGCGGGCATCCGAAACCATGCGCTGCGCGTGCTGCTGCACCGTCCCGGTGATCTCGTACGTTCCGGCACCTCGCCCGGCGGCCTCGGCGATCTGCGCGGCATCCCACTCCACCGGCAGCGCCTTCGCGCTGCCGTCGTTGTAGGTCATCGTCACGGTTCCCGGCAGCGCGCCGCGGACGTCGCCGACCGTCGCTCCGGCTGCGGCGTCGACCGCGACGGCATCCACGCCCGTGTTCTGCAGGTCGACGTACTCGTCGACGAAGCCGGAGTACTGCGCAGCCGTCAGGGGCGCGGACGTCACGTCGGACGCCCATGCGGGCAGCCCGGTGCCGTCCGTGCCGAGGCGCCGCACGTCGGCGAGGGTCGGCGACGTCACGGTCGCCGACACGTCCAGGCTCGACAGGGCGGCGCTGCGTCCCTCGCCGCTGCCGAGGTCGGTCCACAGGACGCGGTATCCGCCGCCGGGCTCGGCGACGATGCGCGGCGCGGAGACGATGCCTCCGCCCAGGTCGATGACCTGCTGGTCGTCGAACGTGCGATCGTCGGTCGAGCGCCAGACGTAGATGCGGCTGGTCGAGTCGTTCTGCGACGCCACGACGCCGAGGTGCCCGTCGGCGTCGCGGAAGAGGCTCGGTGTGCCCATCTGCGCCCAGGGCTTGGCGGCCTGGGTGTCGTCCCACCGGACGGAGAGGATCGCCTGGCCGCGGTTGAGCGGCGTCCACGCCGTCGTGCCGGCCGCGCGCGCGGCGACGTACAGGGCGTCGGAACGGCGGTCGTCGGCGTAGGCGAGGGGATCGTCCTTGACGCCGTTCGTGGTCGTCACGGTCTTGACGTAGGCCGCGATCTCACCGCCCGGGCGCTGGAGGGTGACGTCCCACGTGAAGGGATCGGCATCGCCGTCGACGCGGGCTTCGAGGTGCGCGGCGACACCGGCGTCGTCGAGACCGGCCGTATCGACCGTGCCGTCGGGCGCGATGCGCCCCGCGCCCGGACCTGAAGCGGACCACGTCACCGCGCGACCCCGCACCTCGTCGGGCAGATCACCGATCACGACCGAAGGGATGCCGAGGGCCGCACGGTCGTCGACGGGAGCGCCCGTGACGCCCAGCTCGGCCGGCGTGAGGGCGCGGTCGTAGACCCGGAGGTCGTCGATGAGGCCGGAGAAGTACTCTCCGCCGCCCCAGTTGCCCTTGCCGACCTGGAGCACTCCGCCGTCCTGCCCCAGGATCGCGCTGAGCGCCTCGCCGGCGAGGTTCGCGGCGACGAGCTCGTGATCGACATAGAGCCGCGCGGTCTCGCCGGACAGGACGAGATCGACGTGCTTCCACGCCCCGCCGGCGGGCGCGGTGAGGTTGCCCGAGGTGTCGCGCCCCGCCGTGTTCAGGTAGCGCTCCACGACGAGACCGTCGGCGCGATCGAGGACACCGACGTAACGCTCTCGCCCGTAGGTCTGCGGGGTGTTCGCGGCGGCCGCGAACACCGCCCATCCGACGTTGCCCTGCGCGTCGGGACGGCTGTCGTACGAGATCGTCACGTCGTCGCGGCCGGCGAGCAGCGACCCGCCGCCCACGGTCTTCAGGTCGAGCCAGAACGCCGACGACAGTCGTGCGGCCGTGCCGTGACCCGGCTGACCCGCCTCGAGGGTGGCGGTGCCCTCGACGTTCGCGCGGGCGTCGCCGGAGACGAAGGCGCCGTCCGTGGGTGCGGAATCGAAGTCGAAGGATGCCACGGGCGCGGGCGCGACCGCCGGCGCGACCGTGCGCATCACGGGTGGTGCCGCCATGGCCGGGGCGCCGGCGGCCGAGGCCGCCAGCAGTCCGACGACACCGATGGCCAGGGGCGCGCACCGGCGCGCGGGGAGGGCGTTCCTCATCGGACGTTTCCGTTCTTGTCGTTACGGCGCTGGCGGCGAACGGCGGCCACGCCGGTGCCCAGGAACAGGAGCGTCAGGCCCACCCAGGCCGCCGCGAAGGGGATGTTGCCGCCCGTTGCGGCGAGCGATTCCGAGGAGCTCGCGGCGGACGGGCCTCCCGGCGCCGAGGGAGCAGGAGACGGGGTGCCGGGCGTCGGCGTCGCGCTCGAGGTCGGCTCCGGCGTGGGCGTGGGGCCACCCTTCGGCGCGATCGTCACCGTCATCGTCACCGAACGCAGCGTGGGGAGCACCTGCTCGTCCTTCGTCATGTCCAGGACCGGCCGATCGCCCGCCGCCCAGTGGATGCGCCCGATACGGGTGTCGCGCCCGTTGCCTGCGACGCCGTCACCCCACGTGTGGTACACGTACAGCTCGTTGCCGTCGTCGTCCGTGGTGACCGCGCCGTGCCCCGGCCCCTGCGGGTAGGTCAGGTAGTCCCAGACCCCGGCCGGCATCGGCACGCTCTTCATGATCGGGGTGGTGAACTTGTGCCAGCTGTCGATGTCGGTCAGGTCGCTCGTGGCGTCGGCCCAGACCGCGCCGACGACGTAGCGCGGGCTGACCCCGTCGCTGGAGTAGACCAGGTAGATCTTGCCGTCGCGCTCCATCGCGAATCCGCCCTCGGCCAGGCGGAGCTCCCACGACAGCGAGGGGGAGATGACGGGCTTCTCCTCGCCGAGGATGCGCGTGGGGTTCTGCGGGTCGACCTCTGCGATCCAGGTGAGCGGGTCGCCGAAGCCGGGCGAGATGTACCGCTGCGACCAGGCGTAGTAGGCCTTGCCGTTCGCCTCGAAGTACGTCATGTCGAGGCTGATGTTGCGGTAGCCGTCTCGACCGAGGGGCTGACCCGCGGCGGTGAGGACCGCGGCGGGCTTCGACCAGTCGTCGGGGTTGCCCGGGTCTCCGCCGTCCTTCAGCTGCATGATGTGCGACTGCACGGTGGTCCAGCTGCCGCCCTCGTTCGAGGTCGTGTCGTTCTCGTTGAAGCACGGGGAGAACAGGATCGACAGCTTCCCGCCGATCTCGTGGATCTCCGGTGCCCAGTAGCATCCGGCGATCGTCCGCCCGTCGGTCGTCGTATCCCGTCGCGTGTAGCGGTTCAGCAGGTCGATCTCGCGCTGGGCGCCGCCCGCGGCGTCGGACAGACCGTCGAAGGTGTCGGCGACGCGGATGGGCAGGTGGGCCGAACCGATGTTGTTGTTGTTCGTGTCGTCGGTCGCGATGAACAGGTATTTCGTCGTGCCGTCGTGCTCGTAGCGGTAGATCGTCGGGTCGGCGCGGTTGGCGGCGAAGGGAACGGTGTAGTCCTTCTGGCGCACGGTTCCGCGCACCGTGACCGTGCCGTCCTTCGCGGCGCCCACGGCCGCGAGGTCCTCGGCGTTCCAGTCCACCGGCAGGTTCTCGGTGGAACCGTCCGAGTAGGTCAGGTCGGCGCGCTTCTGCCCGAGTGCCGCCGCTGCTGCGGTGTCGCCGGCTTCGACCGTGGCGGCATCCACCGAGACCCCGGTGTTCACGACGCGGTCGTACCGCTCGGCGAGCGCGGAGGCCAGTGCGCCGCTGATCGGCAGGGCCCCGGAGGGCTCGGCGTTGGCAACGCGGGTCCCGAACGAGGTGAGCGAAGGCGTCGCCACGGTCGCGAGGCCGCCGTCGGCGACGTCGCCGCGATTGCCGGCCGACACGATCTGCGAGCGCCGACCGTTGTTCAGCGGGGAGAACGGGTCGGCCACCAGCTCGGTCCGCGCGAGTTCGGTCACGGTCGTGCGGTGCGCGGCGCCGTTGTCGTCGTTCCACGACACGACGTAGAGCGAGCGAGCCGAGTCCCAGACCGCCCGGGGCGAGACGACGCCCCCGGTGGTGCCGAGATCGATCGTGCCCAGTTCGTCGAAGTTCGAACCCTGGTCGTCGGAGGCGCGGAAGATCGTCGCGCCCGAGCGGGCCGTGGCATCCGGCGCTCCCGACAGGAACACGCGCGTGGCGATGAATCCGAGGCGCCCGTCGGCGAAGAAGAACGGTGACGGGGCGGCGATGCCCCGCTGATCGACGTTGTCGACGCCGAGGTACTCGCCCCGGGCGAACACGACGCCGTAGTTGTCCTGCAGCGGCTGCGCCTCGTCGGGCGTCGCGCCGACCGCGAAGTGGATGCTGCGGGCCACGGTGTCCTGGTTGGCGTCGTGGTCGTCGGTGGGGGTGCGGGTGTACGCGACGAGGGTGCGTCCCGTCGCGGCGTCCAGCACCGACACCTCGAACGTCTTGCGGAATGTGGTGCCGCCCCACGTGGCGCTCGCCGTGATCTGCGCATTCGTGAGGGCCGATCCGGTGTTCACCAGACTCCCGCCCGACACGGCGTCGCCGCTCCACGTGAGATCGACGCCGGGGACGGTGGGGAGGGCGGTCCCGGATGCCACGACCGGCGGCACCACGAGGGTGTCAGTGAGGCGGGCGGAGAGCTCCGTCGCCGACTCGGCGCGCACGGTCACCTGTACGGGAGTCCCCGTGATCTCGGTGCCCGCGAACGCGGCGCGCGGGGTCAGCGTGACGGTCGCGTCGGCGGATCCCGGTGCGGGGCGATGGACGGCGCCGCTCGCGTCGATCACGCCGGTGTCGCTCGAGGTCCACTGGATGCTCGATCCCTCGGCACCCGTGCGCGGGAGCGAGAGGTCGCCCGTCACGGCCGAGGTGTCGCCGAGGTCGATCGCGTCGAGGTCGCGCTGGACGATGGCCTCCGCGGCCGGGGCTGCGATCTCCTGCACCTGCGCCGTCGACAGCGCCGCGCGGTCGACGCGCACGTCGTCGATGGCCCCCGCGAACAGCGGGTCGCCGGCGTAGAGGGACTTCCCGATGAGACCGGAGAACGTCGCCGTGCCGACGGTCGCCGCGCCCGTGGCGTTCGTCGGGGTGGATGCCACCCGCTCACCGTCGACGTAGGTCGACACGCTCACGCCGGACTGCAGGACGACGGCGACATGGGACCAGTGCGTCGCGGAGGCGGGACCGTCGTTCGTCGCCCGCTGCTCGCCGTTCTGCTTCACCGCGCCGATGAGGTTCCCGCCGCACTGCGGAGTGGCGAAGAGGTACCGCTGGTCGGAGCTGCCGAGGCTGTAGGCCCACGCGCACGACTGGTTGCCGCTCCATTTGATCCAGGCCGAGATCGTGACGTCGCCGGTGGCGGGGTCGGTGAGCCCGGGGGCGATCTCCGTGAACGCGGCCCCAGACCCCGCAGCCCCACCGGGCAGAGCGAGGGCGTGGTCTCCGCCGCCGCGCGGACCCGCGACGATGGTCGCGCCGGTGCCGCGGACCGTTCCCGGGTGGGTGCCGGCGCCGTCCGCGATCGTCGTCCCGGCGGGAGCGGCGCCGAGGGCGAGGTCGTCGAAGTCATAGGAGAGCGCGGGATCGGGGGCGGCGGCGTACGCGGGGGCGATGCCAGCGACGAGACCGCCGCCGACGAGGACGGCGGTCAGGGCGAGAGCCGCGGGACGGCGTGAACGCATCGGGGGGCCTTTCGGGCGCGAGGGGACGAGGAGGCTCGTTCGCGTCGTGGGGGCGATCGCGGCCGCACGTCCTCGTGTCGGTCGGGGGGTCGAACGGGTTCGACGATTCGATTCCGACCGACCATAAAGACTCCACCGGCCCGAGCGCAAGGTGAATGTGAAGGCTAACGGGAATGTTTTTATCGATATTGACGCGCCGTCCAGCACTCGGTATGTTCTCCGCAGTGTGAGCGCTAACAATGCGCCGACGGGTCCGTAGCATCGTCGCTGCGGAGTCGCACCGGCACCGTAGCCGCGAGCAAGCCCGCCCCCGCACCCGAACGGAGCGTCAACGATGCGCGTCCCCCGTCTGCTCGCCGCCACGGCCATCACGGCCGTCGCGGCGTCGGCGCTGGTCACGACCCCCGCGGCTTTCGCCGCCCCCGTGCCCGCGCCCGACCTGAACTACACGTTCGACACCCTGAGCGGCACGCTCGCCGCCGGGGCAGCGATCCCCGATACCGGTGTGCGCACCCCGCGCGCCGACGGTGTCGTGCGCAACGGCGGGGTGACCGTCGTCCCCGGGGTCACGGGTGCCGCGGACGACAAGGCCATCCACCTCACCGGCGGACGCAACGACGCCGATGCCGTCGCCTCGTACATCGAACTCCCGAACGACATCGTCTCGTCCACCGACACCGCCGTGACGGTCAGCGTCTGGACGAAGTGGGAGGGCGCCGACAACGGCAACTGCCAGCTCGTGTTCGGTCTCGGCCGCTCCACGACGAAGAACCTGCTGTCGTCCACCAGCTGCAACGGCACGTACGGCGCCGTCTCCGACGCGCCGAACGGCGAGCGTCGCGTCGGCGACGGCGGTGCGGCGCTGCCCGTGAACCACTGGGCGAACGTGACGCTCGTGTTCCAGCCCGGGCAGAAGGTGTCGTACTACGTCAACGGCCAGCTCGACGGCGGGAACGCCGAGGCGACCGGCATCGGTCACACCATCGACGCGGCCCTCGGGCAGAACGGTGTGGGCGGCTACCTCGGCCGTTCGTTCTGGGACGACCCGTACTACGCCGGCGCCCTCGACGACGTCCGCATCTGGACCACCGCCCTCTCCGCCGACGAGATCCGCACCGCCGGTGCCGACCAGTACGCCGCGCTCCTTGCATCCGACTCCGTGTCTCTGGGTGACACCTCGCACGTCGACCGCGATCTGACGCTGCCGACCACGTCCGACGGCGGCTCGACCATCACCTGGGCCACGAGCGACGCGAGCGTCGTCGCCGCCGACGGAAGCGTGACGCGTCCCTCCGCTTCGGACGGGGATGCCACGGTCCAGCTGACGCCCACCTTCGCGCTCGGTGGTCAGACGCGCACCGGTGCGCCGATCGACGTCACCGTGGTCGCGCTGTCCGGCACCGAGCAGGAGGAGGCGGTCCGCCAGGTCGCCGACGCGCTACCCTCCCAGGCGGGTCTGTCCGGTGACGTCCGCGGCTCGATCCGTCTGCCGGAGACCGGCGCGGACATCGCCGGCGGGCTCCCTTCCGCGCAGGCCGGGAACGTCGCGATCTCCTGGGCGTCGTCCGACACCGCCGTCATCACCGACACCGACAGCGGTGCCGAGCCCGACGTGATCCGCAAGGGCAGCGTCACCCGCGGTACGACCGACCGCGACGTGACCCTCACCGCCACCGTGACCCTCGGGGCGGCGACCCGCACCGTGCAGCTGCCCGTGAAGGTCCTCGCCGCCACGCAGCACACGCGCGACGACGAGCAGGCGTACATGTTCGTCTACTTCCGCGACAACTCGATCGACGGCGAGAAGATCCGGTTCGCCGTCTCGCAGGGCAACGACGCGCTGAACTGGCGCACGATCAACGACGCGAACCCCGTGCTCGAGTCGACGATGGGCGACCAGGGCCTGCGCGACCCGTTCGTGCTGCGTTCCAAGGAAGGCGACCGCTTCTTCCTGATAGCCACCGACCTGTCCGCCGCGCGGAAGGGCTTCCCGACCGACTACGGCAGCCGCTACCTCGAGATCTGGGAGTCGACCGACCTCGTGAACTGGGGCCAGCAGCGCCACATCCTGGTCTCCCCGCCGACCGCCGGCATGACCTGGGCGCCCGAGGCGCACTACGACCCGACGATCGACGCGTACGTCGTCTACTGGTCGTCCCGCCTGTTCACCTCCGACGACGTCCACACCGACGCCACCGAGGACGGCAACGGGCCGCAGATCCTCATGGCCACCACGCGCGACTTCGTGAACTTCACGCCCGCCGTGCCGTACATCAAATCGCGCGACATCGAGGGGCTCCGCAAAACGAACGCGGGCCTCATCGACACCACGATCCTGGAGCGCGACGGCGTCTACTACCGCTTCACGAAGGGCACCGAGCAGACCGCCTGCCGCCCCGACATCGTGGCGGAGAAGGGCACCGACCTGCGGGCACCGTCCACCTCGGGCGAGTGGACCAAGTTCGACACCTGCCTCTCGGCCAACGCCGGTCTCCCCGAGACCGAGGGGCCGTCGGCGTTCCGCTCGAACCCCGGTGACATCAACGGCGACCGCAACTACGTGTTCGTCGACTGGTACGGCGGCGGCGGGTACATCCCGCTGTACACCGAATCGCTCCAGGAGGGGGAGGTCGACTGGAAGGTGCCGGCGAAGTACTCGCTGCCGCCGTCCCCGCGTCACGGTGTCGCCTTCGGCATCACCCGTGCGGAGCGCGATCGTGTTCTGGCCAAGTGGAACCCCCAAGACGTGGTCACCTCGGTCGCTCCGGTCTCGCTCGAAGTCGCCCCCGGCACGACCTCGGTCGTCCTGCCCACGACCGTGGATGCCACCCGGGGGACCGGCACCGCACCCGTCGGCGTGACCTGGGAAGCGCAGGACCTGTCCTCGCTGAAGGCTCCCGGTGACAGTGTGCAGGTGCGCGGAGCGCTGAACGACGGATCGGCGACCCCCGCGATCGCGACGATCACGGCGGTCGGCACGCCCGTGGCATCCACCTCCGTCACCCTCGGGTACGGCTCGAAGGTGCTCGCACTCGGGGCCACGGCTCCCCTCACAGCGACGGTCGCTCCGGCGAACGCCGATCAGAAGGTGACGTGGAGCTCGAGCAACCCCGCCGTCGTCTCGATCGACGCCTCGGGCACGATCCGCGGCAACTCCGTGGGGGCGGCCGTCGTCACGGCGACGACGATGGACGACCACACGGCGACGCTCACCGTCACCGTCGCGAGGCCCGAGGCCGACCTGCTCCTGCACTACTCCTTCGACGGGGACAACGCGACCACGGACGGTTCGCGGATCACCGACGTCTCGGGTCGCGGCCACGACGCGACGATCCGCGGGGCGGGTGCGACGACCGCCGACGGTGCGCGCGGTGTCGCCGGCGACTCGGCCCTGTCGTTCCCCGGCGGCGCACCGGACTCGACCGCGGCGTACGCCACGATCGGCGGCACGGTCATCCCCGACGGCACGCGCGATCTCACGGTCTCGACGTGGATGAAGTGGGACGGCGGCGCCGCCTGCCAGTGGCCGCTGTCGCTGGGGTCGAGCACGACGAACTACATCTTCACGAGCCCCGACTGCGGCGGTGCCGCCGCGGCGATCAAGGCGGGCTACACCGAGAACAAGTCGGGAGCCGCCGCCCTGACGGCCGGCACGTGGGCGCAGGTCACCCTCGTCCTCACGGGCAAGAAGACCCTGGTGACGTACGTGAACGGCCAGAAGGTGGCCGAGGTCGCGACGATCTTCGACGCCGCCGACCTCGAGGCCCTCGGGGGAGTGAGCGGTCTGCTCGCGAAGTCGCAGTACGCGCCGGACCGCCTCTTCGCCGGTGACCTCGACGACGTGCGCGTGTACGGACGAGCCCTGGATGCCTCCGAGGTGCAGACGCTGTTCACGAAGGGGTCGCTCGTCGACCCGGCGCCGACGCCGACCAGCACGCCGACGCCCACCCCGACACCGACACCGACTCCGACGCCGGAGCCGACGGGGACGCCGACACCGACCCCAACGCCGGAGCCGACCGGGACGCCCACGCCCCAGCCGACCGGCACGCCCACGGCCCAGCCGACGCCGCAGCCCACGGGCGCGCCGGCTCCGGCGGGACCGGTCGTGACGGCGAGTGCCTCGCACGTCGAGCAGGGCGGGTCGTTCACCGTCACGGTGACGGGACTCGCCGCGGGCGAGCAGGTCACGGCGGTGTTGCACAGCCAGCCGCTCGTCGTGGCGGGCATCCCGGTCGCGGGACCGGACGGTGCCGTCACGTTCCGCGTCACCGTCCCGTCGGGTTTCTCGACGGGGGCGCACACGCTGATCCTGACCCGCGGCAGCGGCACGGAGTTCGCTCAGCTCCCCGTCCAGGTCGTGCCGTCGGGCAGCCTCGCGGTGACCGGTTCGAACGTCTCGCTCGGGCTCGGACTCGGTGCCGCAATGATGGTGCTCGCTGGCGCGGTGCTGCTCTGGTACCGCCGCCGCGTCCGTCGCGACTGACCGTCCACACGACGTCGGCCCCGCTCCGTGGGGGAGCGGGGCCGACGTGCGTCACAGCCCGAGCGTGCGCTGCAGGTACGCGTTGCGGAAGACGCCGCGGGGATCGGCCTCGCGCGCCGCGGCGACGAAGTCGGCGGCGTGGGGGAGGGTCGCGCGGATCGTCTCGCCGGGCATCGTGAACGCCTTGCCCCAGTGCGGGCGGGCGTCGAACGGGGCCAGCCGGGCCTCGACAGTCGGCAGAACCGCGGCCACCCCGGCGTTGTCGTTGCGCCACGTGAAGTGGATCGCGAGCACGTCCCGCTGGTACGCGGGGCTCAGCCACAGGTCGTCGGCCGCGACCGTCCGCAGCTCTGTGACGAGCAGAACGGGATCGATCGTGGATGCCACGGCCCGCACCGCCGCGAGCGCTTCGGCCGCGGCATCCAGGGGGACGAAGTACTCGGACTGGATCTCGTCCCCGTCACTGGGGAGGGCCTCGGCGCGGAAGTGCGGGAGGCGCGTGTGCCACGGGCCGGGCGTCCCGCGCTCCGTCGTGTTGCCGACCGTGCGGATGCGTCCGAGGTGCAGGTCGTCGCCGATCGGACGGCCGCCTAGGTCGGTCACGTAGCCCGGTTCCACGTCGGCATCCGTCGTCTTGATCCACACCAGGTCGTGCGCGGGGTCGCCCCACGTCGTGAAGACGCTGACGCTGCGCGAGCTCGCGAAGAGGCGTCGCGGGTCGGCGACGATGTCGTCCCACGCGACGCCCGTGTACGCCTCGGCGGTCACGGTGTAGGTCGGGACGGTGCGCAGTTCCACGGCCGTGACGACGCCGAACGCGCCGAGGCCGAGCGCCGCCGCCGGGAACCACGGGTGCTCACGGTGGACGAGGTGCCGGTGGCCGTCGGCATCCATGATCTCCAGGGCCGTGACGGCGCTCGAGAGGTTGCCGTTCGCGGTGCCGGAGCCGTGGGTGCCCGTCGCGGCGGCGCCGGCGACGGAGATGTGGGGGAGCGAGCCGAGGTTGTGGAGGGCGCGCCCCTCGGCCTCGAGCACGGGCGCGAGCTGCGCGAACGTGACCAGCCCCTCGACGCGGACGCGGTCGCCGTCGACCTCGATCCGCACGGGCAGGTTCTCGAGCGAGAGCAGCGCTGCGTCGGTGTCGCCGACGTCGTTGAACGTGTGCCGGGTCGCCTGCACACGGAGCGAGTCCGCCCCCGTGATCGCGGCCGCGAGCTCGTCGAGGTCGGCGGGCAGCAGCGTCTCGGCGGCGCGGTAGCGGTGGTTCCCGGACCAGTTCGTGCCGGAGGGGCGGGTGTGGGTCATGGGGTCCATCCTGCCTGCGCGCGGGTCGCGGTGGGACCGACGGGATCAGGGCGTCGGGAAGAGCTCGGCCTCGAAGACTGCTTCCGCCGCCCCCACGAGCAGGCGGTTCTCGCCGAGTTCGGCGACGCGCAGCCGCAGGTCCTCCGCGCACGCGGGCATCGTCTGGGCGCGCACGGCCGCGTCGAGACCGTCGAGGTCGAGGGCGGCGAGCGTGGCGAGGAACCCGCCGAGCACGACGACCGCGGGATTCAGCACGTTCGCGGCGTTCGCGAGGGCCGTGGCGAGGATGCGCCGCTGCCGGGCGGTCTCGGCCCGCACGTCCGGATCGTCGGTGGATGCCAGCGCCTCCGCGAGCGCGGAATCGTCCACCGCATCGAGACCCAGGGCGGCCAGGAGTCGCGCGCGGCTGACCTCGTCCTCGAGCACACCGTCGGTGGCGCGGCGGTCGGTGGCATCCACGATTCCGGGCCGGTTCTGACCGAACTCGCCGGCGTAGCCGCCGGCCCCGCCGAGCGGCACCCCGCCGACGATCACGGCCCCGCCGATGCCGCTCGCGCCGCCGTTGAGATAGACGACGTCGTGTGCGCCGCGGGCGGCGCCGAAGAGATACTCGGCCAGCGCGCCGAGCGCCGCGTCGTTGCCCACGCGTGCGGGAAGACCCGTCGCCCGGGTGATGAGGTCGCCGATCGCGGCATCCGTCCACTCCAGGTGCGGCGCGGTGCGGACGAGGCCGTCGGCGGCGCGCACCGGCCCGGGCACGGCGACGCCCACGCCGACCGTGCGGCGCCCGCGGAGGGGACCGTCGGCCCAGACGGTGAGGCGTTCGTCGACGAGTTCGGCCGTGCGCTCGGGGGTGAGCAGCGCGCTCTGCGGAAGGCGCTCGCGCGCCACAGGGGTGCCGTCGAGGGCGAAGGCACCGATGTCGAGCGCGTCGACCTCGGGGTTGACGCCGATCGCGACCACGCGCGGATCCGGGGCCACCGTCGGGGAGGGGCGGCCGACGCGGCCCACCGGGTCGGGGGGCGCGCTCCACGACGAGGCCGTCTCCCACGAGCTCGCCCACGAGGTCGGCGATCGTCGAGCGGTTGAGGCCCGTCGCTTCGGTCAGCGCGGCGCGGGAGCGGGGGCCCTCGCGGTGCACGGTGCGCAGCACGAGCGCGAGATTCGCGCGGCGCATGCCGTCGCCCCTGCTCGCGGTGACCATCCGACCACTGTGCCACGGCCGCGGGTTCCGTGCCGGGAGCGCCCCCGCGTCCCGCTTCCCGCGCCATAAACGCTCCCGCTCGGCAGAAACGCCCGGACGCGGCGTTTCCGCCGAGCGGCGGCGTTTATGGACCGTTCACGCGGCGCATAGCACTCGGTGCCAGAATCAGAACATGGACCTGTCTGGCATCCCGATCACCACCATCCGTGGCGAGCAGACCACCTTCGGTGCCCTCACCGAGGGCAAGGCGGCGCTCGTCGTCAACGTCGCTTCCCGCTGCGGCCTCGCGCCGCAGTACGAAGCGCTCGAGGCGCTGCACAAGAAGTACGCCGACCGCGGTTTCACGGTCATCGGCTTCCCGAGCAACCAGTTCCTGCAGGAGCTCAGCGACGAGGAGAAGATCGCCGAGTACTGCTCCGCCACGTGGGGCGTGACCTTCCCGATGTCCGAGAAGGTCAAGGTCAACGGGCGCAGCGCGCACCCGCTCTACCAGGAGCTCACGCAGACCCCGGATGCCGAGGGCAAGAAGGGGCGCATCTCCTGGAACTTCGAGAAGTTCGTCGTCTTCCCCGACGGCCGCGTCGTGCGCTTCAGCCCCCGCACGCAGCCCGACGCCCCCGAGGTCGTCGCCGCGATCGAAGAGGCGCTGCCGAACTGACGCGCGGCGCGCGGCGCGGTGGACGCTGCGTCGCGTTTCGGTGTCCAAGACACGCGGACCGCACTCCATGGCATCCGCGTGTCTTGGACACTCAACGTGTAACCGCCGGTCGGTAATCTGAGCGCCATGACCGATGCCGTCGTCCTCGTCTCCGGCGGAGCCGCCGTCACCCCCTACACCGACCCCGACCACGCGGCCGCCACGGGTCTCGCGGCGGGCAACACGATGACCGCCCTCCGCGCGCACTTCCTCGCCCGTGGCATCCGCGTCTTCACGGCTCCCGCCCGCATCGGTGCGGGAGAGGTGCGGGAGGATGCCGGATGGCAGGGCTTCTCCGACGTGCCGGTCGTGCTGCCCGCCGAGGTCACGATCAACGCCGTCGGCCGCGTCGACGACGCCGGCGTCGCGCTCGCCGGATTCCTGCGGCACCTCGCCGCGGAGGACGGCGTCGGCAGCGTCGCGCTCGTCGGGCACTCGATGGGCGGGCTGTTCTCGCGCGCCGCGATCCGCGAGCTGGGTTCTGACGCTCCGCGCGTCGAGCGCCTCGTGACGCTCGGCACCCCGTGGGACGGCTCGGTGCTCGGCGACTTCCTCGACGACGAGATCTCCGAGGCCGACGCCCACGGAGATCCGGCGACGCTGAAGATCTTCGCCGAGGTGCGTCCGTACGCGGATGCCAACTCCCAGGGCGCCGCGGCCGAGGTGTCGCGGCGGTTCCTGCGGAACTGGAACGACGCGCAGGCGGGCGTGCTGGACGGCATCCCGGTGACCGCCATCGGCGCGGGCTACTTCGCCGCGGCGGCCGAGCCGGTGCAGCTGTGGCCGCACGACGGCCTCGTGTCGATGACGAGCGGACGCGCGGACGAGGTGCCCGCCGCCGTCCTGCCCGAGGTCAAGCGGCACTCGTTCCCCGACCACGTCCACAGCATCTTCTTCGCCGAGGGATTCGGCCTGCCCTGGGAGCGGGCGCTGACCTGGGACCCCGCGGTGTTCGCGGTGGTGGACGGAGCGCTCGGGCTCTGACGCGGGGGCTGGACGCCGCGGCATCCGGGGTATATGTTGTGAGAACCAACAAAACCTCGTGCGGCGGCGATCCACCGTGCGCATCCATGCGAAGGAGCAGGAATGCCCACCCCCACCCGTGACGACAAGTTCTCGTTCGGTCTCTGGACCGTCGGCTACAACGGCACCGACCCGTTCGGCGGACCCACCCGCAAGCCGCTCGACGTCGTCCACGTCGTCGAGAAGCTCGCCGAGCTCGGTGCCTACGGCCTGACGTTCCACGACGACGACCTGTTCGCCTTCGGCTCCACCGACGCCGAGCGTCAGACGCAGATCGACCGTCTGAAGGGTGCCCTGGATGCCACGGGCCTCATCACCCCGATGGTCACCACCAACCTCTTCTCGGCCCCGGTCTTCAAGGACGGCGGCTTCACCTCCAACGACCGTCAGGTGCGCCGCTTCGCGCTGCGCAAGGTCCTGCGCAACCTCGACCTCGCCGCCGAGCTCGGTGCGAAGACGTTCGTCATGTGGGGCGGCCGCGAGGGCGCCGAGTACGACTCCGCGAAGGACATCCGCCAGGCGCTCGAGCGCTACCGCGAGGCCGTGAACCTCCTCGGCGACTACGTCACCGACAAGGGCTACGACATCCGCTTCGCCATCGAGCCGAAGCCGAACGAGCCCCGCGGCGACATCCTGCTGCCGACCCTCGGCCACGCGATCGCGTTCATCGACTCGCTCGAGCGCCCCGAGCTCGTGGGCCTCAACCCCGAGGTCGGGCACGAGCAGATGGCGGGCCTGAACTTCGCCGCGGGCATCGCCCAGGCGCTCTACCACGGCAAGCTCTTCCACATCGACCTCAACGGTCAGCGCGGCATCAAGTACGACCAGGACCTCGTGTTCGGCCACGGCGACCTGCACAACGCGTTCGCGCTCGTCGACCTGCTCGAGAACGGCGGCCCCGGCGGCATCCCGGCCTACGACGGCCCGCGCCACTTCGACTACAAGCCCTCGCGCACCGAGGACGAGTCGGGCGTGTGGGACTCGGTCTCGGCCAACATGAACACCTACCTGCTGCTCAAGGAGCGCGCCGCGGCGTTCCGCGCCGCCCCCGAGGTGCAGGAGGCTCTGGAGGCCGCGAAGGTCCTCGAGCTCGCGCAGCCGACGCTCAACGAGGGCGAGTCGTACGACGACCTGCTCGCCGACCGCTCGGCCTACGAGGACTTCGACACCGACGCGTACCTCGGCGGCAAGGGCTTCGGCTTCGTCCGTCTGCAGCAGCTCGCGACCGAGCACCTGCTCGGCGCACGCTGATCCCGGGAGGGGCCTGGATGCCATGGCATCCGGGCCCCTCTCCTCAGCGTTGAGTGTCCAAGACACGCGGATGCGGTCGCGCGTGATCCGCGTGTCTTGGACACTGAACGGTGGTGGGGCGCCGACCCGGCGGGGGCGGCGGCGGAACGAGGCGCCGGCCAGAGCCGGGCGGCGCGAACAGAGGGAGTGAGCATGGCGCTCGTCGTGGGAGTCGATTCGTCGACGCAGTCGTGCAAGGTCGTCGTGGTCGACGCCGAGACCGGGCGGGTGGTCCGCGAGGGGCGCGCGTCGCACCCGGCCGGAACGTCGGTCGATCCGGAGGCGTGGTGGATCGCGCTCCAGGATGCCATCGCGCAGGCCGGCGGCCTCGACGACGTCGCGGCGGTCTCGATCGCGGGACAGCAGCACGGCATGGTCGCGCTCGACGCGGAGGGGCGTGTCATCCGCGACGCGCTGCTGTGGAACGACACCCGCTCGGCGCAGGCCGCGGCCGACCTCATCGCCGAGGTGGGCGCCGAGGCGTACGCCGAACGCACGGGCGTCGTGCCCGTGGCCTCCTTCACGGCCACGAAGCTCCGGTGGCTGCGGGATGCCGAACCCGAGAACGCGGCGCGCGTCGCCGCGGTGGCGCTGCCGCACGATTGGCTGACGTGGCGGCTCCGCGGCTTCGGTCCGGGCAACGCCGACTTCACCGAGCTGACGACCGACCGCTCGGATGCCTCGGGAACGGCCTACTGGGGTGCCGACGGCTACGACCGCGAGCTGCTCGAGCGCGCGCTCGGACACGACGCGGTGCTGCCGCGCGTGCTCGAGCCGTGGGAGAGCGCCGGGTCGCTCGCGGGCGGCGCGCTCGTCGGGCCCGGCGCGGGCGACAATGCCGGCGCGGCGCTGGGTCTCGGCGCGGGCGTCGGCGACGTCGTCGTGTCGCTCGGCACGTCCGGCACGGTGTTCGCGGTGACCGACCACGTCGTCCGGGACACCTCTGGTGCCGTCGCCGGATTCGCGGATGCCACGGGCCGATTCCTGCCGCTCGTCGCGACGCTCAACGCCGCCCGCGTGCTCGACGCGTTCGCCGGGCTCCTCGGCGTCTCGCACGACGAGCTCGGCGCACTCGCCCTCCAGGCCGAGCCGGGTGCCGACGGCGTCGTGCTCGTGCCGTGGTTCGAGGGCGAGCGCACCCCGAACCTGCCGCACGCGAAGGCCTCGCTGACAGGTCTGACCCTGGCATCCACGACCCGCGCGAACTTCGCCCGCGCGGCGATCGAGGGGATGCTCAGCGGCCTGGCCGTGGGGCTCGAGGCGATCCAGGCGCAGGGCGTCGAGGTGCGGCGCGTGCTGCTCATCGGCGGGGCCGCGGCGAACGAGGCCGTCGCGCGGATCGCCGCGCAGGTGTTCGACGCCGAGATCGTCGTGCCGGCCGCGGGCGAGTACGTCGCGCTCGGCGCCGCGCGTCAGGCCGCGGGCGTGCTCGCCGGTGGTCCGGTGGAGTGGACCGTCGCGACGGCCCGCGCCGTCGACCCGGACTTCCGCCCCGGAATCCGCGCGCTCTACGACGAGGTCGCCGCGCTCCGCGCCCGCGAGTAGCGCCCCGCCCGGCTCGGGTCCCCTGACGCCGAGACGGCATCCGCCTGACGAAACCGCCGCACGCCGCGGCCCTTTCGTCGGCCGGATGCCGTCTCGGCGTTTCTCGTGTGCGCGGGCGGAACCGTGCGCGGGCGGAACGCGCAGCAACAAAACTGTACGTACAGACTGGACGATATGGACGTTACGTATTACGCTGACACCGAAGCGGGCACGGCTCGCTCACGGAGGGGCGCGGGGAGCCGTTCGGGCTGAGCGCCCTCCGTCGCCGTCAACGGAAGGAAGCCGATGGCACTGGTCAGCGGTCACGACGTCATCCGAGAGTGCACCGCCCGCGGGCTGGTCGCGGGAGCGTTCAACACCACGAACATCGAGACGACGATGGGCATCGTCGACGCCGTCGAGCGGGTGGGCGTGCCGACCTTCATCCAGGTCGCGCCCACGAACGTGAAGCTGTCCGGGTACGAGTACATCTACGACACCGTGGCGCGTCGCCTGGCCGACTGCCCCGTGCCGGTGGCGCTGCACCTCGACCACGGCAAGTCCCTGGATGCCGTCGAGGCGGCGCTCGCGGCCGACTTCACGTCGATCATGATCGACGCCTCCGAGGAACCGTTCGCCGAGAACGTCGCCGTGTCGGCACGGGCGCGCGAGATGTGCGGCGCGGAGGTCGCCCTGGAGGCCGAGCTCGGCAGCATCGGCGGCAAGGAGGACGACGTCGCTCCCGAGTTCGCCAGCACCACGAACCCGGCCCAGGTGGCGGAGTTCGTCGCGGCGGTGCGGTGCGACATGCTCGCCGTCTCGGTCGGCAACGTGCACGGCTACGCCCCGAACGCCCGCATCGACTTCGACCTCCTCGCCCGCGTGCGCGAGCAGAGCCCCGTTCCGCTCGTCATCCACGGCGGTTCCGGGCTCCCCGCCGAGCAGCTCGGGCGGCTCGCCGAGTTCGGCGTCGTCAAGGTCAACGTCGCCAGCGACCTGCGCAACGCGATGATCCGCTCGTTCGGCGAGGCCTACGCGGCGAACCCCCACGAGAACTCGCTCATCCGGGTCTCGCTCGACGCCGTCGCCGCGATCACCGACGTCGTCGAGCGCCGCATCCGCATGCTCAACCCCTCGGTCTGACGCTCATGACCCCCACGATCACGGTCGACATCGGCACGACGAGTATCAAGCTCTGCCTGTTCGACGCCGAGGGCGGCCTCCAGGCCGCCGACCGCTGCGCCACGCCCACCCGGCGAGACGCGTGGGGGGAGGTCTACGACACGGACGCGGTGATGGATGCCGTTCGCTCCTTCGTCGACGCGCTCGATCCGGCCGCGCGGCGCTCGGTGCAGTGCATCGCGATCGCCGGCGTGGGGGAGTCCGGCGGTCTCGTCGACCCCGACCTGTCGCTCGTGTCGCCGATGATCCTGTGGCACGACCACCGCGGTGCGGATCTGCTCACAGGTCTGACCGAGGCCGATCGCGCCCGGATCTACGCGGTGACCGGGCTGCCGGTCAACGCCAACTACGCCCTGTCGAAGGTGGCGTGGGCGCTCGCGCACGCCGAGCGGTCGACGGCGGCCGCGCAGTGGCTGAACGTCTCGGAGTACGTCGCGGCGCTCCTCACGGGGCGGCGCTGGGCGGAGCCGTCTCTGGCGAGCCGCACGATGGCGCTCGACCTCGTCGGGCGTCGCTGGTCGCGCGAGGTGTGCGGGCTGTTCGGCGTCGACCCGGGCGTGTTCCCGCCGTTGCGGGCGGCGTCGGAGGGCGTCGCGATGGATCCGGCGACGGCGCGGGCCTGGGGTCTCGACGAGGTGACCGTGCACGTCGCCGGCCACGACCACATGGTGGGGGGAGCGGGTGCCGATCTGCGCCCCGGCGAGGTGCTCGATTCCACCGGCACCACGGAAGGCGTCCTCGCCCTGCTGCGTACCCCGCGCCTGGATGCCGGGACCGCGGCGACGAAGGTCGCGGGCGGACTCGCGTGCGACGGCGACGGCTTCACCCTCTTCGCCTCGATCCCGACGGGCGGGTCGGCCTTCGCGACGCTCCGCACCCTTTTGGACCGGGAGCCTTACGAGCTCGCCGATCTCGTGGCGCGCGCCCATCGCGACTGGGTCCTCGGGTCCGTCGACCTCGACCGGCTTCCCCTCGTGCTGCCGCAGTTCCGCGGCAGCCCGCCGCCCCGCAAGGATGCCACCGCGCGCGGCGCGATCGCGGGGCTGCAGACCGACACGACCGCCGTCGAGCTCGTGCTCGCGTGCTTCCTCGGGATGGTCCGCCAGTTCGCGGAGGTGTGGGAGCTGTTCGATCTCGAGCTCGACCGGGTCAAGGTCATCGGCCCCGCGAGTGCGAATCCGCTGTGGCTGCAGCTCAAGGCCGATTACCTGGGCGTTCCGTTGAGCGTGTCGGGTTTTCCCGAGGTCGTCTCGCGCGGCGCGCAGGCCCTGGCTCATGGCATCCGCTCGCCCTGGAGTGCGTCGGAGCCGCGCGACGTCCCGCCCGACACCGCCCGCACGGCGGAGCTGGCGGCGTGGCGCGCACGAACGGCCGCCCGCTGGGCGCACCTCGCGGAGATGCCCGCATGAGCCGCGCGGCCGGGCGCCCCTGTTTCTTCGAACGAAAGGCGTGGCAATGAGGCTCGTCGCCGGAATCGACTCGTCCACCCAGAGCTGCAAGGTCACCGTCCGTGACCTCGACACCGGACGCCCGGTGCGAGAGGGGTCTGCGCCGCACCCCCCGCAGACGATCGTCGACCCCGAGGTCTGGTGGGACGCCTTGTTGGCGGCCGTCCGCGCGGCCGGGGGGCTCGACGACGTGCTCGCCGTCTCCGTGAGCGGTCAGCAGCACACCCCGATCTTCCTCGACGCGCGGGGCGTGCCCACCGCGCTGTCGCCGCTGTGGAACGACCTCGGTTCGCACCCGCACATGGTCGCGCTGAACGCCGAGCTCGGGCGCGACACGTGGATCCGTCGCACGGGACTGCCGCTGACGCTGTCCGACACGGTCGTGAAGGCCCGGTGGCTCCGGGACGAGCAGCCGGATGCCGCCGCCCGCACGGCGGCGATCGCGGTCGTGCACGACTGGCTGACGTGGCGGCTGGCCGGCCACGGTCCGGGCGCGGGCGACATCGAGGCGCTGGTCACCGACCGCTCCGAGGCCTCCGGCACCGGCTACTGGTCGCCCGAGACGGGCGAGTACGAGCGCGATCTCGTCGTCCACGCCCTCGGGCACGACGTCGTGCTTCCGACGGTGCTCGGACCCCGCGCGACGGCGGGCCGGACGGGACGGGGGCTCCCCGGCATCCCCGAGGGGATCCCGATCGGCGTCGGCAGCGGGGACAACGCCGCCGCGGCCCTCGCCCTCGGACTCGAGGAGGGGGATGCCGTCCTCAGCCTCGGCACCTCGGGTGTGGTCTACGCGCGCACCGCGCATGCCGTCCACGACTACGCGGGGTACGTCTGCAACTACGCGGATGCCACGGGCGGCCACCTTCCGCTCGTGGCGACGCTCAACGCCGCGCGGAACCTGCAGGTCGGCGCCGAGATCCTGGGCTGCTCGCACGACGAGCTCGCCGAGCTCGCGCTGTCGGCCGAACCCGGCGCGGACGGCCTCACGCTGCTGCCGTACTTCGAGGGGGAGCGCACGCCCGACCTCCCGCACGCCCGCGGAGCCGTGCTGGGTGCGACACTGACGAACTTCACGCGCGCGAACCTCGCCCGCGCGATCGTCGAGGGGACGGTGGCGAGCCAGGTGGCGATGCTGGACGCGCTCGACGCCTGCGGCGTGCACGCGCGTCGGCTCCTCGTCATCGGCGGCGCGGCGAAGAACCCCGCCGTGCAGCGGGTGCTCGCCGAGCTGGTCGTCCTGCCGATCCACGTGCCCACCGCCGACGAGTACGTGGCCAAGGGGGCCGCGATGCAGGCCGCGGTCGCGCTCACCGGCGACTTTCCCGCGTGGCCCGTGGAGCTCGAGCGCATCCCCGCGGCGGAGCCGGCACCCCGCATCCGCCGTCAGCACCACGACGCCCAGGTCGCCCTGGGGTACGTCGTCCCCGCGCCGTCCGGCGTCACGGCTCCCGCGCCGGTCTGAACCGGGGTTCGCTAGGGTCGAAAGGGGACCGCCGCACGGTCCTCGCTTCGCTGGGGAGGGTTCGACGGTGACGTCTCGATCGCGCATCCCCGTGGCCGTCGGCATCGACGTCGGCAGCACGAACACGAAGGTCGTCGCGATCGCCGGAGAGGGCGCCGTGGTCGCCCGGGCCAGCAGACCGACCCGTCGCGCGGGCGGCGACCTCGCCATCGATGCCCGCGCCCTCGTCGCGGCGATCGAGGACATGGTCGTCGAGGTCTGCGGCGGCGGACGCGAGCTGCACGCGCTGTGCGTCGCCGGAATCGGGGAGGACGGCGTCCTGGTCGACGCGGACCTGACGCCGCTCGTCCCGGCGCTGGCGTGGTTCGACCCGCGGCGGCACGAGGTGTTCCGGCGACTGCGCCCCGCCCTCGTCGGCGACGAGACCCTCGACGTCGACACCGACGCGGTCCGCACGCTCGTGGGGTGGAGCTGGGCGAGGGCGCAGTCCGGTGCGGATCGCGCGGCGGCGTGGATCGCCCTCACCGACCTGCCGGCGGTGCTGTGGACCGGGCGTCCGTTCCTCAGCGACACCCTGGCACCGCGCACCGCCGCGTGGCGCAGCCGCGACCGCGCGTGGGACGCCGACAGGGTGTCCCTCGCGCTCGGCGACGCGCGGCTGCTGCCCCCGGTCCTGCGCACGGGCGAGATCGTCGGCGCCATCCGGTCGCGGCGCCTCCACGAGGCGGGAGTCGTGGCCCCGGATGCCGTCGCCGTCGTCGGCGGCCACGACCACCCGATCGGGGGGTGGGGCGTGCAGCTCATGGTCCCCGGTGCGGTCCTGGACTCGATGGGCACCGCCGAGGTCGTGGTCGCGCAGACCCGCATCGCGTGCGTTCGCGGCGAGGATCACGTCGACCTGGCTCCCGGCATCCGGTCCGAAGGGAGCACGCTGCTGCGTGTCGAGGAACTCGCCCGGAACGTGCAGTGGGCCTCCCGCGACCCCGACGTCGCCCGGGCCATCCGGCACCTGCTCATCGGCCGCGCGCAGCCCCTCGAGCTGTGGGACTCGGGCTTCTTCGTGCCGGGCGAGCGCGGCGGCGGGGAGCCGACGTACGCCCCGGACGCCCCGGCGGATCCGCTCGTGCGGGCGTCGGCTGTGCTGGGCGCGCTCGCCGTCGCCGGGCGCGACGCGGTGGACGCGGTGCGCGGCGACGTGGGCGGAGTGGGTGAGGTGCGGGTCGCGGGAGGCTGGGTGCGGTCGCCCGGGTGGATCGCGATCAAGTCGGCCGTCAACGGCGTTCCCGCGGTCCCGGTGCTCGAGCCCGAGGTCACCGCGGTCGGGGCCGCCCTCCTCGCGGCGACCGCGTGCGGGTGGCATCCCGACCCGATCGACGCCCTCGGCGGGTTCGCGACGGGGATGCTCGGCTGAGCGCGATCAGCTCGCGGCGACGCTCACCTCGAGCGGGATGACGTCGGTGAGCACCCACGTCTCGTAGTAGTCGAACCGGGTGCCGTCGGCGGCCCACGACAGCGACCGGACGCGCAGCACGGGGTGGTCGACGCCGACCTCGAGGTGCGCCGCGACCTCGGGCGGGGCGGGGAGGGCGTGGATGACGCGCTGCGCGCCGCTGCTGACGAACCCGGCGGCCCGGAGGTGGCCGTTGAGCGACGCGGAGCCGTCGAGGACACCCGCCTCGGACTCGATCGTGCGGCCCACCTCGCGCGGGAACCAGTTCGTGCTGAACATGGCCTTCGTGCCGTCGAGGGAACGCACGCGTTCGAGGGCGAACACGTCGGCTCCGTCGGGAGTGCGCAGGGCCTCGGCGACGTGGGCGTCGGGGGTCACGTACCCGGCGCGCACCACCTCGGTCGTGATCCCCGTGCGCCCGTGCCGCAGCTGGGACTCGAGGAAACCTTCCTGCACGGTCCATCCCGCGGTCTGCCCCGGCACGCTCGCGAAGACGCCACGGCGGGGGATGCGGTGCGCGTACCCCTCGTTCTCGAGCTTCGTGAGGGTCTGGCGCACGGTCGCCCGCGACAGACCGAACTCGCGGCACAGCTCGAGTTCGCTCGGCAGGCGCTCCTCCTCGGCGATGTCGCCGTGGGTGATGCGCTCGCGCAGGATCTCGAAGAGCTGCTCGTAGTACGGCACGGGGGAGACCCGTTCGATGGTGTGCGCCACGTGATCCTCCTCGTCGTGCGCGTCGTTGCGCGTTCCCGTCGTACGTTTGATTCCGACTGTACAGACGGTGCGGATACCCGACCCGCATCGTCGTCGTCCGGAACCCCCGCCGAACGAGTTTCGATTGACACTGTACATTCTGTACGTACAACACGTACGATACGTGCAGGACCTCGATCCTGCATCCCGAAACGCCACCGGCCCCCAGAGGCTTCTGCACTTCAGAGAGGAAGTACGCATGCGAACTTCACCCATCACCGGACTCGCGCTCCTCGGCGCGGGCGCCCTGCTCCTCGCCGGCTGCTCCGGCGCGGCATCCACCGACTCCGGTGCCGCCGGCGGCGACGCGAACCCCGCCGACACCCCGCTGAGCTACTCGCAGCCGCACACCGACCCCTTCCAGAACGCCGAGAACGTCGGCTCCATGGAACGCTTCGCCGAGCTCGGCTACGCCACGATCCCGGCGACCAACGCCGACCGCGACGCGGCGCAGCAGATCACCGACATCCAGACCCTCATCAACAAGGGCGCCAAGGGCCTCGTGATCTCCGTCGGCGACGCCGACGCCATCGTCCCGGCCATCGAGTACGCCAACGACTCCAGCGTGCCGATCGTCGCGATCGACGAAGCGCCCGCCTCCGGCAAGATCGCCATGATCGTCCGCGCAGACAACGTCAAGATGGGCGAGCTCGCGTGCGAGGAGATGGGCAAGCGCGTCGCCGCGGATGCCGTCGTCATCACCCTCGACGGCGACCCGGTCACCTCGAACGGCCGCGACCGCACCAACGGCTTCAACGACTGCATGAAGCAGAAGTACCCGAACGTCAAGCTCGTCAACGTCGCCACCGAGTGGGACCCGGCGAAGGCGGCCGCCGGCATCGAGACCGCGCTCAACCAGTACGGCAACGTCGCGGGCATCTACAACCAGAGCGACGCGACGTTCTTCCCGACGATCCTCGACACCCTCAAGTCCGCCGGCAAGCTCGTCGCCGCCGGACAGCCGGGTCACATCGTCCAGGTCTCGGTCGACGCCAGCCCCATGGCGATGACCGCGATCCGGGACGGATGGCTGGATGCCGCTGTCGCGCAGCCGATGACCGACTACATCGACTACGGCGTGGACTACCTCACGCGCGCGATCAAGGGCGAGACGTTCAAGCCCGGCAACACCGACCACGGCAGTGTCATCGAGGAGCGCAACGGCAACCTCGTCGACCTGCTGCCCACCCCGGTCGTGACCAAGGACAACGTGGAAGACCCGAACCTGTGGGGCAACAAGCAGTTCGCCCTCGACGCGTTCGGCGCCACCAAGTAATCCGGCCCTACCACGACACCCCCGAGACGGAGACGTCATGACCACCCCATCGACCACCGTGCCCGCCATCCAGATCGACGGCGTCAGCAAGACCTACGGTGCGACGAAGGCGCTTCAGGACGTCTCCGTCTCGATCCTCCCCGGGCAGGTGCACGGGCTGATCGGGCGCAACGGCGCCGGCAAGTCCACGCTCCTGCGCATGATCACGGGCCTGGAGACGCCGGACACCGGAACAGTGAGCTTCTTCGGTGAGGCCGCGCCCCCGGCATCCGATCCCAAGGCCTGGCAGCAGCGCGTCGCCTGCGTCTACCAGCGCCCCTCGGTATTCGCCAACCTCACCATCGCCGAGAACCTCTTCGCGGGACGCCTGCCCACCGCGGGGGCACGGGTGTCGTGGAAGAAGATGCAGTCCGAGGCCGAGCGGATCCTCGACGAGTGGAACATCCGCCTCGACCCCCGGATGCTGCTCTCGGACGCCCCGATCGAGGAGCGCCAGATGCTCACGATCGCCAAGGCACTCGAGGCGGGCACCCGCATCGTGCTGCTCGACGAGCCGACCGTGCAGCTCGAGGGCGCGGCCATCCGACGCCTGTTCGACAAGGTGCAGGAGCTGCAGCAGCAGGGCGTGACGTTCGTCTTCGTCTCGCACTTCCTACGCGAGGTCACCGCGATCTGCGACTCCGCGACGGTGCTCCGCGACGGCAAGCTGCTGTGGTCGCGTCTGGGCGACGAGATCCGCTCCGACGATCTCGTCGAGGCGCTCCTCGCCGGGCAGGAGCAGCGCCGCCACCGCGCCGAGAGCATCGCCCCCGACGAGGATGCCGCGCCCGCGGTGCAGCTGCGCTCGGCGAGCGAGAAGGAGGGGGCGTTCACGGACATCAGCCTCTCGGTCGCGCCCGGCGAGCTCGTCGCGATCGGCGGCGTGGGCGGTTCGGGCAAGTACTCCGTCGGCGAGGCGATCGCCGGCCTGCGGCGGCTCGCGTCCGGCGAGGTCGTCGTCGCGGGCGATCCCATCCGCACCGGCGACGTCAAGGCCAGCCAGCGCGCCGGCATCGGCTTCGTCCCCGCGGACCGCCACCGCGACGGCTACGTCCCGCAGCTCAGCGTCGCCGAGAACATGACCATGGGCATCATGGACCAGCTCGCCCCGGCGGGCGTGTTCTCGCCGCGGAAGCAGACGGCCCTGTCGCGCGACCTCATCGCCGACGTCGCGCTCGTCCCGCCGGACCCCTCGCTCGCGGTGTCCGGACTCAGCGGCGGCAACCAGCAGAAGGTCGTGCTCGCCCGCGCCCTGGCCCGCAAGCCCCGCGTGCTCGTGCTGATCTCGCCCACCGCGGGCGTCGACATCGCCGCGAAGGACGCGATCTACGGCCTCATGCTGCGCGCTCTCGCCGACGGCGTCGCCGTCGTCCTCATCTCCGACGACGTCGAGGAACTGCTGGTCAGCTCTCGCGTCCTCATCATGCGCGAGGGCCGCATCTCGGCCGAACTCGCCGACCCCACCGAAGAAGACATCGTTCGAGCCATCGAAGGCCTGGAGTGAACATCGTGCGTACCACCGTCGTCCGAACCCCCGCCCCCGCGACCAACCCCGTGATGCGCACGGTCGTGAAGAACGTGCGCGAGCTGAGCGTCCTGCCGGGCCTCATCATCGTCGCGATCGTCGGCGCGGTGGTCAGTCCCGCGTTCCTGTCGGCCGCGAACCTGACGCTGATCCTGCGGCAGTCCGCCGAGCTCGGCATCGTCGTGATCGGCCTGACCTTCATCCTCATCACCGGCAAGCTCGATATCTCGCTCGAATCCACCGTGGGCCTCGCCCCGATGGTCGCCGCGTGGCTCATGGTGCCCGCCGCGATGGGCGGCCTCGGATCCGAGGTCGGCCCCGGCGTCGCGATCCTGGTCACCCTCGCGATCGGCGTCGTCATCGGGTTGATCAACGGCTTCCTCGTCGTGAAGGTCAAGCTCGATCCGTTCATCGTCACGCTGGCGATGCTGATCCTGCTCCGCGGCATCACGCTCGGCGTGAGCCAGGGCAAGACCCTCGCCGGTCTCCCCGAGGCGTTCCGCTACGTCGGCTCGGCCCGCTGGGCCGGTATCCCCGCCGCGATCTGGATCACCGGCATCCTGTTCCTCGTCGCCGGGCTCGTCCTCCGCTACACCGCGTGGGGCCGTGCGCTCTACGCGATCGGCGGCAACGCGGACGCGGCGCGGGCCGCCGGCATCCGAGTGGATGCCGTGCTCATCACCGCCTTCGTCGTGGCCAGCGCGCTCGCCGCCTTCGCCGGCATGATGCTCGCTGGACGCCTCGCCTCGGTCACCAGCGGCATGGGCGACAACCTCATCTTCAGTGCGCTCGCCGCCGCGGTCATCGGCGGCGTGCAGCTCAACGGCGGGCAGGGACGCATCGTCGGCGCGCTCATGGGCGTGCTGCTGCTGGGTACCCTGACCAACGTGCTGACGCTCGCGGGCGTCCCCACCTTCTGGATCAACGCGGTGTACGGCGCGGTCATCCTCCTCGCGCTGCTCGTCGGCCGCTGGGGCGGCCGCACCAGCACCCGCTGACCCGGCAGACGAAAGAAAGGACCGCTCATGTCGGAATTCCAGGAGATCAGCTCGACCGTTGTCGCGGAACTCGGCGAGGTGTTCCGCCGCGTCCCCGAGGAGAACATCGAGGCCGCCCTCGACGCCCTCGAGAAGCACCCGCGCATCTTCGTGCTCGGCATCGGCCGCGAGGGCCTCGGGTCGAAGGCGTTCGCGATGCGCCTGACCCACTTCGGCAAGACCGTGCACTGGGGCTGGGACGACACCACGCCCGCCGTCACCGCCGACGACCTGTTCATCATGCCGTCGGGGCCGGCGAACATCCCGCACCTGCACTACATCGCCGAGCAGGTCAAGAAGACCGGCGCGACGCTGCTCGTGGCCACGGCCGTCCCGGACGGCCCCACTGCGCAGCTCGCCGACATCGTGCTGACCGTCCCCGCGCACACCTACGGTGCCGACGACCCGAGCGGTCTCGTGCCGACGATCCAGGCGATGGGGAGCCTCTTCGAGCAGTCGCTCTGGATCTTCTGGGACGTGCTGTACCTCATGCTCGTGCGCCGCACCGGCGCGAAGTTCGAGGACCTCGTGGCTCGGCACCGCAACTTCGAGTAAGGCCGGGTGGGTCGGGGCGGTCGGTGCGGGTGCGGGCGCGGGCCGCGAGACTGCATCCGCGTGGCGAACGTCCCGCGGGCTGCGCCGGTTTCGTCAGCCCGGTGCAGTCTCGGCGTCCGCGGGGGCGTTCGCCGCAGCCCGCGGCGGGGGCGCGTCGTGCTGCACGCGGAGGTAGGACGGCTGGCGTGCCGCCCGCACCCACGCGTAGGTGCGCGCGCCGGGAAGCGGACGGCGCACGGCGTCGAAGCGCAGACCGCGGTCGTCCGGATCGGGGTCGAGGCGCAGCTCGATCACAGCGAATGGATGCCACGGCCCCCACGCCGTCGCATGCGACAGCTCGAGCGTCCAGACGGCGCCGACGTCAGGACCGGTGAGCGCGCGCGGGTCGGTGGCGGGCGGACGCCCCGACACCGTTCGTGCGCCCAGCAGCACCGGTCCGCGGTCCCCGCGATAGGGGAGCAGGATGCCGAAGCTCGCGCGCTCCGCCCGGCGTCGGGGGACGAGCGCGAAGCGTCCCGGAACTCCCCACCCGGTCGACGCCAACTCGATGTCGGCGTCGACGACCCGCAGCGCCAGCCCCAGGATGTCGGGGAGCGGTGACGGCAGGCCGACCGACCGCGACACGCGGACCACGACCGGGCTCGCGTCGGCCGACGCGTCGTCGATCCAGGCGATGCCCGCGGGCGTGGCATCCGGAATCCGCCGGAGTTCGCCGCGCAGGACCACGCCGCGTCTGTGGATCGGACGCGGGTGCCGCACGCGCTGGGCGACGGCGAACGCGCGCCCGAGGGCGGCTCCGATCGCGCCCGACACGGGCGTGCGGGACGGGCGCGGGATGCCGGGAGCCGAGGTCATTCCGCCATCGCACCGCGCGGGCGCGCGCACGCCGAGGGGGTTGCGCGCCGCTACTGTGAGGGACCATGAGCGGCGACGGCGGGGTGAAGCGCATCGGCATGCGCGACGTCGCCGATGCCGCCGGCGTCTCGACGCAGACCGTGTCGCGCGTGCTGAACGACTATCCCGGTATCCGGGATGCCACCCGCGAGCGCGTGCTCGCGGCGGTCGCCGCCCTGGACTACCGCGTCAACAACGCTGCGCGCGCCCTCGGCACGAGTCTCACCCGGACCGTCGGGGTCGTGGCATCCGATGCCGTCCTGCACGGTCCGTCCGCGGGGATCGCGGCACTTGAGCGGGCGGCGCGGGCGCGGGGTCGGTGGATCTCGACCGCGTACACCGACTCGGACGACCCGGCCGACATCGACGCGGCCGTGCGCCACCTGCTCGACCAGGGGGTCGACGGGATCGTGCTCGTCGCCGCTCACGGAGCCACTCCTCTCGAGGGATACGACGTGCCGCTCGTACCGCTGTACGGCGAGTCGGGGAGCCGCCAGCGGGACGCGGCGGCCCTCGTCGTGGATCATCTCGCCGACCTCGGACATCGCCGCATCGTCGAGGTCGCCGGCCCCGCGGACTGGCGTGAAGCCCTGGCGCGCACCGCGGGTGTCGCGGATGCCGTGGCCCGTCGCGGGCTCGCGCGGGAGGGGCGCGTCGAGGGGGACTGGAGCGCCGGCTCCGGTGCGGCCGTCGCCGACGCGGTCGCCGCGCACGTGCGCGCTGGTGCCACCGCGGTGGCCGTCGCCAACGACCAGATGGCGCTGGGGCTCATGGCCGGCCTTGCGGCGCGGGGCCTGCGCGTTCCGGCGGACGTCTCGGTCACCGGCTTCGACGACAACCCGGATGCCGGGTTCTACAGCCCGCCGCTGACGACGGTGCGCCTGGACGTCGAGGGCGAGGCCGCGGAGGCCGTGGCGCGGGTGCTCGGCGAGGTCGCCGCCCCTCCGGCGCATCCGGTGCTGGTCCCGCGCGCCTCGACCGCCGCCCCGCGCTGACGCCCGGGCTCGCGCCGAGTCGTGGCATCCCGATCACGGGGTTTGGGGCGGATTCCGCCAGTTGGGGCGTCGTTTCCACGCCCCGAACGGAGAATCGCGCCCCAAATCCCGGGGACACTCGCGCAGTGGCATTCACGTCTCGCCAACGCGGGATGTTACCGGTAACATGGCACGCGAACCCGCCACCGACAGAGTCGAAGGAGACCCCGCGTGTCCGATGCCGTCACGTTCACGCCCGAGGTGCAGGAGGCGATCGACGCCGTCCGCGCCGACGTCGCGAAACTGCACGCCGAGCTCGTGCGCTACAACCTGATCGTCTGGACCGGCGGCAACGTCTCGGGCCGCGTCCCCGGGGCCGACCTGTTCGTCATCAAGCCCTCGGGCGTCTCGTACGACGACCTCGCCCCCGAGAACATGATCCTCTGCGACCTGGACGGCAACGCGATCCCCGGCACCCCCGGGTCCGAGCGCAGCCCCTCCAGCGACACCGCGGCCCACGCCTACGTCTACCGCAACATGCCCGAAGTCGGCGGCGTCGTGCACACGCACTCGACCTACGGCGTCGCGTGGGCGGCCCGCGGCGAGGAGATCCCCTGCGTCATCACGGCGATGGCGGACGAGTTCGGCGGGCCCATCCCGGTCGGCCCGTTCGCGATCATCGGCGACGACTCGATCGGTCGCGGCATCGTCGAGACCCTGCGCGGACACCGCTCGCGCGGCGTGATCATGCAGAACCACGGTCCTTTCACGATCGGCGCGAGCGCGAAGGATGCCGTGAAGGCCGCCGTCATGCTCGAGGACGTCGCCCGCACCGTGCACATCGCGCGCGAGGCCGGCCCGCTCATCCCGATCCCGCAGGACAAGATCGACGCCCTCTACAACCGCTACCAGAACGTCTACGGACAGAGCACGGACGACCGCCGATGAACGCGCACATCACCGAAGGTCGGGCGAGTCTCGGCATCGAACTCGGTTCCACCCGCATCAAGGCGTGCCTCATCGGCCCCGACGCCGAGGTGCTCGCCGTCGGCTCCCACGAGTGGGAGAACGTCTACGCCGACAAGCTCTGGACCTACTCCCTGGATGCCGTGTGGTCGGGCCTCCGCGCCGCGTACGCCGACCTCGTCGCCGACGTGCAGCAGAAGTACGGCGTCACCCCCGAGCGGTACGCCGCGATGGGGGTGTCGGCGATGATGCACGGCTACCTCGCGTTCGACGCCGACGGGGAGCTGCTCGCCCCCTTCCGCACCTGGCGCAACACCAACACCGGTGTCGCGGCGGCCGAGCTCACCGAGCTGCTCGGCGTGAACATCCCGCTCCGCTGGTCGATTGCGCACCTGCACCAGGCGGTCGTGGATGCCGAGCCCCACGTGCCCGAGATCCGCTTCCTCACCACGCTGGCGGGGTACGTGCACTGGAAGCTGACGGGCGAGAAGGTGCTCGGCGTCGGTGACGCGTCGGGCATGTTCCCGATCGATTCCACGACCCGCGACTACGACGCCGAGCTGGTCGCGCGCTACGACGGCCTCGCCGCCGGACGCGTCCCCGCGCTCGCCGACCTGCTGCCCGAGGTGCTCGTGGCCGGGGCGGCCGCGGGTGCGCTCACGCCGGAGGGTGCGGCCCTGCTCGACCCGACGGGCGCCCTGCGTCCCGGCATCCCCTTCGCCCCGCCCGAGGGTGACGCCGGAACGGGAATGGTCGCCACGGGCGCGGTCGCGCCGCGCACGGGCAACGTCAGCGCCGGCACCAGCATCTTCGCGATGGTCGTGCTCGAGCGTCCGCTCGGCGAGGTGCACCACGAGCTCGACCTCGTGACGACCCCCTCCGGTGATGCCGTGGCGATGGTGCACTGCAACAACGGCGCGAGCGAGCTGGCGGCGTGGGCGAACATGTTCACCGCGTTCTCGGCCGCGGCCGGCGTGACGCAGAGCCCGGATGCCACGTACGCGGCGCTCTTCGCCGCGGCGCTGGAGGGCGAGGCCGACGCGGGCGGACTGCTGGCGTACAACCACCTCGCCGGGGAGCCGATCGCGGGCCTCGACGAGGGGCGTCCGCTCGTCGTGCGCACCCCCGACAGCCGCCTGACGCTGCCGAACTTCATGCGCGCGCAGCTGTACGGCGTCTTCGGGACGCTCGCGCTCGGCATGGACGTCCTCCACCGCGAGGGCGTCGGCCTCGACAAGATGTACGCCCACGGCGGCATGTTCCGCACCGCGGGGGTCGCGCAGCGCTTCCTCGCGGCGGCGCTCGACGCGCCGGTCGCCGTCGCCGAGACGGCGTCCGAGGGTGGCGCGTGGGGCATGGCCGTGCTCGCGGCGTACGTCGCCGACGGCGCCGGCCGCGACCTCGACACCTACCTCGGCGAGGCCGTCTTCGCCGATGCACCCATCACCACCGCCGACCCCGACCCGGCGGACGTCGCCGGTTTCTCGGCCTACCTCGACCGTTACCGCGCGGGCCTCGCCGTCGAGGCCGCCGCCGTGGCATCCCTCTGAACACTCGAAAAGGAACAGTCATGACCCGCACGAAGCTCAAGAACGACCTCGACGGCTACGAGGTCTGGTTCGTCACCGGCAGCCAGAACCTCTACGGCGAGGAGACCCTGAAGCAGGTCGCCGAGCAGTCGCAGGCCGTCGTCGAGGGCCTCGCCGGCCTCCCGGTGAAGGTCGTCTGGAAGCCCGTGCTGAAGGACTCCGACAGCATCCGCCGCATGGCCCTCGAGGTCAACGGCCGCGACGACGTCATCGGCGTCATCGCGTGGATGCACACCTTCAGCCCCGCGAAGATGTGGATCGCGGGCCTCGACGCGCTGCAGAAGCCGCTGCTGCACCTGCACACGCAGGCCAACGTCGAGCTGCCGTGGAACGACATCGACTTCGACTTCATGAACCTCAACCAGGCCGCGCACGGCGACCGTGAGTTCGGGTACATCCAGACGCGCCTGGGCGTGGCCCGCAAGACCGTCGTCGGCCACGTGTCGAACCCCGCCGTCCGCCAGCAGATCGAGGACTGGGAGCGCGCCGCCGCCGGCTGGACCGCCGCCCGCACCCTCAAGCTCGCGCGCTTCGGCGACAACATGCGCTTCGTCGCCGTCACGGAGGGCGACAAGACCGAGGCCGAGCTGCGCTTCGGCGTGCAGGTCAACACGTGGGGCGTCAACGAGCTCGTCGAGGCCGTCGAGCAGGCGGCGGATGCCGACATCGACGCGCTCGTGCAGGAGTACATCGACAGCTACGACGTCGTCGACGAGCTGCTCCCGGGTGGCGCGCGTCACCAGTCGCTCCGCGACGGCGCCGCGATCGAGCTCGGTCTGCGCTCGTTCCTCGAGGAGGGCGGCTTCGGCGCCTTCACGACGTCGTTCGAAGACCTCGGCGCGCTGAAGCAGCTCCCCGGTCTCGCGGTGCAGCGACTCATGGCCGAGGGCTACGGCTTCGGCGCCGAGGGCGACTGGAAGACGGCGATCCTCGTGCGCGTCGCGAACGTCATGGGTGCGGGTCTCCCCGGCGGCGCCTCGCTCATGGAGGACTACACGTACGACCTCGTCCCCGGCAACGAGCGCATCCTCGGCGCCCACATGCTCGAGGTCTCGCCGTCGCTGTCGACGAAGAAGCCGCGCCTGGAGATCCACGAGCTCGGCATCGGCGGCAAGGAAGACCCGGTGCGCCTGGTCTTCACCGCCGACCCGGGCCCCGCGCTCGTCGTGGCCCTGAGCGACATGCGTGACCGCTTCCGCCTCACCGCGAACGTCGTGGAGAACGTCGAGGCGCCCGACCTCCCGAAGCTCCCCGTCGGCCGCGCCGTGTGGAAGCCGGCGCCGGACTTCGCGACCTCGGCCGCGTGCTGGCTCGCCGCCGGTGCCGCCCACCACACCGTCATGACGACGGCCGTGGGCATCGAGGTGTTCCGCGACTTCGCCGAGATCGCCAAGACCGAGCTCGTCGTCATCGACGAGGACACGACGGTCCGCGGTTTCCAGAGCGAGCTGCGCTGGAACCAGGCGTACTACCGCCTGGCCCAGGGCATCTGACCCCCGCCGCCCCGGGCTGCCCTTCGCCGGCCCCGGGGCGGTGCGGCACGTACGCGTCCCGTTCGGGGCGCGTCCCGTGCTCCGGTTCTCCGGCGCACGAACCGTGCCCCGGATCCGCGTCGGTGGTGGGACGCCTGCGGATCCGGGGCATTCGTGCGTCTCGTCCCGGTTGCGGCGGGGGCGTGTCCCACAATGTGCGGTTTTGGGGGCGTGGCCTTGCACGAAGTGGGACATGGATGCCGCCTGGGCGGTGCTGCGGCGGTCGGTCGTGGCGTGTGTCCCACTATGTGCGGTTTTGGGGGCGCAACGTCGCACGAAGTGGGACATGGGTGCGGTGGCATCCGAGACCTCGTCCCACTTATGACGGAGCGTGTCCCGAAATGTGCGGCCTGAGGTCGTCGCAGGCAGCCACAAGTGGGACATGGATGCCGCCTGGGCGGTGCTGCGGCGGTCGGTCGTGGCGTGTGTCCCACTATGTGCGGTTTTGGGGGCGCAATGTCGCACGAAGTGGGACATTGCTGCTGCCACCGCGGCGGGGCCGCGGCCGGCCGGTGGGTGTGTCCCAGGATGTGCGGTTTCTGGGGCGCAACGTCGCACGAAGTGGGACATGGGTGCGGTGGCATCCGTGACCTCGTCCCACTTGCGACGGAGCGTGTCCCGAAATGTGCGGCCTGAGGTCGTCGCAGGCAGCCACAAGTGGGACATGGATGCCGCCCGGGCGGTGCCGCGGCGGTCGGTCGGTGCGCGTGTCCCAGGATGTGCGGTTTTGGGTGCAGAACGTTGCACCAAGTGGGACATGGCTGCTGCCACCGCGGCGGGGCCGCGGCCGGCCGGTGGGCGTGTCCCACTATGTGCGGTTTTGGGGGCGCAATGTCGCACGAAGTGGGACATGGATGCCGTGAGCCGCGCGGCGCGCTACAGCCTCTGCCCCAGCGACCACAGGCGGTCGGCGCGGCCGGAGATCGCCTCCGACAGCGTGAACGCCTGGGCGTCGGTGAGGGATGCCACGTAGTCCACGATTCCGCGGGAGCGCGCGAGCGTCTCGGCTTCGGCATCCGTGGGTCGACGGCCGGCGGGGAGCGCGGCGTACTGCTCTTGGGCGAGCGCGATGAGCTCACGGAGGCGGCGCGGGGTGCGCGCGCGGTCGAGGTCGTCGTCGAGCCACTCGCCGAGCGCCCGCACCGAGCGCGCGAGGATGCGACTCATCCCGCGCTGCTGAATCGCGAGGTCGGGACGGCTCAGGACGAACCGCTTGTGCACGAACTTCAGCACCTCGACGTGGTGCCACGCCCACGGCGACAGGGCGACCGGCCCGGACCGTGGGGTGTCGAGGGGGCGGAGCTGCGCGGACTCCTGGAATCGGCGGATCCACCGGTCGGTGAAGGAGGCCAGACGCCGCTCGGCCGTCAGCGACCCGTCGAACGGCCGGGCGAGCAGGTCGGTGACGAGCTCGGCATCCACGTCGCTGACCGCGGCGAGGAACGCCTCGTCGTCCGCGACCCAGGGGTCGTCGCGGCGCATCTTGCGGCGCAAGCGTTCGAGCGCGGCGCCGGGGACGAGCTCGGCCCGCACCTCCGCGTCGTCCCGCGAGCGCCATTCGAGGACGTCGTCGAGCCACCCGCGGAACTCCGCCGCGATCGGGGCGTGGTCCAGGATCCCGGCGCGGTAGAAGTCGTCGACGTCGTGCACCGAGTACGCGATGTCGTCGGCGAGGTCCATGACGGCGCCCTCGATCGTCTGGCGTAGGGGCTCGGCATCCATCCCCTCCCGCGCGTGGTCGAGGTCGTCGACGTCGAGGTCGTACACCGAGTACTTGTGCACGCGGTACGCGCCGTCAGAAGCGCGACGGATGCCACGGGGCGGGCCGATCCGCTCGATCTCGGCCGCGGACACCGACGGCGACCAGGGGTACTTCGCCGACGCGGCGCGCACCGCCGCGGTGAGGTTCAGCCCGCGCGGAGCGTTCTCGACGACGTCGAGGGCGGTGAGGATGCGGTACGTCTGGGCGTTGCCCTCGAAGCCGTCGGGGAGGCCCAGCTCGGTGCGGGCGAGGCGGTCGAGCGTCGTCTCGCCGAGGTGCCCGAACGGCGGGTGGCCGAGGTCGTGGGCGTAGGCCGCCGCCTCGACGACCGTCGGGTTGCACACGTCGCGGCCGGCCCGGGTGTTCAGCTGCAGCGCGACGACCCGCGCGATCGCGCTGACCTTCAGCGAGTGCGTGAGGCGGTTGTGCACCGGTGCACCGGAGATCGACGGCGACACCACCTGCGTCACGGCCGAGAGCCGCGAGAAGTACGGCGAGAACTGGATCCGCTCCAGGTCGATCGACCACGGGTCGGCGCCCTCGGTCTCGCGTTCGTCGTACACGCGGGAGGCGGTGGGGAGCGTCATCCGTCCACGGTATCCGGCGCGGGTCCGCTCGCGGCGCGTCGCGGGGAGACGTCGGGCTCTCTGGGGCGTTCAGTGTCCAAGACACGCGGATGCCGACGAGCGCGGTCCGCGTGTCTTGGACACCGAACTGGCGGCAGAGCCGCTGTCCGCGGACGCGCGCCCCATCCCTTGCTCGTGCCGCCTGGGGCGTTCAGTGTCCAAGACACGCGGATGCCGACGAGGCGGGTTCAGGTGGCTAGTGCAACACCGTTGATCAGTTCGGTCAGCATGACATGGGGGCTGCGGAAGTCGAGGGTTTGGCGGGGGCGGATGTTGAGGAGGCGTTGGGTTTCGGCGAGGCCGTCGTCGGTGACGGTGTTGAAGTTGGTGCCTTTGGGGTAGAAATCGCGGATCAGCCCGTTGGTGTTCTCGTTCGTGCCGCGTTGCCAGGGCGAGTGCGGGTCGCAGAAGAACACGGGGCATCCGGTCCGCAGGGTGAAGGCTTTGTGGGATGCCATCTCCGTGCCTTGATCCCAGGTGATGGTCCGCTTCAACTCGGCGGGAAGCGCGTGAATCATGGACGCGAGAACGTCGGTGACGGTGGCGCTGTCCCGGGTCCCGGGGAGGCGTCCGAGGAGGACGTAGCGGGTGGTGCGTTCGACGAGGGTCACGATGCCGGAGTTTTCGGGTCCGACGACGAGATCGCCCTCCCAATGGCCGGGAACAGCGCGATCAGTCGCTTCCGCGGGACGGTTGACCAATCGAGCCCCTTCCAACCAGGGGCGGGTCGATCGCGGGGGAAGCTTCGATTGCGGGACTCGGCCGGTCCGTCCTGATCGCAGTGCCTTTTCGACGGTGAGTTCGTGTCGTAACGCACCGCGTCCCTGGACATACAACGCTTGGTAGATCGTTTCGTGGGACACCTGCATCTCCGCCTGATCCGGGAACGCCCGCTTCAACTCCCCCGCGATCTGCTGCGGGGAGTACCTCGCGTTCAAGCGTGTCACGACCTCGCGCCGCAGCGTCGGGTCGGCGAGTTTCCCCGGACGATACCGATCACGAGAACGCACCGCCCGGTAATGCGCGACCTCCGCGTCGTAACCGAACCCGTCCCCATGCCGGACCCGGTGGGCGTGGATCTCTCTCGACACCGTCGAGGCAGACACCCCGAGCTGTCCCGCGATCCTGCGCACTCCCCACGGCTCCGGAAACGCTAACGCTGCCTGAATGAACGAGCGGTCCGCCAACGTCAAACGCCGATACGACCGCCCCACCTCGGGCGACACTTCGCGATCCACATCAGCGCGCACCACCCCGCCCCGACGCCCGTCCCGCACCTGCATACCCGCAAGCCTCGCCCAACGCCCGACCGTGACCCGGTCCGCACCACACCAGCCCGCGACCTGCAACAACGACTGCCCACGAACCAACGCCCGCAAAACCGCCGCACGCAACTCCCACGAAAACTTCCCCGACACCACAACCTCCACCACGAAGGCGTTGCACTAGACGCTAGAAACCGCCCGAGCGCGGTCCGCGTGTCTTGGACACTCAACGGAGGTGGGGCGCCACGCGGGACGGCACCGGCCGCCTCGCGGCTACCCCCGGCGCACCACGACCCCGACGACCCGGGCGTCGTCGGCGCGCAGCTCGTACGCCGGGCCCGTCAGGTGCAGCGTTACGGCCTCGTCGATCTCGGCGCAGGACGGGCCGACGCGCAGCTCGACCTCGCCGGGTTCGACGACGCGGCGGAGCGTGCGGTCGCTGTACGCCAGACGGGATGCCGGGATCGTGAACCGCACCTCCGCGGTCTCGCCCGGCTCCAGCTCCACGCGGGCGTACGCGACGAGCTGCGCGACCGGCCGGGTCACGCTCGCCACCGCGCGGTGCGCGTACAGCTGCACGACGTCGGCCCCGCGGACGGACCCCGTGTTCGTCACGCGCACCGAAGCCGCGAAGGCATCGCCCGCGCGCACCTCGGCGTCCACGGCAAGCGCCTCGCGGACGAACGTCGTGTACGACAGACCGAACCCGAACGGCCGCACGGGCGTCGGATCGGTGCTCGTGACCTCGTTCCGGCCGCCGAGGATCGGGTGCAGGTACGAGTACGGCTGCGCACCGGCCGAGCGGGGGAGCGAGACGGGGAGGCGCCCCGAGGGCGTGGCATCCCCGGCCAGGAGCGCGGCCAGCGCGGGGCCGCCTTCCTCGCCCGGGAAGAACGCCTGCACCACGGCGGCCGGACCGGCAGCCGCGTCCAGCGCCCAGCCCAGGGCGTACGGGCGTCCGGTGAGCAGCACCATCACGACGGGGGTGCCCGTGGCGACGACCTCCTCGACGAGACGCCGCTGCAGGCCGGGCAGCTCGAGGGAATCCGCGTCGTTGCCCTCGCCGACCGTGCCGCGGCCGAAGAGTCCCGCGCGGTCGCCCACGACGACCACCGCCACGTCCGCGGATCGCGCGAGCTCGACCGCGGCGGGGATGCCGTCGGCATCCGTCCCCTCGACCGCGACCCCCTCGGCCTGCACGACGTCGCCGAACCGCGCCGCGAGCGCTTCGCGCACGGTCGGGATGTCGAAGCCCATCGGCGTGCCGGGGTGGTGCGCGAGCACGTGGTTCGCGAACGAGTAGCAGCCCATCAGGGCCTCGGCGCTGTCGCCGTTCGGGCCGATCACCGCGATGCGTCCGGGCGCCGCCGCGAGCGGCAGCACCCCGTCGTTGCGCAGCAGCACCGCGCTCTCGAGCGCGAGTCGGTACGCCAGCGCGCGATGGTCGGCGTCGTCGAGATCGACACTCGAGGGGGGCGTGGAGAAGTCGGCATCCAGCAGTCCCAGGTCCTCCTTCTCCGCGAGCAGCCGCGCGACGGCTCGGTCGATGAGGGCCTCGGAGAGATCCCCGGATGCCACCCGCTCGGCCAGGTGCGGATACGCGTCGGCGCCGGGGAGCTCGACGTCGATCCCGGCCTCGAGCGCGATCTGCGCGGCTTCGCCCGGTGTCGCGGCGAGGCCGTGCATCGAGCGGAGGAAGTCCACGGCGAAGTAGTCCGACACGACGGTGCCGTCGAAGCCCCACCGCCGGCGCAGCAGATCGGTGAGGAGGTCGCCGGAGGCGGCCACGGGGACGCCGTCGATCTCGGCGTACGAGTTCATCACCGAGCGCACGCCGCCGTCCCGCACCGCCATCTCGAACGGCGGGAGGAACACGTCCTGCAGTTCGCGGGGACCGGCGTGCACGGGTGCGTGGTTGCGGCCGGCCTGCGAACCCGAGTACCCGACGAAGTGCTTCAGCGTCGCGTGCACCCCGGCGGACTGCAGCCCCCGCACGTACGCGGTGCCGATCGTGCCGACGACGTACGGGTCCTCGGCGATGCACTCGTCGACCCGCCCCCACCGCGGGTCGCGCACGACATCGAGCACGGGCGCGAGGCCCTGGTGCACGCCGACCTCGCGCATCGAGCGTCCGATGGCGGATGCCACGAGCTCGACGGTCTCGGGATCGAAGGACGCGCCCCACGCGAGCGGGGTCGGGAAGGTCGCGGCTTTCCACGCCGCGAAGCCGGTGAGGCACTCCTCGTGCACGAGCGCCGGGATGCCGAGACGCGTCTCCGTCTGGAGCCGCCGCTGCTCGCCCCACAGCCATGCGGCCCGCTCGACCGGGTCGACCGGCCGGGTGCCGTAGACGCGCGTGAGGTGGCCGAGGCCGTGGACCGTGGCATCCGCGTATCCGGTCGAGGTGACCTTCTCACCGGACAGGGGCGCGACGACCTCGTCACCCTGGTCGACCCAGTACCCCACGAGCTGCGCGAGCTTCTCGTCGAGGGTCATGTCCGCGACGAGCGCCTGCACGCGGGCCGAGACCCCGGGAGTGAGCGCGGCGCCGACGTCGGTTCTGTGGATGGTCATGCGGGTCAGCCCTTCACGGCGCCGGTGAGGCCGCCGACGATCCGTCGCTCGAACAGGCTGAAGAACACCAGAGCGGGGATCATCGACAGCGAGGTGAACGCGAGCACGCGTGCGGTGTCGACGGAGTACTGCGACGCGAACGCCTGCGTCCCGAGGGGCAGGGTGTACGTCGCTTCGTTGTTGAGGATGAACAGCGGGAGCATGTACGAGTTCCAGCTGTTGACGAAGGCGAGGATGCCGACGGTCACGACCGCGGGGACGGCGAGCGGCAGCACCATGCGCCAGAAGAACCCGAGGCGCCCGAGTCCGTCGATCGACGCGGCCTCCTGCAGTTCGCGGGGGATCGCCGAGAGGAACGGAGACAGGATGATCACCGTGATCGGCAGCGCGAACGCGATCTGCGGGACGATGACGCCCGCGAGCGAGTTCATGAGCCCGAGGTTGCGGACGAGGATGTACAGCGGCGTGATCGCGACGGTCATGGGGAACATCAGGCCCGCGGTGAACAGCGCGTAGAGCGCGCCGCGGCCGCGGAAGGTGTACCGCGAGAGTCCGTACGCGGCCATGAGCCCGAGGGCCACGACGAAGATCGTCGTCGCGATCGCCGCGATCGCGGAGTTCGCGACCTGGCCCCAGAAGGTGCCGCTCGCGAGGACCTCGGTGTAGTTCTCCCAGTTCCAGCGGGTGGGGAACCCGGCCGGGTCGACCGTGATCTCGGAGTTCGAGCGGAAGCCGCCCAGGATGATGTAGATCACCGGGCCGAGCATCAGCGCGATGAGGACGAGCGCGACGAAGCCGACGACCGCGGAGCTCGCCCGGCTGCGGCCGGCCGGTCCGCGCGGCGCTTTCGCGGCGCGGGGTGCGACGAGGGTGGCGGTGGCGGTCATTTGGTGCCTCCCGTGAGGGCGCCGGCGGTGTCGCGGCGGAGCACGAAGCGCTGGTACAGCAGCGCGACGGCGAGCGAGATGAGGAACATGACCACGGCCACGGCACTGCCGTACCCGTAGCTGCCGGCGTTGCGGCCGTTGGCCACCATGTACGTCGCCATCGTCGAGGTGCCGGCGGTGGACGCGACGTACTGGCCCCAGATGATCCACACGAGGTCGAAGAGCTGGAGCGACCCGATGATCGAGAGGAACGCCCAGATGCGGATCGTCGGTCCCATGAGCGGCAGCACGATGTGGCGCTGGATCTGCCAGTAGGACGCGCCGTCGATGGCCGCGGCCTCCGACAGCTCCTCCGGGATGCCCTGGAGTCCGGCGAGGAAGAGGATCACGGCGAAGCCGATGTACTTCCACGTGATGATGATGAGCAGGGTCCAGATGGCGAGTGCCGGGTCGGAGATCCAGTCGGCGCGGAGGGCCCCCAGCCCGATCTTGTCGAGGGCGCCGTTGAGCGCGCCACCCGACTGCAGCATGAGGCCCCAGCCGAGGCCGACGACGACCTCGGAGATGACGTACGGCACGAAGATCAGCACGCGGATGAGCGACTGGAACCGCATCTTGCGGTTCAGCAGCAGCGCGAGGCCCAGGGCCAGCGGTCCCTGCAGCACGAGGGAGCCCACGACGATGAAGGCGTTGTGGCCGAGGGCCTCGTGGAAGGCCGGGTCGGTGAGGATCGTGACGTAGTTCCGGATGCCGACGAACTCCGTCGGCGTCCCGAAGCCCGACCAGCTGTAGAAGCCGTAGAAGGCCGCCAGGGCCACCGGCAGGATGACGAACGAGACGAACACCACCAGGGCGGGGCCCAGGAGGATCGCCAGTTCCCCGCGGATCTTCCAGTTCTCGCGGCGCCGCCGCACGGGCGACCGCCCGGCCGAGGAGGAGCGGGGAGCTCTCTCCTCGGACGAGCGGCGACCGACGACGTCGTCCGACGCGGGGGCGACGGGATGACGCACGGTGGTCATGTCGGTTCCCTCAGGAGCGCGCGGCGGCGGCGTTGACGGCGTCGACGATGCTCTGCGGAGTGCCCTTGCCGGCGAACATGTCGACCACGGCGACGTTGAGCGCGTTGCCGACGTTCTGGCCGTAGAGCGTGTCGAGCCATACCGAGACGTACGGCGCCTTCGAGTAGGCCTCGAGCACCGACTGCAGCGCGGGGGTGGTCACGGCATCCGTCGCCTCCGAGGACGCGGGGAGCGTCTGGAAGGCCGTGGCGTAGGCCTCCTGGTTCTCCTTGTTCACCAGGAAGTTCAGGAAGTCGGTGCACTGCGCGGGAGCGTTGACCCAGCACGAGTACCCGTCGACGCCGCCCATCATGGCGCCGGGCTCGCCGTCACCGCCGGGGACCTCCGGGAAGGGGAACCAGCCGAGGTCGGGGAGCGGCTTCTGGTCGGGGGTGAGCGAGGCGATCACGCCCGGGTCCCACGCGCCCATGAGCTCCATGCCCGCCTGCTTGTTGGCGAGGAGACCGGCGGACGAACCGGCGCCCTGCTGCGCGGCGGTGGTGAGGAAACCGTCGTTGAACGGCTGCGTCTTGAGGAACGCCTCGAGGTTCTCGCCGGCCTTGAGCCAGCACGGGTCGTCGAAGCTGCGGCTCGCGGCCGCCGCGTCGAGCACGTCCTTGGAGCAGGCGCGGAGCGCGAAGTTGTAGTACCAGTGCGCGGCGGGCCAGGCGTCCTTCGCGCCCACGGCGATCGGGGCGACCCCGGTGGCCTTGATCTTGGCGTTGGCGGCCTCGAGCTCGTCGATCGTCTTCGGGGCCGAGGTGACACCCGCGGCGGTGAGGACGTCCTGGGACGTGAAGATGCCGGACGGCAGCACCGCGACCGGCATCCCGTAGTTCTTCCCGTCGATCTCGAACGCCGACAGCGACGAGCCGAGCGCGGTCTTGGCATCCGACGAGATCTTGTCGGTGAGGTCCATGACCTGGCCGGCCTTGACGATGTCGGCGAGCTTGCCGCCGCCGCGCGCCATGAACAGGTCGGGGGCGTCGCCGGAGTTCAGGGCGGTCTGGAGCTTGCCGTCCATCTCCTCGTTCTGCACGGCCTGGATCTCGATCTTCACGTTGGGGTTGGCCTTCTCGAAGGCCGCGGCGGTGTCTTCCCAGTACTTCTTGCCGTCGCCGGTGGTGGAGTTGTGCCACAGCGTCAGGGTGACGCTGCCGTCGGCGTTCTGTCCGCCTCCGCCGCCGGCGCAGCCGCCGAGGGCCAGGGTGCCGGCGACCGCGAGGGTGGCTGCGGCGAGGAGTTTCCTCTTGTTCATGTGATTCCCGTTTCTCTTCGTCGAGGTGCGTCCCGTGCGGGATGCTCCGGTGTCGGCATCGGTGCCGGTCGTTCACGTCCGGGTGTGCGGCCCGGGTGGGAGCAGTGTCACCCGGCCGCGAAGCGTCGTCAAACGTTTTCGAAAATGATTTCCACGCTAGGGTCGGATGCCATGACCCGGCGTGCCACCATCCACGACGTCGCCGCGGCTGCCGGTGTGTCGGTCGCCACGGTGTCGAAAGCCGTCAACGGGCGCTACGGGGTGGCGCCCGAGACCGTGGGCCGCGTCCTGGATGCCGTGCGCGCCCTCGGCTACGAGTCGAGCCTCGTCGCCAGCAGCATGCGGTCGCGGCGGACCGGGGTGATCGGCGTGCTCGTCGCCGACATCGAGCCCTTCTCGGCCGAGATCCTCAAGGGCGTCGGGGGAGCGCTGTCCGACACCGGATACGACCTGCTCGCCTACACCGGCGCACGCCGCGACGGCGAGGGGTGGGAGCGGCGCTCGCTCAGCCGCCTGAGCGGCACCCTCATCGACGCCGCGATCCTCGTGACCCCGACCGTCGTGAACGTCGCCGCCGAGGTGCCCATCGTCGCGATCGACCCGCACACCGGCCGCGCCGACCTCCCCACCGTCGAGTCCGACAGCTTCACCGGCGCGCAGCAGGCCGTCCACCACCTCGTGCAGCTCGGCCACCGCCGGATCGGGTTCATCGCGGGGCGTCCCGATCTGCGGTCGGCGGTCGCCCGGGCCTCGGGGTATCGCGAGGCCCTGTCGGCCGCCGGCATTCCGTTCGATCCCGCTCTCGTGGGGCAGGGGCACTACGAGCAGGACGTCGCGCGCGAGGCCGCGCACGCGATGCTCGCGCTGCCGGATCCGCCGACCGCGGTGTTCGCCGCCAACGACCTGTCGGCGCTGTCGATCGTCGAGGTGGCCGTGGCCCGCGGGCTGCGCGTGCCCGATGACCTGTCCGTCGTCGGTTTCGACGACGTGCCCGAGGCGGCGCGGGCGCAGCCGCCGCTGACGACCGTGCGCCAGCCCATGAAGCTCCTCGGCGCGGAGGCCGTGCGCATCGTCCTTGCGCTGCTCGCCGGCGAGGAGCTGCCCGAGACGCACCTGCAGCTCGCGACTCGTCTCGTCGCCCGCGGCACGACGGCGCCCCCGCCGCGCTGAACTCGGGGTGGGCCCGGGGCCGGGCCCCGTTGGCGCCGGGACTGCAGTGGGCTGACATCTCGGTTGCAGGCTGCAGTGGGTTTGTCGGCTGGGTGGAGTCTCGCGGTCAGGGCCGCCCCGCCGGGGGCTGCGCGGTAGGGTCGGCGCGTGACGCGCGTGCTGCTCGCCCCGGACGGGTTCAAGGGATCGATCTCCGCGGCGGCGGCCGCGGCCGCGCTCGCCGCGGGGTGGCGCGCCGTGCGGCCCGGCGACGCGATCGTCGAGCTGCCTGTGGCCGACGGCGGGGAGGGCACGCTCGACGCCTTCCTCGTCGCCGTGCCGGGAGCGCGACGGATGCCGCTGACCGTCACGGGTCCGCACGGGCGTGAGGTCGTGGCATCCTGGGCCCTCCTCCCGGCGACGGCGGACGCGCCGCACGGGACCGGGGTCGTCGAGCTGGCGTCCACGTCGGGGATCGAGCTGCTCGCCGGCGACCTGCGCCCGTTCGACGCCGATACGCGCGGGTTCGGGCAGGCGATCGCCGCCGCCCTCGACCACGGCGTCTCGCGGCTCGTGCTCGCGATCGGGTCCAGCGCCTCGACCGACGCCGGTTTCGGCCTGCTCACCGCCCTCGGCGCGCGGATCGTGGATGCCGACGGTCGAGATGTTCCGCCCGGATTGCGCGGTGTCCAGACCGCCGCGCGCCTCGAACGCGACGGGCTCCGCGCGCTGCCGGCTGGCGGGGCGCTCGTGTTGACCGACGTCCGCAGCCCCCTCACGGGCCCCGGCGGCGCGGCCGCGGTGTTCGGGCCGCAGAAGGGGCTCGGCGCCGAGGACATCCCGGCGGCGAATGCTGCCCTCGCTCGCGCGGCGGACCTGCTCGCCACCGACGCCGCCTTCCCCGGCACGGGTGCGGCCGGCGGCACCGGCGCGGCCCTCCGGGCCTGGGGCGCGGAGCTGGTTCCGGGAGCCGAGCGCATCGCCGACCTCCTCGGTCTCGCCGACGCCGTGGCCGCGGCCGACGTGGTCGTGACCGGGGAGGGGTCGTTCGACGCGAGCTCCGCGACCGGCAAGGCCCCCGCCCGCGTCGCGGCTCTCGCCCGCGCGGAGGGACGCCGGGTCGGACTCGTCGCTGGTCGGATCGCTCCGGATGCCGACACGTCCGGGTTCGGTGCGGCGGTCGCGCTCGTGCAGCTCGCCGGGTCGACCGAGGCTGCGCTGGCCGAGCCCGCCCGATGGCTCACCGCCGCGGGAGAGGCGCTCGCCGAGCGGCTCGGCTGAGGCGCCCGAGCCGGAATTTCGCGGGAGAAGGGTCGTCGGTGGCCGAGTGGCATCCCGGCTCCGGTACCGTCGTGGTGTGTCCACTCTCTCCAGCAACAAGGACGACGAGGTCGATCTCCTCATCGACGCCTGGTCGCAGTTGCTGCCCGAGGTCGACCTGACCCCTCTCGACGTCATGTCGCGGCTGCGCCGCGCGGCGTTCCACCTGTCGAAGCTGCGCGCCCGCGCGTTCGCCAGCGCCGACATCGCGGTGTGGGAGTTCGACGTCCTCGCCGTCCTCCGCCGCGCCGGCACCGAGCTCAGCGCCACGCGTCTCATCGCGGCGACGATGATCGGCAGCGCGGCGATGACCAACCGCCTCGACAAGCTCGCCGACCGCGGCCTCGTCACCCGCCGCCCGAACCCGTCCGACGGCCGCGCGATCCTCGTCGCCATCACGCCCGAGGGCATCCAGCGCGTGGATGCCGCCATGACCGAGCTCGTCCGCCTCGAAGGCGATGCGCTGCGCGACGTCAGCCGCGCGGACCAGGCCATGCTCGCGCGGGTGCTGCGCGTCCTCGCCGCAGGCGAGACCCACGAGGCGTGATCGATCTCACCGCCGCGCCGCTGGTCCTGGACGGCGGCCTCGGCACGCTGCTCGAGAGCCGCGGCAACGACGTGGCGTCCCCGCTATGGTCGGCGCGCGTGCTGCGCGACGACCCCGACGAAGTGCGCGCCGCCCACGCGGAGTTCGCCGTGGCCGGTGCGGACGTCCTGATCACGGCCTCGTACCAGGTGGGCTTCGGCGGTCCGATCCCGGATGCCGAGGTCGAGATGCTCCTCCGCCGTTCGGTGTCGCTGGCCCGGGAGGCGGGGGACGGCCTGGTCGCGGCATCCGTGGGTCCGATCGGCGCACTGCGCGCCGACGGCAGCGATTACACCGGTGCCTACGGGCTCGACGTCGCCGCGCTGCGCGCGCTGCACCGGCGGCGTCTCGCCGTGCTCGCGGATGCGGGGGCCGACCTGCTCGCGGTCGAGACCGTCCCGTCGCCGCTCGAGGTCGAGGCGCTCGCATTCGAGCTGGCCGACCTGGGCGTCCCCGCGTTCGTGAGCCTCTCGGCGGACAGCACGGGTTTCGCCGCGGCGGGGTCGCTGGCCGCGGCGCTGAGGGCCGCGGCATCCGTTCCGGGTGTCGTCGCCGTCGGCGTGAACTGCTGCGCTCCCGGCAGCGTCGGTCCCGCGCTCGCCGACGCGCCCCGCCGTCCCGCTCGTCGCCTACCCGAACACCGGGGAGCGGTGGGATGCCACGACCCGGACCTGGCACGGGGGTGCTGCTCCGCTCGCCGAGGACGCGCCGGCCTGGGTCGCCGCGGGCGCGCGGCTCGTCGGCGGATGCTGCCGTTCGACCCCGGCGGACATCGCCGCGATCGCCGCGACCGTCCGCTAGCGGTCCCGCTCACCCGTCCGCGGCGTCGGAGGGCCGTGCGGCCGGGATCGACGACCACGTCGGCCGCGGCAGGGGCTCCGGCGTCCGCAGCAGCGCGAAGTTCTCGGGCCCCCATCCGTACGTCTCGCGCAGCACCCTGCTCACGGCGGGAAGCGCTGCGGGGCACGGTACGTCCACGCCCCGGTGCACGTCGACGGACGAGGGATCGAGATCGCGGGCGGCGCTGCGCAGCTCGGAGACGAGCGCCAGCACGGTGGGCGTGCCGTGGGTGCGGATCGCCGCGCGCCAGTCGCCCACCACGAGCCGTGTCCAGGACGTGCCGCCCCCGGTCAGGTCGGGGTGCGGGGAGCGGCGCACGAGGACGACGGCGACGCCGATCAGGAGAACGCACGCCGTGGCGACTCCGGCGCTGGCGGCGTGCGAGAACACCGTTCGAGCGACGTCCGACGTCGCCGCGGGGCTGAGGGCGACGACCGTCCGGGCCAGGGAGTAGACGGCGTAGGTCGTCATCGACACGACGATCGCCGCCACCGACCGCCGCGGGACGGTCACGGACGTGAAGGCGAGCAGGGCGCCGAGCGCGCACGCGAGGGTGACCGCGGCGATGCGCACGATGTGGGAGACCTCGGCCGGGAGCAGGAGTGAACTCGACGCGACGGCGGCGGGAAGGACGATCGCGAGCGCGAGGACCGCTCGCATTCGGCGACTCCCCGGCGACGTGGTCGAGACGCCGACCACGAGGGGAGTGGCGACCATGAGGGCGTCCGCCGCACTGCAGGACAGCCGATCGCCGCCGTGGAGACTCACGACGTACAGGGCCGTGCAGCCGACCGAGAGAACCCCCGCGAGCCCGATCACCCGCAGGAAGAAGGTGAGCGGGATCCGGGCGCCGAGGTGGGGCAGGATGATGCCGATCATGCTGGCGCCGACGGCGGCACACATCACAGCCAGTCCAATCGACAGCACGGCGGCCTCCCTCGGCTCATCCTGGCGGTGCCGCGGGGCGAAGAGGGGGGCTTGACGAAATCTGCCGCGTCCGAGTCCCCCGCCGCAGGGCGTCGTTGCGGGCGCGGGCGCCGTCAGTCGTCGTCCGAGCGCGAGCGGGCAGGCGCGGGCTCGGTGAGGAGGGCGATCTCCTCCGGGTTCCAGCCGAACGAGTGCTGCATCTCGTGCTCGAGGGTCGCGAGGGCAGAGGGCAGGGCGGTCGCGACGCCGTGGCGGACGTCGAAGGCGTGATCGTCGAGGGCCCGCGCGGCCGCGCGCAGCTCGGCGACGAGCGAGCTCAGACGCTCGCTGCCGTAGGCGTGGGCCAGCAGCCGAGCGTCGTCGATGACGACGACGGACAGCGTGTGCGGACCGTCTGCGGCGACACGTCGGGCGGGGTGGATCGTGAGGATGACCGCCGCGCCGCACACGAGCACCGCGAGAGTCGCCACGGCCGTGGCGACCTCGACGGAGAACAGCGGAGAAGCGTCCCCGCCGAGCGCCACGACGGTCGCCCGTGCGGCGGAGTAGATCGCGTACGCGCCCATGGCGCCCGCGATCAGTCGGGCCGGGAGCGGAGCGACGGTGGTCGTGGCGATCGCGGCGAGCGCACACCCCGCGCATACGACAGCCAACGTGGCGGACTTGACGACGAGCGCCGTCTCCGCGTCCGTCACCGCGGTGCAGACGCCGACGCCGACCGCGATCGCCACCGCGACTCCCGTGGCGATGCGCTGGGCGCGGGGAGGGAACCCGCGGACCCCGACCGCCGTGATGGCCGGGGAGAGCGTCATCGCCGCGTCCGCGACGACGAGCGAGCCCCGCCCTCTGTCGGAGGCGTGGACCGCGTACATCACGGTCGAGCCCACGGCGAGGACCCCCGCGATGGCGGCGTAGCGGAGGAACGTCGTGAGGGAGAGGGGCGTGGTAACGCGCGGCAGAGCGACACTGACGATGCCGACGGCCACGCCGAGGCACATCGCCAGCAGCCCGATCGTCAGCAGCAACGGGATCTCCGGGTTTGCGGTTCGTTTTCCGGCCGAGTGTATCGTTTCAGACCGCGCCGCATCAGTCGAAATCTGCAGCGAGCGCATTCCGGTGGTACTCGAAGATGATGCTCGTGCGCGTGGATGCCACGCTGTTCCGCGCAGAGAGCTGATCGACGACGAAACGGCGCACGGCCGAAGAATCGTCGACCGCGATGTGCACGAGGAAGTCGTCGGAACCGCCCAGGAAGAACAGCTGGATCACGTCCGGGTGGCGGCGGATCTCCTGCGCGAAGGCGCGGATGCTCTCGTGCCGCTGCCCCGGTCGGAGGGTCACGCCGACGATCGCCTGGAGACCGCGACCGAGCCTGCTCTGGTCGACGGCGGCGTGGAATCCCGTGATGAGTCCGCGGTCGACGAGGCCGCGGACTCGGGCGTGAGCGGTGGATGCCGCCACCCCGAGCGCGTCGGCGAGGGCGGCGTTCGTCATCCGCGCGTCGGCGGAGAGCAGCTCGATGATGCGGGCGTCGAGCGGGTGCAGGTCGTCGTCGGGCATCGTAGATCCTTCGGTTTCTCGATCGGCTGGGGCGTCTCTCCGCCGACGATACCGGGGGATGCGGCATCCATTCCGAAGAATCTGCGGCGTTACGCCACCGAAACATGGATTCCTGCGATTCTTCCTGCCACCACCATTCCGAGGAGAGACCGATGCGCGTCGCCGTGCCCACCGAGATCAAGAACAACGAGAACCGTGTCGCGATGACGCCCGCGGGCGTCGACGCTCTGGTCCACCGCGGCCACGAGGTGCTGGTGCAGGCCGGTGCCGGTGAGGGCAGCGGGTTCTCGGACGAGCAGTACCGCGCGGCCGGCGCCGAGATCGTCGCGACCGCCGACGAGACGTGGGCGCGCGCCGAGCTGCTCGTCAAGGTCAAGGAGCCGATCGCGCCCGAATACGGGCACCTGCGTCCCGACCTCACGCTCTTCACGTACCTGCACCTCGCGGCCGACCGGCCGCTGACCGACGCACTCATGGACGCAGGGACCACCGCCGTCGCGTACGAGACCGTGCAGACCGCGGACCGCGCGCTGCCGCTGCTCGCCCCCATGAGCGAGGTCGCCGGGCGCCTGTCGATCATCGAGGGCGCGCACCACCTGCTGCGGGCCTCGGGCGGTCGCGGCCTGCTCCCCGGCGGTGTTCCGGGAACACCGAAGGCGAAGGTCGTCGTGATCGGCGGCGGTGTCGCGGGCGAGCACGCCGCGGCGAACGCCCTCGGCCTCGGCGCGAACGTCACCGTGATCGACATCTCGCTGCCCAAACTCCGTCAGCTCGAGGAGCGCTTCGGCGGCGCCATCCAGACGCGGGCGTCGACCCGCCTCGAGATCGCCGAGCAGCTCGCCGACGCCGACCTCGTCATCGGCTCGGTGCTGATCCCGGGAGCTGCGGCACCCAAGCTCGTCACGGACGACATGGTCGCCGCGATGAAGCCCGGCTCGGTGCTCGTCGACATCGCGATCGACCAGGGCGGCTGCTTCGAGGGATCGCGCCCGACGACCCACGACGCGCCGACGTTCCGCGTCCACGACTCGCTGTTCTACTGCGTCGCGAACATGCCCGGCGCCGTTCCGCACACCTCCACGCGCGCGCTGTCCAACGCCACGCTCCCGTACATCACCCGCATCGCCGACGCGGGCTGGGAGGCCGCGGCATCCGCTGATCCGGCCCTCGCGAAGGGTCTGAACGTGCGCGCCGGCGTCGTGGTGAACGAGGGCGTGCGGGCCGCGTTCGACCTCTGACGCGGGTCGCGGTCCGCGCCCCGGTCCCAGCCACCAGTTCACGTGATCTGGTCGAGATCACACGGCGTGGCGCGCTGTGACGCGTACGCTCGGCCACTTCACGTGAACTGGCGGCGGAGATGCCCGCAGGGCACGGGCGTCAGCCGCGGACCCAGGCGTACGTGATCTCGGGGCGGCCGGGTCCGCCGTAGCGCGGCTCGCGGCGCACGCGACCGACGTCGGCGAGGTGCTCGAGGTACCGGCGCGCGGTGACGCGCGACATGCCCTCGCGCTCGCCGACCTCGGTGGAGGACACCGCGGTGGATGCCGTGCGGACGCGTTCCGCGACGGCCTGCAGCGTCTCATCGCTCAGGCCCTTCGGCAGCGCGGGGGCCGCGACGGTGCGCAGCGTCCCGAGCAGCGCGTCGACCTCGGACTGCGTGGCATCCCCGGCGGCACGGTCCAGCCCCTCGACGTACGCGCGGTACGCCTCGAGCCGCTCGCGGAACGCGGCGAACGTGAACGGCTTGATGAGGTACTGCACGACCCCGGTCGACACCGCGGCGCGCACGGTCGCGGCATCCCGGACCGCCGTCACGGCGATGATGTCGACGCCCGCGCCCATCGCGCGCACGCGCCGGGCGACGTCGAGGCCGCCGCCGTCGGGCATGGTCATGTCCAGCAGCACGAGGTCGATGGGGCGGGCAGGGTCCGCGATCGCGGTGAGCGCCGCGCGCGCCCCCGCCGCCTGCCCGACGACCTGGAACCCCGGGACGCGTCCGACGTACGCGGTGTGCAACTCGAGCGCGAGGGCGTCGTCGTCGACGACGAGCACCCGGATCATGCGGGCACCGCCTCGACCGGCGCGGGCAGCATCACGCGCACCGTCGTCGGCGCATCCGTGACCGAGAGCGTCCCGCCGTGCGCCGCGACGATGTCCCGCACGAGCGCGAGGCCCACGCCCCGGCCGCCGGGAACCGCCGCGGGCTTGGTCGACGCGCCGAACGCGAACGGGTCGGCGAGGTCGGGGTCGAACCCTGCGCCGCTGTCGCTCACCTCGATGGCCACGTCGGGGCCCTTCCGCGTGAGGGAGACGCGGACCCAGCGGGGTTCGGCGCCGGTGGCCGCGGCATCCATCGCGTTGTCCACGAGGTTGCCGACCACGGTGACCGCCTCGGCCGCGGCCAGCGGGAGCGCGGGGGTCGGCTCGGCGACGTCGAGGTCGAGGGCGACACCGCGCTCGGCGGCCTCGTCGAGCTTGCCGAGCAGCAGCGCGACGACCACGGCGCCGTCGTTGCCGGAGACGATGCGGTCGGCGAGATCCTGGCGCCCCTCGGTGGATGCCGCGATCAGCCGCCGCGCGTCGTCGATGCGCCCGAGTTCGAGCAGGGCGAGCAGCGCGTGGAGCCGGTTGCCGTGCTCGTGGGTCTGCGAGCGCAGCGTCTCGCTGAGGGTGCGGACCCCCTCCAGCTCGCCGAGCAGCGCTTGCAGCTCGGAGCGGTCGCGGAGGGTCATGACGCGCCCGCGCTCGGGGGCGCGGCGCCCGTTCAGATCCCGCGCCTCCTCCTGGTTGACCAGCAGCACCCGGTCGCCGGTGGCCACGGTCTCCTCCACCATGCGGCGTCCGGTCGCGATCGCGTCGGCGAGAGCGGCATCCATGTCGGTCTCCCGCGGGTCGAGGTCGACCTGGCCCTCCGTCGCGGGCGGGAGGCCGAGGAGGTCGGCGGCTTCGTCGTTGTACAGCACGATCCGCCCGCGGCCGTCCGTGACGACGAGACCCTCGCGCAGCGAGTGCAGCACGGTCTCGTAGCTCTCCACGAGCCGGGCGAGCTCGCGCGGCGTGTACGACCCGGTGACCCGGCGCGCACTGCGCCGCACGTACAGGGCACCGAGGATGCCGATGCCCACGATGCCGGCCGCGGCGGCGACGATCATCGGGACGCGGGCGGCGAGGTCCGCCTGCACGGCGCCGAGGGTCACACCGACCGAGACGAGTCCGACGATCTCGCCGGCGTCGGTGCCGCCGTCGCGGATCGGCGTGATCGTGCGCACGGACGGTCCGAGCGTGCCGTCGTACACCTCGGTGAACGTCCGTCCCGCGAGCGCCTCGTCGCGGGAGCCGAGGTACTGCTGGCCGATCTCGGAGCGATTGGGGTGGGTGAGCCGGATGCCGTCGGGCGTCATGATCGTGACGAACGACAGGTCGCCCTCGGCGAGGATCGCCTCCACCATCGGCTGCAGCGTGTCGGAATCACGCGCCCGGACCAGCGCCGCGACGTCCGGTTCGTGCGCGAGCGTCTCCGCCACCGAGCGGGTGACCTGCTCCGCCTGGCGCTGCCCGGAATCGGACAACTGCACCGACAGGAGCGCCGCGAGCACGCCCGCGACCAGCAGGACGACGCCGAGCGACACGATCGCCAGTCGTCCGCCCACGCTCAATCGCACGTCGCTTCCTCCTTCGGCCTGCCGTGAACAATACGACCACAAATCGCCCCGTGCGCCGCGCTCCCGCAAAGTCGTCACATCTCCGGCGGCCCCGCCGGACTCAACAAAGACGTTAGAAAAAGGGGAAGTCGCGAATGTCTCTCTCACTCCGCACCACACGCGACGGTCGTCCTCGCAAGAAGATCGACCGCAATCACTGGCTCTACATCGCCGTCATCGTCGCCGTCGTGGCGGGCATCGTCGTCGGGCTCGTGGCCCCGCAGTTCGCCGTCGGCCTCGAACCCATCGGCAAGGGCTTCGTCAACCTCATCAAGATGATGATCGCCCCGGTCATCTTCTGCACGATCGTCGTCGGCATCGGCTCGATCGCGAAGGCCTCCACGGTCGGCAAGATCGGCGGCCTGGCGCTGGTCTACTTCCTCGTGATGTCGACCTTCGCGCTCGGCATCGGCCTGGTGGTGGGCAACATCATCCACCCCGGTGAGGGCCTGAACATCGCGGGTGCGGCCTACGACGCCGTCCCCGAGCCGACCACGACGCAGGACTTCATCCTGGGCATCATTCCGACGACGTTCTTCTCGGCGTTCACCGGCGGCAGCATCCTCCAGGTGCTCTTCATCGCTCTCCTCGTCGGCTTCGGGCTGCAGGGCATGGGCGACCGCGGCGCGCGCATGGTCGAGGGCATCCGCAACTTCCAGGTGCTCGTCTTCCGCATCCTCGGCATGATCCTGTGGCTCGCTCCGATCGGTGCCTTCGGCGCGATCGCCGCGGTCGTCGGCAAGACCGGTTTCGGGGCCGTGATCAGCCTCGGCATCCTGATGGGCTCGTTCTACCTGACCTGCTTCCTCTTCATCGCCGTGGTCCTCGGTCTGCTGCTGTTCGCCGTCACGCGGGTCAACATCTTCTCGCTCATGAAGTACCTCGGCCGCGAGTACCTCCTCATCGTCGGCACGTCGTCCTCCGAGGCCGCGCTGCCGCGCCTCATCGCGAAGATGGAGCACCTGGGCGTCTCGAAGCCGGTCGTCGGCATCACCGTCCCGACCGGGTACTCGTTCAACCTCGACGGCACCGCGATCTACCTCACGATGGCGTCGCTGTTCATCGCGACCGCCATGGGCGCCCCGATGTCGATCCCCGAGCAGATCGGCCTCCTGATCTTCATGATCATCGCCTCCAAGGGTGCGGCCGGCGTCACCGGTGCGGGCCTCGCGACCCTCGCCGGCGGCCTCTCCGCCTACCGCCCCGACCTGGTCAACGGCGTCGGCGTCATCGTCGGCATCGACCGGTTCATGTCCGAGGCCCGCGCGGTCACGAACTTCACCGGCAACGCCGTGGCGACCCTCCTCATCGGAGCGTGGACCAAGCAGTACGACCGCGAGCGCGTCGGCGAGGTCCTCGCGGGCCGCATCCCCTTCGACGAGACGCTCCTCACCGGTCACGACCACGCCGCCACCCCGGCAGCAGAAGCCGCGCCCGTTCCGGCGTCGGTCGACACCCAGGCGCTCAACGCCTTCCGCGCTCAGGCGGAGGCGGAGGCGGCGGCGGCCCGGGGTCGTTCGTGAGCCTGACGCAGCACTCGGCGGGGGCGGCTTCGGCCGCCCCCGCCCCCGCGCGCGTGGACCTCGCCCGCACGTGGCTGCTGCGCTCGCCGCTGGCGGCCGGCGGCGACACCGCGGCCGACGTGCTCGTCCTCGACCTCGAGGACGGTCTGCCCGCCGCGCGCAAGACCGAGGGCCGCGAACGCGCCCGCCGCGCCGCCGAGACCGCGCCCGTGTGGCTGCGGATCAGCGCCGCGGGCACGCCCGACGGCGAAGCCGACCTGGAGCTGTGCCGCGAGCTGGACGACCGCCTGGCCGGCATCGTGCTCGCGATGTGCGCCGGACCCGCCGACGTCTCCCACGTCGCGGCATCCCGTCGGGTGGGTGTGCCGATCGTGGCGATGATCGAGTCGGCCGCGGCGCTGCTCGCCGCCGCCGCGATCGCCGCGCACCCCGCGACCCGGCGCCTGGCGTTCGGCACCGGCGACTTCCGCCGCGACACCGGCATGGCGGATGACCGCACCGCGCTGTCCTGGCCCCGGGCACAGCTGGTCGTGGCGTCGGCGGCCGCCCGGATCGCGGGGCCGATCGACGGCCCATGCGGTTCGGTCGAGCAGGCTCGGGATGCCGCCGAGCACGCCGCCGCGATGGGGTTCACGGGCACGCTCGCGCTCCGGGATGCCGCGATCCCGGGTGCCCACGCCGGCTTCACGCCCGCGCCGGCCGAGGTGGAGGCGGCCCGGACGCTGCTGTCGGAGGTTCCCGACGGCCCGGTGGACGGCTCGTACGCCCCCGCCCTCGCGCGCGCCCGCGCGCTGGTGGCCCGCGCCGAGGCGCTCGCGCGGCTTTGACGCCCGCCGCGGTGTCGCCAGATCACGTGAGCTGGCCGAGGTCACCCGGTACGGCCCGAAGCGACGGGTGACCTCGGCGAGATCACGTGAACTGGCGGACACTCACCGGGTGGGCGCGACCGGGAGCGACCTCGGCGAGATCACGTGAACCGGCCGCGGCTCAGCGCCCGAACCACCGACGGCGACGCGGCGGGGGCGCAGCGGCGGAAGCTGCCTCGCGAGCGCGGCGACGGGACGCCCACGCCGAGAGCTCGGCATCCACGTCCACCGTCGGCGTGACCACGGGGGGTCCGCCGAGCAACTGCCGGCGCGCTTCGATGACGCGGCGGTTGAAGTCCTCGAGCGCCTCACGGACGTCGGCTTCGCGCGAGATCGCGTCCATCCGCTGCGCGAGTTCGGCGTGTTCGACCCGCAGCGTCAGCGCGGGCGGCCCGAGCCCCGACAGCTTCTCCGTCTCGATCTTGCGGCGGATCCACCAGTCCGGGTCGTGACTTCCGCCCAGGTCGGGGAGTGGTTTCCCCGCCCCGGGGAGGTTCTCGAACTCCCCGCGCCGGATCGCCTGCTGGATCGACGTCTCCACGAACGCGGCCCGTTCGGCGGCCGTCGAGCCGCGCGCCGGCGCCTCTGCGGATTCCGGTTCCAGACCGGCATCCCGCATCCGCCGGTCCAGGCGGTACTGCTCCGCCGCCTGTCTCGGGTCGTCGCCCATGTCGCCTCCGCCGTGTGCTCGGGTGATTCCAGGCTACGTCGGGGTGGGGCGGGTGGCGCCGGAGCCGAGGGATGGATGCCAGGGCCTCCGGCCGCGGCGCCCCGACGTTGAGTGTCCAAGACACGCGGATGCCACGCGAGCGCGTCCGCGTGTCTTGGACACTGAACGAGAATGCACACGCACCACCCCACCGCGCGTCCGCGTGTTCTGGACACGGAACGCGGGGAGAGCAGGGCGCGCAACTCCGGCAGACCCGCCGCTCTTCGGGCGCGGATGCCGCAGCCCCGGGGTTCTGCAGGAGTTGTGCGGCGCGCCCGCCCCGGTTGAGTGTCCAAGACACGCGGATGCCACGCGAGCGCGTCCGCGTGTCTTGGACACTGAACGCGAAGGGACAGGCGACCACCCGGCCGCGAGTCGGCGTGTTCTGGACACTGAACGAGGCGGAACGCGCGCCCCCGCCGCGGGCTACAGCCCGAGGCGCCGCAGGCGCAGCCGCGCCATGTCCTGCGCGCGCGGGCCGGAGCCGAGCGCCCGTTCGGTGATGCGGAGGATCAGGCGGGTCGCGGTCTTCACCGGCAGCCACGAACGCCGCACCCCCAGGAGCCGGCGCAGGCGTGGCGGGAACGCCGCCACGGCGGCGGCGAACAGCACGCGATACGCGACACCCATGAGTCCGGTGAACGGGGGTTTCCGCAGGAACCGCACGACGTCGTCGACGCGCTCGTCGCGGCGCAGCTCTCCGCGGTCGAGGAACCCCTCGAGCTCGGCGCGCAGCGCGGCCTCGGTCAGCGGCGGGTCGGGGATGCGCATGAGCCGCCCGGCCGTGGCCCAGTCGGCGACGTACGCGTCGGCGCCGCCGGGGATCGGTCCGCCGTACGCCTGGTGGCTGCGGAGGAACGCGTCCGTGAAGGCGATGTGCACCCACCGGACGAGGTCGCGGTCCTCGGCGGTGTAGCTGCGCTCGGCGCCGTCGCCGGCGACGTACGACCCCTGCACGCGCTGGTGGAAGCGGCCGACGCGGGGCGGTCTCGGCATCCGCTTGGCTTCTCGATCCGTACGTGAGCGTGATGACCCACCGGACCGTGCCGGTGAGACGCCCGATCGGGTCTTCGCGATAGCGCGACCAGTCGTGCACGCCCGCGAGCGCTCCGGGGTGCAGCGCCTGGAGAAGAAGGGCCCGGATGCCGGCGACCAGGGTGCCCATTCCGGCATGGACGGTCCACGCGGGACCGTTCTCGACGAAGTAGCCGCCGTCGTCGCCCTCGGCGATCGCCCGGACGTACGGGGCCATACCGGTCGGGTCGCCGGCGAGGGCGGTGAGGAGCTTCGCACGCAACCGTGCGACGGGCGCCGGGACCGGAGGTGAGGACGTCACGCTCTCCAGCGTGCCATCTCCGGTCGGGGGAAGGGCCGGATCAGTGGCCCTCGTGGGTGATGACCGGAACGGTTCCGTCGTCGCGGATCAGCACGGCATCCTGCGTCGCGCCGAGGGCGGGGGTGACGACGACCGCGATGATCGACGCGGCGAGCAGCAGCCCGATGACGCTCATCGGCTGTGCGGTGCGCGGGGCCGTGTCGGCTCGCCGCACCCGCCCGGCGACCGAGGCGCCCACGACGATGAGGAGGAGCGCTGCCGCGGCGATCGCGATGACGCTCGTGTGCGCGGGCAGCACGAACATGAGGGCGGCGGCCAGCACGATGCCGGCGAGGACGCCCACCAGCGTCGTCCGGGGAGCGATGAGCCGGCCGAGGGCGAGGACGGCCCCGCCCCAGACCAGCGCGCCGACCCCGAGGACGACCAGACCCGCTCCGAGGCCGCGCGAGGCGGCCCCGGAGCTCGGTCCCACGATCGCGCCCGCACCGAGGGCAGCGAGGATCAGCCCGGCCCCCCATGCGGACACGGAGGGCCACGACCGGACGAAGGTCGCGGCGTTCACGGTCAGACCGCCGCGGTGCGCGGGATGTTGCGCTCGGCGCCGAGGCCGACACCCAGGAGCACGACGGCGCTCGCGAGGTGCAGGAAGTGGTCGGGAACGTTGAGCGCGAGGATGTTGGCCGGTCCCGTGAGGAAGAAGCCGACGATACCGAGGAGCAGGTAGACCGCACCGACGGTGGTGTTGACGCCCTTGGCAGCACGCGCGTTGGCGAGACCGGCGACCAGCAGCGCGGCACCGATCAGGAGGTGCGCGATGTTGTGCAGCGGGTTGACCTCGAAGATGCCCAGCAGCAGGCCGCCTTCGTTGCTGATGAATCCGACGCCGCCGGTGACGGCGAAGCCGAGCAGACCGACGAGCAGGTAGACGGCACCGAAGACGGTGGCGACGATGCGGTTCGGTGACGAGCTCATGATGAACCTCCCAGAGTTCTTGCAGCGGCCACTCGGCCGCCTTCCACACATCTTCGGAGACACTGGGTGTTTCGGATTGGGCTTTGCACGCCGGGATGCCATGCGCTAGGAGGCGTGCGCGCGCTGCCCGGAATCAGAGCGTCGTCATTCCGCCGTCCACGACGAACGTGGCGCCGGTGGCGAACGCCCCCTCGTCGCTCGCGAGGTAGACCATGATGCCCGTGACGTCGTCGGCGGTGCCGGCCCGACCGACGGGGATACGTCCGACGATCGCCGACCGCGCGGCCGGATCGTCGGAGATCGCGCTCACCAGCGGGGTCTCGGTGTAGGCGGGTTGGACGGTGTTCACGCGGATGCCACGGTCGGCATATGCCGCGGCGACGGCACGCACCAGTCCGTGCGCTCCGGCTTTCGACGCGCTGTAGGCCGTGAAGTCCTTGCCCTCGCCGCTGACGGCCGTCGGGCTGCCGGTGAGGATGACGGCGCCGCCCCCGCGAGCGAGCAGGGCGCGCACGGCGTGCTTCACCGTGAGGAACGTGCCGGTGAGATTCACGTCGACCGTGCGCTGCCACACCGCCAGGTCGAGGTCGGCGATGGGGGCGTCGCTGCCGAACAGCTGCACGGCGGCGTTCGCGACGACCACGTCGGGGGTCCATCCTGCCGCGGTCAGGTCGGCGAACGCCGCCGCGACGTCGTCCTCGGCCGTGACGTCCATCGCCACCGCCCGAGCCCGCGGACCCAGGCGCACCGACTCCCGTTCGACCCCCGCGGCATCCCGGTCGGCGAGCACGACACGCGCGCCCTCGGCGACGAATCGAGTCGCGACCGCGAGCCCGATCCCGCGGGCGGCGCCCGTGACGAGCGCGGTTTTGCCCTCCAGTCGAGTCATGCGTCCACCCGCGTCACCCGCACGGCCATGTACTGCCGCCCCGGCAGGTCGACGCGCACGGTCCCGGAATGGATGCCGTCCACCCGGTCGATCGTCATGTTCCACGTGTCGATGACGTCGATGACCCATTCGCCCTCGCCGAGCAGGACGGAGCGGAAGCGCGGGCGGTTGAAACCGAAGTAGGCCACGCGCACCGTGGCATCCGCCGACTGCGCCCACGGCACGTCCCAGTCCGAGGGCGCGGGGTCCAGCACGCCCCCGGGGACGTCGGCGAGGACGCGCTCGAGGAACCCGATCCGCGCGGGGGAGGAGCCGTGCAGGACGCCGCCCTTCGCCCACCACAGCACCTCGTCGTCGGTGCCCGCGGCGGCGGGCATGACCGCCTCGCCGACCGGCGCGGGCAGGTACGTCTCGCCGTGGCCGACGTACCCGCCGCGGACCGCGCCCTCCCAGAACCGGCGGGTCATCTCCTCGCCGGTGACGTTGCCCCAGCCCTGGTCGATGTCGCCCTCGTACGCGCACTCGTCGATGACGACGGGCTTGCCCCACCGCTCGCGCCACTCGTCGGTGTTCTCGGCCGTGCGATAGACGTCGACGCGCTGAACGCTCGCGTGCGTGATCCACGGCCGGGTGTAGTCGTAGAACGGGCGGCAGTTGTGGATCGAGAGCAGGTGACCGAAAGGGTCCTCCTCGCCGACGATCGCGGCGAGGCGCTCCCAGTCGTCCTCGTCCTTGCCCCACACGAGGTCGTATTCGTTGGCGAGCGACCACCACACGTTCGAGAACGCCGCGAGCCGGCGCACGACGTACCGGACGTACCGGTCGTCGACGGCGGGACCGAGGTCGGCGAATCCCCAGCGGTCGTAGGCGTGGAACAGGATGAGGTCGGCCTCGATCCCGAGGGCGCCGAGCTGGGCGATGCGGCGCTCGAGCCGGCGGAAGTGCGCCGGATCGAAGCGTTCGAGGTCGAAGCCCTCGGCCAGCGACCCGGGGAAGACGAAGTCGTCGGGCTCGTTGGCGTTGAACAGGTACGACTTCGGGAACAGGCACATGCGGAGCTTGCGGAACGGTCCGTCGGCGAGCGTCTCGAGCGTCTGCTCCTGCAGGGCCTCGGGCTGGTGCGTCCACGCGTACGCGGTCGTGCCCAACGGCCGGTGGCGCTCGCCGTCGGCGTGCCGGAAGTGGAAGCCGTCCACGCGGACCGGACCGTGGGCGCCGGATGCCGCGACCCCGACGTGCGCGGTTCCGGTGAGGCCGTCGAGCGAGGGGGTCGTGGCATCCGTCTCGAACGACCAGGTGCCCTCGGCATCCGCCAGCGCCCGGAACACCCACTCGCCGTCGCCGTCGTAGAACCCGCCGACGCGGACGGTCGAGCCGTCGGGGCGGCGGAAGGTCGCGTGCGCGTCGACGTCGACGAACGGGTTGCCGTGCGACGGACCGTCGACCCGCACCTCGAGGACGCCCCACCGGGGCGTCGCGGTGACCGGCCGCACGCGCGCGGAGCCGCGCGCGACCTCGTCGCCCTCGTAGCTCGCCGAGGGCGCGATCGCCGGGGCGTAGGGCGCCCGCTCGTCGCCGTCGCCGATCTCGGCGAGCGCCGCCCAGAACCGCGCGCGGTGGTCGGGATCCTCGAGGCTCGGCACGATCGCGACGAGCTGGCCGAGGCGTCCGCCCCGGAACTGCGTCGCCATCGGGGAGGCGGCGACGCCGGGGAGGAATCGCTCGAGCACGGCACGGGCGCCGGGGTGGTCCAGGGCTTCGCCGAAGGTGGAGCGGCGGTCGAACATATCGGTCCTCGAGGGTCAGGCGGCGCCGGTGGCGGCGCGTACGGCGTGATCGACGCGGTCGAGCACGTCCTGCGGGGTGAACATGAGGGCGCTGGCGAGCGGTCGGTTCGCGCCCCAGACGGTGTCGGTGCGCACGGCCGCGACGCGTTCGGGTGCGCTCTCGGCGAGCGTCTCCAGAAGCGCGGCGTACGCGCGCGGGTCGTCGATGACGGCCGCGAGCGGCGCCTCGAGGCCCGGCAGCGGGGGCGCGGGTGGAGCGGCGGGCAAGACCACGGTCCAGTGGTGCGTTCCCGAACCCACGGTGGCCGGCACGGTCGTCCCGTCCGCCGGGATGCCGGGGAGGTCGACGTCGGCGGTCGTGTTCGGCGGCACCACGGCGGTGATGCGCACGGCATCCCCCTCCCGACGCCACTCGACGGCGGTCTCGCCGTAGGGCGTCTCGTGCCGCGCGGAGGCGTGCTCGAGCGACGCGAGCGGACGCGGGGCGATCCGCACGCGACGGTAGCCGGGGGCGGCGGGGGCGAGGCCCGCCACGGTGCGGTGCAGCCAGTCGGCGACGGCGCCCAGGGCGTAGTGGTTGAACGAGGTCATCTCGCCCGGGTTCACCGACCCGTCGGGCAGCATGCTGTCCCAGCGCTCCCACACGGTCGTCGCCCCCATCGTCACGGGGTACAGCCAGGACGGGCACTCGGTCTGCAGCAGCAGCCGTTCGGCGGCGGCGAGGTGGCCGCCGTCGGTGAGCGCGTCGGCGACGAGCGGCGTCCCGACGAAGCCGGTGCCGATGCGGTACCCGCCCTCGCGGACGAGGGCGGCGAGACGGTCGCTCAGGGCCTGCCGGGTGGCGGGGTCGTCGACGAGGTCGAACGTGAGTGCGAGCGCGTACGCGGTCGGTGCGTCGCTCATCATGCGCCCCGCGGGCGTGACGTACTCCGAGACGAAGGCGCGACGGCTGCGTTCGGCGAGCCCGTGGTACAGCTCCGCGTCCGCGGCGTGCCCGAGCAGCGACGCCGCCTCGGCGACGAGCCGCAGGGACCGCGCGAAGCACGCGGTCGCGACGATGTCGGCATCCACCTTCGCCTTGCCCGGCTTGTCCGGCGGGGCGGCCGGATCGAGCCAGTCGCCCAACTGCATGTGCCCCGCCCACAGACCGCTCTCGCCGGCGTCGCGGCGGACGGCTTCGACCCACGCGCGCATGCTCGGGTACTGCGCGGCGAGCACCGCGCGGTCGCCGAAGCGGTCGTGCAGCACCGACGGGACGACCGTGGCCGCGTCGCCCCACGCCGCGACGGGACCGCCGCCGGCGAACGACGGCAGCGCCGCCGGGATGACGAGGGGGACGACGCCGTCGTGGCGCTCCTGTTCGAGCGCGAGGTCGCGCAGCCAGGACGTGAGGAACCCCGCGCTGTCATACAGGAAACTCGCCGTGGGCGCGAACACCTGCAGGTCACCGGTCCACCCGAGGCGTTCGTCGCGCTGCGGGCAGTCGGTCGGGATCGACAGGAAGTTCCCGCGCATGCCCCACACGACGTTCTCGTGCAGGCGGTCCAGCAGCGCGTGCGACGACGAGAACCAGCCCGTGCGGACGAGGTCGGTGTGCAGCACGACCGCCTCGACCTCGGCGTCGTCGACGTCGAGGCCGTCGATCTGCGCGTACCGAAAGCCGTAGAACGAGAACCGGCTCTCGAGCACGTCGTCGCCGCCGGAGAGGACGAAGGATGCCTCGGCCCGGGCGTTGCGGAGCGGGCGGAGCGCAAGCTCGCCGTCCTCGAGCACCTCGGCGTGGCGGATCGTGACGCGGGTGCCGGCGGTGCCGCGCACCCGCAGCCGCGGGCGACCGACCAGGTTCTGCCCGAAGTCGAGGATCGTGCCGCCCGACGGCGCGGTGAGGCGCGTCGCGACGCGCAGCGTCTGCGTGCGACGGACCGGCGGGGCGATCCGCGCCTCGGGCACCGGCACGGTCTCGTAGTCCGGGCGCGCGACGGCGCCCACGCGGGCGGGTGTGTCCACCGCGAGCCCGCCGTGACCGTCTCGCCGGTTCGGCCGAGGTCCTGCTCCTCACCGGCGTAGATGCCGCTCGCGCGGACGGGTCCGTCCGGGGAGGCCTCCCACCCCGCGCCGGTCGCGGCGAGCGTCGCGACCTCGCCGTCCTCGTACGTCACGCGCAGTTGCGCGAGGAACGACGGTTGGTCGCCGTAGACGCGATCGGTGAAGGTGAAGAAGCCGAACTTCTCGGTGTACCAGGCGCCCGCTATCGTGGCGCCCAGGACGTTCTCGCCCGCGCTGACGAGGGTGGTGACGTCGACCGTCTCGTGCACGAGCCGGTCGCGGTACGACGTCCACCCGGGCGACAGCACGTCGTCGCTCACGGGCGTCCCGTTGATCTCGGGCTCGGCCACCCCCAGCGCCGTCCAGAACAGCACCGCGCTGCGCACCGGCCGCTCGAGGTGGAACGTCGTGCGCACGAGGGCGGGCTGTGCCGGCGCCGAGGCGTCCGCGAGACCGATCGGTTCCGCGACCCACTCGCCGTCGCCGAGGAACCCCGCGACCACCGGCCGGGGCGCGCTCCACGGGCTCGTCCCGCCGTCGGTTCCCGTGACGCGGACGCGCACGTCCCGGCGCTCGCCCGGGGCGAGCGGGCGGAACGGCCAGTCCACGAGGACCGAGGCGTCGCCCTCGACCGCGACCGTGTCGATGCCGTCCGTCAGCTCGGCGCGGACCTGACGCCAGTCCGGCGCCTCCGTCCGCACGCGCCACGACAGGCGGGGGCGGGCGACCGCGACGAACTCGGTGTCCTCGCGCAGCTCCGCACGGAGCGTCACCTGTGCCTCGCTCATTCGTCGTTCCCCTCGGAGATCCAGTTCGTGGCATCCACTCGGCCCTCGCGGGCGTACACGCCGACGACGCGGCCGGTGAAGGACTCCGCCGTCTCCGACGACAGGAATCTGCCGTCGACCTCGGCGACATCGATGCGGCGGCCCGCCACCGTGGCCCCGAGGTGGAAGACGTCGCTCGTGCGGGCGAAGCCCCGTTCGATCTCGGGACGGCGCGAGTCGATGTGCAGCGTCACGTGGTCGGAGTCGAGAGCCGCCGCCCACTCCTGGACGAGACCCGCGACGTTCGCGCGGGCGACGACGCGACCGCCGCCCGCCTCGACCTCGACGTGGAAGTCCTCGTCGTAGCGGACGGCCAGCCCGCCGACTCCGGCGGTGCAGTCCAGGTCGACGGAGGTCGACTGCGTCAGGTGCTCCTGGCGGCGGCCGACGAACACCGGTCGCGGGTCGTCGAGCGTCGACCCGTCGGCGCGCAGCACGAGCCACCCGGGGCGGGTCGCGCGGTCGGAGACCTGCTCCGGCAGCCGGCGCGGGGTGATCCACTCGCCGTCCAGCGGGGCATCGGGCGAGAACGTCGCCTCGACGTGCGTTCCGGGACGCGGGTTCAGCGCGACCGGTTCCATCGTGGGCCAGCCGTCCTCGTGCCACCGCACGCGGGTGACGAACGTCTCGCGCCCGAGCGCGGAGAACGCCCGCGTCATGCTGCGCGGGCGCACGCCCAGCAGCACGCACAGCCACTCGCCGTCGGGACCGATCACGAGGTCGCCGTGGCCGGTGTTCTGCACGGGGCGGATCGTCGATCGTGCCGACACGATCGGGTTCGCGGGTCCGGTCTCGAAGGGCCCCTCAGGGCGGTCCGCGCGGGCGATGGACACGCCGTGTCCGCGCTCGGTGCCGCCCTCGGCGATGAGCAGGTACCAGCGCCCGTCGATCTCGTACAGGTGCGGCGCTTCGGGGAACTGCCCGCCCGTGCCCGACCACAGCGACCGCGGCTCCTCGAGCGCGCGGTGCGTGCGGAGGTCGACCCGGGCCTGCAGGATGCCGAGGTGCCGGCCGGCCCCCTCGCCGCCGAGGATCAGCCCCGAGTACGTGATGATCGCGGTGCCGTCGGCATCCCACGCGATGTCGGGGTCGATGCCGTCGAGCGAGGCCCGCCCCGCGGAGTCGGTGATGAGGTCGCCGTCGCTCCACGGCCCCGCGGGGTCGATCGCGGTGAAGTGCAGCATGCCCCGGCCCATGGCATCCGTCACGACGAGGTGGAAGACGCCGTCGCGGTGGCGCAGGGTCGGCGCCCACGCGCCCCCCGCCGTGCGCACGTCCTCGACGCCGAGCTGTCCGGGACGCGTGGCGACATGGCCGATGAGCTCCCACGTCACGAAATCGGTGGACCGGTGGATCGGGATGCCGGGAAGGTACTCGAACGTCGAGGTCGCCAGGTACCAGGCGTCGCCGACGCGCACGGCCGAGGGGTCGGGGTGGAAACCGGGGATCAGGGGGTTCGGGTAGTCGGTCATGCGTCGGCCCCCAGGATGCTCCCGATCTCCGCGGCCAGGGCGATCGCGCGCGGATCCCCGCCGCCCGGCCACGGACCGCGCACGATCGTCCACGCGAACGCGACGCCGCTGTCGGGGTCGACGCACGCGAAGCAGCCCGCCGCCCCGTCGTGGCCGAAGGCCCGCGGTCCGCCGAACGGCATCGCGGCCGAGGGCTTCTGGAACACGATCGCGTGGGCGCGGTCCTGCTGGCCGAGCACCTCGTCGAAACCGCGCACCTGCTGCTGCCCGATCGCCGCGACCGTCTCCGCGGAGAGGAACGGCGCCCCTCCCTCGACGCCCGTGACGGCGGCCGCGAGGAGGCGCGCGATGCCGCGGGCGCTGCCCGTCGCCGAGGTCGCGGGGTGCCCGTAGCCCCAGCTGCGGCGGTCGTTCGCCATGTCGACGCTGGAGCGCCCAGGGCCGAACACGAGGGCGCCCAGGGGCGTCGCGCGACGCTCGCCGGCACCGGTCGCGGGCGGGATCATCGGGAGGACGTCGACGCGGCGCGCCTCCTGATCGGCGGGGAGGCCGAGGAAGAAGTCGACACCGTGCGGCGCGCGGATCTCCTCCTCGTAGAAGGCGTGCATCGACCGGCCGGTGGCGCGCTGCACGAGTTCGGCACCGAGCGTCCCGATCGTCGTGGCGTGGTAGCCGAAGGCGCTTCCCGGATGCCAGAACGGCACGCTCGCCGCCAGGCTCGCCGCCGCGGATTCCTGGTCGAGCATGTCGACGAAGTCGAGTGCCGGGGTGGCCTGGGGGAGTCCGGCCTGGTGCGAGAGCAGCTGGCGCACCGTGACGGCGGCCTTCCCGGCCGCGGAGAACTCCGGCCAATACCGCGCGACGGGGGCGTCGAGGTCGAGCAGGCCGCGTTCCACGAGGAGGCCGACGGTGATCCCGATCGTGTTCTTCGACACCGAGTAGGGCACGAGGACGCTGTCCTCGCCGAGGTGCGGTCCGCCCCACACGTCCAGCACGGGCACGCCGCGGTGGAACGCCGCCGCCTGGAACGACAGGTCCGGGTCGGCCGCGAGCGCCGTCTCGAGGCGGTCGCCCGCGTCCGCGAGGCGCGGGTCGATCGAGCCGTGCAGGAGGGCGGTCATCCCTCGACCGCCCACTCCACGGAGAGCGGCGTCTCCGCGACGGACGCTCCCACGCGCAGCGTGTAGGTCCCGGACTCGACCTCCCACCCGGCATCCCAGTGGGCGAGTCGGCGACGGGGCACGGACACGCGCGCGGTCACCGTCTCACCGGCATCCGCGCGGACGGCGGCGAAGCCGACGAGCCACCGGACGGGACGGTCGACGGTGGATGCCGCGCGCTCGGCGTACACCTGCACGACCTGGCCGCCCGCGCGTTCCCCGGCGTTGGTGAGCGTCACGACGACGTCGTCGCCGTCGCGCTCGACGCCGTCCCACGCCCAGGTGGTGTACCCGAGGCCGTGACCGAACGGGAAGGCGGGACGAGCGCCGGACTTCAGCCACGCGCGGTATCCGATGTGGATGCCTTCGCTGTAGCGCAGCACGCCGTCCCGGGGCGTCACGTCCTGGACGGGGACGTCCGCGAGCGTGGCGGGCCACGTCGTGGGGAGGCGTCCGCCGGGCTCGGCGGCACCGGTGAGGACGTCGGCGAGTGCGGTGCCGAACTCCTGGCCGCCGAAGTAGCCCTGGACGATCGCCGCGACCTCGTCCGCCCACGGCAGTACGACGGGGGAGCCGGCGTTGACGATCACGACGGTGCGCGGGTTGGCGGCGAGCACGGCGCGCACGAGGTCGTCCTGCCGCCCCGGGAGGTCGAGCGACTCGCGGTCGTAGCCCTCGGACTCGACCTTGGAGTTGGTGCCGACCACGACGACGGCGACGTCGGCGGCGGCGGCCGCGGCGGCCGCGCGCGAGATGAGTTCGTCGGCATCCGTGTTCTCGGGGGCGATGCCGAGCGTGACGCTCATCGCGCCGGGGATACCGGCCTCGTCGTTCCGCGTGAACTCGGCGCGGACGGCGATCTCGCGCCCCGCCTCCGTGCGGACCGCGACGGTGAGGGACGGCGGGTTCAGGAACGCGGCCCCGAGATCCGTCCCGGCGAGGACGGGGGCGTCGTCGAGCACGAGGGCGCCGTCGAGGAAGAGGCGGCCCGCGTTCGCGCCGGCGAAACCGAGCTGGATCTCGCCGCTCGTCTCGGGCGTGTAGACGGTCTCGAGGACGACGGTGCGCGACTGCGCGATCGGGGCGTCGCCGCCGAACCACACCAGCGCGGTCGCCCGGCGGTCCTCGGCGTAGAGGTCGCGACCGTCCTCGCCGACGAACGTCACGCGCATCCCGGGGCCCCCGGTCGCGGGGTTGCGCAGCTGTGCGAGCGGGATCTCGGCCACGCCCTCCTGCACGACGGCGCCGAGCTCGTAGGTGACGCGGTCGGATCCGTAGGCGCGGCGCAGGCCCTCGAGGGGCGAGACGATGCGCTCGGGCACGACCGTCGCGCTGCCGCCGCCCTGGGTGCGGGCGTCGCGGGCGTTCTGGCCGATGACGGCGATCGAGCCGACCGTGGACGGTTCGAGGGGCAGGATGCCGTCGTTGGCGAGCAGCACCGTGCCGGCGACCGCCGACTCGCGCGCGAAGGCCGTGGCATCCAGGGGAGCGGGCTCGATCGCGGGGGCGTCGCCCAGCGCTCCGACGCGCTCGGCCAGGAGCAGCATGCGCAGGACCTTGCGGTCGAGGTCGGCCTCGGACACGCGTCCGTCGCGGACGGCGCCGGCGAGATCCGCCCACGCCGGAGCGGGTCCGGGCATGGCCAGGTCCTGCGAGGCGGTGGCGGCATCCAGCGAGCGCACCGCGGTCCAGTCGCTCATGACGACGCCGTCGAAGCCCCACTCGGAGTTCAGCGGCGTCTCGAGGAGGTCGTTCTCGGTCATCGTCACGCCGTCGACGGAGTTGTACGCACTCATGATCGACCACGCGCCGGCTTCCACGGCACGTTCGAACGGCGCGAGGTACAGCTCGCGCAGAGCGCGCTCGTCGACCTGCACGTCGACCGTGAAGCGGTCGGTCTCGGAGTCGTTCGCGACGTAGTGCTTCGGGGTGGCGGCGACGCCGTTGTCCTGCAGGCCGCGGACGTAGGCCGCACCCAGTTCCGCGGAGAGCTCCGGGTCCTCGCTCAGGCACTCGAAGTGCCGGCCGCCGAGCGGCGAGCGGTGCAGGTTGATGGTCGGTCCGAGCACCACGTCGACGCCCTTGCGGCGCGCCTCCGCGGCAGCGGCCGCGCCGTAGCGGTACGCGAGCTCGACGTCCCACGAGGCCGCGAGGGCCGAGCCGGAGGGCATGTTCAGCGACGGCTCGCGCTCGTCCCACCGCGGGCCGCGCACCCCGGCGGGACCGTCCGACAGGGTCATGGCCCGCAGACCGATCTCCGGCAGCGGAACCGTCGTCCAGAAGTCGGCGCCCTGCACGAGGGCCGCCTTCTGGTCGAGGGTCAGCTTCTCCAGGAGGGGGAGGAGGTGGGCGGTCGTGGGCGCGGCGACAGAAGGCAGGGTCACGATGTTCTTTCCGGGTGCGAAGGGGGCGAGTCGGGCAGGATGCCGGGGCGGTCAGGCCGATGCGGCGAGGAGCGCGCGGCGGGCGGCGCGGCGCTCCTCCTGCCGGTCGGGGTCCGGGACGGGGGCGGCCATGAAGAGGCGCTGCGTGTACGGGTGCTCAGGCTGGGACGTCACGCGGTCGGCGGGGCCGGTCTCGACGATCTCGCCCTTGTACATCACGGCGACGCGGTGGCTGATGTGCCGCACGACGGCCAGGTCGTGCGTGACGAAGAGGTAGGCAACCCCGGTGCGGTTCTGGATGTCGATGAACAGGTCGAGCACGCGCGCCTGCGTCGACAGGTCGAGAGCGGAGACGGGCTCGTCGCACACGATGAGCCTGGGACGCAGGGCCAATGCGCGGGCGATCGCGATGCGCTGACGCTGTCCGCCGGAGAACTCGCGCGGGAGGCGGCTGCGCGCATCCGAGGGGAGACCCACCTGATCGAGCAGGTCGCGCACGCGGGACCGTGCCTCCGACCCGGCCACGCCCGACGCCGTGAGGGGCTCGGCGAGGATCTGCTCGATCGTCATCGACGGGTTGAGCGACGAGTACGGGTCCTGGAAGACGACCTGGATCTCCGAGCTCAGCGCGCGCCGCGCGGAGCGACCGAGGTGCGAGATGTCGCGGCCGTCGTACGTGACGGTGCCGCCGCTGACCGGGGCGAGTCCGAGGACCGCCCGCCCGAGCGTGGTCTTGCCCGAGCCGGATTCGCCGACCAGGCCCATCGTCTCGCCGGGCAGGATGTCGAGCGACACTCCCTTGAGCGCCCGGAAGGGCTGCGCGCGGAAGCCCTTGCCCGGGTACTCGACGACCAGGTCGTCGACCGTGAGCAGCGGAGCGGTCATGCCCGTACTCCTTCCTCGGCGCCCAGCGGCGGCCGTGCCGGACCCTCGTCGAGGATCGCGTCCAGCAGCGCCCGCGTGTACGGGTGCTGCGCTTCGGTGAAGATCGCCCGAACCGGGCCCTGTTCGACGAACACGCCGTTCTGCATGACCGTCACGCGGTCGCAGAGGTCGGCGACGACACCGAAGTTGTGCGTGACGAGCAGCATCGCCATGTGCCGTTCCTTCTGGAGGTCGCGCAGCAGGTCGAGGACCTCGGCCTGCACGGTGACGTCGAGGGCGGTGGTGGGCTCGTCGGCGATGATCAGCTCGGGATCGGTCGAGACGGCACCGGCGATCAGCACGCGCTGCGCCATGCCGCCGGAGACCTCGAACGGGTACGCGTCGAACGTGCGGGCGGGGTCGGGGATGCCGACGCGGGCGAGGAGCGCGAGGGCGCGCTCGCGCGCCTCCTTCTTCGACAGCCCGAGATTCTTGCGCAGCGGCTCGACGAGCTGGCTGCCGATCGTGAAGGACGGATCGAGGTTGCTCATCGGCTCCTGCGGGATGTAGGCGATGCGCTTGCCGCGTACGCCGCCGTAGACCTTCTCGTCGGCATCCGCGAGGTCGGTGCCGTCGAAGAGGATCGAGCCGGCGGTGACCGAGCCGCCGCGCGGCAGGAGACCGAGGACGGCGAACGCGGTCTGCGACTTGCCCGAACCGGACTCGCCGATCAGGCCGTGGACCTCGCCGCGGCGGACGTCGAGCGAGACGCCATGCACGACCTCGATGTGCGAGCCGTCCGCCTGGTCGTACCCGACGTGGAGATCGCGGACGCGCAGAAGCGTGTCGGTCGCCTTGCTCCGCGTGTCGTCGGCGTGGACGATCACGTCGCTCTCGACGATCGGGAGTTCGTCCGGGTCGACGACGTCGCCGCCGCTGAGGGAGACCGAGGTGGTGACGGCCGCGATCGAGCCGGTGCGGCTCGACACCGCGCGACGGCGGCGCCGACGCACCGCGACCGTGCGCTCGAGTTCGTCGCGGAGGACGTTGGCCAGCAGCGTCAGCGCGATGCAGGTGAGGGCGATCGCGAGCGAGGGCCACACCAGGCCGACGGGGTTCTTGTAGATGTTCTTGAACGCGTCGGTGAGCATCGATCCCCACGTGGGGACGTTCGCGTCGCCGAGCCCCAGGAACTCGAGCCCCGACTGGATCGCGATGGCGATGCCCGAGACGATCGCCGCCTGGATGATGATGGGCGCGCGCACGACCGACAGCACGTGCCGACCGATGATGCGCGCGTCGCTGAGTCCCGACACGCGAGCCGCGTCGACGTAGAGCTCGCCGCGCACGGCCGTGACCGAGGCGAAGACGAGACGGAAGAAACCGGGGGAGAGCAGGATGCCGAAGATGACCATCGACAGCCACACCGAGGGTCCGAGCACGGCGCGCGCGGCGAGCAGCACGACAATGCCGGGGAGGGCCATGGTGAGCTCGGTGACCCACGTCGCAGCGGTGTTGAACCAGCCTTGGTAGTACCCGGCGACGAGGCCGCTGACCACGCCGATCAGGACGGCCACGGCGACCGCGACCAGCGCGGCGGCGATGCTCGTCTGCGTGGCCGCGAGCAGGCGCGACAGCACGTCGCGACCGCTCCCGTCGGTGCCCAGGAGGTGCGCGGGGCTCGGCCCGGACAGGATGCTGCGGATGTCGGCGAAGTTCGGGTCCTGCGGCGCGACGAGCGGACCGATGAAGGTCAGGACGACGATGATCGCGAGAAAGACCAGGGACACCAGACCGACCGGCCGGCGGACGAGCCGACGGAACAGCGCGACCCGGACGGGGGCGACGGGGACGGCGGGAGGGACGGCGATGGCGGTCATGCGAGTCGCACCTTCGGGTTGAGGGCCGCCTGGGCCAGGTCGATGAGGAGATTGACGACGACGACGATGATCGCGAAGGCGATCACCAGGCCCATGACGACCGGGATGTCGCCGAGGGTCGTCGCGCGGACGCTCAGCTGCCCCATGCCCGGGATCGCGAAGATCTGCTCGACGATGACGGCGCCGCCGAGGAGTCCCACGAACTGCACGGCGAGGACCGCGAGCGCGGGGCCGCCGGCGTTGCGGAGCACGTGCGTGTAGATGACGGAGCGCTCGCTGAGGCCGCGGGAGCGGAGCGTGCGGACGTAGTCGCGCGACGTGGCATCCAGGACGGACCCGCGGACCTGCTGAGCCACCGTCGCGATCGCGCCGATCGAGAGCGCGGCGATGGGGAGGATCACGGAGGAGAGCCAGCCGGTCACGGAGGTCGTGATCGGCGTGAAGCCCGTCGCCTTGAACCAGCCGAGGTTCACCGCGAAGACGAGGACCAGGACGAGGGCGATCAGGAAGCCCGGGACAGCGAAACCGACGAGCGAGAGGAACTGCACCGTGGCATCCACCGCTCCTCCGCGGCGCGCGGCGAGGACGCCCAACAGAACGGAGAGGATGGCGGACACGAGCGTGGCGCCGATGACGATGGAGAGCGTCACCCCGAGGCGCCCGGAGACGCTCGTCGAGACGAGCTCGCCGTTGAACCAGCTCCGTCCGAGGTTGCCGGTGAGCGCGGAGCCGACCCAATCGGTGTACTGCGTCCACAGCGGCCGGTCGAGGCCGAGCTCCGCGGTCTTCTTGGCCACGGTCTCGGCGGTGGCGGTCTCGCCCAGGATGCGACGGGCGATGTCGCCGCCCGCGGCGTAGAGGAGCGTGAAGGCCAGCAGGGAGATGACGGCGACGAGGACGACGCCGGACAGGAGCCGGCGCACGATGAATGCGAACATGTGTGGTCCCTCGGGGCGGACCGGGCCCACCCGGCGCGTGCGGGGTGGGCCCGGTCGGTGGGTCAGTTCTTCGGCGAGAAGTCGAAGATCGACGGGTAGGCGTTGGTCGGCCAGAACTCGAGGTTCGTGTTCGGGTCGGTGGCGAAGGTGCCCTGGACGCGGAAGAACGGGGCGAACCAGGCCTGGTCGACGATGTACTTGTTGAGCTCCTTGAGGGCGGCGTCGGACTCCGCCTGCGAGCCGGTCTGGATCGTCGAGATGAGCGCGTCGACCTTCGGGTCCTCCGACTTGAACGGGTTGAAGGTGGCGTTGGGCGCGATCATGAAGTTGATCAGCTGCCAGTCCGGGTTCTGCTCGAGCGCCATCCACGTCGCCGGGTACTTCGGCGCGAGCATGTCCGCGATGAAGTTGGCCGCACCGGGGTCGGTGTAGTTCACCGTGATGCCGATGTCGGACAGCTGCTGCGCGATCAGGTCGAACGTCTGCTGGAACGCCGGGGTGGTCGGCATGTTCAGCGTGAACCCGTTCGGGTAGCCGGCGTCGGCGAGGAGCTTCTTCGCCGCGGCGGGGTCGTAGGTGTACGTCGAATCGAGCGACGCGTCGTACGCGACCGAGGTCGCCGGGAAGACCTGTTCGGTGACGGTGCCGTAGCCGGTCTGCAGCGACTTCAGCAGCGCGTCGCGGTCGAACGCCATGTTGATGGCCTGGCGCACCTTGACGTTGCCGAGCTCGGGGGCCATGGTCCCGGCGCGGTCGAGCAGCAGGAGTCCCTGGAAGTCGAGCTCGTTGGACTCGATGGTCCACCCGGCGCCCTCGACCTCGGTGATGGTGTTGTTGTCCGCGACCTTCGCGCCGTTGAGCTCGCCGGCCTTGATCGCGTTGATCATGGCGGTGGTGTCGTCGAAGACGTTGATCGTGAGCTTGTCGTACTTGACGGCGTCCTTGTTCCAGTAGTTGGGGTTCGCCGTGTAGTTGTACGTCGTGCCCGTCACCGAGGAGGCGGTGTCGAGGATGTAGGGGCCCGAGCCGACGGGGTTCGTCGACACGTCCGACTTGTCGAACGAGGACGGCGCCTCGACCAGACCGGGGGCGATCGACAGCAGGTTGATGAGCGAGGGGTCCGGCGCCGACTGGGTGATGGTCACCGTGGTGGCATCCGGCGCAGCGAAGGTCTTGCCGGCGAGCGTCGCGGCCTGCGGCGAGGTGCCGTCGCGGAAGCGCTCGAGGCTCTTGACCACGGCGTCGGCGTCGAGCTTGGTGCCGTCCGAGAAGGTCACGTCGTCGCGGAGCGTGAGGGTCAGGACGGTGTTGTCGGCGTTGTACTCCCACTTCGTGGCGAGCCACGGCTCGATCTCGCCCTTGGCGTTCTTCTGCAGGATCGTGTCGAACACGGCCTGGAAGAACGGGCTGCGGTTGCCGTACTCGGCGCCGGCGCCGATGTCGTAGCTGGTCGGCGCGGCGATCGCGCCGAGCGTCAGCTGTCCGCCGCTTCCGTTGCCGCTTCCGCCGCCGGTGTTGTCAGCGGCGCATCCGCTCAGGGTCAGCGCGGCGGCGACGGCGAGGGCTGCTGTGGCCTTCCATCGGAACATCCTTGTCCTCTTCTCTCTGGCTGGGCTCGGGTGAGTGGCCCTGCCGCGAGAACGTAACACCAAATCCGAGCGGTCGCTAGATTTTTGGATCAAAAAACTAGCGACCACTAGAAATTCGTTGTAGAACGGTTCGTGAGAGGGCTCCCATACGTCGCGACCGCGCCGGTGGGGCGTTACGGTGATGCGATGACGGAGACGGCGCAGACTCCCCGCCGGCAGCGGGGCGAGTATGCGAAATCCGAGGCGACTCGGCAGGCGATCCTGGATGCCGCCCTCGAGGTCTTCGCCGAGGCCGGGTACCGCTCGGGATCGCTGCGCGAGATCGCGCAGCGGGTCGGCATGAGCGAAGCGGGTCTGCTGCATCACTTCCCGCGCAAGAGCGCGCTGCTGCAGGCGGTGCTCGACCACCGCGACGACCTCGCCCGGGCGATCGTCGACTTCACCACGGACGACGGGGTCGAGACCCTGCGCAATCTCGTCGACCTCGCGCGTCACAACGCGTCGGTTCCCGGGGTCGTGGAGCTCTACTGCACCGTGTCGGCCGAGGCCACCGCGCCCGATCACCCCGCCCACGACTACTTCCGCCGGCGCTACGAACAGGTGCGCCAGAGCACCCGCGAGGCGTTCGAGCGCATCCAGGCCGCCGGTCGCCTGGCCCCCGGCCTCGACCCGGGGCGTGCGGCGGTCGCCACGATCGCGCTCATGGACGGTCTGCAGGTGCAGTGGCTGCTCGAACCCGCGTCGACCGACATGGCCGAGGCGCTTGCGGAGTACTTCCGGACCATGGTCCGCGGATTCGATCTGACCGCCTTGGAGGACCTTCTCGACACCGTGGCCGAGGACGCCCGGTGATCCGCGAACCCCTGCTCGACGGCTGGACCGTCGGGCCGAAGCTCGGCGCCTTCGAACGGCGGGACGCGGCCACCGCCTTCGTTCCCGTGCTGCTCCCGCACGACGCGCTCCGCGATCTGCCGCGCGATCCCGCGAGCCCCCAGGGCGTCACCTCGGGGTACTACCCGGGCGGGGTGTTCGAGTACCTCCGCGAGCTCGACGTGCCCGACGAGTGGCGCGAGAAGACGGTGTTGCTGGAGTTCGAGGGCGTCTACCGCGACGCCGTCGTCTTCGTCAACGGCGACCGCGCGGCGCACGAGGCGAGCGGGTACGCCGCCTTCGCGGTGCGCCTCGACCCCTACCTGCGCTTCGGACGGACGAACCGCATCACCGTCGAGGCGCGCGTGCACAAGGACTCGCGCTGGTACACGGGAGCCGGCATCCATCGTCCGGTGCACCTCGTCGTGGCCGATCCCGTGCATCTGGCGCTGGATGCCACGCGCGTGGGCACCCCCGACATCGACGACGAACGCGCGATCGTCGCGGTCTCCTCGACGGTCGAGAACGGCACCCGCCATACCCGCACCGTCCGCGTGCGGTGGGAGGTCGAGGGTCCTGACGGCGAGGTCGTGGCCGTGGGCGATTCGCCCGTGTCCGTCCTGCCGGGGGAGAGCGCCGTCGCCCGGCAGCGACTCCTCGTGCGCGACCCGCGCCGGTGGGGGATCGACGACCCGCAGCTGTATCGCCTGCGCACGACGCTCCTCGACGAGGGCCGCGCGGAGCCGCTCGACGAGGAGGCCATGGCGTTCGGCATCCGCTCGCTCCGGCTCGACCCGGTGCACGGCCTGCGGATCAACGGCGAGACCGTGACGCTGCGCGGCGCCTGCGTGCACCACGACAACGGTCCCCTGGGTGCCGTGGCGCTCCCCGCCGCCGAGGATCGGCGGGTGCGACTGCTGAAGGAGGCCGGGTTCACCGCGATCCGCAGCTCCCACAATCCCGCGAGCCGTGCGCTGCTGGACGCGTGCGATCGCCACGGCATGGTCGTGATGGACGAGCTCGGCGACGTGTGGACGCGCGCGAAGAGCGGCTTCGACCACTCCGTCGGTTTCGCTGACCACTGGCGTCGCGACGTCGAGGCGATGGTGGCGAAGGATGCCAATCACCCCAGTGTCGTGCTGTATTCGATCGGCAACGAGATCCTCGAGCTGGGCAGTGCCCACGGCGCCGTGTGGAGCCGCCGGCTCGCGGAGGCCGTGCGCGGGCTCGACGACACCCGGTTCGTCACCAACGGCATCAACGGCATCATCGCGAACCTCGATCGGATGACCGAGGCGATGGCCGAAGCCGAGGCGACCGACCCCAACACGCTCATGGCCACGATGGGCGAGCAGATGGCGCTCATGAACGCGTCGGAACTCGTGACCCGGTCCATCGAGGAGTCGGCCGCCGTCCTCGACGTCGTCGGTTTCAACTACGCGGACTCGCGGTACGTCCTGGATGCCGAACGGTTCCCGAACCGGGTCATCGTCGGGTCGGAGACGTTCCCCGAGCGCATCGGCGCATTGTGGCCGCTCGTCTCGCGGCTGCCGCACGTGATCGGCGACTTCACCTGGACCGGCTGGGACTACCTCGGCGAGGCCGGGATCGGTCGGGTCGACTACACCGACGCGCCGGGGTACGTCCCCACCGGCACGGCGGGACCGTACCCGTACCTCGCGGCCGAGTCCGGCGATCTCGACATCACCGGCCACCGGCGCACCGTGTCGTACTTCCGCGAGATCGTCTACGGCCTTCGCACGGAGCCGTTCCTCGCCGTCCACCCGCCGCGCCATCACGGGCGGCCCGTCGCGGTGACGCCGTGGTCGTGGGACGACTCGGTCGCCTCCTGGACCTGGGACGCGGCGTCGGGGGCACCGGTGACGGTCGACGTCTACGCGGATGCCGACGAGGTCGAGCTGTTCCTCGACGGCGTCTCGCTCGGCGTCGCACCCGTGGGGACCGCGCGCGAGTACACCGCGCGCTTCGAGACCGCGTACGTCCCCGGCGAACTCGTCGCGATCGCGCGACGCGGCGGCGCCGAGATCGGACGCACGACCCTGCGGACGGCGGCGGCCGAGGTCGCGCTCGCCGCTCGCGTCGAGGGCGACACCCTCGTCACGGGTCCGGACGCCCTATGGTTCGTGCCGATCACCCTGGAGGATGCCGCAGGCATCGTCCCGTGCGATCGTGACGTCCGCGTCACCGTCCACGTCGACGGTCCCGCGACGCTCGCCGGTCTCGGCACCGGCCGCGCGGCGACCGAGGAGCCGTTCTCCGCGGCATCCGTGACCCTGTTCCACGGGCGGGCGCTCGCGATCGTGCGTCCGACCGGCGCCGGGGACATCCGGGTGCGGGTGTCGGCCGAGGGGTACGACCACGCAGAGGTCGTCGTCCGAGCGTACTGACGCCGGATACGACAGAAGGCCCCCGAGTACTCTCCGAGGCCCTCCGCAACGAATCCGACCATACGGAGACGAACGGGGCGTGACGGGGGGATTGCGGAACCGGCGCTGTTCCCCTACGCGCGTCTCTGGCACACTCACCGCATGAGGTTCGAGACGACGCTGTTCCAGATGGGCAACAACACCGGCATCGAGGTGCCGCCCGAGGTCGTCGAGGGGCTGGGCGGCGGCAAACGCGCGGCGGTCACCGTCAACGTCAACGGGTACGTCTACACCAGCACGCTGGCGGTGATGGGTGGGCGACAGCTCATTCCGTTCGCGGCGGACAAGCGCAAGGCCACGGGGCTGGCGGCCGGCGACCCGATCACCGTGGAACTGACCCTCGACACCACCGAGCGCACCGTCGAGCTTCCCGACGACCTCGCCGCCGCCCTCGACGAGGCGGGTGTGCGCGCCGCGTTCGACGCGCTCGCCCCCAGCACTCGCAAGGCCCACGCGGGCAGCGTGGCGGAGGCGAAGGCGGCCGAGACGCGGGCCCGTCGCATCCACAAGATCGTCGCCGCCCTGGTCTGAGCGGGGTCGCTCGCGCGGCGCGACCGATAGCCTGGAGAGGGAGGTCGCGTGGGCCGGACGAAGGATGCCATCGCCGAGGGGCTGTCGATCGCGACGGCCGCGGCGCGGCTCACCGTACGCAACCGCATCCTCGTCGAGACGATCGCGCGCGGGGGGCAGTTCGACGGTGAGGTGTTCGCGGACTTCGCTCGCGAGACGCTGCGCGCCCTCGCGACCGAGCAGGACCAGGCCGCCGACCGCGTGACGGCGCAGCGCAAGCGCGCGTGGGGGCGGTTCTCCGACTCGTCGGGCACCCACGACTACCGCGACCGCGACACGCGCAACCTGCGCCGGCGCGCCCGCCAGTCCCGCGGCGTCGCGAAGGAGTTGCGCGAGTTCGCGGCCGACCCCGAGCGCGTCGGTGTCCTGGTCGCCGCGGCGCGCGAGGCCGCGTGGGGCGACGTCGAGGCGAACCTGTCGCAGCGTCTGGACGTCGAGGGGATGACGGCGGATGCCGACCCCGACTACGCCACGATGCGGCGCGCGCGCATGGACGCGCTGCGCATGGTCGACCTCGCGCGTCTCGCCTCCCAGGCGAAGAAGCGGGCGAAGGAGCAGGCCGCGGCCGCGGGCGACGACGCGGAGACCCCGGCGCCCAAGAAGAAGAAGTCCTCCTCGGCCTGAGCGGGTCGACCGCGGGTGCGCCCCGCGCCGACTCGGGGCGATCGGTGCCGATAATCGAGGGTGACGATTTCCGCGGATGATCGGCGTCGAGCGAGCGTCGTGGTCATCGGCGGGGGGCAGGCGGGGCTCTCGGCCGCGTACCACCTCGCCCGGGCCGGGTTCGTGAGTGCCCTGGACCCCTCGCGTGACGTCGACGCACCGTCGTTCGTCGTCCTGGATGCCGAGCCCGAGCCGGGCGGCGCGTGGCGGCACCGCTGGGAATCGCTGACGATGTCGACGGTCAACGGGATCTTCGACCTGCCCGGGTTCCCGAAGCCGCCGATCGACTCGACCGCGTCGAGCCGCGACGCGGTGCCCGCGTACTTCGCCGCCTACGAAGCGCACCTGCGGCCGCCGATCCTGCGCCCCGTCGCGGTGACCGCGGTGCGGTTCGCGGATGCCGACCCCGACGGCGACCTGCTCGTGGAGTCGAGCGCGGGGGTGTGGGAGGCGCGCGCGGTGATCAACGCGACCGGCACCTGGAACAACCCCGTGCTCCCGCGGTACCCGGGGCAGGACACCTTCCGAGGCCGGCAACTGCACACCCGCGACTACGTCTCGCTCGACGAATTCGCCGGGCTCCGCGTGGCGGTCGTCGGCGGCGGCATCTCGGCGGTACAGCTCCTGGAGGAGATCTCCCGCGTGGCCACGGTGTTCTGGTACACGCGGCGGGAGCCCGTGTTCTGGGAGGGCGAATTCACCCCGGAGACGGGGCGGGACGTCATCGCGAAGGTGGTCGCGGACGTCGAGGCCGGTAATCCCTCCGGCAGCGTCGTCTCCTACACGGGACTGTCCTGGCTGCCGTACGCGGTCGCAGCGCGGGAGCGCGGTGCTCTCGTGCGTCGTCCGATGTTCACCGCGATCGAACCGGACGGTGTGCGAGAGGCGGACGGCTCGTTCACGGCGGTCGACGCGATCCTCTGGGCGACGGGTTTCCGGGCGGACCTCCGCCACCTGGACCTGCTCCACCTCCGGAACGCACGGGGCGGCATCCGGATGACCGGGACGCAGGTCGCCGAGGAGCCGCGCGTCCACCTCATCGGGTTCGGTCCCTCGCAGTCGACGGTGGGCGCCAACCGCGCCGGTCGCGACGCGGTCCGCGCCCTGCGGAAGCGCCTGACCCCGGCGCCCGCGGCCTGAGAGTGGCCTACCAGGACGCCGGCTGCGCGGCCACGGTGCGCGATCGTTCCTCGGCGGAGGCCCGCATCGCCCGCGTCTTCTCCCCCCGACGCGACAGGATCTCGGGAGGGGCGGTGCACACGGCCTCGTGACCCTCGCGGTGCGCCCGCCACAGCGCCCGCTTCGCGTCCTCGACGTCGGCGAAGACGCCGAGGGGCCGGGCCTCGTCGTCGAAGGCGGACCACGAGCCCCGTGCGCTTCGCGTGGCGTAGCCGAAGATGCGGCGCGAACAGCTGCCGAGCAGGAAATCGCCGTCGATGGACTTCCAGGTGATCTCTGACGTGGTGCGTGTGAAACCGAACATCGGGAGCCCCTTTGCCGACCCGTGGGAACGTGACCGAGAAGATACCGGGACGCGGCGGGGAGGGGGAGGGACCAAAGTCCCCTTCTGCGCGAATCGGCCGAAAGTCGCCGCTCAGGGCACCGGCGTCGACGACCTCGCTTCGGCGAGCACGCTCGCGATCGAGTCGAGCGTGCGCGCGACCTCGGGCAGGCTGGCGACGGGCGGAATGTTGAGGTGCCCGTGCGGCATCCCCGCGGCGACCTCCACGCGCACGGGAACGCCGGCGTCGCGGAGTTGCACCGCGAACAACTCGCCCGAGCCGCGCAGCTCGTCGATCTCGCTGAGCGCGAGGAGAGTGGGCGGGAAGCCCCGGGGATGCCGGCTTCCCGGCGCGGCATCCCCGGGAAGGTCGTCGATGCGCCCGACGTATCCGCGCATCACGTCGATGTTGTGCGCGAGGCCGAAGCGCAGGATGTCGGGCAGGTCGTCGACCCCGTCGATCTCGACGCCCGGGACGGGGAAGTGGAGGAGCGGGTACCCCAGCACCAGGGCGGCGGGCTGCGGAGCGCCCCGATCGACGAGTCGGGAGGCCGTCGCGGCGGCGAGGTTGCCGCCCGCGGAGCACCCGCCGAGGCTCAGACGTGCCGGATGGATGCCGAACTCCCGCGCCCGTTCGGAGAGCCAGGTCCACGCCGACTCGACGTCGTCGAGCGAGGCGGGGAACCGCGTGGCGGGGCCGGCGAGACGGTAGTCGACGCTCGCGACGACCGCGCCCGCCCGGGCGACGAGCTCGCGCGCCACGACGTCGGACTCCGCCATGTCGACGTCGCCGGCGGTGAAGCCGCCGCCGTGCACCCACAGCAGTCCCGGCGCATCGGTCGGGGCGTCGAGTGGACGGTAGACGCGGACGCGCACGGGTCCGAGCGGACCCGGGGCGGAGTGCTCGGACACGTCGACCGACCGCGGGACGTAGGCGGAGGTCAGCTCGGCGACGGCGACGGCGTAGTCGTCCCAGTCGAGCACGTCCCGCAGGGCGTGGGCCATGACGGCATCCAGGCTCATGAGCGGGGCCCCCGGGCGACGAGCTCCACGGGGAAGACCTGGCGCACGCGGGCGCGGCGGGGGTCCTTGCGCTCGGCGAGGAGGATGTCGGCACCCTGGTAGCCGATCGCCGTGAGCGGCGTCCGGATGGCCGGGATGCCGAGGGCCTCGGCCACGTCCGAGTCGTGACCTGCGATCACCAGCGCGCGTCGCCCGCCGTTGCCGTCGCCGTCCTCGGCCAGTCGCCGCCAGGCTCCCGCGGCGGTGCGGTCGTCGGGCAGGATGATCGCGTCGAAGCTCATCCCGCGCTCCCCGAGGAACTCCACCGCCGCGCGTCCGGCGGCGCTGTCGTGACCCAGCGCGTCGTGCTCCGCCAGCACCTCGGCCGGGTCGAACCCGGCCGCGCGGACCGCGTCCCGCGCGGCCGTGCGGCGCAGCTCGGCGCCGGTCCGGTCGTGCGGCGGGTGGACCAGGACGATTCGCCGACGCCCGCTGTCGAGGGCGTGCGCGACCGCGAGGGCGACCGCGGCCTCGTGGTCGGCGGCGACGGAGCTCAGTTCGGAGGTCGTGGGGGAACCGATCACGGCGACCGCCACACCGCGTTCCGCGGCCTGCACGGCGACGGGTTCGGCGCCGGCGGTCAGTTCGAGCAGGACGCTGCGGACGCCGGCCCGCTCGAGGGCGCGTACGGCATCGTCGAGTCCGGTGGGCTCGTCACTGGGGAAGGTCACGAGCGGGTGTGCGCCGCCGACGGCCAGCCGGCGACGGATGCCATCCAGGAGCGCCGCCCGGTGCGGTTCCGCGCCCGCGAGCACGATGCCGACGAGGTCGGGACCCGCGGGGGCGCGCCGCCCGCGTCCGGTCGGGCGCCACCCGAGCTCGTCGATCGCCGATCGGACGCGACGCAGCGTCGGCGGGGCCACGATTTCAGGTTTGTTCAAGACGTTGGAAACCGTCCCGATCGATACGCCTGCGACGCGGGCTACGTCGTGCATCGACGGAAAGTCCTGGTCTGTCATCGCTCGCCCTCCTTCCTTGGTGGCTGAGATCCATTATGTTCATCCTTGCACGAATTGAAATATTTCAACTAGCATCGCAGCGTCGCGATCCGAAGATCCGATCCAGCACTAGAGAGAGCTCGAGGTTTCAATGATGAATCTCCGTACCCGCGTCGGTCTCGGCGCGATCGTCGTGGGCGCGCTCGCCGTGTCCGCCACGGGGTGCGCCGGCGCACAGCAGCAGCCGACCATCGATCCCAGCGCCAGCGTCACCATCACCGTCGGTGACCTGCCCAGCACGAAGGCCGAGGCGGCTCGCAAGAACTTCCTCGACGCCGTCGACCAATTCGAGAAGGCGAACCCCAACATCACCGTCGAGCCCAGTGAGACGCGCTGGGACAACGGGTCGTTCTCCGCCCTCGTCGCCGGCGGCACCATGCCCACCGTGATGGGTGTTCCGTTCACCAATACGCAGCAGGTGATCGCCAACGGGCAGGTCGCCGACCTCACGGACGTCGTGAATCAGCTCGGCATCCTGGACCGGCTCAACCCCGACACGCTCAAGCCCGCGCAGGCCGACGGCAAGACCTATGGCATCCCGACCACGGTCGACACCGTCGCGCTGATGTACAACCGCGATCTCTTCAAGAAGGCCGGCCTCGACCCCGACAAGCCGCCGGCCACGTGGGACGAGGTCCGCACCGCGGCCAAGGCCATCACGAAGGCCACGGGCAACCCCGGCTACCTGCAGATCACGCAGGAAGGCCAGGCGGGCTGGATCTACACCGCGTCGGTGTACTCGCGCGGCGGCACGATCGAGAACGAGGCGGGTGACCAGGTCACGATCGACAACCCGGCGTCCGTCGAGGCGCTCCAGAGCCTGCGCGACATGTTCTCGACCGACAAGTCCATGGGATCCTCCGTGATCATGGACCTGAAGACCATCATGCAGGAGTTCGCCGCCGGGCGAGCGGGCATGTTCGTCGCCCCCGTGGCGTCGTACGAGTGGCTGAACAACGTCTACGACATGGACCTGTCCGTCATCGGCGCCTCGCACCTCCCGCAGGGCGACACGACCGGGGCGGGCACGCCGCTCCTCGGCACGGTGCAGATGACGAACCCGAAGTCGACGCCCGAGCAGCTGCTCGCGGCGGCGAAGTGGGTCGACTTCTACTACTTCGGCAAGTTCACCAGCAAGGACACGGCCACAGCGAACGCTCAGGCCCTGGTCAAGGACGGCGGCATCGTCGGTCTCCCGGGCCTGTCGCCCCTCAGCGCGGACGCCTACAAGCAATACCGCGAGTGGATCGCCGACGACATCAACGTCGACCCGTCGCACTTCACGAACTACGTCGACTCGCTCACGAAGATCCCGCTGATCCCCGAGCCCACCACCCGGGCTCAGGAGGTCTACGCCGACCTGGCGTCGACCGTGCAGGCGGTGCTGAGCGATCCCTCGGCGCCGATCGAGCCGCTCGTGAAGGATGCCGCTTCCCGCATCGAACGGATCATCTCGCAGTGACTCGAGTCCTCTCGGTACCGGTCGGGGTCCCCGCGCGCCAGGCGCGCGGGGGCCTCCTCCCGCGTGTGCAGCGCTGGGTGCGCGGCGGGGGGCTGTGGTCCATCGCCTTCGGCGCACCCCTCGTGCTCGTCTTCGCCTACTTCTCCTGGGGCCCGATCGTGCGCGGTCTCGTGCTGTCGTTCCAGAAGACGAACTTCCTCACCAGCAAGTGGGTGGGCCTGACGAACTTCGAGTACGTGCTGACCGATCCCGTGCTGCCCCGCGCGATCCTCAACACGGTGCTCTTCACCGCGATCGGCCTGCTCGTCGGTGCCCCGCTGCCGCTCGCGCTCGCCGTCGTCATGTCGGAGCTGCGCCGCTGGAAGGGTCTCTACAGCGCGCTCGCGTATCTCCCCGTGGTCATCCCCCCGGTCGTGGCGATCCTGTTGTGGAAGGTGCTCTACATGCCCGGCCCCAGCGGGCTGTTGAACTCGCTGCTCGGGACGGTGGGGCTCGGCCCGTTCGCGTGGTTGGACTCCGAGCAGCTCGTCATCCCGTCGATGGTGCTCACGGCGACGTGGGCGGGTGCCGGCACGTCGGTCATCATCTACCTCGCCGCACTCGGCGGCGTCCGTCCCGACCTCTACGAGGCGGCCGAACTCGACGGCGCGGGCGTCTGGAGGCGCGTGTGGCACGTGACGCTGCCGCAGATCCGCGGCGTCATCCTCGTCCTCATCCTCCTGCAGCTCATCGGGACCATGCAGGTGTTCAACGAACCGAAGCTCCTCACCGGCGGCGGCCCGAACAACGCCTCGATCTCGATCCTGATGCTCATCTACCAGTACGGGTTCGTGAACTCGAACTACGGAGCGGCGGCCGCGCTCAGCGTGATGCTCGCCGTGGTCCTGGCGATCGTGTCGATCGTCTACCAGTTCGCGACGCGCAGGCTCAACGACAATGACTGACACCTACACCCTCACGCAGCCTCCCGTGTCGCCGTCGTCGCGGCGGCGCCTCCGCCGACAGGAAGAGCCCGAAGAGGTCCCGCGCTCGGTCTCCTCCTGGGGCGACCGTCGCCGCCCCGTCGTGCGCTGGACGCTGCGGATCGTCCAGACGCTCGTCCTCATCGGCCTGATCGTGGCGGCGGTGCTTCCGCTGGTGTGGCTGGCCAAGGCATCCGTCTCCACGACGACCGAACTCGTGACCGACCCGCTGACGCTGATCCCCTCGGTCTTCGACTGGTCGAACTACGCCGCGGTCTGGAACGACCTCGGGATCTGGCGCTACCTGCTGAACACGCTCCTCATGGCGCTCGGCAGCGCGGCCGTCACCCTGTTCGTCTGCGTGACCGGCGCCTACACGCTGTCGATCCTCCGCCCGCGGTGGGGCAACGTCGTCTACTGGGCGGTCCTCGCGACGCTGTTCATCCCCGGGATCGTCTCGCTCGTGCCGCTCTACCTGACGGTGCTCGACCTCCCGGGCCTCGGGATCAGCCTCCTCAACACGCTGTGGGCGGTCTGGCTCCCGGCCGGGGCGAGCGCCTTCTCGCTCGTGCTCGCCAAGCGCTTCTTCGACTCCATCCCGCGCGAACTCATCGAGGCCGCGCGCATCGACGGCGCCGGTCCCGTGCGGGTGCTGTGGTCGCTGGTCATCCCGCTGTCGCGCCCGATCCTGTCGGTACTGGCGCTGCTCAGCGCCGTCGCGGCGTACAAGGAGTACCTGTGGCCGCTGCTCGTCCTGCAGGACCCGGGGGTGCAGCCGATCTCGGTCGCCCTGCCCCGCATCGAGCCCGCGCTGGAGTACTCGGTCATGATGGCGGCGCTGTTCCTGTCGATGGTCGTCCCGATCGGGCTGTTCCTGATCTTCCAGCGGCAGTTCCTGCGGTCGGTCGGTCTCGCCAACGGCATCAAGGGCTGACGGAGACGGCCCTGAGCTATCTTCGGAGGTATGGAGCGCGAGACTCGATGAGTGCGCCGGACGACACGGGTGTCCGCCGGGCGAATCTCCGCGAGGTCGCGGCACTGGCCGGGGTGTCGGTGTCGACGGCATCCCGCGTGCTGTCGGGGACGTACCCGATCGCCGAGGCGACCCGCGGGCGCGTGGTCGCCGCGATGCGCGAGCTCGGATACTCCGAGGCACGGGCCCGTCGGCGCGAGGCGACACGGACCATCGGCGTCATCGTCCCGGACGTGCGCTCGTCGCTGGTCTCGGGGGTGCTGGGCGGTATCGACGCCGCGGCGGTCGAGCACGGGCGCATCAGCATGATCTTCCCGACCGAGGGGGACGTGGATCGCGAACGCGACATCGTCCGCCTCGTCGCCCGTCAACGGGAATTGGATGCCGTGGTGTTCGTCGGCGGCGTCTACGCTTCGGCCGACTACGCCGACCGGCTGGGCGACTACGCGACGATGCTCGAGGAGATCGACGCGCGTCTGGTGATGTGCGCGCGCCCGGGCCCGATGCCGGCGGAGCGCGCGCTCGCGGCGGGCTACGACAACTCCGGCGGGGCGTTCGCGATCACCAGTCACCTGCTCTCGCGCGGTCATACGCGCGTGGCGTGGGTCGGCGGCATCGAGGAGTACTCCACGACCGAGGGGCGCATCGCCGGTATGCGCGCCGCGCTCGCCGCCCACGGGTTGGATCCGGCCGCCGTCTACACCGACCCGTCGCCGCGGCGGTCGCGTCGCAGCCCCGCGCCCGATCAGGCGTACGCCCACACCGTGACGCTGCTCCGCGAGCACCCCGACGTGACCGCGATCGTGGCCAACAGCGACTTCCACGCCCTCGATGTGGTGCGTGCGCTGACGGATGCCGGGTTGTCGGTGCCCGAGGACATGTCGGTCGTCGGCTACGACGACGACCGCGTCGCGCAGCGCCTGCACCCGCCGCTGACCACGGTGCACCTGCCGGTGTTCGACCTCGGGTGGGAGGCCGCGCGCCTCGCCGTCGAGAAGCCGCTCCCCGGCCACGCCGGCTCGGTCGTCGAGCTCGGTACGCACGTCGTCGTGCGCGATTCGGTGGCCGCCCCGCGCCGCTGACACCCCCTCACTCGGACACGAGCCCCGCCGTCCCGGCGGGGCTCGTTGCCGTTTCGTGGCCTGTCCGCGCTTGCGTTCGCAACTTGTTTCTGTAATGTTGCTACGCGAGAGCAGCATTGTTGCTGTCTCGCCGGCTGCCGAAGGAGTCCTCGATGATGCGACGACGCGCTTTCTCCACGCTCGGAATGACCGAGGCCTCCCTCGTCAAGGTGGTCGCGGTCGCGATGGAGTCCGGCTGGACCGGCGTCGAGGTCGGCTCCGCCGAGGACCGAGCCGTGAACGTCCACCTCTCCGCCGCGCAGCGCGCGGACGCCCGCGCCGTCCTCGCCGAGGTCGATCGGGTGTGCCTCGCCACCTACGTCAACGTCGCCGACTCCGCCGCGACGGATGCCGACGTGCTCGCGCGCGTGCGCGCGGAGGCCGCCCTCGCGCGCGACCTCGGCTTCCCCGCGATCCGCGTGTTCCCGGGCGGCGAGGACGATGCCGTGCTGGTGCGCCGGCTGCGCGCGGCGACCAGCGTCGCGCGCGAGGCCGGGGTGGACGTCTGGCTCGAGACCCACGACTCGCACCCGACCGGCCTCGCCGTGGCGCGGGTCCTCGACGCCGTCGACGACGAGCACGTCGGCGCGATCTGGGACATCGCGCACCCGTGGGTCGCGGGGGAGCCTGTCTCCACGACCGTCGCGCTCCTCGCGCCGTGGCTGCGGCACGTCCAGGTGAAGGACGTCGTCGGGCGCGGCGACGGACGGCCCGTGCTGCCCGGGCAGGGTGGCATCCCGCTCCACGAGATCCTGCTGCAACTCGACGCCCGCGGATACGACGGCTATCTGAGTCTCGAGTGGGAGCGGCGGTGGCATCCCGAGCTGCCGCCCCTGCGCGATGCCCTCGCGGCGGCGACCTCGTGGCTCGACGCCCATCCCGTGCCCGAGCGGATGCCGGTCGTCGGTGTCGAGGGAGCGCTCGCCGCCCTGACGCTCGACGAGAAGATCGCGCTCGTCACGGGCCGCGACTTCTGGTCCACCGCCGCGGTGCCGCGGATCGGCCTGCGGCCGCTCGTCCTGTCCGACGGGCCCGTCGGGGTGCGCGGCCCGACGATGGACGAGCGCCAGCCGTCGGTCGTGTTCCCGTCCGCGGGCGCCCTCGCGGCGACGTGGGATCCCGCGCTCGCCCGCGACGCCGGGAGCGCCCTCGCGGACGAGGCGGTGCGCCACGGTGTCGACGTCGTGCTCGGCCCCACCGTCAACCTGCACCGCAGCCCGCTCGGCGGCCGCACGTTCGAGTCGTTCTCCGAGGACCCGGTGCTGTCGGGCGAGATCGCGGCCGGTTATGTCCGGGGGCTGCAGGACGGCGGGGTGGTCGCCTGCCCCAAGCACTACGTCCTGGGGGACTCCGAGACCGAGCGCATGACCGTCTCCGTGGATGCCGATGAGCGCACGCTCCACGAGCTCTACCTGGAGCCATTCCGCGTCGCTCTGGAGGCGGGCGCGGGAGCGATCATGAGCGCGTACAACGCCGTCGACGGGGTCACGATGAGCGAGAACCGACTGCTCGACGACCCGCTCGTGACGGCCTGGGGCTTCGACGGCGTGGTCGTCTCCGACTGGTCGGCGGTGCGGTCGGTGGCCGCCGCCGCGGCGGGGCAGCACCTCGAGATGCCGGGGCCGCGCGGCGCGTGGGGCGACGCGCTGCGCGCCGCGGTCGAGGCGGGAGATGTGCCCGAAGCGCTCATCGACGAGAAGGTGCGGCGCATCTTGCGTCTCGCCGAGCGCACCGGTGCGCTCGGGGGCGGACTCCGGCCGCGGCTCTCGCCGCTGGATCCCGGCATCCTGGCCCGCACCGTGCTGACCCGCGGCGCCGTGCTGCTGCAGAACGACGGCATCCTTCCCCTCGCCGTGACTCCCGACGCACCGCTGCGCGTGGCCCTTCTCGGGCCGGGCGCGACGCGTCCGCGGGTGCAGGGCGGCGGGAGCTCCGAGGTGTTCCCGGTGCGCGTGTCGACACCGGCCGAGGCGCTCGCGGGGGAGGCGGGCATCCATCTCACCGTCGTCGACGGGACCGTGCCCGATCGGGTGGAACCGTTCGAGGCGGGCGAGCTGCGTGCTCCCGACGGGACCGCCGGGGCCGTGCGCGCGCGACTGTTCGACGGCGACGGCGCGGTGCTGTCGGACGAACGACGGTCGACGGCGCGCGTCATCTGGCTGGGCGATCTGCCCGACGCCGCGCGAGCGCTGGAGATCGAGTTCGACGTCGTCCCGTCGCGTTCGGGGAGGCTGCGTCTGGGGATCGACGTCCCGGCCGCGGGCACGCTCTCGATCGACGGCGTGCCCGTGGACGCTGCGGACGGCGGAGCACGCGTCGAGGGGGCGCACATCGCGCACGCCGATCCGCTCGCCGCTGTGGTCGACGCCGTCGCGGGGCAGGCCATCCGCGTCCGCGTCTCGGCGGAGGCGCCGGAGGATCTGCCGCTGCGCATCCTCGATGTCCGCCTCGGCCGCGCGTACGAGGGTGATTCCGCGTCCGCGCTCCAGGCGGCGATGGCCGCGGCGCGGGATGCCGACGTCGCGATCGTGTGCGTGGGCACCCCCGCCGGGGGAGAGTCCGAGGGGCACGACCGCACCGACCTGAAGCTGCCGCCCGAGCAGGACGCGCTCGTCGCCGCGACCCTCTCGGTGAACCCCCGCACGATCGTCGTCGTGGCCGCGGGCGCGCCGGTCGAGACGCCGTGGCGTCACGACGCGGCGGCGGTGCTGCTGACGTGGTTCGGCGGACAGGAGCTCGGCACCGCGCTCGCGGACGTCCTCCTCGGTCGCGAGGAGCCCGGCGGTCGCCTCCCCACCACGTGGCCCGCGCGCCTCGAGGACGCTCCGGTTTCGGACGTGGTCCCGCGCGGTGGCATCCTGAGCTACCGGGAGGGCCTGAACATCGGGTACCGCGCGTGGGCGACCGCGGACGCGGCCCCCGCCTACCCGTTCGGGCACGGACTCGGCTACACGGCGTGGGCGCTCGGCGCCGTGCGCGTGGAGGAGGTCCGCGGCCGTCTCTTCCTCGTGGCGGACCTGACCAACACCGGGCGCCGACGCGGCCGGCACGTGCTCCAGGCGTACCTGTCCCGCGGCGAATCCGACGTGCAGCGCCCGCCGCTGTGGCTCGCGGCGTTCGCCACGGTCGAGGCGGACGCGGGGGTCCGCAGCACGGTCCGCATCGAGATCCCGCCGCGCGCGTTCGCGCACTGGTCCTCGGATGCCGGATGGATGACGGAACCCGGGGAGTTCACGGTGTCGCTCGGCTTCTCGGCCGAGGACCTGCGCTGGACCGGACGCGTGCAGCCCACCGTGCGCACCGCGCTCGGCAGCGTCGTGACGGGGGCCGGCGCGTGAGCCGGCGCCCTCGGGTCCTGCTGTCGATGTGGGAGAACGTCGTCCCGGAGGTGTTCCCGCCGCGCCTCCAGGCCGCGCTCCATCGCACCGTCGACCTGCTCGACGAGCGGCCCCTGCACTCCCTCGACGACCCGGTCGCCGAGCACCTGTCCGACGCCGAGCTGCTCATCACGAGCTGGGGTGCCGTCCACGTCGACGAGGCCCTGCTCGCGCGGGCGCCCCGGCTGCGCGGGGTGTTCCACGCGGCAGGCTCCGTGAAGAGCGTCATGGGGGAGGCCGCGTGGCGCGCGGGGCTCGACGTGACCTCGGCCGTGCGGATCGGAGCGGCGCCGGTCATCGACTACACGGTCGCGATGGTGATGCTGAGCGCTCACCGCGCGCTGCCGCTCGCCCAGGAGTACCGCGTCGCCGGGTTCCCCGCCGTGCGGGGCCGCCGTGGGCGCTTCGGTCTGCGGATCGGCGTCGTGGGCGCGTCCGCGATCGGCCGTGGCGTGATCCAGCGGCTCGTCGCCGACGGCTGGGACGTCGCCGTGTACGACCCGGTCGTCGATCCCGCGCTGGTGCAGGCGCTCGGGGCGCGGCAGCTCGAGCTCGACGAGCTCTGCGCGCACAGCGACATCCTCACGCTCCACGCGCCGAGCCTCCCCGCCACGCGCGGCATGATCGACGCGCGGCGCCTCGCGCTGCTGCCCGACGGAGCGACGCTCATCAACACCGCGCGCGGTGCCCTCGTCGACCACGACGCTCTCCGCGCCGAGTGTCTCAGCGGACGCCTGGATGCCGTCCTCGACGTGACCGAACCCGAGCCGCTGGAGCCGGGAGACGTGCTGCTCAGCCTCCCGAACGTCGTGTGCACACCGCACGCCGCGGGCGTGCAGGGCAGCGAGATCGGCGAGATGGGGGCGTTCATCCTCGAGGAGGTGCAGCGCTACCGCGCTGGCCAGCCCCTCACCGGGGCGGTCGATCCGGGGCTGCTGCCGACGCTGGCCTGAGTCGGGGCTTCCGAGCGGCTGGGGCCCCTCACCGATAAACGCGATCGACGCCAGGAAACGGCGTGCCAACGTGTTTCCCGCCGTGGATCGCGTTTATCGCGGAGATAGAGGGGGGACTCGGCTCCCGGCATCCGTCCCGCACACGGAGGAACTCCCGCCCGCGCACCCCCGGTTCGGCGCGGGCGGGAGTTCCGGTCCGTGGGTCAGGGGAGCGGGACGACGACCTCGTGCCGGTCGGCCGGCGTCAGCGTGACGGTGACCTTGCCGTCGCCGCCCACCGTGAGGTGACGGACCGTTCCATCGACCTCGACATCGATCGCGCCGGGCGTGAGCTGCCCGAGCACGAGGTCGGCCCCCGGCAGGTCGTCCGGCAGGACCCCGACGAGCGCGATCCGGAGGTCGCCCGTCTCGACCGTCAGGCGGAGGTTCCGACGCCCGCCCTGCACGGCGACGCTGACTCCCGCGACGACGGCGGAAGCGGCATCCACGACGGTCGCGACGCTGGGGTCCGCCGAGGTGGAGGCGCGGCGGACGACGAGCGCGCGGGCGTCCGCCTGGGCTCCCGGAACCGTGAGGGTGCCGCGGCCGTCGGTGGTCGACGCGACGGCGACCGTGTCGATCCGCCCGGGGCGGGTGAGGTCGGCGCTCAGCTGACCGGTCGCGGTGGCCGAGGCGAGTGTGGCCGCGTCGGCCGCGGACCGCTGCGGGACGAGCGCCGCGGCGAAGTGGGCGGCGGTGGTGGACGGGACCGTCGACCGCCACGTCGTCCCGAGCACGGCCAGCGTGTCGGCCGCGTGCGAGAACGTGGCGCCGCTGTCGGGCGACGACTGCAGGTACCTCGCCGTCACCGTGCTCGAGCCGATCGTCTGTGCGATGTCCGACCCGCCGGTGACGTCGGTGACCGTGCCCTTGCTGTGGAACAGCGAGTGGATGTCCTTCGCGGTTCCGGCCGTCACGTCGTCGAGCACGATCGCGGCCTGGCGATCGAGGAACGCGATCGTCCGGCGCGCGCGGGTGATCCCGGACGTGCTCGGCGAGGCGTACAGCCCGGAGACGTCGGCCACGATGATTGTGTCGGCCCCGAGACTGCTCACCGCGGGGATCGACGCGCGGTCGCGCATGTCGGTGTACGGCTGTGTGAATCCGCTCGACTTTTCACCGGCCTGCCCGACGTCGGCGCCCGCGACGATCGCGTTCGTCTGCTTCGTCAGGTACGCACCGTACGGTGCGTACGCGCCGAAGACGGCCCCGCCGAAGGACATGCTGAAGTGCCCGCCGTCGGGGTGGTCGTGGCCGACGTTGATGTACGTGGCGTTGGGGCCGAGCCGGTCGCGCCACTGGTTCAGGCGCCGACCGCCCATGACCCCGGCCTTCACGTGGAGCGAGACGTCGGTGCTCGCCCATCCGGACCGGGATGCCACGATCCCGAGGTCGCTGTAGAGGCGTGTGGTCGGGCGGTCGTCGAGGCCCGTGGCGGCGAGCGAGTCGTCGAACCACAGCAGGTTCCAGGCGTTGTAGAAGAAGGAGGTCGCCCCCGCGCTGCCGGACGTGTAGAGCCGGTGCAGGAAGTCCTGCAGTTCCCCGTCGCCGTACTTGCCGGCGATCCGCCACAGGAACGGGTTGAAGTAGTACTGGCTGCCGTCGGTGTCGCCGTACCAGAACTGCGCCGGGAAGCCCGGCAGGGACATGTCGACCTTGAACGAGCCCATGCCCGGGAGCTCCGGCTCGGCCCACAGATCGCCCCCGCCGATGCCGTCGAGGACGTCGACGGCGCGGATGATGTGCTCGTTGCCGTAGACCGCGTAGGTGATGCTCTCGTGCTGCGACCCGTCGGGCGAGATCCAGTTCAGCACGTGGCGCAGCTGGGAGCGCGCGAACTCGAGGCGGTAGTCGTCGCTCTCGCCGGAGTCCGCCGCGCCGTCGCCGTGGATCGCGGCGGCGGCCGCCGTGATTCCGTCGACGCGGAAGTGGCGGTGGTTGGGCTGCGGGTCGTTCTTCCAGTAGGCATCCGTCGCGACCGAGGTGTTGCCGAACTGGCCGATCAGACGATCGGCCTGCAGCGCGAGCTTGTCGCGGATCGTGGCGCGCTCGGCCGGCGAGAACAGGTCATAGCACCAGTCGTAGGCGACGGAGACGCCGATGAGGCCGGCGGCGTTGCCCATCGAGCCGCCGTTCTCGCCGCCCCATTGGGGGCGGGTGGCCGGGTCGCAGACGTAGAGCGTCCAGTTGCGGAGCTTCGTCGAGTACGTGGAGTTGCCGGTGATGAGGTACGCCATCGCCAGCTCGGGGAGGGCCCAGTACACGGACTGCCACTGATTGTCGTCGCCGTTGCCGGTGATCGTCGGCAGGGCGGCGCGGCCGTTGGCGTAGCTGAGGAGGGTGCTGACGAACGGGGCGTAGGCGGGCGCGGCGGCCCGGCGCGCCAACTCGGTGAGGGACACCCGCGTGCCCAGGATCAGGCGCGGATGCACGCCCGCCAGGGCCGGGTCGATGAGCCCGGTGGCGGCGGGAACGGTGCCCACGGCGGGACGGGTGAGGCCCCCGCCGAGCGCGGCGCCGGCGGCAGCGGCGCCGACGAGCGACCCGAGCAGCATGGAGCGCCGCGAGAAGGCACGACGGGGAAGGGGCATGGACGGCTCTGTCACATCAAGTCCTTAGTCGCAGAAACAATAGGGATTTGTTGCGCAAACTAGCGCGAACACGCCGCGCGGGTCAAGGGTGCATCCGAGGTGCGCGGGAGACCCGGGGAGCGGGAGGGCGATGGGGAATGTGGCCCATCGTCGTGACGGCGAGAGCGCATTAGCGTCGCGAACACACTGAGGTGGGGGCCCTCGGACGACCGTTTCGGTGCCCGCCTCCCCGCGAAAGGATCGCCATGAACTCGCCCGTCCCCGGTTACCTGCTCACGGCAGTGGGAGGTCTCCTCGTCGTCATCGGCCTGATCTGGGGTGCTGTCGTCGGGTTCTATCCCCGCGACCTCCCGCTGCTCCTGGGTCTCCTCGTCGTCGGCGGAATCCTCGCGTACATCGGGCAGCGACAGACCACAGCTTTCAAGCGAGCCGAGGCCGAGCGCCGGATCGCTGAGCGCAACGCGGGGCGCGACTGACGTGGCTGCGATCGACGAGAAAATCGCGGCGATCCAGTTCGAGACCACGACGGCGCGCGCTGTCGACGAAGTCGCTCGGATCGTCGACGACGCAGCCGAGTTCGCCAGCGCCGGCGGGGAGAAGCTCACGCTGAGCAGGTCGGGTTCCGACCGCATCGACGGTGTCGCGAAGAACTGGATCCGCGTGACCCACGCCGAGTTCTCCGTCTGGGTCACGCCCGTCGCCGAGGGGGGAACGCTCGTCCGGTTCCGCATCGACAATGTGCTGCGCACGCGGGACACGATCTACTTCATCCCGGTGTCCCCGTGGCAGGCTCCGGCGTACCCGACTCTGAGGGCCTTCAGCGAGCACCTGCGCGCGCATCTCTGACGTCACCGCGACAGACATAAAGCCCCGGCCGGAGTTTCCTCACGGCCGGGGCTTTATCACTGTCTCAACACAGTGTGCGCCCGAAGGGACTCGAACCCCTAACCTTCTGATCCGTAGTCAGATGCTCTATCCATTGAGCTACGGGCGCAGGGCCTCCGCGCGAAACGGCGCGCAGGCCGTGGTCCAGCATAGACGGGATCGGTGCAGAGGTCTAATCGGCGCCGACGGCAGGGCATCCCGGGCGTGGCGCGCGAGTGTCCGGGCGGTGACGCGGGCGCGACGTACGCTGGACGCATGAGCGCCTATGTCTCGGCGTTCGAGCTGTTCTCCATCGGTGTAGGACCCTCGAGCTCCCACACGGTCGGCCCCATGAGGGCCGCCGCAGAATTCGCCGCACGCCTGCGTTCCACCCGAGCGCTCGAGCACGTGGCATCCGTCTCGTGCGCCCTGTACGGGTCGCTCGGCGCGACCGGGATCGGGCACGGCACCCCGGATGCCGTGGTCGCGGGCCTCCAGGGGCTCGAACCCGAGACGGTGGATCCGGATGCCGTGCGCCGGGCGTGGTCGGACTGGCCCGACGGGCAGACGCTCGCGCTCGCCGGGAGCCATGGCATCCCGTTCTCGAGAGACGACATCGTGCTGGCGCCGCGCACGCGCCTGCCGGGGCATCCGAACGCGATGACGCTCGCCGCGCGGGCAGCGGACGGCACGGTCCTCGCGGAGGAGACGTACTACTCCGTCGGCGGCGGGTTCATCCGGCGCGAGGGCGAGCCGCCGCGGGTCGCCGCCGCGCCCGTGCCGTTCCCCTACACCGACGCCGCGACGCTCCTCGCGCTGTGCGACGAGCACGGCATCACGATCGCCGAGGCCGCCCGCCGCAACGAGGAGGCGCTCCGGTCCGACGAGGAGATCGCCGAGGGCCTGGATCGGATCTGGGATGCCATGGCCTCCTGCGTCAACGCCGGACTGAGCCACGACGGGGTGCTGCCCGGCATCCTGAAGGTGAAGCGGCGCGCGTCGGTCATCCGCGCGCAGCTCGAGGAGATCGAAGCCGAGGGGCACCGTGAGCTCCCGGGGGAGTGGCTCGGGGCGTTCGCGCTCGCCGTGAACGAGGAGAACGCCGCGGGCGGTCGCGTCGTCACCGCTCCGACGAACGGTGCGGCCGGCATCCTTCCCGCCGTCGCGATGTACTGGTGGCGGTTCCTCGCCGACTCGGGACTCGGCGTCGGCAACGCCGTCACGCCGCACGGCGAGCTGGTCGGCAGCGCGCTGCTCGGCTTCCACGGCCACGCCGCGACACCCGCGGAAGCCGCCGGCTGGGACGACGCCCAAGTCGCCGAGGCGAACCGGCGCCGTGGCATCCGTCGCTTCCTCCTGACGGCCGCGGCCCTCGGGTCGCTGTTCAAGAACAACGCCTCGATCTCCGGAGCGGAGGGCGGATGCCAAGCCGAGGTAGGTTCCGCGTGCGCCATGGCCGCGGGCGGGCTGACGGCCGTCATGGGCGGAACGAACCGGCAGATCGAGAACGCTGCCGAGATCGCGATGGAGCACCACCTCGGCCTCACGTGTGACCCGGTCGGCGGGCTCGTGCAGATCCCGTGCATCGAGCGGAACGCGATCGCCGCCTCGACCGCCGTGACCGCCGCCCGCCTCGCGCTGCGCGGCGACGGCACCCACTACGTCTCGCTCGACACCGTGGTGGAGACGATGCGGCAGACCGGCATCGACATGTCGACGAAGTACAAGGAGACGAGCGAGGGCGGCCTCGCGGTGAACGTCATCGAGTGCTGAGGTGCGGCAGCTGCCGTTCTTCTGGGGATTCAGTGTCCAAGACACGCGGATGCGACTCACGCCGAACCGCGTGTTGTGGACACCCAACCCGGGAAAAGCCCGGGCGCGTCAGCCGCGGAGCTTCGCCGTCAGCGCCTCGAGCTGTGCGAGCTCGGCGTCGTCGAGGCGCGCCATGCGGTCGGCGATCGACGTCGCGTGGGCGGCGGCGAGGCGACGGAACGCCACCGCGCCGGCCTCGGTCGCGGTGACGAGCGAGCCGCGGCCGTCCTCGGGGTCGGAGCACTTCGTCAGCAGACCCTTCGCGACCATGCGGTCGACCAGGCGCGAGACGCTCGGCTGACTGATCAGCATGTTCGCCGTGACATCGCGCAGGCGCGCTGTCATGCCGCGGCGGCGGGTCACGGTCAGGAGCACGTCGTACTCGGCCTGCGAGAGCTCGGAGCACTCGAAGTCGGTGCGCAGATCCTCGAAGACCTCGTGCTGCGCACGGAACAGGCTCTCCCAGGCCTGGACGGCGAGACGACGATCGGTCATGCACTCAGGGTAGGGCGTCCCGACCCGGCGGGGGCGGCGCCACGTCCATGTCCGTGAATACAGGAAGGGCCGGTCGAAGCGGCATCCGACCGGCCCTCTGCACCAGAGTGTCCTGCAATCACATGTGATAACCGCCACAGCAAAACGGTTACCGTGCGACGACTCTATAACGGTGAGGTAACGGAAGGGAAGAGGTTTCCGTGACCTTTTCGTGATGCGCGTCGGGAGGCCACCGGTGCGTTCGGAAACTGTAGGAAGGACGGATGCCGAGGGCGGGGTAGGGTCGCGACAACGACCGCCGATGGGGGCTTCGTGCGTTTTCCTCTCTCCGCTCCGCGTGCGGCTCCGCGTGCCGCTTTCGGCGTCGCGGTGGCGATCGTGGTCGCCCTCGCGACCGCGCTGACGCTGGCGATGCCGGCGCTCGCCGCGGGCGCGGCCGATGCGGGGGCGCGGAGCCTGATCGCCGCGCGCTCCGGGCAGGACACCGGCTTCGACCTTTCGCTGCCCCGCGCCGCCGACCCGCGGAGTCAGGATGCCGCGGTCCGTCAGGTCATCGAGCAGACGTTCCCGGCGCGCGCCTCCGTCGACCTCGCGGTCACCGAGACGGCCGGACTCGTGGATGCCGCTGACCGCCGGGCGTATCTCGCCGCGGACCTCGGCGGCGCCGACGAGCTTCCGCTCGTCGCGGGGCGATGGCCGGTCGGCGCGGGGGAGGCCGCGGTCCCGGCGTCCCTGGCCGAGCAGTGGGGCGTCGCCGTGGGCGACACGATCGACCTCGGGACGCGGTCCGTCACCGTCGTCGGCGTGTGGCGCGCGTCCACCGCCGCCGCCGACCGCTGGTTCGGGGTGCGCGACGAGTTCGCACGCAGCGGCGGCTCGGGGCTGATCCTCGTGGCGCCGGAGACGCTCGCCGCCGTCGCCGACGCGCAGGGAGCCGACCGGCGCCTGCACTGGACGCTGCATCCCCGCCCCGACGGCCTGGATCTCGCGACGCTCGGCGCCGCGGTGCGCGCCGCTCAGGAGCTTCCGGATGCCGTGGCCTCGGCGGGCGTGTCCACGGACGATGTCGTCACCACCGGGCGTCTCCTTCCGACCGCGCAGATCGCGGCGGCGCGCGCCGCCGTCCTCGATGCCACCGAACCCGTCGCGCTCGCGTCGGCGCTGCTCACGGCCTTGGCCGTGATCGTCCTGTTCGCGATCCTCGTCGTCGGTGCGACGGCGGCGGAACGACGCCTGCGCTGGGCGCGGGGCGCCCCGGCGCTCCGCATCGTCGCCGGGGAGGCGGTGCGGTGGCTCGCGCCGGGCGTGATCGGGGCCGCGGTCGGCGTCGCGGCGGTGCTCGCCCTCTCACCGGAGCCGCTGCCGCTCATCGCGCCGGCGGGGATCATCCTGTTGGCGGGCGGTCTCGCTCCGGGGCTGTTCGTGGCTCTCCTCGCCGCCGCCGATGTCCGCGCGCTGCAGAGCGTGGGTCGGCCCGGCGTCGCATCTCGCCCGTGGGCGGTCGGGGTCGTGGCATCCGTCTTCGTCGTCTTCGCCGGATTCTCCGCCGTCCGCCTGCTCTCTCCCGCGCCTGCCTCGGGCTCCAGCCGCGGGACCGCGCCCGATCCGATCGCCGTCGTTGCGCCGGCCGCGGTGCTGCTCGCGCTCGTCGGGATCCTCGTGGTCGTGCCGGTGATCGCGTCGCGCCGTGGCTGGGAGAGGCTCGCGCGGCGCGGCGGCGTGGGGCGGATGCTCTGGGCGACGCGCACCGCCCGGCAGCCGCTGGCGGCGCTCGCCGCCGCGATCCTCGTCGGTGCGGCGGTGGGGCAGCTCGGCATCGCGGCGGCGTACCAGAGCACCTGGGAGCACGCCTACGGGTCCGCGCTCGCCGCGCAGGAGGGGACGGCGTACCGCGTCACGACCGACGCCCCGGACCTCACGTCCGACACCCTCGCCCGGCTCGCGGCGGCCCCCGCCATCGAGGGCGTCGCCCCCGTCTGGAACGAGAACACGTCGATCGCCGCCCGCCCCGCGACGGTGACGCTGGCCGCGCCCGCGGCGGTCGCCGCGCTCGGCGATCCCGCGCTCGAGCAGATCGGACGACTCGTGGATGCCGCCCAGGGCGACGCTCCCGGGCCGCTCCTCCCCGAGGGAGCCCGGGGCGTGCGGATTGCGCTGGAGGCGCGCGGCACGACCGCGTCCGCCGCCGCGCTGGTGCTCGAGGATGCCTGGGCCCGGACGGTGGCGGTGGAGCCGGACCCCCACGGAGGGTTCTCCGTGCCGGCGGTCTCGGCCGCGGTCGGCGGGGCCTGGCGGCTGGTCGCCGTGGAGGTGACGCTCCGCGGAACAGGGGATGCCGGCGGGCAGGTCACGATCGCCTCGGTGTCCGTCGACGGCGCCCCCGTCGCCCTCGGCTCGCTCGTCCTCCCGGTCGATGTCAGCGGCGATGCGCTCGCGCTGCAGGCCGATCCGGGACCGCCGGTGGCGACGGTGGACGCCGCGACCACGCGCGTGCGCTTCGTCCCCCAGGGATCCCCGCCACCGGCCGTCGTGTCGCAGAGCTTCGCGGAGTCCGCCGGCGTCGCCGAGGGCGACACCCTTCCGCTCGCCCTGACGCCCGACGGTCGGTCGTCCGCGGTTCGCATCGCCGCGGTGGTCCCCGCGATCCCCGGCGCCCCGTTGGATTCGGCCGTGTTCCTCGACGCGACGGTCGTCGTGGCGAGCCGACTGACGGTGAGCGCGGACCTCCCCGCGACCGACGACGCGTGGCTCGCCCCGGCTCCGGGGGCGACCACCGACGAGCTCGCCGCCGTGCTCCCGGACGGGGCGCGGCTCGGCGGGACCGCGGCCGACGACGGACGCGGCGTCCTCTCGACGGCCGTCGTGATGCTGTGGTGCGGTGCGGCCGGGATGGCGGTGCTCGCGCTTGCCGGGCTCGCGGCCGCCGCCGTGGCCGCGCGACGCTCGCGCCGGACCGAGGCCGCCTCCCTGCGCGCGGCGGGACTGGATGCCACGGCCCGCCGCCGTCTCCGGGTCGGTGAAGCGACGGCGAGTGTCGCGGGCGGTCTCGTCGTCGGCGCGTTCGCCGCCGCCCTCACCGCAGCGACGCTGCTGCCGGCGATGGTCACGAGTGCGCTCCCGAAGCCGGTGGCGATCACCGTGAGCGTCGACCCGTGGGTCGCCGTCGTTCTCGGTGCTGGCTTCGTCGCCGCGGCCGCGGGCGTCACCCTCGCCGTCGCGGTCCGCCGCGGCACCGCGCCCGGGGAGGCCGGGCAATGAGGCTGGGTCGGCGGCTCCTCCGCCCGCACCTCGTCGCGTGGAGCCTCGTGTGCCTCGCGGTCGCGGTGGTCGTGGCATCCCTCGTCCTCGTCCCGCGCTACCTCGACGGCGTCGCCGACCGGCGTCTCGACCTGGCGCTGGCGGAGGGCTCGGAAGCCGCGACGGTGGTGTGGAGCTCGGACCTCGACGCGGAGTTCCTGGACGCCGGGTCCGTCGACGACATCGCCTCCGCGCTCGGCGACTACCCGGGTCGCGTCGACGAGCCGCTCCGGTCGGCTCTCGGTCAACCGAGGTGGATCCTCGCTTTTCCCGACGTGACCGCCGCCGCGGCCGACGGGCGATTCGTCCGGCTGCGCTTCGGCTCCGCGCCGGTGCTGCAGGCATCGTGGACCGTCGTCCAGGGCGTCGCGCCGGCCGCGTGGTCGGGTCAGGGGCCGGTCGAGATCGCGCTCGAACGCGATGTGGCGGACCGGCTCGGGGCCGTCCCCGGCAGCACCTTCGCGGGGACCGAGGTGACCGCGAAGGTTACGGCGATCGTGGACTCCGACCGGGCGCTTCCCGCGACCCAGGGGGTGTTCGCTCGACCCACGTCGGAGCGCGTGAACGCCACCGACGACCTGCTCACCGGCGGCGCCTACGTCGACCCGGCATCCGTCCCGGCGCTCGCCGGAGCCCTCGCTCGCGTCCAGCTGGTCGCCTCGTTCCCCGTGGAAGGCGGGTCCGTCACGGCCGTCGACGAGTCCGCTCTCGCGCGTGCCGCCGACAAGGCATCGGCGCAGGGAGCCACTCTCCCGAACGGGTATCCGGTCACGGTCTCGACCCGGCTCTCGGCCCTGCTGCACGACCTCGAAGCGCAGCAGCGCGCGCTCGAGACCCTCACCGCGGTGCTGGTCTCGGCCCCGTGGGGTGCCGCCGTCCTCGTGAGCGCGGTCGCGGTCACCACGGCCGAGCGCCGGCGCCGATCCGAGCGCGTCCTGCTGTCGGCGCGCGGGTCGGGCCGGGCGCGGACGGCGGGGACCGCGGGCGGGCAGATGCTCCTCGCCTCCGTTCCGGGTGCGGCGGTGGGGTGGGCGCTGGCGCTCGTCCTCACCCCGGATGCCACTCCCTCGGGGTTCCTCGTCGCGCTCGGGGCCGCCACGGGGGCAGCCGCGCTCGCCGCCGGCGTCGCCGTGCTCGGCGTGGAACCGCGCACCGTCCCGCCGATCGTGCGGATCGCCGCGGAGGGGATGCTCGTCGCGCTCGCCGCGGCGGCGGTCGCTCTCACGGTCACGCGGGGTCTGCCGGAGTCGGGAACCGACACGCTGCTGGCGGCGACGCCCCTGCTGATCGCGCTCGCCGCGAGCGTCGTACTCGCCCGCGTGATCGGGCTCGTCCTCGCCCCCGGGGCGCGTCGCGCGTGGCGAGGGAACCGGATCGGCGTCTCCCTCGCGATCTCGCGCCTCGCGCGCGGCGGCGCACGAGTGCTCTCGATCACCGGCGTCGTCATCGCCGTGGCCACGCTGACTTCGGCCGTCGGTCTGCTCCAGGTCGCGGACGCGGGCATCGCGGAGGCGTCCGAGCGGACGATCGGCGCCGATGTGCGCGCGTGCGGTGGCACCGGAGGTGCCCTCCCGGCGGGAGCGGCCGCGTCCGTGTCGCTGCGCACGCTGTCCGGCATCCCCGTGACCGATGACGGGCGGCTGCGCGCCGTGACGGTGCTCGCGGCGGACACGGACGACCTCCGCCGCGTACAGCCGACGATCCCTGCGCCGTCGGGGGCGGGGGACGGGGCTCCGGTGATCCTGTCCGCCTCGGCCGCGGAGGTGCTGGCCGGCGCCCTCGAGGTGGGTGGGCGCCCGGTGGCTTCCGCGGCCGTCGCCCCCGACGACGCCCTGCCGACCGCCGATCCGGCGTGGGTGCTCGTCGACGCCGTGGTCGCCGACGCCCTCGACGCGCCGGCCGACTCCGTGTGCGACCTGATCCGCGTGCAGCCCGGCGTCGACATCGCCGGCTTCGCCGCCGACCTGCGCGCCGCCCGGCCGGATGCCTACATCGTCGACGTCGCGAGCGAGGCCGCCCTCCGCGCCGCTCTCCCCACGGCATCCGCTCTGTCGCACGTGCTCGTAGGCGCGTCCGCGGTGGCGGTGCTGGCCGCGCTCGCGCTGGCGGTCTTCGACGTGCTCGCCGCGGGTGCCGAACGGCGACGCACGGCCGCCGTGCTGTCGATGATCGGTGTGACGCGGGCGCGCGGACTCGTGCTCGCCGAGTCGGTTCCGCTGGCCGCGGCGGCCGCGCTGCTCGGCGGGGGCGTCGGGTGGGCGGCGATCGTCGTGATCGCGGGGGCGGGCGGCCTCGGGGAACGGCTCGGGATCGCGGCGGAGATCCCGCCGCTCGTGGTGCTCACGACGGTGGGTACGGCGGCGGCCGTGGCCGCCGTCGTGGTGGGGGTGTCTGTGGGGGTCGCGGCGATCGCCGCGCGACACGGTCGCCGACGCAGAGAGGGGCAGGACTGATGGAGCACACGGCACCGGAGATCGAATGCATCGACCTGGTCCGCATCTACCGCGGGGCGGGGGTGGAGGTGCAGGCGCTGCAGGGACTGAACCTGCGGGTGGAGCGCGGGGAGCTCACCGCGATCGTCGGTGCGTCCGGCTCCGGCAAGTCGACGCTGCTCGCGATCCTCTCGGCCCTCGACGTCGCGAGCGCCGGCACCGCGCGCGTCGCGGGTCACGATCTGCTGGCGATGTCCGCACGGCAGCGCGCGGAGTACCGCCGGACGACGGCGGGCTTCGTGTGGCAGCAGACGGGCCGCAACTTCCTTCCGCACCTCACGATCGCGGAGAACCTCGACCTGACGCTGTCGGTCGGGCGCGTGCCGCGCTCCCGACGCGCGGCGCGGGCGGCGGAGGTGCTCGACCTGCTCGGCGTCACCGCCGTGGCGGACCGGCGGCCGGGGCAGGTGACCGGCAGCGAGCGGCAGCGCGCCGCCATCGCCCTGGGACTGGCGAATGGATGCCGCGTGCTCTTCGCCGACGAGCCGACCGGCGAGCTGGATGACGCGAACTCCGCGCAGGTGCTGGAGGCGCTGCGCGAGGTGAACGAGCAGTCGGGGGTGACGGTGCTCATCGTCACGCACGACGCCGGTGTCGCCGACCACGTGCGCCGGACGGTCGGCATCCGGGACGGGCGGACGGCGGTCGAGGTCTGGCGCGGGGGCGAGGTCGGCGACCATGCGCGCGAATACGCGGTGCTCGACCGCGCGGGTCGGCTGCAGCTGCCGCGGGAGCACATCGACCGCCTCGGCATGCGGGACCGGGTCCGCCTGCAACTCGAGAGCGATCACGTCCGGGTCGAGCCGGCGGAGGAGGAGAGATGAGCGACGAGACGATTCGGCTGACGGGGCTCACCCGGACCTTCGGCGTCGGCGCCGCGCGGACGACGGCGCTCGTCGACGCGGACGTCACAGCGAGGGCGGGCGAATTCGTCGTGCTCCGCGGACCGTCGGGCTCGGGCAAGACCACTCTGCTGCGGCTCGCCGCGGGCCTCGACGATCCCGACGCGGGGGAGGCGTGGGTCGGCGGCCGTCGGGTGACGGGCGCGCCCGAGAGCGAGGTGGCGGAGCTGCGGCGCACGACCCTGGGCTACGTCGATCAGGAGTTCCCGCTCGTGGGGTTCCTGACGGCGGCCGAGAACGTCGAGCTGCCCCTGCGCGCTCGCGGAGCGGCGGCGCGCGAACGGCGCTTCCGGGTCGCCGAGATGCTCGAGGCCGTGGGCCTGTCGGACCACGCGGGTCAGCGTCCGGACGAACTCTCCGGCGGTCAGCAGCAGCGCGTCGCCGTCGCGCGGGCGCTCGTGCACCGTCCGCGCGTGCTCCTCGCGGACGAACCCACCGCGCAGCTGGACAGCGTGACCGCGGCATCCATCGTCGCCCTGATCCGCGAACGCGCGCGGCGCGACGGGATGACGGCGCTCGTCGCGACGCACGATCCGACCGTGGCCGACGCCGCGGACCGGGTCGTCGCGATCCACGACGGCCGGCTCGCCGGGGCCTGATCGCGGCGCCGGCTCAGCGTCCGCGCACGTGGTTCCACTGCGTGATGACCTCGGAGCCGTGCTCGAAGCCCAGCTCGCTGACGGCCGAGGTGCCGAGCACGAAGTAGCGTCCGCCGCCGGCGGTGAGGCCCAGCCAGACGCCCGCGAGCGCCCGCAGGAAGTGCGCGTGCGAGAACAGCAGCACCTGCTCGCCGGCGCGGACGCGCGGACGCAGTTCGTCGAGGAGCGACTCCGCGCGGGCGGTGACCTGTTCGACGGTCTCGCCGGGCGTCGCGCCCGCGGGGGCGCCGGCCTGCCAGATCGTCCACGGACGACCCAGCTGCGCGTCGATCTCGGGAGTCGTGAGCCCCTCGTACGCGCCGTAGTCCCACTCGACCAGGCGCGGCTCGATCTCAGCTCGCGGGTATCCGGCGCGAGCGGCGGTCTCGACCGCCCGCTGCAGCGGGCTCGTGAGCACCAGGTCCCAGTGCCGTGTCGCCAGGAGCGTGCCGGCGAGCTCGGCCTTGTACGCACCGGTCTCGGTGAGCGGGATGTCGGTGAGTCCGGTGTGCCGGCCCGTGCGGCTCCATTCGGTCTCGCCGTGGCGCACGAGCACGAGGCGCCCGTCGGGGTCGGTCAGATCCTCATCTTTCACTCACCCATCCTCCCTCGCGGGAGGGGATCAGCGGCCGGAGACGGACGAAGGGCCGGTCGAGGAGTGTCGACCGGCCCTTTTCCCTGCACCAGAGTGTCCTGCAATCACATGTCCGGTAGCTGCCACAGCAAAACAACTACCGTGCGAGCACTCTATAACGGTGAGATAACGGAGCGGAAGAGGCGCCGTTATCTTTTCGTGATTTCATAGCGTCCTCATCAGTTCGGTCGCAGGCGTGGCATGGGAGGCTGCGTGAGCCTGGACCGCCGAAGGGCGTTGCCGTGCGGGGGTACTACGTTTTCCGCATAGCGCGGGGATATAACGAAAACGTAGTAGAGTTCGCCGTATTACAGAAAGGTAATGGCGATGACGCTCTCCCGCATCAGCGACCCCACGATCTTGGGTATCGTCCTGCGCGCTGCGCGCGAGCGGTCCGGCCTGACCCAGACTCAGCTGGCCGAACGGCTGGAGACGAGCCAGCGCTACATCTCGGAAATGGAGTCGGGCAAGCGGGTCACCGCGATCGTGCGGCTGCTGGAGACCGTGGACGAGCTCGGTGCGACCCTCTACATCGACATTCCCGAGCGTGGCACCACGCTCGACCTCGATGCGAGCGCTTCGGGGCGCGACGATGGCTGATCTCAACGTCGAGCTCTATGGCGAGCTCATCGGCACGCTGGACGAGGCTGGCTCCTTCCACGCCGCCCCCGCCGCCGTCGCGAAGCACGGCCTCGGAAGCACGATCCTCTCCCGTGCGATCCCTCTGGGCGTCCCGCGATCGCGTTCGCGCGCCACCGAGCGGAACTTCTTCGCAGAGCTGCTGCCGGAGGGGGACCTGCGCGATGAGCTCGCCGCCCTCGCAGGGCTCTCTCCGGACGATGTGATCGGCATGCTGCGTGTCTACGGCCGGGATGTCGCCGGCGCGGTGCAGATCTGGGATCCCACCCTCCCAGGAGAGCCCAAGACGCCGGCGGTCGAGTCCGTCGATGAGATGGAGATCGAGCGGATGCTCGCCGACGTGAGTACGGCGCCGCTGGGCAACGTGCCACGACGAGGGAAGTCGTCTCTGGCCGGCGTGCAGAACAAGATCGTCCTGGTGCGCACCGAGAACGGCTGGGGGCGCGCGCTGGACGGATACCCCAGTACGCACATCATCAAGCCGATCGTGCGGAAACGCCCGACGGTGATCTTCGACGAGGAGTACGGTTCACGGTTCGCCCGGCAGATGGGCCTCGCTGATTTTGAAACCTCCTTGACCACCTTCGGAGACACCTCCGCCCTGGTCATCGAGCGCTACGACCGCGATCCGCGGGCGCCCACCGGTCGCATTCACCAGGAGGACTTCAACCAGATCCTCGGCTTGTCGGGCCGACAAAAGTACGAGAGGTATCGAGGCGCACCCCTCCGGGACGTCGCGAAGGACCTCAGCCGTGGCGACCGGACACGGCTGATGAGGATGGTCGTGCTGTCGGTGGCCGTCGGCAACCTCGACATGCACCTGAAGAACATCTCCCTCATTCACCTTCCTGACGGCACCTCCCGTCTCGCGCCGATGTATGACGTGGTGCCCCAAGCGTTCCACCTCGACCTCGATGGGGAGATGGCGTTGGCAGTGGGCGGGGAGTTCTCGCATCGCTTGCTGACGAGCGCCCCACCTCGTGAGCGAGTTCGCCTCCTGGGGCGTGCGCAGCCCCGTGCGGACCATCACCGACGCGCTCGAGGAGATTCGCGCCATCGCTGCTGCGGAGCGGCCCTCTCCCGCCGCCCACCCCGGCCTCCAGCATCTGGTGACGGGCTACACGGAGAATCTGCTCGCCGGCCGCGCCGCCGGAGACGCCGGCGACGGAACCTTCGATCCGAGTGTCACGGCATCGGGTGGTCCCGGCGGGTGGCGCTGGGACAATCCCGTACATCGAGACGCGTGACCTCGATCGACGACTCGCGTCGACGCCCCCGGCATCCGTTACCCTGGCGTGCGCCGTGATTCGGTCCGAGAGCCGAACGGTCGGCCGTGCGAGCCCCCGCTCCCGGCCTCTCCACGATTGCGAGTCCCCCCATGACAACCTCCCCGGGTTCGTCCGCCCTGCCCACCGACACCAGCGCAACGGCGCCGCCGCGCTCCCTTCGTCGGGCGATGGATGCCAGACACCTGGTGATGATCGCCCTCGGCGGTGTCATCGGCTCGGGGCTCTTCCTCAGCTCGGGCTACACGATCCACCAGGCCGGACCCCTCGGCGCGGTGCTCGCGTACCTGCTGGGCGCGTTCGTCGTGTGGCTCGTCATGGTGTGCTTGGGCGAGCTCGCCGTGGTCTACCCGGTCTCGGGATCGCTCCACATCTACGCGGCGCGCACCATGGGTCCGGCGACGGGGTTCGCCACCGCGTGGCTGTACTGGCTGTGCTGGGTGGTCGCCCTCGGGTCGGAGTTCACGGCATCCGGGATCCTCATGCAGCGCTGGTTCCCGAGCGTGGACGTGTGGGTGTGGTGCCTCGTCTTCGCGGCAGTGCTGTTCACCCTCAACGCCATCTCGGCCCGCGTGTTCGGCGAGACCGAGTTCTGGTTCTCGCTCATCAAGGTGCTGGCGATCGTCGCGCTCATCGTGCTCGGCGGACTGGCGATCTTCGGGTTCACCCCGCTGTCGTCGTCGCCGCACGAGGCGGTGCTGTTCAGCAACTTCCTGACCCCCGAGGGGCTGCTCCCCGCGGGGCTCGGGGGCGTGCTCATCACCTCGCTCGCCGTGTTCTACGCCTTCAGCGGCGCGGAGCTCGTGGGTGTGGCCGCGGGCGAGACGAAGGATCCCGGCCGCAACATCCCCCGCGCTCTGCGCTCGACCGTGCTGCGGCTGCTCGTGCTGTTCGTCCTGTCGATCACTGTGATCGCCGCCCTCCTGCCGTACGAGAAGGCGGGCCTCAGCTCGAGCCCGTTCGTCGACGTCTTCGAGTACGTCGGCGTCCCCTACGCGGCGGACATCATGAACTTCGTCGTCATCACGGCGCTGCTGTCGGTGGGGAACAGTGGGCTGTACTCGTGCGCGCGCATGCTCTTCTCTCTCGCCGAGGAGGGGTACGCGCCGCGCACGTTCACGCGCCTCACCCGGCGTGGCATCCCGATCGTCGCGCTTCTCGTGAGCCTGGCGATCGGGCTCGTGTCGCTGATCTCCAGCGTGATCGCGGCCGAGACGGTCTACCTCGTGCTCGTGTCGATCGCCGGGTTCGCGGCGGTGGCCGTGTGGATGTCGATCGTCGCGGCGCAGTTCTTCCACCGCCGGGCGTTCGTGCGTGGCGGGGGAGATCCGGCGACTCTCGCCTATCGGACGCCGTTCTACCCGGCGGTCCCGATCCTCGCGTTCGTGCTGTTGACGGCATCCATCGTCGCGATCGCGTTCGACCCCGATCAGGCTCCGGCGCTGTACTTCGGCATCCCGTTCGTCCTGCTCTGCTACGGGTACTTCTGGGTGCGCTACGGGCGACGCGGGGTGCGGCCGGTGCCGGTCAATGAGGAGGCGCCGGTCGACGAGGTCGACTGACGCTCCACAGGCTCGGTGATCCGCACGATCTCAGTGATCTGCACAAACTCCGTGCGATTTCTGCGGATGCCGCTGAGTTTGCGCGAATCGCTGAGTTCGTGCCGCGGCCGCCTCGGCGTGTGCGGCACGCGCATCGCTAGCTCTTCGCCCCCGTCAGCGCCAGCGCGCCGCCGAGTCCGATCATCATGACCCCACCGGCCCCGGCCAGCCCCGAAATCCGCCGCGGCGACCGCGCGAACCACGCCCGGGCCGTCCCGGCCGCGAGCGCCCACGTGCTGTCGCAGATCAGCGCCATGGCCTGGAACAGCAGCCCGAGCGCGAGCATCTGCGCCCAGACCGGTCCGGCTGCGGGGGACACGAACTGCGGCAGCACGGCGACGAAGAACGCGATCGTCTTGGGGTTCGTCACCCCGACGACCATCCCTTGACGCAGCAGCGTCCACGTCGAGCGGGTCCCGACCGCGGCGAAGGCGGCGCCGTCCCGGCGGTGCCGGATAGCCTGGATGCCGAGCCACACCAGGTACACCGCGCCGACGATCTTCACGACCGTGAAGGCGACGACCGACGACGCCACGATCGCCCCGACGCCGAACGCGACGGCGATGACCGCGGGGATCGTGCCGAGGGAGTTGCCGACGACGCTGAGCACCCCGGCCCGGCGCCCGAGGGCGATCGACCGGCCGATGACGAACAGCACGCTCGGTCCCGGGATCACGATGATCACGGCCGAGGCGAGCACGAACGCCACCAGGTTCTCCCACGGAATCATGCGCTCACACTAGCCTCGTCACACGGTCGTCTACCCGAGGGAGCCGTCATGCAAGACCGATTCGACACCGTCGTCGTGGGAGCGGGCATCGCCGGACTGTCGGCCGCCCGGCTCCTGACCCGCGCGGGGCAGCGCGTCATCGTCCTGGAGGCCCGCGACCGGGTGGGCGGTCGCGTCCATTCGCAGCGCGACGGGCACCACGTCACCGACCGGGGCGCGTCCTGGATCCACGGCATCGACGACAGCCCCGTGGAGGCGGCCGCCCGCGCGTTCGGGATGCCGATGGCCGAGTTCACCGTCGGCGGTTACCAGCCCGACAGTCGGCCATTGACCTACTTCGGCCCGGACGGCGAGCGACTCGACCCCGACGAGATCCGCGCCTTCGCCGACGACGTCCGCGCCCTGAACGCCGACCTCGTCGACGTCATCGCTCGCTCGGCTCCGGATGCCACCTACGCCGACGTCGTCGAGGAGGCGCTCGCCGCCCGCGACTGGGCCCCCGACCGAGCTCAGCGCGTGCGCGAGTACAACGGCCGCCGCGCCGAGGAGCAATACGGCGTCCACATGTCGGTGCTCGGGGCGCACGGCCTCGACGACGACACCGTCAACGGGATCGAGGTCGTCTTCCCGCGCGGCTACGACGAACTCGCCACGAACCTCGCCGCGGGCCTCGACGTCCGCCTCGAGCACGTCGTGACCGCGATCGACTGGTCCGACGCGGGGGTCACCGTCACGACCGATCGCGGCACGTTCTCCGGCGCGTCGGCGGTGGTCACGCTCCCGATCGGCGTCCTGAAATCCGGCGACGTCACGATCACACCCCCGCTCCCCGACACGCACCAGCGCGTGCTCGGCGTTCTCGCGGCCAACGCCTTCGAGAAGGTCGTGCTGCGCTTCCCCGAGCGGTTCTGGGATGCCGGGGTGTACGGCATCCGCCAGTTCGGGGACGAGGGGGAGTGGTGGCACTCCTGGTACGACCTGGGCCGCATCCACGACGAGGCGGCGCTGCTGACCTTCGCCGCCGGCCCGGCGGCGGTCGCCACACGGCACTGGACCGACGAGGAGATCGCCGCGTCCACCATGGCGCAACTGCGGCGCCTCTTCGGCGACGGCATTCCCGAGCCCGAGAGCGTCGTCGTCACGCGGTGGCAGGACGATCCGTTCGCGCGCGGTTCCTACAGCTACATGAAGCCCGGGTCGGTCGGCCCCGACCACGACGAACTCGCCGCACCGGTCGGCGGCGTCCTGCACCTGGCCGGCGAAGCGACGTGGGGCGACGACCCCGCGACGGTTCCCGGCGCACTGCTCTCGGGGCACCGCGCCGCCGAGCACGTGCTCGGCCGCGCGGTGCCGATCGAGGAGCTGTGGGCCTGACTCAGCGCGGCTCGGGGCCCGTCGCGACGGGGAGTTCCGGGTGGTTGGACCACTGGCTCCACGACCCCGGGAACACCCTCGGCGTGAAGCCGGCGAGCGTGAGCGCGACAGCCTGGTGCGCCGCCGTCACGCCGGAACCGCAGTACACGCCCACTTCGACGCCCGGCAGCGCACCGAGCTCGGTGAAGCGCGCGCGCAGCGCCTCCGGGTCGTGGAAGCGCCCGTCGGCGCCGACGTTCTCGGTCGTCGGGGCGCTCACAGCCCCAGGTACGTGGCCGGCCCGCGGGTCGATCGGCTCGACCTCGCCGCGGTAGCGCTCGCCCGCACGCGCGTCGAGCAGCAGGCCGCCGTCGGCGAACCCGGCCACGTCGTCGAGCGGCAGCACGGGCAGCGCGCCGTAGGTCAGCGTCACGGACCCGGGCGCGGGGGGCGTGGCATCCCCCGTCTCCACCTCGAACCCGGCGTCGGTCCACGCCCGGAGCGACCCGTCGAGCAGGCGCACGTCGGCGACGCCGGCGTAGCGCAGCAGCCACCAGGCGCGCGCGCTCGAGAGGTTCTTCAGGTCGTCGTAGACCACGACCGTGTCGCCGTCGTCGATGCCCCAGCGCCGGGCCGCCTCCTGCAGCGCCTCGACGGGAGGAAGCGGATGCCGACCCTCGGTGGGCGCGCCGTGCGCCGCGAGCTCGTGGTCGAGGTCGACGTACTGCGCGCCGGGGATGTGCCCGTCGCGGTACTCGGGCAGCCCGTCCGGACGGTCGAGGCGCCAGCGCACATCGAGCACCCGCGCGGGACCGCCGTCGGCGAAGCGCCCCGCCGCGAGGGCGTCGCGCAGTTCGGTCGCGGTGACGAGGACGTCAGACATGCGCGTGCACCGAGTCGTGGTCGTGGATGCCGGACAGTTTGAACGCCAGACGACCGTGCGCGAACCCCCCACCGGCGCGGATCGCGGTGGCGACCCAGGCGGCTTCGGCGAGCTCGGCCTTCGATGCGCCCGCGCGGACCGCAGCCTGCGAGTGACCGTCGATGCAGTAGGTGCACTGCGTCGTGATGCCCACGGCGAGGGCGATGAGCTCGCGGAACTTCAGCGGGATCTCGCGGCCCTCGGGCGCGAAGACGGTGTCGTTGAAGGCCGTGAACGCCGCCAGCACGTCCGGCGTCGTTTCTTTGTAGTCCCGCGTGTACGCGCGGTCTCCCTCGCGGTCGAAGAAGTCGCTCATCTCTCACTCCTGTCGCGCGCCGCTCCGTGGGCGCGCACCCGTCCGAGCCTAGGAACCGCGCCCGCGATCGAGCAATGCCGGGTCCGTGATGACCACTCATCGCCGGGCGCGATGGATGCCATGTGAACGCGCGTGACCTCGCGCGAGCGCGCGAGGCGTGCGCGCGTCTATCGTCCAGGGATGGCCGAGACTCTGGACATCATCCAACTCCGCACGTTCGTCGCCATCGACGAGTGCGGAGGATTCGGCCGTGCCGCGGTGGCTCTCCACATGAGCCAGCCGACGGTGAGCCAGCACGTCCGGTCGCTCGAGAAGCGACTGCAGCAGCCGCTCGTCGAGCGGGACGGCCGCCGTGCCCGCTTCACGCTCGCGGGCGAGAAGCTGCTCGCCGAGGCCCGCCGCATCCTGGCGGTGCACGACGAGGCGCTTGCGCGCCTGGACGTCACGCGCGCCCGGACGATCGTCGTCGGCTCGACCGAGACGGCCGCCGAGCAGATCCTGCCCGAACTCCTCGGGACCCTCCGCCGCGCGTTCCCCGACCGGCAGGTGCAGTTCCACATCGACCGCTCCACCAAGATGACGGATGCCGTGACCAAGGGCACCATCGACCTCGCGGTCGTGCTCGACACGGGCTCGACCGTCGCGGGCGTCGAGGTGGGGGAGCTTCCGCTCAACTGGTACGCGTCGCCGTCGTGGCAGCCGCCGGCTCACGGCGAGGCCGTGCCGCTCGTGGCGTACGTCGAGCCGTGCGGCATGCGTCAGCGCGCGCTGCAGGAGCTCGGCGACATCGGCGCGCGCGTCGACATCGCGGCGGAGTCCGGCAGCCTCGAGGGCGTCATGGCCGCCGCCCGTGCGGGCCTCGGCGTCGCGGTGCTCCCCACCGCGGGCCGCGCTCCCGCTGGACTCGTCGTCCGACGCGATTTCCCCGACCTCGGCCGCATCTTCGTGCGGCTCATCACGCGGCGCGGGCTGGAACCCGACGTGGAGCAGGCGGCTCTGGCATCCCTCGACGGGTTCTTCGCCGTCCGCCGGCACATCCACGCCATCCCGGCCTGAAGCACGGAACCGGAACTACGCCCTCGCACAGGCACCCCGCCCCGCGCCCCGGCCGGCGCCCCCGGCAACCGCCTCCCGCTCATCGGAAACCCCGATGGATGCGGTTCGCGGATCGCTGTTGGACGCGACCGCTCCCGCGCGCGGAGCATGGGGAGCATGACTGCTTCCCCGACCCTCTCGCGCGTCGACCTCGACGCCCTCACCTCCGCCGTCGCCGAAACCGCCGAGCGCTACGACCGCTCGGGCGGCTTCCCCGCCGAGGGTCTCGACGCCGTCCACCGGGCGGGCGTGTTCCAGGCCGTGATCGGCGCACGCTTCGGCGGTGACGAGGTCGACGCCCTCGAGCGCCTGCGCATCCTGCAGGCGATCGGTCGCGGCGACCCCTCGGTCGCCCTCATCGTCGCGAACACGCTCGCGACCCACATCGCGCAGATCGACCGAGACGTGTGGCCCGCTCACCTGTACGAGCGGGTCATCGCCGAGACGGCCGAGCGTCCCGTCTCGATCAACACCGCGCGCGCCGAACCCGAGCTCGGCGCCCCCGCGCGCGGCGGACTCCCCGCGACCACCGTCCGGCGCACCGCCACGGGCTGGTCCCTCACGGGGCGGAAGGCCTACGTCACCGCCAGCACCGGTCTCGACTACCACCTCGTTTGGGCGAAGACCGACGACCCGGAGCCGCGCGTCGGCCACCTCATCGTCCGCGGCGACGCCCCCGGGATCACGATCATCCCGACGTGGGACCACCTGGGACTCCGCGCCAGTTCCACGCACGACGTCGTCTACGACGACGTCGAGGCTCCCGCCGACCACTTCCTCGAGATCCCGTACACGGGGGTCTACCGCGACCCGGCCGCTCAGGCCAGCGCCCTCGGCCTCACGCACGCCGCCTTGTACGTGGGCGTCGCCCGTGCCGCGCAGGACTTCTTCACGCGCTTCGCCCACGACCGGGTCCCCGCGGGTCTCGGGCGGCCGATCGCGACGACGGAGCGCATCCAGACCGTCGCGGGTGAGATCGAGGCTCAGCTCGTCCAGGCCGAGACGCTCCTGTACGGCGTGACCGAGAAGGCGGTGGCCGGAGACCCCGACGCCGTCGCTCGCGTCCCGCTGGCGAAGGTCCTCATCGTCCGTTCGGCGATCGCCGCCGTCGAAGCCGCGGTCGCTGCGCTCGGCAATCCGGCCCTCAGCCGCCACAACCCCCTCGAGCGTCACCTGCGCGACGTGCTGTCCTCGCGCGTGCACCCGCCCCAGGAGGACCAGGCGCTGCTCGGCGCCGGACGGAAGGTCCTCGGCGTCTGACGCAACACGGCGTCATCGGAGCCGCCGCCCGCACGGGCGCACGACCGGCCCCGGAACCCTCGAAACCCCCGGAATCCCGCGGATCCCGGGGGTTTCGGCATCCATCATCCGCACCGATCGTTTCTCATCCGCCCTCGTCGTTGGACGCTCCCGCGCGGCCCGCTGAGACTCGCTGGAGAGTTCCCGACCGCGCCCGGCGGTCGGCCCCGACCAAGGAACACAGCCCATGTCACAGCCCCTGAAGCGCCGACGGCGTGCCGCCCTCGGCGCCGCCCTCGCCCTGTCCCTGACCCTCCTCGCCGGATGCGCCGGCACGACCACCGCGGCCGCCCCCACGAGCGCCGCTCCCACCGAGGGCGGCGACGTCGTCTTCCTCATCAACTCGCTCGGGACGAGCTGGGTGCCCAACGAAAGCTCGATCTCCAGCTACCAGGGCAACATCTGGGGCCAGGTCACCGACAAGCTCGTCTACGTCGACGACAAGGGCGCCGTCTCGCCCTGGATCGCCGAGAGCTGGGACCAGAACACGGATGCCACCGAGTTCACGCTGCACCTGAAGGACGGCGTCACGTTCTCCGACGGCACGCCGCTGGACGCCGCCGCGGTGGTGGCGAACCTCGACTACTGGGCGTTCGGCAGCCCCGACAAGGGCATCGCGCCGATCGGCCTGTTCCCGAAGACCTACCAGAAGGCCACCGCGGTCGACGCGAAGACCGTGACGGTGACCTTCTCCGCCTCGACCCTCGGGTTCATCCCGACCCTCGGGTACCACGGCTCGATCCTCGTCTCCCCGAAGACGCTCGCCCTGAGCAAGCAGGACCAGGGCAACCTCGACAACTTCTCGGGCTCGGGTCCGTTCACGATCAAGAGCTGGGCCGACGGCGACGACGTCGTGCTCGAGAAGCGCGCCGACTACAACTGGGGCCCCGAAGCCCTCGGACACACGGGCCCGGCCTACCTCGACACGCTCACCTACAAGCAGGTCGCCGAGTCCAGCACCCGCATCGGCGCGCTGAGCGCGAACCAGGCGCAGGTCATCTACAACGTCCAGCCGAGCGAGATCGCGAGCCTCACCGACAAGGGGTTCGTCGCGGGCCTGCCGCGCTACCTCGGCTTCACGAACGGGTACGCCGTCAACGTGCAGGCGGCACCGTTCGGCGACGTCAAGGTGCGCCAGGCGCTCCAGCACGGCATCGACCGCCAGCAGATCCTCGACACCGTCTACACCGACGGCTGGGAGGCCGCGACGGGCTTCATCCAGAGCGGCGTCCCCGAGGCGACCGACCACTCGTCCGACTTCGCGTACGACCCGAAAGCGTCAGCCGCCCTCCTCGACGAGGCCGGCTGGGTCAAGGGCGCCGACGGCAAGCGCACCAAGGACGGGCAGCCCCTGGCCGTGACCCTTTACGCCAACCCCTACCTCGCGACATCCGCGTCGATCGACGAACTCGTGTCGCAGCAGCTCGGCGACCTCGGCTTCGCCGTGACGGTGCAGACGTACGACGTGGCCACCTTCGGCGAGAAGGTCAAGGTCGGTGCCAACACGCCGCTGTACGAGGTCACCCGGTCCTTCATCGACGTGGGAACCGTCGCCGGCATCCTCACCGACGCCAACAAGGGCGAGAACTGGTTCGGTCTCGGCCAGACGGACACGACGCTGAACGACCTGCGCGACCGCATCGCCCGCGCGACCGACAAGGACACCCGCGCCAAGGCGGTCGACGAGCTGCAGACGTACGTGCTCCAGCAGGGCCTGTTCGTGCCCATCACGCAGATCGTGCAGCGCATCTACGTCCAGAGCCCGAAGCTGCAGGGCGTCACGTACAACGGCGTCGCGATCGCCGACTACGCGACCGCCTGGCTGCAGAAGTAGGACGAGCCCGATGAACTCCGCCTATCCGGTCTTCGCGGCCAAGCGCCTCGGCCAAGCGGTCGTGGTGGTGCTGCTGGCCTACGTGCTGACCTTCGTGGTGATCAGCGTGCTCCCCGGCGATCCGCTGACGAGCACGCTGCGCAACCCCGAGAACGGCTTCACCGAAGACCAGATCCAGAAGATGGTGGAGTTCTATGGACTGGACCGCCCGGTGTGGGTGCAGCTGGTCGAGGCGCTCGGGCGCTTCGTCCGCGGCGACCTGGGGATCTCGCTGAGGTCGAGCCAGCCGGTGGCCACCATCGTGGGAGACGCCCTGCCGTCGACGTTCGCTCTGGCGGCGTCGGCGCTGGGCGTCGCCCTGGTGCTCGCGTTCGCCGTCGCGTACGGCACCCAGGTGCTCCCGCGCCGGGCGGCGCAGCTGCTGCGCTCGGTTCCGGCCCTCTTCCTCTCGGTCCCGAACTTCGTCATCGGCCTGCTGCTGCTGAACGTCTTCGCCTTCCAGCTCAGCCTGTTCTCGGTGATCGACCCGGATGCCCCGGTCGCCACGTTCTTCGCGGCGGTGGCGCTCGGCATCCCGGTGTCGGCCCAGATCGCGCAGGTGCTCATCACCGGACTCGACCACGAGTTCGGCGAGGACTACGCGGTCGTCGCCTACGCCCGAGGGCTCGGGCGGGCGCGGCTGTTCTTCGCGCACCTGCTCAAGCCCTCGGCGCTGCCGGTCGTCACGATCATCGCGCTCACCGTGGGCGAGCTGCTCGGCGGCGCCCTCATCACCGAGACGGTCTTCGGCCGTACGGGGATCGGCAGCGTCGTGCAGACGGCTGTGACGACGCAGGACCTGCCGGTGCTGCAAGCCGTCGTGGCGCTCGCCGCTGTCGTGTTCGTGGCCGTGAACCTCATCGCCGACCTCCTCTACCCCCTCCTCGACCCGCGCGTCTCGCTCCTGCAGCCGCGGCGCGTCGCCCTTCCGGCCCCCGCCGGGGACGCGGCCCTCCCCGAGAAAGCGAGCGTCCGATGACCGCCGTCCTCTCACCCGTGCTCGCGGGCGCGGACTCCGCCGGACGTCGCCGGGGCGGCGTCCCCGTCGCCGTGGCGGTGGCGTTCCTCGTCATCCTCATCGCCACGGCGTGGGCCGTGGCTCCTTCTCTCTTCACCGGCTACGACCCCGCCGTCGGAGACACGAGCGAGAAACTCCTCGGGCCGAGTGCGGCGCACTGGTTCGGCACCGACAACCTCGGACGCGACCTCCTCGCGCGCATCATCTACGGCACGCGCTCCTCGGTGCTGAGCGCGTTGGTGGCCGTGGGCATCGCGGTCGTCGTCGGCGGTCTGCTCGGACTCGTCGCCGGGTTCTTCGGCGGGCTGGTCGACGTCGTCACGGCGCGCGTCGTGGACGTGCTGCTGGCGATCCCGAGCTTCCTCCTCGCGGTCGTGGTCGTGAGCTCGCTCGGCTTCGAGACCATCAACGCCGCCATCGCCACCGGCGTCTCGGCCGTGGCGGTCTTCGCCCGCGTGATGCGGTCGGAAGCGTTGAAGGTCCGCGGCACCGTGTACGTCGAGGCCGCACAGCTGCAGGGCGGATCGCGGTGGCACGTGCTGCTCACGCACGTCCTCCCCAACGCCTCGCGGTCCGTGCTGTCGCTCGCCGTGCTGCAGTTCGGGGTGTCGATCCTCGTCATCGCGGGGCTCGCCTTCCTCGGCTACGGCGACCCGCCCCCGGCATCCGACTGGGGACTGCTCGTGTCGGCGGGCAAGGACTACCTCGTGTCGAGCCCGTGGCTCGTCTACGCCCCGTCGGCGGTCATCGTCGTCGTCGTGCTCTCGATCAACCGGGTCAGCCGCTGGCTGCGAGCGAAGGACTGAAGCCGTGACCGAACCCCTCCTCTCCGTTCGCGACCTGTCGGTGTCGTACGGCGGGCGTCGCGTCGTCAGCGACGTGTCGTTCGACCTGCAGCGCGGCCGCAGTCTCGCCCTCATCGGCGAGTCCGGCTCCGGCAAGTCGACCATCGCGAAGGCCGTGCTGCGTCTGCTCCCGCGCGACTCCGGTCGCGCCGAGGGGCGCGTGCTGCTCGAAGGTGACGACGTTCTCGCGCTCTCGCTCGCCCGGTTCCGTCCGCTGCGCGGGCGCCGGCTCGGCTTCGTGCCCCAGGATCCGGCATCCGCCCTCAACCCCGTCCGCACGATCGGCTCGCAGGCCCACGAGGCCGCCGCCCTCACCGGGGAACGGGATGCCGCGCGCCGCCGGGCCGCCATCCTCGACGTGTTCGCACGCGTGGGTCTCGCCGACCCCGAGCGGGTGTACCGTTCGTACCCGCATCAGCTCTCCGGCGGCATGCTCCAGCGTGTGCTCATCGGGCTCGCCGTGCTGCCGCAACCCGCGCTGCTGGTCGCCGACGAGCCCACGAGCGCCCTCGACGTGACGATCCAGAAGCGGATCCTCGATCTCCTCACCGAGCTGCGGACGTCTCTCGGCATCGGTCTGCTCCTCATCACGCACGACCTGGCCCTCGCCGCCGAGCGCGCCGACGATCTCGTCGTGCTGCGGGACGGCGTCATCCAGGAGTCGGGGCCCGTGGCCGAGGTCTTCACGGCCCCGCGCTCGGAGTACGCCGCCGCGCTGCGTGCCGATGTCCCCGCCCTGTCGCCCGATCGCTACCGCGCCGTCCTCGCCGGGCGCCGCATCGATCCGGCCCGCCCCGCGGTGCGGGTGTCGGACGTCGTGAAGACGTTCCGCGTCGGCGGGGAGGAGCTGCGCGCCGTCGACGACGTCTCGTTCGAGGTCGCGGCCGGCAGCACGCACGCGCTCGTGGGCGAGTCCGGCTCGGGCAAGACGACGACCGTGCGGCTCCTCCTGGGGCTCGAGACCCCGGATGCCGGTGACCTCCGCGTCGCGGGAGAGTCGGTGCACGGGCGGTCCCGCGCGGACCTCCGCGCGGTGCGGCGCCACCTGCAGCTGGTGTACCAGAACCCGTTCACGTCGCTCGACCCGTCGTGGCACGTCGAGACCCTCGTCCGCGAGCCCCTCGACCGGTACCGCGTCGTCGACCGGCGCGAGCGACGCGAGGCAGCCCGTGCGGCGCTGACCGCGGTGGGCCTGCGCGAGCACCTGTGGGGTCGCCGCGCCGCAGCGCTCTCGGGCGGTCAGCGCCAGCGCGTCGCGATCGCCCGCGCTCTCGTCCTCGAACCCGACGTGCTCGTGCTCGACGAGCCGACGAGCGCGCTCGACGTCACGGTGCAGGCCGAGATCCTCGATGTGCTGGCACGACTGCAGGTCGAGCGGGGGCTCACCTACCTGTTCGTGTCGCACGATCTCGCGCTCGTGCGGCAGATCGCCGACACCGTCACGGTGCTCCGTCACGGCCGCGTCGTGGAGCACGGCGCCGCGGCCGAGGTGCTCGAGAACCCGCAGCACCCGTACACCCGCTCTCTCGTCGCCGCGGTCCCCGACCCGAGCGGCATCCGACGCGCCGTGCCCGTCACGGTCTGAACCCTTCGCTCCCGCGAGAAAGGAACTCTCATGCCCGTCGAATTCGTCAACATGGTCGGCAGCCGCCCCCCGGGGTCCGTCGCTCCGGGCGGCAACACCTTCACCACGCCCATCGACGTGGACTGGCTCCGCCACTACGCCCGCACGATCGAGGCGTACGGCTTCGACTACACGCTCATCCCGTACGCCTCGGCCAGCGCCGACCAGTACGCCCTGTCCGCCACGGTCCTCGCCGCGACCCAGAAGCTGAAGACCGTCGTCGCGGTGCGCCCGAACTCGGCGTTCCCGACGGTGGCCGCACAGGGGCTGTCGACCCTCGACCAGCTCTCCGGCGGTCGCGCGCTCATCCACGTCATCTCGGGTGGCAGCGACGACGAGCAGGCGCGGCAGGGCGACTACCTCGACAAGGAGGCGCGTTACCGCCGTTCGTCCGAGTTCATCCAGCTGCTGCGGCGCGTGTGGACGGAGAAGGCGCCGTTCTCGCACGAGGGCGAGTTCTACCGCTTCGACGACTTCGGCCCCGGCTACCAGACGTTCTCCGGCGGTGCCCTCCCGGTGTCGCTCGGCGGCTCGAGCGAGTTCGCCTACGCGTCGGGCGGAGCGCACGCCGACATCTTCGCCCTGTGGGGCGAGCCGCTGGCGCAGACCGCCGAGCAGATCGACCGCGTCTACGCGCACGCCCGCGCCGCGGGGCGCACCGACCGCCTCCGGTTCTGGGTCACGTTCCGCCCCGTGGTCGCGGCCACCGACGCGCTCGCGCGCGAGAAGGCCCGTGGCATCCTCGAGGCCGCCCGCCCGTTCTACGAGAAGGTGCAGGACCTCAACCGGACGAACATCGGCTCCGTGCGCCTGCGCGAGATCTCGGAGCAGGCCGAGGAGCACGACGGCGGCGTCCTCTGGACCCCGCGCGGGGTCGCCGGATCCGGTGGCGCGTCGTCGCTCCTCGTCGGCTCGCCCGAGACGGTGGCGGAGGCCATCGTCCGGTACGTCGAACTCGGCGCCGACATCGTGTCGCTGCCGACCCTCGGCGACCTGAACGACGCGGTGGATGCCGGTCGCCTGGTGATCCCGCTCGTGCGCGAAGAGGTCGCGCGCCGCGGCATCGACCCCGAGATCGTGTTCGGGCGACGGAACGTCGCGTGACCGGCCGCCGACTGATCGTCGGCGCGGGTGCGCTCGGGGCCCTGCTGTCTGCCCAGTGGCAGGCGGCGGGGCTCCCGGCCGTGCTCGTCGCCCGGGGCGCCGCGCTCGACGTCATCCGCGAGCGGGGCGTGACCGTCCGCCGCCCGCGAGGTGACGAGACGGTCCGGGTCGACGTCGTCGGGTCGATCGACGAGGCCGAGCCGGCCGAGGGTGACTCCGTGGTGCTCGCCGTCAAGGCGCAGGATGCCGAGCAGGCGTTGGCCGCGATCGCGTGGAGGCCGCTGAGCGGCGGCGGAGCGGTGGCAGACCTCCCGGTCGTCACGCTCCAGAACGGACTGTCCGCGGAGGCGATCGCCGCCCGGCGGTCGGCCGCCGTCGTCGGCGTGTCCGTCGGGATCGCCGCGAGCCACCTGCGTCCGGGCGAGGTCGTCTCGCCCTCGTGGCCGACGATCGGGGTCGCGCGCGTGGGCGCGGCGACGGTCGAGGGTGCCCCGCTCGTCGAGGCCGTGCGGGAGGATCTCGCCCGCGCGGGCTTCGCGGCATCCCTCGTCGACGACATCGCCGCCACGAAACGGCGCAAGCTCCTCGGCAACCTGCGCAACGTCGTCGAGGTCTTCGCCGTTGACGCGGAAGAGCGGGATGCCGCCACCGACGCGCTGCGGCGCGAAGCGGAGGCGCTCTTCGCGCGGCTCGACCTGGCCGTCGCCCCCGCCGAGCAGGGGTTCCTCCCCATCGACGACGTCCCCGGCCACGTGCCCGGACGCCTGTCGACGTGGCAGAGCCTCGAGCGCGGGACGAGCGTCGAGAGCGACTACCTCGTCGGCGACCTCGTGCTGCTCGCCCGCCAGGCGGGGGGAACGGTGCCGTTGGCCGAGGCGCTCCAGCGCGCGCTCGGCATCCTGGCCGCGCGCGGCGACCGTCCCGGGAGCGTGCCCCTGCCGGCCGAGGTCGCCCACGCCACCCGGACGGGGGTGGCCTCGTGAGCGCCCCCACGGTCTCGGTGCCGTCCGTGGGCACGTCCGCCCGCGAGCTGAACATCGGCTTCCACACCCGCGTCCCGTTCGCGTCGGGGCGTACGGCGGAGGGCCTCCGCGACGGCATCACGCTGTTCCGTGAGGCCGAGGACCTCGGCTTCGATCGGGGCTGGGTATACCAGCGGCACTTCGACAACTACCTGGCGGCGCCGCTGGTGTTCCTGCCGGTCGTCGCCCAGCACACCGCCCGCATCGGACTCGGCACCGCCATCATCGGCATCCGGTACGAAGACCCGATCCTGCTGGCCGAGGCCGCCTCCACCGCCGACCACCTCAGCGGTGGCCGGTTGGAACTCGGGTTCGGAACCGGGCTCGGGGGATTCGATCGCGCGTTCGGACAGGAGCCGAACGACGGACGTCAGCAGTCCCTCACCCGACTGGATGCCTTCCTCCGAGCGCTGCGCGGCGAAGCCGTCGGAACGGCGCCCAACGGCGATCCCCTCACCGTGCGCGGCGCGAGCACCGACCTGCTCGCGCGCACCTGGTACGGCGCGGGCTCGGTCGCCTCGGCCGAGCGGGTCGGGCAGCGCGGGATCAACCTCATGCTCAGCACGATCCTCACCGGCGACATCGCCGAGTACGAGGCCGAGCAGCGTGCGGCGATCGAGGTCTTCCGTGCCCTCCACCCCAGCGTCGAGCGCGCGCGAGTCTCGGTGAGCCGGTCGATCCTGCCGACCACGTCGCCCGAGCGGGCACGCCGCTACGCCGCGTACGACGCTGATCGGCGCGCGAATGGTCCCGCCGCCTCCCGGCCGCGGGGTGCGGTCGCCCCGACGGCGGCTCCGCCCGGCGCGTACACGATGAGTCCCGTCATCCACGGCGATCCGTCGGCGGTCATCGATACACTGCTCGCCGACCCGGCGGTCGCCGAGGCGGACGACCTCATCGCGTTCCTGCCGCCCGAGTTCGCGCTCGCCGAGAGCACGCGCGTGCTCGAGGAGATCGCCGAGCACGTCCTCCCCGCCCTCCGCGCCGAACGAAAGGTGTCCGCATGAGCGTTCCCGCGACCGACATCGACCGCGCCCTGGACCGTTCGGGACTGCGCCCGGTCGGGCAGCCCGCCGAGATCGTCGTGGCGCGCGACGTCGCGGAGGTGCAGGAGACGGTGCGCCGGGCGGCGGCATCCGGCGTCCCGCTCATCACGCGCGGTGCGGGCTCGGGCCTGGCCGGGGGAGCCGTGGCGGGGGAGAGTGCGATCGTGCTCGACCTGTCGCGGCTGAACCGCATCCGGGCGATCGACCCGGTGGACGGCACGGCGGAGGTCGAAGCCGGGGTCATCACGGCCGACCTGGATGCCGCGGCCCGAGACCACGGCCTGCTGTACGCGCCCGACCCGGGCAGTGTCGGCATCTCCACGATCGGCGGCAACATCGCCACGAACGCGGGGGGCCTGCGCGGAGCGAAGTACGGCGTGACGCGCGACGCGGTGCTCTCCGTCGACGTGGTGCTCGCCGACGGTTCGCTCGTGCGGCTCGGCCGCCCGACCATCAAGGGCGTCACGGGCTACGACCTCGCGGGGCTCGTGGTGGGGTCCGAGGGCACGCTCGGCATCGTCGTCTCCGCGCGCGTGCGGCTGCTCCCCGCGCCCCGACGCCTGGCCACGGCCTCGGCGTTCTTCGCTTCGCTCGAGGACGCCGCGCACGCGGTCGCCGCGATCGCCGTGAGCGGTGCGCGCCCCGCGGTGCTGGAGATCCTCGACGGGGCGACGCTCGCCGCGATCGACGCCGCGGAGGGCACCGACCTCCGCGCCCGGGGTGAAGCGTTACTGCTCGCGCAGACCGACGGTTTCGGCGCGGCGGAGGAGATGGCGGTCGTGATCGAGGCGATCGCCCCCACCGCCGCGCACCACGAGTGGACCGAGGATGCCGAGCGCGCCGCCGACCTGCTCAACGCGCGACGTCAGGCCCTGCCCGCCCTCGAGCGGATCGGCCGCCCGCTGATCGAGGACATCGCGGTGCCCCGCAGCCGGCTCGCCGAGGCGATTAGCGGCATCCGGGCGATCGCCGACCGGCACGCGGTTCCGATCTTCGTCTTCGGCCACGCCGGTGACGGCAACCTGCACCCGATCATCGTGGTCGAGCACGGGGACGGCGAACTCCCCGTGGCCGCCGTCCGCGCCGCCGACGACATCTTCGCCCTGGCCCTGTCGCTCGGGGGCACCGTGACGGCCGAGCACGGCGTCGGCCGCCTCAAGCGTGAGTGGGCGCGACGGGAGCTCGGCGACGACGTGGTGCGGCTGCACGACGAGATCAAGCGGGTGTTCGATCCGCTCGGCATCCTGAATCCCGGCAGCGGTTACTGAGCCTGGTCGGCCGACGGGCGCGCGGTGGTGCGCCCGTCGGCCGCCCGCGCCGCCGCGCGATCGTGCCGCGAGCCCACGGGAACGATCGTGGTTGCCCGCGGCAGCCCCATGGGCGGAGTGGCGACGAAGATCGACTCGGCGCGGTCGACGAGGTACGTCTCGTGCCAGATGCCGACGGCCCCGGCCGCCTTCCGCGCGCGCTGGTTGAAGCGCGTCCACGCGGGCCTGTGCGCCTGGGTGGGCGCCGACGCGTAGGCGTACAGCTTTTCCAGCGACGACCAATACTGCACGAGGTATGGGCCCCGCGCGCCGACCAGCATCGTGAAACCCAGGAGTCCGGACTCGGGGTCCATGCTCAACTCGCGGAGCATCGGGCCCATCTCCCCGAAAACGGGGAGCCAGGCGTCGGGCCGCCACCATTTGTTGATGGTCATGCCGATGTGGAAGACGACGAGTTCGCCGTCGTGTCGGTGCGTCATCCGCCCCGGATTGATGGATGCCATGGCTCCGTCCTCACTCGATAGTGTCACTATCTAGTGTTGGATAGTGCAGGTATCCAGTCAAGGGGGAATCCATGCGGATCTCGGAACTCTCCGCCCGCAGCGGCGTCTCGGTCGCGACGATCAAGTACTACCTGCGCGAGCGGGTGCTGCCCGAGGGGGAGCGCACCTCGGCGACCCAGGCGACGTACGGCGAGGAGCACGTCCGGCGGTTAGGGGTCATCCGCGCCCTCGTGGATGCCGGGGTGGGGATCGCCGGGGTCCGCAATGTCGTCGCGGTGCTCGAGAGTCCACCCGAGCACCCGTACGACCTGCTCGGCGCCGCCAGTGCGGCCGTCAATCCTCCGGGCCTCGACGACGACGCGCTCGACCTCGGACCCGCCCGGGCGCTCCTGGGACGCTTCGGGGGCGACCCCGAGGACTGCTTCCCCGCGCAGGTCGCCGCGGTCGCGCGAGCGCTGAACGCTCTCGATCGTGCGGGGTTCACGGTCCCCGAGTCGGTGCTCGACGCGTACGTCGAACACCTCGGGGCGATCGCCGCCGCGGAACTCGACGCGACCCCCACGGACTCCGCCGAGGCGGCCCTCCGCTACGTCGTCCTGGGCACGGCCCTCGTCGAGCCGCTCATCCTCGCGCTGCGTCGCGTCGCCGAGCAGATCGCGGCGTCACGCCGCTTCGGCCACGACTGACCGTCAGCGGTTCGGGTTCGTCGCTGCGCCATCGAGCCACAGCGTGTCGCTCGGATCGCTGTGCGTCCCGCCCGAGCCGACGTGGGTGTCGCTGATCCGCGGTCCCTTGGTGATGACGTGCACGAGCGCCATGCCGTGGCCCCGCCCGAGGTCGTAGTCCTCGTTGAGCCACTCCAGGATCGGGGTCGCCTTCGTGCCCGGGCCGAACCCGCGGTCCTGCGCGAGGTCGACGAGCTGGCGCGGGGTGAGTCCGGTCTTCTTCTCGACCGCGTCGAGGTAGGCCTGGAAGGACATCGTTTCTCCTGTGTCGGTGCGGGGACGGCGGTGTCGGGGGAAGCGAGCGGCGCTCGGGGCCAGGCTAGCGAGGCGGCGCGATAGCGTCGAGGCATGGCCGTCACGTTTCACCGCGCGCCCGTCGCAGAGATCACCCCGCTCACCCTGTACCGCCTGCTGTGGCTGCGGGTGAGCGTCTTCGTGGTCGAGCAGGAGGCGGCCTACCCCGAGATCGACGGCCGTGACATCGAGCCCGGCGCCGAGCTGATGTGGGCCGAGGACACCGCGGGCGCCGTGCTCGCGACCCTGCGCATCCTGCGCGAGGAGCGGAACAACCGGATCGGCCGCGTCGCGACGGCCGCGGCCGCGCGCGGACGCGGGCTGGCGGGCGACCTGATGCGCGCCGCGATCGAGGTCCTCGACGCCGAGGCGCCCGGCATCCCGATCCTCCTGGACGCGCAGGCGCAGCTCGCGGGCTGGTACGGCCGGTTCGGGTTCGTCGTCGCGGGGGAGCCGTTCGCCGAGGACGGCATCCCGCACCTCCCGATGCGGCGGACGCACCTCGCGACCGAGCGCCTGGTGCTGCGCGAGTGGACGCGTTCCGCCGACGACCGCGCGTTCCTGTTCGATCTGTACCGCCGTTCCGAGGTGCGCCGGTACATCGGCGACGGGCGGACGATGACGGATGCCGACGAGGTCGACGACCTGCTCGAGCGCTGGGCGGCGCGCGCCGACGGGGTGCTCGGCATCCGGGCGGTCACGACCCTCGACGGCACGCGGCTCGGGGCGATCCTCCTGAAGCCGATCCCGTGGTCGGCGGGCGCGGGCAGGGGAGCGCCGGAGGAGATCGAGATCGGCTGGCACTTCCACCCGGATGCCGGGGGTCGGGGCTACGCGACGGAGTCCGCCGCGGCGGTGCTCGCGCTGGCCCACGACACCGGCATCCGCCGTGTCGTGGCCGTGACCCACCCCGACAACGTCGCGTCCCAGGCGGTGGCCACCCGGATCGGGATGCAGCCCGCCGGGTTCACCGACGACTACTACGACACGACCTGCGCGCTGTTCGTCTCGGAGTGGGCGTCCTGATTCAGAGCTCGACGCCGTTGTCGGGGTCGTTCACTCCGACGTTGCGGCCGCGGCTCGACTCGAACGCGATGAGCCACCCGAGGGACACCACCGCGGCGAGGATCACCCCGAGCCAGACGTTCTGGAACACCAGGCCGAAGAGCACGCCCCCGGCGAAGAGGACGACCGAACCCAACAGCCAGTAGGTGCGTCCGCGGGGCCAGCCGGTTCCGGATTGCGTCATGCGCTTCAGCCTAGGGGTGGCCTGGATCTCGTCAGCGATCGCGGTGGTCTTCGGGGTGAAGCCGAGGGCCGCGCCGCGGCTCCAGCGCGGCTCCCGCGTAGATCAGCCGAATGACGCGCTGGCGGTGCCCCGCGAACGGCTCGAGCAGCTCGAGCATGCCGTCGTCGTCGGTGCGGTGGCCGGTGAGGGCATAGCCCACCTGGTGAGCGAGGTGATAGTCGCCGATGCTCACGGCATCCGGATCTCCGAACGCGCGGATGCGCGTCTCGGCGCTCGTCCACACGCCGACGCCGCGCAGGCTGATGAAGACGCGGTCGCGCGCCTCGCCGTCGGCGGCTTCGGCGGCAGCGCGCTCGAGGGAGGCGCCGCGTCGCGCGGCCTCGACGATCGTGCGGGACTGGGGTGGCTCGAGACCCGCGCGGTGCCACGCCCACGACGGCACGTGTCGCCATCCCTCAATGTCGGGCGGGGCGAACATCGGCTGCGGCGTCGGCCCGGGAGCGCGCTCGCCGTACCAGGTCACGATGCTGCGCCACGCGGAGAACGCCTGGAGCCCGGTGACCTTCTGCTCCATGATTGCGCTGACGAGCGCCTCGAACACGAGGTCGGTGCGACCGATCCGGAGGTCGGGATGCCGTCGGTGCCACTCGGCAACGGAGGGATGCCGCGACGCGTCGAAGCCGTCGGGGTCGTCGTGCGCGCCGCAGAGCGCGGGCAACTGGTCGAGTGCCCACGCGGCGCCCGGGCCCCACGCGGCGGCGAGGACCGTGCCGTCCGCTCGGCAGCGGAGGGCCAGGGTCGCGACGCCCGTCGGCGTGCGACTCGCGCGCCAGACGACGCCGCCGGCGCTCAGCGCTCCGGTCGCCACGAAGGTGGGGTCGTTGCGGCCGTGGCGTTGCGCGGTGATCGTGCGATCGAGATCGACCGGGGTGCGGGGACGGTACTCGGTGCGGAGGGGGTCGGTGACCGGCGGGCGCGGGTCGCGCTGGTGCGCACGTACCCGGGTCGACCTCATGCCGACACCCTACGTCGCCCCACCGACATCGCGGCCGGACGGGGCGCGATGATCAGAAGCGGTCGGGCGAGGGCGTGCCGTGGCCGTAGCGGATCGAGACGTCGGCGTGGCGGTCGAAGCGGTAGCCGACGCCGCGCACCGTGCGCACGATGTCCTCGTAGATGCCGAGCTTCGCGCGCAGGCGGCGCACGTGCACGTCGATCGTCCGCTCACCGGGAGCCTCGTCGTCGGTCGTTCCCTCCCACAGGGACGACACGAGCTCGGTGCGCTCGATGGTGCGGCCCTCGCGGAGGACGAGGTACTGCAGCAGCTCGAACTCCTTGAAGGTGAAGGCGGCCGACTCGCCGTCGATGAGCACGCGCTTGCGCGAGATGTCGACGACGACGCCGCGGGGGGCGCGGTCCTCTTCGGCCGGCTCCTCCTTCGTGCGGGCGACCGCGGAGGGCTCGTGCAGAGCGAGGCGTACGACGTCGACGTCGCGGCCACCGGCACCGGCGGGAGCGAGGGCGACGGTCGCGTACGTCTCGGCGGCCGGGGCGAGTTCGCTCAGCGTGCGACGCAGGGCCTCGACGAGCGTGCCGAGGCTCACGCCGGCTTCGGCGGCCTTGGCTTCGTCGATGCCGACGTAGAGGGCGAAGCCGCGCGGCGCGGTTCCGGCGGGAAGCGCGGGGCGGGCGGGGGCCGCGGGGGTCGCAACGGCGGCCGCGGCGGCGGGCTGTGCGACGGGGCGGCGGACCGGCTGCGGGCGGACGGCGGCGGCAGCGGCGGTGGTCGAGGGGGCGGGGCGGTCGAGAACGGCGGAGATCGACATGAGGAAGGTGTCCTTCAGTGGTGAACCCGGGCGTCAGATGCGGGGTTCTGCGGGAGGTGTGTGGCCGAGGGCCAGAGCGCGGTGTCCGGGTACGCGTGATCGACGCGTGCCGCGAACGACCGGGTGTCGACGCGAGCGTTCAGAAGCTCGAGGTCGGCAGAGCGAGGGTCGCTGTTAGCGGCACATTCGACAACACATGACAACGCGGCCGGGCATCATCATGCCGGCAGTCCCGTTCGCCTCCCGGGCGGACAGAGCAAGCGCGTTGACAGTCATGCGGCTGATTATGACCTACCGTGCCGTTCGGCGTCAAATGATGACGTTGAGGAATGTGGCATCCTGCTTCATCTTTCGTCACATATCGGTTCCGGACCGAGCACATTGCGCTCTCGGCGCCGGGTGGGCTGCAGCGGCGTACCGTGGTGCCATGACCGACCTGCGCTTCGCCGACGACCGGGACGCCTCGCGCTACACCCTGCACGACGGCGACGACCTGGTGTCCGTTCTCGACTACCGCGACGACGGGCGCACGATCGCCCTCACCCGTGCCTTCACGATCCCGACGTTCCGCGGACGCGGCTACGCGGCCGTCGTGGTGGAGCACGCGGTGGATGCCATCGAGCAGGCGGGCGACCGCGAGATCCTGCCCGTGTGCTGGTACGTGGGCGAGTGGTTCGAGGCCCACCCCGAGCGCGCGCACCTCCTCCACGCCCGCAGCTGACGCGTCGCGCTACCCGCGCGCCCCGGGGCCGTCAACCCCCGGCGATCCGGCGCGCCCGGCGACCAGGCTGGACCGGGTGAAAGGGGATGGCATGACCCACGACAACGACCTTCCCGAAGGTGTCATCGATGCGAACCCGCCCGGCGGCTGGGAGAGCGGCGACGTCGCCGACACCGAGACGGCGGAGCAGAACGACCACGCGAAGGGTTCCCCGCGCCTGAACGACGCCGAGCCGTCCGACCCCATCGAGGGGGACGCCGCGAGCCAGGGCATCGATCCCGACATGAGCACGGAGGAGTGAACATGACCGACCACACGCACAGCCCCGAACCCGCGAACGGCCCCGAAGGCGGCGCGTCGCCCGCGGATTCCGTCGGAGGCGCCGTCCACGAGGACGGCAAGGTCACGCGCCCCGACGAGCAGTCCGCTCCCGCGATGGACACGCACACCACGACCGACGAGGAACGCATCGCCGGAGTCGTCGTGCAGACGCGCGCCGACGTGGGGGACGCCTCCGAGGAACGTATCGCCGACGTCCTGCGTCAGCGCTTCTCCGACATCGGGCTCGATCTCGGCGACGACCGCATCCGCGCGCTCGCGGCGGAGGTTTCCGGCGGCTGACCCCGTCGATGAGCCTGTCCGGCCCTCGGCGACCTCGGCCGGCGCGAGCGACCCGCGCGCCGGCTGAGCACCGATGTCGGAGGCCCGACGTACCGTGTGTGCATGCGGATCCTGCACACCTCCGACTGGCACATCGGGCGCTCGTTCCACGGCCATTCGACCCTCGACGCCCTCGCCGAGGTCCTTGACGCGCTCGTCGAGCAGGTGCGCGAGAACGACGTCGACGTCGTCCTCGTCGCGGGTGACGTCTTCGACTCCGCCGCCCCCTCCGCCGCGTGCTATCCGCTGCTGACGCGAACGCTCGTCGCTCTCGCCGACGCCGGGGCGCGGGTCGTCGTCACGTCCGGCAACCACGATTCGGCGGCACGCCTGGGCTTCCAGTCCGCGCTGCTGCGCGAAGAGATCACCGTCCTCACCGACCCGCTGTCCGTGGGGACGCCGGTGACGATCGCCGACGCACACGGACCCGTGCACTTCTACGGCATCCCGTATCTCGAGCCGGCGATCGTCCGGCACTCCTGGGAGGGTGTCGAACTCCGCAGCCAGGCCCAGACGATGGGGCACGCGATGGATCTCGTGCGCCGCGACCTCACGTCGCGCGGCGGGCGCTCGGTCGCGCTGGCGCACTGCTTCGCCGCGGGGGTCGAGGCGACTCCCGGTGTGGAACGCGAGATCCGCCAGGGCGGCCTCGACAACGTGCCGCTCCCCGCCTTCGACGGTCCCGACTACGTCGCCCTCGGCCACATCCACGGGCGTCAGCAGCTCTCCGACCGCGTGCGGTACGCCGGCGCGCCCCTGCACTACAGCTTCGGCGAGGCGGGCAAGCCGCGCGGCTCGTGGCTCGTCGAACTGGATGCCGAGGGGCTGGCATCCGTCGAGTGGCTCGACCTGCCGGTGCCGCGCCCTCTCGTCACGCTGCGTGCGTCCTTCGACGAGCTGCTCGGCGGCCCCGCGTACGACGCGTTCGTCGATCACTGGGTGCGCGCGGAGTACACCGACGCCACGCCGCAGATCGACCCGATGCGTCGTCTGCAGGAGCGGTTCCCCTGGTGCGCCACGGTCGCGCATCACCCCGCGGAGTCTCGGAAGGACGACGGGCTCGGCTACGCGCGCCGCGTCCGGGCGGCGCGCGACGAGACCGAGATCATCGACGCGTTCCTCGCTCACGTCCGTGAGGGCGAGGGGGCGTCCGAGGCGGAGCGCGACCTCATCCGCGACGTGCTCGACGCCCGGACCGTGGCGGAGGCCCGGTCGTGAAGCTGCACCGGCTCGAACTCGAGGGCTTCGGCCCGTTCCTGGAACGTCAGGTGGTCGACTTCGACGCGTTCGCCGACGACGGGATCTTCCTCATCGCCGGGCGGACGGGCGCGGGGAAGTCGAGCGTGCTCGACGGTGTCTGCTACGGCCTGTACGGGGGAGTGCCGCGGTACGACGGCGCCGAACGGCGGCTGCGCAGCGACCATTGCGGACTCGACGACCCGACGAACGTGACGGTCGAGTTCACCGCCGAGGGACGTCGGTGGCGGGTGACGCGGTCGCCCGAGTACGAGCGCCCCAAGCGCAACGGCTCGGGCACGACGAAGGAACCCCATCGCGCGAGCCTCGAAGTGCTCGAACCCGAGGGTTGGACGGGCGTCGCCGCACGACCGGTCGACGTGGCCGCGCGGCTCGACGAGGTCCTCGGTCTCACCCAGCAGCAGTTCCTCCAGGTGATCCTGCTCGCGCAGAACCGCTTCGCGCGCTTCCTGCTCGCCAAGAACGACGAGCGCCAGGCGCTGCTGCGCACGCTCTTCGGCACGCGGTCGTACGAGCAGTACGCCGCGGCCCTCGACGATCGCCGCAAGCGCGCGCACGAGCGCCTTGCGGCCGAGGGCACCGAGGTGTCCACGCTGCTCGACGAAGCCGAGCGCATGATCGCGGCGTTCGACGCGGCGCGCGGGTCCGATGCCGTCGCCGGGACGGATGGGGCGCCGGTCGGCGTCGCGGAGGTCGCGTCGACCGACGGTCCCGCGCCGACGCTCGACGAACGACTCGCGAACGTGGTCCGCGCCGTCGAGCGTATGGAGTATCGGGTCGAGGCGGCCGCCCACGAGCGCGAGGCGGCGAAGAGCGCCCTGGATGCCGCTCTCGCGGCCGAGCGCGAGGCGACCGCGCTGCACGGACGCCAGGTCGAGCGCCGCGCCGCCCGCGCGCAGCTGGAGGCTCTCGAGGCCGACACCGAACGAATCGACGCCGCGCGCGCCGAGCTCGGCACGGCCGCGCGCGCGGAGGAGCTCCGCGCGTCCCTGGACGCCGTCGGCCGCGCCGAACGTGCGCTCCCCGCCGCGGAGTCCGCGGGGCGCGCGGCGGTGGCCGCCGCCGAGCGCGTCGGCGAGACGGGCCTCGACTCCGCTGTCGCCCTCACCGCCCGCGACGACGACCTCACGGCGCTGCTCGCGCGGGTGGACGAAACGCTCGCGCTCGAGGACGACCTCGCCGAGATCGAGACCGACGTCACCGCGCGGCAGGCGGCGGTCGACCGCGCTGCGCGCCAGGCGGACGAGGTCTCCGCCCGGCTCGCGGCGGTTCCGTCGGCGCGCGACGCCCTGGACGAACGGCTCGCGGCCCTGGCCGACGCGACCGCGCGCCGCGACCTCGCGACCGCGGAGCAAGCGGAGGTCGCCCGTCGGCTCGAAGCGGCGCTCGAGGCCGAGCGTCTCGCCGAGGAGCGCGACACCGCCGACCTGGCGGCGCTCGTCCGCGCCGACGACCTGCAGCGCGCGGTCGAGGCCTGGAGCGCGCTGTTGCGACGCCGGTTGGCGGGTGCGGCCGGCGAACTCGCCCACGCCCTCGTCGACGGCGAGCCGTGCGCCGTGTGCGGGTCGAGGGAGCACCCCGCCCCGGCGGTCGGTACCGGCGACCCCGTCACGGACGCCGAGATCGCGGCGGCGGAGGAGCGCAAGGACGCCGCGAACGAGCAGGACCGGCTCGCGTCGGACGCCGCGCGCATCACGCGGGACGCCCACGCGCTGGCCGCAGCGCGGGCCGGTGGCCAGTCCGTCGCCGAGCTGCGCGAGCGTCGCGACCGGATCGACGAGGCCTCGGCCCGCGCCCAGGCCGACGCGGCCGAGCACGCACGCCTCGCCGCGGAACGCGTCGCCCTCCTCGAACGGGAGGCGACGGATGCCGCGGAGAGCGAGCGACTCCGCCACGAGCTCGCCGACGCCCGGCAGGAGCTCGCCCTGCGTTCGCAGAGCGCCGAGACGCTGCGCGCCGCGGTGGCCGAGGCTCGCGCGGAGTTCCCGACGGTCCACGACCGTCGCCGCGACCTGCGCGCGCGGCGCGATGCCGTGCGGGCGGTCATCGCCGCGCGGGCCGAGCACGAAACGCGCGTCCGTGCCGTCGTCGAGGCGCGCGCCGCGTTCGACGAGATGCTCGCCGCCAGCACGTTCTCCGACGAGGCCGAGGTGCGCGCGGCCCTGCGGGAGCCCGGGGAGCGCCGGCGCCTGGAGACGGCCGTCGCCGATCACGACGCGAGCCTGGCCGCCACCCGTCGTCGCCTGCTCGATCTCGAGCTCCACCTCGTCGGTGCGCCCGACGACCCGATCGACCTCGCCCCCGTGGCGGCCGCGGTCCTCGACGCGCGCGCCGCGGTCGAGTCGGCGGCCGCAGCGCATGCCGCGGCGACGGCGGCGGCGACACACGTGCGCGACCTCGCCGAGCGGGCCGACGCGGGCAGTTCCGCCGTCGCTCGGCTGTCGGACGAACACGCGGTCGTCGCACGCCTCGCCGACACGGTGGCCGGGCGCGCCCCCAACACCCGCCGGATGACGCTCGAGACCTTCGTGCTCGCCGCCGAGCTGGAGGAGATCGTGGATGCCGCGAACCTCCGCCTCGACCACATGTCGGCGGGCCGCTACCGCCTGCAGCACACAGACGCCCTTGCCGCCCGCGGTGCGGCGAGCGGACTCGGGCTCGAGGTCATGGACGCCTTCACCGGACAGTGTCGCCCGCCGCAGTCCCTCTCGGGCGGCGAGACGTTCCTCGCCTCCCTGGCACTCGCGCTCGGGCTCGCCGAGGTGGTCACGGCGCGGGCGGGTGGCATCCGACTCGACACCCTGTTCATCGACGAGGGCTTCGGCTCCCTCGACGACGAGACGTTGGATCTGGCGATGCGGACCCTCGACGAACTGCGTCAGGGCGGTCGCACCGTCGGGGTGATCAGCCACGTCGCGTCGATGAAGGATCAGCTCCCGGCCCAGGTGCGCGTGACCGCGACGCCGCGCGGCCCGAGCGTGATCCGCCAGGATGCGGTGGGCGCGCTCGCCTAGGCTGTGATCATGCGCAAGAGCACGCTGTGGACCGTCCTCGGAGTCATCGCGGCCGTCGTCATCGCCTGGATCCTCGTGAACGTCCTGTTCTCGCTCATCGCGTTCGTCTTCCGGCTCGTCGTGGTCGCGGTCGTCGCGGTCATCGTGTTCCTGATCCTCCGAGCCGTCTTCGCCCGGCGCGGCGACGACTGACCGCGTCGGCGCAACCCCGCCGGCGCAACCCCGCCCCCGCGTCCTCGCGCGCGAGTAGCGTGAAGGACGATGCCTGAGAAACCTTCGTCTCCCCACCCACCGACACAGGACATCCAGCTCTCGCCCCGCCACCGTTGGCGGGCGTACTGGATCGCCGTCTCCGTCGCGGCGCTGACGATCCTCGACCTGACGAAGGTCAACGTCGCGCTGCCGTCCATCGAGACGGCGCTGCACGCGGGTCCGACCGAGCTGCAGCTCGTCGTCTCGGGGTACGTTCTCACCTTCGGTCTCGTACTCGTTCCGGCGGGTCGCCTCGGCGACCTGCGGTCGCGGCGCGTGCTGTTCCTCGTCGGCCTGTCGCTGTTCCTGGTGATGAGCCTCGTGTGCGCCCTCGCGCCCAACACCACGGTCCTGCTGACCGCCCGCCTCCTGCAGGGCGTCGCGGCCGGCATTCAGATGCCGCAGGTGCTGGGACTCGTGCAGCAGCTGTTCCAGGGCAAGGAACGCGGGCGCGCGTTCGGCCTCTTCGGTGCGACGATCGGCATCGCGACGGCGCTCGGCCCGACGCTCGGCGGACTGCTCATCGCGCTCGGCGGCCCGACCGACGGCTGGCGGCTCATCTTCTGGATCAACATCCCGCTCGTGGTGATCGTGATCGTGCTCGCGGCGTGGCTGCTTCCCAGCACCCGGACGAAGTCGCATCGCGCGCTCGATCTCGACCCGATCGGCGTGATCCTCTTCGGGCTCACGATCGTCGCGCTCATGTGGCCGTTCCTCTTCACCACCGGGTCGCCCGACGACGACCCGCGCCGCTGGTGGCTGCTCGTCGTGTCGGTCGTCTTCGCGGCGGCGTTCATCTTCTGGGAACGCCGCTACGCCGATCGCGGACGGATGCCACTGATGCCGCTGTCGATCTTCTCGCTCAGCTCATATCGCAACGGCATCCTGATCTCGACCGCATACTTCTCGGCCGTGCCGGCCATGTTCCTGCTCGGCACCCTGTTCCTGCAGGGCGGGCTGGGGCTCGAGCCGGTGTTCGCCGGGATGGTCACGATCGGGTTCGCCGTGGCATCCGCGGGGAGTTCCTGGGTGGGAGGCAACCTCGTCACCCGGTTCGGGCGTCCCCTCGTGGTCGTCGGCATCCTCGGGATGGTCGTCACCGCGGGCGCTCTGGCCGTCGTGGCGCTGACGACCCCGTCCGAGTGGACGCCGTGGGCGATGGCGGGCGTCATGATCTTCGGCGGCCTCGCGGGCGGCCTCGTCATTTCGCCAAATCAGACGCTCACGCTGGCCGACATCCCGGTTTCGAGCGGCGGGGTCGCCGGTTCGGTAGGACAGCTGGGGCAGCGGATCGGCACGGCCGTGGGGACGGCGATCGCCCTCGCGCTGTTCTACGCGACGGTGTACCGCGAGCAGGACGGCCGCGACACGCTCGTGGTGTTCCACGACGCGTACGCCAGCGGCCTGATCGCCGTCGGGGTGTTCCTGGGGCTCGCCCTCATCGTCGGCGTCGTCGACCTCGCCGGTCGTGCGCGCCGAGGTTCGCAGACGCCGTAAGCAGCACGGGAGCCGTTAGACCCCGTACAGCTCGCGGATCTTCGCGCGGAGCTCGTGGCTGCAGCGCTCGACGACGTCGTCCCACAGCTCGGTCGCGCCGTCCTGGGCACGGTCCGAGACGGCGCGCAGGATGCGGATCGGCACGTCGAACTGCTGCGCGACCCACGCGAGCGCGTAGGACTCCATGTCGACCATGCGCGCGTCGAGTCCGCGGATGAGGGCGACGGCGTCGGCGTCGTCGACGAAGTGATCGCCGGTGGCGATCACGACGCCTTCGGGAGCGATGTCGACCCGCGCGGGCAGCCAGACGTGCTCACCGAAGGTGCCGTCGAGGCCCTTCACGTCGTGCTGGATCGTCGCGGAGATGTCGTAGATGCCGCCTTCGAGGTCGGGGTCGATGGCGCCCGCGGTGCCGACGACCACGATCTCGTCGTACGCGCCCTCGCACAGCGCGCGCGTCAGGGCGTACGCGGCGGGAATCTTGCCGACGCCGGTCAGCAGCGTGTCGAAACCGGGGATGTCGGGTTCGAAGGCGACGAATTCGGACGCGTGGGCGGCGACGAGGAGCTTCACCTCCCCATTCTGACCGACCGCGGGGCCGCGCGACGACGCGCGACCCCGCGGTCGGGTCGCGCATTCTCCGCGATCCGCGCAACGTCAGCCGAAATCTCGGGATGCCGCTGACACGGCGCAGATCGCTGAGGATGTGCCGCGACGGGGGCGGAGTGGCATCCGCCCCCGTCGCAGAGTCAGTCCTGCGCGGCCGCCGACACCTCGTCGAGGCGAGCGATCTCGTCGCCCGAGAGCTCGAGCGACATGCTCGCCACGAGGTCCGCCACCTGCTCGGGACGCGACGCGCTCGCGATGGGAGCGACGACCGTCGGGCGAGCGCGCAGCCACGCGAGTGCCGTGGTCGCGATCGAGGCGCCGTGCGCGTTCCCGATCTCCTCGAGCGCGTCGATCACGGCGAGACCCGCGGGCGTCGCGAGCTTCGCGGCCCCGCCGGCGCGGGGCGAATCGCCCGCGGCATCTGTCGTCCGGTACTTGCCCGTCAGGAAGCCACTGGCCAGCGCGTAGTACGGGACCAGCGAGAGGCCGAACTCCTCGGCGACGGGGACGATCTCGCTCTCGACCGCGGTGCGGTGCACGAGGTTGTAGTGCGGCTGGACGGCGACGGGCAGGTCGGCGCCGGCGGCCTCGGCGAGGGAGATCCACTCGCGGATGCGCTCGGCGGTGTAGTTCGACACGGCGACGTACCGCACGAGCCCGTCGGACACGAGCTCGGCGAACGCGCCGACCGTCTCCTCCAGAGGGGTCTCGGGGTCGTCGAAGTGCGCGTAGTACAGGTCGATCGCGTCGACGCCGAGGCGCTTCAGGGAGGCCTCCGCGGCGGCGCGGACGTTCTTCGCGGAGAGACCGCGGAAGTCGGGGTGCGTGCTGACCTTCGTGGCCACGACGACGTTCTCGGGCTTCCGGCTCGCGAGCCACTCACCGATGAGGGTCTCGCTCTCGCCGCCCGAGTTGCCGGGCGCCCAGTGGCTGTAGCCGTCCGCGGTGTCGATGAAGTCGCCGCCACCGGCGTGGAAGGCGTCCAGCACGGCGAAGGAGGTGTCTCGGTCGGCCGTCCAGCCGAAGACGTTGCCTCCGAGGGAGAGGGGACGGATGTCGAGGTCGCTGCGACCGATGCGCGTCATGATGGCCTTCCGTTCGGGAATGGGTGCCTTCGAGACAACGACCCCATCCGCGGGGAATTCCCGCCGCGCCGTCAGTTGCCCGAGCCGCCCGACAGGATGCCGATGAGTCCGCTGCCGAGCAGCCACAGGCCGACCGCGGACACCGCGATCCAGATCACGACCTGCCCGCGCGGGTACTTGCGGGGCTTGTCGTCCTGCCCGTTGTCGTCGGGGACGCTCACGAGCGCACCATCATCACGATCGACACGATGATCACGGCGAGGCCTCCGATTCCGGCGATGGCGGCGATCACGGGGCCGCCGCCCGCGAGGAGCGCGGCGATGCCGAGCCCGAGGAACAGCACGCCGACAACGATCCCGCCCACCTGGTAGACGCGGTACCGCCGACTGATTCCGGTGCCGTGTTTGCCGCTCACTCGTGCCCCTCCTGGCCCTAGGTTATCGAACCGCTGTGACCGTCCGAGCCACGCTTCGATCACGGCCGACCCTCGCGACGCCGGCGCGGCGTACCGTGGATCCATGGCGCGTCCCGTTCCCGACCCCGTCCGACCCGACCAGGAATCCGTGTGGGAGTATCCGCGGCCACCCCGGGTGGAGCGGGTTCCGAAGCGCGTGCAGATCGACTTCGGTGGCATCCGGATCGTCGACACCGACGATGTCGTGCGCGTGCTCGAGACGAGCCACCCGCCCGTCTACTATCTTCCGATCGCCGCTTTCGGGGAGGCGCTGACGCTCGGTCAGGGCGCGTCGTTCTGCGAGTTCAAGGGCGGTGCGCGGTACTTCGACGTGCACGGGGGTGGCGGGGTCGTCGCCGAGCGTGCCGCGTGGAACTATCCGAGTCCGATGCCCGGCTACGAGGTGCTCGCGGACCGCGTCGCGGTGTACGCCGCACCGATGGACCGGTGCATCGTCGCGGGGGAGACCGTGCGGCCGCAGCCCGGCGGGTTCTACGGCGGGTGGGTCACCGACGATCTCGCCGGGCCGTTCAAAGGAATCCCCGGCTCGATGGGCTGGTGAGGCGCGCGCCTCAGTCCTTCGCGAACGCCTCGGGAATCGCGGCGTGGAGTTCCGCGAGCCACGCGCGGGCGTTCCCGTCCGACGGTGCGCGCCAGTCGCCGCGCGGTGACAGCGAGCCCGCGGGGGAGACCTTGGGTCCGTTCGGGATGGCGGTGCGCTTGAACTGCGCGAACCCGAAGAACCGCTGCAGGAAGACCTCCATCCACCGCGCGACCGTGACGAGGTCGTACGACGGCCGCGCGCCCTCGGGATAGCCTGCGGGCCAGGTTCCGGCATCCGGGTCCTCCCACGCCTTGGCGGCGAGGAACGCGATCTTCGACGGCCGGAAGCCGAAGCGCAGCACGTGATGCAGCGTGAAGTCGTGCAGGTTGTACGGGCCGATGCGGTCTTCGGTCGACTGCATCTTGCCGTCCTGTCCGGCCGGCACCAGCTCGGGGCTGATCTCGGTGTCGAGCACGGCCTGGAGCACCTCGACCGTCGCGGCGCTGAGCTCTCCGGCCGAGATCACCCACCGGATGACGTGCTGGATCAGCGTCTTGGGCACGCCCGGGTTCACGGAGTAGTGGCTCATCTGGTCGCCCACGCCGTAGGTCGACCAGCCCAGCGCGATCTCCGACAGATCGCCCGTCCCGATGACGATGCCGCCGTTCTGGTTCGCGAGGCGGAAGAGGTAGTCGGTGCGCAGACCCGCCTGGACGTTCTCGAACGTGACGTCGTGCACCGGCTCGCCCGCGGCGAACGGGTGGCCCATCCTGGAGAGCATCTCGGATGCCGCGGGGCGGATGTCGATCTCCTCGATCGTCGCGCCGACCGCTTCGGCGAGGGCGATCGCGTTGCGCTTCGTCTTCTCGCTCGTGGCGAAACCGGGGAGCGTGTACGTCAGGATGTCGCTGCGCGGGCGGCCCATGCGGTCCATCGCGCGGGCGATCACGAGCAGGGCGTGGGTCGAGTCGAGCCCGCCGCTCACGCCGAGGACGGGGCGCGGGCGGCCGATCGCCTCGAGCCGCTGCACGAGCCCGGACACCTGGATGTTGAACGCCTCGTAGCAGTCCTGCGCCAGACGCGCGGGGTCGTCGGGGACGAAAGGGAAGCGGTCGAGCGCGCGCCGGAGTCCGAGGTCGGCGGCCGGGGGCGCGAGTTCGAACGTCACGGTGCGGAACGGGGTCCCGGCCGTGCGGCGGTTGTCCTCGAACGTGCCCTGGCGCAGGCGATCCTGGCGCAGGCGGTCGAGGTCGACGTCGGCGACGCTGCGCCGCGGGCCGTCGGGGAACCGCTCGGTCGTGGCGAGGAGCTGTCCGCCCTCGTAGATCATCGTCTGGCCGTCCCACGACACGTCGTTGGTCGACTCGCCCTGACCCGCGGCGGCGTAGACGTAGGCCGCGAGACACCGGAGGGACTGCGACTGGCACAGCAGGCTGCGGTCGTCGGCGCGTCCGATCGTGATGGGGCTGCCGGAGAGGTTGGCGAGCACCGTGGCACCGGCGAGCGCGGCGGGGGAGGACGGCGGGATCGGCACCCACACGTCCTCGCACACCTCGGCGTGCAGCGTCAGCCCGGGGACGTCCACGGCGTCGAACAGCAGGTCGGTGCCGAAGGGCACGGTCTCACCGGCGACGGTGATGTGCTGGCCGGCGGTGTCGTCACCGCGGGCGTACCAGCGCTGCTCGTAGAACTCGCGGTACGTCGGCAGGTACGACTTCGGCGCGACCCCCAGGATGCGCCCGCGGTGCACGACGACGGCGCAGTTGTAGAGGCGGTTGCCGTGGCGCAGGGGCGCCCCGACGAGCAGGACGGGCAGGAGATCGACGGATGCCGCGACCACCCGCGCGACGGCGACCTCCACGGCATCCAGCAGGGGATCCTGCATGACGAGATCGTCGATCGCGTACCCCGACAGGCAGAGCTCGGGGAAGACCGCGATCGCGACCCCCTCGGCGTCGCACTCGCGCGCCGAGGCGAGCACCGCTTCGGCGTTGGTGGCGGGGTCGGCGACGGCCACGGGGATCGTGCACGCCGCCACGCGCGCGAAGCCGTGCCGGTAGACGTTCTCGAACGGCAGCTCGGTGATCACCGCTCCAGTCTGTCAGGTGGCGCGGACACCGCGGCGGTGCGTGCGCGGGGAGGGGGTGTGGACAGTGCGACCGGCGATGTCGGCGGCCCCGATTAGCGTTGACCATCATGCGGTACATCGAGCAAGAAGCCCGGATCGTCTGGAGCGCCAGCGACCTCAAAGCGGCAGCCGAGTGCGAGTTCGCCTGGCTCCGGGCGATCGACGCCAAGATCGGCCGCATCGAGGCCGTGCCCGACCCCGAGGATGCCACGCTCGAACGCGCCGCAGCCCTCGGCACCGCGCACGAGCTGCGCGTGCTCGACGACTACCGTCGCGACTTCGGTGCGGCCGTCCGCGAGATCCCCGCCGCCCGATCCTCCGACGCCGCGGCGCTCGCCGAGGCCGTGCGCCTCACCGACGCGGCGCTCGCCGACCCGACCGCCGAGGTCGTCTACCAGGCGGCCTTCGCGACCGGCGAGTTCGTCGGTTTCGCCGACTTCCTCGTGCGGGAGCCCGACGCGAGCGACGGCGGCCCGCGGCCGTGGATCGTGCAGGACACCAAGCTCGCGCGCCGCGCCCGCGTCACCGCCCTCTTGCAGCTCGCGGCATACGTCGACCAGCTCGACCGTCTCGGCGTCACGCGCTCCGACGAGGTGCAGCTGCTGCTCGGCGACGGCGGCACGAGCACCCACCGCGTCGACGACCTCCTGCCGGTGTTCGAGTTGCGCCGCGCGCGCCTCCGCGCCCTCATCGCCGATCGCCGCGTCGAGCTCGGCGCGGCCGGTCCCGTCGTACCGTGGGGCGATCCCCGCGGCGATCTCGCGGTCGTCGCGTGCGGCCGGTGCGCGACGTGCGAGATCGAGGTGGTCGCGCACCGCGACCTGCTGCTGGTCGCCGGGATGCGCCCCGTTCAGCGCGATCGGCTGCGGGCCGGTGGCATCCACACGATCGACGCGCTGGCGGACGCGCCCGCGGCACCGCAGGGCATGAGCGTCGACACGTTCGTGTCCCTCCGCACGCAGGCGCGGCTGCAGCTGGAGAGCCCCGCGGGCGACGGCGGCGCCGGCGAGCACGTCGTGCCGACCTTCGAGGTCGTCGCCCCGAAAGCGCTGGGCGTCCTGCCCCGCCCCGACCACGGCGACCTGTTCTTCGACTTCGAGGGCGACCCGCTCTACACCGAGGGCGATCGCGAACAGTGGGGCATCGACTACCTGTTCGGCTGGGTGGATACGCGCGAACGCTACGGAGCGCTCTGGGCGCACACGTTCGATGAGGAACGCACGGCGCTGGAGCGCTTCCTCGACATGGTGGCGGTGCGTCGCGAGCAGTTCCCCGACATGCACATCTACCACTACGCGCCGTACGAGCCCACGCACCTGCTCACGATGGCGGCGCGCTACGGCGTGCGCGAGGGCGATGTCGACCGCCTGCTGCGCGACGGCGTCTTCGTCGACCTGTACCCCGTGGTGCGCCGCGCACTGCGCGTGGGCTCGCGGTCGTACTCCATCAAGAAGCTCGAGCCGCTCTACATGGGCGACGAGGTGCGCACGAGCGACGTGCAGCGCGGCGACGACTCCATCGTGAAGTACGTCGAGGCGCGGGCGCTCGCCGCCGACGGCGAGGTCGAGGCCGCGCAGCGGGTGCTCGACGACCTGGCCGACTACAACCGCTACGACTGCGTCTCCACCCGCCGCCTGCGCGACTGGCTCGTCGAGCGCGCGCGCGAGGGCGGGGCCATGCCCGCGCGCGGCGCCGAACCCGACGAGCAGGCGTACGAGCCGTCGCCGCGCGCGACCGCGCTGCAGCGGTGGGCGGCCGATGCCGCCGAGCCCGACGCGACGGCCCTGCGCCTCGCCGCCGCCGCGATCGACTACTACCCGCGGGAGTCCAAGTCGTTCTGGGCTACCCACTATCTGAGGTTGCGCGAGCCTACGTCGATCTGGGAAGACAACCGAGATGTCTTGATTGTCGACCCGGATCGCTCGCGTGTCGTCAGCGACTGGCACTTCCCGGAGTCCGGGCGAGGGCTCGAACGTCGTCTCATCGAGCTTCACGGAGAGTTCGCACCCGGGAGCCGACTGGGGACCGACACGCAGTCGTTCGCCGTTTATGACCTACCGGTGACATTTCCCCTTCCTACCCGTCCGCGATGGATTCATGCGGCGCGGAATGCCACCGTGCGTGAGGTTCTCGACGACGGCGCGATCATTGAGGAGACGGCCGTGGATGGCGTCACCTGGGACTACCTCCCCATCGCGCTGACGCCGCCTGCCCCGCCTCGTGTTGACAACCAGCAGAAGGCCATCGACGCCTGGGCGGATGCCGTGCTCGCCGCGGTCCCGACGCTCCCCGAAGGACCGGCGGCCGACATCCTCCGTCGGCGGCCGCCGCGAACGCGGTCCGGCGCGCTCGCCCCCGTGACCGCGGTCGACGGCAGACCGGGGGACGACGAGGTCACCGCGATCGCCCGCAGCGTCGCCGACCTCGACCACAGCTACCTCGCCGTCCAGGGCCCGCCGGGGACCGGCAAGACCTACGTAGGCTCCCACGTCATCGCGCGACTCGTCGCCGAGCGCGGCTACCGCGTCGGGGTCGTGGCGCAGTCGCACGCCACGGTCGAGCACATGCTCGACCAGGTCATCGCCGCCGGCGTCCCCGCCGCGCGCGTCGGCAAGGCCCCGAAAGACCCGGGTGCGGAACACTCCTTCACGGTTCTGCCGAAGAACGGCGTCCCCGCCTTCGCCGCCGAAAACGCCGCGCACGGATTCGTGGTCGGGGGGACGGCGTGGGATTTCAGCCATGAGGGCCGTATCCCGCGGGGGAGCCTCGACCTGCTCGTCATCGACGAGGCGGGGCAGTTCTCGCTGGCATCCACGATCGCCGTCTCGCTCGCGTCCACGCGGCTGCTTCTCCTCGGTGACCCGCAGCAGCTGCCGCAGGTGAGCCAGGGCACGCACCCCGAGCCCGTCGACACGTCGGCGCTCGGGTGGGTGATCGACGGGGCCGAGGTCGTCCCCGCGGAGTTCGGGTACTTCCTCGCCCGCACGCGCCGCATGCACCCGGCGGTCGCCGGGCCGGTGTCGCGGCTGTCGTACGAGGGGCGCCTCGCCGCCCACCCCTCGACGGCGTTGCGGACGCTCGCGGGCGTCGAGCCCGGCCTGCACCCCGTCGCGGTCCGCCACCGCGGCAACGCGACGGCCTCGCCCGAGGAAGCCGCGGCCGTGGTCGCCCTGGTAGCCGATCTCGTCGGCCGGGAGTGGGTCGGAGCCGACGGGGCGGCCGGCGACGACGCCGTCATCCACCCGCCGCGTCCGCTGCGCGCCGACGACATCATCGTGATCACGCCGTACAACGCGCAGCAGGTCGCCGTGGAGGAGGCGCTCGCCGCCGCGGGATACGCCGACGTGCCGGTGGGCACGGTCGACCGGTTCCAGGGTAAGGAGGCGGTCGTGGCGATCCTCACGCTCGCGGCGTCGTCCGGTCGGGAGGCGCCGCGCGGGTTGGAGTTCCTGCTGCTGCGCAACCGCATCAACGTCGCGATCTCGCGGGCGATGCAGGCCGCCTACGTCCTGTACTCGCCGTCGCTCCTCGACGACCTCCCGCGCACCCCCGAGGGCGTGGCGCGCCTCAGCGCCTTCGCGCGCCTGGTCGGCGCCGGAGCCGGATCGGACGGCTGAGGGCCCGGCGAAGGCCCGGTGTCAGGCCGTGCCGTACAGGCGGTCGCCCGCGTCGCCGAGTCCGGGCACGATGTAGCCCTTCTCGTTGAGGCGCTCGTCGAGGGCACCCAGCACCAGCGTGACGTCGTGTCCTTCGACCTGCTTCTCGATCGCCGCGACACCTTCGGGCGCGCCGAGCAGGCAGATCGCGGTGACGTCCTGCGCGCCGCGGTTGAAGAGGAATTTGATCGCCGCACCGAGCGAGCCGCCGGTGGCGAGCATCGGGTCGAGCACGAAGCACTGGCGGTCGCTCAGGTCGTCGGGGAGGCGCTCGGCGTAGGTCGACGGCTGCAGCGTCTCCTCGTCGCGGATCATGCCGAGGAACCCGACCTCCGCCGTGGGGAGGAGCTTCACCATGCCCTCCAGCATCCCGAGGCCCGCGCGCAGGATCGGCACCACGATCGGACGCGGTTCGCTGATCTTCACGCCCTGCGTCGTCGTGACGGGCGTCTGGATCTCGATGGGGTCGACTCGCACGTTCCGGGTGGCCTCGTAGGCCAGCAGCGTCACGAGCTCCTCGGTGAGCTGACGGAACACCGGCGACGAGGTCTGCCGGTCGCGCAGCACCGTGAGCTTGTGGGTGATGAGGGGGTGGTCGGCGACGTGGACACGCATAGGCTCAAGGCTAGCCGCTCGACCCCGTCGTTCCGCCCCCGTCTTTCCGGAGCCCCGTGACCCCCACCGACGCCGACCTCGCCGCGATGCGCCGCGCGCTCGCGCTCGCCGGCGACGCCGCGACCCACGACGATGTGCCCGTCGGGGCGGTCGTGCTCGGACCCACCGGCGAGGTCATCGGCGAGGGTCGCAACCTCCGCGAGGTCACCAACGACCCGACCGCCCACGCCGAGGTCGTCGCGCTGCGCGAAGCCGCCGCGCACCTGGGTACCTGGCACCTCGCCGGCTGCACGCTCGTCGTCACCCTCGAGCCGTGTGTGATGTGCGCGGGGGCCGTCCTGCAGGCGCGGGTTCCGCGCGTGGTCTTCGGATCCTGGGATGCCAAGGCCGGAGCCGCCGGGTCGCTGTACGACGTTCTGCGCGACCGACGTCTGCCGCACCGCGTCGAGGTGGTCGGCGGAGTCGCCGAGGCGGAGGCATCCCTCCTGCTCCGGGACTTCTTCGAGCACCGCCGCGACGGAGCGCCCCGCCACGACGGGGCGCCCTGACTCAGCGGGGCAGCAGCGGCAGCAGCTCGGCGCCGACCTCGTCGGCGTGATCGACGTCGCGCAGGTCGAGGAGCTGGAAGTACACGCGCTCTGCACCCAGGGCCCGCAGACGCTCGACCTTCTCGGCGATCTGCTCGGGTCGCCCGATGAGGTTGGCGCCGTTGTCGAACTGCGCGCGCGTCTGACCGATCGCGGCCGCGCGGCGCTCGATCGCGGCGTCGTCCGTGCCGACGATCGTGGGCAGCGCGACCGAGAATTTCAGCGACGCGGGGTCGCGACCGATGTCCTCGCACGCCGCGCGCACGACGGCGAACTTCTCGGCGACGACGTCCTCCGCGACGAAGCCGATGTTGAACTCCGTCGCGAAGCGCGCCGCCAGGGCCGGCGTGCGCTTCGGACCGCCGCCGCCGACGATGACCGGGACGGGGGACTGGACGGGCTTCGGCAGCGCGGGTGCGGCATCCAGGCGGTAATGCTCGCCCTCGAACGAGAACGTCTCCCCGGCCGGGGTGGACCACAGGCCCGTCACGACGGCGAGCTGCTCCTCCAGCAGGTCGAATCGGCGGGGCGGGAACGGGATGCCGTACGCGGCATGTTCCGCCTCGAACCAGCCGGTACCGAGGCCCAGTTCGACGCGGCCACCCGACATCGCATCGACCTGCGCGACCTGGATCGCCAGGATGCCGGGAACCCGGTACGTCACCGACGAGACCAGCGTGCCGAGGCGGATGCGGGAGGTCTCGCGGGCGAGGCCGGCGAGGGTCGTCCACGCGTCGGTGGGGCCGGGCAGCGGATCGCCCTCACCCATCCGCAGGTAGTGGTCGGAACGGAAGAAGCCGTCCAGGCCGTGGGTCTCGGCCGAGCGCGCGAAGGCGAGTTGGTCGTCGTACGAGAAGCCCTGTTGGGGCTCGGTGAACAGGCAGTACTCCACGGGGGACCTCTCAGTCGGCCGAACGCAGGATGATCGCCTCGGTGGGCGGGGCGGGGTCGGCGGGACGGCCCACGTAGCCGATCACCGTCAGCAGCGCCTGGCGGAACTGCGCCGGCCGCTCCAGGTGCGGGGCGTGCCCGGCGCCCTCCACCGCGATCTCGGTGACCTCTCCGCCCGCGGCGGCGTACGCGTCCAGCACGTCGCGCGTCTGCGACACCATCGGCTGCGCGGGCGCGACCTCCTCGCCGGGCCAGTCGGGCACGATGCCGAGGGCGCCGAGGTGGTTGAAGTCGTAGAACGAGGCGTCCGAGACGATGGCATCCGCGGTGCCGTGGATCCAGAGGATCGGGGGCTTCTCGGCGAGGTCGACGATGCCCGAGACGTCGAAGTACTTCGGCGCCATGGTGTTCAGCACGCCGATGGTCCCGGCGGCGAAGCCGGGCCAGTTCGGCGAGGCCACGGCATCCCCGGGATAGTTTCCGCCGGCCGTCGAGGTCGTGAGCATCGACTCGACCCACACGTCCTCGTGGTCGCTCGTGTACCCGGGCGCGACGTAGCCGGAGCGGAAGACGGACCGCGGAGAGGTCGGGGCGTCGTCCGTCGTGTCGTGGTCGATGAGGCGCTGCACGAAGTCGGGGTTGGCGCCGCCCGCACCCGCGCCGGCGTCGTCGTCGGTGAGCCGCGAGCCGTCGCGGCGCGTGCCGCCGAAGCCATACGGCGAGACGGGCGCCTGCAGAGTGAGCGAGAGCACGGGGTGGTCGAGGGCGTACTGCAGCACGACGCCACCGCCCATGGACCAGCCGACGAGGTGCGCGGTCGGGATGCTGAGCGTCTCGAGGGTCGCGTGGAGGTCGTCGCTGAAGTCGCGCACGCCGCGGGTCGCGTCGATCGGGGCGTGCTCGGTGCCGCCGAAGCCGCGCAGGTCGACCGCGAGCACCCGGAGGTCGCTCGGCAGGTCCTGCATGATCTCCTGCCAGAAGAGCGAGGACGACACGTTCCCGTGGACGAAGACCACCGTCTGCTCGGGGGCCGTGGCGGGATCGTCGGTCGCGCGCTCGAGCACGTTGACGCTCAGCCGACCGGTCTCGATCAGCCGCGAAGTGATGCCGTCGAAGAGAGTCATGGTGGTCCTCCGTGTCGCTCGCGTCCGCCCCGGTACGGACGCGCTCCGACTCTAACGCTCGCCCCTATCCGCCGCACTCAGGCTTCGTAGACTTGCGTGCATGACGGATGCCACTCCCACGCTGCCCCCGCTCGCCTTCCTCGGCGCAGGTTCCATGGGAGGGGCGATCCTCCGCGGACTCGTCGCGGCGGGGCTCACCGGCGGCGGTGTCACCGCGACCAACCGGTCGATCGCGAAGGCCGCCGAACTCGCGGAGCTCGAGGGTGTGACGAGCGTCGCGCTCGAGGCCGCCCCGGACGGCAACATCGCGGCCGCGGCATCCGCCGACGTCATCCTCATCGGCGTGAAGCCCGCTATGGTCCCCGACCTGCTGGACGAGATCGCCCCGCACCTGCGCCCCGGCGCGGTGGTGGTGAGCCTCGCGGCCGGAGTGACCCTCGCGACGTTCGCGAAGCACCTCGGCGACGGTGTCGCCACGCTGCGCTCGATGCCCAACACGCCCTCGCTCGTGGGGAAGGGCGTCACGGGGCTCGCCGCCGGCGCCGCGGCCACCGCGGACGACGTCGCGCTCGTGCGCGCGCTGTTCGAGACGGTCGGCCAGGTCGTCGAGGTGCCGGAGTCCCGGATCGACGCGCTGTCCACGATCTCGGGCTCGGGCCCGGCGTACGTCTTCCTCCTCATCGAGGAGTTCACGAAGGCCGCGGTCCGCATGGGCTTCGACGACGACGCCGCGCGCCTCCTGGCGGAGCAGACGTTCATCGGGGCGACGGCGCTCCTGGCATCCTCGGATGTGGACCCTGCCGAACTCCGCCGCCGCGTCACGAGCCCGAAGGGCACGACCGAGCGCGCGGTCGCCGTGCTCCAGTCCGCCCACCTCGACGACACGTTCACCGAAGCGGCCGAGGCCGCTCTCGCCCGGGCCAAGGAACTCGCCGCCGGGGCCTGACATGCGTCTGCGGTTCGAGGGCACGATCTGGTATTGGCGCGGACCCGCGCCGTACCACTTCGTCACCGTGCCGCCCGCCGAAGCCCAGGCCATTGCCGAGGTCGCTCCCGTCGTCACCTACGGATGGGGGATGATCCCCGTCGCCGTGACGATCGGCGCCACCCGTGTGACGACATCGCTCTGGCCGAAGGACGGCGCGTACGTCGTGCCCATCAAGAAGGCGCTCCAGGATGCCGAGCACCTCGCCGTCGACGACACGGTGAGCGTGGTGCTGGAGATCGCGGTTTAGCGATCGAGCGCGGCGAACCGCTCGATGTCGCCGTTCGTGCCCGAGACGATGATGAGGTCGTGATTGGTCACCACGGTGTTCGCCTCGGCGTAGCGGAAGGGGCGGCCGGGGCTCTTCACGCCGACGACCGTGACGTTGTACTTCGTGCGCACGCCCGACTCGTTCAGCCCCACGCCGCGCACGAGCTTCGGCGGGTACATCTTGGCCAGCACGAAGTCGTCGTCGAACCGGATGAAGTCGAGCATGCGGCCGCTGACGAGGTGCGCGACGCGCTCGCCGGCCTCGGCCTCGGGGTAGATGACGTGGTTCGCGCCGACGCGGGCGAGGATCTTGCCGTGCGACTGCGAAACCGCCTTCGCCCAGATCTGCGGCACCTTCAGGTCGACGAGGTTCGCGGTGATGAGGACGGATGCCTCGATGAGCGAGCCGACCGCGACGACCGCCACTTGGAAGTCCTGCGCTCCGATCTGCCGGAGGGCATCGATGTTGCGCGCGTCGGCCTGGACCGCGTGCGTGACACGCTCCGACCACTTCTGCACGAGGTCGAGGTTGCCGTCGACGGCGAGCACCTCTCGGTCGAGGCGGTCGAGCTCGCCGGCGCACGCCGCGCCGAAGCGCCCGAGTCCGATGACGAGGACGGGCGCGTCGCTGCGGATCCGTTCAACCAACGATCGGCCTTTCGACGGGCAGCGCGTACAGCTGCGAACGGGAGGATGCCGCGACGGCCGCGGCGAGTGTCACAGTACCAATGCGCCCCATGAACATCGTCAGGGCGAGCACGTAGACCGCGGGGTCGGGGAGTTCTGCCGTGAGGCCCGTGGACAGTCCCACGGTCGCGAAGCCCGAGATGACGTCGAACAGGACGTACTCGATCGGCGCGTCGGTGATGCGGCTGATCGTGACGGTGGAGATCGCCACGATCGTCGCGCCCCACGCCACGACGGAGAGCGCCACGCGCTGCACGTCGCTGGGGATCCGGCGGCCGAACGCCTGCACGGACGGGCGGCCCTTGGCCTCCGACCAGACCGCGAGGGCGAGGACCGCCAGGGTCGTGACCTTGATGCCGCCCGCGGTGGATGCCGAGCCCCCGCCGACGAACATGAGCATCGAGCCGACGATGAGCGTCGCGCCGTTGAGATCGCCGATGTTCACGACCGAGAACCCGCCGGAGCGCGTCATCGCCGAGAGGAAGAAGGCCTGGAACGTCGTGTCCCACGCGTCCATGCGGCCGAACGTCAGCGGGTTGTCGTATTCCAGCAGCAGAATGACGCCGGCGCCCGCGACGAAGAGCACCACGGTGGTGATGATCGTGAGCTTCGCGTGGAGCGACCACAGGCGGAAGCGCCACCAGTGCCGCCACAGCGTGAAGATCACCGGGAAGCCGATCGAGCCGAGGAAGACGCCGATCATGAGGACCGTGAGCAGGAAGTAGTCCTGCGCGAACGGGGCCAGGCCGTCCGCGTTGGGCACGAACCCCGTGTTGGTGAAGGCCATCGCGGCGTAGTACGGCGCCTCCCACAGCGCGACGAGAGGGTCGATGCCCCCGACCACGAGCGACGGGTAGATGAGGACGGTGAGGCCCGCCTCGATCGCGAGGGTCGACAGCGCCACGGTGCGGAGCAGCTGACCCACCTCGCCGAGGCGGATGGTCTGGCCCTCGTTCACCGGTCCGCCGTGCGCGCGCAGCGGATTGCTGTCGCCCGCCGCGATGAGCTTGGCGCGCAGGCCGAGGCGCTTGGAGATCACGAGTCCGAGGATCGACGCGAGCGTCAGGACGCCGAGCGCGCCGACGTTCACACCGAGGTAGGTGATCACGTGCCCGAGCGGCGACCAGTGGCTGTACATGTTCACCGTGGACAGGCCCGTGACGCAGATCGTCGAAACCGCGGTGAAGAGTGCGTCGGCGAGCGGGGTCCGCTGGCCGTCGGCGGCCGCGGCCGGGAGGGAGAACAGCGCCGTGAACAGCAGGATCAGGACGACGAACACCAGCACCGCGAAACGAGCCGGCGACGCGGTGGTCAGATCACGGAGTCCGTCCCATGCCCGGTAGGCGATGCGGCGTACCCGCATCGACATACTCACCTCTTCGGGCGTCGCCGCCATGCGTCGCTCCCTTCGGGGTGGAACCCGAATCATGGTACTCGGGCGGGCTCGCGGCTAACCTAATGCCATGGCGGACATCTTCGACGTGATCGCTGACGGAACGCGTCGCGACATCCTTCAGCTTCTTCTGGACCGCGCCACCGGGGGCGAGCGGGGTACGAGCGTCTCGCAGATCGTGCACGCGCTCGGGGTGAGTCAGCCCACCGTGTCGAAGCACCTCAAGGTCCTGCGCGAGGCGGAACTCGTGTCCGTGCGCGAGGAGGGGCAGCACCGCTACTACAGCCTCGCGGTCGCCCCGCTCGACGAGGTCGACGACTGGCTCGTGCCGTTCTTCTCCATCGACGTCGAGAACGAGCCGGCTCTTCCGGAGTCCGCCGTGCATGCCGCGGAGGTCGTGGGTCGTGCCGCGGCGTCGGTGAAGCATTCCGTCACCTCGGCGTTCCGCAAGCTGCCCGGCCGCTGAGCGGCCTTTCGGTCATCGGAACGCGGTAGCCCATACACACTTCCGTCACAGAGGCCCCATAGGTTTACACGCGTTGCAGCCAGACCCTAGAGTGTGTCCCACATCAGAGGGTGAGGGTCACCCTGGCGAAGGGTGATCGATGGCGGAGCTGCCCGACGTGCGGTTTCTGACGGTCGCGGAGGTCGCGGACCTCATGCGCGTCTCGAAGATGACCGTGTACCGGCTCGTGCACGCGGGGGAGCTGCCCGCCGTGCGGTTCGGCCGGAGCTACCGGGTGCCCGAATCCGCCGTCGCTGAGGCTGTGCAGCGTCCGGTCTCCGACGTCGGCTAGACTAGTCCGAGGCCTTTTTCCAACGCCTGCCCGTTCCCGGGAGCCGACATCGGCACCCAGACCCCGACTTAGTGAGGTTTTCCGTGGGTTCTGTCATCAAGAAGCGCCGTAAGCGCATGGCGAAGAAGAAGCACCGCAAGCTGCTTCGCAAGACTCGTCACCAGCGTCGCAACAAGAAGTAAAGCGACCACCACACCGAGCGCCTGTCATCCGACGGGCGCTTCGTGTATGCGGCATCCGATCATCCCGTCCTCTCGAGGAGCACACATGCAGTCCATCTCGGTCCACGATCTGCACGAGGGACGCGACCGTCCGCTCATCGACGTGCGCGAGGTCGACGAGTTCGCCTCCGGCCACGTGCCCGGTGCGGTGAACCTGCCGATGTCGACGCTCGGCGAGAACCTGGACCAGCTGCCCGACGGCGCGTTCGACGTGATCTGCCAGGCCGGCGGCCGCTCCGCGCGGGTCGTCGAGGCGCTCACGGCGCGCGGCCACGACGCCACGAACGTCGAGGGCGGCACGGGCGAGTGGATCGCCGCGGGGTACGACGTCGAATCCTGACCCGCGCCCGCCCTCCTAGGATGGGTGGCGTGACGACCCTCACGCTGATCGCCAAACCCGACTGTCATCTCTGCGACGTCGCGGAGCAGATCGTCGAGACGGTCCTCGCCGAGCTCCCCGATGACGTCGCGGACCACGTCGTCGTCGAACGGGCCTCGATCGCCGAGGATGCCGCGCTGTACGAGCAGTGGTGGGAGAAGATCCCGGTCGTCCTCATCGACGGAGAGCTGCACACGCACTGGCGCGTCTCCGCCGACCGTCTGCGGGCCGCGCTCCTCGCGGCCGACCCCGAAGGAGCCTCTGCGTGAGCATCCGTCACATCGTCCTCTGGAAGCTCGCGGCGGATGACGCCGACACCCGTGCCCTGCACGCGGAGCAGATCGAGGAGCGCCTGCTGTCGCTCCGCGGCGTGATCACCGAGATCGAGCACCTCGAGGTGGGGCGCAACGTCGCCTACCCGCAGACCAACTGGGACGTGGTGCTCGTCAGCGAGTTCGCTGACGTGGATGCGCTCGAGCGCTACCAGGTGCACCCTGCGCACCAGGAGGTCGCGGCGTTCGTCCGCTCCGTCGTCACCGAGCGCGCCGGCATCGACTTCCCCGCCTGAGGCCCGCCCTCAGCTGAGGGGGCGCGTCGTCACCGGGACGGGCGCGAGCGCGATCCGGACGCGGGCGTGGTCGTCGAGGCGTGCCTGCGCGCCGTGCTCCACGTGCACGAGGCTGCCGTCGCTCGTGCGTACCCGAGATCGACGTACGTGCCCGAGGAACGTGCTCTCCTCGACGACGCCGTCGACCCCGGGGGCTTCCGGCGCGACGAGCACGACGTTCTCCGGACGGATGAGCACCTCGCAGTGCCCGTCGTGCGCGGAGGCCGCGAGCGGCAGGTGCTGCCCCCAGACGTCCACCACGGAGCCCTCCACGATCCCGGGTACGGTGTCGACCGGCCCGAGGACCGCGGCCACCGCCGGTTCGTCGGCGCGCGCGTAGACCTGCTCGGGGGTGCCGTCGGCGGCGATCCGGCCGTGGTGCAGCACGATCACGCGGTCGGCGACGGCGATCGCCTCGGCCGTGTCGCGCGTCACCCACACGGTGGTCGTCCGGCGACGACGCAGCTCTCGCACGAGGGCGTCGCGGAGGCGCTCTCGTGCCGAGGTGTGCAGTGCGCTCAGCGCGTCGTCCAGAACGAGAGCGCGGGGCTCCGTCGCGAGGACGCGGGCGATCGCGAGACGCTGGCGGTCGCCGCGGGACAGCCGGCGGACGGGGGCGTCCGGGTCGGGGAGTTCCACGAGCGTGAGGAGCCGGTCGACCTCGGCGGCGACGCGGGGGTTCCCACCGGCCCGAGGCAGGACCACGTCGCGCACCCGACCGAACCGGGGCGCGACGTCGGTGAAGACCGCGGCGAGTCGGGGGGCGTCGGGTCGTGCGCGTCCGTCGATGCGCACCTCACCCTCGTCGGGCCGCTCGCGCCCGGCGATGATGTTCGCGAGGGTCGTCGCGCCGCAGCCGGACTCGCCGACGATCGCGAGGATCGTGCCCCCCGCGATGTGGAGTTCGACCCCGTCGACGACGCGTTCCCCGCCGCGTACGCGCCCGACGTCGTCGAGCCGGATGCTCCAGCCCGCGCCCGAGGAACCGTCCGCGGGGACGGTCAGCGCGGCGCTGTCGACGACCATGCCGAAACGGTAGGCGAGCGGAGTGACCTCACCCGGCCCGGCGAGTGAACCCCGGGCGTCGCGGGGGCGAACTCAGGGGGCGAGACGCGTCGGGCCGCGGAAGAGGTAGGTGACCTCGCGGATCGACGATTCGCCGAGCAGCAGCATCAGCACGCGCGCGAGGCCCATGCCGAACCCGCCGTGCGGGGGAGCTCCGAAGCGGAAGAAGTCGAGGTAGAAGTCGAGGTGCTCGGGGTCGAGCCCCTTCTCCTTCGCCTGCTCCACGAGGATGTCCACGCGGTGTTCGCGCTGCGCGCCCGTGGTGATCTCGACGCCGTTGAACAGCAGGTCGTACGACTTCGTCAGCCCGGTCTCGGGGTCGCGCATGTGGTAGAACGCGCGGATCTCCGGGTGGTAGTCGGTCACGAAGACGAACTGGTGACCGAACGCCTCGCGCACGTGCGCGGCGATCTGGCGCTCGCCCTCGGGGTCGAGGTCGCCGTCGGTGCGCGGGATGTCGTAGCCGCGGGCCGCGACGATCTCGCGGGCCTCGGCGAGCGGGATGCGCGGGAACGGGAGGGTCGGCACCTGGACCTCGACGCCGAAGAGTTCCTGGATCTCGTCGCCGTGCTTGTCCTTGACCGCCTGGAACGCGGTCTGCAGGAGCTCTTCCTGCATGCGCGCGACGTCCTCATGCGAGTCGATCCAGCTGATCTCGGCATCCACCGAGGTGAACTCGGTCGCGTGGCGGCTCGTGAAGGAGGGGTCGGCGCGGAAGGCGGGCGCGATCTCGAAGATCTTGCCGAAGCCGGCGACCTGCGCCATCTGCTTGAAGAACTGGGGGCTCTGCGCGAGGTAGGCCGTCTTGTCCTCGAAGTAGGGCACCTCGAACAGCTCGGCGTTGGACTCCGACGGGGATGCCATGAGCTTGGGCGAGTGGATCTCGATGTAGTCCCGCTCGACCCAGTAGGTGCGCATCGCGTGCTCGAGGGTCGTCTGCACCCGGAAGATGAGGTTGTTGCGGCGCTGACGGAGGTCGAGGAAGCGCCAGTCCATGCGCTTGTCCAGACCGCTGTCGGCGGCGATCGGCGTCTCGGGGTTGGCCGCGGCGGCGATCTCGAGCTCGCCGATCTTGATCTCCACGCCGCCGAGCTTGACGCGCTCGTCGTGCTTGAGCTCGCCGTGGACGGTGAGGAACGTGCCGTTGGCCAGTCCGCCGATCGTCTCCGTGAGGGCCAGGGCCGTGGCATCCTGCTCGCCCGCCTCTTCCGACGGACGCGTCGCCGGGTTGACCAGCTGGACGGCGCCGGTCTCGTCGCGGAGGACGACGAACTGCACCTTCTTCTGATCGCGGACGGTCTCGACCCACCCCGACACCGAGACGGGGCCGGCGGGAAGGGACTTCAGCTGCTGGACGAGGACGCGTTCGCTCACGAGAAGCCAGTCTACGTGCGGGGCGGGTGGGCGCCCGCGCCTCAGCGGCCGGAGCCGGCCGTCAGACCCTCCTTGACGTGCCGCTGAGCGGCGAGGATGACGACGAGCGCGGGCACGCTCGCGATGAGGGATGCCGCCATGGTCGCTGCCCACGTGTTCAGGTTCGAGTTCGACAGCGCGAGGATCAGCACCGACATCGGGTACATCTCGTTGCGGTTGACGAGCGTCAGTCCGAACAGCAGGTCGCCCCAGCTGAAGAGGAACGCGAAGACGCCCGCGGTGACGATCGCGTTGCGCGAGAGCGGCACGACGATGCGCCACAGCACGCCCAGCGGCCCCAGCCCGTCGACGGTCGCGGCCTCGATGACCTCGGCATCCAGGCGCAGCATGAAGGCCCGCATGACGATCACGGCGAAGGGCACGCCCGCGGTGGAGTTGGCGAGAATCAGTCCGATGAACGTGTTCAGCAGACCCCAGGAGTTGAACATCGCGTAGAACGAGGTCGCCAGGACCACGCTCGGGATCATCTGCGCGAGCAGCAGCAGGATGAGCGCGATGCTCACGGCGCGGGAGCGGAGACGGCTCAGCGCGTACGCGGCGGGAATCGCGACGAGCAGCGTCACGAGGACGGAGCCGAGCGACACGAGCACCGAGACGCGCAGGCCCCCGATCCCGGCGTCGTCCAGCGCCTTCTCGTATCCGCCGAGGCCCGGGGAGGTGGGGAACCACGCGGTGTCGGTCGAGTTCGCGGACGGCTGCAGCGAGGCCGAGATCATCCAGTAGACCGGGAAGAGGTACACCGCGAGCACGACGACCGTGACGACGGTCCACGTCCAGCCGCGACGGCGGCGGCGCGCGGTCACGGCGGCGGCCGCGGGCTCGGCGGAGACCACGGCGGGGGCGGCGGGCAGGGTCGCGGTCATTCGTCACGCTCCCGGCGCATCGACATCACGGTGTACACGATCGCGAACAGGATGCTGATGCCGAGCAGCAACATTCCGTACGCGCCGCCGAGTCCGAACTGGAATTGCTGGAAGGCCTGCCGGTACGACAGCAGTCCGAGGGTGACGGTGCTGTTGGCGGGACCGCCGGCGGTGAGGACGAGCACGAGGTCGACGATGAGCAGCGTGTAGACGACGCTCATCACGACGAGCACGGAGATCACCGGCCAGATCGTCGGGATCACGATCGAGACGAGGCGGCGCCACGCCCCTGCGCCGTCGAGCTGCGCGGCCTCGAGCTGCTCCGCGGGCACCTGCTTGAGCGCGGCGCCGAGGATCGTCGCCCAGTACGGCAGGCTCGCCCAGACCGCGACGACGATGACCGCGGGCAGGGCCGTGGCGGGATTGGCGAGCCACGCCTCGACCGGGATGCCGATCGACCCGAGGACGTCGTTGATGGGGCCGTCGCCCGCGAGCAGCGACTTCCAGACCGTCGCGACGACCACGGCGGGAAGCAGCCACGGCAGGAGGATGAGCGTCGGCAGCCACCGGCTTCCGGGGAAGCGCCGCGCGAACAGCAGCGCGAGGAGGAGACCGAGCACGAGCTCCACGACGACCGAGACGATTGTGATCGTGAGCGTGTTCGCGAGGGCGCGGAAGGTCACCGGCTCGGCGAGGACGGCCTCGAAGTTCGCGGTCCCCACGAAGGGGGCGCGGCCGGTGATGAAGGTCCCCGTCGTGAAGTTCGTCGTGCTCATGTACACGCCGTACCCGAGGGGGAAGAGGAAGAAGACGACGAAGAACACGATGGCCGGGGCGAGGAAGCCCCACAGCTCACCGCGTTGACGCGCCGCCAGAGAACGCCGGAACCGGCCGGGGGTGCGAGCCCCCGGCCGGCCGGTCGTCGTCAGCGTGTCCGCCGTCACTTGCCGCTGGCCTGCTCCAGCGCGGCCTGGGCCGTCTGACCGCCGACCGTCGCGGCCTGGATGGCATCGACGTACTGCTGCTGCAGGGTGTTCCACTCGGTGCCGAGCTGCGCGGAGTTGTAGGCGCCGTCGACGGCGTCCACGAACGGAGCGGCCGAGGGGACCTTCTCGACGAAGGCGTCCTGCGCCGTCTTCAGCGCGGGGATGTAGCCGCCCTGCACGGCGGTGTCGATCTGGTTCTCCTCCGAGGCGCGGCACTTGATGAGCGCCGCCGCGGCCGCCTCCTTCTTGGCGTCCGAGTTCGCTGCGGCACCGTAGACGTAGCCGAGCAGGTTCACCTTCGAGGACTCACCGGCCTTGGCGGTGGGGAAGGGGAACGTGCCCCACTCGAACGGGATCGAGGTGTCGACGAGGTTCCACGGACCCGAGACCGTGAGCGCGGCCTTCTGCGAGGTCCACTGGTCGATCGAGTCCCAGCCCCAGTTGACGAACTCGGACGACAGCGAGCCGTTCGCCACGAGGTTCTTGTAGAGGTCGACCGCCGCGACGGATCCGGCACCGGTCGGGTCGGCGGGGTCGCCGCCGGCCGAGAGGAGGAACGGCAGGAAGTAGACCGGGGTCGAACCGTCGCCGGCGATGCCGGGGAGGACGATGCCCTTCTGGTCCGCGGTGGTGAGGGAGCCGGCGAGCTTGACGAGGTCGTCGAAGGTCTTGGGGGCGGTCTCGGACACACCGGCGGCGGCGAACGCGGCCTTGTTGTAGAAGATCGCGTAATCCTCGACCTGCACCGGGAGGCCGTAGAGGGTGTCCTGGTACGTGCCCAGGCCGGCGACACTGTCGGCCAGCCCGTCGGTGGTGATGTCGTACTGGCCGAGGTCGGCGAGCACGCCCTGCGAGGCGAGCTGGGGGAGCTGCGTGTCGGTGGAGAGGAGCGCCACGTCGGGGAGCGACTTGGCGCCCGCGGCCTGGAGGAGCTTGGTGGTGTAGTCGCCGGACTGGGTCTCGACGTCGACGGTGATGCCGAGGTCGGCGGCGCACGACTCGAAGTACTGCTTCTGCAGGCCCTGGTAGGGCTCGAAGTCGATGCTGTTCCACACCGTGAGCTTGACGCCGTCGAAGCCGTCGGTGGCCGCGGGAGCAGCCTGGCCGCCGGAGCAGGCGGTGAGGGCGAGGGCCGCGGTGAGACCTGCCGCGGGCAGGGCGACGCGACGCAGTCGCTGAGCCGTGGATGCCATGATCGTGTCCGTTCCCGACGACGCCGGAGGCGTCGGTCGACATGTGCTGTGTGGACGCGGGTCGGGGCCGCCCGCGTCATCCTTCACTCTGAGGTCTCGTCGTGACGAACAGGGAACGAACGTGTCACGCGGTGTAACACCCGGCCGTGTCGCACGGAACGAACCGGCAGGGTGAGAGCATGGCATCCCCTTCTTCCGTCCCTTCCGTCCGTCGCGTCCTCGTGGACACCGACACGGGTCTCGACGACGCGCACTCCCTGATGTACCTGCTGGCCCAGCCCGACGTGCGGATCGAGGCCATCACGACGATCTACGGCAACACGCCGGTCGTCGACTCGGCGCGCAACGTCCGCACCGTGCTGCGACTCGCCGGGCGCGAGGACATCCCGGTGCACCTGGGCGAGGCCACGCCGATCGAGGGCGAGGCATCGATCGCCGACTTCGTGCACGGCACCGACGGCCTCGGCGACCGCTTCGAGCGCGCGGAGCTGCGCGTCGAGGAGGAGAGCGCGGTGGATGCCATCGTGCGCATCGCCGCGGAGAACCCCGGGGAGGTCGACCTCCACCCGCTCGGACCGCTGACCAACATCGCGCGGGCCCTCGAGCGCGACCCCGACCTGTTCCTGAAGTTCCGCTCGGTCGTGATCATGGGCGGCGCGGGACCCTACCCGGCGCCGGGCGGGGCGACACTGACGGACGCGAACACCGCGAACGACCGTCGCGCCGCCGAGATCGTGTTCGGGGCGCGCAACGCGGGGAACGTCATCATGGTCGGCGTGAACGTCACGGCCACCGCGATCCTCGACGAGCACGTCCTCGCGGTGCTGCGCGGCGTCGGGACGCCCTGGGCGACGTTCGCCGGCGAGGTGCTCGACGCGTACAACGACTTCTACCAGTACAAGTGGGGGCGTCGGATCTCCTCGGCCCACGACGGCCTCGCGACCGTCGTGCTCCACCGGCCGGAGATCGTGACGAGCTGGATCGAAGGGCCGGTCGACTTCACGCCCTACGCGGACTCGCTCGCCACCCGCATCGCCCTTACGCACGACGGCCTGCCGTTGGTGTGGGGCAGCCCGGAGGGGCCGACGATCCGCGCGGTCACGGCGTTCGACGGCACCGAGTTCCTGCGCCGGTTCGTCCAGGCGCTCTCCACGGGACCCGCACCGCAGGATTGACCGCGGCGCCGCGGTCGGCGCCGGGCTGACCGCGGCGCCGGGCCCTCACCGGGCGCCGGAGCGGGCCGGGTGGTCGTCGCCGAGACGGTCGCGGCGGTCGCTGCGCAGGCGCGAGCGGAACGTGCCGTCCTGCGGGAACCCGCCGTACAGCCCCCGCTCGCGGAGCGCGGGGACCAGGAGTCCCGCGAAGTCCTCCACGGAGCCGGGCGACAGGAACGGGTGCAGCAGGAAGCCGTCGACGCCGGACTCCTCGACGAACGCCCCGATCGCGTCGGCGACGGTGTCCGGCGTGCCGAGGAAGCGGTCGTCCGCGAACGCGGTGACCCGCGAGAACTGGCGGCGGACGTCGCCGGCGGTGAGCACCGGGGCGTCGCTGCGGGTCTCCTTCGTCTGCGTCGCGTTCGTCGCGCGCTTCACGAGCGGCTCGTCGTCGGCGTACAGCGAGAAGTCGATCCCGCCCCAGCCGGCGTACGCGGCCAGCTGCGCCTCCGAGGCGTAGTGGGCCTGGAGCGAGTCGATCTTCTCCTGCACGGCGATCGCGGTCGGGGCGACCACGAGGTTCATGCCGACCACGGCGCGGATCTGGGAGGCATCCCGCCCCAGTTCCTCGGCCCGCCGACGGATGCCGGCCAGCCCCTCGCGCACGGCGACGGGGTCGGAGTCGCCCACGAAGATCAGCTCGGCGTGGCGCGCGGCGAACTCGCGGCCGCGCGGCGACCACCCGGCCTGGATGATGACCGGGGTCCGCTGCGGCGACGGCGTGACCAGGTGCGGACCGGCGACGCGGAAGTGCTCGCCGACGTGATCGATGCGGTGCACCTTCGGCGGGATCGGCGAAGACCCCGGATGCCTTGTCGCCGACGAACGCGTCGTCGTCCCAGCTGCGCTCCCACAGCGCGTACGCGACGTCGAGGAACTCGTCGGCGCGGTCGTAGCGGCTGTCGTGCGCGAGGACGTCGAGGCCGAAGTTCGCCGCGGCACCCGGCAGGTAGGAGGTCACGACGTTCCATCCGATGCGACCCGCGGTCAGGTGGTCGAGCGTGGAGAAGCGGCGCGCGTGCGCGAACGGGTGCTCGTACGTCGTCGACACCGTGGTGCCGAACGCGAGGCGGTCGGTGACCGCCGCGAGCGCCGGGATGTGCAGCATCGGGTCGAGCGCCGGGATCTCCACGCCGTGCCGGAGCGCCGTCTCCGCTCCTCCGCGGTACGTGTCGTAGAGCCCCAGCACGTCGCCGAAGAAGAACAGGTCCATCCCCGCCTCTTCGACCCGCCGGGCTTGGTCGAGCCAATACCGCAGGGAGGTCGCGGAGAGCCGGTCGTCGGCGGGGTGCGTCCACAGGCTCGCGGCGGAGGAGCCGTTGCCGACGCAGGCCTGCTCGTACAGGCCGAACAGCAGGGGACGGGGGTCAGACATGGGCGGTGGTCCGTTCGTGGTCGATCGTCGTCGCCCAGCGGACGCGTCCGCCGACGACGGTGAGGGAGGCCTCGGCGGGTCCGGCTTCGACGAGCTCGGTGAGAGCGTCGCGCGGGGTGACCGACGAGACGGGGAAGACGGCGAGGTCGGCGCGGGCTCCGACACGGAGCGCTCCGGTGTCGGCATCCATTCCGAGGGCGTGTGCACCGCCGGTCGTCGCGGCGGCGAACAGGCGGACGTGGAGGTCGTCGTCGGTGTAGCCCTGGGCGCGGGCGATGTCGTACAGCGCGGCCACGTCGTGCCACGGCGACAGGCTGGGGGAGGAGGACAGCGAGTCGGTGCCGACCGCGATCGCGTTGCCCTCGCGCAGGTACGCCGCGACCGGCGCCGGGTCGAGGCCGATCACGGCGTTCGAGCGCGGGCACAGGGCCACGCTGACCCCGCGCTCGCGCAGGAGCGCCCGGTCATCGGCATCCACGTAGATCCCGTGCGCGAGGTGCGTCGACGGGGTCAGGGCGCCGAGGTCGTCGAGGTACCGGATGACGCCCGTGCCGGCGCCGCCGTTGCGGAGCAGCGCGAACTCGCCGCGGCCGTTGGCGCGCCAGCGCTCGGCGAGGTCACCGGTGCCCGAGCGGACGTACGCGTCCTCCCACGCCGACTCCGCCGCGTGGATGTGCTGGCGCACGCCGAGCGTCCGGGCCAGGCGGGAGAGTTCGCGCAGGACGGCGGTGTCGAGCGAGTACATCGCGTGCGGCGAGAGGCCGGTGGCCGGCGGCGTCGGGAGAGCAGCGAGCTGCGTGCGGACCGTGCGCTCGCCGTCGACGTTCCAGGCGCGTTCGGTCCAGCCGAGGACCTCCCAGAACGCGATGCCGTGCAGGCCCGCGTCGTGCACCGCGGATCCGGCGGCGGCGTCCGTCACGATCTCGGCGACCGCCGTCGTGCCGGAGCGCAGAGCGAGGGCAGCGCCCGCGGCCGCCGACGTCCCCCAGTCGCGGGGGAGGGGGTACAGCTCCATGAAGGCGCTCATCCACGACTCGAAGCCGTCGTGCGCGGCGAGCCCGACGGCGGCCATGTCGCTGTACTGCAGGTGCGTGTGGGCGTTGACGAGGCCGGGCGTGAGCGCGCCGTCCCACTCGTGGATCACCGCGTCGGGGCCGGCGGCGGCGAGCACCTCGTCGGCGGGGCCGACGGCGAGGATGCGGTCGCCCTCGATGGCGACGGCGCCGTCGCTCAGTGCGAGCCCGTCCGCCCGCGCGGCCGAGCCGGGGGAGAGGACGACCGGTGCGCGGTGGACGATGACCGTCACTCTTCGTCTCCGTCGGGGTTCCACGCGGCGAGGAACGCCTGCTGCGCCGCGGAGGGGGCGTCGAGGGTCCCGCCGAAGGACGCGAGGGCGATCGCGGCCACCTCATCGTCGGCTGCGCGGGGGAGCTCGTGCACGCCCGGCGCGAGGTCGGGCGTCGCGAGGACGTGGGCGACCGAGGCGAGCTGCACGCCGAAGGAGAGGTCCATGATCTCCACGGGGTTGCCCTCGGCCGCGCTGACGTTGAGGCAGTTGCCGTCGTCGAGGACGCGCACCTCCGCGCCGCTCGGCATCCGGAGCACCGAGACGGCGCCCGTGCGCGAGATCTCGACGGCCCCCGCTGCGTGGGCGGCATCCAGGGCGATCTCCTGTCCGACACCGCCGCCCACGGCGACGACGGCTCCGCTGCGGAGCGCGTCGAGGTGGGCGACGTCGATCGTGTGACGGATGCCGGTGGCCGAGATGACGATGTCGGCGTGCCGCACGGCCTCGGCGAGCGTCTGCACCTCGAAACCGGCGAACGCGGCCTGGAGGGCGGCGACCGGATCGGTCTCGCTCACGACCACGCGTGCCCCGAGGGCGGCCGCGTGCTGCGCGATGCCGGTGCCGACGCGTCCGAACCCGACCACCGCGACGGTCGCCCCGCGGAAGGAGCGGTCGGCGACGTCGGCCACCGCGAACACGACCGACTGGCCGGTGCCGTGCATGTTGTCGAACAGCGACTTCGAGCGCGCGTCGTTCGCCGCGACGACCGGGATGCGCAGCGCGCCCTCGGCCTCCATCCGGCGCAGCGGCCGGACGCCCGACGTCGTCTGCTCGGTCGCGCCGCGCATGCCGTCGACGACGTCGGGGCGCTCGAGGTGCGCGAGACGGATGGTGGAGGCTCCGTCGTCGACGATCACGTGCGGCCGGTGGTCGAGGAGGGCCAGGGCGTTCGCGCGGTCCTCGGCGCGGTCGGCGTCGGCGCGGGCGTAGACCGGGAGTCCGGCGTGGGCGAGGGCGGCGGCGACGGCGTCGTCGGTGTTGCGGCCGGCGGAGGTGACCGTCACGTCGGCGCCGGCCTCTGCGAGCGCGAGCGCGATCGTCGCCGTCTTCGGCTCGAGCACGTCGGACACGCCGATGCGGACGCCCGCGACGATGCCGTCGCGGGTCAGGCGAGCCGCGAGCGCGGTCGTCACGGGCATGTGGGCGCGCGCCCACTCGATGCGGTCGTGGCCCGAGCGCCACAGCGACGGGTCGGCGATCCGGCCGCTCATGGGGTCACCGCCGTGGCGAAGGCGGGCTCGTCGTCGGCGATCAGGGCCGCGACGAGAGCATCGGCGAGGTGGAGCTGGGCCGCCGTGGGGTGCTCGCCCTCGACGGGGAGCGGGGAGGGCATCTCCACGAGCGCTCCGTTCGGGGTCGTGCGCACGTGCGGGCGCGGGGACGGGAGGTCGGTGGCATCCACCGGTCGGGGGGAGGCGTCTGCGACGAGGCCGGCGACCGCCGTCGGTGCGACGCCGTCGTGGCCGACGCCCGTGAGGAGCGTGAGGTGCGCGGTGCCGGTGTCGGCGACGGCTTCGACGCGGACGCCGTCGAGCCGCGCGGCGAGCCGCTCGACGGGGTCGTCCGTCGCGCGCACGACGGCCGTGCCCAGGCGTCGCAGCACCGTCGTGAGCGCCGTCGCGAGCGGGCCGTCGCCGACGATCCGCACGGTGCTCCCGGCGAGCGTGAGGTTCGTTCGGGCCGAGACGGCGAGCACGACCTGCTCGGCGCGGACGTGCGCGTACAGGATGCCGAACGCCCGCGACGCGAGCGGGTCGGGGCCGTCGACGTCGGGGGAGACGTCGAGGCCCCAGCTCTCGCGCAGGGTGGCGCGCAGCGCGGACGGGAGGGCGGGCAGCGCCACGCCGTAGGTCAGGACGGAGGGTTCGACCGACCGGGCGGCGAGCAGGCCGCGGGTGATCGGGAATCCACCGTCGAGCCCGGCGGGAAGGGCGGACGAGGAGGACGGCACGGCTCGAACGTACGGCGCGAGGTCGGTGCAGCGCGAATCGATGACGCCGGATCTCTAGGATGGCGCGCGTGACCTATTCCCTCTCCCCGGATTCGTACCGGACGCTGCGGCCCGAACCGGCGGCGCGACCGGCGCGACGGGGATGGGACCTGGCTCTCACGATCGTCTTCCTCGTGCTGCTACCGCTCGCGGCGCTCGCGTGCTCGTACGCCGGGTTCTTCCTCGCGTTCGCCGCGGACGCGTGCGGGTCGATGAACTGCGACTACGGCGTCATGAACGTCGGGTTCTGGTCCGCGGTGATCGCCCCGTGGGTCGTGCTGCTGGTCGCGGTCGTCATTTCGATCGTCAGACTCGTCCGCCACCGCATCACGTTCTGGGTGCCGCTCGCCGGCATCGTGCTCATGGCCGCGACCTGGTTCGTCGCCGCGGCGATCGTGAGCGCCGGGATCTCGGCATCCTGATCCGTTCACAGGTCCCGCGGAGGCGGCGGCTCTAGGCTTCGGGCGGGCGTCCGGACGGGCGGCCGATCACCGAGCGCGAAGGCACCCGATGACCGACAGCACCCTCACCCTGCGGGCCGCGCCCGCATCCGGCTCCGCGTCCGGCGAGCAGTCGTGGCTCACGTCGCTCTCCGAGTGGGCCGTCTCGCTCATGGAGATCATCGGCCCGATCGGTGCCGGCATCGCGATCGCCCTCGAAAACCTCTTCCCGCCGTTGCCGAGCGAGGTCGTGCTGCCGATGGCGGGGCTCACCGCCAGCCGCGGGTCGTTCACGCTGTTCGAGGCGCTGCTGTGGACCACGCTCGGCTCCGTCGTGGGCGCGTTCGCGCTCTACGGGCTGGGGCGCTGGCTCGGCGCCGCCCGCCTGCGGGCGATCGCGGCGAAGGTCCCGCTGCTGCACCCCGAGGACGTCGACCGCACCGTCGCGTGGTTCGAACGGCACGGCGGCAAGGCCGTGTTCTTCGGACGCATGGTGCCGATCTTCCGCAGCCTCATCTCCATCCCCGCGGGCGTCGCGAAGATGCCGCTGTGGCGCTTCGGTCTGCTGACCGCCGCCGGAAGCCTCATCTGGAACACGATCTTCGTGCTCGCGGGCTACCTGCTCGGCGAGAACTGGCACGTCATCGAGCAGTACGCCGACATCCTGCAGTACGTCGTCATCGGCGGTGTCGCGGTGGGGATCGCGTGGTTCCTGTACGCGCGGGTGCGGTCGCTGCTGGCCTCGCGGCGCGACGCCTGACGCCGGGCATCCGGGGGCCATCCCGGGTAGAACACCGTCGAACCAACGGCATCCCTCGCTCAGCCGGCCCACAAGACCCGCCGCGTAGACTTGACGGGTGCCCGCCGACCGCCTCCTTCTCGTGCGCCACGGGGAAGTCCACAACCCCCGCCGCGTGCTCTACGGTCGGCTCCCCGGATTCGGACTGAGCGTCGACGGACGCCGCATGGCCCGTCAGGCCGCGGAGTACGTCCACGGCCTCGAGCGGCCGATCGGTGCGCTCGTCGTCTCGCCGCTGCAGCGCACGCGCGAGTCCGCGCAGCCCTTCGTGGAGCTGTTCGGCATCGAGCCGTTCATCGACGACCGGGTCATCGAGCCGACGAACGTGTTCGAGGGTCGGCGGATGAAGAAGGCCCTGGCCAACCCGCTGAACTGGCGGCATCTGTCGCGCCCCGCCGTGCCGAGCTGGGGCGAGCCGTACGACCGGATCGTCGCGCGCATGACCGAGGCGATGACCGACGCGTGGGAGCGCGTGCCGTCGGGTGACGTGGTCGTCGTCTCGCACCAGCTCCCCATCTGGGTGACGCACCTCGCGCTCTCCCAGCAGCCCACCCGCCACGACCCCCGCAAGCGCCGCTGCGCGCTGTCGAGCGTGACGAGCTTCGAACGGCGAGACGGCGCCGACGGCTCCGCGCGCTGGGTCGAGGTAGCGTACGCCGAGCCGGCCGCCACGGCCGGAGCCGTCGACGTAGGAGCCGTTTGATGCGCCGAATCCTCTCCGCCGCCGCGGCCGCCACCGCCGCGCTCGCCCTCGTGGCGGGTCTGGCTGCGTGCAGCGCCGACCCGCTCGCCGAGCAGTACCGCGCCGGCGACAACAAGGGTTACATCGCCGCGAACGGGTTCCAGACGCAGGAGATCGCCCCCGATCAGCGGGGGGAACCGGTTCAGTTCTCGGGCACCCTCGACAACGGGTCGACCGCCACGAGCGCCGACTACGCCGGCAAGGTGCTCGTCGTGAACTTCTGGTACGCCACGTGCGGCCCGTGCATCGTGGAAGCCCCGCGCCTCGAGCAGGCCTACCAGTCGTTCCAGGGGCAGGACGTCGCCTTCCTCGGCGTCAACACGTACGACCAGCCCGCCACCGCGCTGTCGTTCGCGCGCGACAACGACGTGTCCTATTCGAGCCTCATGGCCGTGAGCGACGCCGAGCTCAAGCTCGCCTTCGCCGACAAGACGCCCATCAACGCCACCCCCACGACGCTCGTGCTGGACCGCCAGGGGCGCGTCGCCGCGCGTGTGATCGGCGAGCTGCCCGAGGCATCCATCCTCGAAGCGATGGTGCAGACCGTGGTCGCGGAGAGCGCGTGAACCCGGGAGCTCTCGTCTTCGACGGGGCGCTCTGGCTCGCGCTGCCCGTCGCCCTCGCGGCGGGGCTGATCTCGTTCCTCTCGCCCTGCGTGCTGCCCCTCGTGCCGGGATACCTCGGCTTCATCGGCGGGGCCGTCGCGCCGCGCGGGGGATCGGCATCCACTCCGGGACGCTCGCGCCTCGTGCTGGGAACGCTGCTGTTCATCGCCGGATTCACGCTCGTCTTCATGGCGGTCAACGTGCTCGGCGGGACCGCCGGGGCGTTCTTCCTCCGCTACGCCGACGTCATCACCCGGATCATGGGCGTCGTCATCATCGTGCTCGGGCTCGTCTTCATCGGGCTCTTCGGCCTCGCGCAGCGGACCGTCCGGTTCCAGGCCCGCGGCGGCCTCGGTCTCGTCGGCGCACCGCTGCTGGGCATCGCGCTCGGCGTGGGCTGGACGCCGTGCATCGGCCCGACGCTCGCCGCGATCCTCTCCGTGTCGTACAACCTCGGCGACCCCGGGCGGGCGGCGCTGCTGGGGCTGGCGTACTCCCTGGGGCTCGGCATCCCGTTCCTGCTCCTCGCCATCGGCTTCGGGTGGGCGACGCGTTCGGTCGCGTTCGTCCGCCGGCACATCCGCGTGGTCAACCTCATCGGCGGTGCACTGCTCATCGTGCTGGGTCTCCTCATGGTGACCGGGCTGTGGGGCTCGTGGATGTCGAGCCTGCAGGGGGTGATGCAGGGTGTCCAACTCCCGCTCTGACTCTCCGTCCGACCGTTCTCGTCCCGATCGGGGAGCCACCGTGACCGACCCGCTGCGCCCGTCCGATCACGCCGATTCCGCCGCGCCCTCCGGCGACGACATCACGTCGCCCCGCCTGGGCGTGATCGGGTGGCTCCGGTGGAGCTGGCGGCAGCTCACGAGCATGCGCACCGCGCTCGTGCTGCTCCTGCTGCTCGCGATCGCGGCGGTGCCCGGGTCGATCGTGCCGCAGCGCGGCGCCGACCCGAACGGCGTCACGCAGTACTTCACCGACAACCCCGACCTCGCGCCGGTCCTCGACAAGCTCAGCCTCTTCGACGTGTACTCGTCGCCGTGGTTCTCGGCGATCTACATCCTGCTGTTCATCTCGCTCATCGGCTGTGTCCTCCCGCGCACGAAGCACCACTGGAAGGCGCTGCGCTCGCAGCCTCCGCGCACACCTGCGCGGCTCTCGCGTCTGGACGACCACCGCTCCGTGACGGTGTCGGTTCCCGAGGGGCAGGATGCCTCTTCGATCGCGGCATCCGCCGTCGAGACCGCCGCGACGCAGCTGCGCAAGAGCGGCTACCGCATCGCCCGGTACGACGGGCGCGGCGCGTTCTCGGTCTCCGCGGAGCGCGGGTACCTGCGCGAGACCGGCAACCTCGTCTTCCACGCGGCGCTAGTCGGCGTGCTGATCGCGGTGGGCGTCGGCGGCGGCTTCACGTACACCGGGCAGCGGGTCCTGGTCGAGGGTCAGGCCTTCACGAACAGCCTGCTCGACTACTCCTCCTTCAACCCCGGCCGGTTCGTGAACACCAACGCCCTCGCGCCGTACTCGATGACGCTCGACCGCTTCGACGTCACGTACGTTCCGCCGGGGCAGCCGGGTTCGGGGCAGGCCGGTGACTTCGCGGCCAACGTCACCACCCTCACGCCCGACGGCCAGCAGCAGGAGGGGCAGGTGCGCGTCAACCACCCGCTCGACGTGCAGGGCGACCGCGTCTACCTCCTCGGCAACGGCTACGCGCCGACCGTGACGATCCGCAACGCCCAGGGCGTGGAGGTGTTCCACGACTCCGTGGCCTTCCTTCCCCAGGATGCCAACATGACCTCGCTCGGCGTGATCAAGGTCGCCGACGGGATGCCGCAGCAGCTGGGCCTCATCGGGTTCTTCTACCCCACGATGGACACGCTCACGTCCGGCGCCCTGACCTCGACGTACGGCGACCTCGAGTACCCCGTGCTCACGCTCCGCGTGTACGCCGGTGACCTCGGCATCGACAACGGAACCCCGCGTTCGGTGTACACCCTCGACCCGACCGGTATGACGCAGATCGCCGGCGGCGACAGCGGCACGCCGGCGCTGCGCCTCATGCCGGGGGAGACGCAGGACCTCCCGAACGGCCTCGGGACGATCACGTTCGAGAACGAAGCCCCGGCGGGCTCCACCGGGTACGCCGGATCGGTGAAGCGCTTCGCGTCGCTGTCGATCCACCGCGACCTCGCGGGTCCCTGGGTGCTCGGCTTCGCCGCGCTCGCGACCCTCGGACTGCTCGCGGCGCTGTTCGTGCCCCGCCGCCGCATGTGGGTGAAGGCCACGCCGGACGGCGACACCGTGCGCGTGGAGTACGCCGGCCTCGCCCGCGGAGAAGACCCCACCCTCGCCGCGGCCGTGGATCAGGTGATGGAGCGGCACCGCGCCTCCCTGCCGACTCCCGCCGATCACCAGAGCCGCCCCGACACCGGAAAAGTAGACTGACACCATGCCCGGAACCGACCCCCTCCTGCTCGACGAGATCTCCCTCCTCCTCGTGTGGACGGCCGTCGCGATCTACGTGCTCGCCTTCATCGCCTACGCGATCGACCTGGCGCGCCGCTCCGACCTCGCGATCAAGGCCAAGGACGAGGTCGTCGCGCGCGAGCTCGTGACCGCGGGAGGCGGCGGCGTCCTCGTCGCGCCGCCGACGTCCTCGGCATCCGGGACCTCCGCCGCGAAGCCGCGGTACCTGTGGGCCCGCATGGGCACCGCTCTCGTCGCGCTCGGCTTCCTCTTTCACCTCGCCGGCGACGTGCTGCGCGGTGTAGCCGCGGGGCGCGTGCCGTGGTCGAACATGTACGAGTTCGCGCTCACCGGCACGCTGCTGGTCGTCGCGGTGTACCTCGTCGTGCTGACGCGTTTCGACCTGCGGTTCCTCGGTGCGCTCATCACGGGCCTCGCGGTCGTGCTGCTCGGGGGCGCGACGCTCGCGTTCCACGTCGAGGTCGTCCCGCTCGCCGACCCGCTCAAGTCGGTGTGGCTCGTCATCCACGTGTTCGTCGCGTCGCTCGCGACGGCGCTGTTTGCGCTCGCGTTCGGCCTGTCGGTGATGCAGCTTCTGCAGACGCGCCGCGAGCGCAAGCTCGCGATCGCCGCCTCCTCGGATGCCGCGACCCCGCGCCGCAGCTTCCTGCAGACGCTGCCGAATGCCGACGCCCTGGAATCGCTCGCCTACCGCTTCGCGATCGTCGGCTTCATCTTCTGGACCTTCACGCTCATCGCCGGCTCGATCTGGGCCAACGACGCGTGGGGTCGCTTCTGGGGCTTCGACACCAAGGAAGTCTGGACCTTCGTCATCTGGGTCCTCTACGCCGGGTACATCCACGCCCGCGCGACGCGCGGCTGGCGCGGCACCCGTTCGGCCTGGTTGTCGATCATCGGCTTCGCCGCCGTGCTGTTCAACTTCACGATCGTCAACGTCTTCTTCAAGGGCCTGCACGCCTACTCGGGCCTCACGACCTGACGCGGCGCCCCCGGGTCCGCCGGGCTGCCGGGTGTCCAAGACACGCCGCATGGGGTCGGCGGCTGACGTTGAGTGTCCAAGACACGCGGATGTGCCGCGGTGGCATCCGCGTGTCTTGGACACTGAGTCGAGGAGCTTGGTGGCCGCTCTCGCCCCGCGCCGCCAGTGCTCGGGGGTGGGCGGCCGGTGTCGCGTTGCGGCGTTCGCCGTGCGCACGGTTTCTGGGGGTTGAGTGTCCAAGACACGCGGATGTGTCGTCATGGCATCCGCGTGTCTTGGACATTGAACGGATCGGCGAAGGCACAGGAAGGGGCGTGGGAAGTTCACACCCCGGGACGCCAGCCCCGGGAAATCAGCGCGGTGCGCACGGGGGCGACGACGTCACGTTCAGGGTTCCGCAGGTGGTGGTCCAGTACGCGGACGAGGATCCAGCCCGCGTTCGCGATGGCCGGCCAGCGGTCGGCGTCCCGTCGAAACTGCTCCATCGACGCGTGCTGCCGGCCGTCGTACTCGACCGCGACACGGTACCGACGGTAGGCGAGGTCGAGGCGCGCGATGAAGCGTCCGTCGTCGATGAGGTCGCTGTTCAGTTCCGGCTCGGGAAGGCCCGCCCGCTGCAGGATGAGACGCACCTCGGTCTCGCGCGGTGAATCCGCACCGCGACGGGCGAGCTCGAGGGCTGTGGTGAGGTCGGCAGCGCCGCGGCGGCGTAACCGCTCGGCGGCTGCCCGGAGGTCTTCCAAGGCTGCGTCGCCGCGCGTCAGGATCGCGTCGGCTGCGGCCACCAGTGCATCACGAGGAACCAGTCCGCCGAGTTGTGCCCAGGTCTCGGCGGCCGCGGGAACCGGGAGCCCCGAACGGAGGGTGAGGTCGGCGGCATCCATGAGTATCCGGTGACCGATGACTCCGGACGTGCGCGGCTCCCGTGCGGGCGGGCTCGCCGAGACGTGCAGGTCATGCGTGGCAGAGGCGGGCAGGGGCAGATCCCAGACGACAGCGGCCGTGGTTTGGCTGAAGAACTGCGGCCCTCGGAGTCGAGGGGCGTACGCGTGGCATCGTTCGAGAAGCGTGCCGAGATCGCGGTCGGAATGAACACGGATGCCATGAAACGGCGCCGCGAGGTCGCGCGCGAACAGGCGGTTCGAGGAGACGCCGGCTCGACGAGCGCTCGCGACGTCGAAAGCGACCCCGAGGCTTGAAGGGAGAGGTGAGCGGCGCACCGCCTCAGGGAACCGCAACGAGGTCACGCGGCGCGGGACTCGATCGCCGTTCCGTGGAGAATCTCGCCGCTCTCGCACCAGGGGAGGAGGGGTCGTTCGCGCCACCCCGGGCTTCGGCTCCGACGTTCGCTGTCCAAGACACGCGGATCCTGCGTGCGCACGTCCGCGTGTCTTGGACACTCAACCCGGAGGAATGCGCCGCGACGCCCCGGCGTGTGAGCTACGCGGGCTGGGCCGCGGCCCGCAGCGACGCGGTGCGGCGCCGCACCACGACGAGCGTCGTCACGATCAGCGCGATCAGCGCCCACACCGCGAGCGCCACGATCCCGGCGCCGACGCCGCCCGACGAGGCGAGCGCGCCGAGCATCGCGGAGTACGCCGGAGACGTCGGCAGCAGAGAGGCGAGGCCCGCGAGCAACGGCGGCACCGTCGACACGATGTTCGCCGCCACCGCCAGCGCGCCGACGATCGCGGCGATCCAGCGCCCGACCCCGCCGAATACGGCGACCAGCGCCTGGTTCACCGCGGCGAACGCGACGCCCGCGGCGATGCAGACGAGGGCGAACAGCGCCCAGTCGCCCCAGTCGTAGCGGGATGCCACCTGCACGACGCCCGCGACCAGGAAGCCCTGCGCGGCACCGATGATCGCCGCGGGCGCGAAGCCGCGCAGAGCGACGAGGCCCGACGCGCGGCGGCTCGTCAGCGAGCGAGCCGACACCGCCTGGAACACCACGAATGAGGCGAGGCCACCGAACCACAGCACGGCCATCGCGAGCAGCGGGACCGCGGCGATGCCGAACAGCGAGTCGCTCACACCGGTGGTCGACACCGGGTCGGCGACGACGTCGGCGAGGCTCTTCGCCTGATCGTCGGTGTACGACGGGATCTTCTCGACGGCGGTGTCGAGCCCGTCCGCGAGCGAGGAGGTCCCGGATGCCACCTTCTGCACGCCGTCCGCGAGCTGTCCGGCGCCGTCCTCGGCTCCGGACACCCCGGACGCCACCTGAGCGGCGCCCGAGCTGAGGCCCGCGGCACCCGCGTCGAGCTTCTGCGCGCCGTCGGCGAGCTGGCTCGCGCCGCTGCCGAGGCCGTCGATTCCGCCGGCGATGGTGTTGAGTCCGGCGACGGCTTCATTTCCGCCCGCGGCGAGGTCGGCGTTCGCCTTCGCGAGCTTGGTGAACCCGGCGGGGATCCCGGCGACCTGCCCGGTGATCTGACCCATGCCGCTGACCGCCGCGGTCAGGTTGGGAAGCGCCGCTGCCGCCTTGTCGGCCGCATCTTTCAGCGCCTTGCACTGCTCGGGCGTTCCCGTGCAGTTCGCCGCGGCGTACTGGAGCGCGGCCGTGGCCTGCGTCAGTGCATCGTTCACCTGGGGCGCCGCTTGCGACAGCTTGGTCGCGTCCTCCGCGAAGTTCGGCGGGAAGTTTGCGGCCTGCTTCGTGAGATCGTCGGCGATCGCCTTGTTGGCCTGAGCGATCTGGTCGACCCCCGTCGCCGTCTTCCGCGTCCCTCCCGCCAGGGCCGTCGCGCCACCGGCGAGCTGCGACGCCCCGTCCGCGAGCGGGCCCACGCCGGCCGCGAGCTGCTGCGTTCCGGTCGCGAGCTGTGACGCCCCGTCGGAGAGCTGCCCCAGGCCGTCCTTCAGGCCCGTCGCCCCGGTCGCGGCCTGGCCGGCGCCGTCGGCGAGCTGGTGTGCGCCGCTCGCGGCGTCGCCGAGGTTCTTGCTCAGGTCCGTGAATCCGAGGAACACGTTCGTCAGGTACTGCGACGACAGCGCGCTCCCGAACACGGAGGAGGCGGTGGATGCCAGCTGGGCGGTGATCGCGCCGTCGACGACGCGCGCGTCGGGAGCGGTCTCCACGCCGATCGTGGCGCGTTCGGGTGTCTCGCCGGGGCGGGTGGAGAGCGCCGCCGACGTGAAGTTCTCCGGGATCGTGACGACCGCCGTGTACGTGCCGTCCTTGAGGCCCGCCGCGGCGTCCTCGTCGTTCGAGATGACCCAGTCGATGTTGCTCGGCTGGTCGTCCGCGCCCTTGACCAGCCCACCGGTCAGCTGACGTCCGAGCGGAACGGTCTGGCCGTTGAGCTGCACCGGCTTGTCGTCGTTCACGATCGCGGCGGTGATGTTGTCGAGCCGGTCGGTGGGGTTGTAGAGCGCACCGACCAGGATGCCGCCGATCACAGCGGGCAGCAGAAGCACGCCGATGAGCGTCAGCCAGGTCACGGGGCGGCGCGAGCGGGAGCGCTCGACGGGGACGGTCATGCGAACACCTCGGAAAGGTCGGTGGAGGACTCGGGGGTCGGGCGATGCCGATGCGGCGAGGGCAGCGCGAGAGACGTCACGTCGGGACGATGGGCGTCGGCGAGGAGTGCGAGCGCGCGGCGCTCGTCGCGCGCCGACACCACGAGGGTGAACGCGGACCCGGCGTCGCCGCCGCGTTCGCGCGCGGCAACCGCGGCTCGCCGTAGTGCTTCGGCGACGTCGGCGCGCGTGTCGGCGTCGAGCCGATCGATGTCGCACAGGACGGCCAGGCGCGCGCGGCCCGACACGGCGCGCGCGACCTCGTCCCCGGCGGCGTCGGGATCGTCGAGGAGCGCCAGCCCGACGCGGGAGCGCACGGCACCGGCCCGTTCGGGGACCAGGAGCCCGTCGACGCGCAGTCGACCCTCCACCGCGGAGAGGCGGCCGGCGAGTGCCAGCAGCAGGGGACGGGTGACGCGCGTCTCGCCGGTCACCAGCAGCGTCCCGCCGTACCCGACGCGCAGGTGGACGTCGGCGAACGCCGGTTCCTCGTCGTCCGACGCCGTGCCCGCGCGCAGGTCGTCCGCGGCGATCGCGATCGCGGGTTCGGCCGGCCAGTCGCGCAGGCCGATCTCGCGCTCGACGGCCTCGCCCTCGACGTCCAGCTTGGGCAGCAGACGGTCGAGCCACCGTGGCATCCACCAGGCCTTCGCCCCCAGCAGTGCGAGCACCGCGGGGACCAGGGTCATGCGCACGAGGAACGCGTCGACGGCGACGCCGACGGCGAGGCCCAGCGCGATCGGCTTGAGGCTCGAGTCGCCCTCGGGGACGAACGCGACGAACACCGAGAACATGATGACCGCGGCCGCGACGACGACGCGCGCGGAGCCCATGAAGCCGCTCCGGACGGCACCGAGCGCCACTTCGCGGGGCGTGCGCCCCTCGCGAGACGCATGCACGTAGTCCTCGCGCATGCGCGAGACGAGGAAGACCTGGTAGTCCATCGCGAGGCCGAACAGCACGCCCATCACGACGATCGGCATGAAGCTGATGATCGGTCCGACCTTCGCCACGTGCAGCGCGTCGGCGAACCAGCCCCACTCGAACACCGCGGCGACGACGCCGAACGACGACGCGACCGACAGCAGGTAGCCGGCGGCGGCCGTCAGGGGCACCCAGATCGAGCGGAACACGATCATCAGGAGAATCAGCGAGAGGCCGACGACGAAGATCCCGAACGGCACGAGCGAGGCCCCGAGCTGGTCGGAGATGTCGATCGTGACGGCGGTGTATCCGGTCACGAGGAGGCGCACGCCGAACTGGTCGTACAGGCGGTCCTCGGCGCCGCGGAGTGCGCGCACGAGGTCGGCGGTCTTGGGGTCTTCCGGACCCGTCTCGGGCACGATCTGCACGATGCCGGTGTCGGCGGTCTGGTTCGGGGTCGCCAGCGCGATCTTGGCGACGCCCGGGATCTTCGCGACCTCGTCGCCGATGTCCGTCATGAGCTTGACGGGGTCGTTCGACGTGACGATGGTCCCGGTCATGATGAGCGGGCCGTTCGCCCCCGGTCCGAAGTATTCGTCGGTCAGCTCGTACGCCTCGCGCGCCTCGTTGCCGGGCTGCAGCTGCCCGGCGGTGGGGAGCGTGAGGGCGAGGCTCCCGGCGGGGATCGCCGCGACGCCCAGGAGCACCACGACCGACACCGACGTGACGACCGGATGCCGTGTGACCAGGCCCACCCAGCGGGCGGCGGGGCCGTGCGACCGCTTCTCGGCCGTCACGGCCTTCTTCCGGCGCCACCCCACGACGCGGCCCTTCGCGAAGCCGAGGAACGCCGGCGTGAGCGTCAGCCCGATGCAGACGGCGATCGCGACGGCGACCGAGGCGGCGACACCCATGGTCGTCAGGAACGGGATGCCGGCGAAGCCGAGGCCGATGAGCGCGATGAGCACCGTGATGCCGGCGAACACCACGGCGGATCCGGCCGTGCCGGTGGCGCGGGCGGCGGACTCCTCGGGGTCCATGCCTCCGCGCACTTGGTCTTGATGTCGGGACACGATGAACAGCGCGTAGTCGATGCCGACGGCGAGCCCGAGCATGACCGCCAGGAGCGGCGTCGTCGAGGACACGGTCGCGAACCCGGTGGCGATGAAGATCAACGCGACGGAGAGCGCGACGCCGAGGAGGGCGGTGGCCAGCGGCATCCCGGCCACGAGGAACGACCGGAACGTCAGCATCAGCACGAGGGCGGCGATCACGACGCCGAGGGCCTCGGTCAGGCTCGCGCCGGGGATCTCGGTCGCGAAGAGTTGACCGCCGAGCACCGCCTGCGACCCCGACGGCAGCGCGGACGCGAGGGCCGTCGTGTCGTCGCGCAGTCCATCCTTGGTGTCGCCCGGGACCGCGGTCGCCTCGCCGGAGAACTGGATGCGGATGATCGCGGCGCGACCGTCGTCGGACACGCCGCCGGAGATGCGCTCGTCGAAGGGGTTCGTGACGGCCTCGACGAAGTCGAGCTTCTCGATGTCGGAGATCGAGGTGCCGATGGCATCCTGATACTTCTGGTCGCGCACGCTCGTGCCGTCGGCCGAGACGACGACGATGTCGGCGCCCGCACCGCTCACCTGGGGGAAGGTGCGGGACAGCATCTCGAGGCCGGCCTGGGACTCGGTACCCGGGATCGCGAAGGTGTTGTCGGTGCCCTTCGCGAAGAGGGCCACTCCGCCGCCGGCGAGGACGAGGATCAGCACCCAGGCCGACAGCACGCGCCACGGGTGGCGGAACGACCAGCGACCGAGGGTGTACAGGAAAGTGGACACGGTGGCTGCTCCCGAGGTCGGCGGCTTGGTCGATACAGCACCGTATCGGATACAACAATGTATCGTAGTTCGCGGAGGGGGCCACCAACCTGAGTCTCGTCCGTGAACCGAAGGAGCGCGGCATGACCGACACGGCACCGGCGCCGTCGCGGCGACGCGAGAACACCCGCTCCCGGCTGATGGATGCCGCGGCCCAGCTGTTCGCGGAGGAGGGCATCGACGCCTCGTCGGTCGAGGCCATCTGCGAGCGTGCGGGATTCACCCGCGGGGCGTTCTACTCGAACTTCGGCTCCAAGGAGGAGCTGTTCCTCGCGCTGTGCGAGCGCTCCGCGGAGACGACCATCCACGCGGTCCGCGAGCGCATCGCCTCGATCGAGAAGAGCGATCTGGATGCCGGCAGCGAAATGCGCACGCTCGTGCAGGAAGTGCTGGAGGTCGCCGGGCACGATCGCCTCGACGTCCTGCTGGGCGCGGAGATCCGCGTGCAGGCGCTGCGCAACGCCGACTTCGCCGAGGCCTACCTCGCGCTGGACCGGGGGCTGTCCGAGAACGTGTCGCGGCTCATCAGCGACGTCGCCGAAGCCCGCGGTCTCGAGTTGCGCGTGCCGCTCGCCGAGGCGACGGAGCTGCTGCTCTCGACGTGGATCTCGGCGGCTGAGCGTGCGCTCATCACGCGTCGTGACCCCGGGGTCGTGCGTGACGAGCTCGCCGAACGCCTCTCGCACATCATCGCCCTGATCCTCTGAGCGCTCACGCCCCGCTCTCGGCCAGGACGCCGTAGCAGCGGGTCAGGCGCTCGAGCCACCAGTCGCGGCGGTCCTCCGGGGCCTCGACGCGATCCAGGGTCGCGGTCGTCGGCGAGATGCGCGTCAACGGGAGGAAGCCGTCCTGGGCGCGCAGCGGGCGGGCGACGACGTCGGTGGTGAACAGGGAGGCCGTCCCGAGACCGCAGTCGTACTCCAGGTCGGGCAGCGCGGCGGCGAGGGCGAGCCCCATCGAGAGGCCGACCGAGGTGTCCAGCGCGCTGGAGACGACGGCGGGGAGTCTCGCCTCGGCCACGATCGCGAGCGCCGCGCGGATGCCTCCGAGCGGCTGCGCCTTGATCACGAGCAGATCCGCGGCTCCGGCCCGGGCGACCCGCAGCGGGTCTGTCGCCTTGCGCACGCTCTCGTCCGCGGCGATGGGGATGTCGAGGTACGCGATGCGCTCGCGCAGCTGCGCGAGTTCCTCCACCTCGGCGCACGGCTGCTCGACATACTCCAGGTCGAACTCGGCGAGGGCGTGGATTGCGCGCTCGGCCTCGTCGACGTTCCAGCCTCCGTTCGCATCGACGCGGATGCGACCTTCGGGGCCCATCGCCGCGCGCACCGCGCGAACCCGGGCCACGTCGTCCGCGAGCGTCCGACCCGCCTCGGCGACCTTCACCTTGGCCGTGCGGCATCCATCGAATCGGGCGAGCACCCGGTCGACCGCGGACGCGGCGACGGCCGGCACCGTCGCGTTCACGGCGACGTGCGCGCGCACGGGGGGAGGGGTGGGATGCCACCCGAAGTCGAGCGCCGCCGCGAGCCACGTCGCCGCCTCGCCGTCGCCGTATTCGACGAAGGGCGAGAACTCCGTCCAGCCCTCGGGGCCCTCGAACACGACCGCCTCGCGAGTCTGGATGCCGCGGAAGCGGGTGGCGAGGGGGAGGGCGACGACGCGGGCCGTGGCGAGGACGTCGACGAGCGGGGGGAGGGGACTCACCCCTCCATCCTGGCCTCGGTGTCGGACGCCGGGAATAGGCTGGCGACATGCTTTTCGACACCCCGGTCCGGCTCGGCGTCCAGATCCAGCCGCAGCACGTGCAGTACTCCGACATCCGCGACGCCGTCTTCCGCCTGGAAGAGATGGGCGTCGACATCCTCTTCAACTGGGACCACTTCTTCCCGCTCTACGGAGATCCCGACGGGGAGCACTTCGAGTCGTGGACGATGCTCTCGGCGTGGGCCGAGCAGACCGAGCGCGTCGAGTTCGGCGCTCTCGTCAACTGCAACAGCTACCGCAACGCCGACCTGCAGGCCGACATGGCCCGCACCGTCGACCACATCAGCAAGAAGGGCGGCGACACCGGCCGCTTCATCCTCGGCACCGGGTCGGGCTGGTTCCAGCGCGACTACGACGAGTACGGCTACGACTTCGGCACCGCCGGTTCGCGTCTGAACGCCCTCGCGTCGGACCTCGACCGCATCGTCGAGCGCTGGGGCAAGCTGAACCCCGCGCCCACGCGCAAGATCCCCGTCATGATCGGCGGCAAGGGGGAGCAGAAGACGCTGCGCATCGTCGCCCGTCACGCCGACATCTGGCACAGCTTCGTCACGCCCGGCGAGGTCACCCACAAGCTCGACGTGATCGAGCGCTGGGCCGAGACCGAGGAGCGCGACCTGTCCGGGCTCATCGTCTCGAACGAGCTGAAGGACCGCGACGAGACCGACGCCGACGCCCTGTTCGACGCGGGCACGCGCCTGTTCACCCTCGGCTTCTCCGGCCCCGACTGGGACTACTCGCTCGTCGAGCGCTGGTTGGCCTGGCGCGACTCCAAGAACGCCTGATCCCGGGTCCCCGTCAGTCGTCCGACAGCATCCGGGGAAGGTAGCCGAGGGCGTCGAGGCGTCGGATGAGCCTCGGTGCCAGGGGGCCGCGGGACAACGAGAGTCGATAGAACCGCGGCCCTTCTTCGGCTTGCTGCAACAAATTCCGTTCGCGCAAGGCGCGGATGAAACGGGACCGTTGCGCAGCGGTACCGGGCACGACATCCACCAGGTCGCCGGCCTTCACCACCCCGCGCTCCAGACTGGCACGGAGCGCCGCGTGGCTGTCGCGCGAGACCAACCCATCGTGCAGCAGGCTGTCCAGCGCGGGGCCGACCACTCGCTCGATCACGAAGTCGTGGTGCTGGAGGTCGATCAGTCGCGCGACATCGTCGCGGATGCCACTGACGAAGAACTCGGCCCAGGAGATCGTTCCTTCCGCGGAGAGGTCGTCCGCCCGTTCGAGCGCGGAGATATAGGCGTCACGATCGTTCCCGAAGACCGCGGTCGGGTTGAGTGCGCTGTACCCGCGCGTGGCGAAGATGGTCTTTCGCAGCATGGCGTACGTGAAGAGCCGCGAGACGCGACCGTTGCCGTTGCGGAACGGATGGATCCATACGAACCGGTGGTGCGCGATGGCGATCTGCAGCATCTGTTCGTGCAGTGGCCGCTCCTGGTTCGCGAAGTCCAGGAGAGCGGACATCTCGGCGTGCACCGTCACCCAACTCGGCGGCACGTGGGCGGAGTCGGTGATGGCGACATCCACCACCCGGTAGGACCCGGGAGTCGGGTCGCCTTCTCGGACGAGCCCGTCGACGGTGCGGCGGTGGATCTCCCGGACGAGCGTGTGAGTCAACGGGGCGTCCGGCGGCAGCTGGTCGATGAAGCGCGCGGTGGCGGCGATGTTCCGGATCTCGCTGATCTGGTCCGCGCTCGTCGAACCCCCGGTTTCGATCTGATCGAGGGCGTCGTACACGGTGGTGTGGTTGCCCTCGATGCGGGCGGACACGACGCTCATGACGAAGTCGAACAGGTGGTGCAACTCGAGATAGGTGTCACGGGGAGTGTCACCCGTGCCGATGTCCGATCGAAGCCGTTCGATCTCGAACAGCGTCGCCACCAACTGCGACTCGAAGTCCAGGCGAGGGATCGCGTACTTGTCGGTCATCAGGTTCTCATTTGCGAATCGATAGTCGTACTACTTGCATGAAATCGGTCTTGTTCCCCGTAATGACGGGAAGTCTGCCAGCGTTACGGACTGGATTAATTGCACCTACCGTACGCTAGAACTTGCGTGGGTCTCGATCGAGACTTGCGTAGAGAGGTTTCCGTGAGCGTCTCCGAGATCTTCGACCCCGCCGAGTGGACCCTGGCGCCGGGCGCCGAGGAGTACACCGACATCACGGCGCACGTCACCCACGACGGCCGTGTCGCACGCATCGCGTTCGACCGCCCCGAGGTGCGCAACGCCTTCCGCCCGCACACGGTCGACGAGCTCTACCGCGCTCTCGACATCGCGCGCCAGGACCACCGCATCGGCGTCGTGCTCCTCACGGGCAACGGGCCGAGTCCGAAGGACGGTGGGTGGGCGTTCTGCTCGGGCGGCGACCAGCGCATCCGCGGCCGCGACGGCTACAAGTACTCCGACGACGAGACGGCCGTCGCCGACCACGGCCGCGCGGGTCGCCTGCACATCCTCGAGGTGCAGCGCCTCATCCGGTTCATGCCGAAGGTCGTCATCGCGGTCGTCCCGGGGTGGGCGGCCGGCGGCGGCCACTCGCTCAACGTCGTTTGCGACCTCTCGATCGCGAGCGCCGAGCACGGTCGGTTCAAGCAGACGGATGCCGATGTCGGGTCGTTCGACGCCGGTTACGGCTCGGCGTACTTCGCGCGGCAGATCGGGCAGAAGTTCGCCCGCGAGATCTTCTTCCTCGCGGAGGAGTACTCCGCGCAGCGCGCGTACGAGATGGGCGCGGTCAACCGTGTCGTGCCGCACGCCGACCTCGAGCGCGAGGCGCTGGCGATGGCGCGCACCATCCTGACGAAGTCGCCGACGGCGATCCGCATGCTCAAATTCGCGTTCAACGCCGTGGACGATGGGCTCGTCGGCCAGCAGCTGTTCGCCGGCGAGGCCACGCGGCTCGCGTACGGCACCGACGAGGCGGCCGAGGGTCGCGACGCCTTCCTCCAGAAGCGCGACCCCGACTGGTCCGGCATCCCGTGGCACTACTGATCCCCGGATGCCAGGACCCGGTGCCGTCGTGAAGCTCGAGCGGGTGGCATCCGAGGATCCGCGCGACGTGCTGCGCGCGCTGCGGCACGCCGTCCTGGGAGCGGGGCCGGCCGTGGCGCTCGGGGCGGGGGACGGACTGCCCGCCGAGGTGCCGGCGGGGACGGCCGTGGTCATCACGACGTCGGGGTCCACCGGGGTGCCGAAGTCGGTGGCGCTCGGACGCAACGCGCTGATCGCGAGCGCGTTCGCCACCTCGGCGCGGATCGGTGAGGGGGCGTGGCTGCTCGCCGTCCCCGCGACGTACGTCGCCGGCGTGCAGGTGCTGGTGCGCGCTCTCGTGAACGGCCGGGAGCCGGCCGTCCTCGCGGGGCCGTTCCGTCCCGAACCGTTCGCCGCGGCGGCGCTCGGGATGGCGTCGCACGAGAACGGCGCGCGGGTGCCCACGTACACCTCGCTGGTCCCGGCGCAGTTGCAGCGGCTCCTGGACGCCGCCGACGACGACCCCGAGGTCGCCCGCGCGCTGCGGTCGTTCGAGCGCATCCTCGTCGGCGGGCAAGCGCTGCCGGTGTCGCTGCGGGAGCGCGCCGAGGCGGCCGGGGCGCGGATTGCGCGCACGTACGGGTCGACCGAGACCAGCGGCGGCTGCGTCTACGACGGTGTCCCGCTCGACGGCGTCGAGCTCGCGATCGTCGACGGCGAGGTGCGCATCTCGGGTCCGACGCTCGCCGACGGATACGTCGGCGATCCGGCGCGCACGGCCGAGATCTTCCCGACGGATGCCGACGGCACGCGGTGGTACCGCACGGGCGATGGCGGCGAACTCGTCGACGGGGTGCTGCGGATCACGGGGCGCCTCGACAACGTCATCGTCTCGGGCGGTGTGAACGTGTCGCTTGACCGGGTCGAGGCGGCGGTGCGTGGCATCCCGGGTCTGGAGTCCGCCGTCGTGATCCCGATCGACGACGCGCGCTGGGGGCAGGGGTCCGCGGTCGTGGTCGCGGGGACCGACGCCAACGAACGGGAGACGCTCGAGCGCGTCCGGGCCGCGGTCGCGGCGGCGATCGGTCCGGTGGCCCGGCCCGCGCGCGTGATCTCGATCGACGTGCTGCCTCTCTTGGCATCCGGCAAGCCCGATCGCGCCGCCCTGCGGCAACGGTTCGGCTCCGCGAAGAATTAGGCTTTCCCTCCGTGGCAGCACAGTCTCGCAAGCGCTCGCGTCCCGCCCCGAAGCGGCGTCCCGGCGGCAATCCCCAGAAGGCCCACCGTCCCGCGCCCCGCGCCACCCCGGCGACCGCGCGTGACTGGATCGGCGCCGCCCGCCTGCGGACCCTTCCGCTGGCGATCACGCCGGTACTCGTCGGAACCGGTGCCGCGACGCTCGTCGACGACCAGCTCCACTGGGTGATCGCGCTCGCGTGCCTCGCGGTGGCGTTCGCGCTGCAGATCGGCGTGAACTACGCCAACGACTACAGCGACGGCATCCGCGGGACCGACGACGTCCGGGTGGGGCCGGGGCGCCTGACGGGCGGCAAGAAGGCGAAGCCGCGCACGGTGCTGATCGTCGCGCTGGCCTTCTTCGCGCTCGCCGCCGTCATCGGTCTCGCGCTCGTCATCCGCACGGGGCAGTGGTGGCTCATCGCGGTGGGGGCTGCGAGCATCGTCGCCGCGTGGTTCTACACCGGGGGCAAGCGGCCGTACGGCTACAACGCCCTCGGCGAGGTGTTCGTCTTCGTCTTCTTCGGCCTCGTCGCCACGCTCGGCACGACGTGGCTCCAGGTGCAGTCGCTGCCCCAGGAGGCGTGGTTCGGCGCGGTGGCGGCGGGCCTCCTCGCGTGCGCGGTGCTGCTCGCCAACAACCTCCGCGACATCGATCAGGACCGCCTCGCGGGCAAGCGCACGCTCTCGGTGCTCATCGGGCGTCGGGCGACGCAGGTGCTGTTCACGCTGTTCGTGCTCGCCCCGTTCGCCATCGCGGCGTTCCTCGCGCTGGTGTACCCCATCGCGTGGCTGACGCTCATCGCGCTGCTCGGCGGTCTGTCGGCGATCCTCATCGTCTGGACGTACCGCGCGCCCCGTGAACTCATCGTGGCGCTGCAGGTCACGAGCTTCACGTCGGTGGCATACGGCGCCGTGCTCTTCTGGGCCTTCGCGGCCTGAGGCTCAGCGCTCGGTGGCGGGCCGGTCGTCCGTCGCCGCGTCGACCACGGCGTCCTCGACGTCGGCGTCCCGCTCGGCGCCGGTGCGGCGGTTCGCGGCGCGACGGGCCTCGCGGCGCTCGGCGAGGTCGCCGGTCACCTGATCGAGGGGGCGCCGGAGGAACAGCAGCGACAGGCTCAGGCCGATCAGCGCGGCGAACACCGCGGCCAGCCAGGGCAGTTCCTGGAAGACCGGGAACAGCAGCAGGATGCCGAGCGGCACCACGAACGCGAGAAGACGCAGCACCGTGTAGACCAGGGCGGAACGGGCACGCATACTCCCACTCTACGACCGGTTCACGCCACCCCGGTGCCCGGCCGCCGCCCAGGCAGCGCCGGTAGAATCGGTGCATGGCACGCCTGCTGCTGATCCTGGCGCTCGTGGCGACCGCGTTCTGGGTCTACACGATCGTCGATTGCGCCGTTCAACCGGCCTCCCGCCATCGCGGGGTCAGCAAGCCCGCGTGGATGGTCATCGTGATCCTGCTGCCTGTGCTGGGTGGCATCCTGTGGTTCCTCATCGGTCGCGGCCGTGCGAGCGACCCCGTGCTCCGGCGCGCTCCCGACGACGACCCCGAGTTCCTCGGTCGGCTGTCCGCCCGCGATCGTGCCGAGCAGGACGAGCGCATCCGCCGCCTCGAGGAGGAGTTGGCGCAGCTCGACTCCGAGGGCGACGACCCGCGTGACTCACGGCCCGCTCCGAAGCCCGACAGTGACGACCCCGGTGGCAAGCCGGGCGACGACGACACCCGCGGTCAGCGCGGCGCTGTCGGCTGACCGTGGCACCGGTCGAGAGGGGCGCTCAGGCCCCGGCCACCGACGCGGCCGCGGCGCTGCTGGCGGGACTCGTGTCGCGCGGGGTGCGGCACCTCGTCGTGAGCCCCGGATCGCGGTCGCAGGCGCTCGCGCTCGTCGCGGCGGACTTGGAGCGCGCGGGGCTCGTGCGTCTGCACGTCCGCATCGACGAACGCGTCGCCGGGTTCACCGCGCTCGGCATCGGCCGCGAGACCGGCATGCCCGCCGCGGTGATCTGCACGTCGGGCACGGCGGTGGCGAATTTGCTCCCCGCCGCTCTCGAGGCCCACCACTCCGGTATTCCGCTGCTGCTGCTGACGGCCGATCGTCCGCCCGAGCTCCGCGGCGTCGGCGCGAACCAGACGACCCGTCAGCCGGGTCTCTTCCACTCCGCCGCGCGGTTCGAGGCCGACCTGTCCGTGCCCGAAGCGGTGGATCCGGATGCCACCGACCCCCAGACCGATGCCTTCGACGCCGTCGCGGCGACGGCGCTCGCCGCGGCGCTCGGTGAAGGCACCCGTCCGGCCGGTCCCGTCCACCTCAACGTGCCGCTGCGCGAGCCGCTCGCGGGGGCCGCTCCCGCGTGGTTGGTCGACCGCGCGACGCGACCGGCGCCGGTGGACGACGTGCCCGACGAAGAGGCATCCGGTGCTCTGTACCAGGGCGGGGGCGGGATCGGTGTGGCCGACGTCGCGCCCGAGCCCGAGGCGGCGTTCGTGCTCTCCCCGGGGCCGCGGACGATCGTCGTGGCGGGGGCGGATGCCGGTCCCGCCGCTGAGGACCTCGCCCACCGCGGCGGTCTGCCGCTGGTGGCCGAGATCGTCAGCGGTGCCCGCTTCGGTCGGCACGTCGTGCACTCGTACCGCGCGCTCCTGCGCGATCCGGACCTCGGTGGACGCGTCGAGCGGGTCGTCGTGTTCGGACACCCGACCCTCAGCCGCGAGATCGCGCAGCTCCTCGGTCGCGCCGACGTCGAGGTGATCGCGGTGCGCGGTCCCGGTGAGCCCGTCAACCTCAACGGTGCGACCCACGCCGTGGACGCGGTCCGCGCCGACGGTGCGGTCGACCGCGAATGGCTGGGGGAGTGGATGCGAGCCTCGCGCGCCGCGGCCGTCGACCTCAGCCCGCCCGCGCCCGACGCCGACGGACTGTCGTCCGCGGTGCCGCACGAACGTCTCGGCGCGATCAACGCCGAGGTCGCGGTGGTGCGCGCGCCCGTCGACCGGGCGACTCTCGTCGACGCCCTGTGGCGAGCGACGTGGCCCCACGACCGGCTGGTGTTCGGGTCGTCGCGTCTCGTGCGTGTCGCAGACGAGCTGCTGGGCGGCAAGAAGGTGGCCGTGCACGCGAACCGCGGACTCGCCGGCATCGACGGCACGATCGCGACCGCGACGGGTGTCGCCCTCGCCAGTCAGGAGGGAGACCGCCCCGGCGTCACGCGGGTGCTGCTCGGCGACCTCGCGTTCCTCCACGACGTGGGTGCGCTGCTGCTGCCGCCCGGCGAGCACGAACCGCGCCTGCAGGTGATCGTCGGGAACGACGGCGGCGGCACGATCTTCGACGGCCTCGAGGTGGCCGGCGTCGCGGGGGCCGACGCGATGGAGCGTGTGCAGTACACGCCCCAGGACGTTCGGCTCGAGCAGCTGGCGCTCGCGTTCGGCTGGGAGTACCACCGCGTGACGACGCGCGTCGCGCTCGACCAGGCGCTCACCGCTCCCGTGGGCGGCCGACAGCTCATCGAGGTTCCGCTCGACCGCTGAGTCGGGTTCGTCAACCTCTTGGCGCGGAACTCGCCCGCGCGACACGATGTGGCGATGAGTTCGCACAACCGCTGGACCACGCCCGCCGCCGAAGCCCTCACCGTCTCGCCGGGATTCCGGCTCGCCGACGTCGACCCCCGCGCGACGCCCGGCTACGACGGTGACAAGGACCAGGGCAGGGCCGACCTCGAGGCCGGCGTCGCCCCTCTCGCCGATCTGCAGGAGCGCCTCTTCGCGCAGAGCGTCGCCGGTACCGCGACCCGCTCCGTGCTGCTCGTGCTGCAAGCGATGGACACCGCCGGCAAGGGCGGCATCGTCAAGCACGTCGTCGGGGCCGTCGACCCGCAGGGCGTCGAGCTGGCCTCGTTCAAGAAACCCACCGCGGAGGAGCTGTCGCACGACTTCCTCTGGCGCATCCGCAAGCGCCTCCCGGATGCCGGGCGCCTCGGTGTCTTCGACCGCTCGCACTACGAGGACGTGCTCATCGGACGCGTCCGTTCCCTCGCCCCGGCGGAGGAGATCGAGCGCCGCTACGGCGCGATCGTCGCGTTCGAGGCCGAGGCGGCGGAGCTCGGCATCCGTGTCGTGAAGGTCATGCTGCACATCTCGAAGGACGAGCAGCGCGAGCGACTGGCATCCCGTCTCGATCATCCCGACAAGCACTGGAAGTACAACCCGTCCGACGTCGACGAGCGCGCCCTCTGGGACGAGTACATGGATGCCTACCAGGTGGCGCTCGAACGGACCTCGACGCCGCTCGCGCCGTGGCACGTCGTCCCGGCCGACCGCAAGTGGTACGCGCGGCTCGCCGTGCAGCAGCTGCTCATCGACGCCCTGACCGACATCGATCCGCAGTGGCCTGCGGCCGACTACGACGTCGCGACCGAGCGGCAGCGGCTGGCGGAGTCCTAGCCGATGTCCTAGGCGAGCGCCTCGACGATCGGGCGGAACTTCACGCGCGTCTCGAGCAACTCGGACTCGGGCACGCTGTCGGCGACGATCCCCGCTCCCGCGTAGGCGGTGATGGGCGCGGTCGGCGAGGAGGGCGCGGCGGGGTCGATCTGCGCGCAGCGCAACGCGATCGCCCACTCGCCGTCGCCCGACGCGCCGATCCAGCCGACGGCCCCGGCATAGCGGCCGCGGTCGAAGGGTTCGAGGTGGCGGATGACATCCATCGCGACGGCCGTCGGGGTGCCCGCGACCGCGGCGGTCGGGTGCAGCACGCTGATCAGATCGAGGGAGGATGCCGCTTCCGACAGCTCTCCTTCGACGTCGGTGGCGAGGTGCCAGACGTTGGGGAGCTTGAGCGTGAAGGGCTGTTCGGCGGCGGCGAGGGCCGAGGTGTGCGGGCGGAGGGCGGCGAGGACGCTCTGCACGGCGAACCGGTGCTCCTCCTGGTCCTTCGTGCTCTCGGTGAGGGCGAGGGCGGCCGCGACGTCGCTGTCGGCGTCGCCGCCGCGCGCCGTGGTGCCGGCGAGGACCCGGGCGGTCACCGTGCCGCGCGAGACCGTGACCAGGGTCTCGGGGCTCGCGCCGATGAGGCCGTCGACGGCGAAGACCCAGCAGTCGGGGTAGCCCTCGAGGAGGGACCGCACGAGGCGGCGCCGGTCCGAGCCGGCCGGGATCGTGCCGACGATGTCGCGCGCGAGGACGACCTTGCGCACTTCGCCGAGACGGATCGCCTCGACGGCGTGGTGGACGGCCTCCTGGTAGCCCTCGGCGGTCTGACGGCCCGGGCCGAGAGTGGCCGACCAGTGCGGTCCGAAGGGGGACCGCGGCGGCAGATCGGGTTCCGGTCCGTCGGGGGTGTCGGCGAAGGCCAGTCGCGTGACCCAGGCGCGACCGCCGTGGCGTCCCACGATCGTGCCGGGCACCCGCAGGACGCTCTCGCGCGCCGAGCGGGGGTCGAAGACGAAGGAGCCGAACGCGACGAGACCCGTGCCGGGGAGGCCCACCGGGTCATCGACCTCGGCGGCCGCGGCGATCCGCCGCCAGCGGTCGGCGATCGTCGTGTCACCGGGCTGAGCGCCGGTGTAGCGGATCGTCAGCAGGTCGCCGAAACCCGCGAGGGACTCTCCGCGGCGACTCCAGAACAGCGGGTCGTAGCCCGTGGTGTAGTCGAGCACGTCGTCCATCGGCGGCAGTTCCCGCGTGACGACGCGCAGACGAGGCACGGTGTCGTCCGCCGGTTGCTGCACGTTTCCACGATAGACCGCCACTGAGACTCGTGGCAGGGAAGCGCCAGGACGCCGGCACCGTCACCTGTCGGGTATGCGCCGCGACTTAGACTCGCGGCATGACCTCCCGTCCCGCACCCGGCACCCGGCTCGTGTTCCGCTGGCGGAAGTGGGACGGCTCGCCGCACTGGGAGCAGGACTGCGTCTACCTCGGGTCGGACAGCTGGGGCGACTGGTTCGGACAGCAGATCGGGTGGCGGAGCGTCCGTCCGGGCCGGGAGTTCGTGTGCCGCGAGCCCAACGTGACGCTGGTTCCGGCGAGCGGCGATTGGGCGTTCACGCACAACGCGGCCCCGCACCCGGTGGCCGTCTACATCGACCTCGCGTGGGACGCAGGCTGGGACGACGACGGAAACCCGGTCGGCATCGACATGGATCTCGACGTCGTGCGCCGCACCGACGAGCGCGGCACCTGGATCGACGACCGCGACGAGTGGGAAGAGCACCGCGTCCGATACGGCTACCCCGCCGACATCCAGACTCACCTCGAAACGGTCGCCGTCGACCTCGAGCGGCGTGTACGCGATCGGGAGGCGCCGTTCTCGGACGACGTCACCGGCCCGTGGCTGCAGCGTCTGGCCGACCTCGCGCAAGCCGGGGACGACGACGCGCCCCGCGCCTAGACTCGACGGGTGAGCAGCGACCCCAACCGCGCCGACCTCGGCAAGGACCCCCAGCGCGTCAGCGGCATGTTCGACCAGGTGGCCGCGGCCTACGACCGCACCAACGCGGTGCTGAGCCTCGGTAACGACCGATTCTGGCGCGTCGCGACCCTGAAGGCCGTCGCGCCGAAGCGGGGTGAGCGCATCCTCGACCTGGCAGCGGGCACCGGCACCTCGTCGATGGCCTTCGTGCCGAGCGGTGCCCACATCGTCGCTGCGGACTTCTCGCCCGGAATGATCGCCGAGGGACGCCGTCGACACGGGAACGTCCCGAACCTCGAGTTCGTGCAGGCGGATGCCACCGACCTCCCGTTCCAGGACGGTGAGTTCGACGCGGTGACCATGTCTTTCGGGCTGCGCAACGTCAACGACCCTCGTCGTGCGCTGCGGGAACTGCGTCGGGTCACGAAGCCCGGGGGTCGCATCGTGGTGTGCGAGTTCTCGCATCCGCCGTCCCGGGCCTTCAACGGCCTCTACCGCTTCTACAACGACCGCGTGCTGCCGACGGTGGCGAAGGCGATGAGCTCGAACGCCGAAGCCTACGACTACCTGAACGAGTCGATCCGCGACTGGCCGAACCAGCCGACGCTCGCTGCGTGGATGCGCGACGCGGGCTGGGTGGACGTCGCCTACCGCAACCTCACGTTCGGCATCGTGGCCCTCCACCGCGGAATCAACCCGGGCGCGTAGTTCCGAGAGGGCGCGTCCTGTCAACCGTCGAGATACCGACGGCGACGCCGGACCGCGCCAGGATAGGCTGAAACCCGTGACCCCGAGACCGCCCGCGGCCGGCACCCGCCTGTCGGGCAAGCTGGGCCTGAGTGACCGCATCTTCGCAGGACTCCGTGCGCGCACCCTGCTCTCCACCGTCGAGGCCGGCCTCGACCGTGTCGAGAGCACGCTGGAGCGCGAGGTGCGCAGCGCCGACCGGCTCGCCGACGTCACCGCCCGCTACCTGTACGAGGCGGGCGGCAAGCGCGTGCGCCCGATGCTCGCGATCCTCACGGCGCAGCTCGGACAGGGCACGACGCCCGAGGTCGTCGAGGTGGCCACGGCCCTCGAGCTGACGCACCTCGGTTCGCTGTATCACGACGACGTCATGGACGGTGCCGACAAGCGTCGCGGCGTGCCCAGCGCGCAGACGGTGTGGGGCAACAACATCGCCATCCTCACCGGCGACCTGCTCTTCTCCCGCGCGAGCCAGCTCATGGCCCGGCGCGGTGAGCGCGCGATCCAGCTGCAGGCCGACACGTTCGAGCGGCTCGTCCTCGGTCAGATGCACGAGACCGTCGGCCCGCAGGAGGGCGACGAGCCGGTCGAGTTCTACCTGCGCGTCCTCGCCGACAAGACCGGTTCGCTCATCGCCGCCGCCGCGCAGTCGGGCGTGATCTACTCGGGCGCCCCCGAGGAGTTCGAGGCCCCGATGGTCGTCTTCGGTGAGAAGGCGGGCGTCGCGTTCCAACTGCTCGACGACGTCATCGACCTCTCCCCCGACCCGTCCGAGACCGGCAAGGTGCCCGGCACCGACCTGCGCGCGGGCGTGCCGACCATGCCCTACCTGCTGCTCGGCCACCGCTCCGACCAGGCCTCGGCCGACCTCCGGGCGCGCATCGACGAGGGGCAGGACCTGATCGCCGCGGGCGCCGACCCGGCGATCCTCGACGACGCCCTCACCGAGCTCCGCGAGCACGAGACGACGCGCGAGACGCTCGACCTCGCCCACCGGTGGTCGCAGGACGCGATCGACGCGCTCGAGCCGCTGCCGGACGGAGCCGTCCGCGAGGCGCTGACGCGGTTCGCCCGCGCGGTGGCCGACCGCTCCGCCTGACCTTTCCCCACCCCCCGATCGCGATCGAGAGGACCCCCATGACGAAGCTGCGCCTTGCCATCGTCGGAGCCGGCCCCGCCGGCATCTACGCCGCCGACATCCTGCTGAAGGCCGAGCGCCAGTTCGACGTGTCGATCGACCTGTTCGAGCAGCTCCCCGCCCCCTACGGTCTCGTCCGCTACGGCGTCGCCCCCGACCACCCGCGCATTAAGGGCGTCATTACGGCGCTGCGCGAGGTGCTCGACCGCGGTGACATCCGGATCTTCGGCAATGTGAACTTCGGCACCGACATCACGCTCGACGACCTGAAGCAGCACTACAACGCCGTCATCTTCGCCACCGGCGCGATCCGGGACGCCGATCTCGACATCCCCGGCATCGACGCGCACGGCTCGTACGGCGCGGCCGACTTCGTCAGCTGGTTCGACGGTCACCCCGACGTGCCGCGCGAGTGGCCGCTCGAGGCCGAGTCGGTCGCCGTGATCGGCAACGGCAACGTCGCGCTCGACATCACGCGCATGCTCGCCAAGCACGCCGACGACCTGCTCCCCACCGAGGTGCCCGACAACGTGTATCAGGGGCTCAAGGCCTCGCCCGTCACCGATGTGCACGTGTTCGGCCGCCGCGGTCCCGCACAGGTGAAGTTCACGCCGCTCGAGCTGCGCGAACTCGGTGAACTGCGCGATGTCGACATGGTCGTCTACGACGAGGACTTCGACTACGACGAGGCCTCCCTCACCGCCATCCAGACCAACAAGCAGGTCAAGGTCATCGACCGCGTCCTGCAGGAGTGGCGCACGCGTCCCGGCGCCAACAACGCCGGGGGCGAGGCCTCTCGCCGCCTGCACCTGCACTTCTGGGCGAAGCCCCTGGAGGTCGTGACGGATGCCGAGGGCCGCGTCGCCGCGCTGAAGTACGAGCGCACGAAGCCCGACGCCGAGGGCGGCGTCTCGGGCACCGGCGAGATCCGCGAGGTCCCGATCCAGGCGATCTACCGCGCTGTCGGGTACTTCGGCTCGCCGCTGACCGACGTGCCGTTCGACGAGCGTCACGGCGTCATCCCGAACCACGAGGGCCAGGTGCTGGCATCCGATTCGAACGAGCGGATCCCTGGCCTCTACGCCACCGGGTGGATCAAGCGCGGACCCGTCGGCCTCATCGGACACACCAAGTCGGATGCCATGGAGACGGTGCGCCACGTCATCAACGACCAGGCCGAGTGGTGGCGTCCCGCGCACCCCGAGGAGGAGGCGATCCCCGCCCTCCTGGCCGAGCGCGGCGTGCGCTGGACCGACCTCGAGGGCTGGCACCGACTCGACGAGCACGAGATCGCCCTCGGCGCCCCGCACGAGCGCGCGCGCATCAAGGTCGTCCCGCGCGACGAGATGATCCGCGTCTCCCGCGGCGAATAACAGAGGTAGACCCTCGCCCGTAGGCTGTGCCCATGGGCGACGTGGGGGAGTGGCATCCGGACATCCTCGGCCCGGGGTTCGAGCAGCGCACGCTGGCGCTCGGCGCCGATGACGAGGGCGAGGTCGTCGCGACGCTCGTCCGCGCGATGCCGCACCCGGGCGCGCGCCTGTTCGGGCCGTGGCGCGAGGTCGACGTGCTGTACGTGCACGGATGGTCGGACTACTTCTTCCAGACCGCGCTCGCGCGGTTCTTCACCGACCGGGGCGCGCGTTTTCACGCGCTGGACCTGCGCAAGTACGGCCGCAGTCTCCGGCCCGGGCAGACGCCCGGGTACGTCGCCGCGCTCGACGTGTACGACGCCGACATCGAGGCGGCCCTGGATGCCATGGGCACCGAGGCGCACGGCCGACGCCTCGTGCTCCTCGGTCACAGCACCGGTGGGCTGACGCTGACGCTGTGGGCGGCGCGGCACCCCGGGCGCGCGCACGCGGTGGTGCTCAACAGTCCGTGGCTGGAGCTGCAGCTCGGTCCGCTCGGGCGGCAGGCTCTTGCCCCGATCCTGAACGCCCGCGCCCGCATCGACCCGCTCGGTACGCACCCCGTCGTCGACCTCGGCTTCTACACGCGCGCGCAGCGTGAGGTCGGCACGCTGCCCGACAGCCCCGACGGGTGGCGGCCCGAGCGCGGCTTCCCGACCCATCCCGGCTGGCTCGCCGCGGTCGTCGCGGGCCATGCTCGGGTGGCATCCGGGGTCGATGTCGGATGTCCGGCGCTCGTGCTGCTGTCCGCGCGCTCGGCGTCGGCGCTGTCGTGGAGCGACGCGATGCGCGAGTCCGATTCGGTGCTCGTCGTCGACGACATCGCCCGCGCGGCGACCCGCATCGCGCGGGAGGTCACGATCGTCCGCATCGACGGGGCGCTGCACGACGTCTTCCTGTCTCGGGCGGACGCCCGGGATGCCGCGTTCGCTGCGCTCGAGCGCTGGTCGGGGTGGCTAGCGTAGGAGGCGATACAAGGAGTCCCATGACCTCGACGACCCCCACGGAGCAGTACCGTGCTGCCCGCGACCTCCTCCTCGCCGCCCGCACCGATCCCGACCGCGCCGCGGAATTCGCGTGGCCGCGGATCGAGGGGCCCTTCAACTGGGCGATCGACTGGTTCGATCCGATGGCGCGGGGGAACGATCGTCCGGCGCTGATCGTCGTCGACGACGACGGCACGCACCACGAGCGCACGTTCGACGAACTCGCGCGGCGCTCGGATCAGGTCGCCGCGTGGCTGGCATCCCGGGGCGTTCGGAAGGGACACGCGGTCCTGCTCATGCTCGGCAACCAGGTCGAACTGTGGGAGGCGATGCTCGCGATCATGAAGCTCGGCGGCGTCATCGCGCCCACGACGACGGCGCTCGGCGCCCACGATCTCGCCGACCGCATCGAGCGCGCCGAGATCCGGCACGTCATCGTCGATTCCGCGGATGCCGACAAGTTCGAGGCCGCGCCGGACGATCTCGGCCGCGTCGTCGTGGGGGAGCCCGTGCCGGGCTGGGTCTCGTACGACGACGCATTCCTCGCGGAGGCGCCGGAGGCCGCGCACCCGGGGACGGTCGCGGACGACCGGCTGCTGCTGTACTTCACCTCGGGCACGACGTCGAAGCCGAAGCTCGTCGAGCACACGCACGCGTCCTACCCGGTCGGGCACCTGTCCACCATGTACTGGCTCGGGCTCGAGCCGGGCGACGTGCACCTCGCGATCAGCTCGCCCGGCTGGGCGAAGCACGCCTGGAGCTGCTTCTTCGCGCCGTGGATCGCCGAGGCGACGGTCCTCGCGCTCAACTACTCGCGGTTCTCGGCCGACCGGCTGCTCGACGTGCTGGAGCGTGACGGCGTCACCACGTTCTGTGCGCCGCCGACGGTATGGCGCATGCTCATCCAGGCCGACCTGACCGGGCGACGCGGGGCACTGCGTGAGGTCGTCTCCGCCGGGGAGCCGCTCAACCCCGAGGTGATCGCGCACGTGCAGCGCGCGTGGGGCCTCGACATCCGCGACGGGTACGGGCAGACCGAGATGACCGCGATCGTGGCGAACACGCCCGGCGCGGCGCTCGTCCCCGGGTCGATGGGGCGCCCGCTGCCGGGCTGCCCGGTGGTGATCGTCGATCCGCTCACCGGCGCGTTCGCCGACGAGGGCGAGATCTGCCTCGACCTCACCGACCGCCCCCTCAACCTCATGACGGGCTACGTCGGAGACCCGGAGCGGAACGCGGATGCCTTCGCCGACGGGCTCTTCCACACGGGCGACGTCGCGCGGCGCGACGAGACCGGGAGCATCACCTACATCGGTCGCACCGACGACGTCTTCAAGTCCTCGGACTACAAGATCAGCCCGTTCGAACTTGAGAGCGTGCTCATCGAGCACCCCGCGGTCGTCGAGGCCGCCGTCGTGCCCGCGCCCGACGCGCTGCGGCTGTCGGTCCCGAAGGCGTACGTCGTCCTGGCATCCGGTCATGAGCCGGGCGAGGAGGTCGCGCTCGAGATCCTGCGCTTCGCGCGCGAGAACCTCGCGCCCTTCCAGCGACTGCGGCGCATCGAATTCGCGGAGCTGCCCAAGACGATCTCGGGCAAGATCCGCCGCGTCGAGCTGCGCGAGCGCGAGGAGCGCGCGGCCCGCGGGGAGATCGTCGTGGTGGAGTGGCGCGACGACAGCCTGCGCGGCTGAGGGAGAACGATCCGCCGCGTCAGCTCGGTTCGGTGGTGCGGATGAGCCCGCAGTTCACGCACGACCACGCGACGAGGAAGCGCTCGTCGTCGAGCACCTCGAACCGGAGGGGGTCGCCGCACGTCGGGCACGTGGGGAGGCCCTCGGGCGTTCTCACCGCGCGAAGGTCACGTGCACGACGCCGCTCTCGGCGACCTCGGACGTGACCGTGTAGTCGGCGTGGAGGTGGCGAAGGTCGTCCCACAGCCGCGTGCCGCTGCCGAGGACGACGGGCCGAATCGCGACGTGCAGCCGGTCGACGAGGCCCGCAGCCAGGGCCGAACGCACCGTGGAGACGCCCCCGCCCACACGAACGTCGGCGTCGCCGGCGAGCTCGGTCGCCTGGCGCACGGCATCCTCGATCCCGGTCTGCAGGAATTCGAAGCGGGTGCCGTTGGCGAACTCGATCGGCGGGCGTTCGCGGTGCGTCAGCACCAGGACCGGCACGCGGAACGGCGGCTCGTCGCCCCACCACCCGCGCCAGTCCGGGTCGTCCGGGAACGAGTGGATGCCGAACATCCCGGCTCCTATCACTTCGGCGCCGATGCCCTCGAAGTACTCCGCGGCGTACCGGTCGTCGACCCCGGTGGTGCCCTCGCCGGAGGTGTCGCCGAACACACGCTCGCGGAACGTCCGCGTCGCCATGTAGTCCGCGACGAGCAGACCCCAGTCCGCCCCCATCGGGTTCTCGGGCGAGATGTCGGCGGGCGCGGCGACGCCGTCGAGGGAGATGTTCAGATCGACGCGGACGGCCATGAGGAGCCCTGGATCTCGCTCTTACCGGTAGTTCGTGAACTGCAGGTCGACGTCGAGGTCGGCGGCCTTGAGGAGGCGCTGCACCTCCTGGAGGTCGTCGCGCGACTTGGACTGCACGCGCAGCTCGTCGCCCTGGATCTGCGACTTGACGCTCTTGGGGCCCTCGTCGCGGATGATCTTGCCGATCTTCTTCGCGTTCTCCTGCGAGATTCCTTCCTTGAGCGTCGAGGTGATGCGGTACTCCTTGCCGCTCGCCGTCGGCTCGCCGGACTCGAGGCTCTTCAGCGAGATGCCGCGCTTGATGAGCTTGGTCTGGAAGACGTCGAGGACGGCCTTCGCGCGCTCCTCCGAGTTGGCTTTGATGAGGATCGCTTCGCCGCTCCACTCGATGGAGGCGTCGGCGCCCTTGAAGTCGTAGCGCTGCTCGACCTCTTTCCGCGCCTGGTTGAGCGCGTTGTCGGCTTCCTGGCGGTCGATCTTGGAGACGATGTCGAATGAGCTGTCGGCCATCCCGGGATTCTATCGAGCCGAAGGCGACCGGCCCAGCGGGTGGCGGTCGCTCGTAGACTCGGATGCCATGCGAGCACTCACCGAGAACGAGGTGCGCGACGCGTTCGTCAACGCCGCGCCCGAGGAGTTGCGGGTCGTGGCGCTGCCGCACGACTTCCTGCTCACCGACTGGGACCACCTCGATTTCTTCGCGTGGCGCGACCCCCGCACCCGCGGGCGCGGCTACCTCGTGACCGAGCGCGACGGCGAGCCCACCGGCATCGTGCTGCGGGTCGCCGACGGGCAGTCCCGGGCGCGCGCGGCGATGTGCAACCTCTGCCACACGATGCAGCCCGGCGACCAGGTGTCGCTTTTCACGGCGCGCAAAGCCGGGGCTGCGGGGGAACACGGCGATACGGTCGGGACGTACATGTGCGCCGACCTGTCGTGCCACGAGAACGTGCGCCTCGCGATGCCGCTGGCGCCGAGTGAGATCCGCGGGAGTGTGGACATGAAGATCGACGGCACCAAGCGCCGTACCGAGGCGTTCGTGGAGCGTGTGCTCGAGACGGCCGGGGTCGAGCGGTGACCGGCCGGGTCGTCGTCATCGGCGACGCCCTGATCGACGAGCTTCGCGACGACGACGGTGTCCGCGAGTTCGTCGGAGGCGCGGCGCTGAACGTCGCCGTGGGCCTCTCCCGTCTCGGCGTCCCCGCGTCGCTGATCGCGATGGTCGGCGACGACGCCGCCGGGGAGCAGATCCGCGCCTACCTTGCCGAGTACGACGTCGACCTGCTCGCGAGCCCCTCGGAGCACGGATCGTCGCGCGCCGTGAGCACCCGCTCGGCGGGCGGCGAGCCGGAGTACGTCTTCAACGAGGCCGCGCAGAACCGTCGTGTGCACTACGGCGACGCCGAGCGGGCGGCGCTGGCCGACGCGGCGATGGTCGTCGTCAGCTGCTTCCCCTTCGACGACGCGGAGCAGACGGACGCGCTCCTGGATGCCGTGGGCTCGGCGTCGCTCGCGATCGATCCGAACCCGCGGGCCGGGATGCTGCACGATCGTGACGAGTTCGTCCGCGGCTTCGAGAAGGCCGCGGCTCACGCGCAGCTGGTGAAGGTGGGCGAGGACGACGCGCAGCTGCTCTACGGCGCGCCGCTCGAGGGGCTGCGGGAGAAGCTCACGGCCCTCGGCGTGGATGCCGTGCTCGCGACCTACGGAGCCGGGGGAGCGGCGATCGACGCCGACGGACTCACCGTCTCGCGGGGCATCGCCGACCTTCCCGGCCGCATCGTGGACACGATGGGCGGCGGCGACGCCGTGCTGTCGACGTCGGTTGCACTGGTGCGCGAGGGCCTGCCGGTGGCCGAGGCGGAGTGGGGGTACGTGCTCGACCGCGCCATGGAAGTCGCCGCGGCGACGTGCCGGAGCGAGGGCGCCCTGCTGCGTATCCCCGAGTGATCCTGGCTCGTGTTGGAAGCACCCCCTCGGGGAGGGTAAGGTAGGTGATCGCGCCTCCGGTCGACTGCGAAAGCCGGGCGGGTGCGCACCCTGGCGAGTTACCCAAGCGGCCAAAGGGATCTGACTGTAAATCAGACTGCATTGCATTCGGGGGTTCGAATCCCTCACTCGCCACCGACACATATGAGAAAAGCCCCGGGAGACCGGGGCTTTTCTCGTTGACTGGCTCCACGTCTCAGGCCGACTCGCGCCAGACGATCGGGCTCTCCAGCAGGATCGGGGCGGTGAAGGTCTGGCCGTCGAGCTGCGCGAGGACGGCGCGGGCGGCGGCGCTGCCGAGTTCGTCGGCGGGTTGGTGCACGGTCGACAGCGGGGGATCGCACCGCAGGGCCCACGAGCTGTCGTCGAAGCCGACGATGCCCACGTCGTCGGGCACGCGACGACCGGCTTCGCGCAGCGCCTCGATGGCTCCGGCGGCGACGGCGTCGCTCGAGGCGAAGACGCCGTCGATGTCGGGGACGCGGTCGAGCAGGCGCTTCATGCCGGCCTTGCCGTCGGAGAACGAGTAGAACGGCACCCGCTCGACGAGCTGCGGGTCGAAGTCGCCGCCGAGGGCATCGACGAACCCGGCGAGGCGATCGGCGCCGGAGTCGCGGTCGAGAGCCGCGGCGACCATGCCGACGCGGCCGCGGCCCGTCGCCACGAGACGTTTCGTGATCTCGCGCGCCGAGCCGCGGTTGTCGATCGCGACGTGCGCGGCGTCGCCGATGTCGCGCGGGTTGCCGACGAACGCGGCGGGCAGCCCCAGTTCGACGACCGCGCGGGTGATGGGGTCGCCGACGCGCGCCGAGACGATGATCACGCCGTCGATGAGGCCGCCGCTGAGGTATCGCGCGAGCCGGTCCACGTCGCGGGGAGTGTCGGCGATCAGGCACGACAGCTGGTAGTCCGCCTCGGAGAGAGCGCTGTTGGCGCCCAGCAGGATCGAGGCGATGTTGGGGTCCTCGACGAACAGCGAGTGCGGTTCGTGCACGATGAGGCCGATCGCCTGGGAGCTCTGCATCACGAGGCTGCGCGCCGCGCGGTTGGGGACGAACCCGACCTTCGCGATCGCGGCCTCGATCGCCGCGCGCGCGTCTTCCGACACGTACGGCTGCCCGTTCAGCACGCGGCTGACGGTGCCCCGCGAGACCCCCGCCTCGAGAGCGACGTCCTTCACCGTGGCGCGACGCCGACGCTCCGTATCCACGATCCCGATCCTAGGGCGGGGAGACCCCGTGTGTGAACGAGCACAGTTTGATAACGACGACTTGACGCGGAAAACGACGGATGCCACTCTGTGTACGTTCACAGAACCTCGACGGAGAGGCATCCCGCTTGAGACTGTGCACGTTCACAGAACGAGGAGCAGGATGACCGGCCGGACCCCCTTCACCCACGAGGGCATCGCCTTCGGGTGCGACTACAACCCCGAGCAGTGGGCGCCCGAGGTGTGGGACGAGGACATCCGCCTGATGCGCGAGGCCGGGGTCGACCTCGTCGCGATCAACATCTTCGGATGGTCGCACCTGCAGCCGGGGCCGGACTCGTTCGACTTCGCGGCCCTGGACGACATCCTCGAGCGGCTGCACGCCGCCGGTATCCGGGTCAATCTCGGGACCGGAACCGCCTCCGCGCCCGCGTGGCTCAGCCGCGCGCACCCCGAGGTGCTGCCCATGGCGGAGGACGGAACGCGCCGCTATCCCGGTGGCCGCCAGGCGTGGTGCCCGAGTTCGCCGATCTTCCGGACGGCATCCCTCCGTCTCGTCGAGGCAGTCGCCGCGCGGTACGGGTCGCACCCCGCCGTGGCGCTCTGGCACGTCTCGAACGAACTCGGATGCCACAACGCCCTCTGCTACTGCGACGAGAGCGCCGCGGCGTTCCGGGTCTGGCTGCGCGAGCGGTACGGCTCCGTCGCCGAGCTCAACCGGGCGTGGGGCACCGCGTTCTGGTCCCAGTCGTACTACGACTGGGAGGAGATCCTCCCGCCGCGGGCGGCCCTGTCGGCGCGGAACCCGGGGCAGCTGCTCGACTTCCACCGCTTCAGCTCGGACGCCGTCTTCGCGCAGTACCGCGCGGAGGCCGAGGTGCTCCGGCGTCTCAGCGACCGCCCTGTGACGACGAACTTCATGGTCACCGCGCACATCGAGAACATGGACTACTGGTCGTGGGCCGACGAGATGGACGTCGTCGCCAACGACCACTACCTCGACCACCGCCTCGGCGACCCGTTGAGCGAGCTCGCGTTCGCGGCGGACCTCAGCCGTGGGCTCGCGCAGGGTGCGCCGTGGATCCTCATGGAGCACTCCACCGGTGCCGTCAACTGGCAGCCGCTGAACCTCGCCAAGGAGCCCGGTCAGCTGCTGCGCAACTCGCTCACCCATGTCGCGCGCGGCGCCGACGGCGTGTGCTTCTTCCAGTGGCGTGCCTCTCTGCAGGGCGCCGAGAAGTTCCACTCCGCGATGCTGCCGCACGCCGGCACCGACTCCGCGGTGTGGCGAGAGGTCGTCGAACTCGGCGGCATCCTGGACCGGCTCGGCGAGGTCGCGGGCTCGCGCGTCCTCGCCGACGCCGCCGTCGTCTTCTCGTGGGAGGCGTGGTGGGCGACCGACACCGAGTGCCGTCCCAGCCAGGCGGTCGGCTACCTCACGCAGGTCCACGCGGCCTACGCCGCGCTGCACGCCGAGGGGCTGACCGTGGACATCGTGCGCCCGGGCGCCGACCTCTCCGCGTACCGCCTGGTCGTGGTCCCGGGGCTCCACCTCCTGCGCGCCGACGAAGCCGCCGTCCTCACCGACTGGGTCGCCGCCGGCGGCACCGCGGTCGTGACCTACTACTCGGGCATCGTCGACGAGAACGACCGCGTCTGGCCGGGGGGCTACACCGGTCCGCTGCGCGAAGCACTCGGCATCCATGTCGAAGAGTTCGCGCCCGTCGCGCCCGGCGTCGCGATCGCGCTCGACGACGGCACGCGCTCCCACCTGTGGAGCGAGCGCCTGCGCGCGACGACGGCCGAGACCGTGGCGACGTTCGCCGACGGCCCCGCGGCCGGGTCGCCCGCGATCACCCGGAACGCCCACGGGCGGGGGAGCGCGTGGTACCTCGCCACGCAGCTCGAGCCCGCGGCCCTCGCCGACCGGATCGGCGCGATCGCCCGGGGAGCCGGCGTGCGTCCGCCCGTCGAGGTCGACGCCCCCGGCGCGTTCGAGGTCGTGCGGCGCCGCGGGGCGGACGCCTCCTACGTCTTCGTCGTCAATCACGGCGACACCGACCTCGTTGCCGACGTGCGCGGCACCGAGCTCATCACGGGAACCGCGGTCGAGGACCGACTGCGCGTCCCTTCCGGCGCCGTGCGCGTCGTCCGAGAGGAGAACCACTCATGACCGCTCCCGCCGCCGTGGCGCGGACGCCCCGGGGACGTCGACGCATCCCCCACAAGAGGGCCATCGCGGCCTTCATCGCCCCCTTCGTCGTGCTGTTCGTGCTCTTCTACCTGGTGCCGATCGGCTACGCGATCTGGAAGTCGCTGCTCGTCGTCGAGCGCGAGGGCACGTTCGGCCAGGCGCGCGAGGTCTTCGGCGGCCTCGCGCAGTACGCCCTCGTGTTCCAGAACACCGCGTTCTGGACGTCGGTCGGCCGCGTGCTGCTCTTCGGCGTCGTGCAGGTGCCGGTGATGCTCGGCCTCGCCCTGCTGTTCGCCCTGCTGCTGGACTCGCCGCTGCTGCGTGGCAAGCGGTTCTTCCGCCTGGCGTTCTTCGTGCCGTACGCCGTTCCGGGCGTGATCGCCGCGATCATGTGGGGCTTCCTGTACTCCCCGAACCTCTCGCCGTTCCCCGCCGTCACCTCGAACGTCGATCTGCTGTCCGCGGATCTCGTGCTGTGGTCCATCGCCAACGTCGTGACGTGGGTGTTCGTCGGCTACAACATGCTGATCATTTACTCGACGCTCCTGGCGATCCCGCAGGAGATCTACGAGGCGGCCCGCATCGACGGTGCCGGCCACGTCCGTATCGCCTGGTCGATCAAGATCCCGCTGGTGCGGCCGGCGCTCGTGCTCACCGGCGTGCTGTCGATCATCGGGACCCTGCAACTCCTCGCCGAGCCGCAGACCTTCCGGTCGTTCAGCTCAGCGGTGACGAGCACCTTCACCCCCAACATGACGATCTACGCGACCAGCTCGATCCCGAACGTCTCGCTCGCGGCGGCCTTCTCCGTCGTCCTCGCACTGGCGACGTTCGTGCTCTCGTTCACCTTCCTCCGTCTCAGCCGTCGTGGAGCCCAGTCATGAGCGCGCTCGCCCCCACCCCCACCGACACCCGCACGCTCACCACCGGGCGCCGCGCCGGGCGCCGCACTGACCGGCCGCGACCGGCCGCCACAGGCCCCCGCGAGAGCCTCCTGTCGCGCACGACAGCGATGGTCGTGATGGGCATCTTCACGCTGTACTTCCTCATCCCGCTGTGGTGGCTCGTCGTGGCATCCACGAAGGACCGCGGACAGCTGTTCAGCACCAACGCGCTGTGGTTCGCCGACTTCCGGTTCTTCGACAACGTCGCGCAGCTGTTCGCCTACCGAGACGGCGTGTACCTGAAGTGGCTGGGCAACAGCGTCCTGTACGCCGGTGTCGGCGGCGTGATCGCGACGGTCATCGCCGCGATGTGCGGCTACGCGCTGGCGAAGTACCGCTTCCCGGGCCGCGAGGCCATCTTCAACACCGTGCTCGGCGGGGTCCTCGTGCCCGCGACGGCCCTCGCGCTGCCGCTGTTCCTGCTGTTCAGCCAGGTGCAGCTCACCGACACCTACTGGGCCGTGCTGCTCCCGAGCATCGTGAGCCCGTTCGGCGTCTACCTCACGCGCGTGTTCGCCGAGGCATCCGTTCCCGACGAACTCCTGGAGGCCAGCCGCCTCGACGGGGCGGGGGAGGTGCGGACGTTCTTCACGGTGTCGATCCGCCTGATGTTCCCGGCGCTGGTGACGGTGTTCCTGTTCCAGTTCGTCTCGATCTGGAACAACTTCTTCCTGCCGCTGATCATGCTGCGCAGCGAAGAGCTGTTCCCCGTCACGTACGGGCTCTACGCGTGGAACTCCACCATCAACCAGTTCCCCGAGCTGCGCACGTACGTGCTGGTCGGGTCCCTCATCTCCATCGTCCCGCTCATCGTGACGTTTCTGCTGCTCCAGAGGTACTGGCGCACCGGGCTCGGCACGGGAGCCATCAAGTAACACACCCTCCCGCCGGCACGACCGGCGGGTCAACCGAGAGAAGGAATCATGCAGCACAAGAAGAGAGCGGTCAGCGTCGCCCTGCTCGCCGCGGGCGCCCTGGTCATGGCGGGATGCTCGTCGTCGAGCACCGGCAGCACCGACGCGGCGTCGTGCGCCCCCGCCGGCGAGAACGTGACGCTCACGTTCACGTCGTGGATCCCCGGGATCGAGGATGCCGTGGCGATCTGGAACAAGGACAACCCCGACATCCAGGTGCAGGTGCAGACCGGCCCCTCGGGCAACGCCGGCACGTACCAGAACTTCTTCAACCAGCTCCAGGCGGGGAACGCCCCCGACCTCGGGCAGATCGAGTACGACGCGCTGCCGAACTTCCGCGTGCAGGACGGCCTCGCGAACCTCGGCGCGTGCGAGGACGTCGTCAAGGCCAAGGACCAGTTCGTCGACTGGACCTGGAAGCAGGTCACCCTCGGCACCGAGAACGAGGTCTACGGCGTGCCGCAGGATGCCGGCCCGATGGCGCTGTTCTACCGCAAGGACCTGTTCGAGCAGAACGGCATCGCGATCCCCACGACGTGGGACGAGTACCGCGAGGCGGCGAAGAAGATCCGCGCGCTCGGCGGCTACATCACCAACTTCTCGCAGAGCGACATCAACCAGTTCGCGGGCTTCGTGTGGCAGGCCGGCGGTCAGTGGTTCTCCAACGACGGCGACGCCTGGAAGGTCGACCTCACCAGCGACGCCTCGAAGAAGGTCGCCGACTACTGGCAGGGCCTGATCGACGACGGTCTCGTCTCGTCGTACCCGGCGTGGACCGACGAGTGGAACAACGCATACAACACCGGCCAGGTCTGGACGTGGAACTCGGCCGTGTGGGGTGCCAACTCCATCTCCAGCGGCGCCCCCGACACCGCCGGCAAGTGGGCGGTCGCCGAGGCCCCGCAGTGGGCGGCCGGGCAGTCCGCGGCAGGGAACTGGGGCGGCTCGTCGATCGCCGTCTTCAAGTCGACGAAGCACCTCTACGAGGCGGCCAAGTTCGCGCTGTGGCTGAACACCTCGGAGGAGGCGCTGACGTCGCTGAACAAGACCGCGGCGATCTACCCCGCGACCAAGGACGGCCTGAAGCTGCCCTCGCTGCAGGAGGGCGTGCCCTTCTACGGTGACCAGAAGATCTACGACGTGTTCGCCAAGGCCTCCAGCGAGGTCGACCCGAACTTCGTCTGGGGTCCCACGATGACCCAGGTCTACGCCGACGTGTCGGACGGCTTCAAGGCCGCGGTCGCCGGTTCGGGCACGCTCGACGAGGCTCTGGCATCCGCTCAGGACAAGACCATCGCGACCCTCGAGGCGCAGTCGATCCCGGTCGCGAAGTAACCTCCAGGCATGATCCATCACCTCCGCGCCGCGGGCGTCGACTTCATCCTCGACGCCCGCGGCACGGCGGCGCCCGTCGTGGTGCACTGGGGGCGAGCCCTCGGTGACCTCGACGCCGCCGCCCTCACTGCCCTGGCCGACGCCGCGATCCCCGCCGTCGCGCCGAGCTCGATCGATCGTCCTTTCCGGGTCGGTGTCGTGCCCCTCCTCACGGAGGGCTGGACCGGCCGTCCCCCCGTCGAGATCTCCCCGTTCTCCCCGGTGCTGCGCCACCTGGGCACCCGACGCGAGGGCGATGCCCTCGTCACGACGCTCGCGCTCGGCGACGCGTCGCTCGAGCTGAGCTACACGCTCACCCCCGAGGGCGTCCTCCTCGTCGATCGCCGCGTGCGCAACGACGGCGCCGCCGACCTCGAGGTGCGCGCGCTCGCCGCACTCCTGCCCGTGCCCGCGCGGGCACGCGAGGTGCTCGACTTCTCCGGCCGCTGGGCCGGGGAGCGCGAACCGCAGCGTCTGCGCCCCGGGCACGGCGTCTGGGCGCGCGACACCCGTCACGGTCGCGGAGGCCACGACGACCCGTTCCTCTTCACCGTCGGCACGCCCGGGTTCGGGTTCCGTCACGGCGAGGTGTGGGCCACCCACGTCGCGTGGAGCGGTGATCGCTCCGTCTGGTTCGAGCGCAGCGACGTTGGCTTCTCCGTCGTCGGTGCCGGCGAACGCCTCGACGGGCTGGCCCTCGCCCCGGGCGAGACGCACGAGGCGCCGACCGTCGTGGCCGTGTGGTCCAACGACGGCCTCGACGGGCTGTCGGCACGTCTGCACCCGTGGGTGCGGTCGTGGGCGACACCGCGGGGCCCCCGTCCCGTCACGCTCAACACGTGGGAGGCGGTGTACTTCGAGCAGTCCCTGGAGCGCCTCACGCCGCTCGTCGACGCCGCCGCGCGGGTGGGCGCGGAACGCCTCGTCCTCGATGACGGCTGGTTCCACGGGCGCACCGACGACCGCCGCGCGCTCGGCGACTGGACCGTCGACGAGCGCGTGTGGCCGGACGGCCTCGGCCCGCTCATCTCGCGCGTGAACGGCGACGGCCTCGAGTTCGGTCTCTGGGTGGAACCCGAGATGATCAGCGACGACTCCGACCTCGCGCGGGCGCACCCCGAGTGGATGCTGACCCCCGCGGATGCCGTGACCTGGCGGTTCCAGCACGTGCTGGACCTCACGCACCCCGACGCGTGGCAGTACATCCACGACCGGCTCGACGCGCTGCTCGCGCAGTACCCGATCGCGGCGCTGAAGTGGGACCACAACCGCGACCTCCTCGTCCCCCGCACCGGGGATCAGGTGCGCGCTCTCTACCGCCTCCTCGACGCCCTGCGCGCCGCGCACCCGGGCGTCGAGATCGAGTCGTGCGCGTCCGGGGGCGCCCGGATCGACCTCGGCATCCTGCGCCGCGTCGACCGGTTCTGGACCAGCGACACCAACGACCCGCTCGCCCGCCAGCGGATTCAGCGGTGGACCGGCATCCTGATCCCGCCCGAGTTCCTCGGTTCGCACGTCGGGGACGAGCGCGCGCACACGACCGGTCGCACCGCCTCGCTCGCGTTCCGGATGACCACGGCGCTGTTCCTCCACGCCGGGATCGAGTCGGACATCTCGCGCCTCGACGACGCGCAGCTCGACGCGCTCGCCGCGTGGACCGCGCTGTACCGCGCCCACCGCGCCCTGCTCCACGGCGGTACGACGGTCCGGGTCGACGACCCCGACCCGGCCGTGCTCCAGCACGGTGTCGTCGCCCCCGACCGCGGTGAGGCGCTGTTCGCGTACGTCGCGCTGGACCGGTTCGACCGGGCCCTGCCGTCCCCGATCGTGCTGCCGGGCCTCGACCCCGACCGCCGCTACCGGGTGCGGGCGATCGACGTCGGCGCGCCGGTGCGCACGGTTCAGGATGCCGATCCCGCCTGGCTCGTGGCCGGCGGCGCGGTTCTCCCCGGATCGGTGCTGGCCGAGGGCATGCTGCCCCCACCGCTGCTGGCGCCCGGGGAGGCGCTGCTCCTGCATGTGACGACGGAATGAGATGACAGCGAAAACCCCGCCCCGAGAAAGGGGCGGGGTTTTCCTGTTCCCGGTTCGGTCCTCGTCGGGTTCAGTCCTCGTCGGGGGTGAACGGCACGCTGCCGGCGCTGCAGTACGAGCCGGGGGAGTGCACGAGGTGGGCGATGCGCAGCTCGGCGTCGACGTCGCCCGACATCTCGGGTCGGAGCTGGGGCGAAGCGTTCCACTGGAACTGCTCCTGACCGGGGAAACGGCGGGCGTGGGCCTCGAGTCCGAGGGGCAGCAGGCGCATGCGACGGTCGACCCACTCGGCATCCCACGGTCCCTCCGCCTGGATCTGCTCGGCGGCGCGGAATTCGTAGTAGATGGTGCGGCGCAGGCGGTTGCCGGTGACGGCCTCGGAACCGTGCACCACCATCACGTCGTGCACCAGCACGTCGCCGGGCTCGAGCTCGACCTGGACGACGCCGGGTGCGTCCCACCCGTACTCGTCCTGCAGCTGGCAGACGTCGACGGGGGCGAGGTGCGAACCGGGCGCGACGCGGAGGGCGCCTTCGCCGGCCTTGGAGGCGTCGAGGTAGACGTCGACGTTGAAGATGCGGTGCGTGCGGGGGTGCACGGCATCCTGATGCCAGTCGATGGCGGCGCCGTCGCCGGTGTCCTTGAAGACGAGCGACTCGTAGGTGGGGACGAGGTCGGGGCCGGCGAGGCTCTCGGCGATGCCGAGGACGGCGGGCGAGCCGAGCAGCTCCAGGGAGGCCGCGGAGCCCTTTCCGTGGAGGTAGTCGACGCGGAACATGCGCCGCGCGCCGCCGCGGGTGGCCCACTGGTAGTCGGGACCGTCGGGGTGGTCGGGGCCGAGCGCGCGACCGGCGGCGATCCACTCGTCGGCGGCGTCCTGCAGGCGGGCCAGCAGGTCGGCCGGAATGCGGCCCGGCAGCACGACGTAGCCGTGCGCGTCGAAGTGCGCGATCTGCTCGGGTGTCAGGTGGTAGGGGGCGGTGGACACGGAGGTCGGTGTCGGGGTGAGGGTGCTCATGCCCTCACGGTACGATCGGATGAACGGCGACTTCCTCCTGTCGAGACGCATGTTCTTCCGGGATACTCGGATTATGGATGCCACCCCTCCGTCGTTCGATCTCGCCTGCTGGCGGGGCGCCGTGCCGCGCATGTCGGTGGCGCACACGCACGACGACCTGGAGTTCAACACCGCTCCGGTGGAGCTGGAGTACCTCGTCGACGGCCGACAGGTCGTCATCCCGGCGGGGGCGCTCGCGGTGTTCTGGGCGGCGCGGCCGCATCAGCTCGTGCGCGACTCCGGGGGCAGCGAGCTGGCGTGGCTCACGGTGCCGCTCGCCCAGGCGCGCGGGTGGCGCCTGCCGGGGGAGTTCCTCGCGCGGATGTTCGCCGGTGACATCGCGGTGGCAGAGGCGGCGCGCGGGCCGCTCGACCTGGCCGAGCGGGTCGGGTCGTGGGGCGATGAGCTGCGTCCCGGGCATCCGCTCCGGCGGGCGGCGGTGGGGGAGGTGCAGGCGTTCGTCCTGCGCGCCGCGCACGCGACCGCGGCCGGGTCGGTCGCGGGCAGTATCGCGGGAGGGCTACGGGCCGACGTGGCCGACATGGCGGCCTGGATCGCTCAGCACGCCGCCGAGGACGTCTCAATCGCCGCGGTCGCCGACCACGTGCACCTGCACCCGCACCACGCCATGTCGGTGTTCCGGGCGGCCCTCGGGGTCACGATCGGTGAGTACCTCGCGCAGTGCCGGATCGCTCGCGCACGGGAGCTGCTGCTGACGACGGACGACGCGATCCCCGACATCGCGGCATCCGCGGGGTTCGGTTCACTCAGCCAGTTCTACGCGCGCTTCCGCGACCACACGGGCGAAGCCCCCGCTGCCTATCGGCGTCGTCACGGGGGATGACGTCTCAGCCGGCGGCGAGGAGTTCGCGCGACTTCGTCTCGAGGAAAGACGCGTCGTCACGGGGGATGACGTCTCAGCCGGCGGCGAGGAGTGCGCGCGACTTCGTCTCGAGGAACGACACGAGCGCGCCGAGGACGTTGAGCTCGTTGCCAAGGTTGACGATCTCGACGGCCGTGAGCACGATCGTCGTGTCGCGGGCCTCCATGGTCGCCGACCAGCGCCCGTCGCTCCCGGCGATCGGCTGCAGGTAGGTGATCGTGGCGGCTTCGCTGAGGTCGACGACGATCAGGCCGCGGTTGACGTCGGTCTCGTCCTGCTGTTCGAGCACGCGGATGTCGCTGCCGGTCAGGTAGCCGAGGCGGCGGAACTCTTCGAGCCACTCCTCGAGCAGCTGCATGTCCAGCAGATCACGTACGGGCACAGCACACTCCATCTCGGGCGCGACATGCGCTCGAGCCATTATCCCGGCTGCCACCTGGAGAAAGGGCGAGTGCGGCGGGTTTCTCCGCCGCTGCTACGCGGCGCGCACCGCCCGCACCGGGCGACGAGCGCGGGCCTGCGAGGTCGACGCCTGCGAGACGGACTGCTCGTCGTTCTCCCACGTGCGCAGGTCGATGACGAGACCGGCGGAGGCGTTCGCCTGATCGGCCAGCGCGCGGAGGTATTCGCCCACGAGCTGTTCGGGCTCGGCGGAGGTGAACACGAAGCGCATCGGGATGGAGGGGTGCAGCCAGATCGCGGAGCGTCCGGCGGTGTCGGGGTCGCCGGTCCAGGTGAGAGTGAAGGACTCGTTGCGTCGGAGCTTGGTGGCGGTGATCACCTTGACGTAGGCCAGCAGACGGTCGGGGAAGGCCACCGGAGAAGCGTCGGTGCCGTAGTAGAGACGGGCCATGTCGCGACCGTAGCACTATTTAATCGAGTTAAATAACGCTCTGAAATATTCACAGGTTTAATCAGCTCTGACTAGGGTGGATGCCATGTCCTCCCGGCCCGCTCTCTCCACGGCGCTCGACGCCTACATCGAGGCGCGGCGCTCCGCCGAGGCCGCCACCCGCGCCGAGCTGCGCCTCAGCGAGACCGAGGTGCGTGCCCTGCTGCGGATCCGCGAGGAGCCCGGCATCCGTCCGTCCGTCTTGCGGGATCATCTCGGGGTCACGTCGGCCGGTGTCACGACGCTCGTCGACCGGCTCGTCGAGCGCGGCCTCCTGCGCCGCGAACTCGACACCGAGGACCGCCGGGTCAACCACATCCACCTCGAGGTCGACCTCTCCGCGATGCCGTGGGCCCAGCTCGACCGCTTCGCCCGCGACCTCGACCATGCCATCGCGGCGGAACCCGTGGCCACGGCGAACGCCTTCGCCGAGACCCTGCAGCGGATCACGGGAGAGGTTCTGGCCCGGCGCTGATCCCCGGGATGCGGGCGAACGCGTCCTCGAGGGCTGCGCGCACCGCGCGGATGCCGGGGCGGTCGGCCGTACCCCGCCGCACCGCGGTGAAGATCTCGCGGCGCGGCTGCCCGGGGAGGTCGATGGAGCGCGTCGTGGGTTCGTCGCCGCCGAACACCAGGGCCGGAATCATCCCCACGGCATGCCCGGATGCCACGAGCCGGACGTGCGCGGTGAGGTCGGCGAGCTCGAACCGCACGTCGGGCTCGAACCCGGCGGCGCGGCACTGCTGCGTCGCCCACTGGCGGGCGGCGGTGCCCTCGGGCTCCATCACCCAGGCTCGATCGCGGAGGTCGGCGAGCGAGCGGGCCGGGTCTCCCGGGGCGACGGCGAGGCGGATGGCATCCCTCCCCAGGGCGCGGCGGTCGAGGAGCGCCCGCTGCTCGCGCGTGTGACCGGGGTACTGCTCGGCGACGGCGAGGTCGAAGCCCCGCGCGGCGACCTCGAACAGCCCCTCCTCGGGCGCGAGTTCGGCGATCTCGACCCGCAGGCGCGGCTCCGCCTCGGCGAGCGCGTCGAGGGCGCGCGGAACGAGGCCGTGGGCGGCGGACTGCATGACCGCGAGGCGCACGGGAGCGAGCGACGGCTGCAGCGACTCGAGCTCGGCTCGGGCCGCCTCGTCGGCGGCGAGCATGCGGGCCGCGTGGGCGGCGAGGGCCTCGCCCTGCGCGGTGAGCCGGACGCGCCGGCCGTCGGGCTCGAGCAGGGCGACACCGGCGTCGCGTTCCAGCTGCGCGAGCTGCTGCGAGATCGTCGAGGGGCTGAACGACAGGGCCTCCGCGACGGCAGCGAGGGTGCCGCGCATCGACAGTTCGTGCAGCAGACGCAGACGGCGTAGATCAAACACGGCATTCCTTCGGTTTCATCGAGCGATACCCGTCACGAATCATCGCTTTTCTCGAATCGTACGCCGACGCACACTGAGGGCATCGAGGAAGGAACGCCATGTCGCTCACCGATGTCACCCGTTCCGAGGTCGCTCCCGCCGACCTCGCCGACGACGCCGTCGCGCTCGTCCGCCGCTGGCTCGCCGAGAGCCGCAACGAGCCCGTGGATGCCGCGGCCACCCGGCTGGCCGGGGTGCTGCGCGATCCGAATGGGCTCGCGTTCACCGTCGGCTTCGTCGACGGGGTCGTGCGGCCCGAGGACCTCCGCGTCGCGGCGGCCAACCTCGCAGGGCTCGCGCCGCTCGTCCCGGGCTTCCTCCCGCTGCACCTCAAGGCCGCGATCCGTCTCGGCGCGCTGACGGCGCCGCTCCTGCCGCGGATCGTCGTGCCGGCCGCGCGGACCGCGCTGCGGTCGATGGTGCGGCACCTCATCGTCGACGCGAGCGATCGCCGGCTCGGCGACGCCATCGCGGCGATCCGCGGGCGCGGCGAGGGGATCCGGCTCAACGTGAACCTGCTGGGCGAGGCCATCCTCGGGAAGAAGGAGGCCGGGCGGAGGCTCGAAGGCACCCGGCGACTGCTCGCCCGTGACGACGTCGACTACGTCTCGATCAAGGTCTCCTCGACGGTCGCCCCGCACACGCCGTGGGCGTTCGACGCCGCGGTCGCCGACGCGGTCTCGGCGCTCCGGCCGCTGTACCGCGTGGCCAAGGAGACGGGGACCTTCCTCAACCTCGACATGGAGGAGTTCAAGGACCTCGACCTCACCCTCGCCGTCTTCGAGACGCTGCTCGGGGAGCCCGAGTTCCACGGGGTCGAGGCGGGGATCGTGCTCCAGGCGTACCTGCCGGACGCGCTCGCCGCCATGATCCGCCTACAGGAGTGGGCCGCCGCGCGGGTGGCATCCGGAGGCGCTCCGATCAAGGTCCGCGTCGTCAAGGGCGCGAACCTGCCGATGGAGCGCGTGGATGCCGACGTGCACGACTGGCCGCTCGCGACCTGGCCCTCGAAGCAGGCGACGGATGCCTCGTACAAGGCGGTGCTCGACTACGCGCTGCGGCCCGAGCACACCGCGCACGTGCGGATCGGCGTGGCCGGACACAACCTCTTCGACGTCGCGCTCGCGTGGCTGCTCGCCGAGCGGCGCGGGGTCACGGGCGGCATCGACGTGGAGATGCTTCTCGGCATGGCGACGGCGCAGCAGGCGGTCGTACGCCGCACGGTCGGGTCGATCCTGCTGTACACGCCCGTGGTGCACCCGCAGGAGTTCGACGTCGCGATCGCCTACCTGATCCGGCGCCTCGAAGAGGGGGCGTCGAGCGAGAACTTCATGTCGGCCGTGTTCGACCTCGGCACGCACGAGGCGCTGTTCGCGCGCGAGCGCGACCGGTTCCTCGCCTCGCTCGCCGACATGCCGGTGGGCGTTCCGGCGTCGCACCGGGTGCAGGACCGCACGGTCGCGCCCGAGCCTGCGCCGCGCGACGGTTTCCGCAATACGCCCGACTCCGACCCGGCGATCGCGGCGAACCGCGCGTGGGCCGGGGGGATCGTGGCGCGGATGGCGACCTCGCGGGTCGGGGCCGACACGATCGCCGCGCACACGGTGACCGAGGAGTCCGTGCTCGACGAGCGCCTCCGGCGGGCCGCCGATGCGGCGGCCGCGTGGCGTGACCTCGGGGCCGATGCGCGCGCCGAGATCCTGCACCGCGCGGGCGACCTGCTCGAGGCGCGCCGGGCCGAGCTCATCGAGGTCATGGGATCCGAGTGCGGCAAGGTCGTCGAGCAGAGCGACCCCGAGGTGTCCGAGGCGATCGACTTCGCGCACTATTACGCCGAGCAGGGGCGACGCCTCGACCGGATCGACGGCGCCCGGTTCACGCCCGCAGGGCTCACGGTGGTGACGCCGCCGTGGAACTTCCCCGTCGCGATCCCCGCGGGGTCCACGCTCGCCGCCCTCGCCGCCGGGTCGGCCGTCGTCATCAAGCCCGCGGCGCTCGCCGAACGCTCCGGGGCGGTGATGGTGGAGGCGCTGTGGGAAGCCGGGATCCCGCGCGATGTCCTGACGCTCGTGCAGGTGTCCGAGAACGACCTCGGCCGGCAGTTGCTCACGCATCCGGCAGTGGAGCGCGTGGTGCTCACGGGGGCGTACGAGACCGCGGAGCTGTTCCGCTCGTTCCGTCCCGACCTGCCGCTGCTCGCGGAGACGAGCGGCAAGAACGCCGTCATCGTGACCCCGAGCGCCGATCTCGACCTCGCCGCGAAGGACGTCGCCCTGTCGGCGTTCGGCCACGCGGGTCAGAAGTGCTCGGCGGCCTCGCTCGTCGTGCTCGTCGGTTCCGTCGCGACCTCCCGCCGCTTCCGCGACCAGCTCGTCGACGCCGTCGACTCCCTGGAGGTCGGGATGCCGTGGGACGACGCCGCCCGCGTCGGACCGCTCATCGAACCCGCGCAGGGCAAGCTGCTGCGCGCGCTGACGACCCTCGAGCCCGGGCAGCGCTGGGTCGTCGAGCCGCGCCGTCTCGACGAGGACGGGCGTCTGTGGCGTCCCGGCATCCGCGAGGGCGTGCAGCCGGGGAGCGAGTTCCACCGGACCGAGTACTTCGGGCCGGTGCTGGGGATCATGACGGCCGAGACCCTCGACGAGGCGATCGACATCGTCAACGCCATCGAGTACGGCCTGACGTCGGGGCTGCACGCTCTCGACGAGACCGAGATTCAGCGCTGGCTCTCGCGGATCGAGGCCGGGAACGCCTACGTCAACCGGGGCACGACCGGGGCGATCGTGCAGCGGCAGCCGTTCGGCGGCTGGAAGAAGTCCGCGGTGGGCGCCGGCACCAAGGCCGGCGGCCCGCACTACCTCTTCGGGTTCGGGTCGTGGACGGATGCCGAGACATCGGCGCCGCGGCTCGCCGATGCCCTCGCGGGGCCGGCGTGTGCGGCCGTGCCCGCCGCGGATCGGGAGTGGCTGGCATCCGCCCTGGCGTCCGACGCCGCGGTGTGGGCGTCGGAGTTCTCCGTGGCGCGGGACGTCACGGGGCTGGAGTCGGAGCAGAACGTGCTGCGCTACGGCGCCGTGCCGGTCACGGTGCGGCTCGAGGACGCGGCCGACGTCGCGCTCGTGCGCGTGGTCGCGGCGGGCGTGCGGACGGGCTCCGCGGTCACGGTGAGCGCCGGCCGCGAACTGACCCCCGCCGTGCGGGCGTGGCTCGAGGGTGCGGGCGTCGCCTACGACATCGAGGACGCCGCGGCCTGGACGCGGCGTGCGGCGCGGCTCGCGCGCACCGGGGGCCGCGTGCGGCTGCTCGGCGGTTCGGCCGAACGCTTCGCCGAGGACACCGCCGGATCTCCCGCGGTGGCGCTGTACGCCGGCGAACCGACCCGCGCCGGGGAAGTGGAGATGCTTCCGTTCGTGCGCGAGCAGGCCGTGTCGATCACCGCGCACCGCTTCGGAACGCCTCGGCGTTACGCCGTCGCCCCACTGGTTCGGGCCTGACCTTTCTTACACCGTGCCGTGGGACGCGACCCGTTCCGCGGCACGGTGGACCGAAGGGGGAGCCGGCGTTCCCGGCACCGTCTGCGGCGCGGTGACCGGCTCGCCCGCGACGACCCGCAGCGGCAGTTCGCCCGCCCAGACCGCGCGGTCCTCGCCGTCACCGTCCTCCTCGACCTCTGATCCGGCGTTGTCCTTGACGCTGGCCTCCGCGAGCGGCAGGCGCAGCACGAGCGTCGCGGCGAGTTCGCGCGCGTTCATCGGACGGACCTCGGCGGCGCGCCCCGGCATGAGGTGCTCCGACAGGGCGAGCAAGGCGCCCTCCTTCTCCTCCGAGGGAACGACGGATGCCACCCCGTACACGACCGCGCAGCGGTAGCGCATCGAGCTGTCGAACAGCGAGCGGGCGTACTTCAGGCCGAGCAGGTGCGTCACGGTGAGGCACACCGGCGCTCCCGCGGCGATCCGTCGGAAGAAGTCGCTGCCCGTCGATCCGTGGATCAGGACGTCGTCGCCGTCGCGGCCGATCCCGACCGGAAGGGCCACCGGCCGTCCGTCGCGCACGATCGCGAGGGTCGCCGAGAGCGCGCCGTCGACGATGTCGTAGAGGGCTTCACGGTCGGTGACCTGGTACTGCGGCAGTCGCCGCACGCGTGTAAGGGGGGTGACGGGAAGGTCGGTCATGTTCCGATTCCACCGCTGGGAGTGGTCTGATCCCTAGGCCGATTCCACGAGAATCGGGTGGTCCAGTTCGGTCTCGGTGGGAGCGGTCAGTGGGAGAGTGGCATCCATGATCTCCGTCGGCATTCTGGATCGGTCGTCGCCCGTGCCGCTGCACGCGCAGCTGACGCAGGGTCTCCGCGTCGCCGTCGTCGAAGGGCGGCTGGTTGCGGGCGAGACGCTGCCGTCGACGCGCGCGCTCGCCGACGACCTCGGTGTCGCACGCGGGACCGTCGTCGCCGCCTACGAGACGCTCGTCGGCGAGGGATACCTGCTCGCGCGCCCGGGTGCCCGGACGGCCGTAGCCGAGCTTCCGCGGTCTCCGGTCGTCAGCGCCGAGGTGCCCGGGCCGCCCGCCGTGGCGGCGCCGTCGGTCGTCGACCTCCGTCCGGGACGGCCCGGATCGCGAGGGCTCGCCGACGCCGCGTGGCGGTCGGCGTGGCGTCGGGCCAGCGCCGTCGATCCCGAGCCCGACGTCGAGGACGAGCGGGGGATGCCCGCTCTGCGGAGCGAGATCGGTCGGCACCTCGGACGCACGCGCGGCGTGACCGTCGACCCCGGCGACGTCATCGTGACCGCGGGGACCAGCGACGCCCTTCTCCTCGCGGCGCTCGCGCTGCCCGCACGACGGGCGGACGGCGTCCGGCGGGTCGGCGTCGAGAACCCGGGGTATCCGCGGGTGCGCACGATCCTCGATCGGCTGGGGATCGAGATGGTCCCCCTGCCCGTGACCCTCGAGGCCGGATGGGACCTGGATGCCATCGAGCAGCACCGCGACCTGGATGCCATCGTCGTCACGCCCCACCACCACTACCCGCTCGGGAGTCGCTTGGATGCCGCGGCCCGCGCGCGTCTGATCGCCTGGGCCCGCGAACACGGGACCGTCGTCATCGAGGACGACTACGACAGCGAGTTCCCGCACGGTCGCGCGCCGCTTCCCGCCGCTGCGTCTGCTGGATCCGGGCGGGGTGGTCCTCATCGGGACGTTGTCGAAGGTGCTGACACCGGCGCTGCGGTTCGGATGGATCGTCGCATCCGGGGAGATGCGGGATCGACTGGGGGTGGTACGTGCGGACCTCGACCTCGCGGTGTCCGCGGTCACGCAGGAGGCGCTCGCCGCGTACCTCGCCGACGGTTCGCTCGCCCGCCACGTGGCTCGTCGTCGCCGCGAGTACCGCCATCGGCGGCAGCTCGTGCTGGAGGCGCTCGGTTCGACCGTCGGGGTGACTCTCACGGCCATGAACGGCGGGCTCCACGCCGTCGCGCTCCTGCCGGACGCGGCACCCGACGACGAGTCGCGGGTCGTGGCGGAGATCGCGGCGCGGGGAGTGCTCGTCGCCGGGCTCGGCGACTACGCGTTCCCGGGTACGCCCACGGGACTTCCGGCGGGCATCGTCCTCGGCTACGCCGAGCCGACCACCGTGCGGCTGACGGAGGCGTTGTCGGTCATTGCGGAGGTGCTCGGACGCCGCGGGGGCGCTCCTGACGCGGGGGCGTTCCTGACGCTCGGGCGCTCCTGACGTTCCCTTCACGCCGAGCTCGACCGGCGCGCACGGCGATCAGAACGGTGGTGGGTCGGCATCCGGGACGAACATCACTCGCCCGGCGAGCTTCTCGTGGTGGTCCTGCCCGAGCGGGCTGTGAAACCTCAGGCTGCCGTCGGCTTCCTGCGTCACCGTCCAGTCGGTCTCGGTCTTGAGCGTGTGATGGCGCACGCAGAAATAGGCGAGGTTGCTCAGGTGGGTCGGTCCACCGTCGTGAGCTTCGTGGTTGTGGTCGAGCTGGCACCGGCCGATGGGCGCTCGGCATCCGGGCGCGCGGCAGTGTCGGTCGCGGGCGGCGAGGAATCGGCGTTGCGACGTCGTGGGGGAGTAGCGGTCGACTTCGAGTACGGTGCCTGTCACCGGGTCGCACAGCACGCGATCCCACCCGGGAGCCCGCGCCGCGAGATGACGCGCCGTCTGGGGGTCGATCGGCGTCAACCCGTCGAGGCTGGCGCCGACGTCGGCGTGGCCGAGAAGCGTCATCACGGGCACGGTGATCTGCACGTGCCCACGGATTGCCCCCAGCCCTCCGGGACATGTCGCGTCTGTGGTCGGGTCGACCGCCGGCGCCGCGGTAAGGAGCAGATCCGCGCACAGGTCGGCGCCGATCTGCGCGAGAGTCCGGGTATCGCGCGGAGAGCTCTGCGGGTCCTCCGCCACGGATGGCACGTCGAGCGCCGTCACTTCGGCCGGAGTGTCGACGGAGAGGAAAGCAGCGTGAGCCGGGGCCTCCGGCATCGCCTCCCCACACTCATCGAGGCTGGCGGGTGCGTCCGATCCTGGATTCTCACCGACCGCCGCCGTGCCGTCCATCGGCGTCGGAGCCGTTCCCGCGGCGCCGCCGGTGTGTGCGTCCGAACCCGTGTCGGCTCCGGTTGCCTCCGGTGCTTCTTCGGTTTGTGCCTCCGCGGCCGCCGCGCGGATGGCCGCGGCCTGCCGCCGAAGACGGTCGCGGATGCCGTAGGCCACCGTCGCCGGGAGGATCACACTCAGTTCCGCCATGCCATCGGCCAGATCTCGGACGCTTACCCCGCGGGTCGCGGCGGCACGCGCGTGCCGCTCGGTCATGCCCACCGGGTGCACGCTTTCGGCAAGCTCGCGTCCGAACGCGCGCACGCGCCCGGGGGAGTCGCGCTCCGCCCGTGCGAGGACGACCTGTTCCCACCCCGCCCGCGTGTCGTCATCGTCGAGGACGATGCCGGTCTCGAGGATCGCCTGAGCGTGGCGCATGCCGATGCGTCCCTCGCCGAGCGCATCGACCGTCGCGGCGAACTTCTCGGTCAGCGTGTGGGCATCGGAGAGTTCTTTCTGGACGGTGAGGTCGTGAGTGTGCGTGGCCACCGCGATCTCGAGCGCGAGAGAGCGGACGGGCATCTCCCGCGCGCGCGTGTCGCGGGAGCGAACGCGTGCCATCTGATCGAGCGCGATCTGCAGCGCCTCCGCACGGAGCCTCACGAGCGAGGCCTGCACGCGTGCCACGCGAACGGACTCGTCGCGAATCGCCTCCACGAGCGCCCGCACCCGCTCCCGCTCGTCGGCGGGAGACTCGGAGTCCGAAGGCGGCTGGGAGGTCATGCATCCAAGTTAGAACATATATTCGAATGTGCGTCGAGATCTCACCTGTGCCGGTCCTTGATTCACCCGATGCTGAGCAGGCGGGCCGACGCCTCGAGGATTCGCGTGTCGGGTCCGATCCGGTCTCGGTCCGGGCGTCATCGCACCACACCCCCGCGGATCGCATTCCCCGCGCTGACACGGGCGATGCGCAGACCGTCGCGGCCTCGCGGACCCACGACTTCGGGGCCATCCGGAAGGGGCAGGACCTGCACGCCGCGTCGCTCCGCACCGTCCGCAGGTGTCACCCGGACAGTGTCGAGCCTCATTCCGGCCACCATCGCGAAGTCCTGCCCGCCGACCCTGCCGACGGCTGTCGCCGGGCGGAGGGCCCACGCAACTGAACCCGCGTGTGCCCACTCTCCACGGCCCAAGCGCTCTCGCCGGTCCCGCATCGGCTCGACCGCTGCGGGTCGCAGCGCCGTCGCTGTGGCCGGACCGCGTTCGTCTCCGTCGGGCCCACTCTGCTCCCGAGCCGTCGATCGAATTGCCGGGCGGACTGTCGGCCGAACCGGCGCCCGCGTCGTGGGCGAATGGTGTCTGTCTGATCGGCTGCGCCCGTGTGTGCCCCGTCGACCGAATGGTGTCTGTCTGATCGGCTGCGCCCGTGTGTGCCCCGTCGACCGAATGGTGTCTGCCTGATCGGCTGCGCTCGTGTGTGCCCCGTCACCGAACGGCAATGGCCTGGTCTGCCCGCGCCAGTGGTGGCCCACCGCCCGAACCGACGCCAGTACCGCAGAACCCGCCGAACCCGGCCCGTCCGCTACCCCCGCCCAGGACGCCCCAGGATCTCCAGGGCCGCCATCGCCGCGTTCTGGCCGCCGATACCGCTCACCGCTCCGCCGCGCCGGGCCGACGAGCCGCACACCAGCACGCGCGCGTGCCCGGTCTCGACGCCCCACCGCTCCGCGGGCCCAAGACCGGCTCCGACGCTACCCGCCCCCGCGCCCGCCCCGTGTGCCGCGCCGCCGCGATCCGCCCCCGCCCCGTCGGCCGCGCCCGCCCCGTGCGCCGTGCCGCCGCCGCTGCCGCGCGCATCCGCACCCGTTCCCGCCCCGTCGCCCGCCCCCGCGCCCCCGCCGCCCGAACCGCGCCCACCGCCGTCCCCCTCCCGCCAAGGCCACGACAGCCCGCCGTGGAAGATGTCGCCGCCGAGCATCCCGAGCGACCGCTCCAGGTCGGTCGTCGTGCGAGCTTCGATGCACAACCGCCCGTCGGGGGCCGCCATGATGCAGTCCCGCAGCGGCTCCGCGAGCACCGAGTCCAGCGATCGCTGCGCCTCGGCGAGAAGACGCGCCCCGGCAGCCACGGGGTCTTCCCCGTCGATCAGCCGGTGCGGCACCTGGAGCCCGAACAGCGTGAGGGTCTGCGCCCCGCTCGCGCGGAGTTCGTCACCGAGGATCGACGGGTCGGTCAGCGAATGGCAGTAGATCTCGGCCGGAAGCGGCGCGGGCACGAGACCGGCGGATGCCGTGACGTAGGCGGCATCCAGTTGGGTCATCGTCTCGTTGACGTGGAACGTTCCGGAGAACGCGGCCTCGGGGGAGACCGACGTGTCCCGGAGACGGGGCAGCCGGGACAGCAGCATGTTGACCTTGATCTGCGCGCCCTCGGGCTCGGGCGCGGCCGTCGGTGCGCCACCCGCGGTGAGCAGCCGTGCGAGGACGGCCCGCCCCACTCCGCTCAGCACGACGTCGCCCACGTACACCTCGGCGCGGCCGGTCACGGCGTGCACCTCACCCGACGGCGAGACGGAGATGACCTCGACCCCGGTGCGGATCTCGGCGCCGGCGTCGCGCGCGGCGCGTTCGAGCTCAGCGGTCACCGCGCCCATCCCGCCGACCGGGACGTCCCAATCGCCGGTCCCGCCGCCGATGACGTGATAGAGGAAGCATCGATTCTGCGCGAGCGACGGGTCGTCCGACGACGCGAAGGTTCCGATGAGCCCGTCGGTCAGCGCGATGCCCCGGACGAGGTCGCTCTCGAGCGACGCGCGCAGGAGCTGGCCGAGCGGCCGCTCCGTCACGGCCTCCCACAGCTCGTCATCGTCGAGCTGCGCCCGTACCTCGTCCGCGGTCGGCAGCGGTTCGGTCATCGTCGGGAAGACCGCGCGTGCGAGGGGGAGGAGACGTTCGCCGAACGCCGCGAACCGCCGCGCCTCTTCGGCGTCGCCGAGTGTCCGCGCGAAGGAGGCGGCTGTCGCCTCGGCATCCGCGGTGTCGATCAGGATGCCGCGCGTCGGATCGGCGGGGTCCGGCGTGTAGGACGAATACCGCCGACGTCGCAATTCCAGCCGGAGGCCGAGGTCGTCGATGATTCTCCGCGGCAGGAGACTCACGAGATAGGAATACCTCGAAAGGCGGGCATCGACCCCCGGCCACGGTCGCTCGGACACGGCCGCGCCGCCCACGGCATCCTGTTTCTCGAGAATCACGACCGATCGGCCGGCGCGCGCGAGGTACGCCGCGGCGACCAGGGCGTTGTGCCCTCCGCCGACGATGACGACGTCGTATCGAGTGGTCTCCGGGGGGTTCATGCGCCCACGCTAGCCACCCCGTCCGACATCGCCCAGGGGGTGGCATCCCCAGTAGCGTGGATGCCATGACTCTCGCCGCAGATCTGCTCGACATCGCCACCCGCATCGCTCGAGACGCCGGCGATCTGGCCGCCCGGCGCCGCCGCGAGGGGCTCGAGATCGCCACGAAGTCCGTCGCCGCCGACATCGTCACCGCCGCCGACAAGGAGGTGGAGGCCTTCGTCCGGGCCGAGCTCGCGCGGGAACGACCTGACGACGGCTTCTTCGGCGAAGAGTCCACCGCGCAGGAGAGCCGCAGCGGCATCACGTGGGTCGTGGATCCCATCGACGGCACGGTCAACTACGCCTACGGCATCCCGGCGTGGGCCGTGAGCATCGCCGCCGTCGAGGGGTCGGACGATCCGGCAACCTGGAGCGCGCTCGTCGGAGTCGTTTACAACCCCGTTTCGGGGGAGATGTTCCGCGCCTCGCGGGGTGGGGGCGCGTGGCTCGGCGACCAGCGGCTCTCGGTCACCCCCGAGGTCGGCGCCGCCGGGGGGCTGGTGGCCACCGGGTTCGGCTACGACCCCGCAACCCACGCCCCGACGCTCGAGCGACTCGCCCGCGTCATGCCGATCGCGCGCGACATCCGCCGTATCGGTGCCGCGTCACTCGACCTGGCATCCGTCGCCGCCGGACGAATGGATGCCTACTACGAGAAGGGCACCAACCCCTGGGATCACGCCGCGGGAGTGCTGCTGGTCGAGGAGGCCGGCGGCATGGTCGGGGGAGCGCCGGGCGGACGTCCGGGCAAGGGAATGGTGATCGCCGCGGGTCCGGGGTTCTACGGGCGCCTTGAGGAGATCCTCGAACCGGAACTGTGAATCTCGAACCCTTCATGGCATTCCCAGTGACGCCGGGTTAGGGTAGTTACCTGTTCGTTATTTTCGCGACCCGAACCTGCGGAAATGGCAGAAGCCCGAAAGCCCGAAGCCGTCGCGCCCGCGACATGAACCGAGAGCCCCCGCGCGTTGCCGTCAGAAGCCCCCGAGACTGAGCCCGCCCGAACGCGGCGATCCAGTCGCCCCTCCACCACGCCCGTCGCGACCGAGCTGACACGATCCGAGCGTCGCCGGCTCTCCGCCTCCGCCGCGGAGACCCCGAGCGATGAGCTCGGCGGGTCGGTCGCCCCGGTCGACGCGGATGTCGCGTCGCAGCCCGAGATCGTCGAGCAGGTGGCCGCCGCCGTCGTCGAGACCGTCATCGCCGCGACGATCCAGCCGACCCTCCCCGCTCCGCGCCGCCGCTCGTCGCGTGCCGCTGCGAGCTCCGCCACCCCCGCGGTGACGGAGACCGAAGCGATCGCGACGACCGAGGACGTGGCATCCACGACTCCGGCATCCGATGCCCTCGACGTCACCGTCGTCGACGAGCGTCGCTCCGACGACGACGTCGCCGTGATCCTGCAGAGCGCCGACGCGACGGAGGCGACCACGCCCGTCGCCCTCCCGACCTCGCCGATCACCCTCCCGTCGACGCGCCGCAGCCGCCGTCGCCCCGCCGCGGTCGAATCCGACGAGTCGCCGGCGGCGGTCGAGGCGCCCGCTGTCGAGGCCGCGCCCGCTGAGCCGACTGCCCCCGAGGCTCCCGCGGAAGCCGCGCCGACCGACGCGACCACCGCGGATGACATCGCCGACGAGTTCGAGGCCGCCGCGCGCCTGTTCGCGTTCACCGGTGAGACCCCCGTGCAGCAGCCCGTTGCCGAGCCGGTCGCCGCCGCAACGCGCCCGGTCACGCAGGGTCTGCCCGTGGATGCCTCGCCCCGCCGCCGCAGCGGACGTCGCGTTGCCGCCGCCTCCTTCTCCGTCGGCGTCATGGGTCTCGTCGGACTCATGACCGTCGGGATGACCATGCCGGTGAGCGCGCTCGCCTCCGCGAACGGCACGACCAACGTCGCCGCCCCCGAGACGGCGGTGACGCAGAACCTCGCGGTGGCCGGTGGGGACGCCGGGAACGGCGCCATCCAGGCCTACGTCGCTCCGGCCCAGTCGCAGTCGGCGATCGTCGACCGCGCCGACGGCTATTCCGCGGCCACGTACGCGCAGGTCGCCGCCGACAGTGGCATCCGTTACCCGAGCGACTTCTACAAGAACGACACGTCGGCCGCGATCCAGTGGCCCTTCGCCGTGGGCGTCGGCATCACGTACGGCTTCGGCATGCGCGACGGCGTCATGCACGAGGGCGCCGACTTCGTCCCCGGTGAGGGTGCGCCGATCCAGGCGATCGCCGACGGCGTGGTCCGCACCGCGACCGAGGACGGCGGCGGCTACGGCGTCATGATCATCATCGACCACAAGATCGACGGCCAGCTCGTGTCGAGCCGATACGCGCACATGCTCCACGGGTCGATGCAGGTCAAGCAGGGCGACGTCGTCCATGTCGGCGAGGTCATCGGCCATACGGGCAACACCGGTCACTCGTTCGGTGCCCACACGCACTTCGAGATCCTGATGAACGGCACGGTCGCGATCGACCCGATCACGTGGCTCCGCGCGAACGCCGGACGTCACTCGCTCGATTAGAAGAGGCTGCCAAGCTCTGATATTCTCTTCTAGTTGCCCGGAGCGATCCGGGTACGCCCCGATAGCTCAGTGGCAGAGCACTTCCATGGTAAGGAAGGGGTCGTCAGTTCAATCCTGACTCGGGGCTCACAGCATCTCCTTCGAGGGGATGCCGCGCGGCGGGGTAGCTCAGTTGGTGAGAGCGCACGACTCATAATCGTGAGGTCGCGGGTTCAAGCCCCGCTCCCGCTACCAGAACGTCAGATCAGCCCCGGTTTCCCGCCGGGGCTTCTGTCATTGTCGGGCGGGGGGCCCGCACATTCACGTTCCCTGCACGGAGTCGAGCGTCTCCACCGCGGAATCGCGCAGCGCTTCGCCGCTCGATTCCGCGTCACCGACCGTTCTGCGTGTAGTACGCGGTGAGCCAGTAGTCGCTTCCGTCCGGGACGTCGATCTGCAGGGTCGTCGGCTGCGACGGGTCGTCCAGCGGTACCGCGGCGATCGATGTGCCCGCCGTGCCGCAGGTGGCGCCGACGGTGTTCGGGTGCGCTTGTTCCACCGTCACCGAGTAGGTGTCCGTGCCGGTGCAGGTCAGAAGAACCACCACTTCGACGGGGGCGCTGAGTTCGGTGGCCGGGAGCGTGACGGTCTCGTCCTCATACCCGGAGAAGTTGCCGGCGGGGACCGCGCGGGGATATTGCGTCAGGACCTTCTCTCCTTGGCTGGCGAAGCGTTCCCCGTCAGTGGTGCCAGCGGCGGGAGTCGTCGATGTCACGGAGGGAGGTGTCGGAGCGGGGCGCGGGGCTTGTGGTGTGCACGCCGCCACTGCCATCACGAGTGGCACGGCTCCGACAAAGGCCAGCCCTCTGTACATGTTCATCTCACCTTCCCCTTCGCCCTCCGTCGCATCGTCGGCCATGTTCGTGCACGTGCAGCCGAATGGGAAGGATCGGCATTCTGCGGTGTTTCTCAGGGGCGATCGAATCGGCACTTCACCTGCGGTTGATTCGCACGACTCCAGGGTTGTAGCAACAGCAGTGTCTTGAAATATCCGCCCGACCCGGCTATCGCGCTCGGTGACACGGTTCGCAGGTCCGACTCTTACGAACTCGAGGAAGTGATCGCGCGGTCCGGCCGCGGAACATTCCGGTTCTTTCCGTGGGGCTCCTTGCAGGAACGGCAGGGTCTCGTGACGAGGTCGAGCGCAGAGTGCGCGCTCCTCGGGTGGCCATCGCATAATCCCGCATCTCGGATCGAGTGCGCTCGGACCACCCGTGCACTGTGCACACCCGCCGCCGTGAACTTCGCCACCCCAGCCACTGTGCCGTGCCCAGCCGATTTCTACCGTGGAGCGAGCGCGATGTCGCGCAGACCGACATCGCATCGACGCGGTGGTCGGGAGGAAAGGCGGATCCATGTCACGCGTATTCGTATCGGGACCTTCCCCTGTTCGCGAGGGAGCGCACACCTCTCTGCAGCACTTGCCGTGGCTCAGCCCGGGAGCGGGATCGACGCGGCTGAGCGTCCGCGACGCGAACGAAGAGCTCACCTACATCGGCCTGGAGAAGCGTGCGGCCGCGTGCGCCGAGCAACTCGAGGAGCGGGGCATCGGTCGGGGCGATGTCGTCGCGATCATGCTGCCCAACTCCGTCGCGTTTGTCGTCGCGTTGCTGGGAGCGTGGCGGGTCGGGGCGGCGGTCACGCCGGTGAACCCGACGTTCACCGAACGGGAGCTTCGCTACCAGCTCGAAGACTCGGGCGCGCGCCTGCTCATCACCGCGAACGAGTACCCCGGGATGGATGTCGAAACCCTCCGCCCCAGCGATCTCAAGCGCGTCCCCGACGACCCGGTGACGGATCCGGCCATCGCCGAAGACACCCTCGCTCTGCTCGTGTACACGAGCGGGTCGACGGGCCAGCCGAAGGGGGTGATGCTCGACCACGCGAACCTGCGGGCGATGGCGCAGGCCCTGCGGTCGCACGTCGGCTTCGGGCCCGACGACCAGGCGCTGCTCGTCCTCCCGCTGTTCCACGTCAACTCGCTGTGCGTCAGCTTCCTCGCGCCGCTCAGCGCCGGCGGGAGCGTGACGATCCTGGAGCGGTTCTCGCCCGACACCTTCCTGCAGACCGCAGCGCGCTCCGGGGTGACCTACTTCTCGACGGTGCCGGCGATTCTCGCGCGGCTGGCGGAGCTGCCCCGTGAGGCGATTCCGCGGCTGCCCGCCCTCCGCTTCGTCATCTGCGGCGCCGCCCCCGCCAACGCGGACCTGCTCGCGCTCACCGAGGAGCGGCTGGGCGTGCCCGTGCTGGAAGGCTACGGGCTGACCGAGGCGACGTGCGCGTCCACGTGCAACCCCCTGTGGGGCGAACGCAAGCCCGGCACCGTGGGACGCGTCCTGCCCGGCCAGCAGATCGTCATCCTCGGGGAAGACGGCCTCGTCGCCGCCCCCGGCGTGCGCGGCGAGGTCGCGGTCCTGGGCCCGACGGTCATGCGCGGATATCTCGGACGACCGGATGCCACGGCCGAGGTCATGCGCGGCGGGTGGTTGCGCACCGGCGATATCGGATTCCTCGACGAGGACGCGTACCTGACGCTGGTCGACCGCAGCAAGGACATGATCATCCGCGGTGGGGAGAACCTCTACCCCAAGGAGATCGAGGCGTACCTCGCCACGCACCCCGCCGTGCTGGAGGCCGCCGTGATCGGCCGTCCCCACCCCGTGTACGGCGAGGTGCCGATCGCGCACGTGGTCCTCCACCCCGGGGTGACGGCATCCGAAGCCGATCTGCGCGACCACTGCGGACGCGGGCTGACGAAGATCAAGGTCCCCACCGAGATCCACATCGTGTCGGACCTTCTGCGCAACCCGGTCGGCAAGGTCGACAAGCCCGCCATGCGTCGCGCCCTCCCCCCCACCGCCTGAGCAATTCCCGACCACGAATTCCCGTCACCGAAGGAGCTGAACATGGGATTCACCACCGGAGATTTCCCCCCGGTCGACACGTCGACCTTCCTGCACCAACCGCTGCGTGAGCGTGTCCGAGCGCTCGCGCTGCACTGGGTCGAATACGGATTCGGCTCGCCGCGGATCATCGCGGCCACCTATGTCGCGAAGATCCTGTTTCTCTGGCTGTTCGTGGGAGCCGTGATCATCACCGCGACCAGCGGCGTCGGCTGGTTCTGGCAGGTCGACCAATGGTGGAATCAGCCGATCGTGTATCAGAAGGCCATCATCTGGACGATGCTGCTCGAGACGATCGGAGTGGCCGGGTCGTGGGGGCCGATCGCCGGGAAGTTCAAGCCGATGACCGGTGGCATCCTGTTCTGGGCGCGACCGGGCACGATCCGTCTGCGTCCGTGGGAGTGGGTGCCGGGCACCGCGGGCGACACGCGCACGATCCTCGACGTCGTGCTCTACCTCGGGCTCATCGCCTCGTTGGCCGTCGCTCTGGTGCTGCCCGGGACCGTGACGCCCGCGCTCGCTGCGGTCCTCCCGGGGAATACGAGCGGTCTCGTGCAGACCCCGGCCGTGATCGCCGCGATCGTGTTCCTCGTGCTGGCGGGGGTGCGCGACAAGACGATCGCGGTCGCCTCCCGCATCGAGCAGTACCTGCCGGCGCTGGTGTTCTTCGCCGTGCTGTCGTTCACCGACATGATCATCGCGCTGAAGCTGCTGATCGTCGTCGTCTGGGTGGGTGCCGGTGTCTCGAAGTTCGGGCGCCATTTCGTCAATGTCATCCCGCCCATGCTCAGCAATACGCCGTTCTGGCCGCCCCGGTGGCTCAAGCGCTCGCTCTACCGCGATTTCCCGAACGACATCCGCCCGTCCCGGGTGGCGCATTTCCTGGCTCACGTCATGGGAATGACCGTCGAGATCGCCGCGCCGCTCGTGCTGCTGTTCTCACAGAATTTCTGGGTGACGCTCGCGGCCGTGGTGGTGATGGTCGGTTTCCACCTTTTCATCATTTCGACCTTCCCCCTCGCCGTGCCGCTCGAATGGAACACGCTCTTCTCCTACGCGGCGATCTTCCTCTTCCTCGGATTCCCAGCGAGTGCGGGATACGGCGTCGGCGACATCAGCAGCCCCTGGCTGCTCGCCGGCCTGGTCGCGGCGCTGGCGTTCTTCCCCGTGCTCGGCAACCTGCGGCCCGACAAGGTCTCGTTCCTGCCCTCGATGCGGCAGTACGCCGGCAACTGGGCTTCGGCGCTGTGGACGTTCACGCCCGGTGCGGAGAAGAAATTGGATGCCGTCGTCCGACCGACCAAGAACCAGGTCGAGCAGCTGCAGCAGATGGGCTATCCCGCCGAGGTCGCCGAGATCACGATGCAGCAGACCATCGCCTGGCGATCGATGCACAGCCAGGGACGCGGGCTGTTCTCGGTCCTCTACCGGTCACTGCCGGACATCGAGTCGCGGACCGTCCGCGAGGGGGAGTTCGCCTGCAACTCGGTGATCGGCTTCAATTTCGGCGACGGGCATCTGCACGACGAGAGACTCATCCGCGCCCTGCAGACGCGCTGCCACTTCGCGCCCGGTGAATTCGTCGTGGTGTGGGTAGAGTCTCAGCCCATCCACTCGGCGTTCCAGGAGTACAAGGTGATCGACGCGGCCCTCGGGGTGATCGAACGCGGCCGGTGGCGCGTCGCCGACGCCGTCGCCGCCCAGCCCTGGCTGCCGGACGGTCCGATCCCGGTCGAGGTGCGCTGGAAGCGGGAGGGCTCCGAGCCGGTCCCCGACGTCACCAACAGCCTGCGTCTGCCCCGGAAGCGGAGCGAGCGGGTAGCGAGATGACCCGTGCCGTCGTCGTCGGCAGCGGACCCAACGGGCTCGCCGCTGCCGCGACGCTCGTCGCGGCCGGGGTGACGGTCCACGTCATCGAAGCCGCGGACGAACTCGGCGGAGGGGCGCGCAACAGTGTGCCCCTCCTGGCGGGACTGATCCAGGACCACTGCGCCGCGGTCCACCCGATGGCCGCCGCATCGCCCTACCTTCGCGACCTCGATCTGCCGGGGGTGGAGTGGGCGCTGCCGGAGATCGACTGCGCCCATCCGCTCGACGACGGCGACGCCGTCCTCCTCCGCCGGTCCATCGCGGAGACGGCGGAGGGACTGGGCCGCGACGGGTGGCGCTGGCGCGCTCTCTTCGGCGTGCCGTCGGCGAGGTTCGCGGCGCTGTCGGAGGACATCTTCCGTCCGCTCCTCGGCATCCCTCGTCATCCGTTCCTGCTCGCGCGATTCGGTGCGGTCGCGGCGCCCCCGCCGACCTGGGTGGCCCGCGTCTTCTCCCAGGAGCGGACCCGCGCCCTCTTCCTCGGTGTGGCGGCGCACGCGTTCCAGCGCTTGGACCTGCCGCTCGTGACCGGCATCGGTGCCGGCATCATCACCGCCGGTCACGCGGTCGGCTGGCCGGTCATCGCCGGGGGGACGGGAGCCCTGACGGATGCCGTGATCGCTCGCCTGCGCGAGCAGGGGGTCACGTTCGAGACCGGCACGCGCATCCGCTCCCGCCGGGAGCTTCCGCCCCACGACATCGCGCTGCTCGACGTGCACCCGCACGCCGTCGCGGAGATCCTGGGGGAGAGCCTCCCGGCGCGGGACGGAAAGGCCTTCCGGCGCTTCCGCGCCGGCCCGGCGGCCTTCAAGGTCGAGTTCGCCGTTGCGGGCGGAGTGCCGTGGCGCTCGCCGGAGGTCGGTCGCGCGGGGACGGTCCACCTCGGTGGTTCGGCCCGTGAGATCGTCGCCGTCGAGCGGGAGACGTCTCGCGGTCGGATGCCGGCGCGCCCCTTCGTCCTGGTCGGTCAGCAGCACGTCGCGGACCCGCAGCGGTCGGTCGGCGACGTGCACCCGGTCTACGCGTACGCCCACGTGCCGGCCGGCTACACCGGGGACGCGACCGATGCGATCGTGGCTCAGTTCGAGCGGTTCGCGCCGGGATTCACCGAACGCGTCGTGGCCACCCGCGTCCTCACCGCCACCGACCTGAGCCGCGAGAACCCCAACTTCGTCGGGGGCGACATCCTGACCGGGGCGAAGACGCCGCGGCAGTTCACGCTCGGGCCGCGCCTCTCCGCGCAGCCGTACGATACGGGGGTGCCCGGTTACTACCTCTGCTCGGCGGCCACTCCGCCGGGGCCCGGCGTGCACGGATTGTGCGGAGTCAACGCGGCCCGACGCGCGCTGCAGTCCGTGGCATCCCTCGAGATCCGGGAAGACGCAGGCGTCCACCGATCGTGACCTTTCGTGCTGATCCTCCCGACGGCGTCGAGGACCGCGGCGGTGACCTCGACACGCGAGCCCTGCTCGCGCTCGTGGCGCGCCACCTCGACCTGCGCATGCCCGAGATCGTCGCCGAGATGCGAGACCTCCTCGCCTCCCGCATCGACGACCTCGGCGGGGACCCCCAACTGGTCGAGATGCTGCATGGGAGCATTGAGGGCAACGTCACGACGATCTGCCACATCCTGACCAACGACATCGATGTCGACAGCCTCCAGCCCACGACCGCCGCCGTGGAGTACGCCGCCCGGCTCGCGCAGCGGGACGTGCCGCTGTCGTCTCTCACCCGCGCCTACTACCTCGGACAGAGCATGTTCCTCCGCCTGGGGATCGCCGAGGTCGAGAGGCTCGACATCCCCGAGGGGATGAAGATCGAGGTCGTGCGCGGCATCGCGGACGCCGTCCACCGCTACATCGACTGGATCCTGCAGTTCGTGTCGACGGTGCACGACGAAGAACGCCGACGGTGGTGGAACACCCGTGCCACCCTCAACGCGGCGGTCGTCCTCAAGGTCCTGCGCGGCGACGCGCTTCCCGTCCGGGGGTTCGCGTCCGAGACCGGATACTCGCTCGCGCAGAGCCACCTCGCGCTCGTCGCCTGGTCGGACGTCGACGACAGCGACCCCGAGCGACAGCGGGAGACCGACCACGCGCTCCGCCGGATCGGCGGAGCACTGCGCTCGCCCGTGCCCCCGTTGGTCACCGCGGTCGACCGCTCCACGGCGTGGGCATGGATCGGTTCGCCGATCCTCACGGAGCAGTCGCTCGCCGACACCGCGGCGCTCGTACAGACCGTTCCCGGGCTGCGCCTCGCGCTCGGCACGATCGCCGGCGACGTCGCGGGGTTCCGCCGCTCCCATGAACAGGCCGTCGCCGCACGTCTCGTGGCTCTGACCTCGCCGCGCTACCGCGGTTCCACGGTCGTGACGTACACGGACCCGCAGGTCGCGCTCGTGGATCTGTTGACCAAGGATGCCGCGAGCACGCGCCGCTGGGTGCTCGACGTCCTGGGGCCCTATGCCGTCCCGGGGGAGCAGGCCCGGCTGGTCCGCGAGACGCTCGCCGTGTATTTCTCGTGCGGCGAGAATGCCGTGCGCACCGCGGAGGTCCTTGGCATCCATCGCAACACGGTGCGCCAGCGCGTCGACCGGTTCTGGAAGGACCGCGCGTCGCACTCCTCGGACGGGCTCCAGATCGCGCTGGCCCTCCGCGTCTACGACGACCTGCCCGTCGAGAGCTGAGGGCCACCCGCCGCCCGCGCGGACGCGTCAGCGCATCCGGAGGGGTGCCTCTGCCGGTGCCCCGTCTTAGAGGCGTCTGAGAACCGTCCCGCGATCATCGCGGCATGACCTCGAACGCCCGACCGTCCCGCGTCCCAGATCCCTCGCCGCTGTTCTGGATCGCCAAGGCCGCCTCCACTGCGCTGGGGGGAGGCGGTGTCCGACTTCTCGATCCGCGCGCTCGACCCCGTCGTCGCTGTGCTGCTCGGGTTCGTCTTGTTCGTCGTCGCGCTCGCGTGGCAGCTGACGCGCCGTCGCTATGTCCCGGTCGCCTACTGGCTGGCGGTCGCGGCGGTGGGCGTCTTCGGGACCATGGCGGCCGACGTCGCGCACGTCGTGATCGGCCTGCCGTACCTCGCGTCGACGGCGCTGTACGCGGTTGTGCTCGCGGCGGTCTTCGTGTTCTGGCGGCGGAGCGAGGGCACGCTCTCCGTGCACGAGGTCACCACGACCCGACGCGAGCTGTACTACTGGGCAGCCGTGGTCGCGACGTTCGCTCTCGGCACGGCCGTGGGGGATCTGACGGCCGTGACGTTCGACCTCGGCTACCTCCCTTCGATCGTCCTGTTCGCCGTCCTCATCACGGTTCCCGTGATCGGATGGCGGATGGCGTGGTGGACCGGGGTGTTCGCGTTCTGGTTCGCCTACGTCCTGACGCGACCGCTGGGCGCGTCGGTGGCGGACTGGCTCGGCAAGCCCGCCAGCGAGGGCGGTGTCGGAGTCGGAACCGGGTGGGTGTCGCTCGCCCTGACGGCGGTGATGGTCGTCCTCGTCGCGATCATGCAGGCGGCTCCGCGTGTCGCACGTCGCGCGGATCGCGCCGACGGGATGCCGTTGCCCCTGGCCTGAGGCAGAGATCAGTGCTTTCTTAGAGCCGCGGGCGCATGCTCGTGGCATCCGGATCGATTCCGGGTGACGCGACCCGTCGTCGCCCGTCGGACCGGGGAGAGCAGAGGACATGAGCACACCCGCCGCCGGCCGCCCCCGGCTGCTGCTGATCGAGGACGACGAGCAGCTCGGACCAGTCATGGCCACGGTCCTCGACGAGGTGTACGACGTGACCCTCGTCGCGGACGGCGGCGAGGCGCTCGATCTCGCCGATTCCCGGACGTTCGACGTCATCGTCGTGGACCGGCGCCTGCCCACCGTCGACGGGCTCACGATCGTGGAGACCCTGCGCCGGGCCGGATCCCGCACCCCGATGCTCATCCTCACGGCGCTCGGCACCGTGCAGGACAGGGTGCGGGGCCTGGATGCCGGCGCGAACGACTACCTCGTCAAACCGTTCGAGTTCGACGAGCTCTTCGCGCGGCTGCGGGCGATCCGCCGGGTCAGCAACGGCGAGGGGCCGTTCGTGCGCGTGGGGGAGTGGGAGTTCTACCCGGAGTCGCGCGCCGTGTACTCGCCGTACGACGGCCGCATCATCCTCACGGAACGCGAGAACGCGCTGCTGCGGCTCCTGGCCGTCCACCCCGAACGGACCTTCTCGCGCGACGACATCCTGCGCGAGGTCTTCTCGCCCGACGACACCCCCGGCGCGGTGGACACGTACGTGCACTACCTCCGCAAGAAGACCGATCCCGCCATCGTGCAGACCGTGCGCGGACGCGGCTACCGGCTGGGACTGTTGTGACCCGCGCCGCCGACGCCGACACGCGTCTCGTCCGCGCCGCCGCCCGGCGCGTGGCGCTCACGATCACGGTGGCCGTCTCGGTGCTGGTGCTGGCCGTGATCGTCGCGGCGTTCTCCGTGGTGCTGACCCAGGTGCGTCTGACCGACCTGCTGCACCCGGGTCGGCACACGACCCTCGTCGATGTCGACGGCATCGACATCCTCCTCGGCGCCGTCGCGATCGGCGCGTGCGCGATCGCGTCCGCGGGGGTCCTCGGGTGGCTCGTCACCCGCAGAGCCGTGCGACCGCTCGTCGACGCCCTCCGGCGTCAGCGCGAGTTCGTCGCCGACGCGTCCCACGAATTGCGCACGCCACTCGCGATCCTGGATGCCAGACTCCAACTGCTCGAGCGCTCCCTCGACCCCGCGGACCCCAACGCGGAGGTGGTCGGTCGGCTCCGCGCGGATTCCCGCACGCTGATCGGTGTCGTGGGTGATCTCCTGGAGTCGATCGAGATCCCCACCGGGACGGCGATCGAACCCGCATCGGTCGTAGGTGTCGTCGAATCCGCGGTGTCGACCATGGCCATCCTGGCGCGTCATCGCGGGGTGGACCTCGTCAGCGGACCCCATGATCGCGACCTCTTCGCGGCCATGCCGGAGGCGAGCCTGCAGCGTGCGGTGATCGCTCTCGTCGACAACGCGGTCAAGCATTCGCCCCCGGGCGGGATGGTGCTCGTGATCGTTCGACGTGAGGGCCGTGATGTGCGCATCGATGTCGCCGACGAAGGTCCCGGCATCCAGGGAATCGCCCCGGATCGGGTGTTCGAGCGCTTCGCCCGTTCGGCGAACGTCGTCGACGGCGGGGGATCGTCCCGCAGCGGCTTCGGTATCGGGCTGTCTCTGGTGCAGGACGCCGTCTCGCGATACGGGGGCTCGGCCCGCGTCGCGGCGACGTCGGAGGCGGGGACGACGATGACACTGCGTCTTCCCGCCGTCGATCTCCGTCGACAATTCAGGAGGAGTCGGCGAAAGCATTATATTTCGCGTGACTAACTTCTGCAGCGAGATTCTTTTTCGTGCAGAGTATTTTCGTCACCGCGGTGGAAGCGGCTGGTAGAGCGAAAACTCTCGGGAGTTCATGAGGCCGCGCCTCGCCTTCACCATCGTGTAGCCGTGGGAGCGCAACTCCTCTACGGTCTTCGGCGTCAGGGGGCGCCTGTCGATCTTTTCCCACCCGGTCGCGAGCCGGTATCCATGTGTGATGGTTCGTGCGCGTGCCATTCATTTCCTCCCGCGCCCATCGTGGCATCAATAGGAGTCCGCCGCGAAATGAAAGGTGGCGGAAAGATGAACGATCGGCCGGAAGAACATATAAAACTGTCGGAATCGAAATTTCGGCGAAATCTCGCATCCGCTCACTCCGCCCGACGCCCGTTCCCGGTGAGTTCTCCCCAGTCCGCCGCGGGTCCGCCGCCGGGTCGTAGCGACGACAGGAACGCCATGTGCACCTTGAAGCACGCGAGTCGCAGCGTCGTCGCCCAGCCGATGACCTCGTCCCCGTGCACGGCCTTGTACACGACGCGATCACCGGGGGAAGCGCGGCGGATCTCCACACGTCCGTACTCGTGCCCGTGCGGGTCGATCATGCGCCACGTGCCGGTGGGGCCCTCGACGGCGGCGAGGATCGGATGCCACTGCGTCACGGTGCGCCGGAACCTTTCTCCGGCCGAGTGGGATCACCGTACGCTCAGCCCCCGACATCGCGCCAGGGGGTCGGCTGCGCGTCAGCGGTGGTCGCGCCAGGAGTGCTGCGGCTCGTACCCGAGAAGGCGTCGCGCCTTCTCGATCGAGAGCAGTGTGTCGGTGCCGCTCAGGTCGCCCCGCGCCTCGACGTCGGGGAACACCTCGGCGGCCAGCTCCGCGTTGGGCCGCGTCATCACGGTGTCGGCGGCGGCGATGATGAAGCGGTCGAAGCCGGCCGGAGCGTTCTCGAGCGCCCGCTGCACCGCCTGCGCGCCGTCGCGCGCGTCGATGTACCCCCACAGGTTCCACTTGCGGGTCCGGGCGTCGGCGTCGAACGGGAACTCGGCGTAGTCCTCGGGGACCATCACGTTCGAGAAGCGCAGCGCCGTGATCGACAGCTCCGGATGCCAGCGAACGAGCTCCGTCGCCAGGTGCTCCTCGAGCACCTTCACGAGCGAGTACACCGACTCGGGGCGCGGCGCGTACTCCTCGTCCACGGGGATGTACGGCGGGTCGATGTCGAACGGCAGACCCAGCACCGTCTCGCTCGAGGCGTAGACGATGCGGTGGATGCCGAGTCGCACGGCCGCCCAGAACACGTTGAACGTGCTGACCATGTTGTTGTGGAAGGTCGCCACGTCGGAGCGGATGCCGGGAGCCGGGATCGCGCCGAGGTGCACGAGCGCGTCCACGCCGTCGTGCTGGTCGTTGACGCCCGCGAGCGCGTCGATGACCTGCCCGTAGTCGGTGAGCTCGACCTGCACGAACCCCGGGCCGCGCTCGCCGCGCACGTCGAGGCCGATGACCTCGTGTCCGGCGGCGCGCAGTTCGCGCGCCACGACGGTGCCGAGTTTGCCGGATGATCCGGTGAGGGCGATGCGCATGGGCGTCCTTCGGTCGGGGGTGTGCGCTCGACGTTACCGGCGCTCGGGGGCGGCGGGGCGGTTCGGGGGTGAAAGTCCGCCGGCTCGCGTCGGCCGGGGATCTAGCCGTGAGAAGGTCTTTTCGTCAAGCGCCGATTCGCGGCTAGGTCGAAGTGCTTCGCTTTGGGGACGAGCCGGGTTCGTGAACCGTCACGATCTCGCCCCGGCCACTGCTGACAGGAACTGGCATGACCTCTTTGTCCTCCGCGACCGACGCGTTCCTCGCGTCGCGCGCGGCTGACGGTGATCAGATCGCCTTCGGCATCCTCGTGCGGCGGCACGCCCCGTTCCTCGTCGCGTTCGCGACGAAGTTGACCGGTTCGCGTGCGGATGCCGACGACTGCGTGCAGGAGGCCCTGATCACGGCGTGGCGGCGGCTCCCGGACCTCGCCGATCCCGAGAAGGTCCGCAGCTGGCTCACCACGATCGTGTCCCGCAAAGTGACGGATCGGATGCGGTCGCGCAAGATCTCGGAGCAGATCGACGAGGAGATGGTCTCGGTCGGGGATGACCCCGAGCGCTCGGTTGTGGCATCGTCGCAGATGGACGCGTTGAAGAAGGTCCTGGCCGATCTCCCCGAAGAACTGCGCGTCGTGTGGGTGCTCCGCGAGGTCGGCGGCCACAGCTACGACGAGATCGCGACCGAGGTCGGCGAGACCGCGGCCACGGTCCGCGGCCGGCTTGCCCGGGCGCGCAAGACCGTGTTGGAACGCATGCAGGAGTGGAGGTGATCGCATGAGTGAGGACGTCGACCAGACCGACGACGTGGGCGGCTCGGGATACTCGCTCGAGGATCTCTCCGCGTATCTCGATCGAGGGCGCACCCCCCGGATCCCCGCGATCGAGCGCAATGCCGAATGCCAGGCCCTGATGGCATCCATGGAACGAATGGCACGACTCTCGCGCGAGATCGTCGACGAGCAGGCCGCGGAACCGCTCGCGGAGTCCTGGTACGACGAGATCATGCGCGAAGTGATGCGCGAGTTCCGCGCGGGTCGCGACATCCCGCTCGCCCGGACCGAGGACGGAACGCAGCTGGTCGTGACGGAGGGCGCGCTCTACGAGCTCATCCGCACCGTCGGCGACGAGGTCGAGGGGGTCCTCGTCGGGCGCGTGCGCATCGACCAGCCCGAGCCCACGGCCCCGCTCGACGTGCGGGTCACCGTGAGCGTGCTGTTCGGCTACCCCATGCAGACCACGGTGGACCGGATGCGAGACGGCATCCGCGCCGCGATCGAGCGGCACGGGGACTTGAGGGTCGGACGCGTGGACGTCACCGTGGGTGACGTGCACGTCGATGGGGAGGACGAGTGATGACCGAGACCGCAGCCGAACTGGCCCCGCGCATCGATCTGGCCGTGACCGCGGTCGCCGGTGTCCGCGAGTCGTACTCCGCGCGCCCGGTCGTGGCCCGCGCCTACGAGCGCATGGCCGAGGTCGAGGGATCACTCGCGGCCGTCGATGAGAAGGCGGGGGCGCGCGACGTCACCGTTTGCATCGGCGTCTCGACCGACGACGACGGTGCCGCCGTGGCATCCGCCGTCGCCGAGGCGGTGCGCCAGGCCGGAGCGGGCGCCCCGACGGATACGGTGCGGGTGCGGGTCGCCCGGCTGGTCGCTCCGCGATCCTGAGCATTCTCGCGGTCACCCCGCGGCCTCGGGGGGTGTGGGGCGCAATACGCTGAGAGGACCGACTCTCGCCCCTCGGAGGATGCATGACCGCGCAGCCCGTGATCGCCGTGACCGGTTCCACCGGTGCCGTCGGAGGGCGCGTCGCGCGTGACCTCGCCGCGCGCGGCATCCCGCAGCGCCTCCTCGTGCGAGACGCGTCGCGCGCCCCCGAGCTCGAGGGGGCCGAGGTCCACGTCGCCGGGTATTCGGACGCGGATGCCGCGGTCGCCGCGCTGACGGGGGTCGAGACGCTGTTCATGGTCTCGGCATCCGAGTCCGCCGATCGGGTGGACCACCATCGGACCTTCGTGGATGCCGCCGCCCGCGCGGGCGTGCACTCGATCGTGTACACGTCGTTCCTCGGTGCCGCGCCCGACGCGGTGTTCACGCTCGGGCGCGATCACGCCGTGACCGAGGACGTCATCCGCGCCTCGGGGATGTCGTGGACGTTCCTCCGCGACAACTTCTACATGGACATGATGGAGCTCTTCGCCGGCGACGACGGCGTCATCCGCGGCCCCGCGGGCGACGGGCGCTGCTCGCTCGTGTCGCGGTCGGACGTCGCGGCCACGGCCGTCGCGGTGCTCCTCGACCCGGCCGCCCACGCCGACCGGACGTACGACCTGACCGGACCCGAGGCGCTGTCGATGGAAGAGGTGGCGCAGAAGATCTCGGCCGTGCGGGGACACCCGGTGCGCTACGTCGACGAGACGCTCGACGAGGCCTACGCCTCACGCGCGGTCTACGGCGCCCCGCCGTGGCAGGTGGAGGCATGGGTGACCACGTACACGGCGATCGCGAGCGGCGACATGGCCGTCATCTCGGGCGACGTCGAGGCCGTCACCGGGCGCCCGGCGCAGAGCTTCGACGAGTTCCTCGGCGCCGTCGCGTGAGCCCGGGGTCCGCGAGCGTCCGGATCGTCGGGTATGCTGACCGCGTGCTGACCTGTCGCTGTTGTCGCTGAACGCCCCCGCGTTCTTTCTCGACGACCCCGTCAGCCGCGCCCCCGGGCGCATCGACCCCCAGGACTCCATCGTGCGTTACGCCCAGAGCGTCGCCGACCTCGTCGGCAACACCCCCCTCGTCCGTCTGAACCGCGTGACCGACGGCATCGCCGCCACGGTCCTCGCGAAGATCGAGTATTTCAACCCCGGCGGCTCCGCCAAGGACCGCATCGCGGCCAACATCATCGACGCCGCCGAGCGTGACGGCTTGCTCCGTCCGGGCGGCACGATCGTCGAGCCGACCAGCGGCAACACCGGCGTCGGTCTCGCGCTCGTCGCGCAACAGCGCGGGTACCGCTGCGTGTTCGTCGTGCCCGACAAGGTCGCCGAGGACAAGCGCGCCGTGCTCCGTGCGTACGGCGCCGAGGTCGTCGTCACGCCGACGAATGTCGAGCCCGACGACCCGAACTCGTACTACAGCGTCTCCGACCGCCTGGTGCGCGAGATCCCCGGCGCTTTCAAGCCCAACCAGTACGCCAATCTCAACGGTCCGCGCAGCCACTACGAGACCACGGGGCCCGAGATCTGGCGCGACACCGAGGGCACGCTCACGCACTTCGTCACGGGCGTCGGGACCGGCGGCACGATCAGCGGCACCGGGCGCTACCTGCGCGAGGTCGCCGGCTCGTCGGTGCGCATCGTCGGCGTCGACCCGGTCGGCTCCATCTACTCCGGCGACGACATCCACGGCTACGACGTCGAGGGCGTCGGCGAGGACTTCTGGCCGCCCGCCTTCGACCCGACCGTGGTCGACGCGTACGAGCGCGTGTCGGATGCCGAATCCTTCGCGATGACGCGCCGCCTCGCCCGCGAGGAGGGACTGCTCGTCGGCGGCTCGAGCGGCATGGCCGTCGTCGGGGCGCTGCGCGTCGCGCGCGATCTCCCCGCCGACGCGGTCGTCGTGGTCCTCCTGCCCGACCACGGCCGCGGCTACCTCAGCAAGATCTTCGACGACCAGTGGATGACCGCGCGCGGCTACGACGTCGAGCCCGTGGCATCCGTTCTCCCCGCATCGAACACCCAGGAGCACTCCGCATGAGCACCCACGACGCCGCCCGCGGCTTCGACAGCCTCGCCGTTCACGCAGGCCAGGCCTTCGACCCCACGACCGGCGCGGTGATCCCTCCCGTGCACCTCTCCACGACCTACGCGCAGGACGGCATCGGCGGCCTCCGCGGCGGCTACGAGTACGGCCGCAGCGGCAACCCCACGCGCACGGCGCTCGAGACACAGATCGCCGCGCTCGAGGGCGGCGCCCGCGCGTTGTCGTTCGCGTCCGGCCTCGCCGCCGAGGACGCGCTGCTGCGCGCGGCCCTCGTCCCGGGCGACGAGGTGCTGCTCGGCAACGACGTGTACGGCGGCACCTATCGCCTGCTCGCGCGGGTGCTGGGCCCGTGGGGCGTGAAGCTCCGCGTGGTCGACATGAGCGACCTGGATGCCGTGGCTGCAGCGATCGAGCAGCGCGCGCCGCGCATGGTCTGGGTCGAGACGCCCAGCAACCCGATGCTGCGGATCACCGACATCGCCGGGCTCGCCCGACTCGGCCACGCGGCCGGCGCGATCGTCGTCGTGGACAACACGTTCGCCTCCCCGGCGCTGCAGCGCCCGATCGCGCTCGGCGCCGACGTCGTCGTGCACTCGGCCACGAAGTACCTCGGCGGTCACTCCGACGTCGTGGGCGGCGCGCTCGCGTTCGCCGACGCCGACCTCGCCGAGAAGACGCAGTTCCTCCAGTTCGCGGCCGGGGCCATCTCGGGACCGTTCGACGCGTACCTCACCACCCGCGGCATCAAGACGCTCGGCATCCGGATGGAGCGCCACAGCGCCAACGCGCAGGCCGTCGCCGAGCACCTCGCCGGGCACGACCGCGCCGCGAAGGTCTACTACCCGGGGCTTCCGTCGCACCCGGGGCACGCGCTCGCGGCCGCGCAGATGAGCGCGTTCGGCGGCATCGTGTCGCTCGAGCTCGCCGACGGCGCCACCGCGCGCCGCTTCGCCGAGTCGACGCGGCTGTTCACGCTCGCCGAGTCGCTCGGCGGCGTCGAGTCGCTCGTGAACTACCCGGATGCCATGACCCACGCCTCCGTGCGCGGCACGGAGCTCGCGGTCCCCGACACGATCGTGCGCCTGTCCGTGGGCATCGAGTCGGCCGAGGACCTCGTGGCCGACGTCGACCGGGCGCTCGCCGCGCTCTGACGCCGCGCCGGGGAGCCGTGGGCGCCCCGCGCGGTGAAGTTCGCGGGGTTCGCTCGGGTGAGGGTGATCGGACCTGTTCTGAGCTACAGTGCGGCTATGGAGACGAGTAGGCGGGGGTTCCTTCTCGGTGCGGCCGGTACGCTGGCGACAGCGTCGACGATCGCCGGGACCACGGGCTCCGCGACGGCCGCAACGACGTATCAGGTGTCGACGCGGAAGGTCGACATCACACCAACATCGAGCTTTCCCATGGGTGGCTACGGTGCGTCAGGCGAGCATGCGTCGGGGCGCGTCAGCACGGGCGTCAATGAGCCCCTTATGGCCCGGTGCACCGTCATTTGGGACCAGGGCGTCCCTAACGTCATCGTCACGGCTGATGTTCTGGCTTTCGGGCCCACGATGCATCGGGATATTCGGGCCGGGGTTGTGCAACTGGGGGTGGCGAGCTCAGACTTCGTGCTCACTGCCACTCACACGCACAATGGTCCGGCTTTGATCGAGAAGCTCGATCCTTACATCTCCTACAACTCGACGTCTTCCGAGATTCAGAAGATCAAGACGTACAGTACGCAGCTCACCGCCAAGATCATTCAGCTCGTCAGTAACACCTTGAGCGCTACGAAAACCTCATGCACGCTGGACTATCGCGTCGCCAGCGCTGATTTCTCGTCTAATCGCGCTGGCCTCCCTTACGAGGAGCGTGATGTTCCTATCCTCGTGGCGCGCACGAGCAGCGGGACGCCGCGAGCGGTTCTCTTCGGCTATGGCTCCCACCCTGTAGCGGCGGGAGTTCAGACGATGTTTGACCCGGATTACCCCGCCGAAGCCATCAAGCGGATCGAAGAGATCAGTCCGCAGACCTTCGCCCAGTTCCTTCTCGGACCCGCTGGCGACCAGAACCCCACGGTGCCCTCGGGTCCGTCGCCGTTTGAAGCCTCCGATTCTCTTGGTGACGGCCTCGGCAAGACGGTCCGCTCCGCGATCACCACTGCGGGTCGAGCGCTATCCGGTGGCATCCGGACGGACTACCAGCGCATCTCGCTCCCCTTGGACGTGACCAACACGACACAGAACATCGCCGCAGTCGCCCAAGCGTATGACCAGCGCTTCATCGCTACCGCTCCCCTTAATACCTGGGAGCATCGTCATGCTGGCAAGATGGCCGCCGCCGCACGTAACCGCACCTTCGATATGGCCGTCGAGCTACCTCTGCAGGTGTGGAAGTTCTCGGGATCGCCCGGACTTCAGATCGTTTTCGCTGGCGGCGAGGTCGTTTCCGGTTACGCCGTGTATTTTCGCGTCCGCAACGGTGGAGCGGCCAAACTCTGGTTCAACGGCTATTCGAACGAGGTGCCCGCGTACATCCCGAGCAACGAGCTTCTTGATCGAGCCGGTGTCGGGCTTGGGGCGTACGAAGCAGGTATCAGCTCGGACTCGCCTGGGATCGCCGGCGGGTCCATGGCGGTTTATAACCATTTTGGACATTTCCTGCGAAAGATGTCTGCCAGCAGTCCGGACGGTGTTGAAGAGACGTTTATCGCCGCCCTCACGGCGATGCTCACCTGACACTTCGGCAGCGCAAGTCGTCGCGGACCTCGCTGACGTGCATGTCGCGTGGAACCGTGCTGGCCGGGTTGCTGGCATCCATCGCGATAAACGCAATCCGCCCGAAGAAACGGCCTGTCGAGGCGTTTCTTCGGGCGGATGCCGTTTATCGCGGGGGGGGGGGGGGGGGGGGGCAAGGGCGCTGCGGGCGCCGGGGCGCGGGTCAGCGCTCGGCGGCGGCGAGGTTCTGCTCGAGCTCTTCGCGGTTCTGGCGGATGCCGTACCCCGGGGTGTCGCGCTCGATGCGCCAGCTGTCGGCGAGTGGTCCGATGTTGACGGTGTCGAAGCCGAACGTGTCGTAGATGCCGGTGATGAGCGCGATTCCCTCGTCGGAGTCACTCGCCGTCGCGAGAGCCCGACGGTTCGGCGTGCCGGCCGGCGATCCCGTCGTGAGGATCTCGGCCGCACCGATGTGGTTGAACGCCTTCACGACGGTGCTCTCCGGCAGGTGCTCCTGCAGCATCTGCGCGGTGGTCGTGCGCTTCTCGTCGAGCTCGGCGATGTGCCCGTCGCGCTCCCAGTAGTAGTTGTTCGTGTCGAGGACGGTCTTGCCGCGGAGCGCCTCGACGGGGACGTCGCGGTACGCCTTGAGCGGGACAGTCACGACCGCGATGTCGCCGGCCTCGGCCGCCTCCTGCGCCGTCGCCGCGCGGGCATGGTCGCCGAGTTCGGCGACGAAATCCGCGAGCGTCTCGGGACCACGGGAATTCGCGATCACGACGTCGTATCCGTGCTCCACGAAGCCCCGCGCGAGCGCCTGGCCGATGTTTCCTGCTCCGATGATTCCCACAGTGGTCATGCTCGATCGAACGGCGAGGGCGTGGTCGGCATTCCTCCGAAAATAGGAAAAGTCAGTTAGTTAGTTAGCATCCCTAGATATTTGTGTCAACCGGCAGCTACGGTAGGCGCATGGGGGATAACTTCTCTCCTGTCGCACCCTCGCGATCGTGGTCGCAGACCGGTGTTCGGGTCACCGTTCCGCTTGACCTGTGAGGGCGACGGCCCCCGGTGGACGCGGCTTCGGACCACCGGGGGCCGCTTTCTTTTTCGGGCAGCCGAGGTGGAAGACTGGTCCGTCGGCGGGCGCCGGCCCGCCCACCCCCGTCGCAAGGACCCCCGCCCCGTGATCGAACGCACCCGCACGCCCCGCTCCGTCCGCTTCTACGCCGTCTGCATCGGCGTCGGGCTCCTCGCCGGTCTCATGTCCGGCCTGTTCGGGGTCGGCGGCGGCACGGTGATCGTGCCGCTGCTCGTGCTGCTGCTCGGGTTCGACCAGCGCTTCGCGGCCGGGACCTCGCTCGCGGCGATCGTGCCCACGGCATCCGTCGGTGTCATCACCTATGCGATCGACGGTCACGTCGCGTGGATCCCCGCGCTGATCCTCGCCGCGGGTGCGGTGGGTGGCGCGCAGATCGGCACGTGGCTCCTCCCGAAGCTCTCGCAGACCGCGCTGCGCTGGTCGTTCGTCGCGTTCCTCGTCGCGGTGATCGTCAGCCTGTACTTCGTCATCCCCTCCCGGGATGCCGAGCTCGCCCTGACCTGGGTCACCGGGCCGAGCCTCCTCGCGCTCGGCGTGGTCACCGGGATCCTCGCGGGTCTGCTGGGCGTCGGCGGCGGGATCATCGTCGTCCCGGCGCTCCTGCTGCTGTTCGGGACGAGCGACCTGATCGCCCGCGGAACCTCGCTCCTCATGATGATCCCCACCGCCATCTCGGGGACCGTGGGGAACCTCCGCCGCTCGAACGTCGACCTCCGCGCGGCCGCGTGCGTCGGCATCGCGGCGTGCACCACGACCGCTCTCGGCGCCTCGCTCGCGAAGCTCGTCGACCCGTTCGTCGGCAACGTCCTCTTCTCGATCTTCCTCGTCTTCATCGCCACGCAGATGGCCGTGAAGGCCGTGCGCGGTCGCCACCAGCGCTGAGGCGGCGGAGGAGCGGTCGGTAGACTGACCCGGTGCCCGTGAACCCCGAACTGGTCGGACGAGTCTTCCCGTCGACCGCGCCGTATCTCGTCGGACGGGAGAAGGTGCGCGAGTTCGCCCGCGCCGTCTTCGCCGACGCCCCGCAGCACTCCGACCCCGACGCGGCCCGCGCGCTCGGCTACACCGACGTCGTCGCGCCGCCGACGTTCGCGATGGTCGTGCAGGACCTCACGTTCCAGCAACTGCTCGGCGACCCCGAGTCGGGCATCGAGCTGTCGCGGCTGGTCCACGCCGAGCAGCGCTTCCGGTACTCCCGGCCGATCGTGGCCGGCGACGAGCTCACCGCGACGTTGTCGGTGACCGGCATCCGGACCCTCGGGGCCAACGCGATGATCACGAGCGAGGCGGAGATCGTGGATGCCGACGGCGCCCATGTCGTGACGACGACCAGCGTCCTGCTGGCGGGGGAGGCCGACGCATGACCGCGTTCACCGTTGGAGACGTCGTCGCCGAACGTTCCGTGCACCTCACGCGCGAGTCGCTCGTGCGGTACGCCGGGGCCTCCGGCGACTTCAACCCCATCCACTACCGCGACGACGTCGCCGCCGAGGTCGGGCTGCCGGGCGTCCTCGCCCACGGGATGCTCACGATGGGCATCGCGGTCGGCACGCTCGCCGAGGTGCTCGGTGACACCGGCCGCATCCTCGAGTACGGCGTGCGTTTCACGCGGCCCGTTGTCGTCGACCCCGTCGAGGGAGCCGACCTGAACGTCAGCGCCAAGGTCGGCGCGGTCGACGACGAGGCCGCCCGCATCGATCTCACCGTGACGCACGCGGGGACCACGGTCCTCGGCAAGGCGCAGGTGCGCGTGCGGCTGGCCTGATGCCCGACATCACCCCCGTCCCGCTCTCCGAGCTGACGACCCTCCGCACCGGCGGTCTGCCCGAGCGGACGATCGAGGCCCGCACGCCCGACGAGCTGGTTTCGGTGCTCCGCGACCTGTGGGGCGCGGGCGAGCCGTGGCTCGTCGTCGGCGGCGGCTCGAACCTCTTCGTCGGCGACGAGCCGTTCGAGGGCACGGTGGTGCTCGTGCGCACGTCCGGCATCGAGGAGCTGCCCGGTTCCCGCCCCGACACGGTGCGGCTGCGGGTGCAGGCCGGCCACGACTGGGATGCGCTCGTCGCCGAGACGGTGGCCCGCGGGCTCGCCGGCATCGAGGCGATGTCGGGCATCCCGGGGACGGTCGGCGCCGCTCCGGTGCAGAACATCGGAGCGTACGGCCAGGAGGTCGTGCAGACGCTGGTCGAGGTGGAGCTCCTCGACGAGTCCACGGGTGAGGTCTCGACCGTCCCGGCATCCGATCTCGGTCTCGGCTTCCGCACCTCCGTGCTGAAGCAGCACTACGGCTCGGTCCCCGAGCGCCCGGCCGTGATCGTCTCGGTCACGCTCGAACTCCATCGCGTCGGTGATGGCGACCGTCCGATCGCGGGCGGCCAGCTGCGCGGAGCCCTGGGACTGGATGCCGACGCGGCGGTGTCGCTGCGCTGGATCCGCGAGCACGTGCTGGCGACCCGCGCGCGCAAGGGTATGGTGCTCGACCCCGAGGATCCCGACACGTGGAGCGCCGGGTCGTTCTTCCAGAACGCGATCGTCTCGGAGGCGTTCGCGCGGACGCTTCCCGCCGAATGCCCGCGCTGGCCGCTGTCGCCCGCGATCGACCCGGTGACCGTGATCCCGCTCGCCGCGTTCGACGGCGTCGTGCCGACTCCGGTGACGGAGCGCCGCGAGGTGAAGGTGAGCGCGGCGTGGCTCATCGAGCACGCGGGGCTGTCGCGCGGCTTCCGGTTCCCGCGCTCGCGCGCCGGGCTCTCGACCAAGCACACGCTCGCGCTCACCAACCGCGGCCGCGCGACGGCGGCCGAGATCGCCGAGCTCGCCCGCTTCGTGCAGAACCGTGTCCAGTCCGAGTTCGGCCTGCTGCTGCAGCCCGAGCCGGTGCTGGTGAACGTCGAGCTGTAGCGTGCAGTCGCTTCGCGCGTGAGTCGCCAAGATTTGTCGCTCGCGGCGGGGCGGAGGCGACAGATCTTGGCAACTCACGCGTGCGATCACGCGAGCAGGCGGCGGATGCGCATCAGCAGCGCCTCGGGGGCGTCGAAGTCGCGGGCCGTGACCACCGTGACGCGGTAGCCGAGCGACTCCAGCTCCGCACGACGCGACTGGTCGCGGCTCCATTGCTGCGGGTCGCGGTGGTAGTCGCCGTCGTACTCGATGATGAGGCGCGCGTCGCGGTAGAGCAGGTCGACGCGCGCGACGAAGCGGTGGCCGTCGAAGATCTCCACGTTGCACTCGGGGGTGGGGAGTCCGGCTTGAATGAGAAGGACACGAAGCTCGCTCTCCCTCGGTGACTCTGCCCGGTCGTCGGCGAAATCGACGGCGAGCCGGCGCCGACGTGATCCTCGGCCGCCGAGGAATCGTCTGTGCATCCGCTCGAGGTCCGCGCGCGACGCGAGTGGATCGCGGCGCGATAGCAATCTGTCCGAGATCGCGGTCAGGGCGCCGACATCGAGCACCTCCGCGAGCTCGGCCCACGTCCGTAACGGCGAACTGCAGCGGATTCCTTCGACTTCGACGATGTCAGATGCTTCGACAGCGAGCGTGCGGCCGGTGACGCCCGGGCGGCGAATGCGATTGCATCCGCTCGGCACGCCGATGCTCGGGGACTCTCTCGCGGCTCGGCCGAGCGACGCGGGGAGAGGGAGCCCCAGTAGGACTGCCGCAGTGGGTCCGCACACGAACGCATGGTCCGGCAGAGCACGCACCAAGACGCTCAGACGCTGGAGGTCAGTGGCATCCGATTCGAGCCGAGTCCCCGAGTACGGGGCATCCCACCTCACCGAGCGAAGGCTGCTCGGGGACAGTCCGTGCGCCCGTCCCTCGGCAACGGTGAATGCAGAGGTGGGCCCGGTGGGGAGGTGTGATCGTTGCATCCGCCGATCATGCCGCGCCAGCCGCATGGCCCTCTGCAGTTATCCACCTGTGGAGGGGGGCCCACCCGCGTGAGTCGCCAGGATTCGTTGTCTCAGTGGAAACACAGGCGACAAATTCTGGCGACTCACGCGAGAAAGAACGCACCTAGGAGAACAGGCGCTGAAGGCGCTGGACGCCCTCCAGGAGCTCGGCGTCGCCGAGGGCGTAGGACAGGCGGAGGTAGCCGCTCGGGCCGAAGGCCTCGCCGGGGACGACCGCCACCTCGGCCTTCTCCAGGATCAGGTCGGCGAGCTCGAGCGAGGTCGTCGGGGTGACGCCGTCCCACTCTCGGTTCAGCAGGCCGCGGACGTCGGGGTACACGTAGAACGCGCCGAGCGGGTTCGGCACCTCGACGCCGTCGATCTTCGCCAGCTCCGCCACGATCAGGCGGCGGCGTCGGTCGAACGCCTCGCGGAACTGCTCGGCCTCGTCCTGCGGTCCGTTCAGCGCTGCCGCGGCGGCGATCTGCGCGATGTTGTTGACGTTGCTGGACAGGTGCGACTGCAGGTTGGCGGCGAGCTTCATGGCATCCGCCGGTCCGATCATCCAGCCGACGCGCCATCCGGTCATCGCGTACGTCTTCGCGACGCCGTTGACGAGGATCGTCTGCCCGGCGAGCTCGGGCACGGCCTCGACGATCGACACCGCGCGGGCCCCCTCGTACGTGAGGTTCTGGTAGATCTCGTCGGTGATGACCCAGATGCCGTGCTCGAGGGCCCAGCGGCCGATCTCCGCCGTCTCTTCGGGCGTGTAGACCGAGCCGGTGGGGTTCGAGGGCGAGACGAACACCAGGACGGTGGTCTTGTCGGTGCGGGCGGCCTCGAGCTGCGCGACGGTGACCTTGTAGTCCTGGTCGGCACCGGCGAACACCTCGACGGGCACGCCGTCGGCGAGGGCGATCGCCTCGGGGTAGGTCGTCCAGTACGGCGCGGGGAGCAGCACCTCGTCGCCGGGGTTCACCACGGTCTGGAACGCCTGGTAGACGGCCTGCTTGCCGCCGTTGGTCACGATGATCTGCGACGGCGCGACCTCGAGGCCCGAGTCCCGCAGCGTCTTGGCGGCGATGGCCTCGCGCAGCACCGGGAGCCCGGCGGCGGGGGTGTAGCGGAAGTTCGCGGGGTTGTGCAGCGCTTCGGCCGCGGCATCCACGACGAACTGCGGGGTCGCGAAGTCGGGCTCGCCGGCGGCATAGGAGATGACGGGACGGCCGGCGGCCTTGAGGGCCTTGGCCTTGGCGTCGACCTTCAGGGTCGCGGATTCGGCGATGGCGGAGAGCTTGCGGGAGAGCGGAGCACGGTCGGTCACGGCACCGAGCCTACTCGGCGCGCCCGGGATGCCGGAGGCTCGGGGCGTCTCGCGGGGTGGGGGAGCGCCGCCGTGTCAGACGGTCGTGGAGAACAGCACCCAGAGCACGGGCAGGACGAGAAGGATGCCGAGGGCCGCACCGATGATCGAGAGGGTGGGCCGGCGGCCCGCCCGCACTCGCAGGACGATGCCGATCGTCCCCACGATCACGATGACCACCCCGAGGAACGCCATGATCGGGAGCAGCACGATGCCGAGCCACCAGATCGCGTTCATGCCCGGAGCGAGCCCGATGAGGAAGATCATGAGCGCGGGCAGCAGGATGAACGCCGCGAGGATGATCGCGACGATGCCGAAGCCGTCGCTCGCGCGACGACCCGCCGGGGAGACAGACGCCATGCGGTCACGGTAGCGCGTGGCGGGCGGGCTGTCGCCGGTGCGTTAGCGTGGCGTCGTGACAGTAGGGGCCCCGGATCGGACGCGCGTGCATCGTCGGGGGCTCGGCACACTGCTCCGGATCGGGTTCGCGACCGCGATCGTCGGGGTGAGCACCGGACTCGCCGTGCTGCTGCTCGTCTGGATCGTGCACACGATCGAGCACCTCGTGTGGGGCCATGACGAAGGCCCGTTCCTCGACGGCCTGGCGTACCCGTCGGTGTGGTGGCTGCCCATCGCGACGGTGGGCGGCGCGGGTGTCGTCGCGGCGCTCGGCTGGTACCTGCTGCGCCGTTTCGGTCGCAAGATCGCGACGGTCGAGCAGGGCGTCGCGGGCGCGCACATGCCCTGGTGGGAGACGCTCGCCGACACCGTGATCCAGGTCACCTCGGTCGCCCTCGGCGCCTCGATCGGCAAGGAGGTCGCGCCGCGCGAACTCTCCGCGATGGCCGGGTCGAAGATCGTGCGGTGGTTCCGCCTCGACGCCCGCTGGGGCCGCATCCTCATCGCCGCCGCCGCGGGCGCGGGTCTCGCCGCGGTGTACAACGTTCCGCTCGGCGGAGCGCTCTTCGCGATCGAGATCCTCCTCGCGCAGTTCAGCGTCGGCGCCGCGGTCGTCGCGCTCGCCGTGAGCGCGATCGCGACCCTCGTCGCGCGGCCGCTGGTCGGGGACGACTCGCTGTACCACGTGGCATCCCTCGACGTGAACGCGTCGCTCATCGTGGCGGCGATCCTGATCGGACCGCTCATGGGGTGGGGCGCCACGAGCTTCGGGGCCGTGACGTCGCTCCTGGCGAAGGTGCGTCCGACGGGGTGGAAGCTCCTCGTCGCGCTGCCGCTGACCTTCGCCGCCGTCGGTGCGCTCGGGGCCGTGTTCCCGTTGATCCTCGGCAACGGCCGCGCGCTCGCGACCGCCGGCTTCGACCTCAGCCAGCCCGCGCTGCTGCTGCTCGCCCTCGCCGCGCTGAAATACGTCGCGACCGTGGTGTCGCTCGGTTCGGGCGCGGTCGGCGGCACGCTGCAGCCATCGGTCGCGATCGGCGCGAGCCTGGGCGCCGCGGCCGCCGCGGGCTGGGCGTTCGTGTGGCCGGGAGCGGATGCCACGGCGCTCGCGATCGTGGCCGCGGCGGCGTTCCTCGCCTCGAACATGCGCGCGCCGTTCACCGCGATCGTGCTCGTGATCGAGTTCACCGGCACCGGCTTCGACCTGCTGCTGCCGATCTTCCTCGCCGTCGCCGGATCGCTCGCCGCCGCGCGACTGACCTCGCGCGCGAGCCTGCGCCGCTTCGCCCCGCGCGACCCCGGGCGCGAGTAGCGCGGGACCGGGTGCCGCGCGCAAGCCCGGCGGGGCCTGGTGCCCGTCCACGTAGGCTCGACGGGTGATCGAGTGGATCCTGACCGAATGGATGCAGATCCTCGGGTTCGCGACGGGGGCCGCGTGCGTGCTCCTCGCCGCCCGACGGAACGTCTGGACCTACCCCATCGGCATCGCCAACAACGTCGTCTTCCTCGTCGTGTTCGTCCCGGCGGGACTGTACGCGTCGGCGGGCCTGCAGCTCGTCTACCTCGCGCTCGGCGTCCACGGCTGGGTCCGGTGGACGCGCGGTGTCGAGCACGACCGCGACTACGTCGCACGGACGCCCCGGCGGGCCGTGCCGTGGCTGATCGCCGCGGGGGTCGTCGGCATGGCCGTCCTCACGTGGCTTCTGGCGACGTTCACCGACTCGCAGGTCGCGCTCGCCGACGCCGGGACGACGGCGGCGAGCCTGGTCGCGCAGTACATGCTGAACCGCAAGTGGATAGAGAACTGGGCGGTGTGGATCGCCGTCGACATCGCCTTCGTGGCCCTGTCGATCGCGACCGGGCTGTGGATCATCGCCGCCCTCTACGCCCTGTTCGTCGTGCTGTGCATCGGCGGATGGCGCGGCTGGCATCGCGTGCTGCGCGAGGGAACGACGACCTCGGCGCCCGCGGACGCGCGTGTCTGAGCGGCGGTTCCGCCACGGGGTGGTGGTGGGGAAGTTCTATCCGCTGCACGCCGGGCACGCGCACCTGATCCGCTCCGCCGTGCGGGCGTGCGAGAGGGTCACGGTCGAGGTCATCGCGGCATCCATCGAATCCATTCCGCTCGAACGGCGCGCCGCGTGGATCCGCGAGGGGCACCCGACCGTGCGCGTGGTCGATCTCGTCGACGACACCCCCGTCGACTTCGGTTCCGAGACCGCGTGGGACGCGCACACCGCGACGATCCGCGGGCTCCTCGACGAACCCGTCGACGCGGTGTTCACGTCCGACGACTACGGCGCGGAACTCGCCCGGAGACTGGATGCCGAGTGGGTGCAGGTCGACCCGGGTCGGGTCGTGAACCCGGTGTCGGGCACCGCCATCCGCCGTGATCTCGCCGGTCACTGGTCGGAGCTGTCGCCCGCGACACGAGCGGACCTCGCCGCGCGCGTCGTCGTGCTCGGCGCGGAGTCCACCGGATCGACGACGCTCGCCGAGGCGCTCGCCGCCGAGTTGGGGACGCTGTGGGTTCCCGAGTACGGCCGCGAGATCAGCGTGACGCGCGAGGGCGGCCTCGACGCACCGTGGCGGAGCGACGAGTTCGATCTCATCGTCGACCGGCAGATGGAGTGGGAGCGCGATGCGCTGCGGCGGGTGCCCGTCCCGGTACTCGTGTGCGACACGGACGTGCTGGCCACGGCGCTGTGGCACGAGCGGTACGTGGGCACGGTCGCCGACCGCATCCACGCGCGCGCGGCGGCGCACCGCCCGGCCCTGTACGTGCTGACCGGCGACGAGATCCCGTTCGTGCAGGATGGCATGCGCGACGGCGAGCACATCCGCGCCGACATGCAGGACCGCTTTCGTGCGGTGCTCGCGGCGCAACCCGTGCCGTGGCTCGAGGTGCGCGGGTCGGTGGCGGAGAGGCTCGCCGCCGCGCTGCCCGCGGTGCGCACCGCCGTCGCCCGCTGGACCGCGTTCGAGGCTCCTCTAGAGGGTCGGCCCCTCGCCGAGCAAGAGGCTCTCCGGCGCCGGGCCGCGGGTTAGGCTGGCGCGATGTCGGACCGCTGGCACAAGCTCTCGGAAGCCCCCACCACGCCGCATCCGGAGGACGGGGTCACCCCGCTCACCGCGACCGACCTGTTCCGGGCCCAGGCCGACGACGCCGCGCTCCCGCTCGACGAGAAGCTGCGCCAGACGTACTACTGGATCGTCAACCGGGCCGTCATCTCGCCCTACTACGACGTCGAGTTCTCGTCCGGCCCGGCGCTGTCGTTCACCCTGGGGGATGCCGGGGCCGAGCTCACCCTGCCGAGTGAGCCGTCTTACTCCTCCAACGTGCTGCTGCCGCTGTTGACCTTCGCCGTCGGCGGCAAGTGCCTTCTCATCGGCGGGCCGGGACGCGGGAAGACCACCGTCGCGGTGCTCATGGGGGTGCTCGCGGGGTCGAGCCCCGACGACGTGCGCCGCGGTGTGCAGCAGGGCCAGCCGCAGCTCACGATCAGCGACCTCGTCGGCATCCCGCTCCCGCGCGACCTCATGAGCGCCGAGCGGCTCTCGGACATCGGCATCGCGTGGCGCGAGTGGCTCACACGGCCGGTGAAGATCGTCGACGAGTACAACCGCATCCCGACCAAGACGCAGTCCGCGCTGCTGACGATGGTGGCGGAGGGGTACGTCGAGAGCCACGACCAGATGCGCCGCACCGCACCCGCGAGCGGTGTCGAGAGCTGGTTCTTCACCGCGAACGACGATGCGGGCGGCGGCACGTTCCCGGTGATCCAGGCACTGCGCGACCGCATGGACGTCACGGTGCCGGCGGCGGGCTTCAACAGCCGCTTCTTCGACGAGCTGGTCGCCCGCGTGGAGGCGGGCGAGAAGCCCGAGGAGCACGTCCCGTCCGAGCTCGTGTTCGCGGCCGACGAGCAGACCGCGATGCGCGCGGCGATCCGCGCGGTTCCCGTCCCCGCCGACGTGCGGCGGCGGCTGGAGTTCTTCCTCAGCCACTTCGAGTTCGTGCAGGGCGGCGGTCGCCGGTTCGAGTACCGCACGAAGGACACCGTGACCACGGGCGGGGGCCGGGTCGCCGAGGCCATCGAAGCGAACTCCGGTGCCGACCTCATGAGCGACCCCGGTGCGCAGACGCTCAACGGCCTGTCGGTGCGGGCGCTGCAGACCCTCGTCGTCTATGCCAAGGCGATCGCGTGGTTCCGCGGTCGGGAGGCGGTGTCGGTCGCAGACGTCGCCGCCGTCCTGCCCTTCGTCCTGCGCGGGAAACTCCTGCCGAACCCCACGCACCCGCGCTTCGACGTCGGCGCCGAGCGCGAGCTGAGCACCGACGTGCTGAGCTGGCTCACCGACCTGTTTGCCGAGTCGTGCCGACAGTACGACGCCCTCGGCCGCGGGAGCGACGACCCGGTGGGGGCGCTCCTCGCGCAGGCGGATGCCGGACTCGACGGCGTGACCGCGCTCGAAGCAGGGCGCCGCATCACGGCCATCGAGTCGCTGCTGCGCACCACAGCGGGCACCGGCAAGCTCTACGGGCGCGACTTCGACGACCTCATGGCACTGAAGTACCTGCACCAGCGGTACACCGCGTACGTCCGCTGGGTCGAGCGGCGGCCATGATCCGCCGCCCCGGACACCTCGCGGACCGCACGGTCCCGGTCGGAACGCCGGAGCCCGTGGACGGCCTCGACCTCGAGCTCGCCGCCCGGAACGTGGCCGCGGCCGGGGGCTCCGCCGACCGGTTCCGCGCCGCGTTCGGCGCGGGGCAGGCGGCGGCCGGATCCGCCGCCCTCGACCCCGTGCATCTCGCGGGAGTGGCGGGCTGGCGAGCGGGGGTCCTGGGGCTCCGCGAGGACGCGCTGTCGCGGATCGCCGCGGCGATGCCCGCGGCCGCGGACGCGATCGCCGCCACGCTCGGAATGGATGCCACGGACCTGGCGTCCTTCCTCGAGCATCAGCGCACCGACCGGTTCTGGTGGCCGGGCCGCGCCGAGCAGCGCGGGTACGTCTGCGCGGTGGGCGGCTTCGCGGGTCTCGGCGGAGCCTGGACGCAGCCCCCGACGGACGGCCGTCCCCTCGGCCCGGAGGGTGCCTTCGCGGTGCGCACCGGCGAGCGGTGGTGGCGGATCGACGCCGACGTGTGGGGGTCGCGGCTGACCCCGCTCCGCAGCGTCGACGAGCCGGAGGAGGGCCTCGGGGGACCGGCATCCCTCGTCACCTTCCCGGACTCCTACCTCGCCTGGATCCACGTGGCGGACGCGGCATGAGCGCGCCGACCGCGCTCGAGGGGGCGACGCGCACCGCCTGGGAGTCCGCGCAGGAGCTGTGGGGCGTCCGCATGCACGACGCCGTCCTCGACCCGGGTGCGGGCGCGGCGCAGGGGGCGCCGGCGTGGTTCAGCTTCCCGCCGTCGATCACCGTGGACCCCGACATGGTCACGGCCCTCGGCGGTGCCGACGAGTGGGAGAGCGTGTTCGCGCACGAGCTCGGCCACCACGTCCTCGCGCCGAGCACGCGCCTGGACGCGCTGAAGATCCGCCATCAGCTGGCCCGGGCGATGCAGGCGGCGGGAGCGTATGCGATCCGCGATGCGGATCTGTCGCTGCTGTCGAACCTGTGGACCGACCTCCTCGTGAACTCCCGGGTCGCGGTCCTCCAGCGCCGCCGGGACGGACCCGGCGAGCCGGGGATCGTGCGCCTGTCGCGCGCGCTGTACCGCGCGTCGCGCGACTCGCCCAGCCGGCTGTGGTGGGTCTATCTCCGCACGTACGAGCTGCTGTGGAACCTCGCGGCGGGCACCCTCTGCGATCCGGCGCCGCCGCCGCTGGCCGCGCCCCCTGCGCCGGAGCCCGAGGTCCCGATCGAGCAGATCCCGGAGAAGCACCGCGAGGCCGAACGGAAGCTGCGCGAGCGCCGTCGCGAGGCACAGCGGGTCGCCGACGAACTGGCGGCCGCGACGCTCACTCGTCCCGCCCTGGATGCCGACTCGCTCGCCGCGCTCGTGCGGACCTTCGCGGGGGATGCCGTGTCGGGCGCGCTGCGGTTCGGAGTCATCGTCGCGCCGTATCTCGTCGATCCCCGCGCCGACGACGAGATGGCGGGCGTCCCGATCGCGTGCGCCGCTGACATGACCCCGGCGTCCGCGGGCGAGCTCGGTCGCGTGTTCGCCGACCGGCGGCTGAAGGGCGCCCTGCCGTCACGTCCCGGCGACGCGAGCGGCCCGAGCGACGGAAGGGGACAGACCCTCGGCGTCTCGCGCACGCTCGAGCTGTATCAGGACACGAATCCGGACGACGTCCTGGCCGCGTGGTACCGCGTCGAGGCCAGCCGGTGGATCCGTCCGTTCACGCAGCGGGCGCCGAAGCCGGCCGTTCCTGATCTCCCCGGCCCCCTCGAGACATGGGAGGTCGGCGACGACCTCGCCGACCTCGACTGGCCCGCGAGCCTGCAGACGGCGGGGGTGGTCGTGCCCGGCGTGACGACACGGCGCCGCTCCTTCCTCGTCGACGATCCGCCGCCGACGCGCACGGGACTCGCGGTCGACCTGTACATCGACAGCTCCGGATCCATGCCGCACCCGCGGTATGGCTCGCCCGCCGTGCTCGCGGGCACGATCCTCGCGCTGTCAGTGCTCCGCGGCGGAGGGCGCGTGCGCGTGACGAGCTTCTCCGGTCCCGGGCAGGTCGCGGGGGCCCGAGGACTTCACCCGCGACCCCACGCGCGTGGTCACCGAGCTGGCCTTCTCCTACCGCGGCGGGACGACCTTCCCCCTCGACCTCCTCGAGCGCCGCTACGCGGGGCTGTCGATCCCGGATGCCGCCGACCGCCGCCACCTCGTCGTGCTCTCGGACGACGGGCTCACGTCCCTCTTCGGCGACGGCGATCCCGAGCGCGCCGACGTCGCCGCGCGCGTGCGCACGACCCTCACGACGGCGACGCTCGTCGTGCTCGACCGGCAGCACCGGGTCGCGGAGCTCGCCCGCGCGGCCGACTACGACGTGCTCTACATCGAGCGCATGGACGACGCCCCGGCGGTCTGCGCGCGACTGGCGGAGGTGCTGGGTGGCTGAGTCCGACGACCTGCTGCGGGCCTGGGCGGCGCTCGCCCCGACCGAGGACGCCGCGTGGGCGGCCGCGCGCCCCGGTCCGTCGGTCGACGAGATCGGCGCCCGGCTGTCGAGCGTGCCGCGCCCGTTCCTCGACGAGGGCGTGTCGGTCGCCGCGCTCGCGGGAGACGTCGCCGGGCGCGCACCGGCCGCGGTCGCCCACGCCGAGGATCCGCGGGTGCGTCTCGCCGCGGCCATCGGGCTGTGGGTGCTCGCGAGCGAAGACCTCGTCGCCCCGTTCGACCCGCCCCTGTCCACGGGCATGGCCCTTCGCGCCGTCGACGCCCTCGCCCTTCGTCTGGCCGCTGTCACGGACCCGCTCGACTGGCTCTCCGACGCCGAACGCCGCGAGGAAGCGGCCCGCACCGTCCTGCTCTGGGCGGGGTTCCTCCCCGCCGGGGAGGACGCCGATACCGCGCGCGCCCTCCTCGACGCGCGCGATTCCCTCCGCCGGAGCGCCGCGCTCGCCGACGCGTACGCCGCCCACCGGCACCGCGAGGAGATCGCGCGCCGTCTCGCCGAGGCGCGGTCGCGCGAGGCCTCGGCGAGGTACTCCAGTGAGTGACCCGGACGACCCGCTCGCCCTCGGCGAGTACGCGCCCGGGTCGTCGGCGGTCCTCACCGACGCGGAACGCTGGCCGACCCTGGATGCCGCCGGCGCACGGCGTCTCGAGCGGTGGCGCACACACCCCGCCGCCCCTCGGTGGGTGCACGCGACGGGCGACCGGCTCGACGCCGCCGCCGTGGCCCGCACGCGCGACCCCCTCCCGCTCGACGGCTGGCTCGAGGCGCACCTCGACACCGCGCGTCGACTGCCGTTCTATCGCGGCCGGGGGAGCCTGGCATCCCTGTCCGACTTCCCGACCGTCTCGCGCGCCGATCTCGTCGCCGACGTCTCGGCCTTCGTGCCCCTGGATGCCGATCTGGATCGGATGCTGCACGGCACGAGCTCCGGGTCCACCGGGGCGGCGCTGGTGATCCCCGACGACGTCGAGGAGGTCGCGCGGGGCTTCCATCTGCTGGTCCGGCTCGCGCGCGCGGCCGGGGCCGAGTGGCATCCGGACGGCGAACGGCTCGCGCTCCTGTGGGTCCTGCAGCAGCGGCAGGCGTTCACGTACGTCTCGATCGTGAGCGGCTTCGCGCAGCGCGCGATGGCCCGCGTGAACCTGGACGCCGGGGCGTGGCGGGAGGCGTCCCACCGGCGGACGTTCCTGCGCGACGCCGATCCGCAGGTGATCACGGGGAACCCGACGAGCCTCGCCGAGCTGCTCGACGACGACCTGCGGGATGTCGTCCGGCCGCTCGCGCTCTTCTCCGGCGCGATGGAGCTGTCGGCTCCGCTCCGCGCCGCGCTGGAGGCCGCGTTCGCGTGCCCCGTGATCGACGTGTACGGCCTGCACGAGACGCGTCCGATCGCCGCCCGCACCGACGACGGGCCTTTCCGCGTCCTCGATCGCCGCGTGCTCGTCGAGGTGCTCGATCCCGCCGGGCGGCCGGTGCCGGAGGGGGAGCGCGGCGAGATCACGGTCACCGCGGGCGAGAACCCGCTGCTCCCGCTCGTCCGCTACCGGACGGGCGATTTCGGGCGCCTCGTCACGCTGCCCGACGGCGGGGTCGGGATCGCCGACCTCGAGGGGCGCGAGCACGTCGATTTCGTCACGGCGGCCGGCACGCGCGTGCCCTCGGTCGACCTGACGCAGCAGCTGCAGAGCCACGGGGCACTGGGCTGGACCGTGGAGCAGGGCTCCGACGGGAGCGTCGCGGTGCGGATCGCGGGAGGGGATGCCGCCGCGATCGCCCACGCGCTCACCGCGATGCTCGGGCAGCCCCTGGAGATCGAGCGGGTCGATCGTCTCGTCGAGCTGGGGGAGGGCAAGCCGCGCCGCTTCCGGTCCGCGGCGTCCTGATCCGCCGCGGCCGCGTGCTCAGACGAATGCGGCGAGGGCTTCGTCCACGGCGGCCGGGTCGGCACCGGCGGCGCTGTTGTCGAACAGCACGTGGTGTGCGCCGCGCCAGCGGCAGTCGGCCGCCTGCGCCGTCGCCCAGAACTCGTCCCAGTGGGCCAGCTTCCACGCGTCACGGCCGTAGCCGCGCGAGCCGACCCGCTCGCGCACGAGGCCGCCGTCGACGGTGACGTGCACCACGACGATCGTCATGTCGGTCGGCCACGCGTGCGCGGCGGCGGCCCGCTCGAGGTAGTCCGCCTCGGGGAAGTAGCGCACGAACGGGGCGTCGAGGACGACGTCGTTGCCCAGGCGCAGGTTGTCCCCGGCGAGTCGCAGCAGCGTCGCGTACTCCAGGCCCATGACGACGTCCTGGTAGTACGGGTTGTTGTCGCGTTCGTTCCTGTCGCTGCCGGCGGCTTCGAGGAGCGCCTCCGTGAAGGCGGTCGCGACGGAGTCCTTGTCGAGGTAGGCGGCGCGGATGCGGCGGGCGATCATCGTGCTCACCGTGGACTTGCCGCTGCCGGCGGGTCCGATCACGAAGAAGAGTCGTGCGGTCATGAGTGCTCCCGGGGAGGGGAGGACGCGGGAAACGCCCTCCCCTCGATGATCAGGATGCCGCGATCGAGCGGTCCTTGACGAACAGGCCGTACGAGAGGGCTCCGACCAGCAGCAGGATCCCGCCGATGAGGAACACCGTCGTGTAGTTGCCTCCCGTGGAGGCGAGGATCGCGCCGGTCACGACGGGGGCCACGGCCGCTCCGATGAAGCCACCGAAGTTCTGGATGGCGCCCAGCGACGCGACCTGGTTGGACGGGGCGACGTCCGAGGCGAGGGTCCAGAGGCATCCGATCGGCACCTGCGAGGCGAAGTACCCGAGGGAGAGCAGGACGACGGCGAGCGGCGTGCTGTCGACGTAGGCGACGGGGAGCACGGCGGCGGCCGCGAGGATCGCCCCACCCACGATCGGGATCTTGCGGGCGCGGACGGTGTTCACGCCCCGTCGGACGAGGCGGTTGGACAGCCATCCGCCGAAGATCACGCCGACGATGCCGCACAGGAAGGGGAGCGACGCGAGCCATCCGCTCTGGGACAGGCTGAAGCCGCGGGCGGTCTGGAGGTAGCTGGGGAGCCACGTGAGGTACACCCACACCGTGTAGAAGATGCCGAATGCGCCGATCACCATGAACCAGGTGTTGGCCTGGCGCAGGAGCCGGCCCCAGCCCACCTTCTCGGCCGTCGCCGCTACGCGCGCCTCGGCCTCGGCACCCTTGATGAGCGCCTGCTCCTTGAGCGTCGGGTCGCGGTAGATGCGCAGCCAGACGAGGGCGACGACGATGCCGAAGGCGCCGACGATGATGAACATCCCTCGCCAGCTCATCGTCAGCAGCAGGAACGTCAGGAGGGGCGGGGCGATCGCGTTGGCGATCTGCGAACCCGTGTTGACGAGCGAGACCGGAAGCGCGCGCTCGGACTTGTTGAACCAACGCTCGTTGACCTTCAGCGCCGAGGTGAAGAACGGCGACTCGGCGATGCCGAGGGCGACGCGGCAGGCGTACAGCAGGCCGAACGAGTTCGCGGCGGCGGTCACGATCGACACGAGCGACCAGGCGCCCGCGGCGAAGGCGAACATCTTCTTCGGGCCGAACTTGTCGACGAGGTAGCCGGCCGGGAGGTTGGCGATGGCGTAGGGCCAGGAGAATGCCGAGAGGAGCAGGCCCATCGCGAGCGGGTCGAGGCCGAATTCCCCCGCGATCGTGGTGTTCGCCACGCTCAGTGTCGAGCGGTCGAGGTAGTTCACCACCCCGCCGAGGATGAGAAAGCCCACCAGGAACCAGCGGATCCTGACCGTCTTCTTCTCATCGCGTGTGAGCACCGGTGCTTCCACCGTCGTCTCGCTCATGGTCCACTCCTTCGTGTTCGGGTGACGGCGGACGTCACGGTCCGCCGCGGGGGTCAGTGCGGCGTGCGGGCGCTCGCCACGGCGGCGAGGAAGTCCGCCGCTGCTCGGGTGACATCGGTGATGTCGCCGGTCGTGCGCGCGGCCTTCGTGATCGCGCTCCCGACGCCGACGGCGAGGGCTCCGGCGTCGAACCAGCGGCCGACGTTCTCGCGCGTGGCGCCGCCGGCGGGGAGGATCGGGGCGTGCGCGAGAGGCGCCATGACCGTGCGCAGGTAATCGGGTCCGGCGATCTCGGTCGGGAAGAGCTTGACGATGTCGGCTCCGGCCTCCATGGTCGCGACGATCTCGGTCGGGGTGAACGCGCCGCTGATCGTGAGGGCCTGGTAGCGGTTGGCGGCCCGGATCATGTCGGGGTTGAGGTTCGGGCTGACGAGCATGCGTGCGCCGGCCTGGACGGATGCCACGGCCATCTCGGCATCCAGCACGGTCCCCACTCCGACCGCCACGGGTTCGCCGTCGAACTCGTCGGCGAGCGTGCGGACCACCTCGAGTGCCCGCGGGACGGAGAGGGTGATCTCGAGGGCGCGGATGCCGCCGGCGACGGCGGCGCGCGACACGGCGAGCGCCTCATCGGGGTCGTCGAGGCGAACGATGAGGACGACGCCGGTGTCGACGACGGCCGAGAGGACTTCATGCTTCTTTAACATCGTGGCACACAGTATCACGGAAGTTCACAGAACGAGAACATGGCGTCTCAGTCCTGCACACACGTAGGCTCGAACCGATGACCACCTCGCCGCCCCTGATCCCCGAACAACGCCAGCGCGAACTCATGCGACTGCTGCGCGGCTCGGGTGCGCTCAGCATCCGCCATCTCGCGTCGCTGCTCGGTGTCTCGCACATGACGGTGCGCCGCGACATCGCCGTCCTCGAGGAGGAGGGCCTGGTCGACGCCGTGCAGGGTGGCGTGCGGTTGCGCGAGCGCGTCGGCGTCGAGCCTCCCCGCGAACGCGGGTCACGCGCGGTGCTCGAGCTTCCGCGGAAGGAGGCGGTGGCCCGGCGCGCCGCCGACCTCGTCAGCGACGGGATGACGCTGTTCATCGACGCGGGGACCACGTGTCAGGCGATCGTGCCCCACCTGACCGCGCGGCGGGGGCTGACGGTCGTGACCAACGACTTCTTCACGGTGTCCTCGCTCTTCGCGCACCCGTCCATCGAGGTCATCCACACGGGAGGGGTCGTGGATGCCGCGAGCGGCTCGTCCAGCGGAGCGCTCGCGGCAGCGACCGTGGCGGCGATGACCCTCGATCTCGCCCTTCTCAGCACGGGCACCTGGGACGTCGCGCACGGCCTGACCACGCCCGAACTCGACAAGGTCGTGCTCAAGCGCGCGGTGATGGATGCCAGCGGGTCGTGCGCGCTCGTCGCGGACAGCACGAAGTATGGCACGGCCGAGCGGTTCCGGGTCGTCCCGCTCGATGCGCTCGACGTGATCGTGAGCGACCGCGGTCTCCCCGAGGGCGTCGCGGACGCGATCGCGGAGCTGGGCGTCGAGCTGTGGACCGCCGACGACTGAGTCCGGACACACACGAAGGGCCGGGGCATCGCAGCCCCGGCCCTTCGCGTCGGTGGGTCAGTCGAGGTACTTCGCGTACGCCGGCAGCGTGAGGAACGCGGGGAACTCCTCGCGCAGCGCCACCTCGCGGAACACCTCGGCGGCGTCGTCGAAACGGTCGCCCTCGAAGCGGGTCGTCTCGGCGAGCACGTCGCCCAGCAGCCCCTCGACGTACTCGCGCGTGATGCGCGTGCCGTCGGCGGTGGAGCGGTCCTGGTGGATCCACTGCCAGATCTGCGAGCGCGAGATCTCGGCGGTCGCGGCGTCCTCCATGAGGTCGTCGATCGCGACGGCCCCGAGTCCGCGCAGCCACGCCTCGATGTAGCGGATCGCCACCGAGACGTTGCCACGCACGCCGCCCGCGGTGATCGGCAGACCGATCCGCAGGTCGAGCAGCTGCTCGGGGCGCACCTCGACGTCCTCGCGCAGCCGGTCGATCTGGTTCTCGCGGTCGCCGAGCACGGCGTCGAACTCCGCGCGGGCCACCGGGATCAGGTCGGGGTGGGCCACCCACGTGCCGTCGAAGCCGTCACCGGCCTCGCGCCGCTTGTCGGCGGCGACCTTCTCGAACGCGGCCTCGGTCACCTCGGGCTTGCGACGGTTGGGGATGAACGCGCTCATACCGCCGATCGCGTAGGCGCCGCGTTTGTGGCACGTGCGCACGAGCAGTTCGGTGTACGCCCGCATGAACGGCACCGTCATCGTGACCTCGCTCCGGTCGGGGAGCACGAACCGCGCCCCGCGCCCGCGGTAGGTCTTGATGATCGAGAAGATGTAGTCCCACCGGCCGGCGTTGAGACCCGCGCAGTGGTCGCGGAGGGCGAAGAGGATCTCCTCCATCTCGAACGCCGCGGGGAGCGTCTCGATGAGCACGGTCGCGCGGATCGTGCCGTGGGCGAGACCCAGTCGCTCCTCGGTGAACGAGAACACGTCGTCCCACAGCCGCGCCTCGTCGGCGGACTCGATCTTCGGCAGGTAGAAGTACGGCCCGCGTCCCGCCGCGATGAGCGCGTGCGCGTTGTGGAAGACGTACAGCCCGTAGTCCACGAGAGAACCGGATGCCGGCAGCTCGCGGCCCGCGCGATCGATGACGGTGATGTGCTTCTCGGGCAGGTGCCAGCCGCGCGGGCGCATCACGATCGTGGGCGTGCGCTCGGCGGTGACGCGGTACTCCTTGCCCTCGGGGCTCGTGTAGCTCAGCTGCCCGCGGATCGCGTCGAACAGCGAGAGCTGGCCGCCGATGACGTTGCGCCACGTGGGGGAGGTGGCATCCTCCTGGTCGGCCAGCCACACCCGCGCGCCGGAGTTCAGCGCGTTGATCGTCATCTTCGGGTCGGTCGGGCCCGTGATCTCGACGCGGCGGTCCTCGAGGCCGGGACCGGCGCCGGCGACGCGCCACGACGGGTCTTCGCGGATGTGCGCCGTCTCGGACCGGAAGTGCGGGTCGTCGCCGTTGCCGATCTCGAAGCGGCGGCGTTCGCGCGCGGCGAGCCGGTCGTGGCGCCGACGGCCGAAGCGGTCGTGCAGCTCGGTCAGGAAGGCGAGGGCGGCGGGCGTGAGGATCTCCCGGTCGCGGCCCTCGAGCGGGCGCTCGATCCGCAGGTGCGGAGCGGGGGTGGATGCCGTCGGCTCGGGGCCGCCTCGGTCGGTGGTGGGCGGGGGTTCGATGAGGGTCATGATCGTGGCTTTCGTGTCTGCCTCGGTGTCCAAGACACGCGGACGGAAGGTCGTGGCATCCGCGTGTCTTGGACACTCGAGAGGCGGAAAAGTGTCAGTGGAACTGCGCGGTCTCGGTGGAGCCGGCGAGGGCGAGCGTGGCGCTGTCGGGGTTGAGCGCGGTCGAGACGACGTCGAAGTATCCGGTGCCCGCCTCGCGCTGGTGGCGCGTGGCGGTGTACCCGTTCGCTTCGGCGGCGAACTCGGCCTCCTGCAGCTCGACGTACGCGCTCATGGCGCGTTCGGCGTAGCCGCGGGCGAGGTCGAACATCGAGTGGTTCACGGCGTGGAAGCCCGCGAGGGTGATGAACTGGAACGCGTATCCCATGGCGGCCAGATCGGCCTGGAACGTGGCGATCTGCGCGTCGTCGAGGTGACGCTTCCAGTTGAAGCTCGGCGAGCAGTTGTAGGCGAGGAGCTTGCCCGGGTAGCGGGCGTGGATCGCCTCGGCGAAGGCGCGGGCGAGCTCGATGTCGGGCTCTCCCGTCTCGACCCAGATCAGGTCGGCGTAGGGGGCGAAGGCGAGGCCGCGCGAGATGACGGCATCCAGTCCCGGACGCACCCGGTAGAAGCCTTCGCTGGTGCGCTCGCCGGTGAGGAACTCCGCGTCGCGCGGGTCGACGTCGCTCGTGAGCAGGTCGGCGGCGAGCGCGTCGGTGCGGGCGATGATCACCGTCGGGACGCCCGCGACGTCGGCGGCGAGCCGGGCGGCGTTGAGCGTCCGGATGTGCTGCTGGGTGGGAACGAGCACCTTGCCGCCGAGGTGGCCGCACTTCTTCTCGCTCGCGAGCTGGTCCTCCCAGTGGATGCCGGCCGCCCCCGCCTGAATCAGCGACTGCGCGAGTTCGTAGGCGTTGAGCGGGCCGCCGAAGCCGGCCTCGGCGTCGGCGACGATCGGCGCGAGCCAGTCCTGCGTGATCTCACCCTCGGCGCGCTCGATCTGGTCCTGCCGGAGCAGGGCGTTGTTGATGCGGCGGACCACGGCGGGCACCGAGTTCGCGGGGTAGAGGCTCTGGTCGGGGTAGGTCTGACCCGCGAGGTTGCCGTCCGCGGCGACCTGCCAGCCGGAGAGGTAGATGGCCTTGAGCCCGGCGCGCACCTGCTGCACGGCCTGGCCGCCGGTGTAGGCGCCGAGGGCCCGGATGTACTCCTCGGTGTGGAGGAGGTTCCAGAGGTTCTCCGCACCGCGGCGGGCGAGCGTGGATTCCTCGCGGACGCTGCCGCGGAGCCGGACGACGTCCTCGGCCGTGTAGGTGCGCTCGATGCCGTCCCACCGCGGGTCGTTCTCCCACGCGGCGCGGATCTCATCGGCGGTCTCGGTCTGGTCGCCGGGGCGCAGGGGCGGCTGGGCGGGGGTGGCCTGGATCGTCATGTCGTCCTCCTTCGGGTGCCGGGCATCGGTGCCCGTGGAGACCACTGTCCGCGAAGAATCACCACTCGAACCAAGAAACCTGCTGTGAAGTTTTGCCGTTCTTCCGTTTCGGTGAGATCATCCCGACATGGACACCGGAGTCTCCCTCACCGCCCCCGCCGCGGCATCCGACGATGAGGGCGTGGACACGCTCACGATCGGCAAACGCATCCGGCAGCTGCGCACGGCGCGCGGCATGACGCTCGACGAGCTCGCCGCCGCGGTCGGCCGCGCGCCCAGCCAGATGTCGATGATCGAGACCGGCCGGCGCGAGGCGAAGCTCACGCTCCTGCAGGCGATCGCCCGCGCGCTCGGCACCGGTCTGGACGCGCTCCTGGATGCCGAGCCCCTCGACGCGCGCGCCTCCCTCGAGGTCGCGGTCGAGCGCGCCATGCGCGGGTCGACGTTCCAGGCCCTCGGCATCACGCCGTTCCGCGTCGGCAAGACCGTCCCCGATGAGGCGCTCGCCGCGATGCTCGCGCTGCAGGCCGAGATCGAGCGGCTCCGCGACGAGCGATCCGCCACCCCCGAGGAGGCGCGGCGGGCGAACGTCGCACTCCGCCGTCTCATGCGCACGCAGGACAACCACTTCCCGGAACTCGAGCGCACGGCATCCGAGATCCGGGCCGCCGTCGACCATCCCGACGGTCCGCTCACGCAGCGCGCCGCGAGCGACATCGCCGCGTACCTGGGCTTCTCGCTGCACTACGTGCCCGACCTGCCGCAGACGACGCGCAGCATCGCCGACGTGAAGAACGGCCGGCTCTACCTGTCGACGCGGGTGGCGAAGGGCGACCCGCGGGCGTCGGTGCTGCAGGCGCTGTCGAGCCGCATGCTCGGGCACACCGAGCCCAAGAGCTACGGCGAGTTCCTCCGCCAGCGCGTCGAGACGAACTACCTCACCGGTGCCCTCCTCATCCCCGAGGCGCACGCGGTGGCCGCGCTCACGGAGGCCAAGGCCCGCCGCGTCCTCAGCATCGAGGACCTCCGCGACACGTACTCGGTGTCGTACGAGACCGCCGCGCACCGCTTCACGAATCTCGCGACGGTGCATCTCGGCATCCCGGTGCACTTCCTGAAGGTGCACGAGTCGGGGACGATCACGAAGGCGTACGAGAACGACGACGTGAACTTCCCGACGGATCGGCTGGGGTCGATCGAGGGGCAGATGTGCTGCCGCCGCTGGACGAGCCGCGTCGTCTTCGACGAGGACGACCGCTTCAACCCCTACTACCAGTACACCGACACCGGCAACGGCACGTACTGGTGCACCGCCCGCGTCGAGCAGTCGAGCGAGGGCGCGCACTCGGTGAGCGTGGGCGTGCGGTTCGACGACACCAAGTGGTTCCGCGGGCGAGACACCCCCAACCGCGGCGTGTCGCGGCACGCGGTCGAGGTGTGCTGCCGTCGTCCCCCCGCGGACCTCGAGGCGTCGTGGCGCGACAACGCCTGGCCCAACGTCCGCACGCCCCGGACCCTGCTCGCGACGCTGCCGACCGGGGCGTTCCCCGGCGTCGACACGACCGAGGTGTACGAGTTCCTGGAGGCCCACGCCCCGAAGTGACGGCGGGTGTCGGCCGTCGAGATCGCACGATCCGGTCGAGCGCCCACGTTTGGGTCGCCCATAGCGTGGGCGCTCGGCTCGATCGTGAGCGCTCGGCGTGCGCGCGCGTGCCGGAGGCGACGGCGGTTGCGAAAAAACCGCACACCTGTAAGGTTTCTGGAACCGAGCTCCGTCCCCCCGGAGCGCTTTCGATGAGGAGAGCACGTCATGAAGCACACCCGCTTGGCATCCACCGCGATCGTTGGACTCGTCGTGGGCGGTCTCGTCGCCGCCGCGCCCGCGGCCGCCGCCCCGCCCGGACCGCCGCCGCACGCTCCGGCGCCGATCGGCGTCGGGAGCGGCCCCGGCGCACGCGAACTGCTCCGCTACGCCCAGGACACCTGGGTGTCGATGGCCGCGATGGCGCACGCCGACACCGGACTCCCCGACGACAACATCGGGGGAGACCTGGATGCCACGACGGCATCCGGATACACCTCTCCGACGAACATCGGCGGCTATCTGTGGTCGACCGTGACCGCGCGCGACCTCGGCATCATCGGCGCCGACGAGGCCCGCCAGAGGCTGACCGCGACCGTCTCGACCCTCGAGCACATGGAGCGCAACGACGGCAGCGGCATGTATTACAACTGGTATTCACCCGCGACCGGCGCGAAGCTGGAGATCTTCCCGACGTCGGGTGATGTCATCCATCCGTTCCTCAGCACCGTCGACAACGGCTGGCTCGCCGCCGCCCTGCGGATCGTGCGCGAGGCCGAGCCCACACTCGCCGACCGCGCCGACGCTCTGTACGAGTCGATGGACTTCTCGGCGTTCTTCGACACCGCCGGCGCCCCCGGGCTGCCCGCCGGAACCAACCGCGGCGGTTTCTGGGAGGAGCCGCCCGGAGACGGGTGCGCGGTCGAGGCTCCCATGTACAACGGCAGCGGTGATCAGGCGTTCTACACGTGCCATCACTACGACACGACCGTGAGCGAGAGCCGCATCGCCACCTACCTCGGCATCGCCCAGGGTGGCATCCCGGCGACCGCGCTGTACGGCACGCACCGCACGATGCCCGCGGGCTGCGGCTGGGCGTGGCAAGAGCAGCTGCCCACCGGCGAGACCCGTTCGTACGACGGGGTCGACGTGTACGAAGGCGTCTACTCCTACGACGGGATGTCCTTCGTGCCGAGCTGGGGAGGCAGCATGTTCGAGTCGCTCATGCCCGACCTCCTCGTCCCCGAGACGCAGTGGGGGCCCCGGTCCTGGGCGCTGAACCACCCGATCACGGTGGAGATCCAGAAGCGCCACGGCCTCGACGAGGCGGGCTACGGCTACTGGGGCTTCTCGCCCGCCAGCAACCCGTTCGGCGGCTACAGCGAGTACGGCGTCGACATCGCCGGCATCCGCTCGGATGGATACACCTCGGATGCCGAGAAGACCGATGTCGACATCGACCGCCCCGGCTGCACCACCGGGACGAATCCCGACCCCGCCTTCGGCGACGGCGTCGTGACCCCGCATGCGGCCTTCCTCGCCCTGCCGTACGACCGCCCGGGCGTGCTGAAGAACCTCCGCGGCATCGAGAAGAAGCTCGGCGCCTACGGCCCCGGCGGCTTCTACGACGCGGTCGCGGTCAAGAGCGACACCGTCGCGAAGCGGTATCTCTCGCTCGATCAGTCCATGATCATGGCCGCGATCGGCAATGCTCTGACCGGCGACACCCTCAAGGACTACTTCGTCGACGACGAGATGGAACAGCGGCTGCGCCCGGCGATGGAGCAGCAGGTGTTCGGCTCGTCCTGGGGAACGCGTCGACCCTGACCGTCTGCCCGACCGATGCCCGGTACCCTCGCGGGACCGGGCATCGGTGCGCGCGGGAGGGGACGGATGACGGACGAAGGGATGCCACGCGCCACGCGCGGCAGCTATCCGAAGGGCCAGCAGCGACGCCAACGGATCGTCGACGAAGCGGTGCTCGTCTTCGGGCGGTCGGGGGTGACGAGCGGCTCGCTGCGCGAGGTCGCCAAGCGGGTGGGGCTCACCCCCGCGGGGCTGCTGCACCACTTCGCCTCCAAGGAGGAGCTCTTCGCCGAGGTGCTGCGCCAGCGGGACGCGCACGTGCGCGCGGCCGCGGGAGACCCTCGCGAACACACGCTGGTCGAGCAGATGGGGAAGGTCGTCGCGTACAACGCCACGACGCGCGGCCTCACGTCGCTCTACACGGTGGTCGTGGCCGAGGCGAGCGACCCCGACCATCCCGCGCACGCCGACTTCGCCGCCCGCTACCGCGACGGTGCGGCGCGCGCCGCGGACCTGCTGCGCGCGGGCCAGGCCGCGGGCGAGGTGCGTGCCGACATCGACCCGCAGCGAGCCGCGCGGCTGCTCAGCGCCGTGATGGACGGGCTGCAGCAGCAGTGGCTCCTCGACCCGTCGGTCGACATGCCCGCGCACTTCGCCGAGTTCGTGCGCGGATACCTCGAGCCGCCGGCCTGACGCCTCGCGGCCGGGGTTGGCCGGGGTCCGGCCGCCTGCGGTCCCCGCTGCCGTCGAGCGCCCACGATCCGGCCGAGCGCGCCCGTTCCGGGCGACCGCGTCGTGAGCGGTGGGCCGGATCGTGGGCGCTCGACCGACCGGGCCGGTTGCCCTGCGGAAGGTTATGCGCTTAAACTAGCCGGGACACCGCGCCCGATGAGGGGCGCCCGTTCGAGGAGGAACACGATGAGAAAGACCCGATGGAGCGCCGTCGCCGTCGTCGCGGCGGCCGCGATCGCGCTGACCGGGTGCGGACGCACCTCCGATTCCGGCCCCGGGGCCGCTGAAGCCTCGACGATCGGCGACGCCAAGGCCGAGGGCACGCTCACGATGTGGGCGATGGGAGCCGAGGGCGAAGCGCTGCCCGAGTTCGTGAAGACGTTCGAGGAGGCCAACCCCGGCGTCACCGTCGACGTCACCCCCGTGCCGTGGGATGCCGCGTACAGCAAGTTCCAGACGGCGATCGCCGGCGGCAACACCCCCGACCTCGCCATGGTCGGCTCCACGTGGATGGCCGACTTCGGCGACGCGCTGCAGACCGTGCCCACCGACCTCTCCACCGACGGCATCTTCCCCGGGGCGATCGACTCGACGAAGATCGACGACCGTGCGACCGGCGTGCCGTGGTACGTCGACACCCGCGTGCTCTACTACCGCACCGACATCGCGGCGAAGGCCGGATGGAACCAGGCGCCCACCACGTGGGACGAGCTGAAGCAGATGGCCGCCGACATGAAGTCGAAGGGCGGCGCCGACTACGGCATCCGTCTCCCTTCGGGCAACGACTCCTTCCAGGGGAACCTGTGGATGCCGTGGTCCAACGGCGCCGAGCTGGAGAACGGGTCGAAATGGACCCTGGACACCCCGGAGACCGTCGAGGCGCTCGACTACTACCAGAGCTTCTACACCGACGGCATCGCCAACCCCGCCGCCGACCGCTCGGCCGGCGCCCAGGAGGCGGACTTCGTCTCCGGCAGCACGCCGATGTTCATCGACGGGCCGGCGTTCATCGGTCTGCTCAACGACCTCGGCGGCGAGGGCTTCGGCGACAAGATCTCGACAGCCGTCCTGCCCGCGAAGGAGTCGTCCACCTCGTTCAGCGGCGGCGCGAACCTCGCCGTGTTCGACAACTCGAAGAACGCCGCCAGCGCGTGGAAGCTCGTGCAGTGGCTCACCGAGCCCGAGACGCAGGCCGCCTGGTACGAGGCGACCGGTGACCTCCCGGCCGTTCAGGATGCCTGGAAGTCCGACGCCCTGGCCTCGTCGACGACCCTCGCCGCCTTCGGTACGCAGCTCGAAACGGCCCAGTCCGTGCCCGCCGTCACGACGTGGGTGCAGGTCGCCGCAGCCGGTGACGCGATGCTCGAGAAGATCCGTCTCGGCCAGCAGTCGCCGGCCGACGGCCTGAAGGAGCTCCAGGCCACCGCCGACCAGCTGGGTCTGGGCTGAGATCATGACGCAGGCAGTCGTGGGCGCGACCGGACGGGCTCCGGCCCCGGGTCGCGCCCGCGCCGGCGGGGCGTCGAGCCGCCGCCGGCGCCAGGCATGGGTCGCGTGGGGCTTCGCCCTGCCGTTCGTCGCGGTCTTCGCGATCTTCATGGTCGTGCCGATCGTGGGGTCCTTCGCGATGTCGTTCACCGACTTCACGGCGCGCGACATCCGTTCGCCGTTCGCGGTGAACTTCGTCGGGCTCGAGCAGTACCTCTCGGTGCTCGGCGACCCGGTGTTCCTCACCTCGCTGGGCGTGACCGCGACGTTCGTCGTCGTCGGCATCCCGGTCACGATGGCGATCGCCCTCGCCCTCGCCCTCGCCCTCAACGCGAGCACGGGACGCTTCATCTCGGTGCTGCGCGTGGGCTTCTACGCCCCGGTCGTGACGAGCATCGTCGCGGTCGCGGTCGTGTGGCGCTACATCCTGCAGCCCGAGGGCCTGCTCAACTCGGCGCTCGCGATCATCGGCATCCAGGGTCCGGACTGGCTCAACGACACCCGCACCGCCCTGCCGTCGCTCATCGCGATGGCGGTGTGGCGGAACGTCGGCACCCTCATGGTGATCTTCCTCGCCGGACTCCAGGCGATCCCCACCGACGTGAAGGAGGCCGCCCTCATGGACGGCGCCTCGTCGTGGCGGCGCCTGACCTCCATCACGCTCCCGCTGCTGCGCCCGACGCTGCTGCTGGGCGCCGTGCTCATCTCGGTCGGGTTCCTGCAGTTCTTCGAGGAAGCGTTCGTGATGACCCAGGGCGGCCCGCTCAACTCCACCCTCTCGGTGGCCTATTACACGTTCAAGCAGTTCGGATTCGGGCAGTACGGCACGGCCTCGGCCGCGAGCTACCTGCTGTTCCTGGCGATCGCGCTGCTCAGCCTCGTGCAGTTCCGCGTGCTGCGCTCGAAGGATTGAGGGATGCCATGACACTCACGTCCCCCGCGGCTCCGGCCGCCGTCGTCGAGACTGTCGAGCCGCCGCGCCGTCGTCGCCGCGCGGAGAACCGCATCACCCCCGGTCGCGCGCTGACCTACGGCGTCCTCGTCGTCGGCCTGATCGTATGGATCCTGCCCTTCGTCTGGATGCTGCTGGGCTCGGTCAAGACGCAGCGCGAGATCCTGCAGCGCCCGCCGACCTGGTGGCCGCAGGATTTCACGTGGGAGAACTTCGGCGCCTGGTTCGGACAGCTGAACTTCGGACAGTTCTTCGGCAACAGCATCGTCGTGGCGCTGTTCACCGTCGCCGGCAACCTCGTGTTCTGCTCGATGGTCGGCTACGCGCTGGCGAAGATGGACTTCCCCGGCAAGAAGGCGCTGTTCCTGGTCGTCATGGTGACGCTCATGGTCCCGGGCGTCGTCACCTTCGTCCCGCTGTTCGTGATGGTGTCGTCGCTCGGCCTCGTCGACAGCTACGCGGCGTTGATCCTGCCGTTCGTCACGACTCCGCTCGGCGTTTTCCTCATGCGGCAGTTCATGCTCGGCATCCCGGATCCGCTCCTGGAGGCCGCCCGCATCGACGGCGCCGGGGAACTGCGGATCTTCGCTCGCATCGTCATGCCGCTGTGCGGCCCGCCGCTGGCGACGCTCGGCATCCTGACCTTCCTCGCCTCGTGGAACAACTTCCTGTGGCCGCTCGTCGCGGCGCAGACCGAGGCGAAGTACACCCTGCCTGTCGCGCTGTCGCTCTACTCGACCGGGCAGAGCGCCACGAACTACGGCCTGCTGCTGGCGGGTTCGGTGCTCGTGATCGCGCCGATCATCCTGCTGTTCGTTTTCCTGCAGCGCTACTTCATCCAGGGCATCGCCTCCACCGGCCTGAAGTGATCCGAGCCCGGGCCGGGCGCCCCCGCCCCGCGCCCCGCCGCCGGCCCGGCCCGGCCCCGCTCACGAAGCTCGAGCCCTCGAAAGGACTCCCATGACCTCCCCCCGATTCCTCACCGCGCCCGACGGCACGCGCTTCCGCGACCTGAACGGCAACGGAGTGATGGACCCGTATGAGAACCCGACCCTCGGTGTCGACGAGCGCACGGAGGATCTCCTCGGGCGGCTCAGCCTCGAGGAGAAGTGCGGTCTGATGTTCCAGACGGTTATCGAGGTGGGGGAGGAGGGTGACCTCCTCGAAGTCGCGGGCAGGATCTCGAAGTCCCCGACCACGACGGTCGTGGTGCACAAGAACATGAATCACTTCAACGTGCACGCCATCCGCACCGCACGCCAGGCGGCGACCTGGAACAACCACCTCCAGGCCCTCGCGGAGCAGACGCCGCACGGCATCCCGGTGACGATCAGCACGGATCCGCGTCACGCGTTCGTCGAGAACACCGGTGTCGCGTTCTCGGCGGGTCCCTTCTCCCAGTGGCCCGAGGGGCTGGGGCTCGCGGCCCTCGACGACGTCGAGACCGTGCGCGAGTTCGCCGAGGTCGCGCGGCGCGAGTACGTCGCCGTCGGCATCCGCGCCGCGCTGCACCCGCAGATCGACCTCGCCACCGAGCCGCGGTGGGGGCGCCAGGCGCAGACCCTCGGTCAGGATGCCGCGCGCGTGACGGAGTTCACCGCGGCTTACCTGCAGGGCTTCCAGGGCGACGAACTCGGACCCGACAGCGTCGCGTGCACGACCAAGCACTTCCCGGGCGGCGGTCCGCAACTGGATGGCGAGGACGCGCACTTCCCCTACGGTCGCGAGCAGGTGTATCCCGGCGGCATGTTCGACTACCACCTCGAACCGTTCCGCGAGGCGATCCGCCGCGGCACCGCCGGAATGATGCCGTACTACGGCATGCCGGTCGGGCTCGAGGTCGACGGTCAGCCCATCGAAGAGGTCGGCTTCGGCTACAACAAGCAGATCGTCACGGGTCTGCTGCGCGAGACGCTCGGCTACGACGGCGTCGTGGTCACCGACTGGGAGCTCGTCAACGACAACCACGTGGGAGACCAGGTGCTGCCCGCGCGCGCGTGGGGCGTCGAGCACCTCTCGGCCGTCGAGCGCATGGAGAAGATCCTGGATGCCGGCGCCGACCAGTTCGGCGGAGAGGAGTGCGTCGAGATGCTCGTGGACCTCGTGCGCTCCGGCCGCGTCCCGGATGAGCGTATCGACGCGTCCGTCCGGCGCCTTCTGCGGGTCAAGTTCCAGCTCGGACTGTTCGACGACCCCTACGTGGACGTGGACGCCGCCGACCGCATCGTCGGAAACGCGGAGTTCCGTGAGCTGGGCGAGCGGGCGCAGGCGCGCTCGCTCACGGTACTGGTGAACGAGGGCGACGTGCTGCCGCTTCGTCCGGCCGGCGCCGTGTACGTCGAGGGCTTCCGCGCCGACGACGTCGCGGAGCTCGGTCGAGTGGTGTCCGACCCCGCCGAGGCCGATCTCGCGCTCGTCCGCATCGGGGCGCCGTTCGACCCGCGCGACGACCTCTTCCTCGAGGCGTGGTTCCACCAGGGCTCCCTCGAGTTCGCGCCGGGCCTCGTGTACCGATTGCAGCAGATCGCGGCATCCTGCCCGCTCGTGCTCGTGGTGAACCTCGATCGCCCGGCGATCCTGACCCCGTTCGTCGACCACGCCGCCGCGATCGTCGCCGACTACGGCAGCTCCGCGCGCGCCGTGCTCGACGCGCTCACCGGTCGAATTGCTCCCCGGGGGCGGCTGCCGATCGAGATCCCCCGATCGATGGATGCCGTCCGCGCGTCCCGCGAGGATGTACCGTCGGACACCGGCGACCCCGTCTTCCCGGTCCACTTCGGCCTGGACCTGGCGGGTGCGGGGAACGAGCCGGAGCCGATGAGGGGGTACGCGCACCGATGAGCGAAGCGGACGCGACACGCCGACCCACCGTGTACGACGTGGCGCAGGAGGCGAACGTCTCCATCGCGTCGGTGTCGTTCGCGTTCCGCCGTCCCGACAAGCTCAGTGACGCGACCCGCGAACGCGTCCTCGCGGCCGCGCGGAGGCTGGGGTACGCCCCGAGCGCCGCAGCTCGCGGCCTCGCCCACGGGCGCACCGGCACGCTCGGCCTGCACGCGTTCGACCTGCTGCTCGAGCGGGCGGACCCCCTCGCGCAAGCGCAGCCGCTCACGGGTCTGGCGACTCCGCGCCTGGATGCCGACGGTGTCATCCCGTGGAACCAGACGGACGACGACGTGCTCTCCGACCCGCGCGCGTTCCCGCTGTACGTCGACGAAGTGCAGCGCGGATTCGAACTGGAGTGCTGGGCGCTCGGGCGCCCCGTGATGCTCAGCAGCGGGGCCGGCACCGACGTCTCGGTCGCCGATACCGCGGGCCGCGTCGACGGGCTGGCGATCTTCCCCTCGCCGCAGACGGCTCCCGCCCTGGCCCGCTACGCCCCGACGATCCCGATCGTGCTCTTCAGCGCCGCGCCGGACGGCGATCAGCACCACCGCGTCCGCGTCGACAACGCCGCGGGCATGCGCGCGCTAGCAGAACACCTGGTGGGGGAGCATGGCATCCGGGACCTCGCCTTCGTCGGGCGACCCGAAGCGTCCGACACGGTCGAGCGCCTGAGCGGCCTGCGCGCCGCCGCGGACGACCTCGGCATGGCGCTGCGGCCCGAGGTCGTGGATGCGACGGTGCGAGGGGAGGACGAGCTCGTCGCGCAGCTGCGCGCCCTCATCGCGGAGGGACGGATGCCACGGGCCCTCGTGTGCGCGACCGACCAGCACGCGTTCGCGGTGGTGGACGCGCTCGCCGCGGAGGGACTGCGGGTGCCGCATGACGTCGTGGTCACGGGTTTCGACGGCACGCTCGCGGCGCGGTTGAGCTCGCCGCCGCTCACCACCGTCCGGCAGCCCATGGAGGCGATGGGCCGCGCGGCCGCGCGCATCCTCGCCGGTGTCGCCGGTCCCGCCGACCGTCCGTTCGACGTGGTGTTCGAGCCGCGGCTGGTGGTGCGCCGCAGCTGCGGCTGCTGATCGCGGATGCCAGGACTCAGGCCGGCTGCACCCTGAGCGCCGCCCACAGCTCGGCGCGCGTGGCGAACGACGACAGATCGCGATCCAGCAACCGCTCGGCCAGGGCCAGGCGCGTGCGCACGGTGTGGCGGTGGACGCCGAGCGCCTGCGCGGTGAGCTCGTGCGAGCAGTCGTGGTCGAGCCACGCGCGGAGCGTCTCGACGAGACGCGACCCCTCGTTCGCGTCGTGGGAGGTGAGGGGTGCGAGCTCGGCGGCCGCGAGCGTCGGGGCGTCGGGTCCGAGCGCCGACAGGACTCCGGATGCCGCGACCTCGCCGAAGGTCGTCACGGCATCGCGCCCGCGATCCCGGGCGACGCGCGCCTGCTCCACCGCGGCGGCGAAGCGGTCGTACCCGGTGGGTTCGGACACCCCGATCCGTGCGCCGAAGCGCTCCGCCGCCTCCTGGATCGCCTGCCGTTCGTCGGCCGGGACCACGATCACGACGCCGTCGTCCGCGCGGCCGAAGAACACCGCGCCGCGGCGCTCCTCCGCCCGCAGCTCGAGGAGTTCCGCGAGACCGCCGCTGCGCGTGGCCGCGGCGTCGGTGAGGGCGACCACGATCGGCGCGGTCGGCAGCGGACCCCACGCGTCGCGCGCGATGCGTCGCGCGAGCGTCGGGTCGTCGGTGAGGAGCGACTGCACGAGCCCCGCCCGCAACGCGCCGCGGGCCCGACCGAGTCCCTGGTGCTGCTCGAACGCGAGGCCGGCCATCGCGATGACGGCGGTGACGACGCCGCGACCCTCCTGGTCGAGCTCGCCGGCCGCGATCGCGATGACGCCGCGCAGGTGTCCGCCGCGGCCCAGGGTCTGCAGTGTGAACGGACGGTCCGCGATCCGCAGCGCCGAGGCCGCCCGCGCGCCCCGGCGGAGGACCGTGGTCACTTCGGTGCCGAGCGACGCCGAGGTCGCGGCATCCAGGTCGCCGCTCGGGTGCTCGCGGGTGAGTTCACCGGCCGCGTCGTAAAGTCCGACCCACGTGCCCAGCTGTCGCGCGAGTTCCGCGAGCGTCGCGCCGAGCCCGTCGGGGCGCAGCGCCGCGAGGGCGATCGCGCGCTGCGCCGACAGCGCCCACGTGCGGCGGGCGTACGCCTCGGCCGCGATCGCCTCGGCGTTGGCGCGGGCGACCGCGATGAACGGGGTGCGGTACGGCACCTCGAACAGCGGGAGACCGGCGTCACGGCAGGCTGTGGCGAGCTCGGGAGGGATGCCGTCGCGCACCACCTCCGTGCCGAAGCCGAGGCCCGCGACGCCCCGCGCCGTGAGTCGCTGGACGTAGTCGACGGCGGACGTCGCGCCCGGCCCCTGGAACTGCGTGCCCGTGGTCAGGAGCACCTGCCCCTCCGAGAGGAACGGCGTGGGGTCGGCGAGGTCGCTGCTGTGCACCCACCGCACCGGCCGCGCGAGGTCGTCGGGGGTGCCGTTCTCGAGGCGCAGGTGCAGGTCGGAGCGACGCAGCAGCGCGCCGAGGGTGGGGGTGTCGGTGGCATCCATGGGGCTCCCGCGGAATCCGCTGTACGGTTCGTACAGCTGGGTAGGGGAAATGTACAGCACGGAGGGTATCGGGTCGCGGCCGCCTTCCCTACGCTCGCGGACATGACCGCACCGCACACCGTCACCGCGCCCCCCGTCGGCGGACCCTCGCTCCCGCAGGAGCGCCGCCTGGTCACCAGCATCCCCGGCCCTCGCTCGCAGGAGCTGCTCGACCGCAAGGCCGCCGCGGTCTCGGCCGGTGTCGGCCACACGGTCCCCATCCACGCCGTCGCGGCGGGCGGGGGAGTGGTCGTGGATGCCGACGGCAACTCGCTCATCGACCTCGGTTCCGGCATCGCCGTGACCACGGTCGGCAACTCTCACCCGGCCGTCGTCGCCGCTGTGCAGGAGCAGGTCGCCGCCTTCACCCACACGTGCTTCATGGTGTCGCCCTACGACTCGTACGTCTCGGTGGCGGAGGCCCTCAACCGCCTCACCCCCGGCGACCACGCCAAGAAGAGCGCACTGTTCAACTCCGGCGCCGAAGCGGTCGAGAACGCGATCAAGATCGCGCGCAAGCACACCGGCCGTCACGCCGTCGTCGCGTTCGATCACGCCTACCACGGCCGCACCAACCTCACGATGGCGCTGACGGCGAAGCACATGCCGTACAAGAGCGGTTTCGGTCCGTTCGCCGCCGAGGTGTACCGCGCGCCGCTGTCCTACCCGTACCGCGACGGCCTGTCCGGCCCCGAAGCGGCGGCCAAGGCCATCTCCGTCATGGAGAAGCAGGTCGGTGCCGAGAACCTCGCCGCCGTCATCATCGAACCCATCCAGGGCGAGGGCGGCTTCATCGTCCCCGCCGACGGCTTCCTCCCGGCGCTGGTCGAGTGGTGCCACGCGAACGGCGTCGTGTTCATCGCCGACGAGGTGCAGTCCGGCTTCGCCCGCACCGGAGCGATGTTCGCGTCCGAGATCTTCGGCATCGTCCCCGACCTCGTCACCACCGCGAAGGGCATCGCCGGCGGTCTTCCGCTCGCGGCCGTGACCGGTCGCGCCGAGATGATGGATGCCACCCACACCGGCGGCCTCGGCGGAACCTACGGCGGCAACCCGATCGCGTGCGCCGCGGCTCTGGCATCCATCGACGCGTTCGAGAACGACGGACTGATCGAGCGGGCGCGGGAGATCGGCGAGATCCTCCTGTCTCGCCTCACCGCGCTGCAGCAGAACGACCCGCGCATCGGCGACGTCCGCGGTCACGGCGCGATGATCGCCGCCGAGTTCGTCGACCCGGCGACGGGGGCTCCGGATGCCGCTCTCACTTCGGCCGTGGCCAAGGCCGCCATCGCCGAGGGCGTGATCGTGCTCACGTGCGGGACCTACGGGAACGTCATCCGGTTCCTCCCGCCGCTGTCGATCGGCGACGACCTGCTCCACGAGGGCCTGGACGTCGTCGCGGGCGCGCTCGCGCGTCACTGAGCAGCACGACTCGAGGGGGCGGCAGGCGACCCGAACGCTCCGCCCCCTCGTCCGCACCATCCGGGTCACCGACACCGGTCACCGAGACAGAAGGAAAGCTTCCATGAGCGAGATCACGCGTGACGTCGTCGTCATCGGGGCCGGAGCCGCGGGACTGACCGCCGCGAACGACCTGCGCAAGGCCGGACTGTCGGTCGTCGTGCTCGAGGCGCGCGACCGCGTCGGCGGGCGGCTGTGGACCGACGTGATCGACGGCGCCATGCTCGAACTCGGCGGCCAGTGGGTGTCGCCGGATCAGCAGGCGCTCATCGACACCGTCGCCGACCTGGGCCTGTCGACCTACAGCCGGTACCGCGAGGGCGACAGCGTCTACGTCGGACCCGACGGCGTCGCCAAGCGCTTCACGGGGGAGATGTTCCCGGTCGCACCCGAGACCGAGCGCGTCATCGACGAGATCACCGCGCGCCTGGATGCCATGGTGGCCGAGATCGACCCGGACAAGCCGTGGGAGCACCCGAACGCCGCCGAGTGGGACAAGATCTCGTGGGACGCGTGGCTCCGCCAGCAGACCGACGATGATGAGGCCGTCCGCAACCTCGCCTTCGCCACCGGCTCGGCGATGCTCACGAAGCCCACGCACACGTTCTCGCTCCTGCAGTCGCTGTTGATGGCGGCATCCGCGGGATCGTATTCGCACCTCGTCGACGCCGACTTCATCCTCGACAAGCGCGTCGTCGGCGGTCTGCAGCAGGTGCCCGAGCTGCTCGCCGAGCGGCTCGGCGACGACGTCCTGCTGAACCAGCCGGTGCGCCGCATCATCTGGGGCCCCGACGCCGTGGCGGCGGACCGGCCCGCGGATTCCGCGACGGGGAGCCGGGTCGACGACCTGCGCGCGCTCACGGCACGGGTCGAGGCCGCGAAGTCCTCCGCCTCGGGCGTCACCGTGATCACCGACGACGTGACGGTCCGCGCCCGCTACGCCATCCTCGCGCTCGCCCCGGTGCTGTACCCCCGGATCTCGTTCGAGCCGCCGCTGCCGCGCAAGCAGCACCAGATGCACCAGCACATCTCGATGGGGTTCGTCATCAAGGTCCACGCGGTCTACGACCGCCCGTTCTGGCGCGAGCAGGGGCTCTCCGGCACCGCGTTCAGCCCCTACGAGCTGTCGCACGAGGCCTACGACAACACCAACCACGGCGACGAGCGCGGGACGCTGGTCGGATTCGTGTCCGACCAGAATGCCGACGACCTCTTCCGGCTGAGCGCCGAGGAGCGCAAGGAGCGCATCCTCGAGTCGCTGTCGCACTACTACGGGCCCGAGGCGAAGAACCCGATCGTCTACTACGAGAGCGACTGGGGCACCGAGGAGTGGACGCGCGGCGCCTACGCCGCGAGCTTCGACCTCGGCGGCCTCCAGCGCTACGGCGCCGACCTGCGCGAGCCCGTCGGTCCGATCCACCTCGCGTGCAGCGACATGGCCGGTGCCGGATACCAGCACGTCGACGGCGCGATCCGTCAGGGCCACCGCGCGGCCGACGAGATCCTCGAACGCGCACGCGGATGAGCGCTGCGACGGCCGCGTCCCTTCTCGGGCGCGGCCGTCGCGTCATACCCTTCGACCACGACACCACCACGGGAGCCCCACATGAGTGACTACGCCGTCGTCAACCCCGCCACGGGGGAGACCCTCGCCGAGTACGACACCCTGTCCGACGCGGGCGTCGAGGCCGCCCTCGCCGCCGCGCACGACGGCTTCCGCGTCTGGTCGCGGACCGCACCGGCGCAGCGCGCCGAGGCCCTGCGCCGCGTGGCCCAGCTGCACCGCGAGCGCCGCGACGACCTCGCCGCGATCATCGTGCGGGAGATGGGCAAGCCGCTCGAGGCGGCGCTCGGCGAAGTCGACTTCGCGGCCGACATCACGGAGTACTACGCCGACAACATCGACAAGATCACGGGCGATACCCCGATCGACATTCTCGGCGAGGGCACCGCGGTCATCCGACGCTCGGCCCTCGGCCCGCTGCTGGGCATCATGCCGTGGAACTTCCCGTACTACCAGGTCGCCCGTTTCGCCGCCCCGAACCTCGCGGTGGGCAACAGCATCCTCCTCAAGCACGCGCCGCAGTGCCCCGAGTCCGCGGAGGCCCTGCAGCTCATCTACCGCGACGCCGGGCTCCCCGAGGGGGCGTACGTCAACATCCGCGTCACCAACGACCAGGCTGCCGCGATCATCGCCGACCCGCGCGTGCAGGGCGTCTCGGTGACCGGCTCGGAGCGCGCCGGTGCCGCCGTCGCCGAGGTCGCCGGCCGCAACCTGAAGAAGGTCGCGCTGGAGCTCGGCGGATCCGACCCGTTCATCCTCCTGTCCACGGACGACCTCGACGCGGCCGTGCAGGCCGCGGTCGACGCACGCCTGGACAACAACGGCCAGTCCTGCAACGGTGCCAAGCGCTTCCTGGTGGTCGACGACCTCTACGACGCGTTCCTGGCGAAGTTCAGCGCGGCGCTCGGCGAGGCGAAGGTCGGCGACCCGTTCGCCGAGGACACCGTGCTCGGGCCGCTCTCGTCCCTCGCGGCGGCCGAGCGCCTCGATCAGCAGGTGCAGCGCGCGGTCGCGCAGGGCGCCACGCTCGAGGTCGGCGGGACGCGTGACGGCGCCTTCTACCCCGGCACGGTCCTCACGGGCGTGACGAGCGACATGGATGCCTATGGCGAGGAGTTCTTCGGCCCCGTCGCCACGGTCTACCGCGTGTCGGGGGAGGACGAGGCCGTGGCGATCGCGAACGACACCGGCTTCGGTCTCGGCTCGTACGTCTTCACGACGGATGCCGCTCAGGCCGAGCGCATCGCGGAGCGGATCGAGGCCGGGATGGTCTACGTGAACCTCGTGCTCGCCGACTCGCCGGAGCTGCCGTTCGGCGGCGTGAAGCGCAGCGGCACGGCGCGTGAGATGGGGCTCCTCGCGGCCGATGAGTTCGTGAACAAGAAGCTGATCCGCACGGCCTGAGTCCTGCCCGTCCCCCGGCGCGGTTCGCCACGTCGGGGGACATGGCATAGACTGGGGAGTGCAGTCGAAATCTGCATTCTTTCGCCGTGCCCCGCGCACAGGCGGCATCCCTCCCCGAGAGATTCCTGGCGAAAGTGTGTCGGTTTCGCATCCCGGGCCCTCCGCGGGCCTTAGGGCGGTAGCTCAATTGGCAGAGCAGCGGTCTCCAAAACCGCAGGTTGCAGGTTCGATTCCTGTCCGCCCTGCGCACAGCGCACGCTGGCAACGAGAAACGACCTAGGTGGTTCGATGACGCAGGACGAGGCGAGGGGCGAGATCGTCGCAGAACGCGGCGCGCCCCGCGAGAAGAAGCTCAACTTCTTCGCGCGGATCGCTCTTTTCATCCGTCAGGTCATCGCGGAACTGCGCAAGGTCGTCACGCCCACGCGGCAGGAACTGGTCAAGTTCACGGCCGTGGTCCTCGGGTTCGTCGTCGTGATGATGGCTCTCGTGTACGGCCTCGACGTGCTGTTCGTGTGGCTGACTACCGCCGTGTTCGGCATCCCCGGCGCCGCCGGCGCCTGACCGGCGCTTCGGCGGACGCGCGGCCCCACGAGCGGCCGCCCCAGAACGGAAGAGATCACCAGTGTCTGAAAGATATGTCGACGACGCCGATTGGGCGCCCACGGCCGAGCAGTCCAGCGAGGACGACGAGGCGCAGGAGGGCGACGTCCTGGCATCCCAGGAGCGCGCCTCCGACGCGGCCGAGCACAGCGCCATCCACATCGTCGACGACGAGGACGATGACGACGACGAGCTCGACGACATCGACATCACCGACCCGGAGGCCGACGCCATCGTGAACGACGCACTCGAGATCGACGAGGCCAGCGAGGCCGAGGCCGCCGCCGAGGTGCTCAACGACTCCCTCGCCGAGGAAGCCGCCGAAGAGGCCGCCGAACTCGCCGACGAGGTCACCCCCTACGACGGTCCCGACATCAACGGCGAGCCCGACGCGCCCGTTCTCGACGAGGACTTCGTCGAGGAGGTCTCCGCCGCCGCCGGTGTGGTCGACGAGGTCGAGGCATCCGTCTCTCCCGCCGACGCGGCGGAGGACGAGGACGCCGTCGACGACGAAGACCTCGACCCGTACGAGGCCTTCCGCGCCGAGCTCCGGTCGCTCCCCGGCAAGTGGTACGTCATCCACTCCTACGCCGGCTTCGAGCGCAAGGTGAAGGCCAACATCGAGCAGCGCAAGTCCACGCTCGAGGTCGAGGACGACATCTACCAGGTCGAGGTCCCGATGGAGGACGTCGTCGAGATCAAGAACGGCCAGCGCAAGATGGTCACGCGCGTGCGCATCCCGGGCTACGTGCTCGTGCGCATGGACCTCAACGAAGACACCTGGTCGGTCGTGCGTCACACGCCCGGCGTCACCGGCTTCGTGGGCAACGCCCACAACCCCACGCCGCTGCGCTTCGACGAGGCGTTCAACATGCTGAAGAGCCTGGTCGAGGTCAAGGAGTCCGCTCCGGCCAAGGGCGGCGCCGCGAAGGGTGCTCCCGTCGCGCAGCGCGTCATCCCCGCCGAGGTCGACTTCGAGACCGGCGAGACCATCACGATCAAGGAGGGCTCGTTCGCGGGCCTGCCCGGCACGATCAGCGAGATCAAGCCCGAGAGCGGCAAGCTCACGGTGCTCGTGTCGCTCTTCGAGCGCGAGACCCCGGTCGAGCTGTCGTTCGACCAGGTCACCAAGATGCTCTGACGCGCTCCGCGTCGTCCCGAACGCCCCGCCCGGCTCCCGCCGGCGGGGCGTTCGCCGTTGGTGCGGTGGGCCCGGGGGCCCGCGCCAGCCGTGCCACCCGATGCATAAACGCTCCGACTCGACGGAAACGCCCCGTCCGAGCGTTTCTGCCGAGCCCGAGCGTTTACGGTGCGCCGCTTCCCGGGATCAGAGCGAACGACGGTTGACGCCGACGCTCCGCAGCGCGGCGGTGTTGGGGCGAGTCACCGTGGGAAGGCCGGCCCGACTGAGCCCTTCGCGTAGGCCGTCGACGCGGAGTGCGCCCGAGTAGTCCCATCGCGCGACACGCCATCCGGCGCGGCGCAGCGCGTCCTCGCGTCGCTTCTCGTTGCGAACGGCCTCCGCGGCGAGGCGCGCGTCGGCGGGGTCGTACTTCGACCACCCGTCCGCCTCGCCGATGACATTGTGTTCCGGCCAGCAGAAGTCCGATCGGTACAGACGCCCTGCCACGCGATGCTCCCTCTGGAGGTCCGGCTGTGGAAATCCGCACCACTCGGCGACAGCCCTGCTGACTGATTCGACCACCGACTCGGCTCGGGCATCAATGCGTTCGATGACCCACTCCAGCCGATTCCGCCCATTCGGATTCCGTTGCAGCGAGGCACGTTCGACGAGGCGCGGAGATTCGAGGCGCCCCGCGCGGACTGCGGCGTCGCCGACGGCGAGACCGAAGGCCGGTGGGAGTACCCGTGCGAGATCCAGCACGACGTCATCGACCGTGCACATGTGGATGCCGTCGAGTTCGAGCGTCGCCCGAGAGTCGGCGCTCGTGTGCGCCACGACGTCGCCGTAGACGAGGGACCGCTCTCGTCGCGCGTCGAAGATGTGGATGTGCCGAGGGTGCCCGAAGATCGGGAGACCCAGGAGAGCCGCCGCTGATTCGTGTGAGAAGACGGCATCCGGACGTGTCAGGGCGAACGCGTGGACGCGGAGCAGGTACCGGTCCCACTCCGGCAGTGCCTCCCAGTCGTGCCTCGGTGTGTACACGGCGCGTCGGACGCGGTGGAGGGCCGAGTCGTCGGCAGGGTGCGCGCCCATGTGGGTGGCATCCGCCGCGTGGATGAGGGGTGCGGGTGCCCGACGAAGCGCAGAGATCTCGGTGACCATGGATTGAGGCTCGCAGGTGCGCGCACCTCGCGTGCGCGAGCTGTCTCCGGGTGGGGATAAGTCGCCCGGCCCCCGCCGCGTAAACGCTTCGGCTCGGCGCAAACGCCCGGACGGAGCGTTTCCGCGGAGCCAGGGCGTTTATGCGCGGGTGCGGGCGCGGGCGCAGCAGGGGCGCCGGCGGCGGCGCCGGGGCGGCGGGGCGGGCGGGGGAGCGGGGATGCCGGGACATCGCGTATAATGGGGAGGTTGCTCGTGCGTCTGCGCGAGCGCGACCGCTGTCCGGAACGGCCGGACGTGCGGGAGAGAGGGGCCGCGAGGCTCCGCTCGAGAGAGGAAAAGGATATGGCACCCAAGAAGAAGGTGACCGGCCTGATCAAGCTCCAGATCAAGGCGGGTGCGGCCAACCCCGCGCCCCCGATCGGTCCGGCGCTCGGTCAGCACGGCGTCAACATCATGGAGTTCTGCAAGGCCTACAACGCGGCGACCGAAGCCCAGCGCGGCAACGTCATCCCCGTCGAGATCACGGTCTACGAGGACCGCAGCTTCACGTTCATCCTGAAGACGCCCCCGGCCGCAGAGCTCATCAAGAAGGCCGCCGGCCTGGCCAAGGGTTCGCCGACGCCGCACACCACCAAGGTGGGCAAGCTCACCAAGGAGCAGGTGCGCGAGATCGCTACGACCAAGCAGCCCGACCTGAACGCGAACGACATCGAGGCTGCGGCCAAGATCATCGCCGGCACCGCCCGTTCCATGGGCATCACGGTCGAGGACTGAGGGAGATAATCATGGCTACCAAGTCCAAGGCTTACCGGGCCGCCGCCGAGAAGGTCGCGCCCGACACGTTCTACACCCCGACCGAGGCCGTCGCCCTCGCGAAGGAGACCGGCTCGAAGAAGTTCGACTCGACCGTCGAGGTCGCGCTGAAGCTCTCGGTCGACCCCCGCAAGGCCGACCAGATGGTCCGCGGCACGGTCATCCTGCCCCACGGCACGGGTAAGACCGCTCGCGTCATCGTCTTCGCCAACGGCCCCGCGGCCGAGGCGGCCCTGGCTGCCGGTGCCGACGAGGTCGGCGGCGCCGAGCTCATCGAGAAGGTCGCCGGCGGCTACACGTCGTTCGACGCGGCCGTCGCCACGCCCGAGCTCATGGGCCAGGTCGGTCGCCTCGGTAAGGTCCTCGGTCCCCGCGGCCTCATGCCGAACCCGAAGACCGGCACCGTGACCCCCAACCCGGCCAAGGCCGTCGAGGAGATCAAGGGCGGAAAGATCGAGTTCCGCGTCGACAAGCACGCCAACGTGCACTTCGTCGTCGGCAAGGCCTCGTTCTCGGCCGAGCAGCTCGACGAGAACCTCAAGGCCGCGCTCGAGGAGATCATCCGCCTCAAGCCGTCCAGCTCGAAGGGCCGCTACATCCAGAAGGGCGCCGTTTCGACCACGTTCGGTCCCGGCATCCCGCTGGACGTCAACGCCTTCGTGTGACGCACCCCGTCGAAAGCCCCGTCGCGCCTCGTGCCGGCGGGGCTTTCGCTTTTGCGCCACCGCCCACCGCCCAACGGCCCACCGCCCCCAGCCCGAGCTCCCGCGCGCCGGATGCACGAACGTGCAACACGACGTCATCCGGGAAGGATGCCACGGCGAACCGTGTTGGGCTGGGGGTGCGCCCAGCGCCACCCCGGACCCCCCAATCCCCCGCACGCACCACAGCAAGGAACACCTATGCCCCGTCGTCTCCCCGCCATCGCCGCCGCCCTCGGCGCTCTCGCCCTCGCCCTCACCGCCTGCAGCGGTACCTCGACGTCCGCGTCGAGCGCGCAGGGCGATGACCTCGGCCTCGTGTCGGCCGGAAACCTGACCGTGGCCACCGAGGGCACCTACCGCCCGTTCTCGTTCCACGACGAGTCGGGCACCCTCACCGGATTCGACGTCGAGATCGCGCAGGCCGTCGGCGAGAAGCTGGGCCTCAAGGTCCGCTTCCAGGAGACCCAGTGGGATGCCATCTTCGCCGGGCTCGACGCGGGACGTTTCGACGTCATCGCGAACCAGGTCTCGATCAACCCGGAGCGCCAGGCGAAGTACCTCTTCAGCTCGCCGTACACCGTGTCCCGCGGCGTCATCGTGACCGCCGACAGCGACTCCTCGATCTCGAGCTTCGCCGACCTGTCGGGCAAGACCACCGCGCAGTCGCTCACGAGCAACTGGTACGAGCTCGCGACGCAGAGCGGCGCGCAGGTCGAGGCCGTCGAGGGATGGGCGCAGGCCGTCGCGCTCCTCAAGCAGGGTCGCGTGGATGCCACGATCAACGACCAGCTGACCTACCTCGACTACGAGAAGACGAACAGCCCGACCGGCCTCAAGATCGCCGCGCAGACGGACGACACGTCCGACAGCGCCTTCGCGACGACGAAGGACAAGCAGGCCCTGACGGATGCCATCGACAAGGCGCTCGACGAGCTCCGCACCGACGGGACCCTCGCCGAGATCAGCCAGAAGTACTTCGGCGCCGACGTCACGAAGTAAAGCCCCGTCGCGCGCCCGCGCCTCCCGCCTAGCGTGGGAGGGCGGGCGTGCCGCGTTCGCGACAGGAAGGAGGCCGAGTGAACGACATCTGGACGCTGCTGCTCGATTCGTTCTGGCCCATGGTGCTGGCGGGCCTGCGGGGGACCATCCCGCTGTCGCTGGCGTCGTTCGCCATCGGACTCGTCATCGCCCTCGGCATGGCGTTGCTGCGGCTCTCGCGCAACGTGGTCCTGCGCGGGATCGCGCGGTTCTACATCTCGGTCATCCGTGGCACGCCGCTGCTGGTGCAGCTGTTCGTGATCTTCTACGGGCTGCCGGCCGTGGGTGTCGTCATCGACCCGTTCCCGGCCGCGGTCATCGCGTTCTCGCTGAACGTCGGCGGGTATGCCGCCGAGGTGATCCGCGCCGCGATCCTCTCGGTCCCCCGCGGCCAGTGGGAGGCCGCGCACGTCGTGGGCCTCTCGCCCCGGAAGACCCTGACGCGGATCATCCTGCCGCAGGCCGCCCGCGTCTCGGTGCCGCCCCTGTCCAACACGTTCATCTCGCTCGTGAAGGACAGCTCGCTGGCATCCCTCATCCTCGTCACGGAGCTGTTCCGGCAGGCCCAGAACATCGCCGCGTTCTCGTACGAGTTCATGGCGGTATACCTCGAAGCGGCCCTGATCTACTGGCTGTTCTGCCTCGTCCTGTCCGCCGGGCAGGGCGTGCTCGAGAGGAGGCTCGATCGCCATGTCGCACGCTGACGACACCCGTTCCCCGCTGCTCGAGGTCCGGGGCCTCCAGAAGAGTTTTGGCGACACCCGCGTGCTCGACGGGGTGGACCTCGGGGTGCGCCGCGGAGAGGTTCTGGTCCTGATCGGCCCGTCCGGTTCGGGCAAGACGACGGTGCTCCGGTGCCTCAATGGCCTGGAGACTCCCGAGGCGGGTCGCGTCGAATTCGACGGCGGCCCGACGATCGATTTCGCGCGTCCCGTGCCCAAGGCCGACCGCGCCGCGATGCGCGACCGGTCGGCGATGGTGTTCCAGCACCACAACCTGTTCCCGCACCTCACCGTGCTGCAGAACGTCATCGAGGGCCCGGTGCACGCGCACGGCGCGCCGAAGGCCGAGGCCGTCGCCCGCGCCGAGGCGCTGCTCGCCCGCGTGGGACTCGCCGAGAAGCGCGACGCCTACCCCGCGGAGCTCTCCGGCGGTCAGCAGCAGCGCGTGGGGATCGTGCGCGCGCTGGCGCTCCAGCCCGACCTTCTGCTGTTCGACGAGCCGACGAGCGCGCTCGACCCCGAGCTGGTCGGCGAGGTGCTGAAGGTGCTGCGGGGACTCGCGGATGACGGGTGGACGATGGTCATCGTCACGCACGAACTCGGCTTCGCGCGCGAGGTCGCGGACGAAGTGCTGTTCTTCGACGAGGGCGTCATCGTCGAGCGGGGCGCCCCCGCGACGCTGTTCACCGCGCCGCAGAAGGAGCGCACGCGCCGGTTCCTCGACCGTCTCCTGCGGCCCCTGGACTGACCGTGCCGCGGCTCACCGACCTCCTCGGGGTCGACCTCCCGATCGTCCTCGGCCCCTTCGGCGGACTGTCGTCGGTCGAGCTGACCGCGGCCGTCAGCGCCGGCGGCGGACTCGGCTCGTTCGGACTCTACGGCTACTCGCCGGACCGCATCGCCGACACGATCGCGCGGTTGCGACAGGCGACCAACCGCCCGATCGCCGTGAACCTGTGGTGGCCGCGCGGCGACGAGGTCGCCCCGTCCGACGTCGATCTCGTCCCGATCCTGGATGCCACGGCTCAGCTGTTCGCCGCCGCCGGTGTCGCACGTCCGACCGCGCCCGCCACCTTCCTGCCGGCGCTCGCCGACCAGCTCGACGCGGTGTTCACCGCGCGCCCCGACGTCCTGAGCGTGGTCTACGGCGTCCCGGATGCCACGACCGTCGCGCGCGCCCGAGAGCACGGCATCCGTGTCGTCGGCACCGCCACCTCGGTCAGGGAAGCCGTCGCGCTGGAGGCGGGGGGAGTGGATGCCGTGGTGGCGACGGGCATGGAGGCCGCGGGCCACCGCGTGTCGTTCCTGCGCGATCCCGCGGCCTCGCTCGTCGGGACGTTCGCGCTTGTGCCGCAGATCGTGGACGCGGTGTCCGTGCCGGTGATCGCCGCGGGCGGGATCGCCGATCGCCGCGGAGTCGCCGCCGCGTTGGCGTTGGGCGCCGAGGGCGTTCAGGTCGGCACGGCGTTCCTCCGCACGCGGCAGTCCGCGGCCACCGCCGCCCACAGAGCCGCCCTCGCCGCCGCGCGCGACACCGACACGGTGCTGACCCGGGCGATGAGCGGGCGTTTGGCGCGTGGCATCCCGAATCGTGCCGTCCGCGAGATCGAAGCGGCCGGGGCGATCGCGCCGTTCCCCGCGCAGAACTGGCTCACCGGGGTGTTCCGGGCGGCGGCTGCCGCCGCGGGCGAGGGCGAGCTGCTGTCGCTGTGGGCCGGGCAGGCTGCGGCGCTCGCGCGGTGGGACGACGCGGCCGAGGTGCTCGAGGAGCTCCGCGCGGGTCTCCCGAACGGTCGCGGCTAGGCCGGACCGAGGCTAGGCCGAACCGCGGCTAGGCCGAGGCCCGGATCTCGAAGCCTTCGCCGTCCTCGGCATCCGGCAGCTCAGTGACCTCGACCCGCTCGACGTGCGCTAGCGGCGGACCGGTGTGTGCCCAGGCGACGAGCGCGTCGACCGCGGCCGGTGTGCCGCTCACACGCGCCTCGACGGCGCCATCGCGGCGATTGCGCACCCAGCCCGTGACGCCGAGTCGCTCGGCCTCGGCGCGCAGCGCCCAGCGGAATCCGACGCCCTGAACGTGTCCGCGAACGGTGATCTCGACGGTGGCCATGGCTCCATTGTCACCTCACCCGGTGAACACCGGGAGGACGAGCGACACAGCCAACGCCCACATGACGAGGGCGATGACGCCGTCCAGAACCCGCCAGGCCCGCGGGCTGTCGAGCCACCGGCCGAGGAACCGCGCGCCGAAGCCGAGGGCGGCAAACCAGACGACGCTCGCGGCCGCGGCGCCGACACCGAACACGCCGCGCTCGGCGCCGTGCGTCGCGGCCACCGACCCGAGCAGGAACACGGTGTCGAGGTAGACGTGCGGATTCAGCCACGTGAGCGCGAGGCAGGTGAGGATCGCCGCCGTGCGGGTGGTCGTCGCGGTGAGGGTTCGGACGCTCGTCGACGCGCCCTCGTCGACGTGGAGGGTCGCGCCCGACGGCCGCAGCGCCCGCCGCGCGGCGACGACGCCGTACCCGACGAGGAAGGCGGCCCCCGCCCAGCGCACGACGGCGAGCACCCACGGCACCGCGGTCACGATCGCGCCCACGCCCGAGACGCCGAGCGCGATCAGCACCGCGTCTGAGGCCGCGCACACCGCGACGACGGCGAGGACGTGTTCGCGGCGCACGCCCTGGCGCAGCACGAAGAGGTTCTGCGCGCCGATCGCGACGATGAGCGAGAGGCCGAGACCGAATCCGGCGGCGAGGGAGGAGAGCACCCTCCGACGCTAGGGCGCGCGGGGCATCCAGACCAGTTCACGATTCTCACGAAGCATTAGCATCACTTCATGTCGGTTCCTCTGGACCTCGCACGCACCCTCGCCACGGTGGTGGACGAGGGGACCCTGGATGCCGCGGCACGCCGCCTCCACATCACCCCGTCCGCGGTGAGCCAGCGTCTGCGCGCGCTCGAGGACCAACTGGGGCGCGTCGTGCTCGTGCGGTCAAAACCCGTGCGGACGACGCCCGCGGGCGACGCCGTGGTCCGCCTCGCGCGCCAGCTCGCGCTGCTCGAGCACGACGCGCTCGCGGCGATGGGCGCCGACGACGGGGCCGTGGCATCCGTCCCGCTCGCGGTCAACGCGGACTCGCTCGCGACCTGGTTCCTGCCGCCGTTGCAGCGGGTCGCGGAGCGCCGCTCCGTCGTGTTCGACCTGCACCGCGACGACCAGGACTTCACCGCGGGGCTGTTGGAATCCGGCGTCGTCATGGCGGCGGTCACGTCGCGCGAGGTGCCCGTGGCCGGATGCCGCGTGAGTCGCCTCGGGGTCCTGCGCTACGAGGCGGTCGCGTCGGCCGGATTCGCCGCGCGGTGGTTTCCGGACGGGGTGGACGCGACGGCCCTGGCGGCGGCGCCGGTCGTCGACTTCGACCGCCGCGACGATCTGCAGACGCAGTGGCTCGCCGCTCGCGGTGTGCCGGCGGGGGAGCCGCCGCGGCATCGCGTCCCCGCCTCGCAGGACTTCGCGACCGCCGTCGCGCTCGGACTCGGGTGGGGACTGCTACCGGGCTTCCAGTCCGCCGCGGGCCTGGCGAGCGGCGCGCTCGTGCGGCTCGGCGGCGACCCCGTCGACGTGCCCCTGTTCTGGCAGCAGTGGAACCTCACGTCTCCGCTCCTCGACGAGGTCGCCGAGGAGGTCGTGGGCGAGGGGCGGCGCGTGCTCGCGTCGGGCGGGGTCAGTCGTCGCTGACGCGCAGGACGATCTTGCCCCGCGTGTGCCCCTTCTCCAGTTCGCGGTGGGCGTCCGCGGCATCCTCGAGGTCGAACACCCGGTCGACGAAGACGCGGACGGCTCCGGAATCCAGCAGGCGCGCGATCGTGGCCAGCGCGCTGCCGTCGGGGACGACCTTGTATCCGGTGGAACGGATGCCACGCGCCGCCGCCGCATCGCGATAGCCGGGCCACGCGCCGGTGGGGACCTCGATCAGCAGACCGCCCGGACGGAGGACGTCGAGCGAGCGCGTGCCCGTGTTCGCGACGGTGTTGCCGATCAGGTCGACGACGACATCGACGTCGGCGAGGACGTCCTCGAACCGGACCGCCGTGTGATCGACGACCTCGGCCGCACCCAGCTCGCGCAGCCAGTCGAGGTTGCGCGGTGACCCGGTCGCGATCACGTGCGCGCCGAAGTACGCGGCGAACTGCACGGCGAAGTGTCCGACGCCCCCGCTCGCCGCGTGGATGAGGATGCGCTGGTTCGCGTGGGCCAGCGCCGTCTCGACGACGACGCCCCACGCGGTCAGGGCGGCCAGGGGAACCCCGGCGGCCTCCACGTGGGAGAGCGACGCGGGCTTCCGCGCGAGCGAGAGCGACGGGACGACGGCGTACTCGGCGTACGTGCCGGGCGTGCGCGGGGTCGGCGTCATGCCGAACACCTCGGTTCCCGGCGGGAAGGGGTGGGACTCGTACGGGGTCGCGACCACGACCCCGCTGAAGTCGTAGCCGAGGGTCGCGGGCCACGACGTGATCGCGCCGCTCGCGCCGCGGCCTGCGCGGGTCTTCGCGTCGATCGGGTTGATACCCGCCGCGACCACGCGCACCAGCACTTCGCTCATGATCGGTGTCGGCACCGCCACGGTCGATTCGTGCAGGACGTCGGGCTCGCCGGGGGCGTCCAGGACGACGGCGCGCATGGTCTCGGGATGGGTGGGGCCGGGCGCCTCGACGCTGGCCTCGGGACGCGTCGATCGGAATCTCATCGGGCGCTCCTCTCGGGGTCACGTCGACAGCGACTCCGCCTCGACTCGACCAGTCAAGCGCGCCATTGTCTCGGCGGTGTTACGCCTCGATCACCGTGTCGCGTCCGCTCCGCGGGGCGAACGCTCACCCGCGACCGGCACCCCGCCCACGGCGAGGGCGTGCAGCATCGTCGAAAGATGCGCGATGTCGTCGACCGACCAGTCGGTCAGCGCCTCGTACAGGCGGCTCTCGTGCGGCGCGCGGGCGTCGTCGAGGCGCTCCTGCCCGAGGGGGGTGACCGCGATGAGGCGCGAGCGGCGATCGTTCGGGTCGAGGGTGCGCGTCACCAGGCCGGCGCCCTCGAGGTCGCTGATCGCGCGGCTGAGGAATCCCTTGTCGGTGGCCAGTCGCTCGGCCAGCGTCGACAGGGTGATCGGACCGAACCGGCTGACGACCGACAGCGTCTTGAACGTCGCCGGGAGCATCCCGGGGCTGACCCGTTCCGCCGCCTCCGCGATGTAGCGGCGGAACGTGGTCAGGAGCTCGGAGAACGACGATTCGAGCGCGTGCACGGCGGCCTGCCGCTCGGCGTCGTTTTCGCTCGTCATGTCACCCATCCTCCCCCATCGGGGCGTTCGACCGCGTCCGGCGACGCGACGTAACGTTCGCCGTCGAGACGGTTCCCGTCGTGGCCAACGCCGCCATTCCCTCCGGGACCGACACGGTGGCCAGGTCCGCCTCGCTCGCGGCGACGCGCTCCGACGTCGTCATGCGCGTGAGCGGACGGTTCGGCAGGAACACGATGGCGATGAGGCTCACGATGGCCACCGGCACGGCGATGAGGAACGCGTGGGCGATCGACAGGGCGTAGATGTCCTCGACGATCACGCGCACGGTGTCGGGGAGCGTCGACACCTGCGGGATCGTGCCGGACTGCAGCGCCTGCGCGACGGGAGCACCGGCCGGACCGAGCCCGGCGATGGCGGCCTGCACGTCCGCGGCGCGATCGGTGAACAGGCTCGTCGCCGTGCTCGCGAGCACCGCGCCCATGACCGAGACGCCGATGGTGCCGCCCAGGCTGCGGAAGAACGTCACGCCGGAGCTCGCCGCCCCCATGCGCTCGGGATCGGCGGTGTTCTGCACGATGAGCACGAGGTTCTGCATCGTCATGCCGACACCGGCGCCCAGCAGGAACATGTACAGCGACACCAGCGCGAAGTTCGTGTCGTAGTGGATCGTCGACAGTAGGTACGTCCCCGCGATGAGCAGCACGCCGCCCGCGATGAGGAACGGCTTCCAGTGGCCGAAGCGCGTGATGAGCGCGCCGACGATGATGGATGCCAGGAGCAGACCCGCGATCATCGGGATCGTCATGACGCCGGCCTGCGTGGGCGTCGCTCCGCGCGCCATCTGCATGTACTGGCTGAGGAACACCGACGTGCCGAACATCGCCAGACCGGTCGCGATCGAGGCGATCGTGGCGAGGGTGAACGTGGCATCCCGGAAGAGGGTCAGCGGCACGAGCGGCTCGGACGACCGCAGCTCGACCACGATGAAGAGGATCGCGGCGAGGACGGCGCCGCCGACCATGAGGAGCGTCTCGGTACTCGCCCAGTCGAAGGAGCGTCCGGCGTTGGTCACCCAGATCAGCAGCAGCGAGACGGCGGTCGACAGCAGCACGATGCCGAGGTAGTCGATCTTGACCTTGCGCTTCGCGCGCTTCGGGAGGTGCAGCGTGCGCTGCTGGATGAGGAGTGCGGCGACGGCGAAGGGCAGGGCGACGAAGAAGTTGAACCGCCAGCCGAAGGCATCCGTGATCACGCCGCCGAGGAGCGGGCCGCCGACGGTGGCGACGGCCATCACGGCACCGAACAGGCCCATATAGCGACCGCGCTCGCGCGGGCTGATGATGTCGGCCATGATGACCTGGCTGAGCGCGGCGAGGCCACCGGCGCCGAGGCCCTGCACGGCGCGGAAGGCGATGAGCATGTCGGTGTTCTGCGAGAAACCGGCGGCCGCGGTGGCGAGCACGAAGATCGCGATCGCGACCTGGATCAGCACCTTGCGGTTGAACAGGTCGGCGAGCTTGCCCCAGATCGGGGTGGAGATCGCGGTGGTGAGGAGGGTCGCGGTGACGACCCAGGTGTAGGCGTTCTGATCGCCGGACAGGTCGTGCACGATGACCGGCAGCGACGTCGAGACGACGGTCGAGGCCAGCATCGACACGAACATGCCGAGGAGCAGTCCGATCAGGGCGGGGAGCACGCGCCGCGGCGCGGCGGTGTCGGGGACGGTTGAGGTCATGCGGGGGTCTCCTGGGGGAGGAAGGATGCCGCGACGACGTCGGCGCGATAGTTGACTAAGAGCAACTATACGCCGGATGTTTGATGTGAGTCAACTATCCGTCGAGGAGCGCGAGCGCGCGATACTTCTCGGTGGGTTCGGGGCGTGGAGCCGGCGCGCGGCCCGAGGTGGTGCGCCGGTACAGCTCGTCGATGAGCGACGTGGCGAGGCGGACGAGCGACGCGATCTCCTTCTCGTCGCGGTCCACCCACTGGCAGCGCGGCTCGTCGTCCACGGGAACGAAGCCGTCGTGCTGCTCCCATGCCACGAGCGTGCGCTCCGCGCCGAGTACGTGCTGCTGCCACCAGACCTGCCGCAGGTAGGTGCGGGGGATCGACCGCCACGACTTGTTGGTCGTCTTGATCTCGGCCAGGACGATGCGCCCCTCGGCATCCACGACGACCCCGTCGGGGGTGGCGAGGTGCCGCTTCTCGACGACGGCGTGGTACAGCGCGGACGAGGGCTGGATGCCATGCGTCGCCGCCACCCATGCCGCGATCTCGGGCTCGCGCCGACGACCGTGCGCCGTGTAGGCGTTGCCCGAGAAGTTCGAGCCGAGGAGCTTGGCATCCGCCGCTCGCGCGATCGCGTTGGCGCTGGTGAGGGTCGCGACGTCCGTCGCGGTGATGCCCCGCGAACGCGCGCGGATCCAGGCGACACGGTCGCGGGAATCGGCGACGATCCGCGACTCGAGGTCGGCGCTGCGGGAGGCGACGAGCTCGGGGGACATGCGTTCGACCCTAACCCCGTCGGACGGTCGGCTTGTTCGATGGCGCGGTGTGTCTCGCGCTCGCGGTGTGGCTGCCGGGCGGGGATTTGGCGCGCGGGCGAGGGGTTGGTACAGTGGGGGCAAGCCAAAGACCGCCGGTCATCGTCGTGCGTGCACGAAGATCGAAGCGTCTGCCGAAAGGCAGAGGACCTGCGCAGGTATACGTAACTCCTCCCGATCGGGATTCCGAGCTCCGTGCGCCTGCGCCGGAGCTCTTCTTTTTTTGCCGTCGCCCGGTGTCTTGGCCGGTGCCCCGCTTCCGCGGAGCACCTCGTACACACAAGGAGTGGCCATGGCGCAGAAGGACGCATCGGTCGCCGAGCTCACGAAGCACTTCGAGAACTCGACTGCCGTTCTGCTGACCGAGTACCGCGGTCTGACGGTTGCCCAGCTCAAGCAGCTGCGCAACGACATCCGTCAGGACGCGGAGTACGCCGTGGTGAAGAACACGCTGACCAAGATCGCCGCCGCCAACGCGGGGGTCTCGGGACTGGACGACGAGCTCAAGGGCCCGTCTGCCATCGCGTTCGTGCACGGCGACCCCGTCGCCGTCGCGAAGAGCCTGCGTGCCTTCGCCAAGGCTAACCCTCAGCTCGTGGTGAAGGGCGGCTACTTCGATGGCGCCCCGCTCACCGCGGATGAGGTCAACAAGCTCGCCGATCTCGAAAGCCGTGAAGTCCTGCTGGCGAAGCTCGCCGGTGCGATGAAGGCGACGATGACCAAGGCGGCATACGTCTTCCAGGCGCTTCCGTCGAAGGCCGTTCGCACGGTCGACGCGCTGCGCGAGAAGCAGGACACCGCGGCCTGACCCGGCCCGGATGACAATCCCGATCAAGGAGAAACACAATGGCTAAGCTCAGCACCGAAGAGCTGCTCGACGCGTTCAAGGAGCTCACCCTCATCGAGCTCTCCGAGTTCGTCAAGGCGTTCGAGGAGACCTTCGACGTCACCGCTGCCGCCCCCGTGGCCGTGGCCGGCCCCGCCGCCGGTGGCGCTGCCCCCGTCGAAGAGGTCGAGGAGAAGGACTCGTTCGACGTCGTCCTCGAGGCCGCCGGCGACAAGAAGATCCAGGTCATCAAGGTCGTCCGCGAGCTCACCTCGCTCGGCCTCGGCGAGGCCAAGGCCGTCGTCGACGGTGCCCCCAAGGCCGTGCTCGAGGGCGCGAACAAGGAGACCGCCGACAAGGCGAAGGAAGCCCTCGAGGCTGCCGGCGCCACGGTGACCCTCAAGTAATTCCACGCACTTCGCGTAACGAAGGCCCGGATGCCAGTGGCATCCGGGCCTTCGTCCGTCTCCGGGGGTGGGGCCCGATGTTCACCGACTCGAAACATCGAAGTCTGGGAAATCGATATGTGTTCGTTTACGGTCGAAGAGACCCCCCGTCGATCCCCCCACCCGACGTCGCTCCGTCGCGCGTCGTTCTTTGGAGACCCATGCATCACGCACCCTCCCGCGCGCCCGCGCGCCGATTCACCACCACACTGAGCGCCGTCCTCGGCGCCGCCCTGCTCGGATCCGCTCTGGTCCCTGCTCCCGCGTTCGCCGCCGACGGCCCCCGGGTGGTGATCAACGAGGCCTACCTCAAGGGCGGCAGCGCCGGCGCCCCTTTCAACAAGAAGTTCGTCGAGCTCTACAACGCCGGCGACACCGCCCAGGACCTGACCGGATGGTCGCTGCAGTACCGCTCCGCGGGGAACGTCGCAGCCCCCAACGGCGCGAACACGCAGCCGCTGAGCGGATCCATAGCCCCGGGCGCGTACTACCTCATCGGCCTCCCCGGCAATGGGACGAACGGCGCCGACCTGCCGACCCCCGACCTCACGAGCACCGGACTGAATCCCTCGGGTACGACCGGTCAGCTCTTCCTCGCCAACGTCGCCGAATCGCTCGCCCTGCCGGCGGGGAACGTGGACGACGCTCGCGTCGTGGACTTCCTCGGATACGGCACCGCCGTGTCGTTCGAGACGGCGCCGGCCGTGGTCGACGGATCGACCACCACACCCAACTCTCTCGTCCGCACCGGCTTCGCCGACACGAACGACAACTCCGCAGACTTCACCAACGCCACGACCGTCACACCGCAGGGTTCCGGTGCGGCGCCCGCCCCCGAGCCCTCGGCGACCCCGACCGAGACGCCCGCACCGACCCCGGCCCCGACGGTCACGCCGGGCGCAGTGGTGCCGATCCGCGACATCCAGGGCACGGGTGCGACCTCGCCGCTGGTCGGGAGCACGGTCACCACCCGGGGCATCGTCACCGCGGCCTACCCGACCGGCGGGTACAACGGCTTCTACATCCAGACGCCCGGGACCGGCGGCGACATCGACCTCGCCACGCACACCGCGTCGGACGCGATCTTCGTCTTCGGATCGGCCGCAACAGCCAAGGTCGAGAAGGGCGACTACGTCGAGGTCACGGGCCCCGTGTCCGAATACAACTCCCTCACCGAGATCACCGCGGCCGCTGACGACGTGCGGGTGCTCGACGAGGCCGTCAGCGCCGTCCAGCCCGCGAAGATCGGCTGGCCCCGCACGGACGACGAGCGTGAGGCCTTCGAGGGCATGCTCCTCGCGCCGACGGGCGACTTCACGGTCACGGACAACTACGACACCAACCGCTTCGCTGTCCTGGGGCTCGCCGCCGGCACCACGCCGCTGCGGACCCCCTCGGATGTCGCGCGCCCCGGCACGCGGGAGTACGACGAGGCGGTCACCGACAATGCGGCTCGTGGCGTGATCCTCGATGACGGCGCTTCCGTGAACTACCTCACCACGGGCAAGAACGATCCGCTGCCGTACGTGTCGCTTGAGAATCCCGTGCGAGTGGGCGCAGCCGTGACGTTCGAGACGCCCGTGATCCTGGACTTCCGCAACAAGCTGTGGACATTCCAGCCCACCGAGCAGCTCACCGTCGCGAACGCCGACACCGTCCAGCCTGCCTCGTTCGAGAACACCCGGAAGAGCGCGCCCGAACCGGTCGGCGGCAACGTCAAGATCTCGAGCTTCAACGTGCTGAACTACTTCACCACCACGGCTGAGAGCGTCGGCTGCACCTCGACCTACAAAGACCGCGCGGGCAACCCGATCACCGCGGACAAGTGCCCGAACAACGGCCCCCGCGGTGCCGCGAACGACGAGAACCTCCAGCGTCAGCAGTCGAAGATCGTCGCCGCGATCAACGGCCTCGGCGCCGACGTCGTCTCGCTCGAGGAGATCGAGAACTCGGCGCAGTTCGGCAAGGACCGCGACGCGGCGCTGTCGACCCTCGTGGGTGCGCTCAACGCGAAAGCGGGCTCAGAGCTGTGGGCATTCGTCCCGTCTCCAGCGGTTCTCCCTGCATCCGAAGACGTCATCCGCACCGCTTTCATCTATAAGAAGGGGATCGTCGCCCCGGTCGGCGACAGCGTCATCCTCGACGATCCCGCGTTCGCCAACGCGCGCCAGCCGCTCGCGCAGGCGTTCGCCCCGGTCGGAGATCCGGATGCCAAGATCCTGGCGATCGTGAACCACTTCAAGTCCAAGGGCACCAGCGACGACGCCACCGGCGACAACGCCGATGACGGAACCCAGGGCGCCTTCAACGGCGACCGCGTGCGACAGGCCGAGGCGCTCGGGAACTTCGCGAAGGAGCGCTCGGCGGCGGCCGGCACGGACGACGTCTTCCTCCTCGGCGACTTCAACGCCTACACGTACGAGGACCCGATCGAGAAGCTCCGTTCGTTCGGCTTCGAGCCGCTCGAGGCGGGCACGGGGAAGTACTCATACTCGTACGACGGGCAGTCCGGCTCGCTCGACCACGTCCTGGCGTCCCCCTCGGCGCGCGGGCTGGTCACGGGAACCGACATCTGGAACATCAACGCCGTGGAGGCGCTGGCTCTCGAGTACAGCCGCTACAACTACAACGCGCTGAACTTCTACGACACGTCGCCGTACCGCTCGAGCGACCATGACCCCGTGATCGTGGGTCTCGACCTGTCGTCGACGACGGACATCAACCTGCTCGGCATCAACGACTTCCACGGCCGGATCGACGCCAACACGGTGAAGTTCGCCGGCACGATCGAGCAGTTGCGCGCGGAGTACGGCGACGACAACACGCTGTTCCTCTCGAACGGCGACAACATCGGTGCCTCGGTGTTCGCGTCGTCGGAGTTCGGCGACCAGCCGACGCTGGACGTCCTCGACGCGCTGGAGCTCGCGGCATCCGGAACGGGAAACCACGAGTTCGACAAGGGTGCCGACGACCTCACCGGGCGCGTGTCCGACCTCGCCGACTTCCCGTACCTCGCGGCGAACGTCTACAAGGACGGTGCGCCGATCCTGCCGGGCTACACGATCCTCGAGGTCGACGGGGTGCGCGTGGGTGTCGTGGGTGCGGTCACGCAGTCGACGCCGACGCTCGTCACCGAGAGCGGCATCCGCGGGATCGAATTCCGGGACCCGGTCGCCGAGGTGAACCGTGTCGTCGCTGAGATCGACGATCAGGTCGACGTCATCGTGGCGGAGTACCACGAGGGCACCGAGGTGGGCGACGAGAAGGCGACGCTCGACCAGGCGCTCGCCGAGGGCGGCGTGTTCGAGCGCATGGTCAACGACACCGCTCCCGCGGTGGATGCCATCTTCACCGGCCACACGCACGCGAAGTACGCGTGGAAGGCTCCGGTCCCGGGGACGGACCGGACGCGCCCGATCCTGCAGACCGGGAGCTACGGCGAGAACATCGGACAGGTCGTCCTGAAGGTCGACGACGCCGGCGACGTGGTCGACTACACCGTCCGCAATGTCCCGAGGCTCGCCGCGGTGAAGCCGGAGACGAGCGGCGAGCTCGACGCCCGACTCATCGCGACCTACCCCCGGGTCAAGGAGGTCAACGACATCGTCGTCGACGCCCGGGCGAGGGCGGACGTCGTGGGCCGGGTGCCGGTGGGGTCGGTCACGGCCGACATCACCACCGCCTTCCAGGGCGGGGGCTACGTGAACGGTGTCTACACCGGCGGTAAGCGCGACGACCGTTCGAAGCCGTCCGCGCTCGGCGGACTCGTGGCCGACGCGCTGCTGTGGAAGCTCTCGGACCCGGCGCTGGGCGGGGCCGACCTCGCGGTCGTGAACCCGGGCGGTCTGCGCGACGAACTGCTCTACGGGGAGGACGGCGTCATCACGGTCGCGGAGGCCAACGCGGTGCTGCCGTTCGTCAACAACCTGTGGACCACGACCCTCACCGGCGACCAGTTGCGCGTCATGCTGGAGCAGCAGTGGGGCGATGCCGCGGGCCGCGGCACGACGAACCTCGCGCTGGGGGTGTCCGAGAACGTCCGCTACACCTACGACGCCTCGCGCCCCGCCGGCCAGCGCGTGACGGGCATCTGGATCGACGGCGTGGCCGTGGACCCGGCGGCCCCGTACCGGGTCGGTTCGTTCAGCTTCCTCCTCCAGGGCGGCGACAGCTTCTCGGTCTTCCGCGAAGGAACCGACACGCGCGACTCCGGTCTGATCGACCGCGACGGCTGGTTCGACTACCTGCGCAAGACCCCGGGCCTCACCCCCGACTTCACCGCGCGCGCGGTGCAGGTCTCGGGCGTCCCCGACCAGGTGCAGCGCGGGGGCACGGCCACCCTCACGGTGTCGGACCTCGACCTCACGTCGCTCGGTGCTCCGGCGCACACGGCGCTCACGGCGAGCGTCGGCGCCGGATCGGCCGTCGCGTCGGCGGTCCTCGGTGGCTCGTCGATCGTCACGGTGACGGTTCCCGCGGACGCCCCTGACTCGCTCGCCCTGACCCTCACGGCGCAGCCGACCGGGACGCAGATCACCGTTCCGCTGCGTGTGGGTGACGCGGCGGCGGGAGAGGCAGCGGCCGGGCCCTCTCACGGTGCGCTCGCCGTCACCGGAACCGACGGCGCGTGGATGGGGGCCGGAGTCCTCGCCGCCCTCGCTCTGATGGGCCTGGGTGTCGTCATCCGTCGCCGGTCGGCGCGCCGAGCCGACTGATCCGCAACGACAAGGGGACCTCGGATGCCTGGCATCCGGGGTCCCTTCGTCGTCAGAGGGTGCGCGGGGGAGCGGTGGACGCGCGCACGACCAGCCGGGTGTCGGCGGTGGTGCGGGGCGGCGGTTGCTCGCCCTCGAGCATGGAGAGCAGCAGGCGGGTCGCCTCGACGCCCTGCGCGTCCGGGTACTGCTCGATCGTGGTCAGCGCGAACATCTCGGCGTAGTCGTGACCGTCGATGCCGACCACGCTCAGCTCGGTGGGGACCGAGATGCCCATGCGGCGTGCGGCGATGATGACGCCCACGGCCACCTCGTCGCACGCCGCAACCACGCCGGTCGGCCGTGATGCGGCGTCGGCGAGGAAGGAGGCCGCGGCGGCGTAGGCGTCGGTGATCGTGAGCGTCGACGGGACGTTGCGGATCCGCACCGCCAGGCCGCTGTCGTTCATGGCGTTGCGGTAGCCGATCGAGCGCTCGTCGACGTCGCGGGCCGGGGCATCCGTGGGCGGAGTGCTGCCGACGAAGGCGATGTCGGTGTGCCCGAGCGCGATGAGGTGCTGGGTGATGATCCGGGTGATTCCGATGTTGTCGAGACCCAGGGTCGGGATGCCCTGCAGCGGGTTTCCGATGCACACGGTGGGCTTGTCGATCGCGAGCAGGCGCTCGAGGTCGCTGTCGCCGGGCTCCAGCGCGACGGCGATGATGCCGTCGAACCGCTTGCGCGCGAGGTACGTCGAGTACAGGCTCTCGCGGTCGCGGGACCCGGGTTCGGCGACGTAGAGGGTCACGTCGTAACCCTGCGAGATGAGCGAGCGTTCGACGCCCTCGATGATCGCGCCGAAGTACCAGCGGTTGACCTTGGGGACGATCAGGGCGACCGTGCGGGTGCGCCCGGTCGCGAGGCTCACGGCGCTCGTCGAGGGCACGTAGCCGAGGGATGCCGCTGCGTCGGTGACGCGTCGCCGGGTGTCGTCGGAGACGTAGCCGCCGCCGGTCAGCGCGCGACTCGCCGTCGACTTCGACACGCCTGCCAGGCGTGCCACATCGGCGATTCCGCTCATAGCCGTCTTCCTCGAGGGTGGTCGACGTCCGTGTCGACGTCATGAAGAGTATCCGACAAATGCCGAATCTGGAACCGGTTCCTCCACGTTTCCCCCGCCAAGTTCCCCGGGAATCCGCCAGTTATTGACTCGTGATCAAAGTTTGTTGCGCAACGGGTCGTTCTAGCCTACGGTGATCTGGAATCGGTTCCCGACGGGTTCCGATGCACAGAACTCAAAGAGGAGAAATCACATGGGCATGTCACAGCGGTATCGCCTGCTGGCTCCCGTCGGGCTGCTGGCGGTCGGTGCGATCGCGCTCGCGGGCTGTGCCGAGGGCGACTCGGGCGGATCCGGCGGGAGCTCGCAGGGCACCACCACGGTCCGCATCTCCGGTGGTATCACCGGTAGCGAGGCCGACCTGCTGAACCAGTCCTTCGACCAGTTCACGAAGGACACCGGCATCAAGGTCGAGTACACCGGCGACAAGAGCTTCGAGGGCAACATCGTGACCAAGGTCACCGGTGGCGACGCCCCCGACATCGCGATCGTCCCGCAGCCGGGTCTGCTCCAGACCCTCGTCGGCACGGGCGACGTGAAGAAGGCGACGGACGCCGTCTCGTCCAACGTCGACAAGTACTGGGGCAAGGACTGGAAGTCCTACGGCACCGTGGACGGCGACTTCTACGCCGCTCCGATGCTGGCCAACGTCAAGGGCTACGTCTGGTACTCGCCGGCGAAGTTCAAGGAGTGGGGCGTCTCGATCCCGAAGACGTACGACGAGCTGCTCACGCTCACCCAGACCATCCAGCAGAAGACCGGATCGGCTCCCTGGTGCGCCGGCTTCGCGTCGGGCGACGCCTCCGGCTGGCCCGGCACCGACTGGATCGAAGACCTCGTCCTCCGTCAGTCCGGCCCCGACGTCTACGACAAGTGGGTCGCCAACGACGTGAAGTTCACCGACCCGCAGATCAAGGACGCCTTCGACGCCGTCGGCAAGATCCTGCTCAACCCGGCCTACGTCAACGCCGGCTTCGGTGACGTCAAGAGCATCAACTCGGTGGCCTTCGCCGACGTCGCCGCCAAGGTCGCGGACGGCAGCTGCGCGCTGACCCACCAGGCCTCGTTCCTGTCGTCGAACTTCCTGACGGTCAAGAACGCCTCCGGTGGCGAGGTCAAGGTCGCGCCCGACGGTGACGTCTACGCGTTCCTGCTCCCCGGCGTCAAGGAGGGCGAGCAGTCGGTCGAGGGTGGCGGCGAGTTCGTCGCGACGTTCTCCGACGACGCCAACGTCCAGAAGGTCGCGGAGTTCATGTCGAGCCCCGAGTTCGCTGACGCCCGCGTCAAGCTCGGCGGCGTGATCTCGGCCAACAAGGGTGCCGACCCGTCGCTCGCATCCAGCGAGTTCCTGCAGGAGGCCATGAAGGTCGTCCAGAACCCCGACACCACGCTCCGCTTCGACGCGTCCGACCTCATGCCGGCCACCGTCGGCGCCGGATCGTTCTGGAAGGGCATGGTGAGCTGGATCGACGGCACGCCGACCGACAAGGTGCTCAGCGACATCCAGGCCGGTTACAACAACTGACCCGACCTCGCAAGATCGGTGGGCCGTCCGCTCCGGCGGGCGGCCCACCGAGTACCGTAACCCCCACGGAGCCACGAGAGCGGCCCGTCCATCGATGAGCACGACGGAGTGTTCGGGAGGGAAGTCATGACCCAGATCAGGCAGGCGGAGAAGCCCCCAGCGGCATCTCGCCCACACGAGGTCCCGGATGCCGAGACGGCATCCCGCGATCTCTCACGGAGGCACCGGACGACCGTCACGGTCGTCGTCATCGCGCTCATCGCGGTGGTGGCGCTGTTCCTCTTCATGGTGACGCGGGCACCGTCCGAAACCAAGCCGACGTCCCTCGGCTTCTCTCTCAACAGCTTCTTCAAGACGCTGGGCGAGATGAACCCGCTCGTGCAGATCCCGCTCGTGCTGCTCGTCTTCGGCGCCGTCGTGGGTCTGCTCCTCCTGCTGATCGAGTACGCGCCGCGGTCCGGCAAGCGCTACTTCTGGATCCGCCTCGTCGCGTGCTTCGCGATCCCCGTGATCGCTTTCATGCTGCTGCGCCCCTACCAGAACGCGGTCATCTACGTCCTCGCGATCGCGGTGATCCTCGGCGGCATCCTGTTCTACGCCGACTACCGCTCGCGTCAGGGCGCCGGCTACCTGTTCCAGCTCGTGCTTTTCGCTGCCCCGGCCGCGATCCTGCTGCTGATGGGCCTGGTGTACCCGGCGCTGTCGACCCTCGTGCAGTCGTTCCTCGACAAGACGGGCAAGAACTTCGTCGGCTTCGACAACTACGTCTGGACCTTCACCAACCCCGAGGGCTTCTGGTCGGTCATCAACACGCTCATCTGGGTGCTGCTCGCGCCGACCTTCGCCACGGCGATCGGTCTCGCGTACGCCGTCTTCATCGACCGCGCGGCGGGGGAGAAGGTCCTCAAGGTCCTCATCTTCATGCCGTTCGCGATCTCGTTCGTCGGTGCCGGCATCATCTGGAAGTTCGTCTACGACTTCCGTCAGGGCGACCAGATCGGCATCCTGAACGCGATCGTCACGGCGTTCGGCGGTCAGCCGGTGTCGTGGCTCGCGGCCACCCCGCTGATCAACACTCTCCTGCTCGTCGTGGTGTTCATCTGGAGCCAGACGGGCCTCGCGATGGTCATCCTCTCCGCCGCCATCAAGGCGGTGCCGCCGGAGCAGATGGAGGCCGCCGAGCTCGACGGCGCCAACGCGTGGGAGCGTTTCATCAACGTCACCGTTCCCGGCATCCGCTCCTCGCTGATCGTGGTGCTCACCACGATCGCCATCGGCGCGCTGAAAATCTACGACATCGTCGCGGTGATGACCGGTGGTCGCAACGACTCCACCGTCCTCGCCTTCGAGATGGTCAACCAGCAGCAGCGGTTCCAGAGCTACGGGCACTCCGCGGCCCTCGCCGTCGTGCTGTTCCTGTTCGTCCTGCCGCTGATCATCTTCAACGTGCGTCAGATCCGGAAGCAGAGGGAAGTGCGATGACCACCTCCACCGTGGTGCTCGAACCCACCGACGACAAGCGTTCCGCCCGACAGGTCGCGCGCGACACCCGCAAGCACGAGGCGATGGCGCGCAAGCGTCTCACCTCGAAGGGCGCGACGATCGCCGCGATCGCGATCGCGTTCTTCTGGACGATCCCGACGTTCGGCCTGTTCATCACGTCGTTCCGCCCCGGCTCCGACACGCAGTCGACCGGTTGGTGGACGGTGTTCACCGACCCGTCGTTCACGATCGACAACTACCGTCTCGCGCTCACCTCGGGTGGCACGGCGCTGACGCTCGCCGCGTCGTTCGTGAACTCGCTGGCCATCACGATCCCGGTCGTGCTGTTCGCATTGGCGATCGCCTCGCTCATCGCCTACGCGTTCGCGTGGATCGAGTTCAAGGGCCGGAACTTCTTCTTCATCTTCATCTTCGCGTTGCAGATCGTGCCGCTGCAGATGGCCCTCGTGCCGCTGCTCAGCCTGTTCTCGCGCGGACTGACGATCAACGACGTCACGATCTTCCCGGGCTTCGATCTGCGCGGCGTGGAGCACAGCTTCGCGACGGTGTGGATCGCGCACGTGATCTTCGCGATGCCGCTGGCGATCTTCCTGCTGCACAACTTCATCGCGGAGATCCCGGCCGAGGTCATCGAAGCGGCGCGCGTCGACGGTGCCGGTCACGGTCAGGTGTTCTTCCGCCTGATCCTCCCGCTCGCGGCTCCCGCGCTGGCATCCTTCGCGGTGCTGGAGTTCATCTGGGTGTGGAACGACCTGCTCGTGGCGACGATCTTCGCGCCATCGTCCTCGCTGCCGCTGACACAGTCGCTGAACTCGCTGTCGGGCACGTGGGGCGACCAGTGGTTCCTGCAGTCGGCCGGAACGTTCATCTCGATCCTCGTCCCGTTGATCGTGTTCTTCCTGCTGCAGCGGTTCTTCGTCCGCGGTCTCCTCGCCGGAGCGACGAAGGGCTGAGTCCCGCACGAACGCCGAGGGGCGTGGCATCCATCGATCGGATGCCACGCCCCTTCGTCGTGATCGGGTCAGGCGCTGCAGGACAGGCGTGCCTGGATGTCGTGCATCGCGTCGATCTCGGCGGACTGGCCCGTGATGATCGCCTGCGCGACGTCCTTCACACGCGGGTCGCTGCCGAGCTCGATGACGGCCTCGGCCATGGGGATCGCGCCCTGGTGGTGGCGGATCATGAGGTCGAGGAAGAGGCAGTCGGCGGGCTGGCCCTGGAGGGTCCGGAGCTGGTCGAGCTCGGCATCCGTCGCCATGCCCATCTGGGAGAGGAGCTCGTCCTGCGACAGGGCGGCGGTGTCGCCGTGGCTGTGCGCTCCGGAGGGGGCCATCCACTGCATGAGCGGCCGCGTCGATGCCTGCGGCAGCCCCCACTGCACGAGCCAGTCGAACATCTCGCCGCGCTGACCCGCCTGGGTGGTGGCGATGTCGTACGACAGCATGCGCAGTTCGTCGTCGGAGGTCTTGCGGTAGATCTCCAGAGCCATCTGCACCGCCTGCCCGTGGTGCACCTGCATGTCGCGCGCAAACCCGGCGTCCGCCGAAGTGTCGGACGGGGTGGCGGGAGCCGCCGAAGCGCCGAACGCGGTGAAGCGTCCGATCGCGAACGCCACCGCGAGCAGCGCGATCACCGCGACGGCGACGACGATCCGTCGCGTCGCGGGGCGGGCGACGGGGGCGTCGTCGCTCACGTCAGGCCTTGCCGGGGCCGTCGACCCCGCCCGTGCACGGCGCGGTGGGCTCGGGCGCGTTCTGGCTGCGCCAGTACTCGGTGAAGAACTCCGTGATGCGCGGGTCGGCCGGGTCGTCGACCTTGAGCTGGTGGTTCCACGCGCTGACCGCGACGGGGGTGTCCATGCCGGGGTAGGGGGAGAGGAGCGCGTAGGTCGACGGCATGACCGCCTTCAGGGCGTCGATGCCGGCCGCGTCGACGCGGGACGGGTCGTACGTGATCCACACCGCGCCGTGCTCGAGGGCGTGCACGGCGTTCTCGTTCGGCTGCGGCTCGGTGTAGACGCCGCAGTTGAGCCACACCGGGTTGTGCGGTCCGCCCGCGGGCGGCGTCTGGTCGTACGTGACCGAGCCCTGCACGTGGTCGGAGCGGTTCTGGAAGGTCTGCACGCCTTCGATCTCGCGACCGGTGCTGCCGCCGGCCTGATAGCTCGGAGCGGGGGCGGGAGCGAAGACGAAGGATGCCACGACCACGGCGACCACCGCGAGAGCGGCCGTCGCACCGACCACCCACCAGACGACCTTGCTGCGCTTCCGGCGCGCGATCTGCTTCTGGTACTCGGCGAGCTTCTCCTGACGCTTCTGCTCGCGTTGCTGCTTGACGGTGAGGTCGATGTCGGCCTGCGTGGCGGGATTGCCGCTCTTGCGCTTGTCGGGGCTCATGCGGTGCGTGCTGTCTCTCTCTGGGGCGGGAGGCTCGGCGCGAGCCGATGCGCCCCAGCCTATGCGGGTGAATGCGCCAGCGGCCTGGGAGGAACCCCGGAGGGGGATGGTGGGGACCCGGGACCGCGCGATAGTATGACGATGTCGAATCGATTCGAGGTTCGATGTTCCCCCGAAAATCTCAGCCCGGTCATCGCCGGGCCATCCGTGTTGCGAAACGAACGGACGCCGTGCTCGATACCGCCTCCCAGCCCGTGATCCCCCCGACTCCCCGCGCCGAGCCCTCCCCGACGGGGGCCATCCGCACGCTCGGGAGCAATCCGGCGACCGCGCCGGTCGTGCTCCACCCGGGCGACAGCATCTCGGCGCGACGTCGGGTGCTCTACATCGTGCTGCTCGGGGCGCTCACCGCGCTCGGCCCGTTCACGATCGACCTCTACCTGCCGGCGTTCCCGGTGCTCGAGGCCGACTTCCAGACCTCGGCCGCCGCCATCCAGCTGACGCTCACCGGCACGATGGTCGGTTTCGCACTCGGCCAGCTGATCGTCGGTCCGCTGAGCGACAAGGTCGGTCGTCGCATCCCGCTGCTCTCGGTCACGGCGCTCCACGTGGCGGCGAGCGTCTTCGCGGCGCTCTCGCCCACGCTCGGGACGCTCTCGATCGCGCGCGTGCTCATGGGCGCGGGCGCGGCCGCGGGCGGTGTCGTGGCGGCGGCGATCGTCCGCGACCTGTTCGGCGGACGCCGGCTCGTCGTCATGCTGTCGCGCCTCGCGCTCGTCTCCGGCGTCGCCCCGGTGCTCGCGCCCCTCGCCGGATCGCTGCTGCTCTCCGTGATGCCGTGGCGCGGGATCTTCTGGGTGCTCGCGGCCTACGGCACCGTGATGCTCGTCTCGGCGATCGTCTTCGTCCCCGAGACGCTCCCCACCGCTCGCCGTGGCGGCAAGGGCGCGACGACGGTGTGGCAGCGGTACGCCAGCGTCTTCCGCGACCGCGTCTTCATCGGCGTCCTCGTCATCGGGGCGATGACGTTCAGCGGCCTGTTCTCCTACCTCTCGGCCTCCTCGTTCCTGTTCCAGCAGAGCTACGGCTTCGACGCGCAGCAGTACGGCGTGCTGTTCGCCGCCAACTCCGTCGGGCTCGTGATCGGGGTGCAGGTCGCCTCGCGTCTGGCGGCGCGCTTCGGTCCGCAGTGGGTGCTCGCCTTCTCCACCGCGTCGCTCGTACTGTGGGCGATCGTCATCGTCGTGTGCGACCAGCTCGATCTCGGGCTGTGGGGAACCGTCATCCCCCTGTTCCTGTTCATGACCACGTGCGGCTTCACGTTCCCGTGCGCGCAGGTGCTCGCGCTCGACCGGCACGGCAAGGCGGCGGGCACGGCGCAGTCGATCATCGGCGCGTCGAACTTCGGGATCGCCGGCGTCATCTCGCCCCTCGTGGGACTGCTCGCCACCGGTACCGGCATCACCGCCACGACCATGGCATCCGTCATGGTGGGGTGCGCGATCATCGGCGTCCTGGCGCTGTGGCTGCTGGTGCGGCCGCGCACGGTCGAGCGCCTCGCGCCGTGAGAGCGGAACAGTAGCAGAGGGCGCGCGACGCGTCCCGGCTCTCGCCGGAGGCCCGCCGGGCGGGCATCATGGGGCGATGGACTCGGATGCCACGCTCCCGCCGATCGTGACGGTGCGTTCGGAGCGCGTGCGCGCGGTCCTCGGCCTGGTGCTGATCGCGTTGGCGTGCGGGCTGGGCGCCTGGGTCTACTTCCGGGGGCCGAGCCCGTTCGCGATCGACGTGTGGTGGAACCAGCTGTTCGCCTCGGCGCCGATCCAGCCGCTGCTCACGATCGCCCTGGTCATGAACCAGATCGGCGGGTACGTGACCGCGATCCTCATCGTCCCGCTCGGCGGGGCGCTTGCGCTGTTCCTCACCGGCCGACGGTGGACGGCGGTGTACTTCCTCGCGGCCTCGGCGGGAAGCGCTCTGCTCGTCCAGGTGCTCAAGCACACCTTCGGTCGCGCGCGACCGGAGGACATCCTCGTGCTGGCCGACTACGGCTCATTCCCGTCCGGGCATACGGCGAACGCCGCGACGATTGCGGTCGTGGCGGCGATCGTGTTCCCGACGCTCTGGGTGCGCGTGGCCGGTGGGGCATGGATCGTCCTGATGGCCTTCAGCCGGACGTACCTGCACGCGCACTGGCTGTCCGACACCATCGGCGGCGCGCTCGTCGGTGCCGGTGCGGCGCTCGTGCTCGCCGTGGTGTTCTCGCGCCTGCGCGCGCGGGACGACGACCGTGCGACGCTCCGACGCGACCGCCGGATCGCGGACCCCGCGTCCTCGACCCAGTCCTAGGCTGACGGAATGAGCGACACGACGCCGTCCGTTCCCGGTTCCGCCGACGACCCCGAGGTCGCCCGTCTGCGCGCGGAGGCCGAGGCCGCGGAGGCGGAGCTCCGCCTGGCCCGCGCCCGCGCCGACCTCGCGGCGGCGGAGGCGGCGGCGGCGAAGGCCCGTGCCGCGGCCGGCGGGGACGCGGCAACCCCCGCGCCCGCCCCGGCCGAAGCCCCCGCGCCCGCCCCGGCCGACGCTCCGCTCACCGACGCGCAGGTCGCGACCGTCGCCGCCGGGTACGCCGGGACGGCTCCCGCCCTCGACCTCGGCGTGCTGGTGAACGGTGGGCCGGTGGCATCCGTTCCCGTCCGCATCCCGCTCGCGATGACGAACCGGCACGGGCTCGTGGCCGGGGCCACCGGCACCGGGAAGACGCGCACGCTGCAGCTGCTGGCCGAGCAGCTGTCGGCGAACGGCGTGCCGGTGTTCGCGGCTGACATCAAGGGTGACCTGTCCGGCGTCGCGGCCTCCGGGGTCTCGAGCGAGAAGCTGCTAGCGCGGACGAGCGCGCTCGGGCAGGAGTGGACGCCGCGGGCGTACCCGACCGAGTTCTACGCGCTCGGCGACGACGCGGCATCCGGGGTCCCGGTGCGGGCGACGGTGTCGGGCTTCGGTCCGCTGCTGCTCAGCCGCGTGCTCGGGCTCAATGCGACGCAGGAGTCGAGTCTCGGCCTGGTGTTCCGCTACGCCGACGAGAAGGGTCTCGCGCTCGTCGACCTCTCCGACCTGCGCGCCGTGCTCACGTTCCTCACCAGTGACGAGGGCAAGAGCGAGCTGAAGGACCTCGGCGGGCTGTCGGGGGCGACCGCGGGTGTCATCCTGCGCGAGCTGGTCGCGTTCTCGGCGGCCGGCGCCGACACGTTCTTCGGCGAGCCCGAGCTCGACGTCACCGCGTTCCTGCGCACGACCGCCCAGGGGGAGGGGATCGTGAGCCTCCTCGAGGTGCCGCACGTGGCGTCTCGTCCCGAGCTGTACTCGACGTTCCTCATGTACCTGCTCGCGGAGCTGTACGAGGTGCTGCCCGAGGTCGGCGACCTCGACAAGCCGAAGCTCGTGTTCTTCTTCGACGAGGCGCATCTGCTGTTCCGCGAGGCGTCGAAGGCGTTCCTCGCCGCGATCACGCAGACCGTGCGGCTCATCCGGTCGAAGGGCGTCGGCGTGTTCTTCGTCACGCAGACGCCGAAGGACGTCCCGGCCGACGTGCTCGCGCAGCTCGGGTCCCGGGTGCAGCACGCCCTCCGTGCGTTCACGCCCGACGACGCGACGGCGCTGCGTGCCTCGGTGCGCACCTACCCGGCCTCGGGCTACGACCTCGAGCGGGTCCTGCAGGAACTCGGCACCGGCGAGGCGATCGTCACCGTCATGGACGAGCGCGGCGTGCCGACGCCGGTCGCGTGGACGCGGCTGTTCGCCCCGCGCGCGTCGATGTCGCCGATCCCCGCCGCCGACCTCGCCGCCGCCGTGTCGGCATCCCCGCTCTTCGCCCGGTACGGGACGCCGATCGACCGCGAGTCGGCGCGCGAGATCCTCGCGGCCCGCATGCAGGCGGCGACCGAGGCGCGCGAAGCCGCCGAGCGGGCGAAGCAGGCGGCCGCGACCGAAGGCCGAGTACGCCAAGCAGCAGGCCGCGATCGACAAGGCGCACGCCGAGGCGCAGAAGAAGGCGCAGCGCGAGTACGACCGGCTGCTCAAGAGCACAGCCGCACCGCGGTCGCGCTCCAGCGCCCCGACGTCGCCGCTCGACGACATCCTCGGTCGCGGGTCGACGAAGACGATCCTCAACGGCGTGATCCGCGGCATCTTCGGCACAGGCCGCCGCCGCTGAGTTCGCGCCGCGCGCGGTGGGCGGGCGATCACCCCCGACGGATCGCGAGCGGCATCGTCGAGGTGTCGATGAGCGGGTCCTCGTCCTGACGTGCCACGACCGCCTCCGCCTCGGCGGGGCTCTCCACCGCGGGCACCGAGCCCAGCATCGGGCGCCGGGCCGTTTCACGCATCGAGAACAGGGCGACGAGCCCGAGCGCCGCGAAGAACATGATGTAGAACGCGGGCATGAGGGTGTTGCCCGTCCACTCGATCAGCGCCTGGCTGAACAGCGGCGTCGTTCCGCCGAAGAGGGACACGGCGATGTTGTAGGCCACGGCCATCGCCCCGAAGCGCGACGCCGTCGGGAACAGGGCGGGGAGAGCGGATGCCGAGATCGCGACGTAGAACGCGACCGGTACCGCCGCGAGGGCCAGGGCGATCATCACCGCCCAGAGCTCCCCGATTTGCATGATGAGGAAGGCAGGGACGAGCAGCACAATCGCCGAGCCCGCCGCGATCGCGTACACGGGCTTGCGGCCGATGCGGTCGCTGAGTCGGCCGATCAGCGGAAGGGTCGCCGACATCACCAGCAGCACGGGAACGGTGGCCACCGCGGCTCCGAGGTTGGAGATGCCCACCTCCGTCTCGAGGTACGTGGGCATGTAGCTCGTGAGCGCGTACCCGGCGGTGTTGGTGGCCGCGACGAGCGCGATGCCGATGAGCAATGCCCGCCAGTGGTGCCGGATGATGCCCGCGAGCCCCTGACGGGCCATCGGGTCGTCCGAACCGGTCTCCTGCGCGGCCTCTGCGGCATGCGTCTGCTCGAAGGAGGGGGTCTCGGGGATGCGGAGACGGAAGTAGATCGCGACGATGCCGAGCGGGACCGCCAGGAGGAACGGAATGCGCCATCCGTAGTCGACCATCGCGTTCTCGCCGGAGATCGCCGTGGTGATCGCCGTGGTCGCGGCGACCGCCGAGGCGCCCGCCGCGAACCCGACGTAAGACCCCACGTCGAGCCACGACGACCAGAAGCCGCGGGTGCGGTCGGGGGAGAACTCCGAGACGTAGGTCGTCGCACCGGCGTACTCGCCACCGGTCGAGAAGCCCTGGACCATCTTCAGCAGGTACAGCGGGACGATCGCCCAGAGGCCGATCGCGGAGGACGTGGGCAGGATGCCGATGAGCGCGGTGGCCGTGGCCATCATCGCCATCGTCAGGAAGAGCACCTTCTGCCGCCCGATCCGATCGCCGAGGGGACCGAGGACGAACCCACCGAACGGGCGGACGAGGAACGAGATCGCGAAGCCCAGCAGCGTCACGAGCAGACCCCAGGGTTCGGGCAGATCGGACGTGAAGACGACGGCCAACGTCACCGCCAAGTAGCCGTAGATGCCGAAGTCGAACCACTCCATGAAGTTGCCGACGACGGTGCCGCCGATGGCGGTGCGCACACGCTTCTTGTCGACGACGATGACGTCGTCGACCTCGAGTCGAGGGGTTCCGGATGCCGCGGGGGGATGCTGGCTCATATATCCACCCCTACCCCGATGCGAGTGCGTTTTCCAGTCGGGGGACTTCGCGCGCGGGGTGTGTTAGCCGCGGTCGCGCCGCCTCAGGAGAACGACAGGACGTTGTCGCCCCAGGCGCGGCGGAGCTCGCCGTCGAGGTCCTGGGTGATGACGTCGTGGCGGTCGATGACGAGCGTCGCGCGGGCGTCGTCGCCGTCGACCTCGAACGTCGGCCACGCGGGCGCGTTCGGCGCCTCGGGCTCCTCTCCGCGGGCGAAGGTGGTCCACCGCGCCTGCATCCGTGCCGAGATCAGCTCGGCGACGCGGCGGCCGCCGAGCTTGAAGGTCGGGTCCTTCGGGCCGCTCACGAGGTTGCCCCACAGGTACGGCAGTTCGGTCGCGTGCGTGGCGCCGAGGCCGATGAGCCGCAGGAACGGCGCCGCGTGGTCGAAGCGGTACAGCCACACCGGCGCGACGGTCGAGTGCCCCTCCGCGACCCACAGCGTCGGCAGCCGGAACCCGATGTCGCGCGCGACGCCGAGGCCGACCGCGCGGTGCCGCACGTGCTCGTACGCGGTGAGGACCTGTTCGCGGGTCGGCAGTTCGACGCCGGTGTTCTCCGCGGCCATGTCGGCGAACATCTGGTCGATGCGGTCGCCGGTGATGGGGATGAGCGGCGACTTCATGAACGAGAACAGGGACGCCTCGTCCTTGTTCGTGCCGATCATCAGCGGAACCGGGATGCCACGCCCCTCGCGCAGCACCGTGATCGGCGCCTCGGGGAGCAGGTCGCCGTCGACGACCGGCGCGAACGCCAGAGTGCCGGGGTCGGAGAGGGGGACCTCGTCGTACACGGCCTTGCCCGCGGCGACGACGGCATCGACGGGGGCGGCGCGAAGGGCGTCGGGGCCGTCGATGCCGAGCTTCGCGAGGAAGCTCCGCGCGACCTTCTCCGCCCGTGCGTTCCCATAGACACTGGATGCCGGGGACGACTGCGCGATCGCGCGATGGAACAGCCCGCGCGCCGACGGCACCGCGAGGAGCGTCGTCACGAGGCCCCCGCCCGCGGACTCGCCGAACACCGTCACCCGGTCGGGGTCGCCGCCGAACGCCGCGATGTTGCGCTGCACCCAGCGGAGTGCGAGCAGCACGTCCTTGAGCGCGAGATTGCCGTCGAAGCCGCCGTCGGGCACGGCGCCGCTGAGGTCGAGGAACCCGAGCGCGCCCAGGCGGTAGTTCACCGTGACGACGATCACGTCGCCCGCGGCCACCATCGAGGTCGCGTCATAGAGCGGCTGGCTCGACGACCCGAACGTGTAGGCGCCGCCGTGCAGCCAGACCATGACCGGGCGCGGCGCGTCCGCGTCCGTCTCGGGCGCCCAGACGTTCAGCGACAGGCAGTCCTCGTCCTCCACGGCACCATCGCCCAGCGGCACGGCGGGGTTCAGCGGCTGAGGGCAGACGGGGCCGAAGGTCGTGGCATCCACTTCCCCCTCGGCATCCGGGGCGGGGAGGGGGTCGCGCCAGCGGCGATCACCGGACGGCGGGAGAGCGAAGCGGATGCCGCGCCACGAGCGGACGGAACGGTCGAGCACGCCGTGGAAGGTGCCGGCGGGGGCGGTGACGAGAAGGGTATTCATGGGAGACCTCACGCGGTGAGCTGGTGGATCAGGTGGGACGCTTCGGTCGCGGCGAGGACGGCGAAGAGAACGGTCATGATGACGGCATTGTGGGCGATCATCTCGTCCTTGAGGCGGCGCAACGCGGCGACCACCGGCGGCAGGCCCGTGGCACCGAGGATCGTCGGGACGACGAGCGTCAGCGAACCCGCGACGGCCAGCGCGACGCACAGCAGCACCGTCACCACGACGGGGAGGTGCGCCGTGCCGAGCACCGCACCGCCCTTCAGCTCGAGCGGCAGGTTCTTGCTGTTGGTCGCCGCCATGAGGAGCCCGAGGCCGGCCGCGCGGGCCGGGGTGATGGCATCCACCGCGGCGAGCCAGCTCGGGGTCGCCGGCGGGGTGCCGGGCTTCGGCCGACCGAGCCAGCTGACCACCGCGAAGGCGGCGAAGCCGACCGTCAGCAGGGCCGTGAGGATCAGGACGACGATCTTGCCGCCGCTGCCGTGGGACGCGGCGGAGGCGCCCGCGGACGTCGCGGCACCGACGGCGATGACCGCGAGGGTCACGGCCAGGAACGCACCGGTGTACGCGGGCGCTGCGGCGCGGCCGCGCGTGGACAGCAGGATCGCGACGACGGCGACGATCGGCAGGGGCGAGATCGCCATGCCGACGGCGAGGGGCAGGAGCGTGGAGAGTTCGGACATCGGCGCCGACGCTACGCGCGGCGCTCCGCGCCTCCGGCGGAATGTTCGGTCGACACGACAGAACCGGGCGCGTCGGTCACGAGGAAGAGGGCATCGAGCACGGCGTCGTCGCCGCGCGCGGTGAGACGCGCGCCCAGGCGGTCGGCGCGCGAGCCGACGCGCAGGTGCGCTCCCGCGGCCGGTGCGCCGGGCGAGATCACGCGGACCCGCAGGCGCGGTCCCGCGGCGGTCGCGACGAGGTGCACCTCCACGCGCGCGGCGCGGCGCCGGGCGTGTTTCGCGGCGTTGAGCACCCCCTCCGCCACGACGTCGACCACGTCGCGCGCGAGCGCCGCATCGTTCCGGAGCAGAGCGTCCGCGTCGGCGGCGACATCGGCGTCCACGGGCATCGCGACGCCCCACGTCCGCAGCAGCGGCGTGAGCGACACCGCCTCGGGAGTCGGCGCCGGGTCGTCGAGCACACCGCGCACGGCGCCCGCGAGCGGCGCGAGCTCCGCCTGGAACGACGCGACCTCGGCGGGCGTGGCATCCGGATGCCGGAGGGCGAAATGCACCGCGGCGCCCTGGGCGTCCGCGTGCACGAGGTCGGCCGCGCGGTGGAGTCCCGCGCGGACGCGGCGCGTTCCGAGGTCGTCGGCGCGTCCGCGGGCGGCGATCGCGCTCGAGAGGCGTCGGCGTTCGACGCCGAGACCGTGCAGCGCCCCGCGCCCGCGCCCGAGGGCGAGCGCGAGCGCGGGATACGCGAGGATCGGCACGGCCGCGAACGGCAGCGGCACCCCCTGGGCGGCGGCGATCGAGGACAGCACTGCACCGACGAGGACCGACGCGGCCGCGAACACGCCGACGCGCGCGCGGGGCCGCCGGGCGAGGGGGCGCAGCCGCGACAGGATGTCGGCGACGGTTCCGCACAGGAGACCGGCGAACAGTCCGAGGGCGAGCGCGACCGGCGGGACGCTGCGCAACGCGTACGGGAGGACGGCGAGAGCGTAGAGCACCGCGGCCACGCTGATCGGCGGCAGGCGGAGCGCCGAGCGCGTGCGCGCGGGTGGCGGTGGGGCGGCGACGTCGACGTCGAAGGACGGCGGAGCGGCGGCGCGGTCCGCCAGGTCGCGCGCGTGCACGCGGAGCGTGGATGCCAGTGCCCGCACGTCGTCGACCGTTTCCGGCCGCGCGGTCGCGAGGGCGTCGGCGGCGGCGCAGATCGCGGCTCGGGCGTCCGCGGTGTAGCGGCGGACGCGCTCCGCGCTCCCGTTCCACTGCGCGAGGACCTGCGCCAGCAGCGCGTTCGTCTCGCGCGTCGACCGGGCGACGTCGACCAGCCCCGCGGTGCCGATCAGCGTGATCGCCCAGGCGACGAGGTTCGTCGCTGCCCGGAGCGGCAGTTCGTCGGCGGGCGCGACGGGGAGGCCTGCCAGTCGCGAGACCGCGTCCTGCAGGGCGGGCCGGGCGAGCGCGGTGAGCACGAGCGCCCCGACGACGATCGTCGCGCGGATCGCGGGGCGACGGGCGGCGCGCTCGGCGACGGCGACGAGGCCCCACGCGAGCGCGAAGACTGCGGCCGTCGCCGTCGCCACGAGCGCGCGCTCGCCGCCGGAGAGTTCCGCGGGCAGCGGGGCGAGCGCGGTGAGGGACATCGCCGCGATCGCCACGAACGTCCACCGCGTGACGAAGCGTCCGCCCACGATCGCGCGGCGCACCGCGCGCAGCGGCGTCCTCACGCGACGGGGCCGAATTCGGCGAGGTACAGCGCGCTGGCCCGCACGCGCGGGTTCGTCCCGGTCGCAGCCGCGAGGTCGAGGCGGGCGAAGATGCGGCTCACCGCGCGCTCGACCGCTCGGGTGGTCGTGCCGCGCTCGTGGGCGATCTGCTCGTTGGACCAACCGCGCGCGACGAGCGCGAGGATCTCGATCTGGCGCCGAGTGAGGGCCGCGAGCGGCGAGACGCGCACCAGCGCCGGGGGAGCCGGGGGAGTGGTCGTGCGCAACGCCGCCTCGATGGCATCCACCACCACTTCCGCCGAGCTGACGTCGAGCTTCGACACGAACACCGCCCCGCGGGGTCCGGGGTGCCCCGACGCGGCGACGGCCGCGGGGAAGCTGCTGAGGAAGACGACCGCGAGGTGCGGGGCGAGTCCGGTGAGCATCGTCGCCAGTTCTACGCCCGAGGGACGCGAGCCGAGGTCGATGTCGGTGAGCAGTACGTCGGGGTCGGTCGCGGCGAACAGCGCGGTCGCTTCGGCGGCGTCGGCCGCGCCGGTGACGTCGAATCCTCGGTGGGCCAGCATGTCGCACAGCAGCGCACGCATCGCGGGCTGATCCTCCACGACGAGCACGCGTCGCACCCACGCGGTCACCACGTGGTTCACACTATCGCCGGGCGCGTGGGTCGCCGTCCGTCAAGCCCCCCGTGATGTCGGGGGCCGGGCGTAGCTTTTCGGCATGAGCGAGCTGTCCGCCCCCACCGGTCGTGAACCCGCGCTCGTCGCGCAGCCCCGTCCCGACGGGTCCGCGCCGCGCGCCCTCGTCCTCGGCGCCACCGGCTACCTCGGCGGACGCCTCGTGCCCCGCCTGATCTCGGCTGGCTACCGAGTGCGGGTGCTCGCGCGCGATGCGCGTCGCGTCGAGGCGTTCCCGTGGGGCCACGACGTCGAGACGATCGAGGGCGACGCCACCGACACGGCGGCCGTGGCGCGCGCGGTCGAGGGCGTCGACGTGCTCTACTACCTCATCCATTCGATGGGCGGCGGGCGCGATTTCGAGAACACCGACCGTCGCGCGGCGCGCACCGTCGCCGATGCCGCCGCCGCGGCATCCGTCTCCCGCATCGTCTACCTCGGCGGACTCCACCCCGACGACGCGCCGCTGTCGGCGCACCTCCGCTCCCGCGTCGAGGTGGGCGAGATCCTCCTCGCCAGCGGCGTGCCGACGCTCGTGCTGCAGGCCGGCGTCGTGATCGGTTCGGGGTCGGCGTCGTTCGAGATGGTGCGGCACCTCACCGACGTGCTGCCGTACATGCCGGCGCCGAAGTGGGTGCGCAACCGCATCCAGCCGATCGCCGTGCGCGACGTGCTGCACTACCTCCTCGGGGCCGCGCGGGTCGCGCCGAACGTCAACCGTGCCGTCGACATCGGCGGTCCCGACGTGCTGCGCTACGGCCAGATGATGAACGGCTACGCCCTCGAGGCGGGGCTTCACCAGCGCGCCATCGCGTCGCTGCCGGTGCTGACGCCGCGCCTGGCGTCGCACTGGGTCAACCTCGTCACGCCGATCCCGAAGTCGATCGCGCGGCCGCTCGTGGAGTCGCTGCAGAACGACTGCGTCGTGAAGGACCGTGCGATCGACGACCTCGTGCCGCGCCCCGAGGGTGGGCTGATGCCCTACCGCGAGGCCGTCCGGCGCGCGCTCGGGCGCGTGAACGACGACGCGATCGAGACGAGCTGGCAGGATGCCGAGGTCTCCGGCGCCCCGAGCGACCCGCTGCCGAGCGACCCGGAGTGGGCCGGGCGTCTGGTGTACACCGACGAGCGGACCATGCGCACGAGCGCGAGTCCCGCGCAGCTGTGGTCGGTGATCGAGGGCATCGGCGGCGAGAACGGCTGGTACTCCTCGCCGCTGCTGTGGGCCATTCGCGGGTGGATGGACCGGCTCGTCGGCGGCGTGGGACTCGCCCGCGGTCGCCGCAGCCGGAGCGTCGTGACGGTCGGCGACGCGCTCGATTTCTGGCGCGTCGAGGCGATCGAGCCCGGACACCTCCTGCGTCTGCGGGCGGAGATGAAGGTGCCCGGCGGGGCGTGGCTGGAGCTGCGGGCCAGTCCCGACGGCGACGGCGCCCGGTTCGACCAGCGGGCGCTGTTCTTCCCCACGGGTCTCGCGGGGCGCCTGTACTGGCTGTCGGTGCTGCCCTTCCACGGGCTCATCTTCAGCGGCATGGCGCGGCGCATCACCGCGGCGGCCGAGTCGGTCCAGCGCGACGATCTGGAACCGAAAGCGAAGGCCGGGCGCATCGCCCCCGAGGTGCCCGAGGTCGAGACCATCCCGTCGGCGGCCGACGCGCGCGCCTAGGCTGGAACGGTGCCGCACACCGCCCGAGTCATCACCGTGTCCGACCGCTCGGCCGCGGGTCTCCGCGAAGACCGCGGCGGTCCGCTCGCGGTGTCGCTCCTGCGCGACGCCGGCTTCGCCTGCGACGACCCCGTCGTCGTGCCGGACGGTGCCGACAGCGTCGAGGCCGCCCTGCGCGCCGCGGTCGCCGCGGGCGCCGGGCTCGTCGTCACCACCGGCGGCACGGGCATCGCGCCGACCGACCGCACCCCCGAGGGGACGGCGCGCGTGCTCGACCGGGAGCTCCCCGGCATCGCCGAGGAACTCCGCCGCCGCGGCCTCGCCGACACCCCGCTCGCCGTGATCTCGCGCGGCCTCGCCGGAATCGCCGACCCCGCGACCCTCGTTGTCAACCTCCCGGGATCCACGCGGGCCGTGGAATCCGGGATCGCTGTCCTCGCCGAGCTCGCCCCGCACGTCCTCGACCAGCTCGCCGGAGGAGACCACTGATGAGCGCCGTCCGCATCGCCCACCTGTCCGAGGAACCGCTCGACCTCGACGCGCACCTGCGCGCCGTGGAGGACGACGCCTCGGGAGCCGTCACGACGTTCGTCGGCCGCGTGCGCAACACCGACCCGGATGCCAGCGAGGCCGTCGTTGCGCTGGAGTACAGCGCCCATCCCGATGCGCCCGCCGCGCTCCACCGCATCGCCGAGCAGGCCGCCGCGGGCACCGACGCGATCGTGGCCGTGAGCCACCGCGTCGGGCGCCTCGACGTGGGCGAGGCCGCGGTCATCATCGCCGTGGCCTCGGGGCACCGCGCCGCGGCGTTCGAGGTGTGCCGCACCGTGATCGAGACGATCAAGACCGACCTCCCCGTGTGGAAGCGCCAGGTCGAGGCCGACGGTACGACCGCGTGGAAGGGGCTGGGGGGTTAGGGCTCAGCCGCCCGCGAACGGCGGCAGCACGTCGACGTGCGTGACCCCGGTGAGGGGAGCGTCGTCGTCGCGGCGCTCGCCGTCGACGAGCACGGCGCAGCGGTCCAGGATGCCGACGAGCGCGGGGTGGTCGGCGAGCACCGCCGCACGCAGCACCGCGAGGGAGGCCTCGGCGCGGTCCTCGGCATCCGTCCCCGCGGCCTCTGCCGCGGCGGCGAAGTAGCGCACCCGGACGCTCACGCGGGCTCCCCGGGGCGGTGCCAGTCGCCGGACTTGCCGCCCGTCTTCGACACGATTCGCACGTTCTCGATGCTGGTGCCCTTGTCGAGGCCCTTCACCATGTCGACGATCGCGAGGGCCGCGACCGACACGCTCGTGAGCGCCTCCATCTCGACGCCGGTGCGGTCGGCGGTGCCGACGGTGGCCTCGATCTCGACGCCGTCGTCGACGATCTCGAGGTCGACCGAGGCGCGGTGCACCCCGATCACGTGGGCCAGGGGGAGGAGAGTCGGCGTCGACTTGGCGGCCTGGATGCCGGAGATCCGCGCGACGGCCAGAACGTCGCCCTTCGGCGCGGTGCCGCCGCGGAGCGCCGCGACGACCTCGGGGCTGCAGCGCACGAAACCGCGCGCGGTCGCGGTGCGGACGGTGGGCTGCTTGGCGGTGACGTCGACCATGCGGGCGTGGCCCGCGGCATCCAGGTGGGTGAAGGTCATGGAATCAGCATGACATCGACGGCGTCGCCCACGGCGACGGCGGACACCTCGGCGGGGACGATCGCGAACGCCTCGGCGCGCGCGAGAGACGCCGCGAGGTGCGAGCCGGAGCCGCCGGCGGTGGCCGGTCGGACGGTCCCGGTGACAAGGTCGACGGACGCCGGGAGGTACTGGCGGCGGCCGGGCGGCGTGCGCCAGGACTCGGATGCCACGAGCCGGGCGCGGCGGCGGTCGACGGTCGTGCGGCCCTGGAGCGCGAGCAGCGCGGGCCGGACGAACACCTCGAACGACACCGCCACGCTCACGGGGTTGCCGGGGAGTCCGAACACGAGCCGCCCATCGTCGAGCGTGCCGAACGCCTGCGGCTTGCCGGGCTGCATCGCGACCTTCGCGAACGCGATGCGGTCGGACAGCGCCTGCCGCACCGGCTCGTACGCTCCGGCGCTCACGCCCCCCGTGAAGACGACGACGTCGGCCTCGGCCGCGCGCGCGAGGACCGCGTCGACCGTCCCGGCTTCGTCGGTCACGTGGGCGACGAGGGCGACCTCGGCGTCCGCCTCCGCGACGAGGGAGGCGAGCAGCGTGGCGTTGGAGTCGGGGGTCTGGCCGCGACCCGGGGCGGTGCCCGGCGTTACGAGCTCGCTCCCCGTCGACACCACGGCGACCCGCGGACGACGGCGCACCTCGAGACGGTCGACGCCGGCCGCCGCGGCCGCCGCGAGCGCGTACGGCCCGAGCCGCTCGCCCGCGCTCAGCACGACGTCGCCGGTGCGCACGTCCCCGCCGCGGCGGCGGATGAACGCGCCTGCGGCGTCCGGAGCGCGAACGACCGAGACGGTGCCGAGCGAGTCGGCGAGGCCACCCGCGGTGTCCTCGAACGGGACGATCGCGTCGGCGGCCGACGGTACGGGTGCGCCGGTCATGATGCGGACCGCCTCGCCGGGACCGAATGCCGGGTCGTCCGACGTGCCGGCCGGCAGATCCGCGACGACGCGCAGGGACACCGGGGAGGTGGCATCCGCGCCCTCGACGTCGGCGAAGCGGACCGCGAACCCGTCCATGGAGGAGTTGTCGTCGCCGGGGAGGTCGTGCCGGGCGCGCACGTCGGCCGCGAGCGTGCGGCCGGCGGCGTCGGCGAGCGGCACGGTCTCGATCGGGGCCGGCGGCACGGCGGCGAGGATGCGGGCGCGGTGCTCCTCGACGGTCAGCAGCTCAGACACGCGGGGTCCTTCCGGCGAGAGGGATGACGTCCTGGCGCGCGCGCAGCGCGTCGATCACGACGAGACGCCCGAGCAGCGGCTCTCCGGCGCCCGTGATGAGCTTGATCGCCTCGGTCGCGAGCAGTCCGCCGACCTGCACGCACAGCGCACCGAGCACGCCCACCTGCGCGCACGTCGGCGGCTCGCCGACCGAGTCGGGCGGGAAGACGTCGCCGAGGGTCACGGCGGCGTGCCCTTCGGGCGGCCGCGACCAGAACACCGTGGCCTGCGCCGACCACTCCTGCACGGCGCCCCACACCAGTGGCATCCCGAGCTCGTCCGTCGCGGATGCCACGGCGCTGCGGGTGTCGAACGTGTCGCTGCCGTCGATCACGACGTGCGCGTCTCCGAGGAGGTCGCGTGCGTTGGCGGGGGTGAGGCGGGTCGTCTCCTGCCGCACGCGCGTGAGCGGCGACAGGTCGCGGATCGCCCGGGCGGCGGACTCCGTCTTGGGCGTGCCGATGTCGTCCACGCGGTGCATGAGCTGCCGCTGCAGGTTCGTGCGCTCGACCACGTCGTCGTCGATCACGATCAGTTCGCCGACGCCGGCGGCGGCGAGGGCCAGCAGCACCGGGGAGCCGAGCCCGCCCGCGCCGACGACCGCGATGCGCGCGGCCGCGAGACGGCGCTGTCCTTCTTCGCCGATGCCGGCGAGGACGGCGTGCCGGGCCGTGCGGATGAGTTCTTCGGGGGCGAGGGCGGCCACCGGTTCGACGAGCGGGATCATCCGCCGATCGCGCTCATCGTGCGCTCCGGCTGGATGAAGTCGGCACGCGCCAGGCCGACACGGTCGGAACCGTGGGCGCGGGGCTTGCGCCACATGGCATCCCGCCAGATCTGCGCGAGGTCGGCGTCGCTCGCACCGTCGCGGAGCGCCGTGAGCAGGTCGGTCTCCTCGTGCGAGAACAGGCACGAGCGGATCCGGCCGTCGGCGGTGACGCGCGTGCGCGTGCACGCGGCGCAGAACGGTTCGGTGACCGAGGAGATGATGCCGACGTGCCCGGCGAGCGTGCGGTCGCCGCGGCGGCGCACCTCCCAGCGTTCGGCCGGTGCCGCACCCCGTCCGCGGGGGTCGGCCGCGAGGTCGAACACCTCCTCGAGGGCGGCGCGGATCTCGCGCGCCGGGACGACCTGCGTCTCGGTCCACGACCGGTCGCCGTCGAGCGGCATGTCCTCGATGAAGCGCATCTCGTAGCCGTGCGTGACCGCCCAGTCCACGAGCGGGACGACCTCGGTGTCGTTGATGCCGCGGAGGAGCACCGCGTTGATCTTGATGGGTCCGAGACCCGCGGCCTGGGCCGCCTCGAGCCCCGCGAGCACCTTGTCGAGGTGCGGACGGCGAGTGAGCTCGGCGAAGGTCTCGGGGTGCAGCGTGTCGAGCGAGGCGTTGAGGCGCGTGAGCCCGGCGTCCTTGAGGGCCTGCGCGCGGCGGTCGAGACCGACGGCGTTCGTCGTCATCGCGATCGGCAGGTCGGGGTGGTCGAAGCGGATGCGCGCGATGACGTCCTCGAGGTCCTTGCGCACGAGCGGCTCGCCGCCGGTCAGCCGCAGCTCCTCGGCGCCGAGCGCGCGCACGGCGACGCGGACGATGCGCGCGATCTCCTCGCCCGTCATCAGCTGCTGCTGCGGCATCCACGGCAGCCCCTCGGCCGGCATGCAGTACGTGCAGCGGAGGTTGCACTTGTCGATCACCGACACGCGCAGATCGCGGGCGACGCGGCCGAACCGGTCCAGCAGACCGCCCTCGCGGGGCGCCCCGGTCTCGCGCACGGCATCCATGCGTCGAGCCTAGGCGAGCGAGGACGGGCCGGGGTCGCTGCGCCGGGGTTCCCGGCGCTAGCGTCGTGCCATGCCGAACACCTTCCGCATCGCGCCCGCCGCGCGACTGCTTGGAGTCAGCGACGACACCGTCCGCCGCTGGATCGACCAGGGGATCCTGCCGACCACCGGCGCCACGCCCACCGAGATCCCCGGCGAGGCGCTCGCCGCCCGCGCGGTCGCCCTCGCGGACGAACCCGACGACCCCACCGGCGTCTCCTCGAGCGCCCGCAACCGTTTCGTCGGAATCGTCACGCGCGTGCGGATCGACGGGGTCATGGCCCAGGTCGACCTGCAGTGCGGACCGCACCGCGTCGTGTCGCTGATGTCGGCCGAGGCCGCCGAAGAGCTCGGGCTCGAGCCGGGCGCGCTCGCCGTGGCATCCGTCAAGGCCACCGTCGTCACCGTGGAGACGCCGCGCGAGCGGGCCTGAGGAGCCGAATACTCCGCGGATGCGGAAGAATGGATGCCGCGGGCCCCGGGCGCGCGGAAAGGATCCCTCCCATGCGCGTCCTGCGTCTGTCGCTCGCCCTCGCCGCGGCTCTGTCGCTCACCGCCTGCGCGTCCACCGCGCCTTCCTCACCGTCGTCCTCCGCGGACCCGGTGACCGGCACCGTGCAGGTGTACGCCGCCGCGTCGCTCCAGCGGGCGTTCGACGAGATCACCTCGGCGTTCGAGGACGCCCACCCCGGCGTCGACGTCGTGACGGTCTACGACGGGTCGAGCACGCTCGCGACGCAGATCGGACAGGGCGCCCCCGCGGACGTCTTCGCCTCCGCGGACGAGAAGAACATGCAGAAGATCGGCGACGTCGCCGTCGATGCTCGCATCTTCGCCGCCAACACCCTCGTCATCGCGGTTCCGAAGGGGAACCCCGGCGAGGTCGCGGGGCTCTCCGACCTCGCGCGTGTCCCGACCGTGCTGTGCGCGGCGGAGGTACCGTGCGGGGCGGCGTCGGCGACGCTGCTGAAGAACGCCGACGTCTCGGTGACACCCGTGAGCGCGGAGCAGAACGTCACGGCCGTGCTCACGAAAGTCGCCGCCGGCGACGCCCAGGCCGGTCTGGTCTACGCGACCGACGTCGCGGGGCGCGACGACGTCGAGTCGATCGTCCCGGCGGGGGCGGATGCCGTCGTCAACCGCTACCCGATCACGACCGTGCGGACCGCGGCGAACAGTGCCGGCGCGGCGGCGTTCACCGACTTCGTGCTGTCCGACGCGGGGCAGGAGATCCTCGCCGCCGACGGGTTCCGCGCCCCGTGAACGGGGCGGGGTACGTTCCGCGCTGGCTCGTCGTGCCCGCGGCGGCCGGGCTGCTCTTCCTGCTCGTCCCGCTCGTGGCGCTGGTCACGCGCGTCCAGCCCGACACGTTCTGGGCGGACGTCACCTCGGATGCCGCGCGCTCGGCGCTGCTGCTGTCGCTCGGGACCGGGGCGGCGGCCACCGTGGTGTGCGCGGTGCTCGGCATCCCGCTCGCTCTGCTCATCGCCCGGAGCTCCCCCCGGACCGCGGCGTTCCTGCGCGCGGTCGTGACGGTTCCTCTCGTGCTCCCGCCCATGGTCGGCGGCGTCGCACTCCTGTACCTGTTCGGCCGGAACGGGTGGTTCGGCGGGCTCGGTCTGCCCTTCACCACGGCCGCCGTCGTCCTGGCGCAGGTGTTCGTCGCGCTGCCGTTCCTCGTCCTCGCGGTGGAGGGGGCGCTCCGCAGCACGGGCGTCGAGGTCGAACGGACGGCGGCGTCGCTCGGCGCCTCGCGCGTGACGATCCTGCGGCGGGTGACCCTGCCGCTCGCCGCACCGGGCATCGTCGCCGGTGTCGTGCTGTGCTTCGCCCGGGCGATCGGCGAGTTCGGCGCCACGGCCCTGTTCGCGGGCAACCGGCCGGGGGTCACGCAGACGATGCCCCTCGCCATCTACACCGCGTTCAACGGCGGAGGCGTCGCGCAGGGCACCGCGGTCGCGCTCGCCCTGCTGCTGCTGGTGACCGCGATCGCGGTGCTTCTCCTCGTCCGCGGGTGGCGGCCCGCGGTGGGCGCGCCGTGAGCGCGGCGCTGACCGCGCACGTCGTCGTGCGCCGGCGGGCGTTCACCGTCGACGTCGCGTTCGACGTCGCCCCGGGCGAGACGCTCGCGGTCATGGGGCGCAGCGGCGCGGGGAAGTCCACCGTGCTCGAAGCCCTCGCCGGGCTCCAGGCGCTCGACGGCGGGGAGATCTCGCTCGGCGGACGCGTGATCGACCGCGCCGATCACCCGCGCGTGCGCACGGACCCGATGCGCCGGGGCATCGTGCTGCTCGGGCAGGACGCGCGCCTCTTCCCGCACATGTCCGTACGGGAGAACGTCGCGTTCGGCCCGCGGGCGGCGGGTGTCGCCGCCGCCGACGCCCGCACGGACGCCGACGCGTGGCTCGCCCGCGTGGGTCTGCCCGGGGTGGGCGACCGGCGGCCCGCCGAACTGTCCGGCGGCGAGCAGCAGCGCGTCGCGGTGGCGCGCGCGCTCGCCGCCCGGCCCCGGGCCGTGCTCCTCGACGAACCGCTCGTCGCGCTGGATGCTGTGACCGCCGGCGAGATCCGCGCGATGCTCCGGGAAGCTCTGGGCGGGGTGACCGCCGTCGCCGTCACGCACGACGCCGTCGACGCGGCCGCCCTCGCCGATCGGCTGCTGATCATGGAGGGCGGACGGGCGACACAGGCCGGCGCCGTGCGGGACGTCCTGGCGGCACCGGCGACGGACGTCGCGGCGCGCATCGCCGGACTGGAGCGCGTGGTCGGCGTCGCCTCGCGCGGGGAGTGGGCCGCGAGCGGATGGCGGTTGCGGTCGACCGAGCCGTTCGCCGGCGCCGACGGCTCCGCGCTCGCCGCGGTCTTCCGCGCGGTCGACGTTCGACTCGGCGACGGCCCGAACGGCTGGGACGCGGTCGTGCGGTCCCTGGAGCCCACCGTGACGGGCGTGCGTGTCGTCGCCGACCGCGGGGTCGCCGAGGTGTCGGTCGCCGACGCCGCGCGGTTCGCCCCCGGCGATGGCCTCCGGTTCTCGATCGAACCCGAGCACCTCCGGTTCGTCCCGGCCTGATCGGCGACGCGTCGTCAGGCGAGGTCGGCCGCCCGGCGGAGAGCCGACCCCAACTCGTCCGGCGTCCGCAGAGCACGACGGGCGTCCCGCACGGCGCGGCGCAGCGCCGGGGAGCCGGGCGTCGACCCGCTGACCGCGGCGGCGGCGATCGCGTGGGCATCGCGGCACCACGTCACGGCGAGCGGCGGCGGTCGCCGCACGAGAGCGAGCGCACGCCCCGCTTCGACCAATGCGGCGGCGGACCGGTCGAGCTCGCGCAGCGCGCCGCGGAGCTGCTCCTCCGGAGCGCGGGCGGCCGCGGCATCCGTCGCCGCCAGACGATCCGAGACGGCCCCGAGCACGCCGACGAGCCGCAACCGTACGACGTCGGTCGTCGGCACCGGGTAGACGAACACCACGGCGGCGAGACCGATGGCCACGCCGAGCACGATCTCGACCAGCCGCTGCCCCATGAGCGGGGTCGCCGCGCCGGTGAGGCGTTCGAGGAGCGTCAGCGCCACCGTGACGCCGAAGGCCCACGCGACGTACCCCACGTCGCGGAACAGGATGCCGAATCCCACCGCCGCGAGCGCTCCGACGACGAGCGCGGTGTCGCCTCCGGGGAGCGCGGTTCCCGGGACGAGCGCGAGCACCGAGCCGGCCGCGGCGCCCACCAGCCGGTGCAGCCCGGTGCGGATGGCATCCGCTCGGCCCCTCGGCAGGTAGGCCACGATCACCGTGCTGAGCACGACCCACGCCCCGTGCGCGCCGAAGAGGAGACCGCCGACGAGGAAGGCGGCGACGAGGGCGACGGCGAGCTGGAGGGCCGCGCGGACCGCAGCCGACGGGCGGCGCCCTTCTCGCCCGGGTGGAACACGTCCTGCCGACTCCTCACGCGGCAGGAGACCGATCGCGCGGGCGGTGCCCTGCACGGCCCACACCACGATCCACGCGAGCACTGCGATGAGGATCGGAGCCGCCGCGTCCACGAGCGGTCCGCGGTCGCCGCCGACCCCGCCCGGCAGGAACAGCACCGCGATGAACGTCGTCGCGGCGAGCGATCCCGCGCGGCGCCACGCGGGTCCACGATCGCGCAACAGGACGACGCCGACGAGCACGACCACGTACACCGCGGCGCCCACCCACGGGCTCACCCGCAGCAGTGCGCCGAGGGCCTCGCCGACCACGCCGACCACCGGGAGCAGGACGAGCGCCTCGAGCCGTCCGCGCGCATCACGCTCCAGCTGGCTGCGACTGAGGGACGCGGTCAGGGCGATCCCGAGCATGACCGCGGCCGGCTCGGGCAGCACGATGAGCAGGATGGCGACGACGATCGCCGCGGCGACGAGCGCCAGGGCCCCGCGGCCCAGGCGGACCCGCCATCCGTCGCGCACGGCGACACGCTATACCCGCCGCCGCGCCCTACCCTCCGCCGCGTGAGACCCGCCGCCGCGATTCACCCCGCGCGGTACCTCTACCGGCGTCGGTGTCGCAGCGGGCGCCGCGAGCCCAGTGCGCGGACGGCGGCCCAGCTCCCCACGCTCACGAGGCAGCCCGCCGCGAACGTCGCGACGGCCACCGCCAACGCATCTGCGGGGCGCGGGTCGCTGCTTCCGACGGCCTCGCGCACGACGGGGACGGAGGCCGTTCTCACCGCGGCCCCGCGCGCCAGCTCCGCCCGTTGCCGCAGCGCCGCGCCCGGGTCTCCGCCCAGCACCCGCACGAGCGCATTGACCGTGCGCTCACTCGGAAGCGTTCGACCGGACAGCGCTTCGGAGATCACCGTGCGGGAGATCCCCGTCGAATGCTGCAGGTGCGCCAACGTCGGACTGCCGGCTTCCAGCCGGAGCCGGCGCAGGCCCGCCGCGAAGTCCGCCACGTCGTGTGTCGCGTGCGCGGACATCCCCCCATGGATGTCGTTCTCGTTCATCGTTCTTCCCCCCGAAAGATCGATCGGAATTTCCGGATACGTCCGGAACGGATGATTCCTGCCCCCACGGCGAAGATACATGGTGAATTCTCCCCATGGGGGCGACCGGGGCCTCTGCGCTCTACTTGGCCCCGGTACCGAGGTCAACGGACCTCACATCATCCGGGGGGATAGGGCATTGGGGATCAGCTGGCTGTGGCGCCGGAGGGGTGCTGTCGCGTCGGGGGCGACGCTGACGGCGGCCGCCGTGACCATCTCGACGCTCGCCGCACTGCATCCGGGAATCCCCACGGCCGACCTGGAGCTCGACGACGGCGGCGTGTGGGTCACGAAGACCTCCGACCTGCTCGTCGGGCACCTGAACTACCCGTCCCGCCTGCTCGACGGCGCGCTCCGCACGCGGGCGGCGGACTTCGACATCCTGCAGGACGGCGACACCGTCGGCGTCGTGGACGCGGTGAACTCCACCCTCACGCTCGTCGATCCCGCCAGCGTCGCGCTCGGCAACGACGCGACGCTCCCGGAGAAGTCGGTCGTCGCGCTCGGTGGAACGACCTTCGCGGTCCTCGCCGCCGGGCACGTGTACACCGTTCCTTCGACGTCGCTCACCGGAACGACCTTCGACCCGGATGCCGCGGCGGCGGACATCGGCGACGGCGGTGCCGTGGCCGTCTCGCGCTCCGGCGCGCACATCGTCGCCGCCTCCGCGCGGGACGCCGCCCTGCTGACGATCGACTCGGGCACGGGCGAGGCCCGGTCGCAGGCACTCCCGAAGCTCGCGGACGACGCCGCGCTGGCGACGACGGCGGTGGGGGAGCAGGGCGTCGCCCTCGACACCGCGTCGGGCACGCTGTACACCCCGGGCGGGACGGCGGTCGAGCTGCCGGACGGGGCGGGCGCGCGGCTGCAGGAGGCCGGCGCCGACGCCGACTCCGTCTACGTCGCCACGCCCACGGCCCTGTTGCGCGAGCCGCTCGGCGGGGGCACGCCGGAGACCGTCGCCACCGTGGCGAAGGGCGTCCCTTCGGCACCCGTGGTGGTCGGAGGCTGCGCGTACGCCGTCTGGAGCGGCACGGGAGCCTACGTGCGCGACTGCCCGGGAACGGCCGACGACGTTCAGCTCACGATCGAGACCACCCCGGACGCGCACCTGGTGCTGCGCGCCAACCGCCGGGTCGTGGTCGTCAATGACACCGTCGCCGGCACGGTGTGGGCCGTCGAGCAGAACGCCCTCCGCATCGAGAACTGGGACGAGGTCGTCCCGCCGGCCTCTGACGACGCGCAGGAGGAGCAGTCCCAGGACGAGAAGCCGCAGTTCGATCTGCCCGAGCGGAGCGCGCAGAACACGCCGCCCACCGCGGTCGACGATCAGTACGGCGTCCGCGCGGGCCGGACCACGATCCTCCGGGTGACCGAGAACGACACCGACCCGGACGGCGATCTGCTTTCCGCGTCGCTGGTGAACGACCCGCCGTCGGGGTGGGACGTGCAGCCCGTGCTGGGCGGTGCCGCACTGCAGGCCTCGGTGCCGGCGAACGCGAGCGGGGCGACGGCCCTCCGGTACCGGGTGGACGACGGCCGGGGAGGCACGGCCGAGGCGACCGCGACGGTCACCGTGCGTCCGCCCGACGTCAACGAACCGCCGGTGCAGAAGCGCATCGACACGGTCCTCGTGGAGGCCGGTGCGTCCCTCACCTACGGCGTCCTCGACGCGTGGAGCGACCCCGACGGCGACGACGTCTTCCTGCAGAGCGCGACCGTGGACGGCGGTGACCAGGTCACGTTCCGCAGCAACGGCGTGCTGGAGTACACGGCCGCGACCGCTCAGACCGGCATCCACGAGGTCACGCTCGTCGTGTCGGACGGGCGGGAGACCACCGAAGGCGTGCTGCGGGTCGACGTGCGTCCCACGGACACGCTCAACCCGGTCGCCAACGCCGACCGCGTCACGGCCGTGGCCGGTGTCCCCGTCACCGTGGCGCCCCTCGACAACGACCTCAGCCCGACGGGACGGCAGCTGCGTCTGTCGAAGCACGACACCGTCCCGGGCGCGACGATCACCCCCGACTTCACGGCCGGAACGTTCGACTTCGTCGCCGAGCAGCCCGGCACGTACTACGTGCAGTACCTCGTCACGGACGGCCCGCATTCGGCGGTCGGCATCGTGCGCATCGACGTCGTCGCGGCGGGGGCCTCCCCGCTGCCGCCGGTCGCGGTGCGCGACCTCGCGCTCCTGCCGACGGGGCGGTCGACCCTCGTCGACGTGCTCGCCAACGACGTCGACCCGGCGGGCGGCATCCTGGTCGTCCAGACCGCCCACGTCCCCCCGACGGCCGGGGTGTCGGTCGAGGTCCTCGAGAACCGGATCCTGCGGGTCACCGACCTCTCGGGTCTGTCGGGGCCGGTGACGCTGACGTACACCGTCTCCAACGGAACGCAGAGCGCGACCGGCGAGGTGCTGGTCATGCCCGTGCCCCTGCCCGCACAGTTGCGGCCGCCCGTCACCGTCGACGACACCGCCGTGGTGCGGGTGGGCGACGTCGTCTCGTCCCCGGTGCTCGCGAACGACTACAGCCCCGACAACGACACGCTGCGGCTCGAGCCGACGTTCGTCGAGACCGACGCGCCCGACAAGAACGCGATCTTCGTCGACGGCGACCGGATCCGCTTCCAGGCCGGCGCGGAGCCGGGCACCGTGCACGCGACGTACGAGGTCTCCGACAGCCAGCAGAACCGCACCGCCGGTTACCTCACGATCCAGGTGCTCCCCGCCGACCAGGGCAGCAACTCCGCCCCGCGGCCGAAGCCCGTGACCGCGCGCGTCATCGCCGGGAACACCGTGCGCATCGCGATCCCGCTGACCGGTATCGACACGGACGGCGACTCGGTGGAGCTGGTGGGGGTGGCATCCAATCCGCAGAAGGGCACGGTGACCACCGGCGACAGCTGGTTCGTGTACGAGGCCTACCCGGATGCCACGGGGCGCGACACGTTCACCTACACGGTGCGCGACCGCCTGGGTGCCGAGGCGCAGAGCACCGTCGTGGTCGGCGTGGCCGCGCCCGGCTACGACAACCAGGCGCCGTACGCCGTCAAGGACACCGTCACCGTCAAGCCGGGGCGCCGCGTCGCCGTGCCCGTGACGGCGAACGACTCCGACCCCGACGGCGATCCGATCTCGATCGACCCGAACGGGCTGACGGCCCCCGAAGGAGTGGATGCCGAGATCCTCGGCGGACGCGTCGTCGTCACGGCTCCCGAGACTCCGGGGCAGTACACCTTCTCGTACACGATCGCCGACTCGTACGGCGCGACCGCCGTGGGCGCGCTCCTCGTCACGGTCGACCCGAACGCGCCCGCGGTGGCGCCGATCGCCCGCGACGACCGAGTTCCTCCGGGGCAGATCACGTCCGCTCCGACCGTCGACGTGAACGTCCTCGAGAACGACGAGGACCCGGACGGCACCGTCGACGACCTCCGCGTGACGACGAGCGATTCCACGGTGACGGTCGGCACCGGTGGTGTCCTCACGGTGACGCTGCAGCCGACGCCGCAGATCATCCGCTACCGGATCGAGGACGCGGATTCGCAGTCGGCGCAGGCGTTCGTCTTCGTGCCCGGCCTCGACGCGCTGGTGCCGACGCTCGCGACGACCGAGCCCGTGACCGTCACCAGCGGAGAGACGGTACGCATCACGCTCGCCGACCAGGTGCACGTGCGTCCCGGGCGCGAGCCGCGCATCGCCACGGCGGACTCGGTCCGCGCCGGTCACGCCGACGGCTCGCCCATGATCGTCGACGAGCACACGCTCGAGTACCGCTCGGCCGCGGGCTTCTTCGGCCGCGACTCGCTCGGGGTGCTCGTGACCGACGGCACCGGTCCGGACGACCCGCAGGGGCTCTCCGGCTACGTGTCGATCCCGATCACCGTCGTCCCGGCCGAGAACCAGTCGCCGATCATGCGCAACGCCTCCGTCCAGGTCGCCCCGGGCGAAGGCAGCCAGAAGCTCGACCTCGGGCGCCTCACGCGCGACCCCGACGAGGGCGACGAGGAGAAGCTCACGTTCTCGATCGACGGCGATGTGCCGGCGGGCTTCCGCGCCTCGATCTCGGGGCGGACGCTCGAGGTCTCGGCGGACGCCGACGTGGCAGCCGGAGCCACCGGCACCGTGCGCGTCCTCGCCTCGGACGGCACCTCCGCGCCCGGCGCGGGGCTCGATCGCCCTCAGTGCCGTCGTGTCGCAGCGCCCGTTCCCCGTCGCCAACGACGACGTGATCGCGCGGGCCGACCAGGGCCGCACGACGAGCGTCGACGCGCTCGCGAACGACATCAACCCGTTCGCCGACAAGGGACCGCTCGAGCTGATCTCGGCGCGCGTCGACAGCGGACAGGGCACGGCGGTCGTGAACGGCGGCCGCGTCGACGTGACGCCCGCGTCGGACTTCGTCGGCACCATGGTCGTGAGCTACCGGATCGGGGATGCCACGAAGTCGGCGGAGCGCCAGGTCGACGGCCGGATCCTGCTCACGGTGCAGGGCCGCCCGGGAGCGCCCGGCACCCCCACGGTCACGTCGATCCAGGACCGCACCGTGGTGCTGTCGTGGTCGACGCCCACCAACAACGGGTCGGCGATCACCGGGTACAAGGTGAGCTCCCCGCAGGGGTACAGCAAGACCTGTGCGTCGACGACCTGCACGCTCGACGGGCTCACGAACGACGTCGAATACACGTTCACGGTCATCGCCACCAACGAGGTCGGGGATTCCGATCCGTCGCCCGCGTCGGCACCCGCGCGCCCGGACGCCCGCCCCGACACCCCGGCCTCCCCGACGACCGTGTTCGGCGACCGGAGTCTCACGGTCACGTGGGCCGCTCCGCGCTCGACCGGGTCGCCGGTGACGTCGTACAACCTCGAGATCTCGCCGGCCCCGGCGACCGGCCCGATCCAGCGCACCGGCGTCGGCGGAACGAGCATCGTGTGGGACGGTCTGCAGAACGGCGTCGCCTACCAGGTGCGCGTGCAGGCGGTGAACCGCGCGCCGGACCCGAGCGAATGGAGCCCGTACTCGGCGGCAGTCGTCCCCGCGGGCGTGCCGAGCGCGCCGGGCACACCGACGACGACACCGGCGACTCCGGTCGGGGCGCAGGCGCAGATCGGTGTGTCGTGGGCCGCACCCGCCGACGAGAACGGCGACCGCGTATCGGGCTACACGCTCACGGTGAAGCGCGGTGGGACCATCGTCAACACGATCGCCACGACCGCGACCGCCCAGAACGTCGTCGTGGACACCAGCGAGACGGACTACGCATTCTCGGTGACCGCGCGGAACAAGGCCGGCGACTCGGCGGCGAGTGCCGATTCGGCGCCCCGACGGGGCGCGGTCGCGCCCGGGGCACCGGCGAACGTGGTGTTGACTCCGCGCGACCAGTCGGTCGGTGTCGAGATCACGCCCGGTCCGCTGAACGGTTCGCGGTCCAGTGAGATCGTGTACCACTACCGGATCGACCAGACTGGGGCGCAGGGCACCCTTCCCCCGTCCGGCGGATCGATCGGCGGCCTCGCCAACGGCGCGACCTACACGATCAGTGTCTGGGCGACCTCCTCGGTCCAGGGCGTCTCGCCCGGCGCGGAGACCCGCTCCAACGAGGCCGTCCCGTTCGGGAAGCCGATCCTCACCTTCGAACAGGTGAACCGGCAGGACCGTGCCGTGCAGTTCGTCTGGACGGTGAACGCCAACGGTCGGCCGATCACCGGCACGAACGCGCCGGTCGGCGGCGAGGGGCGCCTCTCCTGGACGAAGGACGGACTGCAGCCGAGCGAGTCCTACACGCTCAACCTCTCCTACACGAACGAGGCGGGCACGACGTCCGATTCGCGGACAGGGCAGGCGAATGATCCGCCGCCGACAAAGGCATGGATCACGAACATCTCCGGCAAGTCCGCGACGCTGAACTTCCAGAGCTACCAGGCCGGGACCTACGAGGTCCGGTGTTGGGCCGCCTCGAAGTACGAGGACCGCAAATGGGACGGCGTTGCCGGCGCGAACTACGCCGGGGCGGTAGCCAACGTCGCCATTCCGGAAAACGGCTCTGTCCGCATCGACTGCCCGGACACGCACGGGCGGCTGGGGGACGACAAGCCATTCTCCCTGGAGATCTTCAGCAAGGAGTGGGTCACGGGCCGATGAACCAACCAGATGAGAGGTCACGACGATGACAATCACCCAAGAACAGATCACCTGGTTCGCCGACACGTTCCAGAAGCTCAGCGACAACGTGGGACTCGCCGTGCTCGGCAAGCCCGGGGTCGTCCGGCTGGTGCTGACGGCGTTCCTCGCGGAGGGGCACGTGCTCCTGGAGGACGCGCCGGGGACCGGCAAGACCCAGCTCGCGAAGGCGCTCGCCGCCACTGTGCAGGGCACGAACAGTCGCATCCAGTTCACTCCCGACCTGCTGCCGTCCGACGTGACGGGAACCGTCATCTACGCGCAGAAGACGGGGGAGTTCCAGTTCCGGCAGGGGCCGATCTTCGCCTCGATCGTGCTGGCGGACGAGATCAACCGCGCCTCGCCGAAGACGCAGTCCGCGCTGCTGGAGGTCATGGAGGAGGGCCGCGTCACGGTAGAGGGCGTGCCGCATTCGGTCGGCCGCCCGTTCCTCGTGATCGCGACGCAGAACCCGATCGAGCAGGCGGGAACGTACAAGCTCCCCGAGGCGCAGCTCGACCGCTTCCTCATCAAGACGAGCATCGGCTATCCCGACCTGGCGGCGGCCGAGCTCATCCTGTCGGGCGCGGCGGTGAAGGACCGGTCGGCGAGCCTGTCGCCCATCGTCACCACGCAGCTCATCGCCGAGATCTCGCAGCTCCTCACCGACGTGCACGTGGACCCCGCGGTCCTGCGCTACACCGCGCAGCTGGCCGAGGAGACGCGCCGCGACCCGAGCACCCGACTCGGCGTCTCGGTGCGCGGTTCGCTCGCCATGATCCGGGCGGCCAAGGTGTGGGCCGCGTCGGAGGGGCGCGGCTACGTCGTCCCCGACGACATCAAGGCGCTCGCCGGCCCCGTCTGGGAGCACCGACTCGTCATGGACCCCGAGGCCGAGTTCGCCGGCGCCACGCCCGAGGCCGTCGTGGGGCGCGCCCTCGCCGCGATCGCTGCTCCGCAGTCCCGCAGCTCGGCGGCATGATGCGCGGCCGCCTGTTCTCCCTCGCCCGGGCCGTCGCTGCCCGCGTGGGTGTCGTCGTGCGCCGCGTCTGGGTCGTCGTCCGCGCGCGGCTCCGGGTCGCCACGACGCTCGGATGGAGCCTCGTCGCCGTCGCGGTCCTCGCGCTCGTTGTGGGCGGGGCCTTCGGCTGGGGAGAACTGGCGGCGCTCGGGCTCGGGGCCGTGCTCGTCGTGGCATCCGCGATCCCGTTCGTGCTGATCCGACCGGTGTACGACGTCGCGATCGAACTCGCCGCGCACCGCGTGCGGGTGGGGGAGCGCGCCGTGGGACGCCTCGTCGTGCGGGGCGCGGGACGCCGTACCTCGCCGGCGACGACGGTCCGTCTCCCGGTGGGGGCGGCCCGTCCGGAATTTCGGATGCCACGGCTCGCCCCCGGGCAGGAGTACGACGAGCTGTTCACGGTGCCGACCGTGCGCCGCGCGATCCTCACGCTCGGGCCGGTGACCTCGGTCCGCACCGACCCGGTGGGGGCGCTCCGGCGCGAGGTCGCCTGGACGGAGCCGGAGCTCCTCTACATCCACCCCCGCGTGGTCGTGATCGACAGCGAGACCACCGGCATCCTGCGCGATCTCGAGGGCCTGCCCACGCGCGATCTCGCCGACGACGACATGTCGTTCCACGCGCTCCGCGAGTATTCGGCGGGGGACGACCTGCGGCACGTGCACTGGGTGTCGACGGCGCGCACGCAGACGCTGATGATCCGGCAGTTCGAGCAGACCCGCCGGTCGCACCTGCTCGTGGTGCTGTCCACCGACCTGGACGACTACGCCGACGAGGACGAGTTCGAACTCGCCGTCTCGACGGTCGGTTCGGTGGGCCTGTCCGCGCTGCGCGGCGGCAAGACCCTCACGGTGCTGACGCACGAGGGGACGCTCGCGCTGCACGGGGAGCGCACGTTCATGGACGCCCTGTCGGGCATCGAGGCGCGGCCCTCCGGGACCGGCATCGCCCGCGCGGCCCGCGCGATCGCGACCGCCGCCCCCGGTGCTTCGGTCGTCGTGTTCGTGACCGGCGCCGCCGGTGCGCTCGCGGATCTGCGCGCGGCGTCGCTGCGGGCCCCGATCACCGCGCGGTCGGTCGCCGTCCGCGCCACCCGGCACGAGCAACCGGCGCGGCGAGTCCTCGGCGACCTCGTCTTCGCCGACGTCGCCGAGCTCGAACAGCTTCCCGCCGCGCTCCGGGCGGTGTCCGAATGAGCCGCCGGTGGATCGTGGATGCCACGGCGATGTGCGCGCTCGTCGCGCTCGCGCTGCTGCCGCTGTGGTCGGCGTTCCAGGACGCGCGGTTCTGGGTGACCGCGGGCGGGGCGATCCTCGTCGGGACGGCGCTCGCCGTCGTCGGCGCCGCCCGGCGCTGGTCGGTCCTGGTCGTCGCGGCGACGGTCGTCGTGGCGTACTTCCTCGTGAGCAGCGCGCTGGCCTTCCCGTCTCAAGCGCTGTGGGGCGTCGTCCCGACCCTGGACACGCTGATCGCTTCGGCCACCGGCGTCGTGCGGGTGTGGAAGGAAGCCCTGACCCTCCCTCCGCCGTTCGCCGGCGTGGAGTCGATGTACGTCGTTCCCCTCGTGCTCGCGCTGCTGGCTTCGGTCGTGTCGGTGTCCCTCGCCCTCCGCGCCCGACTCTTCGCTGTCGCTCTGCTTGTTCCCGGTGCCGCGCTCGTCGCCGCGATCGCCCTGTCGACGTTCGACAGCGTCGCCCCCGCCGCCGTCGGCGCCGCTTTCGGGGTCGTCGCGCTCGCCTGGTCCGTCTGGCGCACGCGGCGCGCGCGGTCGACGGACCCCGTGGATGCCGCCGGCCCGGCGCCGACGCGGTCGGTCGCGCTGCCGGTGGTCGCGGGCGTCTCCATCGCGGCGATCGTCGCGGGTGCGGGCGCGGTCGGCGCGGCCGCGGCGACGGCGGCGCCGCTCGGCGACCGGCAGGTGGTCCGCGATCACGTCGTGCCGCCACTCGAACTGCACGACTACGCCTCGCCCCTGACGGTGTTCCGGAAGTACACGAAGGAGGCGCAGGACGACGGCACGCTGTTCACGCTCTCCGGCCTGCCCCAGGGCGCGCGGATCCGTCTTGCGACCCTCGACTCCTACGACGGCGTCGTCTACTCGGTGTCGGGTGCCGGGTCGGGCGCCGGCACGTTCGCCCGGGTGGGGCGGCGCATCGAGCCGGTGGCATCCGGTGCGCCCGCCCACGTCCAGGTGACGATGGGGGCCCTGCACGGCGTGTGGATGCCGACCGTGGGCTACCTCACTTCGGTGGGGTTCGACGGGTCCGACGCGGTCGAGCGCGACGGCGCGCTGCACTACAACGCGGCCACCGGCACCGCGCTGGTGACCACGGGGATGGCCGAGGGCGACACGTACGCCTTCGACACCGTGATCCCCGCCGCGCCCACGGAGGAGCAGCTGGAGGATGCCGCGGTGTCGCCGGTCACGACCCCGGCCCCGCAGCGCGTGCCCGACGACCTCGTCGCGGCGGTCGACACCGCCACCGAGGGAGCCGAGACGCCCGCCGCACAGGTGCGCGCGATCGAGGCGTACTTCCAGACCAACGGCTACTTCTCGCACGGCCTCGAGGGGCAGGTCGCGTCGCGGTCGGGGCACAACCTGGCGCGCGAGAGCGACCTGTTCTCCCAGCCCCAGATGGTCGGGGACGACGAGCAGTACGCCGTGGCGATGGCGCTCATGGTGTCGCAGCTCGGACTCCCGGTGCGCGTGGTCATGGGCTTCTCGGGCAAGAACGAGGGCCTGCCCGGCGGGACCGTCGACGTCACCGGCGAGCAGCTGCACGCGTGGGTCGAGGTGCCGTTCGAGGGCTACGGGTGGGTGCCCTTCTGGCCCACCCCCGCCGAGGACAAGGTTCCGCAGGAGCAGGTGCCCGAGCAGCGCCAGAAGCCGCGCGCCCAGGTCGCGCAGCCGCCGGACCAGCCGCAGGAACCGGCGCAGCTTCCCCCGGCCCCGCCGGTGGAGGACGCGCGCGCCGACCAGACGACGACGGACCTCGCGTGGCTGTGGACGACGTTGCAGATCGCGGGCTGGTCGCTCGGCGCCGTCGTGGTGCTGTTCGGCCCGTCGGTGTTCCTCGGCATCCTTCGCGCGCGCCGTCGGCGGCGGCGGGCCGGCGGCGACGACCACGCCGAGCGGATGGCGGGCGGCTGGGCCGAACTCGTCGACACGGCTCGGGACACCGGGACGCCCGTCGGCGCGGGTGCGACCCGACGCGAGCAGGCTGCGGCCCTCGACGAGCGTTTCCCCGAGGCGGGGGTGGGGGCGCTCGCCGTCCGCGCCGACGCCGGCGTGTTCGGGGCGGGGACGCCCAGCGACGCCGAGGTGGCCGCGTACTGGAACGACGTCGACACGGCGGTCGGCGGCATCCGTCGGTCCGTCCGCTGGCGCCGGCGGCTCGCCGCGCGCTTCTTCCCGGCGTCGGTGTGGTCGACGCTCTTCCGTCGACGGGGGCGCCGATCGTGACGGTGGCGATGGAGCTCAGCTGGGGCGCGTGCTCCGACCCGGGAACGCGCCGGGCCACGAACGAGGACGCCTACCTGGTCGGCACCCCGGTGTTCCTCGTGGCCGACGGCATGGGCGGGCACGCCGGGGGAGCGGATGCCAGCCGCCGGGCGGTGGAGAGCTTCCGGTCGCTCGTCGGCCGACGTCAGGTCGGCGCGGACGACGTGCGGCGGGCCTTCGAGGACGCCGTCGCGGGCGTGGGGGAGATCTCGTCCGGGTCGCCCGCCCCCGGGACCACGCTCTCCGGCGTCGCCGTGTGCGAAGAGCGCGGTGTGCCGCACTGGCTCGTGCTCAACATCGGCGACTCGCGGACCTACCGCTTCCTGCGGGGCGAGCTCGATCAGATCAGCATCGACCACTCCGCGGTGCAGGACCTCGTGGACGAGGGCACCATCAGCTCGGCGGAGGCCGAACGGCACCCGCAGCGGCACGTGATCACGCGTGCCGTCGGCGCCGGTTCGGTGGGTCTCCCGGACTACTGGCTGCTGCCGGTCCGGCACGGCGAGCGCATCCTGGTGTGCTCCGACGGTCTCCCGAAGGAGGTTCCCGTCGAGGTCATCACGGCCGTGCTGGCGTCGGAGCCCACCGCGTCGGGCGCGGCGCAACGGCTCGTCCGCGAGGCGCTCGCGCGCGGAGGGCGGGACAACGTCACGGTTGTCGTCGTCGACGCGCGGTTGTCGGACGAGGCCGCCGCGGACGACCTGGACGAGGACACCGTGCCGCGCGCACCTCACCCGGAGGAGGACGAACGTGTCGAGGTATGAGCCCGGCGACGCCTATGCCCTGAGCGGCGGGCGCGGAGTGGGACTGCTCGCGGAGGACACCGCCCTCCCGGTGGTCGAGAGGTTGTGGCGGACGCTCGAGGACGGCGGCGGTCTCGCTGAGGTCCTCGAGGTGATCGTGGAGGAGTACGGCATCGCGCGGCTCCCCGGGTTCGCCTTCGCCGTGACGGACGGTGACCCGGACGCCGATGCCGCGACGCGGGTCGTCGTCCGCGGCGCGTTCGAGGCCCGCCTGGGCGGCGGAGAGACGATCACCGCCGACGCGCCGACCTTCTGGACCGAGCGCCGTCTCATCGATGCGGGCGCCGTCGCCCTCTCCGCGGCGGGTGCAGTGTCCGCCGGGGCCGTGACGCTGCCGATCCGCAGCGGCGTGGTCCGGGCGGCGGCGATCTCGACCGGCACGGTGCCCCGCGACATCCCTCTCCCGGCCCTGCCTCCGCCGCCCCCCGCGCCCGCGCCCGAACCTCCCGAACCCCTCGCCGCACCCGCCCCGGTCGAGCCCGAACTCCCCGTGCCGGTCGAGTCCGAACCTCCCGCCCCGGTCGTGCCCCCCTCCCTCGAGACCCAGATCCGGCCCGACGTCACGTTCGCGACGACGGACTCCGTCTCGGCGCCCTTCCCTCCGCAGGCGCCCGCCACGCCGCCGACCGCACCGCTCGCCGAGCTGCCGGTGGAGGAGGGGACGACCACGTACGACGATCTCGTCTTCGGGATGACGCGGCTGACGAGCGTCGAGGACGCGGCCGTGCGCGCGGCGACCGACGAGCACGACGCGGTCGCCCCGATCGGGTCGATTCCGCGGCCCGGTGCGCCGCTCCCGCCCCCGCTTCCGGAACCCGCGGGCGACCACGACGGGCTCACCCTCTCGGCGGAGCAGTTCGCCGCGCTCATGAGCGGCTCGGCCCCGGCGTTGCCGTCGGCAGGCCTGGCCTTCCCGCCCGCGGTGCCGGCCGCTTCCCACGCCGTCCTGATCCTGCCGACAGGTGAGCGCACCGTGCTCGATCGGGGCGCGGTCGTCGGCGTGCGCCCCAGCGCCGTGCGCACGAGCAGCGCGGTTCCCCACCTCATCGCCGTCGCGAGCCCGTCGGGGGAGATCTCCCGCCGGCACCTCGAGATCCGGGTCGAGGGTGCGGACGTGCTGGCCGTCGACCTGAACTCCACGAACGGCACCCGGCTTCTGCGCCTCGGGGCCGACCCCGTCCGCATGCACCCGGGGGCCGCGACCCTCCTCGTCGGCGGCGACCGGCTCGACCTCGGCGACGGGGTCGTCCTCTCCTTCGAGGGGCTGCGATGAACCGTCCCGCGCAGGCAGCGCCCCCCGAGCTCCCGGGCTTCGAGCAGATCCGGTCGCTCGGCTCGGGCGGCTTCGCCGACGTGTTCCTGTTCCGTCAGCGGCATCCCGAGCGCGAGGTCGCCGTGAAGGTGATGCACGCGCACCGGCTCGACGCCGCCACGGTCGAGGGGTTCACCGCCGAGGCCAACCTGATGGCGGGCCTGGCGGCGCACCCGCACATCGTGTCCGTCTACGAGACCGGTGTCTCCGCGGACGGGCGCCCGTTCCTGGTGATGGAGTACTGCTCCCGACCCAACCTGCAGGTGCGGCACCGCCGGGAGCGGTTCTCGGAGGCCGAGACGCTCCGCATCGGGGTGCAGATCGCGGGAGCCGTGGAGACGGCCCACCGGTTCGGCATCCTGCATCGCGACATCAAGCCCGCGAACATCCTCGTCACCAAGTACGACAAGCCCAAGCTCACCGACTTCGGCATCGCCGGGTCGGCGGCCTCGACGGTGGCGGGCTTCAGCATCCCCTGGTCGCCGCCGGAATCCTTCGTCCGCGGGGGCTACACCGGACCGGCTTCCGACGTGTATTCGCTCGCCGCGACCCTGTACACGCTCCTCACCGATCGCCAGCCGTTCGAAATCCCGGGCGGATCCAACGGCGAGATCGACATGGTTCCTCGGATCCAGACGATGGCGCTGCCGCCGACCGGCCGCGGCGACGTCTCCGCAGCGCTGGAGGCGGTGCTGGCCCGCGCGATGGCGAAGGATCCGGCCGCCCGCTACGCGACGGCGCTCGAGTTCGGGCGCGCCCTGCAGCACGTGCAGATCCTGCACGGCATGCAGGAGACGCCGATCGATGTCGAGGAAGACGACATCCTGCCGTTCGAGGACGAGGGGGAGGAGAAGGCCACCCGGTTCCGCGGCATCACGAGCATCGACGCGCAGTCCGTTCCCGCACCCGCGCCGGCTCCGGCCCCCGCCTTCCCGCCGGTCGCGGACACGGCCCGGACACCGACGACGTCGCTCCCGGGAGTGATGGATGCCACCCTCCGGCGCCCACCCGCCGCCCCCGCGGCGCCGTCGTGGGGAGTGCCCGCCGCCCCCGCGCCCCAGGACACGATCGTGCGACCCCCGGCCGCGCCCGTCGCGGACGACGCCCCCGCGCCGCCGTCCACGGGCCGCAGTCGCCGACCCCTCGTCCTCACGGCGGTCGCCGCGGGCGTCGTCCTCCTCGCCGCCGGCGGCGCGGTCGCCGCCGCTCTGACGGCACCGCCCCCTGAACCGCAGAGCGGGGCGACGACGGCCGCCGACCCGGTGGACGCCGAGCCGGACTCCCGTCCGGTGCAGGTGACGGGACTCACGGGGCGCGTGACCGACGCGGGCGTCGACTTCACCTGGACCAACCCCGACCCGCAGCCCGGCGACGCCTACCTCTGGCGGACCGTCGTGCCCGGGACGGAGACGACGTTCGCGGAGGTGGCCACACCCACCGTGCAGGTCCCGGTGGATGCCAGCGGCCGGACGTGCATCGAGGTGCTGCTGCGTCGCGCCGACGGCACCGCCTCGGCCACGGGGGTGGAGGGATGCGCACCATGACGGGGACGAGCCAGGCCACCGATCTCGGGCCCGAGCCGGGTCTGCACCTGGAGTACTGCGGCGAGTGGTTCACCGTGCTGCCCGGGGAGACCTTCAGCGTCGGACGGGAGGCGGACCTGGCCATCGACGACAACCCGTTCCTCCACCGCCGGCTCCTGCAGGTGTCGGAGTTCGAGGGGCTGTGGCTGTTGGCCAACGTCGGCAGTCGCCTGTCGGTGACCGTGACCGACGGTGCGGGGCGGCTGCAGTCGTGGCTCGCTCCCGGCGCGCGCCTGCCGCTGGTCTTCGGCCGGACCACCGCGGTCTTCACCGCGGGACCCACCACGTACGAGCTCTCGATCTACGTCGCCGAACCGGTGTTCAGCGAAACGCACCCGGCCGCGAGCGAGGGGACGACCACGATCGGCGACGACGTCACCCTGACGGTGTCGCAGCGACAGCTCATCGTGGCGCTCGCGGAGCCGCTGCTCCGCCGCGACGGGACCGGTCTCGGCGAGATCCCCACCAGCGTGCGCGCCGCGGCGCGCCTCGGGTGGGCCACCACGCGCTTCAACCGGAAGCTCGACAACGTGTGCGACAAGCTCGACCGGCTCGGCGTCCAGGGCCTGCGCGGTGGGGTGCGCGCCTACGCCACCAACCGCCGCATCCGCCTCGTGGAGTACGCGATCGCCTCCCGGCTCGTCACCCGCGCCGACCTGCCCCTGCTCGATCTGAAGACGGACGAGGAATGAAGCTCAAACTCACCCTGCGGCGCTCGGGACAGAGTCGCGACCTGAACGTGACGGCGGATGCCACGGCCACCGTCGGCGACATCGCGCGGACCCTCGTCCTCGCCGATCCGCTCGGGGGCGCGTCGACGGCGGGAGAAGTGACGCTGCACGTCGCCGACGTCGGGGGAGCGGCCGGCGGTGGCCGGACCCTGCAGCCGTCGACGACGATCGTCGATTCGGGGCTGCTGTCGGGCGCGTTCGTGGAGGTCGTGGGTGCCGAGGGCGTCTTCCAGCCGGTGTCGTCCGCCGATGCGGTGGCGATCGTCCGTGTCCTGAGCGGGCCCGACGCCGGCCGGGAGTTCCCCCTCGGTGTCGGGTCGAGCCTCATCGGGCGCGACCACACCGCCGACGTCCGGCTGAGCGACCCGATGGTGTCCAAGCGTCACGCGCGCGTCAACGTCGGCGACCACATCGAGGTCATCGACGAGAACTCGGCCAACGGCGTGCTGATCGGCGGTGCCGCCGTGGCGCGGGGGGTGCTGGCATCCACCGATCTGCTCACCCTCGGCGACACGACGCTGTCGGTCGTGGTGATCCGGCGCACCGAGGCGGCGGGACTGACGAGCCAGATCGACCACGTGCGCGGTCCGCGGGTCGTCCCGCCGCGGCGCGAGGTCGTCCTGCCGGCCCCGCAGCCCCCGACGCCCGCGGAACGGCAGCGACTGCCGTGGCTGGCACTGGTCGCGCCGCTGCTCATGGGGGCCGTCATCTGGGCCGTCACGCACCAGGTGCTGGGTGTCATCCTCGTCGCGCTGAGCCCGCTGCTGCTCATCGGCGGGGTCATCGACCAGCGGCTGGCGGCGCGGCGGAAGTTCCGGGCGGAGAACGCGGTGTTCCAGGCGGCGCTCGACCACATCGACGGGGAGATCGAACGGGCGCACGATGACGAGCGGGCCCAGCGGCGGCGAGAGCTGCCCTCGTGCGCCGAGCTCGTGACCGATGCGCAGCGGCTCGGGCCGCTGTTGTGGTCCGAGCGCCCCGAGTCGCCGACCTATCTGACGCTCACCGTGGGCGCCGGCCGCGTCGCCTCCCGCGTGCGGGTGGAAGCCCCTCCGCTCCACCAGGCTCCCGTCGACGCGGCCGTCCGCGTGGCCGCCACGGTCGCGCGCGCCGCCACGATCGATGACGTGCCCGTGTCCGTCGAGCTCCCGCGCGCCGGGTCGCTCGGGTACGCCGGCGCGGGGGACGTCGCGTCGGTCGCACGCGCGGGCGTTCTCCAGCTGCTGCTGAAGCATTCCCCGGCCGAGGTCGTGCTCGCCGCGATCGTGTCGCCCGCCGCCCGAGCGGAGTGGGAGTGGGTGAAGTGGATGCCGCACACCAGCTCCTCGCACAGCCCGCTCGCCGTGCCCCATCTCGCGGCCCAGCGGTCGGTGGCATCCGATCTGCTCTCCGCCGTGGAGGGCGTCATCGACGAACGTCTCGCCGGCGACGCTCCCGCCCCGCGCGGACGCGTCGTCGCCGAGGGCGAGACCGGTGTGCCGGAGCGGATCGAGGCGGCTCCCCTCCCCGCCATCGTGCTCGTGATCGACAACGCGGCGCCCGTGGACCGGGCGCGGCTGACCCGAGTGGCGGAACGGGGGCCGGATGCCGGGGTGCACGTGATCTGGGTGGCTCCGCGCGTCGAAGACCTTCCGGCCGCGTGCCGGAGCTTCGTCGAGGTGGGGGGCGAACGCGGTGTCGGCCTGGTCGGACAGGTGCGGACGGGGGAGAGCATCGCCCCCGTCGCCCTGGAGTCGTGCACGGCGGCCGTGGCGGAGCAGCTCGCGCGGATGCTCTCTCCGGTGGTGGACGTCGGCGTGCCGGAGGCCGACGATTCCGACCTGCCGCGGGCCGTTTCGTACCCCGCGCTCATCGGACCCGAGATCCTCGACGATCCCGAGGTCGTCGTGGAACGGTGGCGGCAGAACGATTCGTTGATCGTGCGGGACGGCTCGGGACCGCGTCGACGGTCCAAGCCGGGGACTCTGCGCGCGGTCGTGGGCCACGCCGGGACGCAGCCGTTCGTGCTCGACCTCCGGGCCGACGGGCCGCACGCCCTCGTGGGCGGCACGACGGGTGCCGGCAAGAGCGAGTTCCTGCAGTCGTGGGTGCTCGGCATGGCCACCGCGCACAGCCCCGACCGACTGACCTTCCTGTTCGTCGACTACAAAGGCGGCTCGGCGTTCGCGGACTGCCTCGACCTGCCGCATCAGGTCGGTCTCGTGACGGACCTCTCGCCGCACCTGGTGCGCCGCGCACTGACGTCGTTGAAGGCGGAGCTGCGGCACCGCGAGCACGTGCTCGTCGCCAAGAAGGCGAAGGACCTTGCGACGCTGGAGCGTTCGGGCGACCCCGACTGCCCGCCGAGCCTGGTGATCGTGGTGGACGAGTTCGCCGCCCTCGCGCAGGAGGTCCCGGAGTTCGTCGACGGAGTGGTCGACGTCGCCCAGCGCGGACGCTCCCTCGGACTGCACCTGGTGCTCGCGACGCAACGGCCGGCCGGAGTCATCACCGACAACCTCCGTGCCAACACGAACCTCCGGATCGCGCTGCGGCTGGCGGACGCCGAGGACTCGATGGACATCCTGGGCGATCGCATGGCCGCGTTCTTCGATCCCTCGGTGCCCGGCCGTGCCGCCGCCAAACGTGGCCCTGGCCGACTGGCGGCCTTCCAGACGGGGTACGCCGGAGGCCGCACGACCGGCGAGACGCCGCCGCCGCGGATCGACATCGCCCAGCTCGACTTCGAGGCGCCGCACGTCTGGGAGGCGCCGCAGGTGGAGGAGGTCGAGACCGTCGAGGAGGGGCCGACCGACATCACTCGGATCGTGTCCTCCGTGCGCCGCGCGGCCCAGCGACTGTCGCTGCCCGCTCCCCGCCGACCGTGGTTGGACGAGCTGGCGGCGCTGTACAGCTTCAGCCGTCTCCCGAACCCGCGCACCGACGAGCGGTTGCCGCTGGGCGTGTGGGACGCGCCGGAGCTGCAGGCGCAGCCTCCCGCGTTCTATCAGCCCGACGTGGACGGCAACCTCGCGGTGTTCGGCACGGGTGGCTCGGGCAAGAGCACGGTGCTGCGGACGATCGCGGTCGCGGCCGCCGCGACCCGCCGCAACGGCGGTCCCACGCACGTGTACGCGCTGGACTTCGCCTCGCGCGGCCTCGCGATGCTCGAGGGGCTCGGTCACGTCGGGGCCGTCGTGCAGGGCGATGACGAGGAGCGCGTCATCCGGACGATCCGGATGCTGCGGGACGTCGTCGTCGAGCGCTCCGCGCGGTACGCCGCGTCGCGGGCGGACACGATCGGGGAGTACCGCAGGAACGCCGACGCCCCGGAGGAACCGCGCATCCTGCTGCTGGTGGACGGGATCGGCACGTTCAAGGAGCAGTACGAGTTCGGTCCCGCCCATCGCTCGTCGTGGTTCACAGCCTTCGCGCAGATCGCCGCGGACGGTCGCGGGGTGGGTGTCCACATCGTGGTGGCGGGCGACCGTCCGAACGCGCTGCCGGCCTCGATCGCCTCGACCGTCCAACGGCGCATCGTCCTGCGCATGGCCACGGACGAGGAATATCTCCTCCTGGGGGTGCCCCGCGACATCCTCTCTCCGGCATCCCCTCCGGGGCGGGGGATTCTGGACGACCGGGAAGTGCAGATCGCGGTCCTCGGCGAGTCCAGTAACGTCGCCGTCCAGGCGCGGGCCCTCGAGCAGCTCGCGCACAGCGTCGCGCGGTCCGGGATGGCTCCCGCTCCGGGGATCGCCCGCCTGCCCGATGACGTCGAGCTGCGCTCGCTGCCGGTCGGCGCCCCGGGCACGGCCGTCGTCGGGCTCGACGATCTGTCCCTCGGACCCGCGACGATCGCGGTCCGCGGGGCGTTCCTCCTGAGCGGCCCGCCGGCTTCTGGGAGGACGACGGCACTCGGAACCCTCGCCACAGCGGTGCGGATGGCGGACGCGTCGCGCCGATGCGTCCTCCTGGCCCCGCGGCGCAGCTCCCTCGCTGCGCTCGAGTGGGCGGAGCGGGCACAGAGTCCCGCGGAGGTCGCCGCGCTCGCCGGCCGCCTCAGCGAGGCGATCGAGGCGGGATCGGCGGGCCGGCTCGCGCTGTTCGTGGAGTCCCTCCCCGAGTTCACCGGGACCGAGGCCGAGTACGAGCTCGACCGTCTCGTGCGGTTGGCCGCGCGGGAGGAGCAGTTCGTGGTCGGTGAGGGGGAGTCGTCGAGCTGGGGCCAGGCCTACACGCTGTCCGGCCCCTTCAAAGCCGCTCGACGCGGGCTCGCGCTGGCCCCGACGGACATGGACGGCGACGTCCTGTTCGGTCTCCCGCTCGGTCGCATCCGTCGCGCCGATTTCCCTGCCGGTCGGGGATTCCTCATCGAACGAGGTCGGTCGCACAAGGTCCAGATCGCGTGGCAGCGACAGTGACGGGCATGGTGCTTGTTCCCCATCGCCGACACGTCGCGACCGCTCATAACCTCGCCTCATCGCCCGATGGCGGCGAACGACCGGGCACCGATACACGGGTCCGCACCACAGAAAGAAGGAGATGATCATGGCCGTTTGGGGTCTCGACGTCGAGCAGGTCCGCGCGCTCAGCTCGCAGTTGAACAACAAGGCGGGGGATATCGAAAGCATCCTCAGCCAGCTCACCAGTGCCCTCTCGCAGACGCAGTGGGAGGGTCCGGATGCCAACCAGTTCCGCAGCGACTGGTCGGGACCGCACACCGCCTCGCTCCGCAACGTCGTGCAGGCCCTGCGCGACGCCGCTACGAAGGCGCAGCAGAACGCGGCCGCGCAGGAGCAGACGTCCAACAGCTGAGGTCCGGGTGGGAGGGGACGCCTCGTTCCCTCCCACCGACCGCCGAGAGGAGGTGACGCGATGGGAATGTACGGAGCGGATGTCGAACAGCTGCGGGCGCTGGCTCGATCGTTCGACTCGGCTGCGACCCGGCTCGACCAGAACCGGATGACGGTCGGCAACGCGATCCGGATCCAGGCGTGGGTGGGACCCGTCGCGGTGCGGTTCCGCGCCGAGTGGGACTCCGCGCACAGTGTCAAGGTGGCCCAGGCTGCCGCAGGTCTGCGTGATGCCGCTTCGGCGCTGCGGCGCAACGCGGACGACCAGGATCACACCAGCAGGTCCGACGCCGGCAGCGTTCAGACCGTGCCGGCTCCGATCGGCAGAGTTCCCTCCTTGGGGTCGTTGCTGATGGAGTTCGTGGGCGGTACGACCGGGATGCTCAAGGGAATCGTCGGCGCGATCGAACTGCCCGAGAGCATCGTCGAGATGGGGCATACGGCGGCCCATGTCCTCATGAGCGGCAAGGGCGCCGACGCGTGGACCACCTTCGGTGCCGCGGCCGAGGCGACGAAGCTGGGCCGCGTCCTGGGAGCGGCCGGAACCACCCTCGGCGTGATCTCCGCGGGATTCGGCGCCTACGAGACGGTGACGAAGGCTCTCGAGGGGGACACCCAGGGCGCCATCTACTCGGGCGTGAAGACGCTGATCGGCGCAGCGGCCGTGATCCCGAGCCCGATCCAGCCGTTCGCCGCCGCCGTGAGCATCGGGATCGGAGTCGGCGAACTGCTCTCGCAGAACCCCGCGATCTCGAACGCCGTGACGAACGTCGTCGCCGGCGCCGGCGACGCAATCGCTCGGGGCACCTCCGATGTCGCGAATGCGGTCGGGAAGGTCGCCGACGGCGTGGGCAAAGCCGCGGGGAGCTTTCTCGACGGCGTAGGCAAGGCAGCGAAGAAGCTGTGGCCGTGGTGAGCGATCCGGCCGACAGGGGAGAGAGAACAGATATGAGTGAACAGACGTGGCAGGGGTTCGGCTTCGGCGAGATCGGTTTCCTGCTGATCCAGGACGACCTGCCGGCTGTGAAAAAGGCTCGCGAGGTGTTCGACCTCGTCGACCACGCCTATGCCGATGACGTGGCCGTGGCGTCGATGTCCTCTCTCATCGCGCACGGCCTCCTGGAGATCGATTCGGACGGGGTGCCGCAACCCCGGGGTGCGGCCACCGTCCTGTCGTACGCCGTCGCCGAAGCGACGCGGTGGACGCGAATCGGATTCTTCTCGGGGAGCGATGAGGCGATCGACGGTGCCGTACTCTTGCACGCCCCTGCCCTGACCGCGATCCTCCAGCCGCGCCAGGGCGGCTCGTGGCTCATGCTCGCCAAGGCCCCGGAGGTGAGCGACGGCGAGGCGCTGTGGGCACTCGTATCCGGCTTCCGCGACGGGCACGAGGCGGCATCCACGTTCGTCGAGGTGAGCACCGTCGGCGGTCGGGCGACGCTGTTCGCCGATCGTGCGGGAGCTGTGTCGTGGACCCTCGCGCTCGGCGAGTCTGCCCTGTGGCCGGAGCAGCGCCGCACCGACGTCGACGACAACGCTCTGCGAGAACTCCTGAACGCGTTGGTCGTCGACGACCTCGCCGCACCGGAGTCGGTTTGACCGTCATGGCCGGGATGTACGGCGCCGACGTCGCCGAGCTGCGCGATCTCGCGCGTGCGTTCGACGCGGCCGCGACGAAGCTGGATCGGGAGCGGATGTCGGTGGGCAACGCGATCCGGATCCAGGCCTGGGTCGGCCCGGTTGCCGTCCGCTTCCGCGCCGAGTGGGACAGCGACCACAGCACCCGGGTCGCCTCGGCCGCCGCGCGCCTGAAGGAGGCTGCGCTCGCCCTGCGGCGCAACGCCGACGACCAGGAACGCACGAGTGCGCCGGATTCGCGCGCCGTGTCGACGCATTCCCCGACGCGGTGGGAGCTCGACCATCCGGCCTCTCGGGAGACCCCAGGCAACGCCCATGCATTCGTCGCGGAGCTGGCGGGAATGGAAGGGGACGAGGACGGCCTTCGCATCCAGAAAGTCGTGGGCGATGACGGTGTCGCGCGGTACGTGGTCTACATCGGCGGCTCCGGCTCCACGTCGGACGGCGCATGGGGCGGCGATCTCGGGTGGGACAACAACGCATTCGCCGTCGCGTCTCTCGACAGCAGAACCCTGGACCACATTCGTGCGAAGATCGCCGCCGTCGTCGAGCCGGATGCCGAGGTCGCTCTCGTCGGGTTCAGCCAGGGCGGGTTGATCGCGCAGCGCCTGGCCGACGAGAGCGCGTTCCGGTGCACGACGGTCCTGACCTATGGCTCTCCCGTGCTGCACGACGTACGGAATTTCGGCGGCGCGGACGTCATCCGTCTCGAGCACGATTCCGACATCGTCCCGCGCCTGAGCCTCTTCAACCCCCTGCACGATCCGCTCGTCGCCGTGATGGATGCCGCGACGGGGAACACGCCACCCGCGCCGGGCGAAGACGTCACCTATCGCGACGGCGGCCTCCAATGGGACGTGCACAACTCCGGGAAGTACGGGGATCTCGCGGCCCGCTTCGATGCTTCCTCGGACCCGCGCTACGACGCGGCCAAAGCCGCCCTCGGGCGCTTCTCAGGACGGATCGTTGCCGATGAACGGTGATCCGCCCCACTTCCTCTTCGACTCGTTCGCCACCCGACAGGAGCTCGCATGACCCTCCCCACCGCCGAACCGCCCCTCGACCTCCCGTACCCGGGGGCACCGATGCGGGCCGCCTTCCGCCGCTTCTGGAAGAAGGGCTTCACCTTCACCGGGCGCGCCAGCCCGTCCGAGTACTGGAAGGCGTGGCTGGCCACGACGGGCATCGCCGTGGCCCTGTACGTCCTCTCGTCGATCGTCAGCGCCGCCGGGCTCGCGGCCGTGATCAATTCCGGCAACTACTCGGCGTACTCGGCCGTCACCGGGTTCTCGACGTTCCTCGTGGTCGTCGCGTTCCTGTACGCGATCGCGGTGGCGATTCCGTCGATCGCGGTCGCGATCCGCCGCCTCCACGACACCAACCAGTCGGGGGCGATGTACCTCCTGACGTTCCTCCCCTTCGTGGGCGGACTGATCCTGCTCATCATGCTCACGCAGGCGTCCCGCCCGGAGGGGGCGCGCTTCGATCTCGCGACGACGACGCCACTGGCCTCACCGCCCGTTCCCTCGCCTCCGACGTCGACGTACGGCGAGATCTCGGCATCCCCGGTTCCGCCCGTTCCCCCGGCACCCGTCGCGGCGGCGGCCCCGCCGCCCGCTCCCGCTCCGCCCGTTCCCGCTCCGCCCGTTCCCGTTCCGCCCGCGCCTGTCCCGCCGGCTCCCGCGTCGCTACCGCACGCCCCGGCCCCCGTCGCAGGCATCCCCGGAATCCCCGGTATCCCCGGGGTATCCGCCCCGGCGGCCCCGGCGTTCGCCCCGGCGCCCGTGCCCGTCGCGGCTCCGGCCGCGGACCTCGAGAGCACGCGCATGGTGCCGCCCACCTCCGTCAGCGGCTGGACGCTCGACCTGCCCGACGGTCGTAGCCTTCCGGTCGACGGCGCCGTGTCGTTCGGACGCGACCCCGTGTCCGACCACGGCGGAGTGCTCGTGCCGGTGGACGACCCCGCACGGTCGATGTCGAAGACGCATGCCCGCTTCGATTTCGCGGGCGGCGCCGTCACGGTGACCGACCTGCACTCGACGAACGGGACCCGTGTCGAGGCGCCGGGAGTGCCCGCGGTGTCGGTCGCTCCGGGGCTCTCCGCCGTCGTTCCGGCGGGCGCGACGGTCTTCCTCGGCGACTACCGGATTCGTCTGCGGCGGGCGTGATGGACGCGAGGGAGGCGACGTGGCGACGCCTGCACGATCCGACGACGCCCGCCGCCGACCTCGCCGAGATCGCGCGCGCCCATCCGGAGTTCGCGGATGCCATCGCCCGCCACCCGAACTGCTACCCGGAACTGCGCACGTGGGCGGCGCAGCTCGCGGGGGAACTCACCGCACAGCGCGATGTCTCGCGGCAGGCGCGGGCGCCTCGCCCGTGGCTCGTCCTCGCGGTCGTGGGCGGTGTGGTGGCGACGTTGGGCGGGGCGGCGGCGGTCGCCGCTGTGCTCTCGACGTCCGGTGCGGGCACGCCGGTCTCCGAGGGCGGGGCGACACCGGATGCGCCCGTGGCGACCGGCAGCCCATCGGCGAGTGCGCAGGGAGAGCGCCGGCTGGACGGTCCGCCGGTGTACATCGGCGATGAACTCGGGACCTTCCTCCCGGACGCGTCCGAGTTGTCGGAATTCATTCCGGCGGCGGCCGCCGGCCAGCTCACCTCCGAGCTGAAGGTGGTCGGCGAGACCGAGGGCGCCTCGGCGCTGCCGGCGAACTGCAACCCGTGGATGCTTCCGGACGAGGGAGCAGTCGTGGGATCCCGCTCCCTCAACTGGAACGACCAGGGGTACACCCGCGATTCCGTCACGGTCCGCCAGTTTCCGACGCCGGGTCTCGCCGACGCCTGGTTCGCCGACTTCGCCGATCACACCGACGAGTGCGCGCGCTTCGAGTTCGGGCAGATCGGGTATTCCACGACGCCGCACGAACTCGAGGTCGTGGCCCGGTCCGGTGGCGGGGTTCTCGTGGCGTCGCTGGACGCGAGCACCGCGGACAGAGCTAGGACGGTCGTCGTGGGGCACGACGGCAACGTCGTTCTCACGATCGATGCCGAGGGGACTCTGGCCGACGGGGACGCGCAACGGCTGGCGGATCTCGTCGCCGCGCGGATCGACCGGGCCCGTGCCGCGTTGACGGAGGAGATCGGCTACCGCTGATCAGGGGAGGATCAGCGCGAAGCTCTGCCGCACATCGGTCCGCCGGGTGACGGATCCGTCTTCGACTCGGATGGATGCCACCCCGTCCTGGTGGATGCCGCTGACGTAGGTGAACCGGAACGACAGCACGCGACCGGCGCGGTCGGTGACGATGTACCTGGTGTTCTGGTCGATTGACGCCGCCGACGTTGACCCGCCGGGGAATGCGTCGGTGACCAGCCCCGTGCTGTCCCCGAGCAGGATGCCGCGGGCCCGCGGCGCGATCTGCCGCAGGTCGCCGGGAACGTCCGAGCTGGACCCCACCTGAACCACGGCCAACTGATCGTCGACGAATCCGGCCGACAGGAGGGGCTTTCCGCTCGGTGCCGTGAGCATCCACACCGCGTCGCTGCGACGCGTGAGTCCCGGGACCGCCGCTCGGGCGTCGTCGAGCGTCATCCCGATCTGGAGCGGACCGACGCCGTCGAACCCGATCTCCCATGTCGAGACCGAGGTGCCCTGCGCCGCCGCAACGCAGCGGCACACGACGACCGTGCGAATGGCGCCGGTTCCGTCGGTCTCGACGCGATAGCCGGTCTGACCCGTCGAGGTGACGGGAAACACCACGGAGCCGTCCGGCTGCGGCTGACCGGCGCCGTAGAGGCGGATGAACGCGGCGATGCCGTCCCCCGGCGCGATCCCTTCGGCCGTCCCGGTACTCGCGTCCGTCGGGGTGATGGAGAAGACACGGTCGTCGTGCAGCTCGACCTTGCCCCAGCCGCAATCGACGACGATCACCTCGACCCCGCCGCTCGTGGTGGGGGTGCCCACGCGCGCTCCGTCGACAGCGGCGCGCACCTCGGCCAGGGTCATACCGAGCCGTACGCCGTTCATGCCCTGCGCGCTGACGACTCCGTCCCGCTGTGCCGTCGCGGCCGCCCGCAGGCGCGCGGACAGCTGGGCGGGATCGGATGCCGACACGGCGGTGCCCCCGCCGACCCCGCCGATGCAGGTCATCTGCTGCTGCGCCTCTTCGTCGTCGTCGACGCCGAACCCGACGACGTGGATCGTGAGGAGGGGGTTGGCGCGGTGCAGCTGCGCGGCCACCTCGCACGAGGAGGGCGGCGCGCACGTGTCGACGCCGTCGGAGACGAGCACGATGCTCCCGGGGCCGTCGGCGGGGAGCATCGCGGCGGCCTTCCGCAGCGCCGGACCGATCGGGGTGAACCCGGAAGCCCGGATGCCGTCGACCGCCGCGCCCAGCGCCTTCGCGTCCACCGGACGGAGGGGGGACAGCGTCGTGACGTCCTGGCATCCGGCCGCCCGCTCGCGGTCGTCGTTGCCGGTCCCGGTCCCGAAGACGAGCAATCCCGTGGGGGTGCCGGTCGGCAGTGCGGTGATGGCCGCGCGCGTCGCCTCCTGCGCCACGGCCATGCGGCTGCGCCCTCCGGCGTCGCGGACCATCGAGCCGGAGGCATCCACGATGAGGACCACCGGGGCGGGCGCGTCGGCCGCGACCGCCCCGGATGAGGGAGAGACGAGCAGGGAAAAGAGCGTCGCGATCGTCGCGATCACGGCGGTGCTCACGGTGCGATGGCGCTCCACGCGGTGCGCCGACCGGTCGTTCCCCATTCCCGTCCCCCCTCCGCCCGGCACCCCCGGGTGGAATGGCGCCAGCCTCCCACGCCGCCCGTCCGACCGTCGATGGGGAGAGATCCCCGTGGCCGTCAGTAGACGTCGTGCCCGCAGTACGGGCACTTGTAGGAATCGCCGGCGTGCATCTGGTCCTTGAAGACGGTGTGCCCGCGCCAACAGCCGGCATGGAGGTTCCAGTTGCCGGTCTGCAGCTTCGACGCCTCGGTTCTGAACATGGGGTTCCCTTCTGCGGCGGACCGTCCGACCGCGAACCCACCGTGAGGCGGGGAAGGGGAGCGCGGCCAGGGGGAGGATTCCCCTCCCCATCCGCGTCGCTCGACACGCGAGCCTCAGCCCACGACGACCCGCCCGCCCTCGAGTCGCACCGTGCGATCGACGAGCTCGTCCTGCACGTCGACGTGCGACACGACCACCACGGCGCGGTCGCGATCCACCGCGCCGAGCAGATCGCGGAGGAGAGCGTCGGATGCCGCGGGGTCGACGCCCGCGGTGGGCTCGTCGAGCACGAGCACCGGGAATCCGTGCAGCAGCGCCCGCGCGAGCGCGAGCCGCTGCGCCTGGCCGCCCGAGACGAGTCCGCCGCGGTCGCCGACGGTGGCATCCAGTCCTCCGCGTTCGGCGACCCAGGCGTCGAGTCCGACGCGGGCGAGGACCGCGGTGAGGTCGTCGTCGCTGGCGTCGTCGCGGGCGAAGAGAAGGTTCTGACGCACCGACTCGTCGAAGAGGTACGGCGCCTGCTCGACGAGTCCGACGGTGCGGCGCAGGTCGTCGCCCGCGATGTTCCGGGCCTCGACGCCGCCGATCGTGAACGACCCGTCGTAGTCGAGGAACCGGGCGAGAACGTGGGCGAGCGTGGTCTTGCCCGCGCCGCTCGGTCCCGTGACGAGCACCCGTTCGCCGGCGGCGACGTGCAGTGTGACCTCGGCGATGCGGCCGGTGTCGTCGAGTTCCGCGTCGGACCGCGCGGGCCAGTGCGCGCGCACGTCGCGCAGCTCGATGCCGTCGCCCAGGGCGGGAGCGATGCCCGTGACAGCGGGTTCGTCGCGGGGGAGGCCCTCGGGGATCTCCGCCGGGACGGCGTCGGCGATGCGCTCGGCGGCGGCGCGCACCTGGCGCCAGGAGGCCAGGGCCAGCGGCACCGGCCCGAACACCTCGAACACCGCCATGGGCAGCAGTACGACGACCGCGAGTCCGGGGCCGGAGAGGGTGCCGCCCGTGACGCCCGGCGCGGCGACCGCGAGAGCGAACAGGGACGCCAGGCCCGCGAGCACCGACACGGTGCCGGAGGTCAGGCCCTGGGCGGCGCCGCGCCGCACGACCGCGCGACGGAGGGCTCGGTCGGCGTCACGCACCCGAGCCCGCGCGGCGTCGAGCGCACCGTAGGCGGTCAGCACGTCGAGGTTCGTGAGGAGGTCGTGTACGGCGTCGGCGACGTCGGCGCGCAGCGGCGCGATGGCGCGTTCCGCGCGCGCCCCGGCCGCCCAGCCCACCGCGACCGAGACCGCGAACGCCGCGGCCAGGCAGAGCAGCAGGACCAGCGCCGCGGGCCACGACACGAACGCCACGAACACGACCGCCGCGAGCGAGGTGAGCGCGGCGACCGAGAGGGGCAGCACGACCCGCAGGGGCAGGTTCTGCAGTTCCTCGACGTCGTCGACGACGCTCGAGAGGAGCCCTCCGCGCCGGGCGCGCGCGAGTCCGTCGGGGGCGAGCGGCACGAGCTCGCGCACGAGGTCGGCGCGGACGCCGGCGAGCCGTTCGAGCGCCGCGTCGTGTCCGGTGAGCCGTTCGAGGTAGCGGAAGACTCCGCGCGACAGCGCGAACGCGCGCACCCCGACGACGGCGACGGACAGGTACATCACCAGCGGCTGCTCGGCGGCCCGGGCGATGAGCCACGCGCTCGTCGCGAGCAGCGCCACCGCGCTCCCGGCCGTGCCGAAGCCGGACAGGATCGCCGGGGCGAACCGCCGCCGCGACGGCATCGCGGAGACGAGGATGCCGCCCACCCGCTGATTCATCGCCGCCCCTCCCCGTGTCCGAGGCGTGAGTCGCCAAGATTTGTCGCTTCCCGAGAGCCCGAGGCGACAAATCCTGGCGACTCACGCGGGTGAGACAGGGCGATCACGCGATCGGCGATCCCCCGCGCGGACGGGCGATGCGAGACCAGCAGCACGCCCGCGCCGCGATCGGCCTCGGCGCGCAGCGTCCGCCACACGTGCGCCTCGGTGTCGGCATCCAGGGCGCTCGAGGGTTCGTCGAGGACGAGGATCCGCACGCCGGTGGTCCGCGCGCGGTAGAGGGCGCGGGCGACGGCGACGCGCTGCGCCTGGCCGCCCGACAGTCCCGCGCCGCCCGCGCCGAGCGGGGTCGCCGGGTCGAGGTCGTCGGCTCCGGCGTCGGCGAGCGCGGTCGCGACGGCGGCGGGATCGGCGTCGGAGCCGAGCGCGACGTTCTCGCCGACCGTGCCGGACACGAGCCCGGGTCGCTGCCCCGCCCACGCGACGGCCGCGCGCGCGTGCGGCACGGGCTTGCCGTCGAGGCACACGCTGCCGTCGTACTCGGCGTACCCGAGGAGGGCGGCGAGCACGCTCGACTTGCCCACGCCGCTCGGGCCCGTCATCAGCACGACCTCGCCCGGTCCGACGGACAGCGAGACCGTCGGCATCCGGTGCGCCCCGCGGTCGACGCGGATGTCGCGGAGCTCGAGGGTCGCTCCGGTCGCGGCGGGGCCCTCCGGCGCCGGCGCGGTGCGGGCGGCATCCAGGGCGTCGAAGATCTCCTCGGTTGCCGCGACGCCCTCCGCGGCGGCGTGGAACTGCACGCCGACCTGGCGCAGCGGCAGGTACGCCTCGGGGGCGAGGAGCAGCGCGAACAGCCCGACCAGCAGGGTCAGGTCGCCGGAGAGGAGGCGGAAGCCGATCGTGACGGCGACGATGGCGACCGAGATGGATGCCAGGAACTCCAGCGCGAAGCCGGAGAGGAACGACACGCGCAGCACCGTCATCGTCTCGCGCTTGTAGTCGCGCGTGACCTTCTCGATCGTGTCCGCGGCGCGGTGCTCACGCCCGAACGCCTTGAGCGTTCCGAGGCCCTCGACGGTATCGGCGAAGCGGGCGGCCAGGCGCCCGAGGGTGCCGTACTGCTTCTTCTGCACGGTGCGGGTCGCGAGGCCGATGAGCACCATGAAGATGGGGATGAGGGGGAGCGTCAGGAGGACGATGAGTCCCGACAGCGGGTCGGCGAGCGCGATCGCCCCGAGGAGGATCGGCGTCGTGATCACGGTGGCGACGAGCTGGGGGAGGTAGCGCCCGAAGTAGGCGTCGAGGGCCTCGAGTCCGTGGCCGGCCGTGACCGACAGCGACGCGGCGTTGCGGCGGCCGAGCCAACCGGGACCCAGGGTGGCGACGGCGTCGACGAGACGCTCGCGCAGCTGCAGCGACGCGGCCGCGGCGCCGCGGGCCGACACGCGTTCGGAGGCCGCGATGAGGAGGCCCCGGAGAACGACCAGCGCCGCCGCGGCCGCCACGTACCCCGTCAGCTCCCCGAGGGGGCGCCCGTCGATCGCGCCGACGAGGGCGGAGGTCAGTGCCCACGCGAAGCCGACGACGACCCCCGTCTGGGCGAGGACGATCGCCGCGCTGACCGCGAAGAAGCTGCGGGAGGCGGAGGCGTATCGCACCAGTCGGGGGTCGACGGGGCGCACCCGGGTCGTGTCGGTCAATGCGCCACCAGCGCGGCCTTCTCGATGCGGGCGCGGGTCACGCGCTTGCGGAACACCCAGTACGTCCAGCCCTGGTAGGCGAGGACCAGCGGCAGGAAGATCAGCGCCGCCCAGCTCATGATCGTGAGCGTGTAGTCGGTGCTGGAGGCGTTCTCGATCGTCAGGCCCGAACCCGGTTCGAGGGTGGAGGGCATGACGTTCGGGAACAGGGCGAAGAAGAGTGCGGCCACCGCGGTGATGATCGTGATGGCGCCGAGCGTGAACGCGGTGCCCTCGCGGTCGCGGAGGTTCGCGACCCAGGACCCGATGAGTGCGAGCGCCGCGACGCCGGAGAAGGCGACGACGCCGAGCAGGAGCGGGGCCTGGTTGTTCGCGGCCTGGATGATCGTCCAGACCAGGAACAGGGCTGCGGCGACGATCGTCAGGATGCCGGACTTCCGAGCGAGCGCGCGGGCGTCGGTGCGGACCTGGCCGTCGGTCTTCAACGCGACGAAGTAGACGCCGTGCGTGAAGAACAGCAGCAGGGTGACGACGCCGCCGAGGAGCCCGTACGGGTTGAGCAGCGTGAACAGGCTGCCGACGTATTCGTGATCGGCATCCAGGGGTACGCCCTGCACGATGTTCGCGAACGCCACGCCCCACAGGAGCGCGGGGACGGCGGAACCGATGACGATCATCCGGTCGAAGCCGCGCTTCCACTTCAGCGACTCGCGCTGGTGGCGGTACTCGAAGGAGACGCCGCGGGCGATGAGCGCCAGCAGGATCAGCAGGAGCGGCAGGTAGAACCCGCTGAAGAGGGTGGCGTACCACTCGGGGAACGAGGCGAACAGCGCCGCCCCGGCCACGATGACCCACGTCTCGTTGAGGTCCCACACCGGGCCGATGGTGTTGATGATCTGCCGGCGGGCGATGTCGTCCTTGCCGAGGAACGGCAGCGACATGCCGACGCCGAAGTCGAACCCGTCCAGGACGAAGTAGCCGATGAAGAGGAATCCGACGATCCAGAACCAGAGGTATGCGAGGTCCATGACTGTCTCCTAGTAGACGGGCTCAGTAAACCGTGGTCGGGGTGTTCTCGACGCTGTCGGGCTCGCTCGGCGCGTTCGGGTCGGGCAGCGGGTCCGGGCCCTTCTGCGCGTACTTCTTGATGAGTCCGAACTCGACGACGGCGAGGGTGGCGTAGATCGCGGTGAAGGCGACGAGCGAGATCAGCACGCTCCACCCGGGGACGCTGGGGGAGACGCCGTCCTGCGTGAGCATCAGGCCGAACACGATCCAGGGCTGGCGGCCCATCTCGGTGAAGACCCAGCCGACGAGGCTGCCCAGCAGCGGCAGGGGGGCCGCCCAGATCGCCACGCGCCACATCCACTGCGCGACCGGGCGCTTCGCGTTCTTCCGCGTGACCCAGAGGCCCACGACGCTGATGAGGGTCGCGAGACCGCCGAGCGCGATCATCCAGCGGAAGGCCCAGTACGTCACCCACAGGACCGGGGCGAAGTTGCCGTCCACCTGGTCGGCGAACTGCGGGAACATCTGCTGGCTGTACAGCGCGTTCAGGTCGTTGATGCCCTCGACGCAGCCGTCCAGGGAGTGCGTGGACAGGATGCTGAGGAGGAACGGCACGCGGATCGAGAACAGCTCGCTCGTCCCGTCGGGCGTTCCGAGCGTGAAGATCGAGAACGAGGCGTTCGCGCCGCACACGGTGTTGAACGTCGCCTCGGCCGCGGCCATCTTCATCGGCTGCGTGGCCACCATCACCAGGCTGAGCTGGTCGCCGGCGATCGCGACGAGGACGAAGGAGACGATCGTCGACCAGAGGCCGAAGCGCAGGGGAGCCCGCATCATCTCGACGTTCCGGCCGCGGGCCAGGTGCCACGCGGAGACCGACACGACGACCATCGCGGCGAACATCCACCCGGAGAAGATCGTGTGCGGGAACGCCGCGAGCGCCACGGGGTTCAGGAGCAGCTTGCCGAAGTCGACGAGCTCGGCGCGGTGGCCGTCGGCGGACATCTGGTAGCCGACCGGGTTCTGCATGAACGCGTTGGCCGCGATGATGAAGTACGCCGAGAAGGTCGCGCCGAGGGTCGCGAGCCAGATGCTCGCGAGGTGCAGGCCGCGGGGGAGCTTGTCCCACCCGAAGATCCACAGGCCGATGAAGGTCGCTTCGAGGAAGAACGCGAGGAGCCCTTCGAACGCGAGCGGGGCGCCGAAGACGTCGCCCACGAAGCGGGAGTAGGCCGACCAGTTCATGCCGAACTGGAATTCCTGCACGATTCCCGTCACGACGCCCATGGCGAAGTTGATCAGGAAGATCTTTCCGAAGAAGCGGGTCAGGTGCAGCCACTTCACGTCGCCGGTGCGGTACCAGACGGTCTGGAAGATCGCCACGACGAGCGACATCCCGAGCGTGAGGGGCACGAAGAGGAAGTGGTACAGGGTGGTCAGTCCGAACTGCCACCGAGCGAGGATGAGGGGGTCGAGCCACTCCACGGGATGCCTCCGATCGACGACCTATTCTGTGGTCAGACCACAGGCTACTCCGCGTCAGAACGCGGAAATCAGGGTTCACTCGGTGTCGAACCATATACTCGGAAAAGCATTCTGCGGTAGGTCGGAGGTCCCTATGTCGGTGCGCCAGAGCCTGCTAGCGATCCTCGATCGGGGCGACTGCTACGGGTCCCAATTGCGGGCGGAATACCTGCGTCGAACAGGTGCCGCGGTGAACGTCGGCCAGGTCTACACGACGCTCGAACGCCTCGAGCGCGACGGTCTCGTCGAGAACCGCGGCGCCGATGACGAGGGCCGCGTCCTGTGGGGCGCGACCGCCGCCGGCCGAGCTGAGGCGCGCGCCTGGCTGGCCGCGGCATCGCTCGCCGACCGTCGCGACGAGGTCGCCCTCCGCATCGCGCTCGCGCTCACCCTTCCCGGCGCCGACATTCCGGGCCTGCTCGCCGCGCAGCGCGCGGCGGTCCGCGAGGCGCTGGCGGCCCCGGTTCCCGAGGACGAGAACATGGATGCCGTGTCCCGAGCGGTGCTGGCGGCGGCCCGTCGTGCGCGACTCGAGGCGGACCTGCGTTTCCTGGACGAGGTCGAACGCCTGGCCGGAGAAGCGGTGCCGTTCGACCTCTCGGACGAGCGTCCGCGCCGAGGACGACCGGTCCGGAGCGCCGGCTGACCGCGTAACTCCGGCACGCCGATCCGTCAACCCCGGAGCGACATTTCGTTCGACAGCGCACTCTGAGACCACCCCCGGTCGCAAAGGAGCTCGCTCATGGTCATGGACATCCCGATCAGCCGTCCGGGCCAGCGCGAGATCGTCACCGAGATCCCGTGGACCCGCATCGACCTCGACCTGTACGAGGTCGCGAGCGAGGGATGCATCGTCGGGTACGTCGAAGTCGTCGGCTCGGTCTTCGTCGCCCTCGGCGGCACGCGGTACGACCGCGCGGTTGAGGTGGCGCAGCATCTGACGTTCCATGCCGCGGTCGACACGGTCCTGCGGCGGGCGGCCGGTGGTGGTCGGCGATGACCGCCGACCCCTTCCCCACGGGCCCGCACCGGCCGGTGCGCATTGCTCACCTGCCCCCGGTGCGCAAGCGCGCGCGAGAATCGAAGGATGACACGAACGCTGGCCGCTCTCCCCGGCGCGGCGCGCCGGTTGTGCCTGAGCCGCCGAAACGGGGAGATCTGCACGCGTGAGAAGGGCCACCGCGGCCTGCATCACCGCCGCGGCGGTTCCCTGCTCTGGAACGACCTGCAGGCCGATCCGCCGGAGTGCCCCGGCGCGGGAACGGCGGCCGAGCCGGCACCCACCCTCGCGGACGGGTTCCCCGACGGCCGGGCGGTGTGCCCGGTCTGCTGGGCGTTCGTCGCCCTCGAGGCGGACGGCACGCTGAGCCCGCACGAGACCTGGCGGGGCGACCCGACCCGCACCGAAGCCGACCGGCGCCGGGAGTGGTTCAACGCCTTCGGCTGGTGATCCTCACGCCCCCCTCAGCGCCTCCACGGGTTCGATGCGAGCGGCCCGTCGCGCGGGGAGACCGCCCGCGACGAGGCCGATCGCCGCGCCGAGGAACGCGCCGCCGACGGACACCCACGGGTCGAGCACCGGGGTCCACTGCTGCACGAGCGCGACGACGACGACCGTGAAGACGCCCAAGGACGCGCCGACCAGACCTCCCAGCCCGCCGATCACCACCGACTCCACGATGAACTGGGCGGCGACCTGGCGGCGGGTCGCCCCGAGCGCACGGCGCAGACCGATCTCGGCGGTCCGCTCGCTGACGGAGAGAGTGGTCACGGTGGCGATCCCGAGGCCGCCGACGAGGAGCACGACCACGCCCACCATCGCGAACAGCGAGGCGACGTCGTTCTGCACACTCGCCCCGACCGCGGAGCGGGACGCCGGGGCTCCGACCGAGATGGTGTCGGGCGCGTCGGGAGACAACGCGAGAGCGAGCCGGGAACGGAGCTGAGGGCCGGCTCCGACAGCGATGCGCGCGCGCACCTCGCTCGGCGACCGCAGCCCGAAGTCCCTGCGCGCGGCTCCGTCGGGGATGACGACGGCACCCGCGAGATCTCCGACCGCGTCGGCGTCGGAGAGGATGCCGATGACGGAATACGCGTGCCCGTCCACGAATATCGAGGGCTGCGAGTCGATCCGGTGGACGCCGAGCGCGGTCGCCGCCTCGGGGCCGAGAACGGCCACCCGGTCGCCGCGTCGGTCATGGCCGGCGTCGAAGAATCGGCCGTGCACGATGCGGGCGCCGACCGCGTCCACGAGTCCGGGACCCGAGGCGTACACCTTCGGAGCGAGGGTGGCGGGAGCGGAAGGGTCGACGACCGTGACCGCGGACACGGTCCCGCCGCGGAGGTCGAGGGGGCTGAGAGTCGTCGCCGCCTCGACCCCGACGAGACGTCCGACCCGCTCCGCCGCGTCGTCCGGCAGGGACGCGGTGGCGACGTCGGCGCCCTGCGCGTTCTTCGCGGTCGCCGGGCGGGCAACGACCTGCGTCGACGCGACCGCGTCGAACTGACGCGCGATCTGGTCGGAGGCGGTCGCGGCGAGACCCGCCGTCGCGACGAGGGCGGCGATGCCCAGCACCGCGCCGGCGATCGTCAGGATGAGCCGGCCGGGTCGCGCGCCGATGTCGCTCGTGCCCTCGATGAGCAGGTCGCCGATGCCGAAGCGGTCGGCCCGCGTGCCCGATCTCATGACACCTCGCTCAGGCGGCCGTCGGTGATCCGGACCACCCGGTGAGCGCGGGCCGCGACCCCGGTGTCGTGCGTGATGACCACGAGCGTCATGCCCTGACCGTGCAGGTCTTCGAAGAGCGACATGATCTCCTCCGTCCTCTCGCCGTCGAGGTTCCCGGTGGGTTCGTCCGCGAGGACGACGCGCGGGCGCGTGACGAGCGCGCGGGCCACCGCGACGCGTTGCCGCTCTCCCCCCGAGAGGATGTCCGGCCGGAAATCGACACGCGCACCGAGCCCGACCCGGTGGAGGGCGTCCCGCGCGCGGGATTCCCGCTCCGCGCGCGGCGCGCCGCTGTAGATGAGGGGGAGCGAGACGTTCTCCAGGGCGGTCCGGCGGGGGAGCAGGTGGAACGACTGGAAGACGAAGCCCAGGACCCGGGCGCGCACGGCGGTGCGCCCCACATCGTCCAGATCCGTCGTGGGAGACCCCTCGAGCAGGTACTCGCCCGTGGTGGGGCGGTCGAGGAGGCCCAGGATGTTCAACATCGTCGACTTCCCCGAGCCGCTCGGGCCGACGATCGCCACGTAGTCGCCCTCGTCGACCGCGAGGTCGACGCCGCGCAAGGCGTGCACCGCGGGGTCGCCGGGGAACGACCGCGTCACCGACCGGAGCTCCATCAGCGCCGCGCTCATCGGCCGACCACGACCTGATCGCCGACGGAGAGGTCGCCCTCGACGGGACGGACCTCCACGGCCCCGGCTGCGGCCAGACCGGTCTCCACGACGACGAGGCGGGTGGGGACGGCGGGGTCGCGCGGGTCGCCGGTGACGACCTCGACGCGCTCCTCGCCGCCGGGGCCCGCGGAGAGTGCCGCCAGCGGGACGTGGAGGACGTCGCCGTCGGTGCTCGCGACCGGGATGCGGACGCGCAGGTTCTTCCCCTTCAGCTCCGCCAATTGCTGGTCCGTCACGGACGCGGGGGTGAGGAGGATCTTCCAGCGGTCGCCGGACTTCGCCGCGGGCGTGACCTTCGCCACCGTCGCGTCGAGGGTCGTGCCGTCGGGGAGGTCGACCTGGGCCCGAGCTCCCGCTGTGACGAGCCGGGCGTCGGACTCCGGCGCCGATCCCGACACCGACAGGGTCGCACCGGACACCACCATGGCCGTGCCCTTGAGCTGGGCGCCCCGCCGGGCGTCGACCGAATCCACGCGTCGCGGAAGGTCGGAGAGGAACAGCACTTCGCCCGCGGGCAGGAACGGCAGAGCGCGTTCCCGTGCCCGCGCGAGGTCGTCCCGTGCCTGGTCGAGCTGTGTCTGAGCGGTATCGAGGTCGGCGCGGGTGACGGACGTGTCCTTCGCCACGTCGAGCTGAGCGCGCTTGGCCTGCGCCAGCGCGAGGGCGTCGCGCAGGTTGGCGAGGGTCGCTTCGTCGTCGCCGAGAGTCGTGGCCGTGTCGACGGCGCGCCGCGCGGCGGCGACGGCGTTGTCGGCCTCCTGCTTGTCCACCGCGCTCGCTCCGGCGCGTGCCGTGTCGTCCGCCGCCCGCGCCGCGGCCACCGCGCGTTCCGCGGACCCGACGGCGTTCTGCGCGGCGCGCACCGCGGTCGTGGCCTCCTCGGCGACAGCGGGGGCGGGGTACCCGGCCTGGGCGTACAGGGCGGTGACCGCGGATGCCGCCCGCTCGTCGAAGACGGGGTCGGCGGGGTCGCCGGCATCCAGGCCGATCGCCCGCATGGCGGTCTTGAACTGGGCGACGTCCGGACCGGAGACCCCGAACCTCAGAGCGCGGTATGCCGGGAGTTCGCCCGGCAGGACGATCACCGGTCGCCCGGCGACCTCGAGGGCGATCGAGAGGGTCTCCAGCCGGGCGCCGACCTCCGGCACGCGACCGGTGACGATGGCCGCGCCCGGCAGCCCGGCCGTGTCGACCTGGACATCGACGGGATCCGCGTAGCCGAAGTCGGCGCGCAGGGTCACGTCATTGCTCAACCGTCCGGACTCGACAGGGACCGTGACGTAGCCGGGCGAGGGTGGCGAGCCGTTCGCGGACGCGTCGGCGGGGGAGATCACGAAGCGCCCCAGCCCGAGACCCGCCCCCAGGGACGCCACGGCGACCGCGGCCACGATCCACAGCGGCCGATTGCGTCGCACGATCGCCCTCGCCGACGCGATCCCCGCCCGGGTGCGCGCGCCCACTCGGGTCACGATCGTGCCTGCTCGGCCGCGGCCTTGGCCGCCTCGAGCTCGGCCCGGTGATCAGCGACGAACTTCTCCTCGACGGCCCACCGCGCCCGCTTCGAGCGCTCCGCGTAGTCGGTCTTCGTCCGGCAGTCCAGGTCGGCGAGGGCCGTGTCGATCTCCGTCTTGCGAAGCTGCTCGGCGGTGGCGCTGTCGAGGGTTCCGGATCCGTCGCCCGCGGCCTCGTTGAGGCGCTCGCTGACGCTCGTCAGACCGTCGGACTGCGTCTTCAGGTCGGGGTGACCGGCCTCCGCCATGCAGGACGACCAGTCGCTGTCCGCTTTCTGCTGCTCGGGCAGATCGCCGATGTTCGCGTACAGGTCCTGGATCGCGGTGCGGAGGTCGGCGAACTCGTCCGACCCGAGCGGAGCGAGCGTTCCGGACTCGACCATCGCCGCCCCCTGGCATCCGGCCTTCGCGGGGTCGAACTCTTCGGTGGTGTCCCCGCCGGCGAGCATTCCCCACAGCGCCTCCAGGTAGGCGTCGCGCTCCGACTCGGTGAGCGAGGCGACGTAGTCGGCGTTGGGGTCGGGGTCCGACGCCGACCCCGCCGCGCGGGACAGGCCGTACCCGTTCTGCGACACCCAGTCGCGGTCGTCCGGCTTGTACTCGGTGGCTGCCGCCGCGGCGGCGCCGCCGACCGCGGGAACGTAGTCGAAGCCCTTCTCCTTCATGCACGCGGCGACGAGGGTTTCGGACTTCTCCCGCTGCTCCGTCAGGGCAGCGCTGTCCGCATTCGGGTCGACCCCGACCCCGTAGATCGCGGTCAGGTAGGGAGTGAGCGGGGAGTCCCCGGTCGACGGTGCCGGGTCGGGGGTCGACCCCGACGCGGTACAACCCGCGAGCAGCAGGAGCGCGCCGAGCGTGGCGGGGACGGCGAGAGAGATGCGAGTGATGGACATGGATACCTCCGGTTCGGAGGCCAGAGGTATCGAGCGTTCTGAGGAAAGGCTTATGCGCCCCTGTGAATCGCCGATGTCCGCCGCACGTTTGCGCGGGAGTCGCGGCGCCCCGACGTCAGCGGATCACCCGCTCCGTCACCCGAGCCCTCCCGTCGACCACCTCGACGGTTTCGTCCAGCGCGTCGCCGTGTACGAGGTCGTGCGTGACGAGGAGCGTGGCGGTTCCGCGCTCCCGGGTGAGACGTGACAGCAGCTCCATGATCGCCGCCCCGCGTTCCCGGTCGAGTGCGCTCGTGGGCTCGTCGACGAGCAGCACGCGCGGCTCGTGCACCAGCGCCCGGGCGATCGCCACACGCTGCCGCTGACCGCCGGACAGCTGTGCGGGCCGACGGTCGGCCTGTGCGCCGAGGCCGACGGCATCCAGGAGTTCGTCGACACGGGAGCGCACCGCCGCACTGCGCGTCCGCGATGCGCGGCCGCCGAGCTCGCCCATCACGCGCAACTGCTCGCGCGCGGTGAGCGCCGGCAGCAGCTGCGGCTGCTGGAACACGATGCCGATCTTCTCCCGGCGGAGCGTCGTGGCCTCGGCGCGGGACAGGCCCGTGGCATCCGTTCCGTCGATGACCACGCGGCCGGAGTCGGGCCGGATCAGCGTCGCGGCCAGCGCCAGCAGGCTCGACTTGCCGGAGCCGGAGGGGCCGGTGATGCCGGTCACTATGCCGGGGCGTCCGTGGAGGGTGACGTGGTCGACGGCGGTGACGCGGGAGTCGCCGTCGGGATAGGTGAGGGTGACGTCGTCGAGCAGGATCATCGTGTGCTCCCGAGAGCGGTGAGGGGGTCGGATTTCGTGACGGTGCGCAGCGACACGGCCGCGCCGACGAGTCCCAGGGCGATCATCGCCAGGGCCGGTGCGACGGTCGTGAGCGGGTTCAGGACGAAGGGGAGTGCCCCGCCGGCGAGTGCGCCGAGGGCTGCCGTGAGGCCGATCCCGACGCCCACGCCGACCACCAGCACCACCACCGCCTGACCGAGCGCGTCGCGGACGAGCGCTCCCGTGCCGGCGCCGAGGGCCTTGAGGACGGCGATGTCTCCGGCGCGCTGCATCGTCCAGACGGTGAAGAACGCGCCCACGACGAGCGCGGAGACGCCGAACAGCATCGCGATCATCAGCGCGAGCGACCCGATCTCGGAGCGGAACGTCGGCAGCGCCGTGAGGCTCGCGAGCGGACTGGCCGCGCTCGTGCCGGTCGCGGCGGTGAGGGCGTCCCAGTCCGGCGACCCGCCCACGGCGAGCACGGTCGCGTCTCCCGAGCCGCCGAGGCGGGTGTCGAGCGCGGTCCACGCGGTCGGGGTGAGCGCGACGACCGGCGTGTGGCTGTACCAGGCGTCGCCCCCGACGGATGCCACGCGGTAGGTCGTCCCGGCGACGGTGATGTCGTCGCCGACCGAGGCCCCGAGCGCCCCGGCGGCTCCGGCGGAGAGTCCCACCTCGTCGTCGCGTGTCGGGGCGAGGGCCGCGAGGTCGGTGCTCCCCGCGCCCGCGTCGAGGCCGAACAGGGCGACACCGCCGCTGCCGCCCGGGCCCTCGGCCCGGCCCTGCGCGATGCCGACGGGGGTGACCCCTTCGACGCCCGGGGCCTCGCGCCATGCCGTGACGGTCTCGGTGTCGAGCGTCGAGTCCGCGAAGGTCGCCGCCGCGGTCCCGTCGGGGTGCAGCACGAGCCGGTCGCCGGGGAGTTGCAGCACCGCCGAGACGTTCTGGGCGGCGAGTCCGCCGGTGAGGCCCGACAGGAATCCGACGAGCAGGGTGATGAGCGCCACGACCGCTCCGATGAGGGCGAACCGCCCGCGGGCGTACCGCAGATCCCGCCATGCGACGTACACGTCGCCTCCTTCCGCCCGGCGGATCTCGCCGGTCCTTCCACCCTCCTCGGGGCGTTCGGGCGGGTCATCGCCGCCGCGGGCGAACTCCCCCTCCACCTTTCGGATGATTCGCGGGGCGCGTGGCATCCGTACCCTGGAACCGACATGCCGCACCGCACCCTGGCCCCCGTCTTCACCGGGCTGCGCGCGGGGCTCCACGCGCTGTTCGTCGGGCTCCTCGCGCTCGTCGTCGTCCGTGTCGTGTGGACCGGCGGGTCGCCGTGGGCGCTCGCGCTCGTCGCGGTCCTCGCGGCGGTGTACCTGGCGGGGCTGTGGATCGCGCGCACGCGCAACCGCGCGAGCGGCGCCGCGTGGATCGGTGCGCTGACGCTCGTGTGGGTGCCGCTGCTGTGGCTCGTGCCCGAGGCCGCCTACCTCGTCTTCCCGCTGTTCTTCCTCTACCTGCACCTCCTGCCGGGGTGGACCGGGCCCGCGGCGGTCGTCGCGGCGACCGCGGTGACGATCGTCGCGCTCGCCGTCCACGGCGGGCTCACCGTGGGCGGGGTCGTGGGACCGCTCGTGGGGGCGGGTGTCGCACTGCTCATCGGGCTCGGCTACGGAGCGCTCCAACGTCGGAGCGTCGAGAGCGAGGCCCTCGTCGCGGAGCTGCTCGCCACGCGCGACCGGCTGGCGGCGACCGAACGCGAGCAGGGCGTCCTCGCCGAGCGTGCCCGTCTGGCGCGCGAGATCCACGACACCGTCGCGCAGGGCCTCTCGAGCATCCAGATGCTGCTCTACGCGGCGGAGCGGGCGGATGCCACGGGCCCCGGCATCGCCCACATCCGGCTCGCGCGGCAGACCGCCGCCGACGGTCTCGCCGAGACGCGGCGGTTCATCCGCGAGCTCGCGCCCCCGACCCTCGACCGGGGTCTCGGGCCCGCGCTGCAGCGGCTCGTCCAGGGGTGGGCGCAGCGGGAGGGCATCGATGTGGAAGCGTCGGTGCCGAGCGAGGTGTCTCTGCCGATGGATGCGCAGACGGCTCTCCTGCGCATCGCGCAGGGGGCGCTCGCGAACGTCTCGCAGCACGCCGACGCGGGCCGCGTGCGCGTCGCGCTCGCCCAGGACGGCGCGGACGTGCGGCTGACGATCGCCGACGACGGACGCGGATTCGATCCCGCGGGCGTCGAGGGCGCGGCATCCGGGACCGATTCCTTCGGCCTCCGGGCGATGCGCGAACGCGTCGAGCAGCTCGACGGCGACCTGACGGTCGAGAGCGCGCCGGGGGCGGGCACCGTGGTGGCGGTCACCCTGCGGGGTGCGGCGTCGTGATCCGGGTCGTGATCGCCGACGACCATCCCGTCGTCCGCGCCGGGGTCCGGGCGCTGCTCGAAGCCGAGCCCGACATCGAGGTGGTCGGCGACGCCGCGACGCCCGACGAGGCGGTCGCCCTCGCCGCCGACCTCTCGCCCGAGCTCGTCCTCATGGACCTCCAGTTCGGCGAGCGGGCGGCGGGCGCCGAGGCGACGCGCCGGGTCCGCGCGCTCCCGGCTCCGCCGTACGTGCTCGTGCTCACCAACTACGACACCGACGGCGACATCCTCGGTGCCGTGGAGGCCGGTGCCAGCGGCTACCTGCTCAAGGACGCGCCTCCGCATGAGCTGCTCGCGGGCGTCCGCGCCGCCGCTGCGGGGCAGAGCGCCCTCGCCCCCGCGATCGCCGGGCGGCTCCTCGCCCGGTTGCGGGAACCGCGGGTCAGCCTGTCCGCGCGCGAGATCGAGGTGCTGCGGCTCGTCGCCCGCGGGGCGTCCAACGCCGACGTCGCCGCGCGCCTGCACATCACCGACGCGACGGTGAAGTCGCACCTCGCCCACATCTTCTCCAAGCTCGGCGTCTCCTCCCGCACGGCGGCGGTCTCGGCGGCGCGGGCACTGGGGGTCCTGCGGTGACCGCGCGCTCGCCCCGTACGATGGCGGCATGGTCCCGGTTCGCGTGCTCGGAGTGGCCCTGGACTCCGCCCAGCAGCACGTGATCCTGCTCGCGCCCCTGCCCGGGTCGAGCGTCGAGGACGGGACGGTCCTCCCGGTGTGGATCGGCCCGCAGGAAGCGATGTCGATCCTCGTCGCCCTCGAGGGGGCAGCCACCCCGCGGCCGCTCGCGCACGACCTCATGGTCGTGATGCTGCGTCAGCTCTCGGCATCCGTCGAGCGCGTCCAGGTGACGCGGCTGACCGAGGGAACCTTCTACGCCGAGATCCACCTGCGCACCCCGCAGGGTCCGTTGATCATCGACGCCCGACCCTCGGATGCGATCGCCCTCGCGGCCCGGACGGACGCGCCGGTCGCGGTCGCCGAGGCCGTTTTCGCCGTGGCGGGTGTGCCCGAGGGTGCTGTCGAGTTCGACGCGCGCGGAGACGACGACCGAGTGGAGGAGTTCCGCCGATTCCTCGACGATGTCGACCCCGAAGACTTCCAGGGCTGACCCGGCCGCCGCCCTCTCGCACGCTCCTAGACTCGAAGAGCCGCCCGTCGTGGCGGACATCACGATGAACGGGGTACGAATGCAACTCGCCATGGTCGGACTCGGACGAATGGGCGGAAACATCGTCCGCAGGCTCATGAAAGACGGCCACGACTGCGTCGTGTACGACGTGAACCAGGACGCGGTGGGCGGCCTGGCGAAGGAGGGGGCCGTCGGGGCCTCGAGCCTCGCCGATCTCGCCGCGAAGCTGGAGGCGCCGCGCGTCGTCTGGCTCATGATCCCCGCGGGGCTCACCGGCAACGTCGTCGACCAGGTCGCCGAGGTGCTCGAGCCGGGCGACATCATCATCGACGGCGGCAACTCCAACTACCGCGACGACGTGCGTCGGGCCGCGAAGCTCAAGGACACCGGCATCCACTACGTCGACATCGGAACCAGCGGCGGCGTGTTCGGTCTCGAGCGCGGCTACTGCCTCATGGTCGGCGGCCCGGACGAGGCCGTCGCCCACCTGGAGCCCGTCCTGCGCACGATCGCCCCCGGTCCCGGCGACATCGAGCGCACGCCCGGCCGCACCGGCGACTACACGCCCGAAGAGCGCGGCTACCTGCACTGCGGACCGTCGGGCGCCGGCCACTTCGTGAAGATGGTCCACAACGGCATCGAGTACGGCATCATGGCCGCGCTCGCCGAGGGCCTGAACGTCCTGAACAACGCCGACGCGGGCCTGAAGCAGGGCGAGCACTCCGCCGAGGTCGCGCCGCTCGAGGAGCCCGAGTTCTACCAGTTCGACATCGACACCGCGAAGGTGTCGGAGCTGTGGCGGCGCGGATCGGTGATCTCGTCGTGGCTGCTCGACCTCACGGCCGCGGCGCTCGCCCAGAACCCCACGCTCGACGGCCTCGCCGGGCGCGTGTCCGACTCGGGCGAAGGACGCTGGACCGTGAAGGCGGCCGTCGACACCGGCGTTCCGGTTCCCGTGCTCGCGTCGTCGCTGTTCGAGCGCTTCGCCTCGCGCGGCGAGGACCACTTCGCCAACCAGGTGCTCTCCGCGATGCGGTTGCAGTTCGGCGGACACCAGGAGCTCCCCGCGGGCGACGTGCTCGAAGCCGGCGGCAAGAAGGCCGACAGCAGCGGAAGCTGAGACCGCTCGGTCGGGGACGCGTGCGCGGCGGGGGACCGCCGTCGGGGAGACTAGAGGGATGAGCGATCCCTCCGCGCCCGCGTCCTCCGACCGCTACGTCGTCGCCACCGACGGCGCGTGCAAGGGGAACCCCGGACCGGCCGGCTGGGCCTGGGTCGGCGAGGACGGCCACTGGGCCGCCGGGTCGATCCCCGAAGGAACGAACAACATCGGCGAGCTCCTGGGCCTGCTGCACGCGATCACCGATCACGCCGACGTGCGCGACCTCGTCGTGCAGGCCGACTCGAAGTACGCGATCGACACGTACTCGTCGTGGATGGACGGCCACCGCCGTCGCGGATGGGTCACCTCCGCGAAGAAGCCGGTCGCCAACCGTGGCATCCTCGAGGCGCTCATCGCCGCCCGTGATGCACGCCGGGCCGCGGGGCTTCCCGACGTGGTGCTCGAGCACGTGCGCGGGCACAGCGGGCACGTGCTGAACTCGTGGGCCGATGAGCGCGCCGTCCGCGCGTCGCAGCACGCCGCGAAGGGCGAGGAGCTGATCTGGACGTCGCTGCGCGGCCTCGACAGGCTCGACGTCGCGTCGGCGCCGCCGCGCTCGGCCGCGGACCGCAACGGGCGGTGAGCCCGGGTTCGTTCGTCAGAACGGCGGTGGATCAGGCTCGGGCACGAAAGCGACGTACCGCTCGGGGCGATCGGTGACCGTGTTCCCGAGGGGACTCGTCCATTCGATACTGCCGTCGGGACCCTGCCGCGCTGTCCACGAGGTCTCGGTCTTCAGCGTGTGATGCCGGGTGCACAGGCAGGCGAGGTTGGTGCGGGCGGTCGGTCCGCCCCGGGCGTGGTCCTCGCTGTGGTCGATCTCGCACGCGCGCGCCGGTCGTCGGCATCCGGGGAACCGGCAATGAACGTCGCGGGCCCGCACGAACCGCTGGATCGCGGGGGAGGGGCGGTAGCGGTCGACCGCGAGCACCGCGCCCGTCACGGGGTGGGTGACGACCCGGTCCCACGCCGGTGCCCCCGCGAGCAGGTGGCGCGCGGTGTCGGCGTCGATCGGACTCTGCCCGTCGATCGAGGCTCCGCGGTCGCTCGCCCCGGCGGCGGTGAGTGCGGGGACGACGACCGAGACGTGCGCCCGGATCGCGCCGAGGCCGCCGGGGAGCGCGTCGGCGGTGGGGTCGATCGCGGGCTGCCCGGTCAGGACGAGGTCGCACAGCAGGTCGGCGCGGACCTGGTCGATCGTGCGGCGGTCGTCCACGGCATCCGGATCGTCCCCGGCGCTCTCCGGCTGAGGAACGGAGCGGATCGACCGTGCCTGCCGCGTGAGGCGGTCGTACATCGCGCGGATCTTCGCCGCCCCGTCGAGCACGCCGAGTCGCGCCATGCCGTCGACGTCGTCGTCGATCCAGACGCGGCGCTGCTGCTCTGCCTGCGCGTATCGCTCGCTGATCGAGACGGGCTGGAGCTCCTCGACGAGGGCGCGCGCGAACGCCCGAGTGCCCGCGACGGTGTCGGTCGCGGCGCGTTCGATCACGCGGGACTCGTACGAGGCCCGCACGACCGGGTCGTCGAGCTCGACGCCCACGTCGCGGATGACTGCGGCGTGCCGCGCGCTGATCCGCGCCTCGGCCAGCGCCTCCAATGTCGCGGGGAAGTCGTCGACGAGCTGTAGCGCCTCGCCGAGTCGGCGTTGGACGGTGCGGTCGTTCCACCGGAGGGCCACGCCGATCTCGGCCGCGATCGACCGCAGCGCCATCTCGCGTTCCTGCACCGCGCGCGGGCGGTTCTTCGACCGCTCGAGCGCGACGCGCATCGCGGCGGCGAACTGCACGACGCGGGCCGCCTCGATCTCGGCGAGCGCCCGCTCGCTCTCGACGAGCGCGGCGACGGCGTCGGTGAGGACGGCATCCTCCCGATCGTCGAAGACGGGCGGTCGATCTGACATGCACACATGCTGCCACGGACCTCCGACATCGAGCGGCGGCTATCCACAGGCGATCGCTTACCGTGGAGGCATCCCCGACGGAAGGCCCCCATGAGTGAGAACAGACCGGAATTCGCCCTGGTCGCGGCGGTCGCCCGCGCGCACGAGCGCGGGTTCGACGGAATGCGGATCGTCGCCTACTTCTACGCCACGGGCCACTGGCGGTGCCGGATCAACGTGCCGGACGGGAGCGAGGAAGACGAGCACAACGCCCTCTTCGCCTACTCCAGCGCCGGCGGATGGGACCTGTTCAATGACGGTCGCACCGACTGGACCGTGGATGCCATCACCGACCGCCTCATCGAACTCGCGCAGCCGTTCGCCTCGGCATCCGTCGCCGATCCGGCGTACGTCGCGTGGCTCGCCGAGCTTCGGCGCCGTACGGGCGGGGGTGCGTTCGTCATGTTCGAGGACGCGTACTCGCGCCAGCACATGTGGGAGCAGCGCGGACTCGTCAAGCTGCTGTACGCGGATGCCGATGCGGTCCGCCGCGACGCCGAGCGCCCGGGCGCGGGCGCCGTCGACGGAAACGGCTGGACGCTCGACGGCACGATGCCGGTGCCGCCGCCCCGCTGACCCCTACGGAACGGACGTGCCCTGGTGGAACACGCACCGCGGCTCGGGGTCGCAGCGCCAGATGGACGTACGGCGGCTGCTCCGCCCGTCGAAGCGCAACAGATAGTTCAGCAGCACCAGCCCGGGCGCGAGCTGTCGTGCTGCGCGCTCGCCGATCTCGACGTCGCCGCGGCCGGGATCGGATGCCAGCGCGGCGATGATCTCGTCCCGTGTCCAGCGGCGTCCGGACTGGCCGATCTCGACGAAGCCCTCCGCAAGCAGCTCGCGTAGTCGGGCCGCATCGCCGCGGACGGTCGGCATGAGGAGGCGCTCCTCGGCCTCCCACGCTGCGGCGATGAGGGCCTCGGCATCCCGTGACCGGCCATCGAGTACCGGCGGCGTCGCGCCCCACGGCACGGGCGTCGTTGTTCCCTTCGCCCAGTCACGACGGAGCACGCTGTAGGCGACGGATGCCACGTGCTCGCCGTCCGTGACCGGCCATCCGTCGCGATAGTGCGCCTCGAGAACCCACCCGCAGCGCTCGAAGGTCCTGCGCATCGCGATGTTGTCCTCGCGCGTCTGGCCCTCGAGGCGGATGACGGCGGTGTGTTCTCGGAAGACGTGGTCGGTCGCCGCAGTGAGGGCCAAGGCTCCGAGGCCGAAGCCGCGATGCTGCTCACCGAGCCGCAGGTCGACCATGGCTGTGGCGTCAGCGAGGTCATGGAGGCGAACGACACCGACTCGCCCGCGCTCCTCGTCATCGATCCAGAGTGCCTCGGTGTCCCCGTCCCCCCATTCCCCGGCGTCGATCGCCGCCCTGACCTGCTCCTCCGTGGATTGCGGTCGCACATGGAACGGGAAGACGTTGCGCGTGAGGAAGGACACGAGCTCGTCGCGGTCCTCTCCCGCGGCGGCGAGGGGCGTCAGGCGCAGCGGCACGGATCCGCCTTCCGACCGGGGCCCGAACGTGAGCCCCGCAGCGACGTGGCCACGGTCAGCGCACCGATGCGCGTCGCAGCAGCGCGTACTGACCGAGGAACGCCAGCACGATGGCGATCCCGGTGGCCAGTGCGGCCCACCAGGGCTGGACGTCGGCCGCGAACGGGATGACGAGGATCGCGATGAGTCCCAGTGCCAGCACCAGCACCGCGGCGAGGGCCGTCGGCCCGAGCGCCCCGAATCGCACCCAGGCGGCGGCGAACGCCCCGCCGACCGAGAGGACCGCCAGCGTCGCGAGGAACGATGTCACGGCGAGCTGGAACGGATCGCCCGCGCCCAGGATCCAGACGTCCGTCATGTAGATGTCGAAGAACCAGTGCCCCGTCGCCAGCTCGATGCCGAGGAGGACGAGCAGCATCGCCGTGACGTAGAGCGAGATCGCGACGTGACTCAGGACGGTGCCGACCACGAACGTCCTGCGGGTCGTCCCCAGAGACAACGCGAGTGGGAAAGTCAACGAAACAGTCTGTACGCCGAGCCAGCCGAAGAATCCCGGGAGGGCCCAGAAGACGGCGGCGTTGCTCCTGCTGTTCTGGACCCACTCGCTGCTGCCGGGCACGGAGCCCATCCGCAAGAAGATGACGGCGAAGACGACGGTCAGTGCGAAGACGACGAGCATGATCAGGGGCGGGGTCCGAAGGAGCAGGCCGCGCTGCGAGAAGTGCAGGCGGAGGACGTCGAGCGGAGTGGCGCCGCGCCGAGCGGCGGCGGTGAGAGAGTGGTCATGCGCGCGTTCCTTCCAGCGACTCGGACTCGACGCCGTACGCGGCGACGAGGTCTTGCAGGGTGGCCGGGGCGAGCTGCACGCCTGCTCCGGCGGCGGCGCGGCGCAGCGCGTCGTCGGCCGGTGTCTCGAGGACGAGGGAGCAGAGACCGCCGATCGTCCGGCGCTGCAGCACGGGTCGCCCCGCCGCCACGGCCTCGACCGCTGCCGTGACCCCGCTGACCGTGACGGCGCTGCCCCGCAGGTCGTCGGCCGTGGTCGAGCGGACGAGGCGTCCTTCGTCGACGATCACGACGTGCTCGAGGAGCGGCTCCATCTCGTCGATGAGGTGCGTGGACACGAGGACCGTGCGGGGGTGTTCGAGGTAGTCCTGCATGAGGGTGTCGTAGAAGAAGCGGCGGGCCGTGGCATCCAATCCGAGATACGGCTCGTCGAAGATCGTCAGCGGCGCGCGCGAGGCGAGGCCCAGCACGATCCCGAGCGACGACGCCTGACCGCGCGACAGCTTCTTGATCGCGGTCTTGCGGGGGAGCCGGAACCCGTGGACGAGGTGCTCGGCGATCTCGGTGCTCCAGCCCGCGTGGAACAGGGGAGCGACCTCGAGCACTTGGCGGAGCGTGAAGTCCTCGGGGTAGCGCTGGTTGTCGCGGACGAAGCTGATGGAGGACATGGTCGTGGCATCCTCGAACGGGTCGACGCCGAACACCCGGACGGTTCCGGAGGTGGGGCGGTCGTGGCCGGCGATGATCGACATGAGCGTCGTCTTACCCGCGCCGTTGCGGCCGAGCAGGCCCGTGATGGCGTTCGTCGGGATGTCGAGGGTGAGGTCATCGAGGGCCCGCGTGCGCCGGAAGCGTCGCGACACCCCCGACAGGCGGACGGCGGGCTGCATCATGAGGATGCCCCTTCCTGATCGATGATGCGGTGGAGGTCGGTGAGATCGAGGCCGAGCGAGCGGGCCTCGGCGAGAAGCGGTGCGACGAAGTCGGCACGGAAGGCCGTGGTGCGTTCGTCGCGGAGCCGCTGGCGGGCGCCTTCGCTGACGAACATGCCGAGTCCGCGTCGCTTGTGCAGGATGCCGCGGTCGACGAGCAGTCCGAGACCCTTGCCGACCGTCGCGGGGTTGATGCGGTGGAAGGCGGCGAGCTCGTTCGTGGAGGGGACCTGCGTTCCCTCCGGGTAGCTCCCAGCGAGCACGCCGTCGGCGATCGAGTCGGCGATCTGCAGGAAGATCGGCTTCGCGTCGTCGAGCATTCGGCTCCCTTGGTTCGTTACTTGAGTAATGAACCTATGAGGTAGATCCGGGGATGTCAATACCGCGGCGTCGGCGGCACACTGGGCACATGGAGTTCGCCGGCGTCATTCCGGAAGATGCGCCCGACCCGCGGCTCGCGGCGGACGCGCGGGTGCGCACCGTGCCCTTCCGCGTCCTCGAGCTGACGCCCCAGCCCGCGCTCTCGCGGCTGCCCGGCGCCGGCTTCGTCGAGGGGGGAATTGGCTCCGCGCAGGAGGAATGGTCGGTGACGTTCGGCTACACGTTCTGGCGGCATCCGGAGAATCACGACGACCCGCGCAACGAGCGCGAACTCGACGAGCGCACGCGGCGATCCATCGAGGACGAGCCGCCGTGGGGCCGCCCCGCATGGATCAGGGAGATGGCGCAGCTGTTCCGCTACCCCATGCTGCAGGATGCGGTGCGCACCACCCGTTACGGCGCCGAGCGGACGGATGCCACGGTGTCGAGCCAGCTCGTCCACCACGCGAACCACGTGCTGCGGAACTCGTTCCGCGAACAGCTCGGGCTGCCGATTCCGATCGGCGTCCACTTCGCGGGCGAGGTGGCGCCCTCGTCGGTGGCGCCCGCGTCGCTGGTGGTCGACGGGGAGCGGCGGTCGGCGCTCCACATCGACACCGACCCGTTCGTCTACGCCGTGGGTCTCGAGGTCGCCGAGCGGGTCGTCTGCACGGTCGTCCTCGATCGTGACGTCCTGCCGTTCCTCGATCTCGCGGTGTCGACGCTCGCCGTGGCCTAGACGATCTCGCCCGAGACGACGAGATCTGCTCGGCCCCGCGTGGCCTCGATCAGCGCGGCGTTGACGCCGTCGACCTCCCGTGCCCACGCCGTGGCGGCCTCGACGGTGCGGCCGTGCCGCGTGTGCCGCTCGACGAGCCGCACCTCGCGGACAGCGTTCGGCGCGGAGCAGAACCACGCCTCATCGAGCGCGTCGCGCACGCGCGCCCAGGGGCCGTCGTCGACGAGCAGGTAATTGCCCTCCACGACGACGACGCGCGCGTCCGGCTCGATGGCGATCTCGCCCGCGACGCCCTCGTCGACCTCGCGGCGGAAACTCGGCGCGAAGACCGTATGCCCGGTCTCGGTGCGGACCCGGTGTAACAGGGCGAGGAAGCCCCACCCGTCGAACGTGTCGATCGCGCCCTTGCGATCGTGGCGGCCGAGACGGTCGAGGGTGGCGTTGGCGAGGTGGAAGCCGTCCATCGGCAGCGCCACCGCCGTGCCCGGGTTCCGGGTGTTCAGTTCGGCGACGAGTGCCGCGGCGAGCGTCGTCTTACCGCTGCCGGGGCTCCCCGCGATCGCGAGCAGGAATCGGGACGGTCCGGATGCCGCGCGCTCGACACGGTCGGCGAGGGCGGCGACGGCGTCCGGTCGAGGTCCGGAGTGAGAGTGCACGGCCCGAACCTACCGCCGCACATGACGAACCCCCGCGTCCCCGGCCGGTGCCGGGCGACGCGGGGGCGTCGTGGGGTGCGGGTCAGCGCGCGCGGGCGCTGCGGCCGCGCGTCGCGAAGACGTAGATGCCGAGCACGATGATCGCGCCGATGATCGAACCGAGGATGCCCGACGGCTGCAGGAAGCCGCCCATCGGGTCGCTGCCGAAAATCAGGAATCCTAGGAAGCCGCCGACGAACGAGCCGACGATTCCGAGGACGATGGTCATGAGGATGCCCATGCTCTGCTTGCCGGGGATGACGGCACGCGCGATGAAGCCGGCGATGAGGCCCACGATGATGAGGCCGAGGATCGTCCAAAGCACGATGTTCTCCTTGCTGTGAGGTGGCCGGTTGGCCGGTCGTCCCGGGGGTGAGGGACGACCCCACACGCTACGCACGCCCTGGCCGCCGCGCCGCGCCCTTGAGCGCGAGCGGGCGGGTGGCTATCCTTGCGCGCCCCCGATTCGCACCGCGCCTCTTGAGACAGGAAACGGACCCGGATGCCAGTTCACTGGAATCCAGGTCCGTTCGGAGAGGCGGGTCAGACCGTCGCGAGGGTCGGCTGCCAGCCCAGGGCGGGCGCGACGTAGCGCGCGAAGTTCTCGACGAGACGGAGGTTGAACTCCACGCCCATCTGCGACGGGATCGTCAGCATCAGGGTGTCGGCGCTCATCACTGCGGCGTCGTTCTGGAGCTGCTCGACGAGCACGTCGGGCTCGGCCGCGTACGTCTTGCCGAACGTCGACCGCATGCCGTCGATCACGCCGATCTGATCGGAGCCCGCCGAACCGCCGAAGTACAGGCGGTCCTCATCGCTCACGATGGGGAAGATGCTGCGGCTCACCGACGTGCGCGGCTCGCCGGCGTGTCCCGCCTGCTTCCAGGCGTCGCGGAAGGCATCGAGCTGACGCGCCTGGAGGATGTCGAACGGCGTGCCGTCGGCCTCGGTCAGGAGCGTCGACGACATGAGGTTCACGCCGGTGCGCCCGGCCCACTCGGCCGTCCCGGTCGTGCCGGCGCCCCACCAGATGCGCTTGCGCAGGCCGGGGGAGTGCGGCTCGATCCGCTGCAGACCCGTGCCGCCGCCGAACGGGCTCATCGGGTCGCGCTCGGCGAGGCCCTCGCCGTCGATCGCGCGCAGGAACAGATCGAAGTGGTCGCGGGCGATGTCGGCACCGCGCGGGTCCTCGGACCCGGTGTAGCCGAACGCCTCGTACCCGCGGAGGACGGTCTCGGGTGACCCGCGGCTCACGCCGAGAGCGAGCCTGTTGCCGCTGATGAGATCGACGGATGCCGCCTCCTCGGCGAGCATCAGCGGGTTCTCGTACCGCATGTCGATGACGCCGGTGCCGACCTCGATCCGCGAGGTGCGCGCCGCGATCGCCGCGAGGAGCGGCATCGGGGCCGCCTGCTGCCGGGCGAAGTGGTGGACGCGGAACGAGATGCCGTTCACGCCGAGGTCGTCCATGCCCTGGGCGAGGTCGATCGCCTGCAGCATCGAGTCGCCGGCGGAGAGGTGATGGCCGCCGCCGAGAGGGCCGTAATGCCCGAAGGAGAGGGTGCCGAAGGAGCGCATGACGAGTCCAACGCGGCATCCGCCGATCTATTCCCGCGAATGGACGAGCGCGTGGCGCGGGGATGCGGGCGACCGTTCGGGCTCCTTCGCGCGCCGCCGTGTGGCACGATGCGGAGGGTGAGCGACGAGATTCCCGAGGAGTTGCGCCGCCTCCGCGCCCGGGCCTACGGGCCCGACGCCGACATCTCCGCCGATCCGGGTGCGCTGCAGCGCCTCGCGGAGCTCGAGGACCAGCAGCGGCGGGAGTTCGCGCGGCCCGTGGCCCCAGCGACGGAGGCCGTCTCGGCCGCCGAGATCGTCGAGGCCGTGCCGGAGGACTCGCCCCTCCCCGAGGCGTTCGCCGACGCCGAGACCGACGAGGAGCCGCCGCGCCGCGGGCGCCCCATCCGGTCCCGGCGGGTCTTCTGGCTGTGGGGAATCTCCCTGGCCCTGGTGGCCGCGCTTTCGAGCGCGCTCACGGTGGTGAGCGTCGCCATCCTGCCCGTGCAGACCAGCGCGGGCGTCCCCCAGATCGCGACGTTGAAGCCCGAGGTCGGGCGCCCCATGCCCGGCATCTTCGGCCCCGCGAGCTCGGAGGGTCGTGCCTACCCGGACTTCTTCGGCATGACCGCGTTCGTCGCCTACGCGCAGTTCGGACCCGAGGGCGAGCGCAACGCGTGCATCTTCGTCACGCCGACCGCGACCGTCGACGAACTCGACGCGGGCGGCTACTCCGGCTTCTCGCAGTCGGGGTGCGGTGCGGGGGTGTTCCCGCCCACCGCTCAGTTCGTGGTCAACTCCACCGCGCCGGACACGTTCGTCGCGCGGTTCCCGCCGGGCTCCAGCGTGCAGTTCGTGTTCGACGGCGAGAACCTCGGCGTCTTCAGCGACGCGGGGTGAGCGCGGGCGGATGAGAGGGTGGAGCAGTGACCTCCCTCCTCGACCACGTGCCCGCAGGCAGCGATCCGGATGCCGCCTACCTCGGGTTCGTCGAGTGGGCGAGCGGCCGCGGACTCACGCTCTACCCCGCGCAGGACGAGGCGATCATCGAGATCGTGTCCGGCGCGAACGTGATCCTGTCGACCCCGACCGGCACGGGCAAGTCCCTCGTCGCTGTCGCCGCGCACGCGGCATCCCTCTCCCGAGGCGGCCGCAGCTACTACACGGCCCCCATCAAAGCGCTGGTGAGCGAGAAGTTCTTCGCGCTCGTCGAGATCTTCGGCGCCGAGAACGTGGGGATGGTCACGGGTGACTCCTCGGTGAATTCCGACGCCCCGATCATCTGCTGCACGGCCGAGATCCTCGCGAACCTCGCGCTCCGACAGGGACCGGATGCCGAGGTGGACCAGGTCGTCATGGACGAGTTCCACTATTACGGCGAACCCGACCGCGGCTGGGCGTGGCAGGTGCCGCTCCTGCTGCTGACGCGGGCGCAGTTCATCCTCATGTCCGCGACCCTCGGCGACGTCACCGACATCGCCGACGACCTCTCCCGCCGCACCGGCCGCCCCACGGCGCGGGTCACCGGCGTCGAGCGTCCCGTGCCGCTGCACTTCGAGTACGCCCGCACGCCCGTGCACGAGACCGTGCAGGAGTTGCTCGACACGCGCCAGGCGCCCGTGTACGTCGTGCACTTCTCGCAGGCCGCGGCGATGGAGCGCGCGCAGGCGCTGTCGTCCATCCGCATCATCGGGCGTGAGCAGCGCGACGAGATCGCCGAGGCGATCGGCGGTTTCCGCTTCACCACCGGCTTCGGCAAGACGCTGTCGCGGTACGTGCGCGCGGGGATCGGCGTCCATCACGCCGGCATGCTGCCGCGGTACCGGCGGCTCGTCGAGACGCTCGCGCAGCGCGGGCTCCTGCGGGTCATCTGCGGCACCGACACGCTCGGCGTCGGCATCAACGTGCCGATCCGCACCGTGCTGCTCACCGCGCTGACGAAGTACGACGGCACGCGCATGCGTCAGCTCTCGGCGCGCGAGTTCCACCAGATCGCGGGGCGCGCCGGCCGCGCCGGGTACGACACCGCGGGCACCGTCGTCGTCATGGCGCCCGACCACGAGATCGAGAACGCCGCACAGATCGCCAAAGCGGGCGACGACCTCAAGAAGCAGAAGAAGATCGTCCGGAAGAAAGCGCCGCAGGGCTTCGTCAACTGGACCGAGCAGAGCTACGACCGTCTCGTCGCGGCCGAGCCCGAGCCGCTCCAGCCGCAGATGAAGCTCACCGCCGCGATGCTCATCAACGTCATCGCCCGCGGCGGCGACGTCTTCGGCAACGTCCGCTCCCTCGTCTTCGACAACCACGAGCCCCGCGCCCGGCAGTACGACCTCGCCCGCCGCGCCATCGCGATCTTCCGCACGCTCGTGCAGGCGGGCGTGGTCGAGGTCGTGCCGCTCTCGCGTGAGGGGTCAAAAACTGTCGCCGCAGAGGGAGGCCAGGCGACAGATTCTGACCCCTCACGCATTCGGCTCACCGTCGACCTCCAGCCGAACTTCGCACTCAACCAGCCGCTGTCGCCCTTCGCGCTCGCCGCGATCGAGCTGCTCGACCCCGAGGTCGAACTCGGGAGGGGACCGGATGCCACGCCCCCGGCCTCGTCGGTCGGTACCGGGCACTATGCCCTCGACGTCGTCAGCGTCATCGAGGCGACGCTCGACGACCCGCGCCCCGTGCTGTCGCAGCAGCAGTTCCGCGCCCGCGGCGAGGCCGTGGCCGCGATGAAGCGCGAGGGCATCGAGTACGACGAGCGGATGGAACTGCTCGAGGAGATCACCTGGCCGAAGCCGCTCGACGAGCTGCTCGCGCAGGCCTACGAGGTGTTCGCGTCGAGCCAGCCGTGGATCCGCGACTTCGAGCTGTCGCCGAAGTCGGTCGTGCGCGACATGTTCGAGCGCGCGTGCTCGTTCGGCGAGTACGTGTCGCTGTACCAGCTCGCCCGCAGCGAGGGACTCGTGCTGCGCTACCTCAGCGACGCCTACCGCGCGATCCGGCAGACGGTCCCCGCCGACGCGCAGACGCCCGACCTGCTCGATCTCATCGCCTGGCTCGGCGAACTCGTGCGGCAGGTCGACTCGAGCCTCGTGGACGAGTGGGAGCAGCTCATCAACCCCGCGGACGACCCGTCGGCCCCCGTCGTGCCGCCGGCCCCGCCGTCCATCCTCACCAACCACCGCGCGTTCGTCGTGCTCGTGCGCAACGAGATGTTCCGCCGCGTACAGCTCGCCGCGCTCCAGCGCGACGACGAACTCGCCGAGCTCGATCCGGACGTCGACTGGTCCGCGGCGCTCGACGCCTACTTCGACGAGCACGACACGATCGGCACAGGCGGCGCAGCGCGGTCGTCGGCGTACGTCGACATCGACGAGTCGGCCGCGGCGGACGGCCTCTGGCGCGTCGAGCAGACGATCGACGACCCGGCCGGCGACCACGACTGGCGCATCCGCGCCGAGGTCGACCTCACCGCCTCGGAGGAAGAAGGAACGGCCGTCGTCCGTGTCACCGAGGTGCTGCGGCTCTGACCCCTCCTCCCCGGTGGGCGGCGGGGTGAAGTTGTGCACGGTTCGCGCCGGATGGGCTACGACGGACGCGGGGCACGCCTACAGTCGTGTCATCACTCCACCCGAGAGGAGCCGAACATGGAGTCTCTGCCGATGATTGCGACCGCGGTCGGCCTCATGCTCTCGGGCTCGGCTTCCGTTCTCGGCGGCATGAAGTGGATGCTCGACCGTGTTGAAAAACGGACCAGCGCGCGCTTCGACCGGGTGGATCAGCGCTTCGACCGTCTGGAAGCGCACACGGACGCACGATTCGCCGAGGTCGACCGCCGATTCGCCGAGGTCGACCGCCGATTCGCCGATGTCGACCGCCGACTCCAAGAGGTCGGCGGGTCTCTCACCGAGCTGAAGGTCGCCGTCGCCCGCATGGAGGGGCCGCATCCGCCGTTCCTCATCGCACGCGGCTGACTCGCGCCGAATTGACGGATGCCGAGGCCCTGAGGCCCCGGCATCCCGTGTGTTCTGAATGAATCAGGACTTGCGTGCGACGCGGTTCTCCGCGCTGACCATCCACGACAGCTGCTCGAGCCGCTCGAGGATGGAGTGGAGGATGTCGGCGCTCGTCGGGTCTTCCTCGTCGACGTCGTCGTGCACGTCGCGGACGGTGCCGACCGTCGCGTCGATGCGCTCGGTGATGAGGTCGACGACCTCGGCCGTGTCGACCTCGCCCTGCGGGAACTCCGGCAGCGTGGTCGTCTCGGCGATCGTGTCGCTGCGGCCGTCGGGCAGCGCGTGCAGCGAGCGCATACGCTCGGCGACGGTGTCGCTGAACTCGCGGGCGGCGTCGATGATCTCGTCGAGCTGCAGGTGGGTGTCGCGGAAGTTCTTGCCGACGACGTTCCAGTGCGCCTGCTTGCCCTGGATCGACAGCTCGATGAGGTCGACGAGGACGGCCTGCAGGCTGTCGGTCAGCTTCTCCGAGGCCTGGAAACCCTTCTCGGCGTTCTGCTCCTCGGTGGTCTCGGGGCCGCTGCCGCCGCGGGCCGGGCGACGGCGGTTCTTGGTCGGGGCGTCCTTCGTGGTGGTGGACATGCGCGTTCCTTTCACTCGCGGTCGTCCTCGACGTTAGGTCGCGTCCGCGGCATCGGGCCGGGGGTTGCCAGGGCGGATATGCCGCGGTAGCGACCTCCCGTACCCGCTCGCCCCCGGATGGACAACCCCCGGAGCCGCGCGCCAAGCGGTTCCTAGCGTGGGACCGTGCCCACGACCCCGCCCTCGCCGTCCCGCCCCCTGCGCGACTACGCCGCGATCGGCGACGGACGCACGGTCGCGCTGATCGGGCTCGACGGCTCCGTCGACTGGCTGCCGCTGCCGAACCTCCACTCGCGTCCCGTCTTCGCGCGGCTCGTCGACGAGTCCGCGGGCGGCTGCATCGAACTCGCGCCGGTGGGGGACTACACGGTGAAGCGGCGCTACGTCCCGCACACCAACGTCCTCGAGACGACCTTCACGACCGCGACCGGGGTGGCGAAGCTGACGGATGCCATGGTCACCGGCATCGCGGGGCGGTTGCCGTGGGCCGAGCTCGCGCGGCGCGTCGAGGGCGTGCGGGGCGAGGTCGAGTTCGCGTGGGGTGTGCAGCCGGGCACCATGCTGCGTTCGGCGGCGCCGTGGACCGAGCGCATCGACGGGTTCTCGATCATGCGGATCGGTCATGTCTCCCTCGCCGTGGTCGGCCACGAGCATGGCATCCACGGGCAACCCGACGAGCGGAGCGAGAGCATCTCGGGCGGGTTCACGACCGCGAAGGGCTCGCGCCACCTCCTCGTGATCGCCGCGACCGAGGGCGAACCGCTGAGGGTCCCCGACGCGCAGAACGTCGACCGAGGGATCGACCGGACCATCGGCGGGTGGCAGATGTGGTCGGACGAGTTCTCCTACGAGGGCCCGTGGGCGGACGACGTGCAGCGCAGCGCGCTCGCGCTCAAGCTCCTGCTCTTCAGCCCGACGGGCGCGATCGCGGCGGCGGCGACGACCTCGTTGCCCGAGAACCCGCGCGGCGGCAAGAACTGGGACTACCGCTTCGCGTGGGTGCGCGACCTCGCCTATACCGCGCACGCATGGGTCGGCTTCGGCCTGCGCGAGGAGACGCACGCGGCCCTGTCCTGGATGCTGCGCACGATCCGCGAGAACGGCCCCGAGGTGCGCGTCATGTACACGCTCGACGGCGGCGCGGACATCGGGCTCGAGAAGCACGAGGTGCCCGGGTGGAACGGCATCCCTCCCGTCGTCACGGGCAATCCGGCCCAGGGCCAACTGCAGCTCGGTGTCTACGGCGACCTCCTCGCGATCTGCCGCACCTACGTCGAAGCCGGGAACCGCCTCGACACCCAGACCGGGCGGCTCCTCGCCGACGTCGCCGACCGCACGTGCGACCTGTGGCGGCGCGAAGACTCGGGCATGTGGGAGCTGCCCGAACTCGAGCACTACACGTCGTCGAAGATGGGCTGCTGGAAAGCGCTGGATGACGCGCAGTGGCTCGCGGACGGCGGGCACATTCCCGACAACGGCGACCGTTGGCGCGCCGAGCGCGATCGCATCCACGCGTGGGTCGAGGAGAACTGCTGGTCCGAGACCCTGCAGGCCTACACGCTGCGGCCCGGGTCCGACGACCTCGACGCCTCGGTGCTCCTGCACGCGCCCACGCGGTTTCGATCGCGGTGAGCGCATGTCGAGGACCGTGGATGCCATCACCGAACGCCTCGGAACCTCGAACCACCTCGTCTACCGCTACACCGGCATGGACCAGGAGGAGCACACGTTCGTCGCGTGCGCGTTCTGGCGAGCCACAGCCCTCGCGTGCGTCGGCCGTCACGCCGAGGCGATCGAGGCGATGGACGCGCTCGTCGCCCAGGCCAACGACGTCGGCATATACGCCGAGATGATCGCCGAGGACGACGGGGCGTTCTGGGGCAACCTCCCGCAGGCGCTCAGTCACCTCGCGCTCATCAACGCCGCCCTCGTCATCCGGGAGGTGGTCGACGAGGCAGACCTCGGCGACCGCTGACCTTCCCCCGTCGGGGCGGCACGCGCCCCGGCATCCCCCCTGAAAGGACTCGCCATGACCAGCCAGTACACCTTCTCCGACCCCGCGAAGCTCTACGCCGACATCGAACCCTCGAAGCAGCACCAGCCCGAGCCGGGCCTGGATGCCGAGCTGTCGCCGAAGGCCGCCCTCGGCGAGGACACTTATGTCGGCAGCGGTCGGCTCGAGGGGCGCAGGGCCCTCATCACCGGCGCCGACTCGGGCATCGGCGCGGCCACCGCGATCGCGTTCGCCCGCGAGGGCGCCTCGGTCGCGATGTCGTACCTGCCGGAGGAGAAGGAGGATGCCGACCGCATCGCCGGCATCCTGCGCGAGGCCGGCGCGACCGTCGCGCAGATCCCCGGCGACCTGCGCGACCCCGAGTACTGCCGCGCGCTCGTCGCGCAGGCCGTGGAGGAGCTCGGCGGGCTCGACATCCTCGTGAACAACGGCGGCAAGCAGCTGTTCAACGAAGACCTCGAGACCCTCACCGACGAGCAGTTCGACGCCACGTTCAAGACCAACGTGTACGCGATGTTCTGGGTGACCAAGGCGGCCCTGCCGCACCTTCCGGCCGGGTCGGCGATCATCAACACGACCTCGATCCAGGCATACTCGCCGTCGGCGATCCTCGTCGACTACGCCTCGACGAAGGCGACGATCAACGCGTTCACCAAGGCGCTCGGTCAGCAGCTGGCCCCGAAGGGCATCCGCGTCAACGCCGTCGCCCCGGGTCCCATCTGGACGCCGCTGCAGGTGTCGGACGGGCAGCCCCAGGAGAAGGTCGCCGAGTTCGGGGAGGAGACGCCCCTCGGTCGCATGGGACAGCCCGCCGAGCTCGCCCCGGCCTACGTCTACCTGGCATCCGCGGAATCCAGCTACGTCATCGGCGAGACCCTGAACGTCAACGGCGGGATGCCGACGCCCTAAGGCTGCGCCACGGGTCGGGTCGGGGTCTGCAGCGACCCCGCCCGGCCCGTTGAGTGTCCAAGACACGCGGACTGTCGGCCGTGGCATCCGCGTGTCTGGGACACCGAAGGTGGAAAACGTGCAGGGCGCGGGCCGAACGTCGGCGGATGCCGGTGCGTCAGGCGAGCGGCTTGCGGTAGAAGATCTCTCCGTCGGCGGTCGTCTCGGTGCGGTGGTAGCCCTCGCGCTCGTACAGGCGCTGATTCGCCTCGCTCAGTCCACCGGTGAAGAGCTCGGCTTCGGTGGCGCCGGCCGCGCGCCCCCGCTTCTCGACCGCCGCGAGGAGTTTCGACCCGAGGCCGCCGCCCTGCTGATCCGGGGCGATCGCGAGACGCCCGATGAGCAGCAGGTCGCCCGATATGCGTGCCCGGACGGCGCCCACGACGCGGTGCCCGACGATGGCGACACAGCCGAGGTTCTCGACGAGTTCTGCCTCGAGCTCCTCCAGGGTCTGCGTGAGCGGCGGCATGTCGGGATCGCCGTAGATCAGCGCCTCGCTGGCGAAGGCCGCGCGCTGGATCGTCAGCACCTCGCCGGCGTCGTCGGGATGGATGCCTCGGATGACGGGCGAGTCGGTCATGGGGGGCGCCTTTCGGGGAAGGGGTGAACTATCGGGGGCGAGAAGAGCGTGCCAGAGGGGTCCGCGGGTTAACTACTATGGCGGTGGCGCAGTCCAGCGGGAGCGAGGTGCCGCAGGTCCATGAGCAGCGACTACTTCGACGCGCGCGTCCGCACGGCCGAGCCCGCCGAAGCCCTCGAATGGCTCCGTACACAGTACGGGCGCGTCGACGTGCAGTCCGACGCAGGAACGCTCGCCGAGCGAGCCGCCGGTGATGACGCCTTCGCCCTTCGACGTCTCTCGTGGGGATGTCGCGCCGAGGTCGTCTACGAGGCCGATCGCTTCTTCTTCGCCACATCCACTCCCGGGTACACCTGGCGCATCGGGTCTGCGGAAGGGGAGTACAGCGTGACGCCCGGCATCGTGCAGCCCGGTCAGGAGCTCCTCGGGCGCGCGGACGGCACGGTCGTCGAGATGGTCGCCTTCGATGCGGCGCACCTGACCGAAGCGGCGCGCGTCATCTACGGCGACGACGGCCTCGAGGTGAGATTCGAGGGGACGGCTCCCGTGTCGCCGCGGCTGCGCGACTACTGGCTCGCGACGCTGCGCTGGTCGCTCACGCAGCTGCCGTTGCTGTCCGAGCCGCTGGTGCGCGCCCACGTCCGGCGGGCGATCGTGGCGGCGACCCTCGAGGCATTCCCTCTCGTGGGCGATCCCCGCGAACGCCGGGCCTCGGCGATCGAACAGGCCGCGATCTACGCTGCCGCGACGAGCTGGATGGACGATCACGCGTCCCTCCCGGTGACCGCGGACGACGCCGCGCGCGCGGTGGGCACGTCCGCCGTCGGCCTGCGGCGGGCTTTCGCGGCGAACGCGCACCTCGCCGTCACGCCCGAGGCCTACCTCGCGCAGGCCCGGGTGAGCGCCGCGCACGCGGACCTCGTGGCATCCGATCCGACGCGTTCGTCCGTGGCGGAGATCGCCCTGCGGTGGGGCTTCGTCGACGTCCTCGCGTTCGTCGCCGCGTACCGCGCGGCCTACCGGACGGATCCGCAGGTCACGCTGGAGCGCTGACTCAGCGATCGCGGTCGGTGTACTCGCCGGGCCGTTCGACGTCGTCGCGGTCCTCGTCGCCGTCGGGGAGCTGGACGTCGGTGTACGACCCGGGCTCGTCGGCGCGCGGACGCGCGGCCGTGCCGTCGGCGAGCTCGGCGTCGACGTACTCGCCGGGGGCGTCGAGGTTGCGTCCGGCTTCCTCACCGTCGGGGAGTTCGACCTCGGTGTACTCGCCCTCTTCGGGGCCGGTGCCGTGTCCGGTGGTGTCGCGATCGCCCATGATGCGCCTTTCTATCAGTGACGCGTCCGACGCTAGACCGGACAACCCACACGCGGAGGGTGCTTGACACGCGCGTGCCTCGCCGCCGAGGTCCGTGTCAAGGGCGTGGGTCGGCGCAATCCGACAGAGGACAGTGGGGAGCATGCCAGCACTCGCCATTCTCCTCATCGTCATCGGACTCGTCTTCCTGTTCCTCGGCATCTTCGTCGAGGCCGTGAAGTTCCTCCTGTGGATCGGGATCATCATCCTGATCATCGGCGTCATCGCCGCGCTGCTGCGCTTCGTGCGCCGCAACACCTGACCGATCGGCTCTTCTCAGGCCGAGAAGAGATCGCGGGCCCGGGGCCGGCGCACGGATGCCACGGCATCCAGCGCCGGCCCCAGCTCGTCGTGCGCGAAGGCGAATCCCGCCCGCGTCAGCACCGCGGGCACGGCCCACCGGCTCTTCAGCACCAGCTCCGGTTCGTTGCGGAGGATCGCCATGGCGGGGTCGAGCATCCACCGGAACGCCGGGAGGCCCACCGGCATCCCCGCGACGCGGCGCACCTCGCGCATGAGGGTGCGGTTGTCGCTCACGCCGGGAGCTGCGAGGTTGACGGGCCCGGCGATGTCGTCCCGGTCGCGCAGGAAGCGGACGGATGCCACGACGTCGTCGACGTGGATCCAGCTGAACCGCTGCCGTCCGCGCGTGCGGTGCCACGACGACCACACGGGTCCGGTCGGTCGCGTCCCGATACCTCGGTAGCGGCGATGCGGGAACCACCAGCTGTCGATCTGCGGGCCGCCGAGGCCCAGCTTCCCCAGGGCGAGGAGCATGCGCGTGGCGGGGCCGTCGCCCAGCACGATCGCCATGCGGAGGGCGACGCGGCGCGTCGCGGGGAGGTCGCCGTCGAAGAACGCTCGCTCCCAGCTCGTGGCGACGTCGACCGAGAACCCGTCGCCGATCACGCCGTCGAACTCGTCGTTGCCGCACTCGGTCTCGTGGCGGTAGATGGTCGCGGTCGAGGCGTTCATCCAGACGCGGGGCGGGCGCGCGGCATCCTGGACCGCCCGGTGGAGAGCGCGCGTCGTGTCCACCCGGGAGCGCAGGATCTCGTCGCGGTTCGCGTCGGTGTAGCGGCAGGACACGATCTTGCCCGCGAGGTTCACGAGGACGTCGGCGCCGTCGACGAGCCGCGCGATTCCGGCCGGGTCGCCCCACGTCGCGGTGCCGGTGCGGCCGATCGTGGCGACGTCGTAGCCGTCCTCGCCGAACGCCGCAGTGAGGGCGCGGCCGACGAAGCCGCTCGCGCCGGCGATCACGACGCGCGGCGGGGCATCCGGGGAGGCTGTCATCCGGCCAGCCTAGGGGCGGGTCAGGCGTCGTCGGGGTCGGGGAGGCTCTGCGCGATCCTGCTCGACTCCGCCGAGTCGCGCCCGACGCCGGGCTGGAACCGCGCGATGGGGGAGTCGGCATCCGCATGCTCTTCCCCGTCGGTCGCGGGAACGGATGCTTCGTCGGACTCGTCCGGGTCGTGGCGGGAGGTCGAGCCGCGAGCGTCGTCGGTGCCGTGCTCCCCGTCGCCGTCGGCGGCGCGGGTCCCCACGCCCGGGATGTCGTTCTGGCTCGAGACGTTCTGCACGCGGGCCTCGTCGGCGTCGTCGATCTCGGCGGCCGACACGGCGCCCGTGTCGGCTCCCGCACCGCCGGCGGGGACGTCGGCGGCGAGGCCCTCGGCATCCGACACGGTCTTCTCGTGATCGGCGCCGGGCAGGTTCTCGGGAGAAGTGGTCACGGTGGTCCTTCCGATGGGGTGGGAGCCCACGCTAGGCCGCCGGGCGCAGCGCGATGACGGGGTTGACGGGGCCGTCGACCCCGATGTCGGAGGGGCTGGATAGGCTCGGGGAGACCCCCGAAAGGAACCGCAATGCAGCAGCGTCCCCTCTCCCGCACTGGCCGCGAGATCTCGGCCATCGGCCTCGGCACCTGGCAGCTCGGGCCCGACTGGGGCGGGGTGAGCGAAGACGCGGCGATGCAGGTCCTCGGCGCCTCGGCCGACGCCGGCGTCACGCTCTTCGACACCGCCGACGTGTACGGCGACGGGCGCTCGGAAGAGCTCATCGGCGCATTCCTGCAGAAGACGGATGCCGGGGGCATCACGGTGGCGACCAAGATGGGGCGCCGGGCAGAGCAGGTGCCCGAGAACTACACGATGGAGAACTTCCGCGCGTGGACCGACCGGTCGCGCCGCCTCCTCGCGCAGGACACGCTCGACCTGGTGCAGCTGCACTGCCCGCCGTCGGCCGTGATCGACGACGATGCCACGTACGACGCGCTGGACCAGCTGGTGTCCGAGGGCGTCCTCGCGGCGTACGGGGTGTCGGTCGAGACGATGGACCAGGCCCTCTCGGCGCTCCGTCGTCCGAACCTCACCAACCTGCAGATCATCTTCAACCCGTTCCGTCTGAAGCCCCTCGACGAGGTGCTCCCGCTCGCCGCCGAGAAGGGCGTCGCGGTGTTCGCTCGCGTTCCCCTCGCGAGCGGTCTGCTCTCGGGCAAATACACCGCCGACACGACGTTCGACAAGGACGACCACCGCACGTACAACCGCAACGGCGAGGCGTTCGACAAGGGCGAGACGTTCTCGGGCGTCCCGTTCGCCGAGGGGGTCGCCGCGGCTGACGAACTCAAGGCGGCGCTGCCGGAGGGCGTGACGCTCCCCGCGGCGACGCTCGCGTGGATCGCGTCGCGCGAGGGTGTGACCTCCGTCATCCCGGGGGGCGCGCTCGGCCGAGCAGGCCGAGGCCAACGCCGCCGCGGCCGACCTGCTCGAGGGCGGGTTCGACGTGGACGCGTTCGACGCGCTCGTGCGCGACGTCTACGACCGCCGACTGCGCGCCGAGATCCACCCGCAGTGGTGAGCCTCTCCTGACATGACGGATGCCGGATCCCCGAGGGGGTCCGGCATCCGTGTTCGTGCGAGAAGACGTCAGCTGACGTCGCCGCGCCAGGCGCCGGACTCGGCGCCGCGCGACTCGATGTACTCCTTGAAGTTCTTCAGGTCCTTCTTGACCGAGTGGTCGTCGGCGCCGAACACGGCACCGGCCTTCTCGAGCAGCCCCGTGGGCTCCCAGTCGATCTGCACGGTCACGCGCGTCTCGTTGTCGGAGAGGCGGTGGAACGTGACGACGCCGGCGTGATTCTCCTCGCCGCCGACACTGTTCCACGCGACGCGCTCGTCGGGGTGCTGCTCGGTGATCTCGGCGTCGAACTCACGCTCTCCGCGCCCGCGATCTTGACCTTCCAGTGCGTGAGCGTGTCGGTCTTCTGAGTGATGGACTCGACGAAGCTCATGAAGTGGGGGAACTCCTCGAACTGCGTCCACTGGTTGTAGGCGACGCGGACGGGAACGTCGACGTCGATGGTTTCGATGACCTGGGCCATGATGTCCTCTCTCGGTGATCCGGGGGTCTCGGCGATCCGGGGATGCCAGTCTTCGCGCGATCCCATTCGCCGGCCCCGGGGTTGAGGGATCGGCGGATGTGGCCTATAGGCCCCTCAGGCGCGGCCGCGCAGGATCAGGTTCCAGTACACCCGCGGCAGGATCCGGCGGTCGGCGACCCACGTCGAGCGACGCTCGCGCGAGAGGGAGCGCCAGAACGGGATCGTCGGCTGCGGCTTTCCCCAGCGGTCGAACTCCGCGAACACCACCGTGCCGCGGGAGACGGTGAACGGCACGACGCTGTACCCGTCGTATCGCGCGGTCGGCGTTCCGCCGCGGAGCACAGCCCGCAGGTTCTTCGCGAGCACCTTCGCCTGCGGCCGGATCGCGCCGCCGGAGGGCCGCGTCGCGACGCGCGCGGCGTCGCCGAGCGACCACACGTCGGGGAAGCGGCGATGCCGGAGCGTCTCCGGATCCACGTCCACGAAACCGTGCGCGTCGTCGGGGTCGGCCAGTCCGCTCCCCGCGATCCACTCCGGCGCCCGCTGCGGCGGGACCGCGTGCAGCACGTCGTACGCGAGTGTCTCCTCGACGTCGCCGTGACCGATCGTGAGCGTGCGGGTCGTGGCATCCACGCTCCGCACCTCGCGGGAATACCGCACCTCGACGCCGTACGCCTCGAGCACGCGGCGGAGTTCGCGATCGACGTCCGGGATGCCGAACGGCACCGGGTCGGGCAGGACCAGGATGACGCGGATGTCGTCGAGCACCCCGAGCGCGCGCCACCAGTCGCACGCGAGGTACAGGGGCTTCTGCGCGGCGGCTCCGCACGAGGCCGGTTCGGGAGGCTGGGTGAACACGACCGTACCGCTGCGGAGGTCCCGCAGCGTGGGCGAGGCCTTCGCCGCGAGGGCGAGGTCGTAATTGGACACGCCCTCGGGTGCGGCCATGGCCTCGGGGAGCCCGGGGATCGCGTCCCACGCCAGCCGCAGGCCCGCCGCGACGATGAGCTGGTCGTAGTCGAGGTGGCCGCCGGAGACCAGGTGCACGCGGTGAGCGTCGGCGTCGACCGTGAAGACCGCGTCGCGCAGCCAGCGGACGCCGGGTGGGATGACGTCGGCCTGCGGGCGCGACGCTTGCGAGGCGCGCGCGGTGCCGCCGGCGATGTGGGACTGCAGCGGGGCGTACACGTGCGTCTCGCGCGGTTCGATCACCGTGATGTCGCCGAGGCGGGCGCGGTGGAGGCGCCCGGCGATCGAGAGGCCGGCGTTGCCGCCCCCGATCACCACGATCCGCGGGGGCGCAGTGGGGGAGTCGGGCATGCGGCATCCTTCCGTTCCGGTCAGCACACCCCGGATGCGCGCGGGGAGGCGACGGGGTTGACAGGGGGATCGGCCGAGCGGGTCGACGAAGGTCGTGACCTTCGCTCCCGTTCCGACCGCGGCGCGGAGCGGGCGCCGTTCGCGCCGGTCGCGAACGCTGTCAAGGGGGCAGGAGTCGCGACAGGCGGACGGTGGGATGGAGGAGTCGTCGACCCGGCGGCACGTGCGGTCACCGCACGGACGACCGAAAGGATCCCCCATGAGCGACGTCTCGTCCGACCCGAGCATCCCCGCCGCCCCTGACGGCGTGACGGGTGTGCAGCCGCTTCGCGACGGCGACACCTCGATCGAGCCCGATCCCGCGCTCGACCCCGCGCAGGCGGAATGGGATGCCACGACCGCCCTCGACGAGGGTGTCGATCCCGCCGACCTCGACCCGTCGACGGCGACGGGTGCCGACCCGGCCGAGATCCCCGCCGACGACGCCGACATCCCGCTCGAGGACGTGCACCCGGACTCCACCGGGACGGATTCGCAGGGCGAGGATCCGGGCGTGGTCGAGCTCGGCGAGGACGGACAGGGAGACCTCTCACCCGAGGACCTCTGAGGCTTCCGAGACGGCGCTTGCGCTCTTTGGCTAATAGGCGTAGCTTATGGCTATGGACATTAGCCAGATTCAGGTGGACGGCGGCCGGCTGGCCGTCGAGGTGCGGGGAGCGGGCCGTCTCGTGGTGTGCTCGCCCGCGATGGGCGACGAGCGCGACGCGTTCGGACCGTTCGCCGACCGACTCGTGGCCCGCGGATACCGCGTGGCGCTCGTCGATCTCCGCGGACACGGCGACAGCGACACGACCTTCGCCGAGTACGGCGACCAGGCGACGGCGGGTGACCTGGTCGCCGTGATCGAGGGGCTCGGCGGCGGACCCGCGGTCCTCGCCGGCGCCTCGATGAGCGCCGGTGCCGCGCTCATCGCGGCCGGCACGCGGCCCGACCTCGTGTCCGGCCTCGTGCTCCTCGGGCCGTTCGCGCGCAACGGCAACGCCGCGATGAGCGCGCTGCTGCGTCTCCTGCTCGCCCGGCCGTGGGGTCCCGCGGTGTGGCGCGGCTACTCCGCCTCGCTGTGGCCGGGACTCGGCGCGGGCGCGCGCGAACGGGCCGCGCACCTGTCGCGCCGGCTCGCGCGGCCCGGGCGCTGGAGCGCCTTCGCCCGCACGACCCGCGTCGACCACTCGGTGGTCGCGCCGTTCCTCCCGCGCGTGACCGCCCGCTCGCTGGTCGTGATGGGCGCGGCCGACCCGGACTGGAAGGACCCGGCCGCCGAAGCCGCATGGCTCGCCGGCGAAATCTCCGCCGAAGTACAGCTCGTCCCCGGCGTCGGTCACGCGCCGATGCTCGAGGCCCCCGACCTCGTGGCCGATCGCGTCGCGTCGTTCCTCGCGGAGGTGAGCGGTGCCGCGGGCCGGTCTTGACGCCGACGTCGTCGTTCGCCGCGCCACCGAGATCGTGGATGCCGACGGCGTGGCATCCCTTTCTCTGGCGCGCGTCGCGACGGCGCTCGGGGTGGCCGCGCCCAGTCTGTACAAGCACGTCGGCGGGCTCGGCGACCTGACGGACCGCGTCGCGCTCGCCGCGACCCGGGCCTTCGGCGAGGCGCTCGCGCGCTCCTCGCGCGGGGTGTCGTCGCGGGAAGCCCTCGGCTCGCTCGCGGCGGCCTACCGCGGGTTCGCCCGCGAGCGTCCGGGCATGTACGAACTGGCGCAGCGCGGGGGAGCCGGGCCCGAGTGGGAGGAGGCGGCGGCTGCCCTCGTCGACGAGATCACGCGCGCGCTCGCCGGATACGGGGCGGCCGCGGCCGACGTGCACCGCATCCGCTACGTGCGCTCGGCTCTGCACGGGTTCACCGATCTCGAGCGGGTGGGCGGCTTCCGTCAGCACGCGTCGGTCGACGAGACGTTCGCCCGGCTCGTGGACGCCCTGGATGCCGAGCTCTCCCGGCCCGTGGAGGACGCGCGCACCGCGGAGTGACGGCGCCGGAGCTGACGCGCATCAGTCCTCGGTGCGGAACCCCGCGGGTTTGTGGGTCCCGTCGCAGAACGGCTTGATCGTCGAGAGGCCGCACCGGCACAAGGCGACCGTGCGGCGGTGCTTCTCGATCGGGTTGCCGGCGGCGTCGCGCAGGTCGACGTCGCCTCGCACGAGGAGGGGGCCGTCGGGGTACGCCGTGATGCGCGGCGGGTCGGCGGTCATCTGACCTCCTCGGCGTCCGCGCGCAGCGACGATGCACCGCGCGACCAGGCGTCGAGCAGGTGCTCGCCGACGCGGCCGTCGACGCTGAGGCACGCGGCTGCGCCGAACAGGATGTCGGGGAGCAGGTCCGGCCGGTCCTCGGCGAGGCTGCCGGCGAGGTCGCGCGCGGCGATCTGCTCGTGGACGGCGTCGGCCTCGACGTGCTCGTCGAAGTAGCCGCAGACGTCGTCGCCGAAGCCGAGGCGGCGCAGGCCCTCGGCGTAGAGCCGGTTGGGGATCGACGAGGTCATCTCGAACGCGGCGAGGTGCCCGACGATCGCGCCGAGGAGGCGCCGGTTCAGGCCGAACATCGACATCGCATTGTGCGAGGCGAGCGTCACGGCCGGGACGTCGTCGACGTACGCTCCGTAAGCGTCCGAGAGGCCGGCGCCGCGCACGGCTCGGGCGAACAGTTCGGCGTGCATGCGCTCTTGGGTGCCGCCGCCGTACTCGTCGGACTGGATCTCGACCAGCGCGGCCTTGGGGCGGCCCGTCAGGCGCGGGATCGCCCACGAGTGCGGGTCGGCCTCGCGCAGCGTGTAGATCGTCCGGTGCACCAGGAACTCATGCGCCTGATCCAGCGTCGCCTTCTTCGCGAGGTAGCGCGAGAGACTCGGGCCGGTGTCGGCGGCGGTCAGCGCGAACAGCGCACGGGCCACGGCATCCGCGGTCGCCGCGGGGAGATCGGGCTCGGGCAGGCGCGCCCGCAGTGCGGCCTCGAACGCCCGCTCGATCACCCCGCGCGTGGCGATGAGCGAGGGGGCCCACTCGAGTTCCGGGTCGAACGCCGCGATCGACCCGTAGGCCGAGGCGTACAGCGCGAACAGAGCCAGCTGCAGGTCGTCGTCGGTCTCGACGTCGGGGGAGGATGCCACGGCCGCATCGGCGAGTACCGTGTGGTTCGTCGCCGCGCCCGCGCTGAGGTGGCGCAGGACGGCGGCGCTCACCGCGCCGCGCGGGGTGAAGGGGAGGGCGGGCACGTCATCGGCGTCGATGGCGGCCAGCGGATCATGGGGGGAGAGGATCGCGGACACCCGAGCACTCTGCGGGCGTCCTGCCGGATCGCCGAGCCCCTTGACAAGGGTGGAGGGGGTGACCGGACGGCCACCCCCTCCGGGCGATCACTGCTCGATCGGCTGCGGGGTGCTCTCGCGGGCGTTCTCGTGCGCGGCGATGACGTCGTTCCCGTCGTCGGTCGCGACCGCGATCCGACGCGGCTTGGCCTTCTCGCTCACCGGGATCGTGACCGAGAGCACGCCGTTGCGGTACGTGGCGCTGATGCGCTCGGTGTCGATGCCCTGGCCGAGGTTCAACTGGCGGATGAACGAGGCGGTCTCGCGCTCGCGCGTGATCCACTTGACGTCGTCGCCGGAGGCGAGCGTGCGCTCCGCGCGGATCGTCAGCAGCTGGCCGTCGACGTCGATGTCGACCGAGCCGGGGTCGACGCCCGGGAGGTCGGCCGACAGGACGTAGTGGTCACCGTCGCGGTACAGGTCCATCGGCATGCGTCGCGGTCCGCCGCGGCGGGTGTCGAGGAGCGTCGACGCGAGGCGGTCGAGGTCGCGGAAGGGGTCGTAAGTGGCCATGGTCGTTCTCCTTTTCGATCGGTCCGGACGTGGCATCCGGAGAGTTCTTCGAAGTTGAGTCGTTTGCGCTCAACTTGAGATCAGATTAGCACTCTGGGATAGAGAGTGCCAAGGAGTTTGGCGCTCGACCGGTCCGCGTCGTGCCGGGCCGTCTGCGGGAACCGAGTGCCCGGCGGGCCGCGGGGGACGGTAGCGTCGTGAGGTGACCGATCCTCCCGCGACGACACCGCTCGTGCGGGCGCTCTGGGGCGCAACCCACCCCGGACCGACGCTCGTCGTCACGACCCTGTCCCTCGCGCTCGGCGTCGCGGCCGGTCTCGAACCGTGGCGGCTGGTGCTGCTCGTCGTCGCGGTCTTCGCCGGGCAGGTGTCGGTCGGACTCTCGAACGACGCGATCGACGCGGCGCGCGATCTGGCGGTCGGCCGGACGGACAAACCGATCGCGACCGGCGCTCTCACCCCCGGGCGTGCGCTCGCGGTGGCGGTGGCATCCGTGGCCGTCGCGTTCGTCCTCTCCCTGCCGCTCGGGCCGGGACTCGTCGCCGCCCACACGATCGCCCTGGGCTCGGCCTGGGCCTACAACGCGGGCCTCAAGTCCACGCCGGTCTCGATCGTCCCGTTCCTACTGAGTTTCGGTGTCTTCCCGTCGTTCGCGACGCTGGCCGCACCGCAGCCTGCGCTCGCCGCTCCCTGGGCCTCGCTCGCCGGCATGGCGTTGGGGGCGGCGGTGCACCTGACCAACGTGGTGCGCGACCTCGACGACGACCGCGAGACCGGAGTGCGCGGTCTGCCGCACCGCCTCGGGGCGCGGGCGAGCGTGATCGTCGCGGCCGCGGGGATCGTCCTCGGCGCCGTCGCCGTGCTCGTCGGGTCCGGCGGTGGCATCGTCGGGGCGGTGTTCTTCGCCGCCGTGGTCGCGGTCGCGGCAGCCACGATCGTACTGGCCGTGCGGCGTCGCCCCGGCCGCGCCGTGTTCCAACTCACGATGCTCGCCGCCTTGCTCCTCGCCGCTCAGCTCGTCCTCAGGTGACGGGCGGCCGCAGCCTCACCGGGCGCGGCCGTGACGCGGGTCGGCGTGGCCTGTGCGTCACGACCCCCGCGCCGCCGCGTCGAACCCCATCGCATACGCCCGCGTGAACACCGCGCCGCCCGGGCCGCGAAGGAGCGCCCGCAGGCTGGCGGACCGGATGCCGTGCCCCACCGTCGATACACCCCGGCCGAGCATCGTGTTCAGGAACGCCAGGCGCGCGGCGTGCCGCGCGGAGGCGAGCCGCCGCCGTTCCCAGGCGGCCACCTCGTCCGGCTCGTGCCCGCGAACCCACTCGGACAGCAGCGGTGACAGTGTCAGGGCATCCAGCAGCCCGAGGTTCATGCCCTGCCCGCCGATCGGGCTCACCTCGTGCGCCGCGTCGCCCACGACCAGCACGCGTCCTCGCCTCAGCGCGGGCGCCACCGCCCGTCGCACCCGAAAAGTCGAGGCATCCGAGGTATCGACGTCCAGCCGCAGGCGCTCCGCCAGTGCGGTGCGGAGGAACTCGGCGGCATCCGGAACGTCCGACGTCCCGGCCCACGCGACGAGCCGCCGCCTCCCGTCCGGCAGTGGAAAGGACTCGACGACACCCCCGCGCTCGAGGTGCACGAGCGCGGTCGCATCGCCGGGCACCGCGACATCGACCATCGCGTATCGATCCGGGTAGTGCCGCGTGCGCACGGCCCCCGGACGGTACACGAGCGCGCGCCCCGCCCAGCCCGACGCGACGACGACGACCTTCGCACGGCGTTCGGTCTCACCGCCCGGTCCGATCGCCCGGACCCGCACCGAGGAGCCGTCCTCGCGGAACCCGGTCACCCGGACACCGCGCTCCACGGGCGGCGCGAGACGGGTCAGCACGTCCACGGTGTCGGCCTGCGGCAGCGCCGCGACGTACGGATGCCGCGCCCGCAACCGGTCGAACCGGATCGCGGCGAGCATCTTCCCGTCCGCCCGCGCCTCCCCGCGGCGGATCCGCACGGCGCGCGCGAGCAGCGCGTCGGTCGCCCCGGAGAGTTCCAGGTGCGCGAGAGAGGGAGAGTGGATGCCGATCGCCCGCGTCCCGGCATCCAGTTCGCTCCGCCGTTCGAGGATCGTCGCGTCGATTCCGCGCGCACGCAGGTCGGCGCCGAGCGCGAGGCCGACGGGGCCCGCTCCCACGATCAGCACGTCAGCCATGGTCGGCCGTCCCCTCGGAGATCGCGAGGACACGGAAGGGCGCGGGCGTCGCGACGCGCCACGGGTCGCCCAGCGTCCGCGCGAGCTCGTCCGCCCGGTAGCTGCGCCGGATCGAGCGCAGGCCGTCGGTGCGCAGAAACGTGCCCGGCGCGAGGGGCGTCACTCCGACGGCGTACAGGCCGTAGGCGAGGCGGCTCCGGGCGATATCGGCGTGCAGCACGGCAGACCGTGCGAGGGCCCGCGAATCGTCCGTGAACTCCCGTAGCTGTGCCGTGTCGAGGTGATGCAGCACGTGATTCGACAGCACGAGGTCGAACCGCTCTCCGTCGGCGAGCAGCTCCGCCGAGCCGCGCGACACGAACTGCACCCCGGGCCGCTCGCGCTCCCGCGCAGCCTCGAGCGCCCGAGGGTCGGGGTCGGCGCCGACCCAAGCCACCTCGAGGCCGTCCCGAGCCGCGAGGCCGGCGAGGCGCACCACGACATCACCACCGCCGCACCCGAGGTCGAGAACCCGTGCGGGCCGGCCGAGCGCCCGGAGCCGAGGTCGGACGTGCGCGCGGTACACGCCGCCCCAGCCGGACACCGCACGGTTCACGAGGTCGAAGCGGCGATAGGTCGCGGCGAGGCGCCGCGGGTCGCAGTGGGGGTCGTCCATGAGTTCCTCGAGCACGCTGTCGCGGTGCGCGAGGTCGGGCCAGAGGCGCCCGCGCGCGCGGTCGGCGTGCCGCACCCCCGAGCCGCTCACGCCTCCGGACGGCGCAGCACGAGGCGCGCCGCCTCCACGGTGAGTCCCGGGCCGAACGCCAGCGCCGCCACGCGATCACCGTCGGTTCGCGCCGCGTCGGCGAGCAGGTCTCGCAGGATGAAGAGCAGCGTCGCGCTCGACATGTTGCCGTGCGCGCGCAGCACCTCGCGGGAGGGCGCGAGGGCCGTGGCATCCAGGTCGAGGGCCGCCTCGACGCGGTCGAGGATGCTCCGACCGCCCGGGTGCACCGCCCACGCGTCGACCTCGGCGAGGTCGCCCAGCACGTCGGCGGCGATCGCCGCGATCTCGCGCCCGATGATGCGCGGCACCTCCGGCGTGAGGGTCATCTCGAAGCCCGAGTCGCCGACGGTCCACGACATGTCCTTCTCGCCCTCGTCGGTGACGAACGTCGCGAAGCCCTCGAGGTCGAGCCCCGGACGATCCGCGTCGGCCGTGGCGACGATCGCCGCCGCGGCGCCGTCGGCGAACACCGACGCGGCGACGATCTGGTCGGGATGCGACGACGTCTGCCAGTGCAGCGAGCACAGCTCCGCCGCGGCGACGAGCACGACGGCGGCAGGGTCCGCCGCGACGATCCGCGCGGCGAGTCGCAGGGCCGGGATCGCCGCCGCGCACCCGATGAACCCGAGATGGTACCGCTCGACCGTGGGGGAGAGGTCGAGATCCCGCACCAGGAGATAGTCCGGCCCGGGCGCGAACATGCCCGTGCAGGACACCGTCACGACGTGCGTCACCGAGTCGCGACCGAACCCCGACCCATCCACCGCCGCCGTCGCGGCCTCGGCGAACAGGGCCGGGGCGGTGCGCCGGTATTCGTCGTTGCGCGCACCCGTGGGCGGCATCGTCAGCTCGCCGTCCGACAGCGCCGCGAGTCCGTCGGCCGACCCTCCGGCCAGCTGCGGGAGCACCGTGTGGCGTGTGTCGATGGCCGCGGCGTCGAACGCGGCGCCCACCAGGCGCTGGCTGCGCCGATCGAATCCGGGCTGGGCGGCGAAGAGGTCGCGCAGCGCCGACTGGGTCACACGGGTGCGGGGCAGAGCCGTGCCGATCGAGAGGATGCTCGCGGTCATGACTCACTGTAGGCACGGTTGTGGCCGACGGCGCCGGGGATGGTGCCACCGCCCTGCCCCGTCTATGGTGACTGCGCCGGTCGAGGTGCGCTCAGGCCGCGAGCACCTCGGGCAGCACCAGTTCCTCGATTGCGCCGCGATAGTCGGCGATCATGCGTCGGCGGTCGAGGCGCCCGCGCGATGAAATGGCCGCGGACCTCAGCTCGATGCGTCGCGACAGGGCTTCGTGCCAGGCTCCCGCGATGGCGTTCGCGTCGCGCGGGGTCACGAGCCCGAAGCCTGCGACGACGCGCGCGGCGTCGCCGACGTCCGTGGTCACGGGGATGGCTCCGGATGCCGCCCCCTCGGCGAGGCACAGGGGCGAGGCTTCCCCGAAGGCGCTCGTGAGCGCGACGACGTCGGCGATCCGGTAGAGCGCGGGCATGTCCTCGCGCAGTCCGAGCGCGTGCAGCGCGACGCCCGCGCCCAGACCGGAGTCGGCGACGAGCGCCCCGAACCCGGGGTTCGCGAACGTCATGCCCGACCCGCACAGGACGTAGTGCGCGCCCGGGTGCCGGCGCGAGTGCCGCGCCACGGCATCCAGGAAGAGGCCCGGGTCCTTCATCGCGTCGAACCGCGCCGCGAGCAGCACGACGGGGGCTGTCTCCGGGATGCCGAGGGACTCGCGGATGCCACGCCGTTCGGCGCGCGTCCCCGGGCGGAACCGGCGCGTGTCGATGCCGTTGTCGATCACCCACGCGTGCGTCGTGGCGACGCCGGCGCGCGTGTACGCGAGCGAGGTCGACGCCGCGCACGAGATCGTCGCCGACACTGCGCCCGAGGCTCCGGACTCCACGAGCCATCCCAGGGCCGGGCCGGAGTGCGTCGGGTCGGAGCGGTGCAGGCACGCCGCGGTGGGGCGGTCCGGCAGCATCCCCGCGCGATCGAGCGCGACGATGAGGCTGAGCGGCTGCTCCTTGAGGGAGAGCACGATGTCGGCCTCGGCGATGAGGTTCGCGGCGTGCGCCAGCTCCGCCGCCGTGAAGGAGTCCGGTGTCATCGGCTGGTCGCCGGCGACCCGGTCGAACGTGTCGATCCGCACGCCCGCGGCGCGCAGCGACCGGAACCGGGTGTCGTCGTGGGCGTGCTGCAGGGACGCGTCCCGGCGGGCTGCGGAGGTGACCGACAGGATGCTGTGCTCCTGACCGCCCCCGGCATGGAGACCGGCGACCACGTCGGAGTGGAGGATGCGAGCTCCTCCTGCGAAGAATCCCTCGTAGAGGGACAGCACGCGCACGGGTCGGTTCATGGCGATCGCTTTCCGGGGAGGGGCGCCGACGAGCGGAGCCGTACCGATCACCGCGGTTGCGGTTTCCCTATGCTGCGGGGTCGACCCCCGGTGGCGGGTTACGTCGCGAAGACCATTGCGTGAACGCGTGAGAAGCTGAAGAGCCGGTCACGACACGGCCGCACGGCAGCGTGCAAGACTCCGCGGCGGACGCGCCGCACCAGTACGATCGGGGGTCGTGCAGAACTCCTCGGACGCGTCACCGACATCGGAACTCGGACGCGCGCTCCTCGCCTACGACGAAGCGCGCCGCGCCGCCATGGCGGAGGCGCGCCGGGCGCTGTCGCTCAACGAGCTGGACGCGAAGGCGCTGGTGTTCGTCGCCCAGAATCCGGGCGCCCGTCCCTCGCATGTGCGCGACCACCTGGGCATCACCTCCGCCGGCGTGACCACTCTGATCGACCGCCTGGTGCAGCGCGGTGCCGTGCGTCGCGACCTCGACGAGGAGGACCGGCGAGTGAACCACATCACCGCGACCGTGGACCTGAACTCGCCACCGTGGTGCTCCCTCCGCGGATTCGACAACGGCGTGGAAGCGGCGATCACGGCGATGGACCCCGCCGAGGCCGACCTCATCACGGCCGCCTTGCAGCGCCTCACGGCGGCGGGCACCGCGGCGGCCCGCTGATCCGCGTCTCGACCGGAGAGACCGCGAGAGCCCGGGAGTCTCAGGGGCGTGAGGCGAGGAACGCTTCCGCTCGCGCCTGAAGGAACGCGCACAGCGCCGACAGCATCGCCAGTTCGCCCGACAGTGCGAGGACGCGCGCCGACCCCAGCGGAGCCGCGGTCTCGCGCGGCTCGAAGGTGACGGTCCACCCGGTGACGCCCGGCTCGGTGTCGGGCGCCACGTAGAACGTGGTCGAGACGCTGCGCAGCTGCGCCGCGATCAACCCGGTATCGGAATCTCCATCGGCATCCTGCGGGATGACGCGGAGAATTCCTGCATCGTCGTAGCCGAGCGCGCGAAAATCCTCGATCCACGACTGCAACGTGGTCATCGTCCGATAGGGCATGTGGTGTCCCAACTTCTGAGCGCGCGGCGGGGGCTGCGACTCCCACGATTATGGATGCTCTCGGGCACCGTGCGCATTCCGGCCGGGAATGGGACCGGTTCCATCCCACAAAACCCTCGTGCGCGCAACGGTCTATCCACTTTCGGCAAGAGCAATCTAGGAAGTGCGCGTGGAGCATACGTACGTCGAGACCAGAGATACGGCGACAGTGGAGGAGATGTGGCAGACGGTCGTCCCCGGCGCCCGCATCTCCCGGGCCGACCAGATCCAACCCGCCTTCGTCTTCCACGGGGCTGCGGAGCCCGGATTCGGGTTCTGCGACTGGACGATGGGGTCGACGATGCTCATCGAGTCCGACCCCGGCGACCAGATGATCGTCGGGCGGATCGTCGGCCCCCGGATCCGCGCCACGTATCGACGCGAACACATCGACACCGCGGTGCCCTTCGTCGTGGTCGACCGACCGCTGGAGATCGCGTTCTCGGGCCGCGTCGCCGGGACCGCGGTGTCGTTCACCCGCAGTGACGTGGACGAGGCGGCGCGTCGGCTCTCGGGGGACGACGCCCTCCGCGTGCGCCCGGCCGGGCACGCCCCGATCTCCGAGCAGCGGCTGCGCTACTGGACCCGGACGTGGGAGTACGGCCGCGACGTCCTGCTGCGCTCGCCCGAGCGCACGCCCCTCGTCGAGCAGCAGGTGCGTTCGCTCCTGCTCGAGGCGTCGCTGCTGACGTTCCCGTCGAGCTTCACCGAGGCGCTCGCCGCCGGGCGATCGGCCCGGCCGCTCCCCGCGCCGGTGCGCCGCGCGAAGGCGTACATCGAAGCCCACGCGACCGGACCCATCGCGCTCGCTGACATCGCGCACGCGGCGCGTCTCTCGCCGCGTGGCCTCCAATACGCGTTCCGTACGGCCACCGGTCGGACGCCGATGCAGTACGTCCGTCGGGTGCGTCTGGATGCGGCCCGCGCGGACCTGCGCACCGCCGACCCCTCGGTCGACACCGTGGCCGCGATCGCGGCGCGCTGGGGGTTCTCCAACCTCGGCCGGTTCGCCGCGATGTACCGGGCGGAGTTCGGCGAGACCCCCTCCACCACCCTCCGGTCCTGAGGCTCGCCCGACGGATCAGTGCCCGCCGAGCCTCCCGCTCAGTCGGTCGTGGAGACGCGCGGTCTGCGCATTCATCCCGACGATCTCGACGTTCGTGCCGAGGCGGGCGTACCGGGTCTCGACCGCATCGAGCGCGGCCACGGTCGAGGCGTCCCAGATGTGCGAACCGGAGAGGTCGATCTGCACGCGGGCGGGGTCGCGCGAGTAGGCGAACTTCGTGGTGAGGTCGTTGCTCGAGGCGAAGAAGAGCTCGCCCTCCACCCGGTAGCGGGCGACGTCGGCGTCGACCTCGCGGTGCACCCGGGTGACTCCGGCCACCCGCCGGGCGAACAGCACGGCGGCCACGATCACGCCGACGCCGACCCCGATCGCGAGGTTGTGGGTCCACACCGTCACCGCCACCGTCGCCACCATCACGGTCGTCTCGCTCAGTGGCATCCGCCGGAGGGAGGACGGGCGGATGCTGTGCCAGTCGAACGTGGCGATCGAGACCACGATCATGACGGCCACCAGGACGGCCATCGGGATGACCGCGACCACGTCGCCGAGGACCAGCACCAGGACCAGGAGGAAGACCCCGGCGAGGAAGGTGGAGATGCGCGTGCGCGCGCCGGATGCCTTGACGTTGATCATCGTCTGGCCGATCATCGCGCACCCGCCCATCCCGCCGAAGAAGCCGGACAGGACGTTCGCCGCGCCCTGGCCGAGGGACTCGCGCGTCTTCGATGACGGGGTGTCGGTGATCTCATCGACCAGGGCGGCGGTCATGAGCGACTCGAGGAGACCCACGACGGCCATCGCGAGGGCGAAGGGGAAGATGATCGCCAGCGTCTCGAACGTGAAGGGCACGTTCGGCAGCAGGAGCATGGGCAGGCTCTCGGGGAGTGCGCCCTGATCTCCCACGGTGGGCACGGAGATGCCGAACACGACCGCCGCGCCGGTGAGGAGCACGATGGCCACCAGCGGCGCCGGGATCGCACGCGTCACACGAGGCAGCAGGTACATGATCGCCAGGCCCGCCGCCGTCAGCGTGTACACCATCCACGGCACACCGATCAGCTGCGGGACCTGCGCGACGAAGATCAGGATGGCGAGGGCGTTGACGAACCCGACCATCACGCTGCGGGGGATGTAGCGCATGAGCTTCGCCACGCCGAGGAGCCCCAGGGCCACCTGCAGGACGCCGCCGAGGATCACGGTGGCCAGCAGGTAGTCCACGCCGTGCTCGCGGGCGACGGGAGCGATGACGAGCGCGATCGCCCCCGTCGCTGCGCTGATCATCGCGGGGCGGCCGCCGAGGAAGGCGATCGCGACGGCCATGACGAACGACGAGAAGAGTCCCAGTCGCGGGTCGACTCCCGCGATGATCGAGAACGCGATCGCCTCCGGGATCAGGGCGATCGCCACGACGAGGCCGGCGAGCACCTCTCGGGTGAGCAGTCGGGGGGAGCGCAGCGCCTGACCCACGGTGGGTTCGGGGCGCGGGCGGGCGAGGACGTCGGTCACGGGGGCTCCGGAGGGGCGGGGGAGAATGGGGGCGGTCGCGAGTGCGACCGTCAAACTCTACCGTAACGTGAGGGTTACGGGATCGGGGATGCCATGGATCACGCCCGACCGATGCAGATCGGCGAGCTCGCGGAGCGGACGGGATTGTCGATCCGCACGCTGCGGCACTACGACGAGATCGGCCTCCTGCGCCCTTCGGCCCGCTCCGAGGGCGGCTTCCGGCTCTACACCGCCGAGGACGAGTCCCGCCTTCTGCTGATCCGCCGGATGAAGCCGCTCGGCTACTCGCTCGAGCAGATGGGGGAGCTGCTCGCCGTCGTCGACGGACTGGACGCCGATCCCGGTGACGCGGCTCTGCGCGCCCGGCTGGACGGCATCCGCGAGGAGGCGATCACGCGGCGCGACGACCTGCGCCGACAGCTCGCCGCCGCCGACGAGTTCCTCGTGCAGTTGGCCGCACGGTGACCGACCACCGCATCGACCTGGTCGGCTTCGGCCTGCGTCTGGCCCCCGCGCACCCCGACGACGCGATCGAGGCGTGGCCCCTCACCGACGCCGATCTGTGGCTCGGAATGACGACGCCGTGGCCCACGACCGTCGAGGAGTACGCCGAACGGGTCGATCAGCAGCGGGCGACGCCCGGCATGTTCGCCTTCACGGTCCGGGATGCCGACACCGGCCGGGTGCGCGGATCCACCACGTTCTACGACCACGTGCCCGCGCAGGGGCGCGTCGAGATCGGGACGACCTGGTACGGGCGGCCGTTCCAGGGCGGTCGCACCAACCCGGCGGCCAAGATGCTGCTGCTGACCCACGCGTTCGAGGCGTGGGGCCTCAACCGCGTGGCGCTCCGCTGCGACGCCCGCAACGATCGCAGCGCCCGCGCCATCCAGCGCCTCGGCGCCGTGCCCGAGGGTCGGCTGCGCCGGCACCGGATCGCCGCGGACGGGACGGTCGGCGACACGCTGTACTTCTCGATCCTGCGCGACGAGTGGCCTCAGGTGCGGGCGGGACTCGAGGCGCGGTTGCGCGCCTGACGCCGAGACCTGAGCTGCGGAGGGGATTCGGCGAGGGGAGGATGCCGCGGCCCCGGACGATCCTCCGCAGGCCGGATCTCCTCCCGTCGCAGGGCGTGCGCGGCGTTCGTCCGCGTCAGTCTCCCGCCGCGGCGGCGGCGCGGCGCCGCGCGAACTCCCGCGCCTCGGCGAACAGCTCGAGGTCGATCTGGACGTGCCGGCGGGCGAGTTCCGCGGCCTCGTCGGGGCTCGAGCGCACGATGGAGGCGACGATCGCGTCGTGCTCGCGACCCGCGCGCGACTCCATGCGCCGGTGGCTCTCGCGGTCGCCCCAGGGGTGCGCGGGGGCCGAGAGCGAGAGGTGCCGCTCGTGGTCGAGGAGGATCTCGCGCAGCGCGCTGTTGTGCGCCGCGTCGATGATCGACAGGTGCAGCAGGCTGTCCGCCCGCTGTTTCGCATCTCCGGAATCCGCCGCGTGGAAGGCCGCGAGATTCTCGTGCATCGCCGAGATATCGGCATCCGTCCGCCGTTCCGCGGCCAGACGCGCGAGCGAGGAGTGCAGGAGCGAGCTCGCGGTGCATGCGTCGACGAGGTCGTCCCAGCGCTCGGCGAACCAGCGGTCGACGCCGACCACGACGGAGGCGGGCCACTCCTCGGCGACGAAGGTGCCGCCGGCCCGGCCCCGACGCTTCTCGATCAGCCCGCGCGCGGACAGATCGTCGAGGGCGGCGCGGACGGTGGTGCGCCCCACCCCGAGGAGCGGGGACAGGTCGCGTTCGGGAGGCAGGCGCGTGCCGGGGAGGAACTCGCCGACCGCGACCGCGGTGATCAGCCGCTCGGTCACGCGCTCCACCAGTGACGCGTCATCGGTCTCGGACATCGGCTCCCCGTCGATTTCTTTCATGTTAAATCCCGAGAAAAGGTTTGCCAACGAACCTTTACTCGGTCCACCATGACTCCATGCAACGCGAGATCACCGTGCCGTTCCACGACGGCTTCACCTGGGCCCGCCTCACCGAGCCCGCCGAGCCCACCGGCCGCGCGCCGCTGTTCGTCCTCCACGGGGGTCCGGGCATGGCCCACGACTACGTCAAGAACCTCGACGCCCTCGCGGACATCACCGGCCGCACCGTCGTGCACTACGACCAGATCGGGTGCGGGCGCAGCTCGCACCACCCCGACGCTCCCGTCGAGCAGTGGGTGCCGCAGTTCTTCGTCGACGAGTTCCACAATCTGCGCGAGGCCCTCGGCTTCGACGAGTACCACGTGCTCGGACAGTCGTGGGGCGGCATGCTCGGCGCCGAGATCGCCGTGCGTCAGCCGGAGGGGCTGCGAAGCCTGGAGATCTGCAACTCGCCGGCATCCATGGAGCTCTGGCTTGCCGGCGCGGCGCGCCTGCGGTCCGAACTGCCCGCCGAAGCCCGGGCCGCCCTCGACCGCCACGAAGCCGAGGGCACCCTCGACCATCCCGACTACCTGGATGCCACCCGCGTCTTCTATGAGCGTCACGTGTGCCGCATCACGCCCATGCCGCAGGACTTCGTCGACAGCGAGCAGCAGATGCTCGCCGACCCGACGGTGTACTTCACCATGAACGGCCCCAACGAGTTCCACGTCGTCGGCACCGGCCGCGACTGGACGATCATCGATCGCCTGCCGCAGGTCGCCGTCCCCACCCTCGTCGTCGCCGGCGAGTTCGACGAGGCGACTCCCGAGACGTGGGCGCCGTTCGTGGAGCACATTCCCGGTGCGCGTTCGCACGTGTTCGCCGGCGCCAGCCACTGCACCCACCTCGAGATGCCCGACGCGTTCCGCGCCGTGATCGCCGAGTTCCTCGCCCCGCTTCCCTGACCCGCCGACCCGCTCCGCCCCACACCCGCTCCGCCCCACACCCGCTACGCTCCACCGTCACCCGAACAGGAGTCCCATGTCCGACACCGCCCCCGAGGCCCAGCAGTCGCTGGAGTCCTTCGGCTACAAGCAGGAGCTCAAGCGCTCCATGTCCACGCTCGACCTGGTCGTCTACGGCCTGGTCTTCATGGTGCCGATCGCCCCGTGGGCGATCTTCGGCGTCGTCTACAACGCCGCCGACGGAATGGTGCCGCTCGTCTACATCACCGGCGTCGTGGCGATGATCTTCACCGCCCTCGCGTACGCGCAGATGTCGAAGGCGTTCCCGATCGCCGGTTCCGTGTTCTCGTACGTCGGGCGCGGCATCCACCCCACCGTCGGCTTCTTCGCCGGCTGGGCGATCCTGCTCGACTACCTGCTCGTCCCCACGCTCCTCTACGTCTTCGCGGCGTCGTCGATGGCCGGCATCTTCCCCGACGTCCCGCAGTGGATCTGGGCGGTGGCGTTCGTGATCATCAACACCGTCATCAACGTGCTCGGCATCGGGTCCATCAAGCTCGCGAACCGCGTGATGCTCGGCATCCAGCTCGCCTTCGTCGTCATCTTCGTCGTGATCGCGATAGTCGCCCTCTCGTCCGGCACGATCCCCGGCGCCGAGTTCTCGATCGCCCCGGTGTGGGATGCCGACAAGGTCAACCCCGCGCTCATCGCGACCGCTCTGTCGATCGCGGTGCTCAGCTTCCTCGGCTTCGACGGCATCTCAACGATGGCGGAGGAGTCCACGGGCGACCGCAAGTCCGGCGGCCGCGCGATGATCATTGCGCTCCTCGTGGTGGCGGTGCTCTTCATCGCCCAGACGTGGTTCGCCAGCGCCCTCGCGGCCGGCACGGTCACGTTCTCGGACGACGACGTCAACAACGCCTTCTTCCTGCTCGTGGCGCAGGCCGCCGGCTCCGGCTGGGCCACCGCGTTCCTCGCCGTGAACGTCGTCGCGGTCGGCATCGCCAACGCCGTGGCCGCGCAGGCGGCGACCTCGCGCCTGCTGTACTCGATGAGCCGCGACCGGCGTCTCCCGGCGTTCCTGTCGAAGGTGAACTCGCGTCAGGTTCCGCTCGCGGCGATCCTCACGGTGAGCGCGATCTCACTCGTGCTCGTGCTGTTCTTCGTCGGGCAGATCGCCGTGATCTCGTCGCTGGTGAACTTCGGCGCGCTCCTCGGCTTCCTCCTGCTGCACGTGTCGGTGGCGGTCTACTACCTGGGCAAGAAGAAGTCGAAGAACTACCTGCTGCACCTCGTCGTGCCGCTCATCGGGTTCCTCATCATCGGCTACGTGCTCCTCAACGCCGACATCACCGCCAAGATCGGCGGCATCCTGTGGCTCGTCGTCGGCGGCATCGTCTACCTCGTCTTCGCCCGCAAGTACGGGGTGACGCCCGTCCCGGCGCCCGAGCACGCCGCCTCGACCGCCGGTGAGGGCGGCGCGGAGGTGACCTCGCGATGACGATCGCGCACCGCCTCGGCAAGGAGCTCGGGCGTCCCGGACACAGCGCCGACTTCCCGCCGGTGCTGCGCATCGCGCCCGGTACGGGGGAGCGCATCGCGTTCCAGACCGACGACGCGGTGTACCGCGAGCTCCACGAGCACGGCGACCTCGCGCGCCTGACCGCGCCGCTGAACCCGGTGACCGGTCCGGTGTACGTCGAGGGCGCCCGGCCCGGCGACGCCCTGGCGGTGACGATCCACGAGATCCGGCTGACCGACACCGGGTGGGCGATGAGCCTGCCCGGTGTCGGGGCGCTGCGCGACCGCATGCCCGACCGGGTCGTGACCCGGCGCATCCCGATCGACGCTGAGGGCGTTCACCTCACGGATGCCGTGACCGTCGCGCCCCGACCGATGGTCGGCTGCATCGGCACGGCGCCCGCGTCCGGCACGGCCAGCACCGTGATGCCCGCCCACGCGATCGGCGGCAACATGGACGTGACCGACATCGCGCCCGGCGCGACCGTGTACCTGCCGGTGGAGGTCGACGGCGCGCTGCTCGCGATCGGCGACGTGCACGCGATCATGGCGCGCGGGGAGTCCTCGTTCGTCGCGATCGAGGCCGAGGGGACCGTGGTCGTGTCCATCGATGTCGTTCCCGGCATGGCGCTGCGCGCGCCCCGCATCGCGACCGCGGAGGAGTGGATCTTCGTCGGCCTCGGCGCCACCGTGCAGGAGAGCGTGCGCCGCGGGTACGAGGACGCGTTCGACGCCTTCATCGAGAGGGGGTGGGATGCCATGGACGCCTACACCGTGATGAGTGCGCTCGCCGACTCCGAGCTCGGCGGTCCCACCGGCGCGGTCGACCCCGACCCGCTGCACCCGTTCGACGCCATCGGCGCGGTGACCCTGCACCGCGTGCCGCGCCCGCTGCTGGATGGCGAGCCGTCGCCCGCGGCGGGGGACGGTGCCGCCGCCGTGTAAGATCGTCTGTTGGAAGTGTGTCCGAGCGGCCTAAGGAGCATGGCTGGAATCCATGTAGGCGGGGTAACTCGCCTCGCAGGTTCAAATCCTGTCACTTCCGCCAGAGATGGGCCTCACCCCGACGGGTGAGGCCCATCGTCGTTCCATGTCGAACCACTGAGCGCTATAATTCTGTACATGACGACCCTCTCGCTAGCCGACGCACGGGCCAATCTCTCGAAGCTGGTCGAGTCGGCGGTATCAACGCACGAGCGTTTCGAAGTGACGAGGAACGGTGATCGTGCGGCGGTTCTGCTGAGCGCAGACGACTATGACTCGCTGCTCGAGACGGTCGACGTCTTGAGCCGTCCGGACGAGGTCGACGCGATCCGGCGAGGGCTTGCCGACCTCGAGGCGGGCGAGATGTTCTCCGCCGCCGAGGTGCGCGCGGCGATGGCCGCGCGTGGTCGCGCCACGGCATGACCGACGGGTACGAGGTCGTCTTCACGCGAACGGCACGTCGCGCGCTCGCTCACGATCTTCCCGAGAAGGTCGCGGCCGCAGCTTTCGAGTTCATCCTCGGCGCGCTCCGAGAGAACCCTCGCCGGGTGGGGAAGCCGCTGCGCGAGCCCCTCGCCCCGCTGTACTCGGCGCGCCGCGGAGAGTACCGCGTCCTCTACCGGATCGTCGACGAACAACTGGTCATCGAGGTCGTCTCGGTCGTGCATCGCCGCGACGCCTACCATCGCTGAAGCGTAATCGACGGGGGGCGACCTCACGTGAGTGTCTTCGTCGCAGGGTGGGGGCCGGCGCTCTCTGAGCGGGACGCCGCGTCAGCCGACCCGCTCGGGCGCCTCGACCGGCGCGGGCTCGCCGCGGAGCAGCAGCGAGCGGGGAAGCACGAGCGCCCGCACGCGACCGGCCGCGCTCGCCCCGGCGCGGAGCCGTGCGCGGATCCGCTCCACCGCGTCGGCCAGCACCGGCCCGCGCGCCGGATCCACGCCGTCCTCGGCGTACACCGCGCGTTCCAGCGCTTCGCGCGCGAGCCCGACGTCGTCGGCATCCACGCCGTGCTCCTCGACGAGCCGCGCGGCGAACGCCCGCGGCGATTCGGCATCGGGGGCACGGATGCCGAGATCCACCGCCTCCGCGCGGATCTCGGCCCAGGCTGCCACCGCGTCGCCCGCGAGGATCCGCGGGGCGCGAGAGTGCCGGCGCCACGCGCGCAGGACACCCGGCGCGGCGGCGAGGAGCAGCAGGATCACGACGCCGATGCCGACGAGGACGGGCACCGCACTCTGTGCGGTCGCGGCGCCGACGCCGGAGGATGTCGCGCCGGGGCCGTCCTGGTCGCCGAGCTGCGGGGCGTCGGTGCGCGTGGCGCCGGGGGTCGCGGCATCCCGTTGCTCGGGGGTGGTCGTGGTGGTGCTCGAGCCCCCGGTCGACCCGGAGGTGAAGCTGGTCGGCACGCCGAGGCTGTTCGTCGGCTCGAACGGGACCCAGCCGATGCCGCGGAAGTACACCTCCGGCCACGCGTGCAGCTGGCTCGACGTGACCGTGTAGTCCGTCTGCCCCTGCTGCTCGACCGAGCCCGACCGTGTGCCGGGCAGGTATCCGACGACGATCCGCGAGGGCATGTCGAGGGTGCGGGCCATCACGGCGAACGCGGACGCGAAGTGGACGCAGTATCCGGTGCGTTCCTGGAGGAACCGGGCCACGGCATCCATTCCCGCTCCGTCGAAACCCGCCTCCACGGGGGCGTCGAGCGAGTAGCGGAACTGGCTGCCGCGGAACCACGACTGCAGCGCGATGAGCTGGTCGTACGGGGTCTGCGCTCCCGCCGTCACCGAGCGCGCGGTGTCGCCGATGATCGCGGGGACGTTGTCCGGCAGCGCTCGCACGGCATCGCCGAGTTCGCTGCCCCCGACCGAACGGGCGCGGATCTGTTCGAGCGTCGGCCGCGGGACGGTCGTGTCGACCTGGTACTCCTGGTTGCGAGACGATCCCGACCGCGACACGATCGTGCGGTTGTCGGGCATGCCGAGCCATTCCCCCTGCAGGCCCGTGACCTTCGTCGCGGGGGAGGGAACGGGCAGCCAGGGGCTGTCGAGTTCGCCGACCTTGATGGTCGTCGTCGTGGTCGAGACGGCGATGTCGCTGTCCACCGGCGGAGGGTCGAACACGGGGGCGTCACCGGGCACCGCGACCGTGTCGCCCGAGTCGGGCTGCCACACCGCGCCGTCGAAACGCGACAACGTGACCGCACGCAGGTAGGGCGCGGAGGGGCCCGTCGTGTTCACGGTGAGGACATCGATGTTGCGCGGCTGACGGAGGTCGTTGCCCAGGTCGAGATTGGGGTTGATCGTCGTGCCGAAGCCGGCGCCCGACCCGGAGGCGAACCGCAGACCGGGCTGGGGGAGGAGCGGCACGGCGACGAGCGTGACCAGCACCGACACGGCGGCGATCCCGATGGCGGTGGCCGACGCGCCCCACACCCGCGGTCCGATCCTGCGCTGAGGACCGCTCGCGCGGGTACGCGAGCGCACGTCCATACGGAGCAGGAAGAGGATCGCGACGGCCAGCGCGAGCACCGCGGGGACGTCGACCGCCGCGGGGATGGCGATCGTCGGGATGAGGGACACCGCGACGAGGCCGACGCCCGCGAGCAGTGGCATCCGCGCGGTCAGGACGACGTGGTCGAGCACGATCGCGAGGCCCGTCACCGCGGCGACCAGGACGAACGACAGGCCCGTGGCGGCGGCGACCGGCGCGATGCCGAGCCGGATCTCCTCCGCGGCTCCCGAGAAGAGCGCGGGGATCGAGGCGAGGGTCGTCGGGGTGGGGATGACCCCGAGCAGCGCGGTGGACCGGGCGAAGATCGCCGTCAGCAGGAGCACCCCGACGACGAGTTCGACGAGCGTGGCCACGAGCGCGGGGAGGCGGGCGAGCCGCACCGCGAGTCCGCTGGCGAGCACCGCCGCGGCGGCCGTGACGGCGCCGACGGTCCAGGCGCCCGGGGCGATCACCGAGAGGACGGGGACGAGCGCTGCGACGATGCCCGCGAAGACGCCGAGCGCGAGCAGGGTGAGGTCGCGTCGACGCCGGACCGGTCGCGCGGCGTTCCCGTCAGCCCCCGACACGAGCATCCTCGGGTCGTGCGGCTTCGTCCCAGGCGCGGGCGACATCGCCGCCGGGGCGCGCCGAGCTCGCGTGCCAGCCGGTGCCCTCGAGCGCGTCGTCGTCGTCGCACACCGTGATGAGCAGCGGAAGCGCCGACCGCTGGGCGGCGGCACGCAGCGGGGGCAAGTCGTCCGGCGCGAGGCGTCCCGTGACGACGACCACCGGGCCGAGCATCGCCGCGACCGACGCGGGGACGATGCGGCGCGACGGCACGTCGATGCGCGCGCGGAGGGAGGCGAAGGATGCCGCGAGCGCCCGGGCCTCGGCATCCTCTCCGCCCGCGACGGGCTCGGCGAGCAGTTCGCCGTCGCTGTCGACGACCTCGACCGTGTACCCCTCGTGCACGAGCCGCGACACCGCGGAGACGCAGACCGACACCGCGGTCTCGAACGCCCGGTCGCCCCCGATGGTCTCGGCCGCGGTCGGCGACCACCGCGAGAGAGCGCGATCGAACACGACCGTCGCCGCGGGGCTCGACTCCTGCTCCTCCTGCCGCACCATCAGCGTGTCGCGGTGGGCGGTCGCCCGCCAGTGGATGCGGCGCATGGAGTCGCCGGGAGCGTACGGGCGGGCGACGAGGTTGTCTGCGCCCTGACCGAGCTGGAGTGCCGCGCTCTGCCGGGTACCGCCCGCCTCGCCGGGGGTCGCGGGAAGCGGGCCGAGTTCCACGACGGTGGGCGCCACGGTGAGCGCGGACGCCCCACCGACGCGGAAGCGACGGCGGACCAGTCCGAAGGGGTCGGTCGTCGTGACGCGGATCGGGCCGATTTCGTAGGTTCCGCGCGCGGCCCCGCGGACCTCGTAGCGGAGGTGCACCGGTGCGCCCGAGCGGCGCAGGGTGGATGCCGAGGCGGGGAAGCCGCCCTCCGCGCGCCCCTCGAGCCCGGGCGGGAGGTCGTCCGACCACCGGCCCGGGAGGGTCGGCAGCGCGCTGTTCATGCGCACCGCGAGCTGCACTTCGGCGAGGCCGCCGACCTCGGGGACCTCGGGGCTCACCGTGCGCACGACCTCGCCGGACGCGCGGACGAGGAGCGCGCTCGCCGCCGCGAACAGCACCAGCGCCAACATCAGCACGCCGAAGTAGAGCAGCTCGGGGATCGCTGCGCGCTCGGCGACGATGAGGGCCACCACCGCGAGGGCGACGGCACCGGTGCCGCGCGGGGTCAGCGGCCAGCGCTCCTTCACGGCGTGCTCACGCTCGCTGGGCCAGTGGGACCCGCACGCTCGCGGCGATCCGCTCGAGGGCGTCCGCCACGACGACGGCGCCGGCCCGGCCGCCCGCCGCCGACCGGTTGGCGATCACGCGATGGGCGAAGACGGGCGCGAGGAGCGCCGTGAGGTCGTCGGGGATCACGTAACCGCGGCCGTCGAGCGCCGCCCGCACCTTGGCCGCGCGGACGAGCTGCAGGGTCGCGCGGGGGCTGGCGCCCAGGCGGATGTCGGGGTGGGAGCGCGTGGCCTGGGCGAGCGCGACCGCGTACTCCTCCAGTGCGGGGGCGACGTGGACGCCCCGCGCCCAGGCGATCATCGCGGTGACCTGCGGCGCCGAGACGACGGGGGTGAGGGAATCGAGCGGGTTGACGGTGTCGCGCTGGCGGAGCATGAGCGTCTCGGCCGCGGCATCCGGATACCCCATGGAGATCCGCAGGAGGAAGCGGTCGCGTTGCGCCTCGGGGAGCGCGTACGTCCCCTCCATCTCGAGCGGATTCTGCGTCGCGACGACCAGGAAGGGGGAGGGGAGCACGTGGGTGCGGCCGTCGACGGTGACCTGGCGTTCCTCCATCGCCTCGAGCAGCGACGACTGCGTCTTGGGGGACGAGCGGTTGATCTCGTCGGCGATGACGATGTGCGCGAAGACCGCGCCCGGCGTGAACTCGAACCGACGCTCGACGGGGTTGAACACCGACACGCCGGTGATGTCGCCGGGCAGCAGATCGGGCGTGAACTGGATGCGACGCACGTCGGCGTCCACCGTCGCGGCCAGGGCGCGCGCGAGCATCGTCTTGCCGACGCCGGGAACGTCCTCGATCAGCAGGTGACCCTCGGCGAGCAGCGCGATGAGGGCGCTGCGCACGGCATCCGGCTTCCCGTCGATCACCCGCGACATCGACGCGAGGATGCGCTCGGCGAGCCGCGCGAAACCGTCCGCATCCAGGGGTTCCTCGACCTGGGCGCCCACGGGCTTCAGATCGGGGCGGCGCAGCCGCGGGGCCGCCTCGGGCGTCACCGTCTCGTCCATGGCATCCCTCGTGTCGCATCGCGGCGGAGGAGCGTTTCGGGCCGCCGTGACCTGATCGTAACCTGCGGGAACACGCTGCGGGTCGGAATACGGCACCTGCTCAGGTGCGCGACGGCCCTAGGATCGGGCATCGTTGCCCGACCCGAGGAGAACGACATGACCGAAGCCGCCGCCGTGCTCGCCGTCGACATCGGTGGGACGAAGGTGGATGCCGCCGTCGTCACCGCCGCGGGCGAGGTCGTTCGCGCGAGCGTCGCCCGGCGTCCGACCGGTCGGGAGAACAGTCGCGAGATCATCGCGGGCAACATCCGCGCCGCCGCCGAGGAGGCGCTCTCCGCCGTCCCCGACGTGCGCGTCGGCGCGATCGGTGTCGGCAGCGCCGGTCCGGTGGACCTCCCCGCGCGGTCGGTTTCGCCACTCAATCTTCCGCAGGTCGAGGGTCTCGCGATCGACCAGGTCCTCGGCGGTCTGGTCGACGGACCTCTCACCCTCGCGCTCGACGGCACCTGCATCGCGCTGGCCGAGCACTGGCGCGGTGCCCTCGTCGGCACGACGAACGCGATGGCGATCGTGGTGTCCACGGGCGTGGGCGGGGGCCTCGTGATGGACGGCCGCCCGGTCACCGGCTCCACGGGCAACGCCGGGCACCTCGGGCAGACGTTCGTCCGCACGATCGAGGGCGACCCCGCGGCCGCGACGCTGGAGGCCGTGGCCGCCGGTCCCGGTTCGGTGGCGTGGGCACGATCCCGTGGGTGGGCCGGCGAGACCGGGCTCGACCTGGCGGCGTCCTACCGCGAGGGCGACGAGATCGCCGTCGCCGCCGTGCGCCGCTCGGCCGCCGCCGTCGGGCAGGCGATCGCCGCCGCCGCGACGCTCTGCGACCTCGAGGCCGTCGCTGTCGCGGGTGGTTTCGCGAGAGTCGCCGACGACTACGTCGACCTGGTGGCCGCCGCAGCGCACGATGCGGCCCTGCACGCGTATGCGCGTCGGTGCCGCGTCGTTCCGTCCGGACTCGACGGCGATGGCCCGCTGCTGGGAGCCGCAGCGCTCGCGCTCGGCGCGTGACACCCGCGGACGACGGTACGGTTACCGCATGACGATGGGGCAGGACGGGGGATCGCGGCGTCGCGGCTCGAACCTGCCCGCGGTCGGCACCTACAACCAGGTGCTCGTCCTGGACCTCATCCGGCGCGCCCCGGACGGCATCAGTCGGAGCGAGCTGGCCGAGCGGACCGGATTGGCGCCGCAGACGTTGACGAATCTGACCCGGCGTCTCGCGGTCGAGGGGCTCATCGCCGAGGCGGGGAAGGTCATCGCCGGTCCCGGCAAGCCGCGGACCCTGCTGGCGCTGAACCCCGAGTCGCGGTTCGCGGTCGGCGTGCACCTCGACCCCTTCGTCGACAAGCTCGTCGTTCTCGACCTGGCGGGGAAGGTCGTCGCGCGGGCGGAGCACACGCCGCTCACGGCCGCACCCGGACCCGTGATGACCGCGTCGCTGGCCGACGCCGTCAACGACCTGCTCGCCACGTCCGGTGTGCCGCGCGATCGGCTGCTGGGTATCGGCGTCGCCGCGCCCGGACCGTTCGATCCGCGCGACGGGCGCCTGCTGAACCCGCCGCTGCTGCCCGCGTGGCACAACGTCCCGCTCCGCGATCAGCTCCACACCGCCACGGACCTGCCCGTCGTCCTCGAGAAGGACGTCGTCGCGGCGATCGTGGGGGAGATGTGGTTCGACCGCCGCGACAGCGTGTCGAACGCGATGTTCCTGTACTACGGCGCCGGCGTCGGCATCGGTCTCGCGGTGGAGGGCTCGCCGGTCCGGGGCCTCACCGGGAACGCGGGGAACATCGCGCACATGATCGTCGACCCCACGGGGCCGGTGTGCGCGTGCGGTGCGCGCGGGTGCCTCGGCGTGGCGATCGAGCCCGAAGTGCTGCTCCGCGCCGCCGGGATCGATCCCGCTCCGTACTCCGCGGGTTCGGGCCTCCCCGGGGCGCTGCGCGATCTCGCCGAGCGCGCCCGAGCGGGGGATGAGCGGGCGCGCAGCGTGGTCGAGACCGCGGCGCAGCGGATGGCGAGGGCGGTGGTCGAGGTGAACAATCTCCTCGACCTGGACACCGTCGTCGTGGGCGGGGTGGCGTGGTCCGCGCTGTCCGACGTCCTGCGCGTTCCGCTGGTGGAGGGCCTCGCGTCCTCCCGCGCGTCGACGGCGACGCTGCCTGTGACGCTGCAGGACTCTCTCCTGGGCACGGATGTGGCTGCCGTCGGTGCGGCCTGCCTGATCCTGGACGAGTCGTTCACGGCCCGACCGGCCGACCTCATGATCACCGCCTGAGCTCCGCCGCGGGCAGCGCTGGGCCCCGAACGCGGGTGCGGACCGGGGCACGGGAAGGCATCCGAGCAGGCACCGATATTCGTGCTTGCCGTATTTACTCTGTTTGATAGAGTAAACGCGGTTCGACCCCGAAGGGGGAGTCGGCGACCTAGCAAAGGAGCAGGAATGCGAATCAGAGCCCTCGGCGTGATCGGCGTTGTCGGGATCGTCGGTGCGAGTCTGGCCGGATGCAGCGCGGGAGGCTCGTCCGCCGCCCCCGCGACCGAATCCGGCGAACGCACGATCACCGTGGCGTACCAGAAGACCTCGGCCTTCCATCAGCTCGACGATCTCTTCCAGAAGGTCAAGCCGGAGTTCGAGGCCGCCAACCCGGGCGTCACTGTCAAGCTCCAGCCCATCGAGTCCGAGAACGACTACTTCACCAAGCTCGCTCTCATGAACGGCTCGCCCGACACGGCGCCCGACGTGATGTACGAAGACAGCTTCCAGATCCGCTCCGACGCGGCGGCCGGCTACCTTCTCCCGCTCGACGACTACGTCAACGGCTGGGCCGACTGGAGCCAGTTCTACGACGCGGCCAAGCAGGCCGGCTACGGCGACGACGGCAAGACCTACGGCGTGTCCATGGGAACCGACACGCGCGCCATCTACTTCAACAAGCAGATCTTCGCCGCCGCCGGCCTCCCCGCCGACTGGCAGCCCAAGACCTGGAACGACATCATCTCCGCCGCGCAGAAGATCAAGGCGGCCGAGCCGGATGTCATCCCGCTCAACATCTACGGCGGCAAGGCCGCCGCGGAGCAGACCTCGATGCAGGGTCTGGAGATGCTGCTCTACGGCACCGGCTCGACGCTCTACAACACCGACAGCCAGAAGTGGGTCACCGGGTCGGCCGGCATGACCGACGCGCTGAAGTTCTACAAGGACATCTACGCCGACGGGGTGGCCACGCCGCTCGATCTGGCGCTGGACTCCACGATCGGCAGCCGGGTCTCCACCGAACTGCTGCCCCAGGGCAAGCTCGCGATGGCCATCGACGGCTCGTGGCTGCCGGGCGGCTGGAGCGAGGGCAAGAACGCGTGGCCCGCGTGGGAGACCACCATCGGGCTGGCGAAGATGCCGACGCAGGACGGCGGCGACCCCGGCTTCACGTCGATGTCCGGCGGCTGGACCCTCGCCGTCGGTGCCCAGAGCAAGCACCCCCGCACCGCGTTCGACTTCGTCGCGATGGCGCTCAACCAGGAGAACACGCTCAAGTACGACACGGAGAACAGCCAAATCGCCGTGCGCAAGGACGTGGCGACCTCCGACGCCTACCTGAGCTACAACCCCACGTTCTCGTTCTTCTCCGACCTGGTGCAGTACACGCACTTCCGCCCCACGACGCCGGACTACTCGCAGATCTCCAGCGCCCTTCAGGCCGCGACGGAATCCGTGATCACCGGCCAGGCCACCCCCGAGGACGCGGCGGCGACGTACGACGACGCGGTGACGAAGATCGTCGGCAAGAACGCCGTGGAGCAGGGCAACTGATCCGATGACGACGACGTCTCCGGTTCGCCTCCTCCCCGCCCCGACCGGGGCGGGGAGGAGGCGGGCCTCCGCCCTGCGGTCGCTCGGCCGCTCCACGCCGCTTCTGCCGGCGCTGGTGCTCCTGGCGATCTTCCTCCTCGGCCCGATCATCTACGCGATCTGGGGATCGCTCACAAACACCGCCCTCACCGGGTACAAGGCGGCGAAACCGCAGTTCATCGGCCTCGACAACTACGCCGCACTGATCGGCGACAAGGACTTCTGGACAGCGGTCCTGCTGACCGTCGCGTTCGTGTTCTTCTCGGCGATCGTCGGTCAGAACGTACTGGGCCTGGCCCTGGCCGTGCTGATGCGGTCGTCGTCGAAGCCCGTGGCCACGATCGTGGGTGCCCTCGTCGTCGTGGCCTGGGTGCTCCCGGAGATCGTCGCCGCGTTCGCGCTGTACGCCTTCTTCTCCGCGGACGGCACCGTGAACGCCGCGCTGCAGGCCGTGGGGCTCGCACCGGTGAGCTGGCTCATCCAGTACCCGATGCTCGCGGTCATCCTCGCCAACGTGTGGCGCGGCACCGCGTTCTCGATGCAGGTCTACAGCGCCGCTCTGGCCGAGGTCCCCCAAGAGGTGTCCGAAGCCGCACAGCTGGACGGCGCCAATTCCGTCCAGCGCTTCTTCCTCGTCACGCTGCCGATGATCCGTCGTTCCATCTCGACCAACCTCATGCTCATCACGCTGCAGACGCTCGGCACCTTCGGCCTCATCTGGGTGATGACCGGCGGCGGTCCTGGCATCCAGAGCACGACTCTGCCGGTCCTGGCGTATCAGCAGGCGTTCCAGTTCGCGCAGGTCGGGTACGGCACCGCGATCGCGACGGTGACTCTCGTCCTGGGTGCGGTGTTCGCCGTCCTCTACATCAAGATCCTGAAGCCGGAGGTGGAGTGATGACCGCCGTGTCCCTTCCGACCCGACGTCCGCGGGTGCGTCCCTCGGTGGCCTCGCCCACGCGCCGCGGAGCCCGCTGGGTGTCCGACATCGTGCTCGTCCTCATCGGCGTGTCCTTCCTCGTGCCCATCGCGTGGATCGTGTTCTCGGCGGTGGACACCAACGCCACGGTCTCGATCTCGTTGCCCGAGGGGCTGACCCTGCAGAACTTCCTCGACGTCGCTTCGCCGTCGCAGACCCTGCTTCCGCTGTGGAACTCCACCCTGATCTCCCTCGGCACGGCGGTCCTCACCGTCGTGGTGGGAGTGCTGGCGGCCTACCCGCTCTCGCGATTCCGCCTGCGGTTCCAGCGGGGGTTCATGTACGGGGTCCTCTTCGGGTCGTGCCTGCCGATCACGGCGATGATGGTGCCCGTCTACGCCCTCTTCGTCCAGACGAAGCTGCTGGACTCGCTGCCCGGGGTCATCCTCTTCATGGCGGCCACGTCGCTGCCGATGGCGATCTGGATGCTGAAGAACTTCATGGACTCCGTGCCGGTCTCCCTCGAGGAAGCCGCCTGGGTCGACGGCGCGTCGTCGATGCGGGCGCTCACCCAGATCATCCTGCCGCTCATGCGGCCCGGGATCGGCGTGGTGTTCATCTTCGTGTTCACGCAAGCGTGGGGGAACTTCTTCGTCCCCTTCGTGCTGCTGTTCAGCCCCGAGAAGATGCCCGCCTCGGTGGCCATCTTCACCTTCTTCGGCAGCCACGGTGCCGTCGCGTACGGCCAGCTCGCGGCCTTCGCGATCATCTACTCCGCTCCGATCCTGCTCCTGTACTTGATCACCCAGCGGCTGACCGGGAGCTCGTTCGCGCTCGCCGGAGCCGTCAAGGGCTGACCCGTCCCCCCCCAACAAGGAAAATCACATGCACGACCGCACCCCGCTGATCGAGATGCGCATCGACCGCTTCGTCCGCGAGCGCCTCGTCCCCGCCGTCTACCGCACCCGCCACCCCCTCACCGTCACCGCCTGGGAGGCGCCGGGGGAGCCGGTGCCGTTCGCCGAGGCGGCGGCGGCCGACTATCGACCGTTCGCCGTCGGCACCCCGTGGGGCCGGGCGTGGGGGACCACCCTGGTTCGCCGTCCGGGGCGAGGTCCCGGCCGCGTGGCGCGACGCCGACGGTGCGCTCCCCGCCGGAACCATCGCCGAGCTCGTCATCGACCTGGGTTTCACCGCCGGGCAGAGCGGCTTCCAGTGCGAGGCGCTGGTGTGGAACCGTGACGGCGCTCCGATCAAGGGCGTCTCTCCGTTCAACAACGCCACGCCCGCGGCCCTGGACGCCGACGGTCGCGTCGACGTCCTCGTCGAGGCCGCCTCCAACCCCGACGTCGGGAGCCTGTTCACGTTCGAACCCACCCACCTGGGCGACCCCGCGACCGCGGGCGATGCGCCTCTGTACACGCTCCGCGACATGTCCATCGGTCTGCGCGACCTCGCGGTGTGGGAGCTGCTGCAGGACTTCCGGCTCCTCCGCGGTCTCGTCGACGAGCTCGACGCGACCTCCGCGCGTCGCGCGACCCTGCTGGAGGGGATGGATGCCGCGATCGACGCGGTCGATCCGCACGACGTGTCCGGCACGGCCCAGGTCGGTCGCGACGTGCTCGCTCCGCTGCTCGCCGCGCCCGCGGCATCCAGTGCCCACATCCTCCACGCGGTGGGGCACGCGCACATCGATTCGGCCTGGCTGTGGCCGGTGCGGGAGACGGCGCGGAAGGTCTCGCGCACGTTCTCGAACGTCCTGTCGCTCATGGACGAGGACCCCGGGTTCGTCTTCGCGAGCTCGTCGGCCCAGCAGTTCGCGTGGATGAAGCAGCACTATCCGGCGCTGTGGGAGCGGCTGAAGGAGCGCGTCGCCGAGGGCCGGTTCGTGCCCGTGGGAGGCATGTGGGTCGAGTCCGACACCAACATGGTCGGCGGCGAGGCGATGGCCCGCCAGTTCCTGGAGGGCAAGACGTTCTTCCAGGAGGAGTTCGGCATCGACACCGAGGAGGTGTGGCTGCCCGACTCGTTCGGCTACAGCGGTGCGCTGCCGCAGATCATGCGGGCGGCGGGCGCGCGGTGGTTCCTCACGCAGAAGATCTCGTGGAACGAGACCAACCGCATCCCGCACCACACCTTCCGCTGGGAGGGCATCGACGGGTCGCGGATCTTCACCCATTTCCCGCCGGTCGACAAGTACAACTCCGAGGTCACGGCGGCCGACCTCGCGCACGCCGAACGCAACTTCGCCGACAAGGGCCGCGCGCGCACCTCGCTCCTGCCGTACGGCTTCGGCGACGGCGGCGGCGGACCCACCCGCGAGATGACCGCGACGATCGCGCGCGCACACTCCCTGGAGGGAGCGCCGATCGTGAAGCACTCCACCCCGCGGGAGTTCTTCGAGACCGCCGAGGCCGAGTACGCCGACCCCGCCGTGTGGGCGGGCGAGCTGTACCTCGAGTTCCACCGCGGCACCTACACCAGCCAACTGCGCACCAAGCAGGGAAACCGTCGCAGCGAGCACCTGCTGCGCGAAGCGGAGCTGTGGGCCGCGACCGCGGCCGTGCGCACGGGCGCGGAGTATCCCGCGGCCGCGTTCCGGCGGCTGTGGCAGCTGGTGCTGCTGCAGCAGTTCCACGACATCCTGCCCGGCACCTCGATCGCCTGGGTGCACCGGGATGCCGAGCGCAACTACGCCGCGATCGCCGCCGAGCTCGAGCGGATCATCGCCGACAGCCTCCGCGCGGTCGCGGGGGAGGGTGACCGCGTGCTCGCGGTGAACGCCGCTCCGCACGCCCGCACGGGCGTTCCCGCCCTCGGGATCGCGACGGCGTCGGAGGTCCGCGACGTCGCGCCCCGCGCCGAGGGCGAGGGCTACGTGCTGGACAACGGCGTCGTCCACGCCGTGATCGACGACCGGGGTCTCCTCATCTCGCTGGTCGAGGTGGCATCCGGTCGCGAGGTCGTCCCGGAGGGGCAGGCGGCGGGTCTGTTCCAGCTGTTCCGCGACACGCCGACCCAGTGGGACGCGTGGGACATCGACGAGACCTACCGCCGGCACGTCACCCCGCTGGACTCCGCCGCAGCGGTGGCGCATCGACGGTGACGCGGTCGTCGTCGAGCGGACCTTCGGCGACTCGCGCCTGGTCACCCGGATCGCGCTCGCCGCGGGCTCGCGCACGGTGCGGCTGTCGATCGACGTCGACTGGCATGAGCAGCAGAAGCTGCTGAAGCTCGCGGTGCCCGTGGACGTCCACACCGACCGCGCGGCATCCGAGATCCAGTTCGGGCACATCACGCGTCCGACCCACACGAACACCTCGTGGGATGCCGCCCGCTTCGAGACCGCGGCCCACCGCTGGGTGCGCGTCGCCGAGCCGGAGTTCGGCGTCGCCGTGACGAACGACTCGACGTACGGTCACGACATCACCCGGCACGAGCGCGGCGCGGGCGGGACGTTCTCCCTCGTGCGGCTGTCGATCATCCGCGGCGCGATGTTCCCCGATCCGCAGCAGGACCAGGGCGAGCACCACCTCGAGGTGGGCATCGTCGTGGGAGCGGACGTCGCCGACGCGGTGACGGAGGGGTATCGGACCAACCTGCCCCTCCGTGTGATCGAGGGGGCTGGAGACGTCGCGCCGCTGGTCGCGCTCGATCGCGACGGCATCGTCGTGGAGGCGGTCAAGCTCGCGCACGACGGCTCCGGCGACGTGATCGTGCGGCTCTACGAGGCGCTCGGTCAGCGGCAGGCCGCGACACTCCGGGCCGGTTTCGAGGTCACGGCCGTGGTCGAGACCGACCTGCTCGAGCGGGAGGTCGACGCCGCCGCGGTGTCGAGCGTGGCGGGCGGCGCGGTGGAGCTCGAGCTGCGTCCGTTCCAGCTGGTGACGCTGCGCCTGAAGCGCTGACCGCGGTCCCGGATGCCGTGACCGGGGGAGGGCGAGGGACGAGCGGAGGGCGGATTCAACGGATTCGCCCTCCCGCCGTCCCTCGCCCTCCGCTCGTCACGGCGTGCCCGGTCGCGGCGCCGAGGTTCCCGGTCACACCGCCGCGACGGCCATGAGAGCGACGGATGCCACCATGGCACCGATCTGCGCCCGGTCGAGTCGCGCCGGCATCCGGCGCATCGCGGTGAGCGACAGCAGGCCGTAGCCGACCGCCACCGCGGCGAGCACGGGTGCCAGGGAGAGACCGTGGGCGTGTTCCGAGGCCGTCGCGTGTCCGCCCATCGCGATCTGCAGACCGGCCATGACGACCATGCCGAGCGTCGTGTGCAGCGTCATCAGGGCGGGTACCTGCGGGGCACGGCGTTGGCGCGGACGGCGCCAGATCGCCAGACCCAGCGCCGCCGCCAGCAGCAGCGCCGTCCAGTACACCGGCGGAACCACCCCGAACAGCCCGGCATCCAGCATGGCCAGGAGCATGAGCACGGATGCCACGACCTCGGGCGGCCGCACCCGCGCGCGATCGGCGGCGAGACAGCACGTTCCGATCGCGGCGGGGGCGACCGCCCACAGGTGAAGGGTTTCGCTCATCGATCAGTGGTGGTGGCCGCCGTCGTGCCCGTGGTGGTCGTGCCCGTGGGCGCCCGCCGTCGGTGCGCAGTGCGTGCTCTCCGGCGCCGGGACGTTCAGCACGGGGTTGCGCTCGAAGAAGTTGTACGGCTTGAGCGTGAACTTGGCGTAGTCCATGGGCATCACGGGCCAGTCCTCGTTGCGCGGGAAGTGCGTGAGGCCGAACGTGTGCCACAGCACGACGTCCTCACCCACGAGCGGCTCGTCGCCGGCGATGAAGTCCGGGATGCCGGCTCCGCCCGGGTGCTGGTTCACGAAGTCGCCCGCGGCGTACCGCTCGGCCGGGTCGTACTTCGTGACGAAGAGGTTCTTGGTCGCGAAGGCCGCGCGGGCGGCGATCGACGAGGCCTCGTCCGCCAGGAGGACCGGCGTCTCCGTCGGGAACAGGACGTACGACGTCGCCTGCCCGCGCTCGGTGGTCTTCTCGGTCGAGGCGATCTGCCACACGCGGTTGACCGCGCCGTCGGCGACGCGTCCCGACACCTTCTCGGAGGCGATCGGCGTCACCTTCTTGGTGAACGCGTTGCCGGCCGGGTTGGTCGCCGAGATCGGCAGGCGCACGGCGTCGATCTCGTTGACGACGTTCGCGACGCCGTCCACGGTCATGTCGAGCCGGGCCGAGAACAGGTGCTGGTGGTACGGCGCGCCCAGGCCCGGCGCGACCTCGGACGCGAACGGGTAGCCCTCGCCCGGGTAGGCGGAGGTGAACAGGATGCCGGTGAGCTTGGCCTCGCATTCGATGGTGCCGTCGAGGTAGAGGTACCAGTAGAAGCCGTAGTCGTAGTTGCCGACGGTGGTGAAGAACGAGATCACGAGCCGGCGGGCGCGGCGGACCTCGCTCGACCCCGTGAAGAGGTCGGTGTGCTTCCACAGGGAGCCGAAGTCCTCCTCGTGCATGCACACGGCGTTGCGGATGGTCCGCGGCATCCCGTTCTCGTCGGAGAGGATGGCATCCACGTAGGTGATGTCGCCGACGCAGTCGCAGCCGAGTTCGAGCTCGTTCGTGTACCGGCCGAACAGGTACTCGCCGGTGTCGAAGTAGTTCTGCCAGAAGCGGTTCGGCGCGGGGTCGGCGTACGGGACGACCATCTCACTGATGGACCCGCGGTACATCACCGGGCGACCGGCGAACGACAGCTGCCGGAGGATGAGCCCCTCGCGGGTGTCGAAGCCGATGCGGAGGTCCCACTCGCCCCACGTGACGCGCTCGTCCTCGACCGTGAAGCTCGACCCCTCGGGCTGCGTGATGACGATGGGCTTCAGCCCCTCCAGGGGAGGACCCTGAAGTTCGGGGTCGTCGAAGTTGCCGTGGGTCTCCGGCACCGTGAAGCCGGGGGTGTCGATGATCTCGATCACCTGGCGCGCGGCGACGTCGATGTAGGCCGTGAGGCCGTCGACGGGGTGCGCCCACGGGTGGTCGGCGGGGTGGTCCTGGCGGAACGCGAAGGTGCGCAGGATGCGACGGCCCACCTCGTTCTCGTATCCGTAGTGACCGGCAGACAGCGGGACGAGCACCACCTGCTCGGGGGACAGCCCCCGCGCCTGGAGCGCGGCGACCCACGCCGCGCTCTCGTTGGCGATGACGGCCACCTCTTCGAACTCGGCATCCAGGATCGGGAGCTGTCCTTCCGTACCGTCGAGTTCGGTGGAACGCAGCACCGCGCCGGTGGCGAGCGACACGACGAGGTCGAGGGAGTGCGCGGTGCGCAGGTTCAGCAGCTGCACGCGGGCACGGCGCTCGGGCGCGGGCGCTTCACCCCGCTCCCACGCGAGGACCTCGCCCTTCGGCGCCTCTTCGAGGCCGACGTAGGCGAAGCGGGTCGCCTCGTCGACGCCGTCGAGGCCCGCGACGATCGTGCGGACGGCGGTGATCTCGGCGGGGGTCAGCGAGCCGAGCGGGTGGGCGGGCGCCGCGGGGGCGGTGAAGTCGGAGACGGTGGGATCGGTGAGGGTCATGGTGTCTTCCTGATGGAGCGGGTGGGGAGGGGGAGGGATCAGCCGGCGATGGCGTCGGTGAGCTTGGCGTAGGCGGCCGGGCGGCGGCGTCGGATCCAGGCGGCCTGGACGTAGCCGAACACCGGGACGAGCACGACCAGGGCGAGGAGCGCCCACGTCACCGCGCCGAACGTCGGTGCACCGTCGGCATCGACGTCGCCGACCATCACCGGGAAGTACGCCACGATGACGACGGCGGACACCGCGAGCCCGAGGAAGCCGAGGGCGGGGGCGATCACGGTGTTCCAGGGGCGGCGATCGGCGCGGTTGCGGGCGAAGTACACGATCACGGCGACCGAGGTAGCGGCCATCAGCACCACGATCGCGACGGTCGCGACCCCGGACAGCCACGTGAACACCTGCAGCAGCGGGTCGAGCCCGAGGAGCGCGAAGACGGCGAGCAGGATGCCGGCGGTCGCGGTCTGCACGAGCGACGACGCGTGCGGGGACAGGTGACGGGAGTGCACGCCGGACAGGCGCTCGGGCAGGACGCCGGCGGTCGACATCGCGTGCTGGTAGCGGGTTGAGGACGTTGTGGAACGACAGCACGCACGCGAACATCGACGTCAGCAGCAGGACGTTCACGAGCACCTCGCCGACCGTCCCGAGATAGATCGCGACGGTGCGGAGCATGAGCGTCGCCGGGTTCTCCGCCGCCGCGGCCAGGATGCCGCCGGGACCCCACGCCATGATCAGGCCCCAGGTCGCGAGCGTGTAGAAGATGCCGATGCCGATGACCGCGCCGTAGGTCGCGCGCGGGATGGTGCGGTCCGGATCGCGGGCTTCGTCGCGGAAGATCGCCGTGGCCTCGAACCCGATGAACGCGGCGATCGCGAACATCAGACCCACGCCGGGCGAGCCGCTGAAGACGTTGGCGGGCTCGAACGGCGCGAGGCTCAGACCCTCGGGTCCGCCGTTGACGACGACCGCGGCGACGAGCACGAGCACGATCGCGACCTCGGCGACGAGCAGCACGCCGAGCACCTTGCTCGAGAGGTCGATGTGGCGGTAGCCCAGGATGCCGACGAGCCCCACCGTGGCCAGCGCGTACAGCCACCACGCGAGGTCGGGGCCACCGATCGACGCGACGGTGATCTCCAGCAGGTAGCCGATGTAGCCGTACACCGCGACCTGGATCGTCGTGTACGTCAGCATCGCGGTCCACGCGGCGGCGAGACCGGACGGGCGGCCCAGGCCGTACCCGATGTAGGTGAAGAACGCGCCCGGCCGCGGCACGTGGCGCGTCATCGCGGCCAGACCCACGGCGAACAGGAGCAGGATGACGGCGCTGACGGCGTACAGGGTCGGATAGCCGACACCGTTGCCGAGCAGGATGCCGAGGGGACCGGCGCCGCCGACGACGGTGAGCGGCGAGGCGGCGGCGACGACCATGAAGATGATCGCCGTGACACCGAGGGAGCCGCGGAGGGTCCGCGCGGGTGCGGCGTCGGTTCCCTTCGATTTGAGCTGGGTCATGTCGGAGCCTTTCGGAGGTCGGGTGTGCGTCCGAGGTTCCTCCCGGCGCGTTGCCTGCCGATGTGATCGGCGTGAAAGTGCCGGAACACGGACTGAGACACCCCCGGTCGCGGCGTCTCAGTCCGGGACACGCGCCGGAAACATCGGTGTCGCGCCGGGGCAACGGCCGCGGCGTACGGTCGCACCGAGTCCACGGGGAGCACCATGACCGCACTTGCCCGCGCCATCGCCCGGCCCACGCCCGTCGCCGGCTTCGGCGCGCGTTCACCGCTGCACGGACTGGAACGCCGCAGCATCGGCATCGTCGATCTCGCCGCCCAGTCCGTCGCCGCCGTCGCGCCCGCCGCGGCGGCGACGACGGTCGTGCTCCTCGTCGCGGGCGTCGCGCCGGGGGCCGCGGTGGCCGCGATCGTCGCCGCCGGGGTGCTCAGCTTCGCCGTCGCCCGCACCGTGTCGCAGTTCGCCCGCCGCTTCGCCGCGGCCGGCGGCCTGTACACCTACACCGCTCGCGGATTGGGGGAGCGAGCGGGACTGGTCGCCGGTGCGGCGACGGTGATCGGCTACGCGGCGATCGCGATGTTCGCCCTCCTCGGGGGCGCCTACTACCTGAGCTATCTGCTCGGGGCGGCCTGGCCCGGCCTCGACCACGCCGCCACGGTGACGATCGCCCTCCTCGGGGAGGTCGTGTTCGTCGCGGCGGTGCTGGTATCCGGCATCCGGCTGTCGGCGCGGGTGGCGCTCGTCGTCGAGGCGATCTCGGTGGCGCTCATCGTGGCGCTCCTGTCGGTGCTGCTCGTGCTCATCGGCCCGGCCGACGTCGTCGCGGCCCTCGCGCCCGGGCCCGTGGACCCGGTCGCGCTGGCCGCCGGGGCCGTGGTCGCGCTCACCGCCTTCGTGGGGTTCGAGTCCGCCGCGACCCTGGGCGTGGAGTCGGTGGCGCCGCTGCGCAACGTCCCCCGCGCGATCACGGGCACCGTCGTGATCAGTGGGGCGGTGTACGTTCTCGCCGCCGTCACCCAGGCCTCGGGGTTCCACGCGCTCGGTCTCGACCTGGCCGCGAGCGCGTCGCCCGTCAACGACCTCGCCGGCGCCTACGGACTCGGGCCGTGGGGCGTGGCCGCCGACATGGGGATCACGGCATCCTTCCTCGCGTGCGCGATCGGAACGATGACCGCGCTCGTGCGGGTGCTGTTCGCGATGAGTCGGGACGGGGTGCTGCCCGCGCGGCTGGGGCGCACCCACCCGCGCCTGCGCACGCCGATCGTCGCGATCGCGGCGGCCCTCCCGCTGGTCGGAGGGGTTCCCCTCGTGCTCGCGCTCTCCGAGGTCGACGTCCGCGAGGCGATGCGGGCGACGCTCGCCGTCGGGGCGACCGGGTACATCGTCGCCTACGTGCTGGTGTGCGTCGCGGCACCGGTGTTCTTGCGCCGGATCGGCGAGCTCACCGTGTGGCCGGCGGTCGTCGCGGGGGTCTCGGCGGTGGCGCTCACCGCGGCGCTGGTGGCGTTCCTCGTCGTCGGCTCCGACGCCGTCGCGCTGATCTCGGTCGCCGCGGCCGCGCTGCTCGCGGGCGTGCTCATCGCGATCGTCGCGTCTCTCCCACGGTCGCGGCCCATCGGCGCGTACGACGAGCCGGTGGCCGCCCAGGTGCTCGGCGGCGTCGCTCCGCCCGGGCGGGCCGATGCCTGAGCGGCCGGGTCTCGCCGCGCGTCAGCCGGGCGCCGTCCGCTCGGCCCTGGCGGTGCTCGAGGCCGTCGCGCACCTGGGGGCCGGGGTGAGCGCACAGCGCATCTCCACGGAACTCGGTCTCGCCCGCGCGACGACGTACCGCCTGCTGAACCTGCTCGTCGAGGACGAGTACCTCGTCCGCACCCCCGATCTCTCCGGCTTCGCGCTGGGCGCCCGCGTCGTGCACCTGGCCGGAGTGACCGCCGCGCCCGCGCGTCTGCCGGGAGCCGCGCGGGCGCTCCTCGCCGAGGCGCGGCGGAGCGTCCGCGGAGGGGTGCACGTCGTACTGTTCATCGATGGGCGCGTGGTCGTCCTCGACGCCGACCCGGACTTCCCGCTCTCCGACGCCGACCGGCTCGTCCGCGAACCCGCCCGCTACGCCCTGGGCCGGCTGCTGCTCGCGGCCGAGGGGCAGGTGACGGACGGCGCGGTCGCCGCGGACCTGCGCCGGTTCGGCGCGACGCGGCAGTGCGGCGAGATCGTGCCGACGACCGGATGCCTCGCCCTCCCGATCCGCGACGACCGGGGTGTCACGGTCGGCGCGCTGGGGTTCTCCGGAGCGCGCCACCGCGTCGAGGACCCGACGGAGGTCATCGGGGCGCTGGAGCCGACCGCGCGCGCTCTCGCGCCGCTCGTGGTGTGAGCGGCCTCACGTGGGCAGGATCGTGACGACGCCCGTCCCGCCCGCCGGCGCCACGACCCGCGAGACGCAGCAGCACATCTTCGTCCGCGCGTCGCGCTGCCGCTCGCTGTGGAACACGTCTCGGTGGTCGATGTCTCCGTCGAGGCCCGAGACGCGCACCTCGCACAGCCCGCACTCGCCCTTGCGGCAGTCGTACATGAGGTCCGCCCCGGCGGCCTCCAGGGCCTCGAGCATCGACTGGTTCGGCGGCACCACCGTCTCCAGCCCCAGCGAGGGGATGCGGACGGTGAACGGCTGCGGGTCGTGCCAGCCGCTGTTGCCGAACGTCTCCGTGCGCAGGTCGGCGGGCGGGAGCCCCGCCTCGATCCAGGCCCGCCGCACGGCATCCATCAGCCGGATGGGACCGCACACGTACATCTCGGTGCCCGGTTCGACCGAGGCGACCAGGCGCGACACCGAGACCGACGTGCCCTCGTCGCGGACGTGCACCGCGAGGCGGTCGCCGTGCCGCTCGCCGAGGTCGTCGAGGTAGGCCATGAGCGGGCGGCTGCGCCCGAGGTAGAGCAGCCGGTAGTCGGCGCGGGCCGTGCGCAGACGTTCGGCCATGCCGTGCAGCGCCGTGATGCCGATACCGCCCGCGACCAGCACGTACCGCCGGGCGCCGAGGCGCAGGGGGAAGTCGTTGAGCGGCTGCGTCACCTCGATCCGGTCCCCGGGGCGCAGCGCGTTCATCACGGCGGCACCGCCGCGGCTCACGGGGGAGGTGTAGACGCTGAGCGCCACGCGGGCGCCGTCGGGGGTGGCATCCACGATCGAATACGAGCGCCGCTCGATCTTCCCGGCGATCGGCACGCGCACGTCGAGGTGCGCGCCGGGCTCGACCCGGACGGGGGAGTCGACGTCGATCTCGATGCGCCGGATCTCGGGCGTGAGGGCGCGCGCGGCGGCGACCGTGCCGCCCTGCCACACCTCGCGGTGCGCGACGGCCATCAGCCCACCGCCGCGGGGGTGCGTTCGCGGCCCTCGGCGGCGAGTATGCGCTCCAGCAGCCGGCGCACCCACATCCCGCCGGCGTCGATGTTCAGGCTGTAGAACTCGTAGTCGGGGTTGGCGTCGATCGCGGCCTGCTGGGCGGTCAGCATCGCCTCGTCCTCGCCGAAGACGCCGTGGACGCCCTCCCGCAGCTGCGTGGTGATGAGCTGGCTGTCGAGGCGGTAGTTGCGCTGGAACGACCAGAAGTAGTGGCTCGTGCGGTCGGTCTCGGGCGTGATGGTGTTCATGACGTATCCGTTCACGCCCTGCGAGCGGTCACCCTCGGGTGCCCCGGTGCCGGCGGCGGCGACGCCCACGTCGATGCAGATCGTGGACGGCGCCTCGTAGTGGATGATCTGCCAGCGGTCCACGCGACCGGTGAAGCCGGGGAACTTGTCGCGCATGTTCTTGAGCCAGAACGGCGGCGGCTCGATGTCGCGCATCCACCGTTCCACCGTGACGGTGGTGTCGTCGTGGGTCGTGACGAACTCGGACTCGCTGAGTTCCTTCTGGCCGATGCTGCTGGAGTGGACGAACTCCTCGTGCGTGAGGTCCATGAGGTTGTCGAGGATGAGCTGGTAGTTGCACGGGGCGTGGATCGTCAGCCCGTCGCCGGTCCACTCGGGGTGGGTCATCTGGTGCATGTCGGGGATGAGACCGGGGTCGGCCAGCGCCGCGTCGCCGACCCACACCCACACGTACCGGTAGCGGTCGACCACGGGGAACGAAGGCACGAGCGCGCTGGGGTTGATCGTCTCCTGCGCGGGCATGGAGGTGCAGCGGCCGCGGGGGTCGTACGTGATGCCGTGGTACGGGCACCGGATGTCGCCGGGCCCCACGAGCGTCCCCTGCGACAGCGGTGCGAGGCGGTGCCAGCACGCGTCGGCGAGGGCCACGGCGGTGCCGTCCTCGGTGCGGTAGAGCGCCAGCGGCCGTCCGGCGACGGTGCGCGCGAGCGGGCGCTTGCGCGTGACCTCGTGGTCCCACGCGGCCACGTACCAGGCGTTCCGGGGGTAGTCGAGCAGCTTGGCCGCCATTGTCTCGGTCACGGGACCTCCTCGTCCTCAATAACTATCTCGATAGATATTGCGAGGAAGATATCGTGGGCGGACACCGCGACGCAAGAGGGGAGTCCGCGATGAGCCTGCGCTACGCGCTGCTGGCCCTGCTGACCGCTCAGCCGATGACCGGATACGACCTCGCGAAGGCCTTCCACGGGTCGGTCGGGCACGTCTGGCACGCCCCCGATTCGCAGATCTACCCCGAGCTCAAACGCATGGTCGCCGACGGTCTGCTGCGCGACGAGTCGGTCCCGTGGGGCGCCGCCACCACCAAGACGCAGTACACGATCACCGACGAGGGCGTCGACGACCTCCGCCGCTGGATGGAGCAGCCCGTCGCGTACGGCGCCGACCGGGACCCCGCGATCCTGCGCGCCGCCTACTTCGAGTGGGCCGACCCGGATGCCGCTCGCGCGCGGCTGCGCGAACACATCGCGCACTACCGCGTCCGCCGCGGGCTGTGGCAGGCGCAGCTGGAGGCGATCCGGGGCCGCACCCACCCGATCGTCGCCCGCCGCCTCGAGACCGACACGCGCCACGACCCCGAGGCGATCGTGGCGTTCAAGGTGTTCGCGTACGAGGGGTTCGTGGCGCGGGCCGACCACGAGATCGCGTGGGCGGAGCGCGGCCTCGCCCTCGTCGACGCCCTCCAGGGGCGCGCCGGCGACGCGGGCACCGCCGACGAAGGCGCCGACGGCGGAGTCACCGTGGCGGACCGCGTCACCGACTAGGGCGCCGACAGCAGCCGCGCCCGGAGGTCGGCCTTCCGCACCTTCCCCGACGCCGTGCGCGGCAGGTCGTCCACGACGGTGACCGTCTTCGGGATCTTGTACCGCGCGATCTGGCCGGTGAGCTCCGCGCGCACGCTCTCGGTGTCGACCGACACCCCCTCGGCCACCGTGACCAGGGCGATCGGCACCTCTCCCCATTTCTCGTCCGGGATGCCGATCACCGCGACGCCCGTGATCCCCGCGATGCCGAGGATCAGACCCTCGACTTCGGCGGGGTAGATGTTCTCGCCGCCGGAGATGATGAGGTCCTTCAACCGGTCCGCGATGTAGAGGTAGCCGTCCTCGTCGAGATAGCCGAGGTCGCCGGAGCGGAACCAGCCGTCCGCCGCGAACGCCGCGGTCGTGGCGTCGGGGAGCCCGTGGTAGCCGGCGAACACGTTGGGGCCGCGCACCTGGATCTCCCCGACGGCGCGGGCGGGAGCCGGCATCCCGTCCTCTCCGACGACCCGGACGTCGGTGAAGAAGTGCGGCAGGCCGACGCTCCCGGCCTTCGCGCGGGTCATCGCGGCCGACAGGCTCGTGGCGCCGGGGGAGGTCTCGGTCATGCCGTAGCCCTGCGTGAAGGACAGCCCGCGCGCCTCGTACGCCTCGCGGATCCGCGGCGGCACCGCCGATCCGCCGCACGTGAGCGTGCGCAGGCTCGACACGTCGGTGCGGGACCACTCGGGATGGTCCGCCATGAGTTGGTATGTCGTCGGGACGCCCGACACCACTGTGACGCCGTGGCGCTCGATGAGGTCGAGCGCGCGTCCAGCCTCGAAGCCGTTCTCGAGCACCACGGTCGCGCCCTTCAGGAGAGCGGGGAGCGCCCCCATGCCGAGCGAGGCGACGTGGAAGAGCGGCGAGATCATGAGCGACACGTCGGAGGAGACGAGGTCGTAGTCGATGATCGTGTTCATCGACACCCAGGTGAGGTTGCCGTGCGTGAGCACCGCGCCCTTGGCGCGACCGGTGGTCCCGGAGGTGTAGACGAGGGCGGCGGGGTCGTCGAGGCCCACGTCTTCGGGTGGCGGCGCGGTGACCGCGCGGTCCAGGAGGCGGGCCAAGCCCGGTTCGCCGTCGCGGCCCGAGGCGCCCGTGCCGATGACGTGTGGGACCGGCGCGGTCGAGACCGCCGCGGCCACGCGATCCGCGAACGACGGATCGTGGACGAGCACGCGAGCGCCGGAATCGGCCAGCACGTGCGCGATCTCGGGGGCCGCGAGGCGGGTGTTCACCGGCACGAACACCGCGCCGAGGTGTGCCGCGCCGAACAGCGTGACGAGGAACTCCGGCGAGTTCTCACCGAGGTACGCGACGCGGTCGCCCCGGCCGACGCCGTGGTCGGCGAACACGGCGGCGGCCCGCTCCACGGCGGTGGCGAGGTCGGCGTAGCTGAGGCGCCGATCGTCGCCGAAGATGAGGGCGGTCTTGTCGGGGTGCTTGAGGCGGCGGCGGGGGAGCCAGGCGCCGAGTCCGGGTGTGCTCATGGGTCTCTTCGTCGAGGAGGGGCGCTACCGTGCGCCCCGGAGCGGGGGAGGGATGCCGGGAGGCGGGGCCGGCGAGGTGCGGGCGGCGGTGCGCACCTCGCCGGGATCGGGCCGGGAGCCGACCGGGCGAGCCGGGGCCGGTTCCCGGGGAACCGAAGGTCAGGCGTAGAAACGGTACAGGCCGCGCGCGACGACGGCGGGCTTGTCGCCGCCCTCGACCTCGACGGTCTGGTCGACGGCCAGCTGATAGCCGCCGCGCACCTCGGTCACCTCGGCGACCACCGCGTTCATCCGAACGCGCGCGCCCACCTTCACCGGCGAGACGAAGCGCACCTTGTCGAGGCCGTAGTTGACCTTCGTCGTGACCCCGGTGACGTCGAGCAGTTCGGTCCAGAACTTCACCGTGAGCGACAGGCTCAGGTAGCCGTGCGCGATGGCGCCGCCGAAGGGGCCGTCCTTCGCGCGCTCGGGGTCGGTGTGGATCCACTGGTGGTCGTCGGTCGCGTCGGCGAACAGGTCGACGCGGTCCTGCGTGATCTCCAGGTACTCGGACCAGCCGAGGTCGGTGCCGGCGAGGCCGGCGACGTCGGCGTAGGCGACGGTCGTGGTCATGATGTTCTCCGTTTCGAGGGAGTCGGGTGGGTCTAGAGGCCGAGCAGGCGCGCGGCGTTGTCGCGGAGGATGCCGGGGAGGCGTTCGGGCTTGAGCGACGTCTGCTCGACGTCGCGCAGCCAGCGGTCGGGGGTGAGGAGGGGGAAGTCGCTGCCGAAGAGCACCCGCTCGCGCAGGAACGCGTTCGCGGCCCGCACGAGCTGCTCGGGGAAGTACTTCGGGCTCCAGCCGGACAGGTCGATCCACGTGTTGTGCTTGTGGGTCGCGACCGAGATCGCTTCGTCCTGCCACGGCACGGAGGGGTGCGCCATGACGATGTTCAGCGCCGGGAAGTCCGCGGCGACACCGTCGAGGAGCATCGGGTTCGACAGGGCCAGACGGAACCCCCGACCGCCCGGCATCCCGGCTCCGATCCCCGTCTGCCCGGTGTGGAACAGGGCGACGGCTCCGGCGGCCTCGATCTCGGCGTACAGCGGGTAGTACCGCTCGTCGCTCGGGTCGAAGCCCTGCACGGTCGGGTGGAACTTGAAGCCGCGGACGCCGGAGTCCTCGATCAGGCGGCGGGCGCGGTCCACGGCGTCGGGCCGCCGGGGATCCACCGACCCGAACGGGATGAGCACGTCCGCGTGGCGTGCGGCGCCGGCCGCGATCTCCGCGCTCGAGATCGGTGGGTGCCCGAGCTGCGTCTCGGCGTCGACGGTGAACACGACCGCGGCCATGCGACGTTCGCGGTAGTACGCCGCGATGTGGTCGAGGTCGGGTCGGGGCCCGTCGGTCGAGAAGTAGCGGCTGGCCGCCTCCGTGAGGTCGTCGGGGAGGGACGAGTGGTCGTGGCCGTCGATCTCGACGTGCACGTGCATGTCGATCGCGGTGAGGGCCGCGACGTCGATGTCGGGCTCGTAGCGGGTCACGCGGTCACCGCACCGGGTCGCGCCGCAGCTCGTCCGGGAGGGGCGGGAACGTCTCGCCGACGCTCTGCAGCGGGCCGACCACCGCGTCGAACTCGTCCGCCAGAGCCTCGGCGCTCCACCCGCCGTCGCGGTAGGCGGTGGCCGCGGGCTCGGGGTGGGTCCACAGCTGCAGGCGGTCGCCGCCGACGCCGATGGCCTGTCCGGTCACCGCGCCGGCGGCATCCGAGGCGAGGTAGGCGATGAGGCCCGCGACGTCGTCGGACGTGCCGAAGCCGAGGTCGTGGCGGAAGAACGCGGGCATGGGCTCTCCCGCGGCGTCGGCTTCGACGGCGGCGGCGAAGTACGGCACCGTCGCCGTCATCGCGGTGGCGGCGACGGGGATGACCGCGTTGGCGGTGATTCCGGCCTTGCGGAGCTCGAGGGCCCACGTGCGCACCATGCCGACGATGCCGGCCTTCGCCGCGGCGTAGTTGGTCTGGCCGAAGTTGCCGCGCTGGCCGGTCGGGGAGCCGATGCAGATGATGCGGCCGGGGATACCGTTCTCGCGCATCCACGTCGCCGCCTCCCGCACGCACGTGAACGTGCCGCGGAGGTGGACGCCGATGACGGTGTCGAAGTCGTCGTCGCTCATCTTCCACAGCACGGTGTCGCGCAGGACACCGGCGTTCGTGACGAGGATGTCGAGCCGGCCGAACGTGTCGACGGCGGTGCGGACGAGCTCCTGCGCGGTCGCGGTCGGGCCGACCGGCGCGACGACCGCGACCGCGCGGCCGCCGTCGGCCTCGATCGTGGCGACGGCCTCGGCGGCGGTGGCGGCGTCGACGTCGTTGACGACGACGGCCGCACCGTGGCGGGCGAGTTCGCGGGCGTAGGCGAGGCCGAGGCCGCGGCCCGAGCCGGTGACGACGGCGACTTTGCCGTCGAGGAGGGGTGCGCTGGTCATGGAAGTCCTTCCGTCGCACTCTTTCTAAGCTCAATCGTTGAGAAAGTCAATGATTGAGATCGCTATGATTGCGCGATGACGTCGAAGACCCCGACCGACGAGACCGTGCGCCTCGACGACGACCTGAGCTTCCTCATGGCGCGCGCGAACGCCCTCTCGATCGCCGCCGGGAACGCGGCTCTGGCCCCCTTTGGACTCAAGGTGCGCTCGTACTCGGTGCTCGCGCTCGCCGCCGGCGAGGCCCGCCCGTCGCAGCGCGAGGTGTCCGAGCACCTGCGGCTGGATCCCAGCCAGGTGGTCGCTCTCGTGGACGAGCTGCAGCGGCGAGGGCTCGTGACACGCGAAGCAGACCCGCGCGACCGGCGCGCGAATGTCGTGGTCGCCACGGCCGACGGTCGCGCGCTCCTGGCGGAGGCGCGCCCGGCGATCCTCGCCGCCGAACGGGCGTTGCACGCGGGGCTCGACGACGAGGAACGCGGTCAGCTGGCGGCGCTGCTCCGGCGCGTCGCCTTCCCCGGGTGAACGGTCGCCGACCCCGTCGACATGCGTCCCGGCGGACGTCGGGTAGACTGGCGGCAGCTCTCCGCGCGGCGGTATCCAGGCCAACTCCCCCAGGACGGAAACGTAGCAAGGGTAACCAGGCTCTGCCGGGTGCGCGGAGAGTCTTTTCATACCCGGGCGCAGGTTCGTCGGCGGATTCCGGATGCCACGCCGCGGCGTCCTGCTCCGCCCCCGCTCAGCGGCGCGCGAACGGCCCGTCGATCACCGCCCACTGCAGCAGCATGATCGTCTTGGCATCCTGGATCTCCCCGTCGCGGATCATCCGCAGGGCCGCGTCGATGTCGTATTCGAGGATCTCGATCTCCTCGTCCTCCTCGGCGAGGCCGCCGCGGTCGCCCTCTCGCGTCGCGCCGTCGTAGGCCGCGGCGAACAAGTGCAGGCGCTCGGTGACGGACCCGGGACTCATGTACACCTCGAACACCGGCTCGACGTCGACGACCCGCAGTCCGGTCTCCTCCTCGGCCTCGCGGCGGATCGCGGTGACCGGGTCGTCGTCGTCCAGCAGACCGGCCGCGGTCTCGATGAGCATGCCGTCGGGGTGGTCGTTGACGTAAACCGGGTAGCGGAACTGTCGCGTGAGCAGCACCGTGCGCCGCGCGGGGTCGTAGAGGAGGATCGTCGCGCCGTTGCCGCGGTCGTAGGTCTCGCGCTTCAGCGTCGCCCACTCGCCGTCGTCGCCGAGGTAGCGGAAGGTCGTCGCGCGCAGCACGTGCCATCCCGCGGCGAGGAGCTCGACGTCGGTCACCTCGACGCGGGGATTGCGATCCAGGTCGCGTCCGGTGAGGTGCAGGCCCGTGCGGCCGCGGTAGTCCGGGACGGTGGTGCCGGGGCGATCCGGGAGAGTGCTCACGACCGCAGCCTACGGTGCGGATTCGATGGCTCGATAGCGAGGCAACCCCGGCGGGATGTCACCCGCCCCGCCTAGGCTGGATGCCGTGACGCAGAGCATCTACATCACGTCGGCCGAGGGGCACTCGGGCAAGTCCACGGTGGCTCTCGGCGTCCTCGACGCCCTCAGCCGTGTCACCCCGCGCGTCGGCGTGTTCCGACCGATCGCGCGCTCCACCGCCGAGCGCGACTACGTGCTCGAGATGCTGCTCGACCACGACGGCGTCGACCTCGACTACGACGACTGCGTCGGCGTCACGTACGACGACGTCCGCGACGACGCCGACGCGGCGCTCGGGCGCATCGTCGAGCGGTACAAGGCCGTCGAGGCGCAATGCGACGCGGTCGTGGTGATCGGCAGCGACTACACCGACGTCGGCAGCCCCGCCGAGCTCGCGTACAACGCGCGCATCGCCGCGAACCTCGGTGCCCCGGTCCTCCTCGTGCTCGGCGGCCGGGCGCAGCAGGGGCAGGGCGAGACGCTCGGCCTCTCGGTCGCGCGCACGCCGCAGGAGGTCGGGCAGATCGCGGCCCTCGCCGTCCCCGAACTGCTGCACGAGCGCGCCGAGGTGTTCGCCGTCGTCGTCAACCGCGCCGAGCCCGAGCAGCTCGACGAGATCGTCGGCTCGGTCCGTCCGATCGTGGATGCCGCCGCCACGACGCCGGGCCGGACGGTTCCGGTCTGGGCGCTCCCCGAGGACCGTTTCCTCATCGCCCCCTCGATGCGCGGCGTGCTGCGCTCTGTCCAGGGCGAGCTCATCAAGGGAGACCCCGCTCTGCTCACACGTGAGGTGCTCGGCGTCGTCGTCGCGGGCATGTCGATGGTGAACGTGCTCCCGCGCCTCATGGAATCCGCGGTCATCGTCATCCCCGCCGACCGCACCGAAGTGCTGCTCGCGACGCTGCTCGCCAACGCCTCGGGCACGTTCCCGTCGCTCGCGGGTGTCGTGCTGAACGGTGGATTCGAGCTTCCCGACCCGATCGTGCGCCTCATCGACGGCCTCGGGTCGTCGCTGCCGATCATCGCGACCGGCCTCGGCACCTACGACACCGCGGTGCGCATCATGAACACCCGAGGCCGCCTCGCTGCGGACTCGCAGCGCCGGTACGACACGGCGCTCGCGATGTTCGAGCGGCACGTCGACACCGAGCTCCTCACGCGCGAACTCGGCGTCGCGCGGCCCAGCGTCGTCACGCCGTTGATGTTCGAGTACGGCCTGGTCGACCGGGCCCGCAGCGACCGCCGCCGCATCGTGCTGCCCGAGGGTAACGACGACCGCGTCCTGCGGGCGGCGGCGACCGTGCTCGCGCGCGGCATCGCCGACCTCACGATCCTCGGCGAGCCGCTCGAGGTCCGCGGCCGGGCGATCGAGCTGGGCATCGACATCCGCGACGCCGAGGTGCTGAGCCCCTTCGACGCCGTGCACGTTGACAAGTTCGCGACCGAGTACGCACGGCTCCGCGCGCACAAGGGCGTCACGTACGCCCAGGCCGCCGACACCGTGACCGATGTGTCGTACTTCGGCACGCTCATGGTGCACCTGGGTCTCGCCGACGGCATGGTCTCGGGCGCCGCGCACACCACCGCGCACACGATCCGCCCGGCCTTCGAGATCATCAAGACCGCGCCGGGAGTCTCGGTCGTGTCGAGCGTGTTCCTGATGGCCCTCGCCGACCGCGTGCTCGTGTACGGCGACTGCGCCGTCATCCCCGACCCCACCAGCGAGCAGCTCGCCGACATCGCGATCTCGTCCGCCGCGACCGCCGAGCAGTTCGGCATCGAGCCGCGCGTGGCGATGCTCTCGTACTCGACGGGGGAGTCGGGCACCGGCGCCGACGTCGAGAAGGTGCGGACGGCCACCGCGCTGGTGCGCGAGCGCGCGCCGGAGCTCCTCGTGGAGGGGCCGATCCAGTACGACGCCGCGGCCGACGCCGCGGTCGCCGCGGCCAAGATGCCCGGGTCCGAGGTGGCGGGGCGTGCGACGGTGTTCGTCTTCCCCGACCTGAACACCGGCAACAACACCTACAAGGCCGTGCAGCGCTCGGCCGGCGCGGTCGCCATCGGCCCGGTGCTGCAGGGCCTCAACAAGCCGATCAACGACCTGTCGCGCGGAGCGCTCGTCGACGACATCGTCAACACGATCGCCATCACCGCGATCCAGGCGCAGGGGAGCAACTCGTGAGCGTCGTGCTGGTCGTCAACAGCGGATCCTCCTCGTTCAAATACCAGCTGCTCGACATGGAGCACGAGCGCGTCCTCGCCTCGGGTCTGGTCGAGCGCATCGGCGAAGAGGTCGGCGTCGCGACGCACACCGTCGCGGCGGCGGCTCTGGCCCCGGCCGACGGTCCCGCGCCGACGGTCGTGGATGCCACGACCACCATCGAACGCGAGATCCCCGACCACACGGGCGGGGTTCGCGGTCATGCTCGAGGCGTTCGCCGCGCACGGGCCGTCGCTCGACGCCCAGCCGCCGGTCGCCGTCGGTCACCGCGTGGTCCACGGCGGCGCGCGCTTCTTCGAGCCGACGGTCGTGACCCCGCTCGTCGAGATCAACATCGACGAGCTCTCGGTGCTCGCGCCCCTCCACAATCCGGCGAACCTGGCCGGGATCGCCGCGGCGAAGAAGGCGTTCCCGGACGTCCCGCACGTCGCGGTGTTCGACACCGCGTTCCACCAGACGCTCGCGCCGGCGGCGTACACGTACGCGATCGATCGGGAGCTGGCCGAGGCGCATCGCATCCGCCGGTACGGGTTCCACGGCACGAGCCACAAGTTCGTGAGCGAATCCGCCGCCGCGTTCATCGGTCGTCCGCTCGCGGACCTCCGTCAGCTCGTGTTCCACCTCGGCAACGGTGCGTCCGTGACGGCGATCGAGGGCGGCCGATCCGTCGAGACGTCGATGGGACTCACCCCGCTCGAGGGGCTCGTCATGGGCACGCGGTCCGGCGACCTCGACCCCGCGGTGCTGCTGCAGCTCGCGCGCCGCGCCGACCTGTCGATCGCCGACCTCGACACGCTGCTGAACAAGCGGTCGGGTCTCGTCGGGCTCGCGGGCGTGTCCGACATGCGCGACCTCACCGCGCGGTGCGACGCCGGCGACCCCGACGCGCAGCTCGCGTTCGACGTGTACATCCACCGCCTCCGCGCGTACGCGGGCGCCTACCTCGCGCAGCTCGGCGGTGTCGACGTCATCTCCTTCACGGCGGGCGTCGGCGAGAACGCCGCGCGCGTGCGCGCCGAGGCCGTCGCGACGCTCGGCTTCGCGGGGGTCGAGATCGACCCCGAGCGGAATGAGACGCGGGGGCGTGGCATCCGTCGGATCTCCTCCGACGCGTCGCGCGTCGAGGTGCTCGTCGTGCCGACCAACGAGGAGCTCGAGATCGCCCGTCAGACCCTGTCGGTCGCGTCCTGAGCGGGCCGCGCCCACCCCACGCCACTACGCTGGAACGGCGGCGCACCGTCGTGACCGCGCGTCCTGCCCTCGCGATCTGGAGCCCGCCGTGACCGACAGCCGTGACCTGCCCGATCTGACGTCGTTCGACGCCGTCCTGTTCGACCTCGACGGTGTGCTCACCCCCACCGCCGAAGTGCACATGCGCGCGTGGAAGGAGATGTTCGACGAGCTGTTCGCGGCGTGGGACATCCAGCCGCCGTACACCGACCGCGACTACTTCGAGCACGTCGACGGCAAGAAGCGCTACGACGGCGTCGCGAGCCTGCTGCGCAGTCGCGACGTCGAGGTGCCGTGGGGCGACCCGTCCGACGACCCGTCGCTCGACACCGTGTGCGGCGTCGGCAACCGGAAGAACCTCGTCTTCTCGCGCATCCTCCGCGCCGAGGGCATCGCCCCCTACCCGGGATCCGTCGCGGTGCTCGACCTCCTCCAGGCCGCGGGCACCCCGATCGCCGTCGTGTCGAGCTCGAAGAACGCCGTCGAGGTGCTCGAGGCCGCCGGCATCCGCGACCGTTTCCCCGTCGTGATGGACGGCGTCGTCGCCGAACGCGATCACCTCGCCTCCAAGCCCGCGCCGGACGTGTTCGCCGAGGCCGCCCGCATGCTGCGCGTCGACCCCGCCCGTTCGGCCGCCGTCGAGGACGCCACGAGCGGCGTCGCCTCGGCCTCCGCGGCGGGCTTCGGGCTCGTCGTCGGCGTCGATCGCGGCGTGGGAGCGGAGCACCTGCTCGCCGCCGGGGCCGACGTGGTCGTCGACGACCTCCAGGCGTTCGTAGACTGAGCCGTCGCCCCGCGCGACCCACCCGAACCCCGGCACACCGGAAGGCCTGCCCGATGATCGATCGCGATCGTTTCCCCATCGACGAATGGCGTCTCGTCGAGACCGAGTTCTCGGTCGACGACACGGGCGTCACCGAGACCCTGTTCGCCATCGGCAACGGCTACCTGGGGTTGCGTGGCAACTCCATCGAGGGTCGTTTCGCCCACGAGCAGGGCACCTTCATCAACGGCTTCCACGAGACGTTCCCGATCCGTCACGCCGAGCAGGCCTACGGCTTCGCCGAGGTCGGCCAGACGATCATCAACGCGCCGGATGCCAAGGTCATGCGCGTCTACGTCGACGACGAGCCGCTCTCGCTCGACGTCGCCGACGTCCGCGAGTACGAGCGCGTGCTCGACATGCGCCAGGGCATCCTCCGCCGCACGCTCCTGTGGGTGACGCCGTCGGGGAAAGAGGTGCGCATCGAGGACGAGCGGTTCGTGTCGTTCGAGGAGAAGCACCTCGTCGTGCTGCGGCTGACGGTGACGGTCCTCAACTCGGACGCTCCGGTGACGGTGGCGTGCCAGCTCCTCAACCGCCAGGACGGCGAGGGCATCTACGGCGGTTCGCCGATGGCATCCAAGACCGCCGGATTCGACCCGCGCAAGACCGAGAAGCTCACCGACCGCGTGCTCCAGCCGCGCGAGTACTGGCAGGACGGCGACCGGTCGGCGCTTTCGTACGAGGTCACCGAGTCGGGCATGACGCTCGCCGTCGTCGCCGACCACGAGGTTGAGACGGCCAACGAGTACACCTCGCGGCAGCTCATCGAGCCCGATATCGCGAAGAACGTGTTCCGCGTGCAGGCGCGCGCGGGCGTCCCGACGACGGTCACGAAGTTCGTCAGCTACCACACGTCCCGCGGGGTGCCCGCCGGCGAACTCGTCGACCGGTGCCGCCGGACGCTCGACCGCGCCCGCAGCCTCGGCGTCGTCGCCCTCCGCGAGAGCCACATCGACTGGTTCGCGGCGTTCTGGGACCGTTCGGACGTCCGCATCGGCGGCCAGGGCGACCTTCAGCAGGCGACGCGCTGGTGCCTCTTCCAGCTCGCGCAGGCCGCGGCCCGCGCCGACGGCCAGGGCGTCCCCGCCAAGGGCGTCACCGGTTCGGGGTACAGCGGCCACTACTTCTGGGACACCGAGGTGTACGTGCTGCCGTTCCTGGCATACACGACGCCGCAGTGGGCGCGGAACGCCCTGCGCATGCGGTACCTCATGCTCCCCGCAGCGCGGAAGCGCGCGCACCAGCTCAACGAGGCCGGCGCGCTGTTCCCCTGGCGCACGATCAACGGCGAGGAGGCCTCGGCGTACTACGCCGCCGGCACCGCGCAGTACCACATCAACGCCGACGTCTCCTTCGCGCTCGCGAAGTACGTCCGGGCCACGGGCGACGAGGAGTTCCTCGCGCGTGAGGGCGTGGACATCGCGGTCGACACCGCGCGGCTGTGGTCGACGCTCGGGTTCTGGCGGTCGAGCGACGGCGACGGCGAGGAGGACTCGTTCCACATCCACGGCGTCACCGGGCCGGACGAGTACACCACCGTCGTCAACGACAACCTCTTCACGAACGTCATGGCGCGGTTCAACCTGCGCTTCGCCGCGCGCACCGTCCGCGACCTGGCCGAGAACGACCCCGAGGCCTACGGCCGCATGGCCGACCGCATGAACCTCGACCCGTCCGAGCCCGACCGGTGGGAGCTGGCGGCCGAGGCGATGCACATCCCGTTCAGCCCGGCGCTCGGCATCCATCCCCAGGACGCCGTGTTCCTGGAGCGTGAGATCTGGGATCTCGAGAACACCCCGCCCGATCAGCGCCCCCTTCTCCTGCACTTCCACCCGCTGGTGATCTACCGGTACCAGGTGCTCAAGCAGGCGGACGTCGTGCTGGCCCTGTTCCTGCAGGGCAATCACTTCACGGATGCCGAGAAGCTGGCCGACTTCGAGTACTACGACCCGCTCACCACGGGCGACTCGACGCTGTCGGCGGTCGTGCAGTCGATCCTCGCGGCCGAGGTCGGCTACCAGGACCTCGCGCTGGAGTACTTCCGCCAGGCCGCGTTCGTCGACCTCGGCGATCTGCACCACAACGCCGCCGACGGGGTGCACGTGGCATCCGCCGGTGGCGTGTGGACGGCGCTCGTGAGCGGCTTCGGCGGCATGCGCGACCACTTCGGGCGCTTGACGTTCGACCCGCGTCTGCCGGCGGAGTGGCCCGAGCTGTCGTACGTGCTGCACTGGCACGGCACCCGCCTCAACGTCACGCTCACGGCCACCGCGCTGACGCTGCACGCCGGGGAGGAGGGCGGCCCGGTCGACTTCGCAGTGCGCGGGGTGGACTACACCGTCGCTCCCGGTGAGAGTGTGCGCGTCGCGCTGCACGGCCAGGGGCCGCTCATCCCGGGGCGCCCGTCGATTCGGCAGCTCGAGGGATCGGTGCGCGAGGATGGCACGCTGCTGTCGGCCTCGGTGCCGATCGTGACGGCCGCGATCCCGCTGGTCTCGGGCGACGACGAGCCCGTGGCCGTCGGCCTCGACGCCTGACGCACCGCTTCGACGCGGCGGCGCCCTGCGGGGCGTCGCCGTTCCCGCGCGGTGGTGGCGAGCGGAGGTGATTCGGTGAGGGGAGGATGCCAGGGGGCTGTTGTGGTCCTCCCTTCGTGGTTTCTCCTCCGTTCGGTGCGGCTCGGGCGTTCGGGGGTGCGGCTCGGGCGTGCGGAGCGGAGGTGATTCGGGGAGGGGAGGATGCCGGGGGCTGTTGTGGTCCTCCCTTCGTGGTTTCTCCTCCGTTCGGTGCGGCTCGGGCGTTCGGGGGTGCGGCTCGGGCGTGCGGAGCGGAGGAGATTCGGGGAGGGGAGGATGCCAGGGGGCGTTGCGGTCCTCCCTTCCCGGGATCTCCTCCGCTCGGTGTGCGGGAACGGAGTCCGGGCCGCGGCGGGGGAGCGCGCCGGACGCGATGTCGGTGGCACGCCGTAGGCTGGGGGAGTGACGACAGCCCTGTACCGCCGCTACCGCCCGCAGGCGTTCGGCGAGATGATCGGGCAGTCGCAGGTGACCGAGCCGCTGATGACCGCCCTCCGGAGTGACCGGGTCGGGCACGCCTATCTTTTCTCGGGGCCGCGCGGCTGCGGCAAGACGACCTCGGCCCGGATTCTCGCGCGCTGCCTCAACTGCGCGCAGGGTCCGACCGACACCCCGTGCGGTGAGTGCGACAGCTGCGTCGAGCTCGGCCGCGGCGGCGGCGGGTCGCTCGACGTGGTCGAGATCGACGCCGCGAGCCACAACGGTGTCGACGACGCGCGCGACCTGCGCGAGCGCGCGATCTTCGCCCCCGCGCGCGACCGGTTCAAGATCTTCATCCTCGACGAAGCGCACATGGTCACGCAGCAGGGCTTCAACGCGCTGCTGAAGCTCGTCGAAGAGCCCCCCGCGCACGTCAAGTTCATCTTCGCCACGACCGAGCCCGAGAAGGTGCTCGGCACGATCCGTTCGCGCACGCACCACTACCCGTTCCGCCTCGTGCCGCCCGCCGCGATGCTCGAGTACGTGCAAGAGCTCTGCGAGAGCGAGGGCGTCGCCGTCGAGGCGGGGGTTCTGCCGCTCGTGGTGCGCGCCGGTGGCGGGTCTCCGCGTGACACGCTGTCGCTGCTCGACCAGCTCATCGCCGGTTCGGATCGGGATGCCGATGACCACGTGCTCGTGAACTACGAGCGCGCCGTGGCGCTTCTGGGGTACACCCACTCCGAGCTGCTCGACGAGGTCGTCGACGCGTTCGCCGCGCTCGACGGCGCCGGAGCGTTCGCCGCGGTCGACCGCGTGGTGCAGACCGGTCAGGACCCTCGACGGTTCGTCGACGACCTGCTCGAGCGTCTGCGCGACCTCATCGTCGTCGCGGCCACCGGCGCCGGTGCCTCCGCCGTACTGCGCGGCGTCCCCGACGACGAGCTCGAGCGCATGGCGCGTCAGGCCACGGCCTTCGGCGTCGCGCGACTGTCGCGGACCGCCGACCTCGTGGTCGCGGCGCTCGACGAGATGACCGGGGCGACCTCGCCGCGCCTGCAGCTCGAGCTGCTCGTCGCCCGGGTGCTCACGCACGCCGGGGTGTCGCAGGGCGTCGCTCCCGCGGCGGCTCCCGCGCACGCGGCCGAGCACGCCGCGGCGTCGGCCGCGCGGACGCCCGCTCCCGCACCGGCGGCCCCGGTGGCTGCTCCTGCGGTCGCATCCCCGGGAGTCGCATCGCCGGGCATCGCTTCGCCGGGTGTCGCGTCGCCGCGGGGTGGTTCGGCGGCTGTGGCCTCCCCGGGCGTTGCCGCGCCGGGGATCGCGAGCCCCGGTACCGCTGCGCCCGCCGTCGCGTCGCCGGGTCGCGAGGCGGCGCCCGTCGCCGCGCCGACCGTCGCGTCGCCCGGCTCCGCTCCGGCGGTGGCCGCGCCGTCCACCGCCCCCGCCGTCGCCGCACCGACGGTCGCCGGCACCGGGGTGGCGTCGCCGTCCGTCGCCGCACCGTCGGCACCCCGCGCCGAGTCGCCCGCCGCGTCCCCCGTCGCCGCACCGTCGCCGAGCCGCGCGGAGCCGCCGATGGACGCGCCGTCCGATGACGATGCCCCGCCGCCGTTCGATGACGACGACGCTCCGCCGCCGTACGACGACGACGAGGACGCCCTGGCTGGTGCCCCCGTGACCTCGGCCGCGAAGCCGGTCCAGGCCGCGCCCACGGCGCCTGCGGCGACCCCGGTCGCTCCCGCTGCTGCGGCCTCCCCGGCGGAGGCGCCCACCGCCCCGGTACCCGCCTCATCCGACCCGCACCCCTTCGACGCCGCGCCCACGCCGGGTTCCGACGACGCGTCGCCGCTCGAGCCCACCGCTCCGACGCCGCCCGTGGCACCGGTCGGACCGCTCGAGCTCTCGCACGTGCGCGACGCATGGCCCGAGGTGCTGGGCCAGCTCGAGGCGCTCAGCCGCTCCTCGTGGCTCGTGGTCTCGACGTCGTCGGTGCTCGCGTTCGACGACGACGTGCTCACGCTCGGTTTCCGCACCGGGTCCGACCTCACGGCGTTCAAGACCCGCTCGGCGGACGGTGGCCCCAGCGAAGACCTGCGCCGGGCGATCCAGGCGGTGCTCGGCATCCGGGTCAAGTACCTCGCGCGCCTCGACGGCGACGGCGGTCCCGGCGGCAGCGCGCCGCGCGGACCTGCCTCCGGCCCCGACGGGAGCGCGCGGTCGGCGCAGCAGACGTCGGCGTCCCGCTCCTCGGCGCCCTACGCGTCGGCCTCCGTCACCGACTGGGCGGTCGCCCCGATCCCCGGTGGAGCCGCGGCTCCCTCGGCATCCGGGGCCGCCGGGGCTCCTTCGGCCGTCGCCACCGCCGCACCCCCGCGCACAGCAGACCCCGCGCCGACGGGCGCCCCCGCCGCCACCGCGCTCGCCGTCGACGAGGAGCCGGAGGAAGCGGCCGTGCGCCCGATGCCGCGCATCGCCCCGCCGCCCTTCGAGGGAGCCGTGCTCCCCTCCAGCGACGTGGTCGCGTCGGTCGCCGCCCCCGACGAGGTCGACGACGACGACGACGTCATCCCGCCGGCAGACGAGGCCGACCTCCCCGTTCCGCCGGTGATCGTGCCGCGCATGGCACCGCTCAGGCGGGGGAGTCCAGCGGTACGGCGAGGCCGTCGTCCGCCAGATGCTCGGTGCGACCTACGTGCGTGACGAGCCCTACGAGCCCCCGACGAGGTTCAACTGATGTACGACGGCATCGTCCAAGACCTCATCGACGAATTCGGCCGACTCCCGGGCATCGGCCCGAAGTCGGCGCAGCGCATCGCCTTCCACATCCTGCAGTCGCCGACGTTCGACGTGTCGCGGCTGTCGCAGCTCCTCGGCGAAGTGCGCGAGAAGGTGCGCTTCTGCGAGATCTGCGGGAACGTATCCGAGCAGGATCGCTGCTCCATCTGCCGCGACCCCCGCCGCAACGAGACCCTCATCTGCGTCGTCGAGGATGCGAAGGACGTCGCGGCGATCGAGCGCACGCGCGAGTTCCGTGGGCTCTACCACGTGCTCGGCGGCGCCATCAGCCCCATCGCCGGCGTCGGTCCCGACGATCTGCGCATCACGCAGCTCATGCAGCGCCTCGCCGACGGCACCGTGCAAGAGGTCATCCTCGCGACGAACCCCAACCTCGAGGGCGAGGCGACGGCCACGTACCTCAGCCGTCTGCTGCACACCCTCGAGATCCGCGTCACCCGCCTGGCATCCGGTCTCCCGGTCGGCGGCGACCTGGAATACGCGGACGAAGTGACCCTGGGACGCGCGTTCGAGGGCCGCCGCACGCTCTGACGCGCGAGCGCACGCCCGGGCGAAAACCGTCCGCGAGAGGGTGATCTCCGAGCGTTGACCCCTCGTGTACCGCGCGTTCATCCCCCGATGGATCGACGGCCACCGGGTGCGGCCATTTTCTTGCCTACGGACCGCAGCACGGGTGCCCGACCCACGAGCTCTGCGGACGTCAGACAGGGGTGCCCGTGAGCGAGACGCTCTCCGATCGCGCGGCGCGGCGTGGCCGGATCGTGTTCGACACCTTTCGCTCGGTCCACGATCCGCGCCTGGCCGCGTGGCTGCTCTTCCGATCGCACCTGCTGCCGGAGTGGGCGATCACCGCCAGCAGCCTCAGTGAGACCACGCCCGAGGCCGCCCTCACGCCGCTCGGCGTCTTCGGCGTGTGGCGACTGCTGGCCACGAACAACCGCGAACTCGGGCGCTGCGCCCGCATCTTCGTCTCTCCGCGCGCCGCCTTCGACGCCGTCGTCGCCGAGCAGGCGCGCGTCGACGAGATGACGGTGACCGCGGTGCGCGGCCCGCAGTCCACCACGCACGGGTGGGTCATCCGCCGCGGCGATCGTCCGGTCCTCACCGCGGCGCGGTGGTACGAGTCGGCGAGCGAAGCGGCCGCGGCGGGGCGGGCCGCGAGCAACGCGCTCGGTACGGCGACGATCGCGCAGGGCGTGAGCATCGGCACCGCCTCCGGGCGTCGCGCCCGCGTCGTGATGAACACCCCGTGACCGCCCGATGACCGCGGCATCCGGACTCATCGCCGGTCGGTTCCGTCTCGAGGGACTGCTGGGTTCCGGCGGCACCGCGTCGGTGTTCGCCGCGACCGACACCGTGCTCGATCGCCCGGTCGCGATCAAGCTGCTGCACCCGCACCTGTCCGAGAGCGCGGCTCTGCGCGAGGCGTTCCTCGACGAAGCGCGCAGAACGGCCGGGGTCGCGCACCCCGGGATCGTCGAGGTCGTCGACGTCGGCACGTTCCAGGACGGTCCGGTGACGATCGCGTGGATCGCCCAGGAACGCCTCGACGGCGCGACCCTCGCGGAACACGTGCAGGCGAACGGCCCTCTCGGGGCCTCCGCGACCCGGCGCATCGGCGTGATGATCCTGCAGGCGCTCGAGGCGGCGCACGCCGTCGGGCTGGTGCACCGCGACGTCTCGCCCGCGAACGTGCTCGTCCGCTTCGACGGCCCGCAGCCCGCCCGGGCCACGCTGCTCGACTTCGGGCTGGCGGATGCCGCGGGCCGGACGACGCGCGGCGACGACGTGCTGCGCAGCTCGGCATCCGCGAGCGCCGGCGTGGTCGGGAACGCCCAGTACGCCTCGCCCGAACAGCTGCGGGGCGAGCCGGTCGGCGTGCGCGGCGATCTCTACCAGGTGGGCGGCCTGCTGTATTTCGCGCTGACCGGGCGAGCGCCGTTCGAGGGCGGAGACCGGGATGCCGTGGTCCAGGCGCAGCTGCATGCGCCGCCTCCCGTGGCCTCGGTGCGCGCCAGGGGAGTGTCGCCGGCGCTCGATCGCGTCCTCGTGCGCGCGATGCTCAAGGACCCCGCCGGACGGTTCGCCGACGCCGCGGAGATGCGTGCCGCGCTCGAGGCCACCGCGCCCGCGTCGGCTCCGGCCGCCGCGACCCGCGTCCTGCGGCCGGTCCCGGCACCGGTCGTCGCGACGTCGACCGGTGCGGTCGCCGCGGTCGCAGCCGACGATGCCCCGCCCGGTCGGTCCCGCGGCGAAGGGCCCGGGTGGGCCGCGGCGATCGTTGTGGTCGCCCTCCTCGCCCTCGCCGCCGTGGCGGTTCCGCTCATGGCGTCGGCCGGGCGCACCGAGCCGGGGGCCGCGCCGACCGCGACGGCGCCGTCCGCGAGCACGGCCCCGAGCGCGACGTCGAGCGCATCTCCCACGCCAACGGTGGACGCCGACGTCGCCGTCCCCGATCTCCGTTCCCTGCAGGACACGTTGGCGGCCATCCAGGCGGCGGGTCTCGTCGCGGGGCCCGTGACGACGCAGGACTCCCCGCTCCCCGCGGGCGCCGTCCTGTCGGCCGATCCCGCGGCTGGAACCCCGGTGCCGCGCGGCACGACGGTGCGTCTGGTCGTGGCATCCGGAACGAACGCGATCCCGCCGATCGACGGGTGGACGGCTGCCGACGCCGACGCCGCGATCCGTGCCGCGGGGTTCACGCCCGAGGCGGTGCCGACAATCTCCGACCGGCCGGCGGGGACCGTCATCGGCTCCGCGCCGGCCGCCGGGGCGTCGGCGCAGGTCGGCTCCACCGTGCGCCTGCTCGTCTCCAGCGGCCGTGCCGCCGCGCCGACGCCGACGCCCACAGCGACGCCGACGACGGTCCCGACGCCGACGCCCACGCCGACACCGGGTGCGCCGTGAGCGGGACGGAGTCGCCGAGCCCTCGGCATCCCTCGTTCACCTCCCGGCCAGTCGGCGTGGGCGGTCCCTCCCGGCGGCGTTCACGACCCGGATCTACCGTCGCCAGTGTCGGCCACCCGAGCCGGCATCAGGGACTACGGGCGCCTCGCGTCGCCGGTCGTCCGGACATCGCCCCGGTGTCGGCCCGCCCGCGGAGGACGGCGACACGGTGCCTCTGCCCGACCTACCCGACGCGACCGACGGAGAGCGCATGACGGACACGACCACGGAGGTCCTCCCTCCTCGGCCCGAGAAAGCGGCACCGGTCCGACGCTCGCTGAAGAGCCGCCCCGTGCAGGCGGACCGCGTCTTCCGCGCCGCCGCGTACTCCGCGGGGTCCATCACCGTCGCGATCATGCTCGCGGTCGGCATCTTCCTCAGCCTCCGCGCCGGAAACGCGCTGAGCGTCGCCGGTCCGGCGTTCCTCACCACGCAGGACTGGTCGCCCGAGACCGGGACGTTCGGTGTCGCCGCGGTGCTGTTCGGCACGGTGACGATCGCGCTCATCGCGATGAGCATCTCGGTCCCGCTCGCCATGGGGACGGCGCTGCTCATCAGCGAGATCGTTCCGCCGCGCTTGCGCTCGCTCCTGGTCACGATGGTCGACCTCATGGCCGCGGTCCCCAGTGTCGTCTTCGGCCTGTGGGGCGTGTTCTTCCTGCAGTCCGGCGTGATCCCGGTCGCCCAGTGGATCTCGACGTACTTCTCGTGGATCCCGATCTTCGCGGTCACCGATCCGTCCGGCGCCCGGCTCACCGAGGCCGGTGCCTACACGTCGTCGGCGTTCATCGCCGGCATCGTGGTGTCCCTGATGGTGGTGCCCACGCAGACCTCCGTCATGCGCGAGGCCTTCTCGCAGGCCCCCCTCGGTGAGCGCGAGGGCGCGCTCGCGCTCGGCTCGACGCGGTGGGGCATGATCAAGGCGGTCGTGCTGCCGTTCGGTCGAGGGGGCATCATCGGCGGCACGATGCTCGGGCTCGGCCGGGCTCTCGGCGAGACCATCGCGGTCGTCATGATCATCTCGCCGATCTTCACGATCAACCCGCAGGTGCTGAAGACGGGCACGAACTCGGTGTCGGCGCTGATCGCCCTCCGCTACGGCGAGGCGAGCCAGTTCGGCCTGTCGGCGCTCATGGCCGCCGGTCTCGTGCTGTTCATCATCACGCTCATCGTCAACTTCACGGCATCCACGATCGTCGCGCGCAGCCGGTCGGGAGCGGAGAGCAACTGATGGCCATCATCACCCCGGAGGCCCCTCCGTCCACCCCCGACGACGACGAGACCAGCGCCGCCCGCACCTCCGTACCGGTGCGGTTCGGAATCGTCGGCGAGCGACGCGATCTCCGCACCGTGCCGTTCGGCGATCGGTTCGATCTCCTCGGCAGCATGGCGGCCGGCATCGCGCTGTCCACCCTGATGTTCGGGTGGCTCACGCCGATGACGGGCGTCGTGGGCTGGCTCGTCCTGTCGTTCATCGGGTTCCTCGGCATCTACGCGGTGATGACGGCCATGCGCGCGGACCGGCTCGCGATCAGCGAGCGGATCATGACGGCGCTGTTCTACTCGGCCGGCGTGATCCTCCTCGGCGCGCTCGCCTTCGTGGTGATCTTCACGCTGGTGCGCGGCTCGGACGCCCTGGTCCACGGGAACTTCTTCGTCGAGACGATGAAGCTCGCCGGTCCCCTCGACCCCCTCACCATGGGCGGTATCGCACACGCCATCGTGGGCACGCTCATCCAGATCAGCATCGCGCTGGTCATCACGATCCCGCTCGGGGTGACCACGGCCGTCTTCCTCAACGAGATCGGCGGCCCGTTCGCCCGGTTCGTGCGGACGATCTCGGATGCCATGACCGCGCTGCCGTCGATCGTGGCGGGCCTCTTCGTCTACGCGGCCGTCGTGACGCTCATCACCAACCAGCGCTCGGGCTTCGCCGCCGCCCTCGCGATCAGCGTCATGATGCTGCCCATCATCATCCGCGCCTCCGACGTCGTCCTGAGGCTCGTCCCGAACAACCTGCGCGAGGCCTCGTACGCCCTGGGCACGAGCCGGTGGAAGACGGTGTGGAGTGTCGTCCTCCCGACCTCGCGTTCGGGCCTGGTGACGGCGGTCATCCTGGGCACCGCCCGCGGGATCGGTGAGACCTCGCCGGTGCTCCTGACCTCGGGTGTGACCGCCGAGATGAACCTGAACCCGTTCTCGGGGCCCATGATCTCGCTGCCGCTGCAGGTGTTCGACTTCGTCAAGTCGCCGGAGCCGAACATGATCGCGCGCGGTTTCGGTGCCGCCGCCACCCTCGTCCTGCTCGTGCTCACGCTGTTCATCGTCGCCCGACTCATCGGCGGACGCGGGCCCGGTCAGCTGTCTGATCGCCAGCGTCGCGCGGCCGCGGCGGCATCCGCTCGCGACCTCCAGCGCATGGACCGGGGTCCGCAGACCCCGCCGACCACGCGCCGCGCGCGGAAGATCCGTCCCCCGAAGGGCAAACCGCCCACCGACCTCGAGTGGCGGCTCGCCGAGCGCGCTCTCACCAAACGAACCGATACACCGTCCGAGGAGAACCCGTCGTGAAATCCCGTCCCCGCTGGGCCCGCCTCGCCGCGGCGCTCGCGGTCGTTTCGCTCGTCGCGCTGACGCCCGTGCCGGCGCACGCCGACGGATACGTCCCGATCTCGGGGTCCGGTTCGACCTGGTCGCAGAACGCGCTCGACCAGTGGCGCAAGAACGTCGCGAGCAACTACGGCATGACCGTGAACTACTCCGGCACGGGTTCGTCGGCCGGTCGCAACGACTTCATCAACCAGACGGTCGACTTCGCCATCAGCGAGATTCCGTTCCAGGCCAACCCCGAGGACGGGTCCCCGCCCGAACGTCCGTCGACGGGCTACGCGTACATGCCCATCGTCGCGGGTGGCACCTCGCTCATGTACAACCTCAAGATCGGCGGGAAGCGCGTCACCAACCTCCGCCTGTCCGGTGAGGTGATCGCGAAGATCTTCAGCGGTCAGATCTCCAAGTGGAACGACCCGGCGATCCAGGCCGATAACCCGGCCCTCGCGATGCCCGACCGCTCCATCACCCCCGTCTACCGGTCGGACGGCTCGGGTACCAGCGCGCAGTTCACCCTGTGGATGTCGAAGCAGTTCGGGAACATCTGGACGCAGGGCATGCGGTCGCAGTTCCCGCAGATCAACGCGTCGTTCAAGGGGCAGAACGGCTCGCTCGGCGTCGCGGGATACGTGAGCCAGGACTACGGCGAGGGCGCCATCACCTACGTCGAGTACTCCTACGCGATGAAGTCCGGCTTCCCGGTCGTCAAGGTGCTCAACAAGGCGGGCTACTACGTCGAGCCGACCTACCAGTCCGTGGCGGTGGCGCTGATGGCGGCGCAGATCAACCCGGACCTGACGCAGAACCTCGACGGCGTCTACAACAACACGGACCCGCGCACGTACCCGATGTCGAGCTACTCGTACATGATCGTCCCCACGCAGACGAACAAGGTCTTCACCACAGAGAAGGGGAAGACCCTCAGCCGGTTCGCCAACTACATGCTCTGCGAGGGGCAGCAGCAGGCGGCGGCCCTCGGGTACTCCCCGCTCCCGATGAACCTCGTGCAGGCCGGCTCCGACGTGATCAAGTCCGTGCCCGGCACGGAGGGCGGCGTCGACTTCAACAACTGCAACAACCCCACGTTCAAGGCGGGCGACTCGCCGTCCAACAACCAGCTCGCGGCCACCGCGCCGAATCCACCGGACTGCGACAAGCAGGGATCCACGCAATGCGTGGAGGGAACCGGTGGCGCGCAGGAGTCCACTCCGGCGACAGGCTCCGGCGGCGTCAGCGGAGGGGCGAACAGCGCGGACGCTGCGGCCGCCGCGGGTGGGGCGGGTGGCTCGACGGATGCCGCGGGTGCCGCGGCGGCGGGGGCGGCCGCCGGCGCCCCGGTCTACGACGCGAACGGCAACCTCGTGTCGGGTTCGGCGGCCGCCGCCGGCGGAGCGGCAGCCGCGTCGCTCCCGTTCACCCTGGCCGACAACGGCTGGGGGACCCCGCAGTTCATCATGCTCGCCGCCGGACTCCTGGTCGTCGCGGCGATCCTCATCCCACCCCTGGTCGGACGTCGTTCCGGCAAGTCGGGCGTGAAGCGATAAATAAACCCTCATCTGGGGTTTAAGCGAATTCGTATCTTCACTGCCTCGCGGCGGTATCTCGTTACCGGCGCGTTCATCCCGCAGCCACCTGCGGCGAATTGAGTACTCACGAAGGCGTCAAGAGCGCCGATCCAGCGAAGGAACACCGTGTCCGAAGAACGCGTCTCACAGCACCCGTCGCGGCGTGCGTACCGCCGGAAGGCGGCACGGCCGTCGGTGGCACGCCGTGCGGTCTCCGCGATCACGGCGGGGGCGGTGTGCGCGATCGCGGTCTTCGGTGTGTTCGTCGGTGCGGGCGCGGTCTTCGCTCCCGCCGCGACGGCGGACGACACGTCCTCGTCCGCGGTCACGGTCACCGCGGCGCAGCAGGACAAGGCGCTCGACTCGGCTCCCATGCCCGACCTGGCGGTGACGGTCTCGCAGACGAAGAACCTGCTGGCGCAGGGCATCCGCCTCAGCTGGACGGGCGGCAAGAAGTCGGTGGCGCCGAGCTCGAGCGGCGGTCAGAACTTCCTCCAGGTCTTCATGTGCTGGGGCGATGACCCGACCGACCCGACCCGTCCCGACCGCACGACCTGCATGTACGGCGGTGCGAACAGCCCCGGTGCCACGCGAGACGCCTTCCGGAACTACTCGCTCGACGAGATCCCCGCCGAGGACCAGCCGTATTCGGCGCTCACCTCGGTGTCGTTCCTGCCCCCGTACACCGGCATCCCGTTCGTCGCCCGCGACGGCGCTCGCGTGGACGGGATCAAGACGGATCCGAAGACCGGCGCGAAGACCGTGGACGAGTCCGTCAACCTCAACGTCAACCCGTTCTTCACCTCCTACAGCACGAACGAGATCTCCTGGGTGGGGTCGGGCGACGACGGCTCCGGTGCGGTGTCCTTCGAAGTGCAGACGGCCGCTCAGGCGCCCGCGCTCGGCTGCGGGAACCCCGTGGTGTCTAAGGACGGCAAGACGACGACCGGCGCGAGCTGCTGGCTGGTCGTCCTCCCGCGCGGCACGGCCGACAACGGGTCGTCGAGCATCAACCAGTCCGGTCTCTTCATCGAATCGTGGCGGCACGCGCTCGCCGTGCGCATGGACTTCACGCCCCTGGGAACGCGATGCCCCGAGGGCACGGCCGAGCGTCTTCTGGCCGGAAGCGAGCTCACCTCGAACGCGATCGCCTCGTGGCAGCCCGTCGTGTGCAACTCCGCGGGTGCGGCCGTGTACTCGGTCTTGACCGTCCCGGAGTCCGACGCGCTCACGGCCGCGGCGACGACCGAGGACGCCCCGCTCGCGTTGACGAGCTATGCGCGGGACGCCTCGGGCACGGATCCGCTCACCTACGCACCGATCGCGCTGACCGGCGTCACCATATCGCTGTCGATCGATCGACATCCCGATCCGTTCAAGGACGTTCCGCAGAAGTACGTCGATGCGGCGCGGACCCCCTTCACGTCCGTGAATCTCACCCCGCGACTGCTGGCGAAACTGTTGAGCTACTCGTATCGGTCTTCGCTCCCCAACGGGGCGAACATCGATTACCTCAACAAGACGAATCCCGACAACATCACGAAGGATCCCGATTTCCTCGCGGTGAACGACCCCGAGTGGGGATTCCAGAACCTTACGGGCCCCGCGATCGCCGACGTGATCGTGCCGCAGGGCCGTACGGACTCCGCGCGCGCGGTCTGGGCGTACATCGCGTCCGACCCCGAAGCGGCGGCGTTCCTCGCGGGGAAGCCGGATCCATGGGGCATGGTCGTCAACCCGTGGTACTCGACCGACGCCGACACCAACCCGACGAAGACGGCGTTCTCCGTCGATCGCGACGACTTCCCCAAGGCCGACCCGGTCGAGTTCACGCCGTCCAATGCCGGCGTGATCAACCTCGTGACCTGGCGTCCGTTCGCCGCCGACCTGAGCAGCGTCGCCTACCTCACGCTGCGTGGCGACGGTCAGGGGCCCGGATTCTGGGATGTCAACTCCGTCCCGCCGAAGTACGGGAAGCTCCCGCGAATGCTGCCGGGGAACCAGGCCCTCCTCGGTCTGACCAGTGCCGCCGCGGCGCGCCGCTACCAGGTCGTGACGGCCTCGCTGCGCAACCCCGCGGGGAAGTTCGTCGCCCCCGACGACACCGGCATCGCCGCAGCCGCCCCCGCCATGGCGGGATCGAAGGCGAACCCGTCGGTGGACAGCTTCGACTTCACCTCCGATGCGGCGCGCGCGGCCACGGCCGCCTACCCGCTCGCCATGCCCGTCTACGCCGCCGCCCGGCCGTCGATGAAGGACGCGAACATCCGCCGCGCCTACGCGCAGTTCATCCGCTACGCCGTCGGACCCGGGCAGAAGCGGGGTCCCGATGCGGGCCAGCTCCCCGACGGATACGTCCCGTTGCCGGCCGATTGGACGACGCAGGCTCAAAAGGCGGCGGATGCCATCGAGAGCGGCCCGGTCACACCGACCCCGCAGCCGTCGTCCTACATCCCTTCGCAATCCGTCCCGGTGAAGGCTCCGGCTGCGGCGGCTGCCGCGTCGGCACCCGCCGCCGCTGCCCCGGCCGCCCCGGCCGCGGAGACCCCGACGGCCGCGTCGGGAGCCGCGAGCGCGGCGCTGTCCGGAGGGAAGACGCCCGACGATCCGGACATCGGCGCCATCACGGCCGCCGTGCCCGCCAGCGCCCTCGCGGGCCTGGCCGGTGCCCTCGCCGTGCCCCTGATCACCCGTCTGAGAAGACGGGTCACCTGAGATCCACGCCGTGGATCTCTCCACCCCTCAACACACCAGAGCTGTACCCGACAAGAAGGAAGAAATGAAACTCAAGCGATTCGCCGCCCTGGGAACGGCGCTCGGCGTTGCTCTCGCCGGAATCGGTGCGGCCACCGCGGCTCACGCCGACCCGGTGAGCGACGGCTACTCGATCGTCGGCTCGGACACGCTGCAGGACGCCGTCGCCGCGCTGGCGAACGGCACGTCCATCACCAACTCGTCCGTCAAGGTGACCGGTGCAGGCAAGGCGCTCGCCTCCTGGGACGCCTTCACCCTCGGTGTCTCGGGCGGTGTCGGAAAGATCCAGACCAAGCCCTTCGGCAAGATCTTCGACCGCCCGAACGGCTCCGGTGCCGGACGCAAGGCCCTCCTCGCGTCGATCGGTGGCCTCGACGGTCTCTCGTTCACCTACAACGGTGTGGACGTGAAGAACCAGGTCGACCTGTCCCGCAGCTCGTCGAAGGGCACCGCCGTGTCCGGCGGCGTGCTGACGTACGTCCCCTTCGGCCAGGACGCGATCAGCTTCCTCTACAAGGTCGGCTCGGGCTCGGACGCCTCCACCGCCGCGACGTGGATCTCCGACCTGGACAAGAACGAGCTCGCCTCGATCTACACCTCCTCGTCGTCGTCGCCCGTGACGGTCCCCGGCACGAGCTTCGTCGTCAAGCCGCTCTCGCTCCAGGCGAGCTCGGGCACGTGGACCACGTTCCTCAGCAAGATCGGCGTGAACTCCAGCACGCTCGGTTCGGGCGTCGTCGGCGGTGCCACCAACACCACCACGCCCGAGAACGACGGCACGGTCCTCGACCCCGCCGCGAACGAGGTGCAGATCATCCCCGTCTCGGCCGCGAACTACATCGGCCAGAGCAACGGCGCCGCGCGCATCAACACGATGAACGGTGTCTCGCTCGGTTCGATCGGTGGCGTCAACCCGACCACGGGTTCCGCTCCGAGCCTCACGCCCAACGCGACCTTCTACTCGGGCGAGTGGGGCCGCACGGTCTTCATCGTCGTTCCCACCGCGAAGATCTCCAGCGGTAACGCCGCCTACGACCAGGGTCTCGCCGCGCTGACCAACCCCGCGTCGTCGACGAGCCTCACCTACTGGGGCGCCTCGAACCTCCCCAGCACCACCAAGGCCGTGAAGATCAAGTTCGGCTTCGGCGCTCCGCAGGACTCCGCTTTCACCGCCAACAACTGAGCACTCAGAGAAACAGGGAAAGAACAACAATGGCCATCACCGCTCGGCGCCTCCGCGTCGGCATCGTCTCGGTTGCTGCTGCGGCCGCGCTCATCGTGACTCCGGCGCTGTCCGCCAGCGCCGCCGTCGTGCCCACCGTGGGCTCGACGCACCCCTTCTACCTGCTCGACCCCGAGCAGGCCAACCTCATCCCCGCGGGCACCGTGCTCACCTGGGACGACGACGTGCTCGGCGACCCCGAGCCCGGCGACCCGGACGCGAACGCCATGTTCGCGATCCCCTCCGGCGCCACCGCGGTGAAGACCTTCATCGCGCCGCGCGGCCAGGAGACCACCGAGGGATCGTGGAACGCCTACGGCGCCCTCGACCTGACGCCCGCCGGCATCCTGCTCCCGAACCTCAAGCCCAGCGGCAACACCAACGCGGGTCTGGGTTCGCCGTCGGGTAGCGGCGCGGTCGCCAACGCGGGTGGCGACTACTCGCTCGGCATCGCGTTCTTCAACGGCAACCAGATCATCGAGGCGGACTTCACGTTCATCACGGTGGTCGCCAACGCCAACCCGAGCAAGGCGACGTGGACGTTCGACGTTCCGTCGGTCTCGACCGCCCCGTCGATCACCACCACGGCGCTCAACGCCGCGACGGTCGGCACCGCGTTCTCGCAGACGCTGGCCGCTGACGGCACCTCGCCGATCACGTGGTCGGTCAAGTCGGGCACGGCGCTCCCCGCCGGTCTCGCGATCGACGCCTCCACGGGTGTCATCTCGGGCACGCCCACCACGGCCGGTGCCTACAACGTGACGATCGTCGCGACCAACACCGCCGGTTCCGCGGAGAAGGCCTTCTCGGGCACCGTCTCGGCTCCCGCGCCGACCGCCCCGACCAAGCCCGCGGGCTCGGACGCCAACCAGGTCACGATCGCCGCCCCCGCCAAGGGCGACACGACCGTCACCGTTCCGGCCGGTATCGCCAACGCCAACAAGACGCTGACGGCGTGGGCATGGTCCGACCCGACCAACCTCGGCAACGTCACCACCGACGCCAACGGCAACGCCGTGGTCGACATCACGAGCCTCCCCGCCGGTGACCACACCGTCGCCCTCACCCTCCCGGGTGACGGCACGTTCGCCGTCCAGGCGTGGGGCACGTTCACGAAGGTCTCCGCGGCCGGTGACACCCTCACCGACTCGGTCGACCTGACCGCCGCCGTGACCGCGAGCGACCTGTGGTCGCTCAACGCCGAGGCCACCAAGGTCGACTTCGGCAACGTCGCGCGCAACGCGAGCGTCACCAAGAAGCTCGGCAAGGTCACCGTCGTCGACGACCGCAACGTCCTCAAGGGCTGGAACCTCACCGCCTCCGTGAGCGACTTCAAGAACGCGGCCAACGACGTCATCCCCTCCACCGCCCTCACCGTGGCGCCCGGCTTCTACGCCGGCTACACCCCGGTTTCGGGCATCACCACCGGTACCGGCTCGCAGCTGGCCACCTCGTCGGCCGTCTCGACGCTCACCACCGGTGCGCTCTTCGACGCCGACCTCACCTTCCAGGCTCCGAAGGACGCCCAGACCGGTGAGTACACCTCGACCCTGACCGTCACCCTCACCTCCAAGTGAGCTGACGTCCGGATCATCCGGCAATAACCCGTGTGGGGGGACCGTAACCGGTCTCCCCACACGGTGCGTCCGGCCCCCGGGCCGCGACGACACAGCTCCGATCCCCTCGGATCAGCCCTCGTTCACCCGCGCGACATCCCTACGTCGCCGCTGTCTGCGGAGATATACCGTGCTCTCCTTCACCTCGCGACGCCGCCTCCCGGCTCTGGGCGTCGCCCTGCTCGCCCTGGCGGCGACGCTCGTGGTCCTGCCCCCCTCCGCTCCGGCGCGGGCGGATGACGCGGATGCCGCGAACCCCGCCACCGTCGGCGTGGCGACCCGTCCGGCGGGCGAGGACGGTCGACCCGACGGCCGCTCACGGTTCACCTACACGGCGGACCCGGGCCAGACGGTCAGCGACCGCGTCCTCGTCGGCAACACCGGCACGCAGCGCCAGGACTTCACGGTCTACGCCACGGACGCCTTCAACGGCGGCGACGGCGCCTTCTCGCTCCTGGCCACCGCCGACACCCCGACGTCGGTCGGTGCCTGGCTGCACTTCGAGGACGGCAGCGACCGAGTGAAGTTCTCGCTCGAGCCCAATGAGGTGCGGCTCCTGCCCTTCACCATCACCTTCCCCGCCGAGGCGACTCCCGGAGACCACGTCGGGGGACTCGTGGCCTCCGTCATCGAGCAGGGTCAGCAGGTCAGCGTGGACCGCCGTGTGGCCACCTCGATCTTCGCCCGCGTGTCGGGCGACCTGCAGCCCTCCCTGAGCATCACGAGCTACGACGCCTCGTACGAGGGCGACTGGTGGAACCCGTTCAGCGGGAGCGTCAAGCTGCACTACACCGTCACCAACCCCGGCAACGTCGCGCTCGCGGGCAACCTCACCTCGGGCGTGAACACGTGGTTCGGCATCCCCGCCACCGGCGTGCAGGGCGGCAGCATCCCGATCCTGCTCCCGGGCAACACCGCGACCTACGACTTCACCGTCGGCGGCGTCGGGCAGTGGCTCTTCCTCAACCCGTCCACGGTCCTGAATCCGTTCGTCGATTCCCCCGACAATGCGCAGCAGCTCATCGTCGCCCCGGTCCGGCGCGACGCCGTGACGTTCGCGGTGCCGTGGGTGCTGCTGATCCTGCTCGCGCTCGCGGCCGCGATCTTCCTGCTGCTGCGCTGGCGCCGTCGGCGTGACGAAGCGCGCGCGCAGGAGTGGGTCGACTACATGGAGCGCGCGACGGCCGCCGAAGCGGGAGGACTCGCCGGGGCCACGAGTACGGCGTCGTCGTGAGTCGACGCCGCACGATCGCGCTGCGAGTCGTCGTCGGTGTCTTCCTCGTCGTCGCCGCGGCCGGCGTGACCGCCCCGGCCGTCGCGTCCGACAGCCCGGAGGACGGCACCCCTCTCTCCGTGACGATCACCGACGGGTCGACGCCCACGCCCAGCGCGAGCCCCAGCGGCTCGACTCCGGGGGGAGCAGGCGGGAGTGGCGGGCAGGTCGGAGGTTCGAACGGCGGGTCGCGCCCGGGCGGCTCGGGGTCCGGCGGTGCCGGCGCGGGCGGCGCATCGGGAGGCGGCTCGACCACGCCCCAGACCACGCCGACCGGTGAGGTGAGCGTGGCGGGGATGCTCTACGTGGGCGGCCTGAACGGCAACACCTTCCCGTCCCTGAATCCCACCGACGGAACGGTCGACCTGTGGTTCACGGTGCGCAACGCGTCGACGTCCGTGGTCGACGCGAGCGCGCAGTTCTGGATCGACGGCGCGGTGTTCTCGAACCGGCTGGATACCGCGAGCGAGGTGCCGATCGCGGGCCTGCAGCCGGGGGAGACACGGGTCGTCTCCGCGTCGCTGCACGGTGCCGGTCAGTGGACTCTGGTTTCCGGCCATGTCACCCTGACCCCGCCGGGCACGGTGGACGGCACCGCGCTCACGCCCGTGACGCGCGACGGGCTGTTCCTGGTGTTCCCGTGGCTGATCCTCTCGCTCCTCGTCGTCGCGGTCGTCGCCTGGGCCATCGTGCGCGTCGTCCGCGACGCCCTGCCGCCGGTCCCCGAGGCGGTGACGACATGACGCTGTACGACGAACGCGTCGGCGCGGCATCCGTCCCCTCCGCCCAGGGGGTGCCTCCGCGCCCGCCGAAGCCTCCGCGTCGCCCGCCGCGGCGGCGCCCGCAGTACGCGCCCCTGACTCCCGTCCAGGTGTTCGTGCGCGGGATGCTGGTGTCGGTCTCGGTGCTCATCCTGGTCTTCCTCGGGAACCTGCTGCTGGTCAGCCACATCACCCATTTCGCCTCGCAGCAGGAGTTGCGCGACACGTATCGGGCGCAGCTGGCGGCGGGCACCGCCCCCGTCAGCGAGGGCGATTTCGAAGACCACCTGCTCGCCGACGGCGCACCGGTCGCCATGCTGTCGATCCCGCAGCTCGGTGTCGACGAGGTGGTGTCCGAGGGCACGACGTCCGGCACCCTCATGCAGGGACCGGGGCACCGCCGCGACACCGTCCTCCCCGGGCAGGCGGGCGTGAGCGTCATCATGGGGCGGACCGCGGCGTTCGGCGGACCGTTCGGCAGAATCCAGACCCTCCAGCCGGGGGAGACGTTCACGGTCCGCACCGGCCAGGGGGAGCAGACGTTCGAGGTGCTCGGCGTCCGCTACGCGGGCGATCCGACTCCGCCCGCGCCGGTGCGCGGCGAGAGCCGACTCATCCTCATGGCCGCGCGCGGCGCCCCGTACCTGCCCACCGGTGTCGTCTACGTGGATGCCAAGTCCACCGGTGCCGCACTCGCGGCCGGTGCCCGTCAGACCACGTCCATGGGACTGCCGCCGCAGGCCACGGCCATGGCGACGGACATGACCACGGTGTGGGCGCTGGTGTTCGCCCTCCAGTTCCTCGTCGTCGCCGAGTTCCTGGCGGTGTGGGCCTACCGTCGCGTCGGGTGGCAGAAGACGTGGATCGTCTTCGCCCCCGTCCTCCTGCTGGCGAGCGTCTTCGTCTCCGACCAGCTCATCCGCCTCCTCCCGAACCTCCTGTGACCCGAAAGCCGAACATGACCGATCGCCGCGATCCCGAACTCGAGGGTGTTTCGCCCGCTCCGGCCGAGGAATCCGCCGACCCCTACATGACCGACGTCATGAGCGTGGGCGACGCGAGCGTCCTGCGGGACGCCGAGGCGGCGCCCGTGACGACCGCCGAGCCGGTTCCGGATGCCACCCGCGCGGCGCTCGGCATCTCGCACCGCCGCGCTCGTCGGGGTGCGCTGTTCGGCCGCCGCGGCGCCGAGGTCCCGACGGCGGGGGCGGACGACGTCACGAGCGTGATCGCGACGCCGAGTGCGCCGGACTTCCCGCCGCCGACCACGCCGCCCGTCTACGCCACCTCGTCGGCGGGGTACGCCGTTCCCGCCGCGTCCGTGCGCGCCTCGTCCGTCTCGCTCCTCGGCGGCGCGTCGGCCACGGCCGAACGCCTCGCCGAGGCCGAGCGCATCGCGGCTCGACAGGAGGAGCTGTCCGAACTCGACGCGCGGTCGATCTCCGCGTGGTTCGGCGACCACCAGGTGCTCCTGGACGTCTCGCTCACGATGCCGGCCGGCCAGGTCACCGCCCTCATCGGCCCCTCGGGCTGTGGCAAGTCCACGTTCCTGCGCATCCTCAACCGCATGCACGAGCTCGTGCCGTCGGCATCCCTCGCCGGGGAGGTGCGCCTCGACGGCGACGACATCTACGATTCGAGCCACCGCCTCATCGACGCGCGCAAGGACATCGGGATGGTGTTCCAGAAGCCGAACCCGTTCCCGGCCATGTCGATCTACGACAACGTCATCGCGGGGTTGAAGCTCACCGGCATGCGCGCGTCCCGCGACGAGAAGGACCACCTCGTCGAGACGTCGCTGCAGAGCGCCGGCCTGTGGAAAGAGGTCAAGGACCGTCTCCGGGCGCCTGGCGGAGGGCTCTCCGGCGGTCAGCAGCAGCGTCTGTGCATCGCGCGGTCGCTCGCGATCAAGCCCAAGGTGCTGCTCATGGACGAGCCGTGCTCCGCGCTCGACCCGACCTCCACGCGTGTCATCGAGGAGACCATGGGGGAGTTGCAGAAGGAGCTGACGATCGTCATCGTCACGCACAACATGCAGCAGGCGCAGCGTGTCTCGCAGCAGTGCGCGTTCTTCCTGGCATCCCAGGGTCAGCCCGGCCACATCGTCGAGCACGGTGACACGGAGGCGATGTTCGACTCGCCCATCGACCCGCGCACCTACGACTACGTGAACGGCCGCTTCGGATGATCCGCGGGGCGCGTCGCTCGCTCGCTCTGGCTGCGGTGGTCGTGGCCGCCCTGGCCGTACCCGTGCCCGTCCAGGCGGCCGAGGCGTTCCCCTCGATCTCCGGATCGGGTTCGACGTGGAGCCAGACCGGCCTGGATGCGTGGCGACGAGACGTCGCCCGGAACCTCGGATTGACCGTGAACTACTCCGGCACCGGTTCCTCGGCCGGGCGGGCGGACTTCATCGCCCAGACGGTCGACTTCGCGATGAGCGACATCCCGTTCCCGACCGAGGCGACGGAGGAGAATCCCGTCCCGGAGACGGGGATGCCGCCGTACGAGTACCTGCCGATGCTCGGCGGCGGCACGGCGCTCGCGTACAACCTGTGGGTCGACGGCCACCCGGTGACCGATCTGCGTCTCTCCGGCGCCGTCGTCGCCAAGATCTTCGCCGGGGTGATCACCCGGTGGAACGACCCTGCGATTCAGACGGACAACCCGGCGTTGACCTTGCCCGACCAGGCGATCACGCCGGTCGTGCGAGCGGACGGCTCCGGGTCGAGTGCGCAGCTGACCGGGTGGATGGCCGACCGCTATCCGAGCATCTGGACCTACGGACAGCGCTCGCTCTTCCCGCGCATCAGCGATTCGTTCCGGGCGCAGAACGGCTCGCTCGGCGTCGCCGGATACGTCTCGCAGGACTACGGTCGAGGCGCCATCACCTATGTCGAGGCGTCCTACGCGTGGAAGTCGGGTCTCCCGGTCGCGAAAGTGCTCAACGACGCCGGGTTCTACGTCGCGCCGACTCCCACCGCGGCGTCGATCGCGCTCCTGGCGGCAACGCCGGGCTCGGACGGAACCCTCGATCTGCGCCGCGTGCATCGCAGCGCCGACCCCCGCGCCTACCCGATCTCGTCGGTGTCGTACCTGATCGCCCCGACCGCGACCAACCGGATCTTCACCGCCGACAAGGGCCGCACCCTCTCCCGGTTCATCGAGTACGCGGCCTGCGAAGGGCAGCAGGAGCTGCCGGGCCTCGGGTACGGCGCCCTGCCGCTCCCGCTCGCCCAGGTCGTGGCGGATCGGGTCTCGCGGATCCCGGGCTCGTCCGGCCCGATCGACCTGAGCGGATGCCATAACCCGACGTTCGCGCCCGGTGACACCGCATCCGACAACGTCCTCCTCCGCACCGCGCCGATGCCTCCCGAGAGCGATCGCTACCCGGGAACGGCGCCGCGACCGGACGAGGTCGACGGCGAGAATCTCTCCGCCACGGTCACGGCATCCGATCTGTTCCAGCTCACCGCGCCGACCTCGACGTCGATCGACTTCGGCGACCTCGGTCGCGGGGGCGCCGAGGTCGCGCGAGCCCTCGGGCGATTCAGCGTCGTCGACGACCGCGCCCGCCTGGGCGGTTGGACGATGCAGGTCTCGGTCAGCGACTTCGTGGGGAGCACGGATCCGACGCTCCGGTTCTCATCGGCCTCGCTGGGCATCGCCCCGCGCGAGGTCGAGCACCAGGACGGCGTGACGGTGGGCGCGCCGCAGGAAGCGGGCACGGCCGTCTACCCGATGGTGCTCGCCACGGGGGAGCCGAGCACGAGCACGACTCTCGCCGGTGTCGCTTTCGACGCCGACCTGACCCTGCGGATCCCTCGGGATGCCACCGTGGGCGACTACCGCTCGACGGTGACGCTCACGTTGATCGGACGCTGACCCCGGACCACGGACGCAGGGGAGAAGGCACGGCACCATGACTCAGCTCGACGATCGTACGGACGTGCTGCCCCCGGCACCGCACGCCGAGCACCCCGAACCCGCCCGACCGCGCGGAGGCTGGCGTCTCGTCGTGATCGCCGGTCTCGTGGTCGTCCTGTTGGCGACCCTCGGGGCGATCGCGGAGACGGTCTCTCGCGCGGAAGCCGAGCGGACCGTCGCCGAGCAGGTGCGGAACAAACTCGGCATCGCCGACAGCGACCGCGTCCAGGTCGATATCGCGGGATCGGTCCTTCTGCAGGAGCTCGTCGGGCGGTTCGAGAGCGTCGGCGTCACGGTCTACAGCTTCCCGGCCGGACGGGCCAACGCGGATCTGACTCTCATTGCGGCGGCGAGCAGGCAGATCGACGGCACATGGACGGAGGACCGGGTCTCCGGGGCGCTCACCCTCTCCGCCGCCCAGGCCACCGCGCTGTTCCTCCCGACCGAGCTCCAGGGCAGGATGCGACTCGGCTTCTCCGGTGGCGATGTGGTCATCGGAACGTCCGTGCCGGTCGGGACGGGTGCTCACACCGTGAGCGTCGCCGCGACACCGCGGTTCGAGAACGGACGGCTCACCTCCTCGCCCGCCTCCGTCACGATCGACGACAAGACGCTCTCGTCCGAGGAGGTGGCCGCGCTGACGGGCGTCGACCTCTCGACGATGCAGCCCGCTCCGGTCTGTCTCGCGGAGGTGATTCCGCGCGCGCTGCACCTCAACGACGTGCGCATCGCCGACGATCGGCTGCAGATGATCTTCGACGTCGACCTGCCCTCCGCCGAGACCGCCGAGGGACGCGAGCCCGGCTCCTGCCCCTGAGTCTCGATCCGCTGCGCCCCCGAGGCGGGCACCCGTGCAGCGCCCTAACGCCGTGCCCGCGCCCGGGACCGGACGACGCTCGACAGCGTCGCGCGCACCGGCTGTCCCAGATAGATGCCGAGCGACGCGCCGACGGCGAGGGCGATGCCGATCGTTGCGGCACCCGCGAGCGTCGTGACACCGGTCATGAGCACGGCCGCGTCGTCGCCGGACTCGACGATGCCGAGCAGCCCCCGGAAGACGGCCGCGCCGGGGACCATCGGGAGGATCGCCGCGGTCGTGACGGCCACCGACGGCACGTGCAGGCGGTACGCCACCACCATGCCGAGGAAGCTGCCCAGGAACGCCCCGACGCCACTGGCCGCGGCGACCTCGAACCCGACCGCCGAGGCCCCGGTGTAGCCGACCCAGGCGACCACGCTGAGCCCGGCGCTGACGAGGACGATCCGCGCCCCGGCGCCGTTGGAGATCGCGACGGCGACGGCGATGACCGCCGCCCCGACGAACTGCAGCGGAAGGGGACCGAGCGGCAGAGCCATCGACGGCGGTGACATCGCGAGCCCGAGCATCCGCACGGTCTCCAGCCCCGCGAGGATGCCGAGCACCGCGCCGAGCGTCTGCGTCGTGAGCTCCAGGATCCGACCCGTCGCGGTGAGCGCGAAGCCGTCGATGGCATCCTGGGCGGCCCCGACGACCGCCAGGCCCGCGAGCATCAGGACGATCCCGGATGCCACGATGAGGGAGGGACGTACCGCCTGGGCGGCGTCGAGTCCGGTGTCCCGCAGCAGCGGAGACAGCGCCGCGACCACGGTGATGACGAAGCCACCGGCGATCTGCGCGAAGAAGTAAGGCACCCGCGCGCGAGCCAGCGCGTGCTGGGTGGTCGCGGCGAGCGCGGCGGCCACGAACGACAGCAGCAGGGCGAGCCAGTTCGCGCCGTACATGATCGCGACGCCGAGGGCGAGTGTCGCCTGCGCGACGACGACGGCCGTCGCGCGATACCGGAACGGCAGGCGTCGGATCGCGCGGCAGCGTGCGATGGCGGCATCCAGTTCGAGTCCGTCGATGATCTCGCCCACGAGCGCCTGCAGGCGCTGCAGCTTCGCGTGGTCGGGCGCCGCGCCGCGCACCACGCGCAGCAGCGTGGTCGGATGGGCCGCCCCGGGGAGGCTGTGCGCGACCGTGATCGAGTTGTAGGTGACGTCGACGTGCACCGGGTCCAGCCCGTACGCGCGGCTCACCCGCACGATCGTGGCGGTCACGTCGCTCGCGGACGCGCCCACGACGAGCATCGTCTCGCCGATGCGGATCGCGAGATCGAGGATGCGGGTGGCCCGCGTCTCGTCGATCACGGCGATGAGCTGGGTCTCGGGGGCGAGGGCGTCTTCGGCGTGGACGAGGCGACGCAACGACGTCAGCCATCGAGCGGAGGTGGGGGGCATCCGGATCGCTCTCGGGGGAGGGGGAACGCCACGATCCTATCCGCGGGGCTCGTGCGCTCGCCCGCATGACGTCGGCGGCATGCGCCCGCCTCTAGAATGATCCTTCGGGCGTGGTATCCGAGCGCCCCGTCGTGGCATCCCGACGCCCGTCCCTCCCCGGGAGTTCCCTCTTATGGCGCTGATCGTCCAGAAGTACGGCGGTTCGTCCGTCGCCGACGCCGAGAGCATCAAGCGCGTCGCCAAGCGGATCGTCGACACGCGCCGCGCCGGTCACGAGGTCGTCGTCGCGGTCAGCGCGATGGGCGACACCACCGACGAACTCCTCGACCTCGCGGGTCAGGTCGCCCCGATCCCCGCGCCGCGCGAGCTGGACATGCTGCTCTCCAGCGGCGAGCGCATCTCGATGGCGCTGCTCGCCATGGCGATCCACTCGATGGGCTTCGAGGCGCGCTCGTTCACCGGCAGCCAGGCCGGCATGATCACGGATGCCACGCACGGCGCCGCGCGCATCGTCGACGTCACTCCGGTGCGCCTGCGCGAAGCGCTCGACGAGGGCGCGATCGTCATCGTCGCGGGCTTCCAGGGCTTCAACCGCGACACCCGCGACATCACGACCCTCGGTCGCGGCGGCTCCGACACGACGGCCGTGGCGCTCGCCGCGGCGTTGAACGCCGACGTGTGCGAGATCTACAGCGACGTCGACGGCATCTTCACCGCCGACCCGCGCGTCGTGCCGCTCGCGCGCAAGCTCGACCGTGTCTCCAGCGAAGAGATGCTGGAGCTCGCCGCCAACGGCGCCAAGGTCCTCTACATCCGCGCGGTCGAGTACGCCCGCCGCCACGGCGTCCTCATCCACGCCCGATCCACGTTCAGCTCGGGCGAGGGCACGTGGGTGCTCGACGCTTCGAAGAAGTCCCCGCTCGTCCCCGAGGGAGCCACCATGGAAGAGCCCATCGTCGCCGGCGTCGCCACCGACCTCAGCCAGGCGAAGATCACCGTCATCGGCGTCCCCGACGTCCCGGGCAAGGCCGCCGACATCTTCAAGATCGTCGCGAAGTCCGGCGCCAACGTCGACATGATCGTGCAGAACGTCTCCGCCGCCGCGACCGGCCGCACCGACATCTCCTTCACGCTTCCCAAGACCGATGCCGCGACCGCCCTGAAGGCGCTCGCCGGTGAGCAGTCCGAGGTCGGGTTCGAGAGCCTCGTGCACGACGACCAGATCGGCAAGCTCTCGGTCGTCGGTGCGGGCATGCGCACGCACTCCGGCGTCTCCGCCACCCTGTTCGAGGCGCTGAGCCTCGCGGGCGTGAACATCGAGATGATCTCGACGTCCGAGATCCGCATCTCGGTCGTCGTCCGCGGCGTCGACCTCGCGGAGGCAGCGCGTCTGGTGCACACGGCGTTCGGCCTCGACAGCGACATCGAGGCGACGGTCCACGCCGGCACCGGCCGCTGACCCGCGGGCCCGGCCCCGCACCGGTCCCCGCGCCCCGCGGACACAACGAAGGAAATCCGGCCGCCCGGGAGAGACCGACGGCGTATTTCCGCCGATCTGCGGAGCGGGAGCGACAGTTCTCCTTCGTTGTGTCGCCACCGTCCTCCGGGCAGTGCTACGCGCGCTACCCTGTCCCGAACGCCGTCGTCTCGGCATCCATCACCCGAACCACCGAGGTACTCGCATGACCCGCATCTCCGATTCCGGAATCTCGATCGCCGTCGTCGGCGCCACCGGCCAGGTCGGCTCCGTCATGCTGGAGATCCTCGCCGAGCGTTCGTTCCCGATTCGTGAGCTGCGCCTGTTCGCCACGGCTCGCTCCGCGGGCACCTCGCTCGATTTCGGCGGCCACTCGGTGATCGTGGAAGACGTCGCGACGGCCGACCCCGCGGGCATCGACGTCGCCCTGTTCTCGGCCGGTGCCACTGGCTCGCGCGCGCACGCCCCGCGCTTCGCCGAGGCCGGCGCGCTCGTCATCGACAACTCCAGCGCGTGGCGTATGGACCCCGAGGTCCCGCTCGTCGTGAGCGAGGTCAACCCGCACGCGATCGCCCAGGCGCAGAAGGGCATCGTCGCCAACCCGAACTGCACCACGATGGCCGCGATGCCGGTCCTCAAGGTCCTCGACGCCGAGGCCGGCCTCGAGCGCCTCATCGTGAGCACGTATCAGGCGGTCTCGGGCTCCGGTCTCGCCGGCGCCCAGGAGCTCCTCGGACAGGTCGAGGGCGTCCTCGCGCAGGGCGACGTCGAGCGCCTCGTGCGCGACGGCTCCGCGCTCGACTTCCCCCATCCGGAGAAGTACGTCGCCCCCATCGCGTTCGACGTCATCCCGTTCGCCGGCAACCTCGTCGACGACGGCCTCAACGAGACCGACGAAGAGAAGAAGCTCCGGAACGAGAGCCGCAAGATCCTCGAGCTGCCCGACCTCCGCGTCGCGGGCACGTGCGTGCGCGTCCCCGTCTTCACCGGTCACTCGCTGAGCATCAACGCCGAGTTCGCGCGCGACATCACGCCCGAGCGTGCGCGCGAGCTGCTCGCCGACGCCCCCGGCGTGCGCCTCGAGGAGGTCCCGACGCCGCTCCAGGCCGCCGGCACCGACCCCAGCTACGTCGGCCGCATCCGCGCCGACCAGTCCGCCCCCGAGGGCAAGGGCCTCGTGCTGTTCATCAGTAACGACAACCTGCGCAAGGGCGCCGCGCTCAACGCCGTGCAGATCGCCGAGCTCGTCGCGCAGGAGCTGTCCGCGCGCGCCTGAGCACGTGGCATCCGGGATGCCATAAGCGCGGGGTTGTCTCGATATCGAACCGTCGAATCTCTCGATGTCGAGACACCTCGCAGCCCGCACCTAGAATCGACGGGTGACCGAAAACGTCGACGTTCTCCTCATCGGAGGCGGCATCATGTCCGCCACTCTCGGCACGATGCTGAAGGATCTTCAGCCCGATCTGAAGATCGCGGTCCTCGAGCGACTGAGCGACGTGGCGCAGGAGAGCTCCAATGCCTGGAACAACGCGGGCACCGGTCACGCGGCACTGTGCGAGCTGAACTACATGCCCGACAACCCCGACGGTGATCTCGACCCGTCGAAGGCCGTCGCGATCAACGAGCAGTTCCAGCAGAGCCGGCAGTTCTGGGCGTCGCTGGTAGCGGAGGGCGTCCTCGACGAGCCGTCGACCTTCATCAACCCGACCCCGCACATGACGTTCGTCCGCGGTGAGAAGGATGTCGCGTACCTCCGCAAGCGGTACGAGGTGCTCAAGCAGCAGCCGCTGTTCGCGGGCATCGAGTACAGCGAGGACTCCCGGGTCATCAACCAATGGGCGCCGCTGCTCATGCAGAAGCGTCGGAAGGGCGAGCCGTTCGCGGCCACCCGCGTGCCCGCCGGCACCGACGTGGACTTCGGTTCGCTGACGCGCCAGCTCTTCGCCGGGCTGCGCGAGAAGGGCGTCGAGGTCGTCACCAATCACGAGGTCAAGAAGCTCAAGAAGCTGAAGGACGGCCGCTGGCAGGTCGCGTACCGCCACACCATCGGCGGCACCCCGGGCACCATCACCGCGAAGTTCGTCTTCGTCGGTGCCGGTGGCTGGGCGCTCAAGCTCCTGCAGCGCTCGCGCATCGACGAGATCAAGGGCTACGGCGTCTTCCCCATCGGCGGACAGTGGCTCAAGACCTCCAACCCCGCGATCGTCGCGCAGCACAAGGCCAAGGTCTACTCGCAGGCCTCGGTGGGTGCGCCCCCGATGTCGGTGCCGCACCTCGACACCCGTGTCGTCGACGGCGAGACCTCGCTGCTCTTCGGACCGTTCGCGACCTTCAGCCCGAAGTTCCTCAAGAACGGCTCGATGCTCGACATCGTCACCCAGGTGCGCCCGCACAACATCTTCCCGATGTTGAAGGTCGCGATCGACAACCCGAGCCTGTTGAAGTACCTCATCAGCGAGCTGCTCAAGAGCCACGCGAAGAAGGTCGACAGCCTGCGCGAGTTCATGCCCACGGCCAAGGCCGAGGACTGGGAGCTGCTCGACGCCGGCCAGCGCGCGCAGGTCATGAAGCGCGATAAGGACAAGGGCGGCGTGCTGCAGTTCGGCACCGAGGTCGTGACCTCGGCCGACCACTCCATCGCGGGCCTCCTCGGCGCCTCGCCGGGCGCCTCGACGGCCGTGTCGATCATGCTCGGGCTGATCAAGACCTGCTTCCCCGAGCGCATGCCCGAGTGGGAGCCGCGTCTGCGCCAGCTCATCCCGAGCTACGGCGAGACGCTGAACACGCGTCCCGACGCGGCACGCGCCGAACTGGATGCCACGGCCCAGGCGCTCGCGATCAACGCCTGAGGCGTCCATGGCGAAGCTGTACTTCCGCTACGGGGCGATGAACTCCGGCAAGTCGACGGCGCTGCTGCAGGCCGCGTACAACTACGAGGAGCGCGGGCAGCGGGTCCTGCTGGCCAAGCCCGAGATCGACACCAAGGGCGCCGACCAGATCGACAGCCGGCTGGGTGTCACCCGCCCGGTCGACTTCCTCGTCGGACCCGGGGACGACCTCCGCGCCGCCTTCCACGTGGCCGCGGGCAAGGCGCCCGTCGCGTGCCTGCTCGTCGACGAGGCGCAGTTCTTCACCGCCGGTCAGGTCGACGACCTCCTCCGCATCGCGGTGCTCGACGGCATCCCGGTCCTCGCGTACGGCATCCGCACCGATTTCCGCACCGAGGCCTTCCCCGGGTCGGCGCGGCTGCTCGAGATCGCGCACAGCCTCGAGGAGCTCAAGACCATCTGCCGGTGCGGCCGCAAGGCGATCTTCAACGCGCGGCTCGTGGGCGGACGCTTCGTCTTCGACGGCGACCAGGTGGCCATCGACGAAGCCCAGATCGCGGGCGAGGTGACGTACGAGTCGATGTGCGCCTCGTGCTACCTGCGCGAGTCCGGCGGGCGGCTCGACGGGCGCTGACGCGGCGAAGCGGAGCGGCCGCGGCCGATAGCCTGGATCCATGCGCGTACTTCTGGCCGGCGGTGCCGGCTACATCGGAGCCCACACGGCCGTCGCCCTCCTCGAGGCCGGTCATGACGTCGTCCTCCTCGACGACCTGTCCGGCACCCACGCGGTCGCCGCGGAGCGGGTCGAGCGGATCACCGGCAAGCCGGCACCGCTCGTCGTGGGGGATGCCGCCGACGACGCGGTCGTCACCGCCGTGTTCGACGAGTACGGTCCGATCGACGCGATCATCCACCTCGCCGCCTTCAAGGCCGTGGGGGAGTCCACGCAGAAGCCCCTGGAGTACTACTCCAACAACCTCGACACGACGTTCGCGCTGCTGCGCGTCGGCATCGCCCGTGGCATCCGCTCGTTCGTGTTCTCGAGCACGGGCACGGTGTACTCCGACCCCGCCGACCTGCCGTTCACCGAGGAGTCGACGACGAGCATCGACCTCTCGAACGCCTACAGCAAGTCCAAGCGCATGAACGAGGTCGTGCTCGCCGACGTGGCGCGCGTGAACCCGGACCTCAACGTCACGGTGCTGCGGTACTTCAACCCGGTCGGCGCGCACCCGTCCGGCCTGATCGGCGAGGACCCCGCCGGCATCCCGAACAACCTGATGCCGTTCGTCTCGCGGGTCGCGATCGGAACGCTCGACGAGATCGGTGTCTTCGGCGACGACTACGACACCCCCGACGGCACGGGCCTGCGCGACTACATCCACGTCGTCGACCTCGCCGAAGGCCACGTCATCGCGCTCGAGCAGGCGCAGCCGGGCCACCAGGTGTTCAACCTCGGCACCGGTCGTCCGGTCAGCGTGCTCGAACTGGTCGCGTCGTTCGAGAAGGCCGTCGGGCACGAGCTGCCCAAGAAGATCCTGGCGCGGCGACCCGGCGACGTCGCCGCGACCTACTGCGACCCCACCAAGGCTGCCGAGGTGCTCGGGTGGCGCACGCGCCTCACGATCGACGACGCGTGCCGCGACTACTGGAACTGGCAGACCCGGAACCCCGCGGGGTACGCAACCCCCGCGGACGCCTGATCCGGCGCGCGTACAGTGGTGTGGTCAGGCCACATCGCGGCGCCTGACGCGACGAAGGGGACGGGCGTGCCGGATTCCGAGCTGCGGGCATGGCAGGTCGTGCTCGAACGTATCGAGGGCGATCTTCGCGACGGGCGGCTCACGCCCGGTGACCGGCTCACCCCGGAGCGGGAACTCGCCGCTCAGCTCGGTGTGGGGCGCTCGAGCGTCCGTGAGGCCATCCGCGTGCTCGAGGTGCTCGGCGTGGTCCGCACCGCGACCGGCTCCGGCCCGTCGGCGGGCGCCATGATCGTGACGACCCCGCGGGGCGGTCTCGCGGCCTTCCTGCGGCTGCAGGTCGCCGCCAGCGGCTTCCCCCTCACCGACGTCGTCCGCACCCGCATCGTGCTGGAGGCCGACGTCGCCGAGACACTCGCCGGCTCCCACGCCGATCTCGCGGAGGTGAACGACATCCTGGATGCCATGGATGCCGACACCCTGCGACGCGACGAGTTCCTCGCCCTCGACGCCCGCTTCCATCAGGCGCTCGCCGAGGCGTCGGGCAACGCGGTCGTCGCGGCGATGATGGCGGGGCTCCGCAGCTCCATCGAATCGTACACGCAGTCGGGAGCGGCGCTCCTGGACGACTGGGAGGCGACCTCCGAGCGCCTCCGCGCCGAGCACCGGGCGATCGTCGCGGCGGTGGCGGAGGGGAACGCATCGACCGCACGCGACCGCATTCGGGCGCACATCGCGGGGTACTCCGCGCAGGTCGCCGAGGCGCTGGGCGCATCGGGCACGAGAGAGGCGGATGCCGCATGAACGAACGTCCCGCGCGGCCACCGCGCCCGCAGTACGTGCTCGAAGTCGTCGCGACGGAGCGGCTGACGCCCCACCTGGTGCGCTTGCGCGCGCGGGGCACCGATCTGACGGCGTTCCGCGAGAGCCCGTACACGGACCGCTACGTGAAGATCACGTTCGTCAAGCCGGAACTGGGCCTCGAGCCGCCGTACGACGTCGCGGCTCTCCGGGAGACCCTGGCCCCCGGAGACCTGCCCGTGACCCGCACGTACACCGTGCGTGCGGTCGAGGGGGACGAGCTCGCGATCGACTTCGTCGTCCACGGCGACGAGGGACTCGCGGGTCCCTGGGCGGCGGGAGCGCGGCCGGGGGAGCGGCTCGTGGTCAGCTCGCCCGGTGGCGGATATGCTCCCGACCCCTCGGCATCCTGGCACCTGTTCGCGGGGGACGAGTCGGCGCTCCCGGCGATCGCGGCGGGGCTCGACGCCCTCGCCCCCGACGCGCGCGGTGTCGCCTTCGTCGAGGTTGCGGGGGCGGACGACGAGCTGGCCCTGCGGGCGCCCGCGGGAGTCGAGCTCGTGTGGCTGCACCGCGGCGAGGCGCCCGCGGGGACGACGGCGCTGCTCGCAGACGCGGTCGCGGCGTGGACCGTGCCCGACGGGCGGGGCCAGGTGTTCGCGCACGGGGAGCGCGAGGCGATGAAGGCGCTGCGCGAGGTGTTCTTCCGCGTGTGGGGCCTGGAGCGGGCCCAGGTGTCGCTGTCCGGCTACTGGGCCTACGGCCGCACCGAGGATCGATTCCAGGCCGAGAAGCGCGAACCCATCGGCCAGATCCTCTGACGCGTCGTCTGACGCCGGGTCAGGCGCGGGCGGGGAGCGTGGGGATCAGCGCGTCGAGGTAGTCGGCGGTGTCTTCCCAGCCGTGCACCGCGTGGCACTCGACACCCATGGCCAGCACCGGGTAGTCGTTGCCGTCGGGGTCGAGGCGGTCGCCGACGAAGAGCATGTCGTCGAGCGGGATGCCGGTCGCGTCGGCGAGCTGCTGCATGCCGTAGGCCTTGTCGATGCCGCGGTGGGTGATGTCGACGGAGGTCGAGCCGCCCGAGCGTACCTCGAGGTCGGGGATCCGGGCCGCGACGGCTTCGCGCAGTGCGTTCTTCTTCTCGCCGGTCGGGTCCCATGCCATCTTCGCGTCGAGCGGAGCGGTCTGGCCGAGCGCCGAGAACGTGATCTGCGATCCGCGGTCCTCGAGGATCTCGCCCCACGGCTCGGCCTCCCAGAGACCCAGACGCTCGGCTTCTTCGCGGACCGCGGTGAGGGCGCGCGTCTTCTCGTCGTCGGTGAGCGAGTGCGCGTACACGGTCTCGATCCCGTCGCCGCTCAGGCGGTAGTACTGCGTGCCGCACGTCGGCATGAGGTGCAGGTGCGACAGCAGGGCCGGATCCGCCGCGGGCAGGCGGTCCACGACCTGCGACCGGAACTGCTGGAGCTGACCGCCCGAGATGATCGCGACCTCGACGTGCTCGGCGAGCGCGAGCAGCAGGTCGCCCATCCGCGGGTCGATCGCGGTCTTCGAGGGGGCGAGTGTGTCGTCGAGGTCGAAGGCGACGAGGCGGGGCGAGGTATCGGACACGAGGCTCCTGAGGGCGGGGTGAGGGCGGTATCTCGACACAACACAGGCTCCGCCCGGTGGGGGAGCCTCGCTGCGATCGGCCTCGGCCGGCCGTGGGGCCGATGCCCGCGCGCGGGACGAGGTTGACTGCAATGGTATCCGAGGCGGGCGGGATCCCCGGTCGCGCAGGTCAGGTGCTGCCGCGGACGGCGGCGACGGCCCGGTCGTACAGCTCGGCGAGGTCGAGCTCACCGTGGCTGCGCGCCCACGCTTCCCCCGCCGTGTCGAGGCACGCGATGGCGCTGGCGATGATCGCGGCTGCCGAGACGTCGTCGGCATCCGGTCCCAGGCGGGCGCGGATGCCGGGCAGCAGCAGCGCCTGCCAGTGTCGATGCTTCTCCGCGCTGCGGCTGAGGAGCGAAGGCGTGTCGTACATCATTCGAGCGATCTTGAGGAGGTCGCCCGAATCGCGTTCGAGCGCATGCACCGAGTCGAGAGCGCGACGCAGTGCCTCCCATGGACCGACGTCGGTGGGTATTTCGTCGAGTGCGTCGCGGAGGCGCTCGCCGTCACGGGCGAGGTCGCCGAGGAGGACGTCCTCCTTGGTGCCGAAGTAACGGAAGAAGGAACGGCGCGAGATGCCGGCGGCCGCGGCGATCTGGTCGATGGTCGTCTGCTCGAACCCCTGATCGAGGAACAGGCGCATCGCGACTCCGGAGATCTCGGCGTAGGCGGCGCGGCGCGATCGCTCCCACAGTGAGGCTTCGGCATCCATCTCGGTAGTTTAGCTCACGTGCCTAGTTGACACTGAGTGCCAGGCAGGCATAGCGTGTCGGCATCCACGAACGAAGGACACCCCATGCCACGCCTCGATTTCCCCGCCCACACCGTCCTCGTCACCGGCGCATCGTCCGGGATCGGCGCCGCCTTCGTCGAGGCGCTGGCTTCGCGCGGGGCGAACCTCGTCCTGGTCGCGCGCCGTGGCGACAGGCTCGAGGATCTTGCCGCGATCGGTCCGCGCGCGACACGGCGTCGAGGCGACGCCGATCGTGGCGGACCTCGCGTCGCCGACGGCGACCGCGGCTCTGCGCGATCAGGTCCGCAGCGCAGGCGTGCGGGTCACCGGCGTGATCAACAACGCGGGCTTTGGAACGTTCGGGGAGTTCGTCGGCGACGATCCCGAGCGGCTCGCCCAGGAGATCGCGGTCGACGTCTCCGCGCCCGTGCTGATCACTCGCGCCTTCCTTCCCGACCTCCTGGCAGGGGGACCGGGATTCCTCATCAACGTCGCGAGCATGGCCGCGTATGCTCCGACACCGCGCATGGCGGTGTACGGCGCGGCGAAGGCGTTCGTCCTGAGCTTCACCGAGGCGTTGTGGGCCGAGACGAGGAAGACCGATGTCGTGGTGTTCGCGGTGTCTCCCGGCGCGACCCAGACGGAGTTCAACAGCGTCGTCGGCACGGAGGATGCCACCTCGGGTGCGGCGATGCGGTCGGCGGACGATGTCGTGCGCACCGCCCTCGGTCACCTGGCGCGGCGGAAGCCGGGACCGAGCGTGATCGACGGCACGGGGAACCGGTGGTCGGCTGCGCTGCTGGGGCTGCTGCCCCGGCGCGTCGTCGCGGCTCTGATGGAGCGCGTCACGGACCCCGCGCGACGGGCCGAAGCCTCCCGTTCGAGATCCCAGGCGGGATGACGTCCCACTCAGGCGCGGTCGCCGAGTGCTGCGTGGAGGCGACTCGTGAGGTGGGACATGGCCGCTTCCATCGTCTCGGCGGAGTCGTCTTCCGCCAAGCCGAATCGGCGCAGGTCGCGAGCAAGCCGTTCGTCGATCTTGTCCATCGTCACCGCTCCGCTGCGACCCGTGGCGAGGTGAGCCGTCAGGTTCGCCGCGATACCGATCAGGACCTTGAGGTCGTTCTCGTCGATCTCCACGTTCACGACCCACTCCCTTCGCCGTAGACGAAAATGATCCGACGCGGGGCGGTGCGGGTCAACCCGCACGGAGGAGAAAGGAAGAGAGCCTCCCGCGGATCAGCGGAAGGCTCTCTCAGATTGGTCGGGGTGACAGGATTTGAACCTGCGGCCTCGTCGTCCCGAACGACGCGCGCTACCAAGCTGCGCCACACCCCGTGGCCAACCCTGTAAGTCTACCCTGTCCGCGGGCGTGGTTCGAACCGGGCCGTCGGGCGGGCGCGTCGCGAGGGCGCGCCCGCCCCGTTCGGTTCGGGTCAGGCCCGTGCGGCGGGGAAACGGCGACGGCGAGCCATGAGGATCAGTCCGACCCCGGCGGTCACCGTCGCGGCCGCGAGCACTCCCGCGGGTGCCAGACCGGCGGACGAGATTCCGGTGGTCGCGAGAGCGGTCGGCGGTTCCCCGGCGGACGGAGCTGCCACGGTGGCGACAGGGGTCGGCGTCGGGCTGGGCGTAGGCGTGTCCGACGGTGGAGGCGACACGAGTTGCCGCGTCTGCGTCGGGGTGGCGAACCGCTCCACCCAGACGTACCGCAGGGGCAGGTGCAGGACGGTCTCAGGACTCTGGTCAGCGCGTTCGATCCGCCACACCGCGGTGTAGACGCCGGGCCCCGGAAGCGGGTCGGGTGTCGAGACGGTGTAAGTACCCGGCCCCACAGCCGGATCGGTGGTCACCTCGAGCCGGGCGACCGGCGTCAGGCCGTCGGGGACGACGGGCGCTTCGACGGGGAAGTCGCCCGTGCGATACACGTCGGCTCGGGCGCGAAGGCGCACGAAGGATCCATCGGCCGCGCGGGGCCAGACGTTCTCGCCGGAGGTCAGCGTGACGGCGTCGATGAAGCGACCGTCCTGGATACGCGCCTCCGTGTGGATGCGCGGCGAGAACACGATCGGACGCGCGATGGCATCCTCCGCCGTCAGCTCGAATCGCTGGGGGTCGGCGGGGCCCGCCGATTCCTGCTGGCCCGGTGTGGTGAACAGGCGCACGGCGGCGGCCCGGACCGTGAACGCGCCGCGGGCACGAACGGCATAGGGGCGCCCGTCGGTGTCGCGCGGAGGCGACGCGAGGATCGGGTAAGCCCGGCCCGGTGCGACGGCCGCGTGGTCGGCCGTGCCGGTGTCGGCGAACACTGCGCCGTCGAGATGCAGGCCGCCCGTGGCATCCGGGTCGACGTCGGCGGTGACCGTCCCGCGGGTCGGGTCGTCCGGGCTTGTTGTGAGGGTGAGGGTTCCGCCGACGCGCGGCACGCGGATCGCGGAAGCTTCCGCGAGGTAACGTTCCGCGCGCTCCTGCACGGCCGCGCTGTTCTCGGGGCTGGCACGACGCATGACGTAGTCGATCGCCTCGCGCAGCGAGTCTCCCTCGTAGCCCCACGAGTGCAGCGTCGTGTCGCGGTCCGCGGTCGCCTTCACGGCCCACCCGACGCTCGCCGCCTGCACGGGGTCGTCGGTCTGTCCATAGGTCGTGACGAGGTAGTTGATCGAGACGAGCTGCTGCGGCGTCAGGCCCCTGGCATCCGTCTGCACACCCTGGTCGGTCGTCGGGCCGGTGGCGACGGGCAGCCCCGGATGGATGCAGTACGTCTCGATGTCGCCGACCCGCATGGAACCGTGCCACCCGGTGGAGGAGAGCGGGGCCCAGGTGCCGAATCCGGTACCGCGGTCGGCCGCCTCGGCCGGGGTCGCGACGGCCGTCGTTCCGGCGAGGAGCGCCGCGGACGAGACGAGGAGGGCGAGGAAGACCCGCGAAGCGCGGCGTCGGTGTGGGGGAGGGTGATGCATCGAGTGTCCCTTCGGTCGAGGAGACTCGATCATGCGATTTCGTGATGCCCGCAGAACGGGCGAAAGGGCCGATCCGTGGATGGATCGACCCTTTCGCAGGCGGGGGAGGAGGAGTCAGACAGGCAGCAGCGTGAGCAGCGTCGCTTCGGGGCGGCACGCGAAGCGCACGGGCGCGTAGATCGAGTGTCCGAGGCCGGCGCTCACGTTCAGCGGCACCGTGCGCCCGCCGTGCGTCCACTCGCTGAGGCCCCGCGCCTGGTCCAGCGGCAGGTCGCAGTTCGACACCAGGGCCTTGCGACTGAAGGGGACTCGCACCTGTCCGCCGTGGGTGTGCCCCGCGAGCAGGACGTGGGCGCCCAGGTCGATGAACCGATCGAGCGTGCGGCGGTACGGCGCGTGCATCACGCCCAGCGTCACGTCGGCATCCGGGAGCGTCGACAGCACCGGCGGAATGAGCTCGGGCTTGTCCCAGTTGCGGTGGGCGTCGTCGACGCCGAACCCCGTGATCCGCATGCCCTTCACCTCGACGGATGCCGCGGTGTCGTCGAGCAGATTCCACCCCAGGTCGTCGGTGAAGAAGCGGTCGAGCGCACCGACGTCGAGGTGCGTGTACGCGGGCAGGTTGCCGGACGGTCCCGTGAAGTAGCGCAGCGGGTTGCGCGGTGTCGGACCCTGATAGTCGTTCGACCCGTGCACCACGAACCCGGGCACTCCGCGCAGGGGGGCGAAAGCCTCACGGATGCCGCTGAGCCCGTCGCGGTGGCCGAGATTGTCACCCGTGTTGATGACGAGGTCGGGCGAGAGCTCGGCGAGCCGAGCCATCCACTCCTGCTTCCGGTGCTGCCAGGGCGCCATGTGGGCGTCCGAGACGTGCAGCACGCGGATCGCGTCCGACCCCTTCGGAAGCACGCGGAGAGCGTGGTAGCGGACGGTGAACAGGTACCGCTCGATACCCACGCCCCACACCGCGGCCCCGACGGCGGCCGCCCCCGCGACCCCGAGGGGCGCGAGGGCGGCCTTCACGAGCGGACCGGTCACTGGCACTTCTTCTTCGCGACCTCGAGCACGATGGCGGTGCTCTTGTTGGCGGACGTGCCGCCCGCGGGGTTCGTGGCCGTGACGCGACCGTCATCGGGCGCCCCGCCATCTTCCTTACAACTGACCGACAGGGTGTTGTAGCCGGCCGACTTCAGCGCGGCTTGAGCGGCGTTCAGGTTCTGGCCGGTCACGTCGGGAACCGTCCCGCCCTGGCCGTTGCCCGGGTTGATCGTGATGTTCCCGCCGGCCGGGGCCGAACCGCTGGGGTTCTGCGCGGCCACGCGGTCGCCGCCGAACTCGGCGTCGACCGGATCGCCGACCGTCACGCTGAAGCCGGCGTTCTGGAGGGTGTTCCAAGCGTCGTCGATGCTGCGCCCCACGACGTTCGGGACGTCCTTCGATTGCGTGCGCAGCAGGTTCTGCGCGGGGTCGGGGAAACGGTCGCCGCCGTAGAACTCGTCCGCCGCGGACTGGACCCCCTTCGCCACGGCATAGCGCATGTCGCTCAGCTGGTAGCCGTTGGCGTACTTGCCGAACAGCGTCTCCTGTCCACCGTCCCAGTTGCCGACCCATACGGCGGTCGTGGCGTTGGTCGAGGATTCGATCATCCAGGTCTCGTGCGCTTCGTGCGTTCCCGTCTTACCCAGGACCGGGGTGCCGTCGTTGGGGTTCGCAGCCTGACCGGTGCCGCCTCCGGACATGACGCCTTGCAGCGCGTAGGCCGCTGTGGCCGCGATCTCGGGGGTCAGCACCGTCTCGCACGTCCGCGCGGGGATCGGGCGCTCCGCGCCATCGGCATCCGTCACCTTGTCGATCAGCTTCGGCTGGCAGTGCGACCCGCCGTTGGCGACGGTCGCGAACGCACCCGCCATCGCCAGCGGCGACACGTTGTCGCTACCGATGACCTCGTTCGCGACGTTCATCTTGATCGGGTTGCCATCGCCGGTGGTGCCGACGCCCATCTTCTTCGCGACATTGGCGACGTCGCAGAGGTCGAGCTGGGCAGCCATCGCGAGGTACCCCGTGTTCAGGGAGTCCTTCGTGAACCGCAAGGGCGTTCCGTAATAGCCGGGGTTGTTGGCGAAGTTGTTGATCTTGTAGTTGGTCGTGTTGATCCAGTCGCCGAAGCACGAGTTCTTCATGTTGGGGACCGGACCCAGCCGCCCGTTGAGCTGTGCGTTGAGGGAGTTCCCCTTCTCCAGCCAGTCGACGAGCGTGAAGATCTTGAACGTCGATCCCGCGTTGAAGCCGATGGACCCGCCATTGTCCTTGTCTCCGGCGAAGACGATCGAGTTGTAGGACGGGTCGCTCGCCGCCTGCGTCGGGTCCTGCGTGAACTTCGTGTTCTGCGTCAGCGCGAGAACGCGACCCGTCTTCGCCTCGAGCGTCAGAGCGGTCGATCCGAGGGCCAGACCGTCGGTGCTCGCCGGGACGATGTCGTTCATCGTCGACTGCGCGGCATCCTGCACGCGCCAATCGAGGGTCGTCTGAATCGTCAGACCGTCCTGGCGGAGCGCGCGCACGCGGTCGTCGTCTTCGGCGCCGAACGCGGGGTCGCTGAGGATCTGCCCGACCACCAGCTGGCAGAAGTACGGGGCCTTGGAGGCGCCGCAGCCCTGTTCGGTCGGTGTGATCTGCGGCGTGATCGGCTCGATCGCGTACTGCACATACTGCTCGTGCGTGATCTTGCCGTCGGCCTCCATGCGGCTCAGGACATACAGCTGACGACCCTTGGTCTCGCTGTAGCCGTCGGCGGCGTTCACGAGCTGCTCCTGAGTGATCTCGCCGTTGTCGCGGAGCGTGTAGAGGCCCTGGATCGTGTCCTGCGCGACGTCGTCGATGGACCCGTCGGCCTTCTTGTTCTCGGTGGTGCCGTCGTCGTAGACGATGGACCCGCCCTCGCGGTCGATGCGGAAGCGGTTGGGGTTCTGCACCATTCCCGCGAGGATCGCCGCCTGGCCGATGTTCAGCTGCGAGGCCGGGACGTTGAAGTAGTAGCGCGCAGCGGCGTCGATGCCGTACGTCACGCCGCCGAAGTTCGCGATGTTGAGGTAGCCGAGGAGGATCTGATCCTTGGTGTACTGCTTCTCGAGCTGCACCGCGTAGCGCATCTCCTGCAGCTTGCGCTGGTATCCCGCCGCCCCCTGTGCCTGGATGGCCTCGTCCGCACACGCCCGAAGCGCCTCGTCACGGGTCATCGCGGGCTTGGCGGGAGTGGTGTCGGTGGCCTCGACGGCGTCGGTCGCCTTGGCGTCGCGCTCGCAGCGCTGGACGAGCACGTTCTTGACGTACTGCTGGCTGATCGAGGAACCGCCCTGGGTCTCGCCGCCCGCGGCGTTGCTGAGAAGGGCGCGCGTGGTGCCGATGAGGTCGACGCCACCGTGCTGGTAGTAGCGCGGATCCTCGGACGAGAGGATCGCGTCGTACATCACCGGGTTGATCTGGTCGAACGTCACGGGCGAGCGGTTCTGGTCGTAGAACTTGGCGAGCACCTGATCGCCGGCCGTGATCGTCGTGGGCAGCATGAGCTGGTCGGGCTGCAGGTAGCTCGGCATGTTGTCGAAGATCGTGATCGCGCTCGACGCGGCCAGGCCCGAAACGGCGATCGCCGGGGTCACTGCCGCGGTCACGAGGACGCCGGCGGCCGCGCTCAGGCCGACGAGACCGACGATGCCGCCGAGGGCGCCGCTGGCCGTACGTTTGTTCTCAGGCATAGGCTTGATGCTAAGCGACGTTGCTGGGCGATGCCTCGAAGGCGTGCGCTCGCACGCGTCCGCGTCCACCCTCTCGCTCGACCGCCGAGCCGACCCGCCGGGAGCCCCGATGACCACGTGGGAATACCTCACCACGCCGCTGCTGATCCATAACACCGCCGCAATCCTCAACAACTGGGGCAAGCAGGGGTGGGAGCTCGTCCAGGTCGTGACCGGCCCCGAAGGTGGCCTGGTCGCGTACTTCAAGCGCCCCGTCGGCGGGGGAGAGGCCAACGCGGGCCTCGGTGCCGCCGCGACCGCCGCGCGCCAGTTCGAGGGTCAGCAGTGAGCGTCGCGGAGCGCCTCGCCGCGCTCGGCGTCGAGGTTCCCGGTGTCGTTCCCCCGGTCGCCGCCTACATTCCCGCGAAGCGCCACGGCGACCTCGTCTACACGTCCGGTCAGCTGCCGATGGTGAACGGGTCGCTGCCCGCGACCGGCAAGGTCGGCGAGGGCGAAGGCCTGGTGTCCCCGGCGGATGCCAAGACCTACGCCCGTCAGAGCGCCCTCAACGCCCTCGCGGCCGCCGCATCGCTCGTCGGCGGCGTCGACAACATCACCGGTGTCCTGAAGATCACCGGGTTCGTGGCATCCGTTCCCGAATTCACCGGCCAGCCCGGCGTGATCAACGGTGCGAGCGAGTTCCTCGGCGAGGTCTTCGGCGAGGCCGGGGCGCACGCGCGCTCCGCCGTCGGCGTGCCCGTGCTGCCGCTGGACAGCCCGGTCGAGGTCGAGGTCGTCTTCACCGTCGCCTGACGGCCCGCCGCGCGGGCGGAGTGCTACTGCGCCTCCGCCTCGCGCTCGGCGACCTCCCGCTCGGCGTCGGTGGCGACGTACCCCTCGATGTGCCGTTCGTCCACGCCTGAGTAGGCGGACAGTGGACGGATGAGGGCATTGGATGCCGCTTGCTCGATGATGTGCGCCGTCCACCCCGTGATGCGGGCGGCGACGAAGAGCGGCGTGAAGGTGGGGGTGTCGAAGCCGATGAGGTGGTACGCCGGACCCGACGGGTAGTCGAGGTTCGGGTAGATGCCCTTGCGTCCCACGAACTCCGCTTCGAGCGCGTCGTACAGTGCGGCGAGGTCGTGGGCGTCGTAGTGCTCGACGAGCGTGTCGAGCGCCGCCTTCATCGTGGGGACGCGCGAGTCGCCCTTCTTGTAGACGCGGTGGCCGAAGCCCATGATCTTGCGCTTCTCGGCGAGGGCGGTGTCGAGCCACGGTCCGACGTTCTCCGCGGAACCGATCTCGTCGAGGATGTGCATCACGGCTTCGTTGGCGCCGCCGTGCAGAGCGCCCTTGAGCGCGCCGATCGCGCCGACGACGGCGGAGTAGAGGTCGGCGGTGGTCGACGTGATCACGCGCGCGGTAAAGGTCGAGGCGTTGAACGAGTGCTCGGCGTACAGCACCATCGACACCGCGAACGCGCGGGCGACGACCTCGTCGGCTTCCTCGCCGAACGTCATCCAGAGAAAGTTGCGCGAGTAGTCGAGGTCGGCTCGCGGCTCGACGATCGCCTCGCCGCGGCGGCGCCGCTGGTCGTAGGCCACGATCGCGGGGATCTTCGCGAACAGCAGCTTCGCCTTCGCGAGATCGGAGGCCGCGGAGTTGTCGGCGACCTCGGCCGCGGGCGCGAGCGCCCCGACCGCCGACACCGCTGTCCGCACGACGTCCATGGGGTGCGCGTCGAGGGGGAGGAGGTCGATGGTCGTCCGGACGGCGTCGTCGAGCGCGCGGTGGGACCGCTCGAACGCCTCGAACTCGCGCAGCTCCGCGGCGGTCGGCAGCTCACCGTTCCACAGCAGCAGGGCCACAGCCTCGAACGACTGCGTCGCGGCGAGCTCCTGCACGGGGTACCCGCGGTAGAGGAGGCTGTTGGTCTCGGGATTGACCTTGCTGACGGCGGTGTAGTCCACCGTCACCCCGGCCAGGCCTTTCTTGATCTCGACGTCGGTCATCGTCTCTCCTTTGAGTCTCGGGCAGGGTCGGGCGTCAGCGTTCGACGGTGAAATCGAACACGTTCGCGTCGAACCGCGTGTAGTGCTCGTAGTCGATGAGGTCGTACAGGTCGGCGCGGTGCTGCATCTCGCCGAGGTGGTCGCGGAGATGACCCGCGGATGCCAGCGCGTCGAGGCCCCGCTCGGCGGCGCCCATCGCGAGGCGCAGGAGCGAGACGGGCCAGATGACCATGTTCACGCCGACGTCCCGCAGCTGATCGGTGGAGAAGAGGTCGGACTTCCCGAACTCGGTCATGTTCGCGAGGATCGGCACGCCGAGGGCTTCGCGCATGGCGGCGAACTCGCCGAGGTCGCGCATCGCCTCGGGGAACACCACGTCCGCGCCGGCGTCGACGAGGGCCTTCGCGCGGTCGATCGCGGCATCCAGGCCCTCCACCGCCCGCACGTCGGTCCGCGCGATGACGAGGAAGTCGGGGTCGCGCCGGGCGTCCACGGCCGCACGGATGCGCTTGATCGCGGTGTCGGCATCCACGACGCTCTTGCCGTCGAGGTGGCCGCAGCGCTTCGGGTTGACCTGGTCCTCGATGTGGGCGCCGGCGAGTCCCGCGTCCTCCAGCGTCTGGATCGTGCGGGCGACGTTCATCGGTTCGCCGAAGCCCGTGTCGGCGTCGATGATGGCCGGGAGTTCGGTCATGCGCGCGATCTGCTGCCCGCGGCCGGCGACCTCGGTGAGGGTCGTGAGGCCGATGTCGGGGAGCCCCAGATCCGCCGAGATCACGGCGCCCGAGATGTAGACGCCCTCGAAGCCCTTCCGCTCGATCAGACGTGCCGAGAGGGGGTTGAACGCCCCCGGGAAGCGGACGAGTTCGCCGGATGCCAGCTTCTCGCGCAGCGCGCGGCGCTTCTGCGCCGGGGTGGTCTGGGCGTACAGCATCAGAACAGGCCCTTCGGGGCCGGCGCGAGAGCCAGGACGCCGGGCTTCGCGACGATCGTGAGCTGCTGGACTTCGGCCGGGGTGAGCTCGGGCAGCCGCTCGGCGAGGTCGAGGAAGCGCTCGATCTCCTCGGGCGTCAGCACGGGCTCGGCGAGCAGCCGGAACTTGCGCACGTAGTCCTCGCGGGCGAACGGTCGGGCGCCGAGCGGGTGCGCGTCGGCGACGGCGATCTCGTCCTCGACCACGGAGCCGTCCGTCAGCGTGATGACCACGCGACCCCCGAAGGCCTTCTCGTTCGGGTCCTCGGAGTGGTAGCGGCGCGTCCACTCGGCATCCTCGGCCGTGGTGATCTTGTGCCACAGCGCGACGGTGTCCTCGCGGCCGGCCCGCTCGGGCGTGTACGAGTCGACGTGGTGCCAGGCGCCGTCCTGCAGCGCCACCGCGAAGATGTACGGGATCGAGTGGTCGAGCGTCTCGCGCGACGCCGTCGGGTCGTACTTCTGCGGGTCGCCCGAGCCCGAGCCGATCACGTAGTGCGTGTGGTGGCTGGTGTGCAGGACGATGGATGCCACGTTCTCCGGGTCGCGCAGTTCGGGGCGTTCCGTGCCGAGGCGGCGGGCGAGGTCGATCCACGCCTGCGCCTGGTACTCGGCGGAGTGCTCCTTCGTGTACGAGTCGAGGATCGCGCGCTTGGACTCGCCCTCCGCGGGGAGCGGCACGTCGTAGGTGGCATCCGGGCCGCCCAGCAGCCACGCGATGACCCCGTCCTCGCCCTCGTAGATGGGGGAGGGGCTGGTCTCGCCGCGCATCGCGCGGTCGACGGCTTCGACCGCCATCTTCCCGGCGAAGGCGGGGGCGTGCGCCTTCCACGTCGAGATCTCGCCCTTGCGGGACTGCCGCGTGGCGGTGGTGGTGTGGAGGGCCTGGCCGATCGCCTGGTAGATCGTCTCCTGGTCGAGGTCGAGCAGGGTGCCGATGCCCGCGGCGGCGGAGGGGCCGAGATGCGCAACGTGGTCGATCTTGTGCTTGTGCAGCGAGATCGCGCGGACGAGGTCGATCTGCACCTCGTAGGCCGTCGCGAGCGCGCGGACCACGGCGGCGCCGTCGCGTCCGGTGTGCTGGGCGACCGCGACCACCGGCGGGATGTTGTCGCCCGGGTGCGAGTACTCCGCGGCGAGGAACGTGTCGTGGTAGTCCAGTTCGCGGACCGCGACGCCGTTGGCCCAGGCGGCCCACTCGGGGCTGGACCGGCGCTCGAGCGCGCAGCCGAACACCGTGGCTCCGACGCCGCCGATCGAGACGGCGTGGTCGAGCGCCTGCTGGCGCGCCGCGCTCACGGGCCGGCGGGTGAGCGAAGCGGCGGCGACCGCGGCGTTGTCGATGACGCGGTTGATGATCATGTCGACGACGTCCTGGTCGACCGCGACCGGGTCGACGGCGATGCGCGCCAGTGCCCACGCGAGCTGCCCCTCGCGCGCGAGGTTCTCGTCGCTGCGGTGGACGCGGAGGTGGTGGGTGATCGTCATGCGAGGGCCTTTCGGTGGGGCGAGGGCGCGGCGTCGTCGAGGGACTCGAGGATGCTCGTCAGGGCGTTGTGCAGGTGCACGTGGGTGGCGTGCGCGGCGAGGTCGGCGTCGCCCGCGGCGATCGCGGCCGCGATGAGCCGGTGCTCCGCGACCGAGGCCGACAGCCGCTCGGGCTGGTCGCGGGCGAGGCGGCGCACGCGCACCAGGTGGGTGCGGACCGTGCGGAGAGCCGCGGTGAGGTAATCGTTCGCCGCGGCGGTGTCGAGTGCCGCGTCGAAGTCGGCGATGAGGCGGTAGTAGTCGTCGCGGGCCTCCTCGCGGTCGAGGTGCACGTCGTCGAACGCCGCGGCCAGGTCGGCGAAGTCGGCTGCGCGAGGGGACACGGCGGCCAGGCGCACCGCCGTCTCCTCGAGCGCGCGCCGCGCGACGAACAGCGACCGGATGTCACCCGCGTCGACCGCGGTGACGACCGTGACGCGCGGGGAGGTCTGGGCGACCAGTCCGTCCGAGGTGAGGCGCGCGAGCGCCGCGCGTAGGGGCGTCCGGCTCACGCCGAGGCGGGCGGACTGCTCGACCTCACCGAGGACGGTGCCCGGCGCGAGCACGCCCGTCTGGATGTCGTCGAGGAGGGCGGAGTACGCGCGGTCGCTGGCCCGCATGGCATCCCTCCCTCGCCGTTGATTCCTTCAGTGTATACACAAAGGGCGCCTGGGCGCTCTCGCGGTCTCGCCGTTGCGCGCAGCGTATACAGATGCGCGAAACGACGAAGGTCCCGGATGCCACGCGTACGGCATCCGGGACCTTCGGGGTCAGGCGCGACTCATTCGAGGGCCGGGAGGCGGTCGTCCGCGTTGAGGACGCGGAACACCCCCGCGGCCACCGCGGCACCGATGAGCGGCGCCAGTGCGTACAGCCAGTAGGCGCCGAGGGCGAAGTTGCCGGTGACGGCGAGACCGAGCGCGACGGCCGGGTTGAAGCCGCCGCCCGAGATCGAGCCGAACGCGACCGCGCCGACGAAGACCGTCGAGCCGATCGCCAGACCGTAGAAGGAGTTGTTGACGTTGCTCTTGGTGGTCGCGACGTTCAGCACGACGTAGACGAGGACGAAGGTCCAGAGCGCCTCGACGAGGAACGCCGGTCCGGTCTGGATCTCGACGGGCGTGGCGACGGGGAAGAGCGCGAGGCTCGCCACCCCGGCCAGGGCGCCGGCGAGCAGCTGCGCGACGACGTACACGCCGAAGCGCGGGAGGTCGATCGCTCCGCGCAGCAGGGCGCCGAGCGAAACGGCGGGATTCAGGTGGGCGCCGGAGATGTGGCCGGTCGCGAACACCATGATCATCAGCGCGAAACCGATGGCCAGCGGGGTGAGCGGGCTACCGCTGGCGACGGCTCCGATGATGGCGAACACGAACACGAAGGTGCCGACGAATTCGGCGATCCCGGTGCGGACGATGATGGGCATGCAGGTCTCCTTGACGGCGGGCAGGCGGACCCGCCATCGAGACCGTATCGGCGCGTCCGGCCGACCCACCCCGGTTTTCACCCCACCGCGTCACGCGGCTGAGCGCGGCACCTCGGATCGTGGATGCCGAGGGGCGCGGCATCCACGATCCCCCCGTCACTTCACCTGGGCGCTGATCACACTCATCACGGCGGTGTCGGCGAGGGTCGTCGTGTCGCCGACCTCGCGACCCTCGGCGACGTCGCGGAGAAGACGGCGCATGATCTTGCCGGACCGGGTCTTGGGCAGCTCGCCCACGATGTAGACGTCTCGCGGACGCGCGATCGGGCCGATCTGCTCGCCGACCCACTTGCGGAGGACGTCGCCGAGTCCGTCGACGCCGTTCTTCTTCATGTAGCGGCTCTTGATGATGACGAAGGCGACGACGGCCTGACCGGTGGTCTCGTCGGAGGCGCCGACGACCGCGGCCTCGGCGACGCCCTCGTGGCCGACGAGGGCCGACTCGATCTCGGCGGTCGACAGGCGGTGGCCCGAGACGTTCATGACGTCGTCGACGCGACCGAGCAGCCACACGTCGCCGTCGTCGTCGAGTCGGGCGCCGTCGCCGGCGAAGTAGTAGCCCTTGTCGGCGAACTTCTCCCAGTACGTCTCGACGAAGCGGTCGGGGTCGCCCCAGATTCCGCGCAGCATCGACGGCCAGGGCTCGGTGATGACGAGGAGTCCGCCGTTGCCGTGTCCGACGGGTTCGCCGGCGTCGTCGACGACGTCGATCGAGATTCCGGGGAGCGGCACCTGCGCCGAGCCGGGCTTCGTCTCGGTGACACCGGGGAGGGCCGAGATCATGATCGCCCCGGTCTCGGTCTGCCACCACGTGTCGACGATCGGGGCGCGATCGGCGCCGATGATGTCGCGGTACCAGATCCACGCCTCGGGGTTGATGGGTTCGCCGACCGATCCGAGCAGGCGGAGGGACGACAGGTCGAAGCTCTGCGGCACGTCGCGGCCGATCTTCATGAACGACCGGATCGCGGTCGGCGCGGTGTAGAAGACGGTGACGCCGTGGTTCTGGATGAGCTCCCACCAGCGGCCCGGGTGCGGGGTGTCGGGGGTGCCCTCGAAGAGGAGCTGCGTCGCGCCGTTGGCGAGCGGGCCGTAGGTGACGTAGGTGTGGCCGGTGATCCAGCCGATGTCGGCGGTGCACCAGTAGACGTCGGTCTCGGGGTGCACGTCGTGGACGACCCGGTTCGTGAACGCCGCCTGCGTGAGGTAGCCGCCCGACGTGTGGAGGATGCCCTTCGGCTTCCCGGTCGTGCCCGAGGTATAGAGGATGAACAGGGGGTTCTCGGCGGGGAACGCCTCGGCCTCGTGCTCGGCCGAGGCCTGCGGCACGACGTCATGCCACCAGATGTCGCGGTCGTCGGTCCACTCGACGTCGTTCTCGCCGCGCTTGACGACGAGGACGTGTTCGACGGTCTCCTGGATGCCGGACCCGTTGCGGTCCGCGAGGGCTTGGTCGACCGCGGGCTTGAGGGGGGAGACCTTGCCCTTGCGCCAGCCGCCGTCGGCGGTGATGACGAGCTTGGCTCCGGCGTCGTCGATGCGGGAGCGGAGGCTGTCGGCCGAGAAGCCGCCGAAGACCACCGAGTGGACGGCGCCGATGCGGGCGACGGCGAGCATCGAGGCGATCGCCTCGGGGATCATCGGCAGGTAGATCGCGACGCGGTCGCCGCGCTCGATGCCCAGGTCGATCAGCACGTTCGAGAGGCGCTTCACCTCGTCGGTGAGTTCGGCGTAGGTGACGTTGCGCCGGTCGCCGGGTTCGCCCTCCCACCGGAGCGCGATGCGGTCGCCGTTGCCGGCCTCGACGTGCCGGTCGAGGCAGTTGTAGGCGACGTTCAGCTCGCCGTCGGCGAACCACTCGGCGAACGGCGGGTTCGACCAGTCGAGCACCTTCGTGAACGGGGTGTGCCAGTGGAGCTCGCGCGCCTGATCTGCCCAGAAACCCTCGCGATCGGCGGCCGCGCGCTCGTACAGACTCGCGTCGGCGACGGCGTTCGCGGCGAACTCCGCCGACGGGGCGAAACGGCGGGTTTCGTTGAGGAGATGATCGATCTGGCTGCTCATCTGGCGCTCCTTCGCGGTCGAGGCACGGCGCGTCCTCGCGCCACGGTCACGCTATCCCTCCGCCGCGAACGGCGGTTACCTCCGATAGTTGGGATCCGCTCTGGGCGAAACGCCTGATATATCGCTCGATCATCTAGCGATTCGGGTTGGCGTGGCGCGCTCGTGTGCGTACTCTTGTATCTGCCCGAACATCGCTTCCGGCAAGCGCGTCGGGGGGAGCCCCCCAATTTTTCCCCGGCGCGTGGCGGCATCCCTCGCCCCCCATTGATGGGATGCCGCCCTCTCTTTTTTCCGGGCGGTTCCGCGCCCGACTCTCCCCGAAGAGCACCTGCCCTCCCCAGACGGTGAATCGGCGGAATCATCCACGGATCGTGGCATCGGCGCCGCGCGGGCTGGGTGATCCTCCGTACCGTCATCGGCGTGACCTCCCCCCGCCTCTTCCCCCTTCCCGCTCCCGCGCCGGCACCGCTCGCCTTGCTCTCGTCCGCGTGGGACGATCCCGCCCTCGCGTTCCTCCAGCCGTTCCTCGACGACCCCGATGTCAGCGACGTCTTCGTGAACGGCGACGAGGGAATGTTCGTCGACCGGGGGAGCGGCGCGGAACGGGTGCCGTCGTGGTGCGCGACCGAGGCGGAGGTCCGGCGGCTGGCCGTCCGGTTGATCGCGCGGGGCGGGCGTCACCTCGACGACGCGTCCCCGTGCGTCGACGTGCGCTGGGAGCGCGGTGTACGCGTGCACGCCGTCCTCGCGCCGGTGGCCGCCCGCGGGACGGCCATCTCGATTCGCGTCCCGCGCTGGAGCTCGCCGGACCTCGACGATCTGCATCGAGCGGGCATGTTCTCGGAGGCGATCCGCGACGCACTGGGTGCTCTCGTCAGCCAGCGATCCAACGTCCTCATCACCGGCGGCACGGGTGCGGGTAAGACGACTCTGCTCTCGGCCCTCCTGTCCTCCGTCCCCGTGACGGAGCGGATCGTGACGATCGAGGAGGTCGCCGAACTCCGCCCGCGCCATCCGCATCACGTCGCCCTGGAAGCCCGACAGGCCAACCTGGAGGGGGCCGGTGGCATCGAGGTGCCGAGACTCGTCCGTGAGGCGTTGCGCATGCGCCCCGACCGCCTCGTACTGGGGGAGTGCCGAGGCGCCGAGATCCGGGAGCTGCTCCTCGCGTTGAACACCGGGCACGACGGCGGAGCGGGCACCCTCCATGCGGGCGGCCTCGCGGAGGTGCCCGCGCGCCTGGAAGCGCTCGGGGCTCTCGCAGGAATGGATGCCGCTGCCCTCGCGCGCCAGGCCGTGAGCGCCGTGCACGCGATCGTGCACGTCGAGCGTCGGGAGGGTCACCGTCGGGTCGTCGGCATCGGTCGGCCGGTGCTGCGTGGCGATCGGCTCGGAGTCGACGTCGAGGCGATCGCGTGAGGACGCCGGCGCGCGGCGCGCGCGACGACGTCGCGATCGAGACCGCGATGCGACTGGCCGTGCTCCTGGGCGCGGGTGTTCCCGCCCCGGCGGCGTGGCGGCACCTCGCCGGGCAGGGTGACACACTCCTGGTCCAGGCCGCCCGAGCCGCGGAGGACGGCGGCGACGTCGCGGAGGTTCTGCGCTCCGGAGGAGGGGCGTGGGGCGACATCGCAGCCGCGTGGTCGGTCGCGACGGCCGTCGGCGCGCCGCTCGCCGAATCCCTGCGATCCGCGGTCATCGCCCTGCGGGAGGCGCGCGAGGTGAAGGCCGAGATCGCGGTGGCGCTCGCCGAGCCCGTTGCCACGGCGCGGCTGCTGACCTGGCTCCCTGTGCTCGGCCTGCCGCTCGGCTCCTTCCTCGGACTGGACCCGCTGCACGTCATCGCCGAACCGCTCGGCGCGTGCGCGCTGCTCGCGGGGCTGGTCCTGCTCGGGGCGAGCGTGATCTGGACCCGACACCTCGCGCGGCGCGCTCGACCCGATGACGGCATCCCGGGCTGGGATGCCGAGCTCGTGGCGATGGCGCTGGCGTCGGGAGCGTCGATCGAACGAGCGTGGGCGCTCAGCGCGGCGGCCCGAGGAGTCGACGCGGAACCGACGGCCGACATCGCGACGGCGCTGGAGCTCTCGGCGCGGGCCGGCGCTCCCGCCGTGGAACTCCTCCGCGGCGAAGCGTGGCTCGCTCGTCACCGCGCCCGGGCGACCGGTCGGGAGGCGGCGGCCCGGTTGTCGACCCGGCTGTTGATCCCGCTCGGCATCTGCACGCTCCCCGCCTTCCTCCTTCTCGCGGTGGTACCAGCCGTCCTCGGTGTCGTCCGCTCCACGTCCATCCCTCTCTGACCGCCCGTTCCCCCTAGAAAGAAGAGTCCGATGTCCATTCCCTCCCTCACACCCGCCCGACCCCACGCGTCGTTTCGTCCGCTCACGGGCCGCCGTGCATCGGCCCTGTTCCTGGACGACCGCGGCGCCGCGACGGCTGAATACGCGATCGCCACGATGGCCGCCGTGGCCTTCGCCGGTCTCCTCGTCGTCATCATGCGGTCCGATGAGGTGCGCGGCATTCTCACCGACCTCGTCCGGCGTGCTCTCTCCGTGCAATGAGGCGGCCGTTCCTCGACGACCGTGGAGCGGTCACGGCGGAGTTCGCCGTGGCCCTCCCCGCGATCATCCTGGTGCTCGCGCTGGCCCTGGGCGCCCTGGTCGCGGCGGCGGCGTCCGTGCGACTCGAGCACACTGCGGCCGAATCCGCGCGGCTGCTCGGGCGCGGAGATGAGCAGCGCGCCCGGGCGGTGGTCGCGGATGCCGGGGCGGACCTCTCCTTCGACCGGACCGACACGCTCGTGTGCGTCGATGTCTCGGCCCCGGTTCCGCTCCCGATCGCGCTCGAACCGCTTCGGGCTCACGCGTGCGCCCTCGGTGGGGGTGGGTGATGGCCGGGAGCGTCTCGGCCGTGGGCGTCGTGGCGGCGATCGCGCTCGCGGTCCTCGGCCTCGGCTTCGCGGGCGGCGGCGCGGTGCAGGCCCAGCGCCTCGCCGGAATTGCGGATGCCGCGGCCCTCGCCGCCGCCGACACCGTCAGCGGCGCGGTCCCCGGGGTGCCGTGCGGAGCAGCCGCCGCAGTCTCCGAAGCGGGTGGCGTGAACCTGAACGATTGCGATGTCGACGGCCTCGTCGCCACGGTGACGGTCGGCAGCGCGTACGGTGGGATTCCGTTCGCTGCACGCTCCCGAGCCGGACCACCCGATGTCTCGACGGCGCACGACCTCCCGGATCCCGACCAGGAAGGCGTGTGTATGGTGTGCAACGAAGAAAGGACCCCAGTGGCAAACGGCAAGAAGCTCGTCATCGTCGAGTCCCCGACGAAGATGAAGTCGATCCAGGGATACCTCGGCGATGGCTACGAGGTGCTCAGCTCGGTCGGTCACATCCGCGACCTCGCTTCCAAGAAGGAGATCCCGGCCGACAAGAAGGCGGCGTACGGCAAGTACTCCATCGACGTCGAGAACGACTTCGACCCCTACTACGTCGTCAACGACCGCAAGACGAAGACGGTCGCCGAGCTCAAGCGCGCCCTGAAGTCCGCCGACGAAGTCCTGCTCGCCACCGATGGTGACCGCGAAGGCGAAGCCATCGCGTGGCACCTCCGCGAGGTCCTCAAGCCCAAGGTCCCCGTCCGCCGCATGGTGTTCCACGAGATCACCAAGGACGCCATCCAGGATGCCGTCCACCACACGCGCGACCTCGACGAGTCGCTCGTCGACGCCCAGGAGACCCGTCGCGTCCTCGACCGTCTGTACGGGTGGGACGTCTCGCCCGTGCTGTGGCGCAAGGTCGGCTCCGGCCGCGAGGGCACAGCGCTCAGCGCCGGCCGCGTGCAGTCCGCCGCGACCCGCATGGTCGTCGAGCGCGAGCGCGAGCGCATGGCGTTCGTGTCGGCTTCGTACTGGGACGTCGAGGCGCTGGCATCCAAGTCCGGGTCCTCGTTCACGACGCGCCTCAACCGTCTCGACGGCGCCCCGCTCGCCCGCGGTGGCGACTACGACGACAACGGAAAGCTCAAGAAGGCCGTCGTCGTCCTCGACGAGGCCCAGGCCCGCGCGCTCGCCGCCGACATCGTCGCCGCGGCCAAGGCCACGGTCGCCAAGGTCGAGGCCAAGCCCGGCACCCGCAGCCCCCGCGCCCCCTTCACGACCTCCACGCTCCAGCAGGAGGCCGGACGCAAGCTCTCGATGAGCGCCAAGCACGCCATGGGTGTCGCTCAGCGTCTCTACGAGAAGGGCTTCATCACGTATATGCGTACCGACTCCACCGCTCTCTCGACGCAGGCCGTGAAGGCCGCGCGCGAGCAGGCGGTGGCGCTGTACGGCGACAAGGCGGTGCCGGCCAACCCGCGCGTCTACCGCAACAACTCCAAGAACGCACAGGAGGCGCACGAGGCGATCCGTCCCTCGGGCGAGCACTTCCGCACGCCCGCGTCGCTCGCCTCGTCGCTCGACCGCGACGAGCAGAAGCTGTACGACCTCATCTGGAAGCGCACCGTCGCCAGCCAGATGTCGGATGCCAAGTACGAGACCACCACGGTCACCCTCGCGGTGAAGGCCGGGGAGAAGAACGCCGAGTTCACCGCCTCCGGCACCGTGTACACCTTCAAGGGCTTCCTCGAGGCGTACGAAGAGGGCAACGACGAGAAGCGCAACGACGAGGACGCCGACCAGTCGCTGCCCCCCGTCGCCGTCGGCGACGAGCTCGCGATCAGCGACGTCGAGCCCAAGGGGCACAGCACGTCCCCGAAGCCGCGCTACACCGAGGCCAGCCTCGTCAAGGCGCTCGAAGAGAAGGGCATCGGTCGCCCGTCGACCTTCGCCAGCATCATCGGCGTGATCCTCGACCGCGGCTACGTCACGAAGCGCGGCCAGGCGCTCGTTCCGAGCTGGCTCGCCTTCAGTGTCGTGCGGCTGCTCGAACAGCACTTCGCCGACCTCGTCGATTACGACTTCACGGCGGCCCTGGAAGACGACCTGGATGCCATCGCCCGCGGCGAGCAACGCCGCACCGAGTGGCTCAAGGCCTTCTACTTCGGGTCCGAGAAGCAGGTGGGTCTCCGCCACATCGTCGAGAACCTCGGCGAGATCGACGCGCGCGAGCTGAACTCCACGCGCATCACTGACACCGCGACCCTCCGCTTCGGCAAGTACGGCCCCTACCTCGAGGTCGTCCAGCCCGGTGCCCCCGAGGACGCGAAGCCGCGCATCGTCAACATCCCCGAAGACCTCGCGCCCGACGAGCTGACGCCCGAGAAGGCGCAGGAGCTCATCGATGCGCCCGTCGCCGGGGACCGGGTGCTGGGTGAGAACCCCGAGAACGGCAAGCTCGTCGTGGTGAAGGACGGTCGCTTCGGCCCCTACGTGCAAGAGGTCGAGGTTGAAGAGCCCGAAGAGGTCGACCAGGCCACGGGTGAAGTCGTCGAGGCCCCGAAGAAGCGCGGCGCCAAGAAGGAAGCCGCGCCGAAGCCCCGCACGGCGTCGCTCTTCCACTCGATGTCGGTCGACACGATCGACCTCGACACCGCGCTGCAGTTGCTCTCGCTCCCGCGCGTCGTCGGCACCGACCCCGCCACGGGCGAGGAGATCACCGCGCAGAACGGCCGGTTCGGCCCGTACCTCAAGAAGGGCACAGACTCGCGGTCGCTCGACTCCGAGTCCCAGATCTTCGACATCACCCTCGAAGACGCCCTCGCCAAGTACGCCGAGCCCAAGTACGGCGCCCGCCGCGCGTCCAGCGCGCTCAAGGAGTTCCCGGCCGACCCCGTCAGCGGCAAGCCGATCAAGCTCAAGGACGGCCGGTTCGGTCCGTACGTCACCGACGGCGAGACCAACGCCACGGTGCCGCGCGGCGAGGACGCCATGGCCGTGACGTTCGAGCGGGCCGTCGAACTCATCGCCGACAAGCGCGCGAAGGGCCCCGCCCCCAAGCGCACCGCGGCGAAGAAGACGACGACCACGCGCAAGGCCCCGGCGAAGAAGTCGTGACCGCCGACGCCCCCCGCCCCCCGCACGCCCCCCGCGCGGCGACGGCCGGGGGACCCGGCCTCTTCCTCACCTTTGAGGGAGGCGACGGTGCCGGCAAGACCACACAGGCGGCACTGCTCGAGGACTGGCTGCGCGGCCAGGGCCGCGAGGTGGTGCGCACCCGCGAACCCGGTGGCACCGACGTCGGCGTGCGCATCCGCGACATCGTGCTCCACCACCGCGGGCACATCGCCCCGCGCGCCGAGGCGCTCCTCTACGCCGCCGACCGCGCCCACCACGTCGAGACCGTCGTGCAGCCCGCGATCGCGCGCGGCGACGTCGTGATCCAGGACCGCTACCTCGACTCCTCCGTCGCATACCAGGGCGCCGGGCGCGTGCTCGACGCCGACGACGTGCGGGAACTGTCGCTATGGGCCACCGGGGGCCTCCTGCCCGACCTCACCGTGCTGCTCGACCTCGACCCCGCCGCCGCGCGGGCCCGGCTCGATGCCGACGACAAGCCGTTCGACCGCCTCGAAGCCGAGAAGGCCGAGTTCCACGAACGCGTTCGGGCCGCCTTCCTCGGCCTCGCCGCGGCCGAGCCCGAGCGCTTCCTCGTCCTGGATGCCACCCAGCCGGCGCCCGCGCTCGCCGAACGGGTGCGTGCCGCCGTGGCATCCCGACTCGTCTGAGAGCCCGCCCTCACACCGTCGACACCCAGCGGATCGGCAGTGGTGGTGTCGGTGGCCGCGATTAGGGTGGAACCCATGTCGACCGCCGTGGAGCCGCCCCCGTCGACGATCGCCGCGCCGTTCCCCTGGGATGCGGTGTGGGGACAGGCCGAGGCCGTCGAGACGCTCCGTGCCGCCGCCGCCGATCCCGCCGCCCTCGCGCACGCGTGGCTCATCACGGGTCCGCCCGGATCGGGGCGCTCGACGCTCGCCTACGCCTTCGCTGCCGCGCTCATCGCCGACCCCGGTGACGAGGCCGCGCAGCGGCAGGTGCTCGCCCGCACCCACCCCGACCTTACGGCCCTGCGCACCGAGCAGGTCGTCATCCGCATCGACGAGGCCCGCCGTCTCGTCGAGCGCGCGTCGTTCGCGCCGTCGCTGGGTCGCCACCGCGTCATCGTCGTCGAGGACGCCGACCGTATGGCCGAGCGCACGTCGAACGTCCTGCTCAAGGCCCTCGAAGAGCCGCCCGAGCAGACCGTGTGGGTGCTGTGCGCCCCGAGCGACGCCGACCTCCTGCCGACGATCCGCTCGCGGGTCCGGGTGCTGCGGCTGCGCGAGCCCTCCGTCGCCGACGTGGCGTCTCTGATCGTCGAGCGCACGGGCGTGCCCGCCGACGTCGCCGAAGAGTCCGCGCGCCACGCGCAGCGGCACATCGGCATGGCGCAGCGCCTCGCCACCGACGACGACGCCCGCGCGCGCCGCGCCGAGACGCTGTCCGCGGTCCTCGCCGTCCGCGGCATCAGCGACGCCGTCGAGGTCGCGGGGCAGATCGTCCGCCTCGCCACCGATGACGCCAAAGCCCTCACCGCCTCGCGCGACGAGGAGGAGCGCCGCACCCTGCTGCGCACCCTCGGGATCGCCGAGGGCGCGGCGGTGCCGCCCAGCGTGCGCAGCCAGCTGAACGCCCTCGAAGACGATCAGAAGCGCCGCGCCACCCGAAGTCTCCGCGACGGCATCGACCGCGTGCTCACCGACCTGCAATCGCTCTTCCGCGACGTCGTCATGCTCCAGTACGGGCGCGACGGCGATCTCGTCAACGCCGAAAGGATCGACGACCTGCGCTCTCTCGCCGCCGAGTGGACCCCGGCCCGCACCCTCGGGGTGCTCGACCGCATCACCGAGACCCGCCGCAATCTCGAGCAGAACGCGGCTCCGCTGCTCGCGCTCGAGAGCCTCCTGATCACCGTCGCGAACGGATCCGCGCCGTGAGCCTGCGTCGGCGTCTCGCCACCGTCGTGGCGGGAGTCGCGGCCCTCGCCGTCGCGCTCTCCGGATGCCTCTACGCCCAGATCCCGCCCGTGCCGCCGACCGACGGTGCGTCCCTCGCGCCGCAGACCGACGGCGTCCCCGCCGAACTCCTGCCGTACTACGGGCAGACGCTGGACTGGCAGCCCTGCGGAACGGGCCTCGACTGCACCACGGTCACCGTTCCCCGCGACTACGCGGACCCGAGCGTGGGCGACCTCGACCTCGCCGTCGTCCGGCACCGCGCGACGTCCGGCAAGCCGATCGGCTCCCTGCTCACCAACCCGGGCGGACCCGGTGCGGCCGGCGTCTCGCTGATGAAGCAGGCGCTGTCGATCCTCGTCGACGACAAGCTCACCCAGGACTACGACGTCATCGGTTTCGACCCGCGCGGAGTCGGAGAGTCCACCGCGGTCACCTGCTACGAACCGGCCCAGCTCGATGCCTTCCTGTACGACATCCCGCCGGGAGCACGGGGGAGCGACGAACGGAAGGCGGCCCTCGACCAGCGCGCCGCGGACTTCGCGAATGCCTGCCAGGACCACAGCGACGGCATCCTGCCGTACATCACGACCGAGAACTCCGCGCGCGACATGGACGTGCTCCGGGCCGTGCTCGGTGACGCCAAGCTCAACTACCTCGGCTTCTCGTACGGCACGTTCCTCGGCGCGACCTACGCGGGGCTGTTCCCCGAGCGGGTCGATCGCATGGTGCTCGACGGTGGCATCGACCCGAGCGTTTCGGGCTCCGACACCTCGCTCCAGCAGGCCGTCGGATTCGAGCAGTCGCTTCGGTCGTTCATGGCCGACTGCCTGAAGACGAAGGATTGCCCGTTCGCCGGAACCGTCGACGACGCGATGGCCGACGTGGCGTCCCTGCTCGCGCGTGTCGACGCGCGTCCGATCACCGCGGCCGACGGCCGCCGCCTCGGTGGCGACACGCTCATGACCGCGATCACGGCCGCTCTCTACAGCGAGGAGAGCTGGCCTTACCTGCGATCCGCCCTGACCGACGTGAGCAACGGCCGCGCCGACGTCGCCTTCCAGCTCGCCGACTTCTACAACGGCCGCGTGGGCGATCACTACGACGGCAACACCATGGAGGCGTTCATCGCCTACAACTGCATGGACTACCCCGATCAGGGGACGGATGCCGCGGTCGCGGAGCTGCAGCAGAAGCTGGACGCCGCGGCTCCCGTCATCGCGCCGTACTGGAGCGGCTCGGGCGGTGACCCGTGCAAGACGTGGCCCGCGCCGCCGACGGGGAAGCGGGAGCAGATCACCGCACCCGGGTCGCCGCCGATCCTCGTGGTCGGGACGACGGGCGATCCCGCCACACCCTACGAGGGCGCGCAGAGCCTCGCATCGCAGCTGTCCCAGGGCGTCCTGATCACGAACGTCGGCGAGGGGCACCTCGGTTACAACAAGGGCAACGCGTGCGTCACCGACGCCGTCGACGCCTACCTCATCGACGGAACGGTGCCCGACGACGGGCACCGTTGCGGCTGAGAGGCGCCGCCCCGCCGAGCGCGCGAACACCCGTGGAACGTAGGCTTGTGGTCGTCCCCGCCCGAAGGAGCACCATGACCACGCCCGACCTGGCCACCTACATCGACCACACGCTGCTCAAGCCCGAGGCCACCCGCGCCGACGTCGAGCGCACGATCGCCGACGCGGCCGAACTCGGAACATACAGCGTGTGCCTGTCGCCGTCGTTCCTCCCCGTCGAGGTGCCCGAGGGGCTCAAGGTCGCCGTCGTCTGCGGCTTCCCGAGCGGGAAGCACCACGCCGAGGTCAAGGCCGCCGAGGCGGCGCTGTCGGTCGCCCAGGGCGCCGACGAGATCGACATGGTCATCGACATCGGTGCCGCCATCGAGGGCCGCTACGAGGTCGTCGAGGCCGAGATCCGCGCGGTGCGGACCGCCGTCCCCGCCCCGACCGTCCTCAAGGTCATCATCGAGGCCGCCGCGCTCTCCGACGACGCGATCGTCGCCGTCTGCGAGGCCGCGGTCGCCGCGGGTGCCGACTTCGTGAAGACCTCCACGGGTTTCCACCCCGCGGGCGGAGCCAGCGTCCACGCCGTCGAGCTCATGAAGCGCACCGTCGGCGACCGCGCCGAGGTCAAGGCATCCGGGGGCATCCGCACGCGCGCCGCGGCGGAGGAGATGATCGCCGCCGGTGCGACCCGCCTGGGCTTGTCGTCGAGCCGCGACATCCTCGCCGACCGTTCCGCGACCGGCGACTACTGAGCCGGCACGATTCGTCAGCCCGCCCGCTGACCATGTAAGATCGATGATCGTGCACGCCACAGCGGCGCGCGCCGCCTTAGCTCAGACGGCAGAGCGATTCACTCGTAATGAATAGGTCAAGGGTTCGATTCCCTTAGGCGGCTCCAGCACGACGAAAGGCCCGGGTTTCCCCGGGCCTTTCGTGTTCTCCCGGTCGTCGCCCCCGCCGCACACCGCGAAACCGCCCGAGAGGGAACGGCCCGATAGGCTGAGAGCCCCGCCCGCCGCCCTTCGGCGTGGAGAACGTCGCCGCCCGCAGGAGCCCCCGTGTCGAACGTCGTAGATGTCGTCATCGAGCTCTTCACGTGGGTGGGCTTGGGAGTCGGTCTCCTGCTCGCCATCGTCGCGATGATCGTCTACGTCGCGGACGGCACGTGGGTGCCGGTGCGGGCCGTGGTCGAGGACATCGACGACCACCGCGTGGTGCGCTGGTTCGACGAGCACGGGGGCGTCAATGAGGCGCCGCTCTCACCGCAGGACGACGCGCGGATCGGCGACGCCGACATGGCCGACATCTTCGCGCGCCGCGGATCCCGGCACCGCATGCGGCTGACCCGGTCGTCGCCGCACGTGCGGTTCCTGACGTTGCTCGCCACCGGGGTGCTGGGTCTGGGCGCGCTCGCGTTCGTGCTCTCGATCGTCCTGCTGTTCACCCGGGGATGACGGACCCGGTGTCGGCGCCCGCGCGTAGGCTCGACGCATGAGCCGGGCATTGTTCATCGTCGACGTCCAGAACGATTTCACGGAGCGCGGGGCCCTCGGCGTCGCCGGCGGCGACGCGGTCGCCGAGCGCATCTCGCGCTTCCTCGACGCGCACGCCGACGACTACGCCGTGATCGTCGCCTCCCGCGATTGGCACCACGGCGACGACGACAACGGCGGTCACTTCGCGGCGGAGCCCGATTTCATCGACACGTGGCCCGCGCACTGCGTCGGCGGCACGTACGGCGCCGACTACGACGAGGTCTTCGACACGAGCCGCGTCACCCACCACCTCAAGAAGGGGCAGGGCAAGCCCGCCTACTCGCTCTTCGAGGGAGTGACGGACGACGGCGTCACGGCCGATGGCATCCTGGACGAGAATGGCATCAGCGACATCGACGTGGTCGGGATCGCGACCGACTACTGCGTCCGCGCGTCCGCCCTCGACGCGCTGAAGGCCGGCCGCGGCGTGCGCGTGTTCACCGACCTCGTCGCGGGCGTGCACCCCGACTCCAGCGCCAAGGCGCTCACCGAGATCGCGGCGGCCGGAGCCGAGGTCACGCGCTCGGAGTGACGGCCGCGGAGGTCACTCGCTCGGGATGAACTCGTCGTCGGCCCGCGGGATCGTCAGCCGCACGGTCGTTCCGACGCCCAGTTCGCTGGAGAGTCGCACGGTACCGCCGTGCTGCGCGGCGATGCGGCGTACGCTCGCCAGTCCGATCCCGTTCCCGCCGTCGCGCGGGTCGGCGAGCCGCCCGCGTTCGCCCTCATCAAGGATGACGGCGAGATCGTCGGGATGGATGCCGCGTCCCCGGTCGCTCACCGACACGGTCGCGCCCTCGTCGGTTTCGTAGACCTCGACGTCGATGACGTCGTCCGAGTACTTCGCCGCGTTCTCGAGGACGTTCGCGACCGCGCGGCGCAGGCCCAGAACGTCTCCCTCGACGGGAACGGCATCCATCTGTCCGAAGGCCACCCGATCGGGCGCGTCGCCCGGCAGCACGAGGGCGACCGCGCCGCGCGCGACGAGGTCCATCGTCACGCGGCGCCGCCCCGGTTCGGATCGGGAAGCCGCGTCGGCCAGGAGCGCCTGGGCCATCGCGACGAGGTGGTCGCTGGCCTCGCCCGCGAGCCGGAGGAGGCGGTGATCGGCGGGAAGTTCGTCCGCCAGGAGATCCAGGTATCCGCGGAGCGCGGTGACGGGGGAGAGGAGGTCGTGGGCGAAGGTCCGCTGGAGCGCGGCCTGCTCGTCGAGGACCTCCTTCTCGCTGGTCAGGTCACGCACGATCTTGACGAACCCGAGCACCTGACCCGACTCGCTGCGGATCGCCGAGATCGTGACGCGCGCCCAGAATTCGCTGCCGTCCTTGCGGACGCGCCACCCCGTGTCCTCGACGTGCCCGTCGCGCTGAGCCGCGGCGAGCAGACGGTTCGGCAGGCCGCGCCGTCGGTCCTCCTCACGGTAGAAGCGCGAGAAGTGCTCGCCGACGATCTCGTGCTCGGCGTACCCCTTGATCAGCTCGGCGCCGAGATTCCATCCGCGTACCACTCCGCCGCTGTCGAGCTTCACGATCGCGAACTGGTCGACCTGACCGTCCCAGTCCGGCGGCAGGGCGCGCCGCAGGCTAGCGATCGGTCGCCCTTCGTCGGGCGCGGTGTCCGCCTCGGCGGAGGGGAGCAGGGAGGAGTCGTCCTCGGCCACACTCATGCGGTGAAGCCGCGGGACGTCGGGCTGCTTGCTGAAGGCATGAGCCGATCATGCCCCGCGGGTCCGCACCGTGAACAGGTCTTGACACGCATCGTGCGCTGGCCGTTATGCGCAAGGTCACCGGACGGTGACCAGCGTGCGCTGCCACCCGCTCGAGCCGTTCGGGGCGATCGCCGCCGCCTCCTGGATCTGGACGTTGCCCTGCTTGTCCGTCGCGCGCACCGTGATGTAGTGCGAGCCGGGCTGCGCATCCCATTCGAGCACCCACTGCACCCAGGACTGGTCGTTGATGGGGGCGGAGAGCGTTGCCTGCTGCCAGTCGCCGTCGTCGATGCTGACCTCGACGGTCTTCACTCCGACCGGCTGCGCCCACGCCATCCCGGCGATGGGGACCTTGCCCGCCGAGACCGGGGTGCCGATCTTCGGGGTGTCCACGCGCGACGACATCTTGATCGGCGCCTCGGCGGAGTATCCGCGCGGCGTCCAGTACGCCTCCATCTGGTCGAAGCGCGTGACCGTCAGCTTCGTGACCCACTTCGTCGCCGAGACGTAGCCGTATAGGCCCGGCACGACCATGCGCACGGGGAAGCCGTGCTCGAAGGGCAGCGGTTCGCCGTTCATGGCCACCGCGAAGATGGCATCCAGTCCGTCGTCCGTCAGCGACGACAGGGGGGTGGATGCCGTGAACCCGTCGACGCTCTCGGAGAGCACCATGTCGGCGTCGCCCTGGGGGGACGCCAGGCGCAGCACGTCGCGGATCGGCACGCCCTGCCAGATCGCGTTGCCGACGAGGTTGCCGCCGACCTCGTTCGAGACGCACGTGAGTGTCACGCCGTACTCGTCGAGGCCCATGTTGACGAGGTCGTCGAACGAGAGCTCGATCGGCTTGTCGACCATCCCCTCGATGCTCAGGCGCCACGTCGAGGGATCGACGTTCGGGACCGTGAGGGCGGTGTCGACGCGGTAGAAATCGGCGTTCGGCGTGATGATCGGCGAGAGGCCGGGAACATCGAGCGAGGCGCCCTGCGGAACGGTGACGGTGCTGCGGGCTGACGGCAGACGCAGGGCGTCGCGGGCGGCGGCGACGGAGTTCGTGGCCGCGTTGAGGACGCGCGAGCCGACGCCGATCACGACCGCGCTCGCCGCGGCGATGCCGGACAAGAGGAAGAATCCGCGGCGGTTGAGCCCGGCGGCGGGGGCGTCGTCGGCGGCCGCAGCCGTCGACCAGCGCCGCAGGCGCCGGGTGAGCAGGACGAGGAGCACGACGCCCGCGACGGTTCCGAGGACGGGCGGGAGCCACGCCAGGGCACCCGCGCCGGCGCGCGTGAGGATCGCCGCGGTGGCGAGGGCGCCGCCGACGCCGAGGAGGATCGCGCCGACCGGGCGGAACCGGTACTCGAGGACGCCCGCGACGGCGGCGGCGACGGCCGCGCCGAGTCCGACGCCCACGAGCAGGGCGATCTTGTCGGACTCGCCGAAGACCGTGATCGCCAGTTCCTTCAGGGGGCGGGGCACGATGTCGACGATGAACGACCCGACGGCGAGGACGGGGCTCGCGGCGCGCGCGACGAGGAGCGCGAACAGTTCGGCGACGGCGAGGAGCGCGGCGGCCGAGACGAGCCCGGCCAGGGCGGCCCAGAACCAGCCCCGCGGGCGCCGAACGGTGGTCGGCTCGTCGGTACGGGTGGCGGTGTCGGTGGTCATGGCATCCCTCTCCCTGTCGACGATGACGCGAAGCGTCGCCGTCATCCGCTTATTCGGAGCGGGAGGGCGAATGGATGCCGCGGCCCTCATCCGGCCGGCGGTGGCGGGTCCGTCGGCCCGGTTTCCGCGTGCAGTTCCGACAGGGCTCTTCGCATGCTGACGGTGCTTCCGAAGCCCGAGTCCCGGGCTATCGCGGTCGCCCCACCGGCGACCGCGGATCCCGAGGTGAGGAGCGCATGTGCCGTTCGGGCTCGCGCCGTGCGCAGTTCTCGGGCCAACGACGACCCCTCGGCGGCGAAAGCGCGTTGCAATGTCCGCAGAGGTATCCCGAGAGCGTCGGCGATGGTCGTCGGACTCGTGCGGGGAGACGTGTGTGCACCGGCGATGAGCACGCGCGCGCGTTCCGTCGCCCCGACTTCGAACTCCTCGCTCGCCTGCGGGTCGCGGGGCAACTGGAGCAGGCCCCGCGCCATCAGGTGCAGAAAGTCGATCACGCGCGGGTCCAGCTTGCGGCTGTCCGCGTCGACCAGCTCGAAGGCGAGGATCAGCGCGCTGTTGAGTGTGCTCGCCAGCATGCGGTTGACCGGGATGCGGGTGATGGCCCGGCCGGTACCCGGGCCGAGGCCCATTTCGCGGATCACCGTGCCCTGTGAGACGGCGAGCACGATGTCGGCGGGTTCGGTGGCGGAGAAGGTGACCTCCGGGCCACTGACCACCCCGAGCTCTGCGGGCCGGACCGCCATCGTCTCCGAGCCCGCGCCGACATCGACGGGGCCGGTGATGGACCCGAGCAGGAAGAGATCATCGAAATCGGGTTCGAGGTGTGCGATCGACGCTGACCGCACGTTCCGGAGTCGGTACACCTGGGTATGCCGGATCGTCAGACGGCTCGGGCGCGGCTCACCTCCATCGCGTCGTCGGACGACGATGTCGTCGATGTAGGAAACGCGCTCCGTCTGTTTCGGCATTGCATCCTCCGATCCAGCGGTGATGGCACAGTCTTCCTTTCTACCAAAGGAGGTCATGCGCCTCATTCCGGGCGAGTATTCGAATCCGCATGAATGGGTTCAACATTCCAACCATCCGACCTCGATCAACGCGTTTCGCAGCGCCTGCCTGTTACCCGTGTAGTGGCCGTCGAGTTTCCGTCGCACGTTTCTCAAATGCACGTTCATGGTGTGGACGCTGATGCCGAGCAGTTCGGCTGCACGCATGGTCTCGACCGGATCGTCCGCGCACAGCAGCTGGACCACCTCCTGCTCGCGGGAGGTGAGCCCCGACCTATCGGGACCGGCTGCCAGGTGCCAGCGGCCGAGGGACGAGGCCGCGTGGCGGGAGGAGGAGGCGGGAGCGGACAATGCCCGCCGCACGAGGTCGACGAGCCCGCGGACGTCGGAACGCGCGTCGAAGACGGCCCACACCCCGAACCGATCCGCCGCGTCCAGAAGCTCGGTGGTGCGCCCGGTGCCGTCGTAGCTGAGGATGACGCGAGAAGACCCGGCCGTCAGGGAACGCAGGGCGCGCGGGAGTGTGTTCGGCTCTTCCATCGCCGCCAGCAGAACGGTCACGCGGGCGGGGCGGAGGTCTGCCGGTGGTCCGGTGACGACGGGGCGACGCAGGACCGCCTGAAGGTACTCGGCGAGGAGCGAGCCGGCCATGCGGCTGGATGTGGCCGCCCAGACGTCATCGACGGGCGGACCTGTGTGGAACGGCATCGCTGTTACGCTCGCGCCGTGGGTGTGGGGCGTTCCGTGGGTATCCCGAGTATCGATGTCGTCGACGACCTTCTTGCGATCGGTCCCGCGCTGCAGGCGGCGATCGCGCGCGGCCGGACCGATGTCGAGCTGCGCGAGATCGCCTCGACGTGGACCGAGTACGCGGCGCGTATCCGAGCGGTCGCCGATGTCGTCGTCTTCCGCGCAGAGTTGGTCGACCATGTGCCGTCAGCACTGAAGGTCCGGGCCCTGCGCGCCGCGGGCGCCCGCACGATCGTCGTCGCCGACCGTCCCAGCCGGCAGCATCGCGCCCGCTTGACGTCGACAGGTGCGTACGTCGTGCTCACGCGGTCGGACGACCTCGACGCGCTCCTGCGAGCCGTGGGCGGGGGGTCGCCGACGCGGAGGGACGCCGATCCCGAGCTGCCGATTCTGCCCGACGTCCATCTCTCGGACCGGCAGTTGCAGGTGGCGTGCCTGTTCGCGGGTCGCACCGCCCCGTCGTCCGAGCGCATCGCACGGTGGCTGGGTCTGCCGGTGTCCTCCGTGCGAACCCATCTCCAGCGGGCGCGACGTGCCCTCGGCGCCACCAATCGGGAGCAGTTGCGTGCGCGGCTGATCGAGGGCGGATGGATGGCCGCCGACGCGTAGCACGATTGATCGCGGGCATCGGTCATTCGCTGCCCCGGGTCGCCGATACGACGTGATTCATCATTCCCCCCGGAATTTGGAATCGCTGAAGAATCCCTTGCCCCGCGACTGTTCGAGGCATTTCCCTGCAGGATTCGTCAGGGTGAGGAGATCATCGCCGCCACATCGACCGGCTGCTTTTCTGGCACGAATTGGTTGCGCCGTCTGGCGCGAACTGTCGCGTGCGGCGGCAGCGTGCCGCGGGGCGCTCGATGCTCCACGGGTGGTGAGGTGCGCGGACGGGCGTGGAGCCCGTCACGCTGATGCAGCGCGTGGGCCCCACGCGGATCAGGCCGGAGTCGCCGTGCCGGTGTAGTTGATGGTCCCGGCTCCGCCGAGGAAGCTCGGAGTGACGACCCCGGCACCCCAGACGTTCAGGTCGTACGTGAGCGTGACCGGGCACGTGATCTCGATGAGCGACGGGAGACCGACGAGGACGACGTTCGCGTTGACCGTGATCTTCGTCGGGCGTGCCGGGTTGCTGTTGAGGACATACGTGCCGCTCGGGAAGGAGAGGTTGCTGAACAGGATCGTGCCGGGGAGAGCGCCCAACTGGCCGAATGTGCCGGCACCGGCGGCGAGTCCGGTGCCGCTGTGCGTCGAGCCGTCGCTCATCGTGAGCGTCGCGCTCGTGGGGATGATCGTGTAGAGCGGCTTGAACAGGGTCAGATCGCACCCGCGCGAGTCCAGACCGAGAGCGCCGGCGAAGGCGAGTGCTCCCTTGTTGCCTACGACGACGGCCTGCGTCGTGACGGCGCCGAGGACCCCGGCGGTCAGACACGGCGGACACGTCGGACCCGACGCCGCGTGCGCCGGAGCTGCCACGGCCATCGCGACGAGCGGTGTCGACCAGGCAGCTCCCTTCAGGACGGTTCGACGGTCGATGCCGGATTTCTCGTTCACCACGTTCTCCCCCAGGGGTGCGTCTGATCCGGCCGAACTCGACCGGTATCGCGACGCTAGGGAGGGGGAGGATCAGGCTCCGCGGATGTCTACACGATGATTAGTTCACAGGTCGACATCGTCGAGCCCGCGAGGGCGCAGCGCAGCGACCGCTTCCTCGATGCCGCGCGCGAGATCGAAGATCTGATCGCTGCCGCGCACCGGATCCGCTGGAATGGTGCCGTCAGCGGCCAGGAGCAGGGCCGAGGGCGTGGCGGCGAGCCCGAGGACGCGTGCAACCTCTCCGTCGTCGTCCCACAGCCGAGCGGCATCGGGTGCGATCCCGTTCACCGGCGTACGTTCCATCACCCGTACCCTCACGCGGTCGCCGATGAGGTCTCCGTCGGAGAACGCCTCGATGACCGAGGTGCAGGGTCCGCAGCCCGACTTGACGTTGATGAGCAGCACCGCGCCGTCGGCGGTGAGGCCCGGGAGGGGCACGGGGGATCCAGAACCATCCCGCAGGAGGAGGTCGGGGAGGACGAGCGGTCGATCCTCGTACGTCTCGGCGTCGCGTGGCCGTGACGGGCCCAGGAGGATCGCTGCGGTGACTCCGGCGGAGAGCACGGCTGCCAGCACGACCCCGAAGAGCACGTCGGGCCAGGACCGGATGGCATCTGGAATCGGGGCCGTCGTCGCTGGATCGACGACGACGGTGAGGAGGGCCAGCGCCGTGAGGATGCTGTTTCGGACGACCGTCCGGCCGGTGATGGGCTGCGTGGACCCGAAGCAGTTGCACGCGACGGCGTCCCCCGATCGGATCACCCGCACGACGAGGAACGTCAACACCGCCATCAGGAGCAGCCCCGCGAGGGAGGCGAGCCACCAGAGGGGTGCGGGCAGAACCAACAGCCCGACCCCGAGGGCGATCTCGACGATCGGGTAGGCGCGCGCCACACCGTCGCGCTGCAGGATCGAGGGGAGACCCAGAGCGCGGATCGTGTCACGGGTGCTCTCCGCGGCTCGCAGCTTCAGGATGCCGCTGGCGAGGAACGCTGCGCTGACGATGATCGTCGCGACGAGGTGCACGGTGGTCCAAGTCATCACGTCTGGAAGCCTAGACGCGGACTTTTCCGCGGGGGAGGGACCGAGGAGGCGGCTCGAGAAGCCGACGGACCGCTGCCGGTGTCTTCTGCACCGGCAGCGGCCCGCGTCATCCGTGGGCGATTTCGGTGATCTTCCCGTCCGCGAGACGCAGCCGACGGCGGGCGCGGCGGGCGACGGCGGAGTCGTGCGTGACGACGACGAGGGTGAGTCCCTCGGCGTTCAGCGCGTCCAGGACATCGAGGATCTCGTCGCGCATGTGCTCGTCGAGGTTGCCGGTCGGTTCGTCGGCGAGAAGCACCGTGGGCTGTTTGGCGACCGCCCGGGCGATCGCGACACGCTGCTGCTGACCGCCCGACAGTTCGCCCGGTCGGTGGTCGTGGCGCTCGGCGAGCCCGACGCGGCCCAGCGCCTCGTGGACGCGGTGCTTCCGTTCGTCGCGGGAGAGCCCGAGGGGCTCGAGTCCCATGTCGACGTTCTCGGCCGCGGTCAGGGTGGGGATGAGGTTGAACCCCTGGAACACGAAGCCGATATCGCTCGCCCGGATGCGGCTGAGCCTCCCGTTCGAGGCCTGCGCGATGTCGAGGTCGCCGAGGCGCACGCTCCCCGACGTCGGTCGGTCGAGCGCCCCGAGCATCTGGAGGAGCGTCGACTTGCCGCCCCCCGTGGGTCCCTGGATGGTGACGAAGTCGCCGGCGGCGATCTCCAGGTCGATCCCCGCGAGCGCGGTCACGGTGCGCTCGCGCTGACGGTACGTGCGGGTGACGTTCTCGAGCCGGTAGCCGACCGCGTTCGCAGCTGCGGCTTCGGTGGTGGATGCAGTTGTCATGGTCACGATGTCTCCTGGTGGGTGAGGGATGCCGGTCAGCCGACGGCGCGGAGGGCGGCGGCGGGGCTGAGTCGTGCGGCGCGCCAGCCGCCGAAGGCTCCCGCGAGCACGCCGCCGAGGATCGCGATGCCGACCGCGGCGACGATGATGGTCGGGGTGAGCGGGGCGTGCAGGACGACGTCCGAGGCCTGCGCCGCCGCGCGGCCGAATCCGCCGCCGCCGCCGTATCCGCCGCCCCCGCCGCCGAAGCCCCCGCCCCCGCCCTGCCCGCCGGCGCCCCGGCCAGAGGCGGTGACCGCGATGGTCGGGGAGATGATGTTGACGATCAGGATGCCGCCGAGCCCGAGGATCAGACCCGCGGCGCCGCCGATGAGCCCCTGCACGAGCGACTCGCCCGCGACCTGGCCGACGACGCGGCCGTTGGACCAGCCGATCGCCTTGAGCGTGCCGAACTCGCGGGTGCGGCGGGCGACGCCCGACAGGGTAAAGAGGACCGCGAGGGCGACGGCGACGGCGAGCACGACGATCGACAGCCAGGTGCCGAGGTTGGTGATGAGCGACGACGCGCTGGAGAGCGAGCCGGAGACGGTGGATGCCAGCTCGGACTCGGAACTCACGGTGGCGTTCGGCAGCGCGGCGGTGAGCTCGCTCTGCACCGTGCCGATGGCATCCGACGAGGTGGCCTGCACGTACACGGTCGACACGACGTCGCCGGCACCGGACAGCGTCTGCGCCACGTCGAGGGGGAGGTAGACGTTCGCGGCCGTGTCGGCGGTGGCCGCGGCCGAGGTCACGATGCCGACGATCTGCATCGCCGTGCCGCCGACGTCGATCGTCCCGCCCACGGCGAGGCTCTTGCTCGCGGCGTAGGTGGAGTCGAGGACGGCGACGTCCGTGCCCGCGTCGGAGGCGGCGAGCGCGCGGCCCTCGGAGACGGTCACCGCGGAGAGCGGGCCGACCGTGGCGGCGGGGTCGACGCCGAGGACACTGAAGGCGTCGACGTTGAAGTTGCTCCCGCCGTTGCCGCCGGGTCCACCGCCGTTGCGCTCGCCGCGTTCGCCGGACTCGGCCGCGCTGCGGTCGGGTACCTGTCCGGAGAAGGTCGTGTTGGTGAGGGAGAGCGCACCGGTCGCCGAGGCGACGCCGTCGAGTCCCGCGACCGTCGACACCGTCGAGGCGTCGAGCGTCTGGCGTCGGAAGTCGGTGATCAGGCGGGACTGGCTGAGGGAGGTCGTGCCGTCCTGGCTCGAGCCGGCGTCGGCGCCGAAGTCGAAGCGCGGCCCGGTGCCCGACCCGGGCTCGGCCTGGGCTCCCGTCACCGTGAGGTCCGTGCCCACGCCGTAGACCGAGGCGAGGGCCTCCGATTGCGCGTCGCGGACGCCCGCCGAGAGCGCGTTGACGACGATGACGAGCGCGATCGCGACGGCGAGGCCGACCGCCACGATGACGGTCTGTCGTTTGCGGCCGCCGAGTTCGCGCCGCAGGTACGTCCAGTACATGGTTCTCCTTCCGGGCGCGGGGTGCGGCCGTGGCCACGAAGTTAGGGACGGCACCCTCACCGATTCCTCACCGTTGCTATGAAGCGGTTATGGGCGGTGCCGGGAGCGGCCCGAAGGGATGCCGAGCGGCTCCGGACACGGCATGCTGAGGCACATGCCCGCTTCCCGGCCGCCGCTGACCCGTCCCGACGGAACGCCCATCCGCGCGCTCGTCGTCGACGACGAGCTGAACCTCGGCGAACTGCTGCGCATGGCGATGAGCAACGAGGGATGGGAGGCGCGCGCGACCACCGACGCGCGCGCGGCGCTGGAGGTCATCCGCGATTTCGGCCCCGACCTGCTGGTCCTCGACGTCATGATGCCCGGCATCGACGGCGTCGAGCTGCTCACCGCGCGTCCGCTCCGCCGGGAACGACGTCCCCGTCCTGTTCTTGACGGCGAAGGATGCCGTGGAGGACCGCATCGCCGGGATCGCCGCGGGCGGCGACGACTACGTCACGAAGCCCTTCAACCTCGAGGAGGTCATCCTCCGCCTGCGCGGGATGGCCCGGCGGCACGTCGCCGCGGCCGCGATCGCCGACACCGTGCTGCGCGTCGGGGACCTCGCGCTCGACGAGGAGGCGTACGAGGTCGAGCGGGGTGGCATCCCGGTCAAGCTCACGGCGAAGGAGTTCGAGCTGCTGCGCTACCTCATGCAGAACGCGCGTCGCGTGGTGAGCAAGGCGCAGATCCTCGACACGGTGTGGGGGTACGACTTCGGCGGCGACAGCGGCGTCGTCGAGATCTACATCTCGTACCTGCGGCGGAAGATCGACGCGGGGCGGGAGCCCCTGATCCACACGGTGCGCGGGGTCGGCTACACGATCAAGCCGTCATGACCCGCCGTCCGCCGACCCTCCAGCGCGTGCTCGTCCTCGGGGCGAGCGGGCTCGTCGCACTCGCGATCGTGGTGATGGCGGTCGCGACCCTGACGGCGCTCCGCGCGTTCGTGTACGACCGGCTTGACGAGCAGGTGACGTCGGCGCTGCAGTTCGCGGCGCAGCGCGACGGCGGGACGCCCGTCAGGTCGGAGCCGACCCCGGCCCCCGGTTCCGTCGCGCCGAGCGGGCGGCCGGCGCCGCGCGCGGGATCGTTGCAGGCGGTGGTCGCGGGCGACGGCACGACCCGGTTCTCCGGCTACGTCGCCGCGGACGGCAGCGAGGTCGCGCTCTCCGACGCGCAGGTGTCGGCGTTGACCGGTGCGGTGCGGCCCGGGGACGCCCCGACCACCGTCGACCTCGGCGGTGACCTGGGCTCCTTCCGGGTGGTCGCGCGCTCGCTCTCGAGCGGGACCACGGTCTTCGCGGGTCTGTCGCTCGCGGATGTCGACGCGACCACGCGCGCGCTCACCGCGATCCTCGTCGCCGTCGGCGCGGTGACGCTGATCGTCGCGGTCGCGGGTCTGTCGCTCTTCGTCCGTCGGAGCCTGCGTCCGCTGGAGCGCGTCGCGGGTGTCGCGCAACGCGTCTCGGAACGCTCCCTCGAACGCGGTGACGTCGACATCCCCGATCGAGTGGATGCCGCCGACACCGACGTCCGCACCGAGGTGGGCCGCGTCGGCGCCTCGCTCAACGACCTCCTCGGGAGGGTGCAGTCCGCGCTCGCCGCGCGCGAGCACAGCGAGAGCGAGCTGCGCCGGTTCATTGCGGATGCCAGTCACGAACTGCGCACGCCCCTCGCGAGCGTCCGCGGCTACGCGCAGCTGTCGCTCGCGGACACCGAACCGATGACGGCATCCCAGCGCCGTTCGCTCGAGCGCATCGAGTCCGAAGCCCGACGGATGGGGACGCTCGTCGAGGACCTGCTGCTCCTCGCGCGCCTCGACGCGGGCCAGCGCCTGCGCGACGACGACGTCGAGCTGCCTCTCCTCGCGGTGGATGCCGTGAGCGACGCGCAGGCCGTCGACCGCGACCGGGAGTGGCGTCTCGAGATCGCCCCGGACGCCCCGCTCACCGTCCCCGGCGACGAGGACCGCCTGCGCCAGGTCATCGCGAACCTGCTGCGGAACGCCCACACCCACACCCCGCCCGGCACGGTGGTCACGACATCGGTGTTCCCCGACGGAGGGCACGTCGTCCTGCGGGTGTCCGACACCGGACCGGGGATCGAGACGGCGGTGGTGGAGCGCCTCTTCGAGCGGTTCGCGCGCGGCGACGAATCGCGCAACCGCGACGCGGGGAGCACGGGCCTCGGGTTGTCGATCGCGCAGGCGATCGTCCTCGCGCACGGGGGGACGATCACGGTCGAGAGCCGCCCGGGGGAGACGACGTTCGAGGTGCGTCTGCCCGCGGCGAGGGAGGCCGGACACCCCTCGCCGCGCGGCTGAGTGGGCGCTACGCCGGCGACATCTGGAACCAGCCGCCGTCCGTCAGGTGGTTCAGGCCCGAGACGAAGGACGCCTCGTCGGAGAGGAGCCACGCGATCGTGGCCGCGATCTCCTCGGGTTCGCCCATGCGTCCGCCGGGCTGTCCCGCGGCGTACATGGCGCGGATGTCGTCCGGCAGCGCCTTCACGGCGGGCGTGTCGATGAGGCCGGGGGCGACGGAGTTCACCCGGATGCCGTCCTTGGCGTACTCGAGCGCGCCCTGGCGGGTCATCTGGATCACACCCGCCTTCGCGATGCCGTAGGCCGGTTGCCCGACGGTCGCGCGCATCCCCGCGCCGGACGCGACGTTCACGATCGCCCCGCCGCCGCTGGTGAGGAAGTGCTCGATCTCGGCCACCATGCAGCGCCACATGCCCTTGAGGTCGATGTTCATGATGAGATCCCACGTGCCCTCCTCCATGTCGTGGAGGCGGGAGGGAACCTGACCGATGCCCGCGACATTGGCGGCGTAGTGCAGGCCGCCCCACGTCGCGACCGCCTCGGCGACCATCTCGTGGGCATCGCCCGGTCGCGACACGTCGACGTGTCGGAAGCGCGCGGATCCGCCCGCCGCCTCGATCTCGCCGACGACCCGCGCGCCCGCGGCATCCGTCACATCCGCGATGAGGACGTGCGCGCCCTTCGCGGCCAGCAGCTTCGCCGTCGCTTCACCGATCCCCGAGGCCCCACCCGTGACGATCGCGACTTTGCCATCGAATGACATGGAATTTCCTTTCCTTTGGAAACTATCTGCAGGAAACAGTACGCCCGGTAGCGTGATCCCGTGAGCGCGAATATCGAGGATGCCGGTGACCTGGGCTACCGCAATCCGATCGCCCTCCCGCTGGCGACGCTGGTCGAACTCTGGAGCGCCGCGGAGTTCCGTTCCCGTCTCAGCAACGACGCGCTGGACGGCCTGGGCGGGACGGACGGTCGCGTGCTGTGGGAGCTCGGATTCCGCGGCCGGGTGCGACCGGGAGTCCTTGCGCGGGTGATGGGTATCGGCGCGCCGAGCATCAGCAAGGCGATCGCGCGTCTGACGGACCGCGGCTTCATCGAGGTGGTCCCCGACCCGGTCGACGCGCGAGCGAGCCTCGTCGGGTTGACGGGGGAGGGGCGCGTCGTCGCGCGAGAGCTGTACCGCGTCGGGGACGACCTGATCGCGCGCCTCACCGCGGACTGGTCGGATGCCGATGCCCGCCGCGCCGCCCACCTGCTCACGCGTCTCGCGGCCGCCGCCCGCGGGATGGTCGAGCGGGGGCCGGAGTGATCCCTCCGCGTCGCTGCGGTTCGTCGCGAGGAGACACGGTCGTCGCGCGTGCTCCGATTGACCTGAATTAGATACGGTAATACTCTCAGTATGTCGGTCGGCGGTGACGCCGACGTCGAGGAGAGGACGCCACGTGCACATCGTCGTGCTGATCAAAGAGGTGCCGGACACCTACGGTGACCGCCGGATCTCCCTGGAGACCGGACTCGTCGACCGCGAAGGCAGCGAGCGCGTCGCCGATGAGATCGGCGAACGGGCCGTCGAGGCGGCGCTCACCCTGCAGGCGGCGAGCGAGGGATCGACCGTGACGGTGATCTGCATGGGCCCGGCGAGCGCCGAGACGGCGGTGCGGAAGGCGCTGGCCATGGGAGCCGACAGCGCGGTGCTCATCAGCGACGACGGCCTGGTCGGCGCCGATCTGACCCTGACCGCGGAAGTCCTGGCGGCTGCCGTTCGGCGCGAGAGCCCCGACCTCGTCCTCACCGGCAACGTCTCCACCGACGGCGGCGGAGGTGTTCTGGGGGCGATGCTCGCCGAGCACCTGGAGCTGCCGCACCTGACGAACCTCTCCGAGATCGAGATCGCCGGCGACATGGTGAGCGGTACGCGGATGACGGAGAGCGGTACGGTCCGACTCGCGGCGGAGCTTCCCGCCGTCGCGAGCATCACGGACGCTCTGCCGGACCCTCGCTTTCCCGCCTTCAAGGGCATCATGGCGGCGAAGAAGAAGCCGCTCACCCGACTGGGCGCGGAGGAACTGGGCGCCGACACCGAGGGTGCGCGCGCGCCGCGGGCCATCGTGATCTCCGCTGCGGCGCGTCCCCCGCGGGCGGCGGGGACCACGATCACCGACGACGGCGAGGGCGGACGTCGCCTCGCCGAATACCTGATCGCCGAGAAGCTCGTCTGAGGAGTGCGCCGATGAATGCCGAACCGATCCTCGCCCTTCTCGACGTGACTCCCGCGGGCGTGCTCGCCCCGAGTGCCGCCGAAGTTCTGGGCGCGGCCGCCACGATCGGCGAACCCGTCGCCGTTGTTCCCGTGCCTCCGGGGGCGGATGCGGACGCGCTGACCGCGGCCGCGGGCGCCGCGGGCGCCGCGCAGGTGATCCGCGTGTCGATCCCGGAGGGAAGCGTCGTCACCCCTCTGGTGGACGCCCTCGCCGCCGCCGAGGGGCTCGTCGTCCCGGCGGCCGTTCTCGTCGCGCATTCGATCGACGGGCGGGAGGCCGCCGCGCGCTTCGCCGTGCGGACTCATCGGGCCCTGCTCATCGACACCGTGGGGGTCGGCGTGGATGAAGAAGGCATCATCGCGCACCACTCCGTCTTCGGGAGCAACTACCTGGTGGATGCCGCAGCCACCGCCGGCGCTCCCGTCATCACGCTCCGTCAGGGCGCCGTGGACGAGCGCGCGGTCGCGGTGGACTCACCCACCGTGCACACGCTGTCGATCGAGCCGTCGGCGCGTCGGTCGGCACGCGCGGACGCGTTCGTCCTCGCCGAGATCAGCAGTTCCCGCCCCGATCTCCGCCGGGCGAAGAAGGTCGTCTCCGGGGGCCGAGGGCTCGCGTCGAAGGAGAAGTTCGCTCTCGTCGAAGAGCTGGCCGACGCGCTGGGCGCGGCCGTCGGCGCCTCCCGCGCCGCCGTGGACTCGGGGTACATCCCCTACGCCCACCAGGTCGGACAGACCGGCGTGACGGTGACCCCGGAGCTCTATGTCGCGGTCGGCATCTCGGGGGCGATCCAGCATCGCGCCGGGATGCAGGCATCCAAGCGCATCGTCGCGATCAACAAGGACGCGGACGCTCCCATCTTCGCGATCGCGGACTTCGGTGTCGTCGGTGACCTGTTCACCATCGTCCCGCAGGCGATCGAGACCCTGAAGCAGCGGTGATGGTGGCGCATTCGGTTCCCGTCCGACGGGGCCTTCCGCGGACGCCGGGCGGCGACCCCTGGCCAGCAGATCGTCTCGAAGTCGCCGTCGTCCTCCCCGGCGGGAGCGATGCCTCCGCGTCCCCGGCCGTGTCCGCCGGGTCCGCGCCGACGATCGCGGACGCGCCGCGGGTGCGCCGTGGCCTGCCCCGGACGTCCGGGGGTGCGCCGTGGCCCGCGGCCGACGTCCGACCGCCGGTGGTGTCGGCGCGGGCCGCGTCGGCGGGGGCGGCCTCGACCCCGCCCCGGAGGGATGCCGACGCGGCGGTCGCCCGCACTCTTCGCCGTTCCTCCGCTCGTCGCGGTCTGCCGCGGCAGCTCGGCGCGGAGGGGTGGCCGCCGGCCGGGACTCTCCTCGAGGCCGCTGTGCCGGGGTGGATCGCCGCGGCCGGCGGCGCTCTCCAGGAGTCGCCCGCGGTCGATCACACGGATCCACAGCCGAGCGTCCCCGCCCCGCGTGAGGATCGCCGCGCGGCCCCACCCGTGCCCGCCGCCGCCGAACGAGAGGTCCGCCCGGCTCGGCGGCGGATCTTCGGGGTGGATGCCGTGACCGCGGTCATCGTCGGCGGCACGCTCGCCGTCGTCCTGGTGGCCAGCGTCGTCCTCATCGTGCGGGTGCTGCTCTGGGGCACGCCCGCGGGCCGCGACTTCGTCGCGCGCTACCCCGGCGAGGTCCCCCTTCCCGCGTGGGCTCCCGAGGGCTTCCCCGCCTGGGTGATGTGGCAGCACTGGCTCAACGCCTTCTTCATGGTCCTCGTCATCAAGACGGGCTGGACCATTCGCCGGACGTCTCGCCCGATGGCATCCTGGCAGTCGCGTCGCGGCGGACGGAAGATCCCCATCGAGCAATTCATCCACGTCTTCCTCGACATGTTCTGGCTCGCGAACGGCATCGTGTTCGTGGTCCTGTTGTTCAGCACGGGGCAGTGGATCCGCGTCGTTCCGTTCTCGTGGGAGTTCCTTCCCAACGCGGTGTCCTCGGCGCTGCAGTACGTGTCCTTGTCGTGGCCGACCGAGGACGGCTGGGTCAACTACAACGCGCTCCAGGTGCTGGCCTACTTCACGACGATCTTCCTCGCTGCCCCGCTCGCGGCGATCACGGGTCTGCGGATGTCGGCCCTGTGGCCGGCTCGCGCCGAGCGTCTCAGCCGGATCTTCCCCGTCGAGGTGGCTCGAAAGGTCCACTTCCCCGTGATGCTCTACTTCGTCCTCTTCGTCCTCGTCCACGTCTTCCTCGTGTTCGCCACCGGTGCGCTGCGCAACCTGAATCACATGTACTGGGGCACGCAGGACGACGGCAGCTGGGCCGGCTTCACGGTGTTCGCGATAGGAATGGTCGCCATCGTCGGCGCCGCTGTGGCGTTGCGTCCGGTCGTCACCACGCAGGTGGCATCCCTGTTCGGTCGCGTCGGACGCTGACCCCGGCGGGTCGTCGCGGCGGACGCTCGCACGCGCGTCGTTCCCGAGGGCCCGCGAAGAGACCCCGCCGCCTCGCCCGCCGAGCGGCGACGATGAGGCGCGGGGTCGACTCGGGCGTCAGCCGATCCGCATCGCGGCGCGGCTTGCGGCATCCGCCCGCACCACGCGCCGACCGGCGTTCTCGAGCCGGAGCGCGTCGACGACGGCGGCCCGCGTGGCATCCACATCGTTCGGGACGATCGCATCGGCGAAGCCCGTCGCCACCACGTCCTCCGCGCGCAAACGGAAGGCGGTCGCCAATTCCGGTGCACGCGCCGCGTCCCGGTAGAGCACGGCCGCGCCGGGTTCGGGGCCGATGACCGAGAAGACCGATCCCTCGCTCAACAGCAGGGTGTCGGTCCAGGCGAGCCCCATCGCCCCGCCGCTCCCGCCCTCGCCCACGCACAGTCCGACGCTGGGGGTCGACAGGTCGCTCAGAGCCACGAGGGTGTGGGAGATTTCGCGCGCGAGCCCCTCCGTCTCCGAGGCGGGGGAGGGGTCGGCGCCGGGAGTGTCGATCACGGTCAGCACCGGGAGTCCGACGCGATCGGCCAGCCGGATGGTTCTCTGCGCGAGCCGGAAGTCCGCGGGCACCGGGCCCGCGTTCCGTCGTCCGGTCTTGTCGCGCTGCATCGCGACCACGGCCGTCTCGATACCGCCGATGCGCGCGATCCCCGCACGGAAGCAACGACCCGCTCCGCGCAGCTCCATCCATTCGTCCGCGAGCCAGCTCACCCAATCCATGCCGCTTGGGTGCTCTGCCGTGCGGACCGCCAGGACTGCCTCCCAGGGTGTGGCGGACGGGCGCGGCGCGGTCGGGCGGGCCAGCCGCAGCGGTTCGGGTGCGTGACGGACGCCGATCGCGCACTCGAGCCACTCCTGCTGCTGCTCCTCGGGAACGAGGGCGTCCACGTTGCCGTCGTGGTAGGCGGCCTCGGCGTTGTGCGACGTGGCATCCGGACGCTCTCCCGTGACGACCTCCACGACGCGCGGGCCGCCGAAGCCGATCACGGCTCCCGGCGCGACGGCGCGCATGTCGACGGCGTTCCCCCACGATGCGAAGACGCCGCCCGTGCTCGGGCTGCGGAAGGCGGCGGCGGAGCGGAGACCGGCCCGTCGATGCACCGCCACCGCTTCCGTGGTCCGTCCCATCTGCATCAGCGCCAGGACGCCCTCCTGCAGGCGTGCTCCGCCGGAGCTGATGATGGCCGCGACCGGGAGGCGGAGGTCCGCCGCGCGCAGGAATGCCGCTGCGGTGGATTCGCCCGCGACCACGCCCATGGTTCCGCCCATCCGATGGAAGTCGCACTCGATGAGGACGTAGTCGCCCAGCGGAGCGTGGACGATTCCGGCGCGGATGGACTCATCGGAGGTGGCCGGTGGGAGGTAGCCGGGGAAGCCGAGAGGATCGGTCGATCGCCAGGCGCCGTCGAACGGGAGGTCGACCCGCGGCTCCGCGATCCTGATGGTCTGATCGGTCATCGTTCGGTTCCTCCGTCGCTCATTTCAGCGTCTCGACAAAACTTTCCAACTGCCGCACCGTGCGGCATTCCACCGCGGCGGTGACGAGCGGTGCGTACTCCGACATCGCGGAATCCCCGTCGCTCCACAGCGCCCGTCGCTCGGGATTGAGCCAGTAGACGCGGGAGGCGACGCGGCAGATCTCCTCGACCACGTCCAGCCTCGGGTCGCGGTAGTTGGTCCGCGCGTCCCCGAGGATGAGGACGGTCGTCCGGAAGTCGATGGCATCCAGATGGCGTCCCGAGAAGGTCGCGAGGACGTTGCCGTAGTCGGAGTGCCCGTCCCCCCAGACGCCCAGGCCGCGGGTGTTGATCAACCGCGTCGTCTCGGTGATGGAGCCTGCGCGTCCGATGAGCGAGGTCACTTCGTCCACGCCGTCGACGAAGACGAAGGAGCGCACGGAGGAGAACCGGCTCTTGAGGGCGAAGGCCAGTTGCAGGGCGAAACCCGCGAACGCCGCGACCGAGCCGGACACGTCCGCCAGAACCACCAGGCGCGGTCTCAGGGGGTCCGGGGGGAGATGACGCAACGACACCGGAGATCCGCCCGTCGACATCGACGCGCGGATGGTGGCTCGCACGTCGAGACGAGACCGCGCCGATGCGGGTGACTGTTCGGCCAGCACCCGCGAGAGTCGACGCGCCAGAGGCTCCACGACCTCGTTCATTCTCGCGATCGTCGCTGTCGATGCGGTGAGGAAGTCGGCATCCGTCGGGAGCGGCGCGCGGAGGACGGCGGCGACGGCGTCCGCTCCGCGATCGGCCACGAGGCGACGTCGCACCTCGCTCTCCACCGTGCGTTCGAACTCCGCGACCGCACGGTCCGCGCGGGCATCGCGCAACCGATCCGCGACGCCCGCCATGCCGCCGTGCAGGACCACGTCGCGCGGAGCCGTGAGAGTGGCGCGGATCTCCTCGACGTGGAGTTCGCGCAGCGTCCGGAAGATGTAATAGGTACCGGCCACCGCACGACCGGGCTCCATCTTCGCGAACCGCCGCACCGCCTCTGCGGCGATCTCGCGGAGCAAGCTCCGATTGCCATGACGCAGGGCGGTCGACGTCGCCGCGCGGAGCGCGTCGTCGCTCAGAGCGCTCAGGCCCGCGCCGTCGACGGGCGTCCCGGTGAAGTACAGATCGAAGAGAGCGTTGAACGTGTCCCGGTACTCCGCTCCCTTGGCCAGGCAGGAGGCGAGGGCGCTGCGGACGGTCTCGCGCTGCGTCAGATCGATCGCGTCGAGCGCCTCGGCGGCCAGGATGAGGTCGCTGGTGACGATGGGGACGTTGACGCGACGGAGTTCGGCGGCGAGCGCCCGCACCGCATCGATCATGTCCGCACGCCGAGGGTCTCTCGCGCCAGATCGATGTCGGACGCGTACTTGAGCAGGACGTTCGCGTGCGCGACGAGCAGGTCCTCGTCGATGTCCGTGGCCCCGAGGAGGAGGAGTGTGCGAGCCCAGTCGATGCTCTCGGAGATGCTCGGTCGCTTCTTGAGGTCGAGTCCGCGCAGCATCGCCACCGTCTCGGCGATCTTCATCGACAGGCGCTCGTCGATCCCGGGCACCCTCGATCGGATGATCTCGCTCTCGCGCTCGGCGTCCGGGTACGAGATGTGCAGGTAGAGGCAGCGGCGCTTGAGAGCGTCGGACAGGCGTCGGTTGTCGTTGGACGTGAGGAAGACGAGCGGGGCCCGCGCCGCGCGCATGGTGCCGAGTTCGGGGATCGTGACCTGGAAGTCGGCGAGGAACTCCAGCAGCAGCGCTTCCGTCTCCATGTCGAGTTGGTCGACCTCGTCGATGAGGAGAACGACGCGGTCTTCGGCTCTGACCGCCTCCAGCAGCGGGCGGGAGAGGAGGAAGTCCTCCGAGAAGACCCCGTCGAGGCTCGCGTCGGGTCCCGTCCCCGCGGCCTGGAGCGCGAGGAGCTGCTTGCGGTAGTCCCATTCGTACAGCGCCCGAGCCTCGTCGATCCCGTGATAGCACTGCAGGCGGATCAGGCGTGCGCCTGTCGTGCGTGCGATGGATGCCGCGAGGTCGGTCTTCCCCGTCCCGGCCGGCCCCTCGAGGAGAAGGGGCTTCTCCAGCGCGGAGGCGAGGAACACCGTCGTCGAGATGTCGGCGTCGGGGAGGTACCCGGTGGCGCGCAGTCCGGTCGCCACGTCGTCCGGGGACGTGAATCCGTGGGGGAGATCTGCGTCGATCATCACTGCTCCATCGCTCGGCCACTACCGTGTGAGATTGCTTACCGTAAGGCATACCATAAATACCCGCCGGCGGCTGCGCTCACGACAGGAATTCCACCGCGGCACGCATGGCCGCCGGGCTCGAGGGGGTGCGCCAGTGGTCGACGTCCGGGAGGAGTCGCAGCTGGGTGTTCGTCATCGAGGTGGCGGCCATGGTCGCCGGCCCCAGGTCGTCCCTCTCGCCCAGGATGATGAGCACGTCGGCCGTGATCGCGCGCAGCCGGCTGGGGGGTGGAGGTCCGGGGAAGTGCCGCAAGAACGCCTCGATGCGCGAGAGGTCGTTCCCCGCGGTCCGCGCCGCCCGGCGCAATTGCGCGATGTCCGCGTCGTCGCGGGCGGGGTCGGCGAGGCGATCGGCCAATCGGGCGTTCTCGCCCGGCCTCGGCCAGGCGCGGTCGCCGAACCCCAGGAGCACGATCCTCTCGAACCGCTCGGGCTCCTGCGCGGCGAGATGCAGCGTGAGCGCCGCGCCGAGGGAGAATCCGATCGCCGTGTCGGCTCCGGCCGCCTCGTCCAGCGCGGTGGACCGCACGAGCTCGATGTCGGCGGTGGGGGGAAGCGGCGAGTCGACGTGACCGGGAAGTCCGAACGGGACGGGCAGGATGTCGATCTCGGCGAGGAGGTCGGGCCATCCGTGCTGGACCCAGCCGTGTTCCCACGAGGACGCGAAGCCGTGCGTCATGAGGGCGCGGCGCGGCGAGGGCATGTCTCGCCTCACACCTCTTCGGCGAACTCGAGGGACGGGGCCTCGCCCGGCTCGAACGACATGGCGGCGCTCTGGGTGAGGCCCGGTGCGAGGGCGGCCATGCGTTCGATCAACTCCGCACCGGAGAGGCTCGGGCAGCGTCCGATCGACACCAGCTGAATGCGACCGTCGGGGTCCTGGCGCCGAAAGGTGCGGTATTCCGCCAGTTCCGGGAGGCCGGCGTGCAGCTCGTCGGTGTGCGTGGTGTTCAGGAAGCGGATGAGATCCGCCTCGTCGCCGGGGGTGCGTGGGCGAGTACGGGCGACCCAGATTGCAGACATGGCATCCTCCTCAGGATTGGAAACGGTGTTACTGTATCGCTTACCGGAACGCGATACAGCGACGTGCGCACACTTGGGAGAACTGCCATGGGAATTGAAGCATCGACCATTCTGATCGACGGGGTCTGGCGGCCCGCGCGATCCGGAGCGACGTTTCCGGTGACCGACCCCGCCTCGGCGGACGTCATCGGTCACGCGTCGGATGGCGACGCTCAGGACGTGCAGGATGCCATCGCCTCGGCATCCACCGCCTTCGAGACGTGGTCGCGGACGACCGCCTATGAGCGCGCGGCCGTCCTCACGCGGGCCCATCGGCTCCTGCAGGAACGGCACGAGGAACTGGCCCGTCTGCTCACGCGCGAGCAGGGCAAGCCCCTGCGCGCGGCGCGCACCGAGGTCACCTATGCGGGCGACTTCCTCGCCTGGTTCGCCGAGGAGGCCAAGCGCATCAGCGGCGTGACCATTCCCTCGGCGCGCGCGGATCAGCGCTTCCTCACGATGCGCCAGCCGGTCGGAGTCGTCGCCGCCATCACCCCGTGGAACTACCCGATCTCGATGATCACGCGCAAGCTCGCCCCGGCCGTCGCGGCAGGCTGCACGGCCATCCTCAAGCCGGCGGCGCAGACGCCGCTGCTCGCCGTGGAGACGCTGAAGCTCTTCCTCGACGCCGGGCTGCCCGCGGGAGTCATCAACATGGTCACCAGCCGCCGGGCCGCAGAAGTCGGCGATGCGCTGCTGGAATCGCCCGAGGTGCGCAAACTCACCTTCACCGGCTCGACCGCGATCGGCAAGATGCTCGTGCATAAGGCCGCGCCGACTCTCAAGAGGGTGTCCGTCGAGCTGGGCGGGCACGCGCCGTTCATCGTCTTCCCGGATGCCGATCCCGAACACGCCGCGAAGGGGGCGGCACTGGTCAAGTTCCTCAACACGGGGCAGGCGTGCATCAGCCCGAACCGCATCTACGTCCACCGCTCCCTCTACGACGCCTTCCTCGAAACCCTGGAGAAGCGGGTCCGCGCGCTGAAGGTGGGACAGGGCGAGCAGGAGGGCGTCTCGATCGGCCCGCTCATCGATGAGCGCGCGGTCGCGAAGATGCAGGAGCAGGTGGGCGACGCGCGGGACAAGGGTGCGCGCGTCCTGGTCGGCGGTGATCGCGTCGCGGTCGACGGCATGGCCGGTACGACCTTCTACGCCCCCACCGTCCTGGCCGACGTCACTCCCGAAATGCTCATCTCGGTCGAGGAGACGTTCGGCCCCATCGCGGCGGTCACGCCGTTCGACGACGAGGACGAGGTCATCCGGCGCGCGAACGACACGGAGTACGGGCTCGCGGCCTACGTGTACACGCGGGACCTGTCGACCGCGATCCGCGTCACCGAGCGCCTCAAGTTCGGCATGGTCGGCGTCAACGACATCAACCCGACCTCGGCGGCGGCGCCGTTCGGCGGTGTCAAGTCGAGCGGACTCGGCCGGGAAGGCGGCTACGAGGGCATCGACGAATACCTCGACACCAAGCTCGTCGGCATCGCCATCTGAAACCCGAAGACGAAGCGGAGGAATGCATGAACCCTTACGAACACCGTCGTCGCAACGTGTCCCTCGACGAGGACGACCAGACGATCGCAGAGGCGTTCGCCGACTTCTTCGGGTCGGTCGTGTCGGCCGACTCCGTCCGGCAGGCGGAGGCCGAGGGCATCGACCGTGACCTCTGGCAGCGGGCGGTCGAGATGGGCGTGACGTCCATGGCGCTGCCGGAACACCTCGGCGGCGACGACGCCGGCGTCTTCGCGCTCGCCCTCGTCGCCGGGGAAGCGGGGCGCGTCCTCGCACCGATCCCGTTCATCGACCACGTCGTCGCGACCCGGCTCCTCGTCGCAACCGGCGACCCCGCCGCGGCGCCGCTCATCGCGGCCGCCGCCGCAGGGGAGACCATCCTCGCCTTCGCGGCGCGGTCGCTCGACGCCCGTCGTCTCGTCGCCGGTGCTGCGATCGCCACGTACACGGTCGGATTCGACGGCACGGACATCGTCGTCGTCTCCGCGGACGAGCCGCGTGCGCGCGTCCGCAACCGCGCGCATCTCCCCTCGGCCTGGGTCGATCCGGCGGCGGAGCGGAACCTGCGTCTGGCGTCCCCGGATGCACCGACGGCCTACCGTCGGGCGCGCGACGAGTGGAACGTGCTGACGGCGGCCGCGCTCGCCGGCCTCACGGCGGGGAGCCTCGCGCTGGGGGCCGAGTCGACGAAGACCCGCGAGACCATGGGAGTGCCCCTGGGGATGCTCCAGGGCGTCGCGTTCCCGCTCGTCGACGCCCACATCGGCGCCGTGAGTGCTCGCAGCCTCGCGCTGCGTGCCGCCTGGTTCCTCGACCACGAGCCCGACGCCGAGACCCACCTTCCGGCCGCCGCGCTCGTATACGCGCACGACGTCGCGGTCCGCGGCACCAACGTCTCGGCGCACGTGCAGGGGGGACTGGGCTTCACCAACGAGGCGCCCACCACCCCCTACTTCCTCCGTGCGCACGGGTGGGCGCTGGCCGGCGGAGATCTGCGCGCCGAACGACGCCACATCGTCGAGAGCGAACTCGCGGCACGGCGGGCCGCGCGCGCCCTCGCGCCCGACCCGGCGGTTCTCGCGCACTGACGCGCAGCTCCGCACCGATCCGTTCCCACCGCACAGCACCCAGGAGACCCTCATGGATTTCAGCTCTCTCGACCCGGACGGTCGTCATCGGGCCTTCGTCGAGGACGTGCGAGCGTTCCTCGCCGAGCACGTCACCGAGGAGGTGCGCGAGACCGAACGGCGTACGGGCGACGGCTACAACCGCGAGTTCTACCGTGCCTTGGGCTCGCGCGGCTGGATCCGGCCCGAGCTTCCCCGCGAACGGGGTGGTGCCGGCCTCGACCGCTCGGAGGTGGCGATCCTGCGGGCCGAGTTGGAGCGCGCGAAGGCCCCGACCCGTCAGTTGAGCACGATCCGCCTGGTGAGCCCGGCCATCGAGCAGTACGGGCAGAGCCCCTTGCGGGAGCAGGTGCTGGACGGGATCGCGCGGGGCGAGGTGTGCCTCTCGCTCGGCTTCACCGAACCCCAGGGCGGCTCCGATGTCGCGAGTGCCCGGCTGCGTGCCACGCGGGACGGCGACGAGTGGACGATCTCGGGCTCCAAGATGTTCACGACGAACGGTCACCAGGCGGACTACTGCTTCCTGCTCACCCGCACCGACCCCACCGTCGGCAAGCACAAGGGGCTGACGATGTTCCTCATGCCCCTGAAGATCCCGGGCGTGGAGGCGCAGGGGATCTTCACGTTCAGCGGTGAGCGCACCAACATGATGTTCTACGACGATGCGCGCATCTCCGATGTGCACCGTCTCGGGGAGGTCAACGGCGGCTGGTCGGTGCTGCGCGGTCCCCTCGACGCGGAGCACGGCCTGGGCGGAATGGTCAACGACGGGCTCGACGCGCTGCCGATGGGGCCGGCCTTCCTCTACGAGGCGCGGGACGCGCTGGATGCCGCGCTCGACTGGGCCGAGGCGACGGGGTCGATCGGGGACGGCGCCGTCGTGGATCGCCTGGCGGATGCCATCGCTCTGTCGGAAGCGGCCTACGCGACCGACGGCGCCAGTGGGCGCGTGCTGGGCGCCGAGGCCCTCGACCGCATCGGCGCCGAGCTGATCTCGCTGATCGGACCGGAGGCGCTTCTCGAGGACGAGGCCGCCGACGGGGGGATGGCGGACTTCGCGTATCGCTACGCGCAGGGCACGAAGACCTACGGCGGTGCCATCGGGGTGTTCCGCACGGTGATCGCCCAGCACGAGCTGGGTCTGCCCCGCATGGAGCTGCCGGGGAGTCGCGCGTTCCTCACGAAGTGACGGATGCGCAGTGAAGCGCCCGGGGCCTCGGCCCCGGGCGCTTCACCGTTGGCGTCAGGCCACTTCGAAGTTCAGCACGGTCCAGTCGCCGAGTTCGTCGTACCGTACCCGGACGGGCATGTCGATGCGGACGTCCTCGGGGGCGACCCCGTGCAGACGACCGATCATGCGGAAGCCCTCGGACATCGTGACGTGCACGATCGTGTAGGGCGCGTCCGGCTGATACGCCGGGGTGGGGGCCCGCCGGATGGTGGTGTGGGTGTAAACGGTGCCGGTGCCCTCGATCGGTTCCCAGGTCCACTCTCCCGAGAAGCAGCGATTGCAGATCTCCTTCGGGATGTAGCGGAACGTGCCGCACTGCGCGCACTTCTGCACCTTTACGGCGTGCTCGCGCAGCGAGTCCCAGTAGGGCATGTGCCAGCTGGGGATACCGGTGGGCAGCAGCTTGTCTGTCGTTGCATCGGTCATGAGATCACGCCCTTCCCAGGATCGCGGAGTAGTTGTTCTGCATGGCGCCGCCGACGCCGTTCACGTAGCCGAGTTCGGCACCGGCGACCTGACGGTCGCCCGCCTCGCCGCGCAGCTGCTCGACGACCTCGATGAGGGTGAAGAGGCCCGCCATCCCGGCGTGGCTGAACGACAGGAATCCGCCCGCTGTGTTGGTGGGCAGGGCACCGTCGAGGCGCAGGGCACCGGTCTCGACGAAGGGACCGGACTCGCCCACGCCGCAGAAGCCCGCCGCCTCGAGTCCGAACAGCACGTTGATCGTGAAGTGGTCGCCGATGCCGGCGACGTCGATGTCGTCGCGACCGACGCCGGCGAGATCGAACGCCGTGTCCGCCGCGACCTTCGCGGCCGGGAACACCGCCAGCGATGGCGAGGCGTTCGGGTCGATGTGACTGTGTCCCTCGCCGTATCCGAGGAGCTCGATCGGAACGTGCCGCCCGTCGCGCGCACGCTCGAGCGTCGTGACGACGTACGCGCCCGCCCCCTGGTTGATCGCGCAGCAGTCGAGCATGTGCAGCGGATCGGCGATCAGTCGGGAGTTGACCACGTCGTCGACGGTGATCTCGCCGCGGTGGCCGTGGAACGACAGCGGGTGGCGCACGGCGCCCTGGCGTTGCGCGACCGCCACTTCCGCGAGTTGGGCAGGGGTCGTGCCGAACTCGTGCATGTGACGCGTCGCGAGCTGGGCGTAGTCCGACACCCGCGTGGTTCCGTAGATGAACTCGTAGGTCCCGCTGAGCATCGCCATCATCTTGATGGCCTCATCGCGATTCGCGCTGGCGTACCCCTCGGCCTGGCCGGCGGCGGCCGTGACGACGAGAACCGCCTCGGCGAGCCCGGCCGACACCGCGTAGGCGGCGAGGTTGATCGCGCCGCCCGCGGCGGCGGCTCCGATGCTGTTGCGGGCGTGGAAGCGCAGCGGCTTCCCGAGCAGGTCGTACCCGAACGCTGCTCCGGGCAGCTGTTCGCGGATGCCGACGCCCTCGGGGCCGTCGCCTATCAGGCCGTCGATGTCGGCGAGCGTGAGGCCGGCGTCAACGCACGCGGCTTTCGCCGCCTCCATCCAGGCGATCGGCTGGATCTGATCGGACAGATCCCCCTGCTTCGACTGATAGACGCCGGCGACCGCGGCTCTGCGGTTCTGGAATGGCATTCTCTCTCCTTCTTCTCGTGATCGTGCGGTGATGGATGCGACCGAGCCGGCGCCTCAGAACCCGGGGACCTTCGGCCACCCGTCCGAGAACGTCGCCTCTCGCTTCTCGGCGAAGGCCCGCGGCCCCTCCAGGACGTCGCCCGAGAGCAGCACGCGGTGGACCACCGCCTCGTAGTAGGCCTGCTGTTCCGCCTGCTGCAGGTTGCGCCAGTACTTCAGGACCTGCTTGCTGCCCCACACGGCTGCCGGCGAACTTTGCGCGATCGCCCGCGCCTTGGCGAGGGCCGCGTCGAGCAGTTCCTCACGCGGCACGATCCGTTGCACCAGTCCCAGGGCGTAGGCGCGCTCGGCGGGCAGGCGTTCCGCGGCCAGGAGCAGGTCAGCGGCGACGCCGTAGGGGAGCACCCGGGGGAGGACGTTGACGGCGATTCCCGCCAGGATGCCGCGTTTGACCTCGAACACGCCGAACCAGGCCTCGGGGGTGGCGATGCGGATGTCGCAGCAGAGCGAGAGTTCCATGCCGCCGGCGACCGCGAGGCCGTTGACGGCGGCGATGACCGGCTTCTCCGTCGCGGCGATGCCCGCGATGTCGGGGCCGGGTGAGACGGGCAACCCGCCGCCCGAGGCGGCGCTCGAGGCCATCTCCTTCAGGTCTGCTCCCGCGCAGAAGGCACGATCGCCGGCGCCCGTGATGATGGCGACCCGCTGGGCGGCATCCTCCCGGAACTCCTTCATCGCGGCCGTGAGTTCGCTGATCAGACCGCTGCTCATGGAGTTCATCGCCTCGGGGCGGTTGAGCGTGATGATCGTCGTGCTCTCCTGCTTATCCACGACTATTTCGGACATCTGCAGTTCTCCCTGTGTCGTCGTTGACGTCGGCATGTGCGCCGCAGGTGGAACCCTGCGTCGGCTCATAGTACCCTTATCGTAATGCTTACGGGATATGATTAGATAAGCATCACCGCGAAGCAGGCGTCAGAGACGACGCCGACGACTGGAGAAGACGATGAAGTTGATTCCCGATGCGGACTCCGCACGCTTCCGTGAGGAGGCGCGCACCTGGCTGGAGGAGAACGTCCCTCGCGAGCCGCGCCCTTCCGGAGGTGAGGCGCTCAAAGAGTTCGACCAGGAGTGGCAGCGACGACAGTTCGCCGGGGGCTGGGCGGGCATCGACTGGGACGTCGAGTACGGCGGTCGTGGCCTCTCGCTCCTGGAGCAGGTCGTCTGGTACGAAGAGCTCGTACGGGCCGGTGCTCCCCGCGAGTCCGTCTTCGCGGTCGCGTTCGGGCATGCGGGGCCGACGTTGATCATGCGCGGCAACGAGCAGCAGAAGGAGTTCTACCTTCCCCGGATCCTCCGCGGCGAGACGCCGTGGAGTCAGGGCTTCTCGGAGCCGGGTTCCGGCTCCGACCTGGCCTCGCTCTCCACGCGGGCCGTCGTCGACGGCGACGAACTGGTGGTCACCGGGTCGAAGATCTGGACGAGCTACGGCGAATACGGCGACTATGGCGAGGTGCTGGTGCGCACCAATCCCGAGGCGCAGAAGCACAAGGGAATCACGTGGCTCATCATGCCGATGCACCTGCCGGGGATCGACATCCGGCCGATCCGCTCGATCGACGGCTTCCCGCACAACTGCGAGGTCTTCTACGACGAAGTGCGCGTCCCCCTGGCCAACGTGGTCGATCGGGTGGACAACGGCTGGTCGGTCGCGATGTCCACTCTCTCCGCCGAGCGGGGGCCGGGATTCCTCGACCACCGTCTCTCCTACATCCGTGCCGTCGATGATCTCATCGAGGTGGCGCGCGACAACGGGCGGCTCCGAGACCCCGCCATCGCCGATCGGCTCGCGCAAGCGCGTGCCGCGACCGCCGCGCTGAGGTCGATGGCCTACTACCAGGTGACGTCGACCACGAAGGGAGCGCAGCCGGGGCCGGAGACGACCGCCATCCGTACCTTCTTCGTGCAGGTGCAGCAAGAGGTCGCCCGCCTGGCGCTCGACATCGTCGACACCGCCGTCCTGGAGTGGTCGCACACCACCCGCGAGTGGCTCGCGGACTTCAGTGCGACGATCGCCGGCGGCACGATCGACATCCAACGAAACGTCATCGGCGAACGAGTGATGGGACTGCCGCGATGATCACCCTGGTACCTGACGAAGAACAGCGCGAGATCGCGAAGTCCGTCTCCGACTTCCTGGAGAAGTCGGTGACGATCGCGACGGTGCGCGAGCAATCGCTGACGCCCGACGGCGTGAGCGAGGACCTGTGGGCGAGCTATGCCGACCTCGGCTGGCTGGCCCTCGGTGTGCCCGAGGAGGTGGGCGGGGTCGGACTCGGTGTCGCCGAGGAGATGCTCCTGTTCGTCGAACTCGGCCGTCGCCTGGCGCCGGGGCCGCTGCGCACGACCATCCTGGCCGCGCGCATCGCCGCCGCGGCCGGGCGGGAGGACCTCGTCGCGGAGCTCGTGTCGGGGGAGCGCCGCGCCGGTATCGCCGTGGGTGACCTCGTCGTCGACGCTCGGCCCGGAGATCTCCTGGTCGTCCTGACCGAGACGACCGGCTCCCTCGTCGAGGTGGCCGCGACCGAACCGGTCGACGGCGTCGACCCGACCACTCGCGTCGCGCGTGCGACGCGAGGCGCGACCGCCGTGGAGGTGGACGGGCCGTTCCTGACCATCGCCCGCATCCACGCGGCCGCCGAGTTGCTCGGCGTCATCGAGGCGGTGCGCGACATGTCCGCGTTCTATGCGCAGACCCGGCAGCAGTTCGGTGTGCCCATCGGGACGTTCCAGGCTGTGAAGCACCGCTGCGCCGACATGGCGGTCGCCGCCTACGCCGTGCGCTCGCAGGTCGCGTTCGCCGCCGTGAAGTTCGACGCCGGTGAGCCGGACGCGTCGTTCCAGGCGGCGTCCGCCTACGCTCTCGCCGCTCGCCACGCACAGAAGTCCACCGCCGACAACATCCAGAATCACGGCGGCATCGGGTTCACCTGGGAGCAGGACAGCCACCTGTTCCTCAAGCGCGCCCACCTCCTCAGCCGGCTGCTCGGCGTTCTCCGCGACACCTACGAGGTGGTCCTGGAGCCCCCGCGCAACGACTTCATCTGATTCCCGCTTTCGACGAAAGGGACAGCGTTGTCCGACGGAAACATCCCCGAGCAGCCGCGCACCGGCTATCTCGACCTGAACCGGATCGCGCATCCGCGGACGGTCGCGGTGGTCGGTGTGAGCGATACGTCCGCCTACGCGGCGGGCGTGCGAGCCACCCTGGCCGAGTCCTCGGCAGAACTCTTCTTCGTGCACCCCAAGGTCGACCAGGCGTTCGGGCACCCCGTGTACCGCAGCCTGCGGGAGATCGGTGTGCCGATCGATGTCGTCTTCAGCGCGACGTCCGCGAGGCCGTTGGTGCAGACGGCGATCGAGGGTGCCGAACTGGGCATCGGCGGCATCGCGACGCTCGCCGCCGGATTCGCCGAGATCGGCGGGGAGGGGATCGAGCTCAGTCGCCAGCTGGTGGATGCCGCTCGCGCGGGCGGTTTCCCGATCGTCGGTCCGAACGGCGTCGGCATGATCAACGTCAACGAGGGCAATTGGCTGACGATGCTGCCCCGATGGCCGGCACGCGCCGGAGGGATCTCCGCGGTCACGCACAGCGGCGGCACCATCGAGGCTCTCGGCGGCGCGGCCGCCCGCCCCGGCGGGCCGGGCTTCAACCTCATGTTCTCGGCCGGGAACGAGCCGGTCACGGACATGGCCGACTACACCCGTTTTCTCGCGGAGGACCCGCTCACGAAGGTCATCGTCCTGGTGGTGGAGAAGATCCGTCGGCCCGAAGAGTTCTTCGCAGCTGCGGCGCTCGCGCGGGAGAACGGGAAGGCGATCATCGCCGTCAAGCTCGGGCGCAGTGCCCGCGCGCAGCGCCTCGCCGCCTCCCACACGGGGGCGATCGTGGGCGACACGTGGACGTACGACGTCGCCTTCCGCCAGGCCGGGATCCAGCTGGCCGGCGACATCGATGAGGCGATCGACCGGGCGCAGCTCCTGGAGCGCGTTCCCCCGCAGCGGTGGATTCCGGTCAAGGGCGTGACCGTGCTGACCGCGACGGGCGGGTTCGCCCAGATGGCGGCCGACCTCGCCGAGGTCGAGCAGGTCGACATGCCGGAGCTCACGCAGCTCGAGCCCTTCGTGAAGGAGAACATCCCCGGGGGCGATGCGGCGAACCCCCTGGACACGACCGTCTTCGGGCTCATGCAGCCGGGCCTGTGGGAGACGATCCTGCGCACCTATTCCGCGGAGGATGATGTGGACGCGCTCGTCTATCCCAGTCAGTTCGCGGACTGGGACGAGTACGCCGGACCTCCGTCCGTGCGCGTTCTTGCGGATGTCGCCGCCACGTCGGACAAGTTGTTCGTCGTCGCCCCCGTCGCGGGACGTCCGGGCGCGTGGCTCGAGGCGTTCGAGAGCGACAACCTCGTGGTCACGAACGGGCCGCGCGGGTTCATGCGAGGGCTTCACACCATGGGCGCGGTCGCGCGCACCCGCCGTGACGCTCGAGTCGCGGCCGCATCCGCGGTCGCGCCGAGCGCTGCGCCGGCGGGCACCCGGCTGTCCGTCGCCGAGGGGGCCATGCTGGGCTTCGACGCGACGATGCGGATGCTGACGGAGGCGGGAATCGCTGTCGCGCCCTACCAGATCGTGGAGAGCGCTGCCGAGGCGGATCCGTCGTTCGATGGTCCCTATGTCGTCAAGCTCGCGGACGTCGCGCATCGCACGGAGCACAACGCCGTGCGCGTGCGGGTGTCCCGTGAGGGCATCGCCGACGCCATCGCCGATCTGCAGCGGATAGCGGCCGCGGACGGTCTCCCGCCGACGATCGCCATCCAGGCGATGGTGGACGGGCACGGCGAGGCGTTCATCGGCATCACGGGCCGCTCCGAGCTGGGCCCCGTCGTGGTCTTCGGGCTGGGCGGCGTCTTCGTCGAGGTGTTCAAGAGGGTGGGCGGTCGCATGGCGCCGTTCACCGAGCAGGACGCGCGGGAGTTGCTCGCCGAGTTCGACGATCTCGGGGTGCTGGACGGTCATCGCGGGAAGGCGGCCTGGGATCGGGATGCCATCGTCGCCACGCTCCTGTCCGCCAGCGCTCTGGCGGCCTCGGGCCGGGAGTGGATCGATTCGATCGACATCAACCCGCTCATCATCACGCCGGACGGCCCGGTGGCCGTCGACGGCCTGGCACTGCTGCACGAGGAGGACTGACCCGCGAGAAGGGGCGGGTGGCCGCGAACGTGCGGCCACCCACCCCTTCTCCTGCGCTCAGCTCATGGTCCACCGGGGAGCGCGCTTCTCGGCGAATGCCCGCGGACCCTCGCGCATGTCGTCCGTCTGGGCGATCGCACGGGTGTACATGTCGGAGAGCTGCCACTGTGCATCCACGGGGAGGTCGCGTCCACCGCGGACGATGCGCTTGATGAACTGCACCGCCAGAGGCGCACACGCGAGGATCTCCTCCGCGATGGCGGTCGCGCGGTCGAACAGTGCCTCACGATCGGGCACCAGCTCCTGCACCAGTCCGATCTGGTGCGCACGCTCGGCCGTGATCGGGGTGCCCGTGAGTTGCATCCGGAGGGCCTCGCCGAGCGGGATCATCCGCGACAGGTTGATCAGCCCGGGGCCGGCGAGCAGGCTCCGGCGGGGTTCGGGGAGCCCGAAACTGGAAGAGGTCGTGGCGAGGCGGATGTCGCTGTACAACGCGAGTTCGAACCCGCCCGCGAGGCAGTAGCCGTCGATCGCGGCGATCACGGGCTTGGGCGTGCGGTCGATGCCGATGAACCCCGGGATGTCCCGTCGCACGGCCGTCTCCGGGTCGGGCGTCCACGGGCTCGTGGTCGCGTCGGCCGTTGCCGCGGTCTGCGACATCTCCTTCAGATCTGCGCCCGCCGAGAAGGCGCGTCCTCCTGCGCCGGTCAGGATGGCGACCAGCGCGTCGTCGTCCCGGGTGAACTCGCCCATCGCTTCGTCGAGTTCGTGCCGCAGGCGCACGCTCAGTGCGTTCATGGCCTCCGGCCGGTCGAGGGTGATCGTGACGACGCGCCTCGATTTCTCGTAGCGGAGTATGTCGGAACCGGCCATGGGAGCCTCCTATATCGTCATTGATACCGAAAGCCCAACCATATCGCTCTACCTCGGCCTCTGCACACGCATGAGGCCCTCCTGGACCGACGACGCCACGAGCGTGCCGTCGGGCGTGTAGAAGTACCCGTACGCGAGACCTCGGCTGCCCGAGGTGCGCGGGCTCTCGCAGATGTACAGCAGCCAGTCGTCCACGCGGGCGGGGACGTGCCACCACAGTGCATGATCCAGGCTCGTGGCCATCACGCCCTCACCGAGGAGGTCGTGCCGCAGGAGTGCGGGGAGGAAGAGCTCGAAGTCGCTCAGATAGGCGAGCGCAGCCGCGTGGAAGAGCGGATCGTCCGGCATCGGAGAGGTGGCCCGCAACCAGACGCCGCGGCGCGCCGTGTCCGGATCGGACAGCAGGTCGGCGGGGATGCGGCGGATGTCGAAGGAGGACTCCAGCCCGGATCGATACGTGCTCCCGTGCGCGGGGTCCAGGCTCTCGGGTGCCGGGATCCGTGGGGGAGCGCCGCGTTGATGCGAGGCGCCGGTCTCGCGGGCGTGGAAGGAGACGCTCGCGTGCAGGATCGGGTCGTCCGTGCCTTGGAATGCCTCGACTCGCCTGTTCGCGAAGGAGCGGCCGTCTCGCACGTCCTCGACGACGTAGTCCACGGAGCGATCGAAGCGCCCCGGTGTCAGGAAGTAGGCGTGCAGGGAGTGCGGCTGCTTGTTCGGCACCGTCCGTCCGGCGGCCGCGACGGCCTGCCCAAGGAGTTGGCCACCGTAGAGCCACCCGGCGTCGCGCCCCTGCGAAGCGCCCGAGGTGCGGAACGGGTCCGCCGAGGGTGACAGCGTGAGCAATGTCTCGATATCGACATTGTTACCGTTCATGTTTCAGTATGTTAGCAGGCGCCTCCTCGGAGCGCCGGGTGCCGCGGGTGGTGAGGAGGCGACGTGGACGTTGTCAGTGCGCAGGAGTATGCGGCCTATCAAGCCGGAGTCGTGCCGCAGCCGGAGGAGTTCGCGGCGGGGTTGTGGTGCGTCCCGGTGTCCATGCCGTACGGATCCCTGCGATATTCGCTCAGCGTCGTGCATCTGGGTGGGCGGGGTGCCGTCACGATCGTGGACCCGGGGTGGGCGAGCGAGGGGGCGCTCGAATGGTGGGATGCGTTCCTGCGTGGCCAGGGACTCTCGCTGTCGGATGTTCGATCGGTCGTGGTGACCCACGGTCACCCCGACCACGCCGGTCTTGCCGTCGATCTGCGGGATGCGGTGGGCGCGCAGCTGGCGTGGAGCCGGCGCGAACAGGAATCGATGGTCGCGCCGCAGCGCGGTTTCGCCGAGCGTGCGCGCGGCTGGGGGCTTCCGCCCGCCGAGCTGAACGCCGTGCTCACGTCCATGTCCCGGGCGCCCGAACCGGGCGTTCCGGCGCGGGCGGACCGCGTGCTCGAGGACGGCGATCTCGTCGCCGTCGGTCCGCACGAGTTCCGCGCGCTGGTGACGCCCGGACACACGCCGGGTCATCTGTGCCTCGTGGAGCCGAGTCATCGACTCCTGCTCTCGGGGGATCACATTCTCCCCACGGTGTTCCCGGGCATCGGTCTGGCTCCCGATCCCGGAGAGGATCCGGTCGAGGACTTCCTCGTCTCGCTGGATGCCATGAGCGAGTACGACGCCTTCGAGGTCGTCCCCGGCCACGGCTATCGGTTCCGCGGATTGCGTGAGCGCCGGCTGCAGACCGATCGTCACGTTCGTCGCAGGGCGAGAGAGGTCGCGGACGTGCTGCGGCGGGAGGGTTCCCTCACCGTGTGGGAGCTGGCCCCGCGACTCACCTGGTCGGCGGGGTGGGAGAACCTCCGCGTGAGCGTGAACCTTCCGTCCGCCCTGATGCAGGTCGAGTTGTACGTCCGGCACGCCGCCCGAACTCACCCCGGAGCGGGGAAGTAGGCACCAGGAACCAAAGTCGGGATTGCGTACCGAATCAAGTACGGTAAAGTGAACCATCGTCTCACCCGACGCCGCTCCAGACCCGGTCAGCCAAAGCGGCTGAGCGACAACCTCGTTCCTTGGTCCCGCACATCGACGTGCGAAATAGAAGGTGGAAGATGGCAATGACGCCTCCCCTCGAAACCGACCTCGTATCCCGGCGAACTGCGACGCGCATCGCATTCGCGGGCTTCTTCGGCACGGTCATCGAGTATTTCGAATTCCTCTCCTACGGCTACCTGGCCGTGATCATCGCGCCCCTGTTCTTCCCCGCGGAGAACAAGTCGCTCAGCATCCTGTCGGCGTTCCTGGTCTTCGCCACGGGCTATTTCGTCCGACCGCTCGGCGGCCTCTTCTTCGGGCGTCTCGGCGACAAGCGGGGTCGCCGGACCGCGCTGATGGTGACCGTCCTCGTGATGGGTCTGTCCTCCGTCGCGCTCGGTCTTCTCCCGACGTACGCGGCGGTGGGGGTCCTCGCGCCGATCCTGCTCATCGTGGTGCGCCTCGTACAGGGGTTTTCCGCCGGCGGCGAGATCATCGGGTCGGTCACGTACCTGGCCGAGGCGGCCCCGAAGAAGTACTCGGGTCTCTTCAGCGCCATCACGCCCGCCGGTTCCACCGTCGGGGTGGGGCTCGCGGCGCTCACCGCGGCGATCGTGACCAGCACCACGAGCCCGCAACAGATGACCGAGTGGGGATGGCGCATCCCGTTCCTGCTGTGCCTGCCCCTCATGGTCGTGACGATCCTCATCCGGCTGAAGCTCGAGGACTCGCCCGAGTTCAAGCTTCTCGTGGAGAACTCGGCGATCGAGAAGACCCCGATCCGGACGGTCCTCCGCTCCTACAAGAAGCCGGTGCTCCAGGTGCTCGCGGTGGCGATGGTGATCAACATCGTCGGCGGTGTCGGCTCCACCTACATCACGACGGCGCTGATCGCGAACGCGGGATTCCCCGCCGGACAGGTGTACTTCGTGACGGCGGGGGCGGCGATCGTGTCCTTCGCCGCGATGATCGGCTCGGGGCTGCTCAGTCAGCGCATCGGCCGACGGCGAACGCTTCTCGCGTCCCTGATTCTCCTGGGGGTCTACGCGATTCCCGCCTTCATCATCCTGCGGGACACCAAGAGCATCCTGGTCGTGCTGATCGCGCTGGCGATCTGGAACCTCTTCGCCAACGCGCAGAGCCCGCCGTCGTTCGGCACCTTCGCCGCCATCTTCCCCCCGGCCATCCGTTACACCGGTGCCGCCCTGGGCTTCAACATCGGCGTGGTGCTGGGTGGCGGTCTGTCCCCCTACTTCTCGCAGCTGATGCTGACGACGACCGGCGATCAGGCGTCACCGGCCTACCTCGTCGCCGCAGCGTGCGTCGTCGGCGTCATCGTCGTGCTGACGCTGCCGAAGGGGACGAAGGCGGAGGACGAAGCCGCCACCGCGGCGCTCCTGCAGGAGACCGCGGCCTCTCCCGCGAACGAGGCGATGAGAAGGCAGCTCGACACTCCGTGAGCGAGGTCGCCGACCGGGCTCGGGGCGCCGTTCCTTCGGGGGCGGCGCCCCGAGCCGCGTCAGGCCGACGTCGAGAGCCGGTGCAGGAGGGCTTCCGCGCCGTCGCCCAGCATGGCCATGCCTGCGCTGAGCGATTCCTCGCCCGACATGTCGAGGAGGATGTCGTCCTCGGTGATGAGCTCGCTCATGAGCGGCATGCCCTCGGGGGCGAGCAGGCTCAGCTGGGCGGGGCCCTCGGGCGGGGTCTTGTTCACGTCGCGGTGGTACTCGGTGAGGATGAACCCGCGGATGTACAGGGAGTAGGACGAGATCACGTGCCACGCGGCGGCGCGAGTGAAGCCGGCCTCCACGAGGAACCCGAGGATGGATTCGATGCGCTCGAAGGCCGCGATCGTCGCCCGGCGGCCGTAGGTGTTCAGCCGGATGATGAGCAGCTCGGTGAGCAGGTTGTGGTCGCGGTGGAGCTCTCGCTGGGCGAGGGTGTATTCCTCCATGAACTGACGCCACGTCTGCGGGTCGCGTCCGTCGGGCCGGGGCAGCTCTTGCTGCATCTGGCTCATCGCGCGGGCGCTCATCTGCCGCAACAGCTCGTCCTTGCTGCGGAAGTACCAGTAGATGCTGGTCACGCCGACGTCGAGCTGCGCCGCCAGGTCCGGCATCGACAGCCCGTCGAGACCCTTCTCGGCGGCGATCTCGAAGGCCCCGTCGAGGATCTTCTCGGGCTCGACGGAGCCTCGCGCGCGTCGCTTTCTCGGGGCGGTTGCAGCCATGCGGGACCTTTCGCTCGAATTCCCCTCCAACAGTAGGGGTAACGGTAGCGTCGGGCCGCACCGCGGCGTCAGGGCTTGCGCGAGGACACCGCCGCCGAGGTCGTGGCATCCACCGCTACCGCGAGGGTTCCGACGTAGCCGTTGCTCGCGTCGCCGACGAAGCTCGCCATCTCCAGGGCGTACCCGTCGGAGAACACGTTGTCGTTGTCGATGCTCCCGAGGTCGGCGAGGTTCTCGGCCGAGCCGGTGTACGCGGAGTCGCGATAGACCGCGTCGAGCATGTCCTTCGGGAACGCCACCTGCGACGTCGCGATCTGATTCGAGACGTTCGTCGCCAACGCGGCATCCGGGTACACCTCGAAATGGATGTGGGTCCAGCGCCCGCGGTAGCAGCCGGGAACGATCGTCGTGAACGTCACGCGCCCCTGCGCATCGGCGACCTGGATGCCACGGAGGTAGGTCTCGTTCACGATGGCCTCGGAGTACATCGAGTACAGCCCTCCGGCGTCGCAGTGCCAGACGTATACGGCCGCCCCGGCGTACGCGGCGTTGCCGTTCGCGAGATCGCTCAACGTGAAGGTGAAGGTGAGCGGGATGCCCTCGGCGGTCGCACCCCCGTCGAGGCTCGAGCGGATGTCGCTGCGCAGCATGCCCGAGCGCTCGAGCACGTTCACGTTCGCGGTTCCGTCGGCGGGGTAGGGGCCGTTCGTCTCCTTGGGGATCTCCTCCGTCGCGAAGGATGCGGGGGATGCCGAGGCCGTCGGTGTGGCGCTGGCCGTGGGTGAAGGCGTTGTGGTGACAGCGGCCTCGCTCTGCGGCGTGCACGCGGCGAGGATCGTCGCACCCGCGCCCAGGCCGACGAGCCCCAGGAGTCCGCGGCGGCCCACCATCGTCCGCAGGTCGAACCCGGCGCCCTGGTCCACCACTTCGTCGTCGGGCCGGTCGAGCGGGCGCCCCTCGTACGCCGGGCCGGAGGGCGTCTGCTCGGGTTCGGGGATGCGGTTCATATCGGACTCCTGGATGCCGGTCGGTCGGGGACTCCGTCAGCATCACGGCCGCGCCCTCATGGCATCCTCACCGTTCCTATGTCCGGTCTATGAGAGGTGCGGATGCGCTCACGGCCTTCTCACCGCACCCTCTCCGGTCTACGGTGAGAACGAATAGCTCCTCTCCGCGAAGGATGCCGTCATGTCCACGTCGCTCGTCGTCTACATCTCGTTCGCCGGCCACGCCCGTGAGGCGATGACCTTCTACCAGTCGGTGTTCGGCGGTGACCTGCAGATCGCGACGTTCGCCGACTTCGGAATGCCCGACGCCCCCGCCGACGGGGTCATGCACTCGGAGCTCCGCGCCGAGGGGTTCACGGTCATGGGAGCGGATGCCTTCGGCGAGCCGGCCGAGGGATGGGGAAAGAACCGCGTGCACGCCGCGTTCATGAGCGACGAGATCGATCGCGTCGCCGGGTTCTACGACCGGTTCGTCGAACAGGGCTCGGAGGTCGTGCAGGCCCTGGAGAAGCAGGTCTGGGGCGACTTCTACGGCGAACTCGTCGACCCGTGGGGCGTGGCCTGGATGTTCAACATCGCCGCCCCCGACGGCTGGGCGAAGAGCGGCTCCGCCGACTGAGTCCGCGGGCTGCGTTGTTGCCCCCGGCGTGAGGCCTTCACAATGCCCCAATTTCGTTTTACGATATTCGCATGAGCATGGGCGAGACAATTGATGGGCTCCCGGTTACCGAGGCTCAGATCCAGGAATGGGCTGACGAGGCGGAGGCGGGCTACGACATCGCGACGATCAAGAAGCGGGGGAGAGGTCGACCCGGTCGGGGCGCCGAGCCTGGTCAGGTCGTCGCGCTGCGATTGACCGCCGAGGAACTCTCGGCGCTGGACGCACTGGCAGCTCGGACCCACCAGAGTCGTTCGGAGCTCATCCGGGCCGCGCTCGCGGCTTACGCTGCGTGAGGGTTCATGCGTCGGCGTTGAAGCACGGCATTTCGTCAGAGGATGCGGAGCGGGCGGCGAGTTCTCCCGTTTGGATTGACTACCTCGATGACGACTCGCCGGCAAGACAACTTCGCCTTGGCTTCGACACGCAAGGGCGGTTCCTTGAGACTGTGGTTCTCGTCTTCGACAGTGGCAACGAACTCGTCATTCACGCGATGAAAGCTCGCCCGCAGATGCTCGATCTTCTGCCCTAGGAGCCAAACCGAACGGGGCAACCGAGGAGCGCGGCGCGGTCGCGCGTGCCTCAGCTGTCGCCCAGGCCCTCGACGTACTCGCGCACGGCCGCGGCGACCTCGGCGGATGCCGGGTACACGTGCTCCGCGGCGGGGAACGCGCCCTCGCGGACCTCGCGCGCGTACGCCTCGACGGCCTCGACCATCGCGTCGCCGACCGCGGCGTACCGCTTCACGAACACCGGCGTGCGCCCCTCCGTGATCCCGAGCAGGTCGTGCTGCACGAGCACCTGCCCGTCCGCCGGGCCCGCCCCGATCCCGATCACCGGGATGCGCAGCGCCTGACGGATCGCGTCGACCACGTCGGCGGGGACGGCCTCGATGACGAGCGCGAACGCGCCGGCATCCTGAACCGCGAGAGCGTCGCGCGCGACGCGGATCGCGTCGTCGGTCGTGCGGCCCTGCGCGCGGAGTCCGCCGAGCGCCGTCGCCGTCTGCGGGGTGAGACCGACGTGGCCGACGACGGGGATGCCGGCGTCCACGATGGCCCGCAGACGCGAGAGCCGGGCGGGGTTCGCTCCCTCGAGCTTGACCGCCTCGGCACCGGCCTCCTGCACGAACCGCACCGAGGTCGCCACGGCCTGCTCATCGCTCAGCTCGGTCGTGCCGAACGGGAGGTCGCACACGATAAGTGGTGTCTGCACCGCGCGGCGCACGGCCTTGGCGAGCGTCAGCATCTCCTCGAGCGTCACCGAGGTCGTGTCCGGGAGGCCCAGCACGACCTGCGCGCCGGAGTCTCCGACCAGCACGATGTCGACGCCCGCGCGCTCCGCGACGCGGCCCGTCACGAAGTCGTAGGCCGTGACCATCACGAGGGGTGTTCCCGCATCGGCGAGCTCGCGCAGCGAGCGCAGGGTGACTTTCGAACGCGTCATGAGTGAGTGCTCCCGTCCGGGCCAAGGGGGATGCGGTCGTCCTGACCCGGGACCAGCACCACGTTGTCGATGAGGCGCACCGGACCCACGCGCACGGCGAGCGCGAGGAGCGCGGGCCGCTCGACCTCCGTGATCGGCGCGAGGCTGTCGGCATCCACGATCTCGACGTACTCGGGGTCGAGACGGGCGAGCGCGGCACGCACCGTGTCCGTGAGGGACCGAGGATCCCGGATGCCATGGGCGAAGGCATCCTGTGCCGCCCGGAGCGCTCGCGGAATCGCCGCCGCGACCGCGCGGTCGCCGGGGGAGAGGCGCGTGTTGCGGCTGGAACGGGCGAGGCCGTCCGCGTCGCGGGACGTGGGACGCGCGACGATCTCGACCGGGATGCCGAGGTCCGCCACCATACGGCGGACGACGACGACCTGCTGGGCGTCCTTCGCGCCGAAGTAGGCGCGGTCGGGCTGGACGGCGAGCAGCAGCTTCGCGACCACCGTGGCGACCCCGTCGAAGTGCGAGCGGCCGCGCTTCGCACCCTCGAGCGTGCTGGTGATGGCTCCACCCACCGACACCATCGTGGCGAAACCGGCCGGGTACATCTCGGCGACGGACGGTGCGAAGACGACGTCGACGCCCGCCTCCGCGGCGAGGGCGACGTCGGCCGCTTCGGTGCGCGGGTAGGCGTCGAGGTCGGCGGCTTCGCCGAACTGCGTCGGGTTGACAAAGATCGAGAGGACCACGGTGCCGTTGTCGTCGCGCGCGGCGCGCAGGAGCGACAGGTGCCCCTCGTGGAGGGCGCCCATGGTGGGGACGAACCCGACGCCGTCCGCTCTGTGCGGGGCGAGCGCCGCGCGCAGTTCGGCGACGGTGCGGACGATCCGGGGGCTCACGGGGCGGCCGTCGTTCCGGCGCGCTGCGTTGCGGCCAGGTCGCGCGTCGCGTCGACGAGGGCGTCGAAGAGCGCGAGGCGGTCGGGGAGTCGCTCGGCGATCGCGGCGCGCTGTCGCGCGACGGTGACGTCGTCGCCGCGCGAGACGGGCCCGGTGAGGGCGGATGCCGCCCCGCGCTCGGCCCAGTTCTCGACGGCGGCGCGGACGAGCGGAACCAGAGCGTCCCGGTCGACGCCCGCCGTCGCGGCCAGGTCTTCGGCCAGGCCCTCGAGCGTGACCAGGAAGTTCGCGGCGATCGAGGCGGCCGCGTGGTAGGCGGCGCGATCCTCGTCGCGCACCGTGACACCCGTCATCCCGAGCACGTCCGCGAGCGCTTCCGCCGCGGCGTGCGCGCGCGGGGTCGTACCGGCGAGGGCTGCGGTCACCCCCGCGAAGGTCGCTCCGGCGCCCGTGACGGTCATGAGCGGATGGATGCCGAATGCCTCGTGCGGCGCGAGCACCGAAAGGTCGAGCGCGCCCGACAGGTGTCCGACGAGCCGGCCGGGCGCGATCACACGTGCCGCGTCGGCGATCGCGGCATCCGGCACGGCCAGGAGAACGATTCCGGCATCCGCGCCGTTCTCGCCCCGGCCCGCCGGGCCGATGATGTCGACGCCGGCGGTTTCGAGCGACGCTGCGAGCGCACGGCCCATGCGGCCGTCGCCGACGACGAGCACCGGTGCGTCGCGACGCAGGGCGGAGAGCGAGGAGGTCTGCATAGTGTGAGGGCGGGGCCCGCACGGGCGGCTGCGCCGGATTCCAGGGTATCGCGGCGGGGGTGGGGAGAGGCTGCGCTATCCGGCCACACGATCTGACGCGAGTGTTGGCGTGTACGCAGGGGGTTGTTCGCCGACCACTGGCGCATTAGCTGGCGCATGATCGTTAGGTGGACAGTTGCAGCGAGGAAGACGGCAGTATCGATCACTACGCGGACTGCGCGCGTCGAATGATGAAGACCTTGCGACGGAGCATCCGCTCGAGCGTGGCGCTGACGCGGCGACGCCTGGGTAGCTTGCACGGCTTCGAGGAATACACAGCTGCATTCGGGGAAACACTCGAGTGGCGTAACGAGGACCTCGGTTGGAACCTTGGCGTCGTTCGGCGGGCTGCCACGCTGGAGCTGAGTAAGCAACTCGACTCGATGGCTGGCGGTTTCGCCACAAATGCCTTCGCGCTGTTGACGGTTAGCGAACATATCAACAGTGAGGCTTCGGGCGCGTGGCGGTTGAGGCCCAATGCCTCAAGGCACAAGCTGGATGTGCTGTGTGAGCTTCATAGTCAAGCGCTCGGCGTTACGCAGGATGTGGTGTCGCTGATTCTCGCCGGTTCGCCAGCTGGAGCTTCTGCTCGATGGCGCAGCCTCTACGAACTGTCAACAATCGCTAAGTTCATCGCGCGGTCACCAAACGACGTGGCCGACCGGTATCAGAGCAGTCACTTGTTCGAGCTGAGGAAGGAGACTCGACTTCGCATAGAGGCGATCGGTCGTAAGGATCGAAAGCGCCGTGTCGCCGCGGAGGACGGCCTGCGTGAGCTCGACGACGCCTGTGAGCGCCTAGTCAAACGGCACGATGCTTCGATCATCCACCCGTACGGATGGGCGGCAAAACAGCTGAAGCAGAAGCGCGTCACTTTCCGTGATCTTGAAGAGCGCGTGCAAACCAAGGCGAGCAGATTGCGCTACATGGAGGCTTCGCAGCACGTCCACGCGCAGAGACTCTCGTCGATAAAGACGCTGAGACGTGGTAAAGCAGCTAGCTCACTATTTGTGGGTGGGCCCCTTGATGCCTCAATTGTTCAAGTCGATACGGTGTGGACCCTGCAAGCCATCAACGATGTGCTTGCCAGCCTTGTCTACAGGCGACAGGGGGTCCCGGAGGCGATCTACTGGTCCTACGCGGCCCACATGTTCGCGCTGGATGCCGCAACCGATACTTGGCGTTCGCCGTATACGGTCGATACCGGCCACCTTCGAGAACGTTTCTCGATCTCCGGGACGACAGTCAACTAGGTTCGCCGGAGTCTCCGTCAGGCAGTCGGTCCAGACGGGTCGCGGCTCGGGCCATCGCGCAGTGAACATGATCGACCTCTGCGAAAACCGTGCCGTTCCCTGGCGAAGGGCTCTGACGCCGCTGCGCGAGTCGATTCTCGCTGCGGATCGACGAAACGCAGTGTCTTGGCGCAGCGACTTTCAGTCCGACCGAGACCGATTCGCTTGTCGGCACAGGCACGGTCTCGATCCCTTCGCCAAAGTCCAACGATTTCCGTCGAACCATCCGGAACTGAACGTTCATCTCGACAAAGGCTTCCGCACGCACTCGCCCATCAAGTAGCCGCCACAATTCTGAGTCTCGCTCGGTCATACTCGGATACTCAGGATGAGTTGCCCACCTCCACAAAATGACAGCACCGCCCCGGCGGCGAGTTCCACTAGTGCAGCGTCGAGTGCCCAGCAAGGCGCGGCGGCTCACGGACGCAGAAAAGATCGTGTTCGTTCAACGCCGCGAGCGTGGAGCAGACGCGGACCTGCGCGAGAGTGCCGATGACGTTCGTCCTGGGATCAGGGACGTCATCGTCGCGTCATACCGACTCCGCGAGACGCTCGCGGTCATCGGCCGTCGGCACGGATTCGGTCCGAACGAGGTGAGCGAAGCTGCGAACGCTGGCCTCGTCATCGCCGGGAGGTCAAGCAAGTTTTCTGTAGCGGTGCCGCCGCACGATGCTTCCGACTCTCCGCCAGGGATTTGGCTGCAGCATACTTTCGTAGAGGCTTGGATCGACGTCGTGGTAGTCGTAGATGCCTCCATTCTGGAACTGAACCCGCAGAGTGTTGGACATAGCGTCGTAGCCTACTGCTGCGACATTCGTGGAGACGACTGGTTGCATCTGCATAATTCCCCCTAGTGCATCTAAGTCACCCAACCATCTCGCCACCCGGCCGTGATGGCGGACAGTGGTCCATTGAGTCCATAGCAGTCTAGGACTCCTGTCTTCGGGCGCCGGAGGTGAGGGGTCGGGACGTGAGCCAGCCCCCTTGGTTACCATGAGCGGTTTATCGAGCGAAGAGCGGAGGGGGCTCTATCGCCCACAAGCATGACGATGGCGTCGAGACCCCCGCCGCCCGTATCGCTAGACCGGGTCAACTCGACCGAGGAGGCGGAAGTGGCCCCGATTATCTTCGTCGACCTGAACGGTGCACATCTTCAGCTCACCGACGCTGGGTACAAAAACGTGGGCGTCAGCGCGTTCAGGTCACCAGTGCGCGAGCAGCATTGAGTACACCTATCAGTGCACCAGTGGGGTCAACAGGGCATTCCTGAGCGGCAAGGGCATATGTCGCTGCGTTCTTCCCCGCTGCGCCACGCCCGCTGTCCACGATCGACTGACGAGTCGTGTTCCAGCCGCTCCACTCGTTCTCGATCACGTCCTCCAGTCGGTCTGCCCAAACGTAAACATTGGCGCTTACCCGTCCTTCAGGGTTATCGACTACGGTCTCACCCAGATAGGAAAGCAGCCGTTGGTTCGTACCGATCTCGTTCTGCTCAGTGGCAGCGGCCTCTTTCTCGGGCTTCCCGTCAGCCCGCTGCCTCGCGCCGCAACCCTTGTCATTGTCGAATACGACGAGCGTCGGGATGGACAACTCCGCGAGAATTGCGTGAGGCGTGAATAGGTGTTGTTTCCCACCAGAGTAAGCGACGGTGACGCCCTCCGTCTCCAGGGCCGTCTGGCTCTTACGCGCCGAGATTCCATCGAGGATACCCTTATCGGTGTCGCCCTCCACCAAGACTACGGCGGCCGCGAAGAAGGCCTCGGCTAGGTTCTTGGTGCAGACCTGATCCCACCTTGACCGAAGAGCTGCGTCAGTCACGCCCGAGCCATCGAGCCGCTTTGCGACAGCATCTATGGATGCGAAGTGGATGGTGACCGACGGATGTTCGCCCGAGGCAGGCTGACGACGAGTGACACGGCGGACCTGATCGAAGAACCTCGGGTCGACGAAGTACGGCGAATGCGTCGCGTACATGACCTGGAGCCCACCCGTCGTGCTCTCGGACAGATCACGCAGAACCCTTGAGAAGACACGAGCCTGGGTGGGGTGTTGAAACAGCTCAGGTTCCTCAATGGCGAGACAGATTACGCTGCCGTCGTCATCTTGCGCACCGCGAGCAGCGAGCAACTTAAGCGAGGAGATAAGGAGCGCGCGCTGAAAGCCGTGTCCCTGCCGATCCACGCTAGTTTCGCTCAGAGCGTCGCTGATGGCGACGCTGATAGATGCCGGACTTGGGCGCATGTCCGGGGTTCGGGGGTGGAGCCGAACAGCTCGGCCAGCGGCGAAGACACCCACCTCGGCCGTCAGCGCCTCTGCCAGGTCCTTGAGCTGCTGTCCGAGGTGTTCCTCGTTGATTGCAGTCTGCTTCTCGCCCACCTCTCGGGCGAGGGCTTCGAACGCGACGTTCGCACTCTCGCGGTTGATCGCGCGCTCAAGGATGCGTCCGATAATCGTCTTCTTACCCTCCACGCTCTCTTCGCCGGCTCGAAGGTCGGCCGAAACAAGCACGTAGTCGAAGAGCCCCGAAAGCTTGTTTTGCCCGTTGAAGCCGAACAGATGCGTCACGCCGCTCTCCGTTTCTTCAAGCCGATCCGGGTTCTCGCTCTCCCATAGCGTCATCGCTTGGTCAGCAGCGCCGAGGTTTGTCCACTTCGGAAGTTCCGCCGCTTCACCGCTATTGATCAGAGCGTCCCAGAGGGCCTTCTTGTCCTTCGCTGACCCAGCAGCCCGGATTTCTTCGAAGGCTGGGAACGACCGCGCTCGCGCGGTCATCTTGTCGTTACCGCCGTCCCAGATCCGCCAGGCTGTGAAGGTCGTGGAGCCAGGGGGAGCGTAGGTCGGGCCTAAGGCCTCGCGGTCCTTGTCGTTGAGGTCAGTGAAGTTCACCTCGACGCTGATCCGGCGGTCCTGGGCGGCCCCAGAGTAAACATCCTCATCGGCTAGGCGTGGTTCGCCGTTGAAGAACCAGTCCAGTGCGCGGAGAACTGTCGATTTTCCCGCGCCGTTGGGTCCGACAAATGATGTCAGCGCATCCATATCGACGCGGACGTCTTCGAGACATCGGAAATTCCTGATTCTGACAGATTTGATGCGCATCTCCACACCTTAGATCGGGGCTGCGTGGCCGATGCCATCCTCGCAGCGCTGTGTCCGCCGGCCGCGCGCGACGCAGGCACATCTCGCGCCGGTCGAGAGCAGCCACCGCCAACGAATGCAGCAGATGCCCGCGGTGCTGAAGATGCTTGGCTAAGTCCCGTCGGGTGGGGCTCGTTCAGTGGTACTCGAATAAATCGGGAAGGGCTTCCCACCTCCGTAAGCTAGCCGCAGCAGGACCTGGCCGGCGTCCGGATATGCAGCGAACCATGCCACGTAAGGCTCGGCAGTTGACTGACGACGAGAAGATGGCGTTCGTTGAGGGTTACGAACGGGGTGAACCGATCGCGGATCTAGCCACGAAGCTCGGTGTTCATCGAACGACGCTCGACAACTTGATCAGGCGGCTCGAGCTCACCCGCGAGGATCCGGACGCCGTCCCGCCGGCGGTCAGGGACGAGATCGTTGCGTCGTACCGAGCGGGGGAGACGCTTGCAAGCGTCGGTGGCAGGCATGGCTTCAGCTCGAACAAGGTGCAGCGGTTGCTGGTAGCGGCGAGGGAGCCGATCCGAGCTCGTGGACCGAGGAAGCGAGCGGTGACGAGCGAGCGGCTTCGCGAGATCGTCGCGCGCTACAAGCAGGGCGAGGCGATCGAGGCCGCTCGTGACGAGGCCGCCGTGACAAATACTCCGGTGGTTGTCGAGGAGCTGACGACAGCCACGGAGCAGACGAAGGCATTGCCGAATGGGTCGATGGGGTACGAAGTCTCCACCGTACCGGTGCGTACGGAGCGGTCCGAAGGTGAATGGGTTCCGATTGACACCAATCTGGTGCTACGTGATGGCTGGTGGGAACCGCAAGATTCGGCTAGACCTGTGCGCTTTTCCGCCGGAGGGACAGATGAGCTGACCCAGATACGTACGGAGGGCGGGGAGTGGCTGACCGAGACGTGGGCCCACGGCGCTCTCCCCGAGCCGGTCATCGATGGAAGTAACGCGACGTATCCGAACGTCTTCGAGGACGTCGATCTGCGTCTCACCGCGACCGAACTAGGCATGGCCTCCGTCTACGTCGTGCGGACTCCTCAGGCGGCGGCCAGCCACGAACTCACAGATCTTGCAGTCGAGCTCGAAGGCGCCGCGATCACACGCGAGTCGACCGGTGAATACATCGCCGAAACGGCTACTGGCGACACCATCACGGCGGCGTCTCCGCTCTGGTGGGATTCCTCGGGCGGGGGAACGGCGGAGGGCCCGGGCCTCACAGCCGGAGCTATGGGCGTTGACCACAGCGCCGATGCGACCAGCATCAGCCTCGACGTGGGCGCAACGGTCGAGGGGACAGCGCCGCAATACCCGGTCTTCATCGATCCGGACTGGAACACGGGACAGAACGCTGGATGGTACACCGATGATGCGTACCCGGGGGAGCACTACCTCAATCAGGACACCCTTGGCATGGGGCGATACGGCCAGTACAACGGCGACGCGTTCTTCGAGTTCAGGATCGCGGCTCTCGCGGGCAAGCAGATCCTGAACGCTCAGATGTCCACCACCCAATTGGCCGTCGCAGCATGGCCCAACAATCCCGTTCGCGTACGGCTCTTCGGGCACCAAGACGCCGGATTCAATCGTTACCAGCAGAACAACAGTCTGTGGGGACCTCAACAGGGCGGCTCACAGAGCCCAGGCACATGGCAAGGCCCCGCAGTAACGGTCGGCTGGGGAGTGACCGATGGCGTTCGAGCGCGGGTGGGCGGCGAGTGGGTGCAATTCGGGCTGTCCGCAGAGGACCCGAACGCGTCTCAATCGCGCCGGCACTTCAGCCGCGCGGCCACCCTGTACGTGAGCTATAACACCCCGCCGGACACGCCGACCAATCTCCGGTTTGTTTCGCCGAATAGGTCCTGCGGTACGAGCCAGGCGCAGGCGTACATCTCGGCGACGAGTGTGACGGTCGGGTTCAATCAGACAGACCCAGACCCGGGCAACGTGGACACGAACGTCTACCTTTACCGCACGGGAGAATCCACCCCGGTCCAGCAGCGCTCGCCGGGCTTGGGTGCCCAGGGGGCAAAGTCCGTCACCTTTACCGATCTTCAGGATGGCCAGTCGTACGCCTGGATCGCCCGAGGTAGCGATTGGATAATCGACGGAACGTCATTCTCTGCCTGGTGCGGGTTCGAGATCGATCGCACAGGGCCGAGCGTCCCCACGTTGACGCCACCGACAACAGCACTCGTTGTCGGCAAGTCGGCGTCCGTGACGCTCGCTAATCCGGCCTCAGATCGGGTGGCATTCGTTGCATACGCTTTGCTGCCGGCGGGGTCTTCGAGCGGGTTCGTGTTTGACGTCTTCGCATCGCCGCCAGCCTGTGGAAGCACGGTGGGCACCGTGCGTATCGCCTGTCCGAACGCCAGCGGTGTGACAACCATCTCCGTCACGCCCACCGAATCAGTTTCCACGCTCGTAGCTATTCCTTATGACGTAGCGGGAAACCCTGGTGTGGTCCCCGGGGCCCCGGCCGGTCAGGCCGGCACAGTAGGAGCGTCCTACCGCCTCACGGCCTCTAACGACCCGCAGGTGAGTTTCGCCTCCGGGAACGTCTGGCTCACGCAGGCGCAAGAAGGGCCGCTGGACTCCAGGATCCCGAGCACCAAAGGCTGGGACAATTCATCGCTCATCCTTGGGCTGGACGCGTCCCGGCGGTTGTCGGCTAATCCACTCTCTCCGACCAGCCCTCTCAAGAACCCGGTCCTAGGATTCCATGACCCGTCTGGTCTCAAGGTTCTTGATGACGATGTCAGCGCTGTGATTTCGGTCGCGTCGACGGGCAGCGGTGCCGCAGAAGTGTGGTCGTGCGTATACAACGGGGCACAGATTGTCGGATCCGCTGCGCTCTGTACCGAGCTGTCAGGCGCCAGCAACTCGACTCTGCTCGGGTACACGTGGACGAGTGCCGAGTTGACGCCCGGGCGCGGGGTGCCACTCATCGTGTGCCGTGCCGCCCGGCGAGGCGGGGACGTCTACATGACCAGCTTCACACCGTGCCCGGAGAGTATCGCGGCAGCAAGGGTGTTCTTCGTGGAACAGTTGGGTTACGTCAGTCCGTCGGCGCGCACCGCGGGACCCACCACTCGCTCAGACAGCGCTTCCGCCGTGAACTTCAACGCGTCATTCACGGCAGCGGCATGGCTGAAACCTGGCTCGGGCACCGCGGCAGCGCTGAGCACCAGTGTCAGTGGTGCCGGGATGAGCCTGGGATCCAGTTCCACGTCATGGCGCTTCTGTCTCCGACCATCCCCGTCAGGTACGCAGAAGTGCGTCACAACAGCTCGACAGAGCACCTCGGTGTGGACGCACGTTGCGGGTGTGTGGGACGCCGGCAACAACGAGATGCGATTGTTCATCAACGGTCAAAAGGCTGCCACGGTCTCGTACTCCTGGCCTTCAGGAACCACTCTGGGAAGCGCCGCGCTCGATGTGGGAGCAACCTTGGACGGCTCCTCGGTCGTGTCCCGTTGGACGGGTCAGATTGCGGATCCTGCTGTGTTCGCTGGTGTCGCGACGTCTAGTCAGCTCAGTGTGCTGCGGACTGGTCAAGACCCCCTTAACGGCTGAACGTCGGCCGCCGAAATGAGTGCTTTCATGCGTCGATCCACCGCCCGTCACCGCCGCGGACGCCGTTCCTTGGTGCTCGGTCGTCGCCCCATTCGGTGGGGTGGGGCACCCCTTCTCACGGTTGTCGCCCTGATCATTGGGCACGCGTTGCCTGCGGGTGTACCCGCTGCCGTGGCAGCGGAGCGTCGTTCTGGGTTTCCGGGGATGCAAACGATCGCGGAAGTCACTGGCGATCTCGCGGGCGTCAAGGAACAACCTTCCGTTGACCAGACGGCGACAGTTTCCACGACGGCGCCGGTCGCACCACAGAAGCAAGATCTGGCCTTGGCGAGCGGCGCTGACCCCGTCACGGTCGGGGACACCGGAATCAAGGTGGTCGCGGCCGGAGAAGCCGACAGCCGCGAACTGTCTGTGGAGGTTCTGGATGGGCCGAGCCGGGCCGCACTGGGAAACACCGACCTTGCTCTGAAGATCACCCCCCGCACGGGCGAGCTGGGGGATGTGTCTTTCACTATCCCGGACGCTGTCGTGGACGGTGGGTTTGGTGGGGACTATGCGGGTCGGGCGCGCTGGGTGCAGGTGCCCACTGACGAAGCGGGAAAGTCGACATCGAAGCCCACGGCGGTGCCAGAGGCACGTTCGGGAGACACGCAGACGTTGACGATGTCTGCCTCCCGAACGTCGGTGCTGATGGCGACATCGTCCACGACGTCGTCCTCGGGGACCGGGTCTTATGCGGCGACGCCGTTGAAGCCGTCGAGCACGTGGGACGTGTCCGCGCAGACGGGCGCGTTCGCGTGGTCATACCCCATTGCGCTGCCTGCTGCGCCCGCGGGGGATACGCCCACTATCGCTCTGCAGTACAACTCGCAGCTCGTCGACGGGGCCACAGCCTCGACCAACAATCAGCCCTCCGCGGTGGGAGAGGGGTGGACGCTCACGGGAGGCGGGTTTATCGAACGGCGCTATGTTCCGTGTGCGCAGGAACAGGCGCCGGGATCCCCGGTGGCGGGTAAAGCGGACCTGTGCTGGGCCACTGATAACGCGACGATCTCGTTCGGGGGACGGTCGGGCGCGCTGGTGAAGGATTCCTCCTCGGGGGTTTGGAAACTCCAGGGCGATGACAATTCTCGTGTGGAGCGGCTGACGGGGCAGGCGCAGGGGTGCGCCACCAACGGGACGTACAACCAGGAGTGCTGGCGACTGACGACGACGAACGGGACGCAGTACTACTTCGGTCTGAACCGTCTACCCGGGTGGAGTAGCGGGAAGTCCGTCACGAACTCGGCGTGGACAGTACCGGTGTTCGGAAATGACAACGGAGACCCGTGTAAGGCTTCCACGTTTGCCGCCTCGTCGTGTCAGCAGGGGTGGAGATGGAACCTGGACTACGTCGTCGACGTCAACGGCAACGCTCAGGCCTTCTACTACGCCGCTGAGACGAACAAGTACCGCGCCAACGACAGCACGGTCACGAGCTACGTCCGCGGGGGCCAGCTCATAAGAGTCGAGTATGGGCTCAAGAGCAGCACGGTGTACGCAGCGAACGCCGCGACCGGCCGCGTTCTCTTCGGCTATGACGCTAAAGGCCGATGCAATCCGGCGAATGCGAGCGCCTGCTCGAGTGTCACGCTCGGTGGCGACGCGACCACCCCGACAACGCCTTCCGCCTACCCGGACGTCCCGTTCGACCTGAATTGCACGACTGGCACGTGTTCCGGGCAGACGTCGCCGTCGTTCTGGACGACAGCGCGGCTGACCACGATCACCCCTCAGGTGTACACGCCGTCCGGCTATCAGGCAGCGGACAGGTACGCGCTCACACATTCCTTCCCGGATCCCGGCGACGGACAAGCCGCCGCGCTCTGGCTCGACAGCGTCCAGCGCACCGGCGCACGAGGAACCGACCGTGAGATCGTCGAGAACCCCACGACGTTCCTCAAGACGTCCCTGCAAAACCGGGTGTGGGTCGTGGACGGCCTGGCACCCCTCGACAAATTCCGAGTTTCCTCGATCGCTCTTCCCTCCGGTGCCCGGATTTCCGTGAACTACTCCGCGCAAGAATGCACGGAAGCCATGGCACCGACCATCTTGGCTGCACCGTGGAACAACACCCGTCGATGCTTCCCCATGTGGTGGACCCCGGATCTCAGCATCGCCGCACCCGCACGCCAGGACCTGTTCCACAAGTACGTCGTCACGTCGATGATCGAGGACCCGTATACCGGCGGAGGCGGATCACCCGCGCAGCGCACGCAATACCTTTACACCGGGACACCCGGCTGGCGATACGTGGACGACCCCCTCGTCCCCAGCGACCGTCGTTCCTGGTCCGAGTACGCCGGGTACGACAAAGTTGAAGTCCGCGTCGGCGACCCCGACTACCCCGCGACGCAGCAGACGACCCAGTACACGTTCTACCGCGGACTGAACGGAGACCGGGCGAATGCGTCGGGCGGCACAAAGTCGGTCACCGTGACAGGAACGTCGGTGCCTGATGACCGCTGGTTCGGGGGGCTCACCCGCTCGGAGAAGGTTCTTCGTGGAGTCGGCGGGGCGACGGTCAGCGAAACCACCACGACACCCTGGGCCTCCGCGGTCACGGCGGACGACGGCCTGAGGCAGGCGCGGATCCTCGGAGTGTCGCGTCAGAACATCACTACTCCGCTGTCTACGGGTGGGACGCGCACGACGAGCACCATCAGCACGATGGACGCCCGAGGGTTCGTCACGCAGGTGTCGTCCGAGGCTGGCTCCGGTCAGCGCGCGACCTGCACCACCACAAGCTATGCCGCTGACAACACCTCGTCATGGGTCATTGGTCTTCCGAGCGTGGTCACTGACTACGACCTGCCCTGCTCGCAACTGGGAAGCGCCGTTGTCCCGACGAACGTTACGTCGCACAAGACCTTCGCTTATGACGGTGGCGCCGTGGGCGCTGCAGCGTCAAAGGGTCTTCCAAGCGAGACGAAGGAGGCCTCGGGTTTCGCGGGTAACACCCTGGCGTCGGCAACGATGATCCGCTCGAACACGTATGCCTACGACGCGATGGGCCGCCCCACCAGTTCCACGGATGCCGGCAATCGCACGGTATCTACGACTTACTCACCCTCCGCCGCGGCCGCGGCCGGATCCGGACCTCTGCTTACGACCACGGTCACCAACCCGCTGGGGTGGACCACCTCGACAACTGTGGATGCCTTCCGCGGTCTCCCGCAGACAGTGACCGACGAAAACGGCAACGTCATCAGCACGGCTTATGACGGGCTGGGTCGCCTCACGGCTCTTTGGCGAACGGACCGCCCGAAGGGGTCGCACCCCGAGCCCTCCGTCGCCTACGAATACGGTGTGTTCTCCGACAAGCCGTCGTACGTGAAGACGACGACGATCGTCGGTGACGGATTCTCGACAAGCTACGCGCTCTATGACGGACTCGGCCGGCCCGTGCAGACCCAGGGCCCCGTCGTCGGTGGAGGTGCCGTGATCACCGACACCGAATACGACGCCGCAGGCCGCGAAGTGGCGACGAACGACGCGTATTACGCACCGGCCGTCACTCCTGGAACGGCTCTGTTCGTTCCTTCGGCCGTGAATCAGATCGCGTCGAGGACAGAGACCACCTACGACGGTGCGGGATTCGCCACCGCCGAGGTGCTCCGATCCTTCGGTGCAGAGATCCGGCGCACGACCCAGGTCTACCGCGGAAGTGACCGTATCGACGAGACCCCGCCCTCCGGCGGCATCCCCCGATCGACCTTCACCGACGCGTGGGGTCAGACCACCCGCGTCACGGACTGGATGGGCGCGATCGACGGTACGGGCGTCGCGTCGACGTCCCTGAGCTACCAGTACAACGGCCGCGGGGAACGGACCCGGCTGACGGACGGCGAGGGAAACCAGTGGACCTGGACCTACTCTCTGCAGGGACTTCCCACTGCCACGACTGACCCCGACTCCGGGACGACGAGCTACACCTACGACGCACTCGGCAACGTCACCACATCCACCGACGGACGCGGCATCACCCGCGGCTTCACGTACGACAAGCTGAACCGCAAGACCACCGAGCGTGCCGGTGGCACATCTGGTTCCATCCTTGCTTCGTGGACCTACGACACCCTGGCCAAGGGGCTTGTCAGCTCGTCGTCCCGATTCGACGGCGGCCTGGAGTACAAAACTGCGATCAAGGGCTATGACACGGGATATCGTCCGACCGGCTCCACGCTGACGATCCCGCAGGGTGCTCCGGCATTCGGGGGCACGTCGTACGCGACCAACAACTACTACAACGAAGACGGCACTCTGTATGCCACCACCCGACCGGCAGTCGGGGGCCTACCTGCGGAAACACTCATCTCCACGTACGACATCCTGGGGCGGCAGGCGGGACTTCTTGCGCAGTTCGGCACCTCATACGCGTCGGCGGTGAGCTACCAACCGACCGGAGAAGTCGGGCAGATCGTTCGCCCCGGCACGGTATGGAGCGCGCTGACCCTCGGGTATGACCCGGCAACGAGACAGTTGAGCAGTCTCGATGAAACCACCCGTCGCAACAACACGGTCTTCACCCAGGAAGCCCACCGTGAGTACACCCGCAACGCCGCCGGGCTGATCACCAAGGCCGTCACGACGTCGGACTCACAGTCTGCGGACACGCAGTGCTTCCAATACGACGCCAACCAGAACCTCTCCAACGGGTGGACACCCGCCTCCGGAGACTGCACGACCGGGCCGACCGCCACCCGCGGAGGACCAGCACCCTACCGGGTCGCCTACAGCGTCGACCGCGACACCGGCAACAGGCTCTCGGTCAAGACATGGACGGGGTCGACAACCACCACCGCGACCTACACCTACCCCGCCGCTGGCGGCACCCGTCCGCACGCGGTCGCGCAAACCACGACGGTCAGCGGAACCCAGACCACGGTAACGAGCTACGCCCACGACGCCGGCGGATCCATGACCACGCGCGGAGCGCAAACCCTCGCGTACGACGAAGCCGGACGACTCTCGTCCGTCGCCACCGGCTCGACAACCGAAAAATCACTGTACGGCGCGGACGGTGCACTCCTCATGCGCTGGGGAGCGGCAGACGGAGCCTCGCTGTTCATCGGCGACACCACCCTCAGAGACAAATCCGGCGTGAAGACCGGGATCCGGACCTACGCGGTCGCCGGCATCACGGTCGCCGAGCGGGTTTCCGGCTCGACAGGCGGGCTGTGGTGGTCCTCCCCCGACCCTGTCGGCACCGTCAACCTCGAAATCAACGCCTCCACTGGCACGGTCACCCGCCGATGGACCGACCCGTTCGGACTCACCCGGGGAAGCGGCACCGCCTGGTCCTCCAACCTCGGATACCTCAACCAGCCCCGCAGCTCCACCGGACTCACCCAACTCGGGGCACGCGCCTACGACGCCGAACTCGGACAATTCATCACCGTCGACCCGTTGATGGACACGTCCAACCCGCGGCACACCAACCCCTTCGCTTATGCCTTCAACTCACCGATCTCCTACTCCGACGCGGACGGCCTCGAGCCACGTCCCGGGCACAAGGGCATCATCGTCGGATCCTCCAACAACACGCAGCCAGGGTCCAAGAGCCCCGCAGCCGCACCCGCCGCTGGCAATACCGGCGGCGGGAACCCGCCGGCTGCATCCCAAACGGAACAGCAATGGTGGAACCCCTGGTCCTGGAACGAAGAGACCTGGCGCGGCGTCGGAACCGTCGCCGTTGTCGTGGGCTCCGTCGTCGCCACTGTGGCGATTGGGGCGTGCGTAGTAGCCACCGCGGGTATCTGCGCTGCCGTGGGGGTGGGGATCGGTGCAGTTGCTGGCGCAGTAGTTGGGGCATCAACTTCAGCCGCGCTCTACCAACTTGAGCCAGGCCCGAAGACCGCGGAGGGCGCGTTCGGGGCGCAGCTCACGGGAGCCGCATTGGGCCTCGTCGGCGGAGGAACAGGCATCGCTGTCAAATCGGTCACCACCGCGGCAGCCAACCTGGAGCGTGTGGCTGTTGTCGAAACCACCGCCAAGCTGACCGCCAAGGCGGACGATGTACACGCGGTGCTGGATCCGATTGCGTCAAAGCAACGAACAACCGCCGCCTTGTCGACGAAAGAGGGCACGACAATAGTCGGTGGAGGCGCCCGAGATCTGAATCCAGCTCAGGTCACGGTCGCGACACAAGATGGCGCGCAGGTCGCACGATCCTCTGGCGCACACGCTGAGGTTACCGTGGTGGAATATGCGAGGGACAAGGGGTTGACTCCTCAAGTTATAGTTGCCACACGAAACTTCTGTGATCGCTGTACGTCTTTTCTTGAATCCGAGGGTGCGACGATTGTGGGCCCTCGCACGGCCCGGTGGGATAAATGATCAAATTTGATACTGACACCTTCCGTCTAGAGCTCGAAAGGTGCTCCGCTCAACAGCTCCTGGCAATTTCCGCGGCGAGCGCTCAACGCACTTTTGCAGTGATTGAGCGGCGCACTGACCGCCTTGGTGCTAAGACAGTGGAGGCTCTCTCAGGACTTATAGATAGGTTGTGGAACTCGATGTCTTCGGAGGTCGACATCTCGCCGAACGATCGAGATTTTGCTGAGAAGCTCGTGCCGGACGACGAAGGTGGTGATTGGTCCCCAGCTACCGCGTACCTGCAGAACGCGGCGGCGGCGACCGCCTTCGCGTTGGACGTCGCTCTAAAGGGGCGCGCGCAGGACGCATTCTGGAGCGTTACGCAGGTATTCGAACTTGCCTACTTTGAGGCACTTCGGCAAGATCCGGACCTCGACCTCAATACGGAACGGGGTCGCGTAGCTGCGCTCTCAACTGAGGTCGTGCAAGTTTCGATCTCAGGTATCCGTGCAGATGTTCAAGCGGTAGCGAATGGGGCCAGCGCAAGCGAACTGCGTGCGCGCGTCATCGGCGATTCAATTATATGGGCGTTGCTCTTCACCGGATGAGCTGTCCTTGACCCTCGATGGTGACTCGAGGGGACAGTGATAGCGATCGCACTCAGCCCAAGAGGCACGACCACGCCAGGCTTCCTAACTGTGTTAAGAGTTCGACGCGCGAACGATCGAACGACATCGCCCTTTGCTCCACAATTGGCGGGGTGTCGTTGCCGCACGTGGGCTCATGGGTCAGCCGCGGTGATGGCGCCACCAGATGGGAATCGTCTCGGTGCCCAGATCCAGCAGGCACCGGTAGGCGGCCCGGCAATGGCTGGCGTGGAGGTCGGGATCTCGTCAGAACGCCAGTGCTATAAGCCGACCCCAGCCTGAATTCAACATCCGCGCCGAGTATTGCTGACGTGCGAACTTCCAATCGAGTAGCCGCCACAACTGTGGGCCCCGTGGGGCTCGAACCCACGACCCGCGGATTAAAAGTCCGATGCTCTACCGACTGAGCTAGAGGCCCGTGGCATCCACCCTACCGGCGGTAGCCGGGTGCCCGCGTCCGCGTGCGGCATCAACCCCGCGCAGAGACCCCCTCACCGCCGCCCCCGCGACACGACCCAGAACAGGTACGCCCCGCCCACCACGCCGGTGAGCAGCCCTACCGGGATCTGCAAGGGTGCCAGCGCGCGCTGCGCGATCACGTCGGCGACGAGCAGCACCGTCGCGCCGGTCACCGCCGACGCGAGAAGCGGGATGCCACTGGCCCCCGTCACGCGTCGCGCCAGCTGCGGCGCGGCCAGCGCCACGAAGCCGATCGGCCCGGCGACGGCGGTCGCCGTGCCGGTGAGCAGTGCGGCGACGACGATGAGGAACAGCCGGACCCGCCCCAGCCGCACGCCCAGCGCCCGCGCCGTGTCGTCGCCGAGCTCGATCGCGCGGAAGTCCCGGTGCACCGCCGCGATGCCGATCGCGAGCACGCCGATCGACACCGCGAGGGTCAGCACGTCGCTGCCCGACGTGGCCGCGAGACTCCCGTACACCCACTGGCTGGCGTTCCGGGCGATCTCGAGCGGCGCGCGGGTGAGGAGGTAGTCGTTCACCGCGGCCAGCAGGATCGCGAGGGCGATGCCCGCGAGGATCGTGCGCTCCTTCGAAATCCCCGCGCTCCGTGCGATGAGCATCACGATCGCGACCGTCAGCAGCCCGCCGATCCAGGCGCCGGGCGCGGGGGAGGCGGCCGGGGCGATGAGCGTGAGCCCGACGAGCGCGCCCGTGGCCGATCCGGCGCTGAATCCCACGATGTCGGGGCTCGCGAGCGGGTTCCGCGCGAGCGTCTGGAACACCGCGCCCGCCAAGCCCAGCGCGGCGCCGATCAGCAGGGCGGCCGCGATGCGTGGCATCCGCATCCCGAGAACGACCAGCGACGTGCGCGCATCGCCGTTGCCCTGGAGAGCGGATGCCACCTCGCCCGGCGACGCCTGGAACGAACCGGTCAGCACGCCGACGACCGCCGCCGCGAGCGCGACCGCGAGCGTCGCCGCCACGGCGACGGCGTAGCGCGCGCGGCGACGGGACCGCACGCGCGGGACGGCGGAAATCACGACGCCGTCCTCCGCAGCACGAGCCACAGGAGCAGGGGTGCGCCGAGGAACGCCGCGACGATCCCGGCCTCGACCTCGGCGGGGACGGCGATGACGCGTCCGATCACATCGCTCGCGAGCGTCAACGTCGCGCCACTCAGTGCAGCCAGGGGAAGCTGGGCGCGAAGACCCGGCGGACCCGCGCGGCGGACGACATGGGCGACGAGCAGGCCTATGAAGGCGAGAGGGCCGGCCGCCGAGGTCGCCGTCGCGCACAGCAGCGTGATCGCGGCCCCGGATGCCGCCAAAACGAGCGCAGGGGAGACGCCCAGCGCCCGCGCCAGGTCGTTGCCGAGGCGTAGCTGATCGAGCCCGCGCGCGACCACCACGGCCAGCACCAGGCCGGCGACCGCGAATGGCAGGAGCTGGACCGCGACATCGGCATCCCGTCGTTCGAACGATCCCACGGCCCAGAACCGGAACGACTCGAACGTGTCGTCGTCGGCCAGCGTGATGATGCGCACGACCGCGGTCAGACACGCGCTCAGCGCGACCCCGGCCAGCACGAGTCCCACGGCACCGCCGCGACCGCCGGGGCGTGCCGCGAGGTACACGGCCGCGGCCGCGCCGGCCGCTCCGGCGAAAGCGAACCATACGTATCCGCTCGCGGTGCCGATGCCGAAGAACGCGATCGCGACCACGACCCCCACCGCGGCGCCGGCGTTCACGCCGAGCAGGCCGGGGTCGGCGAGCGGGTTCCGCGTGGCCGCCTGCATGAGCACCCCGGCGACGCCGAGTGCGGTGCCCACGAGCAGCGCGGTGAGCGTGCGGGGGAGCCGCAGGTCGTGGACGATGACGGCCGTGGCATCCCTCCGGTCCGAGAACAGGGCGGAGATCACATCGGGGAACGCGAGGGGACGGGATCCGACGGCCAGGCTGGCGACGATGACCCCCGCGAGCAGCGCCACGATCGCCAGCGTTGCGACGACCGTGCGCACTCGCCGCCTCTGCCGCCGGGCGGCGACCAGCGTCGCCGCGGGAGCAGCTCCCACGTCAGTCACCGGCATGTAGCTAAGGCTAACCTAACTGCATGTCATTCCTTCGCTTCCCGTCTCCCCGCTTCCGTTCCCGACGTCGACGGGCCGTGGCCGCCGCGAGCATCGGTGCGCTCCTCGCGCTCGCCGGCTGCGCCTCCGCTGCGCCCGCTCCCGCGCTCCCCGACGCCGAGGCCGGCTCCACCGGACAGTGGGTCGTGGCGCGCGACCTCGAGCCGGGCATGGGCTCGAGCGAGGCCGATGGGGTCTTCCCGCGCACGGTCACGCACTTCGCGGGGACCACCGAGATCCCCGCCGCTCCGCAGCGCATCGCCGTCGTCTCGACGGGACAGGTGGATGCCGTCCTCACCCTCGGTCACGTCCCGGTGGCGGCGACGCGAGCCGAGAACAGCGGGCTCGTGCCGCAGTACCTGCGCGACGCCTTCGCCGCCGACGCGGCGCAGCTCGACGCCATGGCCGACATCGGCTCGCGTACCGAGCCCGACCTCGAGGCGATCGCGCAGGCCGCCCCCGACCTGATCCTCATCAACTCCACGCGCGGCAGCGAGACGTACGACGCGCTCTCGGCCATCGCGCCGACGGTGGTCACGAAGGGCAACGGGGTGAACTGGAAGAGCGACTTCCTGCTCATCGCCGACGCGCTCGGGCAGGAGGGTGCCGCGCGGGCGAACCTGGACGCGCTGCAGGCCGACAGCGCCGCCTTCGCGGCGACGCTTCCCGCGGAAGCTCCGACCGTGTCGTTCCTCCAGTCCACCGGCGATCGCACGCGCATCATGGGCGTACCGTCCTTCGCGGGCGGACTCGCCGAGGACCTCGGACTCGCGCGGCCGGAGTCGCAGCGGTTCGACGAGACCTCGCAGGACATCAGCGCCGAGCAGATCGACCTCGCCGACGCCGACCACGTGTTCTACGCGGGCACGGGCCAGGGCGTGCAGTTCATCGAAACGGCTCCGCTGTGGTCGACCCTCACGGCGGTCGCGGACGGACGGACCACGGTGGTCGACTTCGACCCGTGGTTCATGAATGCCGGTCCGGCCGCGGCGCGGCTGGTGCAGGACGAGATCGTGCGCGCGATCGACGGCTGAGCGCACGAAAGAGAGCGCACGAAAAGAGCGAGCGCCGGACCCCCTCGCCTGGGGTCCGGCGCTCGCCGTCAGGTCCGATCAATCAGTGATCGGTCCGGTGCGTGGAATTACGCAGCCGGGGGCATCAGCACCGAGTCGATGAGGTACACGGTCGCGTTGGCGGTCTGGACGCCACCGCAGATGACGTTGGCGTCGTTCACCTTGATCGAGTCACCCGAGCCGGAGACGGTGACGTCCTGGCCCTCGACCGTGGCGTGCGTGCCGTCGATCTTGTCGGGGGTGATCTGGCCGGGAACCACGTGGTACGTGAGGATCTTGGTCAGCGAGGCCGAGTCGGTCTTCAGCGAGTCGATGACGGCGGGGTCAATCTTGCCGAAGGCGTCGTCGACCGGAGCGAAGACGGTGAACTCGCCGCCGTTGAGCGTGTCGACGAGGTTCACGTCGGGGTTCAGCTGGCCGCTGACCGCAGCGGTCAGGGTCTTGAGCAGCGGGTTGTTCGACGCGGCCACGGCCACGGGGTCGGCGGCCATGCCCTCCACCGAACCGGCGCCCGACGGGACGGCGGCGGCGTAGTCGGCGCAGCCGGGGCCCACGAGGTTGGCGGCCGGGTCCATCATGTTCGACGAGGCCGAGGGGGACGCGGCCATCGAGGGGGCGGCCGAGGACTCCTCGGTGGTTCCGCCGGCGGTGGTGGAGCCACCCGAACATGCGGTGAGAGCGAAGGCCGAACCCAGCACGAGGGCGAGACCGGCGACGACAGGCTTCTTGTTCTTCAGCATGACATTCCTCCGAAATCGTTCGGACCGCGGCTGCGACCCGTAAGGACACCCCGGTGCGGGGGGTGGTTCGCCGTGTTGCGGCGTACACAGGGTCTTCGGGACCCCCTCACGTTCGGATTGCGGATTCTTGCGAATCGATGCCTGCGATCCGGGAAAAGGCCAGATCCGGGACCTGAAAATATTCTCGAGAATGTTTTCCTGGATGCCGTCGACCCGGCGCTGCCGCCCGCACGGATCACGTTTGCGTAGCGCTCTTGCGCCACGCGCGCACGGGGGAGGGAAGTCCTCGGTCCGTGCGGCATGCTGGGATTCATGGTGATCGACGGTTTCTCTCTCCCCGAGGACGGGGCGGACCGCGTCGACCACGTCGGAGAATTGCTGCAGAAAGTCGCCGCCGGCGATCGAATCGCCTTCGCCGAGCTCTACGACACGCTGTCGGCTCGCGCGTTCGGTCTCATCCTGCGGGTGCTCGTCGACCGGTCGCAGAGCGAAGAAGTGCTGCAGGAGGTCTTCTTGGAGATCTGGCAATCCGCCGGGCGCTTCACTCCGAACAAAGGTCAGGGAAGGTCGTGGGTCCTCACGATCGCACACCGACGAGCGGTGGACCGCGTACGGTCATCGCAGTCGAGCGTCGATCGTGACGTGCGTGCGGGCTTCCGGAATATCGACGTCGCGTACGACGATGTGTCAGAGAACGTAGAACTCAAGATCGAAGGGCGGCGCGTCGTGGACGCCCTCGCGACGTTGCCCGACGCGCAGAAAGAAGCGCTCACGCTGGCCTACTTCGGTGGGTACAGCCAAAGTGAAATCGCTACTCTCGTCGGAGCGCCGCTCGGTACGGTCAAGACCAGGATGCGCGACGGATTGTCGCGCTTGAGAACGGAGATGGGGGTGGACAAGTGAACGAGAGGGATTTCGCCGACCTCGCTGCCGGTCACGCGCTGAACGCGCTATCCGATGCAGACGAACGCGCATACCAGGAGGCTCTCGCGGGTAATCCGCACTGGTCCTCCCACCTTCAGGATGCCGCTGACGCCGTCGCCGCGATCAGCGACACGATCGCGCCCGTCGAGCCGCCGGCATCCATCCGCGCCTCTCTGCTGGCGCGCATCAGCGACCTCCCGCAGATCCCCGCGGAGCCGGAGCTCGACTCATCCGACGTCGAGGACTACGCCGCCGCCGGCCCCGCGCCCGTCGAGGTCGCGCACGCGTCGGAGTCCGAGGCGGCCGGATCCGGCTGGGGCCTCCGGCGCTGGTTCACCCTCGCCGCGTCCCTCGTGGCCGTGCTCGTGCTCGGTTTCGGTGCGGTGACGATCAGCCAGCAGCTCACGCGCCCGGCATCGGTGGTCGCTCTCGAGCAGATCACGTCCGCCCCCGACGCGCAGTCGGCCTCGACGACCATGCCCGACGGCGGTGTCGTGACGGCGCACTGGTCGGCATCCACGGGGCAGAGCGTGCTCGTGACCGACGGCATGCCCGCGCTCCCGACGGACCGGACCTACGAGCTCTGGTTCGTCCGAGACGACACCGCCATTGCGGCGGGGATCTTCTCGACGGATGCCACGGGCAAGGCGACCGCGGTGCTGCAGGGCCAGTTCCACTCCGGCGACGTGATCGCCGTGACGGTGGAACCCGCGGGCGGGTCGCCGGACGGCACCCCCAGCTCGGCTCCCGTCGTCGCGGTGGCCACCGCCTGAACGGTCGTCACTCCGGCCCGGCTCGCGCGGGAGACGCTCTAGCCTGGAACGATGAGCGATTCCCCTCGCGATTTCCACAAGCCCATCCGGCGCCCTGCTGAGCTGTTCGACCGGCTGTTCGCCGCCGAGGACCCCGCCGAGGTGTCGCGCGTCGCGCACAGCACCGCCCACGCCCTCCTGTCGCGCGTCCGCGCCGACCCCTCGGTCGACGTCGTCGAGCGGCTCGTGGCGTTCACCGACGACCACGGCATCGACGACATCGCCGAGCTGTGGTCCCGTTCTCCGGCCCGGTCGCTCCCGGGCGCGCTGTGGCGCTTGTACCTGCTGCAGCTCATGATCCACGACGACGCCGCGACCGCAGCTCTCCTGTTCGAGCGCGGGCGCGCCGAAATGGCGACCGTCGACCCGGTGGTCGTCGGCGCTCCGGCGCCCGCGGGCCCGGAAGAGCTGGTGCAGCTCATCGACACGATCCTGCGCGGCCTGTTCGAGGGCGATTTCGCCGTCGCGCTCGAGCGCGCGGCGGCGTTCTGCCGCATCCAGGCGTCCGGGGCGACGCACCTCGCGGACGACTACGAGAACACCGAATCGGAGCGCGCGACGGCACTGACCACGCGCGCGCTGCGCCTCTCGACCTACGCCGACGACCTCGCGGCCGCGGCCGCCCTGTGGCGCCGCGACGCGCTGACCTGATCCTGACGTCGAGCGTCCGAGACACGCCGCGCCGGGGGAAGGCCCAGCGGCGTGTCGTGGACACTCGACGGTGAGCGCAGCGCCGTCAGGGCAGAAAAGAAAAGTGCCGGGCCGCAGAACGCCTCTCGGCGCAAGGCCGCTCGCAGCGGCAGAAGATGGAGCCCGGGGTTACTGCGGCCCGGCTATCGAAGTGTAACAAGCGCGGCGCTGAGGCATTCCCTCGCGCGGGGTGGTTGACGCGACCCGGGCGTGTCGGTACAGGGGCATAGGGTCGATGCATGGCTTGGCGTTTCGCTCTCATGATCGACCCCGTGGCATCCGACATCCGGCGAGACGACTTCTCCGACACGTTCACCGTGATCGACCCCGACGGTGCGGCGCTGCGCGTCGGTGACCTCAGCGCCCAGCGCGGTGACGGGATCTTCGAGTCGCTCGGCGTGATCGACGGGCACGTGCAGGAGGTCGGACCCCACCTCGCGCGCCTCGCGCACTCCGCAGGCCTGTGCGAGCTCCCGACGCCGAACCTCGAGCAGTGGCGGGCCGCGATCGCGCGCGTCGCCACCGAGGCGCCGGCGGGGGAGAGCGTGGTGAAGCTCATCCTCAGCCGCGGGGTGGAGCACGGCCCGGCGCCGACCGCGTGGATCACCCTGGCCGACGCGCCCGACAGCGCCCGTGCGCGCGCGGAGGGCGTGCGCGTCACGACGCTCGACCGCGGCTATGCCTCCGACGTCCCGGCGCGGGCGCCGTGGCTCCTGCTCGGCGCGAAGACCCTCTCGTACGCGGTGAACATGGCCGCGATCCGGGAGGCCAAGCGGCGCGGGGCCGACGACGCCGTGTTCGTCACCAGCGACGGCTTCGTGCTGGAGGCACCCACGGCATCCGTGGTCCTGCGCTTCGGCGACCGCTTCGTCACGCCGACCCCGAACGCCGGCATCCTCCACGGGACCACCCAGCGGAGCCTGTTCGCCCACCTCGAGCAACGTGGTTTCGAGACCGCGTACGAGACGGTGCCCGCGTCGGACCTCTCGCGAGCGGATGCCGCGTGGTTGCTGTCCAGCGTCCGACTCGCCGCTCCGATCGCGGCGGTGGACGGCCAGGCGACGGCCGTCGACCGCACCCTCACCGACGAGCTCAACGCGTACCTGCTCTCGCCGCGCGACTGAGTCCGGAAACGACGATGGCCCCGCCGAAGCGGGGCCACCGTAGTGGAGCGGGGGAGCGGTGCTTATCCGAAGCGTCCCGAGACGTAGTCCTCGGTCGCCTGGACGGTGGGCGCCGTGAAGATCGTCGCGGTGTCGTTGTACTCGATGAGCTTGCCCGGCTTGCCGGTACCGGCGATGTTGAAGAACGCCGTCTTGTCGCTCACGCGCGACGCCTGCTGCATGTTGTGCGTGACGATGACGATCGTGTAGTCGTTCTTCAGCTCAGAGATGAGCTCCTCGATCGCGAACGTCGAGATGGGGTCGAGGGCCGAGCACGGTTCGTCCATGAGCAGGACGTCCGGGGAGACCGCGATCGCGCGGGCGATGCACAGACGCTGCTGCTGACCGCCGGAGAGGCCGCCGCCCGGCTTGTCGAGACGGTCCTTGACCTCGTTCCAGAGGTTCGCGCCCTGCAGCGACTTCTCGACGAGCGCGTCGCCGTCGCTCTTGGAGAGGCGCTTGTTGTTGAGCTTCGCGCCGGCCAGGACGTTCTCGCGGATCGACATCGTCGGGAACGGGTTCGGACGCTGGAACACCATGCCGACGTGGCGGCGCACGAGCACCGGGTCGACGCCCGGGCCGTACAGGTCGTCACCGTCGACCAGCACGCGGCCCTTGACGTGACCGCCGGGGATGACCTCGTGCATGCGGTTCAGCGTGCGGAGGAACGTGGACTTCCCGCAGCCGGACGGGCCGATGAAGGCCGTGACGGTGCGGGGCTGGATGTCGATGGAGACGCCTTCGACCGCGAGGAAGTCGCTGTAGTAGACGTTGAGGTCTTCGACCTCGATGCGCTTGGACACGGGGGCCTTCCTGGGATCAGCGCGCCTTCGGTGCGAACACCGAGGCCCACGATGCGGGCGATCAGGTTGAAGATGACGACGAGCACGACCAGCAGGAATGCCGCGCCCCAGGCCTGGGCCTGAGAAGCGTCGATGTCCTGCCCCGGGAAGCTGTACGCGGTGTACGCCATGACGGGGAGGGTCTGCATCGGACCGTCGAACGGGTTGGAGTTGAAGTTGTCGGTGAAGCTCGCGGCGATGAAGATCGGCGCCGTCTCACCGACGACGCGGGCCACGGCCAGCACGACACCGGTGATGATGCCGCTCGCCGCGGTCCGGAGGACCACCTTGACGATCGTCGCCGAGCGCGGCACGCCAAGGGCGAGCGACGCTTCACGCAGATCGGCGGGCACCAGGCGCAGCATCTCCTCGGTGGAGCGGATGACGATGGGGATCATCAGCACGCACAGGGCGATGGATGCCGAGAACCCGGAGAACGCCTTCGGTCCGACGATCAGCGCGAAGAAGGAGAACGCGAACAGACCGGCGACGATCGAGGGGATACCGGTCATCACATCGACGAGGAACGTGATCGTGCGGCGGAGCGGGTTGGTCGGCAGCGCGTACTCGACGAGGTAGACCGCCGCGAGCACACCAATCGGCACCGAGATGAGGGCCGCGATCCCCGTGATGATGAGCGTTCCGACGATCGCCTGGAGCGCACCGGGCGTCGCGACGACCGCGAGGGTGTCGGGGTCGAAGGCGCTGCCGCCGGTCTTCGTGATGAAGTCCCAGTTCACGATCGCGAGGCCCTTGGACACGACGGTCCACAGCGTGGAGATGAGCGGCGCGACCGCGAGGAGGAACGCGGCGGTCACGAGTCCGCGGATCACGCGGTCAACGGCCTTGCGGCGGCTCTCGACGATCGTCGACCCGACGCCGATCGCGATCAGGTACAGCACGGCGGTGAGGATCAGCCACGCGGCCAGGTTGAACCCGCCGATGAGGAACTGGATGCCCGCGACGATCACCGCGACGCCGACCAGCATGATCGGTTCGATGAAGCGGGGGAGCTGGCCGCTGGTCAGCGCGAGGGGTGCGGATGCTGTCGACACCTGCGACGGCGCCTTGATGGTGGTCACGAGCGCTTCCCCTTCTTGCGACCCTTCGCACCGGGGCCGGTCGCGCCGATGATGTAGCGAGCGAGGATGTTCACCGCGAGCGACACGACGAACAGCATCAGACCGGTGCCGATGAGCGCCGAGCGCTGCAGGTCGGTGGCGATCGGGAAGTTCAGCGCGATGTTGGCGGCGATCGTCTGCGAGTTGTAGCCGTCGGTGAGGATCAGCACCGAGTAGATGAGGCTCGGCGAGATGATGAGCGCGATCGCCATCGTCTCGCCCAGCGCGCGGCCGAGACCGAGGAGCGTGGCCGACACCATGCCGCTGCGGGCGTAGGGGAACACCGACAGGCGGATCATCTCCCACCGCGTCGCTCCGAGCGCCAGCGCCGCCTCTTCGTGCAGGCGCGGGGTCTGCAGGAAGATCTCGCGCGTGATCGAGGTGACGATCGGGAGGATCATGACGGCGAGCACCACCGAACCGGTGAGGAGCGTCGAACCCGTGCTGGAGGGCGAACCCGCGAAGAGGGGGATCCAGCCCAGGTACTCGTTGAGGAACTGGCCCACCGGGATCAGCAGCGGGCGCATCACGATGATGCCCCACAGGCCGAACACGATCGACGGCACCGCAGCCAGCAGGTCGACGATGTAGCCGAGGGCGCCGGCGATGCGGCGCGGCGCGTAGTGCGAGATGAAGAGCGCGATGCCGATCGCCACCGGCGTGCCGAGCACCATGGCGATCAGGGCCGCCCAGATGCTGCCCCAGAGGAGCGGGCCGACGTACTCCCAGAAGTTGGTCCACGACCCGTTCTGGTAGCCGGCGAGGTCGCCCTCGGTCCAGTTGCCGGTGATGGCGGGCAGGCCCTTGATGATCAGGAAGATCGCGACGCCCGCGAGGATGATCATGATCGAGACGGCCGCCGTCATCGACAGGCCGAGGAAGGCCGTGTCTCCGGCGCGGCGCTTGCCGACGATGGTCGAAGGGCCCCCGGCCGGGGGAGCAGAGACGGTGTCAGCCACGGCTGACCTCGCGCTCGGCAATGGTCATGGTGTGCTCCTCGGGTCGGGATTCTCTCTGAGGATGGTCGGGCTCAGCGGAAGCGTCGACGCGGACGTCGACGCTCCTGATCAGCCCGAACCGGCCCGCACCGAGGTGCGGACCGGTTCGGATCCGAGAGATGTTTACTTGATCGCCTCGAGCGTCTTCGCGGCGTCCGCGAGGACCGACTCGGGCAGCGGCGCCGAACCGGCGTTCTTCGCGGCGACCTGCTGGCCGAGCGAGCTGGTGATGAAGCCGAGGTACGACTTCACGAGCTCGGCCTGCTTGGTGTCCTTGAACTCGGTGCAGGTGATCGCGTACGAGACCAGCGGGATCGGGTACGTCTCGGCGGTGAGCTTGGTGTAGTCGAACTTCTTCGACAGGTCACCGGGAACGCCGTTGTCGGCGTCGACGGCCGCGGCCGCGAAGGTCGCCGTGACGGCCTCGGGGCTGAACGGGATCGCGGTGCCGTCCTGGATGATCGCGACCGACTTCAGGTCGCCGATGGCGGAGTGGTCGGCGTAGCCGATGGTGCCCGAGCCGGCCTTGACGGCCTCGACGACACCCGAGCCACCCTTCTGCTTCGACACGTTGCCCTCGATCGGCCAGTCCTTGCCCGCGGGCGAGGTCCAGACCGACGACTGCGTCGCGGCGAGGTAGTTGGTGAAGTTGGTCGTGGTGCCCGAGCCGTCCGAACGCGCGACGGTCGTGATGGGGCCGGCGGCCAGAGCCGTGCCGTTGTCCTTGGTGATGGCCGGGTCGGACCAGTCGGTGATCTGCAGCGCGAAGATCTTCGCGATGGTCTCGCCGCTGAGCTTGAGCTCGGTCACGCCGGGGATGTTGAAGATGATCGCGACACCGTCGAGGTAGATCGGGATGTTCACGCCACCGTCGGTGCACAGCGCCTTGGACTGCGTGGTCTGGTCGGCGTTGAGGGGCGAGTCGGAGCCGGCGAAGTCGTACGCGCCGCTCAGGAAGTTGGTGACACCGCCGCCGGAGCCCTGCGACTTGTCGTAGTTGATCGTGACTCCCTTGGCGGTGGCGTTGTAGGCGCTCGTCCACGCGGCCTGCGCGTTGGCCTGGGCGCTCGAGCCACCGGCGGTGATGGTGCCGGCGAGGGTGGGGTCGATCGTGAACGCGACGTCGGAGGACGAGGCGGACGGGGAGGACTCGGTGGTGCCTCCGCTGGAGGAGGAGCAGCCGGCGAGGGCGAGAGAGGCCACTGCGGCCACGGTGCCCAGCTGGGCGAGTCGGGAGAGCTTCACTATGTGAATCCTTCGCATGTCGGGGACACGAACCCGGTGCAGGGTTCTCCCGCACGGTAAACACCGTCCCTTACCAGAGTGCGTTGCACGGGTGAACGGAAGGTGAACCGGTGCCGCCGTTCCGGGGTGTTTTCCTGGCCTGTGTACGCTTCACCCCCGTGACGACCCCCGCGTTTCCCGGCCAAGAGCTGCTCGACCGTACGAGCTTCGCCCCACCGGCGCGCACGCTCATCGACATCCTCGCCGACGTGGCATCCCGGCATCCGGAGGCCTCCGCGATCGACGACGGGTCGGGTGCGCTCAGCTATCGCGAGCTGCTCGCGCGCGTCTGGCGGACCGCGGCGGCCCTGCACGCCGCGGGTGTGCGTCGCGGAGACCGGGTCGGCGTGCGGATGCCGTCCGGCTCGAAGGAGCTGTACGTCTCGATCCTCGCCGTGATGGCGGCCGGGGCGGCCTACGTGCCCGTGGATGCCGACGACCCCGACGAGCGCGCCCGACTGGTGTTCGGCGAGGCCGGGGTGAAGGGCATCATCGCGGGCGACGGCGAGTTCGTCGGGGGCGACGACGACCTCGTGCGCCTGTACGACGGGGAGGCGCCGCACCCGAGCACCAGCGCGGTGCCGATCCTGGCACCGCCGACCGCGGACGACGACGCGTGGATCATTTTCACCTCCGGCTCGACCGGCGTGCCCAAGGGCGTGGCCGTGACGCACCGCTCCGCCGCGGCGTTCGTCGAGGCGGAGGGACGCCTGTTCCTTCAGGGCGATCCGCTCGGCCCCGGCGACCGCGTGCTCGCGGGGCTCTCCGTGGCGTTCGACGCGTCGTGCGAGGAGATGTGGCTCGCGTGGGGACACGGCGCGTGCCTCGTGCCCGCCCCGCGCTCGCTCGTGCGGTCGGGCGAGGATCTCGCCCCGTGGCTGCTCCGCCAGGGGATCTCCGTCGTCTCGACCGTGCCGACGCTCGCCGCGATGTGGCCGGCCGACTCCATCGAGAACGTGCGGTTGCTGATCTTCGGCGGAGAGGCGTGCCCGCCCGAGCTCGCCGCGCGGCTCGTCGCCGACGGCCGCGAGGTCTGGAACACCTACGGACCCACCGAGGCGACGGTCGTCGCGTGCGCCGCGCCTCTCGACGGGACGCTCCCCATCCGCATCGGCCTGCCGCTCGACGGCTGGGCCCTGGCCGTGGTCGACGCCGAGGGGCAGCCGGTGGCCGAGGGCGACGTCGGCGAACTCATCATCGGGGGAGTGGGCCTCGCCCGGTACCTGGATCCGGCGAAGGATGCCGAGAAGTACGCGCCCATGCCGACCCTCGGGTGGGAGCGCGCGTACCGCTCCGGCGACCTCGTGCGCTTCGAGCCGGAGGGGCTGGTCTTCCAGGGCCGCGCCGACGACCAGGTGAAAGTCGGCGGACGACGCATCGAGCTCGGCGAGGTCGAGTCGGCGCTGCAGGATCTCGCCCAGGTGCACGCCGCGACGGTCGCGGTGCGCACGACCGAGGCGGGAGTGCCCGTGCTCGTGGGATACCTCGTGATGGAGGGCGGCGCCGAACTCGACCGCTCCGCCGCACGCGCGGCGCTCGCGGAGCGCCTGCCGGCCGCCACGATCCCGCTGCTCGGCGTCGTCGACGAACTCCCGGTGCGCACGTCGGGCAAGGTCGACCGGGCCGCGCTGCCGTGGCCGCTCCCCGGCGTCGACGCGCCCGCCGCGACGGACTTCTCCGCCGACGAGGCGTGGCTCGCGGAGCAGTGGCAGGCGGTGCTCGGACTGCCCGTCACCGAGCGGAAGGCCGACTTCTTCGACCTCGGCGGTGGCTCGCTCGCGGCGGCGCAACTGGTCTCGCGCATCCGCGCGCGCGTGCCCGAGTTCTCGGTTGCCGACATCTACGACGTGCCGCGCCTCGGGGCGATGGCGAAGGCCCTCGGCCCACAACTCGGCGACGAGACCCCCACGGCCTTCCACAAGCCGACGCCGACCCCGCGGGCGACGCAGTGGGTCCAGACGCTCCTCGGTGCCCCGCTCTTCATCCTCTCGGGCGTTCGCTGGCTGCTGTATCTGCTCACGGCATCCGCGATCCTCCAGCTCGTTCCGGGCTTCGAGGTGCTGCCCGACGTTCCGTGGCCCGTGCTGCTGATCGGGCTGCTCGTCTTCGCCACGCCGTTCGGCCGCATGGCGATCGCCGTCGTGTCGGCGCGGCTGCTCCTCGTGGGACTCCGCCCGGGCGACTATCCGCGCGGTGGATCGGTGCACGTGCGCCTGTGGCTCGCCGAGCAGATCGCCGCCCAGGTCGACGCGGTCGGCCTCGCCGGCGCCCCGTGGGTGTCGTACTACGCCCGCGCGCTCGGCGCGCGCATCGGCCGCAACGTCGACCTGCACGCCCTGCCGCCGGTCACCGGCATGCTCGTCATCGGCGACGGCGCCTCGATCGAGCCCGAGGTCGACCTCACGGGCTACTGGATCGACGGCGACCTCGTGCGTATCGGCGAGGTGCGGATCGGCGCGGAGGCCACGGTCGGCGCGCGCTCGACCCTCGCCCCGGGCACGCGCATCGGCCGACGTGCGGAGATCGCGCCCGGGTCGGCCGTGTTCGGCCGCGTCAAGGCCGACCAGTCCTGGGCGGGGTCTCCCGCGGTCCGTGTCGGCGGCACCGCGAAGGGGTGGCCCACGGAGCGTCCGGCCGCGCCGACGCGCTGGCTGTGGGCCTATGCCGCCTCCGCGGTGCTCCTCGCGCTGCTGCCGCTGCTGTCTTTCGCCGTCGGCGGGCTCGTCGTCGCGCGCGGCATCAGCGGCGCGGACTCGCTCGCGGCGGCGGCCGGGGCGGCGTTCGCCTGGCTCGTGCCCGGGGTCGCTGCCACGGGCCTGGTGTTCGCGGCATCCGTGGTTCTTCTCGTCCGGGCGTTCTCGGTCGGGCTCGTCGAGGGCACCTTCCCGGTGCGGAGCCGCGTGGCGTGGCAGGCGTGGACGATCGAGCGGCTGCTCGACTCCGCGCGCACGATCCTCTTCCCCCTGTACTCGAGCCTGTTCACGCCCGTCTGGCTGCGGATGCTGGGCGCTCACGTCGGCCATGACGTCGAGGCATCCACGGTCCTGCTCCTGCCGACGATGACGCGCATCGAGGACGGAGCGTTCCTCGCCGACGACACGATGGTCGCGTCCTACGAACTGCGCGCGGGCTGGCTGCGGGTCGGGTCGGTGCGCATCGGCAAGCGGGCGTTCCTCGGGAACTCCGGCATGGCCGCCCCCGGACACCGCGTGCCGCGCGACGGCCTGGTCGCGGTGCTGTCCGCCGCGCCGCTCAAGGCGAAGCCCGGATCGTCCTGGCTCGGTTCGCCCGCCGTGCGTCTACGGCGTCTGTCGGCCGAGGGCGATGAATCGCGCACGTACCGTCCCACCCCGGCCCTGCGCCTCGCGCGCACGCTGTGGGAGCTGTGCCGTTTCGTGCCCGTCGTCGTGACGTGCGGGATCGGGCTCGGCGTGATCTTCACCCTGGCCGGATTGTGGGATGCCATCGGCCCGGTGTGGACGCTCCTGCTCTCGGGACTCGTGCTGCTGGCCGCGGGCGCGATCGCCGCGGCCGTCTCGACCCTCGCGAAGTGGGCGATCGTCGGCGTCATCCGCGCGGGGGAGCAGCCGCTCTGGTCGAGTTTCGTCTGGCGCACCGAGGTGTCGGACACGTTCACCGAGATGGTCGCGGCGCCATGGTTCGCCCGCGCCGCCGCCGGAACGCCCGCGCTCGCGATCTGGTTGCGGAGCCTCGGTGCCCGCATCGGCCGCGGCGTGTGGTGCGAGAGCTACTGGCTGCCGGAGCCGGATCTCGTCACTCTCGGCGACGCATCGACGGTCAACCGCGGGTGCGTCGTCCAGACCCACCTCTTCCATGATCGAATCATGAGTATGGACACCGTCGAGCTGGAAACGGGTGCGACCCTCGGGCCGCACAGCGTGGTGCTCCCCGCATCGACCCTCGGGGCGCACGCGACCGTCGGCCCCGCGTCGCTGGTCATGCGGGGCGAGACCGTCCCCGTCGGCTCGCGGTGGAGCGGCAACCCCATCGGACCCTGGCGCGCCGTGAAGGTGCGCGCCTACCAGTCGACCACGTGAGCGGGCCCGACCCGTACGCCCCCCAGAGCGGTGACGGCGGTTACCGCGTCGAGGCGTACGACCTCGCACTCAGCTACCGCGTGCGCACGAACCGCCTCGAGGGGACGGCGGTCATCGCCGCGGTCGCCCTCGCCGACCTGACGACGGTCGTCCTCGATCTCGTCGGGCTCCGTGCCACGCGCGCCCGCATCGGCGGGGCGCCGGCGCGATTCTCCGCCGCAGCGGGCAAGCTGCGCGTCGCCGCGCCGCGACCGATCCCGGCCGGGGAGGCGTTCGAGATCGAGGTGGCCTACGCCGGAGCGCCCGCCCCCCGCCGGTCGCGGTGGGGCGCGGTCGGGTGGGAGGAGCTCACCGACGGCGCTCTCGTCGCCGGCCAGCCGATCGGTGCGCCGACGTGGTTCCCGTGCAACGACCGCCCCGACGATCGCGCGCGGATGACGATGCGGATCACCGTCGACGACGGCTACGCGGTCGCAGCCACCGGCGTTCCCGGCCCCGAGAGTCGCCGCGGCGGGCGCGTGGCGACGACCTTCACGTCCTCCGTCCCGACCGCCACCTACCTGGCGGCCGTCCACGTCGGCCGGTATCGCGTGCGTCCGCTTGCCGGTTCCGGTGCCGGAGTCGTTCCGGCGGTGACCGTCACCGCGCCGCCCGCGCTCGCCGCGGCGGCGGATCGCGCCTTCGCCGCCGTGCCCGAGATGCTCGAGGTGTTCCACGGGCTGTTCGGCCCGTACCCGCAGGAGACCTGCTCCCTCGTGGTCACGGCCGACGAGCTCGAGATCCCCCTGGAGGCGCAGGGTCTCGCCGTGTTCGGCATGAACCACCTCGTCCCCGCGGCCCAGCGACTCATCGCGCACGAGCTCGCGCACCAGTGGTTCGGCAACAGCGTCGGGATCGCGCACTGGAGCGACATCTGGCTCAACGAGGGCTTCGCCTGCTACGCGGAGTGGCTGTGGTCCGAGGCCTCGGGCGGCCGCTCCGCCGACGACTGCGCGCGCGGCCACTACGCGCGGCTCGCCGCGAAACCGCAGGACCTCCTCCTCACCGACCCCGGGCCCGACGACATGTTCGACGACCGCGTCTACAAGCGCGGCGCGCTCGCGCTGCACGCGCTGCGGCACGTCGTCGGCGACGTGGCATTCTTCGACCTGCTCCGTCGCTGGACTGCCGAGAACCGCCACTCCCTGGCATCCACCGACGACTTCCGCGCGGCCGTCCTTGCGGCCGGGGGAGTGGATGCCGCCGAGCTGCTGTCTGCCTGGATCGACCAGCCCGCGCTGCCCGCGCTGCCCTGAGCCCGCCGCCGCGGTACGTCGGCGATTCGCGTTCGGTCGGTCGGGAGGGATGCCGGCTGACTGAGGGTGTGCGGATCGCTGAGGTTGTGCGGTGCCGCGGCACAAGGTCAGTGATTCGCGTTCGGTGAGTCGGAATGGATGCCGGCCGGCTGAGATTATGCGAATCAGGGAGCGGGCGCGGTGCCGACGGCGGCCACCGCCACCACCATGCCCGGCGGACCGGCGACGTCCCAGCCCGCGATGGGGGCGCCGTCGTCGATCCGCGCGCTCCAGTCAGACCCCGGCACGAACGCATCCATCACGTGCACCCGCGCCGGGTCGACCGTCAGCCCGCGGCCGTCGGCCTTGAGGACGGCCTCGACCCGCGCCCAGGCGCGCGCATCGCCCCCGGGCAGCACGCGGTCCAGCCCGTCGGCGTCGGCCGCGACGGCATCCAGTCCGACGCGCATCTCTCCGGGCGTCGCCACCACGAACGCCCACCCCGCGGCGTAGGACACCGAGGCCGTGGCATCCATCCCGATCACGCGGATGCGGCCGTGATCGCCGCCGCACGCCGGGCAGCGCGAGACGAACTCCGCGCCGGCGAGCAGCTCGGCGAGCAGCGCCCGCGACACCGTGCGGCGCGCGACACCCGTCGGCACCCGCCGCCAGGCGAGGCGTACGTCGGACGGGAGCGTCACACCTGCGGCTCGTGCGTCTCGATCGCGACGATGCCCGACCCCGGGTGCTCCACCGGGATGTGCGCGACGGAGAACGCCGCGGGCTCGAGCGCCGACGAGCTGCCGAGGTACGAACCCCGCATGGTTCCGGTGGCAAGGGCCAGCTCGTGCATGATGTCGGGCAGCACGGGACCGTGGCTCACGACGACGACCGGCTTGCGGGCGCGCACGCGCTCACCCACGACCGTCCGCGCGTCGCTGCGTCCCTCTTCCCACGCGTCCTGGCTGATCGCCTCGGTGAGCTGGACGCGCTGAGCGAGCGCCGCCGACAGCGGGACGACGGTGCGCACGCAGCGCTCCGCGGGGCTCGACACGATCCGTCGCACCCCGAAAGCCAGCAGCGGACCCACGATGGCGTTCGCCTGCTTCCGTCCGCGCGGCGTGAGCGGACGCGCCGTGTCGGCACCGTCCCACTCGTCGCGGGCGCGCGCCTTCGCGTGGCGCAGCGCGATGATCGGGAAGGTCGGGAGCGCCTGCTCGTCGACCAGGCGCACGAACTCGTCGAGGATCTCGATGTCGACCGGATAGCTGAGGTGCTTGCGCGCCTTCTTCAGCCCGACCCACTCGATCGCCGCGATCTCCTTGTTCGGGACGAACGTCGAGATCCGCACGGCCGCGTCCGTCGCCTCGGCGGCCCAGTAGTGGACGATCTTCGTCCGCGAGTTCGGCATCCGATACCGCGAAACGCCGACGGGGACACCGAGGGAGACGCGGATGCCGGTCTCCTCGCGGATCTCGCGCACGGCGGTCTCGGCGAGGGTCTCACCGGGATCGACCTTGCCCTTGGGCAGCGTGACGTCGCGGTACTTGGTGCGGTGGATCAGGAGCACCTTGTACTTGCCGTCGACCATGCGCCAGACCACGCCGCCGGCGGCGTAGACGGCCGTTTCCGTCACCGGACCGCCCGCGATCGGCGCTTGCGCTGCACCTGCGCCATCGTGTGCTCCTGCAGGTCGATCAGCGGAGCGCCCTCGGCATCCACGCTGTGTCGGACCCACTCGCCCTCGGGGCCGAGGTGCCACGAGCTCGTGCTGTCGTCCATGGCGAGGTCGAACAGGTCGGACAGCTCCTGGATCTGCTTCGGGTCGACCACGCGGACGAGCGCTTCGACACGACGGTCGAGGTTGCGGTGCATCATGTCGGCGCTGCCGATGAAGATCTGCGGGTCGCCGTCGTTGACGAACGTGAAGATGCGCGAGTGCTCGAGGTAGCGGCCGAGGATCGACCGGACACGGATGTTCTCGCTCATGCCCTCGACGCCGGGCTTGATCGAGCAGATCCCGCGTACCCACACCTCGACCGGCACGCCGGCCTGGCTCGCGCGGTAGAGCGCGTCGATGATCTGTTCGTCGACCATCGAGTTGACCTTGATGCGCACGCCTGAGGGCTTGCCCGCGAGCGCGTTCGCCCGCTGGCGCTCGATGTGGCGGATCAGGCCCTTCCGCAGGTGCAGGGGAGCGACGAGGAGGCGCTTGAACTTCTTCTCGATCGCGTAACCGCTCAGCTCGTTGAACAGGCGCGTGAGGTCGCGACCGACCTGGTCGTCGACGGTGAAGAGGCCGAAGTCCTCGTAGATGCGGCTCGTCTTTGGGTTGTAGTTGCCCGTGCCGACGTGGCTGTAGTGGCGCAGGCGCCCCTCTTCCTCGCGGATGACGAGCGCGAGCTTGCAGTGCGTCTTGAGTCCGACGAGGCCGTACACGACGTGCACGCCGGCCTTCTCGAGCTTCCGCGCCCACACGATGTTGTTCGCCTCGTCGAAACGCGCCTTGACCTCGACGAGCGCCAGCACCTGCTTGCCCGCGACGGCGGCGTCGATGAGCGCCTGCACGATGGGGCTGTCACCCGACGTGCGGTACAGCGTCTGCTTGATGGCGAGGACGTGGGGGTCCTTCGCCGCCTGCTCGAGGAAGGCCTGGACGCTGGTGGCGAACGACTCGTACGGGTGGTGCACGAGCACGTCGCCCTTGCGGATCGCGCCGAAGATGTCGGCGCGGCCGTTCTGCTCCGGCGGCTGGAAGGCCAGCGCCGTCTTCGGGACGTGCGGCGGGTAGTGCAGGTCGGGACGGTCGATGCGCGAGAGGTCGAACAGTCCGCGCAGGTCGAGGGCGCCCGGCAGCCGGTAGACCTCCTGCTCGGTGATGTCGAGTTCGCTGAGCAGCAACGCCCGGGTCACGTCATCCATGTCCTCGGTGATCTCGAGGCGGATGGGCGGGCCGAATCGACGACGCAGCAGTTCGGCCTCGAGCGCCTGGATGAGGTTCTCGGTCTCGTCCTCCTCGATCGTCATGTCCTCGTTGCGGGTGAGGCGGAACGCGTGGTGGTCGAGCACCTCCATACCCGGGAAGAGGTCGCCGAGGTGGTTGGAGATGAGTTCCTCGAGGGGGAGGTAGCGCACACCGGGGCCGTCTCCGGGAACCTCGACGAATCGCGGCAGCATCGGGGGCACCTTCAGTCGCGCGAATTCCTGGCGTCCGGTGCGTGCGTTGCGGATCCGGATCGCGAGGTTGAGCGACAGGCCCGAGATGTAGGGGAACGGGTGGGCCGGGTCGACCGCGAGCGGCATCAGCACGGGGAAAACGTTGCGCTGGAAGTACTCGGTCAGCCGCGAAGACGAGTCCTCGTCGAGCGAGTCCCACGACACGACCTCGATGCCCGCCTCGGCGAGGGCCGGGCGCACCTGGTCGGTCCAGACGGCGGCGTGCCGCAACTGGAGGCGGTGGGCTTCCGCCGAGATGTCGGCCAGGACGTCCTGCGGAGCGCGGCCGACGTTCGTGGGGACCGCGAGACCCGTCATGATGCGACGCTTCAGGCCCGCGACGCGCACCATGAAGAACTCGTCGAGGTTGCTGGCGAAGATCGCGAGGAAGTTGGCGCGCTCGAGCAACGGGACCATCGGATCCTCGGCGAGCTCCAGGACGCGCTGGTTGAACGCCAGCCAACTGATCTCCCGATCGAGGTAGCGGTTGTCGGGCAACTGCTCGTCGGCGGCCTCGACCGCCTCGTCGAAGTCGTCGTCATCCCCATCGCCCAGGCCCGCGTCCAGCACGTCGTGTTCGATCATTCCCTCATCATTGCAGGGGTCGATGACGTACGCGTGAACGGTTGCGTGGCGGGGCTCAGGCGGGCGTCGCGGGGACGGGCGGCTGATCGTCCTCGTACACGTTGAAGCGGTAGCCGACGTTGCGCACCGTGCCGATGAGCTGCTCGAGGTCGCCGAGTTTCGCGCGGAGGCGTCGCACGTGCACGTCGACCGTGCGCGTACCGCCGAAGTAGTCGTACCCCCACACCTCGCTGAGCAGCTGCTCGCGTGTGAAGACGCGCGACGGGTGGGTGGCGAAGAAGTGCAGGAGCTGGAACTCCTTGTACGTCAGGTCGAGCGGCTTCCCGTGCACCTTGGCCGAGTACGAGGACTCGTCGATCGTGATGCCCGAGGTCGAGATGCGCGACGACACCTGCTCGGCACTGCGGCGCCCCATCGCGAGGCGGATGCGGGCGTCGATCTCGGCGGGGCCGGCACCGACGAGGACGACCGTCGTCGACTCCCCAGTCGGTCGAGACCGCGGTGAGACCGCCCTCGGTGACCACCAGGACGAGCGGCGCTTCCATTCCGGTCGTCGTGAGGATCTTGCACAGCGACTTGGCGCCGACGAGGTCGACGCGTGCGTCGATGAACACGACATCCGCGCTCGGGGCATTGACCAGCTGCGCCGGTTCGGCCGGAATCTGCCGAACACGGTGGCTCAGCAATTCGAGCGCAGGCAGCACCGCGCTACCGCCGGGGGCGGAGCTGAGAACGAGCAGCTGAGCCAAACGGACCTCCCAGTGCGGGCCTGCCGCACCCGCCCATCTTAGGGGGGTGCCGCGCCGTCGCGCGGTCACGCCCTCGGTGGGGCCGCTCCGGCGCGACGCGCCCCGGCCTTCGCATGCGCACGATGGCGGCGGTGTGCGCGATGATGGAGGGCATGTCGACCCCCGACCTCGCGCCGCGCCGCACGTACGGCGGCATCGTCGCGGTCTGGGTCCTCGCGCTCGTGGCCGGTGTCGCGATCGGACTCTTCGTCCCGGCCGACTGGCGCGCGCAGTGGATCACGGTCGCGCTCGGCGGCTGCGTCATCGCGGCCTTCGCCGTGCAGCTCTGGTACGGCCGCTCGCAGGCGTTCATCCAGCGGGTCGCGGCGAGTGTGCTGGGGGCGCTCGTGGTGCTCGGTGTCGTGACGGCGGGGTTCGGGCTGGCATCCATCGTTCCCCGGTAGAGTTGGGCCATGGACCTCCTCGCGCTCGAACTCTTCTTCGTGGGACTTCTCGGTCTCGCCTCGCTGGCGATCGCCTTCGTCTCCGGCACCGTCATCTGGAACCTCTACCGCGGCCAGCGCTGACGAGCGCCGTCGTGATCGAGATTCCGACCGACCTCCCCGCCGACCTCGTCCCGCTCTCGTGGCTGATCGGCGTGTGGGAGGGCACCGGCGTCATCGACTACGAGGCCGACGGCCGCACGTTCTCGGGCGAGTTCGCGCACCGCGTGAGCTTCAGCCATGACGGCGGCGACTTCCTGAACTACTCGGCACGGGCCTGGTTGCTCGACGGCGACGACCGCCGTCCCCTCGTGTCCGAGACCGGGTACTGGCGCGTTCCTCGTCCGGCCACCGACGCGGATGCCGGACCCGCGCTGCTGCCGCCCACCGAAACCGCCCCGCGGCGGACCGCCGACGACGTCGAGACGCTCCGTACCGCCGAGGGCGGCTTCCCGCTCGAGGTGAGCCTGGCGCACTCCAACGGCGTTCTCGAGCTGTACCTCGGTCAGGTCCGCGGTCCGCGGATCGACCTGGCGAGCGACGCCGTCGTCCGCACGGCGGGCGCCAAGCCCTACGCCTCCGCGACCCGCATCTACGGACTCGTCGACGACCACCTGCTGTGGGCGTGGGACATCGCCGCCTTCGGCCGCGAGCTCGCGTCCCACGCCTCGGCGCGACTGGCACGGGCCGAGTGATGGCGTCTCTCACCGAGGTTCCCGGGGCCGTCGTCGACGACGCGGGTCTCCGCCACGTCGGCTCGCCCCTCGCGGAGCAGCGTCGGCTGGCATCCGGTTCCGCGCTGGCGCCCCTGGGCGATCGCCGCGTGCTGTCGGTCGGCGGTCCCGACCGGCTGAGCTGGCTCGACTCGCTGTCGTCGCAGGCGCTCACGCATCTTCCCGCGGGCGTGTCGACCGAGATGCTCATCCTCGACCCGAACGGTCGCGTCGAGCACGCGGCGTCGGTGATCGACGACGGTGAGACCGCCTGGCTGATCGTGGATGCCGCCGACGCCGAGCCGCTCGCGGCCTGGCTCGGGCGCATGCGCTTCCGTCTGCGCGTCGAGGTGCGCGACCGGTCCGACGAGGTCTTCGTCGTCGGCGGCACCCGGGCCGCGGTCGCGGGGCTGAGCGCGCTGGCCCCCGCGGGCGTCCCCGTCGTGTGGGTCGACCCGTGGCCCGAGGTCTCTCCCGGCGGCTGGGCCTACGCCCGCGTCGAGGATCACCCCGGTGCCGAGCGCGACTGGGCCGAAGCGGTCGTGGATGCCACCGAGTTCGACCGCATCGTCGCCGCGGCCGTGGCCGGCGAGGTCGCCTTCGCGGGGCGCGAGGCCGTCGAGGCGTTGCGGGTCGCGGCGTGGCGTCCGCGGGTCTCGGTGGACGCCGACGAGCGCCTGCTGCCGCACGAGATGGACTGGCTCCGCACCGCCGTGCACCTGTCGAAGGGCTGCTACCGCGGACAGGAGACGGTGGCCAAGGTGCACAATCTCGGCCACCCGCCGCGTCGCGTGGTCGCGCTGCAGCTCGACGGGAGCGACAGCGTGCTCCCCGCGCGCGGTGACGTCGTGCGCGTCGGCGACGACGCGATCGGCGCCGTGACCTCGGTCGCCGTGCACTTCGAGGAGGGCCCGATCGCCCTGGCCCTCGTCAAGCGCACGGCTCCGGCCGACGTGACGTACGTGGTCGACACCGCGGACGGTCCCATCGCCGCGGCGGTGGAGACGGTCGTCCCCTCCGACGCGGGCGCGACCGCCGGCGTTCCCCGGTTGCCGCGCCTCGGGCGCCGCCGCGCCGCGGAATGACCGCCGCGAAATGACCGCCGAGGAGTCCTCGACGACGCTCGGCGTCGTCGTGCCGCACTCGCGCGTGCGCACGACCCTGCGGCGCCGGTGGGGGCGGGTCCGCGAGTCGATTCCCGCGATCGTGCAGATCGTCGTCGCCGCGACCGCGGCGTTCGCGTTCGCGCATCTCGTGCTCGGACATACCGTGCCGCTCCTGGCCGCGACCGTGACGGTGTCGAGCCTCGGGCTGGTGCGGGATGCCCGTCCGTGGCGCGTCGCCGAGACCGTCGCGGGAATGCTCGTCGGCATCCTCCTGGCGGAACTCGTGCTCCTGGTCGCGGGCGCGGGGTGGTGGCAGATCGCGGTGGCGATGTTCGTGACCCTCGTGGTGGCGCGCTTCCTCTCGCCGCAGCCCGGTTTCGCGTTGTCGGCCGTGGTGCAGTCGCTCATCGCGCTGGTGCTGGTGACCGGCGCGCCGTTCGTCCGCCTCATCGACGGCGCGGTCGGGGGAGCGGCGGCCCTGCTCGTCACGGCGCTCATCCCGCGGACGCTCCGGCGCACCGAGCTCCGGGATGCCGATGAGCTCTTCGACGCGTTCGACGTCGCGACCGCGACGATCGTGCGGGCGCTCCGGCGCGGCGACCGTGCCCGTGCCGAGCGAGGGCTCGAGCGTGCGCGAGCGTTGCAGACCTACGTCGATGCGTGGAGCGGATCGCTCGAGTCGGGACAGGAGGTCGCGCGCATCTCACCGTTCCTGCGCCGCCAGCGCACCGAGCTCGAGCGCCATGCGCGCGTGCGCGCGGCGATGGACCTCGCCACCCGCAACCTCCGCGTCGTCGCCCGCCGTGCCGCCTACCTGTGCGCCGACGGGCAGCCGCGCGCGGTGCCGGCGGACCTGCTCGGCGAGATCGAGCGCGGTGCCGGCCTCGTCCGCGACGCACTCGACGACGTCTCGGTCGAACCGGCCGCCCGCGCCACCCTCGCGGCCCTTGCGATGCGGCTCGATCCGGCTCAGATCCTGCCCGACGGCAACATCGGAGAGCTCAACCTCGTCGCGGCCCTGCGCCCGCTGACGGTCGATCTGCTCGTGGCGACCGGGATGCCGTTCGCCGAGGCCCAGGCCCTGCTTCCGCGGGTCTGACTCACGCCGGGGCGACGGCGTCCCAGTCCACGCCGACCTCGCCCAGTCTCCAGCGCGACCGTCCCCGCACCGGCCAGCCATCCGCGGCCAGCGCCTCGATCGCCGTGCGCCAGCGGTGCACGGGACCGAACGGGGCGACGGAGGCGGCGCGGTTCCACTCGCGCTGCAGCGCCGCGACGTAGTCGTGCACGCGCTCGCCGGGGACGTTCCGGTGGATGAGAGCCTTCGGCAGGCGCTCGGCCAGGATCGCGGGGTCGTCGAGCTCGGCGAGCCGCAACGAGACGGTGAGGCTCCGGGGGACGGCATCCGCCCCCACCTCCACCCACGTCACGACGCGGCCGATCTCGTCGCACGTCCCCTCGACCAGGATGCCGTCGGGCGCGAGCCGTGCGCACATGCGCGCCCAGGCGTCTGCGACGTCCGCCTCGTCGTACTGCCGCAGAACGTTCATCGCGCGGATGATCGCGGGGCGCCGGCCGTCGGGTGTCGGGACCTCGAAGCCGCCCCGCGCGAAGCTCACGCCCTCGACTCCCTGCGCCTGCGCACGCGCCCGCGCGACGCGGTCGGGATCGATCTCGAGACCGAGGACCGTGGCATCCGGCCGGACCCTCGTCACCCGTGCGTGCAGTTCGAGCGGGGTCACGGCGCTCGCCCCGAATCCGAGGTCGACGACGAGCGGATCCGCGGCCCGTCGGAGCACCGGATGCCGCGCGATCCAGCGGTCGACTCGTCGCAGGCGGTTGACTCCGGTCGTGCCGCGCGTGGGGCGGCCGACGGGGGAGGGAGTCACTCCGACATGATGCCAGGCGCGGCCCGGAGGAGACTCGTCGGCGTCGCTAGCATGGAGACATGCCTCACACGCTGATCCTCCTCCGCCACGGGCAGAGCGAGTGGAACAAGACCAACCAGTTCACCGGCTGGGTCGACGTCCGGCTGACCGACCAGGGGAAGGCCGAGGCCCAGCGCGGCGGCGAGCTCCTGAAGGAGTCGGGCGTGCTGCCCGACGTCCTGCACACCTCGGTCCTCAGCCGCGCGATCCAGACGGCCAACATCGCGCTCGACGCGGCGGACCGCCTGTGGATCCCCGTCCAGCGCTCGTGGCGCCTGAACGAGCGCCACTACGGCGCCCTGCAGGGCAAGGACAAGGCGCAGACGCTCGAGGAGTTCGGCAACGAGCAGTTCATGCTGTGGCGCCGCTCGTTCGACGTTCCGCCGCCGCCGCTGCCCGCCGACGACCAGTACAGCCAGGTCGGCGACCCGCGCTACGTCGGCATCGACGGCGAGGTGCCCGACACCGAGTCGCTGAAGATCGTCATCGACCGCATGCTGCCGTACTGGCACAGCGACATCGTCCCCGACCTGCAGGCCGGCAAGACCGTTCTCGTGACGGCGCACGGCAACTCGCTGCGCGGCCTCGTCAAGCACCTCGAGGGCATCAGCGACGCCGACATCGCCGAGCTGAACATCCCGACCGGCATCCCGCTCGTCTACCAGCTCGACGACGACATGAAGCCGCTCGGCCCGGGCGAGTACCTCGACCCCGAGGCCGCCGCGGCCGGTGCCGCCGCTGTCGCCGCGCAGGGCAACAAGAAGTAACGCCCACCGCAACGAGAACGGGGTGGATGCCAGTGGCATCCACCCCGTTCGACGTTCGCGGCGTCAGACCACCGGGGTCGGGGTGACGTCGTCGGCGCCGGCCCAGTCGCCGGTGGCGAGGTAGACGACCTTCTTCGCGACGGAGACCGCGTGGTCGGCGAAGCGCTCGTGGTAGCGGCTGGCGAGGGTCGCGTCGACCGTGGCCGTGGCCTCGCCCTTCCAGGAGTCGCCGAGGACCTTCTCGAAGACGCTGACGTGCAGCTCGTCGATGTCGTCGTCGACGTCGCGGATCTCTTCCGCGATCTTGAGGTCCTGCGTGCGGAGGAGCTCGGCGAGGCGCCGGGCGACCTCGACGTCGAGCTCGCCCATACGGGTGAACGTGCTCTTGAGGCCCTTGGGGATCGCGCGCTCGGGGAACCGCGACCGCGCGAGCTGGGCGATGTGCTCGGCCATGTCGCCCATGCGCTCGAGCGACGCGCTCACACGGAGCGCCGTGACCACGATGCGCAGGTCGCGCGCGACCGGCTGCTGGCGGGCGAGGATCTCGATCGCGAGCTCGTCGAGGGCCATGGCCTTCTCGTCGATGATCGCGTCGGCCTCGATGACCTCTTCCGCGAGCGAGACGTCGCTCGAACCGAAGGCACGCGTCGCGCGGTCGATGGCGACCGCGACCAGTTCGGCGATCTCGACCAGTCGGCTCTGGACGTCCTCGAGGGACTGGTGGAACACTTCGCGCATCGCGATACCTTCCTCGTCGGCGGCACGGCACACATACGTCCCGCGACCCTCCGGGATTCTTCCCAGCGAAGGTTAACGAGTGGTGCTGTGACAGTGAATAGTAGCTGTTGGGTGTGGTCGGCCCCGTCTGAACGGCCGGTGACGTCCGAAGGGCGGCTTTACGCTGGAGCCATGGATCACACGCAGCTCTCGCTGCTCGCGCTCCTCGTGGGAATCATCGTCGGGAGCTCCGTGGTGGGCCTCATCGTCGTCGCGCAGCGCGCCCGGGACCGGGCTCTCGCCCAGGGCTCCTCGGAGCTCCCCGAGGGTGTGGAGTCCATGCTCGGCGCCCTCGACGACCCGGCGGTGGTGTGCGACACGTCCGCCACGGTGCTGGCGCTCTCCCCGGCCGCCGAGGTCTTCGGACTGGATGCCGGCTCCGCCATCGTCGACGAGGATCTCCGCCGCGTCGCCCGCGCGGCCCGGGAGAACGGCGCCCCCGTGAGCGAGACGCTGCGCCTGCGGCGCGGAGCCGCTCCGGCGGAGCCGCGACTGGTCGCCGTGCGCGCCGCCCCGCTCTCGCCCCGCCTGGTGCTGCTCGTGCTCCGCGACATCACCGAGCGCGAGCGCGTCGAGGAGATGCGTCGGGACTTCGTCGCCAACACCAGTCATGAGCTCAAGACGCCGGTCGGCGCGGTGAGCCTCCTCGCCGAGGCGATCGAATCGGCCGCCGACGACCCGGCGCAGGTGCGGTACTTCTCGGGCCGTCTGCAGGCCGAGATCCAGCGGCTGTCCGCGCTCACCAATCGCATCCTGAGCCTGTCCCGTCTCCAGGCCGCGGACGAGCTCCGCGACGTGCGCGACGTCTCGATCGACGAGGTCGTGACCGCCGCGATCGAATCCCACACGATTCAGGCCGACTCCGCCCAGGTCACCGTCGTGCGGGGCGGCACGAAGGGCTTGTGGGTGCGGGGCGAACCGCAGATCCTCACCGAAGCCGTCGGCAACCTCATCGCCAACGCGATCGCCTACTCGCCCCAGGGATCGAAGGTCGGGGTGGGGATCAAGCTCGACGAGGACGTCGTCGAGATCGCCGTGACCGACCGGGGAATCGGCATCCCGGAGAGCGATCAGCACCGCGTGTTCGAGCGCTTCTATCGCGCCGATCAGGCCCGCTCGCGCCGCACCGGCGGCACGGGTCTCGGCCTCTCGATCGTCAAGCACGCCGTGCAGCGACACGGCGGCGAGGTCCGCCTCTGGTCGCGACCCGAGCGCGGCTCGACGTTCACCATCCGCCTGCCCCTGTCCGAGGCACCCGACCTCGACCTCGTACGCCCCAAGGCGCGTCGCAAGAGCCGCAAGTCCGGCACCGCGACCCGCCCCGCACCCGTGAAGGGAGACACCGCATGACCCGCGTTCTGATCGTCGAGGACGAACCCGACCTCGCTGACCCACTCGCCTACCTCCTGCGACGGGAGGGGTACGAGGTCGAGATCGCCGAGGACGGCGCGCTCGCCCTGGCGGCGTTCCGGGAGCGCGGAGCGGACATCCTGCTGCTCGACCTCATGCTCCCCGGGATGCCGGGCACCGAGGTGTGCCGTCAGCTGCGGCTGACGTCGCAGGTGCCGATCATCATGCTGACCGCCAAGGATTCCGAGGTCGACATCGTGGTGGGTCTCGAGCTGGGCGCCGACGACTACGTCACGAAGCCCTACTCGACGCGCGAGCTCCTGGCCCGGATGCGCGCAGTTCTGCGCCGTCGGAGCCCCGAGGAGTCCGACATCGACGAGCGAATCCTCAGCGGCGGCCGCGTGACCCTCGACATCGACCGCCACACCGTGTCGGTGGACGGCGCCGAGATCAACATGCCGCTCAAGGAGTTCGAGCTCCTCGAGGTGCTGATGCGCAACGCCGGTCGCGTGCTCACACGCGGTCAGCTGATCGACCGGGTGTGGGGGACCGACTACTTCGGCGACACCAAGACGCTCGACGTCCACATCAAGCGCATCCGGTCGCGCATCGAGCAGAGCCCGAGCGAACCGTCCATGCTCGTGACGGTGCGCGGCCTGGGCTACCGCTTCGAGGCCTGACCGCGAGAACGACGAAGGCGCCGACGGAGAACCGTCGGCGCCTTCGCGTTGCCCGGGCGGGCGGAGATCAGGAGGACGGCGTCGGCGACGGGGTGGCCGCGGGCGTCGCCGGGATCAGCGTCGTCGTCGGCGTGGGGGTCGGCGCGAGCGGCGCGAGGTACTCGAGCGCGCCGTCGAGGACGGGGACCTGGACCAGCGCGCCCTCGGCGTCACCGGACTGGAAGTAGACCGGGACGGTGGAACCCGGGGCGCCCTCGAACCCTTCCAGGGCCAGGGGCTTCACCTTGTTGGCGAGGTCGCCGAGGCTCACGGTCGAGCTGGCGGGGACGTTGACCGACGCGCGGACCGTGCTGCCGCCCTCGCCGACCTCGAGGCGCAGGGTCTGCGACTGGTTGGTGTCGTTGACGATCGCGGCGACGAAGTTGCCCGCCGTGCCTTCCTCGTCGGCCACGATGAGGGCGTTGCGCACCTGCAGCGGGCCGGACTCGGGCACGTTGACCCCGTCGGAGGCGGAGTACTCGATCGTGGTCGCCTGGGGAGCGATGAGGTTGCAGCCGGTCGTTCCCAGAACGACGGCGGCACCAACGGCCAGGGACGCGAACAGGCGCGTTTTCACGGATCCTCCCGGAACGACAGACGGCATCCTGATCATCCTACGGGGTTGCCGACCCGCGCCCGGTCCGGGCACCGCCCTCGCGGGCGCCCTACGCGCGGGAACGACAGCTGCCGGGGAGGGGGCGGAACCTTAGCGCATGGGGGCCTGTGGTATCCTGGATGTTGCCGAAAGGACATAACTCCATGCTTTTTGAGGTTGGCGAGACCGTCGTTTACCCGCACCATGGCGCGGCCACGATCATCGAGGTCAAAGAACGCGTCATCAAGGGCGAGACGAAGAAGTACCTGAAGCTCAACGTCACGCAGGGCGACCTGGTCATCGAGGTCCCCGCCGAGAACGTCGACCTCGTCGGCGTCCGCGACGTGATCGGCAAAGAGGGTCTCGACCGCGTCTTCGAGGTGCTCCGTGCGCCCTTCACCGAGGAGCCGACCAACTGGTCGCGCCGCTACAAGGCGAACCTCGAGAAGCTCGCTTCGGGTGACGTCATCAAGGTGAGCGAGGTCGTCCGCGACCTGTGGCGCCGCGATCAGGACCGCGGCCTGTCCGCCGGCGAGAAGCGCATGCTGGCCAAGGCCCGTCAGATCCTCGTGTCCGAGCTCGCTCTGGCCGAGAAGACCGACGAAGACCGCGCGAGCGTCGTGCTCGACGAGGTCCTCGCGTCCTGACGTCGGTCGCGGTTCGTCGGCGCGTCCGCGCTAGCGTGGTCGGGTGAGTCCCGCACCCGTCCCGCGTCTGGCCGTCATCGTCGTGGCCGCCGGTTCCGGCACCCGCCTCAACGGGGGTGCGCCGAAGGCGTTCGTCGGTCTCGACGAGAACACGATTCTGCGTCACTCGTTGCGCCGTGTCTTCGCCGCGCCGCGCGCACAGGTGGTGATCGTCGTGCCCGCGGGCTTCGAGGGAGCCGCGCTCACCGACGTCCGCGAGGTCGCCGGTGACCGGATCGACCTCGTCTCCGTCGTGGCCGGGGGAGCGACGCGTCAGTCGTCCGTCGCCGCCGGGCTGGCGGCGCTGTGGGCCGACATCGACACGGTCCTCGTCCACGACGCCGCGCGCGCGCTCACGCCGGTCGCGGTGTTCGAGCGGGTCGTCGCCGCTCTCGACGACGGTGCGCTCGCGGTCATCCCGGCCGTCCCGGTTGTGGACACCATCAAGCGTGTGGATGCCGCGGGGGCGATCGTCGCGGCCGTCGACCGGTCCGAGCTCGCCGCCGCACAGACCCCGCAGGGCTTCCGCCGCGGCATCCTCGAGGAGGCGTCGCGCGCCGCGGACGCCGACCACACCGACGACGCGGCGCTCGTCGCGGCTGCCGGTCACCCCGTGATCACGGTCGCCGGGGACGAGGCATCCTTCAAGATCACTACCGGCCCCGACCTCGACCGCGCGCGGGCGCTGATCGCGCAGGCCGCGCCTCGCGCCGTGCGGCATGACGGTCCCGCCGCTCCCCGCGTGGGCATCGGGACCGACGTGCACGCCTTCGGCGGCGACGGCGCACTGTGGCTCGCGGGCCTGGAGTGGCCGGGGGAGCAGGCGCTCTCCGGGCACTCCGACGGCGACGCCGTCGCGCACGCCATCGTCGACGCCCTCCTGGCGGCGGCCGGACTCGGCGACATCGGCACGCACTTCGGCACCGACCGGCCCGAGTTCGCGGGCGCGCACGCCGAGGCGTTCCTCGCCCACACCCGGAATCTGCTCGGCGCGGCGGGCTGGCGCATCGGCAACGTCTCCGTGCAGGTGCAGGCGAACCGGCCGCGGTTCGCCGGGCGGCGGGAGGAGGCCGAGCGCGTGCTGTCGGCCGCGCTCGGGGGCGCACCAGTGTCGGTGAGCGCGACCACGACGGACGGCCTCGGCTTCACCGGCCGCACCGAGGGCGTGGCAGCGTTCGCGACCGCGCTGGTCGTTCCGGCCTAGATCTCGCGCGTCATGAACGTCGACAGTGGATCCGGGCGGTACGACCCGAACGGCGTGCACTCGACGAACCCCTCGCTCGCGTAGAGACCGCGCGCGGCCGCGAAATCGTCGCCGCTCCCCGTCTCGAGCCACAGGGTCCGGATGCCACGCTCCCGCGCCTCCGCCATGATGTGCCGGAGGATCGCGCGTCCGATCCCCTGGCCGAGGAACCGTTCGGCGACACGCATCGATTTCAGTTCGCCCGCGTCGTCGCCGAACGGGGCGAGCGCGCCGATGCCGGCGAGCTCGCCGTCGACGCGCGCGGACCACAGGGACGCCCCGTTGTCGACCAGCGCATCGGCGTCGAGCGCGTGGCAGCTCTCGGCCGGCGTGTTGGCCAGCATCCCGGAGACGTGGGCCGTCACGAGGGCGCGGGTGTCGGGAACGCTGACGTCGTCCCGTGCGATGTCCAGGGGCATTCTGCGACCCTAGCGCCGGCATGTTTCGTGCACGGGTCGCCGTCAGGGGCGGCCGGTAGGCTTGTGCGGTGACCGTCCGGCTGTATGACACGAAAGCGCAGGCTCTGCGTGACTTCGTCCCCGTCGACCCCGCGAACGTCACCATGTACGTCTGCGGCCCCACCGTGCAGTCCGGCCCCCACATCGGACACGTCCGCGCGGCCCTCGCGTTCGACGTCCTCCGCCGCTGGCTCGCCCACCGCTTCGGTCGCGTCACCTTCGTCCGCAACGTCACCGACATCGACGACAAGATCCTCGCGAACGCGACCGACACCGAGCCGTGGTGGGCGCTGGCCTACCGCATGGAGCTCGAGTTCTCGCGGGCATACGCCGCCGTCGGCATCCTTCCCCCCACCTACGAGCCGCGCGCGACCGCGTCGGTGACCCAGATGCAGGAGCTCATCGCCGAGCTCATCGAACGCGGTCACGCCTACGCCGCCGCGGGCGACGTGTACTTCGACGTGCGCTCGTGGCCCGCCTACGGCGAGCTCACGCACCAGAGCGTGGATGCCATGGAGTCGGCGACCGACGCGGATCCCCGCGGCAAGCGCGACCCCCGCGACTTCGCGCTGTGGAAGGGCGCGAAGGAGGGCGAGCCGGCGTCGGCGACGTGGGCCTCGCCGTGGGGTGCGGGGCGCCCGGGCTGGCACATCGAGTGCTCGGCGATGTCGCGCCGCTACCTGGGCCCCGAGTTCGACATCCACGGCGGTGGCCTCGACCTGCGTTTCCCGCACCACGAGAACGAGATCGCGCAGTCCACCGCGGCGGGCGACGCGTTCGCGCGGTACTGGGTGCACAACGGCCTCGTCACCGTGGACGGCCAGAAGATGTCGAAGTCGCTCGGCAACTTCACCCTCGCTGCTGACGTTCTCGCGGAGCGCGACCCGCGGGTGGTGCGCTACGCGCTCGCCGCCGCGCACTACCGCTCGAACCTCGACATCTCCGACCGCGGCTTCGCCGAGGCCGCGAGCGCCCTCGACCGCATCTTGACGTTCCTCGACCGCGTCGCGCGCGCGGCGGACGCCGACCCCTCGGCGGGCATTGTGCCCTCGGACTTCGCCGCGGCGATGGACGACGACCTCGGGGTGCCGCAGGCGCTCGCCGTCCTGCACGAGACGGTGCGGGCGGGCAACACCGCGATCGACGAGGGCGACCTCGTCGCGGCGGTCGAGGCCTCCCGCGCGGTGGTCGGCATGCTCGAGGTGCTGGGGCTGGAGGCCTCGGCGCCCGCCGCCGCCGGCGGGGGAGCGGAGACGGCGCTCGACGCGCTCGTCGCCGAGATGATCGCGCAGCGCGCCCGTGCGCGCGCCGACAAGGACTGGGCCGCTGCCGATCGCATCCGTGATGCCATCGCTGCCGCCGGAATCACGCTGGAGGACACTCCGGCCGGAACCCATTGGAGTATCGAATGACCAAGCCTGGACGGCCCGGGGCGCGCAAGCCCGGCAAGAAGAAGGGCCCGCTCAAGGGCACCGGCGGTCACTCCCGCAAGGCCCTCGAGGGCAAGGGCCCCACGCCCAAGGCGGAGGACCGCAGTTGGCACGTCGCCGGCAAGCGCAAGGCGGCGCAGGAGCGTTACGCCGCCGCCGGCGGCAAGGGCAAGCCCGGCGTTCGCCCGGTCGGCTCGTCGCAGGGCCGTGCCCGCGCCAAGCAGACGGACGACACCGAGACGGTCACGGGCCGTAACTCGGTGCTCGAGGCGCTGCGCGCCAAGATCCCCGCCACGGCGTTCTACATCGCGCAGCGCGTCGAGATGGACGACCGCGTCAAGGAGATGCTCTCGATCGCCACGCACCGTGGCATCCCGGTCCTCGAGGTGACCCGTCCCGAGCTCGACCGCATGGCCGGTTTCGACGGCGTGCACCAGGGCGTCGCCCTCAAGGTGCCGCCGTACGAGTACGCGCACCCGCAGGACATGCTGGAGGAGATCATCGACCGCGGCGAGCTGCCGCTGCTCGTGGCCCTCGACGGCGTGACCGACCCGCGCAACCTCGGCGCCATCATCCGATCGACCGCCGCGTTCGGCGGGCAGGGTCTCGTGCTCCCGCAGCGCCGGTCGGCGAGCGTGAACTCCGCCGCGTGGAAGACCAGCGCCGGTGCCGCCGCGCGCGTTCCCGTGGCGCTCGCGGCGAACCTCACCGCGACGCTCAAGGAGTTCAAGAAGCAGGGCGTCTTCATCCTCGGCCTCGCCGGTGACGGCGACGTCGCGCTGCCCGACCTGCAGCTCGCCGATCGACCCGTCGTGATCGTCGTGGGCTCCGAGGGCAAGGGTCTGTCGCGCCTGGTGACCGAGACGTGCGACCAGGTCGTGTCGATCCCGATCTCGACCGCGGCCGAGTCGCTGAACGCCGGGATCGCGGCATCCGTCGCCCTATACCAGGTGTCGACGCTCCGCAACGCCGGCTGATCCCTCAGCCGCGCTGCATCCGCTGCAGCGCGGCGAGGGCGGGCTCGAGGTCGCCGCGCTCGATGGCGTGGCCCACCTCGACGATCGCTTCGTTGACGGGGGTCGGGATGCCGAGCCTCCGGCCCGCGGCCACGACCGCGCCGTTGATGTCGTCGACCTCGCTGTGGCGGCCCTTGCGCCAGTCCTGGAGCACGGTCGTCGTGGCGCCCGGAACCGTGAACCGTTCGTAGAGCGCGTCGAGCATGGTCTCGACGACATCGGGTGAACTCGCGATCGACTCCGGGGTGAGGCCGAAGATCGGCAGCACCCGGTGCTCGCCCGCGACGCGGAGCGCCTCGCGGCCCGCGTCGAGCATGAGCTCCCGCATGCCGGGGACGCGGATCGCGTCGACCATCGGCAGGCCGAGCGCCGCCGTGGGCACGAGGACCGACGCGTTGCTGACGAGCTTCATCCACTTGGCGGAGGCGATGTCGTCGACCCGGGCGACCTCGCCCGAGTGCGACAGGACGTCGGCCACGTCGCTCCCGCGGGGGGCCGTGGCATTCACCGCGAACCAGGACCGCTCGGGATCGACGTGACGGTGCACGACACCGGGGTCGGTCATGGTGGAGGAGATCTCGATCACGGTGCCGACGCAGCGGTCCGCGCCCACGATGTCGGCGACGGTCTCGGTCGTCATGCCGTTCTGCACGGCCGCGATCGCCCCGTCGGGCGCGAGGTACGGCTCGATGAGAGCTGCGGCCCACCGGGCGTCGTAGGCCTTGGTGACGAGCAGCACGAGGTCGAACGGTTCGCGCAGGGTCGCCACCTCGCACAGGTGCAGCGTGCGGGGGTGCACGTGGCGCGTGCCCGAGGGCATCTCGATGCGGAGACCGTCGCGCCGCATGGCCTCGACGTGCGCGGGCCACTGTTCGATGAGGACCGGATCGAGACCCGCGTGGATGAGATCGGCGCCGATCGAGGCGCCGTTCGCGCCGGCGCCGAGGACGGCGATGGACGGAGTGGACATGTCGCTCCTTCGTTGGAGTGTCAGCGAACGGGAGGGCGCCGGTGATGCGGTTCATGAAACCAGGCTGAACGAAAACCCGACTCTTGCCACGTCCCCACGGAGAGTGTAAACCAGGAACGTACATTCTCAATGGGGAGAAAGCCATGACAGAATCCACACCCGCCGCCGAGCAGTTCTCGTCGGACCGCCCGTTCGTCTTCCGCAACGCCACGGTCATCACCATGGACCAGCAGGGCGTTCTGGAGGATGCCGATGTCCTCGTGATCGGCCGCGACATCGCCGCGGTCGGCCACCGTCTCGAGGTGCCCGAGGGCACGCTCGAGATCGACGCCTCGGGGGGCATCGTCACCCCCGGCTTCGTCGACACGCACCGCCACATGTGGCAGTCCGCGCTCCGCGGCTACGGCGGGGACTGGGCCCTCAGCCAGTACTTCGTCTTCTACTACCTGAACTGGGGCGAAGTCTTCCGCCCCGAGGACGTCTACGCCGGCAACCTCCTCAGCGCGCTCGAATCCGTCGACACCGGCGTGACGACCACCCTGGACTGGTCGCACGGCCTTCGCACACCCGAGTACGGCGAGGCCGCGCTCCAGGCACTGCGCGAGATCCCGGGCCGCTTCGTCCTCGGCTACGGCAACTACCTGGGGGCCCCGTGGGAGTGGGCCAACGCCCCCGAGTTCCGCGACTTCGTCTCGAAGAACTTCTCCTCGCACGACGACATGCTGACGCTGCAGCTGGCGTTCGACGTCCCCGGCGCGTCCGACTTCCCCGAGCGCGGGGCGTTCGAGGCGGCTCGCGAACTGGGCCTGCGCGTGACGACCCACGCGGGAGTGTGGGGCGCGACGACCGACACCGCGATCACCCAGATGTACGACGCGGGATTCATGACGCCCGAGATCACGTACGTGCACTCCGCGTCCCTCAACGAGCAGAGCTACCAGAAGATCGCCGCCACCGGCGGCACCGTCTCGGTCGCCACGGAGTCGGAGCAGAGCGCCGGACAGGGATATCCCTCGACGTGGGCGATCCGCAAGCACGGCATCCCGGCATCCCTTTCGATGGACACGAGCGTGTGGTGGAGCGCCGACTTCTTCTCGGCCATGCGCGCCACCCTCAGCGCCGACCGTTCGCGCGACCACCTCGAGGCGCACGCGCGCGGCGAGACGATCGTCGCGAACCGCCTGCGGGCCGAGGACGTGCTGCACATGGCGACCATGGGCGGGGCGCTCTCGATCGGTCTCGAGGACCGCATCGGCTCCCTCACCCCGGGCAAGCGCGCCGACATCGTGCTCATCAAGAACGACGAGTCGCCCGCGATGACCCCGATCCTCCACCCCTACGCGCACGTCGTGTACCAGGCCGGAACGGCCGACGTGCACACGGTCGTCGTCGACGGCAAGGTCGTGAAGTACCAGGGCAAGCGCATCGGCCTGCCGCTCGCACCCGTTCGCGACAAGGTCGCCGCCTCCGTCGAGTACGTGCGGTCGAAGCTCGGTGAGAAGGCGTGGACCGAGGGCATGCACCCCGAGATCCCCGTCGACGAGGAGATCGAGAACCCGTACCGCTACACCGACGGGGACGCGCACGTCGTCGCCCGTGCCCACGACTGAGAGGACCGCATGATCCTGCACGCCGCCCTGTTCACCTGGAGACCCGAGGTCGGCCCCGAGGAGGTGGAGGCGGTGACCGCGGCGCTCGAGGAGATGGCATCCGGTCTCTCCATGCTCCGGGGGTATCGCTGCGGCGTGAACCTCCGTCTGCGTCCGAGCCCCGCCGACTACGCCGTGGTGGCGCTCGTCGCCGACGAGGAGGCGCTCGCCGCGTACCTCGACTCGCCCGCGCACGCCGCGGTGTACGAGGCGCACCTGTCGCGGATGATCGAGTCGCGCCAGGCCGTGCAGCTCGCCGTGCCGGACGGGGTGGCCCTGTGACGCGCATGCGCGCGGCGGTGCTGTACGGTCCCGGCGACCTGCGCATCGAGAGCCGCCCCGTGCCGACCCCCGGTCCGGGCGAGGCGCTCGTGCGGGTGAGCGGGTGCGGCGTGTGCGGATCGGATGCCACGGAGTACTCCCGCGGCCCGGTCCTCACGCACCTGCCGGTCGTGCTCGGCCACGAGTTCACCGGCACGGTCGAGGCGGTGGGCGACGGCGTCGACCTGCCGCTCGGCGCACAGGTGGTGTGCGGAGCCGGAATCTCCTGCGGCGAGTGCAAGCCGTGTCGGGCCGGACGCACGAACCTCTGCCGGCGCTACCGGACGGCGGGGCTGCAGATCGACGGCGGGCTCGCGGAGTTCGTCCGCGTGCCCGCCGCGACGCTGCTCGACGTCACGGCGTGGGGCCTGGCATCCGACACTCTCGCCCTCGCGCAGCCCATGGCCATCGCGGTGCACGCGGTCGCGCGGAGCGGTCTGTCCGCGGGGCAGGATGCCGTCGTCCTCGGGATCGGCGGGATCGGCGCCTTCCTCACCTACGCCGCCGCGTCCGTCGGGGCGCGCGTGCTCGCGGTCGACCGGTCCGAGGCGCGCCTCGCGCTCGCCCGCGACCTGGGTGCCGAGCGCACGCTGCTCGCGGGGGAGCAATCCGTCGCGGCCGAGCTCGCGGCGTCCGGCCGCGAAGCCGACGTGCTGTTCGAGGTGAGCGGCTCCCGCGCGGGCTGGGACGAGGTCGTCGCCGCGGCGCTGCCCGGCGCGGTGCTGGTGCCCGTCGGCATCCAGCGGGAGGACGTCCCGGTGCCGCTCGGCTCCTGGACGCTGCGCGAGTACACGATCGTCGGGACCGTGGCCCACGCGATCGCGGCCGACCTGCCGCGCGCCGTCGAACTCCTCGCGGGGCGTCCGGACTGGACCGACGTCGCCGACGAGGTGCTGCCGCTCGACGAGGTCGCGGGGGGTGCCCTCGAGCCGCTCACACGCGGGGGGTCGCGACAGATCAAGACGATCATCGACCCGACGGCGTCACGGCGCCGCGTGGCCCGCCACTCCTGAGGCTCCCATCCGGGGGAGCGCCGGTCGGGTCAGCGGTCGAGATCGTCCATCGCCCGAAGGACGTCGACCGCTGATCCGATCGTGTCGCGCGGGGCGCTGAACTGGTGTCCGGCCGAGGGCATCGCCTGGTTCTGCTCGCGGCGCCCCACCACGAACCAGATGCCGCGCGCGATCGCGTCGCTCTGGTTGATGTAGAGGTGGGGGCGCACCGAGTCGAAGTGCAGGCTGTCACCGGCGCGCAGGGTGTACGTGTCGAACTCCAGGCGCAGCGTGAGCTCGCCCTCGAGGAGGTAGGCGTACTCCACACCGGCGTGCCGCATCATCTTGCCCTCGACGGAGCTCGAGGCGCCCGGCTGGTAGGTCACGAGCAGAGAGTCGGCCGGGCCGACACCGGCGGCGAGACGTTCCCACCGCACGCCGTTCTCCATGTCGAGGACGGCATTGTCCGCGGCGTGCTGCACGGTGGGGTCGGTGGGACGCGGCTCGGGCGTCGGGACGGCGGCGCCCGTCGGCGGCGCCGGCGAGACGCCGAGCAGTTCGTCGATCGAGATGCCGAGGTGCGTCACGATGGCGTAGAGCGTCGATACCGAGGGCTGCGTCTTCCCCGTCTCGACCTGCGAGATCAGGCTGGCCGAGACGCCGAGCGCGCTCGCGACGCTCCGCAGGCTCATCCCGCGCTCGAGCCGTGCGTCGCGCAACCTGCTGCCGATGTCGTCCGTCATGTCGGCGCCTCCTCGTCCGAAGGCGGTGACCCCGATCACGGGTGCCCCGCCTCTCGCGAGACCACGCTACCGGCCGATGCGCGCACATCCTGTGCGCCGCGCCTGAACACGGGCGGGCCTCACCCGCGTCCGGGGACGTCCAGCAGGGCGTCGACGTTGGCGGCGGAGCGTGGCATCCGTCCGGCCTCGATCTCCTGGGCCAGGCGCACGGTGTGGGCGTTGTAGGGGGCGTCCTGGCCTGCCGCGGCGAGCACCGAGACGACGAGCCCGTTCACTTCCTGGTACTCGGCGTGGCGACCCTTCATCCAGTCCTGCAGAACAGTGGTGTTCGTGTCGGGGAGCGAGAAGCTGTCCAGCACCTCGCCGAGCAGGTCGGCGGCGTAGCGGTCGGGGTCGGTGACGGCGTCGTCGGAGAGGCCGAAGATCGGCACGAGGCGGCTGCCGTCGGCGAGCGCGGCGCGCGCGGCCTCCTTGCCGCACTCGATCATGAAGTCGTGTACGCCGGGGAGCGCGACGGCGGAGGCCAGGGGGAGGTCGAGGATCGCGGACGGGACGAGCTCGCCGGCGTTGGCGACGAGCTTCATCCACTTCGACGAGCGGATGTCGGGGGAGACGTCCACGCGGCCGGTGTGTGAGAGCACCGCCTGGACCTCGTGCTCGCGGCCTCGGGCCGCGTCGTCGTAGGCGCCGACCGCGAACCACGAGCCGGCGACGGGCGTCTGGCGGTTCACGATGCCGGGTTCGAACATGTTGGATGCCACCTCGATCACGGCGCCCATGGTCCGGTGCGCGCCCACGGCGGCGGCGATGGCATCCTGGGTCATCCCGTTCTGGAGCCCCACGACGAGGCCGTCCTCGGCGACGTGGGGGGCGATGAGTTCGGCGACCCAGCGCGTGTCGTACGCCTTGACGACGATGAAGACGATGTCGAACGGTTCGCGCAGCGTCGCGACCTCGCACAGGTGCAGGGGATGCACGGGCGTGACGTGCGTCTCGCCGGGGAGGCGCACCTCGATGCCCCGGGCGCGCATGGCTTCGACGTGCGCGGGCCATTGCTCGATGTAGGTGACATCGAGACCGGCGCGCAGCAGATCGGCGCCGACGCTGGCTCCCTGGGCGCCCGTGCCGAGGACGGCGATGCGGGGGCTCGTTCGTGACATGGGTCCTCCTTGACCGCGGAACGTTCGCTGAGACTTTACAAATCTGGGAGCGACTGTACATTCGTGTGTAGTTCAGCACAACGCCGGGTCGAGGACGATCCCGGTCGGATCGCGAGGGAGCGACCATGCGCACACTCATCCGCAACGTGGCGGCGGCCACCGTCGACCCGGAACTGGGCGACCTCGCCCGGACCGACATCCTCATCGAGGACGGCGTCATCCGGGAGATCCGCCCGGACATCGCCGTGGACGACGCATCGTTCGATGGAGAGATCGTCGACGGGACCGACAAGATCGCCATCCCCGGGATGGTCGACACCCACCGCCACACGTGGCAGACGGCTCTTCGCGGCATCCTGGCCGACGGGAACATCCCCGACTACCTGCGCGGCATCCGGCTGCACATGGCTCCGCTCTACCGCGCCGAGGACATGTACGCCGGCAACTACGTCGGCGCGCTCGACGCGCTGAACTCCGGCATCACGACCATCGTCGATTACTGCCACAACATCCTCGATCCGGACGGCGCGCACGCGGCCGTCACGGGACTGCGGGATGCCGGCATTCGGGCGCTCTACGCCCACGGGCTGACTCCCATCACGACCAACACGTGGAGCCAGTCGCGCGGGGGCTCGACGGCGGGAGCCGACCCCGCGGCCTTGGCCACGCGGGCCATCCTCGCCCGCCGCATCCGCGAGGAGTACTTCTCCAGCGACGACCAGCTCCTGCGATTCGGGATCGCCCCGCAGGAGCTCGCGATCGCGCCCGTCGCCGACGTGGCCGCGGAGTTCCGTCTCGCCCGCGAACTCGGGGCGCGCATCACGTTCCACGCCAATCAGGTCATGGTGCGGCAGCTGTTCCAGGACGTCGAGGTGCTGCACGCCCACGGGCTGCTCGCCGACGATCTGCTGCTCGTGCACTGCACGTTCAACACCCCGCACGAATGGGATCTGCTCGACGACAGCGGTGTCACGGTGTCGGTCTGCGCCGAGACCGAGATGCAGATGGGCATGGGGTATCCGGCGATCGCCGAGGCCACCGCGCACACCGCGGGACCGAGCCTCGGCATCGACTGCGTCTCGGGCAACGGCGGCGACATGGTGTCGCACAGCCGGCTCGTGCTGCAGGCCACGCGCTACCGCGCCGACGAGCCCGAGTACGCCGCGATGCGGGCGCCGCAGACGATGTCGTGGACGACCAAGGACGCGTTGCGGTGGGCCACGCTGAACGGGGCGCGGGCGGCCGGCGTCGATCATCTCGTCGGCTCGCTGACGGTGGGCAAGCGTGCCGACATCGTGCTCGTGGACATGTCCGGGATCAGCCAGGTCGGCTGGAATCGCGCGGATCCGACGGGCGCGGTGGTGTCGCAGGCGCACGCCGGATGCATCGACACGATCTTCGTCGACGGGCGCGTCGTCAAGCGCGGCGGGGTCCTCACGCACGTCGACCTCCCGGCCGCGACGGCGACCCTCGAGCGCTCGCACGAGTACCTGTACGACCGCATGGGCGGCGCGGGGGAGTTCATCCCGCAGCCGCCGATCGACATCCCGCTGTACCGCGAGCGCGCGTGAATTTCAGCAGCGCTGGACGAACTGAACACAGTGATAACAAATACTTGACACGTTCAGTGCTGCTTTCTAGCATCCAATCAACGAACACCACCGGCGCGACGACGCTCCGGTTCGACGAGGGAGTCACCACCACATGAGCACGCGCACGCTGCTGCGGGGAGGGACCGTGATCACGGCCGTCCGTCCCGGCGAGGTCCTCACCGACACCGACATCCTGATCGGGGCCGACGGAACGATCGAGGCCATCGGACAGGGCCTGGATGCCGCGGACGCCGAGGTCATCGACGTCCACGGCCGCATCGTGCACCCCGGCTTCGTCGACACCCACCGCCACACGTGGCAGTCGGTCGTCCGCAACCTCGCTTCGGACTGGTCGCTCACGGAGTACCTCGCGGGTCTGCACACCGGTCTCAGCAAGCACTTCCGTCCCGAGGACACCTACACGGGCAACTACCTCGGTGCGCTCGAGGCGCTGGACTCCGGCATCACGACGCTCGTCGACTGGTCGCACAACCTCGCGACCCCCGAGCACGCCGACGCTGCCGTCGCCGCCCTCAAGGACACCGGGATGCGCGCCGTTTTCGCCCACGGCGGCGGGGCCGAGCAGTGGGGGAGCCTGCCGTCGGCCAACGTCCACCCCGCCGACGCTCGGCGCGTGCGCGACGAGCACTTCTCCTCGGAGGGCGGCCTCGTCACGATGGCCCTCGCGCTGCGCGGTCCGCAGTTCGTCACCCCCGAGGTCAACGTCGCCGATTTCCAGCTCGCCGCCGACCTCGACCTCCGCGTCACGATGCACGCCGGCGACGGGTACTGGGGCAAGTCGGGCCCGATCCGCAAGATGCACGCCGACGGCCTGCTGTCCGACCGCATCACATATGTGCACTGCTGCACGCTGGGCGACGACGAGCTGAAGCTCATCGCCGACAGCGGCGGCACCGCCTCGGTCGCGCCGGACGTCGAGATGCAGATGGGCCACGGCTTCCCCGCCACCGGCCGCCTGCTGCGGGCCGGCATCCGTCCGACCTTCTCGATCGACGTGTGCAGCTCGAACGGCGGCGACATGTTCGCCACGATGCGCACCGCGATCGGCATGCAGCGCGCGCTCGACAACGCCCCGTCGGTCGACACCGGCGAGGTGCTCGAACGGATCAGCCTCACGTGCGCCGACGTCGTGCAGTTCGCCACGATCGACGGCGCCCACGCCGCGGGTCTCGCCGACACGACGGGCTCGATCGCGGTGGGCAAGGCCGCCGACATCGTCGTGCTCGACGACCGCTCGCTCGCCCTCACGCCGCTGAACAACCCCATCGGCAGCCTCGTCTACTCGGCACACCCGGGTCTCGTCCGCGACGTGTTCGTCCAGGGGCGCCGGGTGAAGAAGGACGGCGAGCTCGTCGGCGTCGACATCGCCCGGCTGAAGGCGGATGCCGAGTCCTCCCGCAGCTACCTGCTCGGCGAGATGCCCGAAGCCCGCCTCGACGGCACGTGGCACCCCGCCCTGGTGACGGCATGACCGATCTCGCCGTTCCCGCGCGCATCGCCCCCGAAGGACCACGGGTCCACGGCGCGGATGGTGCTGGCGTGGCCGGGGACCCGGGCGCTCATCGCCGTCGCGGCACTGTTCCTGATCAGCCCGCTGATCGCACCGGGCAGCGTCGGGCCCACGGCCATCGTGTCGATGCTGCCGTTCGCGGCGCTGATCGCGATCGTCGCGATCGGTCAGACCCTCGTCATCCAGCAGGGCGGTCTCGACCTGTCGATCCCGGGCGCCGTGACGCTCGGCGCGTTGATCGTCGCGCGCTTCGGCGGCGACGACGCGCTCGGTCTCCCCGCGGCGATCACCGTCGCGATCGTCGCGACCGCGGCGTTCGGCCTGGCCAGCGGCCTGGTCATCACGCTTTTCGGTCTCCCGCCGCTCGTCGTCACCATCGCGGTCAACGCGCTGATGATCGGCACCGTCCAGGCCCTGTCCGGCGGATTCGCCACCCAGAGCCCGGACGCCCTCAACCAGTTCGCGCTCAGCCGCTGGGGTGGCATCCCCGTCCTGGTGTTCTTCGCCCTCGTGCTGACGCTCGCCGTCCACGTCGTGCTGAAGCTCACCCGACTCGGCCGCCGGTTCGAACTCGTCGGCGAGAACCCGCGCAGCGCCGCGAATCTCGGCATCGGGACGCGCGGGTACACGATCATCGCGTACGTGCTGTCGGCCGCGCTCGCCGCCGTCGGCGGCGTGCTGCTCGCGGGGCTCCTGCGCACGCCCACGCTCACCGCCGGCGACGACTACCTGCTGCCCTCGATCGCGGCGGTGGTGCTCGGTGGCACCGCCCTCACGGGCGGGCGGGGAAGCGTCGTCGGCACCGCGCTCGGCGCACTCTTCCTGGCCCAGCTGACCCAGCTCGTCCAGACGTTCACGCAGGCCACCGCCGTGCAGAACATCGTGCAGGCGCTGATCATCGGCGTCGGCATCGTCGCCCAGCTCCAGCTGGGCGGCTCCACCTCCCGCATCCGGAACCTCATGCGACGGCGTCCGGGAGCCTGACACCGGCTCATTCCCGACCGCGACCCATCCGGGTCGACGGGCGATCCGTCGCGCCCGAAACCCGTCCCCGCATACCCGATCACCACTCGAAGAGGAGTACCCCCATGATCACCACAGCACCCGCACGGCGAGCAGGTCTCGTCGTCCTCGCGCTCGGAGCGCTGGTCCTCGCCGGCTGTTCGTCGACCAACAGCGCCGGCGGAGGCGGCGGCACCGACGGTGCCAGCAACCTCACCGCCGACATCGCCGCCGGCAGCACGGGCACCGTCGACCAGTTCACCGACATCTCGGCCGTCTGCCCCACGGACGGCAAGAAGGTCTCGGTCGGCGTCGTCGACGGCTACGGGACCAACACGTGGTCCAAGACCGTTCTGGCCGAGATCCAGAGCGAGGCGGCCAAGTGCTCCGCCATCTCGGGCGTCGAGTTCATCGCCGGCCGCGGCGACCTCGAGGCCACGACCTCGGGCATCACGAGCCTCGCCGCCAAGGGCACGAACATCATCCTCGTCATCCCCGACGCCGGTCCCGGTGAGGCGCACCTCCCCGCGATCCGCCAGGCCACGCAGGCCGGTTCCACGGTGGTCGCCTTCGCCTCCGACCCGCAGGGCACGGCCGGCACCGACTACCTCGACTACACCGACCAGATCCCCGCGTTCGTCGGTAAGTCCAAGGCGCAGTGGATCGTCGACCAGCTGGGCAGCGCCGGCGGCAACGTCGCCTTCTTCGGCGGTCCCTCGGGGGCCCTGGTGTCCACGCAGGAGTTCGCCGGTGCCAAGGAGGTGTTCGACGCCAACCCGCAGATCAAGCTCGTCAACACCGAGCCGATCTGGACCAACTGGGACCCGGCGCAGGCGCAGCAGGCGATGGCGGGCGTCCTCTCGCAGGGCACGCCGATCAACGCGATCATCGCGGACTACGGCGCCTCCGCGTCGGGCATCATCCGCGCGTACGAGGCCGCGGGTCAGCAGCTGCCGATCCTCACCTCGACCGATGACAACTCCCTCAGCTGCGGCTACGCCGACCTGAAGGCGAAGAACCCCGGCTACGAGCTGGCCACCGTTTCGTCGCGCACCTGGATCGGTCGCGTGGCGCTGCGCAAGGCCCTCGCCGCCGTCGCGGGCAAGTCCGACACCGAGCCCTCGCTGTACGAGCTCGCGCTGTTCGAGGACTCCACCGGCAAGACGGCCGGCGCTGTCACGCCCGACAAGGCGTGCCTGTCGTCCGCCCCGTCCGACGCGACGCCGTCGACGCTGCTGACCGCCGACGAGATCACGAAGCTCTTCGGCTGATGAACGAGACCCCCACGACCGTGGCATCCGCACTCACTCTCTCGGGCATCACCAAGACCTACCCCGGTGTCACCGCGCTGGACGCGGTCTCGGTCGACATCGCCGCCGGTCGCGTGCACGCCGTGCTCGGCGAGAACGGCGCCGGAAAGTCCACCCTCGTGGGGATCGCGGCGGGGTCGGTGGTGCCGGATGCCGGCACCATCGGCCTCGCCGGGCGCGAGTTCGATCGCATCCGCCCTGCCGAGGCGCGGGAGGCAGGACTCGCCATCGTCTACCAGATCCCCGCGCTCGCTCCCTCCCTGAGCGTGGTGGATGCCGTCCTCCTACTGCTCCCCGCGAGCAAGCGCCCCTCCCGTCGCACGGCGGCCGCCTGGGTCAGCGCGCACTTCGAGCGTCTGTCGCTGAAGATCGACCCGCACGCTCTCGTGTCGTCGCTCTCGCTGCGCGAGGCGCACCTCGTCGAGATCGCCGCCGCCCTGGCATCCGACCCCCGTGTGCTCGTGCTCGACGAACCGACCGAGGCGCTCGGCCCGGAGGAGACCGCGTGGCTGTTCGCCCAGGTCCGGGGGCTGCTCGAGAAGGACGTCGCGATCGTCTACATCACGCACCGGATCCCCGAGGTGATGGAGATCGGCAACGACCTCACCGTGCTGCGCGACGGCCGCGTCGTCGGGCGCGGCCTGGTCGCGGACTTCACCGCGGATCAGGTGGTCGAGCTCATCGTCGGGCGGTCGCTCGAGACGACGTTCCCCGACAAGCCCGCGGCTCCGGCCGCGACGGCGACGCCCGCGCTGGAGGTCCTGGAGCTCAGCGGCCCCGGGTACGACAACGTCTCCTTCTCGGTGTACCCCGGCCAGATCATCGGTCTCGCCGGCGTCGAGGGCAACGGCCAGCGCCGCGTGCTCCGCGGCATCGCCGGCGGAGGCGCGACGGGCGGCCGGGTGCTCGTGAACGGCGAGGAGATCTCGACCCGCTCCCGCCGGTCGGCGTCGTCCGCGGGGGTCGTGTTCCTCCCCGGCGACCGCATCGGCGAGGCGATGTTCGGCAAGATGTCGATTCGCGAGAACGCCGTCGCCGGGGCCCTGCGCGCCGCGATGCCCGGCGGCCTCGTCCGCCGGAGCCGCGAGTACGAGCTGACCCGCGAGGGCGTGGCCGGACTCGCCGTGAAGACCCCGCACTTCGAGGTGCCGGTGTCGGCGCTGTCCGGCGGCAACCAGCAGAAGGTGCTGCTCGCCCGGGGACGCCTCGGCGACCCGAAGGTGCTGCTCGTCGAGGACCCCACGCAGGGCGTCGATGCCGGCGCGCGCGTGGACATCTACGCGTTCCTGCGCGAACTCGCCGCCTCGGGCGTCGCGGTCGTCGTGCTGTCGACGGATGCCGTCGAGCTCGAGGGACTGTGCGACCGGGTCGTGGTGTTCTCCCGCGGCCGTGTGCAGACGACCCTCATCGGCGACGACGTCGACGAGCGCGCGATCACGGGCGCCGCGGTGATGTCTCACGAGACGGCATCCATCGAAGTCGCTCGCGACACGCGCCGTCGGTCGCGCGGGTTCCTGGCGGGGGAGACGCAGGCCGTCGTCCTCCTCGGACTCGCCGTCGCGCTGTCGATCGTGGCGTCGTTCGCGTCGTCGGCGTTCCTGAGCCCGCTCAGCATCAGCCAGCTGCTGGCGGCGACGAGCGTCCTCATCTTCGTGGGGCTCGCGCAGCTCGTCGTCGTCATGACCGGCGGCATCGACCTGAGCATCGGGTCGGTCACGGCGCTGTCGGCGGTGATCCTGTCGTTCTTCGCGCAACAGGGGATCGGCTACTTCCTCGTCGGCCTCGTGCTGGCGCTCGCCGCGGGTGCCGCGGTCGGGTGGGTCAACGGCCTCCTCGTCACGCGCCTTTCGCTGCCGCCCGTGATCGCGACGCTCGTGAGCTCGATCGCGGTGCTGGGTCTCGCGCAGGTGCTGCGTCCGAGTCCGGGCGGCTCCGCCCGCGCGGACGTCCTCACGACGCTCGGCCTCGCGATCGCGGGGGTGCCGATGATCCTCGCGCTGGCCGTGGCGATCGCGGTGGTGATGTGGTTCGTCATCCAGCGCACCCGCGGCGGTCGCGCCCTGCGCGCTGCGGGATCCGACCCCGTCAAGGCCAACCGCATGGGCGTCCGCGTCCCGCGCACCCGGTTGCTCGCCTCCGTCACCGCGGGCGTGCTCGCGGCCCTGGCCGGACTCGCGGTGTACTCGCGGTCGGGCATCGGCGACGCCAACGCGGCGCAGGCGCTCACCCTCACCTCCGTGACGGCCGTCGTCATCGCGGGCGCGAGCATCTTCGGCGGTTCGGGCTCGGCCCTCGCCGTCGCCGCAGCCGGGCTGCTGCTGCAGACCGTGACGAGCGCCCTGGCGTTCCTGTCGCTCGGGCTGTCCTGGCAGTACTGGATCCAGGGCGCGTTCGTGCTCTTCGCCGCCGTCGTCCCGCTCGTCATGGCGCTCGTGCGCCGCGGTCGCTCACCGGGCACGCGAGCCGGCTGACCGCTGCGTCGTCCCCCTTCGGAACCCTCAGACCTCTCGGAAAGGCCATCATGAAGAACACCGGAACCACCGGCACCAACGGTGTCGACTGGGAGGCGCGCGTCGACTTCGACCGCCTCCGCGACGAGCGTCTCGCGCGCGTGAAGGCGGAGCTGGAGCGCTCCGACCTCGGTGCGGTGCTCGCGTTCGACTTCTCCAACATCCGCTACATGACCGCGACGCACATCGGCACGTGGGCGATGGACAAGCTCATCCGCTTCAGCCTGCTCACCCGCAACACCGACCCGATCTCGTGGGATTTCGGATCCGCGGCCAAGCACCACGCGCTGTACAACCCGTGGCTGGACGTGACGTCGTCGGAGATGGATGCCGATCCCCACGCGCCGCACGAGGGCACCAAGCGTCCGCGGCTCGAGTCGGGGGCGCGGGCGGGCATCTCGACCCTCCGCGGAGCCTTCCCGCCGGATGCCGGGATCGCCGAGGAGGTCGCGCGCAAGATCAAGCGCGAGCTGGAGAAGTTCGGGGTCGCCGACCAGCCGCTCGGCGTCGACGTCATCGAGCTCCCGATCCTTTTCGCGCTTCAGCAGGTCGGCATCCGGGTCGTTGACGGCCAGCAGGTCTTCATGGAGGCCCGGCGCATCAAGACGAACGACGAGATCCGACTCCTCACGCAGGCGGCGTCGATGGTGGACGCGGCGTATGAGGACCTGTACCGGTTCCTGCGCCCCGGCGTCCGCGAGAACGAGGCGGTGGGGCTCGTCGCCAAGACGCTGTACGACCTCGGGTCCGAGTACGTCGAGGGCGTCAACGCGATCTCGGGCGAGCGCTGCTCCCCGCACCCGCACGTGTTCTCCGACCGGCTGATCCGGCCGGGCGACCCCGCGTTCTTCGACATCCTGCACAGCTGGAACGGCTACCGCACGTGCTACTACCGCACCTTCGCGGTCGGTTCGGCGAGCACGAAGCAGAAGGATGCCTACACCCGGGCGCGCGAGTACATGGACCGCGCGATCGCCCTCGTGCGTCCCGGTGCCACGACCGCCGACATCGTTTCGGTGTGGCCGACGGCGCAGGAGTTCGGCTTCGCGGATGAGGAAGCGGCGTTCGCCCTGCAGTACGGCCACGGGGTCGGCCTGTCGATCTGGGAGAAGCCGATCTTCTCGCGGCTGGTGTCGTTCGACCACCCGGAGGAGCTCAAGGAAGGCATGGTCTTCGCCCTCGAGACGTACTGGCCCTCCGCGGACGGCTGGGGCGCCGCGCGCATCGAGGAGGAGGTCGTGGTCACCGCGGACGGCTGCGAGGTCATCACGAAGTTCCCCGCCGAAGAGCTGCTGATCGCCGGTCCCCGGTACATCGCGGTCGGCGGCCCGCTGAACAACCAGCGCGACTCGCAGTCGCACCTGAACACGACGTGGGGCCGCGGGGAGGCGTGATGGCGTCGGTCGGATTCCTCGGCCTCGGCTCGATGGGGGCGGCGCTCGCTCGCCGCCTCGTCGACGCCGGCCACGACGTGCACGTCTGGAACCGCTCGCGCGGGCCCGTCGACGACCTCGTCGCGGTCGGGGCCGTGGCCTGCGCGACGCCGGGCGAGGCGCTCGCGCACCCGGTGTCGTTCTCGATGCTCGCCGACGGGCCCGCGGCCCTCTCCGTCCTGGATGCCGGATCCGTGGCATCCGCGACCGGCGGCGTCCACGTGAACATGGCGTCGATCAGCCCCGCGGAGGCGGGGGAGCTGCAGCGGCGATTCGCGGCAGCGGACGCCCGGTACGTCGCCGCTCCCGTGCTCGGGCGGCCGACCGTCGCCGCCGAGGGCAAGCTCAACGTCCTCGTCGCGGGCGCGCCCGACGACGTCGCCGCGGTCGAGCCGTTCCTGCAGCTGTTCGCCGCGCGCCTGTGGCCGCTCGGGGCGGAGCCGTCGACCGCGAACGCCGTGAAGATCGCGGTGAACTACGACATCATTCACGCGATCCAGGCCATCGGCGAGTCGGTCGCCCTCGTCGAAGCGCGCGGCGTCGATCCCGGACTCTTCGTCGAGATCCTCACGTCGACGCTGTTCGCCGGGGTCGTGTACAGCGGCTACGGCGGGATGATCGCGCGGCAGGCGTACGACCCGCCCGGATTCGACGTGGCCCTTGGCTACAAGGATCTCCGGCTGAGCGCCGAGATCGCGGGCGAGACCGGGACGCACCTGCCGACCCTGGCCGCGCTCACCGCGGTGTTCGAGCGGGCGCTCGCCGAACCCGACCTCGCGCGCCTCGACTGGGGCGCCGCGGCCGAAGTCACCCGGCGGGGGCTCCTGCCGGCATCCGATGACGAACGAGAAGGAGGTGCGGCATGAGCCGCAGGTATCTGGTGGTGGGGGGCACGTCCGGGATCGGACGCGAGATCGTCGCGTCACTCGCCGCGGACGGCCACGAGGTGACGCTCACGGGTCGTGACCCGATCGCCGCCCAGGCGATCGCCGCGGAGATCGGCCCGAACGTCCGCGGGATCGCGGTCGACATCTCCGAGCCGGAGGACATCGCCCCCGCCCTCGCCGACGTCGGCGAACTGGACGGCCTCGTGCTCGCCGCGATCGAGCGCGACGCGAACACCGTGCGCGACTACGACATCGCCCGCGCCCGGCGCCTGGTGACCCTCAAGCTCGTGGGGTACACCGAGACCGTGCATGCGCTGCTCGATCGGCTCGTGCCCGCGCGTTCGACCGGCATCGTGCTGTTCGGCGGCCGCGCGAAGGATGCGCCGTACCCCGGCTCCATCACCGTGTCGACCATCAACGGCGGTGTGGAGGGGCTCACCACCGCCCTCGCGCTCGAGCTCGCGCCGCTGCGCGTGAACGCCCTGCACCCGGGCATCATCGGTGACAGCCCGTTCTGGGCAGGAAAGCCCGCGGGCGTCCTCGAGGGCTACTCGTCCCGCACGCCCGGCGGTGAACTCGCGACGATGAACGACGTGGTGGATGCCACCCGGTTCCTGCTCCACAACGAGGGCGTCTCGGCCACCAACCTCTACGTCGACCGGGGCTGGCGCATCACCTGATGCCGGGCGCGTCGCCGAAGATCTCGGGATGCCGCTCCAGCTCGATGCGCGTGCGCCGGATGTGGCGCTCGAGCACGTGGGCGGCCTCTTCGGCGTCGCCGCGGCGGAGGGCGGCGACGAGCAGCCGGTGGTCGAGGTGCGCGGTGCCGTCGTGGCGGGCGTGCGCCGCGGTGACGAAGGCGCGGCGGTAGTGGTGCGTCCGGTTCCACAGGCCCACGACCGTGTCGCCGAGCATCACGGTGCGCGCCGGCGCGTAGGTCGCGAAGTGGAACTCCCGATCGTGGCGCAGGAAGTCCTCGGCATCCGCGTGCTCCATGCGTGCGGCCAGGTCGTCGAGGGCGTCCAGGTCGTCGGGGGAGAGCAGCGGCGCGCTCATCCCGAGGAGCACCGGCTCGATGCGCTCGCGCACGAGGTAGAGCTCTTCGCATTCGGCGAGCGTGAGGCGCGAGACCCACGCGCCCGAGTTGGCGACGAGCGTCACGAGTCCCTCGGCCTCGAGGATCCGCAGCGCCTCGCGCACCGGGATGCGGCTCGTGGTGTGCCGGGCCGCGAGGTCTTCTTGCCGGATCCGGGTCCCGGGCGGATGGATGCCGCGGAGGATCTCGTCGCGCAGGGTGTCGGCGATCCCCAATCCGGCGCGGCCGTGGTCTCGCGCGAGGGGCATGAGCTCGGTCATTCGGCGGGCCTCGCGGGGTGCCAGAGCAGCGTCTCGGCGTCGCGCTCGTAGGCCTTGCCGTCGGGGAAGCTCACGAGCTCGAACTGCATGCCCCACGGGGCGCGGAAGTAGATCCAGCGCTGTCCCGCCGAGGCGGCGCCGCTCACGACCGGCTCGCCCATGACGTCGACGCCGTGCGCGCGGAGGTGGGAGACAGCGGCATCCAGGTCATCGACGTACAGCGCGAGGTGATGCCCGCCGATGTCGCTGTTGCGCGGGGGAGGAGCCTGTCCGTCGGCGGCGTCGTACGCGAAGACCTCGAGGTTCGTGCCGTTGCCGAGGCGGTAGAAGCGAATCTCGCGGATCGCCGTCCGCGGGTGGACGCCGAGCTGTCGCGTCATCCAGTCGCCCTCGCCGCTGCGTGCGGGCAGCGTGTACACCGGCACAGCACCGAGGACGTCCACGAGGAAGGCCTCGGCCTCGTCGAGATCGGGCACGGTGAAGCCGATGTGGTCGCTGCCACGCAGTCCCGGAAGTCCCATGTCGCATCCTCCATTGGATCCATTGACGCCGCTCGAGGCGCCTTCCGACAGTATCTCGCGGCGATTGCGCCTTGTATTGGAGACAATCCGATCGTACAGTGTGAGCGAACGACCTGTATAGGTGGACGCAACGACGCGTGAGGAGCGACATGGCCAAGCGGAAACGGCTGAACACCGGTGTCGAGTGGGTGCAGCTGGAGACGACCGCCGCGGACTGGAAGGCGGCCGACTCGGAACTGCTCGGGACGATGCTCGGTCAGCTGCATCTCATCCGGGCCTTCGAGGAGGCGGTGCTCGACCTGGCGGGCGCGGGTCTCGTCCACGGCCCCGCGCATTCCAGCATCGGGCAGGAGGGCGGCGCGGTCGGCTCGATCGTGAGCCTCCGCCCGGCGGATGCCGTTAATGGCTCGCACCGCGGACACCACCAGTTCCTCGCCAAGACGCTCGCGTACGTCTCCGGCGGCGCGCTCGATCCCGCCGCGCTCGTGACGCCCGACATCCAGACGCTGCTCGACCGCACGCTCGCCGAGATCCTCGGGCTCGCCTCCGGCTTCTCGGGGGGACGCGGTGGCTCGATGCACCTGCAGTGGCTCGAGGCCGGTGCGCTGGGGACGAACGCGATCGTCGGCGGCGGCGCTCCGCTCGCCACCGGCCACGCGTGGGCACAGAAGCACGCCGGCACCTCGGATGTCTCGATCAACTACTTCGGTGACGGGTCGAGCCAGATCGGCTCGGTGCTGGAGTCCATGAACCTCGCGTCGACGTGGAAGCTCCCCGTCGCGTTCTTCATCGAGAACAACCTCTACGCGGTGTCGACCCGCGCCGACGAGGCGAGCGCCGACACGCGCTTCTCCGTGCGCGGCCAGGGCTTCTCTATCCCCGCGTGGCGCGTGGACGGCATGGACCCGCTCGCCGTGCACCTCGCCACGGGCGAAGCGCTCGACCGCATGCGCGCGGGGGAGGGCCCCGCGATCGTCGAGGCCGAGGTCTACCGCTTCTTCCACCAGAACGGCCCCTACCCGGGCAGCGCGTTCGGGTACCGGACCAAGGACGAAGAGGGGCAGTGGCGGGCGCGCGATCCGCTCGAGCGAACGGCGTCCGAGATGCGCCGCCTGGGCCTCCTCGACGACGCCGAGGCGCAGGCGGTCCGCGAGCAGGCCGTGGCCGCCGTCGCGCAGTCGGTCGCGGCCGTTGTCGAGGCCGACCCCGAGCGTCCCGGCCGACGCCGCATCCGCCCGGAGCTGTGGCCCGACCCGGCCGTGGTGGACACCGGCATCCGGGGGGATGCCTCCGAACTCGCCGCGCTCGCGACCGCCGAGCCCGCGGAATGGACCGGACCCTGGCGCGACGTGAAGTTCGTCGATGCCGTCGCCCAGACCATGGACCGCCGCATGGAGACCGACCCGCGCATCATCGTGCTCGGCGAGGACGTGCACCGCCTCGGCGGCGGCACGAACGGCGCGACGAAGGGGCTCGCCGAGAAGTACGGCCCCGACCGCGTCATCGGCACCCCGATCAGTGAGAACGGCTTCTTCGGCGCCGCCGGCGGCATCGCGATGGACGGCCGGTTCCGCCCCGTCGTGGAGTTCATGTACCCCGACTTCATGTGGGTCGCCGCCGACCAGGTGTTCAACCAGGTCGGCAAGGCGCGGCACATGTTCGGTGACAACAACACCGTCCCGCTCGTGCTGCGCACGAAGGTCGCGATGGGGTCCGGCTACGGCTCGCAGCACCTCATGGACCCGGCCGGCATCTTCGCGACGCAGGCGGGGTGGCGCATCGTCGCCGCCTCGACCGCCGCCGACTACGTCGGCCTGATGAACGCCGCCCTCGCACTCGAAGACCCGGTGCTCGTGATCGAGCACGTCGACCTCTACGGCACGCCCGACCGCGTCCCCGACGCCGATCTCGACTACGTCATCCCGCCCGGATCCGCCGCCGTGCGCCGCAAGGGCAACGACGTGACGGTGCTCACGTACCTGTCGATGGTCGGTCACACCCTGGAGGCGGTCGAGCAGACCGGAACGGATGCCGAGGTCATCGACCTCCGCTGGCTCGACCGCGCGTCGCTCGACTGGGACACCGTCGGTGAGAGCATCCGCAAGACCAACGCCGTCCTCATCGTGGAACAGGGCGCGCGCGGACCGTCCTACGGAACGTGGCTCGCCGACGAGATCCAGCGCCGGTTCTTCGACTGGCTCGACCAGCCGGTCGAGCGCGTCACCGGCGGGGAGGCGAGCCCGAGCATCTCCAAGGTGCTCGAACGGGCCGCGATCGCCCGCACGGAAGAGGTCGTCGAAGGGCTCGAGCGCGTGCGCGCGGCGGGAGGGATCCGCTGATGGCCGTCGTCGTCCGCATGCCCGAGATCGCCACCGGGGCCGCCGAGGCCGCGATCCAGAGCTGGCTCGTCGAGGTCGGCAGTCCCGTCCGCGCCGGTCAGGCGATCGTCGAGATCGAGACCGAGAAGGCGGTCGTCGAATACGAGGCCGAACGCGCCGGCATCCTGGCAGGGATCCTCCTGCCCGCCGGTGACGCCGCCGCTGTGGGCGTCCCCATCGCCGTCCTCGCCGAGGAGGGGGAGAGCGTGGATGCCGCCCTCGCCGCGGCCGGGGGAGCGCCCGCCTCCGCGAGCGCGACGCCGTCCGACGCCGAGGTCGCCGCCGTGCCCGAGGAGGCGGCGGAGGCGCCGGCCGCCCCGGCACCGGCGTCCACCCCGGCTCCCGCCGCCGCTCCGGCTTCCGCCGCCGCTCCGGCTCCCGCTGCCGCCCCGGCTCCCGCTCCCGCTCCCGCTCAACCGCTCGCCGAGGAGCGCCGCCTCTTCGCTTCGCCGCTCGTGCGCCGGCTGGCCGCGGAGCGCGGCATCGACCTCGCCGAGGTCCCCGGATCCGGTCCGCGTGGACGCATCGTCCGCCGCGACCTGGATGCGTGGACACCGGCGCCGGAGGAGCGGCATCCCGAACCCGTCCCCGCCCGCGTCCGAACCGACCGCTCCGGCGGCGGCGGGGAGTGAGTACGAGGACGTGCCGCACACGGGAATGCGTCGCGCGATCGCGCGGCGACTCACCGAGTCGAAGTCCACCGTTCCGCACTTCTACCTGCAGGCCGACTGCCGGGTCGATGCGCTGCTCGCCCTCCGGGCTCAGATCAACGCGGGGCGCGAACAGCGCATCTCGGTCAACGACCTCGTGGTGAAGGCGGTCGCCGGCGCGATGCGCGATGTTCCTGAGGCGAACGCGATCTGGACCCCGGATGCCACGCGCCGGTTCTCGGCCGCCGACATCGCCGTGGCCGTGTCGGTGCCCGGCGGGCTCCTCACCCCGGTGGTCCGAGGGGCCGACCGCCTCTCGATCAGCCAGCTCGCCGCCACGGTCCGTGACCTCGCGGAGCGGGCGCGCGAGAGCCGCCTGAAGCAGAACGAGCTCGAGGGCGGTTCCTTCGCGGTGTCGAACCTCGGCATGTACGGGACGACGTCGTTCTCGGCGATCATCAACCCGCCGCACGCCGGGATCCTCGCCGTCGGAGCCGCGACGCGGCGTCCCGTGGTCGAGGAGGACGGGTCGCTCGCGGCCGCCACGGTCATGTCCGTGACGCTCTCGGCTGATCATCGGGTGCTCGACGGGGCGCTCGCGGCGCAGTGGTTGGCCGCGTTCGTGGCGCGTATCGAGAACCCGCTGCAGATCCTGCTGTGAATCGTGTCGGTTTCGGGCGTCCGCGCTTCGCGACGGGGCCCGGAACCGGCACGCTGGGAGGACACGTCCGCGGGGGATCGCGGACCGGAGGAAAGGAACACCCGTGACCCGTATCGCCGTCATCGGAGGAACCGGCTACGCCGGCAGCCACATCGTGACCGAAGCCGTCCGTCGCGGCCACACGGTCGTCTCGGTCGCCCGTTCGGTGCCGGCCGAGCGCGTCGAGGGAGCGACCTACATCGAGGGCACCGTCCTCGACGTGCCCGGCCTGCTCGCCGAGCTCGAGGGCGTCGACGTCGTCGTCTCGGCCGTCGCGCCGCGCGGCGACATGCTGGGCAAGCTCCGCCCCGCGATCGCGCAGCTGAACTCCGTCCTCCCCGAGGACGTGCGTCTGGGCGTCATCGGCGGCGCCGGCGGATCGCTCGTGGCCGAGGGCGGCCCGCGCCTCATCGACACCGAGGGCTTCACCGACGAGTACAAGCCCGAGGCGTCGGAGGCCATCGGCATCCTGGAAGACCTCGAGGCAGACTCCTCGGACCGCGACTGGTTCTACGTGCACCCCGCCGGCGGGTTCGGCGTGTGGGCTCCCGGGGAGCGCACCGGCGCGTACCGCGACGGCGGGCACGTCCTCGTCGTGGATGCCGACGGCAACTCGTTCATCTCGGGCGCCGACTTCGCCGTGGCGGTGCTCGACGAGATCGAGAACCCGAAGCACTCGCGCGACCACTTCGCCGTCGGTTACTGACCGCTCGAACGACGACGGCGCCGTCCCTTCCGGGGCGGCGCCGTCGTCGTTCTGTCAGACCAGATCGCGCCAGTCGATGACGTCCGTGTCGGTGGTGGGGACTTCACCGGTCTCCGGGGCCGAGGCGTCGGAGATGGTGGCCAGCGACATCGTGTCGGTCGGCGGTCCCATGACCGTCGCCTCGTCGCGACGGTGGCTCAGCACGTCGTCGATGTAGGAGGTCACGACCTCGGCCAGCGGCACGGACCGGCCGCGCGCCTGCGACATGTACCACCGGTGCTCGAGCACCTGGTGGAAGACCTCGGCCGGTTCGAGCTTCGCGCGCAGGTCGAACGGGATCGCCATGACGATGGGCTCGAAGACGCGGGTGAGCCACTCGTGCGCGACCATCTCCTCGTCGGCTCCGAGGCGTGAGACCCGCGCGCGGAACTCGTCCAGGTCGTTGAGCAGGCGGCGGGCCTGGTTCTCCTCCACGTCGAGACCCGTGAGCCGCAGCAGGCGACGCTGGTGGTGCCCGGCATCCACGACCTTGGGCTGGATCGAGACCTGCGTGCCGTCGCTCGCGGTCTTGATCGACATCTCGCCGATGTCGAAACCGAGAGCGTTGAGGCGGTGCACGCGCTCGGTGATCCGCCACGACTCGTCGACGGCGAACGTCTCCTTGTCGGTGAGCGCGCCCCACAACGAGTGGTACGAGGCGACGAGTCCGTCGGCGATCGCGACGGCATCCACTCCGCCCTCGAGGCGGCCGCCGGCCTCAAGGTCCATGATCTCGCCGGCGATGTTGATGCGGGCGATGTCGAGATCGTGTGCGCGCTGCCCGGCGGTCAGGCGGTTGCCCTGCAGCTCGCCCGTCTCCGCGTCGACGAGGTACGCGGCGAATTCACCCGCGTCGCGGCGGAACAGCGTGTTCGACAGCGACACGTCGCCCCAGTAGAAGCCGACGTTGTGGAGGCGCACGAGCAGAACCGCCAGAGCGTCGACCAGACGCGTCGCGGTGTGCGGGCGCAGTACCTGCGTGAACAGCGCGCGGTAGGGGAGTGAGAACTTCAGGTGCGCCGTGACCAGCGCCGCGGGGAGCGGGCGGCCCGAGGCATCGGTGCGCCCCGCGATCACGGCAACGCGGTCGACGCAGGGCGCGTCGAGGCGGTCGAGGTTGCCCAGCATGTCGTACTCGCGACGGGCCATCTCCTCGGTCGTCTCCTTGATGGCGACGACGCGGCCGGAGAGGTTCGCGAACCGCACGAGGTGGCGCGAGATGCCCTTGGGAAGGGCGACGATGTGGGAGCTCGGCCAGTCGGCCAGGCCCGTCGACCACGGCAGCTGCAGCAGTCCCGGGTCGACGGCGCTGGCGGTGATGCTGAGGGATTCGGCCACGGTTCCTCCGGGGAAAAGGGTGCGGCGCGGGGAGTCCAAGAAGACTCCCCGCGCCGCGACGGTGCGTAGATCAGGCCGAAGCGATGGCCTTGTCGGTGAGGCGCTCGCCCGACTCGAGGTCGAAGACGTGCACGTGACCGGGGACCGGCGCCAGAACGACCGTCTCGCCCGCGTTGGGGTGACGGCGGCCGTCGACGCGCGCCACGATGTCGGTGCGCTTGCCGTTGATGTCGGTGTGACCGTAGAGGTAGCCGTCGGCGCCGAGCTCCTCGACGAGGTCGACGACGACCGTGAGGCCCTTGCCGTCGGCCGGGGCGACCTGGATGTCCTCGGGGCGGACACCGATGGTGACCTCCGATCCGTGCGCCTTGCCGATGACGTCGGCCTCGACGGGGACGACGAGGTCGCCGAAGCGGACGCCGCCCTCGGCCAGGTCGACCGGGAACAGGTTCATCGCGGGGGAGCCGATGAAGCCGGCGACAAAGACGTTCTTCGGCTTCTCGTACAGGTCGCGCGGGGTGCCGACCTGCTGGAGCAGACCGTCCTTGAGGACCGCAATGCGGTCACCCATGGTGAGGGCCTCGGTCTGGTCGTGCGTGACGTAGACCGTGGTGACGCCGAGGCGGCGCTGCAGCGACGCGATCTGCGTGCGGGTCTGCACGCGGAGCTTCGCGTCGAGGTTCGACAGCGGCTCGTCCATGAGGAACACCTGGGGCTGACGCACGATCGCGCGGCCCATGGCGACACGCTGACGCTGACCACCCGAGAGGGCCTTCGGCTTGCGGGTCAGGTACTGCTCGAGGTCGAGGAGCTTCGCGGCCTCGAGGACGCGAGCGGCACGCTCTTCCTTGCCGACGCCGGCGATCTTCAGGGCGAAGCCCATGTTCTCGGCGACGGTCATGTGCGGGTACAGCGCGTAGTTCTGGAAGACCATCGCGATGTCGCGGTCCTTCGGGGGGACGTCGGTGACGTCACGGTCGCCGATGAGGATGCGGCCGGAGTTGACCTCTTCGAGGCCGGCGAGCATGCGCAGCGACGTGGACTTACCGCAACCGGAGGGGCCGACGAGGACGAGGAACTCGCCGTCTCCGACCTCGAGGTTGAGCTTGTCGACCGCCGGGCGAGTGCCTCCGGGGTACAGACGGGTTGCGTTGTCAAAGGTGACGGACGCCATTTCTTCTTCTCCTTCACCGGCAGGTACGTGCCGGACGATCCGTAGTGAATGGAATGAACGGGGGCGACCCCGAGCGCGCGCGACAGTGAGCGCAGGGTCAGTATCGCACGTGTCTGGTCATTTCTCAGCCAGGCTTACTACCATCGATCCTCGTTCGCCTACCCGTGCGTTCCCATCATCGTCAGCGGCATCCGTCCGCGCCCGAGAGGTCCCATGTCCAACGACCAGACGCCGAATCTGCCCGCCGAGAACGCCCGCCGCGAGGCGGTGCGCGAGAAGGCGCAGCAGGTCAAGGCGCGGCAGACCCGGGCGCGGATCGTGCGCCGGACGCTGCTGGTCGTCGGCGCCGTCGCGGTCGTGGCCGTGGGCGCCGCCGGCGTGACCTACGCGCTGTCCTCGCGCGATGGACGTTCGCAGGCGCTTCCGGATGCCGCCTCCGACGACGGCTTCGTCGTCACCGCGGCGACCGGCATCGCCGACCCCCGCGCCGATCAGACCGTCGACGGCAACGCCTCCGCTCTGGCGGCCGAGGCCACGCCCACCCCGACTCCGACGCCCACCCCGTCGCCGACCACCACCGCCGCGCCGGTCGACATCCGCGTGTACGTCGACTATCTCTCCAGCGAGGCGCGGGAGTTCCAGCTCGCGAACGCCGAGCAGCTCTCGAAGTGGGTGTCCCAGGATGCCGCTTCGCTCACGTACTACCCGGTGGCGATGCTCACCTCGAAGTCGAACGGCACGAAGTACAGCCTCCGCGCCGCCGGCGCCGCGGCCTGTGTCGCGACCCACGCCTCCGACAAGTTCTTCGCGTTCAACCACGAGCTGCTGATCAACCAGCCGCCCGTCGACTCCGACGGTTACAGCGACGAGAAGCTCGCCGACATGGCGCAGGGCGCGGGCGTGAGCAACCCCGACACGGTTCGCCAGTGCATCGAGGACGAGACCTACACCGCGTGGGCCAAGGCCGCGACCGACCGCGCGATCAAGGGTCTGCCCGACACCAAGGGCCAGGCGCTGACCGCGACCCCCACGGTCCTCGTCAACGGCACGCCGTACGTCGGCCGCATGGACGACCCGAAGGAGTTCGCCCAGTTCGTGCTCACGGTCGACAGCAACGCCTACTACTCCACCGCCACGCCGACCCCGACGCCCACCCCGACCGCCGCGGGCTGAGGCCCGCGCGGGGGAGACCCCGGCGAGCGTCCCGACTAGAGCCCGTCCTCCTGCGCCCAGACCGTTCCGATCCAGATGAGTCGGAGGAACTGCCCCACGGTCAGTGTCTTGTCGGAGGCGCCCGCGAGGGAGGTTCCGTAGGACGCTCCGTGTCGGACGGTGAAAGCGCCGCTGAGACTCGAGGGTGACACCGTGAGACGCTGGCCGATGAACTTGCCGGAGGCAAGCGCCCCGAGGTTCCGCGCGATCCCGTCCTTCGTCCGTGCCAGGAGAAGAAGGTTGGGTTCGATCGACCGGAGCAGTCGCGCGGGGTATGTCGTCGTCTCGAGATCGCTGCCGACGATCTCCAGAGCCGCGGACGACCGTTGGGTCCCGGTATCGGCGGCGTCGGGAAGCACGCGCCACACGACACTGGCCTTGGTGATGGCCTCCTGGACGCGGAACAGGTTGTCGCTCGTCCACGGCTGTTCGAAGGTGACGTCGAAGTCGGCCCGCTGCGTCGATGTCTCGCAGTAGAAGGGCTGAGGTCCGACGGCCGTGCGGTAGGCGTTCGAGGTGGAGAGCGCCCCGTGGAGGCGGATATCCGAATCTGCTGAGTAGAGGACTCGTGGCGTGTCCGTTGCGCCAGTGACCCCCTCGGCATCGATGTCCACGTCGAGGATCAGTTGCGAATTGAAGGCTTCGACGACTGCACCTGAGACATCCGAGCCAAGATTGACAGTCGCACGTGCGATACGCGCTCGCCCGTTGACGACTCGTGCGAGTTGCGTGGCTCCGAGAGCATAGAGTCCGTCGACGACGATGCTTGAGCGTCCGTCTCTTTGGCCTACCTTCTGATGCCCTGTTCCGTGAACATCGACATTCAACACTCGCCGAGTGTCGACGGTGCGCAGATCACTCACGTAGTGCTCGCGCGACTCGGGGGAAGTACCGGCGCCCGAACCTGTCGTGTCGTTGAAGACGGTGACCGCGTTCTGACAGCCCACGACGGTGCAGCCGACCACACGGTGTTTTTCGCCGCGCAGCGCAAAGCCGGTATTCGCACCGGGAGCGCCGACGACACTCGCCCCGTGGAACTCAATGCCGTAGGAGCCGTGATGAGTGTCGAGACCGGAGTTCCCCGCCGCCGTGACTTGCGCGCCAAAGATCTTCGCCGACATGGTGCGTCCATAGAGGCTGACATCTCCGCCCGTTTCGACGGCCGCGGCGACGTCGGTCCACCCGTGACGTCCGTCGAGGGTGCGGCAGTCGCGTGCGCGGCCATGCATCGAACCTTGATCGACCACCCCGTACCCGACGACCGAGGGAGAGTTGTCCGGTGCGTTCATCGCGTACCGCACGAGCTGCCGCTCGACGAGGTATCCGAAACACGACCGCATCATCACGGGCTGCCCGACGTCTCGCAGTGCCTCCTGGTCCAGAACCGTCGGTTGCGTGAGGTTCGTGCAACGAATGGCCCCGCCGACGACTCGACCGCTGAGTACTCCATCGGTGATGTCCCATGCGCCACCGAGGAACGTCGCCGAACCCGGGGCCAGTCGCGCGACGCGCACGTTGGTCTGGTACGAGTCGATGAGGGTGCTGACCAGATCGACGGTGGTGCCATCCACCTGGAAGACCGTCGCGAATTCGCCGATCCGTGGAATCGACGCGGCTCCCGAGGCGTAGCGAGCGGTGGGCGCCGGGTCGTCCGCGACGACCTTGACGACGTCCCCCCTCGACCAGCTGCGTGCCTCGCTCAGGGTGAGGCGGGAGAACGAGTAGGTCTGGCCGTCGAGCACCGTCGACGCGGTCGTCACCGCGGTCACGGAGGTAGGCGACTCGAGGGTCCTGGCGGCGCGCATCAGGAATCCGTCGCCCCCGCGGACGAGCGTTGCGTCTCGCGCATCCAGGGTGAGGAACTTCGACCCGGGGATCGACACGGAGGAGTTGAAGAGGAACTTTCCCCGCAGCATGAGCGTGGCGCCGACGGGCGCGGCCGCGATGGCGGCGTTCAGCCCCGCCGTCGAGTCCGTGGCCCCGGTCGCATCGACCGACCATCGGGGAGAGGCGACATCGATCGCGATGGGATCCGTCACGGCCCAGATGGACTCCGGTGTCGCGTCTTCGGCAGCCTCGGCCCTCTGCGGACTCCCTACCGTGAGGGCGATCGACGGTGCTCCCCAGGCCGCCGCGGTCAACATGCTCCGGCGCGACAAAATCTCCATGATTCCCCCAAGACTCGTGGCTCACGGCACGCAGTAGGGGAATCTTTGTGCGCGGTGCCACACAGGCGCCCGCATTGGCGCCGACAAGGAGTGTCCGTGTCGCGCACGGCTCGTCGTCCGCCTCCCGTCCGGTCGACGCCGTCGGCGCGGCCGTGGCTCGATAGACTCTTGCTCACCGGCCCGTGTGTCGGTTCGCGGTGGGTTCACCCCCACCGAAGGTCAGGTCCGCGGATTTCCGCGGTTCGCCGGCTTGGCGCAATTGGTAGCGCACCGTACTTGTAATACGGGGGTTGCAGGTTCAAGTCCTGTAGCCGGCACGGAAACATTGGCGCTGCGGCGAAGTCGATGTCCCACGAAAAGCGCCCCTCCCCGCACGGAGTGCGAAGAGGGGCGTCTTAGGGAGAGGACCTACGCGGTCGAGCAGCCGGTGAGCGCTGAGGTGACGGTGGCGTCTGTCTTGGCACCCGTACCGATGTACCCCTCGGGCAGGGTCGTCGTGGCACGCAACGTCCACCGCACACTGGTCGACAGGGTGGTGCGCATCGCGATCGTCGCGCCCGCCGCAACTTCCGCCGTAAGCGTGAACTGCGTGCTCGTAGCGCTCAGGCGAGTCTGCGTCGCGAAGCCAGAGGGCGTCGCCGAGAACACACCGATGTTCGCCACCCCTGTGCCAGAGATGACGACAGTGGTGCCGACCGGAAGCGGTGCCGTCGGGCTCGCAGTAAGAGTGAACCCGGGCCCCAGGATGCCGGGCGTGCCGCAAGAGCCGTTGAGTGCGTAGGCACTAGCGTCCGTGGTCGACGCGGCGGCGGCGACCGGTGCGGCGACCGCGAGCGCAATGACGGGGACCGTCCATGCCGCTCCCCTGAGGACCGTGCGACGGTTGACGCCGTTGCGTGCGAATTCGTCGATGGATGAGACGTCAGTCATGGAATTCCCCGTGATAGCGGGAGACATGCCCCGATCGGCGGCCGAACGCGCCCACCTGGCACGTCAGCCACATCGCCACCCCGTGAGCCCGAGTATTCAGGAGGATCGTGACAGACGTGTAACGCGCGACCCCCTCGTCGGTAAGCTCTCCGCTTCCCGCCCTCGGGTCGTCGAGTCTCGTGAGAAGCCTGCACTCAGGGTGAACTGCGAGGTGAAGTTGCGCATCCTCGCTGACGGGGCTCGCGGCCGGTGCTATTTTCCTGCGCGCCAGCACAGAAAACGCAACGACGCGCGCGCTGGGAGAGGTGCTTCAGACATGGTTGTCTCCGACGTATGGACCGGAGTTCCGGGCGACAAGCTCCGGCAGTCCACGTGCCGCCGCTGCGGCCACGGCAACGCCACTGTTCGCATCGTTCGCACGCTGTTCCGTCGACGGACGGTGGCGGAGTGCAGTTTCATCGACGAGCCGGTGAGCGGACTCGCCGGGGCCGAGGTCTGCCTGTGTCGAGGTGAGGCTCACCAGACGGTGCTCACCCACTGATTTCGGCGGAAGTTCCTTGTAACTCGCCGTCCCTCTTTCGTCAGGCCGAGGTCGTTCTCTCGAACTTCTCGCTCGTTGAGGAGGACCGCGACGCTGCCTCGATGGCATCCACTCTGCTCGCCGTGCTGGGCGCGTCCGCCTCACGTGATCAGGACGGGGCGTGTCGTTTCCGCCTCCGTCGGCGCGGCTGGCTCGGGTTCGGACGTCAGCGCCCTCTGCATGGACTTCACCGAGCCGAACCCCGAGGAGAACGCGACCCGCAGCAGGTCATCCTGGCTACGCGGCGTCGTGCGCTGCATCATCGCTCGCGCCGCCGCCACCCGCCGTGCCCGAATGTCCGTACTGGGCGCGCGCCCGTGGGCCTCGAAGGCTCGGTACAGGCTCGCGCGGGACGTTCCCAGTTCCTGGATGAGTCGGCGTACATCGAATCGCGGATCCAACGAACGTTGTCGGATCAGGGACTCCGCGCGCTCGAAGATGCTCTCGTGGGGGGGGGGGGCATCCGCCACGGTGACCGTGGCGGCGAAGAGCGATTCGATTCCGAGCTTGAGATGGGTGAATGCGTCTCCCGGAGGGAGATTCGGCAGGTTCAACGCAGCGTTCACGGCGCTGACGAAGACCTTCACGTAGTCCTGATCGATCACGGACGGGGGCGCGGGCGGAGCCGGCACACCGATGCTGGCCCAGTCGGAGACGATCACGATCCGCGCGCAGGCCCTCGGCGCCGACACCACAAGTTCCTCGTTGAGACGTTGAATGTGGAATGACCCGGGTGCCAAAGGAACCACGCCCCGCGGAGTGGACAGCATCTGGTCTCCCTCGACGCCCAACACGGCGAGGAAGTGCTCGTCGCCCCAGTGCTCGTTTCCCGCCAAGCTCATGGTTGCCGCGGTGTGCCAGATCCGGCCGAGGGCGAACGGATCGGCGCGGATGACGTCCGCGAACAGTCTCAGCGGACGGTCTGGCCGGGCGTGCCATCCGTGCGCGCTCAGCCACGCTTGCGCTGCTGTACCGGTCAGCGCGACACCGGAGGCGTGCGAGGGCAACGCCGATCTCGGCTGTTCAACGCTGCTCCTGGCCGGGGGGATCGTGGGAGCGACGATACTGAGCAGCTCCCACCGCAACTGTCGGTTGCAATCTCCGCCCGCGTGTGGGACCGGTTCTCGACCCGGGAAGACGCGGGAGGCCAATCTGTCTCATGCGGCGCTGGGGTGTCTCACGCCTGTCCGGGGCTTGGCCAGTCCGTCCCACCGACGGAGAAACTGTCTCTCGCCGCCACCCGAGAGCCGCGCTCCCGCCCAGAATCGGCAGACCTCCGCACGCCCGGTGCGGATGAGCTCGTCTGAGGAGGACTCCCATGACCGCGACGCCCTCGCACCAGAACCCTGCCGACTCGAAAAGCGGCGTTCCCCGTCGAACGCTGATGGTGGGTGCGGCATGGAGCGTGCCCGCGGTGGCGATCGCCATGGCTGCCCCGCATGCTTCAGCGTCGGGCACTCCGACGTACGCCATCGAGTCGAGCTTCGGCGTCGGCTGGTACCCGACGACGCAGGGCTCCGAATCGTCCGGGGCTTTGCAATACGACGCTGACTCGGGGGACAAGTATCTGCGGGTGACAGGTACGTCCGCCGGGGACGTCGTCACGGGAATCTTCTTCGAGGTCCTGTTCTCGCAGGGGTGGCCGGCCCCGACCTTCGCGGCGCTGCCCGGAAGCAACCCCGACTGGAGCACGCTGTCCCAGGTCGGAACCGAGGTCGTCGGGGGCCAGACCTACAACGTCTACCGCTCGACGTACGCTCAGCCCGTGGTCGCGACGGGCGCGATCACCGACATCCCGGTGGACTTCTACTTCCGCTTCGACAGCCCGTACTACGCGGGAAACACGGCGCAGACGCGTCGGTTCGCGACGGTCAATTCGGCGACCGTGACCCTCGTGCGGAACCCCGCGCAGATCAACAACACCAACGTCCCGCTGTCGCAGGCACCGACTCCCTGAGCTCGGCGCCCGGGCCGCATCGCCGCGTCAGCGCACGCCCACCCGCAGCCACAGCACCCCGTGCGCTGGTACCGTGAGCCCGCCCGCGAGGGCGACCTGTTCCTCGGCGACGAGGTCGACGGCATCCGGTTCCAGTCGCGGAGAGGGCGAGCGCGTCGATCTCGACGGCATGATCGGCGACGTTGGCCAGTACGAGGATCGACGCGCCGGCGTCGCCGGGGCGGAGGAACGCGACCACCGAGTCGATGTGCGCGTCGAAAGCGATGAGCTCGTTCCCGGCGAGTTCGGGCGTAGACCGACGGACGTCGATGAGCCGCGTGAGCCGTGAGAAGACGCGGCCCGCGGGGGTCGTGGCATCCGTCCGCTCCGCGTAGTTCTGTTCGGGACGGTGCGGGCGGTGCACCCACCGGCTGTCGCCCGCCTCGGCGCGGTTGCGGCGATAGGTGTAGTCGTTGAGCTGGGCGACCTCGTCGCCGAGGTAGAGCAGCGGGATGCCGCCGGTCGAAAGGGCCAGCGCGTGCGCGAGGATCACGCGGTCCTCGCCGCCCGCGTCGCCGGCCTCGATCCCGGCGAGGGAGGCCGTCGTCCCGGTGATGCGAGCGTCCCCGGTGCGGGGGTTCTCCTGGAAGGGGACGCCGCGCGAGAACGACCCCTCGACGCGTCCGACGTAGAAGTCGTTGAGGAACCGCCGATGCGGATACCCCTGGATGCCGAACTCCTCGGCATCCTCGTCCGCGAACGTCCACCCGATGTCGTCGTGACTGCGCACGTAGTTGACCCACGCGGTGCCCTCGGGCAGGCCGTGGCGGCGCTCGAGCGCCTGCTGCAGCAGACGTCCGTCGCGGGTGGCGAGCGCCTCCCACGTGAGCGCCATCTGCAGCGGGTTGTACGACAGCTGGCACTCCTCGGGCGAGATGTACGAGACCACCTCGTCGGGGTGGACGATCGCCTCGGACTTGAACAGCAGACTCGGCGCCGCCATGCGCAGCACCGCGTTGAACGCCTGCAGGAGGAGGTGCGCCTCGGGCAGGGACTCGCACGTCGTGCCGAGCCGCTTCCAGATGAAGGCCACGGCATCCATCCGCAGGATCTCCACGCCCTGGTTCGCGAGGAACAGCATCTCCCCGGCCATCGCCTCGAACACCGCGGGGTTGGCGTAGTTCAGGTCCCACTGGAAGTGGTAGAAGGTCGCCCAGATCCACCGGCCGTCGGGCAGCTGCACGAACGAGCCGGGGTGGTCGTCGGGGAAGATCTCGCGCGTCGTCCGCTCGTAGGCGTCGGGCATCTCGCGGTCGGGGTAGATGAGGTAGAAGTCCTCGAATCCGGCCTCCCCGGCCACGGCCTTCTGCGCCCACTCGTGCTCGTTGCTCGTGTGGTTGAAGATGAAGTCGACCACCAGCGAGATGCCCGCCCGGCGCAGTTCCCCGGCGAGTTCGGCGAGCTCCGCTATCGTGCCGAGGGCCGGATTCACGCGCCGGTAGCTCGACACCGCGTAGCCGCCGTCGCTGTTGCCCTCGGGGCTCTCGAACAGCGGCATGAGGTGCAGGTACGTCAGCCCCAGTTCGCGGAAGTACGGGATGGACTCCCGGATGCCACGGAGCCCACCCGCATACCGGTCGACGTAGCAGACCCCGCCGAGCATCCGTTCGCTCTCGAACCAGTCCGGTTCGCTCGCGCGGTTCCGGTCCACGTCCTTGAGCTCCTCGGGGCGGGCGTGCCACGAGCGTCGGGCGAGGTCGACGACGGATGCCAGCCGCTCGACGCCGTCCGGCCGATCACCGTAGAGGCGGAGGAACAGGTCGTGCAGTCGAGGGAGGTGGAGTTCGACGCCGGCGAGGAACTCGCGATCGGCGCGCGCGGCGGTCAGCCGGGACAGGATGCCGGAGACGTCGTCGGGACCGGAGCTGAGGTGAGGCACGCGGAAAGCCTCGCGCATCCGGACGCCGGGGTCCACACCGGCGCGCGGGCACGTACGATCGACGACGGCCCTCGACGGGAGCGGCCGGGGGAGAGGGCCCATGTCTCACCGACGATCACCGGGGATCGCCGTGCTCGGGGCCGTGCTCATCGGGGCGCTCACCGCGCTGCAGGCGCGCGTGAACGGATCGCTCGGCGGCGAGCTCGGCGACGGGGTGCTCGCGGGCGGGGTCTCGTTCGGGTCGGGGCTCGTCGTCGTGCTGATCATCGCCGCGGCGCTGCCCGCGGGCCGTGCGGGGCTCGCACGTCTGGTCGCGGGGGTGCGCGAACGCTCGATCCCGGCCTGGATGCTGTGGGGCGGCGCCGCGGGCGCGTTCACCGTCGCGTGCCAGGGTCTCGCCGTGCCCACGATCGGCGTCGCCCTGTTCACCGTCGGATTCGTCGCTGGCCAGACCACCGGCGGCCTGCTGCTCGACCGGTTCGGCCACGGCCCCGCGGGCGTGGTGCCGGTCACCGTCCGCCGGGTCGTCGGCGCGCTGCTCGCGCTCGCCGGTGTGGCGGTGTCGCTCGCGGGCGACCGGGTGGGCGGCATCCCGGTCTGGATGCTCGTCGTACCGGTGATCGCCGGCGCGGGCGTCGCGTGGCAGCAGGGCACGAACGGTCGCCTCCGACTACGGGTGCAGAGCCCGCTCGCGGCGACGGTCGTGAACTTCGCCGGCGGCACGGCCGTCCTCATCGTCGCGGCGCTCGTGCACATCGCCGTGGTGGGCGCCCCGCGAGCGCTGCCCGCCGACCCGTGGCTGTACCTCGGCGGCGCGATCGGCGTCGTCTACATCTTCTTGTCGTCGGTGATCGTGCAGCGCACCGGCGTGCTCGTGCTGGGCCTCGGGTCGGTCGTGGGCTTGCTCACGACCTCCGTGATCCTGGATGCCATCTGGCCCGCGCCCGCGGCACCGCCGGTGGCCGTGGCCGTGATCGCGGCCGCGGTGGCCATCAGCGGCGTCGTCGTCGCGGCCGTGCCGTGGAGGCGACGCGCAGGCTGATCGCCTCCGCGGATCAGAGGCGGGTCTCGTCGACCTTTCGGCGCTTCTTCCCACCCGGGAGGCGCGAGATGTGCTTCGCGGCATCCACGGTCTTCCGTCGGACGGGACGCGAGCGCACCGGCTTTCCGCCCACGTACAGCCACCCCAGCAGCACTTCGCCCTTGGCCAGGCCGTGCGCCTTGGCGAGGACCCGGCTGCGGGTGTTGTCGTCGGTACGCCAGAACACGCCGAACCCGGCCTCGTCGAGCGCGAGGCTGAGCATGTGGGCGACGCCCGAAGCGACGGCCTCCTGCTCCCACGCGGGGATCTTCTTCGACCGGAGATCCGCGACCACCGCGATGATGAGCGGCGCGCGACGCGGCTTCGACGACAGGCCCTTCTTACCATCCGCCTTGTTCAGCGCGCGGGCGAGGACGTCACGATCGGTGCCGCGGATCTCGATGAGTCGCCACGGCCGCAGCGACTTGTGATCTGCGACGCGACCGGCCGCGGCGACGAACGCCTCCAGCTCGGGACCGGTCGGGGCGAGGTCGGTGACCTTCGACCACGACCGGCGGTCGCGCATCGCCTCGAGCGCGCTCATGCCTCGTCGGGCGAGGAGTCGGCGGGGGTGAAGCTCAGCGACAGCGAGTTCATGCAGTAGCGGTCGCCGGTGGGCGTGCCGAATCCGTCGGGGAAGACGTGACCGAGGTGCGAGCCGCAGTTCGCGCAGCGGACCTCGGTGCGCTGCATGCCGTGGCTGTTGTCCTCGAGCAGCTCGACCGCTTCCGGCCGCACCGACTCGTAGAAGCTCGGCCACCCGCAATGCGAATCGAACTTCGTACCGCTCTGGAACAGCTCGGCACCGCACGCGGCGCACGTGTAGAGGCCGGCGCGGCTCTCGTCGAGCAGCTCGCCGGTCCAGGCCCGCTCGGTGCCGGCCTGGCGCAGGACCGCATACTGGTCGGGCGTGAGCTCTGCCCGCCACTGGTCGTCGGACTTTTCGACGGCGTAGGTCATGGATGGTCTCCTTCGTCCCCTCCATTCTCTCGTGTCTCTCCCGGCACGGGCCGCGTGAAGCCTGCCGCGGCATAATCGCCGGGTGGACCAGGATGCCGTGACCGCCGTCATCGACCGCTACGGGCGCTTCGCGCGCGACGAGGCGCCCGGACGTTCTCTCGTGTACGAGGCGTGGGCGCAGCGGATCGCCATCGACCCGGAGCTCGCGGCGGTCCTCGCGCGGATTCCCGACACGCATCGGCAGCCTCCGCTCGTCTTCGCCGTCATGCGCCTGCTCGGCGCTCCGCTGGTGACGGGCGACCGGTGGGCCGCGTGGGTCCTCGCCCACGCGGACGCGGTCGTCGCGGAGTCCGGGCGGCGCTCCGTGCAGACGAACGAACCGCTGCGGTGCGCGGCGCTGCTGCCCGCGTTGTCGCTCATCGACGGACCCATCGCGCTGATCGAGATCGGCGCGAGCGCGGGGCTGTGCCTGTACCCCGACCGCTACTCGTACCGTTTCCGTTCGTCGGACGGGGTCGTGACGAGCCTCGACCCGACGGACGGGCCGAGTGCGGTGGTCCTGGAGTCGGACGTCGACGGCGGCCCGCCGCTGCGCCTCCCTCGGGTCGTGTGGCGCGCGGGCATCGACCTGCAGCCGCTCGACGCCCGCGACCCGGCCGACCGCGCGTGGCTCACCGGGCTGGTCTGGCCGGGAGAGGAGGGCCGCCTCGAGCGCATCACGGCCGCCCTCGACATCGCCGCCGCCGACCCGCCGCTCCTCGTCGCCGGTGACGGGGCCGCTGCGCTGCCGGCGCTCGCGGCGCTCGCCCCGCGCGATGCGACCCTGGTCGTCACGACCCCGGGTGTCCTCGCCCACGTTCCGCGCCGCCATCGCGGTGCGGTGATCGACGCCGCCCGCACCGCGGGGCGATGGGTGACTCTGGATGCCGCAGGCCTCCACGATGCCTGGAACGAGACGCCCGAGCTGCGTCCCGGAGGGTTCGCGCTCGCGCTGGACGGAGACGTCCTCGCCGGCGTCGACCCGCTCGGAGCTTGGGTGGCGTGGCATCCGGGATCCGCGGCTCGCCCGCAGTAGCGTGGCGGTGTGGCCCTCTCCGACCGTGACCGTGCATTCCTCGCCTTCGAGGGCGAGTGGCGTCGGCACGGAGGTGCGAAGGAAGAGGCGATCCGCGCGGAGTTCGACCTCGCACCGGCCCGCTACTACCAACTGCTGGGGCGCCTCCTCGACGACCCCGAGGCGCTCGCCGCCGACCCCATGCTGGTGCGACGCCTGCGCCGTCGCCGCGACGACGCGGCGCAGCAGCACCGCGCGCGGCTGGGACGCGCTGCCGCCCACTGAGGGTCGCCACAGAATCCGACCGATAACATCGTCCAATGCCCAGATCGACTTTCCCTCGGGATCGCTTCGACGACCTTCCGGATGAGGGGGGTCGCGTCGGCGCCCACCGGGCGCAGCGTCCTCGTTCCCGTGGCTGGGCCGTCTTCTTCTGGGCTCTGCTGGCGACGGTCGTCCTGATCATCGTCGGCGTCTTCGGCGTTCTGGTGGCGTCCGGTCGCATCTCGCTCGGCGGTGAGGCCGAGCCGACCCCGACCCCCACCGAGACCACCCCGGCCGCCATCGACACGTCGTATTCGGTGCTCGTGCTGAACGGCACGGCGGATGCCGGGTTGGCCGGCAACCTCCGCGACCAGATCGTCGCGCTCGGATGGTCGGGCGACGCGGTGCAGACGGGGGACTCCGACACGACCGACTTCGCGACGACGACGGTGTACTACCGCGGTCCCGAGGACGAACAGGCCGCGCGCGGGCTGGCCGACGCGATCGGCGGGGCGGAGATCGCGCAGAGCGATTTCCTGCAGCCCACGGACGACCCGAACACGTCCGGGGACGAGAGCGCCGAGAAGCGTCTGGTCGTGGTGATCGGACTCGATCGCGCAGGCGGTCAGCCCACTCCCTGACCCCCGTTCCGCCGCGTGTTTCCGCGGCGTAAAAAGTTGGCTGCCGCCGTGTCAACAATGCCCGCCCGGGCCGGAACGGCGCGGGTCCGCGTGCTTACGATGACCTCGTCGTTCAGCAACAGGAGAGTTCGCATGGCCCAGGGCACCGTCAAATGGTTCAACGCCGAGAAGGGGTACGGCTTCATCACCGTGACCGACGGCCAGGACGTCTTCGTCCACTACTCGAACATCGAGATGTCCGGTTTCCGGGTCCTCGAGGAGGGCCAGGCCGTCGAGTTCACGGTCGGGTCCGGCCAGAAGGGTCCTCAGGCCGAGTCGGTCCGCCTGATCGCCTGACCTCCTTCCGCTTCGCACACGCCGCGGTCCCCGCTCTCGGGGGCCGCGGCGTCGTCGTGCTCCGGGCCGTTCGCGTGGCTTGCACTCCCCAGGGGCGAGTGCCAGAATGAGTTAGCACTCGCTTTCGTCGAGTGCCAAAATCTGGAAGTCACCCGTCCGGGAGGGACGACACACTTATGGCAAAGATCATCGCTTTCGACGAAGAGGCCCGTCGCGGTCTCGAGCGCGGCCTCAACACCCTGGCCGACGCCGTCAAGGTGACCCTGGGCCCCCGCGGTCGCAACGTCGTGCTCGAGAAGAAGTGGGGCGCCCCCACGATCACGAACGACGGCGTCTCGATCGCCAAGGAGATCGAGCTCGACGACCCGTACGAGAAGATCGGCGCCGAGCTGGTCAAGGAGGTCGCCAAGAAGACCGACGACGTCGCCGGTGACGGAACGACCACCGCGACCGTCCTCGCTCAGGCGCTCGTGCGCGAGGGCCTGCGCAACGTCGCGGCCGGTGCCGACCCCATCTCGCTCAAGAAGGGCATCGAGAAGGCCGTCAAGGCCGTCACCGACGAGCTGCTCGCCTCGGCCAAGGAGGTCGAGTCGAAGGAGCAGATCGCCGCGACCGCGTCGATCTCCGCCGCCGACCCCGCGATCGGCGAGCTCATCGCCGAGGCCATCGACAAGGTCGGCAAGGAGGGTGTGGTCACCGTCGAGGAGTCCAACACCTTTGGCACCGAGCTCGAGCTCACCGAGGGCATGCGCTTCGACAAGGGTTACATCAACCCCTACTTCGTCACCGACCCCGAGCGCCAGGAAGCGGTCTTCGAAGACCCCTACATCCTGATCGCGAACCAGAAGATCTCGAACATCAAGGACCTTCTGCCCATCGTCGACAAGGTGATCCAGGAGGGCAAGGAGCTCCTCATCATCGCCGAGGACGTCGAGGGCGAGGCTCTCGCGACGCTCGTGCTCAACAAGATCCGCGGCATCTTCAAGTCGGTCGCCGTCAAGGCTCCCGGCTTCGGCGACCGTCGCAAGGCGCAGCTGCAGGACATCGCGATCCTCACCGGCGGCCAGGTCATCACCGAAGAGGTGGGCCTCAAGCTCGAGAACGCCACCGTCGACCTGCTCGGCCGTGCGCGCAAGGTCATCATCACCAAGGACGAGACGACCATCGTCGAGGGTGCCGGTGACTCCGCCCAGATCGAGGGTCGCGTGACCCAGATCCGTCGCGAGATCGAGAACACCGACAGCGACTACGACCGCGAGAAGCTCCAGGAGCGCCTCGCCAAGCTCGCCGGCGGCGTCGCCGTCATCAAGGCGGGTGCGGCCACCGAGGTCGAGCTGAAGGAGCGCAAGCACCGCATCGAGGACGCCGTCCGCAACGCCAAGGCCGCTGTGGAAGAGGGTGTCGTCGCCGGTGGTGGCGTCGCGCTCATCCAGGCCGGCAAGACCGCGCTCGCGAACCTCCAGCTCTCGGGTGACGAGGCCACCGGTGCGAACATTGTCCGCGTCGCCATCGAGGCTCCGCTCAAGCAGATCGCGCTCAACGCCGGTCTCGAGCCGGGCGTCGTCGCCAACAAGGTCTCCGAGCTCCCCGTGGGCCACGGCCTCAACGCGGCGACCGGCGAGTACGGTGACCTGTTCGCACAGGGCATCATCGACCCCGCCAAGGTGACGCGCTCCGCGCTGCAGAACGCCGCGTCGATCGCCGGTCTCTTCCTCACGACCGAGGCCGTCGTCGCCGACAAGCCCGAGAAGGCCGCGGCTGCGCCCGCCGACCCGACCGGTGGCATGGACTTCTGATCCCCGCCTAGGCACGAAAGAACGCCCTCTCCCTCGGGAGGGGGCGTTCTTTCGTGTCCGAGCCCGCTGGCTTCGGGCTGATGTTCGCGCACGCGCATGCGCCCGAAGTCACGGGGGTTTTACTGGTCCGTGGCCTCGGGGCTCAGGGCCTCCGGGAGGCGCTCCAGCGGCTGCGTCGTGATGAGCGCATGCTCGATGGCATCCCGACGCTCCGCGAGCGGCAGCGAGACGCGGAACGTGGCGCCACCCCCGGGCGTGTCCCTCACCTCCACCGTCCCGTGCAGGAGGTCGACGATGGATGCCACGATCGACAGGCCGAGTCCCGACCCGCCCGTCTCACGCGTCCGCGAGGTATCCGCGCGCCAGAACCGCTGGAAGATCTGCTCGCGGATCTGCTCTGGGACGCCCTCGCCGTGGTCGATGACCTCGATCCATCCCATGTCGGTGGCGGCATCCACGCCCACGCGCAGGCCGATGGGGGAGTCGTCGGGAGTGAAGCGGCGGGCGTTGCCTAGGAGGTTCGCGACGACCTGACGCACGCGGTTCTCGTCGCCGAGCACGATAGGCGCAAGGCTCGGCAGCCGCTGCGGTCCCGACGAGGCCTCCCTCTCGTGCGGATCCGCCTCGGTGCCCGCGGTCGCGTCGCCGGCGTCGCGTCGACGGCGCAGGCGCGAGAGCGTCGCTCCGGCGATCGCCATCGCCGACGTGGTGGGTGCCGTCCGTCGACGAGTGGATGCCGCGGCCGCCCCGTCCGCGGGCTGTTCGGCGTCCAGCGTCATCACGGGCAGGACGATCGCGGCACGGCTCGTCGTGTCGTCCACCGTGACCTCGCGCTGCGGGGACGTCACGCGCAGATCGAGGGCGGCGTCCTTCGCGATCGGCCGCAGATCGAGCGTGGTGATCGCGACGTCGCGCCGTTCGTCGAGGCGGGCGAGCGCCAGGAGGTCTTCGACCAGCGCGCCCATGCGGATCGCTTCCTTCTCGATGCGCTCCATCGCCTGTGCGACGTCCTCGTCGGAGCGGATCGCTCCCATCCGGTACAGCTCGGCATACCCGCGCATCGTGACGAGGGGGGTGCGCAGCTCGTGGCTGGCATCCCCGATGAACCGTCGCATCTGTCGCACCGTGGCATCCCGCTGATTGAGGGCGCCGTCGATGCGGGCGAGCATCGCGTTGATCGCGGTCTTGAGGCGACCCACCTCGGTGTCGGGGACGATGTCGGTCAGTCGCTGGCTGAAGTCGCCCGCCGCGATGTCCATGGCGGTCGTCTCCACCTGCCCGAGACTGCGGAACGTCAGCGTCACGAGCGCGCGCGTGAGCAGGGCGCTGGCGATGAGGATCAACAGGGCCACGAACCCGTAGATGCCCACGTACGCCGCGACGATCCGGTCGGTCGGCGCGAGCGGCTGGATCACCATCTGCGTGTACACGCCGTTGTAGCCGGGGAGAACGAGCTGTCCCACGCGCGCGAGGAAGTGCTGACCCGAAACGGGGTCCTCGAGCTCGATGCGACGGTCGACCTGGCTGTACGTCTGCTCGACCGTGAACGTGTCCGGGAGTTCGGGCACGGTCTTCATCGCGGTGCCGTTGTAGAACGCCTTGCGGGCGCCGTCGGGGGCGTACACGGCGACCATCGAGCCGATCTGCGGGGCGTTCTCGACCTGCGTGAACCGCGGCTCGCCGTCGACCTGGTCGGTGACGAAGATGCTGTTGGCGATGTTGCCGGCGGCCTGCTGTCCCAGCTGTTCGTCGAGGTTGTTGATGAGCGTGGTGCGCAGGAACACCAGGGTGCCGATGCCCGCGGCGATGAGCCCCACCGCCAGCAGGGTCACCGTGACGCCGGTGACCTTCGTGCGAAGGCTCAGCCGGCGCCACCAGTGCGTCAGGGCATCGTCGGATTTCTCCAGGATCGCGCTCCGCTCAGGCGCTCTTGCCGGACTTCAGCATGTAGCCGAAGCCGCGCTTGGTCTGGATGAGGGGCTCGGAGGAGTGCGGGTCGATCTTGCGGCGCAGATACGAGATGTAGCTCTCGACGATGCCCGCGTCGCCGTTGAAGTCGTACTCCCACACGTGGTCCAGGATCTGCGCCTTGGAGAGCACCCGGTTCGGGTTCAGCATCAGGTAGCGGAGGAGCTTGAACTCGGTGGGGCTCAGGTCGATCGAGACGTCGCCGACGCTGACGTCGTGCGTGTCCTGGTCCATCGTGAGTTCGCCCGTGCGGATCACCGACTCCTCGTCCGCCTGCATCGTGCGGCGGAGGATGGCCTGGATGCGCGCCACGATCTCGTCGAGGCTGAACGGCTTCGTGACGTAGTCGTCACCGCCCGCGTTCAGGCCCGTGATCTTGTCCTCGGTCTCGTCCTTCGCGGTGAGGAAGAGGATCGGAGCGGTGTACCCGGCCCCGCGGAGGCGCTTCGTGACGCTGAACCCGTTCATGTCGGGGAGCATCACGTCGAGCACGATGAGGTCGGGTTCCTCCTCGAGGACCGCGGAGATGGTCTGCGCGCCGTTGGCGACGGCCCGGACCTGGAATCCGGCGAAACGCAGGCTCGTGATGAGCAGGTCGCGGATGTTGGGTTCGTCGTCGACGACGAGGATGCGCGGTGCTGTCATGCGCCCCATTATCGTGACTTCACTCAGGGAAGTGCTGGATGTCGCAAGAAACGCCGCGTCCTGGTAGGGCTCAGGCGGCCGCGGCGCCGATCCCCTCGGCATCCAGGATCGTGTAGGCGTAGCCCTGTTCGGCGAGGAATCGCTGACGGTTCTGAGCGAAATCCTGGTCGACCGTGTCGCGCGCGATGAGCGTGTAGAAGCTCGCCGTGTGCCCCGACTGCTTGGGCCGGAGCAGACGCCCGAGACGCTGCGCCTCCTCCTGCCGCGACCCGAACGACCCCGACACCTGGACCGCGACGGAGGCCTCCGGGAGGTCGACCGAGAAGTTCGCGACCTTGGAGACGACCAGCAGCGAGATCGAGCCCTCGCGGAACGCCTGGAACAGCTCCTCCCGCTCCGCGACGGGTGTGGCGCCCGTGATCTTCGGCGCGTTCAGGGCTTCCGAGAGCTCGTCGATCTGGTCGAGGTACTGCCCGATCACGAGCACGCGTTCGCCCGGATGCCGATCGACCAGGCGCTTCACGACGTCGATCTTCGCGGGCGCGGTGGCCGCCAGACGGTAGCGCTCCTCGTCGGCTGCGGCCGCGTACTCGAGGCGTTCGTCGGCCGGGAGGTCGATGCGGACCTCGTAGCACGCGGCGGGGGAGATGTAGCCCTGGGCCTCGATCTCCTTCCACGGCGCGTCGAAGCGCTTGGGGCCGATGAGGCTGAAGACATCGCCCTCGCGGCCGTCCTCTCTCACCAGGGTCGCCGTGAGACCGAGGCGGCGACGCGCCTGCAGGTCGGCGGTGAGCTTGAACACCGGCGCGGGCAGCAGGTGCACCTCGTCGTACAGCACCAGGCCCCAGTCGAGCGCGTCGAGGAGGGCGAGGTGGGCGTACTGCCCACCGCGCTTGGCGGTGAGGATCTGGTACGTCGCGATCGTGACCGGCTTGATCTCCTTGGACTGACCGGAGTACTCGCCGATCTCCTCGGGGGTCAGGCTCGTGCGGCGCAGCAGCTCGTCGCGCCACTGGCGGGCGCTGACGGTGTTGGTGACGAGGATGAGCGTCGTCGTGCGGGTCTCGGCCATCGCCCCGGCGCCGACCAGCGTCTTGCCCGCACCACAGGGAAGGACGACGACACCGGAGCCGCCCTCGGAGAAGGACTCGACCGCCTGGCGCTGGTAGGGGCGCAGCTTCCAGCCGTCCTCCGCGAGATCGATCGGGTGCGGGGTCCCGGGCGTGTAGCCCGCGAGGTCTTCCGCGGGCCAGCCGATCTTGAGCAGCTCCTGCTTGATGTGCCCGCGGGCCCATGCGTCGACGGTGTAGCTGTCCGGGGTGGGGTGGCCGATGAGCAGCGGCGAGATGCGCTTGTTGCGCGAGACCTCGCCGAGGACGGCGGGATCGGTCGAGCGCAGGACGAGCGCGCCCTCCTCGTCGCGTTCGATGACGAGTCGGCCGTAGCGCCCGACGGTCTCGCGGATGTCGGTGCTCACCGAGGCGGGGACCGGAAAGCGCGACCAGCGGTCCAGCGTCTGGAGCATCGCGTCCGCGTCGTGCCCGGCTGCGCGGGCGTTCCACAGACCGAGGCGCGTGATGCGGTAGGTGTGGATGTGCTCGGGCGCGCGCTCGAGCTCGGCGAACACCGCGAGCTCGTGCCGCGCGGTCTCCGCGTCGGGATGCGCGACTTCGAGGAGCACCGTGCGGTCGCTCTGGACGATGAGGGGGCCGTCAGCCATAGCGTTCGATTCTACCGGTGCGCCGGGGGCGGCGTCGTCGCCGGTCGCTCAGGAGACGGGGCTGACCGAGTCGATGTGCGATAGCGGGAGGGTGCGCTCCACGTCCGCGGCGCGGTCCCTGCCGCGCAGGCGCCCGCCGCCGAGACCGGTCGCCTCCAGTCGGAACACGCGGGCGGAACCGTCCGGAAGGCGTACCGTGACGTCGACCACGGCGCGGGCGCGCACCGCCTGGTCGAGCTCGCGCTCGAGCCACGCGGCATCCGAGTCCTCGCCCCCGGCGCGCAGCCGGGCGATCAGCGGCGCGTAGACGTCGGCCGGCGTGTCGTGCGTCTCCGCGGCGGCGAGCCTGGCGCGGTCCACCGCGCGGGGGCGGCCGTCCTCGTCCACCGCGACCGCGGGGTATCGGGCGTCCGTAAGCGCCCAGAAGACGACGTCGGCGGCGACGTGCGTGATGAGTTCGTCGCCCGACCGGGTCAGAGCCACGGAGCGGAGCGACGTGTCGACCTCCATCGAGCGCAGCAGCGTCTCGTCGTCGGTGCGGACGGTGGTGAGACCGGATGCCGTGTCGGCGGTGACCCGGACGCGACCGTGTTCGGCCGAGGTGCGCTCGATGACGTACGCGAGCGGCTGCGGGAGACCGGTGAGCGAGATCCCTGTCAGGAATTCGCGGAGGCTGTCCGCGGTCTCGCCGCCCGTGATGGCCGCGCCGATCGTCGCGGCGCTGAACCGGTAGCTCGAGGCCTGCGCACGCGATTCGCGCGCTGCCATGCTGCGCAGCCGCACATCGAGGTGCGGGGCGAGCGGTCCCGGTGCGATGGCCGTGAGGTCGTTCTGCAGATAGACGCGGTCCACCTCGGGCGGGAGTAGCGCGCTGAGCGCCGACACGTCGACGTCTGCGCCCTCGGAGAGTCCCTGTCCCCACGGGGGGACGGCGCCGTGGTCGTCGAGCAGTCCCCAGGCGCGGAGGCGGTGCGTCCACCGCGAGGCGCGTTCGGGCCCCGCGGGGTCAAAGGGCGTCGCCGTGGACCAGGTGGCCTGTGGCATCCATCCACCGTTCGGCGTGCGGTACGCGCGGGGGAGCTCGTCGCGCAGCGCTCGGGCGGTCGTCGCCCACCGTTCTAGGGTGGGAAGTCGCAGCCACGCGCGACCGGAAGCCGTCACGAGCCACGCGCGGCCGTTGGTGCCGAGGAGCCCGGTCCGCGCGGCCATGCCCACGAGCAGATCGGCCTCCTCCGGAGTCGCGGCTGCTCCGGCATCCACGAGTCGACGGCGCTCGCCCGCCCCGAGCGAACCCGAGCCGATGCGCCCCAGCGGAGACTCCAGTGTCAGCAGGAGGACGTCGGCCAGTGCGGCGGCGTGCGTGAACGCCGACTCGGCCGCGGCGGCGTCGTCGGATGCGGGGACCGGGGCGGGCGCGGGGGCGTCCGGGAGTCCGTTCGCCGCGGCGTCGCGCACCGCGGTCGCGACCACGGTGTACGGCAGCCCCTCTCCGTCGACGAGCGCGCGGCGGTGCAGGGTCTCGCGGGCGCCGTCCGGAACCGGGATGCCGTCGACCGCCGCCGCGACGAGGGCGTCGGCCTCCGCGCGGTCCAGGAGGGGAAGGGCTCGGGCGACGGAGGCGGGGTCGAGGAGGGCGTCCGCGGCGTCGAACATGTCGCGCCACGTCGCCGACTCCGACACGTGGCGATCGGCGAGGAGAGCGGCCAGGACCCCGTCGTCGAGAGCGCTCAGCGAGACCGCCAGCGCACGTTGGTCGGAGGTCTCGGGCACGTCAGCGTCCCTTGTTGGCGCGTGCCCTTCGCACGAAACTCATGATGAGCACGGCCATCATCATGAGGAAGGCGATCGGGAGCGCGACCAGGGGCAGCACCACGATGGTCGGCCAGATGCCTTCACCGAAGTTCGTGACGCCGGCGGGCCGCGCGAGGATCACGACGAAGAAGCACACGATCGAGACGATCCCCAGGCCCAGCGACATGAAAGCCAGGATGCGATCGATGCGACGGATCGGGACATCGCCGTCGGGGGTGCGCGTGCTCATCGTCGTCAGCCTAGTGCCTGGCGGGCGTGCCGTAGGCTGAGGGGCCGGGATCCGATCGGGTTCCGTGTTCCGCCGCGCAATCGCGCACACATTCAGCGAGGTGTCCATGCCCACCGGCAAGGTCAGGTTCTACGACGAAGAGAAGGGCTTCGGCTTCGTCACCACCGATGACGGCCAGGACGTGTTCCTGCACGCCACCGCCCTGCCCGCCGGGACACCCGCCCCCAAAGCCGGCACGCGTCTGGAGTTCGGCGTCGCGGACGGCAAGCGCGGGCTCCAGGCCCTCTCGGTGCGTGTGCTCGAAGCTCCCGTCAGCATGGCGAAGCGGTCCCGCAAGCCCGCCGACGACATGGCGATCATCGTCGAGGACCTCGTGAAGCTCCTCGACGGCATCGGCGGCGACCTGCGCCGGGGTCGCTACCCCAGCGGCGCGCACGCCAAGAAGATCGCTGCGGTCCTGCGCAAGGTCGCCGATGACTTCGAAGCCTGAGCCCGTCGCCGACGAGCGACTGCTCCACGCACACGACCTCGCGCTGTCCGCGCTGCGCGAGATCACCCCTGCCGACACGATCGGACCCCCGGCGGGCCACGTGGTGGAGGCCGACGACGTCGTCTCGCTGCGGTTCCACACGCGCCTCGCGGGATACCCGGGCTGGCACTGGACCGTGACGGTCGCCGTGGTGGAGGACTCCGAGCCGACGGTTCTCGAGGCGGAGCTGCTGCCCGGTGAGGGCGCTCTGCTCGCCCCGGACTGGGTGCCGTGGGCGAAGCGTCTCGCGGAATATCAAGCTGCTCAGGCCGCCGCCGCTGCCGCAGGCGAGGAGTCCGACGACGACCTCGACGACCAGGACGACCTGGACGACGAGGACCTGGACGACGAGTCGGACGATTCGGACGATGACGAGGACGAGGAGCCGAAGGCGCGGTTGCACGCCGGCGACCTCGACGGCGTCGACATCGACGAACTCGACGACTCGGCGGACGGCGAGGACGATTCCGACGAGGACGATTCCGACGAGGATGACGATTCCGACGCGGACGATTCCGACGAGGATGACGATTCCGACGCGGACGATTCCGACGAGGACGACTCCGACGAAGACGACTTCGACGACGACGACGAGCACGAACGCAGCTACTGAACCGCGCGCACCCCGTCGCTGACACGCCGGAGCGTCGGCATCCGGGTCCGGCGTGAACGACGGAAGCCGCCCCGCGGTGGCGGGACGGCTTCCGGTGCGATGCGAGGTCAGGCCTGCGGCAGGCGCTCGATCGTGTAGTCGATCGCGCCGATGAGGCGCCGGACGTCCTCTGGCTCGATCGAGACGAACGTCGCGATGCGCAGCTGGTTGCGACCGAGCTTGCGATACGGCTCGGTGTCGACGATGCCGTTCGCGCGCAGGCTCTTCGCGATCGCCGCAGCGTTGATCGAGTCGTCGAAGTCGACCGTGACGACGACGGGGGAGCGGTCGGCGGGATCGGCGACGAACGGCGTCGCGACCTCGCTCGCCTCGGCCCACGCGTAGAGAGCCGAGGAGGACTCCGCCGTGCGGGCACCGGCCCAGCTCAGGCCGCCGTTGTCGAGGATCCAGCCCAGCTGCTCGTCGAGGAGGAGGAGCGTCGCGAGCGCCGGCGTGTTCAGCGTCTGCTGCAGCCGCGAGTTGTCGACGGCGTTCTTCAGGCTCAGGAACTCGGGGATGTAGCGACCGGATGCCGCGATGCGCTCGATCCGTTCGATCGCGGCCGGCGACACCGCTGCGTACCAGAGACCGCCGTCCGAGCCGAGGTTCTTCTGCGGCGCGAAGTAGTAGACGTCGGCCTCGGCCACGTCGAAGTCGATGCCACCCGCGGCGCTGGTGGCGTCGATGACCGTCAGGGCTCCGGCGTCCCCGTGCACGCGCGTGACGGGTGCGGCGACGCCGGTCGAGGTCTCGTTGTGCGGCCACGCGTACAGGTCGATGCCCTCGACGGCTTCGAAGGCGGCCCGCGTGCCGGGCTCGGCGCGGCGAACGTCGGGCGCCTGCAGCCAGGGCGCGGCGGCCGCGGCGGCGAACTTGCCGCCGAACTCGCCCGACACCAGGTTCTGGCTGCGGTTCTCGATGAGACCGAAGGCCGCGGCATCCCAGAACGCCGTCGAGCCGCCGTTGCCGAGGAGGATCTCGTACCCCTCGGGCAGGCGGAACAGCTCCGCGAGGCGCTCGCGCGTGCTGGCGACGAGGTTCTTGACGGGCGCCTGACGGTGCGAGGTTCCGAGGATCGAGGCGCCGCGGGTCACGAGCGCTTCGAGCTGCGCACCGCGCACCTTCGAAGGGCCGCATCCGAAGCGTCCGTCGGTGGGTAGGAGGTCGGCGGGAAGGTCCACGTGCGGCATGCGTCGATTCTAGGACGGGGCTCGGACGCGACCGGCGCGTGTGTCGGACGGGGTCGGTAGGCTGGGAACACCGCTACGACGCCCGAGGACTGCTGAATGACCGATCTCATCGACACCACCGAGATGTACCTGCGCACCATCCTCGAGCTCGAAGAGGAGAACATCGTTCCCCTGCGCGCGCGGATCTCGGAGCGTCTGGGGCACTCGGGTCCCACGGTCTCGCAGACCGTCGGTCGGATGGAGCGCGACGGTCTCGTCGTCGTCTCGGAGGACCGGCGTCTCGAACTGACCGGCGACGGGCGTCAGAAGGCCGTGGACGTCATGCGCAAGCACCGTCTCGCCGAGCGCCTCCTCAGCGATGTCATCGGTCTCGACTGGGCCTACGTCCACGACGAGGCCTGCCGCTGGGAGCACGTCATGAGCGAGCAGGTCGAGCGTCGTCTCGTCGAGCTGCTCGGCCACCCCACCGAGTCGCCGTACGGCAATCCGATCCCGGGCCTGGACCAGCTGGGCGACGTCGCGAGCGCCACCTTCGAAGAGGGCGTCGTCGGACTCGTGCGCAAGCTGACGGATGCCGGTGGGCCCATCTCCGGCACGGTTCGCCGTCTCGCCGAACCGGCGCAGGTCGATCCCGAACTCCTGCAGCAGCTGAAGGCGGCCGGCGTCCTTCCGGGCGCGCGGGGGAACTACCGCTTCAACGAGGGTTACGTCCTGGTCGAGATGGACGGCGTCGAGGACGGACTCGAGCTGCCGGTCGAGGTCGCCTCGCACATCTTCCTCGTCGACGAGGTCTGACCCGCTTCTTCGCCGGCGAGGCGCGATCCGCGGGGGCGATCACGCCCCGAACGGCCGACGCCCAAGGCGATCCGGCCCGTGTGACGCACCGCGTCATCACGTGTCGGCATGATTCGTCGCAACCCGGCCATCGCCTGCACGCGGGGGTACCAGGCGTGACAGTTTCGTTATGTTCGGGTAGCCTCGAAAGGTCCACAGGCGAGAAGCCCGCCGTCGGACCCCTCGCGGTTTGCCTCACCGGCTCGTCGTCCGCAGAGGGTGAAGCCCGCACATCGTGCCCACAATCGAGTGCTGACGAGCCAGCGTACGAACGCAGAGGCGCCGGAGGAAACTTGGCTGAACACACCGATCCCGTCGCGGACCTGCCCGAGGTCCCCGCAACGGGTCAGACTCGAAAGAGCGCGCGCGCCGCGGTCACCCGACCCGCTGCCCGCCCCCCGCAGAAGCCCGCTGTCGCGTCGTCGACGGTCGCGCGTACCGCTCCCACCCCGAGCTCGTCGTCGTTCCGGCGGAACACGAAGTCGCTGCGCAGCGCCGTGATCCTCTCGATGGTCGCCGGGCTCGTCGCGACGGTGGCCATCCCCGCCTACGCCGCGTCGCTGCCGGCCGCCGAAACGATGACGCTGCAGGAGATGTCGGCCCCCGACAACCAGTCGCTCGTCGTCGCCTCGAACGCGAACGCCGAAACCCTGGATCGCAGCAGCTACTCCGCCACCACGGCGGAGGAGATCCAGAAGAAGAAGGAGCAGGAGGCCGCCGCGGCCGCTGCGGCCGAACGTGCCCGGCAGCTCGCCGCCAGCGCGAACGTCGCCGTCTCCTCGATCAACCTGAACATGACCGCGCCCGGCTCCGGCGAGGTGCGCTGGCCCCTGACCAGCTACATCCTCGGCCGTGGCCTGTGGGACTCGGGCTACCACCAGGGTGTCGACCTCCTCGCGCCGCAGGGCCAGCCGATCTTCGCCGCCGCCGCGGGCGTGGTGAAGGTGTCGTCCGAGAGCTACGGCGGCTACGGCGTGGGCATCGTCATCGAGCACGTCATCAACGGGCAGAGGGTTTCCACGACCTATGGCCACATGACCTACGGCAGCCGCCAGGTCCAGGCGGGCGACACGGTCGCCGCCGGCCAGCTCATCGGCCTCGTCGGCTCGACCGGCAGCTCGACCGCCAACCACCTGCACTTCGAGGTGCACATCAACGGTTCCGTGGTCGACCCGTACGCCTGGCTCCAGCAGAACGCGGGCTGATCGCGCATCCCAGACGGCGTGCCGGAGACGATCGTTCTCCGACACGCCGTCTGTCGTTTCCCTGTGGAGCGGACCCCGGGCGTGTCGCGGTGGGTTAGCCTGTTCGCGACGTCGGGAGAACCGAAGGGAACGCTGATGGACACCATGCCTCGCATCCGCACCATGGATGCGCTCGGGCTGCTCGTCCTTCGGCATCGTGTGAGCGGATGCCGCGGCCTCACCGCGACTTCTGGGGCGCTGTCTGCATAGACAGCGCCTTTTTTCATGCCCCAGCGCCTCTTCCACCGTCGCGAGTCGAACATCCGAGAAGCCGTCTCGGCCATTCGAGAGGAAACGGAATGCGCACACTGGTGCTGAACGCGGGCTACGAACCGCTCGCCGTCGTGTCGTTCAAGCGAGCCCTGGTGCTCGTGATGAACGAGAAGGCCACCGTCGTCGAACGCGTGGACGGTGATCCCGTCTGGGCGGCGGCGGGAACGTACGATCGCCCGGCGGTGATCATCCTCACCCGCTACGTCCGCGTGCCCGGCGCGCGTCGCGTGCCGGTGACCCGCCGCGGGGTCCTGCGTCGGGATGCGCACCGGTGCGCGTACTGCGGGAAGGCGGCGTCGACCATCGACCACGTGCTTCCCCGGTCGCGCGGGGGCAAGGACACGTGGGAGAACCTCGTCGCCTGCTGCCTGCGCTGCAACAACGTCAAGGGGGACCGCACGCCCCAGGAGATGATGTGGGAGCTGCGCCTGATCCCGGGGCCGCCGCACGGATCGTCCTGGACGGTGCGAGGCGTGGACAAGTCCGATCCGCGGTGGGAGCCGTACCTGGCGCTCGCGGCGTGAGGCGTCGCCCTCCGCGGTTGCGGGGGTGCGTGGCATCCGTGTGGGGCCGTTCGGTAGCGTCCGTTCGTCGGTGATTCGCGCAACCTCAGTTCGCGAGGGCCGTTCGCGACTGAGGTTGTGAGGATCGCTGACGTCGTGCCGTCGCGTGGTGTGATGGACGTATGACTCGTGCTCTCCTCGTGATCGACATGCAGCGGGGTTTCGACGACCTCGATTTCTGGGGCCCGACCGCCAATCCGGACTGCGAGGCAAACGTCGGCGCGCTCGTGGCGCGCTGGGAGGCGGACGGGGAGCCCGTCGTCGTGGTGCGTCACGACTCGCTTTCGGAAGGATCGCCGCTGCATCCGTCGTCGCCGGGCAATGCCCTGGTCGACGTCGTCGCGGCGGTGGAGCCGGCGCTGTTCCTCACCAAGAACGTCAATTCGGCGTTCTACGGCGACCCCGACCTGCACGCGTGGCTGGGGGAGCGTGGCATCCGGGAACTGGTGATCTGCGGCATCCAGACGAATATGTGCGTGGAGACGACGGCGCGGATGGCGGGCAATCTCGGTTACGACGTGACCGTTGTGCTGGATGCCACCCGCACCTTCGATCTGTCGGCCGAGGTCGCGGGCGCGGGGACCGTGACGCGGTCGGCGGCCGAGCTCATGGCCGCGACCGGGCTGGTGCTGCAGCAGGGCGGATTCGCCCGGATCGTACGGACCGCCGACCTGATCTGAGCCGCTCGCGGCGATGTCGGAGGGTGATCGTATCTTCGAACCACAGGGATTGAGAGTGTAGAACACATGTTCTAACCTGTGGGAGTGAGGGCGATCGTGCGAGACCAGGCGGAGGCCGTTCCCGACATCCACGCGCTCCGGGATCGGCTCGAGCGGATGCAGGGGCGTCGCCTTGATGCACCGGTGCTGCCGACGCATCCCGCCTTCACTTCGTTGCTTCCCGGCGGCGGTCTGCGGTCGGGGTCGGCGTACGCGATCGCCCGCTCGATGTCGCTGCTGCTGGCGCTCATGGCTCGCCCCTCCCAGGACGGTGCGTGGTGCGGTGTCGTCGGCATGCCCGAGCTGGGGGCCGAAGCCGCCGAGAAGTACGGTCTCGACCTCGATCGGCTGGTCTTCATCCCCGATCCCGGGCCGCGCTGGCTGGCGGTCACGGCCACGATCGCCGAGGTCCTGCCGGTCGTGGCGGTGCGCCCTCCGGCGGGGGCGAACACTGCCCGAGGGGGAGCAGAAGCCACCCGGCTCGCGGCGCGGTTGCGCGATCGCGGCACCGTGCTGCTGGTGCAGGGGCCGTGGCCGCAGGCGGAGGCCGTGATCGACGTCGCCGATCCGCGGTGGGCGGGGCTCGGAGAGGGGCACGGCTATCTCGCCGGGCGTGAGCTCACGGTGTCGGTGCGCAGCAAGCGCACGCCCACGGCTCGGCGGGCGCGCATGCTGCTGCCCGCGGCCGACGGCTCGATCGAGCTGCTCGGCGCCCCCACCGAGCGGCTCGTCCCGCGCGACGATGCGGCGTACCGGCCCGAGTACCGGGAGAGGGCGGCGGGATGATGCGCGAACCCACCCGCAGCCTCGTGCTGTGGCTCCCCGACTGGCCGGTGTCGGCGTACCGCCGCGAGGCGACACGGCCGCCGCGGGCCGACGCGCCCCTGGCGGTGTTCGAGAACAACACCGTGGTCGCGTGCTCCGCCGCGGCGCGCGCTCAGGGAGTCCGGCGAGGCCAGCGTCGCCGCGACGCCCAGGCGCTCTGTCCGTCCGTCGTCGTCGTCGCCGCAGACCCGGTCCGTGACGCGCGCGTCTTCGCCCCGGTGGTCGCGCTGGTGGAGGAGCACGCCCCGGGCGTGCAGATCGTGCGCCCCGGACTCTGCGCCCTTCGCGCGCGCGGTCCGGCGCGGTACTACGGCGGCGAAGAGGAAGCGGCGCGCATGCTCGTCCGGCTCCTCGCGGCCGAGGGGTTCACCGACGCCCGCGCGAGCGTCGCCGACGGCGTCTTCACCGCCGAGCACGCCGCCCGCGTCACCCGGGCCGACGACCCGGTGCGCGTGGTGCCCGGCGGGCAGGCGGCGGCGTTCCTCGCTCCGCTCCCGGTGACCACGCTCGACGACGTCGACCTGGCGAGCCTGCTCGCTCGTCTCGGCGTACACACCCTGGGCGAGTTCGCCGCGATGCCGGTCGAGCGCGTCCGCGAGCGTTTCGCCGAGCGCGGGGCGCGACTCCACGCTCTCGCCTCCGGGCGCGACTCCCAGCCCGTGCAGCCCCGCACGCCTCCGCCCGAACTGCATCGCGAGGTCGCCTTCGAGCCGCCGCTCGAACTCGCCGACCAGATCGCCTTCGGCATGCGCGTCGCCGCGGAGGAGTTCATCGCGCGCCTGGGGGAGCAGAACCTGGTGTGCACCGAGCTGCGCGTGGTGCTCTCGGGCGAACGGGGGGAGCGCAGCGAACGCGTGTGGCTGCACCCCGGGTCCTTCGACGCCGGTGCCGTGGTCGACCGCGTCCGGTGGCAGCTCGCGGAAGACGGGCGCGGCATCTTCGGCAGCGGGGTGGCGGGCGTGTCGATCGAGCCCGAGGCGGTCGATGACGCGGCCCGCCACGCCAAGGGGCTGTTCGGCGCCGGTCCGGACGAGCGGGTCCACCACGCCCTCTCCCGCGTGCAGGCGATGCTCGGACACCGCGCTGTCGTCACCCCCGTCGTCGGCGGAGGACGCTGGCTGGCCGAACGGCAGGTGCTGGTGCCGTGGGGAGACCGGGCGGTCACGGCGAAGGACCGTGCTCGACCCTGGCCGGGGAGCCTTCCCGACCCGCTGCCGGCGACCGTGTATCCGGAGCCGCGACTCGTGGAGGTCACCGACGTCGCGGGAGCGTCGGTCACGGTGGGGGAGCGCGATGTGCTGAGCGCGCCACCGGCGATCCTCGAGGCCGGAGGGCGACGGGTGCGGATCCGCGAGTGGGCGGGGCCCTGGCCGATCAGCGAACGCGGGTGGGATCCCCTGCGGCGACGGCGGGCCCACCGGTTCCAGGTGGTCGACGCCGACGGCGGCGCGTGGCTGCTGGTCGTCGAAGAGGGCGAGTGGCGGGCGGAGGGGCGCTATGACTGAGCGGCGGGACGCGGCGCCCCTGTCGGCCACGGCTCCCACGGCGCCGGCGACCCTCGCGTCGGCCGCGGCGCCCGCAGCCCTCGCGGCCCCCACGGCGTCGACGCTCCTTGCCCGTGGGCCCGGGAGGGGCGGGCGCTGATGGGCTTCCACAATCCCCCCGTGAAGTGGTCGGAGCTCGAACGCGCGCTGAGCGACACGCGCCGACCGGTCTCCGCCCCGGCGAACGGCGACGGCGGCGACAGCCCGGCGTGGTCGCACAAACGCGGTCCCTACGTTCCCCCGACGATCGAGCGCCCCGCCGATGCCGTTCCCTACGCCGAGTTGCACGCGCATTCGTCGTACTCCTTCCTCGACGGGGCGTCCTCGCCCGAGGAGCTCGTCGAAGAGGCCGAGAAGCTGGGGCTCCACGCGCTCGCCCTCACCGACCACGACGGGTTCTACGGCATCGTCCGCTTCGCCGAGGCGGCCGAGGCGCGCGCCGTGCGGACCGTCTTCGGCGCCGAGCTCTCGCTCGGGCTCCCGGGACCGCAGAACGGTCAGCCCGATCCCGCCGGTTCCCATCTCCTCGTGCTCGCCCGCGGCGAAGAGGGGTACCACCGGCTCGCCGCGGCCATCACCCACGCGCAGCTCTCCGGCGGCGAGAAGGGGCGCCCGGTCTACGACCTCGCCGACCTGGCCGAACGCGCTGGGGGCTGTACGGATCCGCAGTGGGCGGTACTCACCGGATGCCGGAAGGGAAGCGTGCGTCAGGCTCTGGCATCCGAGGGTCCGGCGGGGGCGGCCCGCGCGCTCGACCGCCTGGTCGATCTGTTCGGTCCCGAGTCCGTGCAGGTGGAACTCATCGACCACGGCAGCCCGCTCGACTCGGCCCACAACGACCTGCTCGCTTCTCTCGCCGCCGAGCGCGGCCTCCCCGTCCTCGCAACGAACAACGTGCACTACGCAGCCCCGCAGAAGGAGCTGCTCGCCGCGGCCGTCGCCGCCGTGCGCGCCAATCGCAGTCTCGACGAACTCGACGGGTGGCTGCCCGCGCACGCCGGGGCGCACCTGCGTTCCGGTGCCGAGATGGCGGCGCGGTTCGCCCGGTACCCCGGCGCCGTCGCGCGGACCGTCTCGCTCGCCGACGAACTCGCCTTCCCGCTGCGGCGAGCCAAGCCCGCGCTACCGAAGCAGACGGTGCCCGAGGGGCACACACCGATGTCGTGGCTCCGGCATCTGGTGTGGGAGGCCGTGCCGCGGAAGTATCCGAAGCTCTCCGCCGCCGATCGCGACCGTATCGAGCGCGAACTCGCGGTCATCGAGATGAAGGACTTCCCGGGGTACTTCCTCATCGTCTACGGGATCGTCGCCGAGGCCCGGCGCCGCGGCATCCTGTGCCAGGGGCGAGGGTCGGCGGCGAACAGCGCCGTGTGCTATCTGCTCGACATCACCGCGGTCGACTCGATCTTCTATCGCCTGCCGTTCGAGCGCTTCCTGTCGAGCCTGCGCGATGAAGAGCCCGACATCGACGTCGACTTCGACTCCGATCGCCGTGAGGAGATCATCCAGTGGGTCTACGAGACCTACGGTCGCGATCGTGCGGCGCAGGTCGCGAACGTCATCCAGTACCGACCCAAGAACGCGGTGCGCGACATGGCCCGCGCTCTCGGCCACTCGCCCGGCCAGCAGGATGCCTGGTCGAAGCAGGTCGAACGCTGGGGCGCGACGCTCGAGACCGGTGCCGACCACGATATCCCCGACGAGGTCATCGAGTTCGCGTCCGAGCTGCTCAAGGCCCCGCGGCACCTCGGCATCCATTCCGGCGGCATGGTGCTCACCGACCGTCCGGTGGGCGAGGTCGTGCCGATCGAGCACGCCCGCATGGAGAACCGCACGGTCATCCAGTGGGACAAGGACGACGCCGCGTGGATGGGACTGGTGAAGTTCGACCTCCTCGGGCTCGGCATGCTCGCGGCGCTGCAGTACTGCTTCGACCTGATCCGGGATGCCACGGGCGAGCGGTGGGAGCTGTCGACGCTGCCGAAGGAAGAGAAGGCCGTCTACGACATGCTGTGCCGCGCCGATTCGATCGGGGTGTTCCAGGTCGAGTCCCGCGCGCAGATGGGGTTGCTGCCACGCCTGCAGCCCCGACGGTTCTACGACCTCGTGGTGCAGATCGCGCTGATCCGCCCCGGGCCCATCCAGGGCGGTGCCGTGCATCCTTTCGTGCGGCGCAAGCTCGGACAGGAGCCGATCACCTACGTGCACGAGAACCTCCGGCCGGTGCTCGAGCGCACCATGGGTGTGCCGGTGTTCCAGGAGCAGCTCATGCAGATGGCCGTCGCCGTGGGCAACTGCACCGCCGAGGACGCCGACCTGCTCCGGCGCGCGATGGGGTCGAAGCGCGGGCTCGAACGCATCGATTCGTTGCGCGAGAAGCTCTACGCAGGCATGGCCGAGAACGGGCTCGTGGGCGCGGTGGCCGATGAGCTGTACGCCAAGATCCAGGCGTTCGCGAACTTCGGGTTCGCGGAGTCCCACTCGCTGTCGTTCGCGCTGCTGGTCTACGCCAGCTCGTGGATCAAACTGCATTACCCGGCCGCGTTCCTCGCGGGGCTCCTGCGCGCGCAGCCGATGGGGTTCTACTCACCCGCGACGCTCACCGCGGACGCCCGCCGCCACGGCGTGCGGGTGCGACGCCCCGATCTGTTGCGGTCCGGAGTCGAGGCGGGGCTCGAGCCGCTCGACGATGAGTCCGGGAGCCCGGATGCCGACCGCCGCCGCCCCGCGACCGGGCTCGACGCGTGCGCGTGCGCCGACCAGCCGCCCACCGGGGACTTCGACCGTTCCGCGCCCGACGAGAGCGAGGCGCACCGTCGCGACGGGGCGTTCGCGGTGCGGATGGGGCTCGCCGGTGTCACGGGGATCGGGGCCAAGGTCGCCGAACGCATCGTCGCGGAGCGGGAGCGCGGGGGCGCCTACCGCGACCTTCGCGATCTCGTGCGCCGCACGGGGCTCGTGACCGCGCAGCTCGAGGCCCTAGCGACGGCCGGCGCGTTCGAGTGCCTCGGGCACTCGCGACGCGAGGCGATCTGGCTGTCGGGTTCGGCGGCGCTCGACCGGCCCGAGTTCCTGCCCGACTCGGTCGCCTTCGTGCAGCCTCCGTTGTTCACCGACCCGTCGAGCTACGAGGTCCTCGCCGCCGACCTGTGGGCGACGGGACTCTCCACCGACGACCATCCGCTCACCCATTTCCGCTCGGCACTCGACGCGCGCGGCGTGCTCACGTCGCGGGAACTGCGCTCGGCAGAGACCGACCGCCGCGTCGAGGTGGCGGGACTCGTCACGCACCGCCAGCGGCCGGCGACGGCATCCGGGATCACCTTCCTCAACCTCGAGGACGAGCACGGCCTCATGAACATCGTCTGCTCGGTGGGGGTCTGGAACAGGTACCGCCGGATCGTGCGCGAATCGCCCGCCCTGATCGTGCGGGGCATGCTCGAGAGGTCGGTCGAGGGCGTCACGAACGTCGTCGCCGACGGGTTCACCGACCTCCGCGTCGGGGTCTCGCACGCGTCGAGGGACTTCCGATGACGTCGGGGGTCGTCACTAGACTCGGGGGGACACGCACGCCATGCCGCAGCATCACAGGGGGAACGACATGACCGACACGCCCACTCCGCCCGAAGGCTGGTACCCCGACCCCGCCGGGAGCGGCGGACTCCGTCGCTGGAACGGCACCGCGTGGACCGACGAGGTGCGTCCGTCCGCCGCCGAGCCGCCGGTCGCCCCCGCGGACGATGCGCCGCGTCCGGCCGAGCCCGTGAGCCCGCCCGTACCGCCCGTCACCCCGCCCGAGGCGCCCGTGCCGCCGGTCGCCCCCGGCTCGGATGCCCCGACCCACCCCGGTGCCCCTGCCGCCCCCGCGTACTCCGGTGGGGCCCCGTCCGACGGCGCGGCCTCCGGCTTCCCGGCCTACCCCGGCTCGGGCGCGACCGCCTACTCGAGCACGCCCGCATACCCCGGCACGCCCGCGGACGCGACGCCGGCATCCGGCCGCGCCGACATCCCGACGAACACCGTCTGGATCTGGCTCGTCGTTCTGCTGCCCCTGGTGTCGCTGACCACGCTCTTCCTCTTCGACTGGTCGACCTACCTGCAGGAGTCGATGTACGCGTCGCTCTACCCGGAGCAGGCTCCCTACGCAGCGTCGGCGTCGCTGGCCGTCTCGGCCGGGGCCTCCGTGTTCAGCTTCGTCATCGCCGGTCTGACCGTCCTGTTCTCGTACCTCGACTGGCGCCAGCTTCGCGCCCGTGGCATCCAGAAGCCCTTCCACTGGGCGTGGAGTTTCTTCGTCCTCGTCGTCTCCAGCGGTGCGGTGTACATCATCGGGCGCGGGGTCGTCCTGCGGCGCCAGACCGGGAAGGGGCTCGGACCGGTCTGGGGCTGGATCGCGGTGACGCTCGTGACGATCATCGCCGTCGTGATCTGGGCGGTGACGCTCTTCACCTCGCTCGCCCCGCTGATCGAACAGCTGTCGTACTCCACGGGCTACTGACTCTCGGCGCGGCGTCCGGGCGCGAGCACGGTGCGCCCGCGTCGACCGCGCCCGGTGCCGCCCGCGCGGCCTCAGCGCGAACGCACGGCGAGCACGGCGTCCAGCAGCGCGTCGGCCGTCTCCGCCTTGGAACCGGATGCCTGGCCGACGACGTCGCCGTCACGCCCGATGATCGTGAGGGCGTTGTCCGCCGTCTCGAACCCGCTCGTCCAGCCGACGGCGTTCGCAGCGAGGAGATCCACGCCCTTGCGAGCCGCCTTGGCGCGCGCACGCTCGAGAAGCTCGTCCTGGCTGTCGACGGTTTCGGCGGCGAAGGCGACGATCGTCTGGCCCGGTCGCCGGCCGGCGACGAGCCCCGCGACGATGTCGCGGTTCTCGACCAGTTCGAGGGTCAGGCCGCCGGGGGTGTCCTGCTTGCGGAGCTTGTGCTCCGACACCGCGGCGACGGAGTAGTCGGCGACCGCCGCGGCCATGATGACGACGTCGGCGTCGGGGGAGGTGGCATCCATCGCCCGTCCCAGCTCGTCGGCCGTACCCACCGAGATGACCTCGACGCGCGGATCGGGGCGGACATCGGCGTCGAGGTGCGCCGCCACCAGGGTGACGATGGCGCCGCGGTCGGCGGCGGCGCGCGCGATCGCGACACCCTGGCGGCCGCTGGACCGGTTGCCGAGGAAGCGCACCGGGTCGATCGGTTCGCGGGTGCCGCCGGCGCTCACGAGCACCGAGAGCCCGGCCAGATCCCGCGGCCGTTCCACGAGGGCGAGGGCGGCGGCGACGATCTCCTCGGGTTCCGACATACGCCCGGGGCCGCTGTCGCCGCCGGTGAGCGCGCCGTCCCGCGGGGCCGACGATGTGCACGCCGCGCGCGCGGAGCACGTCCATGTTGTGCACGGTCGCGGGATGCCGCCACATCTCGGTGTGCATCGCGGGAGCGACCACGACCGGAGCGGTCGTCGCGAGGAGGGTCGTGCCGAGCAGGTCCGCTGCGAGCCCCGCGGTCATCGACGCGAGGGTGTTCGCGGTGGCGGGCGCCACGATGACGAGGTCCGCGGACTGTCCGAGCGACACGTGCCGCACGCGCGCGACGTCCTCGTGCACGGAGGTCGTGACGGGGTTGCGGCTGATCGCCTCCCACGTCGGCAGCCCGACGAACCGCAGCGCGTCGTCGGTCGGGACGACGTGCACATCGTGCCCCGCCTTCACCAGCAGCCGGACGAGCCCGACGGTCTTGTAGGCGGCGATGCCTCCGGTCACTCCCACGACGACGAACATGGCCCCAGTCTCCCAGGTCGGGGTCGCGCGGTGGCGTCGCGCGCGCCGAGCCCCCGAGCCCGCACCCGCCCACCACGGCCCCCGCGCCGGTAGCGTGGTGGGAATGTGCACCGTGGTGGTCGACGTCCCGCGCGAGAGCGCTCAGCCCGTCCGGGTGCTCGCCGTCCGGGACGAGGACCGGAACCGTCCGTGGCGTCGGCTCGGCGAGTGGTGGCCGGAGCAGCCCGAGGTGCGGGGTATCCGCGACGAGCGCGCGGGCGGAGCCTGGCTCGCCGCCGATCCGCGCGCGGGGCGCCTGGCGGTCCTGCTGAATCGCGAGGATCTGTCCGGGCGATCCGACGACGAGGTCGTGAGCCGGGGTGGCATCCCGTTGCAGTCGGTCGCCGGGTCGCTCGCGGAGGCCCCCGTGACGCGCGGTTTCAACCTCGTCGAAGTGGATGCCGACGGCGCCACCGTCGTGGAATGGGACGGACTCGCCGCCCACCGCACCCGCCTGGCCCCGGGCACGCACATGATCGCGCACCACGCTCCCGACGACCCGGCCACCCCGCGGGTCGGGCGCTGGCTCGAGGAGTTCCGCCGAGCAGGCATCGCCGAGGGCGACGACTGGTGGGGTCGGTGGCTCGCGGTGGTCGAGGCATCCACGTCCGACCCGTCCGCGTCGATCCTGCGCCGCGACCCGCACGACGATGTCGTGCTGGAGTCGTTGCTCGTGTGCGTCGCGACGGTCGACGCGAACGGCGTGGACGTGCGCGAGGCCGTGCTGTCCGAGCCGGGGGAGTGGGATGCCGCGCTCGCCGCGCAGCTCCGCGTCGGTGCTCCGGCACGCTCGCAGTAGGCTGGAAGGCAGTCCCGCCTCCGTAGCTCAGGGGATAGAGCGCCGCACTCCTAACGCGGGCGTCGCAGGTTCGAATCCTGTCGGGGGCACCGAAGCTCGTCCCCGCGCTCTGCCACACTGACTCCGTGAGCAGCCCCGCGTCCTCCCGTCGTCGCCCGGTCCTCTGGATCGTCGGCTCCGTCGTGCTGTTCGTCGCGCTCTACGCGACCGTCGTCGGTCTGTACGCCGGGAGCGGCGACATCGTGGGCAGCGGCGACGGCGAGACCTCCGGCGACACGGTGGCGCTGTCGCTGACGCCCGAGAAGATGGATGCCGCGACCAACCGCTTCACCGTGTCGATCCTGCCGACGCAAGGCGAGGACGGGTCGGTCACGAACGGCCTCATCGCGCACCGGCCCTTCGGGGTGCTCGTCTCCGCGGTCGCCGGGTCGAAGGCGACGCAGTTCGCCGAGGGTGACCTCATCTCGCCGATCGAGACGTCGCTGGTCATGGACGGTCAGATCGAGAACTGGCCGTTCGACCGGTACACGGTGCGCTCGATCATGACCGCGCTGCAGGAGGACGCGGCGGGGGAGTCGAATCCGCTGCCCACGACCGTGCAGCCGTCGAAACGTGGCATCCCGGGCTGGGACATCACCGTCGCCGAGACGCCGGTGGGCGAGGGCGTGAACGCCGTGGACATCTCGGTGTCGCGCTCGGGGTCGACGATCGCGTTCGGGATCGTCCTGCTCACGCTCATGGTGATCATCCCGGCGCTCGTCCTCGTCGTCGCGATCCTCGTGCTGCGGGGGCGGCGCAAGGTCGAGGTGACCACGCTGGGGTGGATGGGCGCGATGCTCTTCGCGACGATCCCGTTGCGCAACTTCCTTCCGGGATCGCCGCCGATCGGCTCGTGGATCGACTACCTCGTCGTCCTCTGGGTGCTCGCCGCCCTGGTCGGGGGTCTGGTCATCTTCGTCGTCGCCTGGATCCGGCGCGGCCCCGCCGGGGAGAGCGTGTAGCGCAGTCACACCTTGTCCCGCTTTCTGCGGGTGCGCGTCCCGATCGTTGCTGTCTGCGGTTCGTTCGGGCCGCAAGAAGTGGGACATGCTCCGGCCCGGACATGACGATGCCCCGGCGCGCGGCCGGGGCATCGTCGATCAGGACTCAGGCCTGGGTGGTCACCGCGAACTGCACGGAACCCTGTCCGTCCAGCTGTGCGTCGAGCACGCGGTCGTCGAGCACCTGGGCGGCGTCGGCGTCCAGGAAGACGCGGGCGCCGGAGTTCTCCACGACGGCGTCCTCGGGCTCGGGGCCGTCGACGACGGACAGCCGGAACTGCGACTCCGGCGAGCCGGCACCCTCGATGCGCACACCGCCCTGGGCGGCATCCGGCAGCTGGGCGGCGATGGTCTTGACGGCGGTGGTGGCCTCTTCGGTGAGCGTCAGCATGGGTGACTCTCCTTCTGTGTCGACGTCAGGGGCCAGCCACGATTCCGAGAATCAGGCGCGGTCTCAACCCCACGGCGCCATTGCCAGGGGATTCTCACGGAGCACCCAGGGCACTCCTCGGGGCTGTCAGGGCAGCAGCCCGGCGCGGCGCGCCCGTGCGACGGCGGCATGTCGGGTCGAGGCATCCAGCTTCGACATCGCCGACGCGAGATACGACTTCACGGTCGTCTCGCGGAGGTGGAGGGAGGCCGCGATCTCGCCGTTCGTGGCCCCGACGGCCGCGCACGAGAGGACGTCCAGTTCGCGACGGGAGAGGTGGATGCCGGTGATCTCGGGCTCGATCGTCGCGTCGCCGGAGAGCGCGGCGAGGCGGGATTCCAGCTCTTCCAGGCGGCGACGCACCCCTTCGTCGGGGACGGTGGCGGCGATGCTGCGGAGCTGGGCGTAGCTCTGTCGGATCTCCTCGCGCGCGCCCGCGCTGAGGCCGTCGTCGCCGGGGTTGAGGGAGGCGAGGCGGCGGTCGACCTCGTCCCGCACGCGCAGTTCCGTGCCGAGTTCGCCCGCGATGTCGAAGGCGGGGCGCGCCTCGCGCTCGCCGAGGGGTGCCTGTGCCCAGGAGCCGCAGTAGAGAACGCCGCGTGCGCTGCCGCGGACGAGCACGGGCACGGCGAACAGGGTCGCGATGCCCTCTCCGAGAATGGCGCGGTCGTAGTCGTGCGTGATGGTGCGCGCGGTGCGGTAGTCGAGCGCCAGTCGGGGGCGCCGTTCCACGAGGGCCCGACCGCCGAGACCGCGTTCGGCGTGGACGACCAGCCCCTCGATGCTGCGCGTGCGGGCCCCGACGACGGTGGAGACGTGGACGGCGCCGTCGTGCTCGAGACCACCGAAGGCGACGGGGAAGTGCGTGCGCCGCGCGAGCTCGGTCACGGCGTGCGACACGAGCGTCACGTCGTCTCGGAGTGCGACCGGTGTTCCCACGAACTACCTACTTCCGGGGGTGACGGCTGCGTCGCCGCCTTTCGTAGCGTCGACCCTACCACCGGGAAGGCGCTCCGACCCGGTGTTTTCCCCCCTTCCGGTGCGCCGATGCGCCGGTCTCATGAGGCAAGGAGGCCACATGACGGATAACAGGATCGACGGCGCCCCGCGCGGCGTCGACTACATCGCGGTCGAGGAGTCCGCCCCGTTCCGGGAGCTGAAGCGGCGGCAGCGCAGCTTCATCTTCCCCATGGCCGTGGCGTTCCTCGTCTGGTACTTCGTCTACGTTCTGCTGTCGTCCTTCGCGCCGGACTTCATGGCGCAGCCGGTGTTCGGCGCCGTCACCGTGGGCCTCGTCTTCGGGCTCGGGCAGTTCGTCACGACCTTCGCGATCACGATGGGCTACGTCGCGTACGCCAACCGGCGACTCGACCCCGGTGCGGAGAGTCTGCGCGTCGAACTCGAGCGGGCCGAGCGGGGTGAGTCGTGAACGAGGTCTTCGCCACCGTCCACGCGGCTGTTCAGACGGTCGAGAACAATCCGGTCCTGAACATCTCGATCTTCGGCGCGTTCGTCGCCGTGACGTTGTTCATCGTGATCCGAGCGAGTCGCAACAGCAAGACGGCGGCCGACTACTACGCGGCCGGCCGTTCCTTCACCGGCCCGCAGAACGGATTCGCGATCGCGGGCGACTATCTGTCGGCGGCCTCCTTCCTCGGGATCTGCGGGGCGATCGCGATCAACGGGTACGACGGGTTCCTCTACTCGGTCGGGTTCCTCGTGGCGTGGCTGGTGGCGCTGCTCCTCGTGGCCGAGCTCATGCGCAACACCGGCAAGTTCACGATGGCCGACGTGCTGTCGTTCCGTCTGAAGGAGCGCCCGGTCCGGATGGCTGCGGCCATCACGACGCTCGCGGTGTGCTTCTTCTACCTGCTCGCGCAGATGGCGGGCGCGGGCGGTCTGGTGTCGCTGCTCCTCGGGATCACGGAACGCGTGGGCCAGTCGATCGTCGTCGCGGTCGTCGGCATCCTGATGATCGTGTACGTCCTGATCGGCGGCATGAAGGGCACCACGTGGGTGCAGATCGTCAAGGCATTCCTCCTCATCGGCGGAGCCGTGGTCATGACGATCTGGGTGCTGGCCATCAACGGGTTCAACCTCAACACGCTGCTCGAGGCTGCGGTCGCCGCATCGCCGAAGGGCGAGGCGATCCTCGGACCCGGCCTGCAGTACGGCGCGAACCCGTGGGACTTCCTCTCGCTCGCGCTGGCGCTGGTCCTCGGAACGGCGGGGCTCCCGCACGTCCTGATGCGCTTCTACACGGTGCCCACCGCGAAGGAGGCGCGTCGCTCGGTGGTGTGGGCGATCTGGCTGATCGGTATCTTCTACCTCCTCACGCTCGTGCTCGGCTACGGAGCCGGTGCCCTCGTCGGACCCGAGGCCATCCTGGCCGCGCCCGGCGGCGTGAACGCGGCGGCGCCGCTGCTCGCCCTCGCGCTCGGCGGACCGATCCTGCTCGGGTTCATCTCGGCGGTGGCGTTCGCGACGATCCTCGCGGTCGTGGCGGGCCTGACGATCACCGCGGCGGCGTCCTTCGCGCACGACATCTACGCCAACGTCGTGAAGAAGGGCAACGTCCCGCCCGACGGCGAAGTGAAGGTCGCGCGGCGCACGGTCATCGTCATCGGCATCCTCGCGATCATCGGGGGGATCGGCGTGCAGGGGCAGAACGTGGCGTTCCTCGTCGCGCTCGCCTTCGCCGTGGCCGCCTCGGCGAACCTTCCCACGATCCTGTACTCGCTCTTCTGGCGCCGCTTCACCACGCGCGGTGCCGTGTGGAGCATGTACGGAGGCCTGGGGTCGGCGCTCGTGCTGATCCTCCTCTCGCCCGTGTTCTGGGGCGGCCCCACGAGCGTGTTCGCGAACACGGGTGTGGCGATCTGGCCGCTGAACAACCCGGGCATCGTGTCGATCCCGCTCGGCTTCCTCCTGGGCTGGCTGGGCTCGATCACGTCGAAGCAGACCGAGGATCCGCGCAAGGCCGCCGAGATGGACGTGCGTTCCCTCACCGGCTTCGGCGCGGAGAAAGCGTCGAACCACTGATCGCGTCCTCGCCCGGTCCGGCCCACGCGTCGGACCGGGCGAGGCCGTTCCGATCGCTCTGGCGGTCAGCCGCTACGCCTCGCTATGCCGGCGTCCGCAACCGATCCGCGACGCCGTTCTCGAGATCGAGAAGGAAGTGCTTCACCTCGGGGTGCCCGCCGTACTCGCCGATCGACCCGTCGGCGCGCACGACGCGGTGCACCGGCACGACGATGGAGAACGGCGAGTTGGCGCACGCGGTGCCCACGGCCCGCGCGGCGCCGGGGGAGCCCGCCATGATCGCGACTTCGCCGTACGACGCGACCTCCCCGTACGGGACACGCCGGACGGCCTGCAGCGCGTCCCGGGTGAATCCGGTGACGAGGCGCCAGTCGAGAGGGATCTCGAACGTCCGGCGCTGACCGTCGAAGTATTCGTCCAACTGGGCGATGGCATCCCGAGCGGGTCCTGGATCGGGGTCGGGAACGACGCCCAGGCGGTGGGCGATCGCGGCCCGCGCGACGTCGACGCCATCGTGGGCGACGTCGAGATGGACCAGGGCGTCGTCGAGGAACGTCAGGAGGATCGGGGCGAACGGGCCGTCGTACACGGTGCTGGTGGCTGTGCTCATTCCCTCATCCTCATCACGCCGTTCCGACGCCGCAGCGCGGCGGGCACGATCGGTGGATGGATCCGCGAATCGGGCCACGGGGGAGGAAGGGCCGATCGTCCGGCGTTTCGTGCAATCCCGCGAAACTCGGGCCTGCTGCGCACCATCCACGGGTGCCCGGCATAGTCTGGCAGGTGTGTGGCGAGCTGAGGACGGCGTCGTGACGGGCGCCGAGGGCGACGTTCCGGCGTCGATCGATCCGGGCGAGCTGCGACTGTCGGAGCCCGGCATCGTGGTTCGTCACGTCGCCGACCCCGAACGCCAGCGCATCCGCGCGGAGGCCGCGGCCCTGGGTGGCCGCTCGACGCTGCTGCGGTTCGACGATGCCCGCGACGCCGGCATCGACATCACGAAGGCCCACCCCGGCTCGCTGCCGCAGTTCATCATCGGGCGCGCGACGCTGCTGTCCAACCTCTTCCGCGACGAGGTGGCCCTGCGCACCGCGCGCATCGCCGCCGAACGCATCACGGCGAAGAACGTCGAGCTGCGCACCGCGCGCGGACTCGAGCCGGTGCACCTGGCCGTCGGCCTGGCCGCGTGGAAGATCGGGGGAGTGGAGTGGTCCGCCCCCGTGCTGCTGCGCCCGCTCGCCATCCGCCGCCACAACGGCGACTTCGAACTGAAGCTCCACGGCGCGTTCGTCATGAACCCCGAGCTCGCCCGTGCGTTCCGCACCCACCTCGGCATCCAGATCGACAGCACCGCCCTCGCGGGCCTCGCGTACGACCAGGGCGTCTTCAAGCCGCAGCCGGTGATCGACCACCTGCGCCGTCTCACGACCCACGTGCCGACGTTCGTGGTCCACCCGCGCCTGATCATCTCGTCGTTCACCGACGTGGGATCAGGGATGGCGCGCGAGACGGAGCACCTCGACGCTCCGCTGCTCAATGCGCTCGCGGGCCACCCGGACGATCGCGCCCGCATCATGGTCCGGCCGGCCGACCCCGTGCTGACGAGCCCCGATGAGCGGACGCCCGCGGCCGACACCCTCCTCCTGGACGCGGATGCCGAGCAGGAACGGGTCCTCGCGCGGATCGCCGCCGGCCATTCGCTCGCCGTCCACACGCTTCCCGGCACGGGCGGTACGCAAACCGTCATCAACGCGATCGGCCAGGCGGTGCACGCCGGCAAGCGCGTGCTCGTCGTCAGTGCGCGTCGGTCGACGCTCGACGGCATCCGTCATCGCCTCGCCGGTGTGGGGCTCACGGGCCTGGCGGTCTCTCCCACTCACGTGCGCCGCGATCTCATCCGCGCGATCGGCCGCAACGAGAAAGCGGAGCAGCCCAAGGTCTCCGAGATCGACGACGCGCTCGTCCGCCTCCGGACCGTGCTGCGCGACTACCGCTCGGCCGTCACCGAGCCGCACCTGGCACTGGGGGTCTCAACCCTCGACGTCCTCCGTGCGCTGACGGCACTGGCATCCGTTTTCCCTCCGCCGTCGACGACGGCCCGGTTCGATCTCGCCACGCTCGAGCGTCTGGCGGGGCGCCGGGACGCCGCCGCGAAGGCTCTGGCCACGGCGGCGCGGCTCGGCGAGTTCCGCTTCGGGCCCGACGACTCGCCGTGGTACGGCGTCAGCTTCACGCGGACCGAAGACGCCCGCGCCGCGCACGACCTCGCCGGCAAGCTGCACGCGCAGGACGTCCCGCGGCTCCTCGAGCGCGGATACGAGCTCATCGCGCAGACGCGCATGCGGCCGTTCCAGACGGTGTCCGAGCTCGGCGCGTACCTCAAGCTCCTGCAGGGGATCCGCGAGTCGCTCGACCGGTTCAGCCCCACGGTGTTCGAGCGTCCGCTCGGCGAACTGATCGATGCGCACTCGCCGCGCCGGGATTCCTCGGCGATGAGCGGTCCCAACCGTCGTCGCCTGCGTCGCCTGTCGAAGGAGTACGTGCGCCCCGGTGTCCATGTGCCGGATATGTACGACGCCCTGGTCCGGATCCAGCAGCAGCGCACCGAGTGGCAGCGCGTCGTCGACGCCGGCGTGACCCCGGAGGTTCCGCTCGGACTCGCCGACGTGCACGTCGCCTGGCAGCGCGTCGACGCGATGCTCGGCGAACTCGACCAGATCCTGGGTCGCCAGGGTTCCGACCGTCTCGCGACCCTGCCGGTCCAGATCCTCGTGCGCACGCTCGCCGGTCTCGCGGCCGAGTCGACGTTCTTCGACAACCTCGTCGAACGCGCGCAGCTGCGCGGTGAGCTCGCCCGCCTCGGCCTCGAACAGCTCCTCGTCGAGCTGTCGGTGCGGCACGTCCCCGAGGACCGCGTCGGCGACGAGCTCGAATTCGCCTGGTGGCAGTCCGCCCTCGAGCACCTGCTGCGCAGCGATCGGGCCCTCCTCGGCGCGAACACGAGCGTGGTCGATCGCCTCGAGCGCGACTTCCGTCTGGTCGACGAGGCCCACGCCGCCGCGGCCGGTCCGCTCCTCGCCGCCGAGCTCGCGAAGCAGTGGCGCATCGGGATCGTGGATCACCCCGACGAGGCGGAGGCGCTGAAGAACTCGCTCAAGGACGGACTGCACAGCGCTCACGAGATCGCCGAGGCCGCGCCCACGCTGCTCCGGACGCTCGCGCCGGTGTGGCTGGCATCCCCGTACGAGGTTCCCGACGTGCCGACCGGTCTCGCGTTCGACACCGTGATCATCGCGGATGCCGGAGCCCTGTGCCTCACGGAGGCCACGCCGGCCCTGCTGCGGGCGCGTCAGGTCGTGCTGTTCGGCGACCCCGTGATCCAGAAGCCCACGCCCTTCCGCGTCAGCGCGTCGCTGGTTCCGGTTCCGGACGACGAGGCGGACGACGTCCCCTTCGATCACGTGTCCGTTTTCGAGCGGATCGCGGAGCTGCTCCCGGTCGAGACCCTGACCCGCAGCTACCGGGCAGGTGGCGAGGATCTCGCGCAGCTCGTCAACGACGCCTTCTACGGCGGCGAGATCGTGTCCCTGCCTTGGGCAGGCTCGTACCTCGGCCGCGGGAGCCTCAGCGTCGACTACGTCGAGAACGGCGTCGGCGCCCCCGACCCCGTCAGCGGCGCCGTCGAGAGCCCGGATGCCGAGGTCGCCCGCGTCGTGACCCTCGTCGTCGAGCACGCGGTCAACCGCGCGTCGGAGTCGCTCATGGTCGTGACCGCGAGCCGCAAGCACGCCGAGCGCGTCCGCGCGGCGGTCGAGGCGGCGCTCGCCGGACGCTCCGACGTCGCGGCCTTCATCTCGCGGGATGCCGCGGAGCCCTTCGCCGTGCTGACCCTCGAGGAGTCCGTGGCCGAGAGCCGCGACCGCGTGGTGTTCTCGCTCGGTTTCGGCCTCACCCGGCACGGGCGCGTCCTGAGCGACTTCGGCGACCTGTCGACGCCCGACGGGGAGCGGCTGCTCACGGTCGGCATGACGCGCGCGCGGCGCTCGATGGTGATCGTCTCCTCGATCCGTCCCTCGGCGTTCGACGACGGCCGTCTCGAGCACGGCGCCGCGACGCTCATGGGCATCCTCGGCAATCTCGCCGGTCGGGGCCGCGAGTCGCGGCTCGAAGACCTCGCCGACCCGCTCACCCGCGCGCTCGCGCGCGAGCTGCGGCGGCTCGGCATCGAGGTCGACCTCGACTATCGCGGGCTGCTACCGCTGGTCGCGCGGTACCGCGGCAAGGCGGTCGTGGCCGAGAGCGACCCCGAGACGATCGGTGAGACGCTCCGCGAGACGCTGCGGTTGCGGCCGCAGATCCTGCGGCGGCTCGGCTGGCATTACGTGCGCGTGCACGCGTTCGACCTGTACAGCGACCCCGCGGGCGTGGCATCCCGGATCGCGGAACTCCTCGGCGCCGCCCCGGACGACTCCGCCGCTCCCGGCACCACCACCGAGCCCCTCGACCTGAACGGGTGAGCACGGTGGCCCCGACTCCGGATGCCACCGACCCCGCTGCCTCCGCGAACGAGCGCCAGCCGATCGTCCGCGTCCGCGGCGCCCGGCGCGCGCGGCTGCTCCCGGCGCCGGGGACGAGCGCGGAACCCGCACCCGCGGACGACCGCAGCAGGGAGCGCCCGTCGGCACCCGCGGCATCCGGTCCCAACGACGCGCAGCTTCTGCGCGACGTTCCGCCGCACTACTGACGCGCGCGCCGCCCCCGGATACGCGAGAAACGCTTCCCACGGGAGGAAACGGCGCGACGGGCCGTTTCCTCCCGTGAGAAGCGTTTCTCGGTGAGGGTGGTGGGGCGACTCAGCCGCGGGGCTGGCGCTCCAGCAGGTCGCGGATCTGCACGAGCAGCTCCTGCTCGGTCGGGAGCTTCGGCTCGTCGGTCTGCTCGACCACGCCCGCCCGTGCCGCGGCGCGCGCCTTCCACCGGTTCATCGGGAAGACGAAGACGAAGTAGACCACCAGCGCGACGGCGAAGAAGCTGATGATCGCGGTGAGGAGCGACCCGAGCGGGAACACGACCGTCTGCCCGTACAGGCCGGTGATCTCCGGACCGAAGTCGCCGTTCGCGTTCGGCACGTAGAACACTTCGATGAGCGGATTGATGATCGCGCTGACGATCGCGTTGACCACCGCGGTGAACGCCGCTCCGATGACGACCGCGACCGCGAGGTCGATGACGTTTCCGCGGAGGATGAACTCCTTGAATCCCTTGATCATGACGAGGCTCCCTTCCAGCCGCGTCACGCAGGGTCGGCGAAGGTCAGGATGCCGGGGTGGACGCGGTCTTCGTCGACTCAGACGACGATGATGTCGAAGATCCGCCCGTGGTTCCGGATGCCGCGCCGGACGACGCCCCATTCGATCCACGCGAGTCCGTGCGGTAGAAGCCGGAGCCGTTGAACGTCACACCGATCGAGCCGTACTGCTTGCGCAGTTCACCGCCGCACACGGGGCATTCGGTGAGAGCGGCGTCCGAGAAGGACTGCACCGCGTCGAAGCGGTGGCCGCACTGCTTGCAGGCATAGGCGTAGGTGGGCATTCGGTTTCCTTCGGTGATCAGGCGTGGGAGCGGTCGATCGTGACCGTGCGCGTGGGGGTGACGATGCCCGAGACAGGCTGGTCGTGCACGTCGCGCGGCACGTCGTCGACGAACTCGGAATCGAAGATGACGGCGTACACGGGCGGGCACTTCTCGATCGATCCGAGGGTCTTGTCGAAATAGCCGCGGCCCCAGCCGAGACGCATTCCGCCCCGGTCCACAGCTGCCGCGGGGACGACGAGCAGATCGACGTCGTCGACCGCCATGGGCCCGAGCACGTCGCCGACCGGCTCGGGCAACCCGAACAGACCCTCGGCGATCTCGGCATCCGGAGTCGCCACCGACCAATCGAGCAGGCCGTCCTCGCGCGTGATGGGAAGGAGGACCCGGATGCCACGCGCCACCGCTCCGGCGACGAACGCGTGCGTGCCCGGTTCGGTGGTCGTCGACAGGAAGCAGGAGATGCTGCGGGCGCCGAGGCGTTCGACGAGGGCGTCGAGCTGCTCCTTCACGCCGGCCTCGGCGACTTCGCGCCCGTGTGCGGAGACGGTCTGGCGTCGTTCGCGCAGGTCGGCACGGAGTGCGCGTTTCGCCTGCTCGATGCTGTCGGGCATGCCCTAAGTGTACGGGGGTGCGCAATTGGTAACAGCGCTGTCGCACCGCACCAGTAGGGTATGCGCATGCCTAACAAGCCCTTCAAGGCCGTGATCCCGGCCGCAGGACTCGGTACTCGCTTCCTTCCCGCCACGAAGGCCATGCCGAAGGAGATGCTCCCGGTCGTCGACAAGCCCGCCATCCAGTACGTCGTCGAAGAGGCGACGGGCGCGGGCATCGATGACGTTCTGATCATCATCGGACGCAACAAGAACAACATCGCCAACCACTTCGACTCGATGCCTGAGCTCGAGACGAAGCTGCGCGAGAAGGGCGACCACGACAAGCTCGCCAAGGTCGAGCACTCGTCCGACCTCGCCGACGTGCACATGGTGCGCCAGGGCGAGCCGAAGGGCCTCGGGCACGCGGTGCTCCGCGCGCGCAGCCACGTCGGCGACCACCCGTTCGCCGTTCTCCTCGGCGACGACCTCATCGACGAGCGCGACCCGCTGCTCGAGCAGATGCTCGCGGAGTACACCAAGCGCAACGCGACGGTCATCGCCCTCATGGAGGTCGACCCCGAGCACATCCACCTCTACGGTGTCGCTGCGGTGGAACCGACGGAAGACGAAGGCGTGGTCAAGGTGACCCAGCTCGTCGAGAAGCCCAAGGCCGAGGACGCCCCGTCGAACCTCGCCATCATCGGTCGGTACGTTCTCGGACCCGACGTGTTCGACATCCTGGAGCACACCCAGCCCGGCAAGGGCGGCGAGATTCAGCTGACCGACGCGCTCGAAGAGCTCGCGAACGGCGGCGGCGACGGTGGCGGCGTGTACGGCGTCATTTTCCGAGGCCGCCGCTACGACACGGGCGACCGTGTCGACTACATCAAGGCCATCGTGCAGCTCGCCGCCGACCGCGAAGACCTGGGCCCGGCCCTCCGTCCGTGGTTCAAGGAGTTCGCGGCGGGTCTCTGACCCGACGGGATGCCATGGATCTCTCCGTCCCACGACGGCACGGCGAGGTGTCGATCCGTCTCATTCGTAACCGCGACGCGCGCGTCCTTCAGCAGGAGCTGATCGACAATCGCTCGTGGTTGCGACCGTGGGAGGCGACGAGCCCGGACGGGCCCGTCTCCTTCGACATGCGGCTCGGCATCCGCCGTCTCCTGCAGCAGTATCGCGATGGCCTCGGCGTGCCCTTCGTTATGGAGTGGAACGACGAGGTCGCCGGTCAGCTCAACGTGTGGGGTGTCTCGCGGGGCTCCCTCGCGTCCGCGACGATCGGATACTGGGTCGCCGAGGAGTACGCCGGCCGTAACATCACGACCATCAGCGTCGCGATGGCGACTGACGTCTGCTTCACCGAGCTCAACCTCCATCGCGTCGAGATCTGCATCCGGCCCGAGAATCACGCGAGCCTCCGCGTGGTCGAGAAGCTCGGGTTCCGCTACGAAGGACTCCGTCGCCGCTACATCCACATCGACGGTGACTGGCGCGACCACTACTCCTTCGCTCTCGTGCGCGAAGAGGTGCCGTACGGCGTTCTCGACCGGTGGGACCGGGGCCAGGTACCGCCGGACGCAGCGACCATCCCGCCCGCCGACCGGCTGTAGTCTCCCGCGCTGCGGGTGCGGGCGGTCCTGACGCCGAGACTGCATCGGGCTGACGAACCCGCGGCGCGCTGCCGTGGCCTTGTCGGGCGGATGCAGTCTCGCGATTCGCGGGGCGACACGCGGACGGATGCCGAGCTGTGACCTCGGCGTGACCTACCGTGGTGCCATGGGTGGACAGGTTCTCGGCGGCGGGGTGATCGTTTTCGTCGCGGTCGCGCTGTGGTTGGTGTACCTCCTGCCGTCGTGGCAGAGCCGGCACCGGTTCACGTCGGCCGAACGCAACGCCGTGCGACTCAACCAGGCGCTGCGCGTTCTCGCCGAGACCGCGGAGACGCCGCGGGAAGTCCACCTCGAACTCACGGCCCGCACGGCGCACCAGCAGCAGAAGATCGCGCGTCAGGTGCAGGCGCAGAAGGCGCAGGCCGACCTCGCCGAGGCGAAGGCCCGGCTCGAGGTCGCGCGTCTGGAAGCAGCCCGCGACCGCGATCTCGTCAAGGAACAGCGCGCGGCAGCGATCGAGCTCGCCCGCGCCGAGCGCGCCGCGGCGGTCGAGGTCGCCAAGGCCGAGCGGGCAGCGGCCCTCGAGAAGACGCGTGCCGAGCAGGCCGCCGCCGTCGAGCGCGCGCACGCCGAGCGTGCCGCCGCGGTCGCGCGGCCCGAGCTGCGCCGCGCCCGTGCGCGCCGACGTTTCCGCCTGGCCACCACGGTGTTCGCGGGCCTCGGTATCGTCGCGGCGGTGGCCGGTGGCATCCAGGTGTCGTTCGGCGCCGCGCCCGTTCTGCTCGTCGTCGGGGGAGTGGCGGTCGTTCTCGGTCTCGTCGTGCTGCAGCGTCTCTCGCGCGTCGCGGCGCGCGCATCGGCGCGCCCCGTGGCAACGGTGGTGCAGCGCGCCGCGGTCGAGGTGCAGGACTTCGGTGCGACAGCACCCGCTCCTCGTGCGACGTGGACGCCGCGCGAGCTTCCGCGACCGCTCGTCGCATCGGCGGGTTCGCGCGCTGCGGCGACCGTCGACGAGCAGCTCGCCCGCGAGGCCCTGCGCGCGGCGGCCCGCGAACAGGTCGCCCGCGAGATCGCCGCCGCTCAGGCGCCGACGCCGATCGAGGTCGCACGTCCGGCCGCCGTCTCGCCGTACGCGTCGATGGGCTACGTCGATGACGCCGAGATCGAAGACCACGTGCGGCAGCTCCTCGAGCGCCGCGCGTCGGGTCAGTAGCGGCGCGCCCGCCTGGGTCGCGCCGATCTGCACGACCGAAGCGTCACGCGCGCCGATTGCCGCGACTCAGCGCGGGCGTGCGCCGCGCGTCGAATCCCGGTGGCGCCAAAGTGCGCACGGCGGCGTCACGTCGTGCAATATTGCGCGACTGAACGCGGCACGCCCGGGAGGTCGGCCGGGTCGGTCGGGGCGAGGGGTGCGTGATAGTGTTGTCGAGTTGTCCGGGCCTGTGGCGCAGTTGGTAGCGCGCCTCGTTCGCATCGAGGAGGTCAGGGGTTCGAATCCCCTCAGGTCCACCAACCGCACAACGGCGCCTCTCCCTTCGGAGGGGCGCCGTTGAGGTTTTCGGAGATCGCCGTGCGTCAGAGCGCCACGGTGGGGTAGTCCTTCCCTAGCCAGTGCGACAGCTTCGACGCGTACTCGCGCTGGAACGACAGGGGGCCGCTCTGCGCGATGTAGTCGTCGTCGTAGATGGCGATGAAGATCGTCAGGGTGAGGAAGAAGTGCGCCCCCATCTCGAACAGAGCGACGTAGTCATGTTCGATCAGGGCGGTGCGCTCCCGGTCGGTGAAATCGAGCCAGCTGGTGGTCTCGACGCTGTTGTTGGTCCCGAGACGTCGGCCGTATTCGTCCTCCCATCGTTGGACGAGAGCGGCCGGATCGGCTTTGTACGCGGCGAGGAGGTGCGGGTCGCCGTCCACCTGATAAAGGAACTTGTTGACGTAGTACCTGCTCATCGGGGGTCTCCTTCCGGGTACCAGGTCATGTACATCTCGCGGGTGTGGAACAGGTCGAGATCGTCGACGTAGGAGGCGTCGATGGGGCCGGCGATGCCGAGCATGAGGATCAGGTCCATGAATCCGTGCGTGGCGTTGCCCGCGTTCGTCATGCTCTCGTGAGTGACGTTCTCGAGGATGGCGTCGATGTCGCCCGTCGCCAGCCACTCGATCGCCTGTGTGTCGAAGGCCGGGTCGGGTCCGGTCTCGCCGAACATCCGCGGGCCCCCGAGCTCGAGCGAGAGATGGCCGCTGCCGACCGCAGCGATCTTCTTGTCGGACGGGTACTCGTCGATGATCGACCGGATCGCGCGGCCGAGGTCGTAGAACCTCTTCGGGCTCGGGAGGGGTGGCGCGAAGATGTTGGTGTAGATCGGCACCACGGGAAGATCCGCCTGCGGGCGGGTGGTGATGATCGGGCAGATGATCGAGTGGTCGATCTTGAGCTCGTGGCTGATGGAGAAGTCGAATCCTCGATCGAGGAGTCCCTGGAACATGAATCCCGAGAGGTCCTCGTGCCCGTCGAGGACATATCTCGGGATGCCGAACTCGCGCTCTTCGTTGTAGAAGGTGGCGTCGTACCGGGGCTGCTTGCCGATGAGGAACGTGGGGTAGTTGTCGGCGAAGAACTGGTGGAAGTGATCGGCACCCACCATGACGAGGATGTCCGGCTCGGCTGCCGTCAGGGTCTCGCGGTAGGACTCGACCTTGCGCTTCCACTCCGCGGCTTGCGGGATGCGTTGCTCGGGCGGGGTGAGCTCGGTGGCCTTCAAGAAGAACGGATGGTGTGTCGTCGCGAGGACTGCGGAGAGGTGCGCCATTGAAATCTCCTGTCGTGGGGTTCGGGTCAGAGGTCGGCGCGGGGCGCGACGAAGCGCGCGTTCCGGTCGACGGAGTGGTAGACGTCGGGGCCGATGGGCGATCGCTGCTCTTCCGCGATCTGTCCCACCAGGCCGGCCGTGCGAGCGAGAAGGGAGAAGCCGCGCAGCATCGACACCGGAAGACGAAGATCAGCGAGAGCGGCTCCCGCGATGCCCGCGCCGTTGAGCGGCAGGGTGCGTCCGAGGATCTCCGGATGCACGCGACCGAACGCTTCGAACAGTCGCATGTGCGGCCCCCGCACACCCTCCTCCGTCGCGATGCGGATCATCGCGGGGACGCGGGGATCGCCGGATTTGTGGACCGGGTGGCCGAGGCCCGGCACGAACTTTCCGGAGCCCTTCACCTCGGTGAGAACCGAGCGGGCCGTGTCGTCCCACTCCTCGTCGGTCCAGGTGCTGGTGTCTCCCAGACCCTCGACGATGCGGTGGAGGAACGTGCCGGTGTCCTCGGTCACTCCCAGGAACCGGGATCCGCCACCGAGCAGGCCCGCGGCCACGGCGCCCTGGATGGAGTCCGGCGCACTGTAGTAGGTCAGGCGTGCGGCGATCGCGGTGGGGGTGAAGCCGTGGTCGGCGAGGGAGACGAGGACGGCTTCGAACAGTCGCACTTCGCCCGCGGAGGGGCGTCGCTGTGCCACCATCCAGAAGGCGAGTTCGCCGAACCCGACCTTGCCCATGAGATCGTCGGCGACGTCGAGTCCCATGAGCGTGATGCTGTCGGCATCCGAGGTCCCGAGAGACGTCTCGTACTCACTCATTGCTGTCCTCCGGAGTGTTCAGCCAGGCGCGGATCTCGTCGTTGTCGGCGCCGAGCGCGGGTGCGGGGGAGACGTAGCGCGGCGGAGTGAGCGAGAAGCTGATCGCGTTCCGGATCATGGGGATCGCGGCATCCCCTTCGCCGACGTGGACGACCGGATCCAATCCGAGCCTTTCCGCGAGGGCGACGCCACCATCGATGGTGTTGATCGGCCCGCACGCGACGCCCGCGTCGGTGAGGATGTCGAACCAGTCGGCGATGGTACGGGTCGACAGTGCCTCCACGAGGAGCGGGCGGAGTTCGTCCCGGTGATGGTTGCGATCCTCCGTCGTGCGGAATCGCGCGTCGTCGGCGAGCGCGGGGACGCCGAGCGCCGACGCGAGCTTCCCGAACTGCGCATCGTTGGCGGCGACGATGACGATCTCCCCGTCGGACGCGGGCAGCGGCTCATACGGGAAAAGGCTGGGGTGGGCATTGCCCATCCGGAAAGGAATCCGACCACCGGCCACGTAGGTGGAACTGTGGTTGGCCATCGCCGCGAGAGCGGTCGAGAGCAGATTCACTTCGATGTGCTGGCCGAGACCGGTGGCGTTGCGGTGATTCAGCGCGGCGAGCACACCGATCGTCGCCTGCATGCCCGTCATGATGTCGAACACCGACACGCCGCTGCGGTACGCCTGGCCCTCCGGGTCGCCGGTGAGGCTCATCAATCCGGAGGCGGCCTGGACGACCAGGTCATAACCCGGCAGTGAGGCCCCGCCGGCGGATCCGAACCCGCTGATCGAGGCGTAGAGGACCGCGGGGTTCGTCCGGCTGACGGAGTCGTAGTCGAGGCCGAACTTCCGCAGCCCACCCGGCTTGAAGTTCTCGATGACGATGTCGGCGCGGCGGGCGAGTTCCTGGGCCAGTTCCCGGTCCTCCTCGTCGCCGAAGTCCAGCACCACGTCGCGCTTGTTCCGGTTGATGCCGAGGTAGTACGTGGACACCCCGTCGCGCTCGGGCGGCGCCCATCCGCGGGTCTCGTCTCCGCTGGGAGCCTCGACCTTGATGACGGTCGCGCCGAGGTCCGCCATGATCTGGGTGGCGAAGGGGCCCGCGAGCACCCGCGAGAAGTCCGCCACGAGGAGACCGGAGAGGGGGCCGGGTGGGCCGGTCGGCCGGCCGTCGAGGTCGACGGCTTCGAGGACCGTGCGGGTCGAGGATTCAGACATCGTCATCCGATCGCATTTAGCGGACATTCGTCCGTCAAGCGGACATGCCCATTGAATCCGACGACCGTGGCAACGTCAAGCGAACGCCGCACACGGCTTCCGGAACGCTCGAGCTCTGGTTGCCCGGGGCGCGTCGGACCACTGACCGTTCGGTCAGAGAACCCGCTGCGCCATGTCGGATGCCGACTCGTAAGGACGCGCCTCGAGGCGTGCCCAATCTCCGGAGATCGCCGACGCCGCCTTCAGGAGCGCCGGGAGATGTCGAGACGTGAGTTCCTCGACGCTGGTCTCCGCCGCGTGGACGGTGACGTTGACGGCGGCCTTCACGACGCCGTGGCCGTCCCGGACGGGCGCGGCGATCGAGCGCACGCCCGGTGCCAGCTCCTCGTCCGCGAGGGCCCACCCCTGGGCGCGGACGCGACTCAACTCGCGCGCCAGGTCCGCGCGATCCCGGGGGGCGATCACGACGTTCGAGTGGCTCGGGGTGGAGAGCGTCTCCGTCAGCGACGCCTCGTCCAGGGCGGCGAGCAGCACCTTGCCCTGCGAGGTCACCACGGCGGGGAACCGCGTGCCGATCTCGACTCGCAGCGCGATGATCTTGGGGACCGCGACGCGTGCCATGTACACGATGTCCGATCCGCTGAGCTGCGCCATCGACGACGACTCGTTCGTGTGCCGGACGAGCTCCTCCAGGTGGGGGCGGGCGGCATCCCACAGGCCCAGGGAACTGATGTAGGCGTAACCCAGATCGAGGACTCGCGGGGTCAGTTCGAACTCAGACCCGCGCTGACGAACGAAGCCGAGCTCCGTCAGTGTCAGGAGGAGGCGGCGCGCGGTGGGGCGCGCGAGTCCGGTCGCCCCCGCGACGTCGGCAAGGCTCATGCGCGGCTGTTGCTCGGAGAAGGCCGCGAGAACGTCCAGCCCTCGGGCGAGTGCTTCGACGAAATCGGACGATTCTCCGCGACCGGCCATTCTGAGCTCCCTCGCCGTCTACCCCTGATCTACCGATGTTCGCACACTCGGCCCGCTGGGGCCGGTGTCGGGTTGACAGGCTGCGCAATCCGCTCCACAATCGACGCAGACCGCAGAGCGGACATGTGTCCGTATGCGAAGAAGGACGGTGTCGAACCGTCAACCTCAAAGTGGAGGGCACATACCCGTGAGCGACAACGAAGCAATTCACGCCACCGACGTCGACGTCATCGTCGTCGGCTACGGACCGGTGGGGCAGATGGCATCCGTCCTGCTCGGTCAGGCGGGCCATACGGTCGTGGCCGTCGAACGTCACGCGCAGATGTACGGTCTGTCGCGCGCCGGCCACATCGACGACGAGATCATGCGGCTGCTGGACCGGGTGGGCGCCGGCGAGGAGTTCCGTGAGGATGCCGTGGAGTGGGAGCTCTACGACATGCGCAACAAGGCCTTCGGCGGTGATCTGCTGATGAGCTTCGACTGGTCTGTCATCGGACCCCACGGCTACCGCTCGCACTGGATCTTCTACCAGAACAACCTCGAGCTCGCCCTCAACCGGCAGGTCGAGAGGACCGGCAAGGTCGAGGTGAACTTCAGTACCGAGCTGGTGCGGTTCGACCAGGATGCCGAGGGCGTCACCGCGTACGTGCGCGACCGGCAGAGCGGCGAGGAACGCGCGGTGCGCGCGAAGTACATGCTGGCGGCCGACGGGGCGAACAGCTTCGTGCGGCGCTCTCTCGGCATCGAGGCGAAAGAAGGACACGTCGGCCCGAACCAGCTCGTCATCGACACCCTGCAGAAGCGCGATCTCTCGTTCGAGTTCGACAACGGCCAGTTCGCGGACCCGGAGCGTCCCGGATGCCTCTTCCAGCTCGGCAAGCACCACCGCCGGTGGGAATTCACGCTCGCCGAGGACGAGGATCCCGGCGACTACACGATCGACACCGTCTGGGAGCTGCTCAAGCCGTGGGTCGGCCCCGAGGACGTCGAAGTGCTGCGCTGGCCGATCTACCGATTCCGCGAATCGATGACCCAGGAGTGGCGCCGGGACCGCATCTTCCTCATCGGCGATGCCGCCCACACGCTCTGGCCGTTCGCCGGGGAGGGGATGTGCAACGGTCTGCGCGACGCCGCCGCCATCACGTGGCGTCTCGACCTCGTCCTCCGGGGGATCGCTTCGCCGCAGGTCCTCGACAGCTACCAGGACGACCGGCAGCCGAACATGCAGGGGTGGATCGACTACTCCCGCGAGATCGGCCTGCCCTGCATCATCATGGACAAGGATGCCGCCGCCGGGCGCGACCAGTTCCTCTTCGCCGTGCAGCAGGACCCGTCGCTGATGCCTCCGGCGACCGTTCCTCCCGGCCCGACGGCGTTCTCCCGCACGGACGACCCCACCGCGGGACTCACGGCGGTGCAGGGCCGGGTCCGCGCGGGCGGGAAGGTGGGGCTCCTGGACGACGTCGCCGGGCGGGGATTCCAGCTGATCGCCACCTCGCAGGAGGTCGTCGATGCGCTGACGGAGCGCGAACGTGCCGGGCTGGACCGCATCGGTGCCAGCATCATCGTGATCGGCGAGCCCGGATCCGGCGCACCGTTCGAGGACGTCGACGGGACGTACCGCGACTGGTTCGAGTCGCTCGGGCGCGTCGCCGTCGTCGCTCGTCCGGACTACTACCTGTATGGTTCGGCGATCGACCGCGACGACGTCCACGGCCTGGTCGGCTCGCTCGGCGACGCGCTCGGCGTCAACGTTCCCGCGTAAGGAGATTCCCCGACATGTCAGAGCAGGATGCCACCCCGCCCTGGAAGGCCGAAGCGGAGGCGCACAAGCGTGCCATGCCCCTGCAGCGGCTCACGGGCAACGGGATGGACTACGCCGATGTCGTCGAGCTGTACCGGCTCGTCGACGACGGCACACCCTGGTCTGACGCCGCGGAGCGGCTCGGTGACGTCAACCGCGCCCGCGCGGAGGACGCCGTCGACGCCGGACACCGGGCGACCGCGATCAGCTGGTATCGGGCTGCCGCGGCCTGCTACCGCGTGGGGCAGGTGCCGCTCCCCGACGACGCCGAGCAGAAACGGCGCATGTACCGGAAGCTCATCGACGACTACGGCGCAGCGGGCGCGCTCGAGGATCCGCCCGTCGAGCACGTCGAGATCCCCTGGGGGAGCGGAGCCCTGTGCGGCTGGCTCCTGCGCCCCCGGGGGGTGCCGGCCCCGGCGACCGTCATCATCATGGGCGGGTTCGACGGGTGGCGCGAGGAGTACCACGTCGGTGCGACCTACCTCCGCGATCGCGGTATCGCCGCGCTCCTCGTGGACGGGCCCGGTCAGGGCGAGACGCGGCTGTTCCAGGGCATCACGATGGACCACGACGTCGACGCGGCCTTCTCGGCGATCATCGACTACCTCATCGCCGACGGCCGCGTGGGGAGCACCGTCGCCATCTGGGGGAACAGCATGGGAGGGTTCCTGGCCGCGCTCGTCGCCAGCCGCGACCCGCGTGTCGCCGCGTGCGTCGTCAACGGTGGGACGAACCGCCCGGCCGAGATCCTGGACCGGTTCCACCGGTTCACCGCCAAGATCCAACCCCTCCTGGGGATCGACGACCCCGAGGCGGCGACCGCCGCGATGAACGAGTACGTCCTGACCCCCGAGGATCTGCAGCGCCTCACGAGTCCGCTGCTCGTGCTGCACGGCACCCCCGACCGGGTGTTCCTCGTCGAGAACGCCCGCGCGCTGTTCGACGCGGCGGGCGCAGAGGACAAGACCTTCCTCGAGTGGCCCGACGGTGACCACTGCATCTACAACCATTCGCACGAGAAGCACGTGCGGGTCGCCGACTGGCTCGCCGACCGCCTCGCGCCGGACGCTCACTGAGCGTCGCGGCACGTCGTCTCGGCGTCAGTGCACGGGCATCAGGTTCTCGCGCGCCCACGCGCCGAGCTGATCCAGTACGGGCAGCAGCTGCCGTCCCGCGTCGGTGAGCTCGTAGGACACCGAAACGGGCGGACCCGGCTCGACGCGGCGCTCGGCGAGACCGGCCGTCGCGAGCTCCGCCAGGCGGTCGGAGAGCACCGCGTCGCTGATGCCGGTGACCGCTCGTCGCAGGCCGACGAAGGTCGTGGCTCCGGCGCCGAGCGACGACAGGATCATGCCGTTCCAGCGCTTGCCGAGCACCGAGAAGGCGAGCGTGACGGCGGCGTCACAGGGGCCGTGCTCGGCATCCGAAATCTCGGGCATGACTCCATCGTACGCGTGCTACAGTCTCGCTAGTCGCTCTCTTTTTCATAGCGACTATCCATTTCGTGATTGGAGCCCCATGTCCCTGTTCCGCCTGGATGCCAGCATCCTGCCCGCATCGAGCGCGAGCCGGTCGCTCGCCGACCTCGTCGAGCAGGAGTGGGTCGCGGCCCACCCCGACTCGGTCGTCACCCGACGCGATCTCGCCGTCGACCCGGTTCCGGCGACGGCCTGGGCGGATGCCGTGACCGGAAAGTTCGTCGCACCGGAGGAGCGCACCGAGGGCCAGCGCGCGGCGGAGGCGCTCGCGCAGACCTTCGCCGACGAGCTCATCGGCGCGGACGCGCTGCTGTTCGCCGTGCCGCTCTACAACTACGGCGTCTCGCAGCACTTCAAGACGTGGTTCGACCTCGCCTACACCGATCCGCGCATCGACCCCCAGGGCACCGCGCTCCGCGGCAAGCCCGCCACGCTCGTCACCGTCCTCGGCGGCAACTACGCCCCCGGCACGCCGAAGGAGGGCTGGGACCACTCGACCGGCTGGCTCCGCCGCGTTCTCGAGGACGTGTGGGGACTCGACCTGCGTGTCGTCGAGCGTCCGTTCACGCTGGTCGGCGTGAACCCGGCGCTCGATGCGTTCGCCGACACCGCACTCGCGCTGAAGATCAAGGCCGAGGGCGACGCCGTGTCGTACGGCCGCGAACTGGCCGCGGCGAAGTCCGCTCCCGCCGAGTGAGGGCACGCCGAGTGACCGGGACACGTCCGGTCACTCGGCGCCCTTTCCGCCGCGTCCCCGCGCAGCGCCCGCCGGTGCGGAAGCAGTCCGCACGAGGGAACGTGGGACTGGCCAGAATGTGTGCATGACACCGTCGCTCCTCGTCTCGGCATCCTGGCTCCGTGGATAGGGCGGAGGCGGTGGCCTCGGGCCCCGCGTTGATCCATTTCGCCGTGCACTACGCGGAGTCTGCCGACTTCCCGCTGGAGGAGCTGTTCTTCCAGGTGCCCGAGGTCGCCGACCTCTTCGCCTCGACGGACATCTCGCCGCACACGGCGGAGGCATGGAGCCGCGACCCGTTCACTCTGCTGAAGCGATTCCGCGACGAGCTGGAGCGCGCGGAGCGCGAATCGCCGTCGAACTCGAACCCCTCGAAGTACCGGCGGCTCAGTTCGCGGGAAACGGCGATCATCGTCGCGCGGTTCCTCACTTACGAAGCGCCCACCGCCGCCGCCGATGCGAAGTCGAGAGATCGACTCGCCGCGCGCCAGCAGCAGATGATGGAGCTCCCGGACCGCGAGACTCCGGGGATCCGCCGCTTCGGCCTCGGCCGTCCCCGCGCGGGGAAGGGCGAGTTCTGGCGCGACTTCGAAGCAGAGCTCCGCGCGTACATCCTCGAGACGCAGCGCGCGGCCCGGGCCGCGGCGCTCACCGCTCTCCCCGAGGCGACCAAACGGATCCTGGGGTACGGGGAGCGGTACGCGGACGACCTCGGTCGGCGTCTCGTGGGCGACCTCCCGGGCGGGCTCGATCCGAGGGACCTCTACATCGAGCGAGAGTGCGAGACGGAGCTCGTCGAGCTGATGCGGGGCGCCCCGCATCGGCTCGTCGCCCTGTCCGGGGAGGCCGGAACGGGGAAGTCGAGCATTCTGTGGAGCCTCCGCCGCAAGCTCGCCGACGCGGGCTTGACGCCGCTGCTGATCTCGGCGACGTGGATGACACCGGGCGGAGCCGATCGGTTGCTCGAGGTCGAGGACGTCGTGCAGCACGCGCTGCAGATCCGCGCCGCGAACATGACGCCGGTCGTGTTGCTGGACACCGCCGACCTGCTGCTGCACACGGAGGGGCTCATCTACCGGACCACCGATCTCCTCCAGCAACTCTCCGGTCTCCGGATCCGGGCGATCCTCACGGTTCGGCCGAGAGAGCGAGAGCAACTCCGCGGCGTCTTCGAACGGAAGCTCGGGGATTACACCGCGCCCGAACTCGACAACGCGGTCCGAGTGCTGATGCGGCGGTACTTCCCGAAGCTGTCCGTCGAGGTCGGGCGGGACCTCGTCCGTCGGGTGGAGACGCGCGGGCTTCCGATGACGGCGGTGCTGCGCTCGCCGATCCAGCTCCGCATGCTCTTCAACACCAGCGGGGGACGGTTCCCGGGTGTTGACTACGACGTCACCGCGCTGTACGAGCGGTACTGGGCGACCCGCATCGTCCGTGACGACCGCGGCGAGCGCGTGCCGATCGCGCAGGACTTGAGCCCCACGGCCGGCCGACTCGGCATCCTGATGGTCGCGGACGCGACACCGGTCGTGCGCGACCGACGGGTGTCGGTGATGCTGGATGCCGTTTCCTATCCCTCCCCGCTCCGGGACGGGGCCGCGGGGATGGACGATCTCGCGCGTCGCGGGGTGCTCCGTCGGGGTGAGGAGACGTGGGAGTTCGCGCACCAGACACTCTTCGAGTTCATCGCCGCCCGCGCTCTGGTGACCCGGAACGCGGATGCCGCGGCATCCATGCTCCTCGCGCATGTGCTCGCCCACCCGTACGACCTGTTCACGGCAGCGGTTCTCGAACAGGTCGTCATCCTGTTGGCGCGCGAGGAGGCGACCCGACCGGCCGCCCGCGCGATCACGGGAACGCTGATCGGCCAGCCGCACGCCTCGCTCCGCCCCATCGGGGTGATCGGCTGGTTGCACGTCCCCGGAATGGACATCCCGGACGCGCGATCGATCGACCAGGAGACCGCTCGCCGACTCTTGGCGCACCTTCCGCAGGTGCAGGCGATCGACACGGACCAGGCGCTCGCGGTGCTGGGGGCCGTCTGGCGAGACCACCGGGACGTCGCGCACCGGCAGCTCGTGGCGTGCCTCGCCATCCTCGTGCAGCGCTGGCCGGAGAGGATCGGCGAGTTCGTCGTCGCGGAGCAGATCATCCCGACGCTCCTGGCGACCCAGCGCGACAGCTACCGCCAGTCGATCTCGCTCGTTCAGCTCGCCGTCGGTGTCGCGACGAGCCATCCAGCCGCGGCGCGCGATCTGATGCTCCATCTCCTGCAGGAGCTTCCCGAGGTGACGGGGTTCCTCCGGACGATGGCGGGCATTGCGGGACGCTGGACGGAACTGGAGGGTGGGGAGGAGTACGCCGCGTCCGTCGTGCGGGCGGCCGCAGCGGCGGTGCGGCGGTTCCCCTCACGCCGTCGCGACCTCGGCGTCGCCGCCGGCGGAGTCGTCCACGCGCTCCGCCACCGCCGCTTCGCCGCGCGGCCGCCCGCCGCCCGCGTGGCGGACTGGGAGAGCTTCGCCGCGGACGTGTTCTCGCGGATCGGAAGCACGGCTCCCACGATCGCGGATGCCGCGGACCTCAACGCCGTGGCCCGGCACCTGATCTCCGCGGATGTGTCGGAGCGGGACCACGTCGTCCGCATCCTCGACGGACTCTTCGCCCTCGAGCCGGTCGACGGTCCATTCCAGATGGTCGGATCGTTCCTCGTCGCGATCGTCGCGGAGGACGGCATCGCTCGTGCGCATCTCGTCGACCTGCTGCACGGCGTCCTCGCCCACGGGCTTCCCGCCACGGCGAAGACCGGCAGGACCCCCGCTCAGCGCTGGGCGATCACCGCGCGCGCGGCTCTGCTCGACCCGGACACCCCCGAGGCGTTCGTCGCCCAGGTCGCGACGGGCCTGTTGATCGGCGCGCCGGACTTGTGGCGAGAGCCGGCCTATCTCCTCGCCGCGGTGTTCCCCGCGGCGATCGGGGGAGACCTGCGTGCCCGCGCGCTCCTCGCCGACGTCGCCGGACGCCCGGGCGCCCTGCACCCGCCGTCCGCTCTGGATCCTTCGGTCGTCAGCGACTTCTTGCAGGCCCGGGCTGACCTACGCCCACCGTTCCGTCGCCGTCGCCGAGTCGGTGGTCGCCGTCGCGGTGGCAGCCCGCCGGACGGGCATCATCGCGAGCGTCGGTGCGTCCGTGCGTGGGGCGTTCGCGATCCAGCGCCGCCGTGCCGATATCGAAGCGCTGCTCGAGGCGATGCTGCACGGCCCCGACAACGATCAGAGCGCCGCCTGCGAGGCCTGGAAGAAGCTGCAGGGCAAGGGCCTGCTCACGCCGACGGTGAAGCGGATCGGCGACGCGATCGACCTCGTGCGCGATCCGGGTGCCCTGGCATCCCTCATCGAAATGCTCCCCGCCGCGGTGCGGGAGGATCTCTCGCAGGCCGAGACGGCCCTGTCGCTCATCCACCGGAAGGTGCTCGACGAGCTGCGGGGCGGGAATGGATCGTCGCTCTCCGACTCGCACCAGCGGACGGTGGATGCCGCCTTCGATTCCTACCGCGCGATCTTCGCCGCCGCGGCGACGCCGGAGGGGTGGGCCCACCTGTGGGACCTCGTCCTGCGCCCCGCGCTCCGCGGAACCGGGCGGGTCGAGTCGGATCGATTCCGTCAGGTCGTGGCCTACCTCCACAACCTGCTGAGCCGGTATCCGGATCATCGGGGCGCCGCAACCGACGCGTTCGTCGTCGCCGCAACCTGGGCGGGCGCGAATCTCAGTGCCACGCAGTCCAAGAACGTCGGCAATCTCCTTCGCAGCGTCGCGGCGCGGCTCCTGCCGGACGGCGGGGACTCCACCGTGCACCTCCTCCGCGCGGCCAACGACTTCCCCCGCTTCCTGGGGAGGTTCGTCGTGCGCACCGCCGTCACGTCGGGCAGTCGGTCGCAGGTCGAACGGCTCCTGGCGGACGGGGCCTTCGATGCCGTCCTCTCCGCCCACGCCGTCGAGTGTCTTCGGGGTGACCGTGAAGTGGGTGCGCGCCCGATCCCCGAACTCCTCACCGGCACCACCGCCTGACGCGGGAAGCAGTGCCCGGCCGGTCGATTCCGGACGAATGACAACGGCCACCGCGTTTTGACAGCGGTCGCCGATTCTTGACCGCGGGCCTGACAGCGCCCGTCACCGCGCCCTTTCGAGGGTGGGTTCCTCACCGACACCGGAACCTCCGAACCGCGCCGCGGGGAGGGGTTCCCGAGAGGAACACCACCATGAGCACCATCACGAGAAGAGTGCCGAACTCCGCGGTCACCCCGTTGGTCCGCGCGGATGTCTTCGCCGACCACCCGACCAGTCGCTTCGCCGTCCGGGCACTGGGGCGCGGACTGCACGCCGATCCCTTCGGCGTCGCCGCTCTCGAGCTCCGGACACGCGTGTACACCGAACAGACCCACATGCTGGACGAGAACGATCTGATCGGCGGTCTCGACATCGACGACGACGACGATCGTTCCTACGGGTTCCTCGCCATGGAGAACCGGCCCGACGGACCCCGCGCGGTGGGGTACACGCGCGTGATCGAACGTCTCGGTCGCGACCGCCGCCCGCTGCCGGCCGACGCCCTCTACGACCTCGATCTCGACGGGGAGGGCGTCGAGGTGTCGCGCTACATCTCGCGTGTCGGCGACGCGGACGGTCAGGCGCAGGTCCTGCGCGAGATTCTGCGGCCGACGATCGCCCACATCCGGCAGCGGGGGATGGACGACCACGTGTACGCCATCGTCGAGCCGCCGCTCGCTCGGGTCCTCCGGATGATGGGCGTGGGCGTGACGGAGGTGAGCGAACCCCGGCGGATCGAGGAATACCGGGGCGTCAACCTCGCCATCCGCCTCGACCCCATCGTCTCGGCCGCCCACCTCGGCGGGCTCGCCGAGATCGACGGGCTCGACGTGTCGGAGGGTGCCATGCACTTCTGGGGTGAGGTCGGGGCATGACGGCGTCGACCCCGGGAGGTCCTGCTGCCCCGGAGTTCCGCAGGAACCTGGGCTTCTGGCACCGGGACGAGCAGGCGCTCCTGCAGGGCGCGACCATCGCCATCGCGGGCGCCGGGGGAGACGGTCACGACCTTGCCCTGGCCCTCGCGATGATGACCGGCGCCGCCGAGATCCGCATCGCCGACCCGGAGACCTTCGTGCCGGAGAACTCCAACCGGGTCGCGTGGGCCGACACGGGGAGCTACGGCCGACGCAAGGTCGACGTGCTGCGCGAGAGCATCGAACGCATCCGCCCGCGCACGCGCGTGGTCGCCTACCCGGAAGGCGTGACGGTCGACAACGTCGACGCGTTCGTCCGGGGTGCCGACCTCGTCCTCGACGAATCCGAACTGCACTACCTCCACGTCGGAACGGCGCTCGCTCGTACGGCGCGGCGCTACGGCATCCCGAATCTACTGGTGATGAACATCGGGTTCGGTGCCATCGCGACGTCGTTCGCGCCCGACAGCCCGCACACGTTCGAACGGATGATGGGGCTGCCCGAGGGCATCTCGCTCGCGGAGGCCGCGGAGCGGACGGCGCCGTTCGACCGGTGCGTGCCGTACCTGCCCCCGTACGCGCATCTCGACACGTTCCGTGCCACGGTCGCGGGGGCGCCGCTCCCGTCCGTCGTGCAGGGCGTCAAGGCCGCGGTCAGCCTCGGCGCCACGGAGGCGTTCCTCCACCTCACGCACCGCGGTCGAAACCGCCGCCGATCGCCGGTCTTCGCGCCGCGGTGGGCATACCTCGACCCGATGACGATGCGCTCGGGGCGCATCCGCTGGGCCCGCGCCCACCACTGGGCCGGGCTCGCGACGCTGGCGACGCGCTCGTTCCTCGGCGTGAATCCCCGCGCGTCCTACGCGGCCGAGGCGCCGAACGGAGGCTGACACCGCCGGGAGGAACGACAGACCCCGGATGCCATGGCATCCGGGGTCTCGTCGTCGTCGGCGGTCGCGATGTCGGCGAGCCGGCTCAGTTGTCGTGCGGCTCGAGGTCGACGAGGGCTTCAAGGATGCCCCAGAAACCGAGGGCGGCGGGATGCCATTCGACGAGCTCCCCGTCCAGACCGGGCTTCTTGATGATGGTGTCGGCCAGATCGGGGTTCACGAGACGCCGCTGGGCGAGGCCTTCCACGACCGCGGCGCCGAGCCCGGCCAGCAGTTCCGCCGAGGCGCCAGGCAGGAACGAGAATCCGAGTCCGCTGAGGGCGGCGCCGTAGAACTCCGCCGTGCGCGCGATGAACATGTTCTCGGTCTCTTGCAGGGCTTCGACGAGGCGCGAGCGGGTGTCCTCGTCGGCGAGACTGCTCGCCGACGCGACCAGCGTCACGTGCGTGCGCCACCCCACCGACTCGCTGAAGTGCTCGAAGTTCATGCGACCGGCGATGCGGACGGCCTCACGCAGGACGGCCACGCGACCTTCGTGGGAGACCAGCAGGTGCTGGTTGTCCATGATGACGGCGTTGGCCGCCACCTGCGTCTCGGGGTAGAACATCGCGTCGTGGGACTCCGACGACGTCGCCAGCTCCACGAGCAGGTCGGCGAAGAAGCGCTCCTTGGCGGGCCAGAGCCGGTAGAAGGTGCTGCGGGGGAGCCCCGCCGTCCGGATCAGATCCTCGATGCTCAGATGCTCCAGGCTGACGGTCAGCCCTGATTCCGCCAGCATGGACAGCGCCGTCGCCAGAGCCGCCTGTCGCGTCTCGTCGGCCGGCTGTCTGTTGGCGCGCCCGGAGGCGCCCCATCCTGGAGAACTCATTCCGCTATTCAACATCACAATCTCGATACTTGAAACTTGACATTCCAAAGGTAGACATTGCACTCGCAAGCCGCTACCTTCGTTTTCAGGCCGTTGTACCTGGGCGAATGATTTTGGGGGTCGCCCAGGTACAACGAGCGGCTCCCGTACGGTTCCCTCAGTACCGGATCGCGTCGATCACCTTCACGCGTACGGCGACCAAGGCCGGGAGCAACCCGGCGAGTGCGCCGACGGCGGTCGCGGCGGCGAGTCCGGTCACGGCCGCGCCGACCGGGAAGGGCGGGAAATCGCTGACCATGCCCTGACCGACGACGTCGCGGAGCCACGGGGACTGCACGATGAGAATGGATGCCATCACCCCGGCGGCTCCCGCGACCACCGTCGCGACGACGCTCTCCATCATGACGGCGAAGAACACGCGGCTCGCGGTCGCCCCGAAACTGCGTCGGATGCCGATCTCGCGGACGCGCTGCTTGACCGTCACGAGCGCGATGTTGACCAGCCCGAGGGCGCCGAGGAGCAGTACGAGGACGGCGATGCCGATGACGACGATCTTGGTGACGAGGAACGGGTCGTCGCCGTAGGCGGCCCAGTCCTGTCGGTTGACGCTGACCTGCGCACCGTCACCCAGCGCGGCGGTGAGGTCGCGCGTGATGAGCGTCGTGAGCTGATCGGCGAGTTCCGGCGGCACCCACATCTCGTACTGCGACGGCTGAGGGCCGTAGTAGGCGGGGCCCGCGGCCGCGGCGGCGCCACTGCGGCCGATCGCGGCATCCTGCACCGCCTGCGCCTGGTCGGCGAGCATGATCATCGTCGGAGAGGTCTCCCACTGCGGCGAGGGGGTGACCCCGACCACCACCGCGATGGTCCCGCCCGGCGCGATGCCCGATGCGCCGCCGGGAACGGCCTGCCCGCCCAGAGCCACGACGGGGTGGGTGGAGAGGTCGGGCCGTCCCATCCGCTCCCAGAAGATCTCGTTCACGATGAGGCGCGGTGCGAGCTGCTCGGTGTCGGCTGTGGTGAACCACGAGCCCTCGAGCATCCGCACGCGGTGCATCTCGCCGTACGGCTGGTCGACCGCCTGCGTGGGGACCTGCTCGACGCCGCTGACGAACGGCACCATCTGCGTGGTCTGCTGTGCGCGCGAGGCGTACGCGATGTCGTAGCGCTTCACGACGTCGTTCCAGGCGGCATCCATTCGGGCGGGGTCGATCTCGCCGGTGGAGGTGAATGCCGAGATGCTGAGGCTGGCGGGCCGCCCGCCCTGGCGCTCGCTCATCTCCTGATTCGCCTGCTGGACGATCGCCCCGAGCGCCACCACCGTCGTCAGGGAGCACACGGCTACCGCGACACCGATGAGGGACAGCAGAACCCGCGTGCGGTGGACCCGGACCTCCTGCCACGCCTCGAGCAGGGCGCCGATGAGGCTCGACACGGCCCGCATCAGTTCTGCTCCCCGGTGACGAGGTCGGGCTCGGCCGCCTCGGGTGTCTCGGGCGCCATCTCCCGCACCTCGCGTCGCGTCCGGGGTTCGAGCGCGGGATCGTCGACGGGCGTCAGGATGCCGCGATCGAGGCGGAAATGCCGCCGGGCACGCCGCGCGATCATCGGGTCGTGCGTGATGATCACCTGCGCGGCCCCGGTCTGATCCGCGACCTGGTCGATGAGCTCCATGACGCTCTGCCCGGTGTCGAGGTCGAGGGCACCGGTCGGCTCGTCGGCCAGGATCAGGCGCGGCCCGCGCACGAGCGAGCGGGCGATGGCCACGCGCTGCTGCTCGCCGCCGGACAGGCGGTCGGGCATGCTCTGCAGGCGATGCCCGAGGCCGACGAGATCGAGCATCTCGGCGGCGATCTTCGTGCGCCGCCAGAAGGTGCGGCCCGTCGAGTAGAGCAGGGGCATCGTGACGTTCTCGAGGGCGGTGCGGCCCTGGAGCAGGTTGAACTGCTGGAAGACGAACCCGATCGCCGCGCCCCGGAGCCGATCGCGCCGCGCGACCGACAACCGACGGACGGAGTCGCCGTCGAAGGTGATCTCGCCGCTCGTGGGCAGGTCGAGCAGACCGAGCAGGTTCAGCAGCGTGGACTTCCCCGAACCCGAGCGCCCCACGATCGACACGTGGTCGCGGGGCTCGATCGTGATGTCGACGCCCGAGAGGATCGTGAGCGCCGGCTGGTCCGGTGGGATCACGGTGCGAGTGACCTCGCGGAGCTCGAGCAGGCTCACGGCAGTGGCGCCGGGCCGGTGCAGACGGTCGAGCCGTCGGGATACGTGGTGCACCCGTCGGGGGAGGCGGCCATGGCTCCCGGCGCGAACTCCAGGATCTCCTCGCCCTCGGTGAGGCCCTCGGTGATCTGGACCTGGGTGCCGTCCGTGAGGCCGAGGGCCACCGGGCGCTCCGTCGCCGCGCCGTCAGGGGTCGTGACCCACACGGTGCCGCTCTGCGCCGCACCGCGGACCGCGGTGGTCGGCACCACGAGGACGTTCTCGGCCTTTCCGCCGGCGATCGTCATCTCGGCTGCGAGGCCGGCGAACACCGTGACGTCGCCCGGCACCGCGCACGTCGCCGTCGTCCCGGAGCCCGAGGCGCCGCCCGAACCGCCGGGTGCGCTCCCCGCCGACGCGCCGGACTCGCCGCCCGAGCTGCTGCCGGCCAGCGGTGTCGTGATGCGCAGGTTCGTGCACGTGAAGGCGGCGGGGCCGCCCGTGATCGTGACGCTCGCGTCGCCCGGACGGTTGAGCAGGCGGTACTGCTGCGCGGGCTCGAGGCTCCCGGAGACCGAGAAGGTCGGGGGAGCGACGTTGCCCGTCGCGGCCCCCACCGTCAGCTCCTGACCCTCGATGACCGAGAGGGAGCTCAGCGTTCCGGCGATGGGAGCCTCGACGTCCTCGTAGCGGAAGATCGCCGGCTTCGGTTTGCCCTCGGCATCCACGCTGTCGGCGGGGTCGCGCTCGATCGGGACCTTCACGTTGAAGACCACGTCGCCCTGGGCGACGGAGGCGCCCTGGTTCACGAAGATCTTGTTCACGGTTCCGGCGGCCGTCGACTTCAGCGGCACCGCCGGGTCGGCCGAGACGGTCGCCTTGATCACGACGTCGTTCGTGATGGTTCCGGATGCCACGGTGACGTGGGGCTCGGTGATCGTCCCGGTCGGCTGCGCCGGGTCGGCCTCGGCCGGACCGTCCGGGAAGAACGCCAGCTTGATCAGCGCGGCGGCGATGACCGCCACCAGCAGAATGCGCAGAATCGGAAAGACCCACGTGCGTGCGATCCCCATGAAGCCCCCCGGAGCAGTGGTGGTCGTTTTCCCTCACCCTAGGGGATGCGTCCGACGCTGCGTTTTCCGGGTGAGGTCCTCAGCGTCCGTGCGGGTCGGCGGCGTTGAGCGCGCGGATCGTCTCGGCGTACTCGCCGCGCGCCTCGGCGTGGCGGAGGAACTCGACGCGCTCCACCAGGATCTCGGTGGCGTCCGGGCGGTCGCGCAGGATCGCCATCGCCTCGTCGGCGAAGTCGTCCAACGGCATCGCGAACGCGCTCTCGCGCTGGCCGGGGAGCAGGTCGGTCGCGACCGACGGCGGCACCAGCTCGCGCACCGACACCGTCGTGCCCTCGAGCTGCAGCCGCAACGACTCCGTGAACATGTGGATCGCCGCCTTCGTCGCGTTGTAGGTCGGCGTCGCGCGCAGCGGCACGAACGCGAGTCCCGACGACACGGTGATCACGGTGGCATCCGGCTGCTGCTGGAGGTGGGGGAGAAGAGCGGAGATCAGTCGCAGCGGGCCGAGGACGTTGGTCGTGACGGTCTCCTCGGCGGACGCGAGCACGTCGGTGTCGTGCGCCCAGTCCTCCACCCGCATGATCCCCGCCATCGTGACGAGCACGTTCAGCCGGGGGTGACGCGCCACGACGTCCCGAGTCGCCCGCGTGATCGAGGCGGCGTCGGCGGTGTCGAGGCGAACCGTGTCGATTCCGGGGTGCGTCGCCGCGATCTCGTCGAGCAACTGCTGACGGCGTCCGCCCACGATGACGGTGTTGCCCGCGGCGTGGAGGCGCTCGGCGAGGGCGAGGCCGATCCCGCTCGTGGCGCCGGGGATGAAGACGGTGTTTCCGGTGATGTCCATGCCGCCAGTCTTCGGCGCCGGGCGGGTGGCATCCAGGTCCGCCCGATCGGGGGACCCGGGATCCCTGGATGCCGTTCCCCCGGGGCAGCAGGATGGAGGCATGGACCGGATCGGCATGGCGGAGTTCCTGCGCGCGCGTCGCGAGGCGCTGCGCCCCGAGGACGTCGGCCTCACGGAGGGTCCGCGCCGGCGCACGGCCGGGCTCCGCCGCGAGGAGGTCGCCGCGGCGGCCGCGATGTCCGTCGACTACTACACCCGTCTCGAGCAGCAGCGCGGGCCGCAGCCGAGCACCGCCGTGCTCGCAGCGCTGGCCCGGGCCCTCCGGATGACGCGCGACGAACGCGACTACCTGTTCCGCCTCGCGGGCCACGCCGTGCCCGACCGGCTCGGACGCGCCGATCACGTCTCGCCCGCGCTGCAGCGCGTCTTCGCGCGTCTGTCGGACACGCCCGCACTCGTCATCTCGCACGTCGGCGAGACCCTGGCGCAGAACGCGCTCGCCGTCGCCCTGCTGGGGGACCACGTCGGCGCGCGGGGGTGGGCGCGGTTCGAGGCGTGGCGGTGGTTCGTGCCCCCGCACACCGATCGCGGGATCTATCCGGAGAGCGACCGCGAGCGCCAGAGCCGCGCCATCGTGGCGGGGCTTCGCTCGGCGTACGGGATCCTGGGCCCGACGTCCGTCGCGGGGGAGCTCGTGGCCGAGATCCTGCCGCGGAGCGAGGAGTTCCGCCGCCTGTGGGAGCGGCAGGAGGTCGCCCAACGGTTCGCCGACCACAAGGTCCTCGTGCACCCCGAGCTCGGTGACATCGAGGTCGACTGCCAGGTCCTCTTCACGGAGGATCGCGGCCAGGCGCTCCTCGTCCTGACCCCCGAACCGCGCAGCGAGGCGGAGGAGAAGATCCGTCTCCTCGGCGTCCTGGGTCTGCAGCGGTTCACCGCGGGCTGACACGCCGGATGCCACGACCCGGCGTCGAGTCGTGGCATCCGGTCGGCTGGGTCACTCCTTCGGCGGCCCCACCACTCCGGGCTTCGCCGGATCCAGGAACTCCCCGGTCCCCACGCGCGCGTGGCGCCGCGAGTACGCGAAGTAGATCGCGAAGCCGATCGCGAGCCAGATGAGGAACCGCAGCCACGTCTCGACCGAGAGGTTGAGCATGAGGTACGTGCAGATCAACGCCGACAGGATCGGGAGCACGGGGCTCCACGGCACCCGGAAGCCGCGCTTCAGGTCGGGACGCGTGCGCCGCAGCACGATCACACCGACGGAGACGAGCACGAACGCCGACAGCGTGCCGATGTTGACCATCTCCTCGAGGACGCCGACGGGGGTGACTCCGGCCACGACCGCGACGATGACGGTCACGATCAGGGAGATGACCCACGGGGTGCGGAAGCGCGGGTGAACCTTCGCCAGCCGCTGGGGGAGCAGCGCGTCGCGCGACATCGCGAAGATGATGCGCGTCGCACCGATGAGGAGCGTGAGCACCACGGTGGTCAGACCCGCGACGGCTCCGGCGGAGATGACCGTGGCCATCCACCCCTGACCGTGGAACGCGAAGGCGTTCGCGAGCGCGGCCGCGGGGTCGAGGTCGCGGTACGACACCATGCCGGTGACCACGAGAGCCACGGCGCAGTAGAGGATCGTGCAGATGATGAGTGAGGCGATGATGCCGATCGGCATGTCGCGCTGCGGCTTCTTGGTCTCCTCCGCGGTCGTGGCCACCACGTCGAAGCCGATGTAGGCGAAGAACACCAGTGCCGCGCCGGCGAGGATGCCGCCGACGCCGAACGTCGCGGGTTCGAGGCCGGAGAGGAACTGCAGCAGCGGTTGGGTCAGCCCGGAGGTCGATTCGGTCGGGACGCTGTCGGGGACGAACGGCTGATAGTTGGCCGGGTTGACGAACATCAGACCCGCGACGATGACGAACAGCACGATGAACAGCTTCACGGCGACGAGGACGAGGTTGACCCGCAGCGACTCCTTGATGCCCACGGTCATGAGTCCGCCGAGCACGAGCACCAGCAGAACGGCCGGCAGATCGACGACGCCCCCGTACGACACGGCGGCCGGAAGCACGATGCCGAGCTGTTCGAGGAAGGCGCTCAGGTACGCGCTCCATCCCTGCGCGACGACGCTGGCTCCGAGGAACATCTCCAGGATCAAGTCCCATCCGATGATCCACGCGAACAGCTCGCCCAGGGAGGCGTAGGAGAAGGTGTACGCCGAGCCCGACACCGGAACCGTGGAGGCGAATTCGGCGTAGCACATCGCCGCGAGGCCGCACGCGATGGCGGCGACCACGAAGCTGATCACGATCGCCGGCCCCGCGACATCGTGCGCCGCTCGTCCGGTCAGGGTGAAGATACCGGCGCCGATGACGACGCCCACCCCGAAGACCGTGAGGTCCAGGGCGCTCAGCGACTTCTTCAGTCGGAACTCCGGCTCATCGGTATCGGCAATGGATTGCTCGATGGACTTGGTGCGAAAAACGCTCACTCGTCACTTCCTCCGTCCTGGCGCTACAGACCGAACGCCACCCGAGGACGTTAGTGCCTCCGGCCGTTCGTGGCTAACGCTGGCGATCTCGACGCGACTGCGATATCACACCCACCGGTACACGGGGTTCATAGCGCCAAAGGTGTAGCATTCTCGCATCATGGCGATTAAGCACATCACGCATCTTGTAGACGATCTCGACGGTACCGTCCTCGAAGAAGGCGGCGGAAAGCAGATCACTTTCTCGATCGAGGGCCGTTCTTACGAAATCGATCTCTCCGACCGCAATGCGGACAAGTTCTATACGGCCGTCGCGCCGTTCGTCGACGCCGCCCGTGCGGTCGGTCGGTCGACGTCGGCTCCGCGTCGCGGGCGTTCTTCGCGCCGCTCCAGCGACGTCGATCTCGCAGCGGTGCGGGAATGGGCGCGTGCGAACGGCCACACGGTGAGCGACCGCGGCCGTATCCCTGCTCCCATCCTCGAGGCCTACCGCGCGGCGAATTCCTGAGGAAGGGAATTCTCTGCCCGGCGGGGGATCGCTCGCGGTGAGCGCGGGGGCCGTGACGCAATTCGCGGTGCTCGACGCGCTCATGGCGGGCGTCTACTCTTCGGGCGTTCCGATCTCGGAAGTCCGGCGGTGGGGTGATACCGGCATCGGGTGCTGCGAGGGTCTCGGCGGAGAGGTGATCCTCCTCGACGGCGAGGCCTTCGAGTGCACCGCGGATGCCGCGCCCCGGCGCATGCGCGACGACGAAGCCGTGCCGTTCGTCGATGTCTGCTTCTTCGGCGAGAACGAAGTCGAGACGCTCGGGCGTCTGGGCCTCGACGGGGTGACGGAGGCGGTCGAGGCCCGGCTGCTCAGCCGGAATCTGTTCCACGCCATCCGGATCGAAGGGGCCTTCTCCCGGGTCCGGACGCGGGTCACCCGGCGACAAGAGGAGCCTCGCCCGCTCGGCGAGGTCGCGGCCGAACAGATCGAGACCGAGAGCGCCGATCAGTCGGGAGTGATGATCGGATTCTGGATGCCGCGCATATACCAGGGAATCACGATCGCCGGGCTGCATCTGCACTATCTCAGCGATGATCGTCGGGTCGGCGGTCACGTGCTCGACGCGGCGACCGACGAGGTCGCGCTTCGCATTTCGGCATTCTCGGAGTTCTCCCTCCGTCTGCCCAGCGACGAGGATTTCCTGGGGACGGAACTGACCCATGGCGAGGACCACCGCATCACCGCAATCGAGGGTGGGGCGCGGCGTTCTTCCACGAATGATTGAACCGGGAGCGGTGGGGCTATTCGACGGGTGAACTCCCCGTCATCTCTCGGAATTCGCCCATCCGCCGGATCTACAATCGCGACATGGCAAAAAAGCAGATCACGCAGCTCATCGACGACCTCGACGGGGCCGTCATCGACGACGGCACCACGATTCATTTCTCGGTCGAGGGCCGCGCGTACGAGATCGACCTCTCCGAAGACAATGCGTCGAAGCTCCGCGCGGCGTTCGAGCCGTTCGTGGCGGCCGGTCGCGCGGTCGGTTCCGTCCCGGCCCCCGCGCGTCGTGCGACGAAAGCGCGTTCCGCGTCCGCCCGTGACTTGGGTGATGTCCGCGCCTGGGCCGAGTCCAACGGCTACTCGATCAATTCGCGCGGGCGTATCTCGGCGGCGGTGCTCGAGGCATACGACGCCCGCCCACTGACCCCCAAAGAAAGAACCCCGGATGCTATGGCATCCGGGGTTCTTTTCTCCGTGTCAGACCAACGCGCCGGCGCCCGTCCGCAGCCGTTCGGCCGCGAGACCCTCCGCTGCCGCGAGGGGCGTGACGCCACGGCTCTCCGCTTCGTCGAACACCCGGCGGAGGGTGTCGCCGATCCCCGCGACGCGGGCCATGATCGACTCGCGCGAGCCGAGTTGCTTGGCCGTGAGGTCGAGGTAGATCACGCCGCCGCCGTTGACGACGAAATCGGGGGCGTAGAGCACGCCGCGTGCGGCGAGGCGGTCGGCGCCGGACCGGTCGGCCAGCGGATTGTTCGCGGGACCGCACACGGCGCGCGCGTCGAGCGCGTCGATCACGTCGTCGGTGAGCACACCGCCGATGCCCGCGGGGACGAAGACGTCGGCGGGCACGAAGTGCGCGTCGCCCGGCTCCACCCACGCGGCTCCGAGCTGCGCGGCCAGGGCACGCTTGGCGGGGTTCACGTCTGTGACGGTGAGGACGGCGCCCTCGGCGGCGAGGCGTTCGGCCAACCGACCGCCGACCTGTCCGAGACCGGCGATCGTGATCCGGCGTCCACGCACGTCGTCCGATCCGACCACGCGCTCGAGGGTGGCCACGAGCGACGCGTATACGCCGAGGCTGGTGGGTCCGGCCGGCTCGCCCGATCCGCCGACCGCGTCGGGGAGCCCCACGACGTGCGCCGTCCGCTCGCTCACGACGAGCATGTCCTCGGTCGTGGATCCCACGTCCTCCGCGGTCCGGTACAGGCCGCCCAGGCTCTCCACGGCGTCGCCCAGGTCGAGGAACGCGGCGCGTCGACGGTCGGCGTCCAGCACCGTCCCCTCGGGCAGACCGATGACCGACTTACCGCCCCCGGCATCCAGTCCCGCCGCCGCGTTCTTCAACGTCATCGCGGCCGAGAGGCGCAGGGCGTCACCGAGCGCGTCGCTCCAATGCGGGTAGGTCCACAGTCGGGCGCCGCCGAGAGCGGAGCCGAGCACGGAGGAGTGCAGCGCGACGGCGATGAACAGGCCGCTGCGGCGTCCCGTGCTCACCTCCACGCGCTCGTGGGCGAAATCGGGCAGGGGCAGGGCGGTGGTCATCGCGATCCTTCGGTCGGTCGCCTTGTGGGCGGCTCTCTCATGGATGCCGCGGCGTTGCGGCATCCATGACCATTGTGGCCGACGACCGGGCGTGAGCGAGCAATATGCTGGCGCGATGAGCGAGTCCCTTCCCGCCCGTAGTCGTCTCGTCGCCGCCGCGCTGGAGCGCGCGGGGATCACCGGACAGATCGTCGTCCTCCCGGATGCCGCGCACACCGCCGTCCTGGCCGCGGAAGCCCTGGGGATCGAGGTGGGCGCGATCGCCAACAGCCTCGTGTTCTGGAGCGACGACGAACCGTTGCTCGTCATGACGAGCGGGGCGCACCGGGTCGACACGGCAGCTCTCGCCGCGCGACTCGGGCGCGGTGGCATCCGTCGGGCGACGCCGGACCAGGTGCTCGCCGCGACGGGTCAGCCCATCGGCGGCGTCGCGCCGACGGGGCACCCCGCGCCGCTCACGACGATCGTGGACGAGGATCTCGCGGCGTTCCCGGAGATCTGGGCCGCCGGCGGCACACCCCACACCGTGTTCCCGCTGACCTTCGACGAACTCGTGCGCCTCACCGGCGGGACGGTCGCCCCCGTCGCCTGACGTCGCGCTGCCCCGGCGCCCCGCGCAGGCGCCGCCCCGGCGCGCATCAGGCGCCGGCGCCGCCCCGCGCTGATGGTTCAGTGTCCAAGACACGCGGAGGCGCCTTCGCGGCATCCGCGTGTCCTGGGACACCGAACGGGTCAGTCTCGCGCCTCGAGCACCGTGAGGCACACCACCGCGGCCGCCGCCGACCACGCCTGCGGGCGGCACGCGGCGGGATAGGGCGTGGGGACCGAGGTCTCGGAGCGCGGATCGCCGGAGTGCAGCTCGGGGACGCGGTACGCGAACCCCTCCGCGGCATCCAGCAGTTCCGCGACGACGGCGCGCGCCGGCTCCAGGAGGCCCGCTCGCCGCATGCCGTGCACGGCGATCGCGGTGTCGTGCACCCACACGCTGCCGCCGTGGTAGGACAGCGGCCAGTAGCCGGCGGCGCCGGTCGACATGGTGCGGATCCCGTAACCGCTCGACATCGAGGGGCCGCGCAGCAGCTCCGCGATGTGCGCCTCGTCGTCGGCATCCAGGATTCCCGTGCCGATCAGGTGACCGATGTTGCTCGTGAGGGTGTCGACCGGTCGCTTCTCGCGGTCCAGCGCGACGGCCGGGTATCGGCCCTCGGGGGTCTCGATCCAATAGGCGTCGGCGAACCTCGTCTTGAGGTCGGCGGCCCACCGGCGCCAGAACGCGACGTCCGCGGCATCCGTGGCGTCACCGAACTCCGCGAGCATCTCCGCGCCGGCGAGGGCGGCTTCGTACGCGTATCCCTGCACCTCGCACAGGGCGATCGGACCGTCCGCGAGCGACCCGTCGCGCCACTGGATCGAGTCGCCGGAGTCCTTCCAGCCCTGGTTCGCCAGGCCGGTCCCGAGGCGGTCGATGTAGTCCAGGAAGCCGTCGCCGTCGCTGTCGCCGCTGTCGCGGATCCAGCCGAGAGCGCCGCGGAGCGCCGGGAGCAGAGCCCGGACCTCGTCGGCGGGAAGCCCCGCGCGCCACGCGTCGGCGAGCAGGCAGATCCACAGGGGGGTGGAGTCGACGCTGCCGTAGTACCGAGGCGGAAGGGAGATGCCCTCGCTCGGAATCTCGAGCGACGACGAGCGCAGCTCGTGCAGGATCTTGCCGGGTTCCTGGGCCGTTCGCGGGTCGTCGACCTCGCCCTGCAGGCGCGCGAGCACGCGGAGAGTGGATGCCGCGATGTCACGGTCCAGCGGGAGGGCGAGACGCGCGGCCCACAGCGAATCGCGGCCGAAGAGCGTGAAGAACCACGGGGCGCCGGCGGCGAAGAACTCGTCCTCGGGGTCGTCGGGGAGCACGAGGCGGAGGGCGTCGAGGTCGCCGAGCGCGGTCGTCAGCCACCGCGCGAGGCGGGGGTCGCGGGTCCGGGCGGCGACGGCCGCGGCATCCCAGCGCGCCGGGGCCGCGGCTCCGCCCACGACGAGCGTGTCATCGCGCAGGGCGAGCTCCCATGTCACGGCGGTCTCGCCGAAGGCGGGGACCTCGACCTCCCAGCTCGCCTCGACGAACGCGGAACCGGATGCCACCTCGGCACCGTCCGCCGTGAGCTCGAGCGCCTGCGGCCCGGCGGAGACGCGCGCCGATCCCGCCTCGATCTCGACCTCGGTCTGCTGCGGCCGCGCGTGCCCGGACTTCACCTCGTGGAGCAGGGCGAACTCCGGCTGGAAGCGCAACCGCAGCGTCGTGCGGATGGCGGCGTCCACGCGGGAGCGGAGCGTCCACGTCTCGGCCACGCGGCCGTCGGCCACGGTGCGCTCACGGAGCAACCGCACCTTCGGGTCGGGGGTCGTGTCGTCGATCCCGCGCAGGACGCCGCCGAACACGATCCGCGAGGGGCCGTCGGGCGCGGTCGAGATCCACTCGATGGGCGAGTCGTCGCAGGACGCGGTGAGCGCCCGGACGTGCCGGACGTCCCCGTGGTAGATCCCGTGCACGGCGGACGTGCCCACGGCGCCGTCGCGGTCGGACCACACCTGCGTCGGGGCCCGCAGCACGATCACGGCGTCGCTGAGCAGGGGCTGCAGCGGTGCAGGATCGGCGGGGGCGAGGGCGGTCGGCGCGTCCGTCGAGGCGGCGGGGGCGGTGGTCATTCTTTGACGGCTCCTTCACTGGCGTTCATGATGCGGCGCTGGAACACGAAGAACACCACGGCGACCGGAATCGTCATGATGGCCGCGGCCGCGAGTTTGAGGGGGAACTGGCTGCCCTGGCTGAGCTGTCCGCTCGCGAGGGAGGCGACGCCCTTGGTCAGAGTGGTGAGCTCGGGCGACTGGGTCGAGATGACGAAGTGACTCAGCTCGTTCCACGATCCCTGGAAGGACAGGATCACGATCGTGATCAGCGCCGGTCGCGCCATGGGCAGGACGACCGACCAGAAGATGCGGAACGTGCTCGCCCCGTCGATGCGCGCCTGCTCCTCGACGGACGGCGGGATCGACTCGAAGAAGTTCTTCATGATGAAGACGCACGCGGCATCCACCAAGAGGGGGAGGATCATGCCCGCGTACGAGTCGTAGATGCCGAGCTGGTTGATCACGAGGAACTTCGGGATGAGCAGCACCACCGTCGGCACCGCCATGACCGCGACCAGGGCCGCGAAGACGATGCCGCGCCCCCGGAACTGCAGACGCGCGAGCGCGTACCCGGCGAGCGAGTTGAAGAACACGCGGCCGAGGGTCACGAACACGGTGACGACGGCGGAGTTGGCGAACCAGACGGGGAAGTCGGAGCGGAGGAAGAGCCTCTCGTACGCGGCCCACGTGAAGGGCTGCGGCACGAGCGAGATCGGGTCGGCGGCGGCGACGGCATCCGGCTTGAAGGACGTCGCCACCTGGACGAGGAACGGGTAGATGTAGATGAGCGCCAGCACGCACAGCAGCGCGTAGAGGGCGATCTGCCACCGCAGCGCTTTGCCCGACATGCGGTGCTTCGCCGGCCTGCGGCGCGGGCCGCCGACGACCTGCTCGGCGGCGACGGTGACCTCGGGGGATGCCGTGGCGGTCATCGCGTGCCTCCCTTCGGGGCGCGAACTTCGTACTGCCGCGCGCGTCGACGCGAAACGGGACGCTCGCGCAGCACCCATCGCTGCAGGATCGTCAGGACCACGATGATCACGAACAGCACGAACGCGATCGCCGCGCCCTGACCCCACTGCTGCGACAGGAAGGCCGACGAGTAGCTGAGGTAGGCGGGGGTCAGGGTCGTCTTGCCCGGGCCGCCCTGCGTGCCGGTGTAGATCTGGTCGAACACCTGCCACGTGCCGATGAGCCCCAGGGTCAGCACCGTGAAGAGGACGGGCCGCAGCTGGGGGAGCGTGACGCGCCAAAAGCGCTGCCACCCGTTCGCGCCGTCCATCATCGCGGCTTCCTGCACGTCGCCGCCGATGTTCTGCAGGCCCGCGATGAACAGGAGCATGAAGGTCCCCGAGGTCGTGAAGACCGCCATGAGGATGAAGGCCGACATCGCGACCGACGGTCCGCCGAGCCAGTCCCACCACGAGACGCCGAGGAACGTGTTCCCGGTCAGGGCGGCGGGGCCGTTCGCGACGCCGATCGTCGCGAGGGCGTTGTGCACGATGCCGGACGGGTCGCTGAACCAGTTGGGGCCGTTGACGCCCAGCCACGACAGCACCTCGTTGATCGCGCCCGACGTGGAGAAGAGGAACAGCCACAGCACGGTGATCGCGACGGAGCTGGTGACGGAGGGGAAGTAGAACGCCGTGCGGAAGAACCCGCGACCGCGCAGCACTGCGCGGTTGACGAGGACGGCGAGGAAGAGCGAGAGGGCGGTCTGCAGCGGCACGACGAGGAGCACGTACCAGGCGTTGTTGCGCAGGGCCGTGCCGAAGTCGCGTTCGGCAAGGCCTCCGCCGGTGGTCACGGCGGCGTAGTTGTCGAGACCGACGAAGTTCACGTTCGAGGAGAAGGGGCTGCCCCGGCCGGTCCAGTCGGAGAAGCTCACCCACAGCGCCATGAGCACCGGGACGAGGAGGAACACGCCGAGGATGATCAGCACCGGGGCGGTGAAGAGCCAGCCGGCGGCGGCCTCGCCGCGCCGGATCCCCGAGGAGGAGGACCCGGCGCGGCGCGGCGCGGTGGTGAGAGCGGTCATGGACGGTCGCGCCTACTTGGCGATCGCCTCGAGGTTGCCCTGCACCGTGGTGAGGATCGCCTGCGGGTCCCCGGTCTTCAGCGACTCCAGCTGGGCGTTGAAGTCGGTGATGACGTCGGCCGCGCCCGCGATGTTCGGCGGGAACTGGGCGTACTCGGCTCCGGCGAGGAACGCCGTCAGGTTCGGGTTCGCGCTCGACCATGCGTCGGCGGCGGACTGGATGGACGGCATCGGGCCGAACGCCTTCGAGAACGCGAGCTGCTGGTCGGTGCCGGTGAGGTACTCGGCGAGGGCGCGGGCGTTGTCCTGGTTGGTGCTGTCGGCGGCCATGCCCCAGCAGTTGGTGAACTGCAGCGTCCCCTTGCCGCCGGGACCGGCCGGCAGCTCGGCGACGGTGTACTTGACGTCGGGGTAGTCGGCGGTGAGGGCACCGGTGATCCAGTTGCCCTCGATGGTCATCGCGGCCTTCTGGGTGCCGAACGCCTCGCCGCCCCACCCGGCGCCCACGTCGGACGCGAAGGCGAAGCTGCCGTCGTTGAGGTGCGTCTTGACGTACTGCAGGGCCTCGATGTTGGCCGAGCTGTCGGCGGTGGCCTTGCCGTCGCTCAGCAGTCCGCCGCCGGCCTGCGCCATGAACGCGCCCACGCGCTGGTATTCGGCACCGAACGCGAGACCGACGCGGCCGTCCGCGGTGAGCTTCTGGGCGACGGATGCCAGTTGGTCCCACGTCTTCGGGATGTCGGCATCCGTGAGTCCCGCCGCCGACCACAGGTCGGTGTTGATGACGAGGGCCAGGGTCGAGAAGTCCTTGGGAGCGCAGTAGAACTTGCCGTCGACCGTGAAGTTGTCGACGAGCGAGGAGTAGAAGTCGTCCTTGTTCGCGAGGTCGTCGCCGTAGGCGGCGATCGACCCGTTCGCCGCGTAGCCGGCGAGGGCGTCGGGCGCGAGGTAGAAGAGGTCCGGCGGCGACCCTGCCGCGAAACCCTGGGACAGCTGCTGGGGGAGGTCGTTCGCGACCTGCACCTTCGCGTCGACGCCGGACTCCTTCGACCACGCGGCGACGGCGTCCTCGACGGCCTGGGTCTCGGCGTCGCCCGACGAGCCGATGAGGATCGACAGCGAGCCGCCGGAGGACTGTTCGGCGCTGCCGGAATCGTTGAAGCCCGAGCCGCAGGCGGTGAGTGTCAGGGCCCCGGTGGCCAGGAGCGCTCCGGCTCCGAGCCAGGTGCGGGCGATGTGCCGTGTCATGTGTCTCTCTCCTTCGATGAGGCATGCGACCCCTCCGCGGTGCCCGGAGGGCCGAGAGTTTGAACGTTCAAACTCCGGTCCGACTAAAGTACGGAGCGGCGGGCCGCGCTGTCAAGCCGTCGCGCCAGACCTACGATGACCGTCGAGACACCGGGAGGACGGGATGACGAAAGCCCCCACCGTCGAGGACGTCGCGCGCGTCGCGGGCGTCTCGCGGCAGACGGTGTCGAACGTCGTGAACACCCCCGGCATCGTGCGCGAGGCGACGCGGATCCGGGTCGAGGCGGCGATCGCCGAGCTGGGATACCGCCCGCATGCGGCCGCGCGGCGCCTGCGCACGCGACGGAGCTCGACCATCGGCATCCACCTCGATCCCTATGCGGGCGGGATCGCCGGCGTCGTACTCGACCGCTTCGTCCACGCCCTCACCGAGCGTGCGAGCGAGCGCGACATGCGGGTGCTCCTCTACGCCGCGCGCACCGCGGAGGAGGAGATCGAGCGCCTCGGCGATCTGCTCGAGGGGGGAGAAGTGGATGCCGTCGTCGTCACCGGCACCTTCCACGGCGACCCGCGCACGGGGTGGCTGAACGAGCGCGGGCTGCCGTTCGTGTCGTTCGGGCGTCCGTGGGGCGAGGACGACGTCGCCGCCCCCGCGCACCTGTGGGTGGATGTCGACGGCGCGGCCGGGACGCGCGCGGCCACCGAGCATCTGCTCTCCGGCGGTCGCGGACGCGTGGCGTTCCTGGGATGGCCGACCGGATCCGGCACGGGCGATGAACGCGAGCGCGGCTGGCGCGAGAGCGTCGGCGCGGCCGCGGGTCCGCGCTGGGTCGTCGAGGACAGCGTCGCGCTCGCCCGCGACGTGATCGCCGAGGGCCTCGCCCGGGACCCCGACGTGGACGGCATCGTGTGCGCGAGCGACTCGCTCGCCATCGGCGCGCACCTGGCCACCACGGTCGCCGGGCGCGCGGACATCCCCGTCATCGGCTTCGACAACACCCCCGCCGCCGAGGCGCTCGGGCTCTCCAGCGTCGAGCAGCTGCCCGAGCGCGTGGCATCCGGAGCCCTCGACCTGTTGATGGGGGAAGAGGGCACGGTCGTCGCCCCGCGCCCCGCGACGGCGGGTGCGGCGCACCGGCTGGTGGTGCCGCGGCTGGTCGTGCGCTGACGCGCGGGTCGCTGCCGCGCGCGCTCAGTGCCCGTGTGCCGAGATCGAGTGTCCACGACACGCCGCGTGCGCGCGGGTGCGAACGGCGTGTCTTGGACACTCGACGGGCGGGGCGGCGGCGCCTCGGGGCACCGCCGTCGGTGCGCGTCAGATCGCGGACCAGCCGCCGTCGCTCGGGAGGATCGCGCCGTTGACGTTGGCGGAGTCGTCGCTGAGCAGCCACGTGATCGCCGCCGCGAGCTGTTCGGCCTGGGCCATCGGCGGAATCACGACCTGCATGAGCGGGCCGATCCGCGACCCGGCGTAGTCGCTCCGCATCGGCGCCTCGATGTTGGTCGCGACGGCGCCGGGAGCCACCGCGTTCGCGCGGATGCCCTGCGGGCCGTGGAAGAACGCCACGCTCTTCGTGAACCCGACCACGGCGTGCTTCGACGAGGTGTAGGCGACGCCGGCCGCCGAGCCGCGGAGGCCCGCCTCCGACGAGACGGTGACGATCGATCCGGCGCCGGCCTCGATCATGCGCGGCAGCACGGCGCGGGTGAGGCGCATCGGCGCGGTGAGGTTGACGGCGAACACGCGCTCCCACGTCGCGTCGTCCACCTCGCTCGGCGGCAGGAAGCCGTCCATGATCCCGGCGATGTTCGCGAGGCCGTCGATGCGGTCGCCCGCGGCATCCAGGAGGGCGGCGATGGTGTCGGCGGACGAGACATCGCCGACGACGGTGGCGACGTCGAGACCGGCGAGCTCGGCGGCGAGGGCCTCGAGGCGCTCCGCGATCACGTCGGTGGCGACGACGTGGCCGCCCTCCTGCGCGATCCGGTGGGCCGTGGCGCGTCCGATGCCCGATCCGGCTCCGGTGACGATGATGGTCTTGTCGGCGAAACGTCCGGCGGTTGACGGTGACATGAGAACTCCTCCTCGAGATCGGGTGGCGCGAGGCGCGTCAGCACCGTTATAGCACTGAGTGCCGAAAGGATGCCATGACCCGTTCCCCCGGTCGTCCGCGCACGATCTCCCCGGATGCCGTCTCGCTCGTCGCCCTCCGCCTCTTCGACGAGAGAGGGTTCGACGCGGTCTCGATGGACGACATCGCGCGCGAAGCCGACGTCAGCCGGCGCTCGCTGTTCCGATTGTTCCCGAGCAAGCAATCGTTGGTCTGGGGTGGGCTCGACGAGTTCGTCGCACGCTTCCGCGCCGCCCTGCGCGTAGACGGTGCGGATGCGCTCACGGCGCTCCGATCGGCCTACGTGACGGCGTCGGTCTTCCCCGACGACCAGATCGAGGTGACGCGCCGGAGGCTTCGTGTCATCCATGCCACCCCGGCGCTCGACCTTCGCGCCGACCCCCGTCTGACGGCGCTCACCGACGAGATCCACCGATTCCTCGCCAGCCAGGACCCGGAGGGTGGCGAACTCGCCGCCGTCGTTCGGGCGCACGCCCTCGCCGCCGTCGCCAGTTCCGCGCTCACCTGGTGGGCCGAGCACGACGACGGGCGGCCCGAGGACGTGCTCGCGCGGGCGTTCGCCGTCGGCGGGACCGTGTGAGGAGTCCGGCGGACGTCAGGGCGTGAGGAGCTCGAACTCGTCCGGGGCGGTCGTGCCGACGTCGTCCCAGTCGCCCTCGTGCCACGTGAAGACCGCCACCGCGGACGTGACCATGCGCACGTCGCGCTCGGCCAGTCTTGAGACGAGTTCGCTCATGCCCGGGTCGTGCGCGACGACCATGACCTCGCGCGCACGGGTCGCGCGCGCCGCTTCGAGCAGCGTGTCGGCGTCGGCGAGGTAGAGCTCGGACTGTTCGGTGACGCCGACCTCGAACTCCTCAGCGAAGGCGGCGGCCGTGCTCCGGGCCCGCACCGCGCTGCTGGAGAGCAGGACCTCGGGCCGCACGCCCCGGCGCAGGACCGATCGCGCCACCGTCGGCGCGTCGCGGCGTCCTCGGTCGTTGAGTGGCCGGTCGTGGTCGGCAACGCCCTCGTCCGCCCAGTCCGACTTGGCGTGCCGGGCAAGGATCAGTTGAATCATCGTCTCTCCGCTTCGCTGCCGTGAGGAGTCGGACGCGGAGCGCGCGGGGCGCGAGGGTCGAACCGGCATCCGAGACGAGGATATCGACGGCGACCCGCTGCAAACCGGGGGTGGCGCGCTCGGCGTGTCCCGTGCGAGGAGGGGCCTCAGTGGCCGACGTAGACCCAGGCGCGGATGCCGCTGGCCAACACCACCGAGACCCGTCGGTATAGCGACACTTCGTACTCGTCCGCGGCGTCGAGCTCTTCCGGGGTCAGCGCGAGCACGCGCCCGAAGACGCGGTCGCGGTCATCGTCCGTCCGCCGCAGGATCGGATGCGACGCGAGCCCCGACAACTGCGCGACGCGGTCGTCGTCGATATCGGTCCACTCGAGCCGGTAGCCGTGGAGGACGTCGTCCTCGCCGGCGAGCAGGCGCCCGAACGTGTCCAGCTGCACCTCGGGCAGCTGGAGGGTTCCATAGGTGAAGAGGAGCTCGGCCCCCGAACCGGAGTTCACGCGCTCAGGGTACCCAGCGCGGCGGTGCCCCAGCGAGGAGTTTCGTCCCTTTTCGGAACGTCACGACCCCCACGCGAGGTGTGCGACGGTGAAGATCGCGAGCCCCGCGAGAGCACCCACGACGGTGCCGTTGAGCCGGATGTACTGCAGGTCGCGGCCGACCATGAGCTCGATCTTCTCGGTGGTCTCGGCGGCATCCCACCGCTCCACCGTGTCGGTGATGATCGACGCGATGTCGTGGCGGTAGCGCTCGACGAGGAAGACCGCGGCATCCGTGACCCAGCCGTCGACGCGGCGCTGCAACGACTCCTCGCTCTGCAACCGCACACCGACGTCGGCGAGGGCCGCAGCGGCGCGACGGCGCAGTGCGCTCTCGGGGTCGGCGAGGGAGCGGAGGAGCCCGGCCTTGGCGGTGTTCCACGCGTCGGCGGCGAGACCGCGCACGCGCGGGCTGTCGAAGATGGATGCCTTCGCCTCCTCGAGGCGCATCCGGGTGGCGGGATCGTGCTGCAGGTTGTCGGCGAGGCGGGCGAGGTACTGGTCGATCGCGATGCGGGCCTGGTGGTGGGGGTCGGCCCGCACCGCGTCGACGAACCCGACGGCCTCGCGGTAGACGGTGTCGTCGACGAGGCGCGACGCGAGACTCGGCACCCAGGAGGGGAGGCGGCGCGAGACCAGACCCTGGAACATCTCGCGGTTGTTGCCCAGCCACACCGCCACATTGTCGAGCGCGAGGTCGACGGCGCCGTGGTGCGCGTCGGCGTTCACGACGCGCTCGAGCCACCCGCCGACGGACGGACCCCAGTCCGGCTCCAGCAGGTGCTCGCGCGCCAGGTCTTCGATGAGGCCCTGCACGTCGTCGTCGCTCAGGGCGCGCAGGACGCTGGATGCGAGGGTCGCGCCCTCCGCGGCGAGCCGCTCGGCGTGGGCCGGGTCGGCGAGCCACGCGCCCGCGCGCGCGGCGAGGGGCGTCGCCTCGAGCTTCGTGCGGACGACATCGCCCTCGAGGAAGTTCGTCTCGACGAACTCCCCGAGCTGCTGGCCGATCTCGTCCTTGCGGCGGGGGATGATCGCGGTGTGCGGGATCGGGAGGCCGAGTGGCCGCCGGAAGAGCGCCGTGACGGCGAACCAGTCGGCCAGCGCGCCGACCATGCCGCCCTCGGCCGCGGCCCGGACGTACTGCAGCCACTCGATGTCGCGTTGCAGCGCGAAGGCGACGGCGAAGATGACCGCCATACCGATGAGGGCACCGAGCGCGACGGCCTTCATGCGCCGGAGCGCCCGGAGACGCTCCTGGTCGGCGGGACTCAGCAGCGCCGCGGGTGTGCGCGCCATCAGGCGTCGACCGGTCCGAGCCAGGCGGTGGCGAGTGCCGAGTGCGCGGACTCGGGGTCGGAGGGGTGGAACTGCCCGGCCAGGACGTCGCGGTACAGACGGCTCAGCTCGGTGTGCGCGAAATAGGACGAGCCCCCGCTGACGAGCATGGCCTCGTCGACCACGGTCTTCGCCGCGGTCACGGCGCGATGCTTCACGCCGGCGAGGAGCGAGAACCAGCGCGCGCCGTGGTCGACGCGGTCATCGACGTCGGTGCTGAGCGCGGCGATCTGCGGGGGCAGCGCGTCGTAGGCGAGCGCCATGTCGGCGATGCGCCACCGGATGTCGGGGTCGGCCGCGTAACTCGCGCCGGTCTTCTTCGACCGCCGGGCGCGCGCGGCGTCGACCGACAGGTCGAGCGCGCGGCGGGCGATACCGGTGTAGACCGAGGCCAGCAGGATCTCGAACACCGCGAAGATCCCGAACACGAGTGGGTCGGGCTGGGGGCCCGGGTCGAGTCGGCGCACGACGCGGTTCGCCGTCGCGTGGGCACCGCGCAGTTCGGTGGTGCGGCTCTGCGTGCCGCGCATACCGATCGTGTTCCAGTCGTCGCGCGACACGACGTTCTCGTCGCGCTCGAGGAACGCGAAGACCATCTTCGGTGCGTCGGGCGACGTGGTGTCGAGCCCGTGCACGCCCAGGTGGTCCCAGACGGGAGAGAGGGACGTGAAGATCTTCGTGCCGGTGAAGCGGTAGCCGCCCTCCCCGTCGGGCGCGGCGTCGGTGTCGCTGCCGAACAGCACGAGGTCGTTGCCGGCCTCGCTGATGCCGAACGCGAAGACCTCGCCCGCCGCGGCCCCCCGCAGCACGAACTCGAGGTCGTCGATCCCGCGGTCGCGCAGGACCTTGGCGACGCCCGTCCACACGAGGTGCATGTTCACCGCGAGCGCCGTCGCCGGAGCCGCGCCGGCGAGGCGCTGCTGCAGGACCGCGGCCTCGGCGAGCGAGAGGCCCGCGCCGCCGAACTCCTCGGGCGAGAGGATGCCGAGGTACCCGGCGGCCCGCAGATCGTCGAGGTCGGCGTCGGGGAACGTGTTGTCGCGGTCGTGCACCGGCGCGCGTTCGCGCAGCCGCGCGAGCAGGTCGTCGGGGAGGAACCGAGCGGGATCGAACGCGGAGGACATGGCATCCATTCTGGTCCTCCGCTCCGACATCGCGGCCGCGTGTCAGCCGAGCGCCGTAAGGAGCTGCGCCACCGTCTCGTCAGGACGGTCGCGGTGCGGCGAATGCCCGGCCCCCTCGACGACGGACATCGTCACGACCGGGTTCTGCAGCACCTCCTCGGCGAGGGCGCCCGTGAAGATCGAGAAGACGGCCGGATCGGCACCGATCACGTGCGTCGGCACGGTCAACGCCGCCGCCTCCGCCCGGACGTCCCACGTGACGTTCTGCTCGCTCGTCTGCTCGACAGCCCAGCGGCTCGCGCGTTGCGTCGCGCGCGCCTTCAGCTCGACATCGAGCGGATGCCACGTCGGGTGCTCGGCCCGCACCGCGGCGACCGTCGGGTCGGCGAAGGCCTGTTCCTGACTGGCTCGCACTGTCTGGCGGTCACGCTCGGCGAGGTGGATCGCGGGATCGATGAGGACGAGGCGGCGCGTCCAGGTCGCGTCACCCGCGGCGGCGAGCGTCGCCGCGGCACCGCCCAGCGAATGGGCGATCACGGCGTCCCACGAGCCTCCGGCCTCCGGACGCGTCGCGGCGAGATCTGCACCGTACGCGGCGAGGGAGTAGTCGAGCGCGCGCGGCGCGTCGCCGTGGCCGCGCAGATCGACCGCGACCGCGTGCCACCCCGCGTCGGCGAGGGCGGTGCCGAAACGCCACATCAGCGCGCCGTCGGATCCGAGTCCGTGCGCAAGCAGGACGGTCGGACGGCCGACGGCGCCCCAGGACAGGCGGGGGAGTGTCACGGGAGCAGGCATGGCATCCATTCTGTCCCGTCTACCGTGCGGCCCCGACGCCGCCTGCCGCCCCCAGAATGGATGCCATGATCTCGACCGAGATGGCCCTGGCGCTCCGCGAGGCTGGTCTGGTGTGGCATCCGCGCTCGGGCGACCGCTTCCAACTCGACGAGCCGGAATTCGAGGCCGACATCTTCACCGTGAGCGAGATGACGGTGGAACCGCGCGACTACCCGACCGGACGCATCCTGGCGTTCAACGGCACCACCGAGTGGGCGCTGGACTCCGTGGCGACCGAGGATGCGCTGTGGCTGCCGTCCGAGGCGCAGCTGCGCGAGATGCTGCGCTCGGCGTTCCGGTCGTTGCGGAGGCTGTCCGACACGCACGAGGTCGAGATCTCGATCGGCGGCACGACGCTCGTGTTCGACCACCCCGAACCCGCGGATGCCTACGCGCTCGCGGTGCTGGAACTCTTGCGCCGCACGCACTGAGCGCGAGATCGCTCAGGTGATGGTGTGCACCGGCTCGGTGTCGGGGATCGGGCTCGCGTCGCGGTGACGCAGGTCGGGGAACCCGCGGACGAACAGCACCGAGACGATCAGTCCCGCGGCCGCGAAGCCGGCGGCGGCGATGTAGGCGCCCTGCGGGCCGACGCCGTCGACCAGGAAGCCGGCGACCGCGGAACCCGCGGCGGCGCCGATCAGCTGGCCGGTCCCGATCCAGCCGTACGCCTCGGCGGTCTCGCTGAAGCGGACGCTCGCCGATGTCATCGCGAACATCACCGCCAGGGCCGGGGCGATGCCCGCCCCGGCGACCAGCAGCGTCCCGCCGAGCCACCACGCGTTGAGGGACACGATCGTGAGGCTGAGGCCGACGGTGACGATCGCGAGGCGACGCGCCATCGCCCAGCGGCCGATCGGGATGTGCCCGAACGCGAGGCCGCCGGTGAGGCTGCCGATCGCGAAGACGGCGAGCACGAGACCCGCCTCGAGACCGCCGTGCGAGAACGTCGCGACGACGCCGGCTTCGACGGCCGCGCACGCGCCGATGAGGAGGAAGCCCGTCGCGGTGGCGAGGATCACCGGCGGCTTGCGCAGCACGCTGCCGAGCGCGCGGCGGCTGCGCGGGATGCGCACGCGACCGACCTCTGGACTGAGGATGAACCACGCGCCGCCGCCGAGGAGGATCACGACGATGAGGAGGAGCGCGGGAACCGTGCCCGCCTGCGTGCCCACGAGCGTGATGAGCACGGGCGCGAGCACCCAGATGATCTCCTGCAGCGAGGCATCCAGGGAGTAGAGCGGCGTCAGTTGGGACGAGTTGACCATCTTGGGATAGATGGTGCGGACGGCCGACTGGACCGGGGGAGTGGCGAGACCACCGACGAAGCCGAGGGCCATGTACACCGGCAGCGGCACGACGAGCAGCGCGATCGCCGCGATGGCGGCCGCGCACAGCACGAGCGTGACGGTGAGGACGCGGCGCATGCCCCAGCGGCCCATCCAGCGGCTGGTGACGGGTCCGGCGATGGCCTGGCCGACGCTCGTCGCGGCGAGGACGAGCCCCGCGGCACCGTAGGAACCGGTGACGTGCTCGATGTGCAGGAGCACGGCGAGGCTGATCATGCCGTTGGGGAACCGCGCCGTCAGCTGCGCGGCGATGATGCGCCCCACTCCGGGGGTTCTGAGGAGTACGCGGTAGCCGGCCACCGCACCACGCTACCCGGTGCCCCCGACATCGCGGTCGGTCGGCGGTGCGGAGGCCGGAGCGACACGCCGCGACACGCCGAAGCGAGATATCCACCCCCTGTGCGATGTCGGAACCCCCGTCTAACGTCCGAGCTGTGGATGGATGCCGGAAGGAGGCGAAAAATCCGCGGAACGGCGGGCCTCGACGAGGTCGAAACGGGGTCGCCGCCTGTGGATGAAATCGTGGACAACCTGTGTTGTATATGGGGAGAGCGGTGGAAAATCACATCCGTGTAACTACTACCCCTTGTGGTTCCCCCCGATGTCCGTCCCCATATGTAGTATTGAGCTCCCGGCCCGCTCCGAGCGGTCGGACGACGATTTTCCAGGGGAGAGAGAGAACGAAATGGCGATCACGGTCTACACCAAGCCGTCCTGCGTCCAGTGCAACGCGACGTACCGCGCACTCGACTCGAAGGGCATCGAATACAACGTGCTCGACGTCACCGAGGACCCCGCGGCCCTCGAGCAGGTCAAGTCGCTCGGGTACCTCCAGGCCCCCGTCGTCATCACCGACGAGGACCACTGGTCGGGATTCCGTCCCGACAAGATCGACGAGCTGGCTTCGCGCCTCGCCTGACCCCCGACGGGCTCAGAGGGTTCTCATGAGCGCTGTCCTGTCGGAGACCGAGGCTCCGCTGCTCGTCTACTTCTCGAGCGTGTCGGGAAACACCGCACGTTTCATCGAGAAGCTCGGCAAGCGGGCCGTCCGCATCCCCCTGCGACCGACCGACCCGCCGCTCCACGTCGACGAACCCTATGTGCTGGTCACCCCCACCTACGGCGGGGGTGTCGGCCACGGCGTCGAGAAGGGCGCCGTCCCCAAGCAAGTCATCCGCTTCCTCAATGAGGAGCGCAACCGACGTCATATCCGCGGGGTCATCTCCGCGGGCAACACCAATTTCGGCGACGCGTTCTGCCTCGCCGGAGACGTCATCAGCCGCAAGTGTTCCGTGCCGCACTTGTATCGCATCGAAGTATTCGGCACACCAGAAGACGTCGAGCGCGTCACCGAAGGATTGGAACAGTGGTGGAAGTAGGGCTGAGCGACGTGGACTTCAAGACCGAGGCGCGTTTCGAGGGGCTGGATTACCACGCCCTGAACGCGATGCTGAACCTGTACGACGCCGACGGCAAGATCCAGTTCGACGCCGACAAGCGGGCCGCGCGGGAGTACTTCCTGCAGCACGTCAACCAGAACACCGTGTTCTTCCACTCCCTCAAGGAGCGTCTCGACTACCTCGTCGAGAAGGAGTACTACGAGCCCAAGGTGCTCGAGAAGTACTCGCTGGAGTTCATTCAGGAGCTCAACGACCGTGCGTACGGCAAGAAGTTCCGCTTCGAGACCTTCCTCGGCGCGTTCAAGTACTACACGAGCTACACGCTGAAGACCTTTGACGGGAAGCGCTACCTCGAGCGCTTCGAGGACCGCGTCGTGATGACCGCCCTCGCGCTCGCCGACGGCGACCAGCGTCTCGCGGTGCAGCTGGTCGACGAGATCATCTCGGGCCGCTTCCAGCCGGCCACCCCGACGTTCCTCAACGCCGGCAAGGCGCAGCGCGGTGAGCTCGTCTCGTGCTTCCTGCTCCGCATCGAAGACAACATGGAGTCGATCGCCCGCGGCATCAACTCTGCGCTGCAGCTGTCGAAGCGCGGTGGCGGCGTCGCCCTGCTGCTGTCGAACATCCGCGAGTCGGGCGCCCCGATCAAGCAGATCGAGAACCAGTCCTCGGGCATCATCCCCGTGATGAAGCTCCTCGAAGACAGCTTCAGCTACGCCAACCAGCTCGGAGCCCGTCAGGGCGCGGGTGCGGTGTACCTCAACGCGCACCACCCCGACATCCTGCGCTTCCTCGACACCAAGCGTGAGAACGCCGACGAGAAGATCCGCATCAAGACGCTGTCGCTCGGTGTCGTCATCCCCGACGTCACGTTCGAGCTCGCCAAGAACGGCGAGGACATGTACCTCTTCTCGCCGTACGACGTCGAGCGTGTCTACGGCAAGCCGTTCGGCGACATCTCGGTCACCGAGAAGTACCGCGAGATGGTCGACGACCCGCGCATCAAGAAGACGAAGATCAACGCGCGCGAGTTCTTCCAGACCCTCGCCGAGATCCAGTTCGAGTCGGGCTACCCGTACATCATGTTCGAGGACACGGTGAACAAGGCGAACCCGATCAAGGGTCGGATCAACATGTCCAACCTGTGCTCGGAGATCCTGCAGGTCAACACCCCGACGACGTACAACGAAGACCTCTCGTACGCCGCCATCGGCAAGGACATCTCCTGCAACCTCGGTTCGATGAACATCGCGCTGGCGATGGACGGCCGCGACCTGGGCCTCACGGTCGAGACCGCGATCCGCGCCCTCACCGCGGTGAGCGACCAGAGCCACATCGCCTCGGTCCGTTCGATCGAGGACGGCAACGACCGTTCGCACGCGATCGGCCTCGGCCAGATGAACCTGCACGGCTACCTCGCTCGCGAGCACGTGCACTACGGCTCCGAAGAGGGCATCGACTTCACGAACATCTACTTCTACACGGTGCTGTTCCACGCGCTGCGGGCGTCCAACCGCCTCTCGATCGAGCGCGGCACGTCGTTCGACGGCTTCGCCGACTCGACGTACGCGTCGGGGGAGTTCTTCGACAAGTACACCGACCAGGTGTGGGAGCCGCAGACCGCCAAGGTGAAGGAGCTGTTCGCCGGCATCCCGATCCCCACCCAGGACGACTGGCGTGAGCTCAAGGCATCCGTCCAGCAGTACGGCATCTACAACCAGAACCTGCAGGCCGTGCCGCCGACCGGCTCGATCTCGTACATCAACAACTCCACGAGCTCGATCCACCCGATCGCGTCGAAGATCGAGATCCGCAAGGAAGGCAAGCTCGGTCGCGTCTACTACCCGGCGCCGTTCATGACGAACGACAACCTGGAGTACTACCAGGATGCCTATGAGATCGGTTACGAGAAGGTCATCGACACGTATGCCGCCGCCACGCAGCACGTGGATCAGGGTCTGTCGCTGACGCTGTTCTTCAAGGACACCGTCACCACCCGCGACATCAACAAGGCCCAGATCTACGCGTGGAAGAAGGGCATCAAGACGATCTACTACATTCGCCTCCGTCAGCTGGCGCTCGAGGGCACCGACATGACCGAGTGCGTCTCGTGCATGCTCTGATCCGCTGATCACGAATTCTTATTGAGGACACCATGGCTGAGAAGCTGCAGCTGCTGAACCACGTTCAGGCCATCAACTGGAACCGCATCCAGGACGACAAAGACCTCGAGGTCTGGAACCGTCTCGTCAACAACTTCTGGCTGCCCGAGAAGGTGCCGCTGTCCAACGACATCCAGTCGTGGAACACGCTGACGCCCGAAGAGCAGACGCTGACGATGCGGGTCTTCACCGGCCTGACGCTGCTCGACACGATCCAGGGCACCGTCGGTGCGGTCTCGCTCATCCCCGACGCGATCACGCCGCACGAGGAGGCGGTGTACACCAACATCGCGTTCATGGAGTCGGTGCACGCGAAGAGCTACTCGTCGATCTTCTCGACGCTGTGCTCGACGAAGGAGATCGACGAGGCGTTCCGGTGGTCGACCGAGAACGAGTTCCTTCAGAAGAAGGCGCACATCGTCATGGACTACTACCGTGGCGACGACCCGCTCAAGCGCAAGGTCGCCTCGACCCTGCTGGAGTCGTTCCTGTTCTACTCGGGCTTCTACCTGCCGATGCACTGGTCGAGCCGCGCGAAGCTCACCAACACGGCCGACCTGATCCGCCTCATCATTCGTGACGAGGCCGTGCACGGCTACTACATCGGCTACAAGTTCCAGCGCGGTCTGGAGCAGGTCGACCAGGCCCGCCGCGACGAGATCAAGGACTACACGTTCTCGCTGCTCTACGAGCTGTACGACAACGAAACGCACTACACGCAGAGCCTCTACGACTCGGTGGGCCTCAGCGAAGACGTGAAGAAGTTCCTGCACTACAACGCCAACAAGGCGCTGATGAACCTCGGCTACGAGGCGATGTTCCCGTCGTCGGTGACGAACGTGAACCCGGCGATCCTGTCGGCCCTGTCGCCCAACGCCGACGAGAACCACGACTTCTTCTCGGGGTCGGGTTCGTCGTACGTCATCGGCAAGGCCGAGGCGACCGAGGACGACGACTGGGACTTCTGATCCGGTCCTGACAGAGGCCCCGCGCGAGTGATCGTGCGGGGCCTCTGCCGTGCTTGCTGGCACCCGCCGGCGAGAGCCGACGGACGCTTCGGACAGGGGTCCTGGCCTGATCGCGCACGATTCCCCTCGCATGTCACGACGAGTGCGAGCCTGATCGCGTCCCCTCTTTCGGGGTGGATCCGCGAAGATCGGAGAACGGACGATGGACGACGACACTCCCGACGGCATCGATCGAGACGCCGCTCAGGTCCTGGTCGGGAGATGGCTCGAACTCTGGAACGGCGAGATCGAGATCGCCGACGAGATCATCTCTCCCGACAACCGCGTGCACGCCGCACTGTTCGACGGCGGGGACGGCAGCGCGGTCGGGGGAGTGTCGGGCATGAAACAGCTCGTCTCGCAGCTGCGGTCCCTGCTCACCGACCTGGTGTTCTCGGTCGAGGTCGGACCCGTCATCGACGGTGATCACGTCGCGATCCGCTGGGTCGCCACCGGGCATTATGGAGGGGCGATGCCCGGCGCAGGCGCGCCCGCGGGCACCGAGGTCACCTTCCACGGAACGGACATCCTGCGCCTGCGCGCGCACCTCGTCGTCGACTACTGGTTCAACGCTGATTCGCTCGACCTGATGGGTCAACTGCGCGTCGGCGGCTGACGCGTCTCGGCCCGTGGTCGAGACCCGCGCCCGGCCCGGAACCGCGGGGGGACGCGGGCGCGGATCAGGTCAGATCGTCGGTCTCGGAATCCGCGTTCGCCTTCACCGAGGCGATCCCGTTCAGAGCGGATGCCTTCGACTCGTAGGCCTCGCTCACCGCGATGACCTGCCCGTTCCCCGCCTTCAGGCGGAAGCGGAACTTGCCCGCCTTGTCGCTGTACAGCTCGTACTTGCCTGCCATGGTTCCTCCCCCGTTGGAGTTCCTGTGAACGGGGACATCATGGCGCTGCCGAACGCCTAGCGCAACGACCGGATCAGCCCGGCCACTCCCGCGCCTCCAGCCGCCCGAGCAGCACCTCGACGGCCGACCCCTCCATGCCGCGGACCCAGCGCTGCGTGGACGACGCGCGGGACGACACGGTGCGCCCGCGTTCCCCGCCGATGAGCCGCACCTCGACCTGCCCCGAGGCGACGCTGACCCCACGCAGCACGCCCGCCGCCACCATCGCCGCGAGCGGATCGTGCAGCGCACAGCGGCGGTCGGGGAAGACGCGGCCCTCGTAGAAGTCGAGGTAGGTCGGCAGCATCGCGGCCAGCGCCTGCGGGACGGCGCCCGGGATCGCTTCGAGGCGCACGAGGTCGGTGGCATCCAGGGTCTGCGTCATCGTGACGTCGAGGGGGACGAGGGTGGTGTCCCAGTCCTGCGCGAAGACCACCGCGGCCGACTCGGGGTCGTTGTGGATGTTCGCCTCGGCCCACGCCGTCACGTTGCCGGAGTGGCCGAACGCGCCGCCCATCACGACGAGCCGGTCGAACGCGGCGACGCCGGGCGTCTCGGCGTAGGCGGCGAGGTTCGTCAGCGGCCCCAGAGCGAGGACGGTGAGATCCGGATGCCGCTCAGCCAGGTGGTCGATGAGTTCGACTGCGGCGCGGGTATCGGGGGAGCGGTCGGCCGCGGCCCACGCGATGCCGCCGACGCCATCCTCGCCGTGCACGTGTGGGGCTCCGCCGGCGTAGTCGCGCCCGCGGAAGTCGTGCGCGCCCACGGCGACCGGGATGTCGTGAACCCCGGCGAGATTGAACAGCGAGATGGTGTTGGCGGACGCGCGGGCGGCATCCGTGTTCCCGGAGACCGTCGTGACGCCCACGATCTCGACCGCGGGCTCGGCCAGCAGGTACGCGAGGGCGAGGGCGTCGTCGATGCCGGTGTCGCAATCGACAAGGATCGGGCGGCGGCTCACGCGGACACCCCGTAGGCGTCGAGGGGCTGCAGATCGGGTTGCGACGCATCGTCTGCGACGGCGGCAGCCCCGACAGCGCACGCGCGCGCGAGGGCGACCTCCTCAGCATCGCCGCGCAGCAGACCGACGACCAGCGCCGCGCAGAACGCATCCCCGGCGCCGACGGTGTTGCGGACTGTCGTGGACACGCCGGGCGCGGACGCGACCAGCTCGCCGTGCCGGTACAGCCGCGCGCCCGCGGCTCCGAGCGTCACGCACAGCAGGGGAGCATCGTGTACCTCCGGGAGCTGCGCGTACTCCGTTTCGTTGACGATCACGAGGTCGGCCTGCTCGAGTACGCCGGCGGGGAGCGGGCGCGCGGGGGCGGCGTTGAGGGCGAAGAACCCGGCGGCGTCCGCGGCGGCCGAGATCACGGCATCCGAAACCTCCAACTGGGCGAGCACGGCGGAACCGGGGTCGATCCCCAGGGCGTCGGCGTCGATCGCGGCGTTCGCGCCGGCACAGACGACGATCGAGTTCTCGCCGGTGGCATCCACGACGATCAGGGCGGTGCCGGTGGCGGCGTCGGCGGTCTGCACGGTCGACGCGTCGACCCCGATGGATGCCAACTGCTCGCGGACACCGCGTCCGTCGAGGTCGTCTCCGACGGCGCCCACCAGGCGCACCGCGGCGCCGAGGCGGGCAGCGGCGACGGCCTGGTTCGCACCCTTGCCGCCGGGTCCGCGCTGCAGCACGCCGTCGGCGACGGTCTCGCCGGGGCCGGGTGCACGCTCGACGCGGGCGGTGAGGTCGACGTTGATCGCGCCGACGACGGTGAGTCTCAGCGGGGTCGTCATTTCTCCACCGTCCCCAGCGCGGCGGTGGGCGAGAGAGGGAGGGGCGTCGATGGACTCACGAGGATCCACCCTGGCATGTTTCAGTGCAGCAGCAGCTTCGCCGTGATGAGAACAGCCGCCACGATCGCGGCTCCCACGGCCGTGAGCAGCACGGCGACCACGGAATATCCGCGCAGGCGCGCACCCGCCGTGGCGACCACCACGAGGTAGGTCATCGCCACCGCGACGCCCCACAGCAGCGCCGTCGACAGGGCCACGCCCGTCGCCGTGAGCACCACGACCACCAGGAGAGGGGCGAACGTCGCGGAGATCATCGGGGCGCTGACGCGAAGGTGATGCGTCACCACCTGCCCCGGCCGGCGAGCGGACACGTCGCCGAGGGAGTACGCGAACACGTGGGTCGCGAAGTACACGAGGTTGGTCAGCACGACCACCGCGATGACCGTGCCGAGGTCGGTGTCGCTCAGACCGAACAGCGTGGATGCCGAGATCAGGGCGCCGTAGCATCCCGCACTGATGCGTTCGGCGGCGTCCCGTCCGAGCGTTCGAGAGGAGCTGGCGCCGGTGTCGTCGGGGGTATCCATGGCATCCTCACCCTAGCGACGCGCGTCGACGCAGCGCCGCCGAGACGATCGCGACGATCGTTCCGACAGCAACGCCGATCACGGTCTCGAGCACGCGATCGCGCAAGAGCGCGTCGGGTGCGGCGGGCGAGGCGAGCGAGATCATCAGCAGCGCGAGCGGGGTGATGAACACCATCGCGATGCCGTAGTTGCGGCCGACGAACAGCTCGGCCCCGACCTGCATCACGACGGCGGCGAGCAGGACCGCCCACGGCGGAAGGTTCAGCGCGAGGAGACCCGCGGCGATCAGGACGCCGACGAGCGTCCCGACGAGGCGCTGGACGCCCCGGATGAGCCGCGCGGTCACGTGCGCGCCGCCGACTGCGGCGACCGCACCGACCATCGCCCAGTACCAGTGCGAGCCGATCAGCAGCACGCCCGCGACGCCCGCGAGGAGCGCGGCGACACCGACCGTCGCGGTCATCTCCCACGCGACCGGGCCGATCGGCGGAGTCTGCCGCGACGGGAGCCGCCACGACCCGCGCCGCACGAGGACGAACACGGTCGTGACGAGCAGGCTCCACAGCACGCTGCTCACGCCGACGAGCAGCACGAGGCCGAAGGTCGCCGTGGTGGCCGGGAAGCTCGCGCAGGCCCCCGCGGCGAACACCGTGAACAGTGCGCCGGGTGGATGCCATTGCGCCCGGTACGCGAACAGCGTCACGGCCGCGGCGAGCAAGGCGACGACGATGACGCTCGCGAGCGCAGGTGCGGACACGGCCGACAGCAGCGTTCCGAGCAGCATCGACAGGACCAGGATGCCACCGGCTGTCGCCTGCATCCGGACGCGGCGACGCGGCGGGTCGAGGCGTCCGTAGAGCGCGGCGAACGCGCCGAACGAGGCGTAGACGCTGAGGTCGAGGCGTCCGATCAGCAGGAGGACCAGCAGCGGGACGCCGACGCTGAGCGCGGCCCGCGCCGCGACCCGGTGCGCGCCGCCGTGCGGCCCGATGCGGATGACCCCGGTCCACACGCGTCCCCGGGATTCCGCCACCCGACCAGCCTACGCGGCGTCTGCGGGGGTCAAGCCCCTGGCGGGGGTGCGAGGGTGCCGGTGGACTGGAGAGATGGATACCGAACACGAGAAGCCGCCCATCGACCCCGGTCCCGAGCCCGACACGTCGACCGCGGCCGAGGGCGAGAAGTCGGATCCGACCCTCGATCACGACGACGAGCCGATCGAGTGAGGGCGGGCTGCCTCGACGTCGAGACGTCCGGAGGGTGACCGCGCGGGCGCGTCCGTAGGGTGGAGAGCCCCGGCCCCGAACGAGGAGAGACGTGTTCCGCACGCCCCTGACCCTGTTTCGCACGCTCGCGATCGCCGAAGCGATCTCGTGGACGCTGCTCATCGCGGGATTGATTCTGCGCGCCACCGCCGACCTGGCCGTCGCGGTCACGATCGGGGGTGGCATCCACGGTTTCGTGTTCCTCGCGTACGGCGCGACGGCGGTGCTCGTCGCGCTGAACCAGCGGTGGGGGCTCGGGCCGGCGGCGGTGGCGATCGTCAGCGCCGTGATCCCGTACGCCACCGTCCCGACCGAGATCTGGCTGCAGCGCACGGGTCGGCTGCGCGGAGCGTGGCGGCTCGACGCGGGCGAGGACCCGCGCGATCAGCGGCCACCCGACCGGTTGCTGCGCTTCTTCCTGCGGCGGCCGTGGGTGCTCGGCATCCTGATCCTGCTCGCCGTCGCGCTCATCTTCGTGGTGCTGCTGGTGGTCGGCCCGCCGGGCGGCAAGGGCTGATATCTGTGGCGTATGTCCCACTTTTGGCGGCTGCGGTGGTCGCAGCCGACTATATATGGGACATGCACCGCAATAAGTGGGACGCGGGGGCAGGCGACAGTCCAGGGGAAGCATGTCCCACATAGGGCTGGATGCCGGGTCGTCAGCCGACCACAGTTGGGACATGCACCGCCATAGGTGGGACGAGGGTGTGTGCCAGGCGGCACAGGCTGAGGCTCAGCGGCGCGTCGACACCGTGACCGTGAACTTGCGGTCGCGGGCGACCTGACGCGTCGGGCCCACGAGGCGCTCGAGCGCGGGGCGGTACTGCAGCGCGGAGTTCCACACGGTCCACAGCTCCCCGCCGGGCGCGAGAACGCGCGCGGCGTCAGCGAACATCCGCGGCGCGATGCCCTCGGTGATCGCACCACCGCTGTGGAACGGCGGGTTCAGCGCGATGAGGGACGCGCTGGCATCCGGACGCGCCGCGAGCAGGTCGTCGCGGACCACCTCGACGCGGTCGCCCACGCCGTTGGCCGCGGCGGTCGCGCGGGCCGAGGCCACCGCGGCGGCGGAGCGGTCCGTGGCGAGGATTCGGACGGATGGATGCCGCAGCGCCCACGCCGCGGCAACGACTCCGGTGCCGCACGCGAAGTCGATCGCGCCATCGCTCGGGTCGGGGAGGTGGGTGAGGAGGAGGCGCGTGCCGATGTCGATCGATGCGCCCGCGAACACACCGCCGAACGCGCGCACCTCGAGGCCGTCCACCGTGGCCGCCTCCGGCTGCGGGTCAGCGCCGTCGTGCGGGCCGCGCGCGACGAGCACGCGCGACTTCTGCCGCGCGTGCGTCACGTCGACGCGGTCGAAGCGCGCGCGCAGCACGTCGTTCATCGCGACCGTCATGTGCTTGAGGCGTCCGCCGGCGAAGACGACGACGTCGGGGTGCGCGTGCGCGGCGATGACTCCGGCGATGTCGTCGAGCGCGCGCAGGGCGCGGGGGAGCCGGAGCAGCACGACCCGCGCGTCGCGGACCAGGTCGGCATCCAGGGGGTGATGTGTGAAGGTGCCGTCGAGTCCGGCGCGGGCGGCGTTGGCCTCGAGCGCTCGCTCGCCGGTGAGGGCGTCCTGGTGGACCCGGATGCCACGCGCCCCGGTCGCGGCAGCGGCGAGCGTCAGGGCGCCGTACGCGTCATCGATGACGACGAGGCCGCCCTCGGGCGCATCGGCCCGGGCGGCCTCGGATTCGTCGAGGATCAGGCGGTCGGCGGCATCCACCGCGACGAGGTCCGGACCCTCCAGGTCGGGCCAGCGGCGGAGGTCGTCGAACGAGAAGGGCACCGAGTGGGGGATCAGCGGGTGCCGAAGTGGAACGGCAGCGCGAGGGAGGCGGCGACCAGCAGGATGCCGAGGGCGAAGAACAGCGCGGGCGCGGCGAGCGAGAACGACAGGCCGGTGAGCAGCATGCCGCCGACGAACAGGATGAGCGAGACGATGAACATGGGGATCCCTTCGGTCGGTCCAGGTTATCGTGCCGCGTCGGACGCCCGGTCCGCCGTGCCGGTCGTCTCGCGCAGCGCGGCGTGCGTCCAGAGGGTGCTGCCGGCCACCGCGGCGGGCATCACGGCGACCGCTCCGAGCGGAACGAGGAAGCACAGCTGCGTCGCGACGCCGAAGCCGAGCGCCCGCGCCCGGTTGTCGCGCAGCACGGCGCGACGGGCGCGGCGGTCGAACCCGCGGGCGGAGAGGGCGCGCGAGGTCAGTTCGTCGGCGAGGAGCCAGCCGGTGAGCAGCAGGCCGACGAGGAAGCCGAGGACGCCGCCGACGAAGGGGATGAGGCCGAGGAGCCACGCGGCCAGCGCAGCCAACGCCCCGCGGAAGATGAGGCGCACAGCATCGCCGGCGGCGCGCCAGAAGCCGTAGTCGGCATCCGGGATCCGTCCGGTGGCGGTGAGCTCGGTGGCGCGCCAGATCCGGTCGTAGAACGGCTCGCCGACGGCGAGGGTCACCGCGGTGAAGGACACGATCGCGAGGAACGCAGCCGCGCCGAACGAGGCGACGACGATCGCGGTGCGCAGGACGGTGGCCCACAGCGGGTCCCACGTGTTCGCGAAGGGGGTCCAGTCGTCCACGACCTCGCCGAGGAGGACGCCCCAGCCGACGAGCGCCGCACCGAGGACGAGGGCCACGAGGAACCCGGGGATGAGGCCGAGCGCCATCGCCCCGGGGGAGCTTCGCCACTGGCCGAGGCCGCGGAGGAGCATCCGGGCGCCCTGGAGGAACTCGCGCATCCGGGCATTCTTGCAGAGCGCCGCGGTCGCGACGTCGGGGGTGGCTGTCAGGATGCCGCTATGCGCATCCGCACCACGTCGACGCAGCGCACCTACCGATACGTGCGTCTGACCATCCTCGCCGCGACGCTGCTCGTCGCCGTCGCGGTGACGGTGGAGGAGATCGTCGGGGGATCGCTGCCGTCGCTGAGCGCGGCGTACTACACGCCGGCGGGGCCGGTGTTCGTCGCGAGCCTCTTCGTCGTCGCGGCGGCGTTCGTCGCGCTGTCCGGACACAGCGTCGAACAGGGGCTGCTCGATGTCGCCGCTGTGCTGGCGCTCGTCATCTCCGTCGTGCCGACGACGGTGGAGGCCGAGGTGTGCGGCGCTGCCGTCCGCTGTGTTCCGCCCGCCGTGCTTCCCGCCGTCTTCAACAACGGCGTGAGCGTGGCATTCGTGGTCCTCGTCGGGGTGGTTGCGGGGGTGGTGCTGTCGATCGTGCAGGGGACGATGTCGCGCGGGGTCGCGGTGACCGCGGCGGCGGTGGTCGTGGTGGTCCTCGGATTCGGGACGTGGGCGCTCGTCGCTCGCGACGCGTTCCTCCTCTTCGCGCACAACGCGGCGGCGGTGGGCTTCTTCCTTCTCATCGGTGCCGTGGCCGCGATCGCCGCGTGGCGTCCGCAACGGGCACCGGAGCGGTTCCGCCCCGCGTATGCGGCGGTGGCGATCGGCATCCTGGTCGCCCTCGTCGGACTCGCGGCCACCCTCGTGCTGGCCGTCGGGGGAGTGGACGTCACCCGCCCGGTGCCGTGGGTGTTCCTCGGTGAGGCAGCGGCTCTCGTGCTGTTCGCGGTGTTCTGGCTGCTGCAGACCGTGGAGCTGTGGAACGAGCCGGATCCGCGGCTTCTCGCCTGATCCGTTCGCCGGGAATATCCTCGGAGCCCTCCCGTTGAACTTGATACGCAGCCACTCAAGTAAGAAACTTGAGTCGACTCCACTCACGTATCACAGGAGACGGAATTGCCCGAAGATGTCACCCCCGGCGCCGGGGACAACGGCGCCCAGTCGTTCGACGAGTTCCTCGCGCGTTACCTCGCCGGTGAGCGGGCGCGCGCCGAGCGTTCGATCGACCTCAGCCGGTTCCTGAGCGCCCGCACCCAGGAGGCTCTGCAGGAGGCCGGCCGCTACGCGCTCGGCCGCGGCCAGCGCGAACTCGACGCGCTGCACGTCTTGCACGTCCTCGTCGGACAGGCGCCCGCACGCGACGCCGTCGCGCGTCTCGGCGCCGACCCCGCCGCGATCGCCCGCGCCGCCGAGAGCCGCCTTCCGGCCGCCGGTCCCGCCGCGGACGTCGACGGTGCCGTCGTGGCGGGATCGGTCCAGCGCGCGCTGTTCCACGCGTTCCAGGTCGCCCGCGCCGCCGGGTCGACCTACGTCGACCCCGACCACCTGTTCTTCGCTCTCGTCCTCGCGCAGGACGCCCCCGCCGGGCAGATCCTCGCGCAGGCCGGTGTCACCGCCGAGGCTCTGACCCAGGGCGTGCGCGAGACCGTCGTCGGCGGCGAGCAGGCCACGGCGCCCGAGGAGACGGCATCCACGACCCCGAATCTCGACCGGTTCGGCACCGACCTCACCGCGCTCGCCGCGTCCGGCCGCCTCGACCCGGTGATCGGCCGCGCCGACGAGATCGAGCAGACCATCGAGATCCTGAGCCGTCGCACGAAGAACAACCCCGTGCTGATCGGTGAGGCCGGCGTCGGAAAGACCGCCGTCGTCGAGGGACTCGCCCGCGCGATCGTCGAGGGCGCCGTGCCCGAGCAGCTGCGCGACACCCGCGTCGTCTCGATCGACCTCGCCGCGATGCTCTCCGGCGCCCGCTACCGCGGCGACTTCGAGGAGCGTCTGACTCAGACGATGGACGAGATCGCCGCACAGTCCGGCAAGCTCGTCGTCTTCATCGACGAGGTGCACACCATCGTGGGCGCCGGTGCCGGTGGCGAAGGCGCGATGGATGCCGGAAACATCCTCAAGCCGCGGCTGGCCCGGGGCGAGCTGCACCTCATCGGTGCCACGACGCTGAAGGAGTACCGCACGATCGAGAAGGACCCCGCCCTCGAGCGGCGTCTGCAGCCCGTGCGCGTCGGCGAGCCGTCGCTCACCAATGCCGTCGAGATCCTGCGGGGCCTGCGCTCGGCGTACGAGGAGCACCACTCCGTCACCTACACCGACGACGCGCTGCGCGCCGCGGTGGAGCTGAGCGACCGGTACCTCCCCGACCGTGTGCTGCCGGACAAGGCGATCGACCTCATCGACCAGGCCGGCGCGCGTCTGCGCCTGCGCCTCGGCGTCGCGGTCGACACGACGGCCCTCGTCGAGCGGCTGGCCGTCCTGGAAGCCGACAAGAACGCCGCCGTCTCGGCCGAGCACTACGAGGAGGCCTCGCGCATCCGCGACGAGATCACCGCGGTGCAGGAGCGCCTGGCGACGGCGACGTCCGCCCCCCGTCCCGATGCGGTGGTCGACGAGCCCGAGATCGCCGCGGTGATCAGCCGGTCCACCGGCATCCCCGTGTCGCGTCTGACCGCCACCGAGCGCGGCCGCCTGTCGCACCTGGAGGACGACCTGCACGGCCGGGTCATCGGACAGGATGCCGCGGTCACCGCGGTCGCCAAGGCCGTGCGCCGCAACCGCACCGGGCTCGGCGACGAGCGTCGGCCGGTCGGATCGTTCCTGTTCCTCGGACCCACGGGCGTGGGCAAGACCGAGCTGGCGAAGGCGTTGGCAGGGTCCCTTTTCGACGACGATTCCGCCGTGATCCGCTTCGACATGAGCGAGTTCGGCGAACGGCACACCGTGTCGCGCCTCATCGGTGCCCCTCCCGGATACGTCGGCTACGACGAGGCCGGACAGCTCACCGAGCGCGTGCGCCGGAACCCCTACTCCGTCGTGCTGTTCGACGAGATCGAGAAGGCCCACCCCGACGTCTTCACGCTGCTGCTGCAGGTGCTCGACGACGGACGCCTGACCGACGGCCAGGGGCGCACGGTCGACTTCCGCAACACCGTCATCGTGATGACCTCGAACCTGGGCAGCGAGTACCTGGCATCCCGTTCGGGAGCCATCGGGTTCACCACGACCGGACGCGACTTCGCCGACGACGACCTGCGCGACCGCGTCATGGGCAAGCTCCGCGAGGCGATGCGGCCCGAGTTCCTCAACCGCATCGACGACATCGTGATGTTCCGCAAGCTCGAGAAGGAGCAGCTGCGCGACATCGTCCGGCTGCTGCTGGAGCGCACGTCGAAGCGCCTCGCGTCGCGCGAGGTGTCGCTCGAGGTGACGGATGCCGCCGTCGACCGCCTCGCCGAGGTCGGGTACGAGCCCGAGTATGGGGCGCGGCCGCTGCGCCGGGTCATCCAGCGCGAGATCGACGACCGCATCGCCGACCTGTTCGTCGCGGGAGAGCTCGTCGACGGGGGAGCCGTGACCGTGGATGCCACGGACGCCGGGTTCGTCGTGCGGGCCGCCATGGAGGTGCTCGCCGCGTAAGTCGCGGCGTCAGGCCCTCGGGACCTTCGGGTCCCGGGGGCCTTTCGCTGTGTCGGGGCGCCGTAGGGTGCGGGCCTGGCACGCTCAGCAGCGACGCGAGTGCATGTCCCACTTTTGGCTGCCGCGGGGCCGTCCAGGCAGCCAAAAGTGGGACATGCTGCGCCAGAGACGGGACGCGCTGTGATGATGCCACTCTGCCCCTGCCGCAATGTCGGTGGGGCAGGGCAGAGTAGAGGCATGAGTCGTATCGGCACGATCTTCAGCCCGTACCCCCATCCCCCCGAAGAGCTCCGCGAGGCGGCGCGCGTCGCCGAGGGCGAGGGCGTCCCCGAGTTGTGGCTGTGGGAGGACTGCTTCCGCTCGTCCGCGTGGGCCGCCGCGACCGCGGCGCTCGCCGCCACCGACCACCTCCGCGTGGGCGTCGGCATCGCGCCGTTCCCCCTCCGCAACGTCGCGGCGTCGGCGATGGAGGTCGCGACCATCGAGCGCATGTTCCCGGAGCGACTCCTCCCCGGTTTCGGTCACGGCGTGCAGGACTGGATGCGGCAGATCGGCGCCAAGGCCGCCTCGCCGCTCACGCTCATGCAGGAGCAGCTGCCCGCGTTGCGCAGCCTCCTCGCCGGCGACACCGTGACGACCGAGGGGCGGTACGTGAAGCTGCGCGACGTGTCGCTGGACTGGCCGCCCGTCGTCGCGCCGCGGGTTTACGCGGCGGCGGAAGGTCCGAAGACGCTCCACCTCGCGGGTGCGGTGGCCGACGGCGTGATCCTCGACAGCCGCCACACCGTGGAAGAGGTCGCCGAAGCCGTCCGCACGGTCCATGCCGGCTGGGTGGAGGCCGGTCGGGAGGGTAAGCCCGACGTCGTGGCGTACGTCCTGACCGCGTTCGGGCCGGGCGCGTCCGACCGCGTGGGCGCGGTGCTGAAGGACCGACCGGATGCCGCCGACCGGGCGCTCGCGGGATCCGTCGGCGACATCGCCGAGGGCGTCGCGCGGTTCCAGGCCGTCGGCGTCGACGATGTCGTGCTGCTGCCCACCGACGACGTCGATCTGCACGTGTTCTTCTCGGCCGTCGGCCAGGTCGCCGCCGAGATCCCCTCCGCCGGGGGCGTCTCGTGAGTCGGGGCGTCGTCTCCATCGGCTTCGCCGGCACGCTCGGTCCCGACGCGGTCGCCGAGATCGCCCCGTCGGTCGAGGCAGCCGGGTTCCACACGCTGTGGATCAACGACACCCCCGACGGCGATGCGCTCGCGGCGCTCGCCGCGGCCGCCCGGGTCACTCGGACGCTCCACCTCGCGACGGGCGTCGTGCCCGTGGACCGGCGGCCCGCCGCGCAGATCGCCGCCGAGGTGGCATCCCTCGCTCTTCCGCTCGATCGCCTGACGCTGGGCATCGGCTCGGGCATCGCGAAGGAGGGGGCGCTCGCCCGCGTGGGCGAGGCGATCGACGTCCTGCACGATGCGGGGATCCCGCGCGTGCTCGTCGGCGCGCTCGGGCCGCGGATGCGGCGGCTCGCCGTCGAGCGCGCCGAGGGCGTCCTGCTGAACTGGGTGCCGCCGATCGAGGCGGCCGAGCAGGCCGCGGCCCTGCGCGAACTCGCGCCCGACACCCATGTCGCCGTCTACGTGCGCACCGCGATCGTCGACGCCGCGCGCGCGAGGCTCGACGCCGAGACCGCGCGGTACGCCTCGTTCCCGAACTACGCCGCGAACTTCGCCCGGATGGGGGTGGATGCCGCTGACACGACGATCCGCGATGTCACCGATCTCGGCCCCGCGCTCGAGGCGTACACCGCCGGGGTGGACGAAGTGGTGCTGCGCGCGATCGTCCCGGAGGACACCGTCGCGGAGTACGTCGAGTTCGTGCGGCGCACCGGTCCGACGCCGCTCTGACCCGACCCGGGGGCCGTCGCCGGATGGCAGACTGACCGGATGCCACGACGTCGAGGTGCCCCGGTCCGTTCCGTCGCGCGCGGCGCGCTGGCCCTGCTGCTGGTCGCCGCGGGGATCAGCCACGTCACGTGGGGTCGCCGCGGGTACCGGATCGTCGTCCCGGACTGGGCGACGAAGATGCTGCACACGGACAAGGACGCCATCGTCGTGGCATCCGGGGCCGCCGAGGTGCTCCTCGGGGTCGGGCTGGTCGCGCTGCCCCGCGAGCGTCGCCGGGTCGGGGCCGCCGTCGCGGCGTTCCTCGTCGCCGTCTTCCCCGGCAACGTGCACCAGTGGCGCACCGGCCGCTCCGCTCCGGGGCTGAGCACGGACCGCGCGCGCTTCGCGCGGCTGTTCCTGCAGGCGCCGCTCGTGGCCTGGGCGTGGTGGTCGACGCGGGAGTGACCCCGGGCCTCCCGGGTTTGGGGCGTCATCCGCGGTTTGGGGCGTAAATCGCGCGCCCCAAACCGCGAAATGCGCCCCAAACGGCGGTGTTCCCCGCGCCGCGGCCCGGGCTACGCGGCGTCGCCGAGTTCCAGGATGCCGCGGTCGAACGCGGCACGAGCGAGCACCTTGTAGCCGTGGTCGGGGAAGAACACCGTGAGCCGGTCGGCCTCGACGGCCATCACCGTCCCGGTTCCCCACTCGTGGTGGTCGACCACCGAGTCGACGCGGAGGTCGTCGGGGTCGGCGTCCGCGCCGGCGAGGGGAGTGGCATCCGCACCGTCACAGCGATCGCAGGTGCCGCAGCGCTCGGGGGCGGCGACGCCGAAGTACTCCAGAAGCGCGCGCCGCCGGCAGTGGACGGTCTCCGCGTAGCCGCGCATGATCTCGATGCGGGACGCGCGGACGCGCTCCTCGGCGTCGTCGCGTTCGCGCACCGCGGCGACGGCATCGCCTGCGGAGACCTTCGCCGCCGCGGAGATCCCCTCGGGGCCGGACACGGCCAGCCCGCACGCCACGAGCTGCGTCAGTACCCGCCCGATGGCGCGGGTCGAACGGCCGCTCTCCGCGGCGAGGTCCTTCGCGCGGACCGGGACGTTCCGGTGCACGAGCGCGTCCCACACGCCCGCGATGTCGGCGCGTCGGCTGTGCCCGCCGGCGAAGAACGACCGCAACGAGAAGTCCTCGGCGCGGTAGTGCAGAACGGCACGCGCGGGCTGCCCGTCGCGCGCGGCGCGGCCGATCTCCTGGGCATACGCGTCCAGTGACTCGGTCACATCGGCGTGGATGACCCATCGCACGTCCGACTTGTCGACGCCCATCCCGAACGCCGACGTCGCCACGACGACGTCGAGCTCGCCGGCGCTCCAGGCCGCGTGCACCTCGTCCCGCCGCTTCTGCGCCATCCCGCCGTGGTACGGCGCGGCCCGGCGCCCGTGTTCGGCGAGCTCCGCGGCGTACGCCTCGGTCGCCTTGCGTGTCGCCACGTAGAGCAGCGTGGGGCCGTCGGCATCCCTCACGTCCTCCAGGACGGCGCGGCGCTTGTCGGCGTCGTGCTCGTGGCGACGGACCGACATGTGGATCTCGGGGCGATCCATGCCGCGCACCTCGAGGTGGGGATCGCGCATGCCGAGGCTGGCGACGATGTCGTCGCGGACGGGACCGGATGCCGTGGCCGTCAAGGCCAGCACGGGAGGGTGCCCGAGCGCGTCGACGGCGTCGCCGATGCGCGCGTACTCGGGACGGAAGTCGAAGCCCCACGCGGACACGCAGTGCGCCTCGTCCACGACAACGAGCCGGACATCAGCCTCCTTCAGGCGCTCGAAGACCTCCGGATTCGCGAGCTGCTCGGGCGCGAGGAACGCGTACACCGGGTCACCGCTCTCGATCGCGGCCCAGGCCGCGGTGCGCGCTCTCGCGCCGGTGCGCGAGTTCAGCGCGACGGCCGCGGGTGCGTCGGGAGCGGCGTCGATCGAGGCGATCTGGTCGCGCTGCAGGGCCAGAAGTGGCGAGATCACGACGGTCACCCCGCCCAGCTCGCATCCCGCGATCTGGTACACCGCCGACTTGCCCGCACCGGTCGGGAACACGACGAGCGTGTCGCGCCCGCCGACCACGGCGTCGATCGCCTCGGCCTGTCCCGGCAGCAACGCGTCCCATCCGAATGCCTCGCGGGCGGTGCGGGCGGACTGTTCGGCGGTGGCGGGAGCGTTCATGGGACCTCGTTCTCGGGGGAGACACCAGCACACGCCACCGCGCGCCGAGGTCGTCGGGGGTTGCGGAGCCGGGCGGCGTGTGATCCGCGGTGCGGCGTCGCGGCCCGCCGGTGGGCCCGCCGCACCGGTTGCTTCGGCCGCGGCCTCCCGGTCGCGATAAACGCGATTCGCGGCAGTAAACGGGCAGCCAAGGCGTTTCCCTCCGGAGATCGCGTTTCTCGGTGATGGCATCCGGAACGTCCGCGCGCAAGCCGACCGGCGATGTCGGAGGGGGATGCCAGGATGCCTCCATGCTCCTCGGTGAACTGCAGGTCGCGCTGGCGACGGCGGCGGCCACGCGCTCGCGGCTCGCGAAGGTCGACGCGCTCGCCGACGTGCTGGGCCGCCTCGCACCGGACGAGGTCGTGCCGGCCGTGGGTCTGCTCACCGCCGCGCCGCGTCAGGGGCGCCTCGGCATCGGGTGGCGCACCCTCGCCGCGCGCGGAGGGGCGCACGCGGAGTCCGCGTCGCTGACCGTCGCCGATGTCGATGCGGCGTTCTCGCGCCTGGTCGAGATCTCCGGCAGCGGATCGGCCGCGGCGCGGACCGCGGTGCTCGACGACCTCGCTGCCCGCGCCACCGCCGACGAGTGGGACCTCCTCGTCCGCGTGATGACGGGCGAGCTGCGGACGGGCGCGCTGGAGGGCGTGCTCCTGGATGCCATTGCCCGAGCCGCCGATCGCGACGGAGCCCTCGTCCGACGCGCCGCCATGCTCTCCGGCGACCTCGGCGAGACCGCGGCCGTGGCCCTGGGCGGAACGACGGAGGAACTGGCATCCATCGGCCTGGTCGTCGGCCGCGGCGTGCAGCCGATGCTGGCCTCGACCGCCGCGTCGGTCGCGGAGGCGCTCGAGGTTGCCGGGCTCGCGTCGGTGGAATACAAGCTCGACGGGGCGCGGGTGCAGGTGCACCGTCACGGCGACGAGGTGCGAGTGTTCACGCGCACGCTCGCGGATGTGACGCATCGCGTTCCCGAGATCGTCGAGGTCGTGCGGGGGCTGCCGGCGACCGACGTGATCCTCGACGGTGAAACGCTGTCGCTGGATGACGACGGGGCTCCGCGACCCTTTCAGGACACGATGGCGCGCTTCGGCGCCGAGACGGCGCGCGAGATCGCGCTGCGTCCGTGGTTCTTCGATCTCCTGCACGTCGACGGAAGGGATCTCATCGACGAGCCGCTCGCAGTACGCCGCGGCGAGCTCGAGCGGGTCGCGCCCGGGTTCCGGATCCCGTCTATCGTGACCGACGACCCGGTGGCGGCGGAGGAGTTCGCGCGGGATGCGCTGCGCGCCGGACACGAGGGCGTCATGGTGAAGGGCGTGGATGCCACGTACACCGCGGGGCGGCGCGGCAAGAGCTGGCTGAAGGTCAAGCCCGTCCACACGTTCGACCTCGTCGTGCTCGGGGTCGAGCGGGGGTCGGGACGCCGGTCGGGATGGCTGTCGAATCTGCACCTCGGCGCGCGCGACCCCGAGGGCGCCTTCGGTGAGCCCGGCGGTTTCGTGATGGTCGGGAAGACCTTCAAGGGCCTCACCGACGAGCTGCTGCGATGGCAGACGGCGCACTTCGCCGAGCGCGAGATCGGCAGTGTTCCCGGTGGCATCCGGGTCGTGCCCGACACCGTCGTCGAGATCGCGATCGACGGGGTCCAGCGCTCGACGCGGTATCCCGGTGGCCTGGCGCTGCGCTTCGCACGGGTGAAGGGGTATCGGCCGGACAAACCCGCCGCCGAGGCCGACACGATCGACACGCTCCGCACGATGCTGCCCGGTGCGGGGACGGTTCCCGCGCAGGCGGGTGCCGCGTCGGACGAGCAGGGCGCTGCGCCCGAGGAAGGATGACCCGACGAGCCGCGTGCCCTGGCTGGATGGCGAACTCGAATACCGGAGCTTCGGGACCCCGGGCGCCCCGCGCGCGGTCGTGGTGCTGCGGACGGGCGACGTCTCGACCATCGATCCGGATACGCGCGTGACCTCCGGCTTCGACGTGCGGATCGTCGCGGTGGGCCTGGATGCCCCCGAGCTGGAGGATCCGCCGGCCTTCGGTGGCCAGACTCCCGCGGGTCTGACGCTCGACGCTCTGCGCGGACTCCTCGAACGCGAGGCTCCCGGAACATCGGTGGGTCTCGTGGGGGAGCGGTCGGCGGGACCGATCGCGATCCACCTCGCGGCCGTCATGGGTTCGATGGTCGACCGGCTCGCGATCGTCGGGGTGGAGAGTCCGTCCGATCCGCTCAGCCGCGACCTGCACACCCCGCTCCTCGACGACGTCGTCGCCGACACCCTCGTCGTGGTGGGTGGCGACGGCCCGGCCGGCGTGCACGACGGCGAGTGGTACGCCCGTCGCATCCGCGAGGCACGGCTCGAGGTCATCGACGGCGACGACCTCGACACGATCAACGGACACGTAACGCTGTCGGCGGTGTGGGGGAGCGTCCTCGCGCACGTGGCACCGGGCGCCGAGCGGCGCTGACCCCGTTACGCCGAGTGCCGAGCGGCGCTGACCCGTTACGCCGGGCGCAGCCGGTGCGGCTCAGGCCGCGCGCGGCACCGGCCGGACCTGCACGATGTTGGAGTCCTCGTCGACCTCGACGTGGTCGGTCTGCGCCTTCAGGAAGTCCGAGAAGCTGCGGAACCCGAGCGCCTTCTCGCTGAACGACGGGTCGAGCCGCTTCATGAGGTCCTTCACGGCGGAGGCGTGCAGCCACTCGCCGTCCGCGCGCTCGCCCTCGAGCTGCATCGCGCGTTCGAGAAGGTTGACCGCGGGGTCCTGCGAGCGCTTGCGAGCTCGGGGGCGGGTGGGCGCGGCATCCTTCTTCGTGTCGGCGAGCTTCGGGATGCCGGGCAGCGCGTCGTAGTTGTCGAATCGGTCGCACGCGGATGCCAGCGACTTCGCCGTCGACCCCGCGACGCCGATGCCGACGACGTAGCGTCCGAGGCGCTTGCACCGCTGCGCGAGCGGGACGTAGTCGCTGTCGCCCGCGACGATGACGACGTGCGAGAGGTCGGGAAGGCGGAACATGTCCTCAACGGCATCCACGGCGAGGCGGATGTCCGCGCCGTTCTTCGCATATGCCGCGGCGGGAAACAACTGCACCAGGTCGACGGCGCGCGCGACGAGCTGCGAGCGGTATTCGGCGTTGACCGGGGCAGACCAGTCCGCATAGGCGCGGGTGAGGACGAGGGTTCCGAACGATGCCGCGTAGTCGATGATCGCGCCGACGTCGATCGTGGCCTTCGTCAAGCGCTCCGCGATCTCGGGGTCGATCGGGTTCTCGGCGATCTTCTGCCGGTCGCGCGAGTAGGAGTTCCGACCGTGGACGCGGTCGTACCAGGACATCACGATGTTGTCGAAGTCGAGGTAGACGGCGACGCGGGCGTTCTGAGGATCCGGCATGCTCCCAGTCTCTCCCGCGGGGCGGGGCGGCGGGTAGCCCGCTCAGCGTCCGCCGGGGTAGACCACACCGATCTGTCGGCGGACCTCATCGAGCACGCCCATGATCGTGACCGTGTCGTCGATCGACAGCACGTCGCTCGAGGTCGCGCCCGTGGCGACGAGGCGTTCGGCGGCCAGCGCCTGGAACTGCATCCCGCGTCCGTCGACGGATCCGTCGAACTCCTCGATGATCGCGCCGTCGGGGCCGACGACCCGGAAGGTCGTCGGGGTGTACCAGACGCGGTCGATCTCGATCCGCGCCTCGGTCCCGACGATCTGCGCGACGTTCATGCCGGCGCCGCGCGACGACGACACGGTGGTCGAGAGGGCGCCACCGGGGTGGACGAACACCGTCGCCACCTCGGCGTCGCTGCCGGCATCCGAGAGCCGGGCGGAGGCCGTGATGCTCTCGGGCAGACCCAGGACGTCGATGGCGAAGGACACCGGATAGATGCCGAGGTCGAGCAGCGCCCCGCCGCCGAGCTCGAGGGCGTTGAGGCGGTGCTGCGGATCGGTGGAGATCTTCTGCGTGTGGTCAGCGGAGACGACGCGGACCTCGCCGAGGGTGCCGGCGGCGAGGATCTCGCGGATCCGCACCATGTGGGGCAGGTACCGCGTCCACATCGCTTCCATCGCGAGGAGCCCCTTCTCGGCCGCCCGGTCGCGGATCGCGGCGGCTTCCTCGGCGTTGAGCGTGAAGGGCTTCTCGACGAGCACGTGCTTGCCGTGGTCGAGGGCGAGCAGCGCGTTGTCCACGTGTCCAGGGTGCGGCGTGGCGATGTACACGATGTCGACGTCCGGATCGGCGACGAGGTCCTCGTAGGAACCATGCGCGTGCGGGATGCCGTACTGATCGGCGAACGCTCGCGCGCTCTCGATCGAGCGCGAGCCGACGGCGGTGACGTCGAGACCCGCGGTGCGGAGGTCGGAGGTGAAGGCGTGCGCGATGCCGCCCGTGGCGAGGATGCCCCAGTGCAGTCCGGTCATGGCTCCACCGTATCGGTGGGTGCGCTCCCGCGGACGCGGGCGGACGCCGAGCGCAGGACGGATGCCCCGCGCAGGACGGACGCCCAGCGCAGGACGGATGCCGCCCGCGTAGGCTCGCGTCATGACGCCCGTCGAGCGCTTCCGCGAGCTGTTGGCCATCCCGACCGTGTCGCACGTCGACACCGCGGACACGGATTTCGCGCGATTCGAGGAGTTCCGCGCGGCGCTCGAGCGGCTGTACCCGCGGGTGCACGCCCACCTCGAGCGCGAGATCGTCGCGGGCCACGCACTGCTGTACCGCTGGCGCGGGGAATCGCCGACCGATCCGCTGCTCCTCCTCGCGCACCAGGACGTCGTCGACACCGCCGGGCAGCCCTGGACGCGCGACCCGTTCGCGGCCGCGGTCGAGGGGGAGGGGATGGATGCCACGATCTACGCCCGCGGAGCGATCGATGACAAGGGCGCGCTCGTAGCGATCCTCGAAGCGGTCGAGGACGCACTTGCCGAGGGCGTCGTCCCGCGCACCGACGTGTGGCTCGCCTTCGGGCACGACGAGGAGACGCTCGGCGAAGGCGCGCGAGCGATGGCCGCGCTGCTCGCGGGCCGCGGCGTCCGGCCGGCGCTCGTCCTCGACGAGGGCGGTGCGGTCGTGGAGGGGGCGCTGCCCGGCGTCTCCGCGCCGACGGCGATGATCGGCGTGGCCGAGCGCGGCACCGCCACGTTCGACCTGATCGCCCGGGAGGCGGGCGGTCACGCCTCGACGCCGCCGACGTTCCCGGCTACCGCGCGCCTGGCTCGCGCGATCGGCCGGGTGCAGCGGCATCCATTTCCCCGACGGCTCGTGCCGCCGGTGCGCGCCATGCTCGCAACCGCGGCCGCGCACGCCCCCGAGCCGCTGCGGACCACTTTCCGCCGCGCGGCGCTGACGGCCCCGCTCCTCACGGCGGCCTTCGCGTTCCTCGGGCCCGAAACCAACGCGCTCGTGCGCACGACCGCCGTCGTGACGCGCCTCGAGGGTTCCGCGGGCGACAACGTCCTGGCGACGACGGCGCGCGCGACCGTCAACGTCCGGCTGCTGACGGGCGAGTCGATCTCGGATGCCGCGATCCACCTGCGTCGCGCGATCGCCGACCCGCTCATCGACATCGAGCTGCGCCACGGCGGCGATCCGTCTCCGGTGTCGCCGTGGCAGGGTGCCGCGTGGCGGCGGCTGGCCGCGGCCGTGGGGGAGACGCTCGGCGAGGACGTCGTCCCGCTGCCGTACCTGCAGCTCGGGGCGAGCGACAGCCGCTTCTACACCGGCCTCACCGACCACGTGTACCGCTTCGCACCGTTCCAATTGACGCGCGCCGAGCGCGACGCGCTGCACGCCCCCGACGAGCGGATCCGCGTCGAGGTGTGGCTGCGCGGCATCCGCTTCTACCGCGCCCTGCTGGCATCCTGAGCCGGCGTGTCGGCAGCGTGCAGTCTCGCGGTCGAAGGAGCCCCGCAGAGCCCAGAGCCGCCCCGACGGCAACGGTGCCGCATCCGCGTCGGCTATTCTCGTGTGACCGGTCACGACACGATCGGCGACGCAAAGAAGCGAGATCGATGAGCGAGACCGACATCCCGGATGCCGCGGCCAAGGCGCCGAGTATCCGCGACGTGGCACGTCTGGCGGGCGTCTCGTATCAGACCGTCTCGCGCGTGATCAACAACAGCCCGCAGCTGCGCCCCGAAACGGCGGCGCGCGTGCGCGAGGCGATCGCCGAGCTGAAGTTCGTGCCGAACCAGGCCGCCCGTGCCCTGGCGACCAGCCGCACGCGCCTGATCGGCGTGTTGGGGCCGCGCACGACCACCCACGGCGTCTCGTCGATGGTGCAGGCGGCGGAGTCCGCCGCGCGCCGGGCCGGCTACCGCCTGACGTTCACCAATCTCGGCACGAGTGCCCCCGACGACGTCCGCGCGTCGATCGACCACCTTGTCGCACAGTCCATCGAGGGGCTCATCGCGGTCGCCCCGCAGACGCGGGTCGTCCCCATCCTCGACGAGATGAAGCTGCCGGTGCCGGTGCGCATCGTGTCCTCCACGGGGCCCGCCACCCCGACCGCGACGTTCAACGATCAGGTCGCCGGCGCTCGCGCGGCGGTGCGCCACCTGGTCGACCTCGGGCACTCCCGCATCCTGCACATCGCCGGCCCGCGCGACTGGCTCGAGGCCGACCACCGGATGCGGGGATACCTCGCCGAGATGGACGCGCAGGACCTGTCGCCGCGCCCGCCGATCCTGGGGGACTGGTCGGCGCAGTTCGGTTTCGAGGCGGGGCTGGAGCTTCTCCGGACGGAGGATGCCACGGCCGTCTTCGCGGGCAATGATCACATGGCCCTGGGCTTCATGCATGCCGTCCGGGCGATCGGGCGATCCGTTCCGGAGGACATCTCGGTGGTCGGTTTCGACGACGTCCCCGAGGCCGCGCACCTGTGGCCGCCGCTCACGACGATCCGCCAGGACTTCGCCGGAATCGGCCAGCGCGCGATGTGGGATCTCCTCACTGACCTGGGTGTTTCTCACGAGGGTCAGTCGATGCCGGAGCCCGACCATCTGCGCCTCATCGTCCGCTCGTCGACGGCTCCGCCGAACCGCTGAGACGTCACGGTTTGGCAACGGCTGGTCACTGTGCGCACAGGGACTTGACAGCCACGGCGATCAGCGGGGTAGCATCGCACACACAATGTGAACGGTCACATCACCGCCCACACCACGCCGACGGGACTCGCTGCGGAGCGACTCCGTCGAGACGAAGACGTTTCGAACGATGCGCTACACCCGCTTCGCCGATCGGCCTCGTTTCGCCCCGCCGGCCGCGTGAACGGCGTGCCGTCCGCGCTGCAGCGGTCGGCTCCGCGGGGGAGAGGCCGTGACATCCAACCCAACGAAGGGAACCAGAGTGAAGAAGCACAGCATGCTCAAGGCGATCGCGGGAGCGGGCGTCCTGGCGCTCGGCATCGGCCTCGCGGGCTGCGCGGGCGACCGTACCGGCAGCGGCGGCGGCGACGCGCAGGAGGCCGGCGGCACCATCGGTGTCGCGATGCCCACCCAGCAGTCGGAGCGGTGGATCGCCGACGGCAACAACGTCAAGAAGCAGCTCGAGGACCTCGGCTACCAGGTCGACCTGCAGTACGCCAACGACGACATCCCCACCCAGGTCTCGCAGATCGAGAACATGATCTCCTCGGGCGCGAAGGCCCTGATCATCGCCTCGATCGACGGCACCACCCTCACCGACGTGCTGCAGCAGGCCGCCGACGCGAAGATCCCGGTCATCGCGTACGACCGCCTCATCAACGGCACGAAGAACGTCGACTACTACACGACGTTCGACAACTACAAGGTCGGCGTGCAGCAGGCCACGTCGCTGCTCACGGGCCTCGGCGTCCTCGACGCTTCGGGCAAGGACACCGGCGCCGCCGGCCCCTTCAACATCGAGCTGTTCGCCGGTAGCCCCGACGACAACAACGCCACCTTCTTCTGGAAGGGCGCGATGGACACGCTCAAGCCCTACATGGACAAGGGCACGCTCGTCGTCCCCTCGGGCCAGACCGAGTTCGGTCAGGCGGCGATCCTCCGCTGGCTGCCCGAGACCGCGCAGAAGCGCATGGAGAACATCCTCACGGTCATCGGCGGCACCAAGCTCCAGGGTGTGCTCTCGCCCTACGACGGTCTCTCGATCGGCATCATCTCGGCCCTGACCTCGGGCGGCTACGCGGCCAACGCGCTGCCGGTCATCACCGGTCAGGACGCCGAGGTCGGCTCGATCAAGTCGATCATCGCGGGTGAGCAGTACTCGACGATCTTCAAGGACACGCGCGAGCTCGCCAAGCAGGCCGTGACCATGGTCGACGACATCCGCAAGGGCACCGAGCCCCAGGTCAACGACACCGAGACCTACGACAACGGCGAGAAGGTCGTTCCCTCGTACCTGCTCGAGTCGACGATCGTCACGAAGGACAACTACGAGAAGGTTCTCGTCGACAGCGGCTACTACACCGCCGACGACCTGAAGTGATCCCCGCGGGAGGGCTGCGTTCTGCGCGGCCCTCCCGCACCGCCTCCGCCGCGACCGACTCCTCGGGCGCGGCGGAGGCCCCTGTTCCCTCACCCCCACCCGGCGCAGAGCCGGTCCTGCAAGGAGGACCTCGTGAGCACCATCCTCGAGATGCGCTCGATCACCAAGGAGTTCCCCGGCGTCATCGCCCTGGCGGACGTATCACTCACCGTCGAACGCGGTACCGTGCACGCCATCTGCGGCGAGAACGGCGCAGGGAAGTCCACTCTCATGAAGGTGCTCAGCGGCGTCTATCCCGCGGGCGACTACCGCGGTGAGATCGTCTTCGACGGCAAGACCGTCGAGTTCAAGGACATCCGCGACAGCGAGGCGGCCGGCATCGTCATCATCCACCAGGAGCTGGCTCTCAGCCCCTACCTCTCCATCGCGGAGAACATCTTCCTCGGCAACGAGATCACCCACCGCGGCCTCATCGACTGGGATGCCACCAACCGCGAGGCATCCAAGCTCCTGGCCCGCGTGGGTCTGGGCGACAGCCCCGACGTGCCCGTCAACGAGATCGGCGTCGGCAAGCAGCAGCTCGTCGAGATCGCCAAGGCGCTGTCGAAGGACGTCAAGCTCCTCATCCTCGACGAGCCGACCGCCGCGCTGAACGACGACGACTCCGAGCACCTGCTCGACCTGATCCGCCACCTCAAGGGGCAGGGGATCACGTCGATCATCATCAGCCACAAGCTCAACGAGATCCGCGCGATCGCCGACGAGGTCACGATCATCCGCGACGGTCGCACGATCGAGACGCTGGACGTCGCCACGGGCGGCACGAGCGAGGACCGCATCATCCGCGGGATGGTCGGCCGCGAGCTCGAGAACCGCTACCCCGACCGCGACGTCGAGATCGGCGACGAGGTCCTCCGCATCGAGGACTGGACCGTCCACCACCCGACGGATGCCAGCCGCGTCGTCATCCACGAGGCGAACCTGAACGTGCGCGCCGGCGAGGTCGTCGGCATCGCGGGGCTCATGGGCGCCGGCCGCACCGAGCTCGCGATGAGCGTCTTCGGGAAGAGCTTCGGCTCGCGCATCTCGGGCAACGTCTACATCCGCGGACAGAAGGCGGACACGTCCACGGTTCCCGCGGCGATCCGCAGCGGCCTGGCGTACGTCACGGAAGACCGCAAGGGCGCCGGCCTCAACCTCATCGACACGATCAAGCGCAACATCTCGCTCGCCGGCATGCGCAAGCTCACCAAGCGTGGCTGGGTCGACGGCGACGAGGAGTACCTCGTCGCCAACCGGTACCGCAAGTCGATGAACATCAAGGCCCCCAACGTCGACGTCGTGGTCGGGAAGCTCTCCGGCGGCAACCAGCAGAAGGTCGTGCTGTCGCAGTGGCTGTACTCCGACCCGGAGGTGCTGATCCTCGACGAGCCGACCCGCGGTATCGACGTGGGCGCGAAGTACGAGATCTACACGATCATCAATTCCCTCGCGGCGCAGGGGAAGGGGGTGCTCGTGATCTCCTCGGAGCTCCCCGAGCTCCTCGGCATCTGCGACCGCATCTACACCCTCAGCGAAGGCCACATCACCGGCCAGCTGCCCATCGAAGAAGCCACACCCGAGGCCCTCATGGTGCTCATGACGAAGGAGAAGGAAGCCGACCATGTCAGCGCTTAACACCACGACCCAGACGGGGCCGGCGACGCCGAAGGGCCCCGTGGGCGGTGCCGCCGGGGGAACCGGCAACATCGTGCAGTTCTTCACCTCGCGTCTGCGCGAGATCGGCATCTTCATCGCGCTGATCGTGATCGTGCTGCTGTTCCAGGCTCTCACCGGCGGGCGTCTGCTCACCGCGGGCAACGTGTCGAACATCATCGTCCAGAACAGCTACATCCTGATCCTCGCGATCGGCATGGTGATGATCATCATCGCCGGCCACATCGACCTGTCCGTCGGTTCGGTCGCCGCCTTCGTCGGTGCCGTCTCGGGCGTGCTCATCGTGCAGTGGGGCCTGCCCTGGTGGCTCGGCATCCTGCTCTCCCTCGTGCTCGGCGCGGTGGTCGGCATGTGGCAGGGCTTCTGGGTCGCGTACATCGGGATTCCCGCCTTCATCGTGACGCTGGCCGGCATGCTGCTGTTCCGCGGTCTCACGCAGATGACGCTCGGCAACACGCAGATCACGCCGTTCCCGACCGAGTACCGCCAGCTCGGCGGCGGCTACCTCTTCCCGGAGCTGTTCCCCGCGGCCACCTCGCCCGCGGAGTGGATCACGGTCGCCCTCGGCGCCCTGACCCTCGTGCTGTTCGTCTTCTCGCAGGTGCGTCAGCGTGCGAAGCGTGCGGCGCTCGAACTGCAGAACGAGCCGATGGCGGCGTTCCTGGTCAAGGTCATCGGTGGCGGCGCGCTCATCGCGTACCTCACCTACCTGCTGGGTGTCGCGCCCGGTTCGCGCGGTACGCCGATCGTCCTCGTCGTGCTGGCGCTCCTCATCATCGGCTACTCGACGGTCATGAGCCGCAGCGTCTTCGGACGCCACATCTACGCGATCGGTGGAAACCGCACCGCCGCGAAGCTGTCGGGCATCAACACCCGTCGCGTCGACTTCCTCCTGTTCGTGAACATGGGTGTCCTCGCGGCCCTCGCCGGCATCGTGTTCACGGGTCGCCTGAACTCGGCCGGTCCCGGCGCCGGAAACCTCTTCGAACTGGATGCCATCGCCGCCTCGTTCATCGGTGGCGCCGCCGTCCAGGGTGGTGTCGGCCGCGTGGTCGGTGCCATCGCCGGTGGTCTGGTCATGGGTGTGCTGAACAACGGCATGTCGCTCATGGGCATCTCCACCGACGTCCAGCAGTTCATCAAGGGTCTCGTGCTGCTGCTGGCCGTGGCCTTCGACGTGTGGAACAAGAACCGCACCCGCGGTTGATCCTCACCCTCCTCGGACGCCCCGTCGCCTCGTGCGGCGGGGCGTCCGTCGTTTTCGCGAACCGGACGGACCGCCCGCGGCTCACCCGGAACCGGGCATTACGGATAACCCGAACGAGGAGGCGGGCTGGCCCGGCTGACCCGGATACGGGCGGCGTCCTACCGTGGGACACATGACCACGGCATCCGTCCTTCCTCCTTCACCGCCGCCGCTGCCCGCGCTCCCGAGCGCGGCGCCGCGGACGTCGGTGCGCATCTCGTCGCCCGGGCACGTCGCCGGGGCCATCGCTCAGCTCGCCGCCCTCGGCGCGATCGGTCCGGCCGTGTTCGGCGGGCTGTTCAGCCTGCTCGGTGCGGGGGTCGGGCTCCTCTTCGCCGTTCTGATCGGCGTCGTCGTGCTCGCCGGTCTCGTGTACGCGCTCTACGCGGTCGCGTGGTTCGAGCAGGCGCGTCTCGAGGGGCTCTACTCATTCGAGCTGCCCTCCCTGCGCGTGCGGCGCAGCCCCAAGCCGGGCTTCGTCGGCGTGCTCCACACCATCTGGCTGCAGGCGATCGACCCGCGGCAGTGGCGCGCGATCGCGTCTTTCACGGTTTCGACCGTGCTCGGTGTGGTCGCCCTTCTGCTCGTCGGAGCTGTCGCGTGGGGGCTCGCCCTCGCCGTCAGCCCCATCTTCGGGTGGACCCCCGTCTCCTTCTTCGGCCTGCTGCGACTCAACGGCGTCGCGGGCCCGCTCGTGGGAGCGCTGCTCGCCCTCGTCGCCGTCGGCGCCCTCGTCGGGCTCGGGCTGCTGCACGGGGTCCTGGCCCGCGCGATCCTCGTGCCGTCCCGCGAAGCGCTGCTCGAGGAGCAGGCCCGCACGTCCGACACGCGGCGCGCCGGTGCCGTCCGCGCCGCCGAGGTGGAGCGCACACGCATCGAACGCGATCTGCACGACGGGGTCCAGCCCCGGCTCGTCTCCATCGGCATGACCCTGGGGCTCGCGCAGACGAAGATCGACGACGACCCCGAGGCCGCGAAGGCCCTCGTCGCCGAAGCACACGCCTCGACGAAATCGGCCATCACGGAACTCCGGCAGCTGGCACGTGGCATCCACGCGTCCGTCCTGGAAGATCGGGGACTGGATGCCGCCCTCTCGGCGCTCGCATCGCGGTCGCACATCCCTGTGACCCTCGACGTGCGCCTGCCGCGCCGATGCAGCCGAGCGGCCGAGGCTGCGGTGTACTTCTCCATCGCCGAGGCGCTCACCAACGCCGCGAAGCACTCGCGGGCCGGGAACTGCCGCGTCGACGTGCGGGTGCGCGACGACGGGTCGCTGTGGGCGCGGGTCGAGGACGACGGACTCGGAGGGGCGCGCATCGTCCCGGGCGGGGGCCTCGACGGCATCGTCAACCGCGTCACCGCGGCCGGCGGAACCGCGCGCATCGACAGCCCGCAGGGCGGCCCGACGACGGTGGAGGTGACGGTCCCGTGCGCATCCTGATCTGCGAGGACTCCGTCCTCCTGCGGGAGGGCCTCGTCCGCCTGCTCGCCGACGACGGCCACGAGGTCGTCGCCGCTCTCCCCGACGCGTCCGGCCTCGACGCCGCCGTCGCCGAGACGGACCCCGACCTCTGCATCCTCGACGTGCGGCTCCCGCCGACCTGGACCGACGAGGGCATCCGCGCGGCGATCGCGCTGCGCTCGCGGCATCCGGGGCTCGCCGTCCTCGTGCTGTCGCAGTACGTGGAGGAGGAGTACGCCAGCGACCTCATCGCCGACGGGCAGGGCTCGCTCGGCTACCTGCTGAAGGACCGCGTCGCCGACGTCCGCGACTTCCACGACGCCGTCGCCCGGATCGCGAGTGGGGCTACCGTCCTCGACCCCGAGGTCGTCGGGCAGCTGCTGGCCCGGCGTCGGCGGGACGACCGGCTGCAGGCGCTCACCGAGCGCGAGCGCGCAGTGCTCGCGCTGATCGCCGAGGGGCGGTCGAACCAGGCGATCGCGCAGGCCCTGTTCGTCTCGCCCGCGAGCGTCGAGAAGTACATCACCGCGATCTTCACCAAGCTCGGACTCGAGCAGGACGAGACGGGGAACCGCCGCGTCATCGCCGCACTGGTCCACCTGGGCCACGACACCACCGGAGCATCCTCATGACCGTTCAGACCCCTCTCGAGCCGACGCCGGTGCCGCCGCCCGCCACGCCGGCCGCGCCTCAGCGGTCGAAGGCCGCGCTGACCGTCGCGATCGGGACGATCATCGTGGGCGGCTGCATCATGCTCGGGACGCTCGTGAGCACCGGCTTCACCGCGGTGCGCGACCTGCGCAGCAGCGAAGCGGGTGCCCCGGTGCAGCAGAGCGCCGTCGACGGCGTGCGCGACCTCGACATCCGGGTGGCCGGCGGGGCGCTCACGGTCGCGTTCGCCGACGTCTCGGAAGCCCAGCTCGACGGGAGCAGCGTCGGCGGATGGACGCTCGAGCACCGCGGCGAGACCCTCAAGGTCGAGACGCCGCGTCGGTCGTTCGCCGACTGGGGCAATGGGGCGCAGGCGACCCTGACGCTCCCGCGTGAGCTAGAGGGCAAGAACCTCGACCTGCGCGTCGAGGTCGCCGGGGGCAGCCTCGATCTCGGCGGTGAGTACGGCGACGTCGACGTGCAGGTCACGGGCGGCGGCGCGACGGTGACCGGGAGCGCGAGCGCGCTGACCGTCTCGGTGTCGGGAGGCTCGGCGACGGCGGACGTCGAGGGTGTGGATGCCGCGAAATTCGAGGTCACCGGCGGCGACCTCACGGCCGACCTCACCGGCAAGGCGCCGGCGCGCACGAGCGTCGAGGTGACGGCGGGTTCGGCCGACATCGGGCTGCCCGACGACACGTACCGGTTCACGAGCGAGGGGCCGGGCTCGATCGACAACGGCCTGCGCACCTCGCCCACCGCGACGCCCCGCGTCGACGTGCAGGCGACGATCGGTTCGGTGACGCTGCGCACGTCCTGAGTCCGTTCATCCGGTGTGTGAGTCGCCAGGATTTGTCGCCCGCGACCAGCGGGAAGCGACAAATCCTGGCGACTCACGCGTCCCGCGGCGGGGTGGGCGCGAGACGGCGATGGCGGTGAGCACCGCGAGGATGCCGAGGAGCTGGCCCGCGCCGAGCGACTCGCCGCCGACCGCGATACCGAGCAGGACACCGGTCACCGGGTTGAGCAGGCCGATCAGGCCGACGGTCCCCGCGGGCAGCAGGCGCAGGCCGGTGAACCAGCACACGAATGCCAGGGCCGTCGCCACGACCGCGATCCCGGCGTAGGCGATGACGCCGATGGCATCCACTCTCGGTGGCGGTCCTTCCACGACGGCCGCGACGGCGATGAGGGCGATCCCGCCCGCGGTGAGCTGCCACGACGTCGTGGCGAGGAGCGGCGTGCCGTCGCGCCACCGTGTCGTGAGGATCGCTCCGAGCGAGGACGACACCAGGGCGACAGCGGATGCCAGGACCCCGGCGGGGGAGACACCGTCGGCGCCGAGTCCGACGATGAGGATCACCCCGGCGATGCCGAGGAGAGAGCCGATCGCCCAGCGGGCCGTCGGGCGTTGCCGCAGGAGGGGCCACGCGAGACCGGCCAGCGCCAACGGCGCGAGCGCCATGATCGACGCCGCGACGGACGAGGGCAGGAGCTGCGCGGCGACGTACACCAGGACGAAGAAGCCGCCGAAGTTCAGCGCGCCAAGCACGGGCGCCTTCCACCACCACGCGCCGCGCGGCATCCGGCGGGCGAGGAGCCAGAGGAGGATCCCGGCCGGGAGGGCGCGCAGCGCCGCACCCCACAGCGGCGCATCGGCGGGGAGGAGATGCCGGGTGACGACGTACGTCGCGCCCCAGGCGATCGGGGCCACCGCGGTGACGGCGACCGCACGCCAGGTAGTTTCCATGGAAGACATACTAGCTTCCGGGGAAGATAAACTGGAGCGTATGAACGACACCGACCGCGTCGACCGGATCGTGGAGGAGTGGCGCGAGGAGCGGCCCGACCTCGACGTCTCGCCCCTGCAGGTCATCGGCCGGTTGCACCGTGTCGCCGACCGGCTGCGCGAGGAGCTGCTCCGCGTCTACCGCGACCACGGACTCGGCGAGGGCGAGTTCGACATCCTCGCCGCCCTCCGCCGCCGGGGGGAGCCGTACGCGTGCGCGGCGGGGGAACTCGCGCGCACGACGATGGTGACCACGGGTGCCGTGACCAAGCGCGTCGACCGGCTCGTGGCATCCGGTCTGGTCGTCCGTCGGGGGAGCGACGACGACGGACGCGGACGCATCGTCGCGTTGACGCCCGCGGGGGTGCGGGTCATCGACGAGGCGTTCGCCGCCCACGTGCGCAACGAGCAGCGGCTGCTGGAGGGCCTGAGCCGCGCGCAGCGTGCCGATCTGGAGGCGTTGCTGCGCACCTGGGGCGGGGCGCTGGGGGTCTAGGACCCGCCCTTCAGCGCCTTCGCGAGGCGCTGCGGCGACACCGGCTCCGCCGTGCCGAGACGCTGGGCGAAGAGGCTGACGCGGAACTCCTCCAGCAGCCAGCGCGTCTGCACGAGGTGCGCCGGAGCGTCGGCGGGGAGCGGCGTCGCGCCCCCGGCCTCCACGAAGCCGGCGGCGCCGCGCTCGTACTCGGTCATGCGCTGACGATCGCGGCCGGGGTTGTCGGGCAGCGTCTTCACACGCTCGAGCGCACCGGCGAGGTATCGCGGCAGGTGCGCGAGGCGGGCGAGGCCCGTGCGCGAGATGAAACCGGGGAAGATCAGGCCCTTCAGCTGCCCGCGCACGTCGTTGAGCGCTACGAGGAGCGTGATCGACGAGGCATCCTTCATCGCCCTCTCCACCTCGCGCTGCGCGAGCAGGATCCTCGCGACGAGCGACACCGCCTGGAAGGTCTGCTCGACCGACGCGGCCGAGAACGCGTCGCGCACGCGCTCGAACTCGGCGCGCGTGCGCACGACACCGCTCGGCGCGTGCCGGAAGAGCACGTCGTCGGCGACCGCGACGCGCGCGTCCTCGATGAGGGCCTTCGCGTTCTGATACGGGGAGGCCGCGAGCGCGAGCTTCTCGTTCGCGGTGAGGTGGTCGAGCACGTACGTCGCGGGGGAGGGGACGGCGAGCAGCAGCAGTCGACGGATGCCGGCGCGGGTGTGCCGCGCGGCATCCTCGGGCGTCGCCTCGACGCGCAGCGCGACGCTGTCGCCCTCGTCGACGAGTGCGGGATAGCCGCGGACGACACCCCCGGCGACCGGGGTGTCGACGACCTCGGCGAGCTCGTCGAGATCCCAGGTCGTGAGCTTCGCCCGCGAGGCGAAGGCGGGGGATGCCTCGGCGACCCGCGCCGCGGCCGTGCGCACCGGAGGGCGCGCGATCGTCGACTCCACGCTCGAGCGCGCACGGTCGGCAAGGCGCCGCTGCAGGGCGCCGAGGTCACGGTCCGAACCGACGGCCCTCCCGCGGGGATCGACGGCGCGGAACGACATCATGAGGTGCCCCGGCACGCGGTCGAGTTCGAAGTCCGCGGCGCTCACGCGCTGGTTCGCGACCCGCTGCACCTGCGCCGCGAGCGCGTCGACGAGCGTGGTCTTCGGCAGACCGTTCGCGTGCTCGGGCCCCTTCTCGGCGAGCTCGGCACTGAATTTCTCAGCCCAGTCGGCGGCGGGGACGACGTTGCGGCGGATCGTCTTGGGGAGCGCGCGCAGCAGCGCAGTGACCAGCTCATCCCGCATCCCGGGCACCTGCCAGTCGAACCCGTCCGGCCGCAGCTGCGCGAGGAGCGGCAAGGGGACGACCACCGTCACGCCGTCGTCGGGGGCGCCCGGCTCGAAGCGGTAGGCGAGGTTCAGCGTCTGATCGCCCTGTCGCCAGCGCGCGGGAAACGCCCGGTCGTCGCCCTGCGCGCGGTCGCCGGTGAGGTCGGACTCGCGCAGGTCGAGCAGGTGCGGCGTGCGGTTCGAGGCATCCTTCCACCAGGTCTCGAACGAGCGGACGTCGGTGACGTCGGCGGGGATCCGCGCGTTGTAGAACGCGAACACCGCTTCGTCGCCGACGAGGATGTCGCGGCGGCGCTCGCGCTCCTCGATCTTCTCGAGCAGGCGGCGCTGCTCCTGGTTGCGGCGGAGGAACGCCGTGAGGCGCTTGTCGAGCACCGAGGGATCCCACTCGCCCTCGACGAGCGCGTGCCGCACGAACATCTCGCGTGCGAGCGGGCGGTCGAAGCGCGAGAGCTGCACGCGGCGTCGGCCGACGAGCTCCACCCCGAACAGCGTGACCTTCTCGTACGCGGCGGCGGAGCCGGCATCCTTCGACCAGTGCGGCTCGCTCAGCGACCGCTTCACGAGGTCGGGGGCCAGGTCTTCCGCCCACGCCGGGTCGACCGCCGCGACGGTCCGGGCGAACAGGCGCGAGGTCTCGACGAGCTCGGCCGCCATGACCGCGGACGGACGCTTCTTCTTGAGCCCCGAGCCGGGGAAGATCGCGAATCGCGCCCCGCGCGCCCCGATGTATTCGCCCTTCGTGGGGCGACCGTCGCCGGGCGTCTTCCGGTCCTTGGCCTGGGCCATGGTGCGCGGATCCAGGATGCCGATGTGCGACAGCAATCCGGACAGGATCGCGCGGTGGATGGCATCCCCCTGCGCGTGGCCCTCGGGGGAGGTGCCTTCCGACCCCCGTCCCACTTCTGACGTGGCATGTCCCGAATTGCGCGGCCTCGAGCGGCCCGATGCCGCACTTTGTGGGACATGTTTCTTCGCCCCGCGCCCCTCGCCGCGCCCCGCGCCGAGCAGCGACGTCAGCTGCCGGTGGACGTCCACCCACTCGCGCACGCGGACGTAGTTGAGGTGCTCGCTGCGGCAGAGGCGCCGGAACGCGCTCGACCCGAGCTCGGCCTGCTTCTCGTGCAGGTACTCCCACAGGTTGAGCAGCGACAGGAAATCGCTGGTCGGATCGGTGAAGCGCGCGTGGAACCGGTCGGCTTCCTCGCGGCGGTCCTCGGGGCGCTCGCGGACGTCCTGGATCGACATCCCGGCGACGATCGCCATGACCTCGGGCAGCACGTCGGCGCCGCGCGCCTCGAGCAGCATGCGGGCGAAGCGCGGGTCGATCGGCAGCCGCGCGATCTCGCGCCCGATGGCGGTGAGCCGCGGGCCGCGCTCGTCGCCCCGGCCCCGGCGCTGCCGCGACGGGTCGCCGTCTTCGCGGACGTCGCGGTCGGTGTCGACCGCGCGGGATCCCGGCGTCGGGAGCTTCACGGCCCCGAGTTCGACGAGAAGGTCGAACGCGGCCTTCACGCCGCGCGAGTCGGGCGGAGTCAGGAACGGGAACGCCTCGATGTCGCCGAACCCGAGCGACAGCATCTGCAGGATGACGGAGGCCAGCGACGTCCGCAGGATCTCGGGCTCGGTGTACTCGGGGCGACGGGTGAAGTCGTCCTCGGAGTACAGGCGGATCGCGACACCCGGGGACGTGCGCCCGGCGCGGCCCGAACGCTGCTGCGCCGACGCCTGCGACACGGCCTCGATCGGCAGCCGCTGGATCTTCGAGCGGTTGCTGTACCGCGAGATGCGGGCGGTGCCAGTGTCGACCACGTACCGGATGCCGGGAACCGTGAGGCTCGTCTCGGCGACGTTCGTGGCGAGGATGACGCGGCGGCGGACTCCCGCGACGGTGGAGCGCTCGAAGACGCGGTGCTGCTCGGCGGCGGAGAGTCGCCCGTACAGGGGGAGCACCTCGGTCGGGGCGGCATCCTTCTGGTACGCCCCGCGGATGGCATCCGCCGCATCCCGGATCTCGGCCTCGCCGGGGAAGAAGACGAGAACGTCGCCCGCGGGCTCGCGGTCGAGCTCGCGGAGCGCGGCGACGACGGCGCCGACCTCGTCGGGGTCGTCGGTGTCGCGCTTGCCCTGTGCCGCGCTCCGGGCTTTCTTCGGTTGCGGCGTGGGTGTACCGGCATCCGGGTCGGAATCGCCGCTTTCTTCCGGAGCCCGGTCCGCCCCGTCGAGCGGCCGATACCGGATCTCGACCGGATACGTCCGCCCCGACACCTCGATGACCGGCGCGGGCACCGGCTCCCCGCCCGGGGCGGCGGGCGGGGCGGCGAAGTGCCGCGCGAAGCTCTCGGGGTCGATCGTCGCCGAGGTGACGATCACCTTGAGGTCGGGACGCTGCGGCAGGATCCGCCGCAGGTATCCCAACAGGAAGTCGATGTTGAGCGAGCGCTCGTGCGCCTCGTCGACGATGATCGTGTCGTAGCGCCGGAGCAGCCGGTCGCGGTGGATCTCGTTGAGCAGGATGCCATCGGTCACGAGCGCGACCCGGGTGTCCGCCGACACCTTGTCGGTGAACCGCACCTTGTAGCCGACGGTCGAGCCGAGGGGGACCTGCAGCTCCTCGGCGATGCGCTCGGCGATGGTCCTCGCGGCGATGCGGCGAGGCTGCGTGTGCGCGATCGACGTGCGCCCGAGCTCGAGGCAGATCTTCGGCAGCTGCGTCGTCTTGCCGGACCCTGTCGCGCCGGCGACGATCACGACCTGATTGTCGCGGATGGCGCGCGCGATCTCGTCCCGCGCGGCGCTGACGGGCAGCTCGGGCGGGTAGACGATGACGGGTTCGGGGGAGGACACAGCCTTTCAGCCTATCGCGGCGGCGCGGCGTGCGGCAGCGCGCCCCCACACCGATAAACGCGATTCCCCCGCGGAAACGCCGTGCCGCACCGTTTCCACCGAGGAATCGCGTTTATCGGTGGGGAGGGGGCAGGGCATCGAGGGCTGGGCGGTGCGTGTCCCTCGAAAGGCGGGGTCAACTCCGACCGGCACGCGAGGATCGGAAAGAAACCGTGAACCCGAACAGGGGAGAAGAGCAATACGAGTGTGAGCACAGACAACGAACTCATCGCCCGGTCGCATCTCGACCCGGCCGTCTTCGCGGCGCTGTACGACCGCCACGCCACGGCGGTGTATCGCTACCTCGCGCAGCGGCTGGGCGAACACGCGGCCGACGACGTCATGTCCGAGACCTTCCTCGTCGCCTTCGAGCGGCGTGACGCGTACGACCGCGAGGTGACCGACGCCCGCCCCTGGCTGCTCGGCATCGCCACGCGGCTCATGCGCAAGCACGCCCGGCTCGAAGCGGTCGCGTGGAAGGGCATGGCAGCCGACATGGCGGCGCAGGTCGCGCCCGATCTCATCGAGCGTGCCGGTGCGCGGATGGATGCCGAACGCGCGACGCGTCGGCTGACCGCGGCGCTGCGCAAGCTCTCGGATGCCGACCGCGACACCCTGCTGCTGTACGCCTGGGGTCACCTCGACTACGCCGCGATCGCCGTGGCGACCGAGGTGCCCGTCGGCACCGTGCGCTCACGACTCAATCGGGCGCGGCGGATCCTCCGCCGTGCCGCAGGAAGCCCCACCCTCGAACAGGAGACGGACCATGGACGAACTGACGCTGCTGCGCAGCACGCGTGACGACACGCTCGCACCGAGCGAGCGGACCCTGGATGCCGGCCGGGCGGCGCTGATGGCCCGGATCGCGGCCTCGACCCCGACCGCGGACGCGCCGCGCGCCGAACACGTCGCCCCGCGGCGGCGGCGTCGGCCGCTCCGCCGCGCGACGTGGATCGCCGCAGGCACCGCGGCGGCGCTCACCGGCATCCTGATCGCCGGCAACGTCAACCTGGGTGTGCAGTCCGCTCAGGCGAGCGAGGTGCTCCGGCAGGCCGCGGCGGCCGCGATGCAGTTCTCCGACCTCACCCCGGGGCCGGGGCAGTACCTGCGCATCACCCGACACGAGACGTACCCGTGGTGTGCGGTGAACGATCAGGGCGACATGGTGTGCGAGGGCACGAACGAGGAGACGACCTCGGTCTACGTACCCGCGAACCGTGACGACGAATGGGTGCAGACCCGCGACTGGGGGAGGATGCCCGGAAAAGACGGGGTCGAGACGCTGCGCGGGATTCGCGGCGACTTCTTCGGTCCGGACGAGTTCGGCATGTCCGCCCCGCCGTTCGATCTCGAGTACGACCAGATCCCCCTCGACGGCGCTGCCGCGTACGACTGGATCCACGCCCGGTACATCGGCGGCTCCGCCTCGCACGACGAGGACGATTTTGTCCGCATCACCAATCTGCTGCGTTCGGGCCTCGTGCCCGCCCCTCAGCGCGCCGCTCTGCTGAACGCCCTGTCGCGCATCCCGGGCGTCACCTCGAAGGGGGGCGTCACGAATCTCGACGGAATCGAGGGAGTGGCGATCGGTCGCGACGAACCTTTGCGCTGGGGCAACCGCGACGAGGTCATCGTCGATCCCGCCACCGGCCAGGTCATCGGCGAACGCACGGTGTCGGGAACGACGTTCTTCGGCTGGGGCGTGGGGGAGGTCGTCAGCTCCAGCGCGACGTCCGCCACCGTCGTCGACGAGGCGCCGTGAACCCGCACCCGCCGGTAAGGCCCGAGGCGCTCACGCTTCCGCCGACCGAACCGATCCCCGTGGCGATTCCGCTCCCCACCGAGTGACCCCGCGGCCCCGCCTGATGGTGGGGCTGCGGCTCACGGAACGAGGCGGCGCGGCGGCCGCGGCCCCGAACCGCCGTCACGGGGCGAGGAGGACCTTCACCTCGGTGTTGCGTCCGGTGCCGAGGAGGTGGCGGATCGCGCCGTCCACGGTGTTCTCGAGCGGGACCACGCTGCTGATCAGCGGCCGCGGGTCGATGGTGCCCGCGACGATGGCATCCACGACCTCCTGGAAGTCCTCGTCGGTGTACGCGAAGCTCCCGACCAGCCGCTTCTCGGTCGTGAGGAACAGGTTCGGGTCGATGGGGACGGGGTGGTGGAACTGCGCCACGACCACCGAGGTGCCGCCGGTGCGAAGCGCGTTCAGTGCTGGCAGGAGGGTGACGTCTCCCACGCCGGAGGCGTCGAACGAGACGTCGACTCCGCCTTCCGCGACGCTGCGGGCGTACTCCGCCGGGTCGGTCTCGCGCGGGTCGATCACGTCGGCGCCCAACTCCGCCGCGAGTGCACGCCGGGATTCGCTGATCTCGCTGACGACGACCTGTCGTGCCCCCTGGGCGCGGAGGCACAGCAGCAGCGCGAGGCCGATGGGCCCGGCGCCGATCACGAGCGCGGTCGAGCCTTCGCCGGCGCCCGAGACCTTCATCGCGTGCCACGCGACGGTCGTCGACTCCACCATCGCCGCGGCATCCGCCCCGATTTCGTTCGGGAGCCGGTGAGCCTGATCCTCCGCGACGACCACGTACTCGCTGTACCCGCCCCCGCCGCCGTTGATCCCCACGAATCCGAACTCGGCGCAGAGGTTCGGTTCGCCGCGACGACAGGCGGCGCAGGTGCCGTCCCAGACGTTAGGGCGCACCGCCACCAGGTCGCCGGGCCGGACCGAATCCACTCCGTCGCCGACCTCGACCACCGTGCCGGCGAACTCGTGCCCCAGCACGTGCGGACCCTCCTCGCCGAAGAGCGGATGCCGGTACTCGTTGGGAACGGGCGCGTACTGGAAGAGCGCGAGGTCGGAGCCGCAGACGCCTGTGCGCTCGACGTGGATCTTCACCTGCCCGGGGCCCGTTCGCGGCTCCTCGATGTCGTCGAGTCGCGCGTCTTCGGCGCCGTAGAGCCGGATTGCCTTCATGATGATCTCCGTTCTCCCGCCGGCATCGGCAGGGTCCTCTGGGTGAGTCCGAGCGCCTCCACGCGCTCGGCGAGAAGGGCGGCGGGGTCGGACTCGGATCCGGCCGCGTCCCGGAGGGCCGACAGCGCCAACGCGAGGAGGACCGTGGCGAGCCCGACCACCGTAGGGTCGTCGCCGTCTCGGTCGAGGAAGCGGGCGAGGTGGGGACGGAGCCGCGGAGCGGTCCGCAGCGTCTCGCTGTCCAGGACCGCGGTGAGCGACGGGCTGGCGAACACGATGGGCATCAGTTCGCGGGTCCGTTCCGTGAACATCCCGCCCGCCGCCGTGGCGAAGGCGGCGATGAACGCGACGTACACGTCCTCGGTAGCGTCCCGAGCGGCGAAGGTCTCGAGCAGCGTGTCGGTCGCGTCCCGCAGGAGCGGCCGCAGCAGATCCTCCTTCGCGGGGAAGTACCGGTGCCAGGTGCGCCGGGAGATCCCGGCGGCCTCGGCGAGTTCGGTGACGCTCGCCCGACCGTGGGTGTCGATGAGGCACCGCGTCGCGGCGAAGGAGGCGGCGAGGATGTCGTCGCGGCGGCGCGAGGTCATGCCGTCAGGCTACGCCCGTACTGGCACAAAGTGCCACCCTCTCCCGGCCACGACGCGCGCAGGGGTCTGCCCCCCACCGATAAACGCTGTCCACGCGCAGAAACGCCCTGCCGCACCGTTTCCGCCGAGGAATCGCGTTTATCGGTGAGGGGGGCGTCAGGGCATCGCGGCCTTGGCGGCCAGGACGCGGCGGGCGGCGGCATCCACCTTCGCGGCGAAGGCGGGGTCGGACTGAGCGCGCGAGAGCACGGCCTGCCGCATCTCGGGGTACACCGACGGGTCGGCCGAGACCAGCAGCAGGTCCACGCCGGCGTCGACCGCGAGCGTCGCGCGGTCGGCGGGCGACCAGGGCTGCACCTGCTGCGCGGCGGAGAGGTCGTCGGTCGTGATCACGCCGTCGAACCCCACCCGGCCGCGGAGCACACCGACCACCGTCGGCGAGAACGCCGCGGGCGCGTTCGGGTCGATTTTCGCGTAGATCGCGGTGGACAGCATCGCGACCGCCGGGCCCTGCGGCAGCACCGTGGAGTACACCCCGACGTCGGGGCCGTCGGCGGTGACGAAGTCGTCCGTCACCCCGGACGACGTGTCGGTGTTCTCACCCACGTGCCCGAGTCCGGGGAAGTGCTTGAACGTCGGGAGCACGCCGCCATCGCGCATCCCCTGAGCGAATGCGCCGGCCTTGGCGGCGACCGTCGCGGCGTCGTAGCCGTACTCGCGGTTCAGCTGCCCGATCGGCGGGTTGCCGCCGGCGGTCTCGGGGCTCGTGACGACGTCGGCGACGGGCGCGAGGTTCATGTTCACCCCCGCCTGGGCGAGCTGGCGTCCCCACGTCGCGGCGTTGGCGCGGAGCGTGGCATCCGCCTGCTGGCCCTGGTCGAGAGCGGACGGGATGCCATCGAACCCGGGCCCCGAGAGCACCTGGACGTCGCCGCCCTCCTGGTCCGTCGACACCCACAGCGCAGGCACCCCGGCGGGGACGAGGGAGGTGAAGCCGCTGACGAGGTCGGCGGTGGCCTGGATGCCGGCATCCGAACGCCCGTGGAGGAAGATGCCGCCGATGTGGTCGTCGCGCACCGCGGCGACGGTCGTCGCATCGGCGCCGTTCACCGACGTCCCGACCATGAACATCTGCCCGACTTTGTCCTCGAGGCTGAGGCCGGCGAGCGGATCCGGCGTCGGTGTCGGGGTGGGCGTGGGCGTGGGCGTCTGCGTCGTCGCGCTCGCCGTCGGCGTGGGAGCCGGTTCGGGAACGCAGCCCGTCAGCACCACGGCGGAGAGCAGGAGCAGGATCGTCGACCGCGCGATGTTCCTCACCCCTCGATCGTGGCGCATCGCGCGTCCCGCCGGGAGGATCCGTTCCGGGCTTGACTCTGCCGCTGCGTCAACCGACAGGGTGGATGCCATGAACGAATGGCCCATCGCCGAGGTCGCCCGCGCAGCCGGGGTGACCAGTCGCACGCTCCGGCACTACGAGGAGGTCGGGCTGCTCCGCCCGTCCCGCGTCGCGGCGAACGGCTACCGCTTCTACGGCGAACCCGAGATCGCGCGCCTCTACCGGATTCGCGCCCTGCGCGCCCTCGGCCTGCCGGTGCCCGACATCGCCCGGGCCCTCGCCGACGAGCAGTCGCTCGGGGAGACCATGCGCGCGCACGTCGCCGCGCTCGAGGAGGCGCGTTCCGCGATGGAGCGACGCATCACCGCGGTGAGGAGCGCCCTCGCCGCACTGGAAGAAGGGAAGGACATGGACATCGACGATGTACTCGCGGGGGTCGACGACTCGCGCTGGGAGGGCGAGGTGCGGGAACGCTGGGGAGACGACGCGTGGGAGCGCAGCGCCGCCCGCCGCGCCGCGATGAGTGCCGTCGAACGCCGGGCCGACGACGCGCACGGCCACGAGGTGATCGCGGCCGTAAGACAAGCCGCGGAGCGCGGCCTGGCCCCGGATGCCACGGAGTTCCAGGACCTCATCCGCACCCACCACGCTTGGATCGCCGAGCAGTGGGGGCGTGTGCCGGGTGCCGACGCCTACCGCGGCCTCGGCGACCTGTACGTGGACGATCCGCGATTTGCCGCGAACTTCGGCGGTGCGGAGCGGGCCCAGGTCGTGCGAGACGCGATGGCGGCCTACGCCGCCGCGCACCTCGACTGACCGCGGTCAGCCGTTCCCGGCGGAGCACGTGGCCTGGTCGGCCTTGGATCCGCTGATGTTGCTCGGCAGGTCGACCGTGCCGGGGCCGGTGCTCGCGCTCGCCGAGGGGTCCGGCGTCGCGGCATCCGGGGCGGTCTCCGTCGGGGTGGGGGTGGGTACCGACGGGTCGGCGATCACGCCGCCGTTCGCCCCCGCCTCACCCGTGAGGGTGAGCGCGGCGTTCCGTTCGAGCGCGTCCCACAGGATCGCGGCGGATGCCTCGTCGGGGATCACGCGGTTCGGGTCGGCCGGGTCGTCGACGACGGGGTACTGCACGAACGTGATGTCGTCGAACGGCACGTCCTTGAGCGTGTAGGCGAGCTGCGCGATGCGGATCGGGTCGGCCAGGCTCTGGCTCGGCGTGATGTTGTTCACCGCCGTGTTGGCGAGGCTGATGAGCGTCGCCGGGTTGGAGAGCACCTCGTCGCTGCGGAGCTTGTTGACCAGTCGCGAGAGGTACTGCTGCTGGTTGCCGATACGGGCGAGGTCGCTGCCGTCGCCGATGCCCTTGCGGGTGCGCAGGAACGCCAGAGCGTCGTACCCCGTGACGACCCGCGGTCCGGGCGGCCAGTCGATACCGGCATCCGGGTCGTCGATCCCCTCGCCGCCGATGCAGACCTCCACGCCGCCGATCGCGTCCGTGATGTTGACGACGTTGCCGAAGCTGACCTTCGCGGCGAACGGGATGCTCTGGCCGCTCAGTTCGGAGACGGTGTCGGCGACGCAGGAAAGACCGCCGTCCTCGTAGGCGCTGTTGATGGGGGCCTTGGACGCGCCCTCGAACTCCGACCCGTCGCTGCCGGTGCAGGCGGGGATCGGGATCTGCAGGTCGCGCGGGAAGGACACGACGGTCACCCGGCGCGGATTGGTGGAGACGTGCAGCAGCATGTTGACGTCGTTGCGCGAGCCCTCGTTGCCGGGATCGCTGCACCGGGCACCGAAGGCCTGCTTGACCTCGTCGTCGCATTCGTCGGTGCCGACGACGAGGAGCGAGAACGGCTGGTCGTACGTGCTCAGCGCCGGTGGCTGTGCGGGGGCATCCTTGAGCGGGACCGCGGCCTCCTGCAGGCGCTCGGTCAGCGACCAGGCGTAGAAGCCGCCCACGGCGACGGCGGCGACGACCGCGACGGTCAGTGCGATCGCCAGGGTCTTCGCTCCACGGCGCCACCCGGACTCGGGCTTACGGCGCGCGTGCTGCGCGGGGGGCTGCGTCATCCGGGTAGTCAACCACGCCGTTCCGGGAAAGAGGTGGAACGCGGGGCGGCCGGAACGGCGGCCGCCCCGCGCGGGATTACTGGCCGCCCTCGGTGAGGGTGACGTCGATCGGCGTGTAGTCGCCGTCCACGGTGACGCCCTCGTCCTTCAGCGCGCTCAGCGCCTTCTGGATGTAGTCGTTGGAGTACGCCGACGCCGGGGGCTCGGTGGTGATGAGGTTGAGGCCGTCCTGGTTCTTCGCGGCGAGCGCGCCCTTGACGGTCTTGTCCCACGCGGCGGAGTCGACGACACCGAAGTCGCCGCCGGTCCAGATGAGCTTGTTGACCTCGTTCATCTGCCACAGCTGGTGGGTCGGTCCCACGGGGAAGGCGCTCACGCCGGGGGCGGTCGCGGCCTTGTACGTGATGTCCGCGGCCTCCTTGGGGTTGTCGCGCGCGAAGACCCAGCCCTTGATGACGGCCTTGAGGAAGCGCGTGGCGGCGTCCGCGTAGGCGGGGTCGTCGGCGAGGCGCTTCGTGTCGGCCCAGATCGCGTCCTGGAGCATGGCGCCGGCGGTGTCCTCGTACGAGATGACGTTGATGTCGTCCATCGTGTACAGCTTCCCGGTGGCGGGGTTGACCGTCTCGAGCAGCTGCGCGAGCTCGTTGTAGGTCATCGCCTGGGCGGCATCCACGTCCTTGTCCAGGAGCGCGTTCATCGAGAAGTCCTGGGTCGTGATCTTGACCGTCGTGGCATCCAGGCCCTTGTCGGCCATCGCGGCGAAGATCTCCCACTCGTTGCCGAAGCCCCACGAGCCGATGCGCTTGCCTTCGAAGTCGTCGACCTTGGTGATGCCGGAGTCCTTCCACGACACCTGGGTCGTGCCGGACTTCTGGAACACTTGGGCGATGTCGGTGAGCTCGACGCCCTGGTTCTCCATGGTGCCGAGGACCTTCGGCACCCAGGCGACGGCGAAGTCGACGTCGCCGGCGACGAGGGCGTCCTGGGGCACGATGTCGCCGCCGGAGGGGACGACGTCGACCTTGCCGAAGCCCTCCTCCTGGAAGTACCCCTTGTCGAGGGCGACGTAGTAGCCGGCGAACTGCGCCTGCGGCAGCCACTGCAGCTGCAGCTTGACCGAGGTCAGCGGGGTGAAGTCGGCGCTCGATTCGGCGGGCGCGCTGGATCCGCCGGAGCAGGCGGAGAGGGCGAGGGATGCCACGGCGATCCCCGCGGCCGCGCTGAGGACGCGGCGTGTGCTGTGTGTCATGGGAGTCCTTTCGGGTGCGGGTGGTGCAGGTGTGGAGCGGTGGAACCTGTTCTGTCGAGGGCGGACGGGAAGGATGCCGGTCAGGCCGGCGGACGCCCCGCACCGAGGCGCCGTGCGACGACGCGTTCAAGCAGCGAGGTGACGAGGAAGAAGACGAGACCGATCACGATGCCGCCGCCCACGAACGCCCAGGCGAGGGCGGCGCGCCCCGACTTCGCGTAGGTGGCGATCGCGGTGCCGATGCCGTCGGAGGGGCCGCCGAAGTACTCGGCGACGAGGGCGGAGATCACCGCGAGCGAGGCGGCGACGCGGATGCCGGTGAGCAGGTACGGCAGCGCGGTGGGGAGGGTGAGGAAGCGGAACGTCTGCGCGCCCGACGCCGCGGTGGCACGGAAGAGGTCGCGCTGGACCGGGCGCGTCTGCCGCAGCCCCCGGAGCGTGTTGACGAACACCGGGACGAAGGCCGCGATGGCCGCGACCGCTTCGCGACCGAACTGGCTGGAGGCGCCGAACATCGTGTTGAGGATCGGGGTGATCGCGACGATCGGCACGACGGCGAGCGCGGCGACCAGGGGAGCGGTCATGCCGTCGACGGGGCGCCAGGTGGCGGCCAGGGCGGCCAGCGCGACGGCGAGGACGGTGCCCGCGACGAGGCCGACCAGCGCGTTGGTGCCCGTGACCGCGGCGGCCTCCACGATGAGCGGGAAGCGCTGGATGCCTTCGCCGAGGATCGCGACGGGGTCGGGGAGCATCCGCGGGGCGTTGCCCGACGCGACGTACGCGAACCACACGCCGAGCCCGAGGAGCCCGACGGCGACGGGCGCTGCGAACCGCAGCCAGGACGGGAGCCGGGTGGCGGTCATCGTTCGTTCGCCCGCTGCAGGGGAGTGCCGTGGAGCGCTTCGCGCACGGCCGTGACGCGCGTGAAGTACTCGGGCGATTCGCGGAGGGCCTCGTCGCGCGGGCGTCCGGGGCGGGTGTCGATCACGTCGGTGATGCGCCCGGGGCGCGGGCTCATCACGACGACGCGGTCGGAGAGGAACACCGCCTCGGGGATCGAGTGGGTGACGAAGACCACGGCGGCGCCGGTCTCGGCGGCGATGCGCGCGAGTTCGGTCTGCAGCCGCTCACGGGTCATCTCGTCGAGCGCGCCGAACGGCTCGTCCATGAGGAGCAGCTGCGGGGAGGCCGCGAGCGACCGGGCGATCGCGACGCGCTGCTGCATGCCACCGGACAGCTGGTCGGGGTAGCGGCCCACGAACTCCGACAGCCCGACGAGTTCGGCGAGTTCGGCGACGCGCGCGTCGCGGCGGGCGCGGCTCCAGCGGTGCAGCTCGAGCGGCAGCGCGATGTTCGCCGCGACCGTCCGCCACGGCAGGAGTCCCGCCTGCTGGAACGCGATGCCGTAGTCCTGGTCGATGCGTGCCTGGCGGGCCGGCTTGCCGAAGATGGCGAGGTCGCCCGTGCTGGGGGTGTCGAGGTCGGCGATGAGGCGCAGCAGCGTCGACTTACCGCAGCCCGAGGGACCGATCAGCGAGACGAACTCGCCGGCGGCGACGTCGAGGTCGACCCCCGTGAGGGCGGTCACCTCGCCACCGGTCGAGGGGAACACCTTCCCCACGCCTGCGGCGTGGACGGCGGGTGCGGTCATCGGATCTCCTCTCCGCGACGGAAACGGTGCAGGGTCACACCGATGAGCGCGACGCCCGCGGCGGCGACGAGCCCGATGGCGACGGTGCCGAACGTCGGCGCCCAGGGGGCCGCCGGGTCGGACGAGGCCTGCCCAGCGAGCTGGATGAGCATGCGCCCGATGCCGCCGCGCAGCCCGATCGACACCTCGGCGACCACGGCGCCGACGACGGCGGACGCGGCCGCGAGCCGGAGGGCGGGCAGCAGGTGCGGCACGGCGGCGGGGAGCCGCAGGTGGATCAGTGTCGCCCACCAGCCGGCCGCTCCCGCGTGCAACAGGTCGAGGTGCAGCGCGTCGGGGGCTTCGAGGCCGCGCAGCATGCCGATGGCGACGGGGAAGAACGCCAGGTACGAAGCGATCAGCGCGACCGAGAACCACTGCGGCCACGGGAAGACCCCAGCGCGGTCGATCTGGTTGCCGAGCGCGTTGACGACGGGGGCGAAGGCGATGAGCGGCACGATCTGGCTCACCACGATCCAGGGCAGCAGGCCCCACTCCACGAGCCGCCAGCGCTGCATGACGATGCCCAGGATGCCACCGACCACCACGCCGATGAGCCACCCGAGGGCCGCGAGGCCCAGGGTCGTGCCGGCGGCGTCGAGCACCGAGACGATCAGCGGCGGGGTGTCGCCGCCGCTCGTCGGCGCGAACATGCGAGCGACCATGTCCCACACGTGCGGCATCGCCCGGTCGTGCGTGCGGGGGAGCAGGATGACGCCGGATCCGGCGGAGCCGTCGCCGCCGACCGTGACGCCGTCGGCGGGGCCGAGCAGCTTGTACAGCTCCCACAGCGCCACGACCGCGGCGACCCCGGCGACGCCCCAGCCCACGCGGGCGAGGCCGACACCGCGATGGCGGCGGGCGCGTGGCATCCCACCCCCGTCGTCGGGGACCAGCGAGGTCACCGACCCCGGGGCGATCGCCTGATCGGTCACCGCTTTGCCGTCACCGGGGGAGTGAGCGCGGGGATCACGGTCTCGCCGTAGACCCGCATCGTCTCCTCCTTGTTGTCGTGCTGGAGGTAGCCGGCGAACTGCGTGACGCCCAGTGCCCGCAGCTTCTCGAGCTTGGCGATGTGCTCCTCGGCGGTGCCGAGCACGCAGAACCGCTCCACGATCTCGTCGGGGACGAAATCGACGTGGTCGTTGCTGCTCTTGCCGTGCGAGTTGTAGTCGTAGCCCGTGCGCCCCGCGATGTAGTCGGTGAGCGCCGCGGGGACGTCGGAGCCGTCGCCGTACTTCGCGACGATGTCGGCCACGTGGTTGCCGACCATGCCGCCGAACCAGCGGCACTGCTCGATCATGTGCACGCGGCTCTCCGGGGTGTCCTCGCCGATGTACATGGGGGCGGCGACGCAGAACGCGATCTCGTCGGGGTCGCGGCCGACGTTCTCCGCGGCCTGGCGGACCGTCTTGATCATCCACTCCGCGATGTCGAGGTCGGCGAGCTGCAGGATGAAGCCGTCGCCGACCTCTCCGGTGAGCTTGAGCGCGAGCGGACCGTAGGCCGCGACCCACACGTCGAGCTTCGACCCGCGGCTCCACGGGAACTGCAGCGTCGCGCCGTTGTACTCCACAGCGCGGGAGTTGCCGAGCTCGCGGATCACGTGGATCGACTCGCGCAGCGCCTTCAGCGTCGTCGGGCGTCCGTTGGTGACGCGCACCGCGGAGTCGCCGCGGCCGATGCCGCAGATCGTGCGGTTGCCGTACATCTCGTTGAGGGTGGCGAACGTGGATGCCGTGACGGTCCAGTCGCGGGTCGCGGGGTTCGTGACGAACGGGCCCACCGTGACCCGACGCGTGGCCGCGAGGATCGCCGAGTGCACGACGTACGGTTCCTGCCACAGCAGGTGCGAGTCGAAGGTCCAGACGTGGCTGAAGCCGTGCGCCTCGGCGAGCTGCGAGAGCTGCACCGTGCGGGCGGCGGGCGGGTTGGTCTGCAGGACGACGCCGAAATCCATGGGGTCCCCTCTCAGACCAGGTACTGGCTCAGGCCGCGCTTGACGAAACGACCGTCGCCCTTGGCACCGAGGTACGCGCCGTCGTCGACGACGACCTTGCCGCGGGAGATGACGGTGTCGACGTGTCCGTCGATCTCGAAGCCCTCCCACGCGGAGTGGTCCATGTTCATGTGGTGGGTCTTGTCCACCCCGATGGAGGTGTGCCCGGCCGGGTCGTACACGACGATGTCGGCGTCGGCGCCGGGGGCGATGACGCCCTTCTTGCCGTACATGCCGAACATCCGCGCGGGGGTCGTGCTGGTGAGCTCCACCCACCGTTCGAGCGTGATCTGACCCGTCACGACGCCCTGGTACATGAGGTCCATCCGGTGCTCGACCGAGCCGATGCCGTTCGGGATCGCCCGGAAATCACCGAGGCCCAGCGTCTTCTGGTCCTTCATGCAGAAGGGGCAGTGGTCGGTGGAGACCATCTGGATGTCGTTCGTGCGCAGCGCCTGCCACATGTGGTGCTGGTGGCCCTCGTGCTTCGACCGCAGCGGCGTCGAGCACACCCACTTCGCGCCCTCGAAGTCGCCCCACTCCTCGCTCGACGCCCCCAATTGATCCTCGAGCGAGAGGTAGAGGTACTGCGGGCACGTCTCGCCGAACACGTTCTGGCCGTTGTCGCGCGCCCACGCGAGCTGCTCGACCGCTTGCTTCGCGCTCACGTGCACGACGTACAGCGGCGCGCCGGTGAGGTTCGACAGCATGATGGCGCGGTGCGTGGCCTCCTCCTCCATCTGCCACGCGCGCGCGACGCCGTGGAAGTACGGCGAGGTCTTGCCCTTCTCGACCAGCTGCTCGGCGAGCACGTCGATGACGGGGCCGTTCTCGGCGTGCATCATCGTCAGGAGTCCCGTATCGGCCGCCACCTGCATCGCACGGAGGATCTGCGCGTCGTCGGCGTAGAAGACGCCCGGGTACGCCATGAACATCTTGAAGCTCGAGATGCCCTCGTCGATGAGGCCGGGCAGAGCCGCGAGGGAGTCGGCATCCACCCCTCCGACGATCTGGTGGAAGCCGTAGTCGATCGCACAGTTGCCCGCCGCGAGTTCGTGCCAGTGCGCGAGGCCGTCCTGCACGCGCTCGCCGGCGCGCTGCACGGCGAAGTCGACGATCGTCGTGGTGCCGCCCCAGGCGGCGGCGCGGGTGCCGGTCTCGAACGTGTCCGACGCGCTCGTGCCGCCGAACGGCAGCTGCATGTGGGTGTGGGCGTCGATGCCGCCGGGGATCACGTACTTCCCGGTCGCGTCGATCACCCGATCGACGGATGCCGCGAGGTCGTGGCCGAGCAGCGTCGAGCCGGGCGCGAGGACGGCGGCGATCGTCTCGCCGTCGAGGAGGACGTCGGCGGCGGAGCGCCCGGTCGCCGAGACGACCGTGCCGCCGGTGAGGAGGGTCGTGGTCATCTCACGCCTCCACGATCTCGCCGTAGGTGTCGGGACGACGGTCGCGGTAGAACTGCCAGTCGTCGCGCATCTGCTGCACGAGGTCGAGGTCGAGGTCGCGGATGAGGATCTCCTCGTGCTCGTTCGACCCGAGCGCCCCGACGTGGTTGCCGCGCGGGTCGATGACCTGGCTCGTGCCGTAGAAGGTCACGGCCTCGTCGCCGTACTCGTTGTCCTCGCGACCGACCCGGTTGGGCTGCAGCACGAAGTAGCCGTTCGCGACGGCCGCGCACGGACCCTCGACCTCCCACAGCCGGTTCGACAGGCCGGGCTTGGTCGCGTTGGGGTTGAAGACCATGTGCGCGCCGTTCAGGCCCAGCTCGCGCCAGCCCTCGGGGAAGTGGCGGTCGTAGCAGATGTACATGCCGACCTTGCCGACGGCGGTGTCGAACACGGGGTACCCGAGGTTGCCCGGGCGGAAGTAGAACTTCTCCCAGAACTTCTCGACGTGGGGGATGTGGTTCTTGCGGTACTTGCCGAGCACCGTGCCGTCGGCATCCACGAGCACCGAGGTGTTGTAGTAGACGCCGGTCTGCGCCTCCTCGTAGATGGGGAGGACCGTGACGATGCCGAGCTCCTTCGCGAGCGCGGCGAACCGCTGGACGATGGGCCCGTCGGCCGGCTCGGCGTACCGGTAGTACTTCTGGTCCTGGGTGATGCCGAAGTAGGGGCCGTAGAACAGCTCCTGGAAGCACAGGACCTCGGCGCCCTGCGCCGCGGCATCCCGCGCGAACTGCTCGTGCTTGTCGAGCATCGATGCCTTGTCGCCGGTCCAGGTGGTCTGCGTGATCGCGGCGCGTACCGTCGTCATGGTCCCCTCGTTCCTCGGGGCCGTCGTGGCTCGCCTCCGTCGTCGCCGACGGGCGAGGGCCCCAGTTCTGTTACTGTCGCGCCTGAACATTTCTCCACGATTTCCACGAGTGACACCGCCGTAAATTGGGGGCCCGATGATTCCGGCCGACTCCTTCGTTGAGCGCACGTCGGCGGGATTGGCGGCCGAGATCGCCCGTCTCGTCAGCGATGGGACGCTCGCGCCGGGGGAGCGGCTGCCCACCGTGCGCGACGTCGCCGCGGCCCTCGGGGTGTCGACCGGAACCGTCGCGTCGGCCTGGCGCGCGCTCGCCGACGCCGGCGTCGTGTTCTCGCGCGGCCGGGCCGGTACCTTCGTCCGCGCCGAACGTCGCGAGTGGCTGAGTCCCCGGGTGCAGGGCATGGCGGCCGAGCGCGTCCCCGGCGCGCCCCGCGGCCTCGGGACCGGGCGCGACGTCGCGGCGCTCCGGCTCGACCTGTCGCTCGGCACTCCCGACCCCGCGATGCTGCCCTCGATCGAACGGGCGCTGGCCCTCGCCCGGCCGCGCGCCGACACCGGTCGCTACCACGACCTGCCGGTGCTGCCCGATCTGTACGACGTGCTCCGCGACCAATGGCCCGTGCGCGGCGTCGAGGCGCTGACCGTCGTCGACGGAGCGCTCGACGGCATCTCCCGCACCCTCGACCAGGTGGTGCGCTTCGGCGACCGCGTCGCGGTGGAGTCGCCCGGGTTCCCCTACTTCTTCGACCTCATCGAGGCCGCCGGTGCCGTCCCGCTGACGCTCGAGACCGACGCCGACGGCGTGCTCCCGGCCTCCCTCGCCCGCGCGCTGGCGCTCGGGCCCTCCGCGGTGCTGCTGCAGCCGCGCGCGCAGAACCCGACGGGGGTGTCGATGTCGCTCGAACGCGCGCGGCGCCTCGCGAACGTGCTGCTGAGCGTCCCCGGCGGCACACGGGTCACCGTGATCGAGGACGACCACTCCGCCCTCATCGCGAGCGCGCCGCCCGTGACGCTCGCGCTGTGGCTCCCGGCCCAGGTCGTGCACGTGCGCGGCTTCTCGAAATCGCACGGCCCCGACCTGCGCATCGCGGCGCTCGGCGGTCCGTCCGCGATCGTCGACCGGATCGTGCGGCGCCGCATGCTCGGCCCCGGCTGGACGTCGCGGCTGCTGCAGTCGGTGCTGTACGAACTGCTCACCGACCCGCGCTCGACCGCGCCCGTGGCCACCGCCCGGTTGATCTACCGCGACCGCCTCGACCGGCTCGCCGCCGCCCTCCGCCGCCTCGGCATCGACGTCGGCGACCCCGACGGCATCAATCTCTGGATGCCGGTCCGCGACGAACGCGCGGCGCTCGTGCACGCGGCGGCGGAGGGGATCGGCATCGCCGCGGGGGCGCCGTTCGTGATCGATCCCGCGGCGGATGCGCCGGCCGGCGGACGCGTGCGCGTCACGGCGGGCTCGGTCGTGGAGAACGTCCGGCTCGTCGCCGAGGCGCTCGCGCGCGCCGCGTCGGCCGCACCGCTGGCGTAGACGCGTCAACCCCGGAGCCGATGTCGGCGGGGGCTTCTAGGGTGGATGCCATGACTGTTCCCTCTGTCCAGCTCAATGACGGAAACTCCATCCCCCAGCTCGGCTACGGCGTGTTCCTCGTGCCCGCCGACGACGCCGAGCGCGCCGTGTCCGAGGCCCTCGAGGTCGGCTACCGCCACATCGACACCGCCGCGATCTACCGCAACGAAGAGGGTGTCGGCCGCGCCATCGCGTCCAGCGGCATCCCGCGCGACGAGCTCTTCATCACGACGAAGCTCTGGAACGACCGCCACGACGGCGAAGAGCCGCACGCCGCGATCGACGAGAGCCTCCAGAAGCTCGGTCTCGACGCGGTCGACCTGTACCTCATCCACTGGCCGACGCCGAAGAACGACAACTACGTGCACGCGTGGCAGAAGATGATCGAGATCCGCGAGGCGGGCAAGACCCGTTCGATCGGCGTCTCGAACTTCCTCGTGCCGCACCTCGACCGCATCGTCGCCGAGACCGGCGTCACCCCGGTCGTCGACCAGATCGAGCTGCACCCGGCGCTCAGCCAGCGCGAGATCCGTGCGTGGGGCGCCGAGCACGACATGCACATCGAGTCGTGGGGCCCGCTCGGCCAGGGGAAGTACGACCTGTTCGAGATCCCCGCGGTCAAGGACGCCGCCGAGGCGCACGGCAAGTCGCCCGCTCAGGCGGTGCTGCGCTGGCACCTCCAGCACGGGCTCATCGTGTTCCCGAAGTCGGTGCGCCGCGAGCGCCTGGAGGAGAACTTCGACCTGTTCGACTTCGAGCTCACCGCCGACGAGATGGCTGCGATCGACCAGATCGACCCGGGCGACGACTCCGGCCGCGTCGGCACCCACCCCGACGACCTCAACTGAGGACGGACGAGACGCTGAACCGCCTCGCGAACGCCTCGAGCCCCTACCTGCGGGCCCACGCCGACAATCCCGTCGCGTGGTTCCCCTGGGGGCCCGAGGCGTTCGCCGTCGCGGCCCGGCGCGACGTGCCCGTGCTCGTCTCGATCGGGTACAGCACGTGCCACTGGTGCCACGTGATGGCGCGGGAGTCGTTCCAGGATGCCGAGACCGCCGCGCTCGTCAACGACGGGTTCGTGGCGATCAAGGTCGACCGCGAGGAGCATCCCGACGTCGATGCGGCGTACCTCGACGCCGCCTCCGCGTTCACGCCCCACCTCGGCTGGCCGCTGACCGCGTTCGCCACGCCCGAGGGCCGCATCTTCTACGCCGGCACCTACTTCCCGCCCCAGCCGCGCGGGCAGCTCCCGTCGTTCCGGCAGGTGCTCGCCGCCGTGCGCGAGGCGTGGACCGAGCGGCGCGGAGAAGTGGATGCCACCGGCGCCTCGCTCCGCGAAGCCCTCGCGTCCGCGGCTCCCGCCGCCGCCGACGCGGTCCCCGACGCCGATGCGCTGGCCGCCGCCGTGGCCGACGTCGTGTCCCGGGAGGACCGGGAGTTCGGCGGGTTCGCCGCCGGTGCCTCCCTCGATTCCCCGAAGTTCCCCAACACCCCGGTGCTGCGTCTGCTGCAGCACCCCGCGCTGAGTTCCCTCGTCCCCGACGCCGCGGGCGTGGCATCCCGCGCTCTGTCGGCCATGACGGGGTCGGAGCTGCGCGACCCCGTCGAGGGTGGGTTCTTCCGCTACGCCACGCGGCGCGACTGGACCGTCCCGCACTACGAGCGCATGCTCACCGACAACGCCGGGCTCATCGATGTCGCCCTCGCCGCGGGCGACGACGCGACCGCCGCCGAGACCGCGGGGTTCCTCGTCGACGTGCTGCAGCTGCCGTCCGGCGGGGTCGCCGCCGCGCAGGACTCCGAGTCGATCATCGACGGTGAGCGCTCCGAGGGTGGCTACTACCGCACCGCCGATCGCGCCGACCTCGCGCCGCCCGCCCTGGATGCCAAAGTCGTCACGGGCTGGAACGGGCACGCGATCGCGGCCCTCGCCGCCGCCGGTGCTCGCACCGATCCGCGGTTCGTCGAGGCCGCGCGCTGGGCCGCCGACACCGTGCTCGAGAACAACGTCGCCGACGACGGCACGCTCCGCCGCGCTTCGCTCGACGAGATCCGGTCGTCCGCCCCGGCGACGCTCGAGGATTACGGCGGCCTCGCCCGCGGCCTCCTCGCCCTCGGCCGTGTCACCGGCGAGGTCGCGTACGCCGAGCGGGCGCGCGCTCTGGTCGACGCGTGCCTCTCGGCCGGTGGCATCCGTCCGCCCGGCGGCGGCGACCCCGTGCTGGCGGTGCAGGGAATGCAACCGCAGGGGGTCCCGAGCGACGGCGCGGCACCCTCGGGTCCGTCGGCGTTCGCCGCGGCGGCCCTGGACCTCTGGCGTCTCGGGGCGGGGGAGCGGTACCGCGAGGCGGCTGAGACCCTGGTCCGCGCCGCCGCCCCCGCGGCCCTCGCGGCGCCGCTCGCGTACGGTGCGATCCTCGACGTCGCCCTCGGCCTCGCGACGCCGCCGCGTCAGGTGGTCGTGGTGGGCGAGACGGATGCCGCCCTCGCCGACGCCGCGCGCCGGGTCGCCGCCGACGTGGTCGCGGTGGTCACACCCGCGCAGGCGCAGGACTTCGCCCGCGCCGGATTCGAGCTGTTCGAGGGCAAGGTCTCGCGCAACGGCGCCGCCACGGCGTACGACTGCCGTGCCTTCACCTGCGCGCTGCCCACGACCGATCCGGCGGCGCTCGCCTGAGCCCGCGCGCGTCGGACTTCGCAGAATCCCGCGTTCTTCGCAGAATCCCCGCGGAATCCTGCGAGCTTCGCGCGAATCTGCGAACGAAGGCGAGCCTCGGCCTCAGACCCAGGTCGTCATCCAGTTGTGCAGGCGCCAGAACTCATAGGGCACCGGCAGTGCCGTCCACACCGGGTACCAGAACGCCGAGAGAATGACGCACACCGCGAGGAACACCACGACCCAGGCCTGCCCGTTCGCCCGGGGCATCGATCGGGGGCCGCGGGCGACGTCGCGGAGCGCGAAGGTCAGCGCCAGCACGAGGAACGGCACCATCGCCACCGTGTAGAACTGGAAGATCGTCCGCTCGGGGTACAGCAGCCACGGCACGTAGGTCGCCGCGAGGCCCATGAGCACGAGGCCGTAGCGTCCGTCGCGCAGCAGGACGAACCGCACCAGCAGATAGAGGGATGCCGCGATCCCGGCCCACCACAGCAGCGGGTTGTCGATGCTCGAGATGGCCTCGGTGCAGCCGCTGGGGAGCTGGCATCCGTTCACCCCGAAATCATCCTGATGCCAGTACATCGAGGTGGGGCGGATCATCAGCGGCCATTGCCACGCGGGACTCGCGTAGGAGTGCGGCGTCGACAGACCCACGTGGAACGCGTACATCGACTGGTGGTAGCCCCAGAGGTTCTGCAACGGCAGCGGCACCCACGCCCAGAAGCCGGTGGCGGGCGTCGCGTCGAGCGCGTGCCGGTCGTAGCCGCCGTCCGTGAAGAGCCACCCCGACCAGCTGGCGAGGTACACGGCGGCCGCGAGCGGCACGAGCTGCACGAACGAGACGAGCCCCTGCCGCGCCGCGTCGACGGGCCACTGCACCACACCGGCGCGACGGCGCGCGAGGGCGTCGGTGATCACGACGTAGATGCCGATCCCGGCGATGACGTACAGTCCTGACCACTTCACCGCCGTGGCCGCTCCCGCCGCCACGCCGGTGGCCACCAGCCACGGCCGGTTCCAGAAGAGCGGACCCCACGTCGACTCGCGCGGCTCGCGCGCGGACCACCTCTCGCGCATCGCTCGCCGGTCGAGGGCGAGGAACCACATGGCCAGCACGATGAAGAACGTCAGGAAGCCGTCGAGCAGCGCCACGCGGCTCAGCACGATCCCGAGGCCGTCGATCGCCAGGAGACCGGATGCCACGGACGCGAAGACGAGGGACCCGGTGAGCGTCTTCGCGAGCAGGTACACCAGCAGGACCGTGGCCGTACCGAACACGACCGCGGCGATCCGCCACCCGGTCGAGGAGTCCGCGCCGAACAGGGCCATGCCCGCACCGATGAAGACGCGGCCGAGGGGCGGGTGGACGACGTAGCTGCCGACCCCCGTGAAGAAGTCCGTGTCGCCCGCGGCGAAGCGTTCGTCGGCTCCGCCCGGCCAGTTCGACGGGAAACCGAGGAGCCACTGGCTCCAGCCGTCCTTGACGTAGTAGGTCTCGTCGAAGACCAGCTGGTGCGGGTTGCCGACGTTCACGACGCGAAGCAGGAAGGCGATCAGCGTGATGAGCGTCGGGGCGAGCCAGCGCCACCGCCGTGCGTTGCGGGGATCGGCGAGCAGGCTGTCGCGCCAGCGGTCGAGGCGCGTCCGTTCGTCCGAGGACAGGAGCGGGGGGACGGCGGTCACGGCCCCCAGCATAAGGTGGGGCGGTGATCATCCTGGCGGCGACCCCCATCGGAAACCTGGGCGACGCGTCGCGGCGCCTGGTCGAGGCTCTCGAGAACGCCACGGTCGTCGCGGCGGAGGACACCCGCACCACTCAGCGGCTCCTCGCCGGTCTCGGGATCTCGAACCGGCCGCGGCTCCTCGCGCTGCACGACCACAACGAGAAGGAACGCGCGGCCGAGCTCGTCGAACTCGCCCGCGAAGACGACCTCCTCGTGCTCAGCGACGCCGGCATGCCGACCGTCAGCGATCCCGGATACGGACTCGTCGCGGCCGCCGCCGCGGCGGGCGTCACGGTCACCGCGATCCCCGGCCCGAGCGCCGTCGTCACCGCCCTCGCCGTCGCGGGGCTCCCCACCGACCGCTTCGCGTTCGAGGGGTTCCCGCGGCGGAAGCCCGGCGAGCGGCGTCGGCAGTTCGCCGACCTCGCCGCCGAGACGCGGACCCTGGTGTTCTTCGAGTCGCCGTCGCGGCTGGCATCCACACTCGACGACCTCGCGGCGGCGTTCGGCGCCGACCGTCCCGCCGCGGTCTGCCGCGAGCTGACGAAGCTCCACGAGGAGGTGCGCCGCGGCACCCTGGCGGAGCTCGCGACCTGGGCGGCGGAGGGCGTGCGCGGCGAGATCGCGATCGTCGTCGGCGGAGCGTCGGCCCGCGAGGTGGCGTTCCCGGATGCCGTGACCCAGGTGCTCGAACTCGTGCGCGACGGCGCGCGGCTCAGGGAGGCCGCGGCCGAGGTCGCGTCGCTCACCGGGCACTCGTCGCGCGAGCTGTACCAGGCAGCGCTCGCCGTGAAGGGCTGACGCCGACACACGGCCGGACGTGTCGGCCGTCCCCCGTAGAATCCTGGGGTGACTTCCGGCCGTTCCTTCTACATCACCACGCCGATCTACTACCCGAGCGACGTGCCCCACATCGGGCACGGCTACACGACGGTGGCGGTGGACGCGCTCGCGCGGTGGCACCGGCAGTCCGGCGACGACACCTGGATGCTCACCGGCACCGACGAGCACGGTCAGAAGATGATGCGCGCCGCCGCGGCGAACAACCACACGCCGCAGGAGTGGGTCGACAAGCTCGTCAGCGAGTCGTGGTTCCCGCTGCTGAAGACCCTCGACGTCGCCAACGACGACTTCATCCGCACGAGCCAGCCGCGCCACGAGGAGCGCGTCGAGAAGTTCGTGCAGGCGTTGTACGACCGCGGCTACATTTATGCGGGCGAGTTCGAGGCGCTGTACTGCGTCGGCTGCGAGGAGTTCAAGACCGAGGCCGAGATCGTCGACGGCGAGGGCCCCTTCGAGGGCCTTAAGGTCTGCGCGATCCACTCCAAGCCCCTCGAGCTGCTGCAGGAGAAGAACTACTTCTTCAAGCTCAGCGAGTTCCAGGAGCCCCTGCTCGAGCTCTACCGCTCGGTGCCCGACTTCGTGCGGCCGGACTCGGCGCGCAACGAGGTCGTCTCGTTCGTGAAGAACGGGCTGAAAGACCTGTCGATCTCGCGGTCGACGTTCGACTGGGGCATCCAGGTGCCGTGGGACGACTCGCACGTCATCTACGTGTGGGTCGACGCGCTGCTCAACTACGCCACGGCCGTCGGGTACGGCAGCGACCCCGAGGAGTTCGCGCGCCGCTGGCCCGCGTACCACGTCGTGGGCAAGGACATCCTGCGTTTCCACGCCGTGATCTGGCCCGCGATGCTGATGGCGGCGGGGCTCGAGGTGCCCCGCGGCGTCTTCGCGCACGGCTGGCTGCTGGTCGGCGGCGAGAAGATGTCGAAGTCCAAGCTCACCGGTATCGCGCCGACCGAGATCACCGACGTCTTCGGCTCCGACGCGTACCGCTTCTACTTCCTCTCCGCGATCGCGTTCGGTCAGGACGGGTCGTTCTCGTGGGAAGACCTGTCGGCCCGCTACCAGGCCGAACTCGCCAACGGCTTCGGCAACCTGGCATCCCGGTCGATCGCGATGATCGAGCGCTACTTCGAAGGGATCGTGCCGCCGGCGGGGGAGTACACCGAGGCCGACCTCGCGATCCAGAAGACCGTGGCGGATGCCGCGAGCAACGCCGACGCGGCCATCGAGCGGTTCCGCATCGACGAGGCCATCGACGCGATCTGGACGATCGTCGACGCGCTGAACCAGTACATCACCGAGAACGAGCCGTGGGCCCTGGCGAAGGACGACGCGCAGCGCGAGCGCCTCGGCACCGTGCTGTACACCGCGGCCGAGGGGCTGCGCGCCCTCGCCGTGCTGCTGTCGCCCGTCATGCCGATCTCGACCGAGAAGCTGTGGATCGCCCTCGGCGCCGCCGAGAGCATCGGGCGTCTGCGAGACCAGCCGCTCCGCGAGGCCGGTGCCTGGGGCCTGCTGCGTCCGGGGACGTCTGTGAACGGCCTGTCGCCGCTGTTCCCGCGCGTCGAGCAGGCATGAGCACGCCCGTCGAGCGGCCCCGCGGCACGATCGAGGGCGGCGACCCGAGCCAGTACGGGCGCGAGCGCTCGGCCGACGGTCGGCGCGACGTGAGCTACCCGCCCGCGCCCGAGCCGCTCGGCGTGCCCGTGTACGACAACCACACGCACCTCGAGATCGAGGACGGCGAGACCGGCCTTTCGCTCGACGAGCAGCTCGAGCGGGCGCTGGCCGTGGGCGTGCACGGCGTCGTCCAGGCCGGCGGAGACGTCGACTCGTCGCGCTGGTCCGCGTGGGCCGCAGCCACGCATCCGCGAGTGCTCGCGGCGGTGGCGATCCACCCGAACGAGGCGCCGGCGTACGCCGCCGCGGGCGAGCTGGATGCCGCGATCGCGGTCATCGACGAGCTCGCGGCCGAGCCGCGGGTGCGTGCCATCGGTGAGACGGGCCTGGACTTCTTCCGGACCGAGGCGGATGGCATCCCGGCCCAGGTCCGCTCGTTCGAGGCGCACATCGCGCTCGCGAAGAAGCACGGCATCGCGATGCAGATCCACGATCGCGACGCGCACGATGCCGTCCTCGAGACGCTCGAGCGCGTCGGCGCCCCCGAGAAGACGGTGTTCCACTGCTTCTCCGGCGACGCCGCCATGGCGCGCATCGCGGCCGACCGCGGCTACTACCTCTCGTTCGCGGGCAACGTCACGTTCAAGAACGCGCAGAACCTGCGCGACGCCCTCGCCGTGACCCCGCGCGAGCGGATCCTCGTCGAGACCGACGCGCCGTTCCTGACGCCGGTGCCGTACCGCGGCCGCCCGAACGCGCCGTACCTCATCCCGGTGACGCTGCGCTTCCTGGCATCCGAACTCGGTGTCGACGTCGACGAGCTCGCCGCCCAGGTCGCCGCCAACACGCTCGAGGTGTACGGGGAGTTCTGAGCCGCGCCGGCGTGCGGACGCTCCCGGGTCTACGGCGCTCGCTCCGGGATCTGGGTATCCGCAGCCCGCCCGGGGCGGATGCCGCTGAGTTTGTGCGGATCGCTGAGGTTGTGTTGCGCGCGCGACGACGGCGGACATGCCGAAGGCCGGCACCCTCGCGGGCGCCGGCCTTCGCGATCCGTCAGGCCTTGCTCTTGTCCTTGCGGACGAACAGCGTCTCGGTCTGCTCGAGCTCCATGCCCTTCGTCTCGGGGATGCGCAGCGCCACGTAGAGGAACGACAGCGCCGCGAACAGCGCGTACATGCCGTATGTGAGCGGGAGCGACCAGCCCGACATCGCGGGGAACGACACCGTGATCGCGAAGTTCGCGATCCACTGCGCACCCGCGGCGACACCCAGCGCCTTGCCGCGGATACGGCTGGGGAAGATCTCGCCGAGCAGCACCCACACCAGCGGGCCCCACGACGCGCCGAAGCCGATCACGAAGACGTTCGCCGCGACCAGAGCGATCCCGCCCCACGGGGCCGGCAGCGACACGTCGTCTCCGCTGCCCTGCGCGAACGTGAACGACAGGGCCATCGCGGCCAGCGACACCGTCATCAGCACGGAACCGGTCAGGAGGATCGGCTTCCGGCCCACCCGGTCGACGAGGAAGATCGCGACGAAGGTGACCACGACGTTCGTGACGGAGGTGATGACCGAGATCAACAGAGAGTTGCTCTCGTCGAAGCCGACCGCGCGCCACAGCGTCGTCGAGTAGTAGAAGATCACGTTGATGCCGACGAACTGCTGGAACATCGACAGCAGGATGCCGGTCCACACGATGCCCTGCAGGCCGAGCACCGGTCCGCGCAGCGACACGTTCTTGTTCTTGCGGTCGGTCTCGATCGCGCTCGAGAGCTCGTTCATCGTCTTGTCGAGGTCGGCCGGCGGCACCAGGCGCGAGAAGATCGCGCGGGCTTCGTCCTTGCGGCCCTTGGCGAGCAGGTACCGCGGCGATTCCGGAACGGTGAACGACAGGATGCCGTAGACGGCGGCGGGGATGACACCGACGAGGAACATCCAGCGCCAGGCCTCCATGCCCAGCCACAGCTGGTTCGCCGCGCCGCCCGCGGAGGTGGCGAGCAGTGCGTCGGACAGCAGCGCCCCGAAGATGCCGAGCGTGATCGCGAGCTGCTGCAGGGACGCGAGCGAACCGCGGATCTGGCGCGGCGCCACCTCGGCGATGTACGCGGGCGCGACGACCGAGGCGATGCCGATGCCGAGGCCGCTCATCACGCGCCACAGGATCAGGTCGGGGACGCTGAACGTCAGCGCGGCGCCGATCGACGACACGAAGAACAGCACGGCGCCGAGGAGCATGACCTTCAGTCGGCCCCAACGGTCCGACAGCGCGCCGGCGATGACCGCACCCACGGCGCAGCCGAGCAATGCGACGGCCACGACGAAGCCCGTCAGCACCTGGCTCAGCTCGAAGTTCCCCTGGACGGCATCCACTGCTCCGTTGATGACGGAGGAGTCGAACCCGAACAGGAACCCACCGACGGCGGCAGCGATCGAGAGTCCGACCGCTCGTCGTCCGTAGGGACCGCGGAGGGTGAAGGCATTGGCGGGGATCGACTGCGTCTGGCTCACCCACCCACGCTACTGCCGTCCGCGCCCCAGGGCGGCGACTGGCGGTCGTGCTGGTTACAGTGGAACAATGCCCGTTTCGCTCCTCGGTGCCGCCGAGATCCGCCGGCTCGCCGCCGACCTCGACGTCACGCCGACGAAGAAGCTGGGGCAGAACTTCGTCGTCGACGCCAATACGGTCCGAAAGATCGTGCAGGCCGCGCGGGTCGAGGCATCCGATCGGGTCGTCGAGATCGGGCCGGGACTCGGCTCGCTGACGCTGGCGATCCTCGAGACGGGCGCGTCGGTCGTCGCCGTCGAGATCGACCACCGGCTGGCCGCCCGGCTCCCCGAGACCGCGGCCGCGCACGACGTACCGGCCGAGCGCCTGACCGTGATCGACGCCGACGCGCTGCAGGTGCGCGAGCTCCCCGGCGAGCCCGAGGTCCTCGTCGCGAACCTGCCGTACAACGTGTCCGTGCCGGTGCTGCTGCACTTCCTCGAGACGTTCCCGTTTCTGCAGCGCGGCGTCGTCATGGTGCAGGCGGAGGTGGGGGAGCGCCTCGCGGCCCCGCCCGGATCGAAGGTGTACGGCGCCCCGAGCGTCAAGGCGGCCTGGTACGGCCCGTGGCGCCTGGCCGGAACGGTCTCGCGCCAGGTGTTCTGGCCGGTTCCGAACGTCGACAGCGTGCTGGTCGGATTCGAACGGGATGCCGAGCCCCGCGGCGACGAAGACCTCCGGCGCCGCACGTTCGCGATCGTGGATGCCGCCTTCCAGCAGCGCCGCAAGATGCTGCGTCAGGCGCTGTCGAGCGTGCTCGGCGGGTCCGCCGCCGCCGCGTCGGAGGCGCTGGAGACGGCGGGCGTCGACCCCACGCTCCGCGGCGAGCAGCTCTCGATCGCCGACTTCGTGCGCATCGCCTCGCTCTGACCCCCGCCTCGCGCCGTTCGCGCGTCCCGTAATTTCTTGTCGCGTTCATCACGAGTTCCCGAAACATGCCGGTAACATTTCTCCTCAACCGGGAGCATCACGCCGGGCTGAGGCCGTACCCGACGGCCCGAAGGGATCGAGATGCGCTTTGCCGAACACCCGCGCGCCGAACGCGTGCTGCTCCACCTGAGTGACACGCACCTGCGAGCGGGCGGTGCCCCGCTGTACGACCGCGTCGACTCCGAGGAGCACCTCGCTCAGGCGGTCGCTGCGATCGAGGCATCCGGAATCCGTCCCGACGGTCTCATCTTCACGGGCGACCTGGCCGACTTCGGTGAGGACGACGCGTACGCCCGGGTGCGGGCGATCGTCGAGCCCGCGGCGGCGCGTCTGGGCGCCCCCGTGATCTGGGTCATGGGGAACCACGACGACCGCGCGACGTTCCGCTCCCACTTCCTGCCCGGCGAGGGCGGCGATCCCGCGGCCCCGGTCGATCGCGTCGACGAGCTCAACGGCCTCCGCGTCGTGACGCTCGACACGTCCGTCCCCGGTCACCACCACGGCGAGGTCACCGCCGCCCAGCGCGCATGGCTCGCCGACGTGCTGTCGGTACCGGCGCCGCTCGGTACGATCCTCGCGATGCACCACCCGCCCGTCCCGAGCGTGCTCGACCTGGCCGCCACCGTCGAGCTGCGCGATCAGCGGCTCCTCGCCGACGTGCTGCGCGGCAGCGACGTGCGCGCGATCCTCGCGGGGCACCTGCACTACTCGACGTTCGCGACGTTCGCGGGCATCCCGGTGTCCGTGGCATCCGCCACCTGCTACACGCAGGATCTGATGGTGCCGGTCGGCGGGACCCGGCCGCAGGACGGTGCCCAGGGCTTCAACCTCGTGCACGTCTACGACGAGACGATCGTGCATTCGGTCGTGCCCGTCGGCGCCGCCGAGGTGCTGCAGTACGTCGACGCCGCGGAGTCGCAGGAACGGCTGCGCTCGGCCGGCATCGTCGTGCCGGCCACGGCGGAGCTCAGCGGGCGGGTGTCGCCGCCGACGACGCCGCTGCCGATCCTGCGCTGACCGCCTCGGTCTTCTCCCACGGCGCCGCCACGGGGAAGTAGCGCTCGAGGCAGGCGCGGAGAGCGGGCACGCGGACCTCTTCGGGGATCTCGGGCACGCTGCCGTCGTTGAGGCAGAACATGTCGGTGTCCCGCCGCGAGACGAGCCGCTCCATCTGACGCAGGGCGTCGAGCTGCGTGGTCTGGACGTAGCGCGTGCGGGGCTCCGTCGTGATGACCGCGCGCCCCGTGGCCAGGGCGTAGTAGTGGTAGAGGCTGTTCGTCACCGAGATGTCGGTCGCCGAGCGGAAGCGGCTCGCGGCGGTGCGGGCGTAGTCCTCGGCGAACTCGCGCTCCAGCTCGTACGCGACCGAACGCCGGAGCGGCGTGGCGCAGTGCTCGAGGTCGAGCGTCGTGACCCGTCCGAAGCGCTCCTTCAGCAGCGCGCGGTTCACGCGCAGGCCGTTGTCGTGTCCCGAGCGGTCGATGTGGGCGGGACCGCTGCCGATGCGGATGCCGCTCTCGACGAATCGGGTGATGCCCGCGCCGCTGAAGAACAGTTCCGGGGTGACGGGACGCCCGAAGAACATGTCGTCGTTGCTGTAGAGGAAGTGCTCGGCGAGGCCCGGAATGCGGTGCAGCTGCGCCTCGACGGCGTGCGAGTTGTGCGTGGGGAGCACCGACGGGTCGGCGAAGAACTCCTCGCTGCGCACGATCGTGACCTTGGGGTGGTCGGCGAGCCATTCGGGCGTGGGGGAGTCTGTCGCGATGAAGATGCGCCGCACCCACGGCGCGTACATGTGGACGCTCCGCAGCGCGTAGCGCAGCTCGTCGACCTGGCGGTAGCGGGCGGCGTTGTCGTCGCCGTCGCCGACGACGTAGCCCTTCATGCGCGCGGCGCGCTGACGCTGGAACTCGCTCGACGAGCCGTCCACCCACGAGAAGACCATGTCGACGTCTTCCGTGAACTCGTTCGGGTGGGGGTCGAACATGCCCGCCACCGTGCGCCAGCGGCGTCCGTAGCGCTCGACCTCGACGAGATCGAGGTCGGCCGTGGCGAACTTCCGACGCGTGAGCGCGCTCGGCCGCGGCGCCTCGACGGTCTGCGCCCCGAACCGCCACAGCTCGAGGCGCGGCGCGAGAGCCGAACCGTAGCGGTACGAGCCCTCGGTCGAGGTGCGGGGACGGAACACGGCGTAGGCCTCGACGGCGTTGCGGCTCGGGCGGACGCTGTGTGCGGGCACCGGGTCCTCGCCGCGGGCCTTGAGGTACACGGGGCCGAGCTCGGGGTCGCGGAGCGCCGCGAGTGCGGGCTCGGCGTGCACGGTGTCGACGACGATCTTCGGCCGGCGGTTGGCATCCCGTACCAGCATCACGTCGACGCCCGCGGCCTCGATCGCGGCAGCGACCGTGAGCAGGTCGTCCCGCTCGGCGTCCGCCGGGGTGGAGCCGTCATCGACGACGTGCAGGATGCCGTCGACCATGCGGATGTCCGCCCGGGAGAGGAGGGCGCGCCAGGGATCGGTCTCGACAGAAAGGGGGACCATCGATCGCATACTGTGCCTCCTCGGGGGATGTGGGGACGGTTCGTACACCGTAGGGATACGGCGTTACGTGCGCGTTTCGGCGGCGGCGCCGAACGGCGGTGAGCGGGGCACTACTGTCGAAGAGTGACTGAGATCGCCCGCTCCGGACCGGCCGCCATCGACCCGTCGCTCGCGGGCCGGACGACGTCGGGCCGACGTTCCAGTCTCGCACACGGTGGCGCGACGGGGGCGCGGGCAGGACGGTCGGCCCGATGAGCAGCTCGTCCGCGGAGGTTCGCGTCCGCGCGCCCGGCAAGATCAACGTCTTCCTCGAGGTCGGCGACGTCGCCGACGACGGGTACCACGAGGTCGCCACGGCGTACCAGGCGGTCTCGCTGTACGAGGAGATCACGGCGGTCCCCGCCGACGGCTTCACGATCGAGATCGCCGAGACCTCGACGGTCGACGTCGAGGGCGTCCCCACCGACGAGCGCAACCTCGCGCTACGGGCCGCGCGGATGCTCGCTCGGGTCGCCGGCATCGATGACGGTGTGCACATGACGGTCCGCAAGGCCGTTCCCGTCGCGGGCGGGATGGGCGGCGGGTCCGCCGACGCCGCGGCCGCACTGGTGGCCTGCGACGCCCTGTGGGGGATCGGGATGCCGACCGCCGAGCTCGCGCGCCTCGCGGCGCAGCTGGGCGCCGACGTGCCCTTCGCGCTGCTCGGCGGAACCGCGATCGGCACGGGCCGCGGCGACGAGCTGAGCCCGGCGCTGGCCTCCGGTCGGTTCCACTGGGTCCTCGTCCCGAACGACCAGGGCCTGTCGACCCCCGTCGTCTACGGCGAGCTCGACGCGCACCGCGCCCGCCACGCCGTCGACATCGGACCGGCACCCCGCGTGCCGGCGGTCGACCCGGACGTGCTGCACGCGATCCGACAGGGCGACGCGCACATGCTCGCGGCGACGGTCCGCAACGACCTGCAGGCGCCCGCGCTGCACCTGCGACCCGATCTCGGGCGCGTGCTCGAGCGCGGAGAACGCTCCGGCGCCCTCGCCGGGCTGGTGTCGGGATCGGGTCCGACGCTGGCGTTCCTCGCGGCTGACGAGACGTCGGCCATCGATCTCCAGGTGACCCTGAGCGCCGCGGGATATCCCGCTCTGCACGTCCACGGGCCCGTCGCGGGCGCGCGTGTGGTCTGACCAGGGGGCACCATAGCCCAGGTCGTCACACGCGGCAATCTGACCTTTCGTGTCGGGGCCCCTCGCTAGCGTGTCCCAGGTAGCCGCAGACCTGCGAGCGCCGTGCCCGCACGCGGTCACGAAGAGGGAGGATCCCCATGAAGGCAGTACTCGACGGCGTCGTCATCGCCGAGGCCGACCGCGACGACCTCGTCTCCATCGAAGGCAACTGGTACTTCCCGCCGAGCGCGGTCCGCGAGGGGGCGCTCTCGCAGAGCCCCACGCCCTATACGTGCCCCTGGAAGGGCGCGGCCCAGTACTGGAACGTCTCGCTCGACGGCGCGGACCTGCCCGACGGCGCCTGGTCCTACCCCGACCTGCGTCCCGGCGCGGTCGATCGCGTCGGCACCGACTTCGCGGGCTACGTCGCGTTCGACCGGAAGGTCGTGGTCTCCGACTGAGTCGGGTACGCGCATGATCGAGTTCTCGACCGTCTCGAAGGTCTTCCCCGACGGCACCCGCGCCGTCGACGACTTCAGTCTCGTCATCCCGTCCCGCAAGACGACCGTCTTCGTGGGGTCGTCGGGCTGCGGCAAGACCACCCTGCTCCGCATGATCAACCGCATGGTCGAGCCCTCGTCCGGCACCATCTCGATCGACGGCGACGACATCGCCTCCCGCCCACCGGTGCAGCTGCGCCGCAGCATCGGCTACGTCATGCAGAACTCGGGGCTGCTGCCGCACTTCACCGTCGCCGAGAACATCGCGACCGTGCCCGTGCTCCAGGGCGAGAACCGCAAGAAGGCGCGCACCCGTGCCCTGGAACTCATGGAAACGGTGGGCCTCGACACCGCGATGGCCGACCGTTATCCGAGCCAGCTCTCGGGCGGCCAGCAGCAGCGCGTCGGCGTCGCGCGCGGTCTCGCCGCCGACCCCAACATCCTGCTGATGGATGAGCCGTTCGGCGCGGTCGACCCGATCGTGCGCGACGAGTTGCAGCAGGAGCTCATCCGCCTGCAGAACGAGATCGGCAAGACGATCGTGTTCGTCACGCACGACATCGACGAGGCTTTCCTGCTCGGCGATCAGGTGGTGCTGCTCGAGAAGGGTGCCCACGTCGCACAGGTCGGAGCGCCGAGCGAGATCATCGAGCGCCCGGCGAACGACTTCGTCGCCAGCTTCATCGGGGCGGTGAAGGGCAAGCGCGCCCTGCACCTGAAGAAGACCGAGCGTGGCACGGTCGTCGTGGATTCCGAGGGCCGCACGCAGGGCGCTCTCGTGGAGGAGCCGCGCGCGTGACCTGGGTCCTCAACAACCTCGGCCTGATCGGCGAGCTGACGCTGGTGCATCTGCAGCAGAGTCTGATCGCGCTGATCGCCGGTTTCGTCGTGAGCGTTCCGCTCGGCTGGTTCGCCTGGCGCTACCGGCTGGTGCGCAGCAGCGTCATCACGATCACCGGTCTGCTGTACACGATCCCGTCCCTCGCGCTACTGATCCTGATGCCGGTGATCACCGGCTGGTACTCGATCGTGAGCCCCGTGAATCTCGTGGTCGCGCTGGCGATCTACGCCGTCGCGATCCTCGTGCGGGCCGTCGCCGACGGACTGGATTCTGTGGATGCCGGGGTGCGCCAGGCATCGACCGCCCTGGGCTACAGCTCGTTCCGGCGCTTCTGGGCCGTGGAGTTCCCGCTCGCGGGGCCGGTGATCCTCGCGGGGCTGCGGGTCGCTTCGGCGAGCACGATCGCCCTCGCCACCGTCGGCATCCTGGTCGGCATCCAGAACATCGGCTACCTCTTCACGAACGGCCTGCAGCGACGGATCCTGCCCGAGGTGTTCACGGGTGTGCTCGCGGTGGTCGTGATCGCTCTCGTGATCGACCTGCTTCTCGTCCTCGCCGGGCGCTCGCTGATGCCCTGGACGCGGGGCGCCAAAACCGTCTCCCGCCAGGCCAACCGGACGCTGGTGAAGGCATGAACCTCATCGGCGAAGCGTTCGCCTGGATCTTCTCGGGCAACCCCGGCACGGGCTTCGACTCGATTCCCGCGGCGATCGGCGTGCAGCTGCTGTACACCGTCGTTTCGGTGCTCGTCGCCGCGGCCATCGCGATCCCGCTCGGCTGGTACATCGGTCACACCGGGAAGGGTCGAGAGACCGCGGTCGCGATCTCGGGCGCCGCTCGCGCGATTCCGTCCTTCGGTCTGCTCATCCTGCTGACGCTGCTCCTCGGCGTCCTCCACAAGCCCGAGGCGGCGATCATCTCCTTCGTCATCCTCGCGATCCCGTCCCTCCTCGCCGGCGCCTACACCGGCTTCGAGGCGATCGATCGTCGGGTCCTGGATGCCGGGCGGTCGATGGGAATGACCGAGGCGCAGATCCTGTGGCGCATCGAGGTCCCGCTCGGTCTACCGCTGCTCGTCGGAGGCATCCGGGCCGCGACCCTGCAGGTGCTGGCCACCGTGACGATCGCGGCGTACATCGGACTCGGCGGACTCGGCCAGTACATCATCGCGGCCATTCCGCTCCGCCGTTTCGACATCCTGATCGGCGGTGCGATCCTGGTCGCGGTGCTCGCGCTCGTCACCGACGGGTTGTTCGCCCTGCTCCAGCACCTCGTCGTGCCCCGTGGCATCCGTGCCGCCGGTGCCGCCTCCCCGCGGGCCCGGTCGGCCCGTGAACGCCGGGCCGAGGCCGTCGCCGTCGGCGTTCCGGCCACCCCTCCCTCGGCTTCCTGACTCACCCGACTCCCCACCACCAGAAAGAGGAACCATGTTCACAGCACGAACTCGCAAGGGTCTCGGCGTTCTCGCCGGACTCGCGGTCGCCTCGCTCGCCCTCGCCGGATGCGGCGCTTCGAGCGACCCCCTGAGCAACAACGGCGGCGACGCGAGCGCGTCGTCGGCGGAGATCGTCGTCGGCTCGCAGGCGTACTTCTCGAACGAGATCATCGCCGAGATCTACGCGCAGGCCCTGGAGAACTCCGGCCTCACGGTCAAGCGTCAGTTCCAGATCGGTCAGCGCGACGCGTACATCCCGCTGCTCGAGGACGGCACGGTCACGGTGTTCCCCGAGTACACCGGCAACCTTCTGCAGTTCTTCGACAAGGAGACGACGGCGCGCACCGCCGACGAGGTCTACGCGGCCCTGCCGAAGGCGCTGCCCGAGGGCCTCGAGGTGCTCGACCAGTCGTCGGCCACCGACCAGGACTCGTACACGGTCACCAAGGCCTTCGCGGATGCCAACGGCCTGAAGACCATCGCCGACCTGGCCAAGGTCACCACGCCGCTGACCCTCGGCGGCAACGCCGAACTGGCCGAGCGCCCGTACGGCCCGGACGGTCTGAAGTCCACCTACGGCGTGAACGTGCAGTTCTCGGCCACCGGTGACACGACCGTCGACGACCTCGTCGCCGGTACGATCCAGGTCGCGAACGTGTACACCGCCGACCCGCGCATCAAGACCGACGACCTCGTCACGCTGGAAGACCCGAAGGGCCTCTTCCTCGCGTCGAACGTCGTCCCGGTCGTGAACTCGAAGGTGGCGTCGCAGGTGTCCGACGTCCTCAACAAGGTCTCCGCCGCCCTCACCCCCGAGGGCCTCGTGGAACTCAACGTGAAGTCGACCGTCGACCAGCAGTCGTCGGCCGACATCGCGAAGGCCTGGCTCGCCGACAACAAGCTCTGAGCCGAAGCCACACCAGCGGGGCCGTCCGGAATCCGGGCGGCCCCGCTGCGCGCGTCCGGGCACGCGCGTCCCGTGCGGCGCGCGTCCGGGGTGCCCGGGACGCCGAGACTGCACGCGCCTGACGAAGCCACTGCAGGCTGCGCCGGTTTCGTCAGCCGGTTGCAGTCTCGCGGCCCCGGCTCGCGGCCCCGGCGGTGCACCCGGGCCGCAACCTGGCCGACACCGCCGCCGCCGACCGGCTCGCGGGCCGCGTAGCCTGGGACGGATATGGCACATCTGCTCGGGGGCGAAGCCCTGCACCTGGAATACCCCACCAAGGTCGTGTTCGACTCCGTCTCGCTCGGCGTGAACGAGGGCGACCGCATCGGCATCGTCGGTCGCAACGGCGACGGCAAGTCGAGCCTGCTCGGCATGCTCGCCGGCATCCGCGAACCCGACGGCGGGCGCGTGACGGTGCGCGGCGGGGTGACGGTGGGCGTCCTCGACCAGCAGGACACGCTCGACGACGACGACACGATCGGCCACGCGGTCGTCGGCGATCGGCCCGAGCACGAGTGGGCGGGGGACGCCCGCACGCGCGACGTCATCGCCGGTCTCCTCGGCGACCTGCCGTGGGACGCCCGGCTGGGTGGTCTCTCCGGCGGCCAGCGCCGCCGTGTCGCGCTCGCGCGGCTGCTGTCCGGCGACTGGGACGTGCTGTTCCTCGACGAGCCGACCAACCACCTCGACGTCGAGGCCATCACGTGGCTCGCGGGGCACCTCAAGAAGCGGTGGGCTCCGAACGCGGGCGGGCTGCTGGTCGTCACGCACGACCGGTGGTTCCTCGACGAGGTGTGCAACACGACGTGGGAGGTGCACGACCGCATCGTCGAGCCGTTCGAGGGCGGCTACGCGGCGTACATCCTGCAGCGCGTGGAACGCGACCGCCAGGCCGCCACGATCGAGCAGCGGCGACAGAACCTCGCGCGCAAGGAACTCGCGTGGCTGCGTCGCGGCGCCCCGGCCCGCACGTCGAAGCCGAAGTTCCGCATCGACGCCGCGAACGAGCTCATCGCCGATGTCCCCGAGATCCGCGACCGCGTCGCGCTGCAATCCCTCGCCGTCGCGCGCCTCGGCAAGGACGTCGTCGACCTCCTCGACGCGGGCGTGACCTACGGCGACCACACGGTGCTGAGAGACGTCGAGTGGCGGATCGCACCGGGCGAGCGCACCGGCATCCTGGGGGTGAACGGCGCCGGCAAGTCGACCCTGCTGAGCCTCATCACCGGGACGCTCGAACCGACGGCCGGCCGCGTCAAGCGCGGCAAGACCGTCAAGGTCGCGACCCTCACCCAGCGTCTCGACGAACTCGAGCAGCACATGGACGACCCCGTGCGCGTGGTCATCGCGGGCCTGCGCACCACGTACTCCTTCGGCTCGGGCTCGAAGGCGCAGGAGCTGACCCCGGGTCAGCTGCTCGAACGACTCGGGTTCTCGAACGCGCAGCTCTCGACGCCGGTGAAGGATCTGTCCGGTGGCCAGAAGCGGCGCCTGCAGCTGCTGCTCATCCTGCTCGACCAGCCCAACGTGCTGATTCTCGACGAGCCCACCAACGACCTCGACACGGACATGCTCGCGGCGATGGAGGACCTGCTCGACTCCTGGTCGGGCACCCTCATCGTGGTCTCGCACGACCGGTACTTCCTCGAGCGCGTCACCGATCAGCAGTTCGCGATCCTCGACGCGCGTCTGCGCCACCTCCCCGGAGGCGTCGACGAATACCTGCGCCTTCGGGCGATCCAGGATGCCGAGCCGTCACGCTCGACGACGACCGAGGCCGTGGCATCCCCGGGTCTCCAGGGGGCGGACCTCCGCGCCGCGCAGAAGGAGGCGTCGGCCACCGAGCGGAAGATCGAGAAGCTGCAGGCTCAGATCGACCGGGCGAAGGCGGCTCTCGCCGACCACGACCAGGCGGACTACGTCGGGCTCGGGAAGGAGATGCAACGCATCTCCGAGTGGGAGTCCGAGCGCGACGAGCTGGAGATGCGCTGGTTCGAACTCACCGAAGCCATCGGCTGAGCGGGCGCCCGCGACGGGAACGCGCCGAGCGAGGCGCACCGCGTCAGTGGACCGCGATCTCCAGGATCACGATCACGATGCCGAGGAACGACGTGGCGAGCGCGCCCATGAGGCGGCCGAACACGCGATAGCCGCGCCGACGGAACGCCTGGTAGCCCAGGATCGCGAGGACAATGAACATCGCGGTGACGCAGTTGTCGACGGCGTCCGAGACCGACTGGTGCGTCACGATGCCGTACACGAGGGCCAGGATCGACGGCACGGAGGCGTACAGCATGCCGGACGCGTGACGGACGGCGTTGCGGGTCGAGCCGCGGAAGCCGTGGTCGCCGTGCTCGGTCAACGTGTGGGCGAACACGTGCGCGATGAAGAAGACGATCAGGGTCGCCGTGGAGTTCAGCAGCACTTCGGCCACGTCGTGCGCCTCGTCGTCGGCGAGCGTCACGAACGTCGTGAACACGATGAGGCCGTAGATCGCGGCGGGGGAGCGGAACCGGACGTCCAGCCAGGCCTTCACCCGTTGCCACGCGGTCGGGTTCGCCACCGGGGCGCTCACGCGTCGAATCCCATGCTGAGCTTCCGCAGCAGCGTCGCCAGGCGCTCCCGGTCGCCGCGCGACAGACTGTCCAGCAGCAGGGCCTCGGCATCCACGAGGCGGGTGATCGCGGCATCCACGCGCACGCGACCGTCGTCGGTCAGGGTCACCAGAATGCTCCGTCCGTCGCCGGGGTCGGCCTCGCGCCGCACGAACCGGCGGGCGACGAGCCGGTCGATGCGATTGGTCATGGTGCCGCTGGAGACGAGCGTCTGCTGCAGCAGCTGCTTCGGGCTGAGCTGGTACGGCTCGCCGGCCCGGCGGAGGGCGGACAGCACGTCCCACTCCCACGACTCGATGTCGCTGCGGCGGAACGCCTCTTTCCGCGCGATGTCGAGGTGCCGGGAGAGGCGCGCGACGCGCGAGAGCACCTCGAGCGGAGAGAAGTCGAGGTCGGGTCGCTGGCGCACCCACGCCTCGACGATGCGATCGACTTCGTCGCTCTCCCGGCTCACCCGTTCATTATGTCGAGAACGCTCCGGCGCCGCCGTCTGGCAGACTTGACCGGTGCCCGCGGGGCACGGTCCGCCGTGGTGTAACGGCAGCACGACAGCCTTTGGAGCTGTTAGGTCCAGGTTCGAATCCTGGCGGCGGAGCATGACCTCATCGACCGAGCTCGCCGTCGTCGTCCTGGCCGCGGGTCAGGGCACCCGCATGCGATCGCGCATCCCGAAAATCCTGCACGCGGTGGGTGGTCGTCCGCTCGTCGGACACGTGCTCGACACCGCGGCATCCCTCGATCCGTCCCGCATCGTGGTGGTCGTGCGCCACGAGCGCGACCTCGTGGCGGAGACGATCACCGAGCTCGCCCCGGGCGTCGTCATCGTCGATCAGGACGAGGTCCCCGGCACGGGGCGCGCGGTCGAGGCCGCGCTCGGCGCGCTCGAGGGCTTCGCGGGCGACGTGCTGGTGCTGAGCGGCGACGTCCCGCTGCTGGAGTCGCACACGCTCGCAGAGCTCGTCGAGACGCACCGCTCGGGGGGCACGGCGGTGACCCTGCTCACCGCCCGCGTCGACGAGCCGCACGGTTACGGCCGCGTGATCCGCGACGAGGTCGCCGGCGTGCACCGCATCGTGGAGCAGAAGGATGCCACGGCCGACGAGGCCGCGGTCACCGAGATCAACGTGGGCGTCTACGTCTTCCGCGCGGCGCCGCTGCGCGAGCACCTCGCCCGCGTGGGCACGGCGAACGCGCAGGGCGAGAAGTACCTCACCGACGTCGTCGCGCTGCTGCGCGAGGCCGAGCTGGGGGTCGCGGCGTCCGTCACTCCCGACGCCGCCGCGGCGCTCGGCGTGAACGACCGCATCCAGCTGTCCGAGGCGGGGCGCACGCTCAACGCCCGGACGGTGCAGCACTGGCAGCGCGAGGGCGTCACCGTCATCGATCCGGCCACGACCTGGATCGACGTGACCGCGGTGCTCGCGCCGGACGTGACCCTCCTGCCGAACACCCACGTGCGCGGCGCGACCGTGATCGCGGCCGGCGCGACGGTCGGTCCCGACACGAGCCTCGTGGACTGCGAAGTGGGCGAGGATGCCACGATCACCCGCACCGACGCGACCCTCGCGGTCGTCGGACCCGGCGCCACGGTCGGACCCTTCGCGTACCTGCGGGCGAACGCGCGGGTCGGCGTGAACGGCAAGGTGGGCACCTTCGTCGAGGTGAAGAACTCCTCGATCGGCGAGGGCAGCAAGGTCCCGCACCTGTCGTACATCGGCGACACCGAGATCGGCCGCCACGTCAACCTCGGCGCGGGCGCCATCACCGCGAACTACGACGACATCACCAAGCATCGCACCGTGATCGGCGACGAGGTGCACAGCGGTTCGCACAACGTCTTCGTCGCGCCCGTTACGATTGGGGATGGCGCCAAGACCGGTGCCGGCGCGGTGATCCGCAAGGACGTTCCCGCCGGTGCGCTGGCACTCAGCGTTGCACCCCAGCGGAACATCGAGGGGTGGGTCGAGAAGAATCGACCGGGCACCGGCGCGGCGGACGTCGCCGCGCGGGCCCGGGGTGAACAGGAAGCGCGCGATGGCTCGTAAGAAGAACCGTGTAGATCTCGACCGCGACAACGACATCGCCCCCGGGCTTGTCGCCAAGACCAAGAAGCGCCTCGTCGTCGCCTCGGGTCGCTCGCACCCCGAACTCGCGAACGCCGTCGCCCGCCACCTGGGCACGGAGCTCGCCCCGACCGAGCATCGCACCTTCGCCTCGGGCGAGATCTACACGCGCTTCGAGGTCTCGATCCGCGGCTGCGACGTCTTCGTCGTGCAGTCGTTCGGTCCGCCGGTCAACGAGTGGCTCATGGAGCTGCTCATCATGCTCGACGCCCTCAAGCGCGCTTCCGCCAAGCGCATCACCGTCGTCGCCCCGTACTTCCCGTACTCGCGCCAGGACAAGAAGGGCCGTGGCCGCGAGCCCATCAGCGCGCGCCTCGTCGCCGACTTGCTGAAGACGGCGGGCGCCGACCGCATCATGAGCGTCGACCTCCACGCCGCGCAGATCCAGGGCTTCTTCGACGGCCCCGTCGACCACCTGTTCGCCAAGCCCGTGCTGCTCGAGCACTTCGAGCAGGGTCTCACCGGTGAGGACCGCGAGACGCTCACGGTCGTCTCGCCCGACATGGGGCGCGTCCGCGTCGCCGACACGTGGTCCGACAGCCTGGGCGCTCCACTCGCGATCATCCACAAGCGTCGCGACCCGAAGGTGGCCAACCAGGTCTCGGTGCACGAGATCGTCGGTGACGTCGACGGACGCACGTGTCTGCTCGTCGACGACATGATCGACACCGGTGGCACGATCCAGAAGGCCGCGCAGGCTCTCAAGGCGAGCGGTGCCCGCAAGGTCATCGTCGCCGCGACCCACGCGATCTTCAGCGATCCCGCGACCGAGCGCCTCCAGGACCCCGCGATCGACGAGGTCGTCGTGACCGACACCGTGCCGCTGCCCCCGGAGCGCCGGTTCGACCGCCTCACGATCCTCCCGATCGCTCCGCTGCTGGCGCGCGCGATCCACGAGGTCTTCGAGGACGGCTCGGTCACGAGCATGTTCGGCGGCGACGCCTGAGATTCATCGCAGGGGCATAGGTTCGGTGAGGTCTGAACCAGGTCCGTTTCGAGATCGTGTCTTCATCGTGAGCATCCCCCGCTCCGCGAGGCACGACCGAAAGAGGACCCCATGATCCGCACGACCGCCGTCCCCCGCCCCGTCCGCGTCGGTACCGCCCTTCTGGGCGTCGCCGGCGTGGTCACGCTCGCCGGTTGCTCCGGCACGAACGCGGATGCCGCCGCTCCGGCGCCCGCGGCGTCGTCCGCGGCGAGCGCTCCGAGCACCGGCTCGTCCGCCGGAGGCGCGTCGACCGGCGTGTACACCGATGGCACGTACGAGGCCACCGGCCAGTACGCGACGCCGGAGAGCGTCGAGAAGGTCGACGTGACCCTCACGATCGCCGGAGACAAGGTCACCGACGTCACCGTGACGGGTGACCCGCAGGCCGCGGAGTCCCGTCGGTACCAGAGCGAGTTCATCGGCGGTATCAAGGACGAGGTCGTCGGCAAGTCGCTCGACGAGATCTCGGTGAGCAAGGTCGCCGGTTCGTCGCTGACGAGCGGTGGGTTCATGCAGGCCGTGAACGCGATCAAGTCCGAGGCGAAGGCCTGAGACGGTGACCTCGCCGACGACGACCGGCGCGGTCTGGACGTTCGACGCGATCGGCACCGCCTGGTCCATCGACACCGAGGAGCCGCTGTCGCCGGCCGCTCGTATCGCGGTGTCGGCCGTCGTCGAAGACTTCGACCGGGAGTGGTCGCGCTTCCGGGACGACTCGCTCGTGATGGCTCTTGCCGAGGGGCGGGTGTCATCCGTCCCTTCCCCGGAGGACACGGATGCCATGCTCGCGCTGTACGACGAACTCGACGTCGCGACGGGCGGGGCCGTGAATCCGCTCGTCGGCGACGCCCTCGCCCGACTCGGTTACGACGCGCGGCTGACGCTCGCGCCGTGGGGCGCGCCGGAGCCCGCGCCCCACTGGCGCGACGTCGTGACGTGGGGGAGTGGCATCCTGTCGCTGTCCCGCCCGGCGACGCTCGACGTGGGCGCGCTCGGGAAGGGCCGGCTGGTCGATCGCGTGCTGCGGGAAGTGCAGCGGCACGTCGGCGGTGACGTCGTCGTCGACGGTTCCGGTGACCTCGCGGTCCGCGGGACGCCGGTGCGCGTCGGGCTCGAGCACCCGTACGATCACGCGCGGGCGATCGGGGTGATCGAGGTCCGGGATGCCGCGCTGTGCGCGTCGGCCGTGACCCGGCGCGCGTGGGGCGACGGCCTGCACCACGTCCTCGATGCGCGGACGGGTGCACCCGTGCGCGCCTACGCTGCGACGTGGGCGATCGCCGACACGGCGATGCGCGCCGACGCCCTCGCGACGGCCCTGTTCTTCGACGGCGGCCCCGAACTCGCGGCGGCGTGGGGCGCCCCCTGGGTCCGCATGCGCACGGAAGGCCGCGTGGAGTGGTCGCCCGGCTTCGACGGGGAGATCTTCTGATGACCACCACCCTCACCGCCTCATCGACCCGCGTGCGCGGGGTTCTGGGCCGCGTCTCGATGTACCGCCTCGTGCTGTCGTCCCTCGGTCTCCTCACCCTGATCGCGCTCGGGCTCTCGCTCGCCGGGCTCGTGGTTCCCGACCCGCTCGAGATCCTCGCCAGCGCCGTGGTGCTCGTTGTCGCGTGCGCGGCGGCGGATCTCGCCGCGCGAAGCGTGCTCCGGATGCCACGCCGCCTGGAGTCCTCGCTCATCACCGCCGCGATCCTCCTGTTCGTGCTGCGTCCGACGGTGGAGCCGCTGGGCCTGGTCGGACTCGTCGTCGCCGGGGTCGTGGCATCCCTGTCGAAATACCTGCTCGCGTGGCGCGGGCGGCACGTGCTGAACCCGGCGGCGACCGGTGCCGCGGTGCTCACGATCCTGAGCGTCGCGGCGCCCGATCTGGGCGGTTCGGCGTGGTGGGTGGGCTCGCCGTGGCTCGCCGGTCCCGTCCTGGTCCTGGGGCTGCTGATCCTCGCGCGCACCGACCGGCTCGCGATCGTCGCCGTGTTCTGGGTCGTGGCCGCGGTCGTCGCGTTCGTGCGGACCATCGTGCAGTTCCAGTCCGCGGGGTTCCCCGTCGACGTGCCGGCGGTGATCCTGCAGGTGGCGTTCTCGTCGCCGTTCCTGTTCCTCGGCGCCTTCATGCTGTCCGAGCCGTTGACGCTGCCGCCGCGGCGCTGGCAGCAGTTCGCCGTGGCGGTCGTCGTCGGCGTGCTGGCCGGGTGGCCGATCGCGATCGGCGCGATCACCCTCGGTCAGGAGCGTGCCCTGCTCATCGGCAACCTCGTCGCGTTCCTGTTCTGCCTGCGCGCGGCCGTGCGACTGCGCCTCGAGGGGCGCCGCGACCTCACTCCGACGGTGCGGGAACTCACGTTCCGCGCCGCGCGGTCGTTCTCGTTCTCGCCCGGCCAGTACCTCGAACTGGACGTGCCTCACCGGCGTCCGGACGCGCGCGGAACCCGGCGCGAGTTCTCCATCGCCTCCGCACCCGAGGACCTTCCGACGGTCCGCATCGCGTTCAAGGACGGCTCGCAGTCGTCGTACAAGCGCGCGCTGGCGGAGGTCCCCGTCGGGGCGACGCTCGCCGTAACGGGGGTGTGGGGCGACTTCGTGCTGCCGTCGCGGCCGACTGCTCCCGTGCTGCTCGTCGCCGCCGGCATCGGCGTGACCCCGTTCGTGTCGCAGCTGCGGCACCTCGCGGCGACCGGGCAGGACCGCGACGTCGTCCTCGTGTACGTCGTGTCCGAGGCGAGCGAGCTCGCGTTCCGCGAGGACCTCGTCGCCAGTGGCATCCAGGTGGTGGTCTTCAGCCGGGACGAGCCGGGCGACCTGCCGACCGGATGGTCGTGGGCGGGTCCGGATCGCGTGGATGCCGAGGGCCTGCTCCGCGCCGTGCCGGACATCGCGCAGCGCGCGGCCTACGTGTCCGGGCCGCCGCGGCTCATCGCGGCGCTCGCGCCCGCGCTCGCGCGCGCGAAGTCGCTGACCACCGACGCGTTCGCGGGGTACTGACCGCGGGGTGGTGCGGGCGGGAGAGAGAGGACAGAGTGGATGCCGTGTTCTCTTTCTTCCCCCCGGACCGGCCCGCGAACGATGAGCCGATGGACGACCGCGTGCCGGAACGCGTGCCGGCCTTCGAACCGCCGAGCGACGAGCTCGCGGTGCCGATCGCGACCTCGACGATCCTCGGACGCGGTGACGACGTCGTGATCGTCCTCGCAGGCGCCCGCGTCCATTCCGACGGCGTGGAGTTCCTCGTCGACCGGTACCTGCGACGGGGCGGGCGCGATGCGCGGCAATGGCATCTGATCCAGATGGACTTCGCGGGCCACTGGGGGATGTCCCTGCCGGGGCCCGATCGACTGCGGTTCGGTCTCGCGCTCGGCAACGGCGAGCGCCTCTTCATCGACGACCGTTTCGCGGGATCGGAGAGTGACGAGCCGGGCGGCCACACGCTGCGGATGACCGGACACGGCGGCAGCGGGGGCGAGGACCGCTACACGTTGCACGATGGCCTGTGGCTGTGGCCGCTACCGCCCGACGGGCCGCTCGAGCTGGTGGTGCAGTGGCCGGCGTTCGGCATCCCGGAGACGCGGGCCGTCCTCGACGGGACGGAGCTCCGGTCGCTCGCCGGCGGCGTGCGGCCGATCTGGGAGTGACCGCCCCGGAAGGTGCGGCTCAGGCCGGGTCGCGCGGCTTCGCGGGGAGGCGCACCTCGAACGTCGTGTCGCCGGGAGTGCTGCGGACCCCGATCGCGCCGCCGTGCGCCTCGACGATCGCCTTGGCGATCGACAGGCCGAGGCCGGTGCCGCCGGTCTTCCGGTCGCGCGATCGATCTGCGCGCGCGAAGCGCTCGAACAGCTGCGCGGCGACCGACGGATCGATGCCGGGGCCGTCGTCGTGCACACGCAGAACTGCCTCGTCGCCCTCGCGCGTCACGGAGACCGTGACCTCTGTGCCGGCGGGTGTGTGCGTGCGCGCGTTCGCCAGCAGGTTGGCGACCACTTGATTGAGCCGTGAGACGTCGCCGGCGAGCTCGACGGGTTCGGCGTCGACGTCGATGGTCCACGAGTGATCGGGCCCCGCGGGGCGCGCGTCACCGACGGCTTCGACGGCGAGCCGGGTCAGGTCGACCGTGCCGTAGACGAGTTCCTGTCCCTCGTCCAGACGGGCGAGCAGCAGCAGGTCCTCCACGAGCGCCGTCATCCGCAGCGACTGCGCCTGGATGCGCTCCAGCGACTGCTCGGTCGTCTCGACTGCCATCGCGATGCGCTGACGGCTCTCGTCGTCCTGCGCCTGACGCATGGCCCGGAGCGAGAGCTCGGAGAACCCTCGAATGGATGCCAGCGGCGTGCGCAGCTCGTGACTGGCATCCGCCACGAATCGGCGCATGAGGTCTTCGTTGCGCTGCCGGGCGCTGAGCGATGCGTCGACGCGATCGAGCAGCGTGTTCAATGCGGCGCCGACCTGACCGATCTCGGTGTGCTCGTCGACCTGGTCCTCGGGCACGCGTTCCTCGATCGAGACGTCGCCCTGGTCCATGCGCAGGGACGCGACGCGGGTCGCAGTGTCGGCGACGGAACGGAGCGGGCGGAGCCCGAGCCGGATGATGATCGCGATGACGACCGCGAGCAGGAGCAGACCGCCCGCTGTCACCAGGGCGACCGTGGTGAGGATGGCGCCGATGGTGCCGGTGACCTGCGACAGAGGAAGGCCGACGAAGAAGTAGCTGTCGCTTCCTGGTGCGGGGAAGGCGCGGACGAGGTACTCGCCCAGATTGGGAAGGTCCACGGTACGGACGGACGGATCCGCCCCGCGCAGGCTGTCGGCGATACGGGACAGGTCGGCGTTGCTGAGGGCGCGCGCCCCGGCGTCCTCGACCACGGCGCCCGTGACGCCGATCGCGGGCGAGCTCATGACGAGGAGCGTGCCGGAGTCGAATCGACCGGAGTTCAGGACGTCGTTGGCGGAATTCTGGAAGACGATGCGGGGCTGGATCGAGGATGCCGCGTCGGTCACGGCGGCATCCAGGTTCGTGATCAGGACCTGGCTGAGGATCGCGCTCGTCGAGATGCCGATCATGACGAGGATGAACGCGACCATGCCGATGACGGCCGTCATCAAGCGCGCCTGGAGCGTCCAGGGTCGCTTCAGACGAAACCGCAGACCGTCGCGCTGCGGCGCGGGAGAGGAGTCGGTGGGGGAGGCGCTCACTGAGGGGCTTTGATCATGTAGCCGACGCCGCGCACGGTGTGGATGAGCGGCTCGTGGCCGGCGTCGATCTTCTTGCGGAGGTAGGAGATGTAGAGCTCGACGACACTGGAGCGTCCGCCGAAGTCGTAGTTCCACACGCGGTCGAGGATCTGCGCCTTCGACACGACACGGCGCTGGTTGCGCATGAGGAAGCGGAGCAGCTCGAATTCGGTGGCGGTGAGCTCGATCTCGACGCCGCCGCGGATCACCTCGTGGCTGTCCTCGTTCAGCGACAGATCTCCGACGCGGAGGATCGGCTCGGAGTCGCGCGTCAGAGCGGTGCCGGCGCGGCGCATGAGACCGCGGAGCCGCGCAACGACCTCCTCCAGGCTGAAGGGCTTGGTGACGTAGTCGTCCCCACCGGCGGTGAGACCCGCGACCCGGTCGGCGACGGCATCCTTGGCGGTGAGGAACAGGACGGGCACGTCGTTGCCGGAGTGCCGCAGGCGCTGCAGCACGGCCATGCCGTCGAGGTCGGGCATCATGATGTCGAGCACCATGGCATCCGGTTCGAAATCCCGGGCGGCCTGCAGGGCGTCGAAACCGGAACCCGCCGTGCGGACGTCCCACCCCTCCATGCGCAGGGCCATCGACAGCAGGTCGGTGAGCATCTGCTCGTCGTCGACGACGAGGACGCGCAGGGCGGTGCCGTCGGGGCGGGTGAAGGCGGGAGCGCTGGCGGTCGCGGTCATGGGACTCATTGTGCGCTCGTAGCTATGAGCTTTCTATGGCGCGGCCTATGCGCTCGCTGTGAGAACGGACAGCGCGGGCGATCAGCGCGCCGAAGAGCACGCCCAACGCCGCCCCGGCGGTGTTCGCGACGACGTCGCGCACGTCGGCCACGCGGGTGGGGAGGAACAGCAGTTGCGTCGTCTCGATTGCGGCGCTGAGCACCAGACCGCCCAGGATGCCGTGCCACGGTCGCCCGCCCCACGCGAGGACCAGGAGACCGAGGGGGACGAACATCACGACGTTCGCGGAGAACTCGACGACGTCGAACGTCACCCAGGCCGTCGGCGGCCACGCGGCGAGGATCTCCAGGAATCGCCGGACGAACCCCGCCGTCTCGGCGTCGTAGGGGACGGGCCGCAGCGTCATCCACCACACGCCGAACGCGTACAGCGCCGAAGCGGCGACGAGCAGTGCCCGCCGCCGCTTCGTCCGGACGTCCGTCAGTGGGTGTCCTCGGCCTCGATCTCAGTGCGGTCGCCGGACCAGAGGGTGTGGAACGTGCCCTCCTTGTCGATGCGGCGGTAGGTGTGCGCGCCGAAGAAGTCGCGCTGTCCCTGGATGAGCGCGGCCGGGAGGCGGTCGGCGCGGAGGCCGTCGTAGTAGGCCAGCGACGAGCTGAACGCGGGGGCGGGGATGCCGGCGGCCGCGGCCAGCGCGACGATGTTGCGCCAGGCGTCCTGCGCGCGGCCGAGGGCCTCGACGAAGTACGGGGCGGTCAGCAGCACGGGGAGGGTGGCCTCGGCGTCGTAGGCCTCGGCGATGCGGTTGAGGAACTGCGCGCGGATGATGCAGCCGCCGCGCCAGATCTTCGACACCGCGCCCAGGTCGATGTTCCAGTCGTACTGCGCGGCACCGGCACGGATCTCGTCGAAGCCCTGCGAGTACGCGACGATCTTCGACGCGTACAGGGCCAGACGCACCTGCTCGATGAACGCGTCGGCGTCCTCGCCGGCGAGCAGGTCGGTGCCCGACGGGCCGGGGAGCTCGCGGGAGACGCTGCGCTGCTCGGGGTGGCTGGACAGCGAACGGGCGAAGGTCGCCTCGGCGATGCCGGAGACGGGGACGCCCAGATCGAGGGCGGTCTGCACCGTCCAGGCGCCGGTGCCCTTGGCGCCCGCCTGGTCGAGGATGACATCCACGAGCGGGGCGCCGGTCTCGGCATCCGTCTGGCGCAGGACCTCGGCGGTGATCTCGATGAGGTACGACTCCAGCTCGCCCCGGTTCCACTCGGCGAACACGTCCGCGATCTCGGCGGGGGTCTTGCCGGTGGCGCGGCGGATGAGGTCGTAGGCCTCGGCGATGAGCTGCATGTCGGCGTACTCGATGCCGTTGTGCACCATCTTCACGAAGTGCCCGGCGCCGTCGTGGCCGACGTGGGTGACGCACGCCTCGCCCTCGGCCACCGCGGCGATCGAGGTGAGGATCGGGCCCAGCGTCTGCCACGACTCGTCCGAGCCGCCCGGCATGAGCGAGGGGCCGTTGAGGGCGCCCTCCTCGCCGCCGGAGACGCCCATGCCGACGTAGTTGATGCCGGTGTCGCGGACGGCCTTCTCGCGGCGGATCGTGTCGGTGAACAGCGCGTTGCCACCGTCGACGATGATGTCGCCCGGCTCGAACACCTTCACCAGTTCGTCGATGACGAAGTCGGTCGCCCGGCCCGCCTTGACCATGATGATCGCCGTGCGGGGCTTCGACAGGGAGGCCGCGAAGTCCTCGTACGAGAACGACGGCACGAACTCCGCCTCGGGGTGCTCCGCGACGAGGTGCTCGGTCTTGTCGGCGCTGCGGTTGAACACCGCGACCGTGTTGCCCTCGCGGCTGGCGAGGTTCCGCGCGAGGTTCGAGCCCATCACGGCCAGACCCACGACACCGATGTTGGCGGTGCCGTCGCCCTCGCCCCGGGAACGGGAGCCGGCCTCGGTGGTGGGACGCTCCACCTCTTCGATGCCGGGCGCACCCTCGTGCACCTGAGCGGCCTCGTGCGGTGCCTGGTTCTGATCGGTCGACGTCATTCGTTGCTCCGTGTTCACGTGCGAAGGGAGGGGTGGCGGACGAGAGTCACGTGCCCCCGCCACTTTATCGGCTCGCTGCGGCGCCGATCCGGCGTCCGCGCGGACCGCTCAGGGGGTGGGGGAGAGGTCCAGTCGGGCGATGACCTCGTCGACCTGTTCCTGCGGTGTGAGGTCGAGGTCGACGTGAATCGCCCGCTCATCGGCATCCGGGATCTCCAGGGTGTCGAACTGCGAGGTGAGGAGTGCGGGCGGCATGAAGTGCCCCTGGCGGCGGAGGAGCCGCTCGCGCACGAGGGTCGGGTCGCCCAGCAGCAGGACGAATGTCACCCCGTCGCGCCGCAGCACGTCACGGTAGCTGCGTTTGAGCGCGGAGCACGTGATGATGCCGGGGCGTCCCGCCGCGATCTCACCGTCGATCCACGCGGCGACGCGGTCGAGCCACGGCCAGCGGTCGTCGTCGGCGAGAGCGTGCCCGGCCGCCATCTTCGCGACGTTGGCGGCCGGGTGGAGGTCGTCGCCCTCCTGGAAGTCCCAGCCGAGGCGACCGGCGAGCATGCCGGCGACCGTCGACTTTCCGGTTCCGGCCGGTCCCATGAACACCAGGACGGGGGCGGGGGAGGTCATATCGGGGTCCTTCCGGTTCTCAGACGAACACGCTGATCGCGAGCACACCGGCCAGACCCGTGACGGAGATCAGGCACTCCAACAGCGTCCAGGTCTTCAGCGTCTGCGGGATGCTCAGACCGAAGTATTCCTTGATGAGCCAGAAGCCGGCGTCGTTGACGTGGCTGAAGAACACCGACCCGGCGCCGATGGCGAGCACGAGGAGGGCCGTCATCGGGGCGTCGAGCGACTCGGTGAGCGGCTGGAGGATGCCGGCGGCGGTGATCGTCGCGACGGTCGCCGAGCCGGTCGCGACGCGGATCACCACGGCGACGAGCCACGCGAGCAGGAGCACGGAGACGCTGGAACCGGCGACGAGGTCCGCGATCACCTTGCCGATGCCGGTGTCGACGAGCACCTGCTTGAAGCCGCCGCCGGCGCCCACGATGAGGAGGATGCCGGCGATGGGGCCGAGGGAGGAGCCGACGACGCCGGTGAGACGCGCGCGGTCGAAGCCCGCGCCGCGACCGAGCACGACGAAGCCGACGAGGACGGCGAGGAGCAGCGCGATGACCGGAAGACCGAGGAAGTCGATGACGACCTTCCACACGTCGGTCGACCCCGGAGCGAGGATGTCGGCGAGCGCCTTGAGGAGCATCAGCACGACGGGGAGCAGGATGCTCGCGAGCGTCGCGCCGAACGAGGGACGGCGGACGGGCGCTTCGCCCTTCTCCTCCGCCGAGACGAACAGGTCGGGCACGGGAACCGGCGCCCACCGCGCCGCGATCGGCGCGAACAGGGGTCCGGCGATGATGACGGCCGGGATCGCGACGATGACGCCGAACGCGAGCGTGAGGCCGAGGTTGGCATCCAGCGCGTCGATGGCCGCCAGCGGGCCGGGGTGCGGCGGGACGAGGCCGTGCATGGCGGAGAGACCCGCGAGGGTGGGGATCGCGATCTTCATCAGCGAGGCGCCCGAGCGGCGAGCGACCAGGATGATGACGGGCACCAGCAGCACGAGGCCGACCTCGAAGAACATCGGCAGACCGATGATGGCGCCGATGAGGCCCATGATCCAGGGCAGGCTCCGGGGCGTCGCTCGCGCGACGAGCGTGTCGACGATGCGGTCGGCTCCGCCGGAGTCGGCGAGCAGCTTTCCGTAGATCGCCCCGAGTGCGATCAGGATGCCGACTCCGCCCATCGTCGAGCCGAAGCCGCCGGTGAAGCTCGTGACGGCGGTGCCGATCGGCATCCCCGCCACGACGCCCGTGGTGAACGCGCCGATGGTCAGCGCGAGGAACGGGTGGAGCTTGCCCCACGTGATGAGCACCACGATCAGGGCGATGCCGATGAGGGCGGCGGTGACCAACTGCCCGGCCGGAGCGGCGGGGGCGGCGGGCTCGCCCGCGGCGAGTACGAGGGCGGTGGGGAGGAGATGTATGGCCATGAGCGTCCTTGGTCCGGCGGCGGCTGCGATGCCGATTCGTATTTGTCGTACATAAAAACACAGATCCGCGGTTTATGCACGACGAATATTTGCAACGATTGTCGTGACGTCTGGCATCATCGATGCATGACGACCGCTGGTCCCGGCGCGGGGACACTGCACGACGCTCTCGTCACGCGCATCGGCGCAGACATCGTCCAGGGCCGTCTGCCCGCGGGATCACGCCTGGTGACCGGCGACCTCGCCGAGGGGTCGTCGCGCGGGGCCGGGCGCGAGGCGGTCCGGGTGCTCGAGGCGCTCGGCCTCGTGAGCGTCCGCCGCAAGGCCGGTGTCGTCGTCCGTCCGGCCGCCGACTGGAACGTCTTCGCCCCCGAGATCATCGAGTGGCGGCTCGGCGGCCCCGCGCGGGGCGCGCAACTGCGCGAACTCAGCGAGCTGCGCGGCGGCATCGAGCCCCTCGCGGCCCGGGGCGCGGCGACGTCGGCGACCGCCGCGCAGCGCGAGGAACTGGTGGCGGCCGTCCTCGAGATGGCCCGCACCGAGGGCGCCGCCGACGAGGCGGACTACCTCGCCGCGGACGTGCGGTTCCACCGCACGCTGCTCGCCGCCTCCGGCAACAGCATGTTCGCGGCCCTCGGCGACGTCGTCGAGGCCGTGCTCACCGGTCGGACGCGACACGAACTCATGCCGCACGACGCCAATCCGCACGCGGTGCGGTGGCACCAGGACGTCGCCTTCGCGATCGCCGCCGGTCGTGCGGAGGAGGCGGCTCAGGCGATGCGGCTCATCGTCCGTGAAGCCGGGGATGCCATGGCATCCGCGATCTCCGACGACTGAGGGGCGCGGTCGGTCCGGGGTTAGAGACCCGCGAGACGCGCGTCAGTGCTTCTTGTACCCCGCGTTGCGGCCCATGGAGAAGAGGGCGCCGACGGTGCCGATGAGCCCGATGGTGGCGATGCCGCCGATGACCCAGAGCACGACGTGGGAGAAGAAGCCGCTGTCCATGGTGATCCTCCGGGTAGATGGGTCTTCCATCGTACCGTCGCGTCGTCGTCGCCGATGACACGGGCGGGTCGTGCGAAGGGCGACGCGCTGGTAGACTTCCGGGGAACTTCGGCGAGGGATGCGTCGTCGTGCGCCCGGCGGGCGCGCGCGGCATCCGTGATCGACGCGGTGATGCAGGCTCCCGGCTTTCCTCACGCGCTCGCGTTCGAGTCGATTCCAGACCACATACGCGCGGACTTCGTCCGCTCACAAGCTGCGGGACCAGTGCCCGCGAGGAGAACAACATGTCGGAAGACAACAAGGTCGTCGCCGAGCTGCGCGAGAACTTCGGCAAGGGCTTCGCCCGCCGTCTGCGCGCCGCCGGCAAGATCCCCGCCGTCATCTACGGTCACGGCACCGAGCCGCAGCACGTCGCGCTGCCGGGCCACCAGGTGTCGCTGCTTATCCGCCGCGCCAACGCGCTGCTCGACCTCGACATCAACGGCAAGAGCCAGCTCGCGCTCGTCAAGGACGTGCAGAAGGACCCGGTGCGCCAGATCGTCGAGCACATCGACCTCCTCGTCGTCCGCAAGGGCGAGAAGGTCGCCGTCGACGTCCCCGTCGTCGTGACCGGTGAGCCTTTCTCCGGCACCGTAGCCATGCTCGACAGCGCCACCGTCTCGCTCGAGGTCGAGGCCACTCACATCCCGCAGAACGTCGAGGTCTCGGTCGAGGGTCTCGAGGACGGCACGCAGATCACCGCCGCCGACCTCACGCTGCCCTCCGGTGCCACGCTCGTGACCGAGCCCGAGACGCTGATCGTCGCCGTCTCGGTGCCGCTCGACACCCTCGCCGCGGAAGAGGAGATCGCCGAGGCTGACGCCGAGGTCGCCGAGGAGCAGTCCGAGGAGTCCGAGGCTGCGGCCGAGGCCGAAGAGAACTGATCTCGACGGGCCGCGCGAGCGGTCCGTGATCGACGAGGGGGCGTGCTTCACGCCCCCTCGTTCTCGTATCGGGGTCCGCGCGCGGACCCGGAAGGATGGATGCCATGGTGGACACCTGGCTGATCGTCGGTCTCGGCAACCCGGGCCCGCGGTACGAGGCGACCCGGCACAACGTCGGACAGATGGTCGTCGACGAGCTGGCCGGTCGTCGCCGCGAGGCCTTCCGTGCGCACAAGGCGAATGCCCGGGTCGTGGAGACCTGGTTGCGCCCGGGCGCGGCGAAGCTCGTGCTCGCCAAGCCCAACAGCTTCATGAACGTCTCGGGCGGTCCGGTCTCGGGGCTCGCGAAGTTCTACGGTGTCGAACCCGATCACGTCGTCGTCGTGCACGACGAACTCGACATCCCGTTCGACACGATCAAGCTCAAGACCGGGGGAGGGCACGGCGGCCACAACGGCGTCCGTGACGTCGCGAAGGCCCTCGGGACTCCGGACTTCCCCCGCGTACGGGTGGGCATCGGGCGCCCCGCCGGGCGTCAAGACCCAGCGGATTGGGTTCTCGACCCCTTCGGTGCGAAGGAGCGCGAGACGCTGCCGATCCTCGTGTCCGACGCCGCCGACGCGGTCGAAACCCTCGTCGAGGACGGTCTCCTCGCGGCGCAGCAGCGCTTTCACGCGCCGCGCTGAGCGGGTCCCGGGCGGCCTCGCGGCTGGAGCATCGGCCTGTCCGGCCTCACCGTGCGGCTCCGGAGCCCCGGGCGCGGATCACGCGCGAGAGGGTGACGGTCCCGAAGATCGCCGCGGCGACACCGCTGAGGCAGCCGCCGAGACAGCAGAAATCGCCGACCGCGGCGATGACGGGATCGTCGTCCCGCATGGTCTTCTCCGCCACCACGAGAAGCACCGCGCAGATCGAGCCGTAGACGAGGAACGCCACAAGTCGAGACGGGCGTGGGTGTGTCCACTCGTCGGTCGCCGGGAGATCGGACTCGGGGGTCTCGGTCGAACGTGGCTGGGGCATGGGCGTCCTCTCCTGCGGCGAGCGGCCGTGAGGCCTCCGGCGAGGTTAGGCGGGATGCTCCGATGCGCGCGGAGGAGAGCGCGGGATCTGTGGATGAATCCCCGCGATCGCGGCCTGTGGAGGAGGGGTGGCGCTCAGCCTCTGCCGGGCACAGGGGGCGGACACGCAGAAAGGCCCCGACCGAAGTCAGGGCCTTTCGTTGTCCGTGCTCAGGACACGTACGGCGCTGCGCCGACGCCGACTCCGACGGTGAGGAAGATCAGAACGATACCGCCGCCGATCACCGCGAGCACGATCGCCGCGATTCCCCAGCCACGCCCGCGGTTCTTGACCGTGGCGACGATGCCCTGGATGAAACCCCACAGGGCGAACGCGCCCCAGACGAGGAAAGCCGCGATCGTGAGAAGGCCTGCGGCGATTCCCATCTGCTGTGCAGAGGGAGGGACGCTGTCGTAGTCGAGGGTCCCGGTACCCGTGGTGTAGTCGGCGTACTGCGTCAGGCTGCCGGTCTGCATCCCCCCGATCGTCGCGAGGATCGACCCGATGATGATGCCGAGCAGTGCGGCGACGAACGCGATGAGGCCGAGCCGGCTCGACCCCTTGGGCCGTGCGCCGGGGGCGGGGGCACCGTAGGCGGCGGGCGGGGCGCTGTAGCCGGCCGGCGACGCGGCGTATCCGCTCTGGGCCGCTTCGGCGCGCGTGGCCGGCGGCGGGTTGTACGGCTCGGGGGGCGGCGGTGTGCTGGTCACGGTGTGCTCCTCTGATCGACGAGGACGAGGACGTCCTGATGCCGTCAGTCTATGGAATCGCCGAAAGTTGCCCATGAGGATCGACACGTCCTCGACGGAAGCGGTAGGGGCTCAGGCGACGGTTCCGGCGGACGCGGTCGCCCCGGCGGCCAGGGCGACGAACACCAGCAGTCCGAACACGAACGGCCCGAGCGCCGAGACCACGATCGCGGCGATCGCCGTCCCGCGCCCGAGGTTGCAGGCGGTGGCGACGATACCGATGACGAGAGCGGCGACTCCGAGCACGGTTCCCGCCCAGAAGGCGATCTCGCCCAGCAGGACGACGTCGCGGACGGGCGAGAGCACCCGCCAATCGAAGGTCTGTCCGCCCCGCGCGATGAACTCCGCGCCGGCACCCCGGGCGACGACGAACGCGGCGAATCCGCCGACCGCGGACGCCACCACCCCCGCGAGGAGGGCGAGCACGAGGCCGATCGCCCCGAGCGGCCGGGGACGGGATGCCAAGGGCGGCGGCGTCAGCAGCGTTCCCACCGGGGGCGCCGCGTGCGGGGCGGCGAACTCGGGCGAGCCGGGCGAGGTCATGACCTCACTGTACGACCCGCGCGTCGGCGGCGCCGACGGTTCTGAGGAAGGTGATGTCCGACCACGACGGACCCGTTCCCGCTCCTGTGTCCACAGCTCCGGAGCCGGTGTCCGCGCCCCCGCGTAGGATGTGTCGAGTGACAGTTCCCGGGATCGTTCGCGCCCTCGAGCAGGCTGAGTCGTACCGGGAGGCCGCTGCCGCGGCATCCTCCGATCTGTCTCTCTCCGTCGTCGACGGGCTCGACGCGCCCGTCATCGCGGGTCTCCTCGAGCGTCGCCGCGCGGGGGGAGCGCCCGGCGCCGTGCTGGTGATCGCGCCGACCGGTCGCCGCGCCGAGTCGCTCGGCCCGGCCCTGGATGCCGTGCTCCCGGGCGCGCAGGTCCTGCACTTCCCCGCGTGGGAGACGCTGCCGCACGAGCGCCTGAGCCCCAGCCCCGAGACCGTGGGCCGCCGCCTCGACGTGCTGCGCCGGATCGCCGCGTGGGACGGATCGATCCCGCTCGTCGTCACCGCATCGGTGCGCAGCGCGCTCCAGCCGCTGGCGCCGGGCCTCGGCGACGTCGAGCCGGTCGAGCTGCGGGTCGGCGGCCGCGGGCACGAGCTCGAGGACGTGACCACGCGTCTCGTCGAGCTTGCGTACCACCGTGTCGACATGGTGTCCCGCCGCGGCGAGTTCGCCGTGCGCGGCGGCATCCTGGACGTCTTCCCGCCGGTCGCCGACCACCCCTACCGCGTGGAGTTCTTCGGTGACGAGGTCGACCAGATCCGCGCGTTCTCCGTGGCCGATCAGCGTTCGCTGCCGGGTGAGGTGTCCGCGGTCTCGCTGGTTCCCAGCCGCGAGCTGCTGCTGACGACCGCGGTCCGCGAGCGCGCCGCCGAACTGCGCGACGGCTACCCGGGACTCCGACAGTTGCTGGAGAAGATGGCCGAGGGGATTCCGGCCGAGGGCATGGAGTCCCTCATCCCGGTGCTCGTCGACGACCTCGTCACGCTCGTCGACTACCTGCCGTGTGGCAGCGCCGTCGCCCTCGTCGACCCCGAGCGGTCGCTCGCACGCGCCACGACGCTCGGCGACACCAACCGCGAGTTCCTCGAGGCGGCGTGGTCCGCGGCCACCGCCGGAGCCGACACCCCCGTCGATCTGGGCGCGGGCGACTTCGTCACGCTCGACGACCTGCGGGAGGTCGCGAGCGGCCGCGGCGGGGTGTGGTGGCGCCTGAGCGCGTTCGACTCCGGAGCGGCGGATGCCGAGGCCGAGGGCCTCGTCGTGGGTGACGACTCCGCGCATCGGGTGAAGGCCGATCCCGTGCCGTCCTTCCAGGGCAACGTCGACGGGGCGACGGCACACGTCGGGGAGCTGCTCGCCGACGGATGGGCCGTCGTGGTGACGGCATCCGGTCCGGGTCTCGTCGACCGTGCGCGCGACGTGCTCGCCGAACGGGGGATCGCGGCGCGCAAGGTCGACGACGTCCGCACGCCGCCCGAGCCCGGGGTGGCGCACGTGGTGTGCGCCTCGCTGGAGCGCGGGTTCGAACTGACCGAGGTGAAGTTCGCCGTCATCACCGAGACCGAGTTCTACGGGCGCTCGGTCGGGAACGACAACCGCGGGGCGAAGAAGCTCGCGTCGCGTCGCCGCAACGTCGTCGACCCCCTCCAGCTCAAGCCCGGCGACGTGGTCGTGCACGCGACGCACGGCATCGGGAAGTTCCTCGAGCTGACCCGCCGCGAGGTCTCCAGTGGCGGCCGCAACGCCGTGAAGACCACGAAGGAGTACCTGGTCCTGGAGTACGCGCCGTCCAAGCGCGGCTACCCGGGCGACAAGCTCTTCGTGCCCACCGATCAGCTCGACCTCCTGTCGAAGTACGTCGGCGGTGAAGCGCCCGTGCTGTCGAAGATGGGCGGAAGCGACTGGGCCGCCGCGAAGGGGCGCGCCCGCAAGGCGGTGCGCGACATCGCGGTCGAGCTGGTGAAGCTCTACTCGGCGCGCATGGCGGCGAAGGGTTACGCGTTCGGTCCCGACACGCCGTGGCAGCGGGAGCTGGAAGAGGCGTTCCCGTTCGCCGAGACGCAGGACCAGCTGCAGACGATCGACGAGATCAAGGCCGACATGGAGAAGCCCATCCCCATGGACCGGCTGCTCTCCGGCGACGTCGGGTTCGGCAAGACCGAGGTGGCCGTGCGCGCCGCGTTCAAGGCGATCCAGGACGGCAAGCAGGTCGCCATGCTCGTGCCCACGACGCTGCTGGTCAAGCAGCACCTCGAGACCTTCGCGGAGCGCTTCGCCGGGTTCCCCGTGACGGTCCGTCCGCTCTCGCGCTTCCAGACCGACAAAGAGGCGAAGGCCACGCTCGCGGGGCTCACCGACGGCACGGTCGACATGGTCATCGGTACGCACCGGATCCTCACCGAGAAGGTCATCTTCAAAGACCTGGGCCTCATGATCATCGACGAGGAGCAGCGGTTCGGCGTCGAGCACAAGGACGCGCTGAAGAAGCTCAAGACCAACGTCGACATCCTGGCCATGAGCGCCACGCCCATCCCGCGCACGCTCGAGATGGCGGTCACCGGCATCCGCGAGATGTCGACGCTGGCGACGCCGCCGGAGGACCGGCATCCGATCCTCTCCTACGTCGGTCCGCGCAACGACAAGCAGATCGCCGCGGCGATCCGGCGCGAGCTGCTGCGCGAGGGCCAGGTGTTCTACGTGCACAACCGGGTCTCGTCGATCCAGCGGGTCGCGGCGCACCTCGCCGAGCTCGTGCCCGAGGCGCGCATCGTCGTCGCGCACGGGCAGATGGGGGAGCACGCGCTCGAGCAGGTCGTCGACGACTTCTGGGAGCGTCGCGCCGACGTGCTCGTGTCAACCACGATCATCGAGACCGGCCTCGACATCTCGAACGCGAACACGATCATCATCGACCGCGCCGACAAGTACGGCCTGTCGCAGCTGCACCAGCTCCGCGGGCGCGTCGGCCGCGGGCGCGACCGCGCGTACGCGTACTTCCTGTACGACGAGATGAAGCCGCTTTCCGAGACCGCCGCCGACCGCCTCGAGACGATCGCGGTCAACAACGACCTCGGCAGCGGCATGCAGGTCGCGCTGAAGGACCTCGAGCTGCGCGGCGCCGGCAACCTCCTCGGCGCCGAGCAAGCGGGACACATCGCGGGCGTCGGGTTCGATCTGTACCTGCGCATGATCGGGGAGGCGGTGGCGACGTTCCGCGGCGAGGACACCGAGGGTCCCACCGAGCTGCGCCTCGAACTCCCCGTCGACGCACGTCTGCCCGAGACGTACATCGACAGCGAGCGGCTGCGCCTCGAGGCGTACCAGAAGCTGTCGGCCGCGGCATCCGCCACCGCCAAGGACGACGCGATCGACCTCGTGATCGAGGAACTCCGCGACCGGTACGGCGAGCCGCCCGCCGAGGTCGAGGGACTGATCGCGGTCGCGCGCCTGCGGCGTCGCGCCGCCCAGGCCGGTCTCGCGGACGTCGTGGCGATGGGCTCGAACCTGCGCATCGCCCCGGCGCACCTCGCCGACTCGATGCGCGTGCGTCTGCAGCGGCTGTACCCGAAGGCGAAGCTCGTCGCGAACGGGGATGCCATGGTCGTCCCGCTCCCGCAGGACGCCGACGACGCGAACCTCATCGCCTGGGTGCGGCAGCTCCTCGACGCGCTGTGGCCGCTCCCGGCGGAGAAGGCGACCGAGACGGCTCCGGCGTGAGCGAGGGGATGCCATGATCGGCGCGCTCGTCACGTGCACGGTGGCGATGTTGGCCCTTGCGGCCGTGTCGTTCTGGACCGCACGCCGCGCGTCCGCGGGGACGCTCCCGCGCAATGACTTCATCGGCATCCGCACCGCCGCAACGCGCGCGTCGGACGCCGCGTGGGTCGCCGCCCACCGGGCCGGGGCGGCCGACCTCCAGAGGACGGGGATCGCGGCGCTCGCGACGGCGGTCCTGCCGTGGGCGGCCGTGGTCGTGCCCGAAGGCTTCCGCGAGGCCGTCATCGTCACGACCGTCCTCGCCGGCGTGGGAGCGATCCTCGGGTTCACCGTCCGCTCGGCCGTCGTGGGCGTCCGCGCGGCCCATGCGGTGACGGACGCCGGCTGACGATCGCCGCCGTCGGAACCGAGGACTACGCTGGCGGGCACCGACGGGAAGGACGCCGCCCATGCGCTTCGCTCATCTCGGGGCCGAGCCCCGCATCCACCCGGACGCCGTGATCGCCCCCACAGCGGTCATCAGCGGTGACGTCACGATCGGGCCCGGATGCCAGGTCCTCCACGGTGCGGTCCTCACCGCCGAGGGCACTCGGATCGTGCTGGGGGAGAACACCATCGTGATGGAGAACGCTCTGCTGCGGGCCAGCTCCACCCACGCGGTGCACGTCGGCGCGCACACGCTCATCGGCCCGATGGCGAGCGTCGCGGGAGCCGACGTCGGCGACGAGGTGTTCCTCGCCACCGGCACCCGCGTGTTCAACGGCGCGGAGATCGGCGATCGCAGCGAGGTGCGCATCAACGCGATCGTGCACCTGCGCACGGTGCTGCCGCCCGAGACGGTGGTGCCCATCGGCTGGGTCGCGGTCGGCGACCCCGTGCAGCTGCTCTCGCCCGACCGGCATGACGAGATCTGGGCCGCGCAGAAGGAGCTCGACTTCCCCGGGTACGTCTTCGGTCTCGACCGCGAGACGCCCGACCTGATGGTGCAGCTCACCGAGCGCTACGGCCGCAGCCTCGCGCGCCACGCCGCCGACCGCCGCCTCGACTGAGACGGAAAGCGCCGACGCCCCGAGGGACGCCGGCGCTTCGCGAGGGACCGGGTCAGCCCGTGTTCTGCAGACCCGCCGCCACGCCGCTCACCGACAGCAGCAGCAGGCGCTGGTGCTCGGCATCCGGGGTCGGGTTCTCCGCGTGGCTGTCGCGCAGCGCGCGGAGGGCCCGCAGCTGCAGGAGCGACAGCGCGTCGACATAGGGGCTGCGCATCTTCACGGCGCGCTGCAGCACGGGCTTGTTGCCCAGCAGGTCGCCACCGGTGATGCGCTCGACCCACGAGCGGGTGAGGAGCATCTCGTCCATGACGAGCTCGGCGAGGTCGTCGCGGTCGCCGAGCGCCAGGTAGCGGCGGGCGATCCGCGCATCGGCCTTCGCCAGGCTCATCGCGACGTTGTCGATCATCGTGCGGAACAGCGGCCAGCGCGCGTACGCGTCGCGCAGGCGCTCCTCGTCGCCGACGGCATCCAGCGCCGTACCCAGGCCGAACCATCCGGCGAGGTTGATGCGCGCCTGCGTCCACGAGAACACCCACGGGATCGCCCGGAGGTCTTCGAGCGACTCGACCGACAGGCCGCGGCGAGCCGGGCGCGAGCCCAGGGCCAGGTGACCGAGCTCCTCCATCGGGGTCACGGTGGCGAACCACGGCGCGAAGCCGGGGGCCTTCACGAGAGCGAAGAACCGCTCGCGCGAGGCGACGTCCATCGTGGCGGCCACGTCGGCGAACGCCTCGGCCGCCTCGCGGTTGCGCGTCTCGATCGAGGGGGAGGATGCCGTGAGCACCGCGGCCGCGACCTGGTCGATGTGCCGCATCGCGATGTCGGGGTCGCCGTACCGGGCGAAGATGACCTCGCCCTGCTCGGTGAGCTTGAAGCGGCCGTCCACCGAGTGCGGCGGCTGCGCCAGGATCGCGGAGTTGGCGGGGCCGCCGCCGCGTCCGAGGGCGCCGCCGCGGCCGTGGAACAGTGTCAGCTCGATGTTCTCGGTCTGGGCCCACGTCGAGATCTTCGCCTGCGCCTCGTACAGCGCGAGGTTCGCGGCGACGGGTCCGACGTCCTTCGACGAGTCGGAGTAGCCGAGCATGACCTCGAGGCGGCGGCCGGTGGCATCCAGTCGCGCGACGAACGCGGGGTGCGCGACGATCTCGGCGAGGATGCCCGGGGCTGCCTGCAGGTCGGCGAACGTCTCGAACAGCGGGATGACGTCGAGCACCGGCGGCGTCTCGCCGGGACCCATCGCGTACGACGCGAGCTCATGGACGTTCGCGAGGTCTTCCGCGGACTGCGTGAACGAGACGATGTAGCGTCCGGCCGCGCGGGGGCCGAAGCGCTCCTGCACGTAGGCGATCGAGCGGAAGACCTCGAGCACCTCTTCGGTCAGGTCGCTGCGCTCGCCACCGGCGCGCAGCTCGTCGAGCACCTTGCGGTGGACGGCGGAGTGCTGGCGCACCTCGAGCTCGGTGAGGTGGAAGCCGTACGTCTCGACCTGCCACACGAGCCGCTGCAGCGAGCCGTACGCCTGGCGCGCGGCGCCCGCGGCGACGAGCGAGTCCTGGACGGTCCGGAGGTCGGCGAGGAGGTGCTCGGGGTCGCGGTAGGCCAGGTCGGCGTTGCGCGTGCGGGTCGCGGCGATCTTCCGCGCGATAAGCAGCAGGATGCGGCGGTGCGGCTCCGCGGGGGAGCGCTCGGCGATTTCGGCCGCGGCGTCCTCGTCCGCGGCGCGCAGGCGGTGCCACAGCGCCAGCAGCGCGTCGCTCGGCGGGGTGGTCTCGGCATCCAGCGTCAGGCCGCGACCGACCCGCTGCGTCGTCCGTTCGAGGCCGAGCAGCACGTGCTCGCTCGCGATCGCGGCGGCCTTGCGGGTGACGGATGCCGTGACGAAGGGGTTGCCGTCGCGGTCGCCGCCGACCCACGAGCCGACGCGCACGAAGGGCTTCACGATCGGGGCCTTGGCCCCGGCGTCGTCGCCCTGGAGGATGTCGTCGATCCGGCGGTAGACGCGCGGGACGGCGGTGTAGAGCGTCTCGTCGAACACGGCCATGACCGAGCGCACCTCGTCGACCGGGGACGGCTTCTCCCGGCGCAGCGGGGCCGTGCGCCACAGCGTGTCGATCTCCTCGAGCATGCGCCGCTCGGTGCGGCGGACCTCGGTGTCGTTCTCGGCGGCGGCGTCGTGCTCGCCCAGCAGCTCGGACAGGCGGCGGATGCTCGTCGAGATCGCGCGGCGGCGGGCCTCGGTGGGGTGCGCCGTGAACACGGGGTGGAAGCGCAGCGCCTGCAGGCGCGCGAGCGCCGTCTCCTCACCGACCTCGGCCGACAGGCTCTCGAACGCCGCGGCGATCGTGTCGGGGGTGCCGCTCCGGGACGGCCGGTCGCCGCGCTCGCGAAGGACGCGTACGCGCTGGTGCTCCTCGACGAGGTTGACGAGGTGGAAGTAGGCCGTGAAGGCCCGGGCCACCTCGTCGGCGCGGGCGATCGAGAAACCGTCGGCGATCGCCGCGGCCCGCTCGAACGCCTCGGGCGTCTCGTCGGTATACGCCTGGATCGTCGCGGTCCGCAGCTCCTCGACGTCCTCGTACAGGCCGGGGGAGCCGCTCTCACGCAGCACCCGGCCGAGCAGGGAGCCGAGGAGGCGCACGTCGGCACGCATCTGCTCAGGAAGCTCTTGGCCGGCTTCGAAGCGGCCCACGAGGTCGATCGCCTCGGTCGGGGTCAGTTCACGCACACGGCCCAGGATAGTTGCGTCACGTTGCGGCCAGATCACGTGCTATCCCTCTGGCGACACAATGCAGAAGAATCCGCGTCGGGCCCGCCGTCGTGCCGCGGGATTCCGGGGAGTCGGGGACTCGGCATCCGGAATCTCCTTCGTCGTGTCCGCCGCCGGTCGGTGCCGGCGGGGGCATAGTGGGGCACGAGCGGTGCACGGATGCCGCCGGAGGAGGGGCCGTGAGCGACGACGCGCTGCGGGAAGCCGCCGAGACGATGCGCGCGGTGCGCGAACGCTGCGTGTGGACGCAGACGATCGACCACCGCGACCTCGTGCCGTACCTGGTCGAGGAGAGCGCCGAGGTGATCGACGCGGTGGAGTCCGGCACCCGCGCCGACCTCCGGGAGGAGCTCGGCGACCTGCTGTGGCAAGTGCTCTTCCACGCCGAGATCGCCGCGGGCGACCCGGAGGATCCGTTCGACATCGACGACGTGGCCCGCGGGCTGACCGAGAAGATGGTGCGTCGGCACCCGCACGTGTTCGGCGACGCCGTGGCATCCACTCCCGAAGAGGTGCTCGTGCACTGGAACGCCGCGAAAGCCGCCGAGAAGCGCGAGCGCACGAGCGTGCTGGACGGCGTCTCGGAGCACATGCCGTCGCTCGCCCTGGCGCAGAAGCTGCTCGGCAAGGCCGCGCAGGTCGGCGTGGTGGCGCCCGCGCACCGGCTGGCCGACCCGGCGACCGAGGCCGAGCTGGGGGACGCGCTGCTGGTGCTCGTCCAGCAGGCCCGCGACCACGGTTGGGATGCCGACCGCGCCCTCCGCGAACGCCTCCGCTGCCTGTCGGCCGAGGTGCGCGCCGCCGAGTCCGGGGTCTGAAGCGCTAGATCACGTGATCTGGCTGAGATCACGCGTCGCGACGCCCCATGGCGGGTGCTATCGGCGAGTTCACGTGATCTGGCGGCCCTCCGCGACACGCACGCACGGCCCCGGCACGCGAGCCTGGAACAATGGGGACGTGGCATCCGTGAACCCGCCGCGCGGCATGCGCGACTTCCTCCCCGCTGACAAGGCCCGACGCGAGCGCGTGCTCGCCGTCATCCGCGAGCGCTACCGCGCGCACGGCTTCGACGAGATCGAGACGCCCGTCATGGAGGAGTACTCGCGGCTGCACGCCGGCATGGGCGGCGACAACGAGAAGCTCTCGTTCAGCATCCTCAAGCGGGGGATGGATGCCGAGGCGATCCGCGCCGCGGCCGAGGATCCTGCCGCGCTCGCCGACCTGGGTCTGCGGTACGACCTGACCGTGCCGCTCGCCCGGTTCTACGCGAGCAACCGCGCCCAGCTGCCGACGGTGTTCCGCGCGATCCAGATGGCGCCCGTGTGGCGCGCGGAGCGGCCGCAGAAGGGCCGTTACCGGCAGTTCGTGCAGTGCGACATCGACATCATCGGCGACGCGTCCGCGCGCGCCGAGGCCGAGCTGATGACGGCGAGCCTCGACGTCCTCGACGCCCTGGGGCTCGAGGGCGGCATCGTCCGGGTCAACGACCGTCGCGCCCTGGACGCGATGCTCGACGTCTTCGGGTTCGCCGCGGACGAGCGGCCCGGCGTGCTCATCACGATCGACAAGCTCGACAAGGTCGGGCCTTCGGGTGTCGTGGCCGAGCTCCGCGAGCGGGGTGCGACTCCGGATGCCGTCGACGCCTTCGCCGCCTACCTCGACCGGCCGAGTGCGGACGATGCGGGGTTCGACGCGGCGGGCATCCGTGCGGCGCTGCCGGCCGGCATCCCGGACGAGATCGTCGACCACCTCGTCGCCCTCGGCGACACGGTCGCCGCCGCGCGCGGTGCCGAGGCTCCGCTGCGCTTCGACCCGTTCCTGGTCCGCGGCATGGGGTACTACACGGGCACGATCTTCGAACTCGCGCACCCGAGCGTCGACTACTCCCTCGGCGGCGGCGGGCGCTACGACGGCATGATCGGCCGATTCCTCGGACAGGACGTGCCGGCGGTCGGCTTCTCGATCGGCTTCGAGAGGATCGTCGATCTGCTCCAGGATGCCGACGACTCGGGCTCCCGCTCCCTCGTGCTGGTGCACGATCGCGACGTGCCGCTCGCGCAGCTGCTGCGGATCAAGGCCGCCCTCGTCGCGGACGGCGCCCGCGTGCGACTCGAGCAGCGACCGAAGAACATGAAGGCCCTGCTCGAACGTTCGAGCGCCGACGGTTACACGTCCTTCGCGACGGTCGGCGCCGACAGCGCCGTCGAGTCGCTCGAGATCAAGCCGCTCGGCTGACCTCCGGACTCTTGTCAGGCCACGGCGCTGATGAGGGCCTGATCGGGGTGCTCGGACGCCAGCCGTTCCAGACGCGCGGCCGTCGCGGCATCCCTCGGGGAGAACCACACCACGCGGGACCCCAGGCTCTCGTCGACCCACGCGCTCGACATCTCCAGACGCAGCTCGCCGACGCGACCGTTCACGATGTGCTTCACCGAGTGGCGTTCGCTGCTCACGTCGCCGTGGCTCCACAGCTCGGCGAAGCGCGGCGAGGCCCGCTCGAGGTCGGAGATGAAGCGCTGCCACGACGGCTCGTCGTGGTGCCGGCCGTACGCGGACCGCAGGCGCGCGGCCATGCGGCGTTGCGCGTGCTCGAGGTCGACGTGCGCGCGCTGCCACGTCTCGTCGGTGAAGAGCAGCACAGCGCAGTTCCGCCGCTCGGCGGGCAGGGCGTCCAGATCGCCGAACAGGTACCGGTACGAGCGGTTGTAGGCGCGGATCTCGAAGCGCGACGTCTGCAGCGCCGCGGGGTACGGAAGCAGTTTCTCGAGCAGGTCGAGGTGCGGGGTGTCGACGCATCCGCGCGCTTCGCGCTCAGGCCGGGGGAGGTCCGCGAGCGCGAACAGGTGGTCGCGCTCGTCGTCGGTGAGCCGCAGAGCGCGCGCGATGGGCCCCGACGACCTGGGCGGATGCCGCGATCGGGCGGCCCTGCTCGAGCCACGTGTACCAGGTCAGACCGACGCCGGCGAGCTGCGCGACTTCCTCGCGTCGGAGACCCGCGACCCGGCGGCGGGAGCCGTCCGGCAGGCCCACGTCGGCCGGCTGCAGCCGTGCGCGCCGACCGCGGAGGAACGCCGCGAACTCGGCGCGGGCGTCGTCGGATCGGGTCATGGCGTCTCCTTCCGACGCGAGCATAGGGGGCGAGGCGGACATGCGCCGCGCTGAGGGGAGTGGTCTCGGTACCAGGATGAGGAGACTCCTGGTACCAGGATCCCGCACCCTTCATGCTGGCACCATGACCACTTCCGCGCACCCCGCCACCGGCGCGTCGCCCGTGCCGGCGGCATCCCCCTCCCCGGCGGTCCCCACCTGGCGCTACATCGGGTTCCTGCTCGGACCCGGCGTCGGGACGTTCGCCTTCAACGCGGTCACCGTCATCCTCCCGACGCTGCGCGACCGCTTCGGTTCCGACGACGTCTCGCTCGAGCTCGTGATCGCCGGGTACGGGATCCCCTTCGCGGTGCTCCTGATCCTCGGCGGGCGCCTGGGCGACCGCTTCGGCCGTCATCGCCTCTACACGGTGGGAATGGGCCTGTTCCTCGTCTCGGCCGTCGCGTGCGCGTTCGCGCCGTCTGTCGCGATGCTCATCGTGGCGCGCGTGGTGCAGGGGGTGGGAGCCGCGCTCTGCACGCCGCAGGTGCTCGCCACCATCCAGGCGACCTCGAGCGGAGCCGCGCGGACCCGCGCGATCGCGGCCTTCGGCGCGAGTGGCGGCATCGGCTCGGCGGTCGGCCAGGTGGCCGGTGGCGCGCTCGCCGCGACGAGCTTCGGCGTGGTCGACGGCTGGCGCGCGGTGTTCGTCGTCGTGGCGCTGGTGGCCGCCGCCGCGATCGCGCTGTCGCCCCTCGCGCCGCGGAGTCGGTCGCACGAGCACGTCGCTATCGATCTCGTCGGAACCGCCGCGCTGGGCATCGGCATCCTGGCCGCGTCCGTCGCGCTGACGTTCGGCCCGGCCTGGGGCTGGTCGTGGCCGGTCTACGTCGTGCTGCTCGTCGCCGCGGTCGCGCTCGTGGCGATGTGGCGGCACCAGGATGCCGTGGAGCGCAGCGGTCGCGTGCCGCTGCTGCCCCCGAGCGTCCTGCGTCTGCGGCCGCTGCAGCTCGGGCTGCTGTCGGCGGCGCTGTTCTTCGCCGGGTACTCGGCGCTGCTCTACGTCTTCCCGCGCGCGGTGGAGGCGGGCGGCATGACGTCGCTGCAGGCGGGCCTGGCGCTGCTGCCGTTCGCGGTGGTGTTCGCGGCGGTGTCGCTCACGGTCGCGCGCGTGCAGGCACGCCTGGGCGACGCGACGCTGGCGTGGGGTGTCGGGCTGCAGCTCGTGGCGCTCGTCGCGATGTCGGTGACCGTGGTGCTGGCCTGGGGTTCTGACATCGGCCTGTGGTTGCAGCCAGCCCTGGTGATCCTGGGCGCGGGCCAGGCGCTGATCTTCTCGCCTCTGACGCAGCTCGTCGTGCGTGAGGTGCCGGTGCGGGCCGCGGGGCTGTCGGGCGGCATGTTCAGCACGGCCCAGCAGATCGCGCTGTCCTTCGGTGTCATCGTGATCGGCGGGGTCGTGTCGTTCACGCACGTCGAGGGCCGCGACGAACTGCTCGCCGGCCTCGGGCTCGACATCGTCCTCGCCGTCGCGGTGCTCGTGCTCGCGCTCGTGCTGCGGGCGCGGGGGCGGCGTCGCGTCGAAGCCTGAGCCGGGCGCGGGGGCTGGGTCCGACGCCTGAGCCCCGCGCACGGTCCCCTCGCGCCGAACGGACGTCACCCGCCGTTCACCCCGGCGCGATGGAATGACGCCATGCGCAGGCGTCGGCCGATCACCGTCACCGTCGCGTCGTCGGTCGCGGTGCTCGGTACGGCGGCGGTGGGCGTGCGCACCCTCATCGCCCGACAGGCCGCGATCGCGCGCCGCCGCATCGGCAAGCCCCTCGGGGAGCAGGCGCTGGATGCCGACCGCGTGTGGCGCCGCAAGAAGCACCCCGGTCCGCCGGTCGAGCTCCTGCTGCTCGGGGATTCGATCGCGGCGGGTCTGGGCGCCGGACACCGCCGCGACACGCTCGGCGCCCGGCTCGCGAAGGGCATCGCCCGCGCAGAGGCGCGGCCGGTGCGGCTGCGGACGGCCGCGGTGGTCGGATCCGAGAGCTCGGCGCTCGCCGGGCAGCTCGCGGCCGTGCCGTCGGACTACCGAGCCGACGTCGCGGTGATCGTCGTGGGCGGCAACGACGTGACGCACCGCGTCCCGGCGTCCCGTGCCGCGGAGCAGCTCGAGGGGATCGTGCGCGCGCTCCGCGACGTCGGCGTGCCGGTGGTGGTCGGCACGTGCCCCGACCTGGGGACGCTCCGTGCGATCCCGCAACCGCTGCGCGCCCTCGCGGCGCGGTCGTCGCGGCAGCTCGCGGCGGCTCAGGCGGCGGCGGTGCACCGCGCGGGCGGCCGCGTCGTCCCCCTCGCGCGGGCCGTCGGGCCCGTGTTCGCCGAGCGCCCGGACGAGATGTTCAGCGTCGACCGCTTCCACCCGAGCGCCCTCGGCTACCGCCGCACGGCCGAGGCGCTGCTGCCCGCCGTCCTCGCCGCGCTCGCGGCGGCCGCGGTCCCGGCAAACGCATAGCCGTCCGGCCTACCGTGACCGCACGCCTCCTCTGACCGTTCTCCTGACCACTTGGCACGCCGCGCCCGTTCCGCTCGGCGTGATCGTCGTGGCATCCGCTCTCTACATCGGCGGGGTCGTGCGGGTGCGACGTCGCGGGGAGAGCTGGCCGGTGCTCCGCACGATCGGCTTCTTCGCGCTCGGCCTCGCTCCCTACACCGTGATCGAGCTGGGCTTCCTCGGGGTGTACTCGTCCGAGCTGCGGTGGGCGTTCTCGACGCGCATCGCGCTGCTGATCTTCGCCGTCCCCGCCGGCATCGCAGCCGGCCGCCCGCTCGATCTGTACTCGCTCGCGACCGGCGACCGGGGCCGCGCGCGCCTCGACCGGCTGCTCGCGACGCGCCTCGTTCGCATCACCGGCAACGCGATGGTCGCCACCGTCGTCATCGCCGCGGTGTTCTGCCTGTTCCTGACGCCGGTCGCCGGCATCCTGCGCGTGAACCCCGTCACCGAGGCCTCGCTCGGGATCGTCGTGCCGCTCGTCGGACTCGCGATGGTGCTGCCGATGATGGCGCTCGGCGCCGTCCACACCGGCACCTTCATCGCGATCGAGTTCCTGCTCGCGTTCGTCGAACTGCTCATCGACTCGGTGCCGGGTCTCCTGATGCGTCTGAACGACTCGGTGCTCGACCTGATCCCGGATGCCACGCAAGCGGCGGCGTGGTGGCCCTCGACGCTGCACGACCAGCACCTCGCCGGCGATCTCATCTGGTTCATCGCCGAGTTCGCCGACGTGCCGATCCTGGTGATCCTCATGATTCGGTGGATGCGCACCGACCGGGCCGAGGCGAAGAGCTACGACGACCTCTCCGACGAGGAGTACGACGAGATGACCCGGGCGCACCTGCACGGACCCCGTTGACCCGCACGGTTCCCGTCGCCAGGCTGGGGGAGTGCCTACCCACGACGACGTCGACGGCTTCCTGACCGACACCCTGGTCGGTGACGACCCGATCCTGGATGCCGCGCTCTCCGCGCAGCGGGACGCCGGGCTCCCCGCGATCGAGGTGTCGCCGGTCAGCGCGAAGCTCCTGCACCTGCTGGCGCGGATCAGCGGCGCACGGCGGGTGCTGGAGATCGGGACGCTCGCCGGTTACTCGACGATCTGGCTCGCGCGCGCGCTCCCCGACGGCGGTCGGGTCGTCACGATCGAGGCGGAGGAGCGCAACGCCGCCATCGCCCGCGCGAACCTCGAGCGGGCAGGCGTCGCCGACCGCGTCGACATCCGGGTGGGCCGCGGCACCGACGTCCTGCCGACCCTCGCGGGGGAGGAGCCGTTCGACCTGGTCTTCGTGGATGCCGACAAGGAGTCGAACCCCGTGTACCTCGACTGGGCCGCGCGGCTCGGGCGCCCGGGCACCGTGGTCGTGCTCGACAACGTCGTGCGGGCCGGGGCGGTCGCCGATCCGCCGCTCGGGGACACGAAGGTCGCCGGGGCGCGTGCCGGCGTCGTGATGCTGGGCGATGACCCCCGCTTCGACGCCACCGCACTGCAGACGCTCGACCGCAAGGGGTGGGACGGCCTGGCGATCGCGGTCCTCACCGACGCCGTGGCATCCGGGACCCATCCCGACCACATGGACGGCGACCGCGGTCACTAGACTCGATCCCGGACCGACGACGCTCCGCCCTCTTCCACCCAGAACCAACGAGGAGTCCTTCGTGGCACTTATCGAGGCTGTCAACGCGCGCGAGATCCTGGATTCGCGCGGTAACCCGACCGTCGAGGTGGAGGTGCTCCTCGACGACGGAATCGTCCAGCGCGCGGCCGTCCCCTCCGGCGCGTCCACCGGTGCTTTCGAGGCCTACGAGCTGCGCGACGGTGACAAGAGCCGTTACGGCGGCAAGGGCGTCCTGAAGGCCGTCGCCGCGGTCGTCGACGAGCTCGGCCCCGCGATCGAGGGTGTCGAGGCCAGCGAGCAGCGCATCATCGACGAGATCCTCATCGAGACCGACGGCACCGAGAACAAGTCGCGCACCGGCGCCAACGCCATCCTCGGCGTCTCGCTCGCCGTCGCCAAGGCCGCCGCCGACAGCGCCGACCTGCCCCTGTTCCGCTACCTCGGCGGCACCAACGCGCACCTCCTGCCCGTGCCGCTGTTCAACGTCATCAACGGTGGCGAGCACGCCGACAACGGCATCGACTTCCAGGAGTTCTTCCTCGCGCCCATCGGTGCCGACACCTACAGCGAGTCGCTCCGCTGGGGCACCGAGGTCTACCACGTCCTCAAGGGCGAGCTGAAGTCCGCGGGCTACAACACCGGTCTCGGCGACGAGGGCGGCTTCGCCCCCGACCTGCCCAGCAACCGCGAGGGCCTCGACTTCCTGATCCGCGCGATCGAGAAGGCCGGCTTCACCCCCGGCCAGGACATCGCCGTCGGCCTCGACGTGGCCGCCACCGAGTTCTACAAGGACGGCGTCTACACCGTCGAGGGCAAGGCGTGGAGCGTCGACGAGCTCGTCGACTACTTCGCCGACCTCGTCGCGAACTTCCCGATCGTCACGATCGAGGACGCGCTCGCCGAAGACGACTGGGACGGCTGGAAGAAGCTCACCGAGACCATCGGCTCGAAGGTCCAGCTCGTCGGCGACGACCTGTTCGTCACCAACCCCAAGCGCCTCCAGCAGGGCATCGACCTCGGTGTCGCCAACTCGCTCCTGGTGAAGGTCAACCAGATCGGCACGCTGTCCGAGACCCTGGATGCCATCGCCCTGGCGACCCGTTCGGGCTACACGTCGATGCTGTCGCACCGTTCGGGTGAGACCGAGGACACCACGATCGCGGACCTCGCCGTCGCCGTGAACGCCGGCCAGATCAAGACCGGTGCTCCGGCCCGCAGCGAGCGCGTCGCGAAGTACAACCAGCTGCTGCGCATCGAGGAGGACCTCGGCGACGCCGCCGTCTTCGCCGGGCGCTCGGCGTTCCCCCGCTTCAAGGGCTGAACGCACCCGCGTGAGGAGGGGGGAGCCGCGAGGCTCCCCCCTCCGTCGTTTCCGGAGCCATTCCTCGGCGGAAGCCGAGCGGATGCCGTGAGCCCGGCGCGTCACCGGGGTGCCCGGTGCGCGCGACATAGAGTCGGATACCGTCCGGGCGTGCACGTGCGCCGGTGAGGAAGGAGACGTCGTGGATCGACCGACGCTCCCGTCCCCGCGAGGGCGGAACGAGACGCCGGCGGCCCCGGCCACGAAGGCGCGCCGTTCGAAGACGCCCGTGAGGCGCGAACCGGTGCGCTCCACCCCGGCGCGCGCGCCGCGCGTCGACGTCCGGGAGTGGCTCGGCGGACTGCGCATCTCGGGCTTCGTCGTGATCATGCTCGGGCTGGTCGTGCTCGGGACGTTCGTGCTTGTGCCCACGGTCGGCACGTACATGGACCAGCGCCAGCAGATCCAGGCGCTGCAGAGCGCCGTCGCGCTGAGCCAGAACGAGGTCGCCGACCTGCAATCGCAGCGCGAGCGCTGGTCCGACCCCGCGTACATCACGACGCAGGCGCGCGAGCGGCTGTTCTATACGATGCCGGGCGAGGTCGTGTACCTCATCGACGACGACCTTCCCGCGTCGCAGGCCCCGCAGGAGCAGCAGGACGTCTCGCAGGATGTCGGCCAGACGCGCACCGACTGGATGTCGCAGCTCGTGCGGTCGGTGACCTCGGCCGGTGCGGCGCAGGTGGCGGCACCGACCATCGGCGTCCCGGACCCCGCGCCGACCCCCTGATCGACGGTGCCGACCGAGCGTGTCGGGGGCGCCGGGTACCCTGGAACCGATGACTACGCCGCTGATTCCCCCCGCCTCCGACGCCGATCTCGACGTGCTGCGGTCGCAGCTGGGTCGTGTTCCGCGCGGGGTGATCGGCATCGCCGCGCGCTGCGTGTGCGGGAACCCGACGGTGGTGGCGACGTCGCCCCGTCTCGACGACGGCAGCCCGTTCCCCACCTTCTACTACCTGACGCACCCCGCGGCGACGGCGGCGATGTCGGTGCTCGAGGCCGGGCACGTCATGAAGGAGTTCTCCGACGAGCTCGCCGCCGACGACGACCTGCGCGCGGCCTACCTGGCCGCGCACGAGGCGTATCTGCGCGACCGCGCGGCCTACGGCGAGCCGGAGGAGATCGCGGGGATCTCGGCGGGCGGGATGCCGACGCGCGTGAAGTGCCTGCACGCTCTCGCCGGGCACGCGCTCGCGGCCGGTCCCGGAGTCAATCCGATCGGCGACCGCGCCCTCGCGCGGGGCACGTGGTCGCCCGAGCGGTGCGAATGCGAGACCCCCGGGGCGGGCGGATGAGACGCGTCGTCGCGGCCGTGGCATCCGTCGTCCTGGGCGCGGTGCTGCTGACGGGCGCGGCGGCGACCCCGGCTCCGAATCCGCAGCAGTCCACCGACCCCACCCGCGCCGCGGAGTACTGGCTCGATCAGTACGGCATCCGCGAGGCGTGGAAGACGACGCGCGGCGCGGGCCAGAAGATCGCGATCATCGACACCGGGATCGCCCGCGGGCCGGTGGAGTTCACGGGCGCCGTCGCGGGCGGCACCGACGTCTCCGGCGTGGGAGCGGCCGACGGACGCACGCCGGTCGGCGCGGTCGACGCCAACCACGGAAGCTGGGTCGCCTCGCTCGCCGCGGCGCGCGGCACGGGCGATCAGACCGGAATGATCGGCGTCGCCCCGGACGCGCAACTGCTGTCCATCTCCGTCGGCTTCGGCTCGGTGACGTCGAAGCCCTTCACCGAGCAGATCGTGGATGCCATCCACTGGGCGGTCGACCAGGGCGCGACGGTCATCAACATGTCGCTGACGACCAACACGCTCGACTGGGACCCCAGTTGGGACGAAGCGTTCCAGTACGCCTTCGATCACGACGTGGTCATCGTCGTTGCGGCGGGCAACCGGGGGAGCGGAACGTCCCGCGTCGGTGCTCCCGCGACGATCCCCGGCGTGCTCGCCGTCGGCGGGGTCGACCCCTCCGGCACGGCCAGCAACGACGCGTCGACGCAGGGCATCACGATCGGCCTCTCCGCCCCGAGCGAGCGCCTCCTCGGCGTCTCCGCCGACGGCACCCTCGTGCAGTGGAACGGGACCAGCGGCGCTGCGCCGATCGTCTCCGGGATTGCGGCCCTCGTCCGCGCCGCCCATCCAGATCTGAACGCCGACAACGTGCTGAACCGGCTGATCCGCACCGCCAAGCCGGCCGCCGGTGCCGCACCCGGCCAGGACAAGCTCTACGGCTACGGACTGGTGGATGCCGCCGCCGCGGTGTCCGCCACCGGCGTGCCCACGGTGTCCGCGAACCCGCTCGGCGACCTGGCGGAATGGGTGCGGCTGTACCGCCGCGCGAACGCCCCGGCGCCCACCGGCTCACCGACCGCCGCGCCCGTCGACATCCCGCCGCTGCCGCCGGTCGAGTCGGCTCCACAGGCGGCCTCCCCGCTCCTCCCGACGCGCGACAGCCTGCTGTACGGGACGCTGCCGCTCGCGGGCGCGACCCTCGCCGCTATAATGATCACGCTCGGCGTCAGTGCTGCTGCCCGGCGTATCCGTAAGGCGCGCACATCTCGCGAGCCGAGCCGCATCACAAACCAGGAGTCTCTTCCATCGTGACCAGCACCGTGCCCAAGATCCTCATCGTCGGCGGAGGCTACGCGGGTTTCTACACCGCGTGGAAGCTCGAGAAGCTCCTCGGCCGCAACGAGGCCGAGGTCACTCTCGTCGACCCGCTGCCGTACATGACCTACCAGCCGTTCCTCCCCGAGGTCGCGGCCGGCGAGATCGAGCCCCGCCACGTCGTCGTCGGCCTGCGCCGCCACCTCAAGCGCACCACGGTCATCGCCGGAAAGGTCACGGGCATCGAGCACGCGACCAAGACCGCGACCATCACCCCGATCGTGGGCGACGAGACCTGGACGCAGGAGTACGACCAGATCGTCGTGACGGCCGGTGCCGTGTCGCGCACGTTCCCGATCCCGGGCATCGCCGAGAACGCCATCGGCCTCAAGACGATCGAGGAGGCCGTCGCGATCCGCGACCGTCTGACCTCGAACTTCGAGAAGGCGTCGGTGCTCCCGGCCGGTCCCGAGCGCGACCGTCTGCTCACCGTCGTCGTCGTCGGTGGCGGCTTCGCGGGCATCGAGGTGTTCGCCGAGCTCCGCGCCTACGCGTCCTCGCTGCTCAAGCAGTACCCGACGCTCGCGTTCGACGACACGCACTTCCACCTCATCGAGGCCATGGGCCGCATCATGCCCGAGGTATCGCAGAAGACGAGCGAGTGGGTGCTCGCCGACCTCGCGAAGAAGGGTGCGTTCGTGCACCTCGACACGCAGGTCAAGGGCGCCGTCGACGGCGTCGTCGAGCTGTCGACCGGTGAGCAGCTGCCCACCGACCTGATCATCTGGACCGCGGGTGTCATGGCGAACCCGACGGTCGTGCGCGGCAGCGACCTGCCCGTCGAGGAGCGCGGTCGCATCCGCACCCGTCCCGACCTCCGCGTCGGCACCGACGAGGAGGTCGTCGAGGGCGCCTGGGCCGCCGGTGACGTCTCGGCCGTCCCCGACCTGTCCGGTGGTGGCGTGGGCGGCTTCTGCGTCCCGAATGCGCAGCACGCGGTGCGCCAGGGCAAGCTCATGGCGAAGAACATCGTCGCGGTGCTCCGTGGCGAGCAGCCCAAGCAGTACTTCCACAAGAACCTGGGTGCCGTCGCCGGCCTGGGTCTGTACAACGGTGCGTTCCAGTCCGGCAAGATCGCCCTCACCGGCCTCCTCGCCTGGTTCGCGCACCGCGGCTACCACGGCCTGGCGATGCCGACGTGGGAGCGCAAGTTCCGCGTCGTCGGCGACTGGGTGCAGAACTTCTTCCACGGCCGCGAGACCGTGTCGCTCGAGGCGGTCCAGAACCCCCGCGCGACCTTCGAGGAGTTCGCGGCGCGTCCCCGCCCCGCGCAGCCCGCGGCCGACGCCCCGGCCGAGAAGAAGCCCGAGGCCGTCGCCGCCAAGTGACACCGCTCGAAACCCCCGCACCTCGCGTGCGGGGGTTTCGTCGTTTCCGGATGCCGTCCGCCCGCGCGCTACGGTGGATCGAGGCATCCGCCCCCGTAGCCCAATGGCAGAGGCAGGCGACTTAAAATCGCTCCAGGTGTGGGTTCGAGTCCCACCGGGGGTACCGCGGGGGCGTCGTTCAGCCGTATCGAGTCGCCTGCGTGCGTATCGACTGAGAGTCGGCCCCAGGCCCCTGGCGGGCGATGGCCGCGCCGTTAGGATTGTCCGGGCAGTCGTCGAACGGAGAACCGGAACATGTGGGAGTGGCTCGTTCCCCTCATCGTGATCGTCGCGATCCTCGTGATCGCGGGAATCTATCTCTGGGCGACGTACAACTCGCTCGTGTCCCTGAATGTGCGGGTCGACGAGGCCTGGAGCGACATCACGGTCCAGCTCAAGCGGAGGGCAGATCTGCTGCCCAACCTCATCGAGACGGTGAAGGGCTACGCCGCGCACGAGAAGGCGGTCTTCGAGAACGTGACGCGGGCGCGCGCCGAGACGATCTCGGCGCAGAGCCCCGCCGAAGCGGGAGTGGCCGAGGGACACATGCAGCAGGCGCTGAAGTCGCTGTTCGCGGTGGCCGAGGGCTACCCGCAGCTCCAGGCGAGCCAGAACTTCCTGCAGCTGCAGCAGTCGATCGTCGACACCGAGGACAAGATCCAGGCCTCGCGCCGGTTCTACAACGGCGGTGTCCGCGAGCTGAACACCAAGATCAAGGTGTTCCCCAACAACCTCTTCGCCCGCCAACTGGGCTTCCAGGCCCGCGAATTCTTCGAGGTCGTCGATGGCGCCGCGATCTCGGAGCCGCCGCGCGTCCAGTTCTGACGCTTACTCCGATGCCCCCTACGCCCCCACGGGCGAGGGGGCCTCGTCGTCCGTGGGCGCGGAAGGGTGCTCGTGCCGCTCCGCGGCGAGGGCACCGGCCAGGGCGTCCGAGGCATCGCCCCATCGCGACACCGTGACCCGCTCCAGCCCCTGCCACTGGGCGGCGGTCCGCAGTTCCGCGGCAAGCCGCTCGGCGGCATCCGCGGGTGCGCAGTGCTCCCACCACGCGGACTGCACGCGCAGCGCGGAGGCGGCCCGGTCGGCCTTGAGGTCGATGCGCCCGACGACGTCGTCGCCCACGATGACGGGCAGCGAGTAGTAGCCGAAGCGCCGCTTCTCGGCCGGGGTGTAGATCTCGATGCGGTAGTCGAAGTCGAACAGGCGCTCCGCGCGCTCGCGGAACCACACGACGGGATCGAACGGCGTCAGGAGGGCCGTCGCGTCGATGCGGCGGGGGCGGGCGGCATCCCGATGCAGCCACGCCTTCGCGGGCCTCCCGGCGACCGTCCAGCCCTCGACGGTCACGGGCTCGAGCTCGCCGGCGTCGACGAGGTCGCGCACGGCGGCGAGGACCGCGGGACGATCGCGGATGCGCCAATAGTCGGCGAGGTCGGCCGCGGTGGCGACGCCGTAGGCCGCGGCGGCGCGGCGGACGAGCTCGGGAATGGCCTCGGACCGCGGCACAGGGGAGTCGAGCGCCGCCGGCGGCAGCACGTCCTCGGCCAGCGCGTAGCGCCGCTCGAAGCCGCGGCGCCCGGCGATGGCGACGTCGCCCATGAGCCACAGGCGCTCGAGCCCGTTCTTCACGTCGTCCCAGCCCCACCAGGAGCCGCGCGATCCCTCCCGGGCGTCGTGCTCGATCTCGGCAGGCCGCAGCGGCCCGCGCGCCGCGAGTTCGTCGCGCAGCCATTGCAGCAGGCCGGCGTTCGCGCGGGCCCAGTCGTCGTCGCCGTACTTCTCGCGCGCGGCGTCGCGGCGGAACTGCAGCAGGGGCCAGTCGGCGACGTCGACGAGGGATGCCACGTGCGCCCACGACTCCACCCACCGGGGGCGCCGCGAGAACGCGAGGCGGTCGAGGAGCGTCGTGTCGTAGGCGCCGAGGCGGGCGAACAACGGCATGTAGTGGCTCCGCGAGAAGACGTTGACGGAGTCGATCTGCAGGATGCGCATGCGCTGCAACGTCGCGGTGATCTGGCGGGTGCCGACGGTCGTGGGACGGGCACGGCCGAACCCCTGGGCGGCGAGCGCGATGCGACGCGCGTCGGCGCGGCGGAGGGTCGTCGTCATGCACTCCACCGTAGGCCGGACCTCCGACATCCCGGCGTGGGAGCGGCGGGCGCAGCGGTAGGCTGACGGGATGACCGGAACCGATCCCGAGGACCGCGGATCGTTCTTCGACGCCCTGCGTCGACGCACCGTCTCGAGCGACCTGTCGCCCGCCGTTCCGCCCGCTCTGCGGCAGACGACGGCCTACGCGTGGCGACTCCTCGTCATCGCGGCCGCCCTCGGCGTGGTGGTCTGGCTGGTCATCCAGCTCAAGCTCCTCGTGGTGCCGTTGCTCGTCGCGATCCTCGTCACCGCGCTCGTCTGGCCGGCGTTCTCCTTCCTGCTGCGGCATCGGTGGCCGCGCTGGCTCGCGATCGTCGTGACGGTCGTCGGCACGATCGCGATCATCTCGGGTCTCGTGTGGCTGGCGGTGTGGCAGATCACGCGCGAGTTCGGTTCGGTCCAGGAGCGGACCGTCACGGCCGTCGGCCAGTTCCGCCAGTACCTCATCGACGGACCTCTGCACCTCAGCGCGCAGCAGATCGACGACGGCCTGCAGCAGGCGGGATCCTTCCTGCAGCAGCAGGCGGAGGTGCTGTGGACGGGCGCCCTGGCGATCGGGACCACGATCGGCCACGTCGCCACCGGGCTCCTGCTGACGCTCTTCATCCTGCTCTGCCTGCTCGCGGACGGCGGCGGTATCTGGCGCTGGACGACGCGGCTGTTCCCGCGGGCGGCGCGTCCCGCCGTCGACGGCGCCGGACGCGCCGGTTGGCGGACGGTCATCACGTACGCGCGCACGCAGCTCCTCGTCGCGACGATCGACGCGGTCGGCATCGGCCTCGGCGCCTTCCTGCTCGGAGTGCCACTGGCCATCCCGATCGGCGTCCTGGTGTTCCTCGGCGCCTTCATCCCCTTCGTGGGAGCCGTGGTCACCGGAGCGCTCGCGGTCTTCATCGCGCTGGTCTACAACGGGCCGCTCATCGCGCTGTTCATGCTCATCGTGGTGCTGGGGGTCCAGCAGCTCGAGAGCCACGTGCTGCAGCCCATCCTCATGGGCTCGGCCGTGAAGGTGCACCCCCTCGCGGTGGTGCTGGTCGTCGCCGGGGGAGCCATGATCGGCGGCATCCCCGGTGCGCTGTTCGCGGTGCCGCTCGCCGCGTTCGTCAACGTCGTCTCGGTGTACCTCAGCAGCCACGCGTGGCGGGACGGCGGTTCCTCCGTCGACTCCGCCGACCTCATCTGGCAGACCGTGCCCCGCGACCGCGGAAGGAGATCATGAACGACACGCCCACCCTGGCCGAGTTCGAGGATGCCGCGCAGACCCTGCGCGGCATCATCACGCGGACCCCGCTCGACGAGTCGCAGCACCTGAGCGAACTGCTCGGCGTGCCGGTGCACCTCAAGCTCGAGAACCTGCAGCGCACCGGTTCGTTCAAGATCCGCGGCGCGACATACCGCCTCTCCCGTCTCACGGCGGAGGAGCGGGCGCGCGGTGTCGTCGCCGCGTCCGCGGGGAACCACGCCCAGGGCGTGGCTCTCGCGGCGCAGCAGCTGGGGATCTCGGCCACGATCTTCATGCCGCTGGGCGTGCCGGTGCCCAAGCTCCTCGCGACGCGCGGCTACGGTGCCGAGGTGATCCTGGAGGGCGCGACCGTCGAGACGCCGCTGCGCCTCGCGGCCGAGTTCGCCGAGCGCACGGGCGCGGTACTGATCCCGCCGTTCGACCACCGCGACATCATCGTCGGCCAGGGCACGCTCGGGCTCGAACTCGTCGAGGACCTCCCCGACCTCGACACGATCATCGTCGGCATCGGCGGGGGCGGGCTCGCGGCCGGTGTGGCCGCCGCCGTCAAGGCGCGCGCGGCTGCCGAGGGCCGCGACGTGCACATCATCGGCGTGCAGGCCGAGAACTCCGCCGCCTACCCGACGTCCCTCGCGGCGGGATACCCCATCCAGGTGCCCACGACCCCGACGATCGCCGACGGCATCGCCGTCGCCCGCCCGGGCGACCTGCCGTTCGAGCTCATCCGCCAGTACGTCGACGAGGTCGTGACCGTCACCGAGGACGACATCGCCCGTGCGCTCCTCGTGCTGCTCGAGCGCGCCAAGCAGGTCGTCGAGCCCGCGGGGGCGGTCGGCGTCGCCGCGATCCTCGCAGGCAAGGTCCGGGCCGCGGGGACCACGGTCACGATCCTCTCCGGCGGCAACATCGACCCGCTGCTGCTTCAGCGCGTCGTGGCCCACGGGCTCTCGGCATCCGGTCGCTACATGTCCCTGCGGATCCCGCTTCCCGACCGCCCGGGGCAGCTCGCGCGCGTGTCGGACCTGCTCGCGCAGGTCGGGGCGAACGTCATCGAGGTGCTGCACACGCGGCACGGGCAGGGCCTGCAGATCAGCGAGGTCATCCTGCAGCTGAGTGTCGAGACGCGCGGGGCCGAGCATCGTGCCCTGGTCATCCGCACGCTCGAGGAGGCCGGCTTCACCGCCACCGTCATCTCGGACTGAGGCGCACGCGGCGCCCCCGGAAACGCGAAGAGCCGCTCACCCCGACCGGGGGAGCGGCTCTCGGCGTTTCCGGGTCACTGACCCGAGTACGTCTCGACCTTCACGATCTCGACGGCGATCTGCTTGCCGTTGGGCGTGGTGTACGAGCCGCTGTCGCCCTCTTTGAGGCCGAGGATCGCGGCGCCGAGCGGGGACGCCTCGCTGTAGACGTCGAGCTCGGAGTCGGCGGCGATCTCGCGGTTGCCGAGGAGGAACTTCTCCTCCCCGCCGGCGATGATCGCGGTCACGACGGTGCCCGACTCGACGACGCCCGTGCTCTCGGGGGCCTCGCCCACCTTGGCGTTCTTGAGCAGCGCCTGGAGGGTGCGGATGCGGGCTTCCTGCTTGCCCTGCTCGTCCTTCGCGGCGTGGTAGCCGCCGTTCTCCTTGAGGTCGCCTTCTTCGCGGGCGATCTCGATGCGCTTGGCGATCTCTTCGCGGCCCGTGGTGGAGAGGTGCTCGAGCTCGTGGGCGAGACGGTCGTAGGCATCCTGGGTGAGGAACGTCACCTGAGCGTCGCTGGACACGGTGGTCTCCTTCGTCGATCCGGCCGACGGGAGGGGCGACGAAAGCGCGGTCCCGCCGGGACATATGTCGAACGCCCCGGCTTCGAGCCGGGGCGCGTCTAGGAAATCGAGACTACGGCACCCAGCAGGAGTTGACAAAACCCGTGGTCGCCAGCGCAACGGTCGGGATCTCCTCCGAGAACGCCTGGGTGTGATCCTGGGATGCCGGGTACTCCACGACCCGCCACCCGACCGTCCCGTGGTCCTCGTCCTGGGCCTCGAGGGCGCACGCGACGGGCTTGCCGACGGGGGCGGAGATCTGGAACGAGATCGTCACGCGCTGGGCGTCCGCCACCGTGAATCCGGTGTCGGTCGTCGAGACCGACCCGAGGGTGTTGGACACGGTGATCCACCCGAGTGCGACCGTCAGCCCGAGCGCTACGATCCCGACGATGCTCCACTGCACGATGCGCCGTCGCGGCGACCGGGTGCGGCCGTAGCGATCGTCGAGCACGGCTTGCGTCGTCATGGTCTCCCCGGGCTTTAGGCTGGACTTCCAGGCTACGCGCTTCCGCCCGGACCGAAGGACTCCATGCTCACCGCGCTCGCGGCCCTCGCGGCCACGCCCACCCCCGCGTCGACTCCCGACGAATCGATCGTGACCCCGGGGCCGCTCGGCTTCGCCGCGGTCGCGTTCGTCGGTGTGGCGGTGATCCTGCTCGTGTGGGACATGCTGCGCCGGATCCGCCGCGGTCGTTACCGCGAAGAGGTCAACGCCGAGCTGGATGCCGAGGAGCAGGCGCGGGCGGCCCAGGCGGCGAGCGAGACCGACGACGAGGACATCGACCGGGACGCTCCTCGCAGCTGACGGTGGCCGCGGGGACGCGGCATCCGTTCGACTAGCCACCGTGATACGCCGGGGCGAGGGCGATCAGCAGGCACGCGGTCCAATGGCACAGGAACGCCAGCACGGTGCACACGTGGAAGATCTCGTGGAAGCCGAAGTGGCCGGGCCACGGATTCGGGCGCTTGAGGGCGTACACGACCGCACCGATCGTGTAGAGCACGCCGCCGACCACGACGAGCACCATCATCGCGACGTTCGCGTCCAGCAGGTCGACGATGTACATCACGGCGGCCCACCCGAGCGCCAGATACAGCGCGACGTAGAGCCATCGGGGTGCGTTGATCCAGAAGACGCGGAACAGGATGCCGAGAATCGCACCGCCCCAGACGATCGACAGCAGCAGCACCGTCTTCGGCGTCGGAAGGGCCAGCACCGCGAGCGGCGTGTAGGTGCCGGCGATGAGCAGCAGGATGTTCGCGTGGTCGATGCGCTTGAGGACGGCCTTGGTCTTCGGCTTCCAGTTGAACCGGTGGTAGAGCGCCGAGTTGCCGAACAGCAGCATCGAGGTGGCCGTGAAGACCGCCGACGCCCACTTCGCGGGGGCGCCGTGCGCGAGCGTGATCAGGACGATCCCCGCGGCGATCGCCACCGGGAACGTGCCGGCGTGGATCCAGCCGCGCCACGTCGGCTTGAGATCGGCCTGCGCGCCGACGGCCCCCGCTTCCAGGAGCGGAAGCTGGGGCATCTCGGGTCCGTCGGTCGGGGTGGTGGATGTCACCCTTCGAGGGTACGACGGGCCCCATACCGGACCCCGTACATGGACAGCGTTCTGTGGGCAGACGCCCAGCGACGCGCCCCACGGCGCCGGACGCAGGCGCCGCGACGCGATAGCGTAGGCGCGTGGCGCGCGTGTGGAGGAACGAGGGGCGGGGTCCCCTCTACCGGCTGTACATTCAGCGCCTCCGTCGCCAGATGCCGACCACCGTGCCGCACCACGTCGCGATGATGATCGACGGCAACCGCCGGTGGGCGCGCCAGCTCGGCTTCGACAGCGCGGCGCACGGCCACCGCGCCGGAGCCGCGAAGATGCACGAGTTCCTGCGATGGTGCGACGATCTCGGCATCCGAGTCGTGTCGTTGTACCTGCTGTCCAACGACAACCTCCGCAAGCGCGATCCGCGGGAGCTCGAAGACCTCATCGACATCATCGCGGAACTCGCCCGCGAGCTGTCGCACGAGCCCGACTGGCGCGTGCAGCACGTGGGGCGTTCCGAGGAGCTGCCGCCCGCTCTCGCCGAGGTGCTGCACGAGGTCACCGAGCGGACGCGGTCGCACACGGGGCTGCACGTCAACCTCGCCGTCGGGTACGGCGGCCGCAGTGAGATCGTGGATGCCGTGCGCAGCATCATCGCGAAGCACGACGAGCGCGGGGGCACGCTCGAGGAGCTCGCGGCGAGCCTCACGCCCGAGCAGATCGGCGAGCACCTGTACACCGGCGGTCAGGCCGACCCGGATCTCGTCATCCGCACGTCGGGAGAGCAGCGCCTGAGCGACTTCCTGCTGTGGCAGTCGGCGCACTCGGAGTTCTACTTCGTCGAGGCGCTGGGGCCGGATCTCCGTGAAGTGGACTTCCTGCGCGCCATCCGCGACTTCGCCGCGCGCGATCGCCGTTTCGGTCAGTAGCCGCGACACCAGCGTTAACGCAGTCGTCATTTTTCCGGGCGTGTTCGCGACCCCGGCGGGGGCGCGCGAGGCCTTACGGTGAGGTCATCGGGCACGGAGCCCGATCGAGTCGGCCTTCGGATCGCGACTCGTGACCCACAGGTCGACTCGTGACAGCCGGGTGAGACACCCGGGTCGGGAGTGGGTTGTGACTGCACGAGCACCGTACGACCAGCGGAACGTCGACGCTTACGTCGCTGACAGCAGTGTTTCGGAATCGGATGCCTCAGCCGATCAGGCTCTGCGCACGTACGTTCTGGACACCTCCGTTCTGTTGAGCGATCCGCGGGCGTTCTTCCGCTTCGCCGAGCATTCGGTCGTGATCCCGGTCGTGGTGATCACCGAACTCGAGGGCAAACGCCACGATCCCGAGATCGGCTACTTCGCCCGGCAGGCGCTGCGCCATCTCGACGAACTGCGCATCGAGCACGGGCGCCTCGACTTCCCGGTGCCCGTCGGCACCGATGGCACGCTCCGGGTCGAGCTCAACAACACCGACCCCTCGGTGCTCCCGTCCGGCATGCGCCTCGGCGACAACGACAGCCGCATCCTCGCGGTGGCGATGAACATCGCCCGCGGCGGCGTCGAGGTCACGGTCGTGTCCAAGGACCTCCCGATGCGCGTGAAGGCCGCGTCCCTCGGCCTGACCGCGGAGGAGTACCTCGCCGAGCAGGCGATGGACTCGGGCTGGACCGGTATCGCGTCCCTCGACGTCTCCGGCGACGACCTCAGCGACCTGTACGAGGCGGAGGTCGCTTCGAGCGACGACGTCCGGGGGCTTCCGGTCAATACCGGCCTCATCATCCACTCGGAGCGCGGCTCGGCGCTCGGCCGCGTGACCGGCGACGGGGAGTTCCGCCTCGTCCGCGGCGACCGCGACGCGTTCGGTCTGCACGGCCGCTCGGCCGAGCAGCGCATCGCCCTCGACCTGCTGCTCGACCCGGAGGTGGGCATTGTCTCGCTCGGTGGGCGTGCCGGCACCGGCAAGTCGGCCCTGGCACTGTGCGCGGCGCTCGAGGCGGTGCTGGAGCGCCAGCAGCAGAAGAAGATCATCGTCTTCCGTCCGCTGTTCGCCGTCGGCGGGCAGGAGCTGGGGTACCTCCCCGGCGACCAGGCGGAGAAGATGAACCCGTGGGGGCAGGCGGTGTTCGACACCCTCGGCTCAGTCGTCTCGGGCAACGTCCTCGAGGAGGTGCTCGCGCGCGGTCTGCTCGAGGTGCTCCCGCTGACCCACATCCGCGGACGCTCGCTGCACGACGCCTTCGTGATCGTCGACGAGGCGCAGTCGCTCGAGCGCAACGTGCTCCTCACCGTGTTGAGCCGCATCGGGCAGAACTCCCGCGTCGTGCTCACGCACGATGTCGGTCAGCGTGACAACCTGCGCGTCGGCCGTCACGACGGTGTCGCCTCGGTGATCGAGACGCTGAAGGGCCACGCGCTCTTCGGCCACGTCACGCTCACGCGCTCCGAGCGCTCGGCGATCGCCGCGCTCGTGACCGAACTGCTGGAGGCCGGCGAGCTGTCCTGACCAGGGCGAAGAAGGGGTCGGGATGCCAGGCATCCCGGCCCCTTCTCTGTCCGGTGCCGCGCAGATGAGAGGTTTCTCATCTGCAGCTCTCGGGATTCTCACGGGGAGCAACCAGAGTGGTCTCAACGGCGAGGGAAACTTTGCCGCCGCCACCGGCGGTTCCCCCTGATAAATGAAAAGAGATCGGTTCGCCGAGCAGGTCACCGACGTTTCGGGTACGTCGGAAGACCGCCGCGGATCATCTCCCCAATCCCCCCGGTTTCCCCCCAACCGGGGGTTTTTGGGTTTTCGGCGCCTACTGCCAGCGGTAGCCCGCGCCGCGGACCGTGACGATGCGGGCCGCCCCGAACTTCGCGCGCAAGTAGCGCACGTAGACATCGACGACGTTCGACCCCGGGTCGAAGTCCAGGCCCCACACGCGACTCAGCAGCTGCTCACGGCTGAGCACCTGACCCGCGTGACGCAGGAACTCCTCGGTGAGGGCGAACTCGCGCGCGCTGAGGTCGACCTCGCGTCCCCCCACCGTGGCGCGTCGGGTGAGGACGTCGAGCGACACGTCGCCGTGGGCGATCGTGATGCTTCCCAAGGGTGTGGGCTCGCGGAGACGCGAGCGCACGCGGGCGAGGAGCTCGTCGAACTTGAACGGTTTGGCGACGTAGTCGTTGGCGCCCGAGTCCAGCCCGTCGACCGTGTCGCGCGTGCTCGTCCGGGCGGTCAGCATGATGACCGGAATGGGGGAGCCCTGCCCGCGCAGACTCCGCAGCACCTCGAAGCCGTCCATCGTCGGGAGCCCCACGTCCAGCAGCACGAGGTCCACCTCCCCCGACAGGGCCGTGTCGAGCGCATCGGCCCCGTCGTCGACGATGAGGGTCTGATAGCCGGCGGCCTCGAGACCCTTCGCCACGAACGCGGAGATGCGCTCCTCGTCTTCGGCGATGAGGATGCGGGTCATCCGGTGGCCTCTCTCTGCAGGACGACATCGCCGGCGCGGACCGGGCGTGGGGAGATCGGTCGCGGCGTGCGTGCCCCCCAGGGGGATGTGCAGTGTCACGGTCGCGCCGCCGCCGGGGGTGTCGGCGACGCTGCAGGTTCCCTCGTGCGCCTTGGCGATGGCATCCACGATGGAAAGGCCCAGGCCGGACCCGTCGACTCCGCGCCGCGTCGAGACGCGATCGAACCGGCGGAACACCCGGTGGCGTGCTGCGGGAGGGATGCCGGGTCCGTGGTCGCGTACCCACAGGTTCGCCACCGTGCCGTCGGTGGAGCTGCCGATCTCGATCGGGCTGCCGGCGGGGGTGTACTTCGCGGCGTTGTCGGCCAGTTGCAGCCAGGCTTGCACGAGCCGGTCGTGATCGCCGACGAAGGTGCCGCGTCCGCGGGCCTCGACGGTCCAGGTGTGCTCGGGGATGGCGGCGACCAGCTCGCCGACGCGATCGGTGAGAGCGCCGACGTCGATGACCCCGGACGACAGCGACCCGCTCTCCACGTCCGCCAGGGCGTCGATGTCGTCGACGAGTCGCGAGAGCCTGTCCAGCTCGGCGATGCCGAGGTCGCGCGTCTCGACGACGTCGTCGGGGTCGGCGGGGTTCATCGTCTCGAGATGCCCGCGGACGATCGTGATCGGCGTCTTCAGCTCGTGGCGCACGTCGTCGAGAAGTTGGCGCTGCTGCTCGACCGACATCGCCAGCCGGTCGAGCATCGAATTCACCGAGGCGGTCAGATCGGCGATCTCGTCGTTGCCGTCGGCGGACACGCGGGTGCCGAGGTCGGCGATCGTGATCGCGTCGGTCGTGTCGCGGAGTTTTCGGAGCGGTGAGAACAGACGACCCGTGACGAACCAGCCGGCCACCCCGACGGCGAGCAGCACCGCCGCTCCGGCGATCGCGTACGTCATCGTCGAGAGCGTGACGAGCTCCATGCGCTGGTCGATCGAGATGGCCTGGACGATCGAGGCGTCGCCGTCGCGGACGGCCGCGAACAGCACGGGACCGGCGGCCGACGACAGGCGACCGCGCGTGTCGCCGCGATCCAACGCGGCGCGGAGGTCGCTGAGGAACGCGGTGTCGCCGGCGAGCGCCAGCCCCGGCGGGGCCGGAGTGGTCGCGAGAACCGTCGTGTCGTTCAGCGCGAGGGTGCCGTCGGTGCGCCCCGGTACGGCCGCTGCGACCAGGTCCGCCGGATCCTGACTGCTGACCGAGACGGTCGAGACGAACCCGTCGAGTTGCCGCTCCGCGTTCGCGATGACCCGCGCGCTCTGGACGAAGAACGTCACGCCACCGGCGAGGATGAGCCCGAGCAGCACGACGCCGAGGATCGCCGAGAGGAGCCGCACGCGCGCCGAGACGGGTCTCGAGCGGGGGGTCATCCTCCGATTATGGCGGTCCTCGGCGTCGTTGCGGGGGTCGTTGCGCGGGTTCAGCCCGGGTGGGTCATCGACAGCAGGTCGAGCTTGGCGTCGAGCACCTCTTCGGTGATCTCGCCGCGCTCGACGTAGCCGAGGTCGACGACGGCCTCGCGGACCGTGATGCCCTTTGCGACGGAGTGCTTCGCGATCTTCGCCGCGGCCTCGTAGCCGATGACCTTGTTGAGCGGCGTGACGATCGAGGGCGACATCCCCGCGAAGGCCTCGGCGCGGGCGACGTTGGCCTCGAGCCCGTCGATGGTCTTGTCGGCCAGCACTCGCATGGCGTTCGAGAGCAGGCGGATCGACTCCAGCAGCGCGGTGCCCATGACGGGGATCGCCACGTTGAGCTCGAACGAGCCGGACGCGCCGGCCCACGCGACGGTGGCGTCGTTGCCGATGACCCGCGCGCACACCATGAGGGTCGCCTCGGGGACGACGGGGTTGACCTTGCCGGGCATGATCGAGGAGCCCGGCTGCAGGTCGGGGATGTGGATCTCGCCGAGGCCTGTGTTGGGGCCCGAGCCCATCCAGCGGATGTCGTTGTTGATCTTCGTCAGCGACACCGCGATCGTGCGCAGCGCGCCGGAGGCCTCGACGAGCCCGTCGCGGTTGGCCTGCGCCTCGAAGTGGTCCTTGGCCTCGGTGATCGGCAGCTCGGTCTCGGCCGCGAGCAGCTCGATGACCTTCTGCGGGAACCCGAGCGGGGTGTTGATGCCGGTGCCGACGGCCGTTCCGCCGAGCGGCACCTCGCCGACGCGGGGGAGCGTGGCGCGCACGCGCTCGATGCCGAGACGCATCTGGCGCGCATACCCGCCGAACTCCTGGCCGAGCGTAACGGGCGTGGCATCCATCAGGTGGGTGCGCCCCGACTTGACGATGCCCTTCCATGCCTCGGCCTTCGCCTCGAGCGCCACCGCGAGGTGGTCGAGCGCCGGGATCAGGTCGTCGATGAGGGCCTGGGTCACGGCGATGTGGACCGAGGTGGGGAAGACGTCGTTCGAGGACTGCGAGGCGTTCACGTGGTCGTTCGGGTGGACCGTGTCGCCGAGGATCCGGGTCGCGAGGGTCGCGAGGACCTCGTTCATGTTCATGTTCGACGAGGTGCCGCTGCCGGTCTGGTACGTGTCGACCGGGAAGTGCGCGTCGTACGCGCCCGTGATGACCTCGTCGGCGGCCTGGGCGATCGCGTCTGCGATGCGCGGGTCGAGCGTGCCGAGCTCCTTGTTCGCGAGGGCGGCGGCCTTCTTGATGCGCGCGAGCGCGGCGATCTGCGTCGACTCCAGCCCCGAACCCGAGATCGGGAAGTTCTCCACCGCACGCTGTGTCTGCGCGGCGTAGAGGGCGTACTTGGGCACCCGCACCTCACCCATGGTGTCGTGTTCGATGCGGTACTCGATGTCGGTCACGTCGTCGTTCCTCCAGATCGTTTGTCGTGCGGTGTCAGGCGGCGTGGGCGTCGTCGACGTCGCCCACGCTCACGACGGGGACGGCTTCCCCGTCGGCGAGTCGGTAGTTGGCTCCCACGACCGCCACCCGGCCCTCGGCCACGGCTTCGGCGATGAGCTCGGAAGCGCGGAGGAGGTCGGCGACGGTGTGGCGAAGGTGTTCGCGGCCCACGAGCTCGGCATCCACGTGATCGGTCGGGCGGCCGGCGGCGGCCTCCTCGCGGATCACGCGGCGCACGGCCGGGACGATCGGCGCGATCTGGCGCCAGATGTACGGGGGCAGATTCGGGGCGTCGACGGCGGTGCTGTCGATCGCGGCGCCGACTGCGCCGCACGCGTCGTGGGCGAGCACGACGATCAGGGGCACGCCGAGGACGCCGACGGCGTACTCGAGGCTGCCGATCACGGAGTCGGAGATGACCTGGCCGGCGTTGCGGACGACGAAGAGGTCGCCCAGGCCCTGGTCGAAGATGATCTCGGCGGCGAGGCGCGAGTCGGAGCAGCCGAACAACGCGGCGGTGGGGTGCTGCGAGTTCGCCAGCTCGGCGCGGCGCTCGACGTCCTGGCGGGGGTGCGCCGGATCGCCCGAGACGAAGCGCCGGTTCCCCTCGAGCATCTGGGTCCACACGGCCTGGGGGGTCAGGGCATCGCTCACGGGGTCTCTCTCAGTTCTCGAACCTGGGCGGTGACGGATGCCGCGGCGATCGCGGTCGTTTCGGGGCTGGCGTCTCCGTAGATCAGCACCTGGTCGGGGCCGGCCGGGGTCGACAGCGCGTACGTGACGTTCCCCGCACGTTCGGGGTCGCTCGGGCGGTAGACGTTCCAGTCGATGCCGTCGATCGCGACGGTCTCGGTGCTGCGCGCGCCGCCGAGGATCTGCGCCACCCATTCCTCGCCCGTGTCGAGCCCCTGCGCGACGCGCACGAAGCCGGACTCGCCGGAGCGGACGTACACCATCGTCCACGCCTCGGTGCCGCCCTGGCCCTCGGTCGTGGCCTGGTTGACCCGCCAGCCGTCGGGGAGCGTCGGCGACAGGGCGGGGCGGCCGATGTCCTTCGACAGGTCGGCGGCGAGGGCTGCGACGTCCGGTTGGGGACGCGGGGCGGGTTCGCCGCGGGGCACGGCCGCGATCACGACCAGCACCACGCCGACGGTGACGAGCAGCGCGGCGATGAGGTTGCGGAAGGTCTTGCTCGAGCGGTACCGCCGCGAGGATTCGGCCTTGCGGGCGGCGGTCTCCTCCGGCGTCTCGGGGCGGCCGAGCTCGGCGACGACGCGTGCCATCAGGACTCCTCGCCCTCGCCGCGCGCGGCATCCAGCCGGCGCTTCGCGCCCAGCAGCCACTCCTCGCAGCGGGCCGACAGTCGTTCGCCGCGTTCCCACAGCGCGAGCGACTCCTCCAGCGTCGGAGCGCCCTGCTCGAGTTCGGCGACCACGCGGACCAGCTCGTCGCGCGCCTGCTCGAACGACAGGGATGCCACGTCGGCGGAGGGGCCGGAAGGCGTCGCGGTCATGGCATCCATCTTAGGCTCGCCCGTCGGCCGGGCCGCCGTCGGCGGAGGAGGCCGCCTCGCCGATCGGGCCTGTGGAGGAGGAGCCGAAGGCGCCCTCGGCGACGGTCACGACCACGCGGGTTCCGGCCGGCGCCTGCGCCGCGTCGCGCACGATTCCGCCGCCCTCGACCTGCGCGATGGCGTACCCGCGCGCCAATGTCGCCTCGGGCGAGAGCGCCCGGAGCGACGCCCGCAACTCGCGCGTGCGCCGTTCCTCGCTCTGCAGGCGGCGGTCGACGACGTCGCGCCCGCGGGTGGCGAGCATCCAGACGTCCTGCGCCCGGGCGGTGAGCATCGAGTGCGGCGTGCGCAGCACCGGTCGGGAGCGCAGCTGTTCGAGCTGCGCGATGTCGTGCAGCACGCGCTGGGTGAGCCGGTTCGTGAGGCGCGCCCGCAGCTGTGCGACGAGGGCGCGCTGCTCGCTCACGTCCGGCACGACGCGCTTGGCGGCATCCGTCGGTGTGGAGGCGCGCACGTCGGCGACGTCGTCGAGGAGAGGACGGTCGTTCTCATGGCCGATGGCGCTCACGACAGGAGTGGATGCCGCGGCCACCGCGCGCACCAGTCGCTCGTCGCTGAACCCGAGCAGCGTCTGCGGATCCCCGCCGCCGCGCGCGATCACGATGACATCGACCTCGGGGTCGGCGTCCAGCGCCTTCAGCGCGGCGAGGGTCTCGGGGACGCACCGGTCGCCCTGCACCGCGGCGTAGCGCGTGCGGAAGCGCACCTGCGGCCAGCGCAGCTCGGCGTTGCGGTGCACGTCCTTCTCGGCATCCGAGTTCTCGCCCGTGATCAGTCCGATGCAGTGGGGGAGGAAGGGCAGCTTCTTCTTGCGCGCGGGGTCGAACAGCCCCTCGGAGCGCAGCTGCGCGCGCAAGCGCTCGAGGCGCTCCAGCTGCTCGCCGAGGCCGACGTGCCGCATCGCCGACACGGCGAACGAGAAATCGCCGGTGCGGGGGAAATAGTCGGCCTTGACGCACGCCACGACGTGGTCGCCGACCTCGAAGTCCTTCGGGAGCCGCGCGAGCGTGCTCGACCAGATACGGAAGGCGACGGTCGACTCGCTGCCGAGGTCTTTCAGACGCCCGAAGACGTTGCCCCCGCGGCGGTTGAACGACGTGATCTCGCCCTCGACCCACACCGAGCCCCACCGCTCGATGAACCCGCGGATGGTGTCGTTCAGGCGCGACACCGACGTGGGCGCCTCGTTCTTCGAGTCGCGCGGGTGGACGGAGTCGGCCGGGGGCGCCTGGCCCTCGACGGCTTCGGGTCGGAAGGAGGTCATGCTCTCTCAGGGGGTCGGTGATGGGCGGTTCGGCCGTCGTCCAGGGGCGCCCCGGTAGAATCGAGGAGTGAGCACACCTGCCGTCCACCTGCCCGTTCCCCGGATCCCGGGTCGACGCGGGCGGCTCCAGGATATCCCCGTCCACGGACAGAAGAAGGTGCTGTTGGCGGCGCCGCGCGGCTACTGCGCGGGTGTGGACCGCGCGGTCATCGCCGTCGAGAAGGCGCTCGAGCGCTACGGCGCGCCGGTGTACGTGCGCAAGCAGATCGTGCACAACATCCACGTCGTCACCGAGCTCGAGAAGAAGGGCGCGATCTTCGTCGACGAGGTCGACGAGGTGCCGGAGGGCTCGCACGTCGTGTTCAGCGCGCACGGAGTCTCGCCGGCCGTGGTGTCGGCGGCATCCGATCGGCACCTCCAGGCGATCGACGCGACCTGCCCGCTCGTGACCAAGGTGCACCGCGAGGCCGTGCGCTTCGCCCGCGACGACTTCGAGATCCTGCTCATCGGCCACGAGGGACACGAAGAGGTCGAGGGCACCGCGGGCGAGGCTCCCGAGCACGTCACGGTCGTCAACTCGCCGGAGCACGCCGACACCGTCGAGGTGCGCGACCCGTCGAAGGTCGTGTGGCTCTCGCAGACCACGCTCTCCGTCGACGAGACCATGGAGACCGTCCGTCGTCTGCGGCTGCGCTTCCCCGAGCTGCAGGATCCGCCGTCCGACGACATCTGCTACGCGACCCAGAACCGCCAGGTCGCGATCAAGAAGGTCGCGCGGGACGCCGACCTCGTGATCGTCGTGGGCTCGGCCAACTCCTCGAACAGCGTGCGGCTCGTCGAGGTCGCGCTCGAGCACGGCGCCAAGGCCGCGTACCGCGTCGACTACGTCGACGAGGTGCGTCAGGAATGGCTCGAGGGCGTCGAGACCGTGGGCGTCACGAGCGGCGCGTCCGTGCCCGAGGTGCTGGTCACCGAGGTGCTGCAGGAGCTCGCGGGTGCGGGCTACCGCGATGTCGAGGAAGTGCGCACGGCCGAGGAGGACCTCATGTTCTCGCTCCCCAAAGAGCTTCGTCAGGATGCCTCGGGCAAGCGCGACCAGCGTGCCCTGGGCGGCCGGGGCCGCGCGTGACCGACGGCGACGAACGACCGCGGCCGCAGTACGGCGAATACGCGACTCCCGAGGAGCAGCGTGCGCGGATCCGACGTCCCGAGGTGACGGAGTCGCTCGAGGCGGGAGTGGCTCCCCGACCGGAGCCGCCGATCGCTGCGCCTCCGGCCGCAGCCCCGAAGCCGGGTCCGCTCGCGGATCGGTTCGTCACCTTCGGTCTCCTGATCTACGGCTTCGTCAATGTCGTGACGACGATCATCCAGCTGCTCGATTTCCCCGGGTACGCCGAGCGGGCCGCTCGGCTCTTCGGTGTCGAGGCCACGTATACGGCTCTGAGCGCCGGCTACGTCTGGGGGGCGATCGCCTCCGTCGTCTACGGCGTCGGGTACCTGCTCACCGCGTGGCTGACGTGGCGTCGTCTTCGTCGGGGCCGGATCGCGTTCTGGGTGCCGCTCGTCGGGTTCGTCGCGACGACGGTGGTAGCGAGCGTGTGCGTCACGATCGCGCTGACGTCCGACCCCTCGTACTTCTCTTCTCTCACCGGCGCCTTCCTGAAATGAACCTCTGCGCCCGGCATCCCGTGTTCTCCTGAGGACGACAGGAGGGAGCCGGCATGCGAGACGATCACGCGCAGCTGACCGCGTTGTACGACGCGCACGCGGCACCCGTCTGGCGCTACGTGGTCAGTCTCACGGGCGACCATGCCGGGGCGGACGACGTCGTGCAGGAGACCCTGCTGCGCGCCTGGCGCACGCCGCGCGTCATGGCGGACGACCCCTCGCGCCTGCGCTCGTGGATGTTCACCGTCGCCCGCAACATCGTCATCGACGACGCCCGCAGCGCGCGTCGTCGTCACGAGCAGCCCGTCGAGGAGCTTCCCGAGACGGCGGCCGGAGACGACACGGATGCCATGTTCGACGCGCTGCTCGTCGAGGAGGCGCTCGCGACCCTCACCCCCGACCATCGTGCGGTCATCGTCTCGGCCTACTACGGCGGTCGCAGCGTCGCGCAGGCTGCGGAGGAGCTCGGCATCCCCGCCGGAACCGTCAAGTCGCGGCTGCACTACGCCGTGCGCGCGCTGCGCCTCGCGCTGCAGGAGAGGGGCGTGACGCGATGACCTCCGAACACGAGCGGTTCGCCACCTGGGACGGCGCGTACGTGCTGGGTGCGCTGTCGGCCGCGGATCGCGGTGAGTACGAGCGCCACCTCGACGAGTGCGTCCTGTGCCGCGCCGCCGTCGCGGAACTCGCTCCCACCGCGGGGCTCCTGTCGCGACTGTCGCCCGAGCGGGCGCGCGCGATCGACGGCGGGGATCCTGCCCTGCGCGCGGCACCCCGCGCTCCCGACCCCGCGCTGCGCGGACGGCTGGTCCGCACGGTGCGGCGCCGCCGACGCCGGACGGTCGCGCTGTGGGTGGGGGCGGTCGCCGCGGCTCTCGTCCTGATCGCGGTTCCGAGCGTCGTGGCGCTCACCAGCACCCCGACCGACGGCACGGGCACCGTGTACGCCCTCGACGACGTCGCGGGCGCCCCGCTCGAGGCATCCGTCAAGCTCACCCCCGTCGAGTGGGGTACGCGCATCGACCTCGTGTGCAGCTACAGCGGGGAGGTGTTGGACGCCCCGCCCGGCGGCTGGCCGTACGCCCTCGCCGTCACCGACGACTCCGGTGCGACGACGATGCTCTCGACGTGGCGCGCCGGGTCCCGGATCGACGACGGAGCTGAGCGCGGGCACCGACGTGTCGGCATCCCGGATCGACTCCATCGAGATCCGCACCGCCGACGGCGACCGCGTCGTGATGCGACGGGACTTCGGCAGCCCGTAGCATCGACGGATGCCGAGCCTCCTCGCCGTCTGCGCCGTCCACGCCCTGCGCCCGGACTCCGGATCCGTCGGGGTCACCGCCATCGACAAGCGCGCGCTCGACGGCGCGGTGCGGATCGGTCCGCTGGGCGTGCGGGCGGACGTGCAGGCGAGCCGCAAGCATCACGGCGGCCCCGACAAGGCCGTCTACGCCTACGCGCAGGACGACGCGGATTTCTGGGAGCGGGAACTCGGGCGCGAGCTCGCGCCCGGGTGGTTCGGCGAGAACCTGCGGCTCGACGGCATCGACGTCAACGCGGCGCGGATCGGTGAGGTGTGGCGGATCGGCGAGACCGTCCGGCTCGAGGTCACGATGCCCCGGACCCCCTGCGCGACGTTCGCGCGCTGGGTCGGCGGCGCGGCGTCGCGCGGCTGGGTGAAGCGGTTCTCGGACGAGGGTCGCCTCGGCGCCTACCTGCGGGTGCGCCGCGCCGGTGAGGTGCACGCCGGGGACGCCGTCGAAGTCGTCTCGTCGCCGCCCGACGCCCCGACGGTGCTGGAGATGTACCGGTCCTAGCCGACGTCCGGGCGCGCCCTGCGGTCGCGTCTGTCCGCGAGACTGCACGCCGCTGGCATCTCGGCTGCAGGATGCGCGCGGGATGTCAGGCGGATGAAGTCTCGGCGTGAGGAAGCCCCTGCGGATGCCGTTACCCTCGCGGCCCGGAACGCACGAACGCCCCGGCCGGAGCCGGGGCGTTCGTGGCGGGGATCAGCCCTGGGACTTGCCGAAGGAGCCGAGCTGCTTCGTCGCCTCGACGACGCGGACCGCCATCGCCGACTCGGCGACCTTGCCCCACGCGCGGGGGTCGTACTGCTTCTTGTTGCCGACCTCGCCGTCGACCTTCAGGACGCCGTCGTAGTTGGAGAACATGTAGCCCGCGATCGAGCGGGTGAAGGCGTACTGCGTGTCGGTGTCGATGTTCATCTTCACGACGCCGTTCGAGACGGCCAGCGCGATCTCGGCGTCGGTCGAGCCGCTGCCGCCGTGGAAGACGAGGTCGAGCGGCTTCGGGCCGGTGCCGAACTTCGCGGCGATGCCCTCCTGGATCTCGCCGAGGAGCTCGGGGCGGAGCTTCACGCCGCCGGGCTTGTACACGCCGTGCACGTTGCCGAAGGTGAGGGCCGAGATGTAGCGGCCGTTCTCGCCGAGGCCGAGACGCTCGACGGCCTTCGTGACATCGGCGACGGTGGTGTACAGGGCCTCGTTGGAGCCCTCGTGCGCGACGCCGTCCTCTTCGCCACCGACGACGCCGACCTCGATCTCGAGGATCGCGTTGATGTTCTTGAGGCGGGGGAGCAGCTCCGCGGCGATGTCGATGTTCTCGTCGAGCGGCACGGCGGACCCGTCCCACATGTGCGACTGGAAGATCGGGTTGCGGCCGGCCTTGACCTCTTCCTCGGATGCCTCGAGGAGGGGGAGCACGAACCCGGGGAGCGCGTCCTTCGGGCAGTGGTCGGTGTGCAGCGCGACCGTGATGGGGTAGTTCTTCGCGACCTCGGTCACGTACTTGGCGAATGCGAGCGCGCCGGTCGCGCGGGCCTTGACGGTGTGACCGGCGAAGTAGTCGGCGCCACCGGTGGTGACCTGGAGGATGCCGTCGGAGCCGGCCTCGGTCAGGCCCTGGAGCACGGCGTTGATGGTCTGCGAGCTCGAGACGTTGATCGCGGGGTAGGCGAAGCTACCGGCCTTGGCGCGGTCGAGCATGTCGGCGTACTGCTCAGGGGTGGCGACGGGCATGGAGATGCTCCTTGGTCGTGACTGGGACACCGTCACTCTAGCGAAGGCGCACGATCATGACGGGCCGTCGCCGCAAGGAACAGGGGCGTTCTCCTGTTCTGTTAAGAAACGCCATTCCTTCGTTCCAGAGCGCGCGAAATCCGGGGATTGTCGCCGAGCCGCTGATTACAGTGGGCAGCATGGTGAGCCTGACGTCCGACATGAGTCCCCTGCATCCCGATCGGAACCTGGCTCTCGAGCTGGTGAGGGCGACGGAAGCCGCCGCGATCCGCGCCGTTCCGTTCATCGGTCGTGGCGCCAAGGAAGCCGCCGACGGTGCCGCCGTCGACGCGATGCGCGCCTTCTTCAGCACCGTCAACTTCGATGGCACGATCGTCATCGGCGAGGGCGAGAAGGACAACGCCCCGATGCTCTACAACGGCGAGCGGGTGGGCAACGGCAAGGGCCCTCAGTGCGACGTGGCGGTCGACCCCATCGACGGCACCTCGCTCACGGCCGCCGGGCGACAGAACGCGCTGTCGGTCATCGCTGTCTCCGACCACGGATCGATGCTGGATGCCTCGAGCGTGTTCTACATGGACAAGCTCGTGACCGGACCGGCCGGTGTCGGCGTCGTCGACATCCGCCTCCCCATCGGCGAGAACATCCGCCTGCTGGCCAAGGCGCTCGGCAAGCCCGTCGACGAGATCGTCGTGTCGGTGCTGAACCGCCCGCGTCACGAGCAGCTCATCGCCGACATCCGCGAGGCGGGCGCCGGCACCCGCCTCATGAGCGACGGCGACGTCGCCGGCGGTATCAACGCCGCCCGCCACAACGCCCGCACCGACATGTGCGTCGGGATCGGCGGCAGCCCCGAGGGCATCGTCACCGCGTGCGCCATCAAGGCGCTGGGTGGCCACATCCAGGGTGTGCTCGCGCCGCGCGACGACGCGGAGAAGGAGAAGGGCCGCGACGCGGGGCTGAAGGTCGACGGCGAGGTCTACGAGGCGGACGACCTCGTGAAGGGCAAGAACACGATCTTCGTCGCCACGGGTGTGACCGACGGTCAACTCGTCCAGGGCGTCCGCCGCGACGGCGACTTCATCTACACAGAGAGCGTCGTGCTGCGCGGGGCCTCGGGCACGCTGCGCCGGATCTCCTCGGAGCACCTGACCTCGAAGTGGCTCTGACGCGAGGGGTCCCTGACGCCGAGACTGCATCGGGCTGACATCGATTGCAGCGTGTCGCCGAGTTGTCAGCGGCGTGCAGTCTCGCGGACCGGCTCGGGCGCGGGCCCGTGACCGGCGCGGGCCCCTAAGGGAAGTGCGGCCGCAGCCGGCGCGAGCCCGCGGCCGAGGCGAGCCCGTGCGCGACGCGCCGCGTCTCGCCGCACTCGCAGATACAGCCGGGCGTGTCGTTGCGCAAGCGTGACTCCCGTCTCGGGCGGTCTCTGGCAGAATCATCTGCAGTGTCAACGGCGACGCTGTGTTCTTCCGAGACCCGAAGGGGGATCGTTTCATGGCAGCTCCGACGAACTCCACCGCACCTCAGACGGGTGCCCAGGCGGTGATCGCCAGCGCCGTCGACCCCGCGCGGCGTCCCGACGTCCTGCTCCGAAAGCGCCTCGACGAGGGCCACGAGATCAGCGCGTGGTGGATGGTCGGTGCCTTCGTCGGCGTCTCTGCCGCCGTCGTGAGCCTGCTCAGCTGGGTTCCCGGCGGTTCTTGAGCGTCACCTCTCACTCGTCCTCAGGCAGACCCGCCCGAGCGCGGATGCCACCCAGGTCGGCCTGCGCGATAGCGCGCGGATCCTCGGCACCTGACTCGTCGAGCAACTCGGGTGCGGTCCACCGTCGCGGTGCCGCTTCGAGGGTGGCAGGGGCGGCCACCGCGTCGAGCTTCGTCTCGTCGACCCCCGGGAACTTCCGCGCCGTGACGAGCACGCGCGATTCGAGCGAGCCGGCGAACTTGTTGTAACTGTCGACGGTGCGCTCCAGCGCCCGCCGCAGGTCGCCCGCGTGCCCGGCGAGCACTCCGATGCGGTCGTACAGCTCGGTTCCGAGCGCGAACAGCGTGCGGGCCTCGTCGGACACGTCCTGCTGCGTCCAGGTGAACGCCACGGTCTTCAGGACGGCCCAGAGGTTCACGGGCGAGGCGAGCGCGACCCGCCGAGTGAAGGCGTACTCGAGGAGCGTGGGGTCGTCGTCGAGGGCGGCGGACAGGAGCGACTCGCTGGGGAGGAAGCAGATCACGAACTCGGGGCTGCTCGACAGGCCCGCCCAATAGGTCTTGCGCGCGAGCGCGTCGACGTGGGCGCGCACGGCTTTCGTGTGCTTCGTCATCAGGGCCGAGCGGCGTGCGCCTTCCTCGCCCGTGGCGGTCACCGGGATCGCACTGGCCTGGAGGTAGGCGTCCAGGGGGACCTTGGCATCCACCGCCAAAGCCTTCCCGCCGGGCAGCCGCACGATCATGTCGGGCCGACCCGCGCCGGCGTCCGAGGCGATCGAGGACTGCAGGTCGAAGTCGACGTACCGCGTGAGTCCTGCGGCCTCGACGACGCGTCGCAGCTGCGTTTCGCCCCACACTCCGCGGGTGCTGCCGGACCGCATCGCGGAGGCCAGGGCCTCGGTCGTCGCACGGAGCGCCTCGTCCGCCTCGCGCGAGAGTCGCAACTGCTCGCCGAGCGCGGAGTACTGCTCGACGCGCTCGCGCTCCAGGCCGTCGACCTTGCGCTGCATCGCGTCGAGGGTCTCGCGTACGGGGTCGAGGGCGCGGAGCACCGTCTGCTCCCGGCGCTCGCGCTCCTCACGCGCCGCCTGATCCGCGCGGGTCTGCCCCACGAGGTCGCGGTACAGCGTGCTCTGATGCTCGAGCTGTGCCTGCACTCCGGCGCGCGCGGCGTCGGCGGCGGCGACGCGCGCGGCCAGGTCGACGCGCTCGGCGGTGGCGCGCGAGGTCGCTCGGGCGGTGCCGAGGAACCAGCCGGCGGCGGCGCCCACGGCGAGGGCGAGGATCGCGAGGATCAGGGCAATGGCATCCATGTGCTCAGTGTGCCGGAGGGTTCCGACATCGCCCGGAAGCACGGCGGGAGCAACGCCCGGGTGCGCGGCGGGAGCACCCCGGCAGTACGGCGGGAGCAACGCCCCGAGGCGCGGCGGGATCAGGCGACGGCGCGTTCGATCCGCGGCGCGGCGGCGATCTGCGACACCCGGACGCCGAGGTGCGCCGCGAGCGCGTGGACGTCGTCGGCGCCGGCGCGGCGGGCGCAGTCGATCGTGATCTCGGCGCACGCCACGGCATCGGCCAGCGCGTCGTGGTGCGCGAAGGGGGAGCAGCCCGCCTCGGCCGCCACGAGCGGGAGACGGTAGGAGTCCAGCGTGTACGTCTTGCGCGACATCTGCACGCTGCAGAGATAGCGGTACGGCGGACACTCGTCGCCCGTCACGGCGCACGCCCGTCGCAGTACCGACATGTCGAACCCGGCGTTGTGCGCTACGAGGACGTCGGCCCCGGCGAACGCGGTCAGGCGGGCGAGCTGCGTGCTCCAGTCCGGCGCGTTCCGGACGTCGTTCGGACGGATGCCGTGGATACCGACGTTGATCGGGGCGAAAGTGTCGTGGCCCGCCGGCGGCTTGATGAGCCAGGCGGCGGTCGCGACCACCCGGCCGTCGCGCACCCGGGCAAGACCCACCGCGCACGCGGACGCACCGCTGGAATTCGCCGTCTCGAAGTCGATCGCGGTGAAATCCAGAGCCACGGCTCCACCCTGCGTCGCGACCGGCGCGCGGCGGGGGAGGCGCGCCGCGTTTCGCGCCGGGCCGTCCGGCGGAGTTCGTCGCGGACTCGCCGTGTCGTGGCATCCGGGGTCGGCGTGGCGGGCACGTACTCCGCGGGACGGCCGGGCCAGGGACACCCGGCATAGGCTCGGAGCATGACGGAACGCGAGCAGTCGACGTCGTTCGGGCAGGCGGCCGCGGCATACGAGTCGGGGCGACCCGGTTACCCCACCGAGGCCGTGGCGTGGTTGCTCGCGCCGGTCCGCGAGCCTGGCCGCGCCCTCCGTGTCGCCGATGTGGGCGCGGGAACGGGGAAGCTCACCCGCGCCGTGGTCGAGCTCGGCGCGGATGTCGTCGCGATCGACCCGGATGCCACGATGCTGGCGTCGCTGCGCGAGAACGTCCGCGGCGTCCCGACGTTCGCCGGCACCGCGGAGGACCTCCCGCTCCCGGACTCGGCTCTCGACGCGGTGGTCATGGGGCAGGCGTGGCACTGGGTCGACCCGGACGCGGGTTCCCGCGAGATCGGACGGGTGCTGCGCAGCGGTGGAGTGCTCGGCCTGATCTGGAACATCCGCGACGACCGCGTCGAGTGGGTGCGGCGGTTGACCGCGGCGACGGGTGGATCGAACGCCGAGGTGCTGCTGGCCACGACCGGGCCCCGCGTCGTGGACCCGCTCGGCGACCTCGAGCATCGGTCCTGGACGTGGAGCCGCTCCATCACGCTCCTGCAGTTGCGCGACCTGGTGTTCTCGCGGAGCGACGTCATCACGGCGAGCCCCGAGGACCGCGCGCGCATCGATGCCGCCGTGGACGGGGTCGTGGCATCCATTCCCGATCTCGCCGACGGGGGAGCGGTCGACCTGCCGTACGTCACTCACGCGTTCCGCGCGCGGCGCCCCTGACACGGCGCCCTTCGAGCGCGGAGGCTCAGGCGTCCCGAGCGCTCGGCGGTGCGAATATCGTCTGCAACCGATGACGGCTCCGGGCGAGCGCAGCCCGGTATTGACGTACGGAAATGAACCCCGACTCCTGCACGAGTTCGTCGAGCCGGGGCAGATTTCTTTGCGCAGCCTCGATGGCGGCGAGCCTGCGACGCTCGATTTCCCGTTTCGGGGTCGTTCCCATTGCGGCGAAGACGGCGTACATATGGCTCATGCTCGTAGCGAGTTCCCGGGACATTTCCCGCGCGCCGAATGCCGGATTCCGGAAATGCGCCTCGATGACGTTCTGCGCGGCCGTGAACAATCCGTCCCGGTGCATGGCGTACGGATCCGTCGGTCGCGGTGATTCCTCCAGCGCCGCCGCGATCAGGTGCTCGGCGGCCGCACCGAAGTGATCCTGGGCGGACGCCGTCGCCGGGTTCTCCGCATTGAGAAGGGCGTTCGTCATCGACACGAGACTCTGCATCGGAGCGTTCATCATGTCGACCGGCTCGTGCAGCCGGAACGCCGCCCGTCGGGCCTGCAGCACCGACGGGCGGAGGAACCAGACGTACCGAGCCGTCTCGCGCAGTGTGCGAGCGGTCGTCGGAAGCCGGCCGTCGAAGAACACCAGCTGACCGGGGTCGGCCGTCATGGTCTGCCCGTCGACGGTGAACTCGAAGCCTCCCTCGACGGTGAGCACGAGGTGAAGGGACTGCGCGTCACCGCGCAGGACGTACCTCGATGAGCGCGACCACGCCCTCCCGTGGCCATAGAGCCGTGACTGCGCCGTTTCTGCGACCAGCGTCGGGTCGACGGGACCCAACGGACCCCAACCGAAATCGTCGCAATTCTGCGCTGCTGCTTCTCCCATGGTCACGTCGAAGTATCCGTTCTCACGACCGCCATTCTTGCTGCGGCAAATGGATGCGCCACCCGATCAGAATATTTGGACTCTCTTCGCACGGGTTTTTACGGAATCCCACACTGGCTGCAATGGGCGGAGCAGCCATTTGTCAGGGTGACAGCAATCAGCCGAATCGTTGAAGAGGAGACCCCCGTTGAGCACCGAAGAACAGCCCGAACAGCAAGGCATCGAGCGCAGGACCATCGTCAAGGGAGCCGCCTGGAGCCTCCCCGTCATCGCCATGGCGGTCGCGGCCCCGGGCGCCTCGGCATCCACCCAGCCCTGCGTGCCCAGCCTCGACGTCACTGCCGCCGGTTACATCCGGGACGACCCGGATGGCTGGTACGGCGAGATCCAGTCGAACGCAACAGGGGAGCGCCTCGGCATCGGAGGCATCCTTCCCGGGTCGCGGATGAAGGCGAACATCGTTCTGCGCAATCCCACCGCCTGCACCTTCACGGGCATGGTGCGGTTGCAGATCGACCTGCCCCCACGCGCGCTGAAGGCGGACCCGGTCTCGGAACAGGGGTACGCCCTCAGCAACGGCGGCTCTTACACCCTCAACGGGGAGACGTGGCGTCGGTACTACTTCACGGGGCAGGTCGCCGTGGGCCCCAACTCGACGTACATGGTGGGGATCAACTGGACGCTGGCGGATCTCGACACGATCCGCACGTACTTCGGTGCGCCCGAGGGGCCGCAGCGGTGGACCGTCCTCCCGGCGACCCAGGGGAGCATGGGCTGGCGATTCCCCAACCCCGGCGGCACGGTGCTCATCGACGGGCAGTCGAAGTGGACCACGGGATACAACAACACGTTCCCGCGGAACGCCGGTTGGTGGATCCACTCCAACACCGTGGCGCAGCCGTCCTGACGACCGCGCGGTGAGCCTCGCCGGAGCGGCCCTGACTGTTGGGGGCGCTCCGGCGTGCGCTTACCTGCCGCTCGCGCGGCGCCCCTGACGCCGTGCGGGCGGCGCGGGCCGGGTAACCTGGACTCCCGTGGCTCTTACCATCGGAATCGTCGGCCTTCCCAACGTCGGAAAGTCGACCCTCTTCAACGCCCTGACCAAGAACGACGTGCTCGCGGCGAACTACCCGTTCGCGACGATCGAGCCCAACGTCGGGGTCGTGAACCTTCCCGATGCGCGCCTGCAGCAGCTCGCCGACGTGTTCGGCAGCGAGCGGCTCGTCCCCGCGGTCGTGTCGTTCGTCGACATCGCCGGCATCGTGCGCGGTGCGAGCGAGGGCGAGGGCCTCGGCAACCAGTTCCTCGCCAACATTCGGGAGGCGGATGCCATCGCCCAGGTCGTCCGCGGATTCGCCGACGACGACGTGGTCCACGTCGACGGGCAGGTGAACCCCGCGAGCGACATGGAGACGATCAACGCGGAGCTGCAGCTCGCCGACCTCCAGACGCTCGAGAAGGCGATCCCGCGCTACGAGAAGGAGATCAAGGGCAAGAAGCTCGACCCGTCGGTGCTCGAAGCCGCCAAGGCCGCGCAGGACGCGCTCCAGCGCGGCGTGCTGCTCTCGGCATCCGGTCTCGATCTCTCGCCGATCCGCGAGCTGGGGCTCCTCACCGCGAAGCCCTTCATCTTCGTGTTCAACGTGGACGAGTCCGTCCTCACCGACCAGGCCCGCAAGGACGAGCTCGCCGCGCTCGTCGCGCCCGCGAAGGCGGTCTTCCTGGATGCCAAGATCGAGTCCGAGCTGATCGACCTCGACCCGGAGGATGCCGCCGAGCTGCTGGCATCCACGGGTCAGGACGAGTCGGGACTCGACCAGCTCGCGCGCGTCGGTTTCGACACCCTCGGGCTGCAGACGTACCTCACGGCGGGCCCGAAGGAAGCGCGTGCGTGGACGATCCCGAAGGGCGCCAAGGCGCCGCAGGCGGCCGGCGTGATCCACACCGACTTCGAGAAGGGCTTCATCAAGGCCGAGGTCATCTCGTTCGCCGACCTCGTCGAGCTCGGCTCGGTCGCCGAGGCCCGCGCGAAGGGCAAGGCCCGGCTCGAGGGCAAGGACTACGTCATGCAGGACGGCGACGTGGTGGAGTTCCGCTTCAACAACTAGGTGGGTTCTGGCCCGCTCCGGCGGATTCGCCAGAATGGTTCCGTGACCGACGACAGCGCACCGCCGACCCGGCGCCGCTGGCGCGAGGAACACCGACCGGTCGTCCGACATTGGCGTCACGGTTTCTTCACGGAGTTTCGTCGTGGCGATCCCGTCTTCGTCATCGCCGCGTACCTTCTGGCTGCCGCATGTGCGGGAATGGGTTCCGGCGCCTTCGGTGGCAAGGGGGCGACCCGGCTCACGCCCGAAGAATCGGCGGTCGTGATCACGGTGAGCGCGGCCATCTTCTCTGTGGCTCTGCTTGGTATTGCGATACGACTCCCATTCACACGGGCTGACGTGCCCCTCTCGCTGGGCGGTGTGACCTTCGGTGTCGGTGTGACCGCGGTATCTACGACCGTCGTCGTCGCGCGCGCCGAAGGCGTGCTTTCGTCAGCCGTCTGGACGATGTTCGGCTCGTTGGCGGTCTGCGCGATCATCGCTGTTGTGACGCTACCGCTCGCATTTCGACGTCCACGCGACGAGCGGTGGGGAAAGCATGGGCGCATGCACTCCACGCCCGCGGACAGAACCTCTCAGAACTTCGAGGGCGGGGGACGTGGATGATCGCGGAACTCCTGGCTGACTTCTTCTCAACCTTTGTCGGCAGCTCGTGGGGGAAGGCCGCAGCACGTCGCGCGTGGGCGCGCGAGGCAGAACGGGGAGTGATCGTCAGTGGCCTTCGCGTTGTGTCGGGGTCGCAGCGCGGGCTCTCACGCGAGTGGCGAATCGGTGAGTGGTCCGTCGCGCCGGGGCGGTTGAGCCTCGACGGCATCGACGTCCATGTCCTGAGCGTGGTCGCCGACTCGGGCCGACCGGCATCCTGTGGCGAGTCTCTCGCCGGTGAGGACACGAGGGCGATCTCGCTCCGCACCGCGACCGCCGAGCTCGAGTGGTCCCACATGACGTACCTCGAAGCGACAGCACGCCGCCGCCTCGCGGTTCCGGACGCGCGGCCCTGACCACGTCGATCGTGGTGTCGCGTAGGAGGAGCCGAAAGGCAGGCGCCCCCGCGGGCGTCCGAGGTAGACGCAGCGCGAGCGCGCGACCGCGAGCGCGTGCATCGGCCGCCCGGTCTTGCCACCGGCCTACAACTGGCCATCGCGCATGATCACGGTTCGATGAGACCCCGCTCTTGCACATCTCCAGAACGTGCGCTGTCCAGGGCATTCAGCAGCCGGCGGGCGTTCTCGGGTGAACGCAGCAGGTAGCTCGTCTCTGCGACGGAGTCGGACTCGTCTTGCGTCCGGTCCATCAGCAGGTCCTCGACCAGCACGGATGCCGCGCGGCGGGCGGCCGTCATGATCGCGGCGTCGTCGGCGGGTGTGCCGGCGGCGGCCTGGACGGCGGCGTTGATCGACAGGAGCGCCATGCGCAGCTGAATGACGGCATCCGCCCTCCGGTCGGGCAAGAGGTCGGCGAGGGCGTCCGCGAGGGTCGACAGGCCGGTACCGACCCGGGCCTCGCCGGAGCGCGAGAGGCTCGCGAGCAGCAGCGGGTTCGCGGAGAGGAATCGGATGCCACGCAGCTTGTCCTCCGTGAACGACTCGACCCACCGGGTCACCGCCGCGCCGATCAGTGCCGGGGAGGGGGGCTGGACTCGCACCCAGTCCACCAGCTCCTCGACCTCGTCGCCGCGCTGGTCGAGTATCGACTGCACGATCGCTTCCTTGCCGTCGAAGTGGTAGTACAGCGAGGCCTTGTTGATCCCGAGTTCCTCGGCGATCTGGCGGAGCGATGTGGCCTCGTAGCCCCGCTCGGTGAACAGGCGCAGAGCGACCTGCTGGGCTCGTGCGCGCGTCTCTGCTCCTCGGCGCCGGCTCGTGGCATCCACCTGATCGCTCATGGTGAGAGTTTACCTACCGAGCGGTAGACGATCTACCTACCGAGCGGTAGGCTGCGGGTGTTCGAGGAAGGCGGAGGACATGACCGAATACACCGTGGTGCGCGACTACCCCTATCCGATCGAGGAGGTGTGGGCGGTGCTCACCGATCCCGAGCTGGTGGCGCAATGGACCACCACGGGCCAGGGCGGCCGGCCGGAGGGGTTCGCCGCCGTGGCGGGGACGCGATTCCGCTTCGTGGGGAAGCCGACCATCGGATGGGCGGGCGTGGTGTACTGCGAGGTGCTCGACGTGGAGGCGCCGCGGGCGCTCCGGTACACGTGGAAGGGCGACCGGGACTCCGACGACGTGACGGAGGTCACCTACCTGCTCGAGAAGACCGGCTCGGGGACGCGCTTCACGTGGCGGCACACGGAATTCCGGGGCGTCGGCGGGTTCGCGATGTCGCGGCTGCTGGGGAACGTTCGCCGGAAGATGCTGACCGACGGCGTCCCTCCGGTGCTCGAGGCGTACCACCGCGCCCAGCGATGAGCCACTGGCGCCGGGCACCCCGCCGGTGCCACCATCGGGCATGACCTACGCCGTCGTCTCCGTGCACTACCCGAAGCCCGAGCACCGGGCCGCCGTGATCGATTCCATGCAGCGCTACAGCCGGGTCGCGCGCGAACAGGCCGGCCTCGAGTGGACCGGTGTCGTCGATAACGGCAGCGGTCGCCTGGTCGGCATCGCGCTGTGGGCGTCTGAGGAGGCCGCGGCGGCCGCGCGGCCGGCGCTCATGGCGGAGGTCGGCGACGACCCGTTCGAGATGTGGGACGAGCGTCCGATCGACGGGCTTCGCGGCGACGTCGTCTGACGGACGCGATCAGCCGGAGGACACAAGGCTCGGTGCCTCGCTAAAGTCAGCGCGTGCACTCCACGCCCGCGGTCGCATCCGACCCGCACCCGGACAGACGCGGTCGCGCACGGGCCATCCTGGCCGGATCCGTGCCGAACCTCGTCCAGTGGTTCAACCTGTACGTCTACGCGATCTTCGCGCCGTACTTCCGTACCGAGTTTTTCGACGCCGAGTCGCGGGACTCCCTCATCTATGTCTACGCGCTGTTCGCGGTGACGTTCGTCGTGAGGCCGGTGGGCTCGTGGCTGTTCGGCAGATTCGCCGACACGCGAGGCAGGATGGCAGCCCTCAACGCGGCGGTCGCCCTCATGTCGGCGGGATCGCTCGCCCTCGCAATCGCACCGACCGAGCGGGTCGTCGGGGCCTGGGCGGCCGTGATCCTCGTCGTCGTGAGCGTCGTGCAGGGGATCGCCGCCGGGGGAGAGTACGCGGCCGCCACCGTGCTGCTGTCGGAGTCCGGCACCCGGGGCCACCGCGGATTCTTCGCATCCTTCCAGGGGGCGACCATCGTCGGGGGACTGGTGCTCGCGCAGGGGTCGCTGCTGGTGCTCTTGCTCGTCGGTGATCGCGCCTCCGTGTCGGAATGGGGCTGGCGGGTCGCCTTCACGATCGGCGGCGCCGCGGGCTTGGCATCCCTGTGGGGGGTACGCGGACTTCGGCACACGGGATCCGCCGCGCGGAGGGCCGACGCGCCCGCGCCCTCGACCATGTCGGAACTGTTCCGCTCGCACTGGCGTCCGCTCGTGTGGGTGGTGCTCCTCACGGCCGGAGGGAGTGCGGCGTTCTACACCGCGACGGTCACGGTGCCGTATCTCCTCCGCGAGTCGGCGTTCGCCGCGGGCGGTGCCACGGCCGAGGTCACGGCCACCGGACTCGTGCTCGCGGCGTTCGTCGTCTTGATGCTGATGCAGCCGCTCGGCGGAGCCCTCAGCGACCGTATCGGGCGGAAGCCGCTCCTCGTCGCCTTCGGCGTGGTCGGGGTGCTGGGGGCGGGCGTGCTGGTCACCGCGGCCGCCCGAGTGACCTCGCCTCCCGCGGTTCTCGGCATCCTGGTTCTCGCCTTCGCGGTTCTCACCTGCTACCTGTCGGTGAACGGCATCGCCAAGGCGGAGGTCTTCCCCGCCCACATCCGCGCGCTCGGGGTCGGTTTCGGCTACGCGGTGGCGAACTCGCTCTTCGGCGGTACCGCTCCGCTGATCTATCACGCCACGACGGGCGAGGGCGGCGTCGGCTTCGTCGTGTACATCACCGCGCTGCTCGGTGTGACGCTCATCGCCGCTCTCGCGATGCGCGGAGGGGCCGCGACGGCGTTGGATGCGCCGCGGGGTTCGGCGAAGCCCTGACTCGCGGGCTGATCAGCCGGCCGTCGAGGAGAACGGTGCACCCAGCTGTCCCGGGTGCGTCAGGCGCCACCACAGGGTCGGGGGCTCGAGCGTGCCGACGATCTGGACGTCGGAGGACGCGGTGTTCGGGCCCGCGCTCCAGGTGACGGTGCCGATGGTCTCGTTGCTCGTCCAGGACGGGGGAGTGGCGATGTCCGCCGCCGTCGCGATCGGGGTGTCCGACCACGTCCGCAGCGTGGCCGTGCGGCTGAGGACGACCTCCGCCTCGGCGCCCCACGCGGTCCTGACCTGCCCGATGCGGTCGCCGGCGTTCCCGACCGTCACGTCGTGGAAGCCGGCGGTGACGCTCTCGAGGAACGCCGCGACGTCGTGGTCCGTGCTGTCGTGCGTCTCGCCGCCGAGACGGACACCGGTGATCTGCAGGGGCGGCCCGATCCCGACGTCGAGGAGTGAACTGAACAGGAGGTTGAACGTGCCGTCCCCGAGGTTTCCGGTCTTGAGTCCGCGAACGCCGTCCCTGCCGAGCAGATCGTTGGTGTTGGTCACCGTACCGGGACCGTTCGGCAGAGAGATCGAGGTCATTCCGACGATCCCCGCGAGCGCGGGATTGGCTTCGGCGATCTTTCCGATCGCGATGAGATCGCGCGGCGTGGAGGTGTTGCGGTCGTCGAGGCCGGTGGCATCCACGATCCGGGTCGAGGTGAGGCCGTTCGCGGCGAGCCACGCGTTGGCCGCGTCGACGTAGGCGCCCTCGGAACCGTATCCCCAGCGCGCGAGGGCGACGGCGTAGTTGCTCGCGGACGGGAGGAGCATGGTCGCGAGCGTTTCGCGCAACGACAGGGAAGAGCCGTCGGGCATCTTGGCGATCGTCGCGCCCCGGACGTAGAACTGGTCGTAGAGGTCGGTGTCGGCCTTCGTGAACGACACGGTCGGGCCCGGATCGTTCGGCCCGTCGAGTGGATGCCGGTACAGGACGACGAGGGCGGTGATGAGCTTCGCGATGCTCGCGGTGGGCCGCGGATCGTCGCCGCCGGACGCGGCCCACGCGCCGTCCGTGTCCGGACCCATGTATTGCTCGCCGCCCGTGATGCTCACACGCATCGAACCCGACGAGGGAAGGGCGATGTGGGCCGCTTCGCCCGGTGCGACGGCCGGCGGCTTCGTCGTCAGCGTCGGGGCCGGGAGCGCCGCGGTCGCGGCCCACCAGACGTACCCGCCCGCGCCGGCGAGCGCCACGAGCACCGTGACCAGGAACACGACCAACGCGATGCGGCCGGCGCGACCGGGCCCGGATGCCGCGGGCGCCTCCTCCAGGAGATCGGCGAACATCGTCAGCTCGTCGGTCTTGCTCGGTGTTTCCCCCATGGCATCCCCCCGCCTCGAACCTAACCCGTCCGGCCCGCTTCCTCACCCTCGCGCGATTTTCAAGCCCCCCGAGAATCCGAGCGAGCGCGCCTAGCGTGGCGGCATTCCGGAATCATCCGGGCCACCAAGCGGAAGGAGTCGGCCATGGGTCTCGACGACAAGATCAAGAACACCGCAGAGGACGTCGCCGGTAAGGCGAAGGAGGGCTGGGGCAAGGCCACGGGCAACGAGCGTCTCGAAGCCGAAGGCCAGGCCGACCAGACCAAGGCCGACCTGAAGCAGGCCGGAGAGAACGTCAAGGACGCCTTCAAGTAATTCGCCCCCGGAACGCCCCGACCCGCGGACACCTCCGCCGGTCGGGGCGTCCGTCGTTTTCGGGCACCGGAGATCGAGATAATGGCCGAATGACCACCGCCGTCTCCGGAACCCCCGTCGTCCTCCGCGCCCACGGCTATGAAGCCGCGATCGCGAGCGTGGGCGCCTCCCTCCGATCCTTGACCCACGAGGGGCGCGACCTCGTCGTCCCCTTCGCCGCCGACGAGGTGCGCCCGTACTTCCGCGGTGCGACCCTCGCGCCGTGGCCGAATCGCGTCGTGGACGGTGCGTACGTCTTCGGCGGTGAGGAGTACCAGCTCGCGCTCACGGAACCGAACCGCGGCCACGCACTGCACGGGCTGCTGGGCTGGGCGGACTGGTCGGTCGTCGACGGCGATGAGGAGTCGGTGACGCTCACGGCCGCGGTGCCCGCGCAGGCCGGCTACCCGTGGTGGGTCGAGGTCACCACGACCTACCGACTCGGCCCCGACGGGCTCACGCAGACCGTCCGCGCCACCAACCGTTCGGAGAACCCCGCTCCGTGGGGCACCGGGCCGCACCCGTATCTCGTCGCCGGCCCGGGCGCGCTCGACTCGTGGACGTTCGAGCTGCCGGCCGACACCGTGCTCGAGGTCACGCCGGACCGGTTGGCACCGGTGGGCCTGGCATCCGTCGCCGTGGACGCCGAGCGATTCGACTTCCGGGCTCCGCGCGTGATCGGCGCCGTCGAGATCGACCACGCGTACACCGATCTGATCCGGGATGCCGACGGCCGGGCGACCGTCACCCTCACCGACCCGTCGGGCACCGGTGTGGCGCTGTCGTGGGACGCGGGCTGCGGCTGGGTGCAGATTCACACCGCCGACCGTCCCGAAGGCCCGGACCACCCGGCGAACCGCGCGGGACTCGCGGTCGAGCCCATGACGTGCGCTCCGGATGCTTTCAACGACCAGGCCTACGACTTCGCCACGGGCCTCGTCGTGCTCGCGCCGGGCGAGAGCCACGAGGTCGGCTGGACGATCTCCGTCCGCTGACGCGAAACGACGCCGCCCCGGTCACTGGACCGGGGCGGCGTCGTGCATTCCTGGCGTCAGACGACCTGGGTGCCGCACATCCCGCACATACCGTCGGCCGAGACCTCGACGAAGCACTCGGGGCACATCGCCCGGACGGGACGGTCGGTGACCGGCGTCGGCTTGGGGGAGGCGGTGCGGCGCTCGGCGCGCGGTGCGGACGCGCGCGGCTTCTTGAGCGGAATCGCCGCGGCGGGAGCCGGCGCGGGGGCGGGCTTGTGCGCTTCGCAGTAGAACCGCACGAACCCGCCGTGGTGCTTCGGATGGCGGTGCTTCACCGCCCACAGCTCGGTGCGGTCGAACAGCTCTCCGTCGGGACCGCATCCGACGCAGCGGGTGGGCTCACCGGGGACGACATCGGCGACGACGACGGGCACGTCGAAGGCGATGGCATCCCTCCAGTCCGAGGACGAGACGATCTTCATGGGGGACCCTTCTTCGGCGGTTCGGGCCGCCTCACCCTCAACGGTACGCGCCTCCGCAGCGACGCGGGGACGTCCGATGGGTGCACAAGGGGTGGACTCGGAGGCGGACCCTCCGGATAGGTTGGCAGGAATCGGTCCGGTCAGTCATCGACGGTGGCATCCGGTCTGCGGGACGGAAGGGGAGCCACCATGCCCGAAGCGCCCGAGGTCGAAGCGCTCACCCTGTTCCTGCGCGAGCGGCTCACCGGTCACGCCATCGTCGCGGTGGAACTGGCGGAATTCCGCGCCCTCAAGACGCGGGCACGGCCGCTCGACGCCCTCGTCGGACGCACCGTCACGGGAGTCACGCGGTACGGCAAGCACATCGACCTCGACCTCGATGGCATCCACCTCTCCCTCGGATTCGGCCGGGCCGGGTGGGCGACGTGGGACACGGACCCTCCGGACGGTGCGGCCCTGATCGCCACGGTGACCTTCGACGACGGGGTGCTCGGCATCACCGACGCGGGCGACTGGCTCTCGGTGCAGCTGCACGTCGTGGACGACCCACTCGAGGTGCCCGCGGTGGCGAAGCTCGGACCGGATGCCGCGGATCCGGCGTTCTCCCGCGAGGATCTCGCCCGAGCGCTCGGGAAGCGTCGCAAGCAGCTGAAGGCGCTGCTGCAGGAGCAGGAATCGCTCGCCGGGATCGGCAACGCGTATTCGGACGAGATCTTGTACGTCGCTCGGCTGTCGCCGGTGGCGCACGCGGCGTCGCTGACCGACGACGAGGTGACGCGTCTGCACGCGGCGCTGCGTTCCGTGCTGGACGAAGCGGTGGCAGCCCGCCGCGGGGTTCCGATCGCGGAGCAGAAGGCCGCGAAGGTCGCCGCGATGCGCGTGCACGGCCGCACCGGCGAGCGGTGCCCCGACGGCGACGGAACGATCGAGGACATCCCCGGTACGAAGGGCGGCGGCCAGTACTGCCCGTCGTGCCAGCCGCTTTCGGCGTGAGGTCGGGGGCGGTTCGTCCCCGTGTGCTGTGTCGGTGATCTGCGCAATGTCCGTTGCCGCGGGCGGATCGCGGCTGAGGTTGTGCCGATCGCTGAGGATGTGCCGGGCCCCGGGGATGGATGCCACGACCGGTCGGTCAGCGATCCGCGCTATGTCAGTTCGATTCGGGGTGTGGCGGCTGAGCTTGTGCGGATCGCGGAGGTTGTGCCGGGACCCGGGAACGCCGCGGGGCCCCGAGCCGCAGCCCGGGGCCCCGCGAGGAGGCCGTCAGGCCGTCTGGCCGGCGTGCGCGCCCTCGGCGAATTCCTCGACGAGCTTCGCGTTGAACGCGGGGAGATCGTCGGGGTTGCGGCTCGACACCAGGCCCTGGTCGACGTGGACCTCCTCGTCGACCCACGTGGCGCCGGCGTTGCGCAGATCCGTCTGCAGCGTCGGGTAGCTGGTGAGCGTGCGGCCCTTCAGGACGTCCGCCTCCGTGAGGATCCAGCCGCCGTGGCAGATCACGCCGACCGGCTTGTGCTGGTCGAAGAAGGCGCGCGCGAAGTGCACGGCATCCTTCACGATACGGATGTCGTCGGCGTTCTGCACTCCGCCCGGGAGGACGAGGGCGTCGAAGTCGTCGGCCGTGGCCGAGCCGACGGGGAGGTCGACCTTCTGCTCGTGGCCCTTCTCGCCCGTGACGCTGCCGTCAGCGGGCGAGACCAGCACGGCCTCCGCGCCCGCCGCGGTGATCGCGTCCCAGGGGCTGGTGAGCTCGCTGTCTTCGAAGCCGTCGGTGAGTAGGAAGGCGATGCGCTTTCCGGTGAGGTCCGTCATGGGGACTCCTCTCGCAGGGATCGGGGATGCCACAACGCTAGGAACCGCTTCGCTCCGGGGAACGGGGGTTGCGGATGCCGTCGACCCGGGGTACCGCGAGCCTCTCCGACTCATGGTGCCGGGGCATCTGCGCAGGCGTACCATGGAGGGATGTCCGGTGACACCACCCCTGATGCCGAGACGCCGTCGAAGCCGCTCCTGACGCTTCTGACCTCACCGGTCGACGACGACGCCCCCGCTCCCGCGTACTGCTGCAGCGGCGGTTCCTGCTCGCTGACCTGAGCGCTCTGCGGGTTCAGTGCCCGACGGGGGCCGCGCCCTCGATCTGATCGGCCGGCTTGCGGATGACGAACGCGCCGACGATGAGCGGCAGCGAGACGATCGCCGCGATCATGAACGCCATGCGCGCGCCGGCCGCGTCTCCCTCGGCCCCGCCGCCCGCGCTCGCGGAGACGCCCGCCAGGACGGTGACGAGCAGCGCTATGCCCGCGGCCCCGGCCACCTGCTGCACGGTTCCGACCACGGCCGAGCCGTACGAGTAGAAGCGCGGCTCGAGAGAGCCGAGCGAGGCGGTGAACAGGGGCGTGAACGAGAGCGCGAGGCCGATCGACAACACGGTCTGCGCGACGATCAGCAGCAGGAACGACGTGTCGGTGCCGACCGTCGAGTAGAACCAGAGCACGGCGCTCGTGATGATCGCGCCCGGGATGAGCAGGATCTGGGTGCCACGTCGGTCGTAGATGCGGCCGATCAGCGGACCCGCGAGACCCATCGCGAGCGAGCCCGGGAGGACGGCCAGCCCGGTCTCGAGCGCGGTGCGACCGAGGACGTTCTGCAGGTACAGCGGCACGAGCGTGATCGCGCCGAAGAACGCGAGCGACATGACACCGAGCTGCACGACCGAGAGCGTGAAGTTCAGCGAGCGGAAGACGCGCAGATCGAGCAGCGCGGCGTCGGCGCGCTGCAGGCGCACCTGCCGCCAGCCGAACAGCGCGAGCGCGACGACGCCCACGGCGAAGGACGCGACGAGCGTCACCGTCGCGGTCGCGGCGGCGTCCGTGGCATCCGTCGATCCGCCGTGACCGCCGCCGATCTGGCTCAGACCGAACACGATGCCGCCGAATCCGAGCGCCGACAGCACGACGGACACGACGTCGATCGGGGCTTCGCGCGTCTCACCGAGGTTGCGGATCCATCGCGCGCCGACGAAGAGCGAGACGAGCGCGATCGGCAGGACGATCCCGAAGATCCAGTGCCAGCCGAGCGAGTCCAGGACGACGCCCGACATCGTGGGGCCGATCGCGGGAGCGAGTGCCATCACGATGCTGACGCGCCCCATCATGCGGCCACGGTGCTGCGGCGGCACGATCGTCATGAGCGTGGTCATGAGCAGCGGCATCATGATCGCGGTGCCGGAGGCCTGGATGACGCGCGCGGTGACCAGGAGTTCGAAGCCGGGGGAGAGGAACGCCACCAGGGTGCCGAGCGAGAAGAGGCTCATCGCGGTGATGAACACCTGACGCGTGGTGAACCGCTGCAGCAGGAAGCCCGTGACCGGGATGACGACCGCCATCGTGAGCATGAACGCTGTCGTCAGCCACTGCGCCGCGACCGCGGTGATGCTCAGGTCGCGGATGAGGTGCGGGATCGCCACGTTCATCGTGGTCTCGTTCAGGATGGCCACGAACGCGGCCACGAGCAGCAGCCAGATCACCCTGTTCTGCTCGGCGGTGACACCGGTATCGGATGTCGGCGGGGCGGTGGGGGTTCCGGTGGTGGCGGCCATGGCGAGATCCAATCCAGGGGAGGGCGTCGTGGCGTCACGAAAGCGACGAACGTCAGACGGCAACAGCGACGGCGGGATCGCTATTCCCATCGAGGGACGACGGGGGATGCCGTGCGTGGACGCCGAGTCTATCGGTGGCCTCCGACATCGGCCGGCGCGTCCCAATGTCGTCGGTCGGACGTAGGCTGACCGGCATGAGCATGGGCGGCGGCATGGGCGGAAGCATGTTCCGCGGTGTGTACGCGGAGAGTCAACGGCAGCGCAACGCCGAGGCGCCGCGCGTGCCCGACCTCGGCCGCCGCGTGGCCGCCCTGTTCCGGCCCTACCGCGGGCGCATCGCGGTCACGATCGTCCTCGTCGTCCTCGGCGCCGCCCTCGCCGTCATCCCGCCGCTGCTCGTGCAGCGCATCTTCGACGACGCGCTCTTCCCCATCGACGGGTCGCCGGTCGATCTCGCGCTGCTGACCGAGCTCGTCGCCGCGATGATCGTCCTGTTCCTGCTCTCCGGAGGGCTCGGCGTCGCGCAGACGTGGTTCACCGCCACCGTCGGCAACCGTGTCACGGGCGATCTGCGCGTGCGGCTGTTCGACCACCTGCAGGCGATGGAGCTCGGCTTCTTCACGCGCACCAAGACCGGTGTCATCCAATCTCGACTGCAGAACGACGTCGGCGGGGTCTCGGGTGTTCTCACGAACACGGTGACCAGCATCCTCGGCAACTCCGTGACCGTCGTGGCCTCGCTCGTGGCGATGATCCTCATCGACTGGCGGCTCACGCTCATCGCGGTCGTCATCATGCCGATCCTCGTCCTCGTCCAACGGCGCGTCGGGCAGGTGCGCGCCCGCATCGCCGCGCAGACGCAGGAGTCGCTGTCCGAGCTGTCGGCCATCACGCAGGAGACCCTGAGCGTGTCGGGCATCCTGTTGTCCAAGTCCTTCAATCGTCAGCGCACCGAATCGGAGCGCTACGACGCCGAGAACGCCAACCAGGTCCGGCTCCAAGTGCGGCAGGCGATGAGCGGCCAGCGCTTCTTCGCAGTCGTGCAGGTCATCATGGCGAGCGTCCCGGCGATCATCTACCTCGTGGCGGGCATCCTGCTCGGCAGCGGCGTGGGCACGCTCACGGCGGGCACGATCGTCGCCTTCACCACGGTGCAGGCACGCCTGCTCATGCCCCTCATGGGGCTCATGCGCGTGGCGCTCGACGTGCAGACCTCGGCGGCGCTCTTCGCGCGCATCTTCGAGTACCTCGACCTGAAGCCCGCGATCGCCGACGCCCCCGACGCGATACCGGTGTCGGCGGCGCCCGGACCCGTGGGCCGTATCGAGTTCCGCGACGTCGTGTTCCGGTACCCGGATGCCGCGGAACAGGGGCGTCCCACCCTCGGCGGAGTCTCTTTCGTCGTGGAGCCCGGCGAGCACGTCGCGTTCGTCGGCCCGTCGGGTGCGGGGAAGACGACGATCCTGTACCTGACCCCGCGCATGTACGAAGCGAGCGGCGGGTCCGTGATGTTCTCGGGCGCGGACGTGCGCACCCTCGAACGCGCGTCGATCATCGACAACATCGGCATCGTCTCGCAGGAGACGTACCTCTTCCACGCCACCGTGCGCGAGAACCTGCGGTACGCCAAGCCCGAGGCGACGGATGCCGAGATCGAAGCGGCGTGCCGGGCGGCGAACATCCACCACGTCATCGCCGGGTTCGAGGACGGGTACGACACGATCGTCGGTGAACGCGGGTATCGCCTCTCGGGCGGCGAGAAGCAGCGCATCGCGATCGCGCGCGTGCTGCTCAAGGACCCGCCGGTGCTCCTGCTCGACGAGGCCACGAGCGCGCTGGACACCGTGTCGGAGCGCATCGTGCAGGAGGCGCTCGAGACCGCCGCCCACGGCCGGACGACCCTGTCCATCGCTCACCGCCTGTCGACGGTGATCGGCGCCGACCGTATCCACGTCGTGGACGCGGGCCGCATCGTCGAGTCCGGAACCCACTCGGAACTCCTCGCCGCGGGCGGCCTCTACGCCGGACTCGCCGCCGAGCAGCTCGCGGCCTCGTTCGTGCTCACCGAGGAAGAGCGCGACCGCGCCGGTCTCGCCCGCCCCGCCCTGGCGTCGCGCCGCGGCGACCAGCCGCCCGCGTAGGGCGGCCGCGCGACCGCCGCAGTCGCCTCCCGCCGCAGCGACCGGCCGCCCGCTTGGGGCGGCCGCGCGACCGCCGCTGTCTCTCTCGCGCCGACGCGCGCCGGCGTCGGGCCCGGGGCTCTGAGTGTCCAAGACACGCGGAGCGTGGCTTGTGGCATCCGCGTGTCTTGGACACTGAACTGTGGGCGGGCGGCGCCGGCGCGCTACCCACCCCGCTGAGTGTCCAGAACACGTCGCAAGTGCCGCCCTTGATGCGGCGTGTCTTGGACACCCGATCGAGAACGACAGGCGAGCGCTGCCCGGGGGTCTTCGGGCGTGTGGCGGGGAGTTGAGTGTCCAAGACACGCGGAGCGTGGGCCGTGGCATCCGCGTGTCTTGGACACCGAAGCGTGGGGCGCGCGGGCGCGCGCTGCCCACTCAAGTGCGGCACGCGAACGCGCCGCACCCTACGCGGGCAGCGTCTCCCGGAACGCCTCGAGGGCGATGCGGTACGCGGGGTCGGGGTGCGTCTCGGCGATCCGCAGCAGCGGCGGGAGGTCGAGGGCGCGGATGAGGCGCCCGCGCTCACCCACGGCGGCAAGTGCACCCGCGGCGCGCAGCACCGCGATGCCCTCGCCGAGCGCGTCGAGGTAGTCGCGCAGCACGACGACCTCGTCGAGGCGCTGCGTGATCGATCCGCCGTTGCGGCGCTGGCGCCACTCCACCACGACGTCGGGCACCACGTCGAACGCCGTCGCCAGCGTGTACATGCGCTGCGCGACGACCTGGTCCTCGTAGTAACGCCCCTCGGGGAAGCGCAGGCCGTGCGTGTGCCAGAAGTCCGTGCGGCTCAGCTTCGACCACGCCACGATGTTCCCGGATGCCGCGGGGTGCTCCGCGAGCGTCGTCGCGGTCCGTGCGGGGTCGGTGGCGGCCGTCACCCACGGCTGCACGTCGCCGGCGACGTACCCGGGGCCTTCGGCATCCGGCCGGAGCCGCACGTACGCGCCGACCACGAAGTCGCTGCCCGACGCGTCGAGGGTGTCCCACAGCCGCTCCAGGGCATGGGGCCGGAGGCGATCGTCGGCGTCGAGGAAGGCCGTGTACGGCGTCTCGATCCGGTCGAGGCCGCTGTTCCGGGCGGCCCCGAGGCCCCTGGGCTCGCGGTGCTCCACCAGCGAGAAACGCGGGTCGGCGGCTGCGGCATCGGCGAAGAGGCGGCGGGTGTCGTCGGTGGAGGCGTCGTCGACGAGGACGGCGCGCCACCGGTCGAAGGATTGCGCCTGCAGGGAATGCAGGGCTTCACCGGCGAACTCGGCCACGTCGCGGCCGGGGACGATCACGGTGATCGCGGGGGAACTCACCCGCGTGATCCTACGGCGGTCACCGCCTCGGCGACGGCGATTGCCACGGCGTCGAGATTCTGCGTCATGTGGTGCGGGAAGGTGAATCGCACGGCGGTGCGGGCGTCGTCCGGATCCAGGCCGAGCGCGAGCAGCACGTGCGACGCCTCGTCGCTGCCCGCGGCGCACGCCGAACCGCTCGACGAGACGACCCCGCGGCGCTCGAGTTCGAGCAGTACGGTCTCGCCGTTGACGCCGGGGAAGACGAAGCTCGCGGTCGCGGGCAGGCGGTGCTCGGGGTGTCCGGTGAGGCGCGCGCCGGGGACCGCGGCGAGCACGCCGCGGATGAACTCGTCGCGGAACCGCGTCGCCCGGTCCGCCTCGGCGACTCGCTCGGCCTCCGCCAGCGTCAACGCCGTCGCGAACGCCACCGCGCCGGCGACATCCGGCGTGCCGGAGCGTCGGCCGCGCTCCTGCCCGCCCCCGTGCAGCAGCGGTTCGAGGGGGAGTCGTCCGCGCACGGCCAGGATGCCGGTGCCCTTCGGCGCGCCGATCTTGTGCCCCGCGATGGTGATCGCGTCGGCGCCGAGCCCGGCGAGCGGCAGCCACCCCGCGGCCTGGACGGCGTCGAGGTGCAGCGGCACGCCCCGGGCGTGCGCCACGGCCGCGAGGGCCGCGGCATCCTGAACCGTTCCGACCTCGTTGTTGGCGTACCCGACGCTCACGAGCGCCGTGTCGTCGCGGAGCGCCGCGGCGAGCACATCCGGGGAGAGCGTCCCGGTCGCATCCACCGGTGCGTACGTGACGTCGACGCCGTGCAGGCGCGCGAGGTAGTCGGCCGAGGCGAGCACGGACTCGTGCTCGATCGCGGTGGTGACCAGGTGCTTCTTCCCCGACGGCAGCACGAGTCCCTTGACCGCGGTGTTGTTCGACTCCGTGCCGCCCGAGGTGAAGACGACGTCGCCCGACCGCATCCCGAGGATCGCGGCCACGCGCGCGCGGGCGTCCTCGAGGGCGGATGCCGCGGCCTCGCCGACCTCGTGATGGCTCGAGGGGTTGCCGAACCAGCGCGTGAGGTACGGCGCCATCGCCGCGACGACCTCGGGGCGGACCGGGGTCGTCGCGGCGTTGTCGAGGTAGAGGCTCACGTCGTCCGGATGCGGATGTCGAGGCCGAGGTCGAGGGCCGGCGCGGAGTGCGTGAGCGCGCCCACGGAGATGACGTCGACACCGGTCTCGGCGATCGCGCGCACCGTGTCGAGCGTCACGCCGCCGGAGGCCTCGACGACGGCGCTCCCCGCGATCTTCTCGACGCCCGCGCGCAGGTCGTCCAGCGAGAAGTTGTCGAGCATGATCGTGTCGACCCCGGCCGCGAGCACCGCGTCGATCTGGTCGAGTCGGTCGACCTCGACCTCCACGTGCGTCGTGTGCGGGAGGCGCGCGATCGCGCTCTCGAGGGCCTGCGTGAGCGGCAGACCGGAGGCCGCGAGGACGGCGAGGTGGTTGTCCTTCGCCATCACGGCATCCGACAGCGAGAACCGGTGATTGTGGCCGCCGCCGTCGCGGACCGCCTGCCGCTCGATCGCGCGGAGTCCCGGCGTGGTCTTGCGGGTGTCGACGATGCGCGCGCCCGTGTGGGCGACGGCGGCGACGTAGCGGCTCGTGAGGGTCGCAATGCCCGACATGCGCTGCACGAAGTTCAGCCCGATCCGTTCGGCGGTGAGCGCGGCCCGCGCGGGTCCGGTGACCACCGCGAGCACTTCGCCCGGCACGAACTCCGCGCCGTCGGCGACGCGGATCTCGACGTCGATCGTCGGATCGGTGAGCGTGAACGCGGCGCGGAAAACCTCGGCGCCGCTGAACACGCCGATCTCGCGGGCGACGAGTTCGGCGCGCGCGGTCGCGTCGGCGGGGATGAGCGTCTCGCTCGTGAGGTCGCCCCACGGGGCGTCTTCTTCGAGCGCGGCCGTGACGACGCGTTCGATGGCGGCACGGGTCAGCATGCGAGAGCCTCCTCGGCGGGGATGGATGCCACGGCGGCAGTCCCTTCGTCGGAGCGATAGTGCGCACCGATCGAGCCGCTGCGGGCGAGAGCGGCGGCGACGACGTGCTGCGCGAGCAGGAGCAGCCCGGCGTCCTCCACGGAGCGGGGTTGCGCGTCGGCGGCCCACGCCGCGAGGACGCCGGCCGCGCGTCGCAGACCCGCGGTGTCGCGGACGAGTCCCGCGTGCTCCCACATGAGCTGCTGCAGCGCGGCCCGCGAGAACGCCGGCGCGTCGGGCGCCGGGTCGACGTGGGGGAGCGCGACGGCCGCGGGCGCCTCGACCGGGGTCCAGCCGGTGTCGGTGGCCGCGGCATCCCCGGCGCGTGCGCCGAACACGGCGCCTTCGAGCAGGGAGTTGGATGCCAGCCGGTTCGCGCCATGCACACCGGTCCGCGCCGTCTCGCCGACGGCATACAGTCCCGGCACCGTGGTCCGTCCGTCGAGGTCGGTCGCGACACCGCCCATCAGGTAGTGCGCCGCGGGGGTGACGGGGATCGGCTCGCGCGACCAGTCCAGACCGCGCGCGCGGACGGCGGCGTCGATCGTGGGGAAGCGTCGCGAGAGACGCTCGGCGCCGAGGGCGGTGGCATCCAGTCGGACCGGACGTCCGCCCTGCGCGGCCATCGCCCGCCCGTTCGCCCGGGCGACGACGTCGCGCGGGGCCAGCTCGCCGTCGGGGTGGGCGTCGAACGCGAAGCGGCGGCCCTCGTCGTCGATCAGGGTCGCGCCGTCGCCGCGGACCGCCTCGGAGACGAGGAACGGCTCGCCCGCGGCCAACGCCGTGGGGTGGAACTGCACGAACTCGAGGTCGGCGACGGCCGCCCCGGCGCGGAGGGCCGCGGCGATGCCGTCGCCGGTGGCCGAGACCGGGTTGGTGGTGTGCGAATACAGCTGTCCCGCGCCGCCGGTGGCGAGGATGACCGCGTCGGCGCGCAGCCGCTCGACCGCGCCGTCCGCCTCGACGTCGATCCCGACGACGCGACCGTGCTCGACCACGAGGTCGCGGAGCAGCGTGTGCTCGCGCACCTGGATCCCGCTCGCGCGCACCGCGGCGTCCAGCGCCGCCTGGATCGCCGCACCGGTGGCATCCCCTCCCGCGTGGAGCACCCGCGGGCGCGCGTGCGCCGCTTCGAGGCCCCGCGCGAAGTCGCCGTCGGCCGCGCGGTCGAAGGCGACACCGCGTCGGACGAGCTCGGCGATGCGGTCGGGCCCCTCGGTGACGAGCGTCCGCACGGCGTCGGGGTCGTTCAGGCCGACGCCCGCCGTGAGGGTGTCCGCGATGTGCGAGTCGACGGTGTCGTCAACAGCGGTGACCGCCGCGACCCCGCCCTGCGCCCAGCGCGTGTTGGTGTCGGCCGACGCCCCCTTGGTGACGACGGTGACGTGGCATCCCTTCTCCGCCGCGTGCAGGGCCGCGGTGAGACCGGCGATGCCGCTGCCGACCACGATGACGTCGGTCATTTCACGGCGCCGTTCGGCTTGGCCGCGAGCATGCGCTCGAGGGCGACCGTCGCGGGCTCGGCGACGTCGGCAGGGACCGTGATGCGGTTGACCACCTCGCCCGCGACGAGCGACTCCAGCACCCACGCGAGGTAGCCGGGGTGGATGCGGTACATCGTCGAGCACGGGCACACGACCGGGTCGAGGCAGAAGATCTCGTGCTGCGGGAACTGCGCGGCGAGGCGCTGCACGAGGTTGATCTCGGTGCCGATCGCGAAGGTCGTGGGCTCGTCGGCCGCGGCGATGGCCTTGCGGATGATGTCGGTGGACCCGGCCTCGTCGGCGGCGTCGACGACGTCCATCGGGCATTCGGGGTGCACGATCACCCGGACGCCGGGGTGCTCGGCGCGGGCCTTGTCGATCTGCGCGACGCTGAACCGGCGGTGGACGGAGCAGAAGCCGTGCCACAGGATGACCTGGCTGTCCTCGAGCTGCTCGGCCGTGGAGCCGCCGAGGGGGCGGCGGGGGTTCCACATCGGCATCCGGTCCAGCGGCACGCCCATCGCCTTCGCGGTGTTCCGGCCCAGGTGCTGGTCGGGGAAGAAGAGCACGCGGCGGCCGCGCGCGAACGCCCACTCGAGCACCGTGCGGGCGTTGGACGAGGTGCACACGATCCCGCCGTGACGACCGACGAAGCCCTTGATGGCGGCGCTGGAGTTCATGTACGTGACCGGGATCACGGGCAGGAGGCCGTCGGCATCCGGAGTCTCGAGGTCGCCGAGGACGTCGGCGAGCTGCTCCCAGCACTCCTCGACCTGGTCGATGCTGGCCATGTCGGCCATCGAGCATCCGGCGGCGAGGTTCGGGAGGATCACGGACTGCTCGGGACGCGAGAGCAGGTCGGCGGTCTCGGCCATGAAGTGGACGCCGCAGAAGACGATCGCCTCGGCCTCGGGGTGGGCCTTCGCGGCGTTGGCGAGCTGGAACGAGTCGCCGACGTAGTCCGCGTGCCGCACGACTTCTTCGCGCTGGTAGAAGTGTCCGAGCACGACGACCCGGTCACCGAGCGTCGCCTTGGCGGCGCGGATGCGGGCGTCGAGTTCGTCGTCGGAGGCCTCGCGGTACTCGCGGGGCAGCTCGCCCTGGCGCGGCGCCCCGGTGGGGATGACGTCGCCCATCGACGAGCCCGGGCCGTATCCCGGACGCGTGTCGAAGTCCCAGGGCCCCACCGCGAGGTCGGTCGTACAGGTCGCGTCGGTCGACGCGCCGGAGACGATCGCCTGGATGACGTGATCGACGGACGGGTCGATCTCGGGGCGAGGCTGCAGGGTGAGGGTTGTCGTGCTCATGGGCGGTCCGATCAGTGACGGGACGTGAGCGGGCCGCGATCGGCGAGCTCCACGTCACGGTTGTAGCGGTACAGGCGGGCGGGTCGGTGGCTTCCGGTGCGGAAGCGTTCGGTCGGGATGACGGTGTCGGAGGTGTCGATCTGCCGACGGAAGTTCGCCGGGTCGAGCCGTCGGCCGAGGATCGTCTCGGTGACTTCGCGCAGGTCGGCGAGGGTGAACTCGTCGGGCAGGAGTCCGTGCGCGATGCGGCTGTAGCCGACCTTGTTGCGCAGACGCCACAGCGTGTACTCGACGATGTCGTTGTGGTCGAACGCGAGCGCCGGCAGGTGCGTGGCGTCGAACCACTCCACGTTCTCGGGCGCGTCGCCCTCGCGGGCGTGAGCGGCGACCTGCGCGTCGACCTCGTCGGAGCGCAGCAGCGCCCAGTAGACGATCGACACGACGCGCGTGGGGGAGCGGTCCACGGCGCCGAACGCGTACAGCTGCTCGAGATAGCTCGGCGTGAGCCCGGTGGTCTCTTCGAGGGTGCGGGATGCCGCGGCATCCAGGCTCTCGGTCGGGTCCAGCCACCCGCCGGGGAGCGCCCAACGGCCGTCGAACGGATCGCGCGTGCGGCGGACGAGCGGGAGGGACAGCACGGGCTCGTCGTGGGCGTCGCGGCGGACGCTGAAGATCACGGTCGACACCGCGACGCGCACGTCGGCGTCGCGGGGTTCGGGGCGGGGGGTTCGTGTCATTGTGACCATATCTCCGACCACGATCTTAGTGTCATCCTGACCCGAACCACAAAACGGGACTCTCCCAGCGCCGCCGCGTACCCTGACGGTCGACCCTGGAGGTACGGATGCCGGTTGTCGACATCGTGCTTATCGTGCTCCTCGCGCTGGCCCTCGTCGTGGGCATCGCGCGGGGATTCCTCGCCACGATCGGCTTCTTCGCGGGCCTCGCCGTGGGCGGCGCGGCCGCGTTCTGCCTGATCCCGTACGTCGGATCGTGGGTGACCGATTCGATGTGGCGCGGCGCCGCGATCGTCGCCGCGGGCGTCCTGCTGCTGCTTCTGGGCGCGGCGCTCGGCACGGCCGTCGGGAATGCGCTCCGGCGGGGCGCCGACCGCATCAAGCTGCGCGTGCCCGAGCGGATCCTCGGCGGGGTCGTGAACCTCGCCGCCGCCGCACTCGCGCTGTCGTTCTTCGCCGGCACGCTCACCACCGCGGGTGTTCCGGTCGTCTCCGCCGCGCTCGCGTCGTCGAACGTCGTCCGCACGATCGACCGCCTCACTCCCGACCCCGTCCGTGCCGCGCTCGCGCAACTGCGCGGTGCCGTCTTCGCCGACGGCATCCCGCGCCTGGGTCAGCTCATCCAGATCGGTCCGGTGCAGAGCGCTCCGGCGATCGCGCTCGACGACCCCGCGCTCACCCGGGCGGCGCAGTCCGTCGCCCGCATCACCGGCACCGCCTACGCGTGCGGCATCACCGCGAGCGGATCCGGGTTCGTCGTCGGCGACGGCCGCGTCCTCACCAATGCGCACGTCGTCGCGGGGGTCGACGCGCCGCTCGTCGAGCTGCCCGGACAGGAGGCGAAGGAAGGACGCGTCGTGTACTTCGACCCGACCGACGACCTCGCCGTCATCGCGGTGGACGGACTGGATGCCGCGGCCCTCCCGGTCGTCCCCGCGCTCGGTGTCGGTTCTGCCGCCGTCGTCCAGGGCTACCCGTACGGCGGACCGTTCACGTCCGGGAACGCGCAGGTGCTGTCGGAGGGCACGGTTCCGGTGCCCGACATCTACGGCGACCAGTCCGCGCCGCGCGAGATCTACGCGCTGGGTGCGGTCGTGCGGCCGGGCAACTCCGGAGGACCGCTCCTCACCCCCGAGGGCCAGGTCGCCGGTGTCGTCTTCGCGCGCTCGGAGACCGACGACAACGTCGGCTACGCGATGACCTCCGCGGAGATCGACCCCGTGCTGTCCCAGCTCGGATCGCTGTCCGCGCCCGTGGCATCCGGGAGCTGCACGACCCGCTGACGCGGAGGACTGTGTTCCGGGGCTGCGCCTCGGATATGCTGGCGCCCACAAGTCCACACCGGCCCCATGATCGATGCGGGAGAGCTCCGGCGAACGCAGCCGGGCACCGAAGGAGCAAGCCTCCCCGCCAATCTCTCAGGTACGCGTACCGCGTCGATCGGGCCACTCTGGAAAGTGACCCGGGTGCACCGGCCGGGTCCGCCGACGGTGAAAGCCCCGCGTCGCTGCGACGCCCGGGCGAAACTCTCAGGTTCATGACAGAGGGGGAGTTCTCAGGCGTCGACCGGCGTCTGACCGTCCTTTCGAACGGCAGAACTCATGACCGACACCCCCGCTCCACCGCGCTCGTCGCCCTTGCACGATCGACACGAAGCCCTCGGCGCCTCGTTCACCGACTTCGGCGGCTGGAACATGCCTGTGCGCTACTCCTCCGACCTCGCCGAGCACCGTGCCGTCCGTGAGGCCGCCGGGCTCTTCGACATCTCGCACATGGCCGAGTTCTGGGTGCACGACGGCGAGGCCGCGGAGTTCCTCGACTACGTCCTCGCGGGCCGCGTCTCGGCGATGAAGCTCGGCAAGGCGAAGTACTCGCTCGTGCTGGCCGAATCCGGCGGGATCGTCGACGACGTCATCGTCTACCGCACGGGCGTGCAGTACTACCTCGTGGTCGCGAACGCGAGCAACCGCGACGCGGTCGCGGCGGCCTTCGCGCAGGCGCGCGACACGTGGACGGGCGGCGAGCTCCCCGAGGTCGACGACGTCACCGACCACGTCGCCCTGGTCGCGCTGCAGGGGCCGCGGGCCCGCGGCATCCTGGAATCCGTCCCCGCGATCGAGATCCTCAGCACGCCGCTCGACGAACTCGGCTACTACGCCTTCACCGAGGGCACGTTCGACGGGGATTCCCTCTTCATCGCCCGCACGGGCTACACCGGCGAGGACGGGTACGAGTTGCTCGTCCCGGTCGAGCGCGCCGGCGACCTGTGGGACGCGCTCCTGGATGCCGGGTCCCCGGCGGGACTCGTCCCGTGCGGCCTCGCGGCTCGGGACACGCTGCGGCTCGAGGCCGGCATGCCGCTGTACGGCCACGAACTCTCGCGCGACGTGACGCCGGCGCAGGCCGGGCTCGGCCGCGTCGTCGCCGCCGACAAGCCCTCGTTCGTCGGCAAGGACGGCCTCGCCGCAGGCCCCGCCGACGCGCCGGTCCTCGTCGGACTCGTGTCGGAGGGCAAGCGCGCCGGCCGCGCCGGCTACACCGTGCTCCACGGCGACGACGTCGTCGGAGAGATCACCAGCGGCGCCCTGAGCCCCACCCTCGGACACCCCGTCGCGATGGCCTACGTCTCCCCGGCCGCGGCCGAACCCGGCACCACCCTGACCATCGACGTGCGCGGAACACGTATCCCCGCGACCGTCACCGCCCTTCCCTTCTACCGGAGGAACGCATGACCGACCTGACCGCACTCCGCTACACCTCCGAGCACGAGTGGATCGCCGTCGACGGCGACATCGCCACCGTGGGGATCACCGACTTCGCCGCCGAGAAGCTCGGCGACGTCGTCTTCGTCGACCTCCCGGCGGCCGACTCCGCGGTCACCGCGGGCGACGTCTGCGGCGAGATCGAGTCGACCAAGTCGGTCGGTGAGCTGTACGCCCCGCTCGACGGCACCGTCGTCGAGATCAACGACGCCGTGGTCGACGACCCGTCGCTCGTCAACGCCGACCCGTTCGGCGACGGCTGGCTCGTGAAGATCCGCCTCGGCGGCGACCTGCCCGCCGACCTGCTCGACCGCGCCGCGTACGAGGACCTCACCGCATGAGCCTGACCACCTCCCCCCGGACGGATGCCGCTGCACCCGCGGCCTTCACCGATCGCCACATCGGCATCGGCGCCCACGACCGCGCCCGCATGCTCGAGGTCGTCGGGTACGACAGCGTCGAACGGCTCGTCGAGACCGCCGTCCCGGCATCCATTCACGTCCGACCCCGCGAGACCACCGACCTGCCGCCCGCCGCGACCGAGGCGGAGGCGCTCGCCGAGCTGCGCGAGCTCGCGTCGGCGAACCGATCCGCCCGCCCGATGATCGGCCTGGGGTACTACGACACGTTCACGCCGTCGGTGATCCAGCGGAACGTGCTGGAGAACCCGTCCTGGTACACCGCGTACACGCCGTACCAGCCGGAGATCTCGCAGGGGCGGCTGGAAGCGCTCATCAACTTCCAGACCATGGTCACCGACCTCACCGGTCTCGCGACGGCCAACGCGTCGATGCTCGATGAGTCCACCGCGGTCGTGGAGGGCATGCTCGTCGCCCGCCGCGCGTCCAAGGCCAAGACCGACGTCTTCCTCGTCGACGCCGACGCGCTGCCGCAGACCAAGGCGCTGCTCGCGCACCGGGCCGCAGCTGTCGGCATCGAGCTGGTCGAGACGTCGTACGACGGGGAGATCCCCGAGAGCTTCGGCGCCTTCGTGCAGTACCCCGGGGCCACCGGGCGCGTGTGGGACTTCTCCGACGTCGCGTCGGCCGTCCACCGCCACGGCGGCCTCGTCGTCGCCGCGGCCGACCTGCTGGCTCTCACGCTGCTGCGCTCGCCGGGGACCCTCGGCGCCGACGTGGCCGTGGGGACCACGCAGCGCTTCGGCGTGCCGCTCGGCTTCGGCGGTCCGCACGCCGGATACATGGCCGTGCGCACGGGCCTCGAGCGTCAGCTGCCGGGTCGTCTCGTGGGCGTGTCGGTGGATGCCGCGGGCAACCCCGCCTACCGCCTGTCGCTGCAGACGCGCGAACAGCACATCCGCCGCGAGAAGGCCACGTCGAACATCTGCACCGCGCAGGTGCTCCTGGCCGTGATGGCCGCGATGTACGCCGTGTACCACGGGCCCGACGGGCTGCGCGCGATCGCGACCCGGGTCGCGCGGACCGCCGACGCCCTGGCATCCGCTCTCGTGTCGTACGACCTCACGCTCGCGTCCGACGCATTCTTCGACACCGTGCGCGTGCACGTGCCGGGGCGCGCGCAGGACGTCGTCGACCGCGCCCGCGAGCGCGGCTACCAGCTGCTGTGGGTCGACGACGCCACCGTGGGCGTCTCGGTCGACGAGACGACGGCGGAGGCCGATGTCGCCGCGATCGTGGCATCCTTCGGTCTGCCCGCCGAGGAGCTGCCGGCGGGAGAGGCGCTGCGCGGCGTTCCCGAGCGACTGCACCGCGAGGACGCGTATCTCACTCACCCCGTCTTCCACGCGCACCGCAGCGAGACGGCGATGATGCGGTACCTCAAGACGCTCGCCGACCGCGACTACGCGCTGGACCGGGGAATGATCCCGCTCGGCTCGTGCACCATGAAGCTGAACGCCGCGACCGAGATGGCGGCGGTGTCGTGGCCGGAGTTCGCGCGCGTGCACCCGTTCGCGCCCGAGGCCGACGTGCACGGCTACCTCGCGATGATCGAGCAGCTGGAGCGCTGGCTCGCCGAGGTCACGGGGTACGACGCCGTGTCGCTGCAGCCGAACGCCGGCTCGCAGGGCGAACTCGCGGGACTCCTCGCGATCCGCGGCTACCACCACGCGAACGGCGACACCGAGCGCACCGTCTGCCTCATCCCGTCGTCGGCGCACGGGACGAACGCCGCGTCGGCGGTGCTTGCCGGGATGCGGGTCGTCGTCGTCGCGTGCGACGAGGCCGGGAACGTCGACCTCGACGACCTGCGGGCCAAGATCGCGCAGCACGCCGAGGCCCTCTCGGCCCTGATGATCACGTACCCGTCGACGCACGGCGTGTACGAGCACGACGTCCTCGAGATCACGCAGGCCGTGCACGACGCCGGCGGGCAGGTGTACGTCGACGGGGCGAACCTGAACGCACTGCTCGGGTTCGCCCGCTTCGGCGACCTCGGCGGCGACGTGTCGCACCTGAACCTGCACAAGACGTTCGCGATTCCGCACGGCGGCGGTGGACCCGGTGTGGGTCCCGTGGCGGCGAAGGCGCACCTCGCGCCGTTCCTCCCGTCGCACCCGTTCTCGCAGCGCGCGGATCACGCCGGCGGCGTGTTCGACGGCGGACCGGTGTCGGCCGCGCCGCACGGATCGGCCGGCATCCTGCCCATCTCGTGGGCGTACGTGCGGATGATGGGCGCCGAAGGACTCCGGCAGGCGACCGCGGCCGCCGTGCTGTCGGCGAACTACATCGCCGCGCGCCTGCGCGAGCACTACCCGGTGCTGTACGCCGGCGAGGGCGGCCTCGTGGCGCACGAGTGCATCCTCGACCTGCGTCCCCTCAAGGAGCAGACCGGGATCACGGTCGACGACGTCGCCAAACGCCTCATCGACTACGGCTTCCACGCCCCGACGATGTCGTTCCCGGTGGCCGGCACCCTGATGGTCGAGCCGACCGAGAGCGAAGACCTCGCCGAGCTCGACCGATTCGTGGATGCCATGATCGCGATCAAGGGCGAAGCCCTCGCGGTCGCGGCGGGGGAGTGGCCCGCCGACGACAACCCGCTCGTGAACGCCCCGCACACCGCGGAGGCGGCGGTCGCGAACGAGTGGCTGCACGCGTACCCCCGGGAGACCGCGGTGTACCCGCAGCGCTCGCTCGTCCGCGGGAAGTACTGGCCGCCCGTGCGCCGCATCGACCAGGCGTACGGCGACCGGAACCTCGTGTGCTCCTGCCCTCCGCCGGAGGCGTTCGCGTAGCGCGCGGCCGCGCGGGGTCCAGTGCGCGGTGACCGCGAGACTGCATCCGCGTGACGAGACTGCGGCAGGTTGCAGTGGGGTTGTCACGCGCGTGCAGTCTCGCGGGAGCGGGGCCCGGGGCCTCATCACGCGGACCCGGTCCCGCTGCGGCCGGAGCGCAGCAGTCGTCCGAGGCTGGACAGGTGCTGCAGATCCGGCGGGGAGTTCGGCGTCAGCCCAACGGAGAGCAGGATGTCGCGCAGTGACGACGGGTCGGCGAGGTCGCCCCACGACCAGTGCGCCACGGCCCGGGCGCCGTGGCGGCGGAGCCGACGATCGCGCTCCTCACGTGCCTTCAACACGGCCACGGGATCGCCGAACCGGCCGTCGTAGGTGAGGTGCCCATCGGCCTCGCCGGCCACGCGCAGCCCGGGCCACCACATGTCCGTGCGATCGCCGTCGTCGTCGGACACCCCGATCCACCGCTGCAGTTTCGGCGCCGGGAAACCCCACCACTCGGCAGTCACGCGGCTGACCGACTCCAACGCGGATTCCGCGGCCCCATCCGCCCGATCCAGTGTCCAGCGCGCCCGACGACGGCCCCGAGCCGAAGCCCGCTGCTCGTTGAGAGCCGACAGCATGGATGCCGTCGACTCGCCGCGTCGGATCGTGGCATCCGCCGCCGCCAGCCCGGCGGCCGGGTGTCGGACTCGGGCGAGGTCGATGCACGTGTCGGCCGCGGACGTCACCAGGATGCCGCCGACCTCCTCGAGCACTCGGTCGGAATGTGCGCTGGTGTGCACGTGGATGCCACTCGCCCGGCGTGCTGTCGCGGTGTCGGAGGCGAGCACGTGGACCGCCTCGACCTTCCCCACCGTTGGCAGCCCCCACACCAGCGCCGCGGACTCGAGGCACAACACGGCGTCCGGCTGCCGCAGCAGATGCGCGTGGACGCGCGCGAGATCGCGCTCCCACGGAGAGAGGGACTGCCAGTCGCCCGCCGCCGCGAAGACTCCGCGCAGGACGGGCACCACATCTCCGCGCCGGATGCTGCGGGTCGAATGCGTGAGTTCGGTCGCGCGGAGCAGGGGGATCGGTGAAGTGGGCGGTTTCGGTGTCACGCCCTCAGGCTGTGGCATCCATCGCTGCCCCGAACACCAATCCACAGCCCCAATCGGTCGTCACGGCCCTGTGGAGGGGTCGATTCGACGCTCATGGCCGCGAGACTGCAACCGCCTGACGTCTCCACTGCAGCCTGCAACCGAGATGTCAGCCAGATGCAGTCTCGCGGTTGGGCCCGGGCCCACGACCCCGCCCGGCCCGACCCGGCCCGGGGAACGCACAGGGGCGTTGGGTAGGGTGCGCATGTGCACCTCGAGCAGTACCAGCAGACCTCGATGACATCGCGACGCCGCCTCGCGCGGCTGGTCGTCCTCACCGTGGCCGCAGGCCTCGCGCTCACCGGCTGCGCGGCCCCGCAGCCGGCACCCGTGGAGCAGCCCCCGGCGCGGACGACGCTGAGCGTGGGCGTGGTCGGGACGCTGACCAGCTTCAACGCCGGGACCGCCCACGGCGACACCGACGCGAACCGCGCGCTGAACGCCCTGATGAACGAGAACCTCGGATCGCTCGACGGCAATCTCCAGGTGGTTCCCAACGACGGCCTGGGGCGCATCACACGCGTCGAGGGCAACCCGCTCAAGGTCACCTACGAGCTCTTCCCCGACCGCGTCTGGTCGGACGGAACTCCCATCACCCTCGACGACCTCATGTTCGGCTGGGCCGTCTCTTCGCACTACTTCGACGACGCGACGTACGACGCCACCGGGGCCATCGTCTCGGGGACCCGGTACTTCGAGACGTCGATACCGGCCGACCCGAACGCACGCACGACGCGGCCCACCCTCGACCGTGCCGCCGACACACTGACGCTGACGTACGACGAGCCCTTCGCCGACTGGAACCGGCAGTGGCTGCTCGACCGTCCCGTGCACGTGATCGCCGCCAAGGCAGGCGTGACCGTCCGCGAGCTCATGACGGCGATCCAGACGGTCCCGGAGGGCGATCCCGCCGCTCCCGCGGCACCCAACCCCGTCCTGGCCGCCGCCGCCACCGCGTGGAACACGGGCTTCGACGCCGCCGCGGACGGCACTCTCGACGTCGCCTCGGCCGTGGCATCCGGTCCGTGGACGGTCGGCGAGGCGTCCAGCGCATCCGTCTCGCTCGTCCGGCGCGAGAACTACCAGGGCGCGCACTACCCGGGACTCGAGGGCCTCACCGTGCGGTTCTACCCCGACCGAGCGACGCAGATCGCCGCCCTCGCCGCGGGCGAGGTCGACATCGCCAACATCGGCGACCCGGATGCCACCGATCTCGAGACGCTCACGGCCGCCGGTGTGACCGTGACCACCGGTCCGACGGCGCAGACCTTGCAGCTTCGCTTCGCCGACACGACGTCCAACGCCCTGCGCAAGGCGGTCTTCCTCTCCATCGATCGCGACGCGCTCGTGAAGGACATCCTCTCGAAGCAGCGGGGGGACGCCCGTCCGCTGCAGTCCTTCCTCTCGTCCGCCGCGACCGGACAGACGTACCAGCAGCTCAGCTCCGACAACGGCTCGCCGGGCACGGGAAGCGACGTCGGCGGCGCGCGATCCGCTCTCGACGACCGTCCCGCGGTCCTCCGCGTCGCGTACGACCCCGCGGACGACGATTCCGCCGAGGTGTTCGCGCACCTCGTGACGATGGCCGCCGAGGCCGGCATCGCGGTCCGCGCCGCCACCACCACGGACACTCCGGATGCCACCCTGGCGTGGGTCGGAGAGGACGAGAGCCTCTACCGGTCGGCGCGCGACCGCCTGGCCGAGGGCGTCACGTCCGTCGATGCGGAGAAGACGTTCGACCAGATGACCCGGGACACCGATCCCGTGGACGTGCTGGCCGCGGCCAAGGACATCGATCGCGCGCTGTTCGCGGAGTACGCGGGCGTCCCGCTGTTCGAGCGGACCGGCGCGGTCGCGGTGGGCAAGGGCGTCGGCGGTGTGACGTACACGTCGGAACCCGACGGCATCCCGCCGTCCTTCTGGACCTGGACGCCGCCCGCGCCCTGACGACCTCGCGGCCTCATGCGCTGGGGCTCGGGGACGGTGTCGGGGGCGCGAAGACCCCGGGCCACCAGGCCGCCGCCAGTGGATAGCCGACGAACGCGATCACGTCGATGAGCGTGTGGGCCACCACGAGCGGCATGACGCGTGCCCAGCGTCGGTAGCACCAGCCGAAGACGAGACCCATGACGACGTTGCCGAGCGCCGACGGCCACCCCTGGTACAGGTGGTAGCTGCCGCGCAGGAGCGCCGTCGACACGAGGATCCAGCCCCACGACCAGCCCAGGCGCCGCAGGCGATCGAACAGGTAACCGAGGAAGATGACCTCCTCGGTGAGGCCCGCGCGCAGCGCCGCGAGGACCAGCAGCGCGATCACCCACCACGACGAGTCGAGCGGCGCGGGCACGACCGTGATGCTCTGCCCGAGGAGCCGCCCGACGGCGTACACGCCGATACCCGGCACCCCGATCAGTGCGACGAGGGCCACTCCCCGCACCACGTCGGAGCCGAAGCGTCGGAAGTCCAAGCCGATGCGGCGCAGCGCGTTGTCGGCCGGCTCCCACAGCAGGTAGACGGCGAGGGCCACGAGGGCGAGGGAGAAGAAGATCCCGAGGAACTGGTACAGCGCGTCCCAGAACGGCTCATCGCTCCGAGAGGGGTTCAGCTGCGTCTGCTGCTGGGCGATCGGGGCGCGTGTCGCGGTTCGGATGAACGCGACGACCGAGTAGATCGCGGACTGCCCGACGCTCACGAGGAGGATGAGCACGACCTCCCAGGGGAGCCTCCGACGACGGAAACCGTCTTGTTCGATTCCGGGATCGTTGAAGCCCACAGTGCGCCACACGTTGTCAGATTGCCACATGAAGCGCCTCTCTAATTAAAGGTATGTAACGGTTTCCCCAGGAGTTTTGACCAACGCAGAGCGTTTACCTATCGTTTCCGTATCCACGGCCCCCCGCTGTCCCGACGGTCGGGGGTGCCCGTCAAACCTTGCACAGGAGGCAAAGTGTCTGAAAAGACTCGGCGCACGCGCGCCCTGGCGGCGGGAGCAGGTGTCGCCGTCGCGGCGCTCGCGCTCGCCGGCTGCACCACCACTGCCACGCCCGACGCGGGCGCCAGCAGCGGCGGCACCATCACCATCGCCACCACGAACGCGTTCACCTCGTTCAACGGCGACACCCCCGAGGCGAACCTCGACACCAACGGCATGGTGGGCTACCTCACCGGTGTCAGCGGCGGCCTCGGCCTCGGTGGTTTCCAGCGCCTCGACAAGGACTTCAGCGTCCTCGACAACACCGACTTCGGAACCTACGAGAAGGTCTCCGACGACCCGCTGACGGTGAAGTACACCATCAACCCCGGCCTGACCTGGTCGGACGGCGAGCCCATCAACGCCGACGACATGCTCGTCAACTGGGCCATCAACTCGGGCTACTACGACGACGCCAAGATCGATGCCGCGTCGGGCGAGGTCACCAGCGGCACGCAGTACTTCACGCTCGCGGGCAGCACCGCGGGTCTCGACACGACCGCGTTCCCGACCATCAGCGACGACAACATGTCGATGACCCTCGTCTACTCGACGCCGTTCGTGGACTGGGAGCTCGTCAACCCGATCGGCAAGCCGGCTCACGTGCTCGCCGAGAAGGCCGGTGTCTCCGAGGAAGACTTCATCAAGGTCCTAAAGGACACCCCGAAGGGCAACCCGGACGCCCCCGTCACCCCCAACGCCACGCTGAAGGCCGCGGCCGACTTCTGGAACAAGGGCTACGACGTCACGGCCATGCCGACCGACCAGAGCCTCCTCGTCGCGAGCGGTCCGTTCATCGTGACCGACTTCACCCCCGAGCAGAGCATCACGCTGGGCAAGAACCCCAACTACAAGGGCAGCATGTCGCCCAAGTACGACCAGCTGATCATCCGCTTCATCGGTGACGCCAACGCGCAGGTCACGGCCCTCCAGAACGGCGAGGTCCAGGCCATCCAGCCGCAGCCCTCCGCCGACACGCTGACGGCGCTGAAGAACGCCAACGCCACGGTCCACTCCGGCAGCCAGCTGTCGTACGACCACGTCGACCTGACCTTCGCCGGTGTGTTCGCCGACGCCAACGTCCGCGAGGCCTTCCTCAAGACGATCCCGCGCCAGCAGATCCTCGACTCGATCATCACGCCGATCAACCCCGACGCCGAGGTGCTGAACTCGCAGATCTTCCTGCCGACCGATGGCGACCAGTACACGACCGCCGTCTCGGCCAGTGGCTACGACAAGTTCGGCGAGCCCGACATCGCGGGTGCCAAGGCGCTGCTGAACGGTGCGACCCCCACGGTCCGCATCCTCTACAACACCAAGAACCCGAACCGTGTCGACAGCTTCCGCGCCATCCAGCAGTCGGCGCAGCAGGCGGGCTTCAACATCGTGGACGCCGGTTCGCCCGACTGGGGCAAGCTCCTCGGCAGCGGCAGCTACGACGTGTCGATCTTCGGCTGGATCTCGCCGGGTGCCGGTAACGCCGCGCTCCCGCAGATCTTCAAGACCGCGGGCGGCGGAAACTACAACAACTACAGCAACGCGACCGTCGACAGCCTCGTCGACGAGAGCCAGGTCACGACCGACAAGGACAAGCTGGCCGACATCAAGGTGAAGATCGACGCTGAGACGGCCAAGGACTTCTACGGTCTGCCGCTGTTCCAGCTCCCCGGTGTCTTCGCCGACAACGGCACCGTCAAGGGCATCGACTACTTCGGTGGCCAGACGGGCATCGTGTGGAACGCGCAGGAGTGGACGCTCAACGGTTGATGAACCGCTGAATCCCTCGTGAGGCGCCGGAGTCGCTCGGCTCCGGCGCCTCACTTCGTGTGCGCGCGGCGTGCCACCCCCTGCGCTGCGCGACTATCCTTTCCAGGACGCCCACAGGCGTCCTCCACCCGATCGAAAGAAGTCCTCCCGCGATGGTCGGATTCATCCTCAGGCGCATCGCCGTCTCGATCCTGGTCCTGCTCGCAGCGTCGTTCATCATGTACGTGCTGTCCGCCAACTCCGGCGACCCCCTGCAGGACCTGCGCGACAGCTCCGCCGCCAACCGTGACCAGCTCATCGCCGCCCGTGTCGCGGCCCTCGACCTCAACGTCCCCGTACCGTTGCGGTACTTCCTCTGGCTCGGCGGCGCCGCCGGCTGCCTCATCCCGTTCGCGGGGACCTGCAACCTCGGTCTGACGATCTCCAACGCCGCCGTCACCGACATCCTTCCGACCGCCATCGGTTCGACCCTCCAGCTCGTGACAGCGTCGTTCGTGCTGGCGATCGTCCTCGGCATCGTCGTCGGCGTCGTCTCGGCCCTCCGCCAGTACAGCGGCTTCGACTTCGGCATCACGCTGCTGAGCTTCTTCCTCTTCTCGCTCCCGTCGTTCCTGGTCGCCGTCCTCCTCAAGGAGTTCCTGGCTCTCGGCTTCAACGACTTCCTGGCGTCGGCGACCTCCATCCCGATCTGGCTGATCATCCTGCTGGGTGTCGTCATGGCGATCATCTGGCAGGCCATGATCGGCGGCGACGTCCGCCGTCGTCTGATCGTGGGCGTCGTCTCGGGTCTGGCCACCATCGCCCTGCTGGTGTACTTCGACCTCACCGACTGGTTCCGTCACCCCGGTTTCGGGCCGGTCGGCCTGCTGCTGCTGATCGCCGGAGTCGTCGTGATCACGACGGCGCTCATCTCCGGATTGAGCAACCGCCGCGCGCTGATCGTCGCGGCCCTCAACGGTGCGATCGCGTACGTCTGCTACTTCGCCCTGCAGGGCCTGTTCGACATCTCGACGTTCGCGACGATCATCATCCTGGGCGTCGTCGCCGTGGCCGTGGGTCTCATCACCGGTTACGTGCTGGGCGCTCCCGACCGTGGCATGGTCGCCCGCATCGGCGGCATCGTCGCGTTCTTCTCCGGCGCGCTCGTCGTGCTCGACCGTTACATGCAGTCGTGGCCGCAGTACATGGCCAACCCGCGGATCAACAACCGCCCCATCGCGACGGTGGGTGCGGGTACTCCCGGGTTCACCGCGGACATGTGGGTCAGCGGAATCGACACGTTCACCCACCTGCTGCTGCCGACGATCTCGCTGCTGCTGATCTCGTTCGCCGGCTACACGCGCTACGCGCGTGCCGGAATGCTCGAAGTGATGAACCAGGACTACATCCGCACGGCGCGCGCGAAGGGCCTCCCGGAGCGCACGGTCATCCTGCGGCACGGCCTGCGGAACATGCTGATCCCGATCGTGACCCTCGTCGCCACCGACGTCGGCGCGCTCCTGGGTGGTGCGGTCATCACGGAGCGGGTCTTCGCGATCTCGGGCATGGGCGCGTTGTTCGTCACCTCGATCCAACGCGTGGACGTGAACCCCGTGATGGGGTACTTCATCGTCATCGCCATCACGGCGATCCTGTTCAACTTCCTGGCCGATCTCGCCTACGCCGTGCTCGATCCCCGCGTGCGAGTGGTCGCATGATCGCCGCCGTCCGAATCCCGGAGGTCTCCCGATGACCCAGATGCTCCCCGAGCCCGCGAACGTCGATGCTCCGCCGCCGTCCGACGAGCGGAAGACCGTCGGCGTCAGCCAGGGCCGCCTCATCCTGCGGCGCTTCCTGTCGAACAAGATCGCCGTCGTGTCCGGCATCCTGTTCATCCTGCTCGCGCTGTTCTCCATCTCGGCGATCGGCATCGGTCCGATCCCCGGCTGGTGGAAGTACGACTACACGTCGCTGAACCCGCAGAACGACGGTGGTGCGCCGACGCTGTCGCTGTGGCCGCTGTCCTTCGGTGACCACCCGTTCGGGCAGGACCGCATCGGCATCGACTACTTCGCCATGACGATGCGCGGCATCCAGAACTCGATCCTCGTGATGGTCATCATCAGTCTCGTGGGCACGGCGGTCGGCACCATCATCGGTGCGCTGGCCGGTTACTACCGCGGCTGGCTCGACGCGGTGCTGATGCGCATCACGGATGTGTTCATCGTCATCCCGGTCATCGTCATCGGCGCGGTCGTCGGTCGCGCGACGGGTGGTCTGGGTGTCGTGCCGCTGGCGTTCTTCCTCGCCATGGTGTCGTGGACGACGATCGCCCGCCTCGTGCGCGCCGAGTTCCTCTCGCTGCGTGAGCGCGAGTTCGTCGAGGCCGCCCGCGTGGCCGGCGCGAGCGACGCGCGCATCATCTTCAAGCACATCCTCCCCAACGCGATCGGCGTGGTGATCGTCGCGGCGACCCTGTTGGCCGCGTCGGCGATCCTCCTCGAGACGGCGCTGAGCTACCTCCAGCTCGGCGTGCGTCCGCCGGACGTGTCGCTCGGTCTGATCATCTCCGACAACCAGTCGGCCTTCCAGACGCGCCCGTGGCTGTTCTGGTGGCCCGCGGTGTTCATCGTCGCCCTCGCGGTGCTGGTGAACTTCGTCGGCGACGGTCTGCGCGACGCGTTCGACCCGCGCCAAAAGCGCTTCTCGCTGCGTCGCACGAAGGAGCAGGCCGCTCCGTCGACGACGGCGCCGGCCAGCGTCGAGGGACGCGTGCACCCGGAGACGCCGTCGTCATGACGCGGGGTGTCCCCGCGATGTCAGCCCAGAACGATCGCCAGCACGATGCCGACCGCACCCGCGGCCAGCACCAGCAGGTTGTCGAGCCGGGCGCGGACACGGACGGGAACCGTCTCGGCGATGCCGGCCTCGACACGGCCGGCATCGCGCAGGGCGTGCCAGCGATCACGGACGAGGGCCGCGGCGCGTCCCGAGTCGGTGTTCGGCAGCTCGCCCGGACGCGTGTTCGGCGCAACCTGCCCCTCGCTGCGACGGTAGGCGCGCGCCGCGCGCAGCGAGCCGGTCGCACCGGGCGCCGGAGCGGCGGTCACGGCGATACGACGGCGGGGCGTGTGCAGCTGCAGCGCGTAGCGCGTGTCGACGTGGATGAGCGCAGCCCACGGCACGCCGTAGCGCAGCACGATGTTGTCGACCTCCACGCCGTCGTCGTCGACGGAGACCGCGGGCGACCACAGGATGCCGTAGACCAGCGCCGCGGCGCCGAGCGCACCGGCGATCACCGCGGCGGGGGGCAGCGTCACGGCGGGAGCGGTCAGCAGACCGATCGCCACCGCGGCGATGACCGCCCACACGATGCCGCACAGGATGCGGGTGAACGTCGAACGGAACGTCTGGCGTGGCATCCCCTGATTCTTTCATTCCCCGATCACTCACTCCCGCTCCGCGGGACGGAGAGGACAGCCTCATGAGCACGACCGAGAAGGCGGGAATCCCCGCGCTCGAGATGACCGACGTCAGCGTCGACTTCGCGGTGGACGACGTCTGGGTCCCGGCGGCGAAGAACCTCACGTACTCCATCGCCCGCGGCCAGGTCGTCGCGGTGGTGGGGGAGTCGGGTTCCGGCAAGAGCGTGAGCTCGATGGCGGTACTCGACCTCCTCCCGCGCAACAGCCGGGTCCGCGGCAGCATCAAGGTCAACGGCCGCGAGGTGACCACGCTGTCGACCTCGCAGATGCGTCAGCTGCGCGGACCGGAGGTCGCGGCGATCTTCCAGGAGCCGATGACCGCGCTGAACCCCGTGCTGACGGTGGGGTCGCAGATCATCGAGGCGCTCCGCGCGCACACGACGATGGCGCCGTCCGAGGCGAAGGCGCGGGCGCTGGAGCTGCTGGACATGGTCGGGCTGCCCGACCCGCAGAAGGCGTTCGCGTCGTACCCGCACCAGCTCTCGGGTGGTCAGCGCCAGCGCGCGATGATCGCGCAGTCGATCAGTCTCGAGCCCGCGCTCCTCATCGCCGACGAGCCGACGACTGCGCTCGACGTCACGGTGCAGGCCGAGATCCTCGACCTCATCCGCGACCTCCGCGACCGCCTGGATTCGGCCGTCCTCCTCATCACGCACGACATGGGCGTGGTCGCCGACCTCGCCGACTGGATCGTCGTGATGAAGAACGGCGACATCGTCGAGCAGGGGAGCGCCGCGCAGGTGCTCGGCGACCCCCAGGACCCGTACACCCAGGAGTTGTTGGCATCCGTCCCGCGTCTGGGCGAGACGCTCGAGGGCGAGGCGACGGTCGACGTCGTGGAATCGCTCGCGGCCGCCGTCGCCGAGGGGCCCGCGCGCACGGAGACACTCCGCCTCGCGGCGGCCGCTCCCGAGCTGTCCAACCCGGTGCTCGAGCTGCAGAACGTGTCGATCGAGTACGGCAAGAAGGGCCGCGTGGCCGCGTTCCGCGCGGTCGACGACGTCACGCTCGGCATCGCAGAGGGCGAGATCGTCGGTCTCGTCGGCGAGTCCGGGTCGGGCAAGTCCACGATCGGCCGCGCCGCGATCGGACTGCAGCCCATCGCCGACGGGCGTCTCGTGGTCGACGGCGTCGACATCTCCAGCGGATCGCGCAAGCTCATCAAGTCGCTGCGCCGCCGCGTGGGCATCGTGTTCCAGGACCCGTCGTCGTCGCTGAACCCTCGCCTCCCGATCGGCGAGTCCATCGGCGAGCCGCTGTTCCTCGCGGGCGAGGCGAAGGGCGCCGCCCTCGACGCCCGCGTCGAGAAGCTCCTGGACGAGGTGCGCCTCCCGCGCAGCTACCGCAACCGCTACCCGCACGAGCTGTCGGGCGGTCAGAAGCAGCGCGTCGGCATCGCCCGTGCGCTGTCGCTGCAGCCGCGTCTCCTCGTGGCGGACGAGCCCACGAGCGCGCTGGACGTCTCGGTCCAGGCGCGCGTGCTCGAGCTCCTCAGCGAGCTGCAGCAGGAGCACCGCTTCGCGTGCCTGTTCATCAGCCACGACCTGGCCGTCGTGGATGCCATGGCCGACCGCATCGTCGTGCTCAACCGCGGCAAGATCGCGGAGCAGGGCACGCGCGACCAGATCCTGCGCTCCCCGAAGGAGCCGTACACGCAGCGTCTCATCGCGGCGATCCCGGTGCCCGACGTCGAGGTGCAGGCCGCCCGTCGCGAGCTGCGTCACGAGCTGCTGAAGAACACCCCGGCATCCTGATCCGGACCCGGAAAGGGGCGGCATTCCTGAGGGGATGCCGCCCCTTTCGCGTGCGTCGCCGGGAGCGGGGCGGGCGCCCGGTAGACTGGGGTGGCCCGATTCCGGGCGCAACCCCGAATTTTCCTGGAGACCCTCCATGGCGCACGCCCTTCGTCCTGACCTCCGTAACGTCGCGATCGTCGCGCACGTCGACCACGGCAAGACGACCCTCGTCGACGCCATGCTCCGCCAGACGAACTCGTTCGGCGACCACGCGCACGTCGAAGAGCGCGCGATGGACTCGAACGACCTCGAGCGTGAGAAGGGCATCACGATCCTCGCCAAGAACACGGCGATCACGTACAACGGTGCCCACACCGACGTCCCGGTGACGATCAACGTCATCGACACCCCCGGTCACGCCGACTTCGGTGGCGAGGTCGAGCGCGGTCTGTCGATGGTCGACGGTGTCGTGCTGCTGGTCGACGCGTCGGAAGGCCCGCTGCCCCAGACCCGCTTCGTGCTGCGCAAGGCGCTCGAGGCGAAGCTTCCCGTCATCCTGCTGGTGAACAAGACCGACCGTCCCGACGCCCGCATCGCCGAGGTCGAGGAAGAGGCGCACGACCTGCTCCTCGGGCTCGCATCCGACCTCGTCGACGACGTCCCCGACCTCGACGTCGACGCGCTGCTCGACGTCCCCGTCGTGTACGCGTCGGGCCGCGCGGGTGCCGCGTCGCTGAACCGTCCCGACAACGGGTCGCTGCCCGACAACGACGACCTCGAGCCGCTGTTCGGCGCGATCCTCGAGCACGTCCCGGCCCCGTCGTACGACGACGAGGCGCCGCTGCAGGCGTGGGTCACGAACCTCGACTCGAGCCCGTTCCTCGGCCGCCTCGCGCTGCTGCGCATCTTCAACGGCACGCTGAAGAAGGGCCAGACGGTCGCGTGGGTCCGCCACGACGGCTCGCACTCGAACGCGCGCGTCACCGAGCTGCTGCTGACGAAGGCGCTGGAGCGTTTCCCTGCCGAGTCCGCCGGCCCCGGCGACATCGTCGCGATCGCCGGTTTCCCCGACATCACGATCGGTGAGACGATCGCCGACCCCGAGGACGTCCGGCCGCTACCGGCGATCACGGTCGACGACCCCGCCATCTCGATGACGATCGGCACGAACACCTCGCCCCTCATGGGCAAGGTCAAGGGCCACAAGCTCACCGCCCGCATGGTCAAGGACCGCCTCGACCGCGAGCTCATCGGTAACGTCTCGCTCAAGGTCGTCGACATCGGACGACCGGATGCCTGGGAGGTCCAGGGGCGCGGCGAGCTCGCGCTCGCGATCCTCGTCGAGAACATGCGTCGCGAGGGCTTCGAGCTCACCGTCGGCAAGCCCCAGGTCGTCACCAAGCGCGGCGAGGACGGCAAGCTCAAGGAGCCGTACGAGCACCTCACGATCGACGCCCCCGAGGAGCACCTCGGCGCGATCACGCAGCTCATGGCCGCGCGCAAGGGTCGCATGGACAACATGACGAACCACGGCACCGGCTGGGTGCGCATGGAGTTCGTCGTCCCGTCCCGCGGCCTCATCGGTTTCCGCAGCGAGTTCCTCACGATCACGCGCGGTACCGGTATCGCCAACGCGATCTCGCACGGCTACGACGACTGGGCCGGCACGATCACGACGCGTCAGAACGGCTCGATCGTCGCCGACCGCATGGGCGTCGTCACCCCGTTCGCGATGATCGCCCTGCAGGAGCGCATGAGCTTCTTCGTGCAGCCGACCGAAGAGGTCTACGAGGGCATGGTCATCGGCGAGAACTCCCGCGCCGACGACATGGACGTCAACATCACCAAGGAGAAGAAGCTGACGAACATGCGTTCGTCGACCTCGGACTCCTTCGAGTCGATGACCCCGCCGCGCGTCCTGACGCTGGAGGAGTCGCTCGAGTTCGCCCGCGACGACGAATGCGTCGAGGTCACGCCCGAGAAGGTGCGCATCCGCAAGGTCGTGCTCGACGCGACCGAGCGCGGCCGCGCCGCCTCGCGCGCCAAGCGCCAGGATGCCAACGCCTGATGCTCGAGCTGGCCGGCGCCACGTCGGACGAGGTCCGTGACTTCGTGGCGTCCGGCCGGCGTCTGGCGGTCGTCGCCATCGGTGCGCTCGAGGCGCACGGTGCGCACCTGCCGCTGAGCACGGACACCGTGGTCGCGGAGCGCGTGGCCCGCGAGCTCGCGGAGCGTCACGACGGGGCGCTGCTCCCATCCGTGGCGTACGGCGAGACGTGGGCGACGTCCGGGTGGCCGGGCACGATCTCCCTGTCGCCCGAGACCGTCCGGCTCCTCGCGATCGACCTCGCCCGCGGCGCGGTGGCGTCCGGACTCGACCGGGTGGTCGTCGTGAACGGCGACTTCGGCAATCGGCTGCCGCTCGCGGCCGCCGCGCGCGATCTGGCGGCCGAGGGCATCCGGGTCCTGGTCCTCGACCACCCGGGTCTCGCGGAGGCGGCGGATGCCGTGCGCGAGTCCGCGCCTGCGGTGCCCGGAATGAACCACGGCGAGGAGATCGAGACATCGATGGTGCTCGCCGTCGCTCCCGACCTCGTGCACCCCGAGCGGGCGCAGCCGCAGTATCCCGAATTCCCGGGCGACTTCGGCACGCGCCCCGTGCGGCTGCACGAGATCGGCGAGCACGCCGTGTTCGGCGACCCCCGACCGGCGACCGCCGCGAAGGGCGAGACGCTGTTCGCCGTGGTCATCGCCGCCGCGTCCGCCGAGGTGGAGCGCTTCCTCGCGGGGTGACGCGCGCCGCGGCTCAGGGCGCGTAGTCCTGCACGCGCCGGCCGTGCGAGCGGTCGGTGAGGGCGGGCAGTCGCTCGGACAGCTCGTCCACGGCCGCGTCGATGTCGATCGTCAGCAGCTGCCGGTCCCGCACGACGACGCGGCCGTCGACGATCACGGTCGACACGTCGCCCTGGTGCGCGCTCAGCGCGAGCGAGTGCGCGAGGTCGTGCACGGGCTGCAGGTGCGGCGAGTGGAAGTCCAGCAGCACGATGTCGGCCCGCAGGCCCGGACGCAGGGCGCCGACGCGATCGGCGAGCCCGAAGACCTCGGCGTTCTGACGCGTCGCGAGGTCGAGCAGGTGCGCGGACGTCGCCCAGGTGGCATCCTTCGACGTGTATTTCTCGATCATGCCGAGCAGGCGCATGTTCTCGAGGACGTCGAGTGTGATGCTCCCCGCCGCGCCGTCGGTGCCGATGCCCACGCTGATGCCGGCGTCGTGCAGAAGGCGCAGGGGCGTCGTGCCCTCCTGCGCGTGCAGCAGGTAGGTCTTCGTGCACGACGCGACGCCGATCCGGTCCGCGTAGGGCTGCAGCAGGGCGACGTCCTCCGGCACGATGCCGGCGCCGTGCGCGATGATCGCGCCGGCTTCCAGGATCCCGGTGTCGTGCAGGATGCCGATGGGGGAGCGCCCGCGCCGGCCGAGGCTCGACGCCGTCTGCGTCAGGTTCTCCGCGGCATGGATGTGGATGCGGACCCCGAGGCGCTCGGCATCCTGAGCCGTCCGGCGGAGGTCGTCGTCGTCGACCGTGTACGGGGCGTGCGGTCCCAGGGCGGTGGTGATGCGCCCGCCGGCTGCGCCGTTCGCGTCGCGCGCGAAGGCGACGCTGCGCTCGCGTCCGGCCGCGCCCTCGGACGAGAAGAAGGTCGAGGCGAGGAGGGCACGGATGCCGGCGGCCTCGACCTCCTCGGCGATCGTGTCCATGCCGAAGTAGTGGTCCGCGAACGCCGTGACGCCCGAGAGCAGCAGCTCGCCGATCGCGATGCGCGCGCCGAGACGGATGTCGCGGTCGGTGAGGTTGACCTCCATCGGCCAGACGTGCTGGTTGAACCACTCGTCGGTCGGGACGTCGGAGGCGGCGCCGCGGAACATCACCATCGGCGTGTGCGTGTGGCTGTTCAGCAGACCTGGGATCGCGACCTGGCCGGCCGCGTCGATGACCGCGGCGTCAGCGATCGCGGTCGGGTCGACCTCGTCGTCGGGCAGGATCCACGCGATGGCCCCGTCGCGCACGCCGATGCTGTGTCCCGAGAACTCCTCGATCCCGCCGCGTGCCGCGGTGTCCTCTCGCGGGAGGTCGGGGTAGCCGACGGCGGGGCGGCGGGTCTCGGTCACGACACGGGCGTGCCGCACGACGAGGTCGACGGGATCGGTCACGTTCACTCCTGGGGGGTCCGGGTGCTGCCCCCGCGCACGAGCTCGGCGGGCAGGCTGGTTCGGCGGCGCGCCGCGACGCGCGTGCGTCGGGCGAGCTCGAGCATCTCGACCGCTTCCGCGCCCATCTCGTGCCACGGGTGGCGGAGGGAGGTGAGCGGCATCCCCTGCGCGTCGGGGTACAGCTGCAGCAGGCTCGCGATCTGCACGTCCTCGGGCACGCGGACGCCTCGCGCGCGCAGCACGGTGAGGACGCCGGTCGCGACGTCGTCGTTCGCGCACACCAGCGCCTCGTCGCGGGCCACGCGATCCCACAGCCCCTCCGCGGAGGTCACGCCGGCCAGCAGGTCGCTTCCGCGGTGAACGACGGCGGTGACCTCGGGCCCCGCGGCCGCGCAGGCGCGGGACACGGAGGTGATGCGCCGGGCGTCGGCGGGGGAGTCGGGGTTGAGCCCGATGATGGTGACCGTCCGCGTCCCGGTGCGGGCGAGGTGCGCGGCGAGCACGGCGGCGGACTCCTCCTCGTCGAGGCTCACGGCGCTCGGGGTCTGCGGGTCGAGGAACCGGCCGACCTGCACGAGGGGGAGACCGTGCGACATGCGCTGCGCGTGGCCGCTCGCCTCGATCGTCGGCGGGCACACGATGAGCCCGTCCACGCGCCGGTCGAGGAGGTCGGCGACGCGCTCGTCGTGGTCGGCGCCGTCGGGCGCGACGTACCGCAGCAGCGCGCCGATACCCTGCGCGTCGAGGTTCTCGGTCACCGACTCGATGAGTGCCGACAGGAACACCGTCGCATAGCGCGGCAGGACGAGGCCGACGCTCTGCGTGCGGTTGGAGCGCAGCGCGCTGGCGACCGCGTTGTGCCGGTAGCCGAGGCGCGCGGCGGCCGCACGGATCCGCTTGAGCGTCTCGGGGGACACGGGGCGCGACCCCGACAGGGCGCGGGATGCGGTCGCGGTGGAGACGCCCGCTTCGGCGGCCACGTCGGCGAGGGTGGCGCGCTCGTCGACGGCATCCGTATCGGTCACTCCGCCATCGTACGCAATCGATTACTCGACGGTGGGTGGGAAACGAGAACGCAACACAGCCGAAATCGCGCCGTCGGTCGCCCGTGACTAGGGTGGCTTTCGGTCGTATCTCCCCGACTCACTCCGACCAGCTTGCAATCGATTACATTTCGACCCCGCACCCCACCCGAAGGAGTCCCGCATGTCTCGCCCCCTCACCCAATCCCTCATGACGATGGGTGGCGTGCTCACCGTCGCCGCCCTCGCCCTCACTGGCTGCGGCGGCAAGACCGCCGACACCGGCGCCGCGAGCCCGTCCTCGAGCGGCCCGACCGTCGCGCTGCTGTACGGCACCACCGGCGACTTCTCCTTCATGGACAGCGCCTACAAGGGCTTCACCGAGGCCGAGGGCGAGTACGACTTCACGCCGCTCGAGCTGTCGAGCCCCAACACCGACGACTACCAGGACCGCGTCGACCTCGCGCTCTCGCAGAAGGCGGCGCTCGCGATCGGCATCGGTTTCCAGTGGCAGCAGCCCATGTCGGCGACCGCCCACCCCGACACCGCTTTCGTGCAGGTGGATGCCGATGCCGGCACCGTCATCGACAACGTGACGACCATCTCGTTCGCCGCCGAGCAGTCCTCGTACCTCGTGGGCGTCGCCGCGGCGCTCACCTCGAAGTCCAAGCACGTCGGCTTCGTCGGCGGCGTCGACCAGCCCAGCATCCAGAACTTCTACACCGGCTACGAGGCGGGCGTGCACTCGATCGACCCGTCGATCGTCGTGGACAAGACGTACCTCGCGCCCCTCGGCGACTTCACCGGCTTCTCCGACCCCACCAAGGGCAAGGAAGCCGCCGCGTCTATGTACGCCGGCGGCGCGGACGTCGTCTACACCGCCGCGGGCGGGTCGGGCCAGGGCGTCTACGAGGAGGCGGCGGCCAGCTCCAGCTCCGACAAGAAGAACTGGGCCATCGGTGTCGACGCGGACGTGTACCAGACGGTCGCGGACTCCATCAAGCCGTACATCCTGACCTCGGCCATCAAGAACGTCGACGTCGCGGTGAAGACCTCGATCGGCGAGTACCTCGACGGAACGCTCAAGCCCGGCGAGGTCCGCTACGACCTGTCGAACGACGGCGTGGGCTACTCGACCTCGGGCGGCTTCCTCGACGCGTTCGCCGACAAGATGGCATCCATCAAGCAGGACATCATCGACGGCAAGATCACGGTCCCGACGGCGCTGTGATGACCGACGGGCAGGAGGTGCTGGTACGCCTGAGCGGAATCGTGAAGCGGTTCGGGACGTTCGTCGCGAACGACCGCATCGACGTCACGGTCCGCGCGGGCAGCGTGCACGCGGTGGTGGGGGAGAACGGCGCGGGCAAGTCGACGCTCATGAAGATCCTCTCCGGCGAGGAGAGCCCCGACGAGGGGACGATCGAGATCGACGGCCGCGTGACGTCCTTCCGCTCTCCCCGTGATGCGCAGGCGGCCGGCATCGGCATCGTGCACCAGCACTTCCTGCTCGCTCCCGGGCTCCGCGTCTGGGAGAACATCGTCCTCGCGGGCGAGCCGGGCGGGCCGGTCCTCGTCGACTCCGCCCGGGCTCGCCGCGAGGTGACCGAGCTCGCCGACCGCACCGGCTTCCCGGTCGCGGTCGACGCCGAGGTCGAGACTCTCGGCGTCGGCATGCGCCAGCGCGTGGAGATCCTCAAGGTCCTCTACCGCGACGCGCGCATCATCATCCTCGACGAGCCGACCGCCGTGCTCGTCCCCGCCGAGGCCGAGGCCCTGTTCGCCGCCATGCGTGCGTTCACGCAGGCCGGTGCCGCGGTGATCTTCATCTCGCACAAGCTCGACGAGGTGCTGTCCTTCGCGGACGACATCACCGTCATCCGCGCCGGGCGCGTCGTCGGCACCGCCGTGCCGGCCGAGACCACCGCGCCGCAGCTTGCGCGTCTGATGGTCAAGGCCGAGATGCCGGTGGTCGCCCCGCGCGCGCAGCCCGCCTCCGACCGCATCGTGCTCGAGACGCGCGGACTCGGCGTCCGCGGCGACGATCAGGTCCCACCGCTCGCCGACGTCGACCTGCGCGTCCACGCCGGAGAGATCGTCGGCATTGCCGGCGTCGAGGGCAACGGCCAGTCCGAACTCCTCGCGGCCCTCATCGGACGAGCGGATGCCACGGGCACCGTGCTCCTCGACGGCGACGACGTCACCGCACTCAGCACGGTCGACCGCCGCGCCCGGGGCATGGGGTACATCTCCGAGGACCGCCACCGCGACGGCATCGTGCTGCCCCTCGCGCTCCGCGAGAACGCCGTGCTCGGCTACCAGCAGCTGCCGCCGGTGCGCCGCGGCCCCTGGTTCCGTCGCTCCGCCGCGGCCCGCGCCGCGGCCGAGATCATCGCGGCGTACGACGTCCGCGGCGGCGATCCGTCGACTCGCGCGTCGGCGCTGTCGGGCGGCAACCAGCAGAAGTTCATCGTCGGGCGCGAACTCCTCCGCCAGCCGCGACTGCTCCTCGCCGCCCACCCGACCCGCGGCGTCGACATCGGGGCGCAGGCCGCGATCTGGAGCGAGCTCGTCGCCGCGCGCGACCGCGGGCTCGCGACGCTCCTCGTCTCCGCCGACCTCGACGAGATCCTCGCGCTGTCGGACCGTGTGCTGGTGCTCCACCGCGGGCGCATCGTGGCCGAGATCGACGCGCGCGGCGCGGACGTCGGCACGATCGGCGAGTACATGACCGGCGCGCGCGGGGGAGAGGCCGCCGCATGATCCGTCGCATCCTCACGACCGTCGCAGGTCCCGTCATCGCGATCGTCCTCGCCCTCGTCGTCACGGCGGTGTTCCTCACCGTCGCCGGGTACTCCGCCTCCTCCGCCTTCGAGGTGATGTGGGACTACGGCACGACCCCCGAGTCCCTGGCATCCACCGTCAACAACGCCATTCCGCTGTACTTCGCGGGGATCGCGGCGGCGTTCTCCCTGCGCATGGGGCTGTTCAACATCGGCGTCGACGGGCAGTACCGCGTCGCGGCGCTCGTCGGCGCGGTGGTGGCGGCGTCGTTGCCGCTGCCGCTGTGGCTCACCCTGCCGATCACGCTGCTCGCGAGCATGCTGGCGGGGGCGCTGTGGGCGCTCGTGCCGGCACTGCTGAAGGTGTATCGCGGCGTGAACGAGGTCATCACCTCGATCCTGATGAACGCGATCGCCACCACGGTCGTCGCGGTGCTGCTGGCCGACGTCTTCCGCTCCGGCGGTGGACAGAACACCGGTTCGGCGCCGATCGGCCCGGACGGCTCGATGCCCGTGCTGCTGGACCTCGGCGGTCGCGTGCAGATCTCCGGCTTCCTGCCGCTCGCGATCCTGCTCGGAGTGGTCTTCTTCCTGCTGCACGACCGGACCGTGTGGGGCTACACCGTGACGGTCGCGAACCTGTCTCCGGACGCCGCCGAGTCGGCGGGCATTTCGGTGAAGCGCCGCATCGTCACGTCGCTGCTGGCCTCCGGCGCGATCGCGGGCCTCGTCGGCCTGCCGCACGTGCTGGGCACGGCGCACCGCCTGGACGGAACGCTGCCCACCGACCTGATGTTCACGGGTCTCGCCGCGGCGCTCCTCGGTCGGTCGCATCCGATCGGCACGGCCCTCGGCGCCCTCGTGCTGGCGTTCGTGGAACGCAGTGCGCAGGTCCTCGGCATCGTGAAGCTCCCCACCGAAGTGGGCACCCTCTTCCTCGCCGTCGTGCTGCTGAGCTCGGCGCTCGGCTACTGGGTCGTCGAGAACGGCGAGCGTCGTCTCGCGCTCATGGCCGCGATCCGACGTGCCCGCGCCGGACGAACGAAGGAGGCGTCGGCGGTATGAGCGCTGTCACCACTGTCCCGCCCGTCTCGCGGTCGACCGACGCCCGCCGGGTGCGCGCCCGCGCCGTCGTGTCCTGGGTCCTGCTCGGATTCGGACTCATCCTCATCGCTTCGTGGGTGTGCAACGCCCCCGGCATCGCCTCCTCGTCCACGTGGGGATCGGCGCTGCGCCTCACCGTCCCCATCGCCGTCGTCGCGATCGGCGCGCTGTACTCCGAGCGGGCGGGCGTCATCAACGTCGGCCTCGAGGGCATGATGATCGGCGGCACGTGGGGCGCTGGTCTGTTCGGATGGTTCGGCGGTCCGTGGCTCGCGCTCGTCGGCGGTGTGCTCGGCGGCCTGGTCCTGGGGCTGCTCATGGCGGTCCTGTGCCTGGAGATGGGCCTCAACCAGCTCGTCGTCGGTGTCGCGATCAACGTCCTCGCGGCGGCCCTGGCCCGCTTCCTCTCCGACATCGTGTTCAGCGGCATCGACGGCGGCAGCGTCGCGCGATCGCCGCGCATCGACGGCAACGTTCCACGGGTGAGCCTGCCGTTCCTCTCCGGGGGCTTCGGAACGCCCGACCCGCTCCGTGACCTCGAGGCCGGTGGCATCCCGGTCGTGTCGCAGCTGGCGGGGATCGTCGGGGGACTCACCCGAGACGTGTCGATCGCCGCGATCATCGGCCTCGCGCTCATCCCGCTGACCGCGCTCGTGCTGTGGCGCACGCGGTTCGGCCTGCGGATGCGCGCCTCCGGCGAGGAGCCCGCCGCCCTTCAGGCGCTCGGCGGACACGTCCACCGCACGCGCTACCTCGCCGTCCTCGTCGGCAGCGGCATGGCCGGATTCGCCGGCGGGTACCTCGTGCTCATCTCGCAGGGCTACGTCGAGAACCAGGTCGCCGGTCGCGGCTTCATCGGCCTCGCCACCCTGATCTTCGGGAACTGGATGCCAGGAGGCGTGTTCGCGGGATCGGCACTGTTCGGTTTCAGCGACGCCGTCGGTCTCGGTCGGCCCGAGACGTTCACCGCGATGCTGTTCGTCCTCGGTGCGGTGTTCCTCGTGCTGGGCGGGCTGCGACTGCGGCGCGGTGCCGGGATCCGGTCGGCGGCCCCGAGTCTCATCCTCGGTGTGGTGCTCCTGGTCGCGGCCCTGTTCATCCCCCTGCCGAGCGCTCTCGCCTCTGCCGCTCCCTACCTCGTGACCCTCGCGGTGCTCGTGGTCGCGGGGACGCGCATGAGGCCGCCGCGCGCGCTCGGTCAGTTCTTCCCCCGCCGCAACTCCTCGAGGTGACTTCCGTGATCCACCAGCAACTGTCCCGAGTCCACGTCTGGGACGGTGTCACCCACCGCGGTGTCGGCACCGTGCGCTGGAGCGACCAGGGTCCCGCGGGGCGCATCGACGCCGTCGAGGTGACCGAGGCAGACGGAACCGCGGAGTACACCGTGCTCCCCGGCCTCATCGACACGCACGTGCACCTCATCGGCAACGCCTCGGACACCCCCGCCGACTTCCTCGCGTGGCCGCTCATCACCCGCCCCGAGGAGCAGGTGCTGCACGGCCTCGCCCACGCCCGCCGCGCGTTGTCGGTCGGGGTCACGACCGTGCGCGACCTCGCTGCCGACGACGTGCAGTTCTCGCTCGCCCGTGCGCTCGAGGCCGGCATCGTCGAGGGCCCGCGCGTGCTGGCGCATGGCCTGGTGAACATGACGGGCGGCCACGGCGACCTGTTCATCCCGCCCGCCGTGGTGGAGCGCAAACCGGTGGCCGACGGCCCCGACGCGTGCCGCGCGCTCGTGCGGCGCTGGGCGCGCTCGGGGGCCGACGGGATCAAGGTGCCCGTGAGCGGGGGCGTGCTGTCGGTCGGTGACAAGGCATCCTGGCGCAACTACACGGACGCCGAACTGGCAGCCGTGGTCGACGAGGCGCACGCGCTCGGCCTGCGTGTAGCGGCACACGCCCACACCGAGGACGGCATCCGCCGCGCTCTGGCCCACGGCGTCGACTCGATCGAACACGCGACCAAGCTGACGGCCTCCCTCGCCGACGACATCGTCGCGTCCGGGACCACGGTCGCGCCGACGCTCCTCATCAACGACCGGATCGCCGACGGGACCGCCCCCGCCGCGCCCGCGCAGCGGGAGATCGCGCAGGAGCTCGTCGCGGGTCGCGACGTCGCGTTCCGCGCCGCGGCCGAGGCCGGTGTCGAATTCGTGCTCGGGACGGATGCCAACGGCTTCCACGTCGACTTCTCGGACCAGTGGGACGAGCTGCGCGCGATGGCGCGCGTCCTCGGCTGGAACGCCGACCGCGTCCTGCAGGCCGCGACCTCGCGCGCCGCGCGGGCGATCGGCCGCGACGCCGACATCGGTTGCCTCGCCGAGGGCTTCGCCGCCGACCTGGTGGTCGTCCGCGGCCGCCCGTGGGAGTCGCCGGACGCGCTGCGGGCGGAGTCGGTCGTCGCGGTCGTGCGCCGCGGCCGCCTCGCCGCCGGCACCCTGCCCGGCTGAGCGCTCAGGCCGGTGCGGGCGTCTCGTTCCGGAGCACTTTCGCGAGCGGGCGCCCCTTCGCAAGCTCGTCGACGAGCTTGTCGAGCAGGCGGATGCGGTACATCAACGGGTCTTCGATCTGCTCGACGCGCACTCCGCACACGACGCCCGTCACCTGCGCCGATAGCGGGTTGAGGCGGGCCGCCTCGAAGAACTCACGGAATGTTGCGGACGTCTCGATGTGTCGGGTCAGTTCCGCGTCGTCGAACCCCGTGAGCCACCGGATGACGGCATCCAGCTCGTCGCGCGTGCGTCCCTTGCGCTCGACCTTCGCGAGGTAGAGGGGGTAGACGCCCGCGACGGGCGTGTCGAAGATGCGGTGCATGCGCGGAACGCTACCCGTGTCCGCATCCATTTGGCGACGGGTCGGCTGACGCGGCCACGTCGATGGCCGTGGCATCCGCCCGTCGAGTGTCCAAGACACGCCGCTGGGTCGGTGCCGCGAACGGCCTGTCTTGGACACCGGATGCCGCGGTCGCGCAAGCCTCAGAGGGACCGTGCAGGCGTCGCCCCCAGAGGTTCGGTGTCCAGAACACGCGGAGCGCACCGCGCGCCGTCCGCGTGTCTTGGACACCGAACCGGGCTGCCGCCGCCAGCGCCGTGCCGCGAGTCCGTGGCATCCCGATCGAGTGTCCAAGACACGCCGCTGGGCCCGTGCCGCGAGCGGCGTGTCTTGGACACCGGATGCCGTGGTCGCGGGGGCCGGGCCTTGGAGAGGCGGCGTGCGGGCACCGCCCCTCGGGGTTCGGTGTCCAGGACACGCGGACCGGAGTGCGCGCCGCCCGCGTGTCTTGGACACTCAAGCGCCGAGTTCCTGCCCACGCCCACCCTCTGGCGTGCGCGGCATCGGGTACGCCGCAGAGGTTCGGTGTCCAGGACACGCGGAGCGCACCGCGCGCCGTCCGCGTGTCTTGGACACTGAACCGGGCTGCCGCCGCCCCCGCCGCTCCGCGAGTCGGTGGCATCCCTGTCGAGTGTCCAGGACACGCCGCTGGGTGGGTGCCGCGCACGGCGTGTCTTGGACACTGGATGCCGCGGCGCGCCGCACGGGTCAGCGCGACTCGGATACCAGCACCGCGCTCGTCTCGGGGACCAGCGCCTCGAACACGTGTGGCGCGTCCCCGGCGTAGGAGAGGTAGTCGCCCGGGTTCAGTTCGTACGGCGCGTCCACCGGACCGACGCGGCCGCGGCCGGCGAGCAGCACGACGTGCTCGACCGTGCCGCGCTGGTGCGGCTCGGACAGGCGGGGCTTCCCGGGCTCGGCGCGGAGCAGGTAGATGTCGCGGCGGGCGTGCGGCGGGCTCGCCGACAGCAGCACCGCTAGGTAGTCGGCGGCGGACGCCGGCACCGCGGCGGACGGGGCGTCGCCCGCGCGGATGAGCGTGGGGGAGTGCACCCCCTCGTCGACGAGCACCGCGAACGGCACCTCGAGCGCGGTCGCCAGAGCCCACAGCGTCTCGACGCTCGGGTTCCCGCCGCCGTTCTCGAGTTGCGACACCGTCGCCTTCGCCACCCCGGCGCGTCGCGCGAGCTCGGACACGCTGAGGTCGCGCCGCTCGCGTTCGCGGCGGAGGGTCGTGGCGATGCGGTCACCGAGGTCGCTCATGCGTTCATTATGCTCGTCGATCGTTCGACTTGACGAACACGGGACGAGCGTTCGAGACTCTGATCATGCGTTCATCAGAGCGAACACCGTCGCGAATCGCGGCGCGGCAGGGCCTCGCCGTCGCGCTCGCGACCAGCGCGTACGGCATCTCCTTCGGCGCGCTGTCCGTTGCATCCGGACTCGATGTCTGGCAGACCTGCGTCCTGAGCCTCCTCATGTTCACCGGCGGGTCGCAGTTCGCGTTCGTCGGCGTGCTGGCGGCGGGCGGTGCGGGCGCGGCGCCCGCGGCGATCGCCTCCGCGGGACTGCTCGGCGTGCGCAACGCCGCGTACGCGATGCGGATGTCACCGGTGATCGGCCCGGGACACGTCCGGCGCGCTGCCGCGACCCCGTTCACGATCGACGAGTCGGTCGCGGTGTCGCTCGCGCAGTCCGATCCCGCCGCGCGGCGCGTCGGCTTCTGGGTCACTGGCGTCGGGATCTGGGTCGGCTGGAACGTCACGACCCTCGCCGGCGCTCTCCTCGGCGACGTTCTCGGTGACCCCCGCACGTGGGGATTGGATGCCGCTGCCGCCGCGGCCTTCCTCGCCTTGCTCTGGCCGCGGCTTCGGGGCCGTCAGCCCCTCGCCGTGGCAATCGGCGCGGCGGCGGTCGCCGCGCTGCTGACGCCCTGGGTCCTGCCTGGCATCCCGGTGATCGCCGCGGCCGGCGTCGCGCTGGCCCTCGGCTGGTTCGACCCCCGCCCGGCGCGCGCGGCGGACGATGAGGGGCGGATGCCATGACCTTGTGGACCGCCGTGATCGCGGCATCCATCCTGTGTCTGGCGCTCAAGGCGGTGGGATACGTCCTGCCGCAGAGCTGGCTCGACGCTCCCCGCCCCGCGCGGATCGCCGACCTGTTGACGGTCGCGTTGCTCTCCGCGCTCGTCGTGGTGCAGGCGCTGGCCTCGGGTCCGGCGATCGTCGTGGACGCGCGGCTCCCCGCGGTCTGCGTCGCGGCCCTCCTGCTGTGGGCGCGGGCGCCGTTCCTCGTCGTCGTCGCGGCCGGCGCCGTGACCGCCGCGCTCCTGCGGGCGTTCGGCTGGGCCACATGAACCCGCACCTAGACTGACCGCGTGGTTTCCGGCATCGTGCGCGTCATCGGTTGGGTCGTCGCTTTCCTCGTGGGCGCCGTCTACGGCACGGCGGCAACCGTGGGGCACGCCTTCCGCCTCGGCGTCGTGCCGGTCGGATTGATCCTCGCGACGATCGGTTGCGCGGGGCTCCTCATCGCGCTCCGCACGCTGACGCAGGATCGGGTCAACGCGATTGCCGGCGGCCTCGGCATCATCGCCGCCACCTACCTGTTCTCGCAGGTCGGTCCCGGTGGTTCGGCGATCGTCGCCGCCGCGACGCCCGACACCGAGTGGATCGCGATCGCCTGGACGTTCGTGGGCCCCATCCTTCTGGCGCTCGTGGCCTTCTTCCCGGACGTGTCGAAGCTGCGCGTCCAGCCCGCCGACGGATCATAGGACACGGCCGCTCGGACCGGTCCCCGTCGCCGTCCCGCGTAGACTGAGCGGGTGACTTACGTGATCGCCCTCCCGTGTGTCGATGTCAAAGACCGCGCCTGCATCGACGAATGCCCGGTCGACTGCATTTACGAGGGTGAACGCTCGCTCTACATCCACCCCGACGAGTGCGTCGACTGCGGTGCGTGCGAGCCCGTGTGCCCCGTCGAGGCCATCTACTACGAGGACGACCCTCCCCGAAGAGTGGTCGGACTACTACAAGGCGAACGTCGAGTTCTTCGACGACATCGGATCTCCCGGCGGTGCCGCCAAGGTCGGTGTGATCGCCAAGGATCACCCGGTCATCTCGGCGCTCCCTCCGCAGAGTCACTGACCCGTGGGCGTCGCCGACCTCGCCGACTACCCGTGGGACGCGGTCGCGCCGTACGCCGAGCGTGCCCGCCGCCACCCCGCGGGCATCGTCGACCTGTCGATCGGGTCGCCCGTCGATCCGACGCCCGCCGTCGTCGCCGAGGCCCTCGCCGCGGCGACCGACGCGCACGCCTACCCCCAGACCATGGGCACCCCGGCGCTGCGCGAGGCCATCGTCGACTGGTACGCCCGTCGCCGCGGAGTTCCGGGGCTGACCCCCGCGCACGTGCTCCCCACCGTCGGCTCGAAAGAGCTCGTCGCCCTTCTGCCGCTGCTCCTGGGCCTCGGTCCGGGTGACGCCGTGGTGCACCCGCGCGCCGCGTACCCGACGTACGAGGTCGGTGCCCGTCTCGTCGGCGCCGAGGCCGTGGCATCCGACGATCCGGCCGAATGGCCCGAGAACACCCGCCTGGTCTGGATCAATTCGCCCGGCAATCCCGACGGTCGCGTCCTCTCGACCGACGAGCTCGTGGATGCCGTGACCCGGGCCCGCGCGCTGGGTGCGGTCCTCGCGTCCGACGAGTGCTACGCCGAACTGGGCTGGGATGCGCCGTGGGACACCGCGGGCGTACCGAGCGTGCTCGACCCGGCGGTCGTCGGCGACGACCTCACCGGCGTGCTGTCGGTCTACTCGCTCAGCAAGCAGTCGAACCTGGCGGGCTACCGCGCTGCGTTCCTCGCGGGCGACCCCGAGATCGTGGCGCGCCTGCTGACGGGCCGCAAGCACCTCGGTCTCATGCCGCCCGGTCCTGTGCAGCGCGCGATGACCGTCGCGCTGGGCGACGACGCGCACGTCGCCGAGCAGCGCGAGCGCTACGCCCGCCGTCGCGCCGTCCTCAAGCCCGCGGTCGAGGCCGCCGGTTTCCGCGTCGACCGCAGCGAGGGCGGCCTGTACCTGTGGGCGACGGAGGGTCGAGACGCCTGGGAGAGCGTGGGGCGCCTCGCGGACCTCGGCATCCTGGTCGGTCCGGGGCACTTCTACGGCACGCATTTCCCGCAGCACGTGCGTTTCTCGCTGACCGCGACCGACGAGCGGATCGCGGCGGCCGCGGAGCGTCTGACCCCCTGAGCCCAGGAACAGTGGGATCCCTCCATCGGAAGGGGGCATCCTTTGGCGGTGTCATCTGTACGTCGTCGGCCCCGATAGGCTGTAGGGGCACTCCGAGCGGGTCACCCTCCGCCGAGCGCCGTGTCGGGAACCGCGCAGAAGGATCCCGGCCGAGGACCACGGTCCTGACCACATGGGCGACCAGAAATCGCAAGGAGGCGCGGTGAGCGACGCGGGTACGGAGCACGACAAGGCCACCCTCACGGTGGGGGGCACCACCGCCGAATTCCCGGTTCTGCGGGGCACCGACGGGGTTCCGAGCATCGACATCGCGTCGCTGACGAAGCAGACCGGTCACACCACGCTCGACTACGGATTCGTCAACACGGCATCGACCAAGTCGAACATCACCTTCATCGACGGTGACCAGGGCATCCTGCGCTACCGCGGTTACCCGATCGAGCAGCTCGCTCAGAACAGCACGTATCTCGAGGTGGCGTGGCTCCTCATCTACGGCGAACTGCCCTCGGCATCCGAGCTGGCGTCCTTCGACGAGCGCATCCGCCGTCACACGCTGCTGCACGAAGACCTCAAGCGCTTCTTCTCCTCGCTTCCCCCGACCGCGCACCCCATGTCGGTGCTGTCGGCGGCCACCGCGGCACTCTCGACCTACTACGAGGCGGAGTCCGACCCCCACAACCCCGAGCACGTCGAGCTCAACACGATCCGCATGCTCGCGAAGCTCCCCGTGATCGCGGCCTACGCGCACAAGAAGAGCATCGGCCAGGCCTTCCTGTACCCCGACAACTCGCTGAGCTTCGTCGACAACTTCCTCAAGCTGAACTTCGGCGTGCTCAGCGAGATCTACCAGGTCAACCCGGTCATGACGAAGGCCCTCGACCTGCTCCTCATGCTCCACGCCGACCACGAGCAGAACGCCTCGACCTCGACGGTGCGCCTGGTGGGTTCGACCGGTGCGAACCAGTTCGCGTCGATCTCCGCCGGCATCCAGGCCCTGTCCGGCCCGCTGCACGGCGGCGCGAACGAGGCCGTGCTGCAGATGCTCGGCCGCATCCGCGACTCCGGCGAGAGCGTCGAGCGGTTCGTCGAGCGCGTGAAGAACAAGGAAGACGGCGTGAAGCTCATGGGCTTCGGACACCGCGTCTACAAGAACTACGACCCGCGCGCGAAGCTCGTGAAGGGCGCTGCCGACGAGGTCCTCGAGGCGCTCGGCGTGAGCGACCCGCTGCTCGACCTCGCCAAGGAACTCGAGCAGATCGCGCTGGAAGACGACTACTTCAAGGAGCGTCGCCTCTACCCGAACGTCGACTTCTACACCGGCGTCATCTACAAGGCGATGGGCTTCCCGACGCGCATGTTCACCGTGCTCTTCGCCATCGGCCGCCTGCCCGGCTGGCTCGCGCAGTGGCGCGAGGCGATCACCGACCCGCAGACGAAGATCGGCCGCCCGCAGCAGCTCTACACGGGGGCCGCGCAGCGCGACTACCCCGGCGTCTGATCCGACGCCGTCGCCCCGTCCCTCTCGCGAGGGGCGGGGCGTTTCGCTGTGCGCCGGGCGCGCTCGGTCGGTGATTCGCGCTATGTCAGTGCGGTCGGGGCGGATGCGGCTGAGCCTGCGCGGATCGCTGACATTGCGCCGCGCGCTGGGAGGGTGGATGCCGGGCCCGCGGCGCTCGCGTAACCTCAGTGATTCGGGCTATGTCAGTCCGATCCGGGCCGATGCGGCTGATTCTGCGCGGATCGCTGAGCTTGCGCTGCCCGGTCGGGAGGGTGGATGCCGAGCCCCCGGCGCCCGCGCGCTAGGTTCGGTGCATGTCGCGTCTGCTCGTCCGCCGTCCGTCGCCCCTGCTCGCCGAGGGCGAGCTCACGCACCTCGACCGTGTCCCGGTCGACGCCGACCTGGCGCTCGCGCAGTGGCACGGCTACGTCGACGTCTTCCGGAACCGCGGGTGGGACGTGATCGAGATCGAGCCGGCGGACGCGCAGCCGGACGGCGTCTTCGTCGAGGATGCCGTCGTCGTGTTCGGCGACCTCGCCGTGCTCTGCCGCGCGGGCGCCGAATCCCGCCGCGGCGAGGCGCCCACGGTGGCAGCGGCGGTCTTGGCATCCGGACTCCAAGTCGCCGAGATCGCGGAGCCGGGCACGCTCGACGGCGGCGATGTCCTCAAGGTGGGCCGGACGGTGTACGTCGGCGCCTCCTCGCGGACCAACGCCGAGGGGATCGCCCAGCTCCGCGCGCTGCTCGCGCCGCGCGGCTGGGACGTGGTCGACGTCCCCGTCAGCAAGGTGCTGCACCTGAAGTCGGGGGTGACCGCACTGCCCGACGGCACGGTCGTCGGCTACGCGCCCCTCGTCGACGACCCGGCGAACTTCCCGGTCTTCGCGCCCGTGCCCGAGGAGCACGGCACAGCGGTCGTCGTGCTCGACGAGGCCACGGTGCTGATGTCGTCGGACGCCCCCAAGACCGCCGCCGCCCACCGGGCCCGCGGTCTCGAGGTCGTCACGGTCGACGTGAGTGAGTTCGAGAAGCTCGAGGGGTGCGTCACGTGCCTCTCGGTGCGCGTGCGCGACTGACGACGCGCGGCGTCAGGCGTGCAGCGCCGCGTTGAGGGTCACGCCGACACCCGCGCGCGCGGAGGCCTCGACGGCACCCGTGAGCGAGTTGCGACGGAACAGGATGCCATCCCGCCCCGACAGCTCGCCCGCTTTTACGGTGTCGTCACCGACGCGCACCTTCGTGCCCGCGGTCACGTACAGGCCCGCCTCCACGACGCAGTCGTCGCCGAGCGAGATGCCGATGCCGGCGTTGGCGCCGAGGAGCGTGCGCGCCCCGATCGAGACGCGGTGCGTCCCGCCGCCGGACAGCGTCCCCATGATCGAGGCGCCGCCGCCGATGTCGGAGCCGTCGCCGATCACGACGCCCTGCGACACGCGCCCCTCGATCATCGACGTGCCGAGCGTGCCGGCGTTGAAGTTCACGAAACCCTCGTGCATGACGGTCGTTCCGGGGGACAGGTACGCGCCCAGGCGCACGCGGGAGGCGTCGGCGATGCGCACGCCCGGCGGGGTCACGTAGTCGAGCAGCCGCGGGAACTTGTCGAGCCCCTGGATCTGGATGCCATGGCGCTGGAGAGTCGCGCGCAGCCGCGTGGCGTCATCCGGGTGAATGGGACCGGCGTTCGTCCAGGCGACGTTCGGCAGGTGCGCGAAGATCCCGTCGAGGGAGAGCTCGTTGGGGCGGACCAACCGGTGCGACAGCGCGTGCAGGCGCAGGTAGGCGTCCACGGTCGAGGCCGGCGCGGCATCCGCGTCGATCGTGAGGCTCACGACCTCGATCCGCACCGCGCGGCGCTCGTCGGTGCCCGCGAGCGTGTCGAGGCCGTGGTCGGCGCCGGTGTCGGAGGAGCCGAGGGCGGGCGCGGGGAACCAGGCGTCGAGCACGGTGCCGTCGGAGGCGATCGTCGAGAGGCCGGTACCGGTGATCTGTCGTTCGTTGGTCACTCAGACAGGCTAGCGGGGCGCCCTGGGTAGGATCGGACGCATGCCGACGCTCGATCTGACCGCCTCTTCCGTCGAGATCACGCGAGCGATCTGCGACATCCCCAGCGTCTCGGACGACGAGACCCCCTTGGCGGATGCCATCGAAGCGGCCGTGTCGGGATACCCCCACCTCGAGGTGATCCGCGACGGCGACACGATCGTCGCTCGTACGTCCCTCGGACGTTCCCGTCGCGTGGTCATCGCGGGGCACATCGACACCGTGCCGATCAACGACAACCTGCCCACGCGCGACGTCGAGATCCACGGCGAGCCGTTCCTGTGGGGGCGTGGGACCGTCGACATGAAGGCCGGCGTCGCCGTACAGCTCAAGCTGGCCGTCGAGCTCACCGAGCCCCCGGTCGACATCACGTGGATGTGGTACGACCACGAAGAGGTCGACTCGTCCCTCAACGGCCTCGGTCGTCTCGCACGGAACCGCCCCGACCTGTTCGTCGGCGACTTCGCCATCCTCGGCGAGCCGAGCAACGGCGAGGTCGAGGGCGGCTGCAACGGCACCCTGCGCGCGATCGTCCGCACGACCGGCGTGCGCGCGCACAGCGCCCGCTCCTGGATCGGCGAGAACGCGATCCATAAGGCCGCCCCCGTCCTCGCCCGCCTCGCGGAGTACCGGGCCCGCGAGATTGAGGTCGAGGGCCTCGTCTACCGCGAGGGTCTGAACGCGGTGCGCATCAGCGGGGGCGTGGCGGGCAACGTCATCCCCGACGCGTGCGAGATCGAGGTCAACTACCGCTTCGCCCCGAGCCGCGACGCCGCGACCGCCGAGCGGGTCGTGCGCGACGTCTTCACCGGTTTCGACGTCGAGATCGTGGACGTCGCCGAGGGTGCGCGACCCGGATTGGATGCCGATCTCGCCCGGGATTTCGTCGCCGCCGTCGGCGCGACGCCCAAGCCCAAGTACGGGTGGACCGACGTCGCGCGGTTCTCGACCCTCGGCATCCCGGCCGTCAACTACGGGCCCGGCGACCCCCACCTCGCCCACCACGACGAGGAGCGTGTTCCGCTCGCCCAGATCGAGACCGTCGAGCGCGGCCTCCGCTCCTGGCTGACCGGGTCGTGAGCACCGCGACCGCGACGTCTCCGCGGGCACGGTCCTGGCAGGACTGGCCCGTCGCGGCGCGCATCGCGGTCATCTACGTCGCCGCGCGGCTCGTGACCACGGGCTTCTTCCTGATCGCTGCCGCGCTGTCCGGGCCGGGTTCGCGCCATGGCGTGGATCCGTCGCTCGGACAGCTCGCGCTGGGGTGGGACGCGCAGTGGTACTGGTTCGCGGCGGTGTCGGGCTACCCGAGCGTCCTGCCGCTCACCCCGCACGGCGACGTCGCGGAGAACGCGTGGGCCTTCCTGCCCGTCTACAGCTACCTCTCGGCCGGGCTCGGCACGGTGCTCGGCTCGTGGGGTGCGGGTGCGGTCGTGATCTCTCTGCTGTCGGGTTTCGGCGCGAGCGTCGTCCTGCACGGGTTGCTGCGCGATCGTATCGGTGACTCGGCCGCCCTCTGGGCGGTGACGTTCTTCGCCTGCGGACCGCTCGCTGCACTCTTCCAGGTCGGCTATGCCGAGTCGATGTTCCTGTTCCTCCTGTTCCTGGCGCTCCGTTGCGTGCAGCTGAGGCGGTGGGGCTGGCTCTACGTCCTCGTGCCGGTGATCGGCTTCACGCGTCCCGGCATCCTGGCATTCGCGCTGTTCCTGGGGCTGTACGGCGTGTACCGCTTCGCGAGGCGTCGCGTCGAGGCGTTCTCCCTGCGCGAGATGGCGCACCTCGTGGGTCTCGGCGCGGTGGCCGTCGTCGCGGGCTTCGCGTGGCAGGTCATCGCGGGCGTCGTGACCGGCGACCCCCGCGCCTACCTCGCGACCGAGCTGGCCTGGCGGCGGAACTGGATCGCCGGGGCGAGCGACCAGTTCGTGCCGGTGGAGGGATGGATCCAGGGCGCGGGTTTCTGGTTCACACAGTGGGGTCTCGGCCCGGTCGCCGGCTTCGTGGCGCTGGTGCTGCTCGTGCTGGGAGTGACGGCGGTGCTGCTGTTCGCCCCGCAGGTGAAGCGCCTCGGCATCGAGCTGCGCCTGTGGTCGGCGAGCTATCTCGTCTATCTGCTGCTCGTGTTCTTCCCGCAGTCGAGCATCTTCCGACTGCTCGTGCCGCTCTCGCCGCTGTGGGGAGCCCTCGCGGTGCCGCCGTCGCGCGCGTGGCGGATCGGTGTCCTGGCCGCGTGTCTGCTGGGTCAGTGGTGGTGGATCTACAACATGTACGCCCTCGGGAACACGTTCTGGCAGATCCCGTGACGGTGCGTGACGGGCGCCACATCGACCGCTGCCGTCGGGCCGCTCCGGGGACCGACTAAACTAGTCCATAGACCAACGACGAAAAGGGGGCCGCGATGGCAGCCATGAAGCCGCGTACCGGTGACGGACCTATGGAGGCCGTGAAGGAGGGCCGGCTGATCATCGTGCGTGTGCCGCTCGAAGGCGGCGGACGCCTGGTGGTGTCGGTCAACGACGCTGAGGCCAAAGAGCTCTACGACGTGCTCGGCGGAGTCGTCGGCGCAGCCTGACGAATCCTGTACGAAGGCCGGTCCCCGCGGGGGCCGGCCTTCGTCGTACGCGGCGGGTGATGCGGCCGCGGTGGTCAGGTGAGAGGGGTGACCGTCGTGAGTTGCAGCAGACCCTCGCCGGTGGTGGACAGCGCGCCGAACACCGCCGGCGAACTCTGCACCTCCTGGATCAACGAGCGGTACGCGGTCGTGACGGCGTCGCGTCGCACCGGGTCGGCCACGGCGCCCCCGGCGAGGACGCGCGGGACGAGAACCGTTCCGCCCGCGCGCACGAGACGCAGGCCGTGCTCGACGTACTCGATGACGCCCTCGGCGTCGGCGTCGATGAGGACGATGTCGTAGGACGCTTCGTTCATCCGGGGGAGCACGTCGGCGGCCCGTCCGGTGATGAAGCGCGCGCGAGCCGCGGGAATCCGCGCGTCCGCGAAGGCCTGGCGCGCGGCGCCCAGGTGTTCGGGCTCGCTGTCGATGGTCGTCAGGGTCGCGCGCGGCGAGCCGTGCAGCAGCCAGAGTCCGGAGACCCCGCCGCCCGTGCCGACCTCGACCACGTTGAGGGCTCGCGAGGCGGCCGCGAGCACCGCGATCTGCGCGCCGACGGCGGGACTGATCGGCGCCGCACCCAGCTCCAGCGCGTGCGCGCGAGCGCGGGCGATGTGCTCGGGTTCGACCGTCGACTCCTGCACGAACCGCTCGTTCGCCTCGTAACCGCTCACGTGGACCTCCTCGCCCAGGCTAGACGGGTGGTCCGTCTCGATGGCCGAGGCGCGGCGGGTAATCTGAATCCATGTTCTTCGGGCTGACCATCGAGAAGCTTCTGCTGATCGGAGTGATCGCTGCCCTCATCATCGGCCCCGAACGTCTCCCGAAGTACGCCGAGAGCCTCGCGCGGCTGACCAAGCGCGCGCGAGAGACGATGCAGGGCGCGAAGACGCGCATGCGCGACGAGATGGGGCCGGAGTTCGACGAGGTCGATTGGCGCAAGCTCGACCCGCGTCAGTACGACCCGCGCCGCATCATCCGCGAGGCCCTGCTCGACGACACGCCCACGGCGACGATGCGCGCCGCCGGTGCCGCCGCTCTCGCCACGCAGGCGGCGACCGACAAGCCGACGTTCGTCGCCGGTGAAAAGCCGCCGTTCGACGACGAAGCGACCTGACCTCAGTTCACGCGCAGCGGCAGAGACCGGCCGGGCAGTCCCCGCGGGCGAACCGCCAGGGCCGCGGCAGCCCTGTCGATCGCGATCGACGCCGGGTCGTCGGGCCGTGCGATCACGACCGGGCGCCCGTCGTCACCACCGGTCCGCAAGGCCGGGCTGAGCGGAACGGATGCCAGCAGCGGCACGTCCACACCGTCGCTCGAGAGCGCGTGGGCCACCGTCTCGCCGCCACCCGAGCCGAACAGATCGAGCAGCGTGCCGTCGGGGAGGGCCATCGCCGCCATGTTCTCGATCACGCCGATGGGCGTCTGGCCGGTCTGTCGAGCGACGAGTCCTGACCGCACCGCGACGTCCGCCGCCGCGGCCTGCGGCGTGGTGACGACGAGCACGTCGGCGTGGGGGAGCAGCTGACCCACCGAGATCGCGACGTCGCCCGTGCCCGGCGGCATGTCGAGCAGCAGCACGTCGAGGTCGCCGAAGTACACGTCGGTGAGGAACTGCTGCACGGTGCGGTGCAGCATCGGCCCGCGCCATGCGACGGCGCCCGCGGCCTCCTCGCCCGGTCGGCGGAGGAACATGCCGATCGAGATGACCTTCACCCCGTACGCGACGGGCGGGAGGATCAGGTCGTCCAGGCGCGTCGGAGCCGGTGGCAACCCGTCCGCGTCGACCAGGCCGAGCAGACCCGGGATCGAGAACCCGTGGACATCGGCATCCACGAGTCCGACGCGAAGTCCCCGGGCCGCGAGCGCGACCGCGAGGTTCGCGGTCAGCGTCGACTTGCCGACACCGCCCTTGCCGCTCGTGACCGCGATGACGCGCGTGAGGGAATCGGGGCCGAAGGGCATCTCGCGCGCCGCGCGGCCGCCGCGGAGGCGCTCGGTGAGTGCGCGGCGCTCGTCCGGCGACATCACGCCGACGGCGACTTCGACTCCGGACACCCCGTCGACGGATGCCGCGGCGGCGCGGACGTCCCTCTCGATGCGGTCCGCGGCGGGACAGCCGACGATCGTCAGGGCGATCCCGACCTCCGCGACGCCGTCGCGCACGGTGACATCGCGCAGCATGTCGAGTTCGCCGAGGGGACGGCGCAGTTCGGGATCGGTGACGGCCGCGACCGCGGCGCGCACGCGGTCGGCGACCGTCGCGCTCACGACGTGGCCGGTTTCGGTTCGGCGCTGTCGTGGTCGTCGAGGCGTTCCAGCGCGGCCTTGAGCTCGGCGCGCAGGCTCTCCTTCGTGATGACTTCGTCGGTGAGGTCGCGCACGGCCATGCGCAGCGCGACGATCTCGCGGGCGAGGTACTCCGTGTCGGCGAGGTTGCGCTCGGCGCGCTGGCGGTCCTGCTCGATCTGCACGCGGTCGCGGTCGTCCTGCCGGTTCTGCGCGAGCAGGATGAGCGGGGCCGCGTACGACGCCTGGAGCGACAGGACGAGGGTCAGCGCGGTGAAGCCGATGTCGGCGGAGTCGAAACGCCAGGCGTCCGGCGCGAGCGAGTTCCAGCCCATCCACACGACGCAGAAGAGTGTGAGCGACAGGAGGAACGTCGGCGTGCCCATGGCGCGGGCGACCCACTCGGTGAACCGGCCGAACCGGTCGCGCGAAGGCTGCGGCGCGCGCGGCGCCAGCATTCCCGTGCGGCCGCGGGGGGCGTCGAGGGCGGTCTGTCGTTGTGCACGTGCCATCAGCGCCTCCTCGGGGTCTGCGTTCGCGTCTGGGTCGGGATCTGGGGGATGCTCGCGGTCGCGGGCGGTCTGATCGTCGTCTTGGGTTTCGGATCGTCGCTGTCGTGCGTGCGCCAGTCGTCGGGCAGCAGGTAGTCGAGCACGTCGTCGATGCTGACGCAGCCGACGAGACGATGCGCCTGATCCACGACCGGCAGGGAGACGAGGTTGTAGCTCGCGAGCAGGCGCGCGACTTCGGCCGCGGATGCGTCGGCGGGCACCGGCTCGAGGGTGTCGTCGATGATCGCGCCGAGCCGCTCGTGCGGCGGGTAGCGGAGCATGCGCTGGAAGTGCACCGTGCCGAGCAGTCGGCCCGTCGGCGTCTCGTACGGGGGCAGCGTGATGAACACGGATGCCGCGAGCGCGGGGTGCAGCTCGTGGCGGCGGATCAGCGCGAGGGCCTCGGCCACGGTGGCATCCGCGGACAACACGATCGGCTCGGGGGTCATGAGGCCACCGGCGGTGTCGGGACCGTACTGCAGCAGGGCGCGGACGTCGTCGGCCTCCTCGGGCTCCATGAGCTCGAGGAGCTGCTCAGAGCGGGACTCCGGCAGCTGGCCGAGGAGGTCGGCCGCGTCATCGGGCTCCATGGCATCCAGGATGTCGGCGGCGCGCTCGTCGCCCAGCTGCTCGAGGATGTGGACCTGCTCGTCCTCGGGCATCTCCTCGAGGGCATCGGCCAGGCGGTCGTCGCTGAGTTCTTCGGCGACCTCGATGAGGCGCTCCTCGGGGAGGTCGAGGAGCGTGTTCGCGAGGTCGGCGGGCTTCAGGTCGGAGTACGTCGCGACGAGCTGCTCGGCCGACTGCGCCTGCCCGGGCGTCTGCTGCTCGCGGACGTCGTTCCAGGCCGCGAACGTCGTCGCCCCCTTCGCGAACGGCGACGCGCTCGTGCGCGGGCGGCGGAGGAAGAGCTGACCCACGTCCCATTCGCCGAGGCGGTTGCGTTCGATCGCGACGTCTTCGATGACGGCGTCGCCGGAGCCGTCCACGAGGTGCACGCGGCGGCCGAGCATCTCGGCCATGACACGGACTTCGCCGCCGCGCTGCTGGAACCGGCGCACGTTGATGAGACCGGTCGTGATGACCTGCCCGGACTGGATGGATGTCACGCGGCCGATGGACACGAACACATGTCGGCGTCCGGGGATCTCGACGACGAGGCCCACGACGCGCGGTGCGGCGGAGGCGCGGTAGATCACCACGACGTCGCGCACCTTTCCCAGGCGGTCTCCCGCGGGATCGAACACCGTGCAGCCCGCCAAGCGGGCGACGAAAACCCTTTGCGTGCTCACCGTCCCAGCGTAGTCCGCGTTCTGTCGGGGGCATCCATCGGGCCCACAGGGCCGCGTGACAAGATGGTGAAATGAGCATGTTCGGGGGACCCGCCGGCACGGGAACAGACGATCTCGGGCAAGCGGTCGCGTCGTTTCCGAAGTACGAGAACGCGCAGAAGGCCGTGTCCGCCCTCATCGCGGGGGAGGTTCCCGCTCGCGACATCACGATCGTCGGCACGGGGCTGCGTTCGATGGAGCGGATCACCGGCCGTCTCGGCTACGCCACGGCGGCACGCTCCGGGGCGCTGAACGGTCTGATGCTCGGCCTGCTGTTCGCGTTCATCTTCGTGCTCGGCACGCCGAACGCGCAGATCTCGGCCTTCGTGGGTGTGCTGCTGGTCGGCATGGCGCTCGGCATGCTGCTGAGCCTCGGCACGTATTCGCTCCTGCGCCGCCGCCGCGATTTCGCCTCGGTCACGCAGGTGGCTGCCGATCACTACGACGTGTTCGTCGCAGCGTCGAGCCTGGCGAAGGCCCGCGGGATCCTCGGGACGTCGGGCGCGATCCGCACCGAGGTCGTACGACCCCCGGCCCCCGCGAACGCCGCGCCGCCGCAGTACGGCGAGCGCGTGACGACTCCCGGCACGGCGGCGCCCGCGGTGCCTCCGCGTCCGCCGGTGCCTCCGCGCCCCGCGGACGACGAGCCGCCGCGGTATGGCGAGCGCATTGCGCCGCCGGCGGCCCCCGGTGCCGGTACCCCGTCTGCACCGGGGTCCTCTTCGGACGCCGAGCCGGAGACGACGGCTTCGCGGGAGTCCGACGCGGAGTCCGGCACACCGCGCGAAGACCGGTGACGCCCCGTCCCGTCCGCATCCCCGTGGCGCTGCCGACAGGGGAGACCGAGGTGTCGGGTCTGTGGGCGGACGTCCCGGGCGCGGACGCGACGATCGCGCTCGCACACGGCGCGGGTGCCGGGATGACCCACCCGTTCCTCGAGGGTCTCGCGTCGGCGCTGTCCGGCTCAGGCATCGCGGTGCTCCGGTTCGTCTTCCCCTACGTGGAGGCCGGACGACGGATGCCAGGCCCCGCCACCCACGCCGTCGCCACATGGGCGGGTGTGCAGGGGTGGCTCGCGTCCGAGGGCGTCGGTGCCTTCGTCGCCGTCGGCAAGTCCTACGGCGGGCGCATGGCGTCGGTCGCCGCCGCCGAGGGAGCCGTGACGCCCCGAGCCCTCGCGTACCTCGGGTACCCGCTGCATGCGCCCGGCCGCCCGGACAAGCCTCGCGCCGAGCACCTGCCGCGGATCACCCTCCCGCAGCTCTTCGTCGAGGGGGAGAACGACCCCTTCATCGCCCCACGTGAGCAGTTCGACGACGTCGTCGCGACGTGCCACGACGCGCGCGTCCACTGGATCGAAGGGGCCGATCATTCGTTCGCCGTGAAGGGGAAGCGACGACCGGCGGAGGAGATCGGCGCGGGGCTCGCCGGCGTCGTGGGGGAGTTCGTGCGGGGGCTGTGAACCGTCGGCAGTAGCTGTTGAGACACCGATGCCGAAGCAGGCGCGTCTACTCCACAGCGTGACATGACCAGCAGATCGATGCCCTTCTTGCCGCTTCGGCTCCTCTCCTCGACTGTGAGGCTGAGCTTGGGGGATTTCTGCAGGAGGTGCACCTGAGCAAACGGGACGGCAACTCCTAAGTCTTCAATCGTCCATCCGTCACCGAGCTTCGACGGAAGCTCCTCGATGAAGCCCGGGACATCGAGATCGTCGCTGACTTCAACTTCCCAATATCCGGTGTAGAAAGCGGTGTCGCTCCCCGCCCCGGATAGTGGATCGTTCCCACAACCGAACGGTTCTTGTTCGGGCCTCGGCCGAGGTGTCGTCGCACCCGGGATGAGCGCTTCGACTTCTGTGAGGGCCTCAATCGCCTCCGCGCGGACGTCGGCATACTTTGGCCGCGAGTCGCTGCAGCCTGCCAGCAAGGGAATGAGGATCACCGCCATTAGGACGAGATGACGGGAATTCACGGATGGTCGCCTTTCGATGCGAGGAGGTCGCGGACTGTCCGCATTACCGGACCGTTGATGGATTCGTCCCCGCTCATCAGCGCCGTGTGATGCTGCACGCTGTCGCGCACGATGCCGACGAGCACACCCGGATCCCGGGTCAGGCCCAGGTCGACGAGCTGGGGGATGTTCGGCCAGGGCAGCCCCGAATCGACGATGTGCACGCCGGGGATCGTCTCCGGCGCGACGGTGAAGCCGAGGGGGCCGAGCCCGACGCCCGCGTAGTAGCGGTTGATGTCGTCGATCGCCTGCGTCGCGAAGTACTGCGTCCCGGGATGGGGTTCGTAGGGGCCGATGGCACCGACGCTCGCGGCGAGGAATCGAGCGTCCACGGTCCCGCCGTGTTTTTCGGCCTCGCTGCCGACTCCGCCGCCGTAGGAGTGCTCGTAGCTCATCGTCCAGAGGTCGGGGTGGGTAGCATCCACTCCCTGAACGAAGCGAGCGTATTCCGCGCCGCGCTGTTTGGCGAACCGATTCCATTCCGGGCCCGCCGTCACGAGGTCGTCGAGTTGCGGCATGGGCCCGGTGAGGACGGTGAAGGCGACCACCAATCCGCCGCCGGAGCCGACCTGCCACTCCGCGAAATCCGTGACGGGGCGATCGGACATGAACGACTCCGGGTTCGCATTCGTGCCCGGGACGACGAAGAGCGCCGCCGTGGCCGTGGACGGTTCGCCCGCCATCTCGATCAACGAACCGTGCTCCGGGTCCCAGGCGTACAGCTGCTTCCTCCCGCTCACCACGTTCTCGAAGTACGCGATCTCGCGGTCGAGGCGTGCCCGCTCCGCGCGGCGGTCGAGGACCTCGAGGGCGTTCGCCCGCGAGCGCGGGGCGCGCAGCGCCTCGAGGGCCCGCCGTTCCGCGCGCAACTGGCGCAGATGGTCGCTCGCGCGCCCGCGGTTGACGGCCACGCGTTCGGCGATCGGCACTCCGTCGAGGTTTCCGACGAGGGCGGGCACGGCCGTGACGAGGGCGCCGGCGAGCCGGGGGTCGAGACCCGCCCACCACCGCGCGATCTCGCCGGGCGCCGTGCGACCGAGGATGACGGACCATTCCGGATGCCGCGACAGCAGGTCGGCGGCATCCGGAGCTGTGGCGAGCCGATCGAGGATCGCGCGACCGACCGTGTCCGTCGGTGAGGCGGGCGAATCGGTGACCTCGGGGCTGGCCCAGGCGACGAGTGATGTCCACGACACGTCCGGGATGGCGCGCAGGGCGCGCGCACAGCGGTCCGTCGCCTCGTCGTATCGCTCGGCGAGCGCGGCGGCATCGCGTCGGAGGGCGGCCTGCCACCTCCGGTGGGCGAGATCGTTCATCGCCGCGCCCCGGTCTGTGGCGTCGCTCTCCCAGACGGGGGCCGGAGCTCCGGAGGCCTGTGCGTTCAGGATCAGCGCGCGCTCGTACGCGAGATCGTCGAGGTCGTCCGCGTAGTGTTCGAGTGCGCGGCACGCGGCCTCGAGCCCGGCGGCGATCTCGCGCCCGACCGGTCGCGTGCTCGTCAGGGACTGGTGCAGGACGTCGGCCTCCGGTGCGCGATACAGCTGGGGGACGAGATTCCAGGTGAGGAGTGCTTCCTGGACGGTCAGCTCGACCTGGTCCGCCCGGTGCCGCAGCGCCTCGGTCGCCTGGCGCACCTGTTCGGCGTCCGCCGGCGGCTCCGGCACCAGCGTCTCAGCCGTCACAGTCGTCTCTTCCCGAAAACCGTGGGATCGAAGGGATTGCCACGGCCCTCGACCGCTGCGCTGTGCATCCCCGTCGTCGCCGCCATCTCGGTGTCGGCCGTTACGTAGGCGAGGACCGCCGACTGCAGGGCCGCGATGGCGGAGCGACCGCGTCCGACGATCCGGTGGGCCAGGTCGACGCGCGCGTCGGCGACCTCGACGAACCCGACGTGCGCGGACGTCGCCCGGGCGAGTGCTTGGGCCACGGCATCCACCGCCCTCCGGAGGGAGGTCGCCACCTCGTCGAGGTCGTCGAAGCAGCCGCGCAGACGTTCGGCCACGCTGAGCACCTGCGGGGGATCCACCGAATACGACATGCGCGGGATCGTAGGGAACCCGCGGGGGCCGTGATTTCACCCTGTGGACAACGGCTCAGCGTCCGGCAGCGTACCCCTGCATCCCGCGCGGGTTCGCCGCGGCCCACAGCAGACCGTCGGCGTCGCGCCCGACGGCGCTCACGCGGCCGAGGGCCCAGTCACCGGCGCGGCGCACACGGTGTCCGCGACGTTCGAGTTCCTCGACGACGGCGTCGCCGATCCGGTCCTCGACGACGGCACCCGACGGTGTCCACGTCCGCGGCCAGAACGAATCGAGGACCGCGGTCGTGTGCAGCGACGGGGCGTCGATGGCCTGCTGCGGCTCGTATGCCCCCACGAGCATGCGCAGCAGCACCGGCAACTGCCACGCATCCTGCTGGTCGCCGCCGGGCGATCCCAGGGCGATGACCTCGTCGCCGCGCGTCAGCATCGTCGGGGTGAGCGTGGTGCGGGGCCTCCGACCCGGGACGAGGGATGCCGGGTGCCCGGGGATCAACCACGTCGCCTGCAGGCGCGTCCCGAGGCAGAAGCCCAGGTCGGGGACCGCGGGGGAGGACTGCAGCCACCCGCCGGAGGGTGTCGCGGACACGACATTGCCCCAGCGGTCGATGACATCGAGGTGGCACGTGTCGCCGCGCGTCTGCCCGCGTCGGTCGACCGTCGGCTCGCCGGTGCCCGCGCTCGTGACCCCGGCATCCGTCCGCAGGGGCGGCAGGACGGGCGTGCGACCGTCGGGGGAGCCGGGGCGCAGCTCAGCGCTCGCGGTGTCGTCGACGAGCGACGCCCGCCCCGCGAGGTAGTCGTCCGCGAGGAGCGCGTCGATGCCGACCGCGGCACCCGCGTCGCCGAACCACGCGTCCCGGTCGGCGTAGGCCAGCTTCTGCACCTCGAGGAGGGTGTGGGCTCCGGCCGCCGTCGACGGATCGAGGAGCTCGTCCTCGAGGGGGTCGAGCATCCGCAGCGTCTGCAGCAGGGCGGGACCCTGCGTCCACACGCCGGCCTTGAACACCCGCCACCCGCGGAACGTCGCCGACACGGCCGGTTCGACGGAGGCGCTCCATCCCGCGAGATCGGCGTCGTCGAGCACGCCGGGGTGGTCGCCGCCGTCCGAGTGGCGGTGCGGCGTGCGCACGAACGCCGCCGCGCGCGGCAGCAACCCCGTCATCCACTCGCGACGGGCCGCGTCGATCCGGGATTCCCGGTCGTCGACGCGCGCGCCCACGGCGACGAGACCCTCCAGCACCGCGGCATACGCCGGGTTGCGGACGACGGTGTTCGGTGCGGGCACCGCGCCCGTCGGCATCCACAGGTCCGCCGACGTCGTCCAGTGGTCGCGGAAGAGGTCGGCCACCCGGCCGATCGTCACGGCGGCACCGGCGACGAGCGGGTGTCCGTCGCGCGCGTAGCCGATCGCGTAGTCCAGGACGTCGGCGAGCTCCCACGTGCCGTGGTCGCGGAGAAGGAGCAGCCAGGCGTCGACCGCGCCGGGCACCGCGGCGGCGAGTCCTCCCGCGCCGGGCACGAGGTCGAGCCCACGCGCGCGGAACGCTGCGATCGACGCCCCCGCCGGCGCGGGACCCTGCCCCATCAGCACGCGCGGCTCGTCGGCCCCCGCCGGGCGGACGATCGCGACGAGGTCGCCGCCCGGACCGTTCAGATGCGGCTCGACGACGTGCAGCACGAAGGCCGCCGCGACCGCGGCGTCGAAGGCGTTGCCGCCCCGTTCCAGGACGGATTGCGCGGTCGCGGTGGCCGTCCAGTGCGTGGATGCCGACATGCCGAACGATCCGCGCAACGTCGGCCGCGTCGTGAACGACGCGGGAGGGGTGAAGGTCACCGGGCGAGCCGCGCGATCCAGTCCTCGACCTCGTCGGCCGTGCGGGGGATCCCGGCGGACAGGTTCACCGGCCCGTCGGAGGTCATCACGATGTCGTCCTCGATGCGCACGCCGATGCCGCGGTACTCCTCGGGCACCGTGAGGTCGTCGATCTGGAAGTAGAGGCCCGGCTCGATCGTGAAGACCATACCGGGTTCGAGCAGCCCGTCGTAGTACATGTCGCGCCGCGCCTGCGCGCAGTCGTGCACGTCGATGCCGAGGTGGTGGCTCGTGCCGTGCACCATGTACCGCCGGTGCTGGCCGCCGCGATCGGCATCCAGAGCCTCCTCCGCCGTCACCGGCAGGAGACCCCACTCGGCCACGCGGGCGGCGATGACCTCCATGGCGGCCTCGTGGATGCGGCGGAAGGGCACGCCGGGGCGCGCGGCCGCGAAGGCGGCGTCGGCGGCCTCGCGCACCGCCTCGTAGACCCGCCGCTGCACCTCGGTGAAGCGCCCCGACACGGGCAGCGTGCGGGTGATGTCGGCGGTGTACAGGCTGTCGACCTCGACGCCGGCGTCGATGAGGATGAGGTCGCCCGGGACGACGGCGCCGTCGTTGCGCGTCCAGTGCAGGTAGCACGCGTGGGGACCCGAGGCGGCGATCGTGTCGTACCCGACGGCGTTGCCGTCCGCGCGCGCACGGCGGTGGAAGACGCCCTCGACGACGCGCTCGCCCCGCGGGTGCTCGATGACGTGGGGGAGCTCGGCGATGATGTCGTCGAATCCGGATGCCGTGACCTCGACGGCCAGGGCCATCTGGGCCAGCTCGTACTCGTCCTTCACCAGACGCAGCTCCGAGACGAACCGCGTGAGCTCGTCGTCCACGCCCACGACGCGGTCGTCGTCCGCGGCGACGAAGCTGTCGACGTGGGCGGTCGCGAGGCCCAGGTCGGAGGCGACACCGGCCAGGGCGGGGCGCGGACCGATCCAGAACTCGCCGATCGAGGCATCCGCGTAGAACTCGGGAGTCGTGCGGTCGGCACGCTCACGGAAGTAGAGGACCGCCTCGTGCCCGTCGTCTCGCGGCTCGAAGACCAGGACCGAGTCGGGCTCGGAGTCCGCCGCCCACCCGGTGAGGTGCGCGAACGCCGAGTGGGCGCGGAACGGGTAGTCGGTGTCGTTGCTGCGCTGCTTGAGCGAGCCCGCGGGGATCACGAGCCGGTCGCCCGGGAACGCCTCGGAGACGCGGGCGCGGCGGCGCGCGGCCCACGCGGACTGCTCGCGCGCGGTCGGCAGCGACTCGGGGCGCTCGGCCCACCCGGTCGAGATCGTGTCGAGGAAGCCGCGTGGGAACGGCGCCTTGCGGTTCGTCGTCGTCTCGACGGGCTTCGGCTCTGCGGGGGCGATCGTGTCGCGGTCGGCGGGGGAGTCCATGCGTCCAGTCTCGCACCGCACGCCGCACCGCGCACGGTCAGCCGCCGGTGCGCTCCAACTGCACCACCATCGGACGGTGGTCGCTCCCGGAGCCGTCGAGGGTGCGGAGCACGACGGAACCGGTCACGGTCCAGTCCGGCGTCGCCATGACGTGGTCGATCGGCGCGCCGAGCAGCGCCGGCACGTCCGTCGGCCACGTGCCGACCCCGCCGCTGCCGCTCTCGGACGCCGCGTCGCGGCAGCGGCCGAGCGTGCCGCCGTCCTCGCCCAGGCCGGTCATGTGGTCGAGCGTGGCGTTGAAGTCGCCGGCGAGGATGACGTTGTCCGTCGCGCACTGATCCGCGAGCCACTTCAGGTCGGAGTTCCACTGCGCCATGTAGTCCTGCCGCGGGGCGACCGCGTGGGCCGCGACGATGATCGGACCGTTCCCCGACACCGGCATGGCGACCGCGCTCGGCACGGTCGAGGTGTTGCTCGACCCGTCGAGCGAGGACTGGATGACGCTGTAGTCGCCGAGCTCGGGCCGGATCAGGACGGTCGTGGACGTGGCATCCCATCCGGTCGTCCCGTACTCGGCGTGATGCGCCCACATCGGCTGGCCCAGATCGCGCATGAGTTCGGCGACCCGCGCGCCGGTGTCGATCGTGGTCTCGGGAAGGGTGACGACGTCCGCCTTCATCGCGACCGCGAGTTCCGCGATCGCCTCGGCCGACGTCGCCTCGCCCGCGGTGTTCCAGGTCATCACGCGCAGGCTCGTCGCGGTCTTCTCGGGCAGCGCGTCGGATTGCGTCCCGCGCTGCAGCACGGACGCGCCGTTCACTCCCGCCGCCGCGATGAAGACGAGGGCGACCGTGAGCGCCACGGCGCGCAGCGGACGGAACAACGCGAACAGCAGCGCCAGCGCCGCGGCGGCGGCGAAACCGCCCGCGACGGGGAGACGGAACGAGATCACCTGGGCTAGCGGGAAGGTCCGCTCGATCCCGAAGACGGTCGGCCAGGTCACCGCCACGGCCAGCGCCGTGCACGCGAGCGCGAAGAGGATCCCGAACAGCCGACGCACGCACCCGACCCTAGGCGAGGCGCCTGAGAGATCGACGGATGCCACCTCTCCGGCGCCTCCACGTGAGCGACGCCGCGGCGCGGGCGGACGGTACGCTCGACGGGTGGAGCGCGATCGACGATTCGAGGGACCGAGTGACCTTCACCTCCACTCGACACACTCCGACGGGACCGAATCACCCGCCCTCGTCATGGCAGCCGCGCACCGCCACGGTCTGCGGACCGCGGCTCTCACCGACCACGACACGACGTCGGGGTGGGCCGAAGCGGCCGAGGCCGCGTCGTCGCTCGGCATGACGTTCCTGCCCGGGATGGAGCTGTCGGCGCAGCACGAGTGGCGCAGCGTCCACCTGCTGGCCTACCTCGTCGATCCGGACGACGAGGCGCTCCGGGCGATGACCGATCGCATCCGCTCCTCACGCCTCGACCGTGCGCAGATCATGGCGGAACGCATCTCGCGCGATTTCGACATCGACTGGGACGACATCGTCGCGCAGACGACCGACGGGGCGACGGTCGGCCGTCCCCACATCGCGGACGCGCTCGTCGCCCGCGGGATCGTCGCTGACCGCACCGAGGCGTTCGCCGGCATCCTCCACCCGCGCAACGAGTACTACGTGTCGCTCTTCGCGCCCGACCCGGTGACCGCGGTCGAGCTCGTCGTCGGGGCGGGTGGCGTGCCGATCATCGCCCACCCCGCCGGTCGGGCGCTGCTGCCGCGGCCGGTCCTCGAGCGCATGCTCGCGGCGGGCCTCGCCGGTTTCGAGCTGCGTCACCGTGAGAACCTCCCCGATGCCACGGCCACCCTCGCGCGACTCGCGGCCGAACGCGACCTCATCGTCACCGGGTCGAGCGACTACCACGGCCTGGGCAAGCCCAACGTCCCCGGCGAGAACACGACCGACGACGAGATGGTCGCGCGGATCATCGCCGCGGGTACCGGCTCCGCGCCGGTCTACGCCTGACGGCCGCGGCCCGTTCACGGCGCACAACTCCTGCGCTTCGGCGCGGGGCGGCGTTCGTGGGCGCTCCCGCGACCGATGTGCAGGAGTTATGCAGCTCCACCCGCACACATGACGACGGCGCCGCCACTCGAAAGGGACGGCGCCGCGTGGTGAGTGAGTGCTCAGGCCACGGGGGCGGCGTTGGTGCCGGACCCGCCGCTGCGGCGGCGACGGCGACGACGCGGAGCCGCGTTGCCGTCGTGGTGCTCGCTGCCTCCGCCGTCGTGCGTGCCGGCGCCCTCGGCGCGCGGCGTCGACGAAGCCCGCTGCTCGCCCGACGTGCCCGACCCGCCGCGGCGACGACGGCGACGACGCGGAGCGCCCTCGGCCGTGGCATCCGTCCCGTCCGTGCTCTCGGGCTTCTCGGCCTTGGGAGCCGGCGCGGCCTTGGGGGCGGTGACGAGGCGGCCCTTCGTGCCCTCGGGGATGTCGAGGTCGGTGTAGAGGTGCGGGCTCGACGAATAGGTCTCGATGGGCTCGGGCTGGCCGAACTCCAGGGCGCGGTTGATGAGCGCCCACTTGTGCAGGTCGTCCCAGTCGACGAACGTCACCGCGATACCGGTCTTGCCGGCGCGGCCGGTGCGGCCGGCGCGGTGCAGGTACGTCTTCTCGTCGTCGGGGATCGTGTGGTTGATGACGTGCGTGACGTCGTTCACGTCGATGCCGCGCGCGGCGACGTCGGTCGCGATCAGCACGTCGCGCTTGCCGGCCTTGAAGGCCGCCATGGAGCGCTCGCGCGACTCCTGGCTCATGTCGCCGTGGACGGCTGCGGCGTTGAAGCCGCGGTCGTTGAGTTCGTCGACGAGCTTCTGGGCAGCGCGCTTCGTGCGCGTGAAGATGACGGTCTTGCCGCGACCCTCGGCCTGCAGGATGCGGGCGATGACCTCGTCCTTGTCGAGCGAGTGCGCGCGGTAGACGAGGTGCTTGATGTTGGCCTGCGTGAGGCCCTCGTCGGGGTCGTTCGCTCGCATGTGGATCGGGTTCGACATGAAGCGACGCGCGAGCGCGACGATCGGCCCGGGCATGGTCGCCGAGAACAGCTGCGTGTGGCGGACCGCGGGGACCTTCTGGAAGATCTTCTCGATGTCGGCGAGGAAGCCGAGGTCGAGCATTTTGTCGGCTTCGTCGAGCACGACCTCGACGGCACCGGACAGGTCGAGCAGGCGCTGGTTGCTGAGGTCGATCAGACGACCCGGCGTGCCGACGACGATCTGCGCGCCGGCCTTGAGCTGGTCGATCTGACCCTCGTACGCCTTGCCGCCGTAGATCGCGACGACGCTCGTCGCGCGGTTCTGGGTCAGCATGTCCATGTCCTCGTAGACCTGGACGGCGAGCTCGCGCGTGGGAACCACGATCAGCGCCTTCACGCCGGGCTCGGGGTTCGCGCCGAGGCGCTGGACCACGGGGATGCCGAAGCCGAAGGTCTTGCCCGTTCCGGTCTTGGCCTGACCGATGATGTCCTGGCCCGGAAGGCCGAGGGGGATGGTCTGTTCCTGGATCGGGAAGGCATCCACGATGCCCTTGGATGCCAGGGCATCGACGATGTCCTGATCGACGCCGAGCTCGGCGAAAGTCGTCATGAGCGTGCCTGTTCCGGCGGTGAGAGACCGCCTGGGGAGTCGGATCCACGCCCTCCACTCGTCCACAGGCGCGGGGCCCCGATCCATCGCCGGGGTGTGTCCACTCTACCCGGCGCGTGTTTCGGGGGTCCGACCATGCCGTACGCCTAGGCTGTAGAGCGTGTTCGAGTGGTTCCGTCGTCGTCGACCGGTCGGTCGGACGCTGCAGTTGCGCTCCCGTGGAGATCTGGGCGACGCGATGCGCGTCGACTTCGCCGAGCTGGCCCCCGACCTGGACACCTTCCTCGGTCAGGCCGCCTATCTGCAGCTCGGATTCTTCGAGACGCTGAGCGAGCTCATCGCGTTGACGCCCGAACTCGCCGAGAAGGAATCGTTGTCGCGCGCCGCGGGCGCGGCGCTCATCAAGCACCAGGAGATCGTCGCGGTCATCCGCGAGCGCGGTGCCGATCCGACGCAGCTCATGCTGCCGTTCCGCGAGTCCCTCGACGCGTTCCGCCGCAACACCCACGGCGTCCGGCCGCAGGAGACGATGCTGTCCGTCCACATCACGGCGGGCATGCTCGACGATTTCTACCTGGCGTTGTCGTCGAGCTACGGCGAGACCGGGCGCCGGGTCGCGCGCATCCTGCAGGCCGACGACGACCGTCAGGCGATCGTCGAGATTCTCGGCGCGACGATCGCGAGCGACGAGGAGTGGCGCTGGCTGCTCGCGCTGTGGGGGCGCCGGCTGGTGGGCGACACGCTCCTCGTGGCGCGGGCCGCGCTCACGCACTCGCGCCTGGACAGCGCCGAAGAGGCGAAGGTCGAGCCGGTGTTCACGGAGCTCATGGGCGCCCACGCCCGGCGAATGGATGCCATGGGCCTGGCGGCCTGACGCGTTCGGGCGTCGCGGTCAGGCGGCGCGGCGTCGGTGAGCCGGCGGAGCCTCGGTGGGCCGCGGCCCGGCGGTTCAGGCGGCGCGGCGTCCGCGGAGGGCGGCGTTGCTGCGCTGGCGCGCGCGGGTCAGCACCGGAACCAGGATCAGCGTCGTCACGGCGGGCGCGACGATCGCCACGATCCACGGCACGGGGGTGGCGGCTCCCAGACCCGCCCAGGTGAGGACGGTCCAGGACACGCCGGATGCCGCTGCCCCGGCGAGCGGGGCGAGGAGCGCACCGCGCTGGTCGCGGTGCGGCAGGGCGTAGTGGACGGCGAGACCGACCACCGCGCCGAAGATCAGCCCGAGCAGGATCTCCATGGCCGTGGGGTCAGGCGACGAAGCCGACGCGACGGGCCTCTTCGGTGCCGAGCTCGACGAAGGCCAGGTTCGCGGTCGGGACGATGTAGGAGTTGCCCTTGACGTCGGTGAAGGTGACGTGGGTGGCGGACTGGTCGAGCGCGGCGGCGATCGACGACTTCACGGCATCCGACGATTCGGCGGTCTCGAAGTTCAGTTCGCGCCCGGTGTTGGTGATGCCGATGCGGATCTCCACGATGCGTCCTTTCCGCCCGGGTTTGTCGGTCCACCCGGCGCGATGATCCGACTCTACGACACCCGCGGAGGGGGGTTCCGCGCTCGCGGTCACGCTTCGCGGACGGCGAACGGGGCGGGTCGCGGGGCCCGTGTCGGAGGCCCCGGCTAGCGTGGAACGCATGCAGGATCCGGATGCCGCCACCCTCGCCCGAGAGGACGCGAAGGTGCCTGTCGCCGGGGGTGACCGGTGGTCGGCGCGGGCGCTGGATCCTGGCGAACTCGATCCCGAGCAGCAGGTCGTCGTCGCGTGGGATCCGGAGGCGAGCGGTGCCGTCGTCGGAGCGCCCGGGTCGGGGAAGACGTCGACGCTGCTGTCCCGGGTGCGGTCTCTCGTCGATCGGGGAGTCGACCCCGACCACGTTCTGGTCCTGACGCCGACCCGACCGGCGGCGACCGCCCTGCGCGACCCGCTGGCTCTCGCGGTGGGCCGCGCGACGGCCGGTGCGCTCGCGCGGTCGTTGGCCTCCTTCGCTTTCCAGATCGTGCGTGGAGCGGAGGTCCGCCGCGGCGCCGAGCCCCCGCAGCTGCTCACCGGTGGAGACGAAGACCAGATCATCCGCGAACTGCTCGAGGGCGACGCGCTCGACGAGGCCGAGGGGCGTCGTCGGTGGCCCGACTGGCTGGGGCCGTCCATCCGCGCCACACGCGGCTTCCGCGGCGATCTGCGGGCGTTCCTCGCCGAGTGCACCGACCTCGGTATCGCGCCCGAAGACCTTCCCGCGCTGGCCGAGCGCCATGGCATCCCGGTGTGGGCGGCGGTCGGGTCCTTCGCTGCCGAGTACCGCGCCGTCCGGGCCGAGATGCGCGGAGCCCACCGTGACGCCGCCGACCTCGCCCGCGAGGCCGTCGCGGTGTTCGACGAGGCCGCGGGCGACCGCGAACTGCTGGGGCGTTTCGCCTCGATCCGCTGCATCCTCGTCGACGACGCGCAAGAACTCACGTCCGGCGGGATCGACCTGCTGCGCGCGTGCCGCGCGCGCGGGATCGGCGTCGTCGCGTTCGGCGATCCCGATGTCGGGTCGGGGGCGTTCCGCGGGGCGACGCCGGAGAACTTCGCGCGGCTCGCGGCCGAGCTGGGCGGTCTCGTCGCTCTCGGCGACCCCCACCGCGGCACGACCGAGCAGATCGACCTCGTCCGCGGGGTCGCGGCGCGGATCGGGGCGGCCGGAGTCGTGGCCCACCGTCGTGCGCCGATCGGGGCTGCGCCCGAGGGATCCGTGCGCACCTTTCTCCTGCGGTCCCCGGCCGAAGAGGCCGACGCGATCGCCCGCCTGCTGCGCGAGCGCCACGTCCTCGACGGCGTGCCGTGGAGCTCCTGCGCCGTGATCGCGCACGACTCGCGCCAGGTCGCCGCGCTCGAGGCCGAATTGGCCGCGCGCGAAGTGCCCGCGCGAGCCAGCGGACCCGGCGTGGCCCTCGGCGCGCAGCGCGCGGTGCGCGACCTCGTCACCCTCGTCGAACTCGGCATGCGCGACCCCGACGCCTGGACCGCGGATGCCGTCCTCGACGCGCTCCTCGGCACCTACGGCGGGCTCGACCCCATCGAGCTGCGCCGCTTGCGCTCCGCCCTGCGGCAGGAGGAACTGTCCGCCGGGGGGACGCGCTCCGGTGCGGAACTGCTGACGTCGGGGCTGCGGCATCCGCTCGACCTCGCGACCATCGACACCCGCGAGGCCCGCCGGGCGACGCGGCTCGGGGAGACGCTCGCCGCCCTCCGGTCCCAGGCCGACGCGCACGCCACGGCGCACGAACTGCTCTGGACCGCGTGGGAGCGGAGCGGTCTGTCCCGCCCGTGGCGCGAAGCTTCGCGCGGGCATGGCCCGCTCGCCGAGCAGGCCGACCGCGACCTCGACGCGATCGTCGCGCTCTTCCAGGCGGCCAAACGGTTCACCGAGCGCGAGCCCGACGGGGAGGCCGCGGTGTTCCTGCGGTCGGTGATCGACAGCGACGTCGCGGAGGACCGGATCGAGCAGCCCGCCGTGGTCGACACCGTCCGGGTCCTGACGCCCGCCGCGGCGGCCGGTACGGCGTTCGACACGGTCGTCGTCGCCGGGGTGCAGGAAGGCGTGTGGCCCAACACCCGGCTGCGCGGCGGACTCCTCGAGACGTGGCGCCTCGCCGACGCCGTGCAGTTCCCCGACCTGCCGGCCGCGGGGATGCTCGACCGTCGCCGCGCCGCGATGCACGACGAACTGCGGCTGTTCGTGCGCGCACTGTCGCGCGCGCACTCGCGGCTCATCGTGACCGCGGTCGACGACGACGACACCGGTCCCAGCGTGCTCTTCGAGATGCTGCCGACGCCCGAGCCGGCATCCGCCGTCCCGGAGCATCCGCTCTCGCTGCGCGGCCTCGTGGCGCGCCACCGCCGCACCCTCACCTCGCCCCGCTCCCCGGCGCGCGAGCGCCGCCACGCGGCGGGTCAGCTCGCCCTGCTCGCGGCCGCCGAGGTCGCGGGGGCGGCACCCGAGCAGTGGTACGGCGTCGCGGCGCCGAGTTCGACGGCACCGCTCCGCGACCTCGAGCGAGAGGACGTGCGGGTGTCGCCCTCGCGGCTGCACGCCCTCGAACAGTGCGAGCTCGACTGGGTCATCGGCGACCTCGGCGGCGATCGCAGCGGAACGACCGCGGGCATCGGCACGATCATCCATGCCGCGCTGGAAACCGCGGCGGCGGGCACCGAGGACGAGCTGTGGAGCGTCGTCGAGGAGCGCTGGGGCGAGCTCGTCTTCGACGCGGCCTGGCGCGAGCGCGCGGAACGCGTGCGCGCCCGCGAGCTCGTGCGGCGTCTGGCGACCTACGTGCGGCGTTTCGGCGACGCCGGCGGGCGCCTCGTCGGGACCGAGCGGCACTTCGAGGTGGCCATCCCCGTGGAGGACGCGGGGGAGCACGGCGCGATCCTGAGCGGCGACATCGACCGGGTCGAGGTCACGCCGTCGGGTGAGGTCGTCATCGTCGACCTCAAGACGGGCAAGAACGAGCCGCAGACCGACGCGAAGGTGGCCGACAACCCGCAGCTCGCGGCCTACCAGCTCGCGTTCTCGTCGGGGGCGATCGAGCAGGTCGCCGGGATGCCGCCGGGCGGCGCGAAGCTCCTCGTGCTGCGACCGACCGCCGCGACCAAGGACTACGCCGAGCCGCACCAGCCACCCTTCGACGACGCGGCGAGGGAGCAGTTCGTCGAGCGCGTGCAGCGCGCGGTCGGGGTGATGCGCGGGCACAGCTTCGCCGCGCCGTACGAGGTGCACTGTCGCGACGAGTTCTCGTTCGGCCTGTGCCGCATCCACACCGTGTCCGCGGTGAGCGCGTCGTGACGGCGATGCTGTCCGCCGCGACGATCGCGGCCGCACTCGGCCAGTTCCCGCCCACCGCGGAGCAGACGGCGGTCATCGAGGCGCCGCTGACGCCCGCGCTCGTCGTGGCGGGCGCCGGCAGCGGGAAGACCGAGACCATGGCGGGGCGTGTCGTCTGGCTGGTCGCGAACGGACTCGTCCGCCGCGACGAGGTGCTCGGGCTCACGTTCACCCGCAAGGCCGCGGGCGAGCTGGCGGAGAGGATCCACCGGCGACTGCACCGGCTGTCGGAGTTCGAAGCGCGCGGCCTGTTGCCGGAGCTCCCCGCTCTCCACGCCGCCGGACGCCTCGCGGTGTTCGCCGACCTCGCCGCGCTGGACGGGGCGCGCGCAGATGCGGAACGGCGACGGGTCCTCGACGAGCTCGCGCTCGAACGCGGCGTCGCGCGTGAGGCGGCGGGGGAGGACGACCAGCTCCTGCACCGCCCGACCGTGTCGACCTACAACAGTTTCGCCGATGCGATCGTGCGCGAACACGGCCTGCGCATCGGCCGCGATTCCGAATCGGCGGTGCTGTCGGAATCCGCGGCGTGGCTCCTCATGCGGAAGGTCGTGTTCACGTCGGACGACCCTCGCTTGGAGGAGCGCCAGGAGTCCCCGCGCATCCTCATCGACGCGGCACTGCGGATCGCCCGCGACAGCGTCGACAACCTCATCGACCTCGACCGGCTGGCATCCTTTCCGGACGAGTTCGGACGGATCGTCGAGCGTCCCTCGACCTCGGCGCGCGTGAGCGTCTACAAGGACGTCGCGGACGCGGCATCCCGGGTGTCCGCGCTGGGAATGCTCGCCGACCTCGCCGCCGCGTACGACCGCGAGAAGGCGCGGTTGGGTGTCATGGACTTCGCCGACCAGGTGGCGGGCGCGCTGCGGATCGTGCGGGAGCACCCCGCCGTGGTCGACGAGCTGCGGTCGCGCTACCGGGTCGTGCTACTGGACGAGTACCAGGACACCTCGGTCGTGCAGACCGACCTGCTCTCGACGCTCTTCGCGGCGACCGGTGTCATGGCGGTCGGCGACCCGCATCAGGCGATCTACGCGTGGCGCGGAGCGAGCGCGGGCAACCTCGGCGGATTCCCCGCCGCGTTCGCGCCGGACGGGGGATCCCAGACCTTCTCGCTGCTGACGAGTTGGCGCAACAGCGCGCGCGTGCTCACCGCGGCCAACGCCGTGCTGGCGCCGCTGGCGGACCGGTCACCGGTTGCGGTGGAGGAATTGCGGTCACGACCCGGCGCACCGGAGGGGATCGTCGAGGTGATCTTCGAGCGCGACCTCGACTCCGAGGCGGATCGTGTCGCGGAGTGGTTCGCGGGTGTGCGGGCGGCCCGTGCCGCCGACGGGCGTGCGACGACCGGAGCCCTGCTCTTCCGCAGCAAGAAGCACATGGTGAGGTTCGGGGATGCGCTCGGGCGGCGTGGCATCCCGCACCGGATCCTCGGTCTCGGTGGACTGCTGACGACCCCCGAGGTCGTCGATGTCGTTTCGGCGCTGCGGGTGATCAGCGACCCCGAGGCCGGGTCGGCGCTCATCCGTCTGCTGTCCGGACCGCGCTGGTCGATCGGCCTCGCGGACCTGCGAGCGCTCGCGCAGCTGGCGCGCCGTCTCGCAACGCACGACGTGGCCCTCCAGCCGCTCGCCCCGGAGGTGGTCGACCGCCTGCGCTCGACCCCGGGCGCTGACCGGGCGTCGCTCGTCGACGCCCTGGATTTCGTCGCCCGGCAGACCGACGGGCACGGGTGGCTCGCCGATATCACGGCTGAGGGGCGGGCGCGGCTGCGCGAAGCGGGCGCGGTGTTCGCCGGCCTGCGCCGCAACATCGGCGCGCCGATCCCCGAACTCATCCGACTGATCGAAACGGAGCTGCGGCTCGATGTCGAGCTGGCCGCGAACGAATCGCGCGGTCCGGCGCGTATCGCCTCGGCCCAGCTGCGCGCGTTCGTCGACGAGATCCGCGGGTTTCTCGCCGCGGACGAGTCGGGGTCGGTCACAAGCCTGCTCGCGTGGCTCGACCACGCCGAGCAGGCCGACGAGTTCGCCCCGCGCACCGAGCCTCCCGAAGACGACGTGGTGCAGCTGCTCACCATCCACGGGTCGAAGGGGCTGGAATGGGATGCCGTCGCGGTCGTGCGTCTCGTGACCGATGAGCTCCCCTCGCTCGCGCGTGACACCAAGGGGTGGCTGGGATTCGGCATCCTCCCGTCCGAGTTCCGCGGGGACTCGGCGTGGCTGCCGGTCCTCGGCTGGCGGGGCGCCGAGACCCAGCAGGAGCTGAAGGCCGCCATCGACGCGTTCGTCGAGGCCAACCGGGCGCGGCAGCTCGACGAGGATCGGCGGCTGGCGTACGTCGCGTTCACGCGGGCGCGCGACCATCTGCTGCTGTCGGGGTCGAGCTGGTCGGGCACCAAGCGCCCCCGCACCCCCAGCGTCTTCCTCGATGAGGCGACCGCGGCGCTCGGACTCGAAGTAGGCGTCGGCGATCCGGGCGAGGATCCGTACGACGGCGAACGGCGGCTCCTGCACTGGCCGCTCGACCCGCTCGGGTCCCGGCGCGTCGCGGTGTCCGCGGCCGTCGAAGAGGTCGCGGCGGCACGAGCGCGCCCCGCGGACGAGCCGGATGCCGACCTCGAACTGCTCCTGGCCGAGCGGGCCGACCGCTTGCGCCCGTCGCACACGCCGGCACCGACCCGGATCCCGGCGTCGAAGTTCAAGGACTTCGTCGCCGACTACGGCGGAGCGGTCGAAGAGTTGCGCCGCCCGCTCCCGGAGCGGCCGTATCGGCAGACCCGCCTCGGCACGCTGTTCCACGCCTGGGTCGAGAAGCGGTCCGGAATCGTCGGTTCGGGTACGGGCCTCGACGACGCCGGCCTGTGGGACGACGAGGACGACGGTGAGTCGACCGCTGACGCCGCTGAGCTCCAGCGCCTGCGGGAGATCTTCGAACGGTCCGAGTGGGCGGGCCTCCAGCCGCTCGAGGTCGAGACCGAGATCGACTTCGTGACGACCCGGCTCGACGGTCGGCCCCATGTCGTCATCTGCAAGTTGGATGCCGTCTACCGGCACGGCGACCGGTACGAGATCGTCGACTGGAAGACGGGCCGGCCGCCGACCACCGACGCGGAACGCCGCTCACGGATGCTGCAACTCGAGCTCTACCGCGAGGCGTACCACGCCAAGCACGGAGTGCCGTTCGACCTCATCGACGTGACGCTGTTCTACGTCGGGGATGAGGTCGTGCTGCGGGGGTGACATCGCCGGGCGTGCGCTGCGTTCCGTCGCGCGCGGGGGTGAGGTCGCCGAACGTCGGTGCTTCGTTTCGCCGCGTGTGTGCGCCGCGTGAGATCGCCGGGCGTCGGCGCCGGATGCCGCGATGCGCGGCGTCGCGCGTGTGGTCCTCATGCCGCGCCGGTGGACGGCGGAGACCAGGCGCTCAGGCGTCGTCGCGCGCCACGCCCCACCGGCGGAGGGCGGCACGGCTGGCGCGCGCGGCATCTTCCTCGTCGTCGATGGCTTCGTGCAGCTGTGCGGCGTCGATGACCTCGCCGGTCGGCTGAGGTCCCGCGGGAGTATCGGCATCGCCCTCCACGTCGTCCCGCGACGTCGCGCCGTCGGTCTCTGCTGAAACACCGACCGGAGCAGGGGTCCAGCCCTCGAGGTCGATCGGCGCGGTGGGGCCGGGCTCGTCGTCCTCGGCGTCGCCCACACCGAATTCGGTTCCGGTAGCGGCGCCTGCGGGGGCAGCCGCGTCCCGCTCGCGTTCGGCTTCGAGGTAGAGCGCGAGGGCCTCCGGGTCGTAGGTGTCGGTCTGCATGGAGGTGTCGACGGCGGAGGCCGCGGCCGGCGGGACGCGTTCGACCAGAGCCAGGGCGTCGTCGATGTCCGACCGGGTCGACGCGACGATGTGGTCGCCCCGCACACCGTCGGCGAGGGCTTCCAGCAGAGCGACCGCGTCGGCGACGACGTCGGCCTCGCCCGCGTCGTGCCCGTGCACGAGCCACTTGGCGAACTCGAGCTCGGCGTACAGACGGGCGCGCTCGCGCAGCAGCGGGTCGGGCGAGCGTACGCCGGACGCCGCGTAGCCGTCGTACACGTCGTCGGTCGCGGTGGGCGCGGACGCGAGCCACCGCAGGTCGACCGCGGGGTCGCCGACGCTGAGGCCCGACCAGTCGAGGATGCCACTCACGTGCGGAATCCCGTCGGCGTCGTCGACGAGCAGGATCGACGCGCTCGTCGCTCCGCCCAGGATGACGGCCGACTCGAAGCGCCAGAGGTCGGACTCGCGGAGCGCGCGGCGCCAGCGCATCATCAACCCGTCGGGGACGCGGCCCGTGGCATCCGCCCGATCCAGGAGGCGAGCGACGTCGTCGCGGACCTGCTCGGGAGCGCGGACCGGCAGTCCATCCGTGCGCACGATCGAGACGGGGAGCGCGTGCACGGCGGCCAACGCGGCGCCGATCGCGGGGGCGTACCCGGGACCCTTGGGCAGTTCGGTGGGGTCGATGCGGTACCCGTCGATGACATCGACCACGAGAACGCGGTTCACACCGGATCCACTCTCGCCCACCACCTCGGGCGCCCGGAAGGGCAGGAGAGCCCGCACGCCGGAGGTCAGGGCATGCAACGCCCGCGATTCTGCGGCGAGGTCGGCCGCGGCGTCCTCGTCCGCCGGCATCCGCACGACGACCGTGCGTCCGTCCTCGAGCGCGAGCAGCGCGGAGTCGAACCGGCCGGCTGCGTTCTCGGTGAGCGGGGCCGTGCCCGTCACTCCGATTCCGGGAAGGGCCGCCGTCGCGGACGCGGCTAGAGTGAAGGGCGAGCGGGCCATGCCCCCAGGGTAGGTCGGTCGCTCACCCGATCCCCCCTCGCCACGCCCTTGAGAGAGGTGTTCGATGCCGCTGCCTGTTCCCGCGGTCCCCGGTCACTGGCCCGGAGGGGCCCTCGACCGCGCGGGAGCCGAACGCGACGTCGACGGCCTGCTCCTCGACGTACGCGAGGCGTCGGACACGCGCGTGCTGGCGGTGCATCGCGATGCCGCGCCGGTGACCGAGGTGCGTCTGTCGCTGGTGCCGGTCTCGGCGATCACGGACGCGATCGAGTGGGCGTTCCTCGGACGCTCCTCCGACGGCGCGGCCCTCCTCCTCGCGGTCGTGGAGGAGCCGTCGGATGCCGTGGTCCCCGCGGACGCACTCTGGCAGCCCCTGCGCGCGATCGGGGGCGACCTGCCCGCGGACGAGGCCGAGATCCTGGGCACGGCGGTCGCCCTGGCGGGCTGGCTGCGCGATGCCGCGTTCTGCCCGGCGTGCGGAACGCGGACGGTCCTCCGGCAGGCGGGGTGGTCCCGACACTGCCCGAACTGCGGCCGCGAACACTTCCCGCGGACGGACCCCGCCGTGATCGTGCTCGTGTCGTCGGCCGACGACCCGAACCGTGTGCTCCTCGGGGCCAACGCGGCCTGGGGCGGGAGCCGGTACTCGTGCTTCGCGGGATTCGCGGAGGCGGGTGAGTCGCTCGAGGACACGGTCACGCGCGAGGTCTTCGAAGAGGCGGGCGTGCGTCTCACCGACATCGAGTACCGGGGTTCGCAGGTGTGGCCGTACCCGCGCTCGCTCATGCTCGGGTTCCGCGCGCGGACGATCCGCGACGACGAAGCGCGCGCCGACGGCGCCGAGATCGCCGACGTGCGGTGGTTCGACCGGTCCGAGGTCGGTGCGGCGCTGCGGGGCGAAGCCGAGGTGCAGCTTCCGGGCGCGGCATCCATCGCCCACCGTCTGATCGACGACTGGTACCGGGAACTCCCGTGAGCGTGGACCCCCTCAGCGGTCTCGACGAGCACCAGCTCGAAGCGGCGCGCGCCCTCCGCGGTCCGGTGTGCGTCCTCGCCGGCGCGGGTACCGGAAAGACCCGGGTGATCACGCGACGGATCGCGCACGGCGTCGACACCGGCGCGTATTCGCCGCAGCGGGTGATGGCCGTGACATTCACGGCGAAAGCCGCGGGCGAGATGCGCGGCCGTCTGCGCGAGCTCGGGGTGACGGGTGTGTCGGCACGCACGTTCCACGCGGCCGCCCTGGCGCAGGTCAACTTCTTCTGGCCGACGCTGGCGGGCGATCAGGCGCCGACGATCATCGACAACAAGGTCCGCGTGCTCGCGCACGCCGCCGACGGCGTCGGACTGGCACCCGACACCGCGACGCTGCGCGACGTGGCCGGCGAGATCGAATGGCGCAAGGTCACGATGCGCTCGATCGAGCAGTACGCGGTCGAGCGTCCCGGCGGAATCGGTCGGCTCAACGTCGATCAGGTCGTGGCGCTGCAGCGCTCGTACGAGAAGCTCAAGGACGAGCGCCGCCAGATGGACTTCGAGGACGTCCTGCTGACCTGCGCGGGAATGATCGAGGCCGAGCCCCGCGTGGCCGCCGCGGTCCGCGAGCAGTACCGGCACTTCACGGTGGACGAGTACCAGGACGTCTCGCCGTTGCAGAACCGGCTGCTCGAACTCTGGTTGGGCGACCGTCGGGACCTGTGCGTGGTCGGCGACGCGAGCCAGACGATCTACTCGTTCACGGGCGCCGACTCGCGGTACCTGCTCGATTTCGCGCGCGTCCACGAAGACGCGCGCGTCGTGCGCCTGGAACGCAACTACCGATCGACGGCCGCCGTGCTCGCCGTCGCGAACGACCTCATGCGCGGTCGCGCCGGCGCCCTCGAACTCGTCGCCGCGGACACCGAGGACGCACCCGTGCCCACCGTCCGCGCGTTCGACGACGAAGAGGCCGAGGCCGAGGGTGTCGCCACGGCGATCGCCGCCGCCGTCCGCGGCGGAGCGGATCCGCGGAGCATCGCCGTGCTCTACCGGTCGCACGCGCAGTCGGCGGTCCTCCTGAACGCGCTGGCGAAGCAGTCGATCGCGGCCACGGTGCTCGGCGGCCGGAAGTTCTTTGATCTCCCCGAGGTGCGCCAGGCGCTCATGGCGTTGCGGGCCGCGTCGGTCGCGCCGCTCGAGACGGGGTTCCTCGCCACCGTTCGCGACGTTCTGCGCAGTATCGGCCTCACCGACGAACCGCCCGCGGCAGGCGGCGCACTCCGCGACGCGTGGGAGGCCCGTGCCGCCCTCCTGCGATTGGCGGAAGAAGCGCCCGAGGGTACCGATCTGCGTGCGTTCACCGACGATCTCCAGGCTCGCGCGAAGGACCAGCACGAACCCGCGACGCGCACGGTGACGCTGGCGACGCTGCACGCGGCCAAGGGTTTGGAATGGGATCACGTCTACCTCATCGGGGTCAGTGAGGGCCTGTTGCCGATCTCGTACGCGCAGACGTTCGAGGCCGTCGACGAGGAACGACGTCTGGCGTACGTCGGCGTCACGCGGGCCGCGCGAACGCTGTCGGTGAGCTGGTCTCGTGGTCGAGGGCGTTCGGAGCGGACGCCATCTCGGTTCCTTCGAGAGATCGGCAGCGGCAGTCTTCGCTCGGCCGATGGGTTCGCCAGACCCGCTGGAGCGAGTCGGCGCGCAGCTCCAGCGAGCGCGTCACGGAGTCGATCCGACCGCTGACCAGGTGCCGGGCCGCCCTCGCCGCTTCCGCCGCGAGGGTCACGTCGGTGTCCGGCCGGGCTCGCGCGAGCAGTTGCGCGGCGATCAGCGGCCACGAGGCGTCCTCGCGTCGGCGCGTGGCATCCAGGCAGCTCAGACACGCAGTGAGCCCGGGCGCGATCACGGGGCCGACGGTCGCCGTCGTCGCGCTCAACACGAGCGGGAGGTGCATGACGTCGCGCCGCGAGAGCTCCACGGTGCGACGTGGATCCACTCGATGCCCGGCTAACACCACGACCCTCGCGCCGTCGGGCACCGGGTGGGTCGCCGGTCCCGCCCAATCGATGCGGGGTGTTCGGGCGGGAAAGGCCGCGAGGACCGCCCGTACGGTCCGGGCCGGGAGGTCGTCGGCGACCTGCACCACAAGCGGAGCCGTTCGTCGTCGCCGGGCGAGCGCGGGGGAGACGGCCGCGAGCAGGTCCTCGGCGTCGCGATCGGTGCCGCCGTGCAGGCGCACCACGGCACGCAGCGCGAGGCGCGACGTTCCGGCCTCGAGCGCCGTCAGCGCGGCATCCGTCCACGGGAATCGGTGGACCAGGCGGCCGCGGGCGGGGGCGCCGAACTGCACGGTGCCGTCGTGGCGCCAGAGCGGGGGAGCGGAGGGATCGAGTCGGAGCATGCCCCGATGATGGCGGTCCGCGAGGGCCTCTCCGCGGTTGTCCCCAGGGCACTCCGAAAGAAAGTGCCCTGGGGAGGAGGGCTCACACCGGCCGCTGGTCGCCCGGCGTGGGGTCGTCGTCGCCGTCGCTGCCGGCATCCCCGGGCTCGTCGTCGCCGCCGCCGAAACCGTCGACGAGCCCCGCGGTCTCCTCGGCGATGAGCTGAGCGAGCGCGTCGTCCATGGCATCCGCGGGAGTCGCTTCGCCGCGCGAGGCGGCCGTCAGGCGAGCGATCAGTCCGGCGGGGTCGTCGATGTCCTCCGCGGACGGCATGAGATCGGGGTAGTCCCAGAGCGCGTCGCGTCCGGTTACGCCGACGGCCTCCGTGACCGCGCGCCACATCGCCGCCGCTTCGCGCATGCGCCGGGGGCGCAGCTCGAGACCGACGAGCGACCCCAGCGCCTGCTCCGCGGGTCCGCCGACGGCCCGGCGGCGGCGCACGGCCTCCGCGATACGAGCCGCCGAGGGGAGCCGCGAGGTCGCGTCCTCCGTGACCACGTCGACCCAGCCCTCGATCGTGGCGAGGAGGTTCTCGAGGCGGGTCAGCGCCGCCGTCTGCTCTTCCGACCGCTGCGGCAGCAGGGCACCGCTCTCCAGCGCGCCGCGGAGTTCGTCGGGCTGCGACGGGTCGAAGCGCGACGCCAGCTCCTCGAGCGCGTCGGTGTCGACACGGATGCCGTGCGCGAACTCCCGCACCTGCGAGATCACGTGCAGCCGCAGCCACTTGGCGTGGCGGAACAGGCGCGCGTGCGCAAGCTCGCGGGTCGCGAGGTACAGCGCCAACTGGTCTTCGGGGATCTCCAGGTCGCGACCGAAGTCCGCGAAGTTCTGCGGCAGGATCGCGGCGTCGCCGTCGGGCATGACCGGGATGCCGACATCCCCGCCTCCCACCACCTCGGTGGAGAGGCGTCCGACGACGTGGCCGAGCTGCGTGGCGAACAGGGAGCCGCCGACGGTCCGCATCAGGCGGCCGGCACCGGCGATGAGGTCCTGCATGTCGTCGGGAGCCTGCTGGCCGAGGGCTTCGGTGAGGGCGTCCGCGATGCTCGTGGCGACGGGTTCGGCGAGCTCCTGCCACACGGGCAGCGTCGCGCTGACCCAGGCTCCGCGCGTCACGGCCTTGGGTGGGCGGGGGAGGTCGGAGATCGTGGTCGACTCGCCCAGCCACAGCGCGGCCAGCGCGAAGGCTTGGTCGAGGTCGGTCCGCTGACCCGTGGACACGCCGAGGCCGTCCTGGTTCGCGATGTGCAGCGCCTGCCGCTCGGCAAGGCTCCAGTCGATACCGTCCTGCGCCGCGGAGAAGGCGCCCTGCAGCTGATTCATCACGGCCTGCATCATCGCCGGGTCGATCTGCATGCCCGACAGGCGCGACAGCTGTTCGGGATCGAGGCCGGACGTGTCGCCGGACATCAGGCGCCGCATGAGCTCCTGGAACTCCTCCTCGGGGCTCCGGTCGTCGTCTGCCACTTCAGCCGCCTTTCAGCCGGGTCTGGGGGAACGGGATCTACGCTAGTCGCACGTTTCCTCGCTCTCCTCGGCTCGGCCCTTCGCCGCTTACGCCGCGCGCGAACGACCCGGCAAAGGTAGGACCCGTGACCCTGTTCGACGAGAACACCTCCGTCGTGCCCGCCCCCCGGCGCCGCTGGAGCCGCTCCACGGTTCTCGGTGCGTGGTCGCTGGCGGTGGCCGCGCTCATTCTCTTCGTCTTCACGTTCCTCCCGTCGTCGTACGTCATCCAGCAGCCGGGTCCGGTCCTCAACACCCTGGGGACGTCTCCGGATGCCGACGGCAACGAGGTTCCGCTGATCACCGTGCCGGACGAACAGGACTCGACATCGCAGGGTCAGCTGGATCTGCTGACCGTCCAGATCAACGGGAACCGTGAGCGCACGCCCAGCTGGATCGAGCTGGCGCAGGCGTGGTTCGACCCGTCGCGGGCGGTGGTGCCGCTGGATCGCATCTTCCCCGCGGGCCAGTCCACCGAGCAGCGCAACAACGAGAACGCCGCGATGATGACCGACTCGCAGCTCGAGGCGTCCGCCGCCGCGCTGCGTCAGCTCGGGTACACGGTGCCGCAGGACATCGTGGTCGGCACGGTCGCCGACGACGGAGCGTCCACCGGCCTGCTCCGGGTGGGCGACGTCATCACGTCCGTGAACGGCTCCGCCGTCGCGAGCGTCGACGACGTGCGTTCCGCCGTCCAGGCGGCCTCGGGATCCGCGCTGACCCTGGGCGTCGAGCGCGACGGCACGGCCAGCTCGGTGTCGGTGACCCCGCGTCTCACCGACGTGAACGGACAGCAGCAGTGGCTCCTGGGCGTCGGACTGACCCTCAGCTTCGACCTGCCCGTGGATGTGAAGATCCAGATCAACAACGTCGGCGGCCCGAGCGCGGGAATGATGTTCGCCCTCGGGATCATCGACAAGATGTCGCCCGGCGACCTGACCGGTGGCCAGCACATCGCAGGTACCGGCACCATCGACGCCGACGGCAACGTCGGCGGGATCGGCGGCATCCGTCAGAAGCTCTACGGGGCGCGAAACGCCGGCGCGACCTGGTTCCTCGCCCCGCAGTCGAACTGCAACGAGGTGGTCGGGCACGTGCCCAGCGGCATCCGGGTGTTCGCCGTGTCCAAGCTCCAGGATTCGCTGACCGTGCTGCAGACGATCCGCGACGGAGGCGACCTCGACGCCCTCCCGTCGTGCGACGGGACGCCCGCCGCCACATCCTGAGGGGATCGTCGTATCCACGGCTTACCCTCAGAGGCCGACACCTAGGATGGACGCGTGACCACGACCTCAGCGCCGAACCAGGCCACGCCCCCGAACCGTTCACGACGGATCATCTCGATCACGCTGGCGGTAATCGCCGCCCTGGTCGTCGCGTTCTTCGTCTTCGCGAACCTCTACGCCGACTGGATGTGGTTCTCGCAGCTGGGATTCACCGAGGTGTTGACCACCCAGTGGATCGCGCGCACGGTGATGTTCGTCGTGGGCTTCCTCGCCATGGCGGTGCCGGTGTGGGGCGTCATTCAGCTCGCGTACCGCCTGCGTCCCGTCTACGCACGGTTGAGCTCGCAGCTCGACCGCTACCAGGAGGTCGTCGAACCGCTGCGGCGTCTGGCGATGTGGGGCATCCCCGTCTTCTTCGGCTTCTTCGCCGGCTTCGCGGCCTCGGCGCAGTGGGAGACGACGTGGTTGTGGTTCAACGGCGTGCCCACCTCGACGACCGACCCGCAGTTCGGCCTCGACACCGGCTTCTACCTGTTCGGCCTGCCGTTCTACACGAGCGTCCTCGGGTTCGCCTCCGCGGTCGTGCTCGTCTGCCTCCTGCTCACCGCCGTCGTGTCCTACCTCTACGGGTCGGTGCGCGTGGGCCAGCGCGAGCTGCGCATCTCCAAGGCCGCGCGCATCCAGCTCGCCATCCTCGCCGGTCTCTACCTGCTCCTGCAGGGCGCGAGCCTCTGGCTCGACCGCTTCACGACGCTCATCAACCAGGAGGACCGGATCACCGGTCCCGGGTACGTCGGAGTCAACGCGGTCATCCCCGGTCAGACGATCCTCGCGATCGCGGCGGTCATCGTCGCGCTCGCCTTCTTCGTCACGGCGTTCATCGGCCGCTGGCGCTACCCCCTGATCGCGACGGCGCTGCTCGTCGTCTCGGCGATCGTCGTGGGAGCGGCCATTCCGTGGGCGGTCAACACCTTCCAGGTGCGTCCGAACCAGCTCGCCCTCGAGAGCCAGTTCTACCAGCGCAACATCGACAGCACGAAGGCCGCGTACGGCATCGACAACGTCGAGAAGGAGAACTTCGAGGCCACGACGACGGCGCAGGCCGGCCAGCTGCGGAACGATGCGGCATCCACCGCTCAGCTCCGCATCATGGACCCGGCGATCATCAGCCCCACCGTCCGCCAGCTCGAGCAGTACCGCGCGTACTACCAGTTCGGTAACCCGCTCGACGTCGACCGCTACGAGATCAACGGGCAGAGCCAGGACACGGTCGTCGCCCTGCGCGAACTGAACATCGGTCAGCTGGGGGATGCCGCGACCTGGCAGAACTCCACCCTCGTGTACACGCACGGGTACGGCATGGTGGCCGCGGCCGGTAACGAGCGCACGGACGACGGTGACCCGGTCTTCCTCGAGCAGTCGATTCCCGGCACCGGCTTCCTCACCGACCTCAAGTACGAGCCGCGCGTCTACTTCGGCGAGCAGTCGCCGCCGTACTCGATCGTGGGAGGCCCCGAGGGCCGCGACCCCATCGAACTCGACTACCCGATCGGTGCCGACGGCGGCACCGAGACGCGGACGACCTTCCGCGGCAACGGCGGCCCGAGCGTGGGCAATGTCTTCAACCGTCTGATCTACGCGCTGAAGTTCCAGTCCGAGCAGATCCTCTTCTCCGACTACGTCAACGAGGACTCGCAGATCCTGTACGACCGCAACCCCAAGGAGCGCGTCCAGAAGGTCGCCCCGTACTTGACGCTCGACAGCGACCCGTACCCGACCGTGGTCGACGGGCGCATCAAGTGGGTCATCGACGGGTACACGACCAGCGCGAACTACCCGTACTCGTCGAGCGTCTCGCTGTCGCGGGCGATCAACGACTCGAACACCCCGTCGCCCAACTACACGATCGACAACATCAACTACATCCGCAACTCGGTGAAGGCGACGGTGGATGCCTACGACGGCAGCGTCACCCTCTACGCCTGGGACGACCAGGACCCGATCCTGCAGGCATGGCAGAAGATCTACCCGTCGAGCCTCCGCCCGTGGAGCGACATGTCGGCCGACCTCATGAGCCACGTGCGCTACCCGACCGATCTCATGAAGGTGCAGCGTTCGATGCTCGGCGTCTACCACGTCGACGACGCGCGCTCGTTCTTCCAGCAGGACAACCGGTGGACGACGCCGAACGATCCGCAGAACCCCGCGGAGCTGCAGCCGCCGTACTACCTGACGATGAAGATGCCCGGGCAGGATTCTCCGACTTACTCGATGTTCACGAGCTTCATCCCGGCATCCCAGGGTGGGCAGGCACGCAACGTGCTCACCGGTTATCTGGCGGTCGACTCCAACGCGGGCGATCAGAAGGGCACGAAGAGTCCGGACTACGGACGATTGCGGATGCTCGTGATCGACGCGGCCACGACCGTGCCCGGACCGGGCCAGGTGCAGAACACGTTCGACTCGGACACGAACGTCTCGTCGCAGATCAACCTGCTGCGGCAGGGCCAGTCGCAGGTGCTGAACGGCAACCTGCTGACCCTTCCCGTCGGTGGCGGTCTGCTCTATGTGCAGCCGGTCTTCGTGCAGTCGGCCGGTGGAACGCAGTTGCCGCAGCTGCGACGCGTGCTCGTCGCGTTCGGCAACAAGATCGCGTTCGAGAACACCCTGAGCGAGGCGCTCGACAGCCTCTTCGGTGGTGACTCGGGAGCCGCCACGGGCGACGAGACGGTGACGCCCACCGACCAGACCGGCGGGGGCACCTCGACGACACCGACCGCTCCGTCGGGTGACTATGCCGCGGCCTTGGCCGAAGCCCAGTCGGCCCTCGCGGCCAAGCAGGCCGCCCTCACGGCGGGGAACCTCGCCGAGTTCGCGACGCAGGACGCCCGCCTGAACGCCGCGGTGCAGCGCCTACTCGACCTGGAGGCCCACGGTGCCGGCGGCGGGTCGACCGCGACCCCCGCGCCGACCCCGAGCCCGTCGGGCTGATCCTCAGCGAAAGAGACGCCGGTGCCCTTCGGGGTGCCGGCGTCTCTCTTTGGCCTGCGCTCTCGTCGCGGAGCGCCCCGGGTCACGTTTCGGTGTCCAAGACACGCGGACGGCGCGTGGGCGGGTTCAGGTGGCTAGTGCAACACCGTTGATCAGTTCGGTCAGCATGACATGGGGGCTGCGGAAGTCGAGGGTTTGGCGGGGGCGGATGTTGAGGAGGCGTTGGGTTTCGGCGAGGCCGTCGTCGGTGACGGTGTTGAAGTTGGTGCCTTTGGGGTAGAAATCGCGGATCAGCCCGTTGGTGTTCTCGTTCGTGCCGCGTTGCCAGGGCGAGTGCGGGTCGCAGAAGAACACGGGGCATCCGGTCCGCAGGGTGAAGGCTTTGTGGGATGCCATCTCCGTGCCTTGATCCCAGGTGATGGTCCGCTTCAACTCGGCGGGAAGCGCGTGAATCATGGACGCGAGAACGTCGGTGACGGTGGCGCTGTCCCGGGTCCCGGGGAGGCGTCCGAGGAGGACGTAGCGGGTGGTGCGTTCGACGAGGGTCACGATGCCGGAGTTTTCGGGTCCGACGACGAGATCGCCCTCCCAATGGCCGGGAACAGCGCGATCAGTCGCTTCCGCGGGACGGTTGACCAATCGAGCCCCTTCCAACCAGGGGCGGGTCGATCGCGGGGGAAGCTTCGATTGCGGGACTCGGCCGGTCCGTCCTGATCGCAGTGCCTTTTCGACGGTGAGTTCGTGTCGTAACGCACCGCGTCCCTGGACATACAACGCTTGGTAGATCGTTTCGTGGGACACCTGCATCTCCGCCTGATCCGGGAACGCCCGCTTCAACTCCCCCGCGATCTGCTGCGGGGAGTACCTCGCGTTCAAGCGTGTCACGACCTCGCGCCGCAGCGTCGGGTCGGCGAGTTTCCCCGGACGATACCGATCACGAGAACGCACCGCCCGGTAATGCGCGACCTCCGCGTCGTAACCGAACCCGTCCCCATGCCGGACCCGGTGGGCGTGGATCTCTCTCGACACCGTCGAGGCAGACACCCCGAGCTGTCCCGCGATCCTGCGCACTCCCCACGGCTCCGGAAACGCTAACGCTGCCTGAATGAACGAGCGGTCCGCCAACGTCAAACGCCGATACGACCGCCCCACCTCGGGCGACACTTCGCGATCCACATCAGCGCGCACCACCCCGCCCCGACGCCCGTCCCGCACCTGCATACCCGCAAGCCTCGCCCAACGCCCGACCGTGACCCGGTCCGCACCACACCAGCCCGCGACCTGCAACAACGACTGCCCACGAACCAACGCCCGCAAAACCGCCGCACGCAACTCCCACGAAAACTTCCCCGACACCACAACCTCCACCACGAAGGCGTTGCACTAGACGCTAGAAACCGCCGTGTTGGCATCCGCGTGTCTTGGACACTCAGGATGCCGTGCGGCCCAGGCTGTGCGGGGGCACAGGTTTCAGTGTCCACAACACGCGGACGGTGCCAGCTGACATCCGCCTGTCTTGGACACTCAATCGAGCAGCCGATGCCGGGGATCCACCACGGACCGACCCGCACACACGGTGGCGCCACCCACCGCGCGCACCCGCGTCCGCAGCCGCCCAACCCCGCGGCTCACGCGCTCAGGAACCACCACCAGATCAGCAGCAGCGTCGTGCCGAAGCCGGCGATCTGGTTCAGCCACAGGAAACGGTTCCAACCGGCCGTGGCGGTGTCGGAGGTGGCATCCGTCACGTTCCGGTACGGCGAGCACACCACGAGGTACGGGATCACGAGGAGCGCGGCGAGGGGCCCGGGCCACGCGGTGAAGAGCATCACGACGCCGGCGAGGGCGTACGCGACGAGCGCGAAGCGCACGGTCCACCGGGCTCCGCGGGCGGTGGCGATCGACGAGATGTCGGCGGCGCGGTCTGCTTCGACGTCCTGCACGGCGCCGAAGGCGTGAGACGCGATGCCCCACAGCGCGAAGGCGACGAGCACGGCGACGAGCTGCCACGTCCAGGTCGCGCCCGCCAGCACGAGTCCGTAGATCGCGGGCGAGAAGAAGTGGATGCTGCTCGTGACCGAGTCGGCGAACGGCCGCTCCTTCAGCCGCAGCGGGGGAGCGGAGTAGAACACCACGAAGAACAGGCTGAGGGCCAGCACGAGCCACGACAGCGGAGATCCGACGATCACGAGGAACACGACGAACGGCAGGCACGACAGCGCCGACGCCCACAGCGTGATCGGGTGCATGCGCTTCGCGAGCACCGCTCCGTGCGTGCCGCCCTTGCGGGGGTTCCGCAGGTCGGACTCGTAGTCGAACACGTCGTTCACGCCGTACATCGTGAGGTTGTACGGGACGAGGAAGAACAGGATGCCGACGATCCACACGACATCGATCTGACGCGTTGTCAGGAGGTAGGCGGCCGCGAACGGGAACGCCGTGTTGATCCAGCTCACGGGGCGCGACGAGACGAACAGCTCGCGCAGCACGCGGCCCGGGGTCAGGGCGGGGGTGGTCATGCGGGTTCCCTCCGGGCGGAGACGAGCGTGAAGAGCGCGGGCACGAGGAAGGCCGCGCAGACCGGGTAGGCGAAGTCTTCGAGAGGAGCGAGGCCAATAAGGATGCCACTGAGGTGCTGCGGCGGGTACGAGAAGAGGCCGACCGCGATCATGACGTTGTCGAACACCGCGGTGAGGACGACGAGGACGAGCGCCGCGAGCGCCGAGGCGCGCATCCGGCGGCCGAACCCCGGGCGGCGGACGCTCAGGAGCGTCACGACGGCGGTGATCAGCACGAACGGCACCACGATCATCGGGTACGTCACGAGGCGGACTCCTCGACCTGCGCGGGCGCCCGGGTCCCGGCATCCCGCTTCGTCCGGATCCGCTCGAAGATCGTCCAGAACACCATCGCGAGGTAGCTGAGGAAGAGGAGGAAGAAGACCTCTTCGAGCGGGAGATGGGGTGCGACGTCGATCCCGACGAACAGCGGACTGTCGCCCTTCACGAAGATCCCGGACAGGATGCCGACGGCATCCCACGCGAGGAAGAACAGCGTGCCGAGCACCACCGCGAGCGCCGTCCGCCCGGGCGCGGTCCGTAAGGCGAGTCCGACCTTGAGGTCGATCGCGATCATGCCGGCGAGGGAGAACAGGATCGCACCCAGGTAGATCCCGGGCACGTCAGACCGCCGCGCGAGCCGGCTCGTTCAGGGGCCCGGCCGTGCGATCGCCCGTCATGCGCTTGACGACGAGCTCGGCCGAGATCAGGCACATCGGCAGCCCGATGCCGGGGAGCACGGACGTGCCGGCGTAGTAGAGGTTCGAGACCTTCCGCGACCGGTTCTTCGGACGGAAGATCGCGCTCTGTCCGAGCGTGTGCGCGAGCCCGAGGGAGTTGCCGTGCCACGCGTGCAGGTCGGTCGCGAAGTCCTCCGGGGCGATGGTCTTGCGAACGACGATGCGCTCGGCGAAGTCCGGGATGCCGGCCCACTCGCCGATCTGCGCGATCACACGGTCGGCCGCGGCCTCGATGCGCGCATCGCCGGCGCCGTCCACGCCGCCGCGGCCGCTGACCGGGTCTGCGGGGACGGGGACGAGGACGAAGAGGTTCTCGTATCCCGCGGGGGCGACCGAGTCGTCCGACGCGCTCGGGCGGCAGACGTAGATCGACGCCGGGTCCGGGATGCGCTTGTTCTCCCCGAAGATCGCGTCGAAGTTCGTGTGCCAGTCGTCGGTGAACAGCAGGGTGTGGTGGGTGAGCTGCGGCAGCTCTCCCTTCACACCGAGCAGCAGCAACAGCGCGCCGGGGCTCGGCACGCGGTCCTTCCACCACTTCTCGGGGTACTGCCGGTCGCCCTCTTCGAGGAGCTGCGTCTCCGTGTGGTGGAGGTCGGCGCCCGAGACCACGGCATCCGCCGGCACGATCCGGCCGTCGGCCAGCCGAACGCCGCGGGCGATCCCGTCGTCGGTGATGATGGCCTCGACGGGGACGCCGGTTTCGATCCGGACACCGCGGTCGCGGGCCAGCCGCTCGATCGCCGCGATGATCTCGGTGAATCCGCCGCGCGGGTACAGCACGCCGTCCCCGAGGTCGAGGTGGCTCATGAGGTGGTACAGGCTCGGCACCTCGAACGGGGAGCCGCCGAGGAACACCGACGGGTACGCGAGGATCTGCTGCAGCCGCGGGTTCGAGAAGTTGCGGGTGACCCGCTTCCACAGCGTCTGCGTGAGGAGCGGGATGAGCGTGGGAAGCCGCTTCACGAGAGCGGGGTCGCGCAAGCCCTGCGTCGAGGAGTACGTGTCGTACAGGAACTTCGACGTGGACAGCTCGTAGGCGTCTTTCGCGGAGTCGAGGTACGCCTCGACCTTGTCGCCCGAGCCCGGTTCGTGCTGCTCGAACAGAGCCCGCACGGCGTCTCGACCCGAGACCACGTCGATGGGCGCGCCCTTCCCGGGAGGACCGTACACGCGGTACGCGGGGTCAAGGCGCACGAGGTCGAGCTGCTCGGCGGCGCTGGTGCCGAGCAGGCGGAAGAAGTGGTCGAACACCTCGGGCATGAGGTACCAGCTCGGGCCGGTGTCGAACCGGAACCCGTCGCTCTCCCACGACCCCGCGCGACCACCGAGCTGGTCACGCCCCTCGAACAGCTGCACGTCGTGTCCCTGGTCGGCCAGGAGCGCGGCCGTACCGAGCCCGGCGATGCCCCCTCCGACGACGACGATGCGGTGGGAGGTCATGCGTGAGCCCCTTTCGGTGGGCGTCCGAGGAAAGCGCGAGCGGCGAGGGTGGCCTTGACGCCGTCGGGGACGCGGACGCGCGGCGCGCCCGCGGGAGTGCGGCGGAGGCGTCGCGACAGCTCGGCGAAGAGGTCGTGCGCGGCGGTGACGGCGCGGCGGCAATCCGGCGGTAGGAACGGCACGGTCGCGGCGGCGGCGGCGAGGTCGGCGTCGATGCGATCGAGGACCGCGGTGCGGCGCTCGTCGTCGGCGGCGCCGTCGAGGTAGTCGCGGCCGAGGCGCGCGGCGTCGTCGTCGAGGTCGCGGAGGAAGTTCACGTCCTGGAAAGCGGCGCCGAGGCGTCGTGCGCCGTCGATGAGGTCGGGGGCGGGGCGGGCCGGTGCCGACATCCCCGCGTTCAGGAACACCTGGAGGCACATGAGCCCGACGACCTCGGCCGAGCCGTACACGTAGGCGTCGTGCGACGCGTCGTCGTGCGCGGTGGTCTCGAGGTCGGTCCGCATGGACGCGAAGAACGGGGCGATGAGGTCGTCGCCGATGCCGCACTCCCGCGCGGTGCGTGCGAACGCGTGGACGACGAGGTTCGCGCTGAAGCCCGAGGCGATGGCATCCCGAACCTCGTTCTCGAGCGCGTCGAGTGTCGCACGTTCCTGAGCGGGGGAGAGTCCGGCGTCGTGCGCGGGTCCGTCGACGATCTCGTCGGCCACCCGCACGAGCGCGTAGATGTTGCGCACGTGCGGCCGCGGCCGGGGACCGAGCAGACGCGCCGCGAGTCCGAACGACGTCGAGTACCGGTGGATCACCGCGGCAGCGGCGTCGTCGGCCGTGCGCGAGTAGAGCTCCAGACCGGTCACGGCACGCGTCCCTGCACGGCGTCGACGAGGTCGTACAGCATCGTCTTGCAGTCGTCGGGGAGAGTGGATGCCGAGACGATCGCGCGCGCCTCGTCGAGGGTGTCGCACACCAGGGCTTCCAGGCGCGCCCGGGCTCCGGACTCGCTCAGCGCGCTCTGCGCGGCTCGGATCGCGACCGGACCCGTGTGCGCGAGCGCGAGCGCTTCACTGACCTCGGGCCACGACTCGGTTTCGCGGGCCAACACGATGAGGTGGGTCTTCTTCGCCTCGCGGAGGTCGCTGCCCTCGCCCTTCCCCGACTGCTCGGCGGAGCCGAACGCACCGATGAGGTCGTCGACGAGTTGATACGCGAGGCCGAGGCGCTGTCCGAAGCGCTCCAGTGCGGCGCGCACGGGACCGTCCGCACCGGCGAGGACCGCTCCGGCCTCGAGCGGGGCGGAGAAGGAGTAGACCGCGGTCTTGTCATGGGTCGTGCGGAGGATCGTCTCCGCGTCGACCTCTCCGGCGGACACGGCGTTCTCCACGTCGGCGAGCTCTCCCGCCGCGGAGATGAGCACGGCGTCCTCGACCAGGCGCAGCAGGTCGCTCCGCACGCCGGTCGGGAGGTCGGCGAGGGCGACGAGTCGGCTCGCCTCGTGCAGCAGCAGGTCGCCGGCGAGGATCCCGGCCGCGTCCCCGAGGAGCGCCGCGCCCGTGGCATCCGCGCCCTGTTCGAGACCGCGGGCGCGGAATTCTCCGGCGACGTTGGCGACACCTCGACGTTCGAGGTCGTGATCGATGACGTCGTCGTGCACCACGAACGCCGTGTGGAGGAGTTCGAACGCCGCCGCCACCTGGTAGAGCGCCGGTCGCTGGGCGTCATCGCCGCGCAGCGTGTCGAACGCGGCCACCACGAGCAGCGGGCGGAACCGCTTCCCGCCCTCGGCGGATCGGGCGATGGCGGATGCCAGGGCCTGGGCGCCGTCGCCGTGCTCGCGCAGACGCCGACGGAGGCGTGTGACGACCGCGTCGATGGCGGCGTCGATCTCGGCGCGGGCGGTGGGGGTGGTGGAGAGAGCGATCATGAGGCCGCCCGGATGGCCGGGGGTGGCGAGAAGAGGTGGAGCTGCTGCGCCTGGAGGACGAGCCACGGGCTGAAGGCCCACGGCGTCGCCTCGAGGGAGGCGGCGAGCTCCGCGGGATCGACCCAGCGCGCCTCGGCGACCTCGGCCGGGTTCAGGCGCGGTTCCTCATCGGTGCGCGCCACGTAGACGGGGCAGATCTCGTGCTCGACGATGCCGCTGGCATCCACCGCCCGATACCGGAAGAGCGGGAGGGCGAGTTCGACGTTGCGGATGGTGAGGCCGACCTCGAACGCCGCCCGGCGGTGGACGGCCTGCAGGACAGGTTCGGCCGGTGCGGGGTGGCCGCAAAACGAATTCGTCCACACCCCGGGCCACGTCTTTTTGTCCAGTGCGCGGCGCGTCACGAGCACCTGCCCGTCCGCGTTCACCACGTGGCAGGAGAATGCCAGGTGGAGCGCCGTATCGGTGCCGTGCACGCTCGCCTTCGGCGCCGTGCCGATCTCGTTGCCCCAGTCGTCCAGGAGCACGACGTACTCGGTCTCGCTCATCGTGCCTCCAGTTTGCTAGTTTAGCTAGCGATGTGAGCCGACTATACCCAGAGCGCAACGGAGGTGTCCACCGTGTCCATCGTCGACGAGTTTCGTGCTAATCGGCCCGGCGTGGTGCGGGCGCTGGAGTCGGTCCGCGCGCTCAGCGACGCCCTCGATCGCATGAACAGCGAGATGAAGGGCGACATGGACATGAACGCCAGCGACCTCGCGACGCTGCGCATGCTCATCATCCGTGAGCAGCGCGGGATCATGGTGAGCCCCCACGATGTCGCCTCTCACCTGCGGATTTCGACCGCCTCGACGACCAAGCTGCTCGACCGTCTGGAGGCCTCCGGACACCTGGTGCGCCGACCGCACCCCTCGGACGGGCGGGCGCGTGTGGTCGTACTGACTCCGAAATCGCGCACGGAGTTCTTCCGTCACTTCGGCGACCATCTCAGTGCCATGGTCGCGGTGGCCGATACCTTCTCCGACCAGCAGCTGAAGACGATCACCGCGTTCGTCGACGGCGTGAGCGACGCGATCAGCGCGTCCGATTGAGAGCACCGCGCGCGACGCGGAACCCCACGTCGTCGAAGGCCGAGCGCGGATTCGCGCCGCGCCGGGCCGATGCGCGTACGATCGCCCGCGCGTCGCTCCAGCTCCCGCCCCGAAATGCGCGGGCGTCGCTCGTGTCGGGCGCGAAAAGGTCCCAACACCACTCCGAGACGTTGCCGAGCATGTCGAACAGCCCGTGCAGGTTGGGCAGCCTCCCGCCGACCTCCGCGGGGCCGCGCAGCCCGTCCTCGGCCGTCCACGCGATCTCGGCGACCGGCCCGTACGTCGAGCCGGTCGCTCCGGCGCGGCAGGCGTACTCCCACTCGTCCTCGGTCGGCAACCGGAATCCGTCGGCCTCGGTGTCCCAGCCCACGACCTCGCCGTCGTACGAGTACACGGGGTCGCGCCCCTCCCACTCGCTGAGCGCATTGCAGAACCGCACGGCCCGCAGCCAGCTCACCTGAACCGCCGGACGCCGCGGGTTCTGTGCGGTGATCCCGAGGATCTCCGCCATCTGCTCCTCGGTGACGGGGTAAACGCCGAGGTCGAACGCCTCCACCGTGATCTCGCGGCGGTCCGCCCCGCGCTGGTCGCCGCGCAGCACGGTCCCGGCGGGGATCCGCGTCATCTCCACGTCGCTCATCGCAGCTCCAGGATCCACAGGTCCGCCTCGCCGGTGAGGAACAGGCGTCGCTCCTCGGCGTCGAAGGCGCAGTTGCTCACGACGTGGGGCGTGGGAATCACACCGAGGCGGGTTCCGGTCTCGTCGAGGACGACCACTCCGGCGTCGCTGCTGATCCACAGCCATCCGCGGCGGTCGACGGCGAATCCGTCCGGGATGCCGGCATCCACCGTCGCGAAGGTCGACGGGGCGCCGAGCGACTCGCCGTCCCACGCGCACGCGGCGACGCGAGGGAGCCCCTCGGGGTTCGACTCGGCGACGTAGAGCGTGGTCTCGTCGGGACTGAAGCCGATGCCGTTGGGGGCGTCGAGGTCGACCATGCGCTCGAGCGGCTGCCCGTCCCGCCAGCGGTACACGCTCTGGTGCCCGAGAGCGGATGCCGCGGGGTAGCCCTCGGCGGGATCGGTGATGCCGTACAGGGGGTCGGTGAACCAGACCGCTCCCGTGGCGTCGACCACGAGGTCGTTCGGCGAGTTGAGGGGCTGACCCGCGAACGTGTCGGCGAGGACGTGCGTGCCCGTGTCGTCGGTGCGGCTCAGCGCGCGGCGGCCCTGTTCGGCGTGCAGCAGTCGGCCCTCGGCATCCACCGCGTTTCCGTTCGCGAACGCGGAGGGATCGACCACCGTCACGACGCTCCCGTCCTCGCGCCAGCCGAGCGTCCGGCGGCCGACGACGTCGCTGAACACGAGCATGCGGTGCTGCTCCCACCACACCGGTCCCTCCGCCCAGGTCGCCCCGTCGTAGTGCGACAGGAGCCTCGCCTCGGGGGCGATGACGGTGCGCAGCCGGTCGTCGTACAGGCGCGGCGGTGCGACCTCGACGAGGGAGGGATCGCGCGGGTGCTGGAGCACGCGTCCGTCGGGCAGGGGGAGTGGGGGCATGGGTTCAGTGAATCGTTCGAGGCGGATCCCCGCAGCCGGGTTGACGGGGATAGGCCGGAGCGACAGAACGCTCCCGCGTCGGTCACCGTCGTGCGCGCACTAATACTTCTGACTAGGGGACATGCCCTCAGGGAGGATGAAGCAGGGTGAGAACGAGACGATTTCGACGGTCCTCTTGTCGACGGACCGCGCAATGAGGTGATCCTCACCCGTTCCGTTGAATATTTGCACGCGCGGTTCGCCATCCGACGTCTCGTCGAGCCGTACCTGATACTCCGGAGAGTCGCGATACTCACGTGCGATGTCGTCGGTAACTGCCTCACCGTCGTAGCTGGCGTCGGCGGAGAGTGCGACGCGGGTCATTCCTGTCCACTGATAGTCCCGATCGCCGCCACATCGTGTGCCGGATTCCGCCGCGGGGGCTTGCGTGGCCTGTGGATGGTTGGTGGACGCCTGCGCCTACCCCACGCCGCGACACCTATCGTCCGCACGCAAGTTTGCGGCCGAGCCGCGCGAAGTCTCAGCTCGCGTCGACGTGAAGGCGGTGAGCGCCGCACGTGAGGCATTGGAAGAGATAGCCGGCGAGGTCTCCTCCCTCGCGAAGGTACCTTCTCAGGACCGCCGGTTCCCATCCCTGGCCGCCGTGGACGTCTGCGGCGAAGTCGGGTTCGTCCAGGTAGGCTCCCAGCCCGGCCGAGCCGATGTCTCCGATGAAGGCGCACGGACGACCGCAATGCGATCTCCATTCTTCCTGCTGCCACGAGGGATACGACGGTGTCCGCTCGCTGACCTCGCGCGCCTCGTTCTGATCGACGCCGAAGGGGAGGCTCAAGTCTCGAGGAACGCCGTCGATGCCGTCCAAGGCGTTGAACTGACCATCGAAGGTGCTCGCGGCTGTTCCGTCCGCTATGCACCACGGGCAGATGTAGTCGGGATCGTGAACCGAATAGATGGTGCTCGTGAAGCGCATCGGGCGGACCTCGCCGCACGCGTCGCAAACGCCGACTTTGCTCTCGAACATCCCGAAGGCGTACGCGTTGGGGTGGAACCGAAACGTCGGAGGTATCGAATCGCTCATCTCGAACTCACCGACCCGTTGCCGGGCGCTCGTTCCAACAGCCGAGCGATGTCCTCCAGCCGCAGTGCAGCGCGGGGCAGGGCGATGACCCCCGAACCCAGGGGCACGTAGACCCCATGCTCACGCACCTGGGCCGGCGCGAGCACCTCGCGCGAATAGGCGGCGTAGACAGTCGGCGTCTCCAGCTCCAGCTGGTCGTCGGACACGACGACCGAGACGCGCATGCCGGGCGCGTGGAGTGCGGTCAGGTGTGCACGGCGGCCGCGACGTGCGGCCCCTGCTGCCGCGACGCTGATGATCACGAGGCCCACGAGAGCGGCGAACGCGATCCACAGTCCTGCGATGGCCGTCTCCACCGTCGCCACGGCGAGGCAGGCCGGGATCAGCAGTCCGATCCACTTGTCGGCTGCTCGGGCGGAACCCCGCACTCCGCTCATCTCGCGGGTCATGTCGTCGATCAGGGTCTGCGTCATGACGACGGATCCCACCGTCGGGAGGGCGGGATCGCGGGGCTCCTCGATGGACATGGCCCCACCCTGGTGGTCGCGGACGCAACGGTTCAACCCGTCGCGGGTGAACACTCGGATGCCTTGAGTCGACGACGCGTTCTGCATCCGTGTCCGACGCCATGAGGTATCGCGAAGGGAAAGGCGAAGGCCCCGAATCCGGAGATTCGGGGCCTTCATTTGTTGCGGGGACAGGATTTGAACCTGCGACCTCTGGGTTATGAGCCCAGCGAGCTACCGAGCTGCTCCACCCCGCGGCACAAGAGATAAACCTAGCACGGGTTTTGACGTGTGTCGAATCGGCGTTGCTTCCGACCCCCGCGACGCGACAGGATGCGGGGATGCTGACCCCCACCGACGACCCCCAGGACGACCTCCGGGACGGGCGTCCCGAGAGCGCCGCGCAGCGTGCGGACCGCAACTGGGCCGACGTGCTGCAGGAGCTGCGGGTACTGCAGACCGGCACCCAGATCCTCACCGGATTCCTGCTGGCTCTGGCGTTCCAGCCCGCGTTCGCCGACCTCAGCGGACCCCAGCGCACCGGCTACCTCGTGCTGGTCGGATTGTCGGCGCTCACGGCGATCTTGGCGCTCGCACCCGTCGCGCTCCACCGCGCCGTCTTCCACCGCGGAGTGAAGCCCGTCGTCGTCCGGTTCGGTCACGGCGCGTTGATCGCCGCGCTCACCGCGGTGGCGGTGCTGCTCACCGGCGTCGTGGCGTTCGTCTTCGACGTCGTGATCGGCCTCGAAGCCGCCGTGGTCGCCGTGGTCGTCCTCGCGGTCGTCATCCTCGTACTGTGGGTGGTGGGCCCGGCCGTTCTCCGCCGAGCCAGCGGCGACGGCCGGACCGGCGAGAAGGGACGCGGATGACACACGACAGCGTGGGTGTGGCGGTGGCGCAGTTCGCCCCGGCGGCCTCGAAGCCGGCGAACGTGGATGCCATCACCGACCTCGCCCGGACGGCTGCCGCTCGTGGTGCTCGCGTCGTCGTGTTCCCGGAGTACTCCAGCTACTTCGTCGACCCTTTCGACACGTCCCTCGCCGAGAACGCCGAGGACCTCGACGGCCCCTTCACGACCGCGCTCCAGGCGCTGGCGGCCGAACTCGACGTCGTCCTGGTCGCGGGCCTGCTCGAGCGGGCCGACGACGGGCGGCGCGTCCGCAACACCGTTGCGGCCGTCGGGGGAGCCGGCATCCCGGCCGTTTATCGCAAACTGCACCTGTACGACGCGTTCGGGCAGCGGGAATCGGACTGGGTGGCGCCCGGCGAGATCGCCCCGCCCGAGACGTTCGAGGTCGACGGCCTGCGGTTCGGTCTCATGACCTGTTACGACCTGCGCTTCCCCGAGGTGTCGCGCACCCTCGCCGACGCCGCTGTCGATGTCGCCCTGGTCCCCGCGGAGTGGGTGCGCGGACCCCTCAAGGAACATCAATGGACGACCCTGCTGACGGCGCGGGCGATCGAGAACACGTTCTTCGTCGCGGGCGCCGATCACCCGCCGCCCCTCGGCGTCGGGCACTCGATGGTCGTCGACCCGCAGGGCGTCGCGCTCGCCACGATCGGCACGGCGACGGATGTCGCGGTCGCGCACATCGACACCGGCGCGATCGCGCGCGTGCGGCGGGTGAACCCCGCGCTCGAGCTGCGGCGCTTCCGCGTCACCCCGCGCTGACCTGGCGGTCAGGCCCGCGACAGGGCCGAAAGCCGCTCCACGGCGTCCGTCAGCACCTCGACCCGCTTGCACGCCGCGAAGCGCACGAGCGTGGCGTAGTCGCCCCGGTGCGCGGGGGAGGCGAAGGCGGTGAGCGGGATGCCGACGACCCCCGCGCGCGACGGCAGCTCGCGACAGAACGCGTCGGCGTCGGTGGCGCCGAGCGGGGCGGCATCCACGACCGTGAAATACGACCCGCCCGGGGTGCTGACGTCGAATCCGGCGGAACGGAGGCCCGTGCCGAGCAGTTCGGCCTTGGCCTTCATCTCGGCGGCGACGGAGGCGAAGAATCCGTCGGGGAGCCGGAGGCCCGTCGCGATCGCCGGCTGGAACGGCGAGCCGCCGACGTAGGTGAGGAACTGCTTCACGGCGAGGACAGCCGAGACCAGTTCGGCCGGGCCGGTCACCCACCCCGTCTTCCAGCCGGTGAGCGAGAACGTCTTCCCGGCCGAAGAGATCGACACCGTGCGCTCGGCGGCGCCCGGGAGGGTCGCGATCGGCACGTGCGGGCCGTCGAACACGAGGTGTTCGTACACCTCGTCGGTGACGATGATCGCGTCGTGCCGGTGGGCGAGCCGGACGACCTCGTCGAGCACCTCCCGCGTGAACACCGAACCGGTCGGGTTGTGCGGATCGTTGACGAGGATCACGCGCGTCCGGTCGGAGACGGCGGATGCCAGCACCTCGAGGTCGGGCTGGAAGTCGGGCCAGCGCAGGGGCACCGGAACGAGCCGCGAACCCGCGAGCGCCACGCACGCGGCGTAGGAGTCGTAGTACGGCTCGAACACCACGACCTCGTCGTCGGGGCCGTCGATAAGGGCGAGGAGCGTCGCGGCGAGCGCCTCGGTGGCGCCGACCGTCACGAGCACCTCACGGGCGGGATCGAGCTCGATCCCGTAGAACCGCCGCTGGTGCTCGGCGATCGCCTGGAGCAGATCGGGGAAACCGCGACCCGGGGCGTACTGGTTGACGCCGTCCGCGATGGCGCGGCGGGCGGCCTCCAGGACGGCTTCGGGGCCGTCCTCGTCGGGGAACCCCTGCCCGAGGTTGAGCGCGCCCGTGGACGCGGCGAGCGCGGTCATCTCGGCGAAGATCGTGGGAACCGACGTGCCGTCGGGAGCGATGAGTCCCGCGCCGAGGGCGGTGCGGCGCCACGCGCCGGGGAGGTCGTGCATGAGGGATGCCTTCGGGAAGACGGGGCGCGACGCGCCGGGCCGAAACCCTCCCACCGTAGCGGAGCGGGGGCACGGAGAGGCCGACGATGACCTCGCGGGACGTTCCTCCGACACTGATAGAGGTGGCTCATGCGCGTCATAGGAAGCCCACAGCATCCGGGGTCATGGTTGATCTCGCCAGGAAAGAGGAGCATCCCATGAGCGACACCACGGACGACCGTCCCGAGGGTACCGAGCCCCGCCCCACCTCCGACGCGGCCGCGCAGGGCGCGGTTCCCACGTCGCACGAGACCACCACGCCCGCCGCCGCGCCGGCCGCGGACTCCACGCCGGCGGTGCCGCCGGTGCCGACCCGTTCGCCCGTCGACGCCGCCGCGGCTTGGCCGCCGCCCGCCGCGCCGCAGCAGCCCGCCGCCGCGCAGACCGGTGCCGCCCCGCAGGCCCCCGTCGCCGCGCAGGGAGCCGCGCCCGCGCCGCAGCAGCTCGCCGCGCCGCACTACGGCACGCCGCAGCACCCGGCGCCGCACGCCCACGGATACGCCTCCGCCCCGAGCGGCGCCACCGCCCCGACGGGGCAGGCGTTCGGCCCGGCGGCGGGCGGCACGTACGGCACCCACCCGACGCTGACCCTCCCCGAGTCCGAGGCCGCCAAGCCGCGGAAGAAGAGCTCCGGCACGAAGATCGCCGCGCTGCTCGTCGCGGCCGCGCTCGTCGGCGGCGGTGCCGGCCTCGGCGGAACCTACGCGGGTCTCGCCCTGTGGGGCGGCTCGACCGGCGCGACCGCGTCGGGTCCCACGGCGATCACCGTGAACGACCCGGGCAAGGTCAACGCCACCGCGGCCGTGGCGGCGAAGGTCGTCCCGAGCGTCGTCACCATCAGCGCGAGCGCCGGTTCCTCCGGCGGCACCGGCTCCGGCGTCATCCTGAGCGCGGACGGCTACGTGCTGACCAACACGCACGTGGTCACCCTCGACGGGCAGACCGGCGACGCGTCACTGTCGGTCACCACCTCCGACGGCCGCGTGTACAAGGCGAAGGTCGTCGGCACCGACCCGACGTACGACCTCGCGGTCATCAAGCTCGAGAACGCCTCCAACCTCACGCCCATCGAGTGGGCGGACTCGTCGAAGCTCAACGTCGGCGACCCCACCGTCGCGATCGGGGCGCCGCTCGGCCTCCCGAACACCGTGACCACGGGCATCGTCAGCGCGCTCAATCGCTCGATCGAGGTCGCCTCGTCGGCCGCGCCGAGCGACGGCTCCGACTCGAGCGAGGGTGGCAGCCGAGGCGGCCAGGGCGGCCAGCAGGGCGGCGAGAGCCCGTTCTTCTTCGACTTCGGTCAGGGTCAGCAGGGCTCGGGGCAGGCGAGCCAGACGATCAAGATCGCCGTCATCCAGACGGATGCCGCCATCAACCCGGGCAACTCCGGTGGCGCGCTCGTCGACGACGAGGGCAAGGTCATCGGCATCAACGTCGCCATCGCCAGCGCCGGCGGCTCCTCGTCGGGCGGCCAGTCGGGCAACATCGGCGTCGGCTTCTCCATCCCCTCCGACATCGCCCAGCGCGTGTCGAAGGAGATCATCGACAACGGAACCGCGTCGCACGGCCTGCTGGGCGCGAGCGTCCAGGATGCCGCCTCCGTCCAGGGCTCGACCACGACCGGTGCCTACGTGGCCGAGGTGATCTCCGGGGGAGCGGCGCAGGCCGGCGGACTGCAGAAGGGCGACGTCATCACCGAGTTCAACGGCATCCCCGTCACGAACTCCGTCGACCTGACCGCCCAGGTGCGCGCGCTCGCCGCGGGTTCGCAGGCGAAGGTGACCTATCTGCGCGGCGGTAAGCAGAACACCGCCGAGGTGACGCTGGGCTCGATGCCCCAGAGCTGACCACCGCACCAAACGACGCCGCCCCGCGAGATGTTCGCGGGGCGGCGTCGTTTCGTCGTGCGTGTCAGTCCGGGAGCGGGGCCAGTCGGCCGATCGCGGCGAGCGGGATGCCGATCCAGTCCGGCCGGTTGCGCGTCTCGTAGATCGCCTCGTACACGGCCTTGTCGAGCTCGCAGGCCGCGAGCAGGGCGTCGGGAGCCGTGTGCTCGGGGCCGACGGTCTCGGCGTAGCCGTCGAGGAACGCCTGCTGCGCGGCGATGACCCACGCGCGGACGGCCGCACCGTCGTCGTCCGCCACGGCGCCGGAGACGTAGTCGAACGACCGCAGCATGCCCGCGACGTCCCGCACGGCGAGGTCGGGGCTGCGGCGCTCGGAGATCGGGCGCAGCGGTTCGCCCTCGAAGTCCAGCAGCACCCAGCCGTTCGAGGGCGTGTACAGCACCTGACCGAGGTGAAGATCGCCGTGGACGCGCTGCAGCGGCGGCCACGGCGCGGCGACGGCCTCGGCGTAGACCTGATGGATGCGATCGACGTACGGCGCGAGCGCCGGGACCTCCGCGACGGCGATCCCCAGGCGCCGCTCCCACGCGGCGGCCACGGCCGAGCGCACGGCGTCGTCGGGGGCGACGGTCGGGAACGTCCGCGCGAGGGCGACGTGCATGCGGGCGACGCTCTCGCCGAGGGCCCGTGCGGGCTCGGAGAAGTCGTCGGCGTCGGTGGCGGCCTGCAGCGCGACGCGCCAGGCGTCCTCGACGCCCTCGAAGAACTCCTGCGCGAACGCGAGCGATCCCGTCACCGTCTCGCCCGACGCCGCGGTCCAGGTGCCGCGCACCTCGCCGATCGCCGCGGGCACGAACGTCGCACCGCCCGCCGCCAGGGCGGACTGCAGCTCGACATCGGGGTTCACCCCTGCGTTGACCTGACGGAAGAGCTTGCAGATCACCGGCTCCGCCCCCTCAGGGCGGAAGATGATCGAAGTGTTCGACTGCTCACCGCTGAGCACCCGCGCGGGGATGTCCGACGGGGCCGTCGCCGGCGCGGACGACAGTGCGAGGCCGACGAATCCGCTCTCCGTCTCCGAGCCGGCCCCGCCGACCGACACCAGGCGGAACAGCAGGTCGGTGAAGGTCGGGTCGGTGACGGCATCCGACCACACCAGACCGTCACCCGCGGGGCCGATGAGACTCCCGGGGAGTACGGCGTCCGGTTCCCGTTGTGAGACCGGTACCTGGTACAGGGCGGCCGGGGTGACCGCTTCGTCGCGCACGAGCAGCACTCGGGTCCGGGGCGCGAGCAGTTCCCACTCGGCGACGAGCGTCAGACGCGGGTCGCGGCCCTTCGTGCCGTACCAGCGCTGTCGCGGCATCCACACGGTCAGGAGATCGAGGAGGTCACCCATGCGGTGAGGCTAACGCGATCACCCGTAGAGCGCTCGGGTCTTGCGCGGGCGCTCCGTCGATGAGAAGGCCGATGAGAAGGCGTCAGGATGCCTCTGACTCCGGTTCCGGGTCGTCGCGGTCCTTGCGGCGGGGGAGAGCCTTGCGGGCGACGGACCCCGTGCGGCGGCCGGCCGCGCCCACGGCTCCGGCGATGGCGCCGCCGATGCGCTGGACGCCACCGGCGGCGCGATGCTCGAGTCGCGATGCCCCTTCGCGCGGCTCGACGTCCTTCGGCAGGATGAGCGGCGGCGGACCGAAGGCCCGCCGCGAGGTCACGAGCACTCGGCGGCCGAGGATGTTGTTCCCGGCTCCGCCGACGACCGCTCCGACGCCGAACGGCAGCGCCTTCCCGATCCAGGACGCTCCACCGCGCGTGGCGAACTGGCGGACGAAGGTCGTCTTGAGGCGGTCGACGAGGGGACCGACCGCGGCGCGGGGGAGCGTCTTGGTGACGAGTTCGCCCCAGTAGCTCGACCGGCTGGCGCCGCGTCCCGACGCCTGGGCCGCGAGCTGCGACACCAGGTCGATGCCCTCCTTGCCGAGCATGAGCGTCAGGACGAGCGCTCGCGCGCGGTCGGGGTCGTCGACGGCGACCCCGTGGACCTCGGCGACCGACTGCGCGTACAGCGCCGTCGCCTCGAGGAAGCCGACGGTCTCGACTCCGCTCAAGGCGAGCGTGACGCCGGTGCCGATTCCCGGCACGACGGCGGTCGCGCCGACGGCGGCGCCTCCCGTGGTGACGGCCGCCAGATATCGGCGCTCGAGGATCCGCAGGATCTCCTGCGGAGTGGCATCCGGATGCCGGAGACGGATGCTGCGCAGATGGGAGAGCACCGCGGGCCGCTGCACGGCCAGCACACGGTCGAGCATGCGGATCGTTCGCGGATGCTCCTCCGACCCGGCCGGCGGCAGGCCGCCCTTCCAGGGCGCGTCGTCGGGCAGGGAGTGGATGCGGTGCACCTTCTCGGCCATGATCCCCATCCTGCCAAGCGTCTTCGTCGAGCGCGGGGCCTTGACGCGCTGCAACGGGGTGACTCCCCGTGTCGACCCCCGGTCGTTGTCGGAGGGTCTTGATAGCGTTGAGTGATGACAGCGTCGCTGCCGCAGCCCCCCGATTCCCCCTCCTCCGGCTCGGAGGACGATGCGTCGAGCGTCTACGCCTCCCCCTCGGCTCCGGCCCGTCCGAAGGCGCCTCGGCGTCCCGCTTCCCGTGCCCCGAAGGCGGATGCTGCCGCGCCCGACGACACGCCCGATGTCGAGAAGCCGACCCCACGTTCGGCGTCGGCGCGCAACGCGGCCGCGACCCCCGCTCCGCGCAGCCCGCGCACGCCCGCGGCCAAGAAACCCGCGACGCCGCGGACGCCTGCGGCCAAGAAGCCCGCGACTCCGCGGACGTCCGCGGCGACTGCGCGCACGCCCGCGGCCAAGAAGCCGGCGACGCCGCGGACGCCCGCGGCGAAGAAACCCGCGACTCCGCGGACGCCCGCGGCGAAGAAGCCCGCGGCCCCGCGCACGCCCGCGGCGGAGAGTCGTGTTGATGCGACGGACGTCCCCGTCGTCGGCGCGCCCGTCGGCGAGCCGGGTCCGCCCCCGCCGCTGCCCGCCGACCTGATCGTGCCCCCGCGTCCGCCGCTTCCCTCAACGGTCGAAGCGGACGTTCCGGCCGGTGACCCGACCCCGGCGGATGTCGCGGTCGAGGAACCGCGGGTCGCGGACGACGCAGGAGCGGACGAAGCGCGCGACGAGCAGGCCGCGTCCGCTGATCCCGAGGAGACGCTGAGTGCGGAGCCCGCGGGTGCGGAGATCGCCGCTGAACCGGTGGTCGCTGAGACGGTGGAGCCTGAGCCCGAGCCGGAGCCGGAGCCGGAGCCTGAGTTCGAGACGCCTGCTGCAGAGGATCCGGCCGCCGAGCCGCCCTCGGGGGACGAAGCTCGCGCTGAGCTACCCCCGCTGCAGGATCCGGCCGCCGAGGAGATCGTCGTCGCGGAGCAGCCGGTCGACGAGCCCATCGTCGAGGAGCTCGACGAATCCACCGGAGACGGGCCGGCAGAATCGGCTGAGGCGTTCGAGCCGGCCGACGACGACACGACGACCGACGAGCCGCTCGCCGACCTGTTCGGGGTGGACGAGGCTTCGGCCGAGGATCCGGATGCCGAGCGTCCGGCGATCACCGAAGACCCGACGCCCGCGGACGTCGCGGTGGAGGAGTCCGTCGCCGTCGAGGCGGACGCGTCCGCCGTGCCCGCGCTCAAGGTGCGCAACGTCACGAAGACCTTCGGTGACGTACGCGCCGTCGACGGCGTCGACCTGACGGTCCCGGCCGGTTCGTTCTACGGTCTCGTCGGACCCAATGGCGCGGGCAAGACGACGACCCTCTCGATCATCGCGGGGTTGCTGCGGTCCGACGGTGGCACGGTCGAGATCAACGGTGTCGACGCGAAACGGCAGGCGCGCGCGGCGAAGAAACTCATCGGTGTGCTGCCCGACCGTTTGCGGACCTTCGACCGGCTCACCGGTCGGCAGCTGCTGCACTACTACGGCGCGCTGCGCGGGCTGCCGTCCCCCGTGGTCGAGAGCCGTGCCGCCGACCTCGCGCGGGCCTTCGACCTCGTCGAGGCTCTCGGCCGCCCGGTCTCCGATTACTCCGCGGGCATGACGAAGAAGGTGATGCTGGCGGGCGCCATGATCCACTCGCCGCGCCTCCTCGTGCTCGACGAGCCGTTCGAGGCGGTCGATCCGGTCTCCAGCGGCGTCATCCTCGACATCCTCCGCGCCTACGTCGACCACGGCGGGACCGTGATCCTGTCGAGCCACGGCATGGAACTCGTGGAGCGCGTGTGTTCGCGTGTCGCCGTGATCGTGTCCGGCCAGGTGCTGGCCGAAGGCACCGTCGACGAGGTGCGCGGGGAATCGACCCTGGAGGAGCGGTTCCTCGAACTGTCCGGTGGCCTGGGCGACGTGGAGGGGCTCGAGTGGTTGCACACGTTCTCCGCCTGAGGCTCGCGATGATGCTCGGCGCCCTGCGGGGTGACCGGGATCACGTGCTCCGCCGGGCCGTCGGCCTGTTCGTCCTCGTCGCGGGTACGGTCTTCGCCGCGATCAACGTCGCGGCCCTCGCCGATTCCGACCGCCTGACGACCGCGGTGGTGACGGTGCTCGCCGGGTCCGCGGTGACGCTCGGCTTCGCGATCGCGCCGCCCCTCACGGCATCCGTCGATCCTCTCGACCCGCGTCGCTTCGCGGTCGTCGGCCCCGAACCGCGGCCGCTCGCGGCGATGCTGCTGCTCGCGGGTCTGGTGAGCGTGCCGGTGCTCGTGGTCATCGTGCTCGCGATCAGCCTCGCCACGGCGTGGTCGGCGCACGGCGCTGCGCCGGCGGCGAGCGTCCTGTCCATCGTTCTGGCGGTGGTCACGTGCGTGCTCCTGGCGAGGGTGAGCATGGCCCTCGGCGCGCTCGTACGCCGTCCACGGCAGTCGCGCGAGCTCTTCGGCGTGTACATCGTCGCGGTGCTCGTCGTCGTCGTTCCGGTCGGCATCTTCCTGGGTTCCCTGGAATGGCGCGGGGCGGTTCCGTCGCAGCTCGAGGCCGCGGCGGAGGTGCTCGCGTGGACGCCCACCGGTGCCGCCTGGAGCATCGCCCTCGCCCCCTCCGCGGGCGCAGCGATCGGAAGCGTCGTCGTCGCGCTGGCGACGGTCGCGCTCCTCGTGGCCGCGTGGTTCGTCCTCGTCCGGGTGCTGCTGACGACGACGCCGCGACCCGTGACCGTCCGCGAACGCGCGGGACTCGGATGGTTCGCCCTGCTCCCGGGCACGCCGGGTGGTGCGGTCGCGGCGCGCAGCCTGTCGTACTGGCTCCGCGACCGCCGCTACATCGTGAACGTCGTGGTGGTGCCGATCGCGGCGGTGCTCTCGACGCTGCCGCTCGTGGTCGCCGGCGTCCCGATCGAACTGGCGGTGCTTCTGTCGGCACCGATCATCGCTCTCTTCCTCGGCTGGATGCCGCACAACGACCTGGCCTACGACTCGACGGCCCTGTGGATGCACATCGCGAGCGGTGTGCGCGGCCTTCCCGACCGCCTGGGCCGGCTCGTCCCCGTCGTGCTGATCGCGCTGCCGCTGCTCGCGATCGCGATCCCGCTCGCGATCGCCGTGCACGGCCGATGGGCCTTCGCCCCCGCGCTCGTCGGTGTGTGCGCCGCGCTTTTCCTCTCGGGGCTGGGACTGTCGAGCATCGCCTCGGTCGCCGCGCCGTACGCCGTCTCCCGCCCCGGAGACAGCCCGTTCCAACAGCCGCAGCGCACGGGTTCGGGCGGCGTCATGGCTCAGGGCCTGGTCATGCTCGGCGCCCTTCTCGCCGCGGCACCCGCGATCTGGCTCGCCCTGCAGGCCGTGGCATCCGACACCGTCGACGCGCTCCCGGCCCTGTGGGTGGGGATCGGCGTGGGCGTCGCGGTGTTCGCGATCGGGATCGCCATCGGTTCCGCGGTGTTCGAGCGTCGCAGCACGCGTCTCATGGAGTTCGCCGAGGCGACCTGACCCGCGGGCGAAGCGGTTCCCGCGGAACCGTCCCCGCCCTGCGCTCCCCGGCTACACTGGCAGACCATGAGCACGCCTCTCGACCGACCGGACAGCGGGGGTCTCGCGACCCTCGATCGCGAGCTCGAAGAGCTCATCCGCGAGGAGAACATCGAGCCGGGCGACCACGAGCGGTTCTCGCACTACGTCAAGAAGGACAAGATCCTCGAGTCCGCGCTGACGGGAAAGCCGGTCCGCGCGCTCTGCGGCAAGAAGTGGACGCCGGGTCGCGACCCCGAGAAGTTCCCCGTGTGCCCGCAGTGCAAAGAGATCTACGAATCGCTCAACAGCTGAGGTCTCAGGTGACGTCGATCGTCGTCGTCGCCGACGCTGATCCGTCGCTGCCGTACAGCGTCATCGTGAAGGTGTAGGTGCCGACGGGGATCGGGTAGCCGGTCTCGCTCGGGTACCAGCGGACGTCCTGCGCGTAGCCGCCGATCGCGATGCTCAGCGTGCCCGACAGGGTGCTCGAGCCGAGCGCGGACCGGACACCGAGACGACGTAGGGGAGAACGGCGGCGCTCGGATCCGGGGTCGGCCACCAGACGATGTTCTGGTCGTACAGGGCGGTGACGTACACGACGAGCGGGCCGCGGTTGGAATTCGTCGCGGGGTCGTATTGGTGCCGGTTCTCCGCCGCGAAGTCGGGGCCGATGCGGAGCTTCGAGATCGGCACGCTCCCGCCGGATTGCGCCGCTGCCGGGACGAAGGTCGAGGCGATCGCTGGCGCGACCCAGGCCGCTGTCGAGATGATCGCGCGGCGGGCGGGATCGGCGGGTCGGTCGTGCCGGGCATCGGCGGTCATGGCGCTCTCCGTTCGGTGCACGCCCCGCGGACGGATCCGGGAGACCTGATCCGGCCGCGAGGATTTCACGCTAGGCAACGCAGGCGCACGTGCGGGCCGCTCGGCGCCCGACCTCGCCCGAACCGAGCGCGGCTTCACCCGCGGCGGAGCCCCCGCCTCCCGGGCGCACTGCGTCGCCGCGCGCGTCCCGGCGTCCCGCCCCGCGGCCCGCTCCCGCCCCGCTGCCCGTCGGTGCTCCGCCCACCTCCGCCGATAAACGCGATCCACGGGCGTAAACGCGCTGTCGTCCCGTTTCTCCCCGTGGATGGCGTTTATGGATGCCAGGGGGCAGACGCGCGGTGCGGCCCCGGGGCTCGCGCGGCGTGGCCCCGTGGCTCAGACGGTGCGGCCCCGCGGCCCGCTCCCGCCTTGCGGCCCGCTCCCGCCCCGCGGCGCGCCCCCGCCTTGCGGCCCGCTCCCGCCCCGCGGCGCGCCCCCGCCCCGCGGCCCGTCGGTGTCCCTCCCACCTCCGCTGATAAACGCGATCCACGGGCGGAAACGCGCTGTCGTCGCGTTTCTCCCCGTGGATGGCGTTTATGGATGCCAGGAGGCAGACGCGCAGTGCGGCCCCGGGACTCAGGCGGTGCGGCCCCGGGGCTCGCGCGGTGCGGGTCCGGGGCTCGCGCGGTGCGGCCCCGGGGCACGCGCGGGGCGGCCGGGGCTCAGGCTTCGACGTACTCCGTCGGCAGAGCCGGCTCCGACCGGCTCAGCGCGAGCGCGCGCACCGGCAGTTCCTCGCGCACGCGCGCGTGATGGGCTCGCGCGGCGGCGACGCCCTGCGGGCCGAGGGCTGCGGCGTCCGGTTCCCCGTCGACGACCAGCGGAACCTGGAGCGCGCGGGCGTCGGGGTGCTCCGCGGCGGTCGCGAGCTCCTCGAACCCGTCGCTCACGACGATGAGCTCCGAGGTCGCCGTGCCGTCGTCGAGCGTGCGGAACGCGGCCTTGCGGCCGCCGTGCGAGGCCTTCTGCGCGGAGGCCTTGGCGACGGCGACCCAGGATCCGTCCGCGGCGGCGCGCGCCACGAGCTTGAACACCAGACCGGCGGTGGGCGCACCCGATCCGGTGACGACCGAGGTGCCGACGCCGTAGCTGTCGACGGGGGAGGCGGCGAGGGCGGCGATCGCATACTCGTCGAGGTCGCTCGTCACGGTGATCCGCGTGCCGGTGGCGCCGAGTTCGTCGAGGAGCGCGCGCACCTCGCCGGCGACGATCGGGAGGTCGCCCGAGTCGATGCGCACTCCGCCCAGCTCGGTGCCCGCGACGCGCACCGCGGTGCGCACGCCCTCGGGGATGTCGTACGTGTCGATCAGCAGCGTCGTGTCGGAACCGACGGCAGCGATCTGTGAGCGGAACGCGTCCTCCTCGCTGTCGTGCAGCAGGGTCCAGGCGTGCGCGGCGGTCCCCATGGTCGGCACGCCCCAGCGGCGGCCGGCCTCGAGGTTGCTCGTCGCGGAGAACCCGGCGATGTAGGCGGCGCGGGCGGCCGCGACGGCCGACTCCTCGCCGGCCCGGCGCGAGCCCATCTCGGCGAGCGGCCGGTCGCCCGCCGCGACGCTCATGCGCGCGGCCGCGGTCGCCACCGCGGAGTCGAAGTTCAGCACGCTCAGGGCGAGCGTCTCGAGGATGACGGCCTCGGCGAACGTCCCCTCGATGGTCAGCAGCGGAGAGCCGGGGAAGTAGATCTCGCCCTCGCGGTAGCCCGTGATCGACCCCGTGAAGCGGTACCCCTCGAGGAAGTCGAGGGTCGTGGCATCCACGATCCGGTTGTCGCGGAGATAGCGCAGTTCGTCGTCGCCGAAGCGGAAGTCGCGGATCGCGTCGAGCAGACGTCCGGTGCCCGCGACGACGCCGAAGCGCCGCCCACCCGACAGGCGTCGGCCGAAGACCTCGAAGACGCACCGCCGCTGCGCCGTGCCGTCGCGGAGGCCCGCGTCGAGCATCGTGAGTTCGTAGCGATCGGTGTGCAGGGCCGTACTGCGGGTCATCCCGTCAGCCTATTCCGGCCGCGCCGCCTTTCCTGGGCCCGGCATCCCGCTTGACACGGACGGCCGCCGTGCCGGACTCCGGACCTTTCGCTCGAAACGGATGCCATTGCCGAGGCTGATCCGCGGATCGCCGAGATCCTCCGGAGTCCGGTACGCCGAGCCGTCCCACCCGGCAGCGCGGCGACCGCCGGGTAGGCTGGATGCCTATGAACGACGCGCCGATCGGCATCTTCGACTCGGGAGTCGGTGGTCTCACCGTCGCCCGCGCGGTCTCGGCGCAGCTGCCGCGGGAGTCGATCCTCTACATCGGCGACACCGCGCGCTCGCCCTACGGGCCGAAGCCGATCGCCGACGTCCGGCGGTACGCGCTCGAGGTGCTGGACACACTCGTCGAGCAGGGCGTGAAGATGCTCGTGATCGCGTGCAACACGGCATCCGCCGCCATGCTCCGCGACGCGCGCGAGCGCTACGACGTCCCGGTCGTGGAGGTGATCGGCCCCGCCGTCCGCACCGCGATGTCGACGACCCGTAACGGCCGCATCGGCGTGATCGGCACCGTCGGCACGATCGGCTCGCGCGCCTACCAGGACATGCTCGAGGTCAACGAGCGCCTCACGGTCTTCGCCGAGGCGGCGCCGCGGTTCGTGGAGTTCGTGGAGGCGGGGGTCACCGACTCGCCCGAGGTGCTCGCGGTCGCGGAGAAGTACCTCGCGCCGCTCCGCCGTGCCGGTGTCGACACGCTCGTTCTCGGCTGCACCCACTACCCGTTCCTCGAGGGCGCCATCAGTTACGTGATGGGGCCCGAGGTGAGCCTCGTCTCGAGCGACAGCGAGACCGCGAAGGACGTGTACCGGCAGCTCGTGTCCGGCGACCTGCTTGCGGGACCGGATGCCATCCCCACCCACCGCTACGAAGCCACGGGTGCATCCGCCGACGAATTCGTGCGCCTCGCGCATCGCCTGATGGGTCGCGAGATCCGCGACGTGCAGCTGGTGCAGACCGGCGCCATCGACCTGCCGCGCTGAGGCGTGGCATCCATCCCGTTCCCTGGAGGACTCCCATGACCCGTAAAGACGGCCGGACCGACGACCAGCTGCGCCCCGTGACGATCGAGCGGGGCTGGTCGGCGCACGCCGAGGGCTCGGCGCTCATCACCTTCGGCGGCACGAAGGTGCTGTGCACCGCGTCGTTCACGAACGGCGTGCCGCGCTGGCTCACCGGGAAGGGCAAGGGCTGGGTCACGGCCGAGTACGCGATGCTGCCGCGCGCGACGAACAGCCGCAACGACCGCGAGAGCATCAAGGGCAAGGTCGGCGGTCGCACCCACGAGATCTCACGCCTGATCGGCCGCGCGCTGCGCGCCGTCGTCGACACCAAGGCGCTCGGCGAGAACACGATCGTGATCGACTGCGACGTGCTGCAGGCCGACGGCGGGACGCGCACCGCGGCGATCACGGGTGCGTACGTCGCCCTCGCGGATGCCATCGCCTGGGGCCGCGAGAAGAAGTTCATCGCGCAGCGCTCCGAGGTGCTCGTCGACTCGGTGTCGGCCGTGTCGGTCGGGATCATCGACGGCACCCCGATGCTGGACCTCGCGTACGTCGAGGACGTGCGCGCCGAGACCGACATGAACGTCGTCGTCACCGGTCGCGGACTGTTCGTCGAGGTGCAGGGCACGGCCGAGGGCGCGCCGTTCGACAAGCGCGAGCTCGACCAGCTGCTCGAGCTGGGCGTCAACGGGTGCGCGCAGCTGCGCGACCTGCAGACCGCGGCCCTGAACGCCTGACATGGCCCGCGTCGTTCTCGCCACGCACAACCCGCACAAGGTCGAGGAGTTCCAGGCGATCGTCGCCGCGACCCGTCCCGACCTCGAGGTCGTCGGGTACGACGGCCCCGAGCCGGTCGAGGACGGCGTGACCTTCGCCGCCAATGCGCTGATCAAGGCGCGTGCTGCCGCCGCGCACACGGGACTGCCGGCGCTGGCCGACGACTCGGGTGTCGCGGTGGACGTCCTGGGCGGATCGCCTGGCGTGTTCTCGGCCTACTGGGCCGGGCACAAGAAGGATGCCACGGCCAACCTCGAGCTGCTTCTCGACCAGCTCTCCGACGTCGCCGACCCGCACCGCACCGCGCAGTTCGTTTCCGTCATCGCCCTCGTGCGTCCCGACGGCACCGAGGACACGGTCGAGGGCCGCTGGCCCGGCCGCCTCGCGACGGCGCCGGCCGGCCCGGGCGGCTTCGGCTACGACCCGATCTTCATCCCGGATGGGCAGGATGCCGCGTCCGAGCGCACGGTCGGGGAGTGGTCCGCGGAGGAGAAGAACGCGCACTCGCACCGGGCCCGCGCCTTCCAGAGCCTCGTGCCGCTGCTGCAGACGCTCTGACCCAGAGCTCTCAGAGGAAGAACCGCCGCAACTCTGGTCCCACGTCGAGGTTCGTTGGGTGGCGTTGGGTCCTCTGGGACGTCTGAGACCCGATAGGTTTATCGACCGACGGCACGTCGCTGTGCGGCGACCGACAGGCGCAGGTCGACGACGCCGGGTGCAAACCGGTCACCCCGCGAGCGGTGTACGACCGTCCGCAGCGGTTCCACATATGTAGCCTGAACGCGTGGCTATCAAGAGGTCGAACGTCCGTGGCGCAGTGCTGACGCAGCGGACCGTCGCACAGATTCTGGAGTCCCTGCGCGGCTACACGGTTGCGAGCCTCGAGCAGTCCCTGCAGTATTCGCGGGAGATGGACGATTTTGCGACTAGCCAGGGCCGAGAGCCGTCCGACGGGACGTTTGCAAAGCATTTGGAAGAGGTGATCCGCGATGGCGGCCGGTGGGTCATGAAGAGCCTCCAGCTCACCGACGTGCGCGGTGTCGAGACATCGAGGGGCAGCTCGGAAGACCTCGATCTGTCGTTCGTCGATGAAGCACTGGCGATGGACTTGACCCTCGTGCCATACGCTGCCATGGGCTCTGGGATGTCGGTTCAGCTCACGCTTCGGGATGAATCAGTCCACTTGTCTATTGAAGCCGATGAACGCCTCGTCGTGGCGATGTTCGATGTCGCGCACGAGGCGCTTCTCGCGACCGTCCCGCCCAACTCCGCAGCTGCGGCGCAGTCGGCGCGGCCGTTCCGGATTTTCATCGCATACGGCGGTGGGCGTGCGTGGGAGGTCGTTCGTGACTATCTCGTGGCTGCGGGCTTTGAGGTGGATGCCTTCACCGAACAGGAACGTGCGGGCGAACTGACGCTAGACGTGGTCGAGGGGATGATCCGATCCGCGAGCGTGGCCGTAATCGTCATGACTGGCGCGGACAAGATGGAAGACGGATCCATTTACGCGCGCCAGAACGTTGTCCACGAGACCGGGTTCGCTCAAGGTGCCATCGGTCGCCGCAACACGGTGATACTGCGCGAGGCCGGCGTGACGCTTCCGACAAACGTGGCTGGTCTCACTTACATTCAATTTGAGAAGGGTGAAATTCACACGACGAAGGACCGAGTGATTGCCTTGCTTTCCCGGCTCCGGTCCCTGGCGTGAGATGGGGCGCGGAACGCTATCCACGATCTTGCCGTCGACATCACGAATAACTCAGCGCCGGCACCTTCTGCAGTGGGCGAGGTCTGATTGGCCGGAACAGTCCTCCGCCGTCGGAGGCGCTTGACATGAGCGTGGGCACGACCCCACGCAGTCTGACGTTCTAATCGTGATGCTTAGCTGCGGGAGAGCGAGAACCGCTCTCATTCCCGACTACGTGCAAACGCCTCCGCACCCGACGGCCCGGCTCTAGCCTGGATCCATGCACGATCACGCGCCCGCCGGTGGCATCCGCGATGCCGGGAACCGACGCCTGCTCGCGATCGCGCTGAACCTCACGGCCACCGTGATGGTGGTGCAGGTCGTGGGCGCCATCCTCACCGGATCACTCGCGCTGCTCGCCGATGCGGCGCACATGTTCACCGACGCGGCGGCTCTCGTCGTCGCGCTCATCGCGACGGCGATCGCGGCACGGCCCGCCGATGACCGCCGCACCTTCGGGTATCAGCGCGCCGAGGTGCTCGGGGCGCTCGTCAACGGCATCGTGCTCATCGTGCTGAGCCTGTGGGTCGCGTTCGAGGCCGTGCAGCGGCTGCTCAGGCCGGCCGATGCCGAGGTGCAGGGCGGCCTGATGCTCGTCGTCGCCGTCGTGGGCCTCCTCGCGAACGCCGTGTCGATGTGGTTGCTCGGGCGCGCCCAGAAGCGCAGCATCAACGTGCGCGGCGCGTACCTCGAGGTGCTGGGCGACCTCATCGGGTCCGCGGCGGTGATCGTCGCGGCGATCGTGATCGTCATGACCGGATTCGTGCAGGCGGATGCCATCGCCTCCCTGTTCATCGCGGTGATGATCGTCCCGCGGGCCATCGGTCTGCTGCGCGAGGTCATGGCGGTGCTCACCGAGTCCGCGCCGACCGGGGTGCGCGTGTCCGAGATCCGCGAGCACCTGCGCGGGGCCGACGGTGTCGTCGACGTGCACGACGTCCACGTGTGGCAGCTCACGCGCGGAGCGCCGGTGTTCAGTGCGCACGTCGTCGTGGAGGAAGCGGCCTTGACCGATGGCCGGGCCGCTCGGATCCTGGCATCCCTCCAGACGTGCCTCGCCGACCACTTCGACGTCGAGCACTCGACGTTCCAGCTCGAACCCGCCGGACACGTCGAACACGACGCGCAGCACGCCTGACGCTCAGTCCTCGCGGACGACCTCGGCCGGATCCTTGTCGGGCCGCAGCCCTCGCCAGCGCGCCTGGCGCAGGATGCCACCGGGGGTGAACTCGGCGAACTCCACCTCGCCCACGAGGTCGGGGCGCACCCAGAGCGCGTCGCGCGCGTCGGCCGCGGGGACGCCGACGAAGGGATCGGCATCCGTCCGGAGGGGCTCCAGCAGCGCGGACAGGCGCGCGAGCGTCTGTTCGCCGAATCCCGAACCGACGCGTCCGGCGTACTGCAGGCCCTCGGCCGTGGGCACGCCGACCAGCAGCGATCCGATCGTGCCCGAGCGGTTCCCCTTCCCGGGACGGATGCCGCCGATGACGACCTCCTGCGTGCGGGAGTGCTTGACCTTGAGCCAGCGGTCGGAGCGCTGACCGCGCCGGTACGGCGCGCCGGGGTCCTTCACGACGATACCCTCGAGCCCGAACCGCCCGCTCGCCGCGAGCGCCGCCTCGACGTCGTCGAACACCGGCGGCACCACGACGACGGCCGCCGCGTCGGCCGCCAGGCGCTCGAGGATCTCGCGACGTTCCACCAGCGTCAACTCCGTGACGTCGCGACCGTCCGCCTCCAGGACGTCGAACAGGTAAAGATGCACAGGGGTGCGGGAGGTCTCGTTCGCGATCTCGCGCGCCTGGGCGAGATTCATGCGCTTCTGCAGCAGGGGGAAGCTCGGCCGCCCCTGCGCGTCAAGGGCCACGATCTCCCCGTCGATCACCGCGGGAGCCGCCCCCAGACCGAGGTCGACGGACGTCAGCTCGGGGTAGGTGGCGGTGAGGTCGTTGCCGTTGCGGGACCGCAACCGAAGGCGCTTCCCGTCCCACATCCCGATCCCGCGGATGCCGTCCCACTTCATCTCCACCCACTCCCGGCCCCAGCGCTCGGCGGAGGCGCGTGCCAGTCCCGGTGTCGACGAGGTGGCGAGCATGGGGCGCAGGTCGGCGGTCGCCGCCGGGGCCGGATCTGCGCGGGGCGCGACGACCGACCCTTCGCCCTGCGGTCGGCCGTCGGCATCCGTCTTCATCCGGTGGAGCAGCCACTGCGACTTCTCGCCGGAGCCCCCGGTGCGGATGAGCGCGAGCCGAACCCGGCCGAGCGGGCCGTCGGGGCGACCGGTGAGGGTCGCGATGACCTCGTCGTCGCGCCACTTCTCGAGCTCGTAGGTACCGGTGTCCCAGACGGTCATGGTGCCCGCGCCGTACTGTCCGCGCGGGATTTCGCCCGCGAAGTCGAGGTACTGCATCGGGTGGTCCTCGGTCATCACCGCGAGGCTGTTCTTGCCGGTCGTCGGCGGAACCCCTCTCGGGACTGCCCAGCTGACCAGCACGCCGTCACGTTCGAGTCGCAGATCCCAGTGCAGACGCGAGGCGTGATGCTCCTGGATCACGAAGCGGGGAAGCCCGTCGCCCGCAGCCTCGGCGTGCGGGGCGTCGGGCACCGGTTCGGGCGTGCGCCCTGCGGTGCGCTTCGCGATGTACGCGCGGAGGGGGCCGTCGACGGGGTCGATCGCGGCCAGGGGGTCGCCCGCGCGTTCGAGGACCTCGTGGAACAGCAGATGCCGCAGCCCCGGGTCGTCGAGCTCCTCCCACGTGCGCGGGGCGGCGACCGTCGGCTCGGCGCGGCCGCGCAGCGAGTACGGCGCGATCGTCGTCTTCGAGCCGTTGTTCTGACTCCAGTCGATGAACACCTTGCCGGGGCGCGCGGCCTTCGACATCTGGCTGACCACGAGGTCGGGGTGGTCGGCCTCGATCGCGCGGGCCAGTTCCTTCGCGACGGCACTGACCGCATCGCTCGTCTGCCGTCCGTCGAGGTGCGCGTAGAGATGGATGCCTTTGCTGCCGCTGGTGACCGGTAGAGGATCCAGGCCGATGTCGAGCAGGATCGCCCGCGCCCACCGGGCGACCTCGGCGCACTCCGCGAGCCCGACGCCCGGCCCCGGGTCGAGGTCCATGACGATCCGGTCGGGGTTCAGCCGCGTCCCCGCGGCGTCGAACCTCCACTGCGGCACGTGCAGTTCGAGGCTCGCGACCTGCGCGAGGTACACCAGCGCCGGGACGTCCTCGACGAGCGGGTAGTCCTTGGCGCCCGACGAATGGTCGATCGGATGCCGTGGCATCCAGGCCGGAGCTCCGGGCTCGAGCGCTTTCGCGAAGAAGGGTTCGCCCGGCTCGGCCGCGGTCCCCACCCCGTCGGGCCAGCGCTTCCGCGTCACGGGACGCCCGCGGACGTGGGGGAGCAGCCGCGGAGCGATGCGGCTGTAGTAGTCGATGACCTCGCCCTTGGTGGTCCCCGTCTCGGGGTACAGCACCTTCTCGAGGTTGGACAGGCGCAGCCGACGGCCGTCGATCCGCACCGTCTGCTCCGCCATCGCCCCAGCGTAGAGCGGCGGAGCCGACGGATGCCGCGGGGTTGCGCGCACGACTCCTGCACAACTCCGCCGGTCGGCCTGTCTCCGTCCGATGAGCCCATCCGTGCAGGAGTTGTGCGCCTCCACGAGCGCAAGGGTCTCGGCATCCGAGGTGCCGGGGGTGTTCACTGGACGCATGCGATCGATCTGGAAAGGCGCACTGACCTTCGGTCTGGTCAACGTGCCCGTCAAGGTGTACTCGGCGACCGAGGACCACGACGTCCCGCTGCACCAGGTGCACAACAAGGACGGCGGGCGCATCCGCTACCAGCGCATCTGCGAGGTCGACGGCGAGGTCGTCCCGTATCAGGACATCGACCGCGCCTACGACGACGGAGAGCAGACGGTCGTGCTGACCAAGGACGACCTCGCGTCGCTCCCGAGCGAGCGCAGCCGCGAGATCGAGGTGGTCGAGTTCGTCCCGAGCGACCAGGTCGACCTGCTCACGCTCGACAAGGCGTACTACCTCGAACCCGACTCGACGTCGCCGAAGGCCTACGTGCTGCTGCGGAAGACGCTCGAGCAGACCGACCGCACGGCGATCGTCCGGTTCTCGCTGCGGCAGAAGACGCGGCTCGCGGCGCTCCGCACCCGCGGTGACGTGCTCGTGCTCCAGACGCTGCTGTGGGCCGACGAGGTGCGCGCGGCGGAGTTCCCCTCGCTCGACGAGGACGTCCGCATCTCGGCGAAAGAGCTGGAGATGTCGGCCTCCCTGGTCGAGAGCTTCTCGAAGGACTTCGACCCCGACGAGTTCGGCGACGAGTACCAGCGCGAGCTGCGCACGCTCATCGACGCCAAGCTCGAGCAGGGCGACGCCATCGACACGGCCGCCACCTTCGGAGAACAGGATGCCGATGACGACGGCGGCGAGGTCATCGATCTGATGGAGGCGCTCCGCGCGAGCGTCGAGCGCAGCCGTGCCGCGCGCTCGGGGAAGACCGAGGAGACCGCGCCGAAGAAGAAGGCGGAGCCGAAGAAGAAGACGTCGAAGGCGTCCTAACGACCGTGCTCAGTGCGCGCGGTGGTCGCCGTCCTCGAGCGTCTTGGGGTCCAGCACGAGGGAGGCCGAGTCGGTGGTCGTACCGGCCGCGGCTTCGCGCTTCGCTGCCGCGCGCTCGCGGAAGTAGTGCACGGCGATGAAGATCCCGGTGCCGGCGACGGCGGCGAGCAGGATGACGTCGATGTACTCGGTCACGATGTCGCGCACGAACGGGATGTAGCCCACGGCGTAGCCCAGCATGGTCAGGCCGACGCCCCACAGGATCGCGCCGATGAGGTTGTAGAGCGAGTACTTGCGCCACGGCATGTGGCCGACGCCGGCCGCGATCGGGGCGAACGTGCGCACGACCGGGACGAAGCGGGCGAGGATCACCGTGATGCCGCCGAAGCGCTCGAAGAACGCGTTCGTGCGTTCGACGTTCTTCCGGCTGAAGATGCCGGAATCCTTGCGTTCGAAAATCGACGGCCCGGCCTTGTGGCCGATGAAGTATCCGACCTCGCCACCGATGAAGGCCGCGACGCCGATCGCCAGGGCGACCCACCAGGCGTTGATGCCGAACACGCCGTTCGGAGCCGCGGGGGTCGAGTGCGACAGCAGCCCCGCCATGATCAGCAGCGTGTCGCCGGGCAGCAGGAAGCCGATGAGCAGACCCGTCTCGGCAAAGATGATGAAGCACACCACGAGGAGGGCCCACGGCTGCGAATTCGTGATGATGGCGGCCGGGTCCAGCCAGGGGAGCAGGCCTGCGGAGTGGATCACATCGGTCCCGTCGGGTCGGTCGGGTAAGAGAATCGGTGTCGCGGAAGGGACATCCGTGCGGAAGGGGGGACTTGAACCCCCACGCCCGAAGGCACAGGAACCTAAATCCTGCGTGTCTGCCGGTTTCACCACTCCCGCGAGTGACCTCATTGTAGGGCCGAGCGGAGCGCGCTCCATGTGAAGAGGCCGTCAACCCGTGGCCGCGATCGAGGGTGACGGGCGTGTTGCGGGAATGCTCGCGCGGCGCCGGGTCTTGGCATCCGTATGAAGGCCATCGTCTACGCGACTCCCGGTGATTCCTCCGTCCTCTCGCTCGTCGAGCGCGAGCTCCCCGAACCCGGCCCAGGCGAGGTGCGCGTGCGCATCGCCGTCTCGGGCGTCAATCCGACCGACTGGAAGGCCAGAGCGTCCGTCGGGCGCGAACTCGTGGCCGACGAGGTAACGCCGAACCAGGACGGGGCCGGAACGGTGGATGCCGTGGGCCCTGGGGTCGACGACCTCGCCGTCGGAGACCGGGTGTGGATCTACCTCGCGGCGCATCAGCGCGCCAGCGGCACCGCGGCGGAGTACTCCGTCGTGCCCGCCGCCCGCGCCGTGCCGCTGGCGGATGACGCGTCGTTCGCGCTCGGCGCGAGCCTCGGCGTCCCGGCGATGACGGCGCACCGCGCGCTCACCGTGCACGAGTTCGGTCCGTCGCGCCTGTCGCCCGGTGCGCTGGACGGGCGGACCGTACTCGTCCAGGGCGGCGCCGGCGCCGTCGGACACGCCGCGATCCAGCTGGCCGTCTGGGCCGGAGCGACCGTCATCGCGACCGTGAGCAGTCGCGAGAAGGAGACGCTCGCGCGTGCGGCCGGCGCCCACCACGTGCTGCGGTATCCCGATGCGGGGCTGGCCGATGGCATCCGCGAGATCGCTCCGGACGGCGTCGACCACATCGTCGAGGTCGCGATCGCGGAGAACGCCGGGCTCGACGTCGACGTGATCGCCAACCACGGCTCGATCGGGTACTACGCCGACAATGGCGGGGACGAATTCACGGCCGCGGTCCGTGCGAGCTTCGCGAAGAACGTGCGCTGGCAGGGTCTGCTGCTCTACACGGTCGGCGAGGAGGCTCTCGAGGCTGCCGCCGAGGACGTGTCGGCCGCGGTGGCGGACGGCGCCCTGCCGGTCGGCGAGGAGGCCGGACTCGGGCTGACGTGGTTCCCGCTCGAGGAGACCGCGGCGGCGCACGACGCGGTCGAGGCGGGTGCGACGGGGAAGGTGCTGATCCGGGTGGGCGACTGAGCCGCTACGCCGCCGGCCGGGGTCGCCGACCGAGCACCGCAGCGCAGATCGCGAGCACGGCCGTGGCGAGGGTCAGCGCCAGCGGCGACCCCGCGCGGTGCGCGAGCGCACCGACGACAGCGCCCCCGACCAGTGACGCCCACAGCAGCAGGGGGCGTTGCCACGCGGTGCGTGAGCCGCCGGTGACGAGCGTGGCCAATGCCAGGCCGAGACTCACGAGCGTCCCGGTCGAGTAGGTGATCGCGACGCGTGCTCGTCCGTCGGCGAGGAACAGGGTGTTCAGCGCGCCCATCGCGGCCGCGAGGAGTCCGGCTCTCCAGAGCGTCGCGTCGCCCGCGAGGGCCAGGGCCGCGGCGGCGCCGACGAGGGCCGCGGCTCCGCCGACGATCCACGGGCGGTGCCCCGCGAGGCGCGCATTGACGACGCCGCCGACGGCCACGCCCAGCACGAAGGCGGCGATGATGCCCGCGGATGCCGCGGCCACGAGCGTCCCGGGACCGAACAGGTCCACGGCGGCCTGGGTCGAGTTCCCGCTCATGAAGGAGACGAACAGCCCGCCGGTGTCGAGGAAACCGATCGCGTCGACGAACCCGGCGACGGAGGCGAGCACCGCGGAGACGGCAAGGGAGCCGCGGTCGACGTCCTTCATGCGGCAGCCCTCTTTCGCTCGTCCTCCGATCTCATCGTGGTCGTCGCAGAGAGGCGCGGCAAATCACCGGGCGCGCGGCACGTAACGCGGGACCCAGCGCACGAACCCCACGGCCCCGGCGACCGCCACCAGTCCCATCGCCGCGACGGCGACGGGGAGCGAGATCGCCGCGGTCAGCGCCGAGACGAGGACAGGGGCGATCGCCCCGCCGCCGTCGGTGAGCGTGCGCCATGAGCCGAGGAAGGCGGCCGGCTCCTCCGGTGGGGCGAGATCGGCGCCGAGGGTGAGCAGGATGCCGCTGGAGAGGCCGTTCCCGACGCCGAGGACCGCCGCGAACATCCCGTACCAGAGCGTCGCGCTGCCCGACTCGTGCGTCACGGAGAGCGCGAAGAAGCCCGCGCCCATCAGGACCATGGCGGGGAGCGCGGCCCACAGGCGCCCGAACCGGTCCATCACCTGGCCGCTCGCGTAGAACAACGCGAAGTCGATCGCGCCCGAGACGCCCACGACCACCGCGATCGTCGAGGCATCCAGCCCGAGCGAGACTCCCCACAGCGGCAGCACGACCTGGCGCGCCGACCGGACCGCCGAGAGCGACGCGGCCGCGAGCCCGAGCCGTGACAGCACACCGCGGTACCGCCACATCGTGCGGAAGACCCCGGCCCGCTCCGCGGTGGGGATCGCGCCCGTCACCGGCTCGCCGGTGTCCTCCTCGTCCAGGGCCAAGGCGGTGGCCGCGGTCTCCTCGACGCTCGAGGCGGTGGCCGCGGGCACCAGGCGCTCCGGGTCGGGACCCAGGAACACGAGCAGGATCGTCGCGATCTGGCAGACCGCGAAGAAGGCGATCGACGCGGACTCGTCGCCGAAGATCCCGAGGAGCGCGGCCGAGATGAACGGGCCGACGAACATGCCGAGCCGGAACGTCCCGCCGAGCAGCGACAGCGCCCGCGCCCGGAAGTGCAGCGGCACGCGCGTGGTCATGAACGAGTGCCGGGCGAGGGCGAAGGATGCCGCGCAGAACCCGATCAGGAACACCGCCGCCGCGAACACCGCGAGCGAATTCGCGAACACGACGCCCACGAGCCCGCCCAGGATGACGATGCCCGCGACGCCCATCGTGAGGCGCTCCCCGAACCGGGCGACCGCCCATCCCGCCGGGATGTTGCCGCACAGGGTCCCGACGACCAGCGCCGAGGCGATGAGGGCCGCCAATGCGACGTCGGCGCCGAGCCGGTTCGCGATCACCGGGATGAGCGGGATCACGGCCCCCTCGCCGAGCGCGAACAGCAGCGTCGGGCCGTAGATCATGGGTGCGAAGCGGAAGAGCACATCGCGGGGGGAGTCGCTCGTCATCGTCTCCACGATAGGCTGGAGTGTCATGCTCGAACTGGACCTTGCCGCCGACATCCAGGCGCTGCGCTCGACCTTCGCCGATATTCAGGCCGTGGTCGACGTCGACGCACTCACCGCCGACATCGAACGCCTGAACGAAGAGGCGGGCGCGCCCGACCTCTGGGACGACGTCGACAACGCCCAGAAGGTCACCAGCCGTCTCAGCCACCGCCAGGCCGAACTCAAGCGCATCACCGAGATCGGCCAGCGCCTCGACGACCTCGAGGTGCTCGTCGAACTGGCGAACGAGATGGAGGACGAGGACTCCGCCGACGAGGCGCGCAAAGAGCTCGCGTCGCTGCGCGAGGTCATCAACCAGCTCGAGGTGCAGACGCTCCTCGACGGGGAGTACGACGCCCGCTCGGCCGTCGTGACGATCCGCTCCGGCGCCGGCGGCGACGACGCCACCGACTTCGCCGAGATGCTCCTGCGCATGTACCTGCGCTGGGCCGAGCGCCACAAGTACCCCGTGAAGGTCATGGACACGTCCTACGCCGAAGGCGCGGGCATCAAGTCCGCGACCTTCGAGGTCGACGTCCCCTACGCGTACGGCACGCTGTCCGTCGAGGCCGGCACCCACCGCCTCGCGCGCATCAGCCCCTTCGGGGGCGCCGACAAGCGCCAGACGAGCTTCGCCGCGGTCGAGGTCATCCCCGTGATGGAGGAGGCCGTCGAGGTCGAGGTGCCGGAAGGCGACATCCGCGTCGACGTGTTCCGGTCCTCGGGCCCCGGTGGACAGTCCGTCAACACCACGGACTCCGCCGTGCGCATCACGCACATCCCGACCGGCCTCGTCGTCTCGATGCAGAACGAGAAGTCGCAGATCCAGAACCGTGCGGCCGCCATGCGCGTGCTGCAGACGCGCCTCCTGCTGCTCAAGCGCGAAGAGGAAGCGGCCAAGAAGAAGGAGCTCGCCGGCACGATCACCGCGAGCTGGGGCGACCAGATGCGGTCGTACTTCCTCTACGGTCAGCAGCTCGTCAAGGACCTCCGCACCGGATACGAGGTCGGAAACCCCGCGGTCGTCTTCGACGGCGACCTGGACGGCCTCATCGCGGCCGGCATCCGGTGGCGCAAGCGCAAGGACGACGACGACTGATCGATGGATGCCACGGGTGTGGCATCCATAGGACTCTCCCGGTTTCGTGAACCGGCGCGTCCTGTCGGGCTGGGGGAGTCGCGCGCTTAGGCTCGTCGAGCCATGATCCGGTTCGAGAACGTCACCAAGCGGTATCGCGGCACCACGAGACCGGCTCTGAACGCCGTCGACTTCGAGGTGCAGCGCGGAGAGTTCGTCTTCCTCGTCGGAGCTTCGGGCTCCGGCAAGTCGTCGTGCCTGCAGCTCATCCTGCGGGCGGAGACGCCGAGCGAGGGGAGGGTCGTCGTCCTCGGACGCGACCTGCGCACGCTGTCGAACCGGAAAGTGCCGTACTTCCGGCGCCACATCGGGTCGGTCTTCCAGGACTTCCGGCTGCTCCCGAACAAGACCGTGCACCAGAACGTCGCGTTCACTCTGCAGGTCACGGGCGCCTCGCGCGGGTTCATCCAGCAGGCGGTGCCCGAGGTGCTCGCGCTCGTCGGTCTCGACGGTAAGGAGAAGCGTCTGCCGCACGAGCTCTCCGGTGGCGAGCAGCAGCGCGTCGCGATCGCGCGCGCCCTCGTGAACCGTCCTCAGGTGCTCCTGGCCGATGAGCCGACCGGAAACCTCGACCCCGGCACCTCGATCGACATCATGCAGTTGCTCGCCCGCATCAACGCCGGCGGGACGACGGTGGTCATGGCCACGCACGAGGCCGGCTTCGTCGACCAGATGCAGCGCCGCGTGATCGAGCTCCGCAACGGCGAGATGGTGCGCGACGAGCGCCGCGGCGGTTACGGCGACACGTCCGGCCTGCCGCGTCTCGCCCCCGAGGTCGAGAAGGGCGCGGCCGCGGTCGCCGCCCTCACCGCGGTGCTCGAGGTGCAGCGCGAGGTCGCGCACATCACCGGGTCCGTGGAGCCCCTGAACCTCGAGGACGCGAAGCGCGCGGAGGCCGAGCGGGCTGCCGCGGCCCCGGCGCCCGTCGAGGAGCCGAGCACCCACACGCGCTCCGTGCCCGTGACGACGCCCGACGTCGACGCCCTGGGCCTCGCCGACCGTCTCGGCCTCGCCGACAAGAACGACCGCGACGACGAAGTGGGACCTACGTCATGAGGTTCGGGCTCATCCTCTCGGAGGCCTTCACCGGCCTCCGCCGCAACGCCTCGATGGTCATCTCGGTGATCCTCGTGACGTTCGTCTCGCTGACCTTTGTCGGTGCCGCGATGCTCATGCAGATGCAGATCGGCAAGATGCAGTCGTACTGGGCCGACCGCGCCCAGGTCGCCGTCTTCATGTGCTCGACGGTGTCCGACAAGGATCCGTGCGTCGCCGGTCAAGCCGCGTCGCAGGACGAGATCGACAAGGTCACGGCGACTCTCGACGGCCCGGCGCTCGCTCCGCTGATCCGCAACTACACGTACTCGACGAGCGAGCAGGTCTTCGAGGATGCCAAGTCGCAGCTGCCCGAAGACATCATCGGGGTCGTCTCGGCCGACCAGTTCAACGCGACCTTCAACATCAACCTCGTCGACCAGAGCCAGTCGGACGTGATCGCCGAGGCCTTCACCGGTCAAGCCGGTGTCGAGGGTGTCACCGACCAGATGCAGTACCTGGAGCCGCTGTTCCAGACACTCACCGTCGCGACCTACGTCGCCGTCGGCATCGCTGCCCTCATGCTCATCGCGGCGGTGCTGCTGATCGCCACGACCATCCGCCTCTCCGCGTTCGCGCGACGACGGGAACTCGGCATCATGCGACTCGTCGGCGCCTCGAACCGTTTCATCCAGACGCCGTTCGTGCTGGAGGGCGTGCTCGCCGCGCTGATCGGCTCGGCCCTCGCGAGCGTCGCCGTCTGGGCGATCGTCGGGGTCGGGGTGAACCAATATCTCCGCGACCGGATCAACTTCATCACGTCGTGGGTCGGCGTCAGCGACCTCGCCATCGTGGTGCCGGTGATCATCGTGATCGGCGTGCTGTTGGCCGCCCTCAGCGCCAGCTTCGCGATCCGCCGCTGGTTGCGCGCCTGATCGCGTAGACTGAGGGGCTCTGTGTGCCCGGAATCATGAGGAGGTGGCACCATGCCTCGTGAGCAGGGTGAGAAGCTCATCGCGTCGAACAAGAAGGCGCGTCACGACTACGCGATCGAGAAGACGTACGAAGCCGGTTTGGTGCTCACGGGCACCGAGGTGAAGTCGCTCCGCCAGGGGCGTGCGAACCTCACGGACGGCTACGCCTACATCGACGGCGGTCAGGCGTACCTGGATGCCGTTCACATCCCCGAGTACTCGCAGGGGCACTGGACGAACCACTCGGCGAAGCGCACCCGCAAGCTGCTGCTGCACAAGGACGAGATCGTGAAGCTGTCGCACGCGGTCGCCGCCGGCGGGTACACACTCGTCCCGTTGCGTCTGTACTTCCTCGACGGCCGCGCCAAGGTCGAGATCGCGGTGGCGAAGGGCAAGCGCGAGTTCGAGAAGCGTCAGACGATCCGCGAGCGCGAGGACAAGCGCGAAGCCGAGCGCGCCATGCGCACGCGCAACCGCCTGGGGGAGTGACCCTCACTCCGCGACGAAGCGCCCCTCGACGGTGGCGCTCACGACGAGCTCGGGCGGCTGCAGGCTGAACGACGGTCCGGCGTCGGCCTTCGCGAACATCATGCGCGGAGACGCGGCATCCGGTCGCGACTCGAGCAGTCCGGCATCCGCGATCTCAACGGCGGTGACGGATGCCAGCCCCAGCGCCTCGGCGTAGGCGGCGGCGCGCTCCACGGCGACCTGCACGGCCGCGGCGGCCACCTTCCGCTCGACACCCACACGGGTGTCGCGCGCGAGGCGCCAGTCCACCGCCGTGACCTGCACGTCGTCGGACTCGGCGACGTCGCCGAGCCACCACGACAGCGCCCCGGCGTCGGTGAACGTGGCCGACAGCTCGACGCTGGCGTGGTGCACCAGGGGCAGCTGTGCGCCCTCGTTGTTCCACGGCCGATCCGACCACACCGAGACCCGCGCGCTCGACCACTCGGACACCTCGCCCGAGCGCAGGTGCGCCACCAGACCGTCCTGAACGGATGCCGCCCGCTCCTGCGCGCGTTCGACCACGGGGCCGCGCGCCGGACCGTCGGTGGACACGGTGACCCGCACCGCGGCCTCCTCGGCGCGCACGCGCGTCTCGCTCTCGCCCCGGACGGTGATGGTGACCTGACTCATGCGGCGAGCCTAGGGGAGAGGCCGGGAATGGCCCAGGGTGCGCATCCGTTGTAGACTGTGATGCTCGGGTGTTTCGGCATCCGAGGGTGGCAACTCAACAGTGTGACAATGGTCGCTCCTGCACGGAGTTCCCGGGGCTGATCGGTTTCGACAGCGCCTGCGAATCCGCGAGAAGCGGGCCGAGGATGTGGGGTTATCTCGTAAACGCTCCCTGCAAAACAATAAGTGCCAATGCTAAGCGCACTGACTTCGCCCTCGCTGCCTAAGCGAGCCCGATAGTCCGTCAGACCGTGTGTGACCCCGCCACGGATCCTGGCGTCATTTAGGGGTCTTGCTGTGTGACGGCGTCCGGACGTCACGCGGGACTCTTCCCGGACTGGGCCTGTCGACTTAGGTGTCTGTGACAAAGGTCGGGGCCGAGCAGAACGTCTGCACAGACTGCGCCCGGAGAAAACGCGGAGACCCAGCGTTGGACGGGGGTTCGATTCCCCCCAGCTCCACGAACCATCGTCACCGGAAAAACCCTCGCCCGCCTTTCGCGGACGGGGGTTTTTCTATGCCGCAGACCGCGTGTGCACGTCGCTCTCGCCGGACAGGTCGTTCAGCTCGAGGTACACGCGGCCCTCGGTGCGGGTCAGGGTCGCGGTGTTGCGGCGCTCGATCGCGCCGGCCATCCGCTCGACGAAGCCCGCGTCGAACGAATGCAGCAGCACGTCCTCCGCGTGGTGAATGCGCTTGCCGGCCCACGGTGCGGCGACCTTGTCGGGATCGCGGTGGGTGTAGACGGCGACCCGTTCGGCCTTCATGCTGCCGGTGTGGAGGCGGGCGGCATCCGGGGCTCCCACTTCGATCCAGGCCACGAGTGCCCCGGTGAGGTCGCGCACCATGACGGCGGGTTCGTCCGTCGCCGATACGCCCTCGCTGAACGCGATGCCCTCCTCGTACTCGAGGCAGTAGGCGAGCACGCGCGTCAGCATGTACGGGTCGGTCTCGGACGGATGCCGAGCCACCCGGAGCTGCAGTTCGTCGTACACGCCGCGATCGACGTCCGAGAGCTGCACCGTGAACGTGTGAATGGTCGCGCCGATAGCCACGACGATCGAGCCTACGCGACCGGCTTGCCGGGCACCTCGCTCGCGACCTAGCGTCGGAGCATGCCCGATCCCCGCACGCAGCGCATCGACGTCGGCCCCTTTCAGCTGCATCCGGATGCCGACCTTCAGGCATGGCGTGCTGTCGCGTCGGACGGTGCCTCGCTGCCCGCGGGAGCGTGGAGCGACTGGGTGGCGCTGGCCCAGCGCGTGCTGCAGCTCGACGCGATCTGGCGCGAGCGCGAAGCGCGGGGCGACGCGTGGGACCAAGGGCACGCGGCATCCGGATCCGTGGATGCCGTGAACCCCTATCGCTGACTCGGCGGCCAGTCGATCAGGACCAGGCTCTGCTTCGTGTCGGCGACCTTCACGAAGCCGTCGCCGAACAGGTAGGTGATGCCGTAGCCATCGACGCCGCGGCCACCGAGCCAGTCGGGGTTCTCCGTCACGTAGACGTCGCCGTTGGTGGCATCCTCGCGCTTCCACCCGGATGCCACGAGGTCGCGCTCCGCCTTGTCGGCGGCGGTGGCGTCGATCGGCGCCTCCACCCGAACATCTGCACCCCGGCGGCGGTCGCCGAGCCGTCGCTCCACTTGCACAGGATGCCGTCGGGAACCTCGGTCGCGCCGACGCGGAACGGCTCGCTCTGCGCCTTCCACCCGATGCTGCGGAAGTCGGCGGCGGTCGAAGAGAGGATGATCGTCTCGCACGTCGGGTCGGCGGCTTCGCCATCGGGGGTATCCGTGGGCGTTGCGGCGGGAGTCGCGGCGGAGTCGTCCGTCGGCGCCGATGAGGGAGTCGTCGGAGCCGCGGCGGTCGGGGTGCACGCGGTCAACACCAGCGCGGTCAGGAGCGCAGCCGATCCCGCCGCGAGGGTGCGCCGCATCACGGAGTGTCCTCCGCGTGCAGGAAGGCGAGGAACGCGTCGTGCAGCACGCCGTTCGTCGCGAGGGACGACTCCGCGTCGAGGCGGTCGGATCCGTCGAACGCCGAGAACCGGCCGCCGGCCTCCCGCACGATGGGGGCGATCGCCGCGATGTCGTACTCCTTCACGCCGAACTCCGCGACGAGTTCGAGGCGCCCCTCGGCCAGCCACATGTACGGGAGGGCATCGCCGTAGCCGCGGTCGCGCCAGACGGCGCGCGCGAGGCGCTCGAGGGTCGGGACGAGGTCGACGTCGTCCCACTGCTCGATGCTCTGGAAGCTGATGCTCGCGTGCGCGATCTCATCGACGCCGGACACATGGATGCCACGGGCCTCGCCGTCGCGGCCATTGGTCCACGCGCCGTGCCCGGTGGCGGCCCACCAGCGCCGGCCGAGCGCCGGCTGGCTCACGACGCCGACCTGCGGCACACCGTCGACGGTGAGCGCGATGAGCGTCGCCCAGACCGGGATGCCGCGCATGTAGTTGTGCGTGCCGTCGATCGGGTCGATGACCCATCGGCGTGCGGTGTCGCCCGTGGTGCCGAATTCCTCACCCAGGATAGCGTCGTCGGGGCGCTCGGCATCCAGGATCTCCCGAATCGCGCGCTCGGTCGCCAGGTCTGCTTCGGTGACGTGGGTGCGGTCGGGCTTGGTGTCGATGCGCAGGTCGGCGGCGTCGAAACGGGCCATCGCAACCGCGTCGGCCGCGTCGGCCAGGCGCAGTGCCAGCGCCAGGTCGTCGCTCAGGGACGGTCCGGAGTGCGCGGTCGCGAGGGTCTCATCGATGGGGGACACGCGTCCAGGATAGACGGCGATGCTGGGCCGATTTGGCGCGGCCTGGTCACGCCTGGTAACGTAATCCCTCGGTTCGGAACACGTTTTCCGGGCCGAACGGAACGCACCTCTAGCTCAATCGGCAGAGCAACTGACTCTTAATCAGTGGGTTCTGGGTTCGAGTCCCAGGGGGTGCACCAAACGAAAAGGCCCGGGAAACCGGGCCTTTTCCGTTCTCGCCGGGGTGTCGGCCCTCGCGCTGCGGTCGCTGCCGCGCGAGGATGGCGGCATGGCCGACGACGAGATGTGGGACGTCACCGACGTCCAGGGAACCCCGACCGGCACTCTTCACCGGAGGGGCGACGGGCCGGTGCCCGCCGGGTCGTTCCACATCGTGGCATCCGTATGCGTGGTGGCATCCACGGGTCGGGTCCTCGTGAGCCGCAGGGCCGAGGGCAAGGACTACCCGCTGGCGTGGGAGTTCCCGGCCGGCAGCGCGCTGCGCGGGGAGTCGAGTCGGCGCGGGGCGATCCGCGAGCTCGACGAAGAAGTGGGGATTTCCGTCCTTCCGGATGATCTCGTGCTCGTGAGGCGGGTCGTCGAGGAACGCGCGCTCTTCGATCTGTGGTCCGTTCACGTCAGGGGCGAGCCCGCGGTGGTCGTCGACCCCGAAGAGGTCCTCGAGGCGGAATGGGTCGACCTCGACGAGGTGCGTCGGAGGTGGGAGGCGGGCATGTTCGCCACGCCGTGGAACGCGCGCTTCGAGCAGCTGTGGGACGAACTCGAGGTCGCGGTGCGGGGCGAGCGGTGAGCGATCGCACGCACGCCGTCACGGTCGCCGGCGGCTCGCTGCACGTGGGGGAGTGGCATCCGGATGCCGAGGGCTCGCCGTGGCTGCTCGTGCACGGGGTCACGGCCTCGCATCTCGCGTGGTCGTGGGTGGCTCGCGAGACGGCGGACGTGCGGCTGCTGGCGCCGGACCTGCGCGGTCGCGGACGCAGCGCCGACCTGTCGGGCCCGTTCGGGATGGCGGCCCACGCCGACGATCTCGCGGCGGTCCTGGATGCCGCGGGCGTCGAGCGGGCGCTGATCGTGGGGCATTCGATGGGAGCGTTCGTGTCGGCCGTGTTCGCGGACCGGCACCCCGATCGGGCAGCTGCCGTGATTCTCGTCGATGGCGGGCTTCCGCTCGACCTTCCCCCGGGGATGCCGCCCGTCGAGGCGGTGAGGCACGTCTTGGGGCCGACGGCCGCGCGTCTGGAGATGCGATTCCCGGATGCCGCGGCCTACCGCGACTTCTGGCGCGCCCACCCCGCGTTCGTCGATCGTGAGGATCCGCTGCTCGACGACTACTTCGCCTACGACCTCGTCGGTTCTGAGCCGGAGCTGCGTCCCGCGACGACGCTCGCGACGGTGGAGGCCGACTCGATCGACCAGAACACCGGCGCGGACATCGGCCGAGCGCTCGACCGGATGCCGCGACCGACCGTGCTCCTGGCCGCGGAGCGCGGGCTGCGCGGAGAGGTGCCCCCGCTGTATCCCGACCTCGCGCGGGTCCGCGGCGAGGTGCCGCGTCTCGCGGACGCTCAGCGAGTCGCGGGCACCGACCACTACTCGATCGTGATGTCCGTGGAAGGGGCGCGGGAGGTCGTCGCATCGGCGCGGGCTCTCGCCGCCGGTGCGACCGGTAGCGGGGGCGATTCGAGTTCGGGGCCGCAGCCGACCCGAGGGTGAATTCGGGCGGCTCTCGCGCCGTTTCGCGGATCGGCCCGGCCCGAGGACCCTAACCTCGCCGGATGCGACGTCTGTTTGCCTCCGGGGCCGCACTGGCCGTTCTCGCCGCCGCGGTCTTCGCGGTCGCGGGGTCCGCCGCCTCTGCCGCCGTCCCCGATCTCACCGGCCGTCACTACGTCGCGCTCGGCGATTCCTACGCGGCCGGATGGGGTCTGCCGCTGGCATCCACTCAGCCCGCGCAGGGCTGCGATCAGTCCGACCAGAACTACCCGCACCTCCTCGCCGCGCAGTTCGGATTCGCGCTGACCGACCGCACGTGCGGCGGTGCCGTGATCGCCAACGTCGTCGACACCCCGCAGACCGTCAGCGGCACGGCCCCGGTCCAGATCGATTCGCTGGATGCCACGACCGACCTCGTCACCCTGACGATCGGCGGCAACGACCTCGGGTTCTGGAACATCGGACAGATGTGCGTCGCCCTCGCGCCCACCGGTCCCGTCCTCGGGAGCATCGACGGGCAGACCCACCAGACGTGTCGCGAGCAGTTCGTCGTGAACACTCCCGCGGGGCCCGTGAACACGCTCGAGACGAAGATCGACCAGACCGTGGCACCCGCGCTGACCGCCGCGCTCCAGACGATCCACGCGAAGGCGCCGAACGCGAACATCATCGTCCTCGGCTACCCCGCCCTGGCTCCGGATGCCGCGCACACGCCGAGTTCCGGCTGCTACACGTCGTTGTTCCAGGGCTTCTTCGGCTTCCGCACGAACGCCTTCCCATATTTGGACACCGATGTCGCGCTTCTGACCGACACGCAGGCGTACATGGACCAGGCGATGGCCGCAGCCACCACCGCGGCGGGGGCGACGTACGTGTCGTTGCTGCCGGGATCCGTGGCCCACAGCCCGTGCAATCCGTCCGACGCGTATGTGAACGGCATCACGCTCACGCTCTCGCCGGACAGCATCCCGGTCAGTGGGCTGCCCTTCGGTGGCATCCAGCGGGGGGCGATTCACCCGAACGCCGCGGGTATGGCCTTCGCGCGGGACGCGGCGGCCGACGCGGTGCGGACGCTGTTCGCGGTGCCGGATCCGACGCCGACGCCTACGCCGACGCCCACCCCCACCCCGACGCCGACGCCGACGTCGGACCCGACCCCGACGGTCACACCCACGCCGGACCCGACGCCTACGCCCACTCCCACGCCGACGCCGGACCCGACGCCCACCGCCAGCCCGACGCCGACGGTCACGCCGACCCCCACCCCTACGCCGGACCCGACTCCGACTCCCACGGCGACCCCGACTCCCACGCCGACGCCCGACCCGACCCCGATGCCGACGGTCACGCCGACGCCGGACCCGACTCCGACGAACTCGTCCACGCCCGAACCCACTCCGACGCCTGACCCGACGCCGACACCCGACCCGACCCCCACGGCATCGCCGACGCCGACACCCGACCCGACTCCCACGGCATCACCGACGCCCACGATGTCGCCGGAGCCGACTCCCGATCCGACCGCGTCCGCGTCGGCGACCCCCGCGCCGACCGCGTCCGCGACGGGGTCGACGGCATCCGGATCCGGCCTCGCTCGCACCGGTGCCCCGCCCGTGGCCCGGGCGATCGGGATGGGCGTCGTCCTTCTGGTCGGCGGCATCGTGACCGCGGTGGTCCTGCGCCGCCGCCGGGCTCGCGACTGAGTGCGGTACCCGATCCGCGATGAGCGCTCTGCCTTCGATATCACGCCGGCGGCAGAGTGCTCTCGCCATTGGCCCCGGGGCGCGCGCGCTCTCCCGCGCGAGCAGCCGGTCGGCCGGGGGAGTCGCGGAGGCGTGCGAGTAGGCTGTGCGGGTCGGGGTCCCGAGCAGTGAGGATGCGTGGATGGCGAGAGGGCGTTCCGATGCGGAGCATCTGGTCGACGTCCTCATCGGCATCTGGAAGAACGTCGATCGAGAGCGCCGCCCGATGCCGTCCGAGCCACAGCTCGCGGCACTGACCGGGGCCAGCCGCACGTCGGTTCGCGAAGCCTTGATCCGGCTCGAGGAGCGCGGGTACATCCACCGGTCGCACGGTGCGCGTACCGTCATCCACTCGCACCTGGACCAGCTCGGCACTCGCGTCGACCAGCAGCGCGATCATCTCGACGCCATCGCGCGCGCGGGGTACGAGCCGAGTGTCACGGTCATCTCGGCGTCGTTCGGCGTGGTGGAGAGGTCTCCGGACGCTCCCGAGCAGTTCCACGACCTGCCGATCGGCACCCGTGTCCTGCGCACGCGGAAGGTGTGGAGCGCCGACGGGCGACCGTACGTCATGGCCGACGACGTCATCCCCGTCACCGACACCCGCTCGGCGGCCACGCTCGAGGCGGATATCGACCCGTCGCTGCCGGTCTTCGACCTCGCCGAACGCCTTAACGGGGTCGCGGTCGCGTGGGAGACGGTGTGGTTCGGGTCCTCGATGCTCGTCGAGGACGAGCAGCGCGCACTGGGGCTCGACGTGACGGCATCCGCCCTGCAGCTCACGTACTGCGGCCTCGGGCCGGCGCGCGAGGTCGCTTACTGGTGCCGCGAGGTGCAGACCCCCGCGCCGGCGCAGCTGCGCAACGTGCTCGTGCGGCGGGTCACGCGCGGCTGACGCAGCCAGCGCGAATCCGTCCGGTTCGCGGTCGAGCATTTCGCGCGCGTTCCGGCTTCGTAAACTTGTCTGATAAGTCGGGTGAAGTTGTCCGACAAGTGGGAGACTCGCCCCGGGCCGCACTTCGCGGCTTCACAGCCGAACGCGACATCGACCCTCGGCGCCTACCCGAAAGGCTCTCCCGTGATTCCAGGTTCCGCGCACCGCCCCTCCCGACCGCTCCTCGCCATCGCCGTCCTCGCCGTGGCCGGCGCCGCGCTCTCCGGCTGTGCCACGGCCGCGGCGCCTGCCGGACCGGCATCCACCATTCCTCTCGCCGACGACGCGAGCATCCTCACCGACGTGTGTCCGGCGACGGTCGTCGTCCAGGCCACGTGGGAACCGGAGGTCGACCACGGCCCGTTCTACGGACTCGTGGGACCCGACGCCGTCATCGACGCCGACAAGAAGAGCGTCACCGGAACACTCGTCGACCAGGGCAAGAGCACCGGCGTGCAGATCGAGGTCCGCTCGGGCGGCTCCGCGATCGGCTACCAGCCCGTGGCCTCGCAGATGTACACGGACACCTCGATCACCCTCGGCAGCGTGCCCACCGAGGATCGCGTCGCGGGTGCCGAGTCGCAGCCGACCATCGGCGTCTTCGCGACGCGCCAGCAGAGCCCCCAGATGATCATGTGGGACCCGCAGACGCACCCGGACTGGACGTCGATCGCGGACATCGGGAAGACGGATGCCACGGTCGTCGTGCCGAAGGGCGGTCTGTACGCACAGGCGCTCGTCGCCAAGGGCGTGCTGAAGCAGTCGCAGCTCTCCGACTCGTACGACGGCAGCCCGGCGCGGTTCGTCAGTGACCCGAGCATCGCTCAGAACGGCTTCGCGACCTCCGAGCCGTACATCTACGAGCACGAGATCTCGCAGTGGGACAAGCCCGTGAAGTACCAGCTGGTGAAGGACGCCGGATACGACGTCTACCCGGACGCGCTCTCGATCCGGTCGGCGGATCTCGAGAAGCTCTCGCCCTGCCTCACCAAGCTCGTGCCGATCCTCCAGCGTTCCGCCCTGGCGTATCTCGCCGACCCGGCGCCGACGAACGCGCTCATCGTCAAGCTGGTCGAGGAGTACGACACGGGATGGGTCTACTCGCCCGGCGTGGCCGAAGCGGGCGCGGGCATCCTGAAGAACCTCCACCTGATGGCCGGAACCGACCCCTCCGTCCCGATCGGCGACTTCGCCCCGGCCCGTGCGAAGAACAGCTTCGATCAGGTGACGTCGCTCCTCGGCGCCACGGGCGTGAAGATCGACCCGGCCCTCACGCCGGACGACATCTTCGACGACCAGTTCATCGACCCCTCGATCACCAGCAAGTGAGGTGAAGCGGCGGTGAGGCGGCCCCGGTCCCTCGCCGCCGCTTCCGCGATCCGTCATCCGCGCCTTCGAGAGAGCAGACCGACCCATGCCGACCCCGCCACCCGTGCCCCTGATCCTCGACATGGACTTCGGCATCGACGATTCGATGGCGACCCTCTTCCTCGCGGCGTCGGGCCGCGCCGAGATCGTCGCGGTCGGCACGGTCCACGGCAACACCTCCGCCGCGCAGGCCGCGCGGAACGCGCGCCAGCTGCTCGGCGTGCTCGGGCTGGAGGGTGTGCCCGTGGCGCGGGGAGAGGCAAAGCCCTGGAACCAGGAGGTCCACTACGCCGCCACCGTCCACGGGGAGGACGGCTTCGGCGGGATGGCATCCACCGACGAGCCGCCCGGCGTGATCGTCGACGAGACCGCGGCGGAGCAGATCGTGCGGCTCGCACGTGAGCGCCCCGGCGAGCTCGTGCTGCTGGCCACCGGTCCGCTGACCAACATCGGTCGGGCCTTCGAGGTCGAACCCGGTCTCGACGCGCTCCTCCGGGCGATCGTCGTCATGGGAGGCGCGGTGTCGGTGCCCGGGAACATGTCCCCGCATGCGGAGGCGAACATCCGCCACGACCCGGAGGCCGCGGATCGCGTGTTCGCGTCCGCCCGGAACCTCCTCCTGGTGCCGCTGGACATCACGATGACGTGTCGGATCACCCCCGCCGAGATGCGGCGGATCGACGCCGCGCCGTCCTCGCCGGCGGTCGACCTCGTGCGCGCCATGCTCCCGCACTACCTCGACTTCAACCTCGCCGACCTCGGCATCCCCGGATTCCCGCTGCACGACCCGACGGCGGCGGTCATCGCCCTCGATCCGCTCGTCGCCGACTACCTCGAGGCGCCGGTCCGCGTCGAGCTGGACGGAACGCTCACCCGCGGGATGACCAGCGTGGATCTCCGGCCCGCGCCGGAGGCCTCCGAGCGCCCCGCGGCGCGGATCGCGGTGCGCGCCCGGCGGTCCGTGGTCGAGGAGTTCGTCCAGGTGGCGTTCGAGCGCCCGACCCGAACCCGCGGATGACCGGCCTCACGCGGATCGTCGGCGGATTCACCGTGGATGCCGTCGCGTTCGCCGACGGCTCGTACGACGTCGACCGCCCGGGCGGGAACGGGTTCTGGGCCGCGATGGGCGCCGCGCTGACCGGGGTTGCCGCCGCCGTCCACGGCGTCGTCGGGGCGGACTTCCCCCTCGCCGCACTCGACCGGCTGGGTGAGTTCGGCGTCGGGGTCGATGGCATCCATCGGCGGTCCGACATTCCGAATCTCCGCGTGAGCTTCTCGTACGCCCGGGATGAGTCCCGCGCCCACCCGGCCGACCCGGCCGCGATCGCGCACGTGCCGCTCGCGGACCGCGCGCGGTTCCTCGACACCACCGACCGGGCGGACCTGCTGCACGCGACCCTGCCCGCGGGCACCGACCTCGCGGACGCATCGGCGGACGCGTGGTACCTGGGTTTGCTGCCGGCTTCCCGGTTGCGGGAGACGGTCGACGCGGTCCAAGGTGACGGGTGGACGCTGTTGGACTGCCCCGACCGGCGAGAGCTCGCGCAGAGCGGCAACGGCGCGCTGAGGGACGCGCTGCCGGACGTCGACGTATTCCTGCCGAGCACCTCGGATGCCGCGGTCTTCCTGCCGGATGTCGCCGAGCGCGACCTGCCGGCGCTGTTCCACGACTGGGGTGCGGGCGCTGTCGTGGTGAAGTGCGGGTCGCGCGGGGCCGTGCTCTCCCAGGGCACCCGTCGGTGGCGGGTGCCGGTGTTCCGCGACCCCGATGCGTGCGACCCCACGGGCGCCGGGGACGTGTTCGGCGGCGCGTGTGCGGCGGTGATGGCCGACACCGGCGATCTGCTCCGAGCCGTGGTGGCGGGTGCCGCGGCGGCATCCTTCGCCACCGCCGCACGCAGTCCGCTCGATCTCGCCCGCGTCGTGCGCGAGGACTATGACCTGCGCCGCGGCCTCATCGCGGCCGGAGTGGAGGACGTGTGACCAGACTCGTGATCGGTGTCATCGGGAGCGCGGGGGACACCGCACCGGGCAGCGTGGTCGACATCCTCGACGTCGCGGAGCGCGTCGGCGCGGCCGTGGCGACCGCTGGGGCGGTGCTCGTCAGCGGCGGCACCACGGGGGTCATGGCCGCGGCGTCGCGGGGTGCTCGAGAGGCGGGCGGGTTGACCATCGGCTTCCTGCCGGACGCCGACCGCTCCCGCGCCAGTGAATTCGTCGACGTCGCGTTCCCCACCGGCATGGGGACGATCCGCAATCTGCTGACGCCGCGGGTCTGCGATGCGGTCGTGATGATCGGCGGGGGAGCGGGCACGCTCAACGAGCTCACCATCGCCTACGACTTCGGCACCCCGGTCGTCGCGGTCGAGGGAACCGGTGGCTGGGCCGATCGCATCCGCTCAGTCCTGCACGAGGGGCGGTGGCTGGACGAGCGGCGCACGGTCGCGCTGAGCTTCGCGAAGACCCCGGAGGATGCCGTTGCCCAAAGCGTGCGGCGTGCGAGCGAGCCGCGGCGCTTCACGAGCCTTCCCGTGCACTCCGGCTCCGCCGCGGGCTGACGCGCGGTCACCCACTCACCTCACGCGAAAGCGCCCGGCGACCGACGGAGTGTCGGCGGCCGGGCGCTTTCCCGGGTTACGCGGCGTCGCCCACCAGGACGGCGGCGCCCTCGTCGGCCACGGTCGGGTGCGCGGCGTCGATGTGAGCGAGCGCGCGACGGCCGAACAGCACGAAGCCGGTGGCGATCACGACCGAGACGGTGGCCATGATGTACGGCGTGCCCGCGGTCGCGGCGTGCCACAGGAACGCGGCGAGCGGCGGGGCGACGGCGCCGCCGAGGAACCGGACCGCGGAGTACGCCGACGACGCGACCGAGCGCGGGAGGTCGGTCGCCTCCATGACGGCTTCGGTCAGCGCGGTGTTGATCACGCCGAGGACGAGTCCACCGACGATGATGCACGCGACCAGGCCGGCCGGCGAGTCGACGACGAAGGCCGCGACGAGCAACACGACGGCCAGCAGCGGCAGCGCCAGCAGCAGGACACTGGTCAGACGCATCCGTCGCAGCAGGAGCGGAGCGACCCACACGCTTGTGATGGCGAGGGCGACGCCCCAGCCGAAGAACGTCAGGCCGATGCCCATCGCGCCGAAGCCGAGCGGGAACGGCGAGAACGCCAGCAGCGTGAAGAACCCGATGTTGTAGAACAGCGCGGTCGCCGCGAGGATCGCGAGCGCCGGGCGCCCGAGGGCGCGGAACGGGGCGCTGAAGGGGATCGGCGTACGAGCGGGCGACGGTCCGCGCAGCAGCACCGCGACGGCCACGAACGCGATCGCCATGAGCGCGACGACGCCGAAGAACGGCCCGCGCCAGCTGGCCTCGCCCAGGATGCCGCCGAGCAGCGGTCCCACCGCGATGCCGAGGCCGAGCGCGGCTTCGTACAGGACGATCGCCGCGGAGCTGCCCCCGGACGCCGCGCCGACGATCGTCGCGAGCGCGGTGGAGATGAACAGCGCGTTGCCGAGGCCCCAGCCGGCGCGGAAGCCGATGACGGCGTCGACGCTGCCGCTCAGCGCGCAGAAGAGGGCGAACACGACGATGAGGCCGAGGCCGACGAGGAGCGTCGCCTTGGCGCCGATGCGGCTCGAGATCCAGCTCGTCACGAGCATCGCGAGGCCGGTGACGACGAGGTAGCTGGTGAACAGCAGCTCGGTCTCGACGGGGGTCGCCTTCAGCGACTCGGCGATCGCGGGGAGGATCGGGTCGACCAGGCCGATGCCCATGAACGCCACCACGCAGGCGAACGCGACGGCCCACACCTGGGCGGGCTGCTTCCAGACACTCGGGGCGGCGCTCATCGGGCGAGCTCCGGCTCGGGGCGGACGCGGGAGCCGAGGGCGTCGGCCGTCACCCGGACGGCATCCCATTCGGCATCCGTGAGGTGGGCGACGTGCGGGGTGAGCGCGGCGCTCAGCACGTCGAACCAGCGGTCGAGCTCCTGCAGCCCCTCGTCCGTGACGGACACGACGCTCACGCGCGAGTCGTCCGGGTGGATGCCACGGGCCACGAGGCCGGCATCCTCCAGCTGGTGCACGAGTCGAGTCATGCCGGGCTGCGAGATGCGGCTGAGGGTCGCGAGGTCGCCGAGGCGCTGCGGGCCGTGGTCGCGCAGCAGCGTGAGCGTGCGCCACTGCGCACTGGGGGTGTCGTTCTTGGTGTCGATGGCGGCGGTGCGCGTGAGGGCGTGCACCGCGAGGATCAGTCTCTGGAGATCATCGTCGCGGGTCATTCCCCTGAGTATACCCCTGTTATATAACGTGGGTATGCATCATCGCCCAGCGATGCGCGTCGAGAGCTGATGCGCGTGCGCCAGGAGGATGCGGCCGAGCTCCGCCAGGCGGTCGCCGGCGAAGCGGAATTCGACCCCGGTCAGACTCAGCGCCCACTGCGGCTCTCCGGTCCGCGTGAACACCGCCGCGCCCAGGCCCCAGCTGCCCTCCACGATGAGACCGGGATTAACGGCGTATCCGCGGGCCTTCGTATCGGCGACCCTCGTTCGCAGTCGTGCGGGCGAGTGTGCCGTTCCCCATCGCTCGGTGAGCTCGTCGTGTCGCTCGAGGTAGGCATCCACCTCGTCCGGGGGGAGGAACGCGAGGATGGCCAGACCCGCGGATGCCACGCCGAGGGGGAACCGCACGCCCTCCGACAGCACGAACGACCGGATCGGGAAGCTCCCGTCCTCGCGTACGAGGCAGACCGTCTCGTCGCCGCGTCGCACCGACAGGAACGCGCTCTCCTCGGTCCGCACGGCGAGGGAGCGCACGATGTCGCGCGCGAGGGCCGTGATGTCGAACCGGGATGCCGCGACCGTGCCCATGAGGTAAAGCTCCGGCCCGGGCAGCCACCGTCCGGTGGCCTCGTCGCGGTCGACCAGTCCCTCCTGCCGCAGGGCGGACAGCAGGCGGTGGGCCGTGGGGCGGGTGAGGTCCGCGCGCGCGGCCAGCTCGCCCACCGCCGCGCCGTCGGCGCCCGCGGCCGTGACCAAGCGAAGAAGATGCGCGGCCCGGGCGATCGCCTGCGTGCCGGGCACGCTCGTGCGGGCGGAGGGGAGCGGGGGCGTGTCCACGATGTGGACGCTACGCGGGCTGGCATCCACATCGCAAGAAGCGGCACCGCGCGGGCGCGGCGGCGAGCGCAGGATGAGACCACCGATCCAGCACGAAGGAGTCCGCGTGATCGATAAGACCTGGCCGTCGGCGAGTGACGCCGTCGCCGACATCCCCGACGGAGCATCGCTCGCGGTCGGCGGGTTCGGCCTCTCCGGAAACCCCATCGCCCTCATCGAGGCGCTCCTCGCGCAGGGCACGCGCGACCTCTCCGTCGTGTCGAACAACTGCGGCGTGGACGACTGGGGGCTCGGCATCCTGCTCGGGGCCGGCCGCATCCGCAAGATGACGTCGTCGTACGTCGGCGAGAACAAGGAGTTCGAGCGGCAGTTCCTGTCCGGCGAACTCGAGCTCGAGCTGACGCCTCAGGGCACGCTCGCCGAGAAGCTCCGCGCCGGCGGCTCGGGCATCGCCGCGTTCTACACGCAGACCGGCGTCGGGACGCAGGTCGCCGAGGGCGGTCTACCGCAGCGGTACGACGGCTCGGGAGGTGTCGCCGTGGCATCCCCCGCGAAGGATGTCCGCACCTTCGACGTCGACGGGCAGCCGCGCGAGTTCGTGCTCGAGGAGGCGATCACCACCGACTTCTCGCTCGTGCACGCGTGGAAGGGCGACCGCCACGGCAACCTCGTGTTCCGCAAGGCGGCGCGCAGCTTCAACCCGCTCGCCGCGATGGCCGGTCGTGTGTGCATCGCGCAGGTCGAGCACCTCGTCGAGCCCGGCGAGATCGATCCCGACGACGTGCACCTGCCCGGCGTCTTCGTCCACCGTCTCGTCGAGGTCGGTCCCGACATCGAGAAGCGCATCGAGAAGCGCACCGTCACCGAAGGAGCCCACTGACATGGCCCTCACCCGCATCGAGATGGCCGCGCGCGCGGCCCGCGAGCTCGCCGACGGTTCGTACGTCAACCTCGGCATCGGCCTGCCGACCCTCGTGCCCAACCACGTGCCCGACGGCGTCACCGTCGTGCTGCAGTCCGAGAACGGCATCCTGGGCGTCGGTCCCTACCCGACGGAGGACGCGGTGGATGCCGACCTCATCAACGCCGGCAAGGAGACGGTGACGACCCTGCCGGGTGCGGCCTTCTTCGACTCCGCCACGAGCTTCGGCATGATCCGGGGCGGCAAGATCGACGCCGCGATCCTCGGCGCGATGCAGGTGTCGGCCACGGGCGACCTGGCGAACTGGATGATCCCGGGGAAGATGGTGAAGGGCCCCGGCGGGGCGATGGACCTGGTCCACGGCGCCGCCCGCGTCATCGTCCTGATGGAGCACGTCGCGCGCGACGGCTCGCCGAAGATCGTCGACGCGTGCTCGCTGCCGCTCACCGGCCGCGGCGTCGTCGACCGCATCATCACCGACCTCGCCGTGATCGATGTCACGCCCGACGGCCTCGTGCTCGTCGAGGTGGCCCCGGGCGTCTCCGTCGACGACGTGGTCGCCGCGACCGAACCGCCGCTCACCGTCCGCATCCCCGAGGAGCAGATCGCATGACCGCCCCCACCGACGTCGTCATCGTCGCCGCAGCCCGCACGCCCCAGGGCCGCCTCAAGGGACAGCTCGCGCCGCTCACCGCGGTGCAGCTCGGCGCCGCCGCGATCTCCGGCGCCCTCGAGCGCGGGGGCATCCCCGCCGACGCCGTCGACGCGGTGCTCGTCGGGCAGGTCCTGCAGGCCGGTGCCGGGCAGAACGCCGCGCGCCAGGCGGCGATCGCCGCGGGGATCGGCTGGGACGTCCACGCGGCGACAGTCAACAAGGTGTGCCTCTCGGGGCTCACCGCGATCATCGACGCGTCCCGCCTGCTGCGCCTCGGCGACGCGACCGTCGTCGTGGCCGCCGGCATGGAGTCGATGACCCGCGCCCCACACCTGCTCATGAACTCCCGCGACGGTTACGCCTACGGCTCGGTCGAGGTGCTCGACCACATGGCGTACGACGGCCTCACCGACGCCTACGACCGCGAGAGCATGGGCGCGTCGACCGAGCGCGCGAACGCGCGGTACGAGGTGACGCGGGAGGCTCAGGATGCCGTGGCCGCGCGGTCGCACCAGCGCGCCGCCGCGGCGCAAGAGGCCGGGCTGTTCGACGCGGAGATCGTGCCCGTGTCGATTCCGCAGCGCAAGGGCGAGCCGGTCGTCGTCACCGCCGACGAGGGCATCCGCCCGGAGACGACGGTCGAGATCCTGGGGAAGCTGCGCCCGGCCTTCGCCGAGGGCGGCTCGATCACGGCGGGGAACGCCTCGCCGATCTCCGACGGCGCGTCGGCGGTCGTCCTCACGACGCGGGCCGTCGCCGAGGAGCGCGGGTGGGACGTGCTCGCGACCGTCGGCGCGTCCGGTCAGGTCGCCGGCCCCGACAACTCGCTGCACGCCCAGCCCGCCCACGCGATCGCCCGTGCCCTGGAGAAGCAGGGGATCGTGGCATCCGACCTCGATCACGTCGAGATCAACGAGGCGTTCGGGGCCGTCGTGGCGCGGTCTCAGGCCGAACTCGGGCTGTCCGACGACGTCGTCAATCCGCACGGCGGCGGTATCGCGATCGGGCACCCCATCGGGGCGTCCGGCAATCGGCTCGTCGTGCACGCGGTGCACGAACTCGTCCGCCGGGGGAGCGGCACAGCCGCCGTCGCGCTGTGCGGCGGGGGTGGTCAGGGCGACGCGCTGATCCTCACGCGCTGAGCCCCACGAAAACGACGGATGCCGGGGCCCCGGGGCGCGGCATCCGTCGTTCGGGCTCAGCGGGACAGGCGCTTCTTGAGGAGCTTCTGCTGCTTCTTCGCGACCGGGGAGTCGCCGGCGATCGTGTGACCGCGGCGTGCGCGGCGGGTGTCGACGACCGCGCCGACGGCGAGCGCGAGCGTGATGCCCCAGCTGAGCCAGGCGAGGGCGGTGCGCCACGTGAACGGCTCGTGGTTGCGCAGTCCGCGCAGCAGCGTCACGCCGCCGGTGATGGCGCTGAGGAGTCCGGTTCCGAAGATGTACTGGCGCATGCCCCCCAACCTAGCGACCCGCGCCTCGACCGTCGCGCCGCCTTGACAGACGCGGCAACCGCCGCCCCCGCCGCGTCCCGCCCGCGCCCCTCCATCGCGATAAACGGCATCCACGGCAAGAAACGCGCCGCCGCGCCGTTTCCACCCGTGGATGCCGTTTATCGCGGGGCCCGTGGGGCGGCACCGGCGTGGATAGCGCATTCCGGCCGCCCCGCGGAACGCCTTCACCCCGCTGTTAGCCTGGGAGGAAGCTACCGAGGAGGACCTGTGTCCCAGGCCGATTTCGTCGTCGTCGCCAATCGTCTACCGGTGGATCGCACCCCCGACGGGGAGGGGTGGCGTCGTTCGCCCGGCGGTCTCGTCACCGCCCTCGAACCCGTGATGCGTCGCGCGGAGGGCGCGTGGGTGGGCTGGGGCCGGGCAGCCCGACGTGCGTGTCGACCCGTTCGACTTCGAGGGCACGCACCTCGTGCCGGTGGAGCTGTCGGCGGCCGACGTCCAGCACTACTACGAGGGGTTCTCGAACGACACGATCTGGCCGCTGTACCACGACGTGATCGCGGAGCCCACGTACAAGCGCGCGTGGTGGGACGCGTACGTCCGCGTGAACCGCCGGTTCGCGGAGGCGGCCGCCGAGGTCGCCGCGGACAAGGCCATCGTGTGGGTACAGGACTATCAGCTGCAGCTCGTGCCGAAGATGCTGCGGGAGGTGCGCCCCGACCTCACGATCGGGTACTTCCACCACATCCCGTTCCCCGCGTACGGCCTCTACTCGCAGCTCCCGTGGCGCAAGCAGGTACTCGAGGGGCTCCTCGGCGCCGACGTCATCGGGTTCCAGAGAGTGGCGGATGCCGGCAACTTCGCGCGGGCCGTCCGTCGCCAGCTGCGCTACGAGACGAAGGCGAGCGGCATCTCGGTGCCCGACGGCCAGGGCGGGACGCGCGTGGCCCTCGCGAAGGCGTTCCCGATCTCGATCGACGCCGACTCGTACATCGAGCTCGCGCAGCGCCCCGAGATCCAGCAGCGCGCGCGGGAGATCCGCGAGGGGCTGGGCAACCCGCGCAAGATCCTGCTCGGCGTCGACCGCCTCGACTACACCAAGGGCATCCGTCACCGGCTGAAGGCGTGGGGCGAGCTCCTCGAGGACGGTCGGGCGACGGTGGAGGATGCCACCCTGGTCCAGGTCGCGAGTCCGAGTCGCGAGCGCGTCGACGCGTACGTGCAGCTGCGCGACGAGATCGAGATGACGGTCGGGCGCATCAACGGCGACCACGACACCACGACCCATACGGCGATCCGCTACCTGCACCAGTCGTACCCGCGTGAGGAGATGGTGGCGCTGTTCCTCGCCGCCGACGTGATGCTCGTCACGGCCCTCCGCGACGGCATGAACCTCGTCGCGAAGGAGTACGTCGCAAGCCGCATCGACAACCGCGGCGTGCTGGTGCTCAGCGAGTTCGCCGGCGCGGCCGACGAGATGGGCAGCGCGCTGCTCATCAACCCGCACGACATCGACGGCCTCAAGGACACGATCGTCCGGGCGCTCGACATGCCCGCGGCGGAGCAGGGTCGCCGCATGCGTGCGCTCCGCAAGCGCGTGCGCGACCACGATGTCGAGGACTGGTCGCGCGAGTTCCTCGACGCGCTGTCGGCGTTCCACGACCGCGCCACCAGCGCTGCGGCTGCCGCCGAGGTGGACGCGGCCGTGGACGAGCCGGGGGATGCCGCGTGACCGCCGCCGACGCCGCCGTCGAAGCCGTCTCGACGAGCCCGGTCCTCCTCGTCGCGCTCGATTTCGACGGCACGCTGTCCCCGCTCGTCGACGACCCGATGACGGCCCGTATGACCCCGCGGGCCCGCGAGATCGTCGATGCGCTCGCCGTGCTGCCGGACACGGTTGTGGCCCTCGTCTCCGGCCGGTCGCTCGGTCACCTGCGCGAGATCGCCGAGCACGACGACGCGTCGCCTGTGTGGCTCGCCGCCTCGCACGGCGCGCAGTTCTGGATGCCGGGCGCGGGGGAGGAGGCCGCTCCCGACGACGCCGACGACCTCGCGCTCCGCGACCGCCTGCACGACGAGATCACGGACGGTCTCGCCCACCTCGACGGCGTCTGGATCGAGCCGAAGGAGTTCGGCGTCGGGGTGCACACCCGGAGAGCGGATGCCGACACCGCCCGCGAGGCGCGGGAGTTCGCCGATCGTCTGGTCGCCGAACACGCGCCGGAATGGCGGCGTCGCACGGGCCACGACATCCTCGAGTTCGCCTACCGGCACGAGGGCAAGGACTCCGCCGTGCAGCACCTGCGGGAACGCACGGGAGCCACGGCCGTGATCTTCGCGGGCGACGACGTCACCGACGAGGACGCTCTCCGCACCCTGGGGCCGGGGGATCTCGGCATCCATGTCGGGACCGGCGACACGGCCGCGGTCCTCAAGGTCGCCGATATCGACGGGTTGGTCGACGTGCTGGAGGCCGTGGCGCGTCAGCGTGTCGCCCACGCGCAATAGACTGCGAGAATGCCCGCACCGCAGAATCCGAACACCGGTGAGTTCGATATCAAGCCCCGCAGCCGCGTCGTCACGGATGGCATCGAAGCCACCACGTCCCGAGGAATGCTCCGTGCCGTCGGCATGGGCGATGAGGACTGGGACAAGCCCCAGATCGGCATCGCGTCGAGCTGGAACGAGATCACGCCCTGCAACCTGAGCCTGGACCGCCTCGCGCAGGGCGCGAAGGAGGGCGTGCACGCCGGCGGCGGCTACCCGCTGCAGTTCGGCACCATCTCCGTCTCGGACGGCATCTCGATGGGCCACGAGGGCATGCACTTCTCGCTCGTCTCGCGCGAGGTCATCGCCGACTCGGTCGAGACCGTCATGATGGCCGAGCGCCTCGACGGATCCGTGCTCCTCGCCGGCTGCGACAAGTCGATCCCCGGCATGCTCATGGCATCCGCTCGTCTCGACCTCTCGAGCGTCTTCCTCTACGCCGGCTCGATCGCGCCGGGCTGGGTCAAGCTCAGCGACGGCACCGAGAAGGACGTCACGATCATCGACTCGTTCGAGGCCGTGGGCGCGTGCCTCGCGGGCAAGATGAGCGAGGCCGACCTCAAGCGCATCGAGTGCGCGATCGCCCCGGGCGAGGGCGCGTGCGGTGGCATGTACACCGCCAACACGATGGCCTCGGTCGCCGAGGCCCTGGGCCTCAGCCTCCCCGGCTCCGCCGCCCCGCCGTCGGCCGACCGCCGCCGTGACTACTTCGCCCACCGCTCGGGCGAGGCCGTGGTGAACCTGCTGCGTCAGGGCATCACGACGCGCGACATCCTCACCAAGGAGGCCTTCGAGAACGCCATCGCCCTGGCCATGGCGCTGGGCGGCTCGACGAATGTCGTCCTGCACCTTCTCGCGATCGCGAACGAGGCCGAGGTCGAGCTGTCGCTGCACGACTTCAACCGGATCGGCGACAAGGTTCCTCACGTCGCCGACATGAAGCCCTTCGGCAAGTACGTCATGAACGACGTCGACCGTCACGGCGGCATCCCGGTCATCATGAAGGCGATGCTCGACGAGGGCCTCCTGCACGGCGACGCGCTCACCGTCACGGGCAAGACGCTGGCCGAGAACCTCGCCGACCTGAACCCCGACCCGGTGGACGGCAACGTCATCCACCGTTTCGACGACCCGATCCACGCCACCGGCGGCATCACGATCCTGCACGGCTCGCTCGCCCCCGAGGGTGCGGTCGTGAAGTCGGCCGGCTTCGACGCCGACGTGTTCGAGGGCCCGGCCCGCGTGTTCGAGCGCGAGCGCGCGGCCATGGACGCCCTCGAGGCCGGCGACATCAACGCCGGCGACGTGATCGTCATCCGCTACGAGGGCCCCAAGGGCGGCCCCGGCATGCGCGAGATGCTGGCGATCACCGCCGCCATCAAGGGCGCGGGGCTCGGAAAAGATGTACTACTCTTGACGGACGGTCGATTCTCCGGCGGCACAACCGGCCTCTGCATCGGCCACATAGCTCCCGAAGCGGTGGACGCTGGTCCTATCGCCTTCGTGCGCGATGGTGATCTGATACGGGTCGATATCGCCGCTCGCACTCTCGACTTGATCGTCGATGACGCCGAGCTGAGTTCCCGCCGCGAAGGCTGGGAACCGCTTCCCCCGCGCTATACCCGTGGCGTTCTGGCCAAGTACTCGAAGCTCGTGCACTCCGCTGCGGAGGGCGCGGTTACGGGCTGACGGCCGTCCCCCTTTCACCCCCACCTGGTTCCGAGGTACCACCATGTCCGCCGAATCCGCCACGGCCGTTCCCCGGCCCCCCGCTCGCACCGCTCCGGCGCCCGTGCTCACGGGCGCCCAGGCGGTCGTCCGTTCGCTCGACCTGCTCGGCGTCACCGACGTGTTCGGTCTGCCGGGCGGCGCGATCATGCCCGTCTACGACCCGCTCATGGACGACGAGAACGTCCGCCACATCCTCGTGCGCCACGAGCAGGGCGCCGGCCACGCCGCCGAGGGCTACGCCGCGGCGTCGGGTCGTGTCGGCGTCGCGATCGCGACCTCCGGCCCCGGCGCCACGAACCTCGTCACCGCGATCGCCGACGCCTACATGGACTCGGTGCCGCTCGTGTGCATCACCGGTCAGGTCTTCTCGACCCTCATGGGAACGGATGCCTTCCAGGAGGCCGACATCGTCGGCATCACGATGCCGATCACGAAGCACTCCTTCCTGGTGAAGACCGCGGAGGAGATCCCCGGCGCGATCGCCGCGGCGTTCGAGATCGCGTCCACCGGTCGTCCCGGCCCCGTGCTCGTGGACATCACCAAGGACGCGCAGCAGAACTCGGCGCCGTTCGTCTGGCCGCCGAAGATCGACCTGCCCGGCTACCGTCCCGTGACGAAGGCCCACGGCAAGCAGATCCAGGCCGCGGCGCAGCTCATCGCCCACGCGAAGAAGCCGGTGCTGTACGTCGGCGGCGGTGTCATCCGCGCGCAGGCGTCGGCCGAGCTCAAGACGTTCGCCGAGGCGACCGGCGCTCCGCTGGTGACGACGCTCATGGCGCGTGGGGCGTTCCCCGACTCGCACGACCAGCACCTCGGCATGCCCGGCATGCACGGCACGGTGCCGGCTGTCCTGGCGCTCCAGGACAGCGACCTCATCGTGTCGCTGGGCGCGCGCTTCGACGACCGCGTGACGGGCAAGGCGTCGCTCTTCGCCCCGAACGCGCAGGTCGTGCACGTCGACATCGACCCGGCCGAGATCTCCAAGATCCGGACCGCCGACGTTCCGATCGTGGGCGACCTCAAAGAGGTGCTCGTCGACCTGGATACCGCATTCCGCCAGGCGGCATCCGAGACCGAGGTCGACTACTCGGAGTGGTGGACGTTCCTCAACGGCCTCCGCGAGGAGTTCCCCCTGGGGTACACGCCCACCACCGACGGCCTGCTGTCGCCGCAGCACGTGATCCAGCGCATCGGCGAGATGACCGGACCCGAGGCGATCTACGCCGCGGGCGTCGGCCAGCACCAGATGTGGGCGGCGCAGTTCATCAAGTACGAGCGCCCCAACGCGTGGCTGAACTCCGGCGGTGCCGGCACCATGGGCTACTCGGTTCCCGCCGCGATGGGGGCCAAGGTCGCCGAACCAGACCGCGTGGTGTGGGCGATCGACGGTGACGGCTGCTTCCAGATGACCAACCAAGAGCTCGCCACTTGCGTCATCAACGACATCCCGATCAAGGTCGCGATCATCAACAACTCGTCGCTGGGCATGGTGCGCCAGTGGCAGACGCTGTTCTTCGACGGTCGCCACTCCAACACCGACCTGAACACGGGGCACGGGACGCGTCGCATCCCGGACTTCGTCAAGCTCGCCGAGGCGTACGGATGCCTCGCGATTCGGGTCGAGAAGGAGGACGAGATCGACGCGGCGATCCAGCTCGCGCTCGACACCAACGACCGTCCCGTGGTGATCGACTTCGTCGTGAGCGCGGATGCCATGGTGTGGCCGATGGTCCCGCAGGGCGTCAGCAACAGCTACGTCCAGTACGCCCGCGACCACTCGCCCGCCTTCGCCGAACAGGAGGACTGAGATGTCTCGTCACGTTCTGAGTCTCCTCGTCGAGGACAAGCCCGGTCTGCTCACCCGCGTTGCGGGCCTGTTCGCCCGTCGCGGGTTCAACATCGAATCGCTCGCCGTGGGCGTCACCGAGGTGCCGGGCCTGTCCCGCATCACGGTGGTCGTCGACGTCGAGGGTCTGCCCCTCGAGCAGGTGACGAAGCAACTGAACAAGCTCATCAACGTCATCAAGATCGTCGAGCTCGACCCGGCCAGCTCGGTGCAGCGCGAGCACGTGCTCGTGAAGGTCCGCGCCGACAACGCCAGCCGTTCGCACGTGCTCGAGGTCGTGAACCTCTTCCGCGCGCGTCGGTGGTCGACTACGCGCCCGACGCCCTCGTCATCGAGATCACCGGTGACTCGGGCAAGGTCGGCGCCTTCCTCAAGGCCATCGAGCCGTTCGGGGTGAAGGAGCTCGCGCAGTCGGGGCTCCTCGCCGTCGGCCGCGGCGGCAAGAGCATCACCGAGCGCGTCCTGCGCGGCTGAAACTTCCCACCTCTTCCACACACCCCCGGTCCCGTCGCGGGACCTGTATTCAAGGAGAAAGCATCCCCATGGCAGAGATCTTCTACGACGACGACGCCGACCTCTCGATCATCCAGGGCAAGAAGGTCGCGATCGTCGGCTACGGCTCGCAGGGTCACGCGCACGCGCAGAACCTCCGCGACTCGGGCGTCGAGGTCGTCATCGCCCTCAAGGACGGCTCCAAGTCCACGGCCAAGGCGCAGGAAGACGGCTTCGAGGTCAAGAACGTCGCCGACGCGACCGAGTGGGCCGACCTGATCATGATCCTGGCGCCCGACCAGCACCAGCGCTCGATCTACGCCGACTCCATCAAGGACAAGCTCACCGAGGGCAAGACGCTCGCGTTCGCGCACGGCTTCAACATCCGCTTCGGCTACATCGACGCCCCCGAGGGTGTCGACGTGATCCTCGTCGCCCCCAAGGCGCCGGGCCACACCGTCCGTCGCGAGTACGTCGCCGGCCGTGGCATCCCGGACATCATCGCCGTCGAGCGCGACGCCTCGGGCTCGGCCTGGGACACCGCCCTGTCGTACGCCAAGGCCATCGGCGGCACCCGCGCCGGCGTCATCAAGACGACCTTCACCGAAGAGACCGAGACCGACCTCTTCGGCGAGCAGTCCGTGCTGTGCGGTGGCATGAGCCACCTCGTCCAGTACGGCTTCGAGACGCTGACCGAGGCCGGCTACCAGCCCGAGATCGCGTACTTCGAGGTGCTGCACGAGCTCAAGCTCATCGTCGACCTCATGTGGGAGGGCGGCATCGCCAAGCAGCGCTGGTCGATCTCCGACACCGCCGAGTACGGCGACTACGTCTCCGGCCCCCGCGTGATCTCGCCCGAGGTCAAGGAGAACATGAAGGCCGTTCTCGCCGACATCCAGTCGGGCGCATTCGCGCAGCGCTTCATCGCCGACCAGGACAACGGCGCCCCCGAGTTCCTCGCGCTCCGCGAGAAGGAGCAGGGTCACCCGATCGAGGCCACCGGCAAGGAGCTCCGCGGCCTGTTCGCCTGGAAGCAGCAGGATGCCGATTACGTCGAGGGTTCCGCCGCGCGCTGATCCCCGTCACGAACGCCCCGGAACCGTCTCGGTCCCGGGGCGTTCGCCGTTCCGGCGGGGCGTCGCCGCGGTGTCGGCGGCCGGCGCTACCGTGGACGCGTGAGCACACCGCGCGACGACGACGCCCTCTCCTGGGGCGGTGACGACGATCCGACGCTCGACGTCGGTGACAAGCGCTCTGTCGAGCGCGAGCCTTCGGAGATGCCTCCCCGCGAGGCCGGTTCGGTTCGTGCACCCGCGCCGAAGGCCGACGCTCCGACCCGCGAGGCGGGTACGTCGCGAACGCCCGCGCCGAAGGTCGAGGCGCGCCCGGTCGCTTCGGATAAGGACGAGGATGCCATCCACTCGGCGCCGCTCGGCAACGTCGGTCTCGTGGGCATCGGCATGGTGGCGGCGACGTTCGTGCTCTTCGCGGTCGGCTGGTTGATCGCCGGATTCCGCCTGCGCGGGCTCGGCCTTCCCATCCCCGATGTCACGGTGCTCGCGCTCACGATCGGTGCGGCGCTGGCGCCCCTGGTCTGGTTCGTCGCCGTGCTCGCCCTGACCCGCGGCTGGCGTACGTGGCAGAGGTTCCTGCTGCTGGTCCTCGGCATCCTGTTGCTCGTCCCGTGGCCGTTCCTGTCGCTGGGGGTCTCCGCATGAGCACCGTCGCGCGCACCCGTGCCCTGCCGACGTGGCTGGTCGTCACGATCGCCGGAATCTTCGGCCTGTTCTACGCCTTCGTCGTGTGGAGCTCGGTCGCGCTGCTGATCCAGCAGGCGAACGGGGCCCTCGGGCTCAACGGCCTCGGCTGGTTCGTGTACATCCTGCCGATCGTGTTCCCGCTCGTGGCGTTCGGGATCGCGTTCGCGATCGGCGCCCGCCGTCGCGCGGGGGAGTTCGCCCTCGCGCTGTTGGCCGGACTCACGCTCTCGGCGGCGTTCTGGCTCGCGATCGTCGGTTACGGCGCGACGTCGTACGGGCTCTACGGCGGCTGAGCGCTCCGCGCGAGCCGCTGCCGCACCGTCACACGGTCCGGCGCGCGCGACGTGCAGCGCTAGGCTGGCAGACGGCCCGCACGGGTCGCGCGCCCGGTTCGCGCCGGCGATGCGCGGCGGTGCGTGCTGCTCCCCAGCACCGTTTCGAAGGACGCATCCGTGACGAAGCCCGTCGTGCTCATCGCCGAAGAACTCTCACCCGCCACCATCGACGCGCTCGGTCCCGACTTCGACGTGCGCCACGTCGACGGAACCGACCGCCCCGCGCTGCTCTCGGCTCTGGCCGACGCGCACGCGGTCCTCGTGCGATCGGCCACCAAGATCGACGCCGAGGCCATCTCGGCGGCGCCGGTCCTGAAGGTCGTGGCGCGTGCGGGTGTCGGCCTCGACAACGTCGACATCAAGTCGGCGACCGCGGCCGGCGTCATGGTCGTCAACGCGCCGACGTCGAACATCATCTCGGCGGCCGAACTCACGGTCGGGCACGTTCTGAGCCTCGCGCGCCACATCCCCGCGGCGCACGCGTCGCTCGCGCAGGGCCTGTGGAAGCGCAGCTCGTTCACGGGCACCGAGCTCTTCGAGAAGACCATCGGCATCATCGGCCTCGGCCGCATCGGCGCGCTGATCGCCGCCCGCCTGCAGGCGTTCGACATGCGCGTCATCGCCTACGACCCCTATGTCACGGCCACGCGTGCGCAGCAGCTCGGCGTGCAGCTGGTGTCGCTGGACGAACTGCTCGAGCAGAGCGACTTCGTCACGATCCACATGCCGAAGACGCCCGAGACCACCGGCATGATCGGCACGGAGCAGCTCCGCCGCATGAAGAAGTCCGCGTTCGTGATCAACGTCGCGCGCGGCGGCCTGATCAACGAGGACGCACTGTACGAGGCGCTCACGTCGGGCGAGATCGCCGGCGCGGGCCTCGACGTCTTCTCGACCGAGCCGCCCGCCGAGGACGGCCCGGCCCGCAAGCTCCTCGACCTCCCGAACGTCGTCGTCACGCCGCACCTCGGTGCGAGCACCGACGAGGCGCAGGAGAAGGCCGGCGTCTCGGTCGCCCGCTCGGTCAAGCTCGCGCTCGAGGGCGACCTCGTCCCGGATGCCGTGAACGTCGCCGGCGGCGCGATCGACCCGTTCGTCCGCCCCGGCATCGCGCTCGTCGAGATGCTCGGCCAGTTCTTCAGCGGTCTCGCCGACAGCGCGCTGTCGAGCCTCGACATCGAGGTCCGCGGCGAGCTCGCCGAGTACGACGTGAGCGTCTACCGCCTCGCCGCGCTCAAGGGCATTTTCAGCCGCATCGTCAGCGAGACGGTGTCGTACGTCAACGCGCCGCTGTTCGCCGAGCAGCGCGGCGTCGAGACGCGCCTCATCGTCGAGTCCGACAGCCCGCTGTACCGGAACATCACGATCCTGCGCGGTACCCTCGCGGACGGTTCGACGCTCGAGGTCGCCGGAACCCTCGCCGGCACCCGCATGGTGCCCAAGGTCGTCGGGATCAACGGCTACGAGATCGAGGTCCCGATCGAGAGCCACCACATCGTCATGCGCTACGCCGACCGCCCCGGTATCGTCGCGATCTACGGTCAGAAGCTCGGCGACGCGGGGATCAACATCGCCGGTCTCCAGGTCGCCCGGCCGGATGCCACGGGCCGCGCGCTCTCGGTCCTCACGGTCGATTCGCCCGTGCCCGATGGAATCCTGGATGCCATGCGTCAGGCCGTGAACGCCGACCTGTTCCGCCAGATCGAGATCGTCGAGAGCTGACAAGTCCGGCTGCGTGCGGGGAGGGGGTCGCGAAAGCGGCCCCCTCCTTCCGTTGGTCCGCGCGCTCGGGTGAAGAACGTGCGGCGAATGGTGGAATCGGGCGCGATACGCCCCGATGGAGGGGGGTGGCTTTCCATCATCGACGCATGACCTCATCGCTCGTCGCGCGCTTGGCGCTGGTCGCGTCGGGATCCTCCCTGCTCATCGTCGGCATCGCCGATGCCGCGCGCGGTCAGGGGTGGGCGCTCCCCGAGGTGATGGGTGCGGGCGTGCTCCTGGTGGGCGTCGCCGCGGAGGCATCCGGAATCGTCCGGATCGGCCGTCGCTCCGCGCGCTGACCTCAGGTCGTCGCGGCGACGACCGCCGCGATGAGTGCGTCGAGCTCTGATCCCTCGAGGGTGGGCCCGGGCAGCGCGTTCAGGTCCAGCACCGCGTTGAAGTACAGGCCGTCGCTCACGAGCAGCACCATCTGCAGGGCCGTCTCGTCGCGCGTGTGCGGGCGGAGGCTGTCTTCCCAGAGTTCGCGCACGCGACGCAGACTCGCGGATGCCGCGTCGTTCCCGTTCTGGGCCAGCCTCGACACGGCGAGGATCGTGACATCGAGCGGGGAGCCGGTGTTCTGCGAGGACCGCAGATGCGCGGCCACGACGCCTTCGCTCGAGTTCTCGATCTCGTCGACATCCCGTTGCGCGAGTGTCTCGAGCCGAGCGACGAGGGCCTCTTCGAGAGCGCTCTTCGAGTTGAAGTGGTAGAGCAGACCGCCCTTGCTCACACCCGCGGCGCGAGCCGTGGCATCCATGGTGGCGGCACGCTCGCCGTCGTCCACGAGGATGCGCGTGAAGGCGTCGAGGACGGCTTCGCGGGCGAGGGGTGGTCTGCTCATGGCCTCTCGATCGTACTGGCGGGTGGCGTGTCGATTCTGTTACTATACCGGCTGGACGGTCAAGAAACGGAATCGGAAGAATGCTCACCTCGTCGTTGCCCACTCAAGAGATCAACGCCCCTCGCGCCGGTTGGCGCGGGTGGTTCGCGCTGGCCGTGCTCATGCTGCCGGTGCTGCTCGTCTCGGTCGACAACACGGTGCTGAGCTTCGCGCTGCCCGAGATCGCCCTGTCGCTGCAGCCCTCGAGCATCGAGCAGCTGTGGATCATCGACGTCTACCCGCTGGTCCTCGCCGGTCTCCTCGTGACGATGGGCACACTCGGCGACCGGTTCGGGCGTCGGCGCCTGCTGCTGATCGGCGCCACCGGATTCGCCGCGGTCTCCGCGCTCTCGGCGTTCGCCCCCACCGCCGCGCTGCTCATCGCCGGTCGCGCCCTGATGGGCGTGTTCGGTGCGATGCTCATGCCGTCCACGCTGTCGCTGCTGCGGAGCATCTTCCGCGACCGCGACGAGCGCCGGCTCGCGATCGCCGTGTGGGCGTCGGGCTTCTCGGCCGGTGCGGCCCTCGGCCCGATCGTGGGCGGGTTCCTGCTCGAGCACTTCACGTGGGGCTCGGTGTTCCTCATGGCCGTGCCCGTGCTGGTTCCGCTGCTCATCCTCGCGCCGTTCTTCGTGCCTGAGAGCCGCGACCCCGCGCCGGGGCGTTTCGACCCGCTCAGCGTGCTGCTCTCGCTCGCGACCATGGTGCCGATCGTCTACGGCATCAAGAAGCTCGCGGTCGACGGCCCGACGCTGGTGACGCTCGCGCTGTTCGTGACGGGCGTGGTGTTCGGCTGGTTGTTCGTGCGGCGCCAGCGCGCGTTGCCCACGCCGATGCTCGACATGTCCCTGTTCCGGCGCGGGACGTTCTCCGGGGCGATCCTCGTCAACCTGTTGAGCGTGGTCGGTCTCGTCGGGTTCCTGTATTTCGTCGCGCAGCACCTGCAGCTCGTGGTGGGCCTCACGCCGATGGTCGCGGGCTTCGCGCTGCTGCCCGGCCTCGTGCTGATGATCGTGTCGGGGCTCGCGATCGTTCCCGTGGCGCAGCGGTTCGCGCCGCGTCGTGTGGTTCCGGCCGCTCTCGCCTTCTCGGTCGTGGCGTACGTCCTCGTCGCTTTCTCGACCGCCGACCTCCTGCTGCTCATCGTGGCGTTCGGTCTGCTGGGCATCGGCATCGGCGCCGCCGAGACCGTGTCGAACGAGCTGATCCTCTCCAGTGCGCCGCCCGCCAAGGCCGGTGCCGCGAGCGCCGTTTCCGAGACGGCGTACGAGGTGGGCGCGGTGCTCGGCACTGCGGTACTGGGTGGGATCCTGGCCGCGTTCTATCGGGCGCAGCTCGTGCTGCCGGCGGGTCTCCCGGATGCTGCGGCCGACGCGGCCCGTGAGACCCTTGCCGGAGCCGTCGCGGTGTCGCACACCCTCGACGACGCGGCGCTGGGCGAGGCGCTACGGCTCGCTGCGGCGCAGGCGTTCGACTCGGGCGTCGTGGTCACGGCGCTCATCGGCGCGGGGCTCATCGTCGTGGCGGCGCTCATCGCTGCCACTACCCTGGGAGGATCCCGCGGGCGCATCGACGAAGTGATGTGCCCTGAGCGCTGAGGAGTGCGATGTCGCGCGTCGTGAAACTGGCCGTCATCCCCGGTGACGGCATCGGTCCCGAGGTCGTCAGCGAGGCCGTGAAGGTTCTCGACGCCGTCACCGCCGACTCCGGCGTCACGTTCGAGAAGACGCCGTTCTCGCTCGGCGCCGCACGGTACCTCGAGACCGGCGACACCCTCACCGACGCCGACCTCGCCGCGATCGCCGAGCACGACGCGATCCTTCTCGGCGCGGTCGGGGGAGTGCCTGGTGATCCGCGCCTGAAGGACGCGAACATCGAGCGGGGCCTCCTGCTCAAGCTGCGTTTCGAGCTCGACCACTACGTCAACCTGCGGCCGTCGAAGCTCTACCCGGGGGCGACCGGTCCGCTCGCGAACCCCGGCGACATCGACTTCGTCGTGGTCCGCGAGGGCACCGAGGGGCCGTACGTCGGCAACGGCGGGTCGATCCGGCGCGGCACGCCCCACGAGGTCGCCAACGAGACGTCGGTCAACACCGCCTTCGGGATCGAGCGCGTCGTCCGCTACGCGTTCGACCTCGCCGAGCGTCGGCGCCGGAAGCTCACGCTCGTGCACAAGACCAATGTCCTCGTGCACGCCGGCGGCATGTGGAAGCGCATCGTCGACGCGGTGGCGACGGAGCACCCCGAGGTCGACGTAGACTACCTGCACGTCGACGCGGCCACGATCTTCCTGGTCACGAACCCCAGCCGCTTCGATGTGATCGTCACCGACAACCTCTTCGGCGACATCTTGACCGACTTGGCCGGCGCCGTCACCGGTGGCATCGGCCTCGCCGCTTCGGGCAACATCAACCCCGACGGCGCGTTCCCCTCGATGTTCGAGCCCGTCCACGGATCGGCGCCCGACATCGCGGGCACCCAGAAGGCCGATCCCACGGCCGCGATCCTCTCGGTCGCCCTCCTGCTCGACCACCTCGGGCTCGAGAGCGAGTCCGCCCGCGTCACCCGCGCAGTGGAAGACGACATCGCCGCCCGGGACGCCACGCCGCGCAGCACCGCGCAGATCGGCGACGCGATCGCCGAACGCGTCCGGGCGTAACCTGGACCGATCGGCCCGCGCCGCCGCCCGCGCTCCCCGACACCGTGTGAAAGAGACCATGACGACCATCGACACCGACCCCGACACCGGACTCGACCCGCTCGAGTTCGCCGTCACCCGCAACCTCGCCGCGAAGAGCCCGGCTCAGCGCGACGAGATCCTCGCCAACCCGGGCTTCGGGCAGCACTTCACCGACCACATGGTCGACGTCTGCTGGTCGATTCGCGGCGGATGGCACCGTCCCCGTGTCTCGCCGTACGGTCCCATCTCGCTCGACCCCGCCGCGGCCGTGCTGCACTACGGTCAGGAGATCTTCGAGGGCATCAAGGCGTACCGTCACGCCGACGGGTCGGTCCACACCTTCCGCCCCGACCAGAACGGTCGGCGCCTCCAGCGCTCGGCCCGCCGTCTCGCGCTGCCCGAGCTTCCCGTTCCGTACTTCCTGCAGTCGCTCCGCGAGCTCATCGCGGTCGACGGCGCGTGGGTGCCGTCGGGCGACGACCAGAGCCTGTACCTGCGTCCCTTCATGTTCGCGAAGGAGGCGTTCCTCGGTGTCCGCCCCGCGCACAAGGTCGCGTACTACCTCATCGCGAGCCCCGCGGGCGCGTACTTCAAGGGCGGCGTGCAGCCGGTGTCGATCTGGCTGAGCGAGGACTACTCGCGCGCCGGCAAGGGCGGCACGGGCGCGGCGAAGACCGGCGGCAACTACGCGGCGAGCCTGCTGCCGCAGTCCGAGGCGTACGAGAACGAGTGCGACCAGGTCGTGTTCCTCGACCAGGACCGCAACATCGAAGAGCTCGGTGGCATGAACATCGTGTTCGTCTACAAGGACGGCACCATCGTCACGCCGCAGTCCGACTCGATCCTCGAGGGCATCACGCGCGACTCGCTCCTGCAGCTCGCCCGTGACCGCGGCCACCACGTGGTCGGCCGCAACGTCTCCCTCACCGAGTGGCGTGAGGGCGTGGCATCCGGGGACATCGTCGAGGTGTTCGCGTGCGGCACCGCCGCCGTCGTCACCCCGATCGGCACGCTCAAGGGCAAGGACTTCATCGACGAGCAGCCCTCCGGCACGCTCGCCCTCGAGCTGCGCCAGGAGCTCACCGACATCCAGTACGGCCGCGCCGAGGACAAGCACGGCTGGCTGTACCGCCTCGACGCCTGATTCGCGTCGCACACGAAGGGGTCCCCACGCGGGGGCCCCTTCGTCGTTTCCGCCCGCGGTGCTCCGGGGCTCCAAGGCTCCGAGGCTCCAATGCTGCGATAAACGCGATCCACCGCAAGAAACGCGACGGCGGGGCGTTTCTTCGCGTGGATCGCGTTTATCGCGGAGATGGGGGACGCGGCCGCACGCCGACGGACGAGAACCCCGGATGCCACGTCGGAGGCCCCGGATAGGGTGGAACGGTGAAGATCGCTCGGTTCAGCCACCAGGAAACCCTCCGATACGGGATCGTCGACGACGCGGAACTGGTCGTCCTCGCGGGCGATCCGCTGTTCGCCGGCTTCGAGACGACGGGGGAGCGGATCCCGCTGTCCGAGGTGACGCTTCTTGCACCCGTCATCCCGCGCTCGAAGGTCGTGTGCATCGGCAAGAACTACCACGACCACGCCGCCGAGATGGGCGGCGAGGCGCCCGCCGAACCGCTGATGTTCCTGAAGCCGAACACGTCGGTGATCGGCCCCGACGACGTCATCGTCCGCCCGACCGCCCTCAGCTCCCGCACCGACTACGAGGGCGAAGTCGCCGTCGTGATCGGCCGTATCGCGAAGAACGTTCCGGCCGAGCGCGCCGCCGACTACATCTTCGGCTACACCGTCGCCAACGACGTGACGGCCCGCGACCTGCAGAGCCGCGACGGTCAGTGGACGCGCGCCAAGGGCTTCGACACGTTCTGCCCCGTCGGGCCGGTCATCGAGACCGAGCTCGACACGGATGCCGCGATCATCACGACCCGCGTCAACGGCGAGGTGCGGCAGAACGGTCCGATGTCGGACATGATCCACAAGGTCCCCGACCTCATCGCCTACGCCTCGGCGGTGTTCACGCTGCTCCCCGGCGACCTGATCCTCACCGGCACGCCGGCCGGCATCGGCCCGTTCGAGGCCGGCGACACCGTCGAGGTCGAGGTCAGCGGAATCGGAGTGCTGCGCAACACCGTGCGCAATGCCTGACCTCGCGGCGGGCGCGGCGGTCGACGTCGCGCTCGTGCAGCGCCGCACGGTCCGCGTCCTCGCGGCCGGGCAGGTGCTCGCCGGGGTGGCGTTCGGTTCGACGCTGTCGCTCGGCGCGCTCCTCGCCGCCGACCTCTCGGGGCAGGAGGCGCTCTCGGGCTTCGCGACCGCGTCCGTCACGCTGGGCGCCGCGCTCACCGCGATCCCGCTCGCGCGCCTGGCGTCCCGGCGCGGCCGTCGCTTCGCCCTCAGCACGGGCAACGTCATGGCGCTGGCCGGAATCTCCGTCGTCATCGCGGCAGCGGCACTCCGGCTCTTCCCCCTGCTGCTCGTGGGGATCGCCCTCATCGGGGCAGGAAACGCGGGCACGCTGCAAGCGCGTTTCGCCGCGACCGATCTCGCGAGCACGGCGCGGCGCGGGCGCGACCTCGCGACGGTCGTCTGGGCGACCACCGTCGGGGGCGTCGTCGGGCCGCTCCTCCTCGCGCCCGGCGAGGTCCTGGGCGCGAGCATCGGGATGCCACGCCTCACCGGCGCCTACCTGTTCTCGTTCGCGGCCCAGGCGTGCGCCCTCGCGCTGTACGTCCTCGTGCTGCGACCCGACCCGCTGCTCCTGGCGCAGCGCCGCGACCGCGAGAACGCGGCGGCCGCCGTCGCCGACGCGGTGACGGACCGGCCCGCCCTGGCCCGCTACGCGATGTTCGCCGTCGCCGCCTCGCACGTGACCATGGCATCCGTGATGGCGATGACGCCCGTGCATCTGTCGCACATCGTCGCTCCGGATGCTGTGACCCTCGCGGTGGGCGTCACGATCGCGCTGCACGTCTTCGGCATGTACGGCCTGTCCCCGGTCTTCGGCATCCTGGCCGATCGCATCGGGCGGATTCCGGTCGTGGTCGTCGGGCAGGTTCTGCTCGCGGCGGCGCTGGCTGTCGCCGCGACCCTGTCGTGGTCGCAGGCCGGCGTGCTCGTCGCGCTCGTCCTGCTCGGCCTCGGGTGGAGCGCCGCGACCGTCGCGGGTTCCGCGCTCCTCACCGAAGCGACGCCGCTCGCGTCACGTCCACGCCGACAGGGGCGGAGCGACACGCTGATGACGGCGTGCGCGGCGGTGGGCTCGGTGCTCGCCGGCGTCATCCTGAACGGCGCGGGATACGGCGGGCTCGCGCTCTGGGCGCTCCTTCCTGTCGCGGCCGTGTGCCTCGGCGCGCTGTGGGTCAGACTGCGAGCGTGACCGGCGCGGAGCGCAGCGCTGAAAGTGCCCGATCGACGTCGTCCTCGTCGTTGAACACGTGGAAGGCGACGCGCGCGCGACCGGCGCGCCCCGACGCGAGGATCCCGGATGCCGTGAGTCGGGCGAGCGCGCAGCCGTCGGCATCCGGCCACGTGACGATCGCCGAGGGGCGTTCCGGCTCCGCCAGGTCCATGCCGGCGCGGAAGCGCGCCGCGAGTCCCGTCGTATGCGCGTGGATCGCGGCTGGGTCGGCGGAGGCGAAGAGCGCGAGCGCGGGGGCGGCGCCCACGAAGGCCTGCCACGCGGGCGAGACGTCGAAGCGCCGGGCATCGGCGGCGAGCGGGGCCTCGACGCCGTAGCAGGACGCCCACGGGTCCTCTCCCGAGTACCACCCGGCCTGAACAGGCCGCAATTCGCGGGCGAGGGCGGGGGAGAGGGTGAGGAACGCGACCCCGCGCGGCGCGCACAGCCACTTGTACGCGTGGCAGACCGTCGCGTCGAAGAGAGTGGCATCCACGGGCAACCATCCGGCGGCCTGGGTCAGGTCGCAGAGCGTCCGGGTGCCGGTCCGCGCCGCGGCGGCGGCGATGGCAGCGGCGTCGGCGACCTCGCCGGTCGCGGACTGCACGAGTGAGAACGCGACGAGCCAGGTGTCCGCGGTCATCTCGTCGGCGAGTCGACCCAGCGGAACCGACCGCAGACGGACGCCCCGCCCCGCGTGCGCGAACGGAGCCACGAGCGATGCGAAGTCGCCGTCGGCGCAGAGCACCTCCGCGCCGTCGGGGACCGCGGCGGCGATGAGCGAGACGGCGACCGAGGTCTGGGCGGCGATCGCGACGCGCGACACGGGCGCGCTGACGAGTCGTGCGTACGAGCGCCGGGCGTCCTCGACCGCGCGCGTGGCGGCGCCGACATCGGGACGACCGGATGCCGCGGCCTCGAGGTCCGCGGTCACGGCCGCGACCGTGGCGCGCGGCGGGAGCCCGAGCGTGCAGGCGGCGAGGTAATCGCGGCCTCCGGCGAAGTGTGCGGCGAGGGTCATGCGTCCAGGGTGGCGCGACGACGGACCATTGCACTACGGGATGTTTTGCATGAAAAGCATCCGCAATGGTTATGTATTCGCATGAGCGACGCGCTGCACGACGACGGGCTCGACGCGCACGCCCTCCGCGTCGTGAAGGCCATCGCCGACACGGGCTCGATCACCGCCGCCGCTCGAGCGCTCGGGTACAGCCAGCCCGCGGTGAGTCAGCAACTGCGGCGACTGGAGCGGCGGTCGGGTCTACCGATCGTGGAACGCGTGGGTCGCGGGGTGCGGCTGACTGAGGCCGGATGGGTGCTCGCGCGGCATGCGGCCACGGTCACCACGGCGCTGGATGCGGCCGCCGGTGACCTTGCGGAGCTGCGGGGGATGCGCGCCGGTCGGGTGCGGATCGCCGCGTTCCCCTCGGCATCCTCGACGGTCGTCCCGCGCGTGATCGCGGCGCTGACCTCCCGACGGCCAGGCGTCGCGCTGAGCTTCGTCGAGGCGGAGCCGCCCGAGGCGATCGCCGCCGTCCGTGAGGACCGGGCCGACATCGCCCTGATCTACAGCTTCCCGGGCGACCGGCGCGAGCAGCTGGAGTCCGCCGCGACGGGGCTGACCGTGCGCACGGTCGGCGGCGACGACACGGTGGTCGTCGTCCCCGCGGATCACCCGGTCGCGAACAGCGACCCCGTCGACCTGTCGCTGCTGGCGGGGGAGCGGTGGATCGCCGGCTGTCCGCAGTGCCGCGGCCACCTCCTTGAGGCGTGCGGTCGCGCCGGGTTCACGCCCGACATCGCGTTCGAAACCGACAACTACGTCGCCGTCGAGAACCTCGTCGCGCAGGGCGTCGGCGTCGCCATCCTGCCGGGGATGGCCGTGGCATCCCTCCCGCTCGTCGCGGGGATCGCGGTGCCGCGCCTCCCGGTCGCCGAGGCCCGCACGCTGCACGTCGTCACCGCCCGCGGGGCCGAGCGCGTGCCCGCCGTCGGGGCGGCTCTCCACATCGTCGACGAGGTGCTCGCGGATCATCCCCACCCGACGTCTCCGCGCCCGGGTCGCGTCGGCGCCGCCGAGTAGGATCGGGGGGTGTCTGCCACCCCCGATCCCCGCACCACGACCGCCACCGGCGCCGACGTCCGCGTCCGCTTCTGCCCCTCACCCACGGGGCTGCCGCACGTCGGTCTCATTCGCACCGTCCTGTTCAACTGGGCCTACGCGCGCCACAACGGCGGCAAGCTCGTCTTCCGCATCGAAGACACGGATGCCGCGCGCGACAGCGAGGACAGCTACCAGCAGCTGCTCGAAGCGCTGCGGTGGATGAACATCGACTGGGACGAGGGCGTCGAGGTCGGCGGACCGCACGCGCCGTACCGGCAGTCGCAGCGTCACGAGATCTACCGCGAGGTGCTCGACAAGCTCATCGCCGCCGGCGCCGTGTACGAGAGCTACTCGACCGCCGAGGAGATCGACGCGCGCAACGAGGCCAACGGCCGTGCCAAGCAGCTCGGCTACGACAACTTCGACCGCGATCTCACCGACGAGCAGAAGGCGGCGTTCCGCGCCGAGGGGCGTCAGCCCGCCTGGCGCCTGCGCGTGCCCGACCACGACCTGAGCTACGTCGATCTCATCCGCGGCGAGGTGACGTTCCCCGCCGGGTCGTTCCCCGACTTCGTCCTCGTGCGGGCGGGCGGCGTGCCGCTCTACCCCTTCGTTAACCCCGTGGATGATGCGCTCATGGGCATCACCCACGTCATCCGGGGCGAAGACCTCATGCCGTCGACGGCCCGTCAGCTGGCGCTGTATTCGGCACTGGTGGATGCCGGTGTCACGACGTTCATCCCGCGTTTCGGTCACATGCCCCTGGTGCTCGGCGAGACCGGCAACAAGAAGCTCTCGAAGCGCGACCCGCAGGCCGACCTGTTCCTGCAGCGCGAGAAGGGCTTCATCCACGAGGGCCTGCTCAACTACCTGTCGCTGCTCGGATGGTCGCTGTCGAGCGACCGCGACGTGTTCTCGCTCGACGAGATGATCGCGGCGTTCGACATCGCCGACGTCAACCCGAACCCGGCGCGCTTCGACCAGAAGAAGGCGGAGGCGATCAACGGCGACCACATCCGGATGCTGGATGCCGACGACTTCGCCGCCCGCATCGTGCCCCACCTCGCTGCAGCCGGGTACGTGGCCGAGGAGCCGTCGGAGGAACACCGCGCGATCATCGCCGCGGCCGCGCCTCTGGTGCAGGAGCGCGTGCAGCTGCTCGGCGAGGTGCCCGGGATGCTCGGCTTCCTCTTCGTCGACGAGGTGTCGTACGCCGAGGACGCGCTCAAGGGCCTGCCCGCCAACGCCGCCGAGGTCCTCGTCGCGTCGGTCGGCGCCCTCGAACTCGTGCCCGAGGGCGAGTTCACCGCCGCCGCGGTTCAGGAAGCTCTCTCGGCCGCTCTCGTCGACGAACTCGGCCTGAAGCCGCGAGTGGCCTACGGCCCGCCGCGTGTGGCCCTGACCGGCCGTCGCGTCTCGCCGCCGCTGTTCGAGTCGATGGAGCTGCTCGGCAAGGCCGAGACCCTCCGCCGCCTCGACGCCCTGGTGCAGCACCTGGGCTGACGCGCCCGTCGCGCCGGGCGTGCGCGTCCCGTCGTAAGCGGGCGCGCCGTCACCCGACGTTGCAGCTCGCTCTGTCGGCATCCGGGCTCCGTGTCCTTGATTCAGTGTCCAAGACACGCGGATGCCATGCGCTGGCGTCCGCGTGTTCTGGACACCGAACCTTCGTGCCTACTTCCCCGACGCCTCCCGGGAGCTGCGCGACGGGGCCAATCGTGCCCGGCGCGTGAGGGGAGCGCGGCACGGCACGGCCCCCGGTGCCGGAACTCGGGCCGCATGTCGAGCTGCTCCATCCGGTACGTTGCCGCACCCAACTGAGTGTCCAGGACACGCGGATGCCATGCCTCGGCGTCCGCGTGTTCTGGACACCGAAATCAGGTGTCGTCGGCTGTCGCCAGCGCCGGGGCACAGCGCAACGCGACCGGCTGCGCCGCGGCTTCGTCCGCGCGCCGAGCCGCAGCGCGCCGTTCGCCGATGCTTCTCGAGTGGGTGTCCAGGACACGCGGATGCCATGCCTCGGCGTCCGCGTGTTGTGGACACCGAAGCATGCGGAGAGGGGCATACGAGCCGTCGCGACGCGCGCGGGCGGGCGCCGGTTTGGCGCTCGGCCCGGTGTCACGTAAGCTTGATCCTCGGCACGAACTTCGGTTCAGCGCCTTGGGGTATGGTGTAATTGGCAACACGGCGGTTTCTGGTTCCGTTGTTCTTGGTTCGAGTCCAGGTACCCCAGCCACATAGTTCTTATTCGAACCAGGCGAACGAGCGAACCGCTCGGAAGCCGTTTTACCTCCTTCGGCGGTTACGCCGGAGGAGGTTTTGGTTTGCGTTGCTTCTCGCTGGGGGAGTGCGTGCCGGACGGCAAGACTTGCCTCGTTGCGCTCGCTCTGGATATCGAGATCCTCGTCCACGTCGATCAGTAGCCGAGCGAAGAAGGCGGTGATGAGATCGCGCCGTGCGCTGTTCGGCGCCTGCCCATAGAGCTGGCCCCATCTGAATTGCCGCAGGCACGTCGTTGGTATGTCTCAGCTCGATTCCTTCGATTCGATGTGTGCGGCGAGTGGGCGAGTGGGGTGGAGCAAGCGCGAGAGGTAGTGACGTACGGCCGGACAAGGCCCGCATGTAGCCGTCCGCGGTGAGTCAATCGATGATCTGCGGTCGCGAGGACGGCTCAGGAGGAGCGCGAGGCTTGACGACGCCCCAGGGTCCGCGGGAGGTGCCGCGAACCTAGATGATGCCGGCTGAGCGTAGGCACTCCGTGAGGGTCGCCCTGCCCACCTCGTCCCAGCCGACAATCCAGATGCCCTCGGCAGCAAAGGGCGTGCTGATTTCGGGGGCGAAGCTACCGTCGATGATGAGGAACCGTATCGGAATCTGGAGCATGCGGAGTTGTCGGATGGCGCCGGCGAAACCGCGGGTGCGAAGGTGGCCCTTGACCTCGATGGCGGCTTGCTTGCCGTCGCCGTTGGTGAGGAGGAAGTCATAGCCGCTGTCGCCGGCGTGAGATGGTTCATTGAGCTGGAGGTTGAACTCTTGGCTGATCGAGCGCAACGCTTCGCTGATGGTCTGCTCGAACTGTTGGTCTGTCACCGGGGGGAGGTGAACACCGTTTGCCTCGGCAACGTCGAGTATCCGCTCCTTGGTCTCCGCGGGAATTTCTGGATCGGTACTGAGTTGGTCTAACGTCCTTCGGAGTCGCTGTGCTCGGCTGAAGACGACGCCATCCTTGTTGACTTGAATGAGGCGTTGACCCGTAAGGGAGACGTAGAGAAAGCCTGCGCCGGCAACGACGAGGAGTGGGACACCTGCGACGTTCGTGTCCTTGATGAAGACAGCGATTGTCCCGAAGGTCATGATTGCTAGGCCCGCTGCACCAATGAGCCATCGAGACCACGCGGGCAACCCTGCATCGGCCGCGTCATCCTCGTCTTTGTCCGACATGATCTACAGGCTAGTCATCATCAGCATCATCGGCGTCGGTAAGTCGCGGGATTTTGATGGCGCACCTTGTTGGCGATGGATGTCGCTGGTTGCCTCGGCTTGCGCGACGGCACGCGCGGAACGCCACCCCGTGTAACAGCTCGTGCCGCTGCTTGAGCTCCCGCATCTTGGCGCCTGGTTCGTGCTCAGCAGCGAGCGTATTCGTGAGCACCTCACTCACCTTCTGTTTCTCACGACCAGGCGATCTGGGCACTTGTCACGCCTTGGTGCCCTGCTCAATGGGGAGTGTCGTTCTTGCTGTCCTCCTGAGGCCTCCAGCACCCATAGAATCGCGATGATGGTTGAACATGCGTACTCGACGTTCGATCACCCGTTGGCGAGCTTCGCGCAGGTCTCGGCGAAGACGCCCAAACGGCTGGTCGTCTTCCTGCACGGATGGAAGGGACACGCGGACACTACTTGGGGTGGCTTCGCAACCGAACCTTCGTCCAGCCAATGGTGGAGCGAGTCGGATCTGCTCTTTCTGGAGTACGACTCCGTTCACGCGCGCATCACGACAACTGCGGACCGCCTGCGACAGCACCTACCCACGTTCTACCCGATTCCCTACCAGGGGATGCTTGTCCGCGACGGACTCATGGTCCGTGCCGACGTCACGACTCCGTACGAGGAGCTTTACCTCGTCGGGCATTCATTGGGTGGTCTCGTGCTGCGCGTTGCGAAGTTGGAAGCCATGACCGAGTGGGAGCTCCGCGACTTTAAGGACATTTCGCGGAACGACATCCTCGACGGAATACTTCGCTTGTTCAGCCCGGCTATAGCCGGATTTGATCCGACAGGCAGACTTGGTGCCATCATGGAGTTCGCCCCCCTGCGGTGGATAATTGATCTGTATCTCGCGTATGGCAGCGCCACGAAGGAGCTAGGTGTGACCTCGTTGCTTCTTGCGGAGACGAGGAGCCGCACCGAATCGTACGGCTCTAACCCTGACTATCGCTCGCTCCTTGGAGCTGCGATCCTTTGGGCGGAAAACGAGAGCGTCGTCAAGCCCCATAAGTATCGCATAGACGTGCAAAGAACCGCGGAGGGAAGGGATCATCGGTCCGTTTCCAAGCCTGAGGTCGGATATATTCTGCCTTTCAAGTTCGTTGAATTCGGGGACATATGATGGTCGTCGCCGATTTTTCCGCCTTCCAATCACGAAATCTGCATACGCTTATTGATCGCGGCATCGATGCAGTGTTCTCCGTGCGCGAACACACCGGAGAAAATCTCGTCACCCTACATTTCGAGGAGGAGGCTCGAGCGTGGCGTGAGATGCAGATCGGGCCTGGAGTGCAAGGCGCGCTGATGCGCGCGTGGATGGGTGTCAACTACCACACCGTGTACGCCGTGCATATGTTCCACACATCTTCAGCGCAAGAGTGGTCGGAGTGGACTAGCAATGTCAAACGGGCGCTGACGGAAATAGAGGTTGGAGGAGGTGGCATAGCGATTCCTGATGCGAACGCTCTCACGTTGCTCGGTGCCGCCGCGGATTATCATGTCGACGAACCCCAGACGCCTGCCAGCTGGCGCTCGATTTCGCTGCTTCGGAGCAGGTACATCGAGCGTTACGCATTAGTTCATGAACTGGCGGACACCCTCCGCACGCTTCTGGCTTCCCATGAGGCGGTGACGGAGGACGTTCGTGAGATCACAATGCGTCGGCTATCGACTTCAATTGGCGAGCGCCTGCCTGCGCGCTCTGTGAGAGGGACTAGCGTCGACTCGGCAGCTGTGGCGCCGCGGTCCGTGGTGATGATGCTTGCACAGCGTCCCACTCTGACCGAGGAGAAGATCGGGGAGTTCCGCAGCCGTTTCGTCATCGAGCCGCTCGAGCCCGGCTTCGGTTACACGATCGGCAACGCGCTGCGTCGCAGCCTCCTGTCGTCGATCCCCGGCGCGGCCGTCACGAGCATCCGCATCGATGGCGTCCTCCACGAGTTCAGCACCATCCCGGGCGTGAAGGAAGACGTCACCGAGATCATCCTGAACATCAAGCAGCTCGTGGTCTCGAGCGAGCGCGACGAGCCCATCACGGCCTACCTGCGCAAGACGGGTGCCGGCGAGGTCACGGCGGCGGACATCTCCGCTCCCGCGGGCGTCGAGGTGCACAACCCCGAGCTGGTCATCGCCACCCTGAACGACACCGCGAAGTTCGCGCTCGAGCTCACGATCGAGCGCGGCCGCGGCTACGTGTCGGCGACCCAGAACCGCAACGAGTACGCCGAGGCGGGCCAGATCCCGATCGACGCGATCTACTCGCCGGTGCTCAAGGTCAGCTACCGCGTCGAAGCGACCCGTGCCGGTGAGCGCACCGACTTCGACAAGCTCGTCCTCGACGTCGAGTCGAAGCCGTCGATCGCCCCGCGCGACGCCGTCGCCTCGGCCGGTCGTACGCTCACCGAGCTGTTCGGTCTCGCCCGCGAGCTGAACGTCGAGGCCGAGGGCATCGAGATCGGTCCGGCGCCGGTGGAGACCGTCCTCTCGAACGAGCTGTCGATGCCGATCGAAGACCTCGACCTCTCGGTGCGCTCGTACAACGGTCTCAAGCGCGAGGGCATCAACACCGTTTCGGAGCTGGTCGCCCTGTCAAAGACCCATCTGATGAACATCCGCAACTTCGGTCAGAAGTCGGTTGACGAGGTGCGCGACAAGCTCACCTCCCTCGGCTTGTGGCCGGAGGACTCCGTAGCTAGAGTCGAGGGCACTCAGTCGCGTAGGGGCAATGCCGGCACCGGCGACGGTACTGCGACAGGGCCGGATAGCGTGTAGCACTCACCTGAATCGTCATGAATTTCGGCTGAAGCTGTTGCGAGTCGCCCATTCAGCCGCACGACTCAGGTCCTGCCGGTGCTGCGTAGGTGATGCTATTGTCGCGATGCTCTTGGCGGAGGTCAACGTCTTGCGCGCGTGATCGAAGTAGGGGTTGTACCGCAACGTTGAGCGGCGCGGTCGCGGGAAGCGAAGAAACGCAACAAACCCCGCCAGTTCTGGAGTCCGATTTTACAGCAATGACCCCTAGGAGCCTTTCCCTCTCCTTGGTGACGCAGAACCGATCTCCTGTATCGCGGCGACAAGCAGGCCCCCGCCCACCCCGACTACTGCACCAAGGATGAAAGTCATCATTGCATCCGACTCTGTGGAGCCTGGAACGGTCCCTATGAACGGTGTGCCGATGCGAGTCGTGCTGTAGCTCCATTTTGGTAGGGGTGTCATAAAAGTTGGGACGTCGTTTCCAGCGTCCGGAACGATTCGCGATGACGTCCATTCGTACTCCCCGAGCCTGGACCCTTCATAGCTCACGACAGCAGGAGCGTCGGGAGCGACCTCAGTTCCCGAGCTGGCCAGCACTGTCGTGATGTACCCGGCGCACCTACTCTCGCTACATTCCATAGGCTTCCATGCGTTAGCAATACGGAATGTCGCGAAGGCGTCTGGCAGCGTCGACGGAGGGCGCAAGGACGTGGGCGCGGACATCTGGACGAATCGAGTTGGAGAGCGCCCGAGATAGTTTCCCTCATTGGCTGTCTGAGTGCAGGATTCTGGAGTGGGCTCGCAAGTAACTAGGGAATCATCGCTACCAGGGACCCACAGCGAGAGGTTCACCCATTCTGAGCCCGTTCCAGGGTCCACCGATGTCCCGACCACAAGGTCGTGGGTGCCGTCGGTATTCTCGTGCACTGTTACATTTACCCAGCGCACCGCAGCCGCTGACCCGACGATCACTACGATCGGCGTGGGCGGGACCGGATTCGCGGGGCGCGGAAACAGCACGGTAGCCAAGCCGAAGCAAGCGGCCGCGAGTGTGACGTAGCTCAGGATCTTCACAACCACCGTGCGTTTCGAAGACATGGTGCGATGATGGCACACGGTCACTCAGCGCCTAGCCACGCAGGGCAAGCGCTCGTCGGATCAAGGAAGTGCGATTTGCGGCAGTCCGGACACCTGCTCGGGTAGGACGAGAATGCAACGCCCGCTGCCCAACTTTTCCTACCGTTGTGGGGTTGCTAACTCCGTGTAGGACGGTCGTTGCCTAGCTCGTCCCGGCGCCTAGCGCCGGGCTATTGAGCACAAACCCCTCGCGTCCACCACAACCAGTTGAGCTAAAGCGCGTGGTACGACGCGCTTCTTGTGGCAGGTATTTGGGCGAACGTCATCGTTGGCCCCCGGCCGGATCGTTCGGGTCGCGTCGATCGGACGGTTGGCACGCGACTGGTTCCGTCGTTCACTAGAGCCAGCGGGTGCTGCGGCCCAGTCGCGGCCCCCTTGCCGTCCTCGTTGTTGGTCTGCGGTCTCGTAGAGAACCAATCGAGTTCTCGGCCGCACCCGTCAAGGAGGTGACCCGCCCTCATGAGCGAGTCCAACGTCAACACCCCGCCCGCCCAAGCCGCGTCCGCCAACGGACTCGGTTGCGGTCCGATCAAACCCCTCGCGGTCAGACTCAATGAGTCCACCCGCACCCAGCTGGACATCATCGCCCAGCTCAATGGGGAAGCAGTCCTTGACCGCGTCTTCGGGTCGTGCTTGACGCAGCGCTCTGAACGTGACGCCGTTCGACAACCCGTGTGTCTTCTCAAGCTCGCGCATGTTTGCACCCGATTCGTGCCTCACTCCCCGCCGCCTACGCCTGATCCTCGAGGTTCCCCGCTAGTCTGCTCAGGACCGCGGGCTACGGGGAGTGTCGTGTTAGATCGCATTGAGATATTCGGCTATCGGCGCTTGAATCGTGCGAGTGCCTACGTTGGACGAAAGATGGTCGCATTCGTTGGGCCGAATGAGGCCGGTAAGAGTTCGATCCTGTCCGCTCTTCGTCTCTTTGCTTCGGGCAGCGCTATCCGTGTGACGGATGCGACTCGAAGCGTGCGCGGTCAGCCACTAGACCCGAACCGGGTGGTGGTTCGACTGTCGTTCACGCTGACGAGCGAAGAGAAAGCCCTAGCCGCTCAGCTGCCTATCGAGGACAAGGAATTGAGGTACGTCGTACACCAGAAGCATGCCGACGGCAGGCGGACCTACAGTTTCGAACCCCCGCCGCGCGTCTCGACGTCGCCAAGACTGGGCCTCGCCAAGGCATGGCCAGCCATCGAGAGGCGACTTGCCCTTGTGCTGGATCAGCTCGAGGAGGATGAAGTGGAGGACTTCGATCAGGATGAGCTCGACGCAGTCTCTGCGTTCCTGAAGGGCACGGGGAGCAAGCCCGGGAGCGAAGTTTGGGACTCCGTGAATGCGGCGATCACCGAGCACGCCGCGGGTGACCCAAAGCTCGACACAAAGGTAGCGGCCTTCTCGCTGTTCTACGAGTGGGGACGCCCGCGTGCAGAAGTATCGCGTCTTGTTTACGAGCGTCTGGGGATGCAGGGTCCGGTGTTTGCACAGTTTGGGGATGAACACCGCGTCATTCGGTCGGAATACAACCTGTCTGATTCCGATACAGAACAATCTCTTGGGTTAGCAAATCTACTCCGCCTCGCTGGAATCACTCTCGACCGAATCCGTTCCTCGGCTGGTGACTCCGGATATCAACGCACGCTTGTGGACGACGCGAACCGCAGGCTAGAGCAGTTCTTCACTCAAAAGTGGAAGCAGGAGCAAATCACAGTCGGTATCGACGTGGACGGGGAGGTCCTGCGGGTACATGTCCGCGACCTCGTTGTGGGAAGCGCCGGGTGGATGGACATCACCGAGCGAAGCGATGGTTTACGGACGTTCGTTGGTCTGGCGGCGTTCTTGGAGTCGGGAGGATTCGCTCGGCCGCCAATCCTTCTCATCGATGAGGCGGAGCATCACCTTCACCAGAACGCGCAGGGTGACCTGGTTCGAATGTTGCAAGAGCTTACGGCTGTGGAGCAGGTCCTTTATACGACTCACTCGCCCGCCTGCCTGCCGTCGGACATCGGTAACGGCGTCCGCTTCGTGGAGCCGATTGACAACGGCCACTCGCGCATCAGGCACGACTTCTGGACTATCGATCGGCAGGAGCATGTCGGCTTCAACCCCCTGTTAATCGTGATGGGCGCAGGTGCCGCAGCGTTCTCGAGTCTCCGTCGCGCGCTCATCGCCGAGGGCGAGTCAGATATGTTGCTCCTCCCTACCTTGATCAAGCTTGCCACAGGCAACGCGGACCTGGCCTACCAGGTGGCTCCAGGCATCGCGACAGCAAATACATCGGAAATGGCCAGCCTTGACCTCGTCGCAAGTCGAGTTGCATACATGGTCGACGGGGACGGCGGCGGGGCCAGGTGGAAGAGTCAGCTTCTAAACTCGGGCGTCCCGAGAAGTCGGATTCGTTCCCTTCCTGACGGGGTCGGGCTGGAGGATCTCCTGGACCGCGCGTTCTACCTGGATTCTGTTGCGCGACTCGGCAACCTTGACCGAGCCTCCCTAGACAAAGCGGCGACGGATGTCCCGATCAAAACGGCGCTCGAACAGCTCAAGGTCCGAGGTCTGCCGGGACCTGTGGCTGTCGCAGAGTTCCTGCTGGGCATGCATGAGTCACACGAGCAGTTGATCGTGCTGAAGACGTCAAGCAGGCGCGTTCTAAGAGATCTGGACGCATGGGCGCTAAAGTCCCTACGCGCCGACGCGCGACCCTAACGGCGCACACACGGCATGACGAGCAAATCCCGCCCAGCGACTCGGTTCAGTGTCACCGGATGGGTCACGAGGGTGACCGGACCCCGCTCCGACTTTCACTACGATTAGGTTCGTGTCGCTGGCAATTTGAGACAGCGCCGATGAAAGGACTGTCTGGTGGCAAAAGGTCATCTGTGCCCTCAGTGCGGCACGTACACACTGCAGCGCATCAGCACCAACTGGATGCAGTGCACCTCGTGCGGGCTAAAAAAGCCCGTCGACTAGGCTCACCACCCACCGGGCGTGTGACAGGACATGGTGATGGATCACGGCCAGGTTGATCGCGGACTCTCCCGAGGTCATTCGCTGATCCGTGGAGCGCAAGCTGCGCGCGTGCTGAGCGCGGAGGCGCAGATCGCGGGCGAGGTTCGTGAACGCCTCGGATCGTTGCTGGATCTCCTCGAAGAGTGCATCGCAGATCGGTCCTTCTGGAGATCACTGTCTCAGGCGGACTTCTACTCAGACGCGTACGCGGTACGAGGATTAATTGGCGTCGGCTCTGCGCCGTGGGAGGAGCTCCTTCGAGCCGGTGGCTACAGGTCGCCTCCTCCTCCGTCCGCCGATCAAGTCGCCGCAGCGCTTTCGATGAATGTCCGCCACGCCATCGAGTCTGACCCACCTGGGCACTGGCGCCGTAACCCCTCGTTCGTGCTCAATATCCGTAACCGGCTCAAGCTCCATGTTCGCGTCCTGCGCGATCGCCTTCAACTCAGTGCGCATCCCAAGGGCGCACGCGAACTTCCGTTCGTGGCGAAAGTGACGACGGACGCTGCGATTGACACCGCGGCAGCTCTCGCGTTGCCGGCGATCGCGGCCGACACGGGTGGCGCCGGGGGCTTGGGCGTCGTCGCTTCGCTCCTTTCTACGGTTGCCGATCGGACATGGAGTGCTTTCGAGGAACATCGGGACCTGCGCCGACCGCTATCCCGCCGTCGGGAACACGACCCAGTCCTGCAACTTCTCGCATTGATGATGGACACTGTTCAGGAGATGCGGGTCCACGCCAGCATGGAACTCTCGGACCCTAGGTGGGCTCAAATGCTCTCCGATCGCTTGGAACGAGAGGCTTCCTGGATGAGCAAGATAGTGGACGCATCCGACGGCAGCTTCCCGCAGTGGCACCAGATCGACAAGTTCGCCTCCAAGGTGCGTCACGTCGATGGTGGTCCTGATGCGCGGCTGCTCATCCACCTCCTCCAACAGCTTGAGGACGCTTTCGCGGAGCGCGCGTACTGAGCGAGGCGGGATGCGGACCATTTTCATGCATACCTAAATCTCCTGCTCGATGCAGCGCTCTGAACACGACGCCGTGCGACAAGCCATGTGTCTTCTCAAGCTCTCGCATGGTTGCACCTGCTTCGTACTCACGAGCTAGCCGTCGAATGAGTGCCTCACTCACCTTCCGTTTTTCGATAACCAGTCCCTCGCTTCGTAGGAGTCGGCAGAGGGCAGACGCTGCGACATCAACCTCGCCTGCGAGGGTTCTGACACTCTCGCCTTCGCTGTGACGTCGAACCAGTTCCCCGATGCGCGCCCGAGACAGTCTCTGGCCCAAGGGTGTGGATCGTCGACGAGGCGCCTCAACGGGCGCGAACCCGCCCGACGCTGCCGCCAATGCACGCAGTCCATCAGGGGTCAGGGCGACCGTCGATTTTCCCGAATAGAGGTCGAGTAGGACAGCCATATTTCGTATCGAATGCGGGCGCAGCCCATTCACACATCCTTCGGCGGTTTCGCCGGAGGATGTTCTGTTTCCCGCCGGTGCCCGCGGCCGAGTACCCGGGATCTTGGTCTGGACGGGCGCGCTGAGTGGGGCCAGGATGAGAATCCCTTGGCCGGACGAAAGCTCGGCGGAGGGCTGAACCTCAATGCGCACTCACCCCGGGGGCGGTGGATCGACCATGGAGCACTTCCGTCGCGTGGCGACCGGGTTGCTCATCGCCATGGCATTGGCGGCGGACACGACGTCCGCGGCGCGAGCGGCGGACGGTGACGCAGAGGTCCCGGCCGACGTCGCCGACGCGTACTCGTCGGCTGCCATCGCAAACCTCCGGGACATCGACGCCTCCGCGAACACCGCTGACGGGCCCAAGGTCCCCGATATCGGCTCGGCAGCCCTGTTCGGCGTACCTCGGCAGATCCACCTCTGGAGCCCGGCGCTCATCGCGGGCGAAGTCGATGGAGATGCCGTCGCTCCACTCGATGAATGGTTGGCGCCGATCGTGGGGGCAGATGGCGACCTCGTCGGGACGTACCGCGTCTGGCGCCCAACCGCGGGAAGCACGGCCGAGTACGCGGGGTACAACGACGACGACGATCTGGCGCGAGCGCTCGACGGCCTGGATGACCGCGCGACTCTCGTGTCCGACCCGACCATCGATGCGTGGTACGCCGTGCGAGACGGGGTGGTGACCGCGCTCAACGCGTCCGCCTCGCGCGAGGTGCCGTCACCGGCATCCGTCGATGAGATGCGCGGGGTGGTTTCCACGCGCTATGCCGAGGCGATCGCGGGTGCCGGGCAGATCAGTATGCATCCTCTGACGCTCGGCATCGGCGCCATGCTCCTCGTCGCGTCCGCGGCCGGCGCTGTCGTATGGGCGACCGCCCGTCGCCGCGCGCGCTGAGACGTCTCGCGGGCGAGACGCCCGCCTGTTCCTCGTCTCATCCCATTCGCCGCCCCGGCGCAAGGGGGATGCGCGCTGCGTCGACTCGGGTGCACGCTGGCGGATGCATCGGGCCCGGGCGCGGTTCGGCTTCTTCGCCGAGCAGACGCCGGGGGTTCTGCAGAGTCGAAAGAGGAAACCCATGGATCACGAAGGCGCCGAATCAGGAACCGTCGGCATGCGCGCGATGTTCTGGGCCTGGATGGGAATCATCGTCGTCGGTCTCGCCGTGATGATCGTCCTCCCGCTGGCGGGGCGGTGAGAATGCGCCGCTTCTTCCGTGAGCAGGGACTCAGCATTGCCTTCCTGATCATCTTCCTCGCCGCGCTGATCGGGCAGTCCTTCGCGGGATACGCCAACAACAACGAGGAGCTCGAGTTCCATGGACTCGCCACGATCGGGTACTGGGAATTCGTGACGTCGTCGGACTTCCTGGTCGACGTCGCGGAGAACTGGCAGTCGGAGTTCCTGCAGTTCTTCCTGTTCATCTTCGCGACGGTGTGGCTCGTGCAGCGGGGCTCGCCCGAATCGAAGAAGCCGGGCGACGAGGGTGTGGGTACCGACGAGGAGCAGCTCGTCGGCCCGCACGCGCACCCCGACTCGCCCCGGTGGGCGCGCCTCGGCGGACCCGCGGGGTGGGTGTACTCCAACTCTCTCCTCATCGTGATGGGTGCGATCTTCCTGCTGTCGTGGTTCGCGCAATCCCTCGGCGGTACGACGGTCGCGAATGAGGAGAACGCACAGCACGGAATGCCGAGCGAGACGTGGCTGCAATATGTGGCGTCCCCGGAATTCTGGAATCGGACTCTGCAGAACTGGCAGTCGGAATTCCTTGCGGTGGGCGCGATGATCGCCTTCTCGATCTACCTGCGCCAGCGCGGATCGAGCGAGTCGAAGCCGGTCGGCACGCCGCACCACACGAGCGCGGTCGAGACGGAGTGACCTCTACCGGGATGCCAGCCGTGGCCCGTCGTACGCGCGCACTGGCGGGACCTCCCCGTCGTACCGCTCGATCGACACGGCCACCCGGGCGCCGCTCGACGCCTGCGTGAGCTTCGACGTGCCGATGTCCTTCGTCAGGACGTTGACGTTGCCGTTGATGCAGTCGGCGATCCCCGGCGCGCTCGGGTCGTACCAGGCTCCCGTGTGCATCCGCGCGACGCCCGGCAACAGGGTGTCGGTGGTCACGACGCCGGCGAGCAGGCTGCCCTGGGCGCTGCGCACGATCGCGACGTCGCCGTCGGTCAGGCCGCGCGCCGCCGCGTCCGACGGATGCAGCCGGACGGGCTCGCGTCCGGCGACCTTGGTCGACCGGCTCGGTGCCGCCATGTCGAGCTGGCTGTGGAGTCGGTGCGTCGGCTGCGTGCACAGCAGCTGCAGGTCGTAGGGCGAGCCCGCCGCTTCCGCGGTGTCGATCCACACGGCGTGCCCGGCGGTGTCGTCGAGACCGAATCCGTCGAGGGTGTCGGAGAACAGCTCGATCCGCCCGCTGGGGGTGTCGAGCGGGTGTGCGTCGGGGTCGGCGCGGAAGTCGGTGAACGCCCCGTCCCGGTAGTGGTGCTGGGGGAGGGGCGTGCCGCCCTCGCGCCAGAACTCGGCGAACGGCGGGGCGTCGGGGATCTCGGGGCGCTGCCGCCAGTCCTCGTAGATCTTCTCGAGCCATTCGTGACTGTCGCGGCCCTCGGCGTAGTCGGCATCCAGTCGCTGGGCGAGCTGGTCGTAGATCCAGAACTCCTCGCGCGCGTCGCCGACCGGTTCGACCGCGCGCGGCATGGCGCGAAGTCGCGTGTCTCCCGCGCCGGCGGCGAGGTCGTCGCGCTCGAGGCCCGTGGCCGCAGGGAGGACGATGTCGGCGTGCCGGGCGGTCGGGGTCCAGTGGAACTCGTTGACGACGAGCGTGTCGACGGCCGCGACCGCGCGACGCAGACGCCGCAGGTCCTGGTGGTGGTGGAAGGGATTGCCACCGGCCCAATACACGAGCCGGATGTCGGGGAGGTCCAGCGTGCCGCCGTCGTACGGGATCGTCGGTTCCGGACGCAGGAGTAGGTCGCTGATGCGCGCGCACGGGATGAAGTCCGTCACGGGATTCGTGCCCTGCGAGAACGTGGGGAGGGGCACCGGGGCGACCCCGACGCCGTAGTCGCCCATCGAGCCGTATCCGTGCGTGAATCCGCCGCCGGGCAGACCGATCTGGCCGAGGAACGCCGCAAAGGTCACCGCCGCGAACACCGCCTGCTCGCCGTGCTCCGCGCGCTGCAGCGAGTAGGTGACGTTGACGAGCGTGCGTCCCGACGCGGCGCGTCGCGCCAGGTCGCGGATCGTCTCGGCGGGAACGCCGGCGATCTCGGCGGCCCACTCCGGGTTCTTCGCCACGCCGTCGGGCTCGCCGCGCAGGTACGCCCGCACGCGGTCCGCGCCGACGGTGTGCGTCGCGAGGAACGCGTCGTCCGCGAGGCCCTCGGCGACGAGCGTGTGGGTGAGGGCGAGCAGGAGGGCGGTGTCGGCTCCCGGGCGGATGCCGAGCCACTCGGCATCCAGTTCGGTCAGGGTGTCGTCGCGCTGCGCGGAAACCGACACGATCCGCGTGGAGGCCGCGGCGGATCGCGCGAGTCGGGAGACGACGTGCCGGTCGTGACCGCCCGGCACCACCCAGGTGTTCGAACGGCGGAGGCCGCCGAACGCGATCAGCAGGTCGGTGTGCTCGGCGATGTGTCCCCAGGACGGCGGTCGGCTGCGCAGTTCGCGCATGCCGATCGGCCCGATGAGGTGGGGGAGCAGGACGAGGCTCGCGCCACGGCTGTAGTCGTTGATCGAGCGCGTGTAGCCGCCCAGCGAGTTGAGGAACCGGTGCAGCTGGCTCTGCGCGTGGTGCAGACGGCCGGCGCTTCCCCAGCCGTACGAGCCGCCGAAGATCGCGCGGTTGCCGTGCGTCGAGCGGACGCGCCCGAGTTCCGCGGCGAGGAGATCGAGGGCCTCGTCCCACTCCACTTCGACGTACTCGTCGTCGACGTCGCCCCGGTGGGCGTCCGGACCCGGACCGTTTTCGAGCCACCGGCGCCGGACGGCCGGGCGCGTGACCCGCGACGGGTGGTGCTGACCCTCCGCGACCCCGGTGATCGCCGGCGCGGCATCCGGATCGTCGGCGTACGGCCGCGTCGCCACGACCGTCCGGCTGTCTCCCGACACCTCGACCTCGAAGGTTCCCCAGTGGGCGCTGCTCTCCTGCGTTCGCGTCACCCTGCCATCCTCGCGCGCGCCGGTCACTCGGCGTTCCTCCGGGCGCAACGCAAGGACATCGGCATCCGGATGCCGCCTCCCGCACGACCGCGCACACGAACCTCCGTACCGCCTCCGAATCGGCGACGGAGGGGGTGCGCTGGCGCGGAGCCGGTGCTAGGGAGGAGCTATGACCTCCACCGTTCCTCCGCTCCGTCGCCCGTCACCGGCCGCGCGCGCAGCACGCAAGGACCGTGTGCTCACGTGGGTCACGCTGTCCATCGCCGCGGTCATCTGCCTCGTGCTCGGTTTCGGTGCCGTCGCGATGGCGAACTCGTGGTGGACCGAGGAAGCACCCGTCGCCTCGGCCGACCAGCAGCTGCCCGACGGCCAATCCCGGTTCGATCAGGCGGGGCTCGACTTCCTGAATCGCCGGGGCCACGCGACGGTCGATGTGACCGCGTCGACCTCCGCCAGCGAACTCGGGCTCCCGGCCGCGGGGCAGACCCCGATCGACACGCTCGTGCCGATCTCGCTGGAGGTCCGCGGCGACGGCACGTCGCTGAAGTTCAGCGGGGTGTCGCGCTTCGAGCTCACCACGTCGGACGACATCGTGACGCGTGTGCAGGTGGTTCCCGCGGCGAGCGGGTCCTGGACGAGCATCTCGTCGGAGCTCGGTTCGCGCGCCGCGCAGTGGGGATGGTCCCAGGCGCAGCTCGACGCCCTGCGCGAGCAGGTGGGTGACGCCGCACGGAACGAGGGGTCCGCCTCCACCCTGTCCCTCCCGACGGTGACGCACGGCGGCATGAGCATCACCGCACAGGTCACCGCGAGCGACGGCACACTCAGCCTGGCGTACAACATCGGGCAGTGATCCGCCCTCGGTGCCGGGCCGCGCCGTTCAGGGAACACGGGATGCCACCGCGGTAGCATCCGGTGCGTCAGCCGTTGCGAAGGGTGTTCCGTGGTCCGTTGGTCTTCCGCCGTGGTCGCCCTCGTCGCGGTCGCGCTCGTCACCGTCGGCTGTTCGACCGCGGACGAGACTCCGCCGCCCGTGGTCGCACCCTCGAGCGTCGCGAACGCGTCGGCGAGCCCGCAGGCCCTGCCGCCGACCATGGTGTCGCCCGGCGATCTGAACGGCAAGAACGTCGCCGTCGTCATCGGGACGGCGCTCTCGGTCACTGTTCCGGACGGCACCGAGGACCAGTGGCGGGGAACCACGGATGACCCCACGATCGCCGAGTTCTCGGCCGGCGGGTCCGACGAGGGGGCGACCTTCCGCCCCGGCTTCATCGCGCGCAAGGTCGGCACGACGAAGGCGACGCTGACCGGACCGGATGGCACGGCGAGCGCCTTCACGATCTCGGTCGTCGCGCCCTGACGGAGTCGCAGCGCCGCCCGCGACTTCAGGATGCCAGCGTCCCCTCGAAGACGATCCTCGGGCGTTGCGTGATCTCGTCGGGCCAGACCCGGGCGCGCACGCCGTAGACGTCGGCGACGAGCTCGGGTGTCAGAACGTCGGTCGGACGTCCTGCGGCCACGACGGAACCGCGACGCAGCACGACGACCTGGTCGCAATAGGTCGCCGCGAGATTGAGGTCGTGGAGCGCGACGACGCTCGTCACCGGAAGCGCGGCGACGAGGGCGAGGATGTCGAGTTGATGGCGGATGTCGAGGTGGTTCGTCGGCTCGTCGAGGAGAAGTTCTCGCGGTCGCTGCGCGAGGGCACGCGCGATCTGTGCACGCTGGCGTTCGCCGCCCGAGAGCGTGTGCCAGTAACGGTCGGCTTTGTCGGTGAGCCCGACGCATGCGAGAGCCTCCTCCACGGCGGTGTCGTCATCCGTGCGGGCGCCGCCCCACATCGGGCGGTGCGGCGTGCGTCCGAGTCGGACGACGTCGCGCACGGTGATGTCGGCATCCGTTTCGGCGTGCTGCGTCACCACGGCGACCGACCGGGCGATCTCGCGGCGGGGCAGTTTCGGCAGGGGCGTGTCGTCGAGAAGCACCTCGCCGGCATCCGGTCTCGATGCTCCCTGCAGCAGACGCAGGAGCGAGGATTTGCCCGAGCCGTTCGGGCCGAGGAGCCCGACCGTCGCCCCCGGTACGGGGCGGAGCGAGACGCCATCGATGACGAGCGCACCACCGCGGGTCCAGCGCACGTCCCGTGCCTGCAGCGTCATGCGCGTCCCCGCCGGCGCAGGAGCAGGGCGACGAACACGGGGACACCGATGAGGGCTGTGCCCACCCCGACGGGCAGGGGAGTGGGCGCGAAGAGCGTGCGGCTCGCGGCATCCACCCACACCATGAAGATCGCCCCCGCGACGACAGCGACCGGCAGCACGCGGGCGTGCCGCTGACCGACGAGCAACCGCACGGCGTGGGGCACGACGAGGCCGACGAAGCCGACTGCTCCGACGACGCTCACGAGCGCGGCGGTGAGCAGGGCGGTGACGACCAGGAGTCCCACGCGCGTCCGGGCGACGGAGATGCCGAGGGACGACGCGACATCGTCGCCGAAGGCGAAGGCATCCAGAGATCGCGCCGAGAGCAGGCACACGAGCGTCCCCGTCGTCACGACGCTCGCACAGAGGGCCACGTCGTCCCAGCGCATCCCCTCGAGCGAGCCGAGCAGCCAGAACATCACCCCGCGCGTTTCGTCGGAGTCGGCCATCGCGAACACCACGAGCGACGTCACGGCTGAGAAGAACTGCGTGCTGGCCACGCCGGCGAGGACCACGCTCGACGTCCCGCCGGAGGTGAACCGCGCGAGCACCAGCACCAGGCCGAACGCGAGGAGCGCGCCGACGAACGCACCGCCGGACAGTCCCAGGATGCCGCCTCCGAGTCCGAGCACGCCGATCACGACCGCGCCCGTCGAGGCGCCCGAGGAGACGCCCAGAACGAAGGGCTCGGCAAGGGGGTTTCGCAGCAACGACTGCATCACCACACCGCACACGGACAGGCCGGCGCCGGCGCACGCGGCGACGAGCGCGCGAGGGAGGCGCTCCTCCCACACGATCGCGTTCTTCGCGGCCCGGACCGGCACATCGGGGAGGCCGAGGTTGTTGAGGAGGACATCTCGGACGTTCACAAGCGACACGTCGGCCGGACCGAGCGTGATCGCGACGCCGACCGAGAGGATCAGCGCGACGGTTCCGCCGAGCGTCAGGAGCAGACCGAGCGGAACGCGCGAGCGAACCGCGGCCGGCGCGCTCAGAGCGCGCTCCGGTTCTCGTCCCACCACGCGCGGATCTTCTCGAGTCCATCGACGAAACGGATCGAGGGGTTCATCTCGGCTCCGTGGAGCGCGATGAAGCGCTTCTCGCGCACGGCCGTCAGCGTCGAGGTCAGCGGATCGCTCTCGAGGAACGCGATCTTGTCGGCGAGGCGGTCGCCGGGGAAGCGGTCGCGCCGCAGATCGCCGAGGACGAGCACCGCCGGATCGGCATCCACGACGCTCTCCCACCCGACCGCGGGCCAGTCGTCGGTGCGGTCGGGGAAGGCGTTGATCATGCCCGTCGCGGCCGCCAGGCGCGCGGCCGCGCCGAGTCCGCCGGCGACGTACGGCGTCTTGGTGTCGGCGAACCAGAAGGCCACCGTCCGGCCGCCGAAATCGACGCCGTCCACGGCCGCGGCCGCGCGTTGCTGCAGCGAGGCGATGAGCGTCTCGCCGCGCGAGGGCACGTCGAAGATGGCGGCGAGGTCGCGGATCTCGCCGTAGAGCACGTCCTCGGTGAGCGCGATGGTCCGGGTGCCGCCGCCGTTGATGCTCACCGCGCCTTCGCAATCCGTGGGGGAGAGGTAGCTCGGGATGCCGGTTTCGGCGAACCGATCCCGGGTCGCGACGCCGCCCTGCGCGAAGTGGCGACCGAACGAAGCGGTCACGAAGTCGGGGTCGGCCCCGAGCACGACCTCGTACGACGGCGCGTTGTCCGAAAGGCGCGGGACCCGGGCGTTGTCGGCGGCCAGCGAGTCGAGCACCGGGTCGGTCCAGGATGCCGTGCCCACCATGCGTTCCGCCAGCCCCAGCGACAGCAGGATCTCGGTGGAGTTCTGATCCAATGAGACGATCCGCTCCGGCGGCGCCTCGACGGTCACCTCGCGTCCGCAGTTCTCCAGCGTCAGCGGGTAGGTGGTCTTCCCCTCCGCGCCGCTCGTGGGGGCGGCGGCGGAGACCGTTTCGCTTGCGCCGCAGCCGGTGAGCAGCGCGACGACGGCGACGACGACGGTGGGGACAGCGAGGGCGCGGGGCAGTGGCATCCGGGATCTCCGTGCGGTGAGGGGATAGGTGCGGCGCGAAGCCGTAGGTAAGGCTAGCCTCACCTATTTCGGGATGCGAGTTGGGTGGATGCTTCGAAGGCGTGGTATCACGGTCCGTTCAATCGTTGATATGTGTTGGTTTGTGTTGTAACGTGTGGGAATCTTCGAAGGGGATTCCGTGTACGCAATGGAGCGCCAGCAGCTCATCGAGCGCGAACTGCGCGAGATCGGACGCGTCAGCGTCGTCGACCTCGCTCGTCGTTTCGACGTCACCACCGAGACCGTTCGTCGCGACCTCGACCGCCTCGAGCAGACCGGCGCGCTGCGTCGCGTCCACGGGGGTGCGGTCGGCATCGACCGGGCGAGCACCACGGAGGTCTCGCTGTCGGAACGTCGACTTCGCCAGGGAGACGCGAAGCGCGCGATCGGCGCGGAAGCCGCTCGGCTGCTGAGCCCCGGGTTCCGCGGCTCGATCTTCATCGACGCCGGCACCACGCCCGCGGCCGTCGCCGCCGAACTCCCGCAGGTGCTGGGGGAGGGGAGCGACGTCGAGATCGTCACACACTCGCTCGAGGCCGCGCACCTGCTCGCGGGTGACGACCGCGTCTCGCTCACCGTGATCGGCGGCAAGGTCCGAGGGGTCACCGCCGCCGCGGTCGGCGCCCACACCGTGCGGTCGATCGGCGAGCTGCGCCCCGACATCGCCTTCGTGGGCACGAACGGACTGAGCGCCGGGTTCGGCCTCAGCACCCCCGACCCGGAGGAAGCGGCGGTCAAGACCGCGATCATCCGGGCGGCGCGCCGCGTCGTCGTGGTCGCCGACACCGCCAAGTTCGGCGAGGAGCTGCTCGTGCGGTTCGCCCGCCTCGACGAGATCGACGTGCTCGTCACCGACGGCACGCCGCCCGATGCGCTCGCCCAGGCCCTGGCCGACGCGGATGCCGAGGTGCGTGTCGCATGATCGTCACCCTCACCGCCAACCCGTCGGCCGACCGCGCCGTGCAGCTCACCGGCCCGCTCGTGCCGGGCGAGGTGCAGCGCGCCGAGTCGTCTCGAGAGGATGCCGGGGGCAAGGGCGTCAACGTCGCCCGAGTCGTTTCCGCCGCCGGCGCCCCCTGCGCGCGCCGTCGTCCCCGTGAACGACCACGACCCGTACCGTCTGCTCCTGGACGACGCCGGGGTCGACCTCGAGATCGTGCCCGTCGAGGGGCGCGTGCGCGCCAACCTCACGATCACGGATCCGCGGGGCGAGACGACCAAGCTCAACCTCCCCGGTGCCGAGCTCTCCGCAGCCGAGGCCGCGGCGCTCACGGCCGGTGTGGTCGCGGCTGCCGAGAACGCGACGTGGCTCGTGCTCGCCGGGTCGCTGCCGCCGGGCGTTCCGGTGACGTTCTACGCCGACCTCATCGCCGCGGTGCGCGAGCGCTGGGGCGCGGGCGCACCGCGCATCGCGGTCGACGCCTCGGGCGCGGCCCTGGCCGCCGTCGTCGAGACCGCGCGCCCCGACCTCATCAAGCCCAACCACGAGGAGCTCGCCGAACTCGTCGGCGAGGATGCCACGACCGACGCGGACGTCATCGCCGAGGCCGCGCGGCGCGCGGCCGCTCTAGTGCCCGAGCGGGTGGCATCCGCTCTCGTGACCCTCGGGGCGGACGGCGCGCTGCTCTTCGCCGCCGACGGCGCGTGGCGCGGACGCGCCCCGAGAATCCAGGTCGCGAGCACGGTCGGCGCGGGCGACAGCTCGCTCGCCGGTTATCTGCTCGCCGACCTCGAGGGGGCTACCGCCCCCGACCGACTCGCCCGCAGCATCGCGTACGGCGCGGCCGCGGCGACTCTGCCGGGGACGCAAGCCCCGACACCGGCCGATCTGCCTGCGGGGCCGATCGCCGTGACCGTTTTCCCCACCCCCACCGCAGAACACTGACCACGAAAGGTCACCGAACCATGTCCGACATCATCACACCGGAGCTCGTCAGCCTCGACGCGCCCCTGGGGACCGACAAGCAGTCGGTCATCCGTGCTCTGGCCGAGCGCGTCGTCGCGCAGGGCCGCGCGACGAGCGCCCAGGAACTCTTCGACGACGCATGGGCGCGCGAACAGAAGGACGAGACCGGCCTCCCCGGCGGCATCGGAATCCCGCACGCCCGCAGCGCCTCGGTCACCGAGCCGACGCTGGCGTTCGCCCGCCTGACCCCCGGCGTGGACTTCGGCGCGCCCGACGGCCCCGCCGACATCGTGTTCCTCATCGCCGCTCCCGCGGGCGCGGACGAGGCACACCTCGCGGTGCTGTCGCAGCTCGCCCGCAGCCTCATGAAGCCGGAGTTCACCGGCGGGCTCCGGGCCGCGGCGACCCCGACCGACGCGGTCCGGATCATCACGGATGCCATCACCCCGGCATCCGCTCCTGCCGAGGCCGCGGCTGCCGCGGCGCCGGCTGCCACTCGCGCCGAGGCCCGCACGGCGACGGCCACGAAGACGACGAAGATCGTCGCCGTCACGGCCTGCGCGACGGGCATCGCGCACACGTTCATGGCGGCGGACGCACTCACCGCCGCCGGCCTCGAGGCCGACGGTGTCGAGCTCGTCGTCGAACCGCAGGGGTCCAGCGGCTACAAGGCCCTGCCGCAGAGCGTCATCGACGACGCCGACGCCGTGATCTTCGCCGTCGACGTCGACGTGCGCGAACCGCAGCGCTTCGCGGGCAAGCCCGTCGTCCGCGCCGGCGTGAAGCGCGGCATCGAGCAACCGAAGCAGCTCATCGCCGAAGCCGTCGCCGCCGTCTCGAACCCGAACGCTCCGCGTGTCCAGGGCGGTGCGGCCGCGGCATCCGCGTCCGACGCTCCCGTCGCGCAGCAGTCGGTCGGGCGTCGCATCCAGCGCTGGCTGCTCACCGGCGTCAGCTACATGATCCCGTTCGTCGCCGGCGGCGGCCTGCTCATCGCGCTCGGCTTCCTGCTCGGCGGCTACCAGGTCACGAAGGACGCCGCGAACGTCATCATCCAGAACTCGCTGTGGGACCTCCCCACCGAGAACCTGACCTCGCCGCTCGGCCCGCTCGGCCAGTACCTCGGCTCGGTCGCCTTCATGATCGGTGCGACGTCGATGGGCTTCATCGTCGCTGTGCTCGCGGGCTTCATCGCCTACGCGATCGCCGACCGCCCGGGTATCGCCCCCGGTTTCGTCGCGGGCGCCGTCGCGGTGCTCATGAACGCCGGCTTCATCGGCGGCATCATCGGCGGTCTGCTCGCCGGCTTCATCGCCTGGTGGCTCGGCCGCTTCGACGCTCCGCGCTGGCTCCGCGGCCTCATGCCGGTCGTGATCGTGCCGTTCCTCGGCTCCATCTTCGCCTCGGGTCTGATGATCCTCTTCCTCGGTCGCCCGATCGCCGCCCTGATGGCCGCCCTCACCGAGGGGCTCACATCGCTCGCCTCCTCGGGCGCCGGGGCGATCCTGCTCGGCGTGATCCTGGGCCTCATGATGTGCTTCGACCTCGGTGGACCTGTCAACAAGGTGGCCTACGTCTTCGCGACGACGGGCCTGGCCGCGGCCAGCCAGACCAACACCGCGCCGTACCTCATCATGGCCGCGGTCATGGCCGCAGGCATGGTGCCGCCGCTCGCTATGGCGCTGGCCTCCACGGTCCTCGCCCGCCCGAAGTTCACGCCGGTCGAGCGTGAGAACGGTGCCGCCGCGTGGCTGCTGGGTGCGTCGTTCATCTCCGAGGGTGCCATCCCGTTCGCCGCGGCCGACCCGCTGCGCGTCATCCCCGCCTCGATGGTGGGCGGTGCCGTCACCGGCGGCCTCAGCATGTGGCTGAGCGTCCAGTCTTTCGCCCCGCACGGCGGCATCTTCGTCCTGTTCGCGATCAGCCCGTGGTGGGGTTTCCTCCTGGCGATCGTCGCGGGTACCGTCGTGACGGCGCTGATCGTCGTCGCCCTCAAGGGCATCGGTCGCAGCACCAAGGACGCCGCCGTCGAAGAGGCTGCTCCCGCAGTCCCCGTCGCCGCCTAACACCCCGTCGAATCGGAAGGATTCACCATGGCAGAACGTCAGGCCACCATCGCCAGCAGCTCGGGTCTCCACGCCCGCCCCGCGAAGCTCTTCGTGCAGGCCGTGCAGGAGAAGAAGGTGCCCGTCACCATCTCTGCCGCGGGCGGACCGGACCTCAACGCCGGCAGCATCCTCTCGCTCATGGGCCTCGGCGCTGGACACGGCACCGTCGTGACGCTCAAGGCCGAGGGCGAGGGCGCCGAGCAGGCGCTCGACGAGCTCGTCGAGCTCCTCGAGACCGACCTCGACGCGCAGTAAGCGCTCCGCGCCCCGCCCCCTCGTCACAGCGATAAACGCGATCCACGGCCGGAAACGCGTTGACACGCCGTTTCCTCCCGTGGATCGCGTTTCTCGCGGGGGACGGGGGACGCAAGAACACCGGATGCCACGAGCCCAGGGGGCCGTGGCATCCGGTGTTCTCGCGCGCGGCGGGGTCAGACCTCGGTCGAATCCCCGGGGCCGAGGTCGACGAACGCGCCGCCGTTCTGCTCGACGGCCCACGTGAGGCGGGCGTCGCCCATCTGCTTCCCGGCGACCGAGAGCGTCATGTCGTGGGTCGCGAACAGACGCGCGGGCTTGACGGCCAGCACGTAGTCGATCGCTTCGGAGATCTTCAGCCACGGCGCACCCACCGGGGCAGCGAGGAGCGCGACGTGCGCCCCCTTCGGGACCGTGTACGAGTCGCCGGGGTAGAAGAACGCGTCGTTCACCAGGACGCCGACGTTGTCGACGATCGGGATCGACGAGTGGATCTCGGCGTGCTTGCCGCCGAAGAACTCCAGGTGGAACGGTCCGAGGTCGAGCGTGTCACCGGGGTGCACCGCGGTGACGTCGAACCCCGCGGCCGCCTTCTGCACGCCCTCGGGACCGTAGATCGGCACACCCGGGTGCGCCTTCTGGAGCCGCGTGAGGTGTTCGGGCGTCCAGTGGTCGGGGTGCTCGTGGGTGATGACGACACCGACCAGCCCGGTGAGCTCCTCGAGCGGCGAGGTGAAGACGCCGGGGTCGATGACGAGGGTGTGTCCAGCCTCGGTGAGGACGAGGGAGGCGTGTTCGTGTTTGGTGACCTGCATGCGCTCGAGTCAACTCCGCGCCGGGGGAGCGTGCAACCGCTGGACGACGAGTCATCGGGATGCCACAGGTGAACGTCGCGGGTCGAGTCACGCGTTCCTCTTCCCTCCGGGCGGCGCGCGCGGTACGGTGGGCCGGACACGCCCGGGCTGCGAGTCATTCGCGGCCCGATTTGTCGTGCGCGGCATCCGTAGTGCATACTTGAACGGTTGCGACGCGGCCCCATCGTATAGCGGCCTAGTACGCCGCCCTCTCACGGCGGTAACGCGGGTTCGAATCCCGCTGGGGTCACCAACATGAGAAAAGCCTCGACCGAATGGTCGGGGCTTTTCTCATGTCCGGGTGGCGCTTGCCCGTGCGGGTTGGGCCCCGACCCTCCGCGGAGTCGGGGCCGCCAGCGTCCTACGCCTCGTGCGACCCCCGACGCCTCCGCACGATGCGACGGACACCCCAGACGATCAGCACGACCACCGCGGCCACGGCGATCCAGGGGAGCAGGAACCCGAGGCCGATCACGACGCCGTTGAGTGTCGCGATGAGGCCGTTCCAGCCGGCGACCAGGCCGTCGCCGAACCCGGCCGGGTCGGCGGCCACGGTCTGCGAACGCACGTTCAGCTGCACGTTCAGCGACGACATCGCCACCTGCGACTCGATCGAGGTCAGCACCGAGCGGTCGGAGTCCAGCTGCGCCTGGCGGTCGGCGAGCGCGGATTCGGCCGCGATGAGGTCCGACACCGACGAGGCCTGAGCCATCAGTTCGGTCAGACGAGCGACGGATGCCTCGCCGGCGGCGACCCGGGCTCGGAGATCGACCGTCTGCTCGGTGACGTCCGAGCGGTTCACGCTCGTCGCGGTGACATCGCCGACGGCGGACAGGCCGTCCATCACGCTCTGCAGGGAGGTCGCCGGCACCCGCACGGTGATCCACCCGGATGAGACCGCCTCCGGCTGGACGACCTTGCCGTCGAGCGGGACCACGCCGTATCCGCCGCCGACCTGCGACGACTCCACGTAGCCGCCGGCGGAGGTCGCGGCATCCGTGATCCGGGTGATCGCCGCGCGCACGTCGTCGACCTCCACGGTGCTGGAGCCGGTGGCGACGATGTCGCGCGTGCCGTTCGTCGACGACGTGGCGGAACCCGACGCCGCCGAGGAATCGGCCGAGCCGCCGGCCGATCCGCCCGCGACACCCTGGGGGGCGAGCGGCGCGCTCATGTCGCGCGTGCCGGCCTCGGTGCCCATACCGGGGTCCACGGCACCTCCGACGGCCGACACGGACGATCCGGACGTGCCGCTCGAGGTGGTCAGTGCCGGCCCGACGACGGCCGCGACGACGAGCACCGCGGCTGCGGCACCGACGCCCGTCCAGGCGGTGCGGCGGCGCCGACGCCGGGTTGCGCGCTCGTGCGCGATCCGGGCGAACACGACCGACTCCATGGCATCCACGCGATCGGCGCGGACCGGGGGAAGGCTGGGGGTGGTCATGGGGTCTCCGTCTCCATCGCGGTAGCGCGCACCCGGGAACGGATGCGGGAGAGGCGGTTGCGTACGGTGCCGTGCGAGACGCCGAGCGACTCGGCCGCGGCCTGATAGCCGTATCCCTCCGCCGCGCAGAGCCGGAAGATCTCCCGGTCGAGGTCGCCGAGTCCCTCGACGGCGGCGAGGATCGCCGCCACCGTCTCGGCTTCGACGACCTGCTTCTCGACGTCGATCAGCGCGGGGATCCGCTCGTCGAGCTCGGCGGTCTCGCCGTGCCGGCGACGCGACCGTAAGCGGTTCTGCGCCTGCAGGCGGCAGACCGTCGCGAGCCAGGGGAGCAGGGACACCCCCTCCAGCCGTAGCTTCGGGATCTTCCGCCAAGCGACGACGAACGTGTCCTGCACGACGTCCTCCGCGTCCGTCTCGTCGTGGACGAGTCCGAACGCGATCCAGTACACCGGCCGCACGTACGCGCGGTACAGCGATCGGAACGCGGCGTCCGACCCGCCGGCGGCGCGCGCGACGAGCGCCCTGTCGTCGATGACGTCGTCGGTCATGGCATCCGTTCCCTCGTCCGCACCCGTGCGAGCACTCTCTCATTGAGAGGTGTCCGCTCGCGCGAGATCGTCTCATACCCGATTCCGGACCGGATGCCGAGCCGCCCGGGCCCGTCGATAGACTTCAGCGTTCCCCCGAACGAAAGGCCCGCCATGGAGCTGCAGCTGGACCCCGTGTTCCAGACGGTCACCCTCGTGGTGCTCGTGCTGGTCCTCGCCGCGGATCTGCTGATCATCCTCGCGCGCCCGCACATTCCCTCGCCCAAGGAATCGGCGCTGTGGGTCGTGTTCTACGTCGTGCTGGCTCTGGCGTTCGCCGGGATCCTGGTGATCGTGGGCGGGGGAGAGGTGGCCGGGCAGTTCGTGGCCGGCTGGCTCACCGAGTACAGCCTCTCGATCGACAACCTGTTCGTCTTCGTGCTGATCATGAGTCAGTTCTCGGTGCCCCGGCGCTACCAGCAGCAGGTGCTGATGGTCGGCATCATCATCTCGCTCGTCCTCCGCGCGGTGTTCATCCTCGTGGGTGCGACGATCATCGAGAACTTCAGCCCGATCTTCTATCTGTTCGGGGCGTTCCTGATTTACACCGCGATCCGCCAGGCCTTCCCGGGCGGCGATCACGAGGACGACACGCAGCGCGAGAACCTCATCGTCCGCATGCTGCGCCGGGTGCTGCCGATCGCCGACTCGTACGACGGCCGGAAGGTACTGACGCGGGTCGAGGGCAAGCGCGTGTTCACGCCCATGATCATCGTGTTCGCGGCGATCGGGGTGACCGATCTGCTGTTTGCGATCGACTCGATCCCCGCGATCTTCGGCATCACGGAGAGCCCGTTCATCGTGTTCACGGCGAACCTCTTCGCGCTCATGGGGCTGCGCCAGCTGTACTTCCTGCTCGGTGACCTGCTCGAGCGCCTCCGCTTCCTGCACTACGGCATCGCGTTCATCCTCGCGTTCATCGGCGTGAAGCTGATCCTGCACGCGCTGCACGTGAACGAGCTGCCGTTCCTCAACGGCGGCGAGCCGATCGAGTGGGCGCCGGAGATCTCGACGTGGATCTCGCTCGCCGTCATCGTGCTGTCGATGGCCGTCGCGACGATCGCCAGCCTGACGATCCCGAAGAAGGCCGACGCGAAGGACTGACCGCCGCGTCGCTACGGGGGCATGTCCCACGATGTGCCGGTTTCGGCGGCGATTCCTGCACGAAGTGGGACATCATCGCGCGCTGCCCGTCGCTACGGGGGCATGTCCCACTATGTGCCGGTTTCGGCGGCGATTCCCGCACGAAGTGGGACATCATCGCGCGCTGCCCGTCGCGGCCAAAGGCATGTCCCACTATGTGCAGGTTTCGGCGGCGGTTTCTGCACGAAGTGGGACACGACGCGACGCGCGCGCTGCGCGGGTCAGAACGCGCGGAGGTTCGCCCCGAGTCCGCCCTCGACGTACTCCTCGCGCAGGATGCCACGGCGACGGAGGATCGGCACGAGGTCGTCCAGCAGCCGGTGCACGGTGACCGGGTGCAGGTCGCCCCACAGGAGGACGCCGTCGTTGCCCCAATCGCCGAGCTCCTCGATGCGGTCGGCGAACTCCTCCGCCGTGCCGACGAAGCCCGAGCCGTCGTTCAGGCGCCCGAGGCGCGCGTGCGCGGCGAGGATCGCGCGCAGGGGAGCGTCGGGCTCGTGCTTCCCGACCAAGCGGCGGATGCTGCCCTCCGACACGTGCTCGCCGAAGATCCCGCGGTCGAGCGGCGCGTCCAGGTCGAGACCGGTGAGGTCGGTCTCGAGGTCGCTCGACTGCTTGCGAGCGATCGTGAGCAGGGCCGCGTCGTCCGGATCCGTGGATGCCGCGACCAGGCGGTCGGCCTCCTCCGGCGACGACACGAGCACCGGCTGGATGGCGAACAGGATCTTCACGTCGCTCGGCGCGCGGCCGGCGGCTTCGGCGGCGGCGTGAATGCGTGACCGGTAAGCGCGGATGCTCTGCTCGTCGAGCGGCGCGAGGGCCAGCTGCACGTCCGAGTTGCGCCCGGCGAACGCGAGGCCACGGCCCGAGCCGCCGGGGGAGACGATCGCGGGTTCGCCGTCGGTGAACGGCACGGCGTTGAGCGGACCGTCGAAGCCGAAGTACTCGCCGCGGTGCGGCGTCGCCGCGAGGCGCGTGCCGTCCGCGTAGACGCCGGTCTCCTCGTCCTCGACGAGCGCGCCGTCGCCCCAGCTCCGCCACAGCTCGCGCAGTCCGTCGACCCACTCCTCGGCGCGGTCGTAGGCGGCGTCGTGACCGAGTTGCGGAGCCGTCGAGAAGTGCCGCGCGCTGCCGGTGTCGGTCACGATGTTGAGTCCGAGTCGGTGGCCGCTGAGGTGCTGGAGCGTCGCGAACTGGCGAGCGGCCGTGTACGGCAGGTACGCGGCGGGGTTCACCGTGGGCACGACGCCGAGGTGCTGCGTCGCGGCGAACAGGTACGGAGCCAGCAGGAGCGGATCGTGCTTGGGGCCGCCGAACGCGTGCCGGACGCGCAGGTCGATCGTCTCGGCGCTGCCGAGCGAGGGCGCGTCCTCGATGATGAGGAGGTCGAAGCCCGCCTGCTCGAGCGTGCGCGCGGAGTCCTGGTACAGCCCCGGTTCCGTCCACCGGTGGTTCCAGCGGAGGTACGGGTGCCCCCACCCGTGCGGGCCGAAGCCGCGGGCGAGGAACCAGCCGAAGTGCTGCAGCCGGCTCACGCGTTGACGACCTCGCGCGCGCCGTCGGCATCCACGAACTCGTCGAGGGGAATGGATGCCGTGCCCTCGAGAGCCTGAGCGAGGTCCCCGATGATGTCGTCGACGTCCTCGATGCCGATCGAGAGGCGGATCGTGCCGGGGAACACCCCGGCACGCTCGCGCTCCGCCGCGGTCCGAGCGGAGTGGCTGGTGCTCTGCGGGTGCAGCACGAGCGTGCGGACGTCGCCGAGGTGAGTCATGTGCGTGATGAGGCGTACCGACTGCACGAGGTGACGCGCGGCCTCGAGCCCGCCGCGAAGGGTCACCGTGAACACCGAGCCGCTGCCGCGCGTCAGGTACCGGCGACCGAGCTCGTGGTGCGGGTGCGAGGGAAGACCGACGTAGTCGACGCGCTCGACCTCGGGCCGCGTCTCGAGCCACTGCGCGACCGCGAGCGCGTTGGCGGACTGCCGCTCGACCCGCAGGCTCAGCGTCTCCACGCCCTGGCCGATGAGGAAGGCGTTGAGCGGCGACGGCGACGGGCCGAAGCGCGGCGCGACGCTCTCGCGCAGGTACTGCCCGCGGGCGCGTCGGCCGTACTTCTCGGCGTAGCTCGCACCGCCGAGTCGGTCGGTCTGCACGAGGTGGGGGAAGAGATGACCGGATGCCGCCGCGTCGAAGCGTCCGTCGTCGACGATGACGCCACCGAGCACGGCACCCTGCCCGGCGAGGAACTTGCTCGCCGAGTGCACGACGATCGCGGCGCCGTGCTCGATCGGCCGTAGGAGGTACGGGGTGGTGAACGTGCTGTCGACGACGAGCGGAACGCCGCGCTCGGCACCGATCGCCGCGACGGCGGCGACGTCGAGCACGTCGTTGCGTGCGTTCGAGAGGGTCTCCGCGAAGAGGGCCTTGGTCCGCGGCGTGATCGCGGCGCGCCACGCGGCGAGGTCCGAGGTGTCGACGAAGGTCGCCTGGATGCCGAGCCGCGCGAAGTTGTCGAGGAGGAGACCGCGCGTGCCCTCGTAGATGTGCTCGGACACGACGATGTGGTCGCCGGCATCCAGGAGTCCGAGGAGAGCGACGGTGACCGCCGCCTGACCGCTCGAGACGAGGATCGCCTGGTCGCCGCCCTCGAGCGACGCGATGCGCTCCTCGACGGCCTGCACCGTCGGGTTGCCGGTACGGGTGTACCCGAAGCCGCTGCCGGTGGCGAAGTGCGCCGCCGACTCGTCGAGGTCGGAGAACGTGAAGCCGGCCGTCAGGTAGATCGGCGTCGCGCGCGGCGAGGCGGGCGCGACGGACGTCCCCACGTGCACCTGACGGGTCGAGAACCCGGTGTCATCCTGCGCGCTCATGCGGCACTCTCCTTCCAACGGCGTCGCCACAGGCTCGCACGTGCGCCCCGCCGCCGACGAAATGTGCGGCGCCGTGTTACGCGGGGAGGGGCCCGCGGCCCGGTGGTATCGTGGCGAGGTGCGGATCGCCGGCCTCCTCCTTAGCGGCCGCGACGAGACCTTGTTCTAGGCCTTTCTCGTCGCGGAGTTCGTCGCGGGCCTCACATCCCATCCGAGGAGAAACGCAAGTCTCATGAGCACGACATCGATCGACGGCATCCACATTCCCGATCGCCCCCGGACCCTGGCGGAGAAGGTCTGGGACGACCACCTGGTCGTCAAGGGCGAGGACGGTCAGCCCGATCTCATCTACATCGACCTCCACCTGGTGCACGAGGTCACGAGCCCGCAGGCGTTCGACGGTCTGCGCGCCGAGGGCCGTCCGGTCCGCCGCCTCGACCTGACGATCGCGACGGAGGACCACAACACTCCGACGCTCGACATCGACAAGCCGATCGCCGACCTCACCAGCCGCACCCAGATCGAGACGCTGCGCCGCAACGCCGACGAGTTCGGCGTCCGCATCCACTCGCTGGGTGACAAGGAGCAGGGCATCGTCCACGTCGTCGGGCCGCAGCTCGGCCTCACGATGCCCGGCATCACGGTGGTGTGCGGCGACAGCCACACCTCGACGCACGGCGCCTTCGGTGCGATGGCCTTCGGCATCGGCACGAGCGAGGTCGAGCACGTCCTGGCGACGCAGACGCTGCCGCTCAAGCCGTTCAAGACCATGGCGATCACGGTCGAAGGGGAGCTGAAGCCCGGCGTCACGGCGAAGGACATCATCCTCGCGATCATCGCCAAGATCGGTGCGAACGGCGGCCAGGGCTACGTGCTCGAGTTCCGCGGCAGTGCGATCCGCTCCCTGTCGATGGAGGGACGCATGACGATGTGCAACATGTCGATCGAGGCCGGCGCCCGCGCGGGCATGATCGCGCCCGACGAGACGACCTTCGCGTACGTGAAGGACAAGCCGCACGCGCCGCAGGGTCAGGACTGGGACGACGCCGTCGCCTACTGGCGGACGCTCCCGAGCGATGAGGGCGCTGTCTACGACGCCGAGGTGTTCCTCGACGCGAACGAGCTCGAGCCCTTCGTCACCTGGGGAACCAACCCCGGTCAGGGCGTCTCGCTGTCGGACGTCGTCCCGACACCGGCCGAGATCGCCGACGCGAACGAGCGTGCCGCCGCCGAGCGCGCGCTGGAGTACATGGCGCTCGAGCCCGGCACGCCCATGAAGGACATCCCCGTGGATGCCGTCTTCATGGGCTCGTGCACCAACAGCCGCATCGAAGACCTGCGTGCCTTCGCCTCCGTCATCCGTGGCCGCACCAAGGCCGAGAACGTCCGGGTCATGGTCGTTCCCGGATCCGCGCGCGTGCGCCTGGAGGCCGAGGCCGAGGGTCTCGACAAGGTCTTCACCGAGTTCGGCGCCGAGTGGCGCTTCGCCGGCTGCTCGATGTGCCTGGGCATGAACCCCGACCAGCTCGCTCCGGGTGAGCGCTGCGCGTCCACGTCCAACCGCAACTTCGAGGGCCGCCAGGGCAAGGGCGGACGCACGCACCTGGTTTCGCCGCTGGTCGCGGCGGCGACCGCCGTGCGCGGGACGCTCTCGAGCCCGTCGGACCTCGAGCCGCTGCCCGCTGCAATCGCCACGACCGGGGCGGAGGCCTGACATGGAGAAGTTCACCACGCACACCGGAATCGTGGCGCCGCTGAAGCGCTCGGCCGTCGACACCGACCAGATCATCCCTGCCGTGTACCTCAAGCGCGTCACCAAGACGGGCTTCGAGGACGCGCTGTTCGCGAACTGGCGACAGGACCCCGAGTTCGTCCTGAATCAGGATGCCTACCGCTCGGCATCCATTCTCGTGGCGGGCCCCGACTTCGGCACCGGATCCAGCCGCGAGCACGCCGTGTGGGCGCTCCGCGACTACGGCTTCCGCGTCGTCCTGAGCCCCAAGTTCGCCGACATCTTCCGCGGCAACTCGGGCAAGCAGGGCCTGGTCACGGGCGTGATCGGCGAGGACGACGTGGAGCGCATCTGGGCCGCAGCCGAGGCGCAGCCGGGCGTCGAGATGACGGTCGATCTGGAGGCGCGAACCGCCACACTCGGCGACCTCCGAGTCTCGTTCGACATCGACGATTACACTAGGTGGCGGCTTCTCGAAGGGCTCGACGACATCGGGCTCACCCTGCGCAACGAAGACAAGATTTCGCAGTTCGAGGCGCGCCGCGAGGCATGGCGGCCGCGGACCCTTCCGGTCCGCTAAGCCCGGTCGGCCCGATCGGGCCGTTCCGCCGCCCCTCGTCCACGAAGTGAGGTCTACCCCCCTATGAGCACACTCGTCACCAACTCCGGAGAGCACTCGATCGTGAAGCCGGACTGGGAAGCGGCCGAGACCCTGGTGATCCGCGGCGGACGACCTCTCCGCGGAACGGTCGAGGTCAAGGGGGCGAAGAACCTCGTCACGAAGGCGATGGTGGCGGCGCTTCTGGGCGACACCACGAGCACGCTGCGCGACGTCCCGAACATCAGCGACGTCAAGGTCGTCCGTTCGCTCCTCGAGGTGCACGGCGTCACCGTGACCGAGGGCGACGAGGAGGGGACTCTCCACCTCGACCCCTCGGGCGCGGTCGCCGCGCACTTCGAGGAGATCGACGCGCACGCGGGCGCGTCCCGCATCCCGATCTTGTTCTGCGGCCCGCTGCTGCACCTGCTCGGCGAGGCGCTGATCCCCGACCTAGGTGGATGCCGCATCGGCGACCGTCCGATCAACTTCCACATGGACGCGCTCCGTGCGTTCGGTGCGGTGGTCGACAAGAGCTACGAGGGCATCCGCATCACGGCCCCGAACGGCCTGCACGGAGCGAACATCACGCTGCCGTACCCGAGCGTCGGGGCGACCGAGCAGGTGCTCCTCACCGCCGTCCGCGCGAAGGGCGTCACGGAGCTGCGGAACGCCGCGATCGAGCCCGAGATCATGGACCTCATCGCCGTCCTGCAGAAGATGGGCGCGATCATCTCGTACGAGCCCAACCGGGTGATCTTCATCGAGGGCGTCGACCGTCTCGTGGGCTACGACCACCGCGCGATCTTCGACCGGAACGAGGCGGCGTCGTGGGCGTGCGCCGCTCTGGCCACCGACGGCGAGATCTTCGCCCAGGGCGCCCGCCAGCAGGACATGCTGACGTTCCTCAACGTCTTCCGCAAGGCCGGCGGCTGGTTCGACGTCCGGGAGGACGGCATCCTGTTCCGCCGCGGCGGCGATCTCAAGCCCGTGATGGTCGAGACGGACGTCCACCCCGGCTTCATGACCGACTGGCAGCAGCCGCTCATCGTCGCGCTGACCCAGGCGCACGGCACGTCCACCGTGCACGAGACCGTGTACGAGAACCGCCTCGGATTCACGCAGGCGCTCAACAAGATGGGTGCCGACATCGTCGTGCACCCCAAGGGCATCGCGAGCCCCGACCGCCGCGTGCCGCGCCGCGACCTCGAGCAGGCCGCCGTCATCAACGGCCCGACGCCCCTGCACGGTGCCGATGTCGAGGTGCCCGACCTGCGCGGCGGCTACAGCTACGTCATCGCCGCGCTGGCGGCCGAGGGCGAGTCGACGGTGCGCAACATCGGCATCATCCGTCGCGGGTACGAGAAGTTCCTCGAGAAGCTGACCGCTCTCGACGCCGACTTCGACGTCGTGGGCTGAGCCGTGGCGGCCACCCCGGAGAAGAGCCGGCCGAGCGCCTTCTGGCCCCTCGCCGTGGTCGTCGTCCCGCTCGTGGGGCTCTTCGCCCGCATCGAGTTGCGGGGCGTGGAGAACCTCCCGCGCGAGGGCGCCTACGTGCTCGCGCCGAACCACAACTCCGAGTTCGACCCGCTCATCGTCGCCGTCGCGGTGTGGCGCGTCGGCCGCGCCCCGCGGTTCATGGCGAAGGAGAGCCTGTTCAAGGTCCCCGTCCTCGGAGCGGCGCTCCGCGCGACCGGAATGGTGCCCGTGCCGCGGACGTCCGCGAGCGCCAACCAGTCCATCACCGCCGCGCAGGACATCGCGCGCGACGGGCGCGGTGTCATCGTGTACCCCGAGGGCACGCTGACTCGCGATCCCGACCTGTGGCCGATGCGCGGCAAGACCGGTGCCGTGCGGCTCGCGCTCGGCGGCGGCCTGCCGCTCATCCCCATGGCGCAGTGGGGTGTTCAGCAGATCCTGCCCCGGTACGGCAAGCTGCGCTTCCCCCGTCGCTCGCACGTCATCGTCGAGTTCGGGCCGGCGCTGGACCTGTCCGAATTCCGCGCCACGGCGACGCAACCGGCCACGCTGACGCGCGCGACCGACGCCCTCATGGCGCGGATCGCCGAGATGCTGTCGGGCCTGCGCGGTGCGCCGGCGCCCGCGGAGCGGTGGAACCCGTCGCAGCACGGGCAGAACGAGACGGGCCGCCTTGAGTCGTAAGACCGAGACCGCCGGGCCCAAGGTCGCTGTCATCGGCGCGGGCAGCTGGGGGACGACGTTCGGCAAGATCCTCGCCGACGGCGGTGCCTCCGTCGTGATGTGGGCGCGCCGCCCCGAGCTCGCCGCCGAAATCACCGAGTCCAAGCGCAACAGCCGCTACCTCTCCGGGATCAACCTGCCGCGCACGATGACCGCGACGACGAGTCTCGCCGAGGCGCTCGACGGCGCCCAGCAGGTGTACCTGTCGATCCCCAGCCAGGCGCTGCGCGAGAACCTCGCCGCCGTGAAGCCGCTGGTCGACCGCACGGACGCACCGATCGTGTCCCTCATGAAGGGCGTCGAGAAGTCGTCCGGGCTGCGGATGAGCCAGGTCATCGAGCAGGTCCTTCTGTGCGATCCCGCGCGCATCGCCGTGGCATCCGGTCCGAATCTCGCCCTCGAGATCGCGCGGGAGCAGCCGACGGCCGCGGTCATCAGCTCGCTGAGCCCCGAGACCGCCGAGGCCGTCGCCCGGCGCGCGCGGAATCGCTACTTCCGGTCGTTCGTGAACACCGACGTCATCGGCACCGAGTTCGGCGGTGTGCTGAAGAACCTCATCGCCGTCGCGATCGGCATCGTGGACGGCGTCGGCTACGGCGAGAACACGAAGGCCTCGATCATCACGCGCGGTCTGGTGGAGATGACGGACTTCGCGGTCGCGCAGGGCGCCCAGCCCGAAACCCTGCAGGGTCTCGCGGGACTCGGCGACCTCATCGCCACGTGCCAGTCGCCGCTCAGCCGCAACAACACGGCCGGACGCCTGCTCGGGCAGGGCTACAGCTACCAGGATGTCGTGAAGCAGATGCAGCAGACCGCGGAGGGACTGGCATCCGTCGCCCCCGTCCTGCAGCTCGCGCGCGAGGTCGGCGTCGACATGCCGATCGTGCGACAGGTGAAGATGGTGCTCGACGGCACCATGAATCCGCGCGACATCGCGCCCCATCTCACGACCGACGACGACCAGCCGCAGGGCGAGAGGACGCAGAATGACCAAACCGGCGGTGGCGGTGCTCTTCGGCGGGCGCTCCAGCGAGCATTCGATCAGTTCCGCCACGGCGGGCGGGGTGCTGCGGGCGATCGATCGTGACCGCTTCCGGGTGATCCCCGTCGGGATCACTCGCGACGGCGCCTTCGTGCTCGAAGACGACGACCCCGACAAGTTCGCGCTTCGCCCCGAAGCTCTTCCCGAGGTGCGCGACAACGGCACCCGCGTGCGCCTGCCCGATTCGGTGCTGACGCGCGAATGGACCGTGACGGATGCCGACGGCGAACGGTCGCTCGGCGACATCGACGTCGTGCTCCCGATCCTGCACGGCCGTTTCGGTGAGGACGGCACGATCCAGGGGCTCCTCGAGCTCCTCGGCATCCCGTACGCCGGCGGCGGGGTGCTCATGTCGGCGATCGGCATGAACAAGAACGTCACGAAGCGCGTCCTGCGTTCGGCGGGGGTGCCGGTGGTGCCGTGGGTCGCGGTGACCCGGGCCGACCTCGCGCGCAACCGCGACCTGTGGGAGCGGCGCATCCGGTCCCTCGACCTCCCCGTGTTCGTCAAGCCGAACGAGGCCGGTTCCAGCGTCGGCGTGACGAAGGTCTCGCGCTGGGAGGACCTGGATGCCGCCCTCGACACGGCCTTCGCCGAGGACCGTCTCGTCCTGGTGGAGCAGGCGGTCGTGGGCCGTGAGTTGGAGGTCGGTGTGCTGCCCGGCCGCGACGGTGGTCCGGTGCGGGTGAGCGTCGCCGGCGAGATCGTGGTGACGGGCCGCGAGTTCTACGACTTCGAGGCGAAGTACATGAACGCTCCCGGCGTCGACCTCGTGTGTCCCGCCGACCTGCGCGACGGCGAGCTCGCCGAGATGCAGCGGATCGCCGCCCAGGCGTTCGAGGCGCTCGGCGGCGAGGGTCTCGCGCGCGTCGACTTCTTCTACACGGGCACCGAGTTCTACGTGAACGAGGTCAACACGATGCCCGGGTTCACGCCGATCTCGATGTTCCCGACGTGCTGGATCGCGTCCGGGCTGTCGTATCCCGAGCTGATCAGCGACCTGCTCGACGCCGCGCTCGACCGCGCCTGACGCGCGGCGATCCGCTCAGGGGGTCGCGCTCGGCGCGGGGGTCGCGTCGTCGGGCGAGGTGCACACCTGGCCGGTCGCGGGCAGGTAGTCGCGGATGAGCGGCGCGAGGGCCGACGCGATGTCGGCGCTGCTCGCCTCGGCGTAGTCGAGGTAGACCTGTACCGCGGGTGTGCGGCCGAACGTCGTCAGCGTGTAGCGGTTCTGATCGGCCTGTGACTCGTCGACCAGCCAGTCCACGCCGTCGAACGGGCGGCAGGGGAGCGTCGACGGCCCGGGGGCCTCGAGCCCGCACGTCAGCAGGATGCTGGCGGGATCGCCCCACGCGCCGGTCGCCTGCGCGTCGGTCCACCGCCGCTCCTGACCGGAGATCGACTTCGGCAGCCGCGCGATGATCTGCGCGCACGCCGGGTCGTTGGCATCCTTCGCCGGCTGCATCGAGACGGTCGTCGTGCACGCGGCGAGCCCCGGGAGAAGAGCGAGGGTGGCGATCAGCGCGAGGGAACGACGGGAGCGGGGCACCCCTCCAGGCTAATAGCGTGGGAGGGTGACCGACGCCGAGACCACCGTGGGGGAGCTGTCCGAGGGACAGGTGCTCCGTGGCATCCTGGACCGCCTTCCCGCCTCGACCGCTCCGGTCGGGCCGGGGGATGACGCCGCGGTGCTCGCCGTGCCGGACGGACGCGTCGTCGCGACCACGGACACGCTCGTGCACGGCCCGGACTTCCGGCTGGCGTGGTCGTCCGCGGTGGACCTCGGCTACAAGTCGGCCGCGGTAAACCTCGCCGACGTCGCGGCGATGGGCGCGCGACCGATCGCGCTGCTGGTCGCACTCGCGATGCCGGACGACACGCCGCTGTCGTTCGTCCGCGGGCTCGCCGACGGCCTCGCGCAGGCGTGCGCCGAGCTCGCCCCGGGCTGCGCGGTGGAGGGCGGCGACCTCACCGTCTCGGACACGCTGACGATCGCGGTGACGGCGCTCGGCACCCTGGACGGGCGCGATCCGGTGCGCCGTTCCGGCGCGCGACCGGGGGATGCCGTGCACGTGATCGGCGAGCTGGGCGTGGCGGGTCGTGGACTCGATGTGCTCTTCACCCGCTTCGTCGACGCGGCCGGAGCGCCGATCCCGGTGACTGCCGAGGCGCGCGCTGCCCTCGACGCAGAAGACGCGGAGGGCCTGGACCGGCAGCTGCGGCCGCGACCGCCGATCACCGATGCCGTGCGGGCGGCGGACGCCGGTGCCACCGCGATGATGGACATCTCGGACGGGCTGGCTCTGGATGCCGAGCGCCTCGCCGACGCGTCCGGAGTCACGATCGCATTCGACGCGGGCGCGCTGGGGGACGACCTCGCGCGGTCGCTCGGCGGGGGAGAGGACCACGGATTCCTGGTGACGTACCCCGCGGGGGCGGTCGGCCCGGGGCGCCGCGTCGGCACGGTCGAGCGCCGCGGCGAGGTCGCGGTCACGGTCGACGGGCGCCCCTGGACCGGCCGCTCCGGCTGGGACCCGTACCGGGACTGGGACGCCGGCCGCGGCTGAGCGCCGTGGGTGCGTGAGTCGCCAGGATTTGTCGCCTCTCGCGCGGCAGAGGCGACAAATCCTGGCGACTCACGCGTGGGGGAAGACCGGGCGGCCCCACCACAGGGTCGTGTCGCCGTAGGTGCGGTCGCGGTCGGGCTCGAGACCGGCGGCATCCCAGTCCGGAGCGGGGGAGCGCTTCGCGCGCTCGACGATCACCGCGGCATCCGGGCTCAGACGGGGGGTCAGGGCGGCGAGGACGCGGGTGATGTCGTCGTCCGCGACGTCGTAGGGCGGGTCGATGAACACGAGGTCCCACGCGGTGGTCGACGACTCGACGAACGTCGTCGCGTTCGCCCGGTGCACGCGGGCCGCACCGCGGACGCCGGCGCTGCGGAGCCGCTCCGCGTTCTTGCGGATGAGGGCCGCCGCGGGCGCGGACAGCTCGACGAGGTCGGCCGACACGGCTCCGCGGCTCAGGCTCTCGAGCCCGAGCGCACCCGACCCCGCGTAGAGGTCCAGAACGCGCGCACCCTCGATCAGGTCCGCGGACTCCAGAGCCCCGAACAGCGACTCGCGCACGCGGTCGCTGGTGGGTCGCGTGCCCTTGGCGGGGACGTCGAGAACCGTGCCGCCCGCGCGGCCGGAGATGATGCGGGTCACCGTCCCACCCTACAAACCGCGTGGCCGGTCCTCTGTCGGAGGGGATGCCTAGACTCGGTGCATGCCCGGTCTGTCCCTGTCGTCGCGACTCGACGGCGCCGTCGGCGGCAAGACCGCCGCGGCTTTCGAGCGCGCCTTCGGCATGAAGACCGTCGGCGAGCTGCTCGAGCACTACCCGCGCCGGTACGCCAAGCGCGGCGAGCTGACCCCGATCGCCTCCCTGCCGCTCGGCGAGCCCGTGACGATCGTCGCCGAGGTGGTCAGCGCGACCGAGCGCCGCATGCAGAACCGCCGCGGGTCGCTGCTCGAGGTGATCATCAGCGACGGCGACGGCCGCATGTCGCTCACGTTCTTCAACCAGTCGTGGCGCCTCAAGGATCTGACGCCCGGCCGCCGCGGCATCTTCTCGGGCAAGGTGGGGGAGTACCGGCGGCAGACGCAGCTGACGCACCCCGACTACGAGCTGTTCGACGACCTCGAAGAGGCGCGCGCCGAGGCCGAGGTCAACTCGAAGCGTCCGATCCCGATCTACCCCGCAACGAGCACGGTGCCGAGCCCGCTCGTGCAGAAGACCATCGCCCTCGTGCTCGACGGCCTCGGCGCCATCGACGATCCGCTCCCCGACGACCTGCGCGAGCAGCACGGCCTCGTCGGCGCCCGCACCGCGCTGGAGCACATCCACCGTCCGGAGCACGACGATGAGATTCCACCCGCGGTCGAGACGCTGCGGATGCAGGAGGCGTTCGTCCTGCAGACCGCGCTGCTGCAGCAGCGGCAGTTCGTCCGCGCGCTGTCGGCGGCGAAGCGCCCCGCCGCGCCCGGCGGCCTCCTCGAACGCTTCGACGCGGCCCTGCCCTTCGCGCTCACCCCCGACCAGGAGAGCGTCGGCGCCCGGATCGCCGCCGACCTCGTGGGCGACTGGCCCATGAACCGGCTGGTGCAGGGCGAGGTCGGTTCCGGAAAGACGCTCGTCGCCCTCCGCGCGATGCTGCAGGTCGCCGAGTCGGGTGGACAGTCGGCCCTCATCGCCCCGACCGAGGTGCTCGCGGCGCAGCACGTGCGGTCGATCGCGAAGATGCTCGGGCCGCAGCTCGCCCCCGAGCTGATGCCGACGCTGCTCACCGGTCAGCTGCCGGCCGCCGAGCGTCGCCGCGCCGCTCTGCGGGTGGCATCCGGTCAGGCCCGGATCGTCGTCGGCACGCATGCGCTGCTCAGCTCCACGACGACGTTCGCCGACCTCGGTTTCGTCGTCGTCGACGAGCAGCACCGCTTCGGGGTGGACCAGCGCGAGGCGCTCCGCGCCAAGGGCGACTCGCCCCACACGCTCGTACTCACGGCGACGCCGATCCCGCGCACCGTCGCCATGACGGTGTTCGGCGACCTCGACGTGTCGACCATCCGCACCATGCCGGCCGGGCGCGCGGGCATCCAGACCTTCGTCGCCCCGCTCGCCGAGAAGCCGGGCTGGTTCGCGCGGGTGTGGGACCGTGTCGCCGAAGAGGTCGCGAAGACGCACCAGGTGTTCGTCGTGTGCGCCGCGATCGACGCCGAGAAGCTCACGAAGGACGAGGTCGGCGACGAGCCGTCCGACGGTGCCGACACCCGCACGCGCTGGGGCGTCGTTCAGGTCGGAGCGCTGCTCGACACCCTGCCCGCCTTCGCCGACATCCGCGTCGAGATCCTCCACGGCAAGATGCATGCGGACGAGAAGGATGCCGTGATGCAGGCGTTCGCGCGGGGCGACATCGACGTGCTGGTCGCCACGACCGTGATCGAGGTCGGCGTCGATGTCCCGAACGCCTCGACGATGGTGATCCTCGAGGCCGACCGGTTCGGCGTCTCGCAGCTCCACCAGCTCCGCGGGCGCGTCGGCCGAGGCGGACTCCCCGGTCTCTGCCTGCTCGTGACCGAGGCAGCGCCGGGGACGTCGTCGCGCTCGCGCGTCGAGGCGGTCGCCCGGACGCTCGATGGCTTCGAGCTCGCCGAGGTCGACCTCGAGCTCCGCGGCGAGGGCGACGTCCTGGGCGGCGCGCAGTCGGGCGTGCGATCGTCGCTCCGGCTCCTGCGTGTCGTGACCGATGCGGATCTCATCGTCCAAGCGCGGGCCGCGGCGGAGACGGTGCTCGCCGACGATCCCGCGCTCGTACGGCATCCGGGGCTCGCCGCCGCGCTCGAGCGACGTGTCGGCGTCGAAGAACGCGCGGCCCTCGCGAAGTCGTGATCGATAGGCTGGCGGAATGAGTCCGCGGATCGCCGTCGTGCCCGGTTCCTTCGACCCCCCGACGCGGGGGCACCTCGATGTGATCCGCCGCGCGGCCGGGCTGTTCGACCAGCTGCACGTGCTCGTGGTCCACAACCCGGGCAAAGAGGCGATGCTGCCGATCGCGCAGCGTCAGGCGCTGCTCGAGCAGTCGATCCAGGACGAGGGTATCGAGGGCGACGTCATCGTCGCCGCGTGGAGCATGGGACTCCTCGTCGACTACGCCACCGACGTGGGCGCGCAGGTGCTCGTCAAAGGCATCCGGTCGCAGGTGGACGTCGCGTACGAGACGCCGATGGCCATCGTGAACCGCGACCTTGCGCACGTGGAGACGGTGTTCCTGCTGCCCGATCCGTCGCACGCGCTCGTCTCCAGCTCGCTGGTGCGCCAGGTCGCCGCGCTCGGCGGCGATGTGTCGCCGTACGTGCCCACCGCGGTCGCCCGGTTCCTCGACACCGGCGCGCGCGGGCTGTAGCGGTCCCGGGCCGGCCCGTGTCGGCTCGGCCCTCGCCCAGGGGCGCGCGGGTAGCATGGACGACCGTGAGAACCCACCGACCCGGACCCTTCCAGCTCCCCGTGCGCGACATCGAGCGCAAGCCGGGCGAGATGCGCGAGCACGAGCTCGACATCCCCGCGCCCGAGAAGTGGGGCGAGGGCCTCGTGTCCGTCGCCGCCGCCGAACCGCTCGAGATCGACGTGCGTCTGGAGTCCGTCCACGAGGGCATCCTCGTCTCCGGAACCGTCGACACGACGGCCACCGGAGTGTGCGGACGGTGCCTCACCGACATCACGGAGCCTGTCGAAGTCGAGTTCCAGGAACTTTTCGCGTATCCTGGGGAGGAAGCGAACGACTTCGAAGTTCAAGACGACCACGTGGATCTTGAAAATCTGGTCCGGGATGCCATCGTCCTCTCGCTTCCGTTCCAGCCGGTGTGTCAGCCGGATTGCCTCGGGCTCGACCCGATCACGGGTGAGAAGCTGACGGAGAGCGCCGGCGACACGGAGCAGACACCCGTCGATCCTCGGTGGGCGGCGCTCCAGCAGTACACCCCAGACGACGGCGATGCGCTCCGCGCCGCCCCCAAGACAGAGAAGAGCTAGTCATGGCAGGTAACCCCCCGAAGCGGAAGGTCTCCCGCTCGAACACCCGCTCGCGTCGCGCGCAGTGGAAGGCCGAAGCCCCCGCGCTGGTCAAGACCATCGAGAACGGCAAGGTCGTCTACAGCCGCCCCCACCAGGCGAAGGTCGTCACCGACTCGCAGGGCACCGAGCTCTTCCTCGAGTACAAGGGCCGCAAGGTCGCCGACGTCTGATCAACGTCCGGTGACGCGAAATACTGCGCTCATCGAGAAGCTCGGGGTCGACATCGACCCCGAGCTTCTTTCTCTTGCGCTGACCCATCGCTCGTTCGCGTACGAGAACGGCGGCATCCCGCACAACGAACGTCTCGAGTTCCTCGGCGACTCGGTGCTCGGCCAGGCGGTGACCGTGCGCCTGTACACGGGGCACCCCGAACTCGACGAAGGAAGTCTCGCCAAGCGGCGTGCCAGCGTCGTCTCGACGGTCGCCCTCGCCGAGGTTGCGCGCGGCATCGGCCTCGGTGACCACGTACGGCTCGGCCGCGGTGAGATCCTCACCGGTGGACGTGACAAGGACTCGATCCTCGCCGACACGATGGAAGCCGTGATCGGCGCGACGTATCTCTCCGCGGGACCGGACGCCGCCACGGCTCTCGTGCTGCGTCTGGTCGAGCCGCTCCTCGACGATCCCGACCGCTACGGCGCGGCGATGGATCCGAAGACGAGCCTGCAGGAGATCGCCGCGCGCCAGTCGCTCGCGGCACCGGTGTACGCCGTCGAGGCCACCGGCCCCGACCACGATCGCCGATTCACCGCGACCGTGACGGTCGGTGATGTCGCGACCAACGGCACCGGCACCAGCAAGAAGCAGGCCGAGATGGCCGCCGCCCTCGCCGCCTGGCGCGAGCTCAACGCCCGTGCCTGAGTTGCCCGAGGTCGAGGTCGTCCGCGCGGGCCTCGAGCCCGCGGTGACGGGCGCGCTCATCGCGTCCGTCGATGTGCGGGACGCCCGCGCCCTGACCCGCCACTCGGGCACCCCGGAGCACTTCGAGGCCGAGCTCACCGGTCGGCGCATCGTCGGCGCCGTCCGCCGGGGCAAATTCCTGTGGATGCCACTCGGCGACGACGAAGCGATCGTGACGCATCTCGGTATGAGCGGCCAGATGCTGCTGCGCGTGCCCGGTGCACCCGAGGAACGGCACGAACGCATCCGCATCGAGCTCGAGCATCCCGTGCACGGTGCGCTGTCGGTGGTGTTCGCGGATCAGCGGACCTTCGGTTCGCTCGCGCTCGACGAGCTCGTCGACACTCCGGATGCCGCCGCCGGTGGCCGTGGCTCGTCCCTGCCGCGGGTCCCGACGCAGGTGGCCCACATCGCCCGCGACCCGCTCGATCCGGCGTTCGACGACGCGCGGTTCCGCGTGCGCCTCGCCCGCACGTCGTCGGGGATCAAGCGCGTGCTGCTCGACCAGACCGTGGCGAGCGGGATCGGCAACATCTACGCCGACGAATCGCTGTGGGCCGCGCGCATCCACCCCGAGTCCGTGGCATCCGATCTCCCGACCCGCTCGGTGAATCGGCTGCTGGCCGAGGTCCGGGCGGTGCTGGAGAAGGCTCTCGCCGAGGGCGGCACCAGCTTCGACGCGCAGTACGTCAACGTGAACGGCCAGGCGGGGTACTTCGCCCACTCTCTGAATGCGTACGGTCGCACAGGTCAGCCGTGCCCGCGCTGCGGGCGCCCGATCGTGCGGGTGAGTTTCATGAACCGATCGAGTCACTTCTGCCCGAGGTGCCAGCGCCTGCGCTGACCGCTGTCGGCCCGGCCCGGCCCGGCCCCGCGCCGACCCTGGTCCGCGAGACTGCATGCTGCTGACGAGACTGCGGCACGCTGCAACCGAGATGTCAGCAGGATGCAGTCTCAGCGAAACGGCCCGGCTCGAGCGCCCGCCACTTGACCTCAAGTGCTTGAGGTGTGCTGAGCTAGCGGCATGTCGATGCTCACCATCCAACAGGCCGCGCGGCGGTCGGGACTCAGCGAACCCACCCTCCGGTACTACGAGGACGTCGGACTCATCGGCCCGATCGCGCGCGACACGAGCAGCGGTCACCGGCGGTATCGCGAGCGCGACCTCGATGACCTGCAGGTGCTCGCGTGTCTCCGCGCTATGGGTGTCGGGATCGAGGACATGCGCGCGTACCAGGCGAACCGCCGACGTGGCCGGGAAGCCGCGGCCGAGCAGCGCGACATCCTGCTCCGGCACGCGGAGCGCGTAGAGATCGAGATGGCGACGCTGCGCGTGCACCTCGACTACCTGCGGCGCAAGGCGGACCTGTGGGATGCACGCGACCGCGGTGATGCGTCCGCGGAAGCGGAGGCGCAGGCGCGCGTCCACGAGATCTACCCCGAGATCGAGATGCTGATCCGCGCTTGACTTCCAGCGCTTGAGGTTTGTTCGACTCACGTCATGAACACTTCTCATGACACCGTCCTGGTCACCGGGGCCTCCGGATACCTCGGAACCCGCGTCGTCGCCGACCTCCTCCAGCGCGGCACGCCCGTGCGCGCTGTTGTCCGCTCTCTCGAGGGGGAGCCGGCTCTCCGCGCGGCCGTGCGCCGCGCCGGCGCCGACGACACCGGCCTCGAACTCACCGTCGCCTCCCTGACGAAGGACGACGGATGGGATGCCGCGGTCACCGGGGTCGCGGGCGTCTATCACCTGGCATCCCCGATGACCCTCGCCACGGAGGACGCGAACCTCCTGGCTCCCGCGCGCGACGGCGCCCTGCGCGTGCTCCGCGCGGCCCGTGATGCCGGGATCCCGAGGGTCGTGCTGACCTCGTCATTCGCGGCCGTCGGATACTCGCCGAAGCCGTTGAACGCCGAGGGTGTGCGGGAGTACGACGAGCGCGACTGGACAGACCCGGACGCTCCCGGGCTGCCGGACTACCCGCGGTCGAAGACCGTCGCCGAGCGCGCCGCGTGGGACTTCGTCGAGCGCGAGGGGAACGGCCTTGAGCTCGTCGTGCTCAACCCGACGTGGATCGCCGGGCCCACCCTGACCGCTGACCCGCGTTCGTCTCTGCAGGCGTTCCTCGGGATGATCGACGGGCACATGTCGCTCGCCCCGCGGCAGCGGTTCGGCATCGCGGACGTGCGTGACGTGTCTGCGGCGCACCTCGCTGCCATGGATACGCCGGACGCCGCGGGCAAGCGGTACCTCCTGCTCGCCGACGGGCCGACGATCTCGTGGCTGGGCGTGGCATCCCTTCTCCGGTGGCACCTCGGCGACCTGGCTGCGGCCGTGCCGACCGAGGAGGTGCCGGGCGACGACCTGCCGCCGCTCGTGATCCACAACGAGCGCGCGAAGGCGGAGCTCGGTTTCACCCCGCGCCCGGCCGAGACCACGATCTTCGAGACGCTGGACGACATGCGCGAGCGCGGGATGATCCGCCGGGGCTGACCCGCGCTCGCGCCCGATGTCTGCAGAGACGACATCCGGCTGACGAAGCCCCCGCGGTGCGCGGTAGGGATGTCAGCCGGATGCCGTTTCGGCGATCCGATCAGCCGAGCACCTTCTGCCACGCACCCTCGTAGGACAGGGGGACGAACCCGATCGCCTCGTTGATCGAGAGCATCGGACGGTTCTCCTCCGCGTTGTACGTCATCACGCGAGGCGACTCCGGAACGGCCTCGCGCCAGGCGAGGAGGCCGGCGCACTTCACGAGCATGCCGAGACGGTGTCCCCGATGGGATGCCACGACCAGCGTGTCCTCCTGATGGGTGACGGCCGTGCGGTCCTTGCCGACGACGAGTTCGTTGAAGGCAGCCAGCTCGCCCGAATCGACGTGCTGCGCGACCGTGACGAGCAGGTGTCGGTCGGCGTCGGAGTAGGTGCGCTCCCATTCGGCCACCCGGGCAGCGTCCCACACCTCCTCGTCGTGGTCCAGGCCGGCCGACGGGGCGTCGGTGATCATGCGCGACTTCATGTACGCGAAGGCGTCCACGAACTCCGGCGGCGTGGGAAGGGTCCACTGGATGACGCGGTAGCCCGATGCCGCAGCCTCGGCCTCCGTCAGGAGGGCCCGCAGGTGCGGCTCGGCACCGGCGAGATCGAGCCGACTCTGCCGCACGATCTGCTCGAGCGTGTACCCGGCGTCGAGGTAGAACTGGGCGGCGCGGTCGAGGGGGATCTGACCGAAGCCGGTCGGCGCCTCCAGGTGCGGACCGTCGGTGGCCGGATGCTCGGCCCAGGACTGCAGGATCGTGCGACCGTGCTCCCGCGCGGTGCGCTCGATCAGGTCGTGCGCGGCGCGTCCGATGCCACGACCCCACGCGCTGCGTCGCAGCTCGATGAGCCAGAAGCCCGTGCGCGCACCGTCCTCCTGGGGGAGGTCGAGTCCGACGCGGCCCACGACCTCGCCGGCCCAGAGCGCGATCCACACGAGGCGGATCTGCGCTGCGGTCGGACGGTAGACGGGCAGAAGCTCGTCGGCGGGCATGGCGTGGTCGTCGTGGCCCGCGATCTCGCGGTAGACGAGGTTGCGCACGCGCGCCATCTCGCGGAAGTCGGCGGCATCCGGGGAATCGATGGATGCGGGGATATGCAGGGGGCGCAGCTCGAGGCCGGCCGGAAGGGTGCTCATGTCAGAACTTTCGGTGGGAGGAAGAGGGAAGGTGGCGGGGCCGGGGATACCGGCCCCGCCGGATCACAGCGGCGGGCGCGAGAGAAGCGCCTGCCGCTGCCAGTGGGCCTCGCGTCGCGCACGCTCGAGAGCGGCGCGGTTCGCGAGGTCGGCCATGGCCGTGCGGTGCGCCCGCTGATCGGCGCGCGCTGCCGCACGTGTCAGCAGCCACAGGCCGAGGCGGAGGGAGAGACGGTCGAGGAGACCGAGGCGGGTCTCGACGACGGGAAGGGACAACGCGGATGCCGTGTGCTGCGGCGCGCGCGTGAGCGAAGTGTTCATGCGGAGGCTCCGATGAGGAAGGACGAGCAGAGAGGCCACGGCCTAGGGAAGGCGAGAGGTGGCGGAAGGGTCGGAGACGACCCGGGCGCACGGCATCCGGGAGTCGGACGACGGTGCGGGGGCGGAGACGAGCGAGCGTCTCAACGCGGCGGCGTCACGCCTGACGAACAGGCATGCCGACGACGGTGGTCACTCCGCGCAGGGGTGCGGACAGCACGGGAACGGCGGTGAAGCCGGTGGCGGTGAAGCCGATGGTGTTACGAATCATGGGAGTGACCTCCTTCCTCAGTCGGTTGCGACCCCCGACGCTAGCGGGGTCGTTCAGCGGATGTCAAGCGAAGTTCCAGAGAAGGCGGAGGCCCGGGCGCGTCGGACGACGGCTCGATCGGCCAGCCACCGCGGGATTCCGCGGGTCGTCGGGTAGCGTGAGGCGGAAGTTCACCGGTCGGGAAGGCGCATCCGCATGCACCTCAAGAGCGTCACGCTCAAGGGCTTCAAGTCCTTCGCGCAGTCGACGACGTTCGCGCTGGAACCCGGGGTCACGTGCATCGTCGGTCCGAACGGGTCGGGCAAGTCCAACGTCGTCGACGCGCTCGCGTGGGTGATGGGCGAGCAGGGCGCGAAGACGCTCCGCGGCGGCAAGATGGAGGACGTCATCTTCGCCGGCACGTCCACCCGCGGACCGCTCGGTCGCGCCGAAGTGCAGCTCACGATCGACAACGCCGACGGCGCGCTCCCGATCGAGTACAGCGAGGTGACGATCAGCCGCACGCTGTTCCGGACCGGGGCGAGCGAGTACGCGATCAACGGGCAGACGTGTCGCCTCCTCGACGTGCAGGAACTGTTGAGCGACTCGGGTCTCGGCCGCGAGATGCACGTGATCATCGGCCAGGGGCGCCTCGACACCGTGCTGCAGGCCTCGGCGGAGGAGCGGCGCGGGTTCATCGAGGAGGCCGCCGGGATCCTCAAGCACCGTCGCCGCAAGGAGAAGACGGTCCGCAAGCTCGAGGCGATGGAGACCAACCTCACGCGATTGAGCGACCTCGCGGGCGAGTTGCGCCGCCAGCTCAAGCCGCTCGGCAAGCAGGCCGAGATCGCGCGGGAGGCGGCCACGATAGCCGCGGTCGTCCGCGACGCGAAGGCGCGCCTGTTCGCCGACGAGCTGGTGCAGCTCCGCCGCGAACTGGCCGACGCCGCGGCGGCCGAGAGCGAGCGCCACACCGAGCGACTCATGCTGCAGGACCAGGCGGATGGCATCCGGCTCAAGGTCGAGAGGCTCGAGGAGGAGCAGCGCTCCGAGGCGGCCGACCGTGCTCGACGCGTCGCGTTCTCGCTCGAACAGGTGCAGGAGCGCCTGCGCGGGCTCTACACGCTCGCCGGACAGCGCCTGACGCTGCTCGCGGACGACGAGGGCGACGCTTCGTCCGCCGCGCCGACCGTGACCCAGGCCATGATCGACGACCTCCGCGCCGAGATCGACGACATCGCGGGCGGCCTCGGCGACGCCCAGGATGCCGCGGCGGACGCGGCTCGGGGAGTCGCACGCGCCCGTGCGGAACTCGACGCGCTCGACGCGGACATCGCGGCACAGAGTGCGCTCGTCTCCGAGCACGACATGAAGCTCACGGCTCTGCGCGGCTCGGCGCAGGCCGCGGCATCGGGGCTGGCGGCGTCGCGCGGAGCGGTGGACCGGCAGCAGCGGGCCCTGGATGCCGCGCGCGAACGCCTCGCCGAGGCCGAGGAGGCGCGCGCCGCCCTCGATCCCGACGTCAGGCCGGAGGAGTCGACGGCTGAGCACGCCGCGGCATACGAACGCGCGCAACGCGAGACGAACGACACCGAGACCGAGGTCGCGGGGCTGCGCGAGCGCCTGCACGCCGCCGAGCGCGAGCGGGACGCGCTGACGGCGCAGACGACGGCGCTCGGCCGCGCCCTCGACGTGCGCAACGCCGCCGCCGACCTCGTCGCGAGCGGGGCCGATGGCATCCGCGGACTGGTCGGCGACGCCGTGAAGGTCACCGCGGGATACGAGGCCGCGATCGCCGCGGCGCTCGGCTCGCTCGCGGAAGGACTGCTCGTCGACGATGACGCGGCGGCGTTCGCGGCGGCGCGGGCCGCGCGGGAGGGGGACCTCGGCGTCGTCGAGATCGCGATCGCCGCGGCCCCCGATGCGGGCGACGGCCCCGCGATCGCGGGCGGCGTGCGCGCGGTGGACGTGGTGACGGCTCCGGCGGGGGTGCGTGGCATCCTGTCCGGGGTCGTGATCGTCGACGATCTCGCAGCCGCGGAAGCGGCGCGGTCGGCCCTCGAATCGGCGCCTCCCGGGAGCGTCCTCGTCACGCGGGACGGCGCGGTGCTCACCTCCCGCACGCTGCGGGCCGGTTCGGGCGGGGGACGTTCGCGTCTCGAGCTCGCCGCGGAACGGGATGCCGCGGCCGAGCGTCTCGCGGAGATCACCGTGATCGCCGACTCCCTGCGCGAGGCGTTGGCCGACGAGCAGCGGAAACTCACCGAGGCGCGCGCCCGCACCAAGGAGACGCTCGCGACCCTCCGCGCGCATGACGCCGCCCTCGCGGCCCACGCCGAGAAGCTGAATCGCGTCACCGTCCGGCACGAGGCCGCGGTGGCGGAGTGCGAGCGGCTACAGGCCGGCCTCGCGCAGGCCCAGGCCGCGGTCGCGGACGCCGAGGAGAAGGCGCGCGTCGCCGACGAGACGCTCGAGCGCGCGCTCGAGGTTCCGCGCCCCCTGCTCGACGCCTCAGCCCGCGAGGGCATGCTCGCCGACCTCGAGACGGCGCGCGAGGTCGAGATGCGCGCGCGGCTCGACATCGAGACCCTGCGTGAACGCGTCCGCGCGGGGGAGGCGCGGATCGTGCAGCTCGAGCAGCAGCGGGAGCGCGAGCGCGCGGCCGCCGCCGCGGCGGCCCGACGCGCGGTGATCCGTCGGGCGCAGCGCGAGATCGCGGCGGAGGTCGCGGGCGCGCTGCCCGCCCTCCTCGACTCGGTCGATCGGTCGGTCAGCCAGGCGCGGGTCGAACTCGCGGCGGCGGAGTCCGCGCGCTCGGCCGTCACCGCGGATCTCGCCCGCGCTCGGGCCGACGAGAACGCCGTGCGGGAGCGCCTCGCGCGCCTGACCGAGAGCGTCCACGGGCTCGAGCTGCAGATGCACGAGAAGCGGCTCCACGTCACGAGCCTGCTCGAGCGGGTGCAGTCCGAGCTGTCGCTCGACGAAGACATTCTCGTTTCGGAATATGGCCCCGACCAGCCCATCCCCGCCGGCGAGGACGACGTCACCGAACCGTTCGACCGTGCGACGCAGAAGCGGCGGCTGCAGGAGGCCGAGCGCAAGCTCGCCCAGCTCGGCCGCGTGAACCCGCTGGCGCTCGAGGAGTTCGCGGCGCTCGAGCAGCGGCACGCGTTCCTCACCGAGCAGCTCGCCGATCTGCAGCAGACCCGGGCCGACCTGCAGACGATCATCGCCGAACTCGACGAGCGGATGCAGACGATCTTCGTAGCCGCGTTCGAGGACACGCGTGCGGCGTTCGGCGAGATCTTCCCGATCCTGTTCCCGGGCGGCGCCGGCAGCATCTCGCTCACCGACCCCGACAATCCCCTGACGACCGGCATCGAGGTCGCGGTGCGCCCGGTCGGCAAGAAGATCGAGCGGCTGTCGCTCCTCTCCGGCGGGGAGCGATCGCTCGCGGCGGTGGCGTTCCTCACCGCGATCTTCACCGCGCGTCCGAGCCCGTTCTACATCCTCGACGAGGTGGAGGCGGCGCTCGACGACGCGAACCTCGGCCGCCTCCTCGGCGTGTTCGAGAAGCTGCGCGAGAGCAGCCAGCTCATCGTCATCACGCACCAGAAGCGCACCATGGAGATCGCCGACGCGCTCTACGGCGTATCGATGCGGCAGGACGGCGTGTCGGCCGTCGTGGGTCAACGCGTCGGCGACCGCGCACGCGCTGCGGCGGAACCGGCCCCCGTAAGCTGAGGGAATGGCTGAGAACTCCTGGTCGCTCGGCCGCGCGCTGCGCGGGCTGTTCGTCAAACCCACGATCGACGAGACCACGTGGGACGACCTCGAGACGGCTCTGCTGACCGCCGACTTCGGTCCCGACGTCACCGAGCGGCTCATCGACGAGCTGCGCGAGAAGGTCGACCGCTACCGCACGACCGACCCGCGCGACCTCCAGCGCATGCTCCGCGAGACGCTCGAGGAGCACTTCGCGAAGTTCGACACCACGCTGCGTCTCACCGAGCGTCCGGCCGTGGTCCTCGTCGTCGGCGTCAACGGCGTCGGCAAGACCACGACGATCGGCAAGTTCGCGAAGTTCCTGCAGCGCTACGGCCGCACGGTCGTCGTCGGCGCGGCCGACACCTTCCGCGCCGCAGCCGTCGACCAGCTGGCGACGTGGGCCGAGCGCGGGGGAGCCACGATCGTGCGCCCCCAGCACGAGGGTCAGGATCCGGCATCCGTCGCCTTCCAGACCGTCGCGCACGCGAAGGAGACGGGGACCGAGATCGTGCTCGTCGACACCGCGGGTCGCCTGCACACCAAGGGCGGCCTGATGGACGAGCTCGGCAAGATCAAGCGCGTCATCGAGAAGCAGGCCCCGATCAGCGAGGTCCTCCTGGTCCTGGATGCCACGACCGGGCAGAACGGCCTGATGCAGGCCCAGGCCTTCCTCGACAGCGCCGGGGTCACGGGACTCGTGCTCACGAAGCTCGACGGTTCGGCGAAGGGCGGCTTCGTTCTTGCGGTGCAGGAACGCACCGGCATCCCGGTCAAGCTCCTCGGTCAGGGCGAGGGGATCGGCGATCTCACGGGTTTCACGCCGCACGTGTTCGCCGCGTCTCTCGTCGACTGATTCCATTACCGCACGAGCGCGGTGTGGCGGGTCGCCTTTCGCGAGGCGGGTCTGGCTGGTTTCATGGGGACATGGCGATCGAGCACGACTTCTTCGGACTCCTCGAGTCAGGACCCGACGGGTCGATCTTCTGGTCGGAGAACGTCGAGTTCGGTGATCAGAGCGTCACCGTCGACCTGACCGCTCCCGACCAGGACGACGTGTCCATCGACGCGCTCGACGTGGCCGCGGCGATGATCTCGTCCCTCGAGTCGATCGACCTCGCCGCACGCAACGCCATGGTCAACGAGCTCGACGACCGCACGAGCGAGGTGACCGAGTACATCCTGCAGCAGCAGGCGACGCTCGGCGACGAGCTCGACGACCTGCTCTCGGACCCGTCCGGCGACACGCACATCGACGTCATCAAGTCGCTGCAGCTGATGAGCATGACGATCCTGGCCGACGAGCACGGCGGAACCGATCCCTTCGCCGTCCTCGAGTACGCGCTCGACCCCGACTCGACCGACGACGTGCTCCTGGTGAACCTCTCCTCGGACGGGCAGGTGCAGTCGGTCACCAGCGCCGACTGACGCCGCGGGCCGAGGGCCCGCGACCGTCAGTGCCCGTGGAACGCGGGGATGACGAGGTAGACGCCCACGAGCACCGCGGCGGCGAACACCGCGAAGCACGCGAAACCGCCGATCGTGGCTGCTACGGGTCGCGTCCCGACCCGAGCCGACACGCCCGCGTCGGGCCCCTCCGGATCGCCGTCCGCCCCCACCCGGATATCGGGTGCTCCCACGGCCAACAGGCGGATGCCGGCGGTGTAGAGCCCCACGATCACCAGGGTCGCGACGAGACCGACGACGAACACGAGGCCGATCGACCCCCAGTCCACGCCGAGCCATCCGGCCGACGCGGAAGCGGTGTGCCGGATGCCGTTCATGCGCGTGCCTCCTGCGTGTTCCTGCCCTCGCGGCCGACGTGGTCGGCATCCAGGGACTCCTCGTTGACGTTCTCGGCCGAGACGGGCTTCCGCCGGGCCAGCAGGAACAGACCCGCGCACCCGCCGAGACCCACGACCAGCACGATGACCAGGCCGAGCGTGCTGGCGTTGGCCGCCCAGGCCGCGAGTCCGCCGACGAGGGCGGCGGCCGGGAGGGTGACGATCCACGCGAACGCGATGCGCGCGACGACGTTCCAGTGCACCGACGCGAGCCGCTTCCCGAGTCCCGAGCCGACGACGGCGCCCGAGGTCACCTGCGTCGTCGAGAGCGGGAAGCCGAGCGTGGAGGAGATGAGGATCGTGGATGCCGCGCTCGTCTCGGCGGCGAATCCCTGAGGCGGCTTCACGTCGGTGATGCGCTTGCCCACCGTCCGCATGATGCGCCACCCGCCGAGATAGGTGCCGAGGGCGATCGCGAGACCCGCCCCGAGGATGACCCAGAACTGCGGCGCGGTGCCCGCCTCCTGGTATCCCGCGACGATGAGCGTGAGCGTGATGACGCCCATCGTCTTCTGCGCGTCGTTCGTTCCGTGCGCGAGGGAGACGAGGGATGCCGACACCGTCTGCCCGTGCCGGAACGCGGTGGTGGAACCGGCGACCGTCGCCATCCGCGTGACGCGGTAGACGAGGTACGTCGCGACGAGCGCCACGGACCCGGCGATGAACGGCGACAGGAGGGCCGGCAGCACGATCTTGGAGACGACGCCGCCCCACTCGACGGCGCCGAACCCTGCCCCGATGACCGCGGCGCCGATGAGGCCGCCGAACAGCGCGTGCGTGGAGCTCGACGGGAGGCCGAGCCACCACGTGAGGAGGTTCCAGAGCACCGCGCCCATCAGCCCCGCGAAGATCATCGGGACGGTGATGTCCGGGAGACCCCGGGAGTCCTGGGCCAGGATGCCCTCGGACACGGTCTTGGCGACCGCAGTGGACAGGAATGCCCCGACGAGGTTCAGCACGGCGGAGATGAGGACGGCGACCTTGGGCTTGAGTGCGCCGGTGGCGACCGAGGTCGCCATGGCGTTCGCGGTGTCGTGGAAGCCGTTGGTGAAATCGAAGAACAACGAGAGTGCGACGACGAGAAGGACGGGGATGAGGACGGCGAGGTCCACCGGGGGCTCCGTTCGGTGAGGTGTTTCCCACGTGCGGTCGGATGACCGGGCGTCAGGCTAGACCTCGGAAACGAACGGAAGGGGTGCTTCCGCCGTGGGGGCGGAGAGGGCTATTCTGCGCCGCACACCGTCCGTGGGAGCGGTCTCAGGACACGGCGGCCCTCACCGCGCGAGCCCGTGCGCGTCGAGCCACGTATGCCACGGGCTCACGTTCTCCACGACGATCATCGCGTCGAAGGCCGCTCGCGCGTCGAGAGGCTGGACGTGGAAGCCGTTGAGGCTGCCGGGCGCTTCCGCGAGCACGTCCGACGCGTCCGCGGGCAGGTCGCGGAGGTCGACGAGGAAGTTCCCGCGCCGCGCGTCGCTCAGCACTCGATCGACGCTGACCGGGAGCGGATGGGGGAGCGCTGTGGTGAACGGGGTCGAGTGCCCCTCGGCATCCTCGGGACCCGGCTGATGCAGCCAGACACTGCCGCCACCCATCGCCGTTCCGATCACGACGAGGTCGTCGCCCCAGCGGGCAGCGAGGTGCTGGCCCAGTGTCGCGAGCGGTTCCGGCACGAACGGAGGTGCGGAGTACGGCGTCTTCTGCACGTGGCCGTTCGCCGCGGCGACGACGATGCGGTCCTCCCGATCGAGCACCCCGTCGACCGTCGTCGCCATCACCCGATCGCGGATGTTCGCGGGCGGCCATGTCCGCGTCGGTCCCGCGCTCATCGCGGCGAGGAAGGCGTCGGCCCCCACGGCGACGCGGGCGGCGTGGATCGCTGCGTCTACCCACTCGGGCGAGCCCGTCGCCACGACCAGTTCCGGTCTGCGCGCGTCCAGGCGTTCCGCGAGATCGCGGAGCTGCGCGGACAGCTGAAGACGCGTCGACTCGGGCAGTGCGAGATACGCGCGGATCGTGGGGGCCGCCTGGGCCAAGCCCGTGCGGTCGGTCGGGAGGTAGTCGAACAGGGGGAGCAGAGTACTCCGCGCATGCGCGGCGTAGGCCGGATCGGCGACGTCGAGCAGCGCCAGGGCGACCAGAACCGCAGGCAGGGCGCTCGCGGAACTGTCGGGGACGTCCATGCCGAAGAAGCGGAGCGGCCGACCCGGGGTACGCGCGTTCTGCTCTCGCATCCACGTCACCTGGTCGAGCATCTCCTGGCAGCTGCCGAACCGGTACGTGATCCCCCGGTCGAGCAGGGGGCGAAGGCGCGTCGTTCCGCCGTTCCGTACCCAGTCATCGACGGCCAGACCCTCCGGGAACCCGCTCTCGATGACCAGCGCGGTGAAGCCCGCGCGGCGCGCGAGGAAACGGAAGATGCGGTGGCGGAGGTCCAAGAACTCGTGGACGCGATGCATGCTCTCGCCGATCGCGACGATCCTCGCGTCGCCGACGATGTCCAGCAACGGCTCGAGATCGTCGTCGGGCCCGTCCGGGTCGGTTCCGCGGAGGTCGTGCGCGTGGGCGTCGAGCCAGGACGTGACGGGATCGTCAATGGGCACGTCGCGATGCTACCGACCGCGCCCGCCGGGGCCCGCGGTGTTCACGACGGGCGGAAATCCTGCCGCGCCCGGTGTCTCACACCGCCTGCGCGAAGCCGGCGTCGGCGGCGGCGATGTCCTTCGCGAGGTGCGCGAGGTGCGGCGGGATCTCGCGGCCCTTCGACACCATCGACTGCGCCCACAGGCGACCGGCACGGTACGACGAGCGCACGAGGGGACCGGCGAGCACCCCGAGGAATCCGATGCGCTCAGCCTCCTCCTTGAACTCCACGAACTCCGCGGGCTTGACCCACCGCTGCACGGGGAGGTGCCGCGGCGTGGGGCGCAGGTACTGCGTGATCGTGATGATGTCGGTCCCGGCCTCGTGCAGATCGTGGAGCGCCTGCACGACCTCTTCGGGCTCCTCGCCCATGCCGAGGATGAGGTTCGACTTGGTGATGAGGCCCGCGTCGCGCGCCGCGGTCAGCACGCCGAGCGAGCGCTCGTAGCGGAACGCCGGCCGGATGCGCTTGAAGATCCGCGGAACCGTCTCGACGTTGTGCGCGAAGACCTCGGGCCGCGAGGAGAAGACCTCCTCGAGCAGCGCGGGGTTGCCGGAGAAGTCGGTCGCGAGGATCTCGACACCCGTCCCGGGGTTCTCCGCGTGAATGCGGCGGACGGTCTCGGCGTGCAGCCACGCGCCCTCGTCGGGCAGGTCGTCGCGGGCGACGCCGGTGACCGTGGCGTAGCGCAGCTGCATCCGCGAGACGCTCTCCGCGACGCGGCGCGGTTCGTCGGTGTCGTAGTCGGCAGGCTTGCCGGTGTCGATCTGGCAGAAGTCGCAGCGGCGCGTGCACTGCGAGCCGCCGATGAGGAACGTCGCCTCGCGGTCCTCCCAGCACTCGAAGATGTTCGGGCAGCCGGCCTCCTGGCACACGGTGTGCAGCTCTTCGGTCTTCACGAGGTTCTGCAGAGCCGTGTACTCGGGTCCGAGGCGCGCCTTCGTCTTGATCCACTCGGGCTTGCGCTCGATCGGGGTCTGCGCGTTCCGCACCTCGAGGCGGAGGAGCTTGCGTCCGTTGGGAGCGGTGGATGCCGCGCCCCCGGCGCTGCCGGTCCCGCAGGCGCTCACGCGGCCACCGCCGAGTACTCGGCGCGGAAGACGGATTCGATGCTGTCGACGATGTCGGCGGGGGAGACCTCGGCACCGAGGACCTCGCTCACCGTGGTCACTCCGGCATCCGTGATCCCGCACGGGACGATGCCCCGGAACCCAGCGAGCGTGTTGTCGCAGTTCACCGCGAACCCGTGCATGGTGACACCTCTCTCGACGCGGACGCCGATCGCCGCGATCTTGTCGACGCCGAGCGGGCGGCGGACCCACACCCCGCTGCGCCCTTCGACGCGGAAGCCTTCGACGCCGTGCGTCGCGAGAGCGGCGATGAGCAGCCCCTCGAGCCGCCGGACGTGGGCGACGACGTCGAGCGGTTCCGGCAGCCGCACGACGGGGTACCCCACGAGCTGCCCCGGGCCGTGCCACGTGATCTTGCCGCCGCGGTCGACGTCGATGACGGGCGTGCCGTCGGTGGGACGCTCGTGCGCCTCGGTGCGTTTCCCCGCGGTGTACACCGGCTCGTGCTCGAGCAGCAGGAGCGTGTCGGGCCGCGTTCCCGCGACGACGTCGGCGTGCACGACGCGCTGCAGGGCCCAGCCGTCCAGATACGGCACGTAGTCGGGGCCGAGCCCCGCGCGAAGAATCTCGAGCATCACCGCTCCCGGTTGTTGGATTGCGTCCAAGAATACATGGATGCCGCGCCCTAGGCTGTCGGCATGGCCACCGAATCCCGCACGGGACGCCCGCGCGCGTCGTCGCGCGAGGTGCTGTCGGAAGCCGCGTGCGAGCTCTTCCTCGAGAAGGGCTACGACGCCACCTCGGTGTCGGACATCACCCGCCGCGCGGGCGTGAGCCGCTCGAGCTTCTTCAACTACTTCTCGGCGAAGAGCGCCGTGCTGTGGTCGGGCTTCGACGAGCGGGTCGACGCCGCGGTCGCGGACCTGCGCGACGGCGGCACCGTGTCGGAGGTCCTCCTCGCCATCGGCGACGGTCTCGCCCCTGACGCACTCGCGTTGGCCATCGTGAACGCGGATGCCATGGGCATCGCCGCCGAACTCGACCGGGACCGCGCGATCCGGCAGTTCCGCCTGCAGCGCGAGACCGCGGCGCGGCTGATCCGCGACGGTGCGACCCCGCTGACTGCGCAGGTGCGCGCGGGGGCGCTGGCCGCGGCCGTGCTCGCCGCGGTGTGGGCCTGGGCCGACCACACCGCGGGCCACCCGCTCACCGAGACGCTGTCGGAGGCCCTGGCCGCGGCGTGAGGGCGCGGCATCCGGTTTCGTCTCCTCCGCGGTCTGCACGACCTCAGCCGCACGGGCGGGATCGGGGCTGAGGTTCCGCGGATCGCCGAGGATGTGCCGCAGTGCGGCACCGCCCGGCGGCAGTCCGCGGCAGGGCCGCGTAAACTCGTCGCATCATGGCGACTTTCGGCACCCTCTCCGACCGGCTCACAGAGACCTTCCGCAATCTGCGAAAGAAGGGGCAGCTGACCCCTGCCGACGTGGACGGGACGGTCCGCGAGATCCGGCGTGCCCTGCTCGACGCCGACGTCGCGCTGCCCGTCGTCAAGGAGTTCACCGCCGCGGTGCGCGAGCGCGCCCTCGGCGACGAGGTCAACCGCGCCCTTAACCCGGCGCAGCAGGTCGTGCAGATCGTCAACGACGAGCTCATCGGCATCCTGGGTGGCCAGCAGCGTCGACTGCAGTTCGCCAAGAACCCGCCGACCGTCATCATGCTCGCGGGTCTCCAGGGCTCGGGAAAGACGACGTTCGCGGGCAAGCTCGCGAAGATGCTCGAGAAGGACGGCCACACGCCCCTCCTCGTCGCCTGTGACCTCCAGCGCCCCAACGCCGTGAACCAGCTGCAGGTCGTCGCCGAGCGCGCCGGTGCGGCGATCTACGCGCCCGAGCCCGGCAACGGCGTGGGCAACCCCGTGAAGGTCGCCCGCGACGGCGTCGAGTACGCGAAGCAGAAGCAGTACGACACCGTCATCATCGACACCGCCGGCCGTCTCGGCGTCGACGCCGAGCTGATGAAGCAGGCAGCCGACATCCGTACCGCGACCCAGCCCGACGAGGTGCTGTTCGTCATCGACGCGATGATCGGTCAGGATGCCGTGAACACGGCGAAGGCGTTCCAGGACGGCGTCGATTTCACGGGCGTCGTGCTGTCGAAGCTCGACGGCGACGCGCGCGGTGGCGCGGCGCTGTCCGTCGCCTCCGTGACCGGGCGCCCGATCATCTTCGCGTCGACCGGTGAGGGTCTCGACGACGTCGAGCCGTTCCACCCCGACCGCATGGCATCCCGCATCCTCGACCTCGGTGACATCCTCACCCTGATCGAGCAGGCGCAGCAGGCCTTCGACGAGGCCGAGGCGATGAAGGTCGCCGAAAAGCTCGCGACCGAGACCTTCACGCTCGAGGACTTCCTCGAGCAGATGCAGCAGATGAAGAAGATGGGCTCCATGAAGAAGATGCTCGGGATGCTCCCGGGCATGGGGTCCATGAAGCAGCAGCTCGAGGACTTCGACGAGCGTGAGATCGACCGCACCGAGGCGATCATCCGGTCGATGACCGTCGCCGAGCGGCGCAACCCGAAGATCCTCAACGGCTCGCGCCGCCTCCGCATCGCGCGCGGTTCCGGCATGACCGTCACCGACGTGAACCAGCTCGTGCAGCGCTTCGAGCAGGCCGCGAAGATGATGAAGACCGTCGCGCGCGGCGGTGTGCCCAACATCCCCGGCATGGGCCCGATCGGCGGCAAGCCGGGCGCGTCGTCCAAGCGCGGCAAGCAGCAGAAGGCGAAGGGCTCGCGCTCGGGCAACCCCGCGAAGCGCGCGGCCGAGAACGCCGGGATCACCGCCGCGGCCCCCGCGACCGGCTCGGGCTTCGGCCTGGGCGGTCAGAAGGCGCCGAGCGAGGCCGACCTCGCCGAGCTGCAGAAGCTCCTCGGCCGCGGCTGAGGCCGGCGGCGCGGGGCTCCGCTCAGGGGAGCACGCCCGCGTCCTGCAACCGGGACACGACGGTCTGCTCGATCGCGATCTGACCGCGGGCCGTGGGGTGCACGTCGTCGTCCTGGAGCCACTCGGGGTGTCCGACGAGGGGTTGGCCGACGTCGACGAAGGTCCCTCCCACCGAGTCGATCGCGTCCTTGAGCGCGTCCGACGTAGTCGCGGTGTCGTCCGGCACGTCGGCGTCGTCGTTCCAGATGGTGCTGAGCCCCACGATGCGGGCGTCCGGCGCCGCGTCGTGCAGTTGCGCGACCGTGTCGTCCGTGTCGGTGCGGATCGTGTCGGCGTCCTGCAAGAAGTCGTTGCTCGAGGACTGCACGATGATCAGCTCCGGCTGGAGCGCCGCGACGGCGGGGGAGAATCCCGCGTACGCGGTTCCGCACTCTCCCGTCACGACGAAGCCCATGCCCCCGCAGGCGAGATTGGTCAGGGAGACGTCTTCGCGCGTCGCGAGCAGGTCGGGCCACGCCTGGCCGTGATCGAGGCCCGCGCCTGACATCAACGAGTCGCCCAGGGTGACGACCCGGATCGGTGCCGGCGCCCGGGTGGGTTCCTCCGCGGCCGGCGAGGCGATGGGGACCAGCGGGGGCGCCGAGAAGGTCAGGGGAGCCACGGCGCTCGACGGCTCGGGGACGCACCCGGCGAGAACGAGAACGCTGCCCGCGGCAACGGCGGCCGACAACGGCAACGCGACGCGACGCGGACGGGACATGCAGAGATCGTACGGGCGCCAACCTATGAGTCGGCGCCGAGGCCGCGACTCAGACGCGCAGAGCGGCGAGGTGCTCGCGCAGTGTGGGGCCGCCGCGGAACTCCCGGATGAGATGCTGCACCACCGCGCGGAGGTCGCCGTCGGCGGCCTCGGCCACGGCCACCTGGCGCGCGGAACTGCCGCCGGTCGCGAGGATCGTCTCGAGGCCAGCGAACTCCCGCGCGCACTTGAGTTCCACGGCGATGTCCGCGATGTCGGCCATCGCCGCGAGCAAGTGTTCGCGAACCGGGAGCTGCGTCCCCTGCCGGTCGACGATGACCCGCGCATCCAGTCCGTACCGCGCGGAACGCCACTTGTTCTCGCGGGCGAACCACGGCGGGATGCCGGGCAGCTCGCCGCCCTCGTCGAGGATCCGCGAGAAGTGCTCGACGAGCGTCTGCGCGAGCGCGGCGACCGCGGCGAGCTCCGGAAGGGTCGACATGCCGTCGCACGCGCGGATCTCCACGGTGCCCCAGCGCGGCGCCGGACGGATGTCCCAACGGACCCTCGCTGGCATCCGCCATCACCCCTGTCCGGACCATGTCGTCGAGGTAGCGCTCGAACTCGGACCAGTCCTTCAGCTGCCACGGCAGACCCGCGGTCGGCAGCTGCTGGAAAACCAGCGCCCGGTTGGAGGCGTAGCCGGTGCGCTCGCCCGCCCAGAAGGGACTGGATGCCGACAGCGCCTGGAGGTGGGGGAGGAACACCGTCAGCGCGTTCACGATGGGGATGACCTTGTCGACGTCGTCGACGCCCACGTGCACGTGGATGCCCCAGATCATCATGTTGCGGCCCCACCACTGGGTGCGCTCGATGAGCTTGTGGTACCGCGTCTTGTCGGTGACCTGCTGGTCGTACCACTGCGCGAACGGGTGGCTGCCGGCGCACAGCAACTCGATGCCGCGCGGTTCGGTCTGCTCGCGCAGCGCGCCGATGGCATCCGCGATGTCGTCCACCGACTCGGCGACCGTGTGACCGACGCCGCTTGTGACCTCCACGGTGTTGGTCAGCAGCTCACCGGTCACCGTGTACCGCTCGAGCGCGGTCGCGTCTTCCACGAGGTCGAGGAGCTCGGGGGCGCGGGGCACGAGATCCCCGGTCTCGCGGTCCGCGAGCATGAGTTCCCATTCGAGTCCCACGGAGGAACGCGTGGACGGGGCGAACGGCAGCGTCATGCGGTCAGTCTGACATGGCGACACGGGCGTCAGCGGGTTCGCGACCCGCCGTGTCATCTGGCAGAATAGAGGGTCGGACCAGGTGCTCGACCCTCTATCCAGCGCCGGTCCTCCTCTTTGAGCTTCCGCCGGGTGTGCACCCCACGCTCCAGGCGACCGGTTCGTTCATTTCCCACCACAGGAGAAATCGTGGCTGTCAAGATCCGTCTCAAGCGTCTCGGCAAGATCCGTGCGCCCTACTACCGCATCGTCGTCGCCGACTCGCGCACCAAGCGCGACGGTCGTGTGATCGAGGAGATCGGCAAGTACCACCCGACCGAGGAGCCCTCGTTCATCGAGGTCGACTCGGAGCGCGCGCAGTACTGGCTCGGCGTCGGCGCTCAGCCGACCGAGCAGGTCCGCGCCATCCTCAAGCTCACGGGCGACTGGGGCACGTTCAAGGGCGAGAAGGACGCGAAGTCCACCGTCAAGGTCCGCGAGCCCAAGGCTGCCTTCGAGGCCGACGCCGCCAAGAAGTCGGTCGTCAAGCCCAAGGCCGAGAAGAAGGCCGAGGCTCCGGCCGCCGAAGAGGCGCCCGAAGCCGCTGCCGACGAGACCTCGGCAGAGTAAGTCCCGTGCTGTCCGCCGCGCTCGAGCACGTCGTCAAGGGGATCGTCGATCACCCTGACGCCGTGACCATCCGTTCCGCCACGTCGCCCCGCGGCGAGGTGCTGGAGGTTCGCGTGCACCCCGATGACCGGGGTCGCGTGATCGGGCGCGGCGGTCGCACCGCCAAGGCGCTGCGCACGCTCATCACGGCCCTCGCCGACGGGCAGCGCGTCCGCGTCGACGTCGCCGACGACTGATGTCGGTCGGCGACGCTGCGGGCGCCCAGCCCGCCAAGACTCAGCTCCGCGTGGGCCGCCTGGTCAAGGCCCACGGCCTCAAGGGCGCGTTCAAGCTCGAGCTGTACACCGATGACCCCGAGGGACGCTTCGTCCCCGGCAACACGTTCACCCTCCAGGTTCCGGAGACCTCGCCGTGGCACGGCCGCGAGCTGACGGTCCGTGAATTCCGCTGGATGAACTCCCACCCCGTGGCCTTCTTCGAGGGCGTCGACGACCGCACGGCCGCCGAGGAGTTGGTGAAGGCGATCCTGTGGATCGACCAGGACACCGAGTCCGCCCCCGCCGAAGACGACGCGTGGTACGACCATCAGCTTGTGGGCCTCGACGTCGTGCGCGACGGCGCCGTGATCGGCCGCGTGGTGCGCGTCGACCACTTCCCCGCGCAGGACCTCTTGATCATCCGGCCCACGGGCCTCGGTGAGGACGCCGACGTGCTCGTGCCGTTCGTCAGCGCGATCGTGCCCGAGGTCGACGTCGAGGGCGGCCGCGTCGTCGTGACGCCGCCGGCCGGTCTGTTCGAGGAGATCCCCGGCGACGACGACCCTCCGCGCGAAGAGACCGGATCCGACGAGGATGCCGCTGCCGCGGACGACGCGTCGGAGGGCGACGAGTCCGACGAGGTCGCCGACTCCCGCGAGGACTGACGTGCGCATCGACGTCGTCTCGATCTTCCCGACGATCTTTGACGCACTCGAGGTGTCGCTCCTGGGCAAGGCCCGGCAGAGCGGATTGCTCGACGTGCGCGTCCACGATCTCCGTGACTACACGCACGACCGGCACCGCACGGTCGACGACACCCCGTACGGGGGTGGCGCCGGCATGGTCATGAAGCCGGAGCCGTGGGGCGAGGCGCTCGACGACGTCGCCCGCGACACCGAGGCATCCCCGGTCATCATCTTCCCGTCGCCCGCGGGCGAGCGCTTCACGCAGAAGATCGCGCGCGAGCTGTCGACCGAGCAGCACCTCGTCTTCGGCTGCGGCCGCTACGAGGGCATCGACGAGCGCGTGTTCGACTACGCCGCCTATCTCGGCCGCGTGCGTCTGCTGAGTCTCGGCGACTACGTGCTGAACGGCGGCGAGGTGGCGGTCATGGCGATGGTCGAGGCCATCGGCCGGCTGATCCCCGGCGTGGTCGGCAACCCCGAGAGCCTCGTCGAGGAGTCGCACGAGGACGGCCTGCTCGAGTACCCGTCGTTCACCAAGCCCGCTTCGTGGCGCGGCCGCGAGGTCCCGCCCGTGCTCCTGAGCGGTAATCACGGCGCGGTGGCGACGTGGCGCCGCGAGCAGCAGCTCGAGCGCACCCGCGAGCGTCGCCCGGATCTGCTCGCCGACTGAGCCGCGAGGCGCCCGCAGGGGTCGAACGGGCTGAGGGTCATGGCATCCGGACTCCGGATGCCATGACCGACAGGATCAGTCGACGCCGAGGAACGAGCGGTCGGTGAGGACGATGGGCCCGTCCTCGGTGATCGCGACCGTGTGCTCGGAGTGCGAGCCGCGCGAGCCGTCGGCGCTGCGGAGCGTCCAGCCGTCGGGGTCGGTGATGAGCTCGTCGGTGGTCTGCAGGAACCACGGCTCGAGCGCCAGGACGAGGCCTGCGCGCAGCGGGTAGCCGCGGCCCGCCTTGCCGTCGTTTGCGACGTGCGGGTCGCCGTGCATGGTGCGTCCGACGCCGTGGCCGCCGAAGTCCGTGTTGATGCTGAGCCCCTCGGCGTGCGCGACGGCGGCGATCGCGGCCGAGATGTCGCCGATCTTGTGGCCGACGGTCGCGGCCTCGATCGCGGCGGCGAGGGCCCGCTGCGTGGTGTCGATGAGGGCGAGGTCCTCGTCGCGCGGGGTGCCGACGACGAACGACACCGCGGAGTCGGCGACCCAGCCGTCGACGGAGGCGGCGAAGTCGAGCGAGACGAGGTCGCCGTCACGGAGCGCGTAGTCGTGGGGGAGGCCGTGCAGGACCGCGTCGTTGATCGAGGTGCAGAGCACCTTGCCGAACGGGCTCGCGCCGAACGAGGGGTGGTAGTCGATGTAGCAGGACTCGGCCCCGGCGGCGCGGATCATGTCGTGCGCGCGACGGTCCAGGTGCAGGAGGTTGGTGCCCACCTTCGTCTCGTCGCGCAGCGTCGCCAGGACCTCCGCGACGAAGCGTCCGGCCGGGCGCATGGCGTCGATCTCGGCGGGTGTGCGCAGTTCGATCATCGGTGGTTCCCTTTCCTCGAACCTCCATTCTCTCGTATCGGCACCGCCGGTCGATGCCCGGGCACGCGGTGTCGGGGTGGCCGCAGCCCGGGCACGCGCTGTCCGCGGCGGCCGCTGTCCGGGTTCAAAGCCGCCGCACAACTGACCGCCCTACCATCGGTTCATGGTGCTCCGCCGAATCTTTCTCCGCTGGCTGTTCCCGGCCGCGTTCGTCCTGCCGCTGTGGCTGTTCGTGGGGTGGATCGTGTTCAGCGGCGGCAGCGGGTGGGCCCTCCTGTGGCTTTTCATCGCTGCACCGGCGGTCTTCGTGACGCAGATCATCACCGCCTTCCTCGTGCGCGCGCGGGGGAGCGTCCGTGCCGAGCGGTCGGCATCCTGGCGCGACGTCATCGCGATCGCGGCGTGGCAGGTCGTCGTCGTCGCCCTGGGGTTCTACGACTCGCGTACGTTCTTCCCGTTGCTGGTCCTGAGCGTCGTGGGCGCCTTCGTCCTGCTGTGGTCGTCGCTCGCGCAGCTGTGGAACGAGGCGCGCGGCGGGGTCACCCTCCTGCGCGCCGCCGACGGGACCGGATACATCCCGCCGACGCGCGAACAGCCGCGTCCGCGCGTCGAGGGCGAGGTCATCGTCATCACGGAGAACCCCGCGACGCGCTGACGCTTTGTCGTGCGGGCCGCTGAGCCGACTCGGTTTGGACGGTGTGCCCGTCCGTGGCAGAATAGGCGTTTGTGCCCTGACCGGCTCTGCCTCAGGGGAGTCCGCCGCTTCGCGGCTCGGGCACAATCCTTTTCTTTTCCCCAATCATCGTGCGATCGACCTGTGGCGGTCGCAGGAAGTGAAGATCATGCAGATCCTCGACGCCGTCGACGCGGCCTCGCTCCGCTCCGACATTCCCGTCTTCTCGCCCGGCGACACCGTCAAGGTGCACGTCAACATCACCGAGGGCAACCGCTCGCGCATCCAGGTCTTCCAGGGTGTCGTCATCGGCCGCTCCGGCGACGGTGTGCGCGAGACCTTCACGGTCCGCAAGGTCAGCTTCCAGGTCGGTGTCGAGCGCACCTTCCCCGTGCACAGCCCCGTGATCGACCACATCGAGGTCGTCACCCGCGGTGACGTGCGCCGCGCGAAGCTCTACTACCTGCGCAACCTGCGTGGCAAGAAGGCCAAGATCAAGGAGAAGCGCGACCGCTGAGTCCCGCCCTCCTCGAACGCCCCGCGATCCGTCGCGGGGCGTTCGTCGTTTCCGGGGCGGGGATTGCGGGGGTCGGGGCCGCGAGACTGCATGCGGCCGGCGAGACCGCTGCGTGATGTCGCCGAGTTGTCAGCGGAGTGCGGTCTCGGTGAACGGGCGGCGGTGGCGGCATCCGGACGCGGTCTCGGTGAACGGGCGGCGGTGGTCGCGCCCGGACGCGGTCTCGGGGAAGGGGCGCGGGGTGGTGGCATCCGGATGCCGATTCGCCCGGGATTCATAGGCGTTCGACGCCGTGTGACGTTCGGTGCGCGCGGCGGAATGTGCGAGGCTTGTCCCCGCGGTCTTCCGGTGTGCGGTGAGCCCGGCGAAGGATCAACATGAGCGACGAAACCGCATCCCCTCCGGCTTCGGCCCCCACGACGCGTCGGCGGCGCGGCACCCTCACGTTCCTGCGGGACGTCGTGGTGATCCTGCTGATCGCCCTCCTGGTGTCGTTCCTGGTCAAGACGTTCGTGGTGCGGTCGTTCTACATTCCGTCCGCGTCGATGACCGACACGCTGCAGCTCAACGACCGCATCCTGGTCGACGAACTGACCCCGCACTTCGGCGAGTACGAGCGCGGGGACGTCGTGGTGTTCCGCGACCCGGGCGGATGGCTGCCCGCCAATCCCAAGCCCGAGCAGCCGCCGCTCGTCGCGGCGACCGATTGGGTGCTGTCGCTCGTCGGCCTGTCCGCGCCCGACAGCGATGACCACCTGATCAAGCGGGTCATCGGCACGCCGGGTGACCACGTGGTGTGCTGCAACGCCCTCGGCCAGACCGAGGTCAACGGGTCGCCGCTGGTCGAGCCCTACGTCAAGCTCGCACCCGGTGCCACCGCGCCGTCGCCGGTGCCGTTCGACATCACCGTGCCGCAAGGGTCGCTGTGGGTGGAGGGCGACAACCGCAACAGCTCGAAGGATTCGCGCTTCAACCAGGACCAGCCCGGGAAGGGCTTCGTCCCGATCGACAACGTCGTGGGGCGCGCGTTCCTCATCACCTGGCCGTTCAACCGGTTCGGGGCGATCGATTTCCACCACGACGTGTTCGCGGGGGTGCCGGCGCCGGAGTCGGCGCCGTGATCGAGCCCACGCTCACTCTCGAGCGTCGCCTGCTCAAGGAGCACGCGCTCATCATCGCGTGCGACGAGGTGGGTCGCGGAGCCCTCGCGGGTCCCGTCGCGGTGGGGGCGGCGGTCATCGACCCGTCGCGTTCGCGCAAGCGCGTGCCGCTCGGGCTCCGGGACTCCAAGCTCGTGCCCGAGGCCCGGCGGCCGGAGGTGGCCGCGCGCGCCGCGGCGTTCGTGCAGCACAGCGCCGTGGGCTGGGCGAGCTCCGAAGAGATCGACGAGGTCGGCATCATCCGTGCCCTGGGTCTTGCGGCGGTCCGGGCGATCGCCGACCTGCGCGCGCATGGTGTCGTGCCCGAGGACGCGCTGGTAATCCTCGACGGCAACCACGACTACATCACCCCGGCGGGGGAGAGCGGCCTCCGGGTGAAGCCGATCATCAAGGCCGACCGGGACTGCGCGAGTGCCGCCGCGGCATCCGTCATCGCGAAAGTCGCGCGCGACACCGTGATGACCGGGCTGCACGACGAACTGCCCGCCTACGGGTGGGCGCGCAACAAGGGGTACGCCAGCCTCGACCATCGCGAGGCGATCGGCGTGTACGGCATGAGCGTGCACCACAGACGCTCGTGGGCGATTGCCCCGGCTCCGACGCTGTTCTGACGCGCGGGCGTGGGTCCCGGCGGTCGGCGTCCGCGCGCAACGCGCCTAGGATGGGAGAACCATGGATGACGACGTCTTCGAGGACTACGACCGCGAACTCGAACTGGCCCTGTACCGCGAGTACCGCGACGTGGTCTCGCAGTTCCAGTACGTGATCGAGACCGAACGCCGGTTCTATCTCGCCAACGACGTGAATGTCGTCCGCCGCGACACCGAGCACGATTTCTACTTCGAGATCTCGATGACCGACGTGTGGGTGTGGGACATCTACCGCGCCGACCGTTTCGTGAAGTCGGTGCGCGTGCTGACGTTCAAGGACGTCAACGTCGAGGAGCTCTCGCGCCGCGACTTCCAGCTGCCCGAAGAGCTCTCGCTCGACAGCTGACGGTTCCTCCCCAGGCGCCCTTTCTCGCCAGCCATCCCCGGATCGTTGTTTTCGTCCGTCGGGGCGTGACCCCTGGATGCCACGCTCTCGGGCATGGCAGCGAAAGACGACTTCGGGCGAGCCGGTGAAGAGCGGGCCGCCCGCCACCTGACCGCGAACGGTTTCCGCATCCTCGACCGCAATTGGCGGTGTCCGCAGGGCGAGATCGACATCGTCGCCGAGACCGCGGGGATGCTCGTCGTGGTCGAGGTGAAGAGCCGGGCGAGCGAGGCGTTCGGGCACCCGTTCGAGGCGATCGACAAGCGCAAGGCCGAGCGTCTGTGGCGCCTGGCGCTGGCGTGGATCGCCGTGCATCCGATGGAGGCGCGGCGGCGGACTCTGCGCATCGACGCGATCGCCCTGATCGGTCCCGACCCGCGCACCGCACGGCTCGAGCACCTCGAGGACGCGCTGTGACCGTCGCGCGCACCTGGGCGGTGGCGCTCACCGGGGTCCGGGGCGACCTGGTGGAGGTCGAGGCCGACCTCTCGCCGCAGACGCCGGAGTTCGCCATCATCGGGCTGCCCGACAAGGCGCTCGGCGAGGCCGGGCGACGGGTGCGGAACGCCTGCACGAACCGGGGCCTCGAACTCCCGAAGCGGCGGCTCACGGTGAACCTCTCGCCGGCGAGCCTGCCGAAACGCGGCTCGGCCTTCGACGTCGCGATCGCCGTGGCGGCTCTCGCGACGACCGGGACCATGGATGCCACCCGCGTCGCCGACACGGTCCACATCGGCGAGCTCGGTCTGGACGGGCGGCTTCGCCCTGTGCCCGGCGTCCTGCCGTCGGTGCTCGCGGCGCACCGGGCCGGTCGGTCGCGCGTCGTCGTTCCCGCAGCCAACGCGGCGGAGGCGGCGCTGGTGGAGGGTATCGAGGTGCGCGCGGCCACGTGCCTCGCGGAGGTCGTTCGCTGGCACGGCGGGGTGAGCGAGGCACCCGACCTGCGGCCGGTCCTCGCCGATGAGCCGCTGGCGCTGCGTGAGGAGTCGCTCGACCTCGCCGACATCCTCGGGCAACCGGATGCCGTGGACGCCCTGATCGTGGCGGCGGCCGGCGGCCACCACCTGTTGATGAGCGGGCCTCCCGGCGCGGGCAAGACGATGCTGGCACGGCGGCTGCCGGGCATCCTGCCGGATCTCGATGACGACGCGGCACTGTCGGTCGCGTCGGTGCGCTCGTTGTCGGGCGAGATCGTCACGCGCTTGAGCCGGACCCCGCCGTTCGAGAGCCCGCACCACGGGGCGAGCGCCGCGGCGCTGATCGGCGGGGGATCGGGTGTGGTGCGGCCCGGGGCGATCGCCCGCGCGAGCGAGGGAGTCCTGTTCCTCGACGAGGGCGGGGAGTTTCCGGCATCCGTTCTCGATGCGCTTCGCCAGCCGCTGGAGAGCGGGGTGATCCAGCTTCACCGCTCGGGCGTATCCGCGACGTTCCCGGCACGGTTCCAACTCGTCGTCGCGACCAACCCCTGCCCGTGCGGACAGTACGGCGTCCCGGGCGGGGTGTGCGAGTGCGCGCCACAAGCGATCCGTCGGTACACGCGGCGGTTGTCGGGTCCGCTGCTCGACCGCATCGACCTCGACCTGCGGCTGCAGCGTGTGTCGGACGCGCGCCGGTCGAGTGCGGCGCCCGCCGTGACCACGCGAGACGCGCGCGAGATCGTGGGGTCGGCGCGCGAACGAGCGGCGCGCCGGTGGGCGGAGACGCCGTGGCGACGCAACGCCGATGTTGCGGGGACATGGCTGCGCGGTGCCGCTGTACCCGACGCGGAGGTGCTGCGACCTCTCGACACCGCGCTGCGGCGGGGCGCGCTGACGCTCCGGGGCTACGACCGGCTCCTTCGCGTCGCTTGGACCGTCGCCGACCTCGCGGGACACGACCGGCTGCACGGAGACGACGTCGGCCGGGCACTGTTCCTCCGGCAGGGGAGCGTGGCATGACGCACGCGGATCTGACGATGGATGCCGCGGCCGCGGCGTTGGCCGGAGTCGGTCGAGCGCAGGAGCTCGACCCGAGCGACACGTACGCGCGCGTCTGGTGGTCGGTGCTCGCCGAACCCGGTGACGGCGCCGCGGGCGAGCTGATCGCGCGGTTCGGGGCGACGGACGCGCTCCGCATCGCTCTGTCGGACACCGACGACGAGTGGGCCAGCGCCCGGGGTCGGTGGAAGCCGCGCGCGGATTCCGGATCCGTGCATCGCTCCCTGGATGCCGCCCGTCGCGCCGACGCGACCCTTCTGGTGCCTTCCGATCCGCGGTGGCCGTCGCGGCTCGACGACCTGGGCGTGCACGCGCCGCACGCCCTCTGGATCCGGGGGGACGTGGAAGGTCTCGGGGGAGTACCGACCGTCGCGATCGTGGGTGCCCGCGCGGCGACCCCCTACGGTGAGGCCGTGGCCGCCGATCTGGCGGCCGACCTGGCGGGGTCCGGCGTGGTCGTCGTGTCGGGGGCCGCCTACGGCATCGACGGCGCGGCACACCGGGCGGCGCTCTCGACCGGAGGGCGCACCGTCGCCTTCCTCGCCGGCGGCGTCGATCGTGCCTACCCCCGCGGGCACGAAGCACTCCTCGCCCGGATCGCGGAAACGGGCGCGGTCGTCAGCGAGACACCGTGCGGAGCGGCACCGACGAAGTGGCGCTTCCTGTCGCGGAACCGGCTCATTGCCGCCGTCGCGGACGCGGTCGTCGTCGTCGAGGCGGGGCACCGCAGCGGCTCGCTGAACACCGCCGCACACGCCGGCCAACTCGGTAGGGCGCTCGGCGCTGTGCCGGGGCCGGTGACGAGCGCAGCCTCGGCCGGCTGTCATCGCGTTCTGCGGGAATTCGACGGTGTGTGCGTGACGTCGGCGGCGGACGTGCGCGAGATGCTCGGACAGGGGGCTTCGGCCGGGCCGGCTGGGGGAGGGCGCACGGACGAGACCAGCCGACTGCTCGACGCGCTGTCGCCGCGGGTGGGCCGGGAAGTCGCGGACCTCGCGCGCCGCGCGGGCTTCGCGTACGCCGACGCCCAGGCGATGCTGGGCCTCGCGGAACTCGAAGGTCGGGCGTCGCGCGGAGACGACGGGCTGTGGCGGTCCGTAATGAGGAGGGGTGACGCTCCGGCGCGGGACCGATGATCGAGCGCGTCGTGCCGTCCGGGGCGGGCCCGAGGACGCATCCTTGATGCGTGCGCATGTCCGAAGCGGTCGAAGGCTACCTGAGCCACCTCGCCGACGTGCGCCGCCTCTCGCCCGCGACGGTTCGCGCCTACCGTTCCGACCTCGCCGACCTCGCCCGGGCCTCCGGCGACCCGGACGTGCGCGACCTCGACATCGAGGACCTCCGGGAGTGGCAGTGGGATGCCACGACCGCCGGGCTCAGCAAAGCCACGGCCGCGCGCCGGACGTCCGCCGTGAAGGGTTTCTTGGCGTGGGCCCGGGAAGAGGGGGTGATCGACTCCGACCCGAGCGGGCGGCTGGTCGCGCCCAAGCGCGGTCGCACCCTTCCCGCAGTCGCCACGGCAGCGGCGCTTGAGGGCGTCTTGGCCGCGGCCGAGGCCGAGGCGAAGGACGGCGATCCCGTCGCCCTCCGCGATCATGCGCTCCTCGAGCTTCTGTACGGCACGGGCGCCCGGGTGTCGGAGATCTGCGGCCTCGACGTCGACGACATCGACGACGACCGCCGAACCCTTCGCCTCCACGGCAAGGGCGACAAGGAACGCGTCGTGCCGTACGGCTCACCGGCGGCTCGCGCTCTCGACGCGTACCTCGTTCGCGGTCGGCCGGCTCTGGCGGGCCGGGGTGGGGGTGCCGGGGCCGCGGTCTTCCTCGGGGCGCGCGGCGGCCGGCTGGGACCGCGGACCGTCCACGCCCTCGTCTCCCGTGTCGTCGCACCGGTCGTGGGGGCGGAATCCCTCGGGCCGCACGCGCTCCGTCACTCCGCGGCAACGCACCTGCTCGACGGTGGCGCGGACCTGCGCTCGGTCCAGGAGATCCTCGGTCACGCCAGCCTCGGCACGACCCAGATCTACACCCACGTCTCCGCCGAGCGCCTCCGTGAGGCGTACCGGCTGGCCCACCCGCGCGCGTGACGCCACGCACGCGACTGCCCAGACACGACAGCGGCTGTGGACCCCTGGCATCCCTTTCCGGGCCGACGTACCGTGGGGGCGTGGCCACTCGAGCTCGACGCACCACTGCGGTCAGACCCGTGACCGCCCTCAGTGGCACGGCCGCGGTCATCAGATGCACGGCCGCGGTCAGGCACACGGCCGCGGTCAGCGGTGTGCTGCTCGGCGCCGTCCTCCTCGCAGGTTGCGGCCTCGTCCCTCAACCGGTGGTCACCCGACTCCCGCCACCGGCCTCCGCCGCGTCGGGTGAGGTCACCGCGCCGAGCGCAGCACCCACCGCTACGGCTCCTCCCTCGCAGGCGTCACCGTCCGTGACCACCGCCCCGACCATCGCCCCGAGCGACGGATCCGTCGTCGATTGCGGTGACGGCAGTACCGGCTCCGTGACCGGGGCAGAACGGTCCGTCCGCGTCACCGGCACGTGTTCCCAGCTCACTGTGTCGGGAACGGCGCTGACGGTGGATGCGGGCGCAGCGACCGTCGGCGCTCTCACGATGTCGGGCGACCGCATCCGCGTCTCGGCCGCGGCCGTCGATTCCGCGATCATCCAAGGCAACGACATTGCGCTCACCGTCGCCGGGGCGCTGGGACGCCTCGACCTGAGCGGCGACCGTGCGACGATCACCGCCGGGGGAGCGATCGGTTCCCTCCGCGTCCGTGGACAGGACAGCACGGTGAAAGCGGGCGGCGGAATCGGCGACAGCACGATCGAAGGTCGCGGCAACACGATCGGCTGAGACTGAAACGCATCGCCGCGGCCGAACGACACCCACCGCCTCAACAGCACGGCAGCAGGATCGCCCGCGGCACCCCGCCCAGCAGCCGCAGCGGGTTGACGTACTCGCCGTTCCAGCGAACGCCGAAGTGGAACGCCCCCGGCGCGCTGTGCCCGCCCACGCCCACCTCACCGACCGGATCGCCTCGCGCGACCGCGTCTCCGACCTCCAGCGATGTCGTCACGGGCTCGAACGTCGTGACCAGACCATCGCCGTGATCGATGGTGACGACCGGGCGTCCCGCGACCGAGTCCGCGAATGCGATGGTGCCGGCCGCGGGCGAGCGCACGCGCTCGACGCCACCGAGGTCCACGCCGCGATGCCCGGCCGCGTACCGGTTCGCCGGCGCCTCGAACGGACGCACGAACTGCACGGCATCGACCGGCCACACCCATCCGCGCCGCGCCAAAGGGTCGTCCTCACCGGCCGTCGCGGGAGCGACGCCCAGGACGGCCACCACCACGAAGACCCCGTACGCCAGGAAACGCATCTTCATGACACCAGGCTGCCCAAGGGGCCAAGGCCCGCGCGGGCTCCCCGCGACGATCCGTGGACGAACACGACCCGGGACCTCCTGGGGAGGAGCCGTCCTGTATGCTGGAGGACGCATCTCGTGTATCGGGATGACTCCGCGTGCCCACAGCGCACCGCACTGGCCTCCGGGTCAGCGCATCGCGCGGCATCCACACCCCACGGTCCTCCGCTCCGGCGGATGGCGGGTGTGCGCCGGGCACCAGGCTCGCCGGTCCCTCGATCGGCGCGAAACAACCGCAACCATGGCGCGCGAGCGCCTCAGAACAGGAGTACGACCATGGCCGTCGTCACCATCCGCCAGCTGCTCGACAGCGGCGTTCACTTCGGACACCAGACCCGTCGGTGGAACCCGAAGGTCAAGCGCTTCATCCTGACCGAGCGCTCCGGCATCCACATCATCGACCTCCAGCAGTCGCTGTCGTACATCGACAAGGCGTACGAGTTCGTCAAGGAGACCGTCGCGCACGGCGGCACCATCCTCTTCGTCGGCACCAAGAAGCAGGCGCAGGAAGTCCTCGCCGAGCAGGCGACGCGCGTGGGCCAGCCCTACGTGAACCAGCGCTGGCTCGGTGGCCTCCTCACCAACTTCTCGACCGTCTCCAAGCGCCTCGCGCGCATGAAGGAGCTCGAGGAGCTCGACTACGAGAACCCGGCCGAGAGCGGCTTCACCAAGAAGGAGCTCCTGCTCAAGAAGCGCGAGCTCGACAAGCTGCACAAGTCGCTCGGTGGTATCCGCAACCTGCAGAAGACCCCCTCGGCGATCTGGGTCGTCGACGCCAAGCGCGAGCACCTCGCCATCGACGAGGCCAAGAAGCTCGGCATCCCCGTCATCGGCATCCTCGACACGAACGCCGACCCGGACGAGTTCCAGTACCCGATCCCCGGCAACGACGACGCGATCCGCTCCGTGAGCCTGCTCACGCGCATCATCGCCGACGCCGCCGCCGAGGGCCTGATCCAGCGCCACCAGCCCGCGGGCGAGGACGAGGCCGCTGAGCCCCTCGCCGAGTGGGAGCGCGAGCTGCTCGAGACGAACGCCGAGACCACCGAGGCTGCGACCGAGTCCGCCGACGACGCCGCCGGCGCCGAGGCCCACGACGAGGCCGTCGCCGCCGAGTCCGGCGAGGAGACCGCTGAGGTCGCCGCCGCCGAGGCCGCCGACAGCAAGTAAGCGCGCCGCCGCGACACCGCGGCGTCACCCGCACAGGCTACGATCCGGCGGGGTCGTACGCGCCCCCAGGGGTGCGCGCGGCCCCGCCGAGCTCACATCAGAACCACCAACGACTTAGGAGACGCCACACCATGGCAAACTTCACGATCGCCGACATCAAGGCCCTGCGCGAGCAGCTCGGCACCGGCATGGTCGACACCAAGAAGGCGCTCGAAGAGGCCGACGGCGACGTCGAGAAGGCCGTCGAGATCCTCCGCCTCAAGGGCGCGAAGGGTAACGCCAAGCGCGCCGACCGCTCCACGAGCGAGGGCCTCGTCACCGCCCGCGAGACCGAGGGCGCCGTGACGCTGCTCGAGCTCGCCTGCGAGACCGACTTCGTCGCCAAGAACGACCGCTTCATCGCGCTGGCCGACAAGGTCGTCGCCGCGGCTTCCGCCGCCGGTGCCGACTCGGTCGAGGCCGCCCTCGCCGCCGACGCCGACGGCCAGACCGTCGAGCAGCTCATCTCGGACGAGGCCGCCATCATCGGCGAGAAGGTCGAGCTCCGTCGCGTCCGCACCATCCGCGGCGAGAAGTTCGAGGTCTACCTGCACAAGACCAGCAAGGACCTCCCGCCCCAGGTCGGCGTCGTCCTCGCCTACACCGGCGACGACGCGGAGACGGCTCGCTCCATCGCGCAGCACATCTCCTTCGCCAACCCCTCGTTCCTCACCCGTGACGACGTGCCCGAGGCCGACGTCGAGAAGGAGCGCGAGATCGTCACCGAGATCTCCCGCAACGAGGGCAAGCCCGAGGCTGCGCTCCCGAAGATCGTCGAGGGCCGCGTGAACGCGTTCTTCAAGCAGGTCGCCCTCCTCGACCAGGACTACGCGAAGGACAACAAGCTGTCCGTCGCGAAGGTCGCCTCCGACGCCGGTCTCACGCTGACCGACTTCGCCCGCTTCAAGGTCGGCGCGTAAGCACCGATGACAAGGCCCGGGATGCCATGGCATCCCGGGCCTTTTCCCTGCGCGCGTGGCGTATCGGTCGCGTCGGCGGGGGAGATAGTTTGAACCAGACGAGAGGACATGACACGTGATCGATGAAGCGACCCGGCGCCGCCGCGTTCTGCTCAAACTGTCCGGTGAGGCCTTCGGTGGGGGACAGCTCGGGGTCAATCCCGACGTCGTCAGCCAGATCGCCCGAGAGATCGCCGAGGCGGTGGATCGCGTGGAGATCGCGATCGTCGTCGGTGGGGGCAACTTCTTCCGCGGGGCGGAACTCAGCCAGCGCGGCATGGACCGCGGCCGTGCCGACTACATGGGCATGCTCGGCACCGTCATGAACTCGCTCGCGCTGCAGGACTTCCTCGAGCAGGCGGGTGCCGCGACGCGCGTGCAGTCCGCCATCTCGATGACCCAGGTCGCCGAGCCCTACATTCCCCGTCGCGCGCAGCGGCACATGGAGAAGGGCCGCATCGTCATCTTCGGTGCCGGCGCGGGCCTGCCGTACTTCTCCACCGACACCGTCGCCGCCCAGCGTGCGCTCGAGATCGGCGCGTCCGAGGTGCTCGTCGCCAAGAACGGCGTCGACGGCGTCTACACCGCCGACCCCCGAGTGGATGCCACGGCCACCAAGCTCGACCACCTGACGTACGGTGACGCCCTCCAGAAGGGCCTCAAGGTCGTCGACTCGACCGCGTTCAGCCTCTGCATGGACAACGGCATGGACATGCGCGTGTTCGGCATGGAGCCCGCGGGCAATGTCACCCGGGCTCTCCTCGGCGAGCCCATCGGGACGCTCGTCACGTCGTGATCCGGCGCGCGGGCCCGGGTGCCGGGCCCGCGCGCGATTAGACTGAGACGTCAGCCCCAACGAATGGAGTCACCGTGATCGCCGATGTCCTGGCCGATGCCGGAGCCCGCATGGACCGCGCCGTGGAGGCCGCGAAGGAGGACTTCGCCACCGTCCGCACCGGGCGCGCGAACCCCCAGATGTTCCAGAAGGTCCTGGTCGACTACTACGGCTCGCCGACCCCGCTGGCGCAGCTCGCCTCGCTGAACAACCCCGAGGCCCGCACGCTGGTGGTGAACCCCTACGACAAGTCGGCGCTCAAGGCCATCGAGCAGGCGATCCGTGACATGCCGAACCTCGGCGTCAACCCGACGAACGACGGCAACATCGTCCGCATCACGATGCCCGAGCTGACCGAGGACCGCCGCAAGGAGTACGTCAAGCTCGTCCGCAGCAAGGGCGAGGACGCCAAGGTGCAGGTGCGCAACCTCCGCCGCAAGGCCAAGGACGACCTGGATGCGCTGAAGAACGAGGTCGGCGAAGACGAGCTCGTCCGCGCCGAGAAGGAACTCGACGGTGTGACCCGTTCGCACGTCGACGCGATCGACGAGGCTCTCAAGCGCAAAGAGGCCGAACTGCTCGAGGTCTGACCGATGACCGAAGCCCCCGACGCGGACGAGCCGTCGTCCGCCGCGCCGCCCTCCCGACGGAGGGGCGATGCCGCGCGTCGTGCACCGGCCACCGGTGAGACGGCGGCGGCGATCGAGTCGCAGCTGCGCGCGATGCGGACGGATGCCGAGCACCACATCGCCCAGGCCCGGGCGGAGTTCGATCAGGCCAACGAGCGAATCAAGCAGCGCACCGGTCGCGATCTGATCCTCGCGATCCTCATCGGCGTCGCGATCGGCGTCGTGGTCGTGGCCTCGCTGATCTTCGTGAAGTGGCTGTTCGCGTTCTTCGCGCTCGGCGCGATGGTGCTCGGGGTGCTCGAGTTCTCCCGCGCACTGCAGGTGTCGGGCCGTCGGGTCGACCTCGTCCCGCAGCTGGCCGCGGGCGTCCTGCTGCTCGCCAGCGGATACCTCGCGGGCCTCTGGATGCACTGGGTGGCCACGCTCGTCGCGGTCGCTCTCGTGGTCGTCTGGCGCCTCGTCGCACAGATGCACGCGGGCGATGGACGAGCCCACAACGAGGTGTTCGCGGACGTCCTGGTGGCGGTCTTCGTGCAGCTCTACGTCCCCTTCCTGACGAGCATGGCTCTGATCCTGCTCGCCGAGGACGGCGGCGAATGGTGGGTGCTGGCCTTCCTCGTGCTCGCCGTCGTGGCAGACACCGGCGCCTATGTGTCGGGCCTCACTTTCGGCCGCGGCGGACGGCATCCCATGGCTCCCCGCATCAGCCCGAAGAAGACGTGGGAGGGATTCGCAGGCGCGTTCGTCGCCGCCCTCGCCGCCGGCGTGCTGCTGGCGGTGTTCATGCTCGGGGTGCCGTGGTGGGCCGGTCTGATCTTCGGTGCCGTGGTGCTGGCCACCGCGACGGTGGGTGACCTCGGCGAGTCGATGCTGAAGCGCGACCTCGGCATCAAGGACATGAGTTCGTGGCTCCCCGGACACGGCGGTGTGCTCGACCGGCTCGACTCGATCCTGCCGTCCGCGACCGCCGCGCTGGCGCTCTACTACCTCCTCTCGCCCCTGGGAGTGTCATGACCGAGACCGAGACCTCACGCCCGGCACGCTCGACGCCGTTCCCCGACGCGCCGCGGCGCAAGAAGGGGTACGAGAAGCGCGCTGTCGACACCTTCCTCGAGAAGGCCCGCGACGCGTTCGAGGCCGACGAGCCCGGCGCGCTCCGCTCGACGGAGGTGCGCGAGGCATCCTTCCCCCTGGTGCGCGGTGGCTACGCCATCGGACCGGTGGATGCCGCGCTCGGACGCGTCGAGGACGCTTTCGCTGCGCGGGAGCGCGAATACGCGCTGGCCCGGCTCGGTGCCCGCGCCTGGGTGGCCGAGACGCGGGACACGGCCCAGGTCGTGCTCGACCGGCTGTCGCGGCCGCGTCGGGCGCGGTTCGAGAGAGTCGGCGTCCTGAACTTCGGCTACGCCGTCGACGAGGTCGACATCGTCGCCGACCGCATCTCGCGGTACCTCTCCGCGGGCGACCCCGTGACGGCCGAACAGGTGCGTTCCGTGGCGTTCCGCGTGGAGCGCAACGGCTACCGCGAGGCGCAGGTCGATGCGGTCCTGGACGCCGTCGTCGAGGTCATGCTCGCGATCGGCTGAACCCCGCCTCCCCTGATGATGAACCCATCGGTAGAATCGACCCCACTGTGACTTCCGGATCCGACCTCACGCGTGCGTCCTCTCGACGTGTGGCCCGTCGCGGCCACACCGTCGTCGACGTTGTGCACCCGGGTCCGGCGGGCCGTCGCGGCCCGCACTGGACGCGTCGACGCGGAGTCGTCACGGTCTTCGCGGCCTGCGCAGCGCTGGCTTTCACGGGAGCCTACGTCGGCCCGATGGGCGGCGCGATCTCGCGGGCGCAGGCCGAGGAGCCCAAGACCGTGACGCTGTACGCCGAGGGACTCGGCGACGTGCAGCAGGTCTCCGTCGGTGGCGACAAGCAGGCTCCGACGCTCGACCGCTCGAGCTACAACGTCTACGTCAAGCCGAAGCCCACCCCGACGCCCACGCCCACCGAGAAGAAGAAGACCTCGGGTTCGGATGCGTCGAGCGGAGGCGGCGGCCCCGTCCTGTATTCCGGCGGCGGTGCGCCCAGTGAATGGATGGCTGCGGCGGGCATCTCCGAGTCCGACATGGGCTACGTCGACTACATCGTGAGCCGTGAGAGCGGCTGGAACCCGAACGCGACCAACCGTTCGTCGGGCGCGTGCGGGCTGGTGCAGGCGCTCCCGTGCGGCAAGGTGCCGGGCAACGGCTACGACCCGGTGGACAACCTGCGCTGGGGCACGGGCTACGCCACGAGCCGCTACGGCGGCTGGGCCGGGGCGTACGCGTTCTGGACCGCCAACCACTGGTGGTGACGGGCGCGTGCCCCGTTCCCGCAAGCGTCGGCCGTCGAGCGACCGTTCCGACGCCTCTCTCGATCGCCTGATCGCCGGTTGGAAGCGCACCGAGGTCAAGCGCGGCGCGGAATGGACCGTGCAGCCCCTCTCCGCCGCGCAGGCACAGAAGCCCTACATCTGCCCGGGGTGCGGCCGCACCGTCGAGGTGGGCGTCGCACACGTCGTCGTATGGCGTGCGGACGGCGTCCTGGGGGACTCGGCGGATCTCGCCGCACGTCGCCACTGGCACACGCACTGTTGGAGGATCGCCTGATGGAGATACGCGGACCCGTGCTGCTTCCCGCTCGCCGGGAGGACATCGAGTTGACGACCGTCGACGGGCTGACGCTCGTGGGTGAACTGGCCCTGCCGGAGGAGCGCGAGCCGGTCGCGACGCTCGTGACCCTGCACCCGCTCCCGACCGCGGGCGGCTTCATGGACTCGCACATCCTCCGCAAGGCCGCCGGGCGGCTGCCCGCGCTGGCCGATCTCGCGGTGCTGCGCTTCAACACGCGGGGCACCTCGTCTCCGCGCGGGACGAGCGAGGGCACGTTCGACGGGGGAGCGGCCGAGGTCTTCGACGTCGCCGCGGCGGTCGACTTCGTGCGCGAACGCGGGCTTCCGCGGCCGTGGCTCGTCGGCTGGTCGTTCGGCACCGAGCTGGCGCTGAAGTACGGGCGCGATCACGACATCGAGGGCGTCATCCTGCTCTCGCCGCCCCTGCACCGCGCCACCGCCGAGGAGGTCGCGGCGTGGGCGGGCGACGGGCGCCGCATGGTCGTGCTCGTGCCCGAGTTCGACGACTACCTCCGCCCCGACGAGGCGCGCGAACGCTTCGCCTCGGTGCCCCACGCGAATCTCATCGCCGTGGAGGGCGGCAAGCACCTGTGGGTGGGGGAGACTCAGACGCGGCGCGTGCTCACCGAGATCGTCGCGGCCGTGAACCCCGATGCGCTGCCGCTCCCGGTCGAGTGGGACGGGCCGGTCGCCGACTGAGCCTCAGCGCTCGTTCTGCCGCGGGATGATGACCTCCCGGTAGATGATCAGGATGCTCGCCGCCACCGGGATCGCGATGAGTGCGCCCAGCAGGTTGAGGAGCGCCCCGCCCGCGAGCGCCGAGATCACCACGACCGAGCCGGGGACGGACACCGCGCGGTTCATGATGCGCGGCGAGATGACATACGCCTCGACCTGCATGTACACGAGGTAGTAGATCGCCGCGATCAGGGCGATCGTGGGGGACCCGAGCCCCGGGATCAGGCAGGTCAGCACGATGATCGTCGAGCCGGTCAGGGTTCCCACGAGCGGGATCAGCGAGAAGAAGAACGCGATCACCGCGAGCACCGCGGGGAAGGGCGCCTTGATGATGCTCAGGAAGATCGCGCTCAGGATGCCGTTGATCACGCCGAGGCTGACCTGCCCCATAACGTAATAGCCGACGGAGTCGGTGATCTTCTCGGACAGCTCGATGAAGCGCGCGCGCTTGGAGGCGGGAACGAGCTGATAGACGGCGGACTTCAGCGACGGAGTCGACGCGGTGAAGTAGATCGTGAGGATGAGCACGATGAACGCGCCGCCCAGCCCGGCCGCGACGGCGCCGCCGACCGTCAGCAGGCTGTTTCCGATCATCGTGGAGATCGACCCGACGTCCAGCGTCGAGAACCAGTGCTGGACGCCCGCCCACAGCTCGTCCAGCCGCAGCCAGGGGAAGTTCGCGGTCGCCCACTGCTGCACGCCCGTGACGATCTCGTTCCACTTGCCGGGTTGCAGCAGGTTCTGGATCTGATCCACGAGTTGCGCGATCTGGCTCACGATGATCGGGACGATCATGAAGATGATGCCGGCGAAGACGCCCAGGACGCCCAGGATCGTGAGCAGCACGGCCGCCCAACGCGGCAGACCCCGCCGCTCGAGGAACGACACGACCGGGTCGAGACCGAGCGACAGGAACAGCGCCGTTCCGACGTACAGCAGGATCGTGGAGAGGTTCTGCACGCTGCCGATGACGAGCAGCCCGACTCCGACGCCGAGGGTCGCGAGCAGCGCGACCCGGAAAGGATTGTGGATCTTCATCCGCAGCGACTCCTGCCTCCGGAGGGCGACGTGCCCATCCGCACAGGATACTGAGCGCGGCTCGCAGAACGGGACCGCCGGGCCTACCCGCGAACTTTCAGCCGAGCTCGGCTAGTCTGAAACGTCGATTCTTCGGTGGCCGCCGGTGTCGCCGGTGAGGATGGTGTGTAGCGTGAGATTCGTCTGGGCCGTGGTGGCGTTCGTCATCGCCGCCGCCATGATCGGCGCGGGCATTGCTCAGCGCACCGTCTTCCAGGGGCCCGCGGAGGCCACGGAGGCGATCCAGACCGACGGGTCCACGGCCTACACGCTGATCGACGGTGCCGTTCTCACCAGCCTGCCGGGGGCGCAATCGCTCCGCGTCGAGGGCACGGGTGCCGTGTTCGTCTCCTACGCCCGCACCAGCGACGTGAAGGCCTGGCTCGCGGACGTCCCGTACACCGCCGTGACCCCGGGCGGCGACCCGGACACCGCCACGACCGCGCTCGTTCCCGCGTCGACCGCGGCGCCGTCGGGTGACGCCACGACCGCGCGGACCCCCGTGGGCTCCGACCTGTGGCTCGACGAATACCAGCAGACCGGCTCGTTCAGCACGACGCTGCAGCTGCCGTCCGACATGAGCGTCCTCGTCGCGAGCGACGGCAGTGCCCCGGCGCCCACGAACATCACCCTCACGTGGCCGATCGACAACTCGACGCCGTGGGCCGGGCCGCTGATCGCCGGAGGCGGCGTCGCGCTCCTCGCCGGCATCGTGCTGTACCTCCTCGGCATCCTGCACGTCCGCCGCTCCCGACGCCCGCGTCGCAAGGGTCTCCCGCTCCCCGTCACCGAGCCGATCTCGATCGCCGACACGGATGCCGAGGCGAAGGGCGTCATCAGCTCGACGCCGTCGCGCCGCAGCCTCGGCGCCCCGGGCCCGCGACGTCGTTCGCTGATCGCGGTGCCCGCGGTCGGTGTGTCGCTGGCGCTCCTTTCCGGCTGCTCGGCCGACGCGTGGCCGCAGATCGCCGCGAGCGACACCCCGAGTGCGTCGCCGACCGTCATCGTCCCGGAGGGTCAGTTCCCGCCGGTCGTCACCGAGAGCCAGGCCGCGAGAATCGTGTCGCGGATCTCCGCCACCGTCGCTCAGGCGGACTCGGCCATGGACGAGAACGCGGCCGCGACGCGCCTGACCGGCCCGGCGCTGGCCGAGCGCAAGACCAACTACGCGCTCCGCAAGGCCATCCCCGACCGCCCGGCACTACCGGCGATCCCCGCGGAGCCGGTGCAGATCACCCTTCCGCAGACCACGGAGGGCTGGCCTCGCACGGTCATGACCGTCGTCGAATCCGCGGATGCCACGGCCCCCACGACCTCGATCATGATGATGACGCAGGACGACCCGTGGTCGGAGTACCGCGTGTCCTACATCGGCAACCTCGAGGCATCCACGAATCTGCCCGAGCTCGCCGCACCGTACGTCGGCGCGACGCAGGTTCCGCCGGACTCGTCGTTCCTCGTGATGGCACCCAACAAGATCGCGACCGCTTACGCGGACCTCATCAACAACGGCCAGAACAGCGCGTCGTGGGGTTCGTTCGACACCGCGAACGATCTGCTGCTGCCGGCGATCGAGGAGAACAAGAAGAACCGCACCGACGAGCTGAACCAGACGGGCAAGGACACCGCTCAGATCAGCTTCTCGGCCGCTGCCGGTCCCGCGTCGCCGATCGCGCTGGCGACTCTCGACACGGGCGCGATCGTCGCGGTCAACGTCTACGAGAGCGACACGGCGAAGCCGACCAACCCGGATGCCGTCATCAAGCTCGACAACAACCCCGCCGTAAAGGCGCTCACCGGCGTCGACCAGTCGGCGACGGGGTTCACCACGACCTACACCGACCAGATCTTCTTCTACGTGCCCAGCCAGGGATCGAACGACAAGATCCGACTGCTGGGCTACCGTTCCAGCCTCCTCGAAGCGAAGGTGTCTCCGTGAGCACTCCGACCCCCGGTTCCGTTCTGCGCGGCGCCGTCGACCTCTCGTCGCTGCGCAACCGTCCTCAGCCGCCCGCCGCGCCCGCGCAGGGTGCCGCTCCGGCCGCTGCGGGAGGCGCCCCCGCGTCGTCCCTCGTGTTCGATGTCACCGATGCGTCGTTCGGTCAGGTCCTCGAACTCTCGCGCAGCGTGCCCGTCGTCGTCGACCTGTGGGCAGAGTGGTGCGGTCCCTGCAAGCAGCTGAGCCCCGTCCTCGAGAAGGTCGTCGTCGAGCTCGCCGGCAAGGTCGTGCTCGCCAAGGTCGATGTCGACGCGAACCCGCAGCTCGCCCAGGGCTTCCGGGCCCAGTCGATTCCGATGGTCGTCGCGCTCGTCGCGGGGCAGCCGGTGCCGCTGTTCACCGGTGCCGTGCCCGAGCAGCAGGTGCGCGAAGTCTTCGCCCAGCTGCTGCAGCTCGCGGCGCAGCACGGCGTCACCGGAACGGTTCCCGTCGACGGCGCTGACGCCGGTGCCGAGGAGCCCGCGGAGCAGCCGTTGCCGCCGCTCCACGCCGAGGCCTTCGCCGCCATCGAAGAGGGCGACTACCCGCGCGCGATCGCCGCGTACGAGAAGGCCCTCGCCGAGAACCCGCGCGACGCGGACGCCCGCGCCGGTCTCGGCCAGGTGCGACTGCTCGACCGCGTCCAGGGCGTCGACCTGCAGGCTGCCCGCGCCGCCGCGGCGGCAGCCCCCACCGACCCCGACGCGCAGTTCGTGGTCGCCGACCTGGACATCGCCGGCGGCCACGTCGAAGACGCCTTCGGGCGCCTCCTCGACCTATTCGCGGTGCTCCCGTCGGACGAGCGGGCGCCGGTGCGCGAACGTCTGCTCGAGCTGTTCGGTCTCATCGGCGACGAGGACCCCCCGGGTGATCCGCGCGCGGTCGCGACTGGCATCCCTCCTGTTCTGATTCCACGAGAAATGGCCCCGTCTTCGGACGGGGCCATTTCTCGTCGTCGGGGCTCAGCCCGCGCGGTGGTGCAGCCAGAGCACACCGAGCGGCGGGAGCGTCAGGACCGCGCTGCCGCGCCCGTCGGTCGTGACCGCGCCGAGGTTGCCCTGGCCCGAGCCGCCGAACGCCTCGGCGTCGCTGTTGAGCACCTCGGTCCACGTGCCGGCTTCGGGGAGGTCCAGCGGGAAGTCGCCGAGCGGCACACCCGAGAAGTTGCACACGACGGCGATGGTGTTGCCGTGGTGGTCGCGGCGCGCGAACGCGAGGACGTTCGGGTTCCACGCCGGCGCACCGAGGCGCGAGAACGCGGCACCGTCGTGGTCGCGCGACCACAGCGGGGCGTGGTCCTTGTAGACGCGGTTCAGCTCGCCGACGAAGGAGTGCAGCTGCGCGTGCGACGGCTGTTCGAGCATCCACCAGTCGAGTCCACGCGACTCGGACCACTCGGACATCTGCCCGAACTCCTGGCCCATGAACAACAGCTGCTTGCCCGGGTGACCCCACATGTACGCGAGGAACGCGCGCATGTTCGCGAGCTTCTGCCAGTGGTCGCCCGGCATGCGGCCGAAGAGGCTGCCCTTCCCGTGCACGACCTCGTCGTGGCTGATCGGCAGGATGAAGTTCTCGCTGAACGCGTACACGAACGAGAACGACAGCTCGCCCTCGTGGTGCGAGCGGTACATCGGGTCGCGCGCGATGTACTGGAGCGAGTCGTTCATCCAGCCCATGTTCCACTTGAACCCGAAGCCGAGTCCCGCGTGTGCGGTGGGGGCCGTGACGCCGGGGAAGCTCGTCGACTCCTCGGCGATCATGGCGATGCCCGGGTAGCGCTTGTAGGCGGTGGCGTTGACCTCCTGCAGGAACCGGATCGCCTCGAGGTTCTCGCGGCCGCCGAACTGGTTCGGGGCCCACTCGCCGTCGTTGCGGGAGTAATCGAGATAGAGCATGGATGCCACGGCATCCACGCGCAGTCCGTCGACGTGGAACTCCTCGAACCAGTACAGCGCGTTGGCGACCAGGAAGTTGCGGACCTCGTTGCGGCCGTAGTCGAAGATCAGCGTGCCCCAGTCCTTGTGCTCGCCGCGGCGGGGATCGGGGTGCTCGTAGAGGGCTTCGCCGTCGAACTTGGCGAGGGCGAAGTCGTCCTTGGGGAAGTGGCCGGGGACCCAGTCCATGATCACGCCGATGCCCGCCTGGTGCAGGCGGTCGATGAGGTAGCGCAGGTCGTCGGGGTCGCCGAACCGGCTCGTCGGGGCGTAGTAGCCCGACACCTGGTAGCCCCACGACCCGCCGAACGGGTGCTCGGCGAGGGGGAGGAACTCGACGTGGGTGAATCCCTGTGCGCCCACGTAGGCGATGATCTCGTCGGCCGCGGCGCGATACGACAGCCCGGGGCGCCATGACCCCAGGTGCAGCTCGTAGATCGACATCGGGCGGTCGATGGGGGCGGTGCGGGACCGCTCCTCGATCCACGTGTCGTCCTCCCACCGGTAGTCGGAGGTGGTGACGACGGATGCCGTCGCCGGCGGCGTCTCCGCCAGGCGCGCCATCGGGTCGGCCTTCTGGATCCACGCACCGGCGCGGGTGAGGATCTCGAACTTGTAGCGGGCGCCCACTCCGACCTCGGGGACGAAGAGCTCCCACACGCCGCTGCCGCCCATGGATCGCAGGGCGCTGCCGGTGCCGTCCCAGCCGTTGAAGTCGCCGATCACGCGGACGGCGCGGGCGTCGGGCGCCCACACCGTGAACGCCGTGCCGGTCGAGCCGTCGAGCTCGCGCACGTGCGCACCGAGGACGCGCCACAGCTCCTCGTGCCGACCCTCCGAGATGAGGTGCAGGTCGAGCTCGCCGAGCGAGGGGACGTGCCGGTAGGGGTCATCGGCGACGTGGTCCGCCCCGCCGTCGTACGTCGCGCGCACGCGGTAGGTGCCGGGCGCTTCGTCGAGCACGCCCTCCCAGATACCCGAGCGGGTGTGCGTCAGCTCGACGCTCGTGCCGTCCTCGCGCTCCGCGACGACCTCCTTCGCGAGGGGCCGCCGCGTGCGGATCACCCAGCCGTCGGCGGTCTCGTGCACCCCGAGGACGCTGTGCGGGTCGTGGTGGGCGCCGTGGGCGACGGCGTCCAGGAGTTCGGGAGGAAGAGCGGTCATCGGGACTCCTTCACGTGCAGGATGTGCACGGGTTCGGCGAATGCGTCCAGGCGCACGAAGTTGTGGTCGGTCCAGGTCCAGACGGCACCCGTGATGAGGTCTTCGACCTCGTACGGCGTGCCGGGGTCGATGCCCCAGATCGTGGTGTCGAGGTGCACGGTCGTCTCGCGCGCCGAGTGGGGGTCGACGTTGGCCACGACGATGATCGTGTCGGAGGCGCCGGTCGGCGACAGTGCCGCGTCGAGGTGCTTGGCGTAGACGAGGATCGCGTCGTCGTCGCTCCACTGCACGTGCAGGTTGCGCAGCTGGCGGAGCGCGGGGTGCTCGCGCCGGATGCCGTTGAGGCGACGCAGGTACGGCGCGAGGGAGTCGCCCGCGGCCTCGGCGCCCGCCCAGTCGCGGAACTTGTACTCGTACTTCTCGTTGTCGATGTTCTCTTCCGAACCCGGCCGCGCGATGTTCTCGTACAGCTCGTACCCCGCGTAGACGCCGTACGTCGGCGCCGCGGTGGCCGCGAGGGCCGCGCGGATCTTGTAGGCCGGGCGCCCGCCGAACTGCAGGTACTCGGTGAGGATGTCGGGCGTGTTCACGAACAGGTTCGGCCGGAGGAAGTCGGCCGTCTCGTGGGCGAGACCGTCGAAGAACTCCTCGAGTTCCTGCTTGGTGTTGCGCCAAGTGAAGTACGTGTAGCTCTGCTGGAAACCGGCCATCGCCAGACCCTGCAGGGGAGCGGGGCGCGTGAAGGCCTCGGCGAGGAAGACAGCGTCGGGCTCCTCGGCGCTCACCGTCGCGATCAGCCATTCCCAGAACTGCAGGGGCTTGGTGTGCGGGTTGTCGACGCGGAAGATCTTCACGCCCTGCGCGATCCAGTGCCGCACGATGCGGAGGACCTCGGCCCGGATGCCGACGGGATCGTTGTCGAAGTTGACCGGGTAGATGTCCTGGTACTTCTTCGGCGGGTTCTCGGCGTAGGCGATCGAGCCGTCGGGCAGCGTCGTGAACCACTCGGGGTGTGCTGCGACCCACGGGTGGTCGGGCGAGGCCTGCAGCGCCAGGTCGAGCGCGACCTCGATGCCGTTCTCGCGCGCCGCGTCGACGAAGGCGCGGAAGTCCTCGAGGGTGCCGAGGTCGGGGTGGACGGTGTCGTGTCCGCCGGCCGGGCCGCCGATGGCCCACGGCGAGCCGGGGTCGCCGGGGGAGGTGACGAGGGTGTTGTTGGGGCCCTTGCGGTTCTGCTCGCCGATCGGGTGGATCGGGGGCAGATACAGCACGTCGAAGCCCATGTCGGCGACGCCGGGGAGGCGGTCGACGGCGGTGCGGAAAGTGCCGCTGATCACGGACCCGTCCTCGGCGCGCGTGGCGCCCTCGGAGCGCGGGAAGAACTCGTACCAGGCGCCCACACCGGCGCGTTCGCGCTCGACGAGGAGCTCGGCATCCTTCCCGGCCGACGTCAGGCCCATGAGCGGGCGGGCGTCGAAGATCGCCGCGATGGCGGGGTCGCGGACGACCTGCAGGGCGACGTCGTCGTGTGTGTCGGGGTCGCGCAGCGTGCGTGCCGCCTCGTACAGCACATCCTTGTCGGAACCCGGGCGCTTCTTCTCGCCGCGCGCGCGGTCGAAGAGCTGCGCTCCCATCTCGCGCATGAGCGCGGAGTCGACGCCCGCGGCGATCTTGAGGTCGGCGGCGTGCTCCCACGTCGCGAACTCGTCGGCGAACGCCTCGAAGCGGAACCGCCACACGCCCTGCTCGAGCGGGGCGATCAGCGTCGACCAGCGGTCGAACCCGTCGTTGAGCGGCGACAGGCGGTGCAGCGACTCGTCACCGGAGGGCGAGAAGAGCCGCACCTGCACGCCGATCTTGTCGTGCCCTTCCCGGAACGCCGTCACGGTGAAGGGGACGGCCTCACCGACGTACGCGGAGGGACGGAACTTCCCTCCCGGGACGGACGGATGCGGCAGCGCCAGCGGGATCCGCGGCGTAACCACCCCCTTCGAGGGCGTCGGTGTGATCGGACGCACGGGGATCGAGGCGGCGCTGCGCCAAGCGGGAACGGGCGTCGGGGTCGTCGTCGTGGTGGCCACGTTCCGAACCTATCGTGGGGCACCGACGTTCCCGCAGGGCTTGCCCCGGGCCTTGACAGAGTGACCGGGTTCGCCGACGGTGCGTGACGCTCGTGCGTGCACGTGGAACGCGCGCCGCGGGCGGCCCGCGCACCGGGAACGGGCGCCCCGGCCCGGTGGGCACCCGGCTCGCGCAGCCCCCGCCGTCAGTCCCGCGCGTCCACGCGGAAGAGTCGCATCGACGTGCCGACGAACGGCACGACATCGCCGGGCGCGAGGCGCGGCGTGTCGTCGGACGGCGCCTCGTCGGCGCTCGACCACAGCGACACGTACTCCACCTCGTCCGTCAGCACCGGCAGCGTCACGTCGATCGGACTCTCGTTCCCGTGCACGACGAGCAGGATGCGATTCGGTGCCTCGTTCTCGGGCGTCGAGGTCGCGAGGTACTGCAGCGTCCGGTGCGAGGGGTCGGTCCAGCGCTCGCTCGACATCGTCTCGCCGTGCTCGTCGAACCAATCCATGAGCGAGGCGGACGGGATGCGCTCCCCGAGTCGCGCGAAGCGGACGGGACGCAGCGCCGGGTTCTCGCGGCGCAGGCGCAGCAGCCGCTGCGTGTGGGCGAAGAGGTCTTCCTGCCAGGGCGCGAGGTCCCACGAGACCCAGGTCAGCGGCGTGTCGTGGCAGTAGGCGTTGTTGTTGCCGCGCTGCGTGCGCCCCAGTTCGTCGCCGGCCGTGATCATCGGCACCCCGGCCGAGAGCAGCAGCGTGCCGAGGAGGTTGCGCATCGCCTTCCGACGCGTCGCGAGGATGCGCGGATCGTCGGTCTTGCCCTCGGCGCCGTGGTTGTACGACCGGTTCGTGTCGGCGCCGTCGCGATTCTGCTCGCCGTTGCCGAGGTTGTGCTTGACGTCGTACGAGACGAGGTCGCGCAGCGTGAAGCCGTCGTGCGCCGTGACGAAATTGACGCTCGCGAGGGGCCCGCGCTCCTGGGAGAACGTGTTCGACGACCCGGCGAGGCGCGTCGCGAAGCCGCCGATGCCGACCGGAGCCGTGCTCGCGCGTCGGGCGTAGTCGACGTCGCTGAGCCAGAAGTTGCGGACCCGGTCGCGGTAGCGGTCGTTCCACTCCAGCCATCCGTCGCCGAAGGCGCCGGTCTGCCAGCCGCCCATCCCGACGTCCCACGGCTCGGCGATGAGCTTCGTCCCGGCGAGCACCGCGTCGTCGCGGATCGCGGTCAGCAACGGGTGATCCGGCGTGAAGGAGTGGTTCTCGTCGCGTCCGAGCGTGACGGCGAGGTCGAACCGGAAGCCGTCGATCTGCACGTCCTCGGCCCAGTAGCGCAGCGAGTCGAGCACGAGGCGGGCGGCGGCATCCGTCGAGGTGTTCACGGCGTTGCCGCACCCGGTCTCGTCGATGTAGACGCCCTCGTCGGTCTGGCGGTAGTACGAGCGGTTGTCGATGCCGCGGAAGCTCGACCGCGGTCCGCCGATGCCCTCCTCGGCGGTGTGGTTGTAGACGACGTCGAGGATGACCTCGAGCCCCGCCTCGTGCAGGAGCCGGACCATGCCCTTGAACTCGCGCAGCACGGCCTCTGGGCCCTCGGCGCGGCTCGCGGCCGTCGCGTAGGCGGCGTGCGGCGTGAAGAAGTTGAGGGAGTTGTAGCCCCAGTAGTTCGTCAGCCCGAGCTGCAGCAGTCGCGGCTCGGTCGCGTACGCGTGCACGGGCAGCAGCTCGACGCTCGTGATGCCGAGCGAGAGGTAGTGCTCGATCATGGCCGGGTGCGCGAGGCCGGCATACGTGCCGTGCAGGGCGGGAGGGACGAGCGGATGCCGCTTGGTCAGGCCCTTGACGTGTCCCTCGTAGATCACGGTGCGGTCCATCGGCACGCGGGGCTTAGCGACCCCGCCCCAGTCGAAGCCGCCGTCGACGACGACCGAGCGCCAGTCCGTGATGCCGCCCGACACGAGCCCGCGGGCGTAGGGGTCGAGGAGGAGCGTCTCGGGGTTGAACGTGTTGCCCGCGCCCTGCGGTCCCCCCACCCGCACGGCGTAGCGGGCACCGGGGCGCAGCAGCGGGGTCGAGGCCTCGAACACGCCGCTCCCGACCGCCGCCATCGGGATCGTCTCCACCGCCCAGTCGAGATCGATGTCGTCGAAGATCACCAGGTGCATGGCATCCGCGTGCGCCGACCACACCCGGAGGGTTCCGCCGTCGGGACCGAGTCGGACCCCGAGGTCGTCGAGCGATGACGAGAGCAGGGCGGGCTGGGCAGTCAGGGCCGCTTCGGGTGGGACCATGCGTCCTAGGGTAGTGAAGGTCACGGACGCGAAGCGGGAGGGTGCATGTCGGTCTATCTCGACCACGCCGCCACGACGCCGCTCCGGCCGGAAGCGCGCGACGCCTGGCTCGCCGCCCACGACGTGCTCGGCAATCCGTCGTCGATCCACGGCGCCGGTCAGGCCGCGCGCCGACTGTTGGAGGACGCGCGCGAGAGCCTCGCCGAGAACCTCGGATGCCAGCCCATCGAGGTCGTGCTCACCTCGGGCGGCACCGAGGCGACGAACCTCGCCCTCAAGGGGCTGTGGTGGTCGCGCGAGCCCGGCACCGACACGGTGGTCCTGCCCGACGGTGAGCATCACGCGACGCTCGACACCGTGGCGTGGCTCACGACGTCCGAGGGCGCGCGCGTGCGGGCGGTGGGGCTCGACGGCCTCGGTCGGATCCCTGTCGCTTCCTTCGCCGAGGCGCTGCCCGGGTCGGCGCTCGCGACAGCCCTCGTGGCGAACAACGAGGTCGGGACGGTCCAGGATGCCGCGGGCCTCGCCCGTGTCGCCGCCGACGCCGGCGTGCCCCTTCACCTCGACGCGGTGTCGGCGCTCGGACAGGTGGACGTGGACTTCGCGCGCTGGCGCGGGGACGGGAACAGCCCCGCGGGACTCGTCGCGCTGTCGGTCTCCGCGCACAAGGTCGGCGGTCCGGTCGGTGTCGGTGCCGCGGTCGTGTCGCGCCACGCACGGCTCACCCCGCTGCTGCACGGCGGTGGACAGCAGCGCGGACTCCGCGCGGGGACCCAGGATGCCGCGGGGGCCGCCGCATTCGCCGCCGCGGCGCGCGCGACCGAGGCGGAGCGCGAACGCGAGTCCACGCGGCTCGAAGCCCTGCGACGGCGGTTGGTCAGTGGCATCCATCGGGCCATTCCGGCGGCCCGCCTGCTCGGTGATCCGGACGACCGGCTGCCGGGCAACGCGCACGTGCTGTTCCCGGGGGCCGCGGGGGAGACGCTGCTGTTCCTCCTCGACATGGCCGGGATCTCGGTCTCGACCGGATCGGCGTGCCAGGCCGGCGTCGCCGAGCCGTCGCACGTCGTGCTAGCGCTCGGGCTCGATGACCGTGCCGCCCGGTCCGTGCTCCGGTTCACCCTCGGACGCACCTCGACGGATGCGGACGTGGATGCCGTGCTCGCGGCGCTCCCGTCCGTGTACGAGCGGGCCGTGGCATCCGGCGCCCGTTCAGCGCACGCTTCGTAGACTGGGGCGATGCGAGTTCTGGCGGCGATGAGCGGTGGCGTGGACTCCGCGGTGGCTGCGGCACGCGCGGTCGAGGCGGGGCACGACGTCGTCGGCGTGCATCTTGCCCTGTCGCGCGCGGGCGGAACTCTCCGCGCGGGAAGCCGCGGCTGCTGCACGATCGAGGACGCCATGGACGCGCGCCGCGCGGCGGACAAGCTCGGCATCCCGTTCTACGTCTGGGACTTCTCCGAGCGCTTCCGCGACGACGTCATCGAGGACTTCGTCTCCGAATACCGCGCCGGCCGCACGCCGAACCCGTGCATGCGCTGCAACGAGAAGATCAAGTTCGCGGCGCTCCTCGAGCGCGCGCTCGAGCTCGGTTTCGACGCCGTCTGCACCGGCCACTACGCGACGCTCGTCGACACGCCCGACGGACGCGAATTGCACCGGGCCTCGGATGCCGCGAAGGACCAGTCGTACGTCCTCGGCGTGCTGACCGAGGCGCAGCTCGCGCACACGTACTTCCCGCTCGGGTCCACGCCGTCCAAGGCCGTGGTGCGCGCGGAGGCCGAGGCGCGCGGCCTGTCGGTCGCGCAGAAGCCCGACAGCCACGACATCTGCTTCATCCCGGACGGCGACACGCGCGGCTGGCTCGCCGACCGCGTCGGCGCGGAGCGGGGCGAGATCCTCGATCGCTCGGGCGCCGTGGTGGGGAGCCACGACGGTGCGCACGCCTTCACGGTGGGGCAGCGCCGCGGGCTGCAGCTCGGCGTTCCCGCGCCCGACGGCAAGCCGCGCTTCGTGCTCGAGGTGCGGCCCGTGAACAACACCGTCGTCGTGGGTCCCAAGGAGGCGCTCGCGTGCGCCGAGATCTCCGGTGACCGCTTCACGTGGGCGGGCCGTGCGCCCTCCGCGTCCAGGTTCGACTGCCACGCGCAGATCCGCGCGCACGCCGACCCGGTGCCCGCGACAGCGACGTGGGAGAACGGCACGCTCACCGTGCGCCCCGACGAGCCGTTCGACGGCGTCGCGCCCGGGCAGACGGCGGTGCTCTACGACGGCACGCGCGTGATCGGCCAGTTCACGATCGCGCGGACGGTGTCGGCGGTTCCCCTCGAGGCGTGAGCCTGCGGCCGCCGGCCGGGGCCTGCTGGCCGCGTCGGCGGTGACGAGCGGAGGGCCTGGGAGGAACGGAGGGCCGCGGGGCGGCATCCATCCTCCGCCCGCCCCTTCTCCTCCCGCCCTCACCGGTGGGGCAACCCCCGCGGGCGATGTCGGGGGCCCTCCCTAAGCTGGATGCGTGACCGAGCACGACCAGCTTCCCGACCTGACCCTCGACGAAGCGCGCACCGAGGCCGCCGATCTGACGGAGCGCATCGTCGGCGCGCGCGACGCGTATTACGGGCGGGATGCCGAGCTCGTCGACGACGCGACGTACGACGGATGGATGCATCGACTCGAGGCCATCGAGCGGCTGTATCCCGAGCTCCAGGGCCAGGACAGCCCGACGCTGTCCGTGGGAGCGGCCGAGGCCACGGACCTCGTCACGATCGAGCACGCCGAGCGGATGCTGAGCCTCGACAACGTGTTCTCCCCGGAGGAGCTGCGCGACTGGGCGCTGAAGACCGAGGCATCGGCCGGACGACCGGTGAACTGGCTGAGCGAGCTGAAGATCGACGGCCTCGCGATCAGCCTCCGGTACGAGAACGGTGAGCTGACCTCGGCGGCCACGCGCGGAGACGGGCGCGTCGGCGAGATCGTGACCGACAACGCGCTGCGCGTCGCGGGGATCCCGCGCGAACTCTCGGGCGAAGGGCACCCCGCGCTCGTCGAGGTGCGGGGCGAGGTGTTCATCCCGGTCGCCGCGTTCGAGAACCTGAACCGCCTCCAGGGGGAGTACCGCGAGCGAGCCGTCGCCGAGGCGCGCGAGCGGACGATCGCACGCCGCGGTGGCGCGAAGGCGTTCGACCTCGAAAAAGCCGAGCAGGCCGCGGCGCGGCGCTTCCCGGCGTTTGCGAACCCGCGGAACGCCGCGAGCGGTGGCCTGCGCCAGCAGATCGAGAAGAAGACGGGGCTCGAGCTCGAGGCCGGCCTTGCCCGGATCGCCTCGCTCGCGCTGTACGTCCACGGCATCGGGGCGTGGCCCGACCCGCCGGTCGCCGCCCAGAGCGAGATCTACGACCTGCTCGCGTCGTGGGGGCTGCCGACGTCGCCGTACAGCAAGGTCGAGTCGAGCGTCGACGGTGTTCTCGGCTTCGTCGCGCACTACGGCGAACACCGCCACGAGGTCGAGCACGAGATCGACGGCGTCGTCGTGAAGGTCGACGAACTCGCGCTGCACGACGAGCTCGGTGCCACGAGCCGCGCGCCGCGTTGGGCGATCGCGTACAAGTACCCGCCCGAGCAGGTGAACACGAAGCTCCTCGACATCGTGGTCTCGGTGGGCCGGACCGGCCGGGCGACCCCGTTCGCCGTCATGGAGCCCGCGCGCGTGGCGGGCAGCGTCGTGCGCCAGGCCACCCTGCACAACCAGGACGTCGTCAAGGTCAAGGGCGTCCTGATCGGCGACACTGTCGTGCTGCGCAAGGCGGGCGACGTCATCCCCGAGGTGCTCGGACCCGTGGTCGAGCTGCGCGACGGCACCGAGCGCGCGTTCGTCATGCCGACGAACTGCCCCGAGTGCGGTACGCCCCTGCGCCCCGCGAAGGAAGGCGACATCGACCTGCGATGCCCGAACGCGCGGTCGTGCCCCGCGCAGGTCCGCGGTCGGGTGGAGCACATCGGCTCGCGCGGCGCGCTCGACGTCGAGGCGCTCGGCGAGGTCACGGCTGCGGCGCTGACCCAGCCCGACGTCCCCGCCCAACCACCGCTCGACACCGAGGCCGGCCTCTTCGATCTCACGCTCGAACAGCTCGTCCCGATCGAGGTCGTCGTGCGCGACGCCGAGACCGGCGAGCGCAAGATCGACGACAACGGAAGAGAGGTGCGGCGCGCACCGTTCCAGAAGTTCGGTCCCGCGACCTACCCACCGGGAACCGAGAACCTCGACCCCGCCGAGCGCCGCAAGCGCGGCATCCGCAAGAACTATCACGAGGTGCTGCCGTCCGAGCAGGCGATCAAGCTCATCGCCGAGCTCGAGAAGGCCAAGACCAAGGACCTCTGGCGTCTGCTCGTCTCGCTCAACATCCGCCACGTGGGCCCGGTCGCCGCGCGTGCCCTCGCGCAGTGGTTCGGATCCCTGGATGCCATCCGTGCGGCGTCACGCGAGGAGCTCGCCGCGGTCGAGGGCGTCGGCGGCATCATCGCCGACGCGGTCATCGACTGGTTCGAGGTCGACTGGCACCGTGACATCGTGGATCGGTGGACGGCGGCCGGCGTCCGCTTCGCGATCCCCGGCCACCCCGGGCCGGGCGCCGCCGCTGAGGCCGGGGGAGTCCTCGCGGGCCTCACCGTCGTCGCGACCGGTTCACTCGAGGGCTACAGCCGCGAGGGCGCGCAGGAGGCGATCATCGCGGCGGGCGGTAAGGCGGCCTCGAGCGTGTCGAAGAAGACCGACTTCGTCGCCGCCGGCCCGGGCGCCGGCTCGAAGCTGGCGAAGGCGGAAGAACTCGGCATCCGGATCCTGGATGCCGCGCAGTTCCGCATCCTCGTCGAGCAGGGACCCGATGCGCTCGAGCCCGCAACACCCTGAACCGAGGTCACCCGCTCGACGAAGAGCGGGGGCGGAGCGCCGAACGCCCCGCCCCCGCTTCGACTCGATGAGGATCAGCCCTCGCAGGCCTTGCCGGCGGCGGTGAAGCTGTTCTGCAGCGCGGTCACCTGCGTGCCGAGTTCGCTCGCCTTGCTCGGGTCAGCCGTGACCTCTTCGAGGAACGCGACGTAGTTGCTGAGCGTGGCGCTGGCGTCCTGCGCGGCCGGGGCGATCTCGGCGTTCGTGATGCCCTGGAAATCGCCCTGCACCTTGGTCACGAGCTCCTTGAATGTCGCCATCGCCGCCGCCGGGTCGGACGTCGACATGGAGCTGCTCGCCTGTGACACGTCGGTGAACGAGTCGATGATGATCTTGCACGCGTCGGCCTTCGACTGCTCCGCCACGGGTGCGGCGGCCGACGGCGCACTCGATGGGGCGGAGCTGGGCGCGGCCGCATCGCCCTGGTCCGGAGCCGATCCGCCGCCGGAGCAGCCGGCGAGAAGAAGCAGAGCGGCCGCGGCGCCAACGGCGAAAGGTGCGCGGATGGTCTTCATGTGATGCCCCCAAGAGTCACTTCGGGGCCTGGATCGACCCCGTTGCCACCGTAGCGGGGTGCCCGTGACCGCGACGCTACCCCTTGCGCGAGCGGCGACAATCGGGCACAGCCCTCACTTCGCGAGGAGCTGTTCCTTCACCTGGCGCCGCAGCACCTTCCCGATGAGCGACTTCGGCAGCTCGTCGACGACGACGATGCGGCGCGGCACCTTGTACGGCGTCAGGATGCCACGCGCGAACGCGCGGACCTCGTCGGTGTCGAGCTCGCATCCGTCCGCCACGACGACCGCCGCCACGACCTCTTCGCCCGAGTGCTCGCTGGGGAGCCCCACGACCGCGACGTCGGCGATCGACGGGTGCTGCCGCAGCACGTTCTCGACCTCGGTCGGGGCGACGTTGAAGCCGCCGGTGATGATGAGCTCTTTGATGCGGTCAACGATCCGCACGAAGCCGCCGTCGTCGATCGTCACGATGTCGCCGGTACGGAACCATCCGTCGACGAAGACGGCCTCGGTCTCCTCTGGCTTGCCGTAGTAGCCCGAGAACACCTGCGGCCCGCGCACCACGAGCTCGCCGCGGCCGCCGGGCTCGACGTCGGTGTGTGGGTCGTCGGGGTCGACGACACGGCACTCGGTACCGGGCAGCGGGAGCCCGACGGTCCCGGGCACGCGGTTCTCGGCCACGGGGTTGGCCATGAGGACGGGGGAGCACTCGCTCAGCCCGTAGCCCTCGACGAGGTAGCCGCCGGTGGCCTTCTCGAACGGCACGACCAGCTCGTGCGGAAGGGCCATGGCTCCCGAGATCGCGATGTCCGTTCCGGCGAGCGACACGCCCTGGGCCTCCGCGGCCGCGAGCAGGCGCTCGGCGATCGGCGGCACGAGCGGGAGGAACGTCGCCGGATGCCGCTTCGTGACGGCGAGGACCATGTCGGGGTCGAAACGCGGGAACAGCACGAGGCGTGCGCCCATCGACATCGCGAAGGTGAGGCATAGCGTGAGCCCGTACGCGTGGAACATCGGGAGCACCGCGTACACGACGCACCCTTCGCCGCGGACGATCGAGGGCACCCACGCCCGCGCCTGGGCCGCGTTCGCGAGCAGATTGGCGTGCGTGAGCATCGCGCCCTTCGGCGTCCCCGTCGTGCCGCTCGTGTACTGGATGATCGCGAGATCCCCGGTGGCCGGACGCGGATGCGTCTCGGCGAGCGGGTCGTGGCGGAGGAGCTGCGCCCAGGGCGTGGCATCCGTCGTCTTCTCCGTCAGTGCGGACCGCGCCTCGCGCGCCTTGGCGATCGGCAGCCGGAGCGCGAGGCGCATGCGTAGCGGCATGGCTTGCGTGACGTCGACCGAGACCAGCGTGGTCACCCGCAGGTCGGCGGGGAATTCCTGCACGGTCTTCACGACCTTGCTCCACACGATCGCGTGCTTCGCGCCGTGGTCCTCGAACTGCTTGCGCAGCTCGCGCGCCGTGTAGAGCGGGTTGTGCTCCACGACGACCGCGCCGAGGCGCAGCACGGCGTAGAACGCCACGATGTGCTGCGGGCAGTTCGGCAGCACGATCGCGACGGGGTCGCCCGCCCGCACGCCGTGGGCGGCGAGGGCCGCGGCCACCCGCGCCACCTCGGCCGACAGATCGGCGTAGGTGGTCTCGCGGCCGAAGAACTCCAGCGCCGGAGCCTTCGGGTAGTCGCGGGTCGAGGCGTCGAGGATGTCGACGAGCGACCCCGACTGCGGGTCGAGGTCCTCCGGCACTCCGGCGGCGTAGCTGGCGGTCCAGGGGCGAGGCGGGTCGAAGCTCGTCACCGTCCCAGCGTAGGCCGGGGCCGGTCTCGGCGCGCGGTGACCGCGAACTAGACTTGCCGGGTGTCTGAAATCACCCCTGATCTCGTGCGCCATCTCGGTGTGCTCGCTCGGATCGAGTTGAGCGACGAAGAGGTCCAGAGCCTCACCGGGCAGCTGGATGCCATCGTCGACAACATCGCGAAGGTGTCCGAGGTGGCCACGCCCGACGTCGTCGCGACGAGCCACCCGATCCCCCTCGAAAACGTCTTCCGCCCCGATGTCGTGCAGCCGCAGCTCACCCTCGAGCAGGTGCTGCAGAACGCGCCCGACCAGGCCGACGGCCGGTTCCGGGTGACCGCGATCCTGGGGGAGGAGCAGTGAGCGACCTCACGCGCCTGAGCGCCGCCGACCTCGCCGCCGCCCTGTCCGCGAAGGAGGTGTCGAGCGTCGAGGCGACGCAGGCGCACCTCGACCGCATCGCCGCCGTGGACGGCGACGTGCACGCGTTCCTCCACGTGAGCGACCACGCTCTCCACGTCGCGGCCGACATCGACCGCCGCCGCGCCGCGGGGGAGGAGCTGCACGAGCTCGCGGGCGTGCCGCTCGCGGTGAAGGACGTGCTCGTCACGACCGACATGCCGTCCACGAGCGGGTCGAAGATCCTCGAGGGCTACCTGTCGCCCTACGACGCCACCGTCGTCGCGCGCTCGCGCGCCGCGGGACTCGTGCCGCTCGGCAAGACGAACATGGATGAGTTCGCCATGGGCTCGTCGACCGAGTTCTCCGCGTACGGTCCGACGCACAACCCGTGGGACCTCGACCGGATCCCCGGCGGTTCGGGCGGCGGTTCGGCCGCGGCCGTGGCCGCGTTCGAGGCGCCCCTCGCGCTCGGCTCGGACACCGGTGGCTCGATCCGCCAGCCCGCGCACGTGACGGGCACCGTCGGCGTCAAGCCCACGTACGGCGGGGTCAGCCGGTACGGCGCGATCGCCCTGGCATCCAGCCTCGATCAGGTCGGTCCCGTGACGCGCACCGTGCTCGACGCCGGACTCATGCACGACGTGATCGCCGGGCACGACCCGCACGACTCGACGTCGCTCACCGACGCGTGGCCGTCGTTCGCCGCGGCAGCCCGCGAGGGAGCGTCCGGGGAGGTCCTGAAGGGTCTCAAGGTCGGTGTCATCCGCGAGCTCGACGACCGCGGCTTCCAGAAGGGCGTCTCCGACTCGTTCCGCGCCGCTCTCGCCACGCTCGAGGCCCAGGGAGCGGAGATCGTCGAGATCAGCGCCCCGCACTTCGAGTACGGGGTCGCCGCGTACTACCTGATCCTTCCCGCCGAGGCATCCAGCAACCTGGCCAAGTTCGACTCGGTGCGTTTCGGTCTGCGGGTGACGCCGCAGGGCACCCCGACGGTCGAGAACGTCATGGCCGCGACGCGCGACGCCGGGTTCGGTCCCGAGGTCAAGCGTCGCATCATCCTCGGCACCTACGCCCTGTCGGCCGGCTATTACGACGCCTACTACGGCAGCGCCCAGAAGGTTCGCACGCTCATCCAGCAGGACTTCGCGGCCGCGTTCGCGAATGTCGACGTCATCGCGACGCCGTCGGCGCCGACCACGGCGTTCCGCCTGGGCGAGCAGCTCGACGACCCGCTGCAGATGTACCTCAACGACGTGACGACGATCCCGGCGAACCTCGCCGGCGTGCCCGGCATCTCGATCCCGAGCGGCCTGGCCGAGGAGGACGGGCTGCCCGTCGGCATCCAATTCCTCGCCCCCGCCCGCGAGGACGCGCGTCTCTACCGCGTCGGCGCGGCCCTCGAGGCGCTGCTGGTCGACCAGTGGGGCGGACCGCTGCTGGACCGGGCCCCCTCTCTCACGAACGGAGCGACGCGCTGATGGCGAAAGACGCGCTGATGGACTTCGACGAGGCGCTCGAGCTGTTCGAGCCGGTCCTCGGCTTCGAGGTCCACGTCGAACTGAACACCGCGACGAAGATGTTCTCCTCCGCGCCGAACCCGGCGAACGAGGCGAACCACGGCGCCGAGCCGAACACGCTCGTCGCCCCGGTCGACATGGGTCTGCCGGGTGCGCTGCCGGTCGTGAACGCCGAGGCGATCCGCTCGTCGATCAGCCTGGGCCTCGCGCTCGGCTGCTCGATCGCGCCGTCGAGCCGCTTCGCGCGGAAGAACTACTTCTACCCCGACCTCGGGAAGAACTATCAGATCTCGCAGTACGACGAGCCGATCGCGTTCGAGGGATCGGTCGAGGTCGAGCTCGAAGACGGCACGATCGTCACCGTGCCGATCGAGCGTGCCCACATGGAAGAGGATGCCGGCAAGCTCACGCACATGGGCGGTTCGACCGGACGCATCCAGGGCGCCGAGTACTCGCTCGTCGACTACAACCGCGCCGGCGTGCCGCTCGTCGAGATTGTGACGAAGCCGATCTTCGGCGCGGAGCACTCGGCTCCCGCGCTCGCGAAGGCGTACGTCGCGACGATCCGCGACATCGTGCGGGCCCTCGGCATCTCGGAGGCGCGCCTGGAGCGCGGCAACCTCCGCTGCGATGCGAACGTCTCGCTGCGTCCGCGCGGACAGGAGAAGCTCGGCACCCGTACCGAGACGAAGAACGTCAACTCGATGCGGTCCGTCGAGCGCGCGGTCCGGTACGAGATCCAGCGGCAGGCCGCGATCCTCGCCGCCGGCGGCGCGATCACGCAGGAGACGCGGCACTGGCACGAGGACACCGGGCGCACGTCGCCGGGTCGTCCGAAGTCGGATGCCGACGACTACCGCTACTTCCCCGAGCCCGACCTGCTGCCCGTCGTTCCGGCGCCCGAGCTGATCGAGGAACTGCGCGCCGCGCTGCCCGAGCCGCCGGCCGCACGCCGTCGCCGCCTCAAGGCCGACTGGGGCTTCGCCGACATCGACTTCCAGGGCGTCGTCAACGCGGGACTGCTCGACGAGGTCGAGGCCACCGTCGCCGCCGGTGCGACTCCCGCCGCCGCGCGGAAGTGGTGGCTGAGCGAGATCAGCCGCATCGCGAACGCAGAGGAGCGCGAGCCGGCCGAGCTCGTCAGCCCCGAGAACGTCGCCGCGCTGCAGCAGCTCGTCGACGCGGGAATCCTGACCGACAAGCTCGCGCGGCAGGTGCTCGAGGGCGTCATCGCCGGCGAGGGCACTCCGCAGGAAGTCGTCGACGCCCGCGGTCTCGCCGTCGTGTCCGACGACGGCGCACTGATCGCCGCGATCGACGAGGCCCTGGCCGCGCAGCCCGACGTGCTGGCGAAGATCCGCGATGGCAAGGTCCAGGCCGCCGGCGCGGTCATCGGCGCCGTCATGAAGGCGATGAAGGGCCAGGCCGACGCCGCGCGTGTGCGCGAGCTCGTGCTGGAGCGCGCCGCCGCACAGTAAGCACCCCGGATGCCACGGCTCCCTCCCCGCGGGGTGGGGGTCGTGGCATCCGTCGTTCCCGGGGTAGGGCTTGCGGGTGCGCAAGCTCAGCGATTTGCCTCGGGTCAGTCGACTTCGGGGGATTTGGGCTGAGGTTAGGCGGATCGCCGAGGTTGTGCTGACGGGTCGGAGTGGGCGGTGCTCGGGGCGTGGCCGGCGTAACCTCAGCGATTCGCCTCGGATCAGTTGGCTTCGGGGGCTTCCGGCTGAGGTTGTGCGGATCACTGAGCTTGCGCGGTCGTGCGCTCAGCACGGCGCTGCCCCGAGACCTCCCGGCGGCACAAGGTCCGCGATCCGCCCAACGTCAGCCAGCTCGGCGAGATCGTGGCTGAGGTTGTGCGGATCGCTGGGGTTGTGCGCGGCCGCCGGGCCGACGCTGCCGGGTGGGTGGGTCGTTGCGTAACCTCAGCGATTCGCCGCGGGTCAGTTGGGTTCGGGGGCTTGCTGCTGAGGTTGCGCGGATCGCTGAGGTTGCGCGGCGCCGCCGCCCGCGCCGGGCGCGATGTCGGAGGCCCGGGGGAGAATGGATGCCATGGGACGCGGAGACGGCACGGGGCGCATCGTCTCGCCGCCCGACGCCGACGACACGGGAGCGGGCATCCTGCACGTCGACATGGACGCGTTCTTCGCGTCGGTGGCCGTGCTGGACGATCCGTCGCTCGCGGGGAAGCCGCTCATCATCGGCGGGTCCGAGGGGCGCGGTGTCGTCTCGAGCGCGTCGTACGAGGCGCGCCGCTACGGCGTGAAGTCCGCCATGCCCGTCGCCGTCGCCCTGCGGCTGTGCCCGAACGCGATCGTGGTGAACCCGCCGTACTCGCGGTACACCGAGATGTCGCGTCAGGTCATGGCGATCTTCGACGAAATCACGCCGCTCGTCGAGCCACTGTCCATCGACGAGGCGTTCCTCGACGTCCGAGGCGCCCGGCGGCTGTGGGGGAGCCCCGGAAAGATCGCCCGCGACCTCCGCGCCCGTGTGAAGGAGAGGACGGGCCTGACTTGCAGCGTCGGGGTCGCCGCGACGAAGCACGTGGCGAAGATGGCATCCACGATCTCCAAGCCCAACGGTCTCCTGATCGTCGCCGCGGCCGACACCGAGGCGTTCCTGCGCCCGCGATCGGTCCGCGCGCTGTGGGGCGTGGGGCCGAAGGCCGCGGAGGCGCTCGAGTCCCGTGGCATCCGGCTGATCTCCGACGTCCTCGACACCCCGCGCCCCGCGCTCGAACAGGTGCTGGGGCCCGCGATGGGGGAACGGATCTGGCACCTCGCGCGGGGCATCGACGCGCGCGAGGTGCACACCGGACGCACCGAGAAGAGCGTCGGCCACGAAGAGACGTTCCATACCGACATCTCCGACACCCGCACGCTCCACGTCGAGCTGCGGCGGCTCGCCGACCGCGTCGGCGCGCGCCTGCGGAGCCAGGAGTTCGAGGCATCCACGATCTCCATCAAGGTCCGCTTCAGCGATTTCACGACCCTGAGCCGCTCGCGCACGCTCCCCGAGCCCACGTCGGTCGGCCAGCGGATCGGGGATGCCGCGATCGAGCTGTTCGACGGGATCGACCGGCGCCAGGCGGTGCGGCTCGTGGGCGTGCGCGGCGAGAAGCTCCGGCCGACGGCGGCCGCCGCGACGCTGTGGGACGACGACGCCGAGTGGCGCCGCGTCGAGGGGGCGCTCGATGGCGCGGCTGCCCGGTTCGGGCGTGGTGCGGTGACCCGCGGCTCGCTGCTCGGACCCTCGCGCGGCGGCGGCGCCCTGCCCACGAACCCGCGGCCGTCGTACGAGCACTGACACGGCGTGCCCTCGGGCGCAACACCCCTGGGCCGTGTCGGAACCGGCGGGTACGGTGGGCGCATGCCCAACATCGCACTGGAACTCGGCAAGCAGTCCACCAGCTTCGGCGTCACCGCCGCCTACGGCGAGCAGCAGGACGTCGACGGCGTCCGCATCGTCCCCGTCGCCCTCGTCTGGTCCGGCTTCGGAGGCGGCTCCGACGAGCGCGGCAACGAGGGCGGGGGCGGCGGCGGGTACACGCTGCCGCTGGGCGCGTACATCCGCCGCGGCGACGACCTCCGCTTCGACCCGAACCTCGTGTCGCTGCTCGCCGTCGGCATCCCGTTCGTGTGGGTGGCCGGTCGCGCCCTCAGCCGTGTCATCCGCGCCCTCAAGAAGTAGCGCCGATCCCCTCGACGACGCTCTGGCCCAGGCGGTCCGGGCGATCTCGTCGCGGGTGGAAGCGGTGGGAGCGTCGAATCCCGTCGTCCTGATCGACGGTCGGAGCGGTGCGGGGAAGAGCTCGCTGGCGCGACGGCTCGTGGCCGAATGGCCGGGGCGCGGTCGCGTGCAGCTCGTCGCTCTCGACGACCTCTACCCGGGCTGGGGGGGACTCGCCGAGGGCGCGGAGTACGCGCGCGAGTCGATCCTGCTGCCGCACGCGAAGGGCGGCGTCGGGATCTGGCAGCGCTGGGACTGGGAAGCGGGGGAGCGGGCGGAGGCGCACGCCGTCGACCCGTCGCTGCCGCTCGTCGTCGAGGGTTCGGGCGTCCTCACTCCTGCGGCCGCGAAGCTCGCTGATGTCGGCGTCTGGGTCGACGCTCCCGACGGTTCACGGAAGGATCGCGCGCTGCGACGCGACGGCGACACCTATCGACCCCACTGGGAGCGCTGGGCCGCTCAGGAGGACGCGCATCTCGCCGAGCACGAGCCGCAGGCGCTGGCATCCCTCGTCGTGTTCGTCCCGTGAGTCAGGCCCGGGGCGGGTGGTCCAGGTTCCGGTCGAGGGCGGTGACGAGACCGTCGAGGCGGTAGCCGATCCAGTCGTAGATGCCGAAGCGCGCGTCGCCGGGGATGTGGCGATCGTCGTCCTGGATGCCGAGTCGCGTCGCCAGTACGAGGCGCACCGCCGAGAGGGTCCGCATCCACGCGCGGGCTTCGGTCTCCCCGAGCGCCACCGTGATCGTGGTGTCGGGGTCGCTCTCGGGGTCGAGCTCGCCGCCGTCCATGCCGAGGGTGTTCAGGACGATCCCCGCGTCCTCCACACGGCGGTCCAACATGTCGGCCCCGGTCAGGCGGCGGAACTCGCGGCTCGCCGCCTCGTCGTCGGGGTAGGCGTCCGGCAGCAGGCGCGTGACGGCGGGGTCGTGCTCCCGGTCGGCGTCGGCGACGAGGTCGCGGAACTGACCCACGATCCCCGCCAGGTGCAGCGCTTCGAGGCCGCTGATCTCCATCACGACGATACGGTCGTTCATTCGGCGTCCTTCCGCACGGTGGCCCACAGGCCGAACTCGTGCATGGCTTGCGCGTGCAGCTCCATGAGCTCGCGGGGTCCGCGCGCGACGACGGCGTGGCCGTCATGGTGCACGGAGAGCATGAGGCGGTGCGCGGTGGCGGCGTCGAATCCGAAGTAGGTGCGGAAGACGTGGACGACGTAGCTCATGAGGTTGACCGGGTCGTTCCACACCACCGTCTGCCACGACATCGGCGGGACGACCTCGAGGTCGGTGACCTCGTCGACATCGGGGGATGCCACTCCGGCCATCACGCCCACCCCAATTCGTGGAGACGTTCGTCGTCGATGCCGTAGAAGTGCGCGATCTCGTGGACCAGGGTCGTGTGGATCTCGTCGCGCAGTTCCTCTTCGTCGGCGCACGCTGCCAGGTGGGGCTCGCGGTAGACGATGATGCGGTCGGGCAGCTCGCCCACCCCGTACCGCTCGCGCTCCGTCAAAGCCCACCCGTCGTACAGGCCGAGGAGATCGAGCGACCCGTCCTCGGGGCGGTCCTCCACGACGAAGACGACGTTGTCGAGCCCTTCGACCATGTCGTCGGGGAGAAGGTCGAGCTCCGCCACGACGAGCGCCTCGAACGCCTCGGCGTCGAGGTCGAGCGTCGCCTGCTGCGCGGCGTCCTCGTGCATGCGTCTCCCGATCGTGCGAACGGAGGGATGGATGCCACCCGCCCCGTTCGATCGATTCTATGAGCCGCTGCGGGCCACCGGCCGGAACGCTCGCGGACGTCGACCCCGAGCGGGTGAGGTGGCGCAGCGGCGAGACTCCAGAAAGTTAGCCTGAGCGGATGCTGAGAGATCGCGGGCGCAGGGGGCGGCCCGACTCCACAACTTCACCCCTCACCACAAGGACTCGCCGAGCGGATATCGATGGCCTGCGCGCCGTCGCTGTGCTCCTCGTCGTCGTCAACCACGTCTTCGGGTTCCCCGTGGGCGGGTTCATCGGCGTCGATGTCTTCTTCGTCATCTCCGGATTCCTGATCACCGGACTCCTTGTTCGCGAGTACGACCGAAACGGTCGCATCTCGATACAGGACTTCTACGTTCGCCGCGCGAAGCGAATACTGCCGGCAGCGGTGGCGACACTCCTCGTGACGGTCATCCTCGCCTTCATCGTCTGGTACCGACCGAGAGCGTTGCAGACTCTCTACGACGCGGTTGCGGCGCTGTTGTTCGCGAGCAACTGGCACTCGGTGCGTCTCGGCACAGATTACCTGCAGGCCGACGCGCCGCCATCGCCGGTGCAGCATTTCTGGTCGCTGTCGGTGGAGGAGCAGTTCTACATCTTCTGGCCGCTCCTCATCATCGCCACGCTGGCCGTGCTCGTGCGCCGACTGCGCTGGAACCGCACCGTGGTTCTGCTCGTCGTCCTGGGCGGCGTCAGCGTGGCGACTTTCGCGTGGGCGGTGCTGATCACCGATCGCGCTCCGGAATTCGCGTACTTCGACACCGTCTCGAGGGTGTGGGAGCTGGGCGCGGGCGCAGTCCTCGCGGTCGTGGCGCCTCGGGTGCGGCTGTCGGTGGCGCTCGCTTCGACATTGACGTGGGCCGGCTTGCTCGTGATCGTGGCGGGGGCGTTCCTCTTGAGCGCAACGAGTCCGTTCCCCGGGCCATGGGCCATCGTCCCCGTCGGGGGCACGGTCCTGGTGCTCACCGCCGGATGCGCCGGCTTCCGCACGACACCTGTCTTGAGCAACCCGGTCACACAATACGTGGGACGGATCTCCTACTCGCTGTACCTGTGGCACTTCCCTCTCATCGTCTTCGCACATTCGCTGTTCGGGAACTCCGCGCTCGTCAACATCGTCTCCTTCGGGTTCATGCTGGCCGTCTCAGCTGCGTCGTACCGATGGATCGAGCAGCCGTTCCAGCGCACCAGGGCCACGCGCGGCAGGGCCACACGCGGCAGGAGGCAGATGCGCCTCACGGGGCAGTTGGTCCTTGCAGCCACAGTCGCATTCGTCTTGGTCGGCGCGTCGGCGGCACAACTGCGCGGCCCGGACACGCTGGTCTCACCGCTCAGTGCGACTGCTCCCGCGACGAAGAAGCCCGCGCAGATCGACCCGGTGCTCGATACCCCCGAGCGTGTCTCCGAGGCCGTGGTGAAGGCACTCGAGGACCCTGCGTCTGTGGATGTCGACGTGTCGGGGCTCAGTGCCTCGCTCGCGACGCCCGAGATGAGCTTGGTCGACGGATGTCGGAACAGTCTGGCGAAGACCGGCGAACCGAACGTGTGCGACTACCCCGGTGGACCTCAGAGAGCGCTCATCGTCGGAGACTCCGTCGCGATGTCCTGGGTGCCGGCAATTCGCGAAGCCCTACCGGGGTGGAGCATCACCGCGATCGGGTACGCGGCGTGCCCTGCCGTGCCGGTCGACGTCGGGGACGCGGGCGTGGCTGCTCTCTGCAACAAGGCGCAAGAGGCGATGCTCGGCTTCGCCGGTGATCTTGCCCCCGACCTCGTGTTCACGTCCTCCGCTCAGAGCAGTCTCACCCGGCTCTCCAGCGGTGCTGCGCCCGACGCGGCAGCGCGGGAGTGGGACGAGGCGACGGTGCGACTGGTTCAGGCCGTGGACGGGGATGTAGTGATCCTCGGAAGCCCTCCCGCAGGGATTCACCCGAACGAGTGCCTGACTCGATTCACCGGGATAGACGCGTGCGCCTCGGAGATCGATGACCTCTGGTACGTGAAGCGCGAGGCGGAAGCCCGCGCAGCGGCAGCAAGCGGTGCACGCTTCATCGACGTGGAGAACTGGTTCTGTGCTGACCGCGCGTGCCCGATGGCGCTCGGTTCGACGGTTCTTCGCTATGACGGTGCGCACCTCACCCATGACGCGTCGGCGAGCTACGGTCGCGTGCTGAATCAGGCGCTCGCTTTGGGGGACTAGCAGTGGTGTGTTCCCTGCGCCGCGCGGTGGCGCGTTGCAGGGAACACACCCTCGACCTCGTACGCGGGGTCGATCCTCCGATGACCGCGGGTCGTCGCGGCGGGTTCTGCGGACTGTCTCGGCGGACGACGGACACTCCGGAATCGAGACACAGGCCCCCGCGCATCTCTGCGCTCGACTTTTCTTGGGGTGGCTAACGGGACTTGAACCCGCGACCCCCGCGACCACAACGCGGTGCTCTACCAACTGAGCTATAGCCACCATGTGTCCGCCGCAGCGGACAACTGAACGATTATGTCATACGTCCAGCGCGAACGACGAAATGACCGACGATGCGGCGCCCTTCGCCTCGTCGCTCGTGGGCCCCGGCTCGGGCACGAACACGGCCTTGCGGTAGTAGGCGAGCTCGCGGATCGACTCGAGGATGTCGGCCAGCGCGCGGTGGCCGCCGTTCTTGGCCGGCGCGTTGAAGTAGGCGCGCGGGTACCAGCGGCGCGACAGCTCCTTGATGCTCGAGACGTCAACGTTCCGGTAGTGCAGCCAGCGGTCGACGCGGGGCATGTACTTCGCGAGGAACATGCGGTCGGTGCCGATCGTGTTGCCGGCGAGAGGCGCCTTGCCCTCGAGCGGAGCGAACCGCTGGATGTACTCGAGCGCCTGGAACTCGGCATCCGCGAGGCTCACGCCATGCGGGATCTCGTCGAGGAGACCCGAGGAGCGGTGCATCTCGGTGACGAAGTCGCCCATGTTGGCCAGCGCCGACGCGTCGGGCTTGATGACCACCTGGAACCCGGGGTCGAGGACGTTCAGCTCGAAATCGGTGACGACGATCGCGATCTCGACCAGCTCGTCGACCGCGAGGTCGAGGCCCGTCATCTCGCAGTCGATCCAGACCAGCCGATCGTTCTCAGAGGCGCCTACCATTCCCTCATCCTACTGACGGGGTGGGACACCGACGGCTGAAGCGTGCGGTCCCCCAGGCACGATTCGAACGTGCGACCGGCGGATTAGAAGGCCGCTGCTCTATCCACTGAGCTACTGGGGGTCGCTCCCAGGATATCGGTGACGGCTCGTCCGTTCATCGACCCCCTGGCGAGAGTGTGCGCGCGGGCGTACTCTCCGGCCAGATCGAACGAAAGGAGCACCATGTCCGAAACGACGACACGACGCCTGTGGGTCGCCCACGGTCCCGTCGGTGTGGTGGGAACGATCCGGCAGGATGCCGAAGGCTACGCCGTGCACATGACCGGCAAGGACGAGCGGCTCGGGGTCTACCCGACCATGGAGATCGCGAAGAACGCTCTGCACGCGCACATGAAGCCCGGGAGCGACCGCCCGGAGTTCCGGGAGCACTGAGCGACACGGTGCCGCGGGGCGAAGAGGCCGCCGCGGCACCGCCGCCATCCGCGAACCGTCACGCGTGAACCGCCGTGCGGGGACGCCGACGCGGCTCGGGTGCCGCGAGCAGCGGCAGGGCGAGGTGGACGAGGGGTCCGATCCCGAGCGCGAACACGACCGTGCCGATGCCGACCGTGCCTACCCAGCAGCCACCCGGCCACGAGCACGGTGCCCTCGACACCGAGGCGGCACGCCCAGATGGGCCACCCGAGGCGTGCGTGGAGTCCCGTCATCAGGCCATCGCGCGGTCCGGGCCCGAAGTGCGCGCCGATATAGAGCCCGGATGCCACGGCGACGGTGACCACACCTGCCACCAGCATCGCGGCCTGCCAGACGACAGCGTCGGGGTGGGGGAGCACTCCGAGCGCCAGCTGCATGCTCGTGCCGACCAGCAGGATGTTGGCCAGCGTGCCGACGCCGGGTCGCTGGTGCAGCGGGATCCACAGGAGGAGGACGCCGAGTCCGACGATGTTCGTGATCCAGCCCACGCCGATTCCCGTGACCCGCGACAGCCCCTCGGCGAACACCGTCCACGGGTCCACGCCGAGGCCCGCCGCGACGGTGAGGGCACAGCCGAAGCCGTAGAGGGCGAGGCCGACGAGGAGGCGAAGGATCCGCGAAGTCATGAAGAGATCCAATCACCGGATTGGTTTCCTTCATGGATGCCAATTCCCCTATTCTGGCCTCATGGATTCCCGAATCTCCGCGCGCGCGCTGGCCGAGGCCCTCGGCGGGTGGCGTGGCCGCGGCCCGGCGTACGAGGCGCTGGCCGATGGCATCCGTCTGCTCTGCCTCGATAACCGCATCGCGCCGCAGACGGCGCTCCCGGCCGAGCGCGAGCTCGCCGCGGCCCTGGGGCTGAGTCGGACGACCGTGGCTGCGACGTACCGCAGCCTGCGCGACTCGGGGCACATCGAGAGCCTGCGGGGGAGCGGCAGCGTGACCCTGCCGCTCCGACGCACCGACCCGGGCATCGAGGACCGGCGAGACGGTGTGATCGACCTGCAGCAGGCGAGTCCGGCCGCGTGGCCGGGCCTGCCCGCCGTGATGGCCGAGGTGGCGCAGGAGGCGGCGGCTCTCGTCGCGCGCACGGGCTACGACGTCGTCGGCGACGCCGGTCTGCGCGAGGAGATCGCGCAGATGTATCGGGCCCGCGGCCTCCCGACGACCCCGGACCAGGTGCTCGTGACCACCGGGGCGCAGAGTGCGCTGCACCTCGTGGCATCCGTGCTCCTGTCGCGGGCCGATCGCGTGCTCATCGAGACGCCGACTTACCCGCACGGCGCCGACGCCTTCCGTGCCGTGGGTGCTCGGCTCGTCGGCGTGCCGGTGACGCCGGATGCCGGCTGGGACCTCGACCGTGCAGCACAGACGTTCGCGCGCGTGCTGCCCGCCCTGGCGTACCTCATGCCCGACTTCCACAATCCGACGGGCCGTTCGATGAGCCCCGTTGAGATGGCGGCCTTCGTCGACGGCGCTCAACGCGCGGGGACGTACCTCGTGCTCGACGAGACCACCGCGGGTCTCGACATCGACCGCGAGACGGCGGGGACCGCGTTCCCCGAGGCGCCGCGCATCATCCGCGTCGGCTCGCTGGGCAAGACCGTGTGGGGCGGCCTGCGCGTCGGGTGGGTGCGCGCGGAGGCCGATATCGTCCGTCGACTCGCGAGCGGTCGGCCGGTGCACGACCTCGGCACGCCGGAGTTCGAGCAGGCCGTCGCGGCCCGGGTCGTCGGGCGGCTCGACGAGATCAGCGCGCAGCGCGCCGACCTTCTGCGCGCTGGCCGGGACGCGCTCACCCGCGCGCTGGAGGCGACGTTCCCGGAGTGGGAGATCCCGGTCGCCCGGGGCGGGGTCTCGCTGTGGGTCGGAATCGGCGAGCCGGTGAGCACGCCCCTGGTGATGAACGCCCGGGCGCGCGGCCTGCTCCTCTCCGCCGGTTCGCGGTTCGCCGTCGACGGCGGCCACGACCGACGTCTGCGCCTTCCGTTCACGGCCGCGCCCCACACCCTCGAGCGCGCGGTGGGCATCCTCCGTGCGGCGTGGGACGACGTGCGGGGGACGTCGGCGACGGCTTCCCTCGACGACCTGGCCGCGGTGGTCTGAACCGCGGCGGGTCCCGTCGGCGCTACACCCTCGCTCATCGCGCGTAGCGCAGGCATTCGAGCGCGTCGGCGGACGACCAGAACTCGCCCAGCCTCCGGAACCGCCCGGTCGCCGAATGGAACCGCTCGGCGGCGTAGCGCCAGCCGCCGTCGGCCGCGATGGCCCGCACGTGACCGACGACGACGCCCCGCGGGTCGGCGATGCGCCACAGGCCCGCGGCGACGTGCGTCGCCGCGCCCCACCCGGCCGGGCGCGGGGCCGGGGCGAGGTCGTTCCACAGTGCGGTGCTCATGGCCACACGGTACGAGGGGGTTCCGACATCGCCGAGGCGGCACTTCTCCCCAACGCTCTTCTTGCTCCAATTGTCCACCGATGGGGCGATTCGGCCAACGAGCGCGTGCCGCGCCTCGTCATTCTGGCGATGGCTCCGGCGTCCGTAGGGCACGCGGATGCCGGAGCCCATACCCAGAGAGGACACACCATGAGCGACCACATCACCCTCGTCGGAAACGTCGTCGGCGACCCCGAAGAACGGGCGACCCGCGGAGGAGACCCCATCGCCGCATTCCGACTCGCCGTGAGCGAGCGGCGATTCGACCGTGAGCGCGGCCAATGGGTCGACGGCCACACGAACTACTACGCTGTCTCGGTGTTCGGTGAACTCGGCCGGAACACCCTGGCGTCGCTGCACAAGGGCGAGCGCGTCATCGTCGCCGGCCGCCTCCGGCTGCGCGAGTGGGAGACGGATGTCAAGCGCGGCGTGAGCGCGGACGTGGCGGCGGACGCCATCGGCCACGATCTGCGCTGGGGCGCGTCGACGTTCCGCCGCACTGCGCGGTCCGCCGCCGCCGCCGACGCGGACTCCAGCAACTCCTCGGCGAACGACATTGCGCCGGGCGGCGACGCGTGGGCGGTACCGGGTGAGGCTCCGGCTGATCCGCGGGATGACGGCGCGACGGTCGCGGTCGCAGCCGCCCACGAATCGCCCGCGCTCGTGGAGGTGGGCGACACCACGCCCTTCTGAGCGGGCCGGGCGTGCGGTGGCCGGTACGTAGACTCGGGCGGGTGATCCGCTCGCAGTCCCGTCCGGTCGCCGTGCTGGCGTTCGTCGCCGTGTTCGCCCTCGCGGGCTGCACCCCGACCGGCCCCTCGGCGCCGGCCGCAACGGAGCCGTCTCCGGCCGCGACGGAGCCGACGCCCGCCGCTTCGACGACTGCCGCGGCGCCGGCTGCGGCTCCGACTCTGTCCCCGGCGGGATCCGCCGCCGACAACCTCCCGCTGTTCACGCAGGTCGTGCGCACGGTGTGGGGCGGTCCGGATCAGGTCGCCGGTCGGGCGTACATCGACGCCCTGGTCGGCGCCGGGTTCGACAAGGCCGCGATGCAGGTGACTCCCGACCAGACGACGATCGGGAACCCCGCGGAGAGTATCGAGTTCTCGGTGCGCTGGGGTGTGGACTGCCTCGTCGGGCAGGTGGGGCCGTCCATCGGCGATCCGGTCACCACCGTGCTGCCGGGCTTGTCGACCGGGGGATGCCTCATCGGCGAGACCCGCCCCATCGATTGGTGAGACGAATGGTCGACGCCTCGGCGGGTGTGTGGCCGGGGGGGGGCGACCAGGCGACGACTGCACTGACACACGCGGTCACCGGCGCCGTCTGACCGGTGCGATCAACGGCGCCGTCTGACCGGCCCGGGCACCGGCATCGTCACAGGCGCCGTTGATAGGCTGGACGGGACTTCCGCGCACCCGGGCGCTTCGCCGAGATTCGAGATGAGATTTGAGTCGGCGACCCGGGCGGGCGCGGCCCTCATCCCCGATCGAAGGTGGTACGTCCTCGATGGCCGAATACATCTACTCCATGGTCCGCGCCCGCAAGGCCGTGGGCGACAAGCTCATCCTCGACGACGTCACGATGTCGTTCCTGCCGGGTGCCAAGATCGGCATGGTCGGACCGAACGGTGCCGGTAAGTCGACCATCCTCAAGATCATGGCGGGGCTCGACACCCCCTCCAACGGCGAGGCGCGCCTGAGCCCCGGGTTCACCGTCGGCATCCTCATGCAGGAGCCCGAGCTCGACGAGAACAAGACGGTGCTGGAGAACATCCAGGACGGCGTCGCGATCAAGCCGAAGCTCGACCGCTTCAACGAGATCTCGGCCCTCATGGCCGACCCGGACGCCGATTTCGACGCGCTGCTGGCGGAGATGGGCACGCTGCAGGAGGAGATCGACGCCGCCGACGGCTGGGATCTCGACTCGCAGCTCGAGCAGGCGATGGACGCGCTGCGCACGCCGCCCGCCGACGCCAGCGTCGTCCCGCTCTCGGGCGGTGAGCGTCGTCGCGTCGCGCTGGCGAAGCTCCTGCTGCAGAAGCCCGACCTGCTCCTGCTCGACGAGCCCACCAACCACCTCGACGCCGAGAGCGTGCTCTGGCTCGAGCAGCACCTCAAGGCTTACAAGGGTGCCGTCATCGCCATCACCCACGACCGGTACTTCCTCGACAACGTCGCGGAGTGGATCGCCGAGGTCGACCGTGGACACCTGTACCCGTACGAGGGCAACTACTCGACCTACCTCGACAAGAAGGCCCAGCGCCTCGACGTGCAGGGCAAGAAGGACGCCAAGCTCGCGAAGCGCCTGAAGGAAGAGCTCGAGTGGGTCCGCTCGAATGCGAAGGGCCGCCAGGTCAAGTCGAAGGCGCGTCTCGCACGCTACGAGGAGATGGCCGCCGAGGCGGAGCGCACTCGGAAGCTCGACTTCGACGAGATCCAGATCCCCGCCGGTCCGCGCCTGGGCAGCATCGTCATCGATGCCAAGAAGCTCGAGAAGCGGTTCGGTGACCGGTCGCTCATCAGCAACCTGAGCTTCAACCTGCCCCCGAACGGCATCGTCGGCGTCATCGGCCCGAACGGTGTGGGAAAGACGACGCTCTTCAAGACGATCGTCGGCCTCGAGCCCCTCGACGGCGGCACGCTCAAGATGGGCGAGACGGTCAAGATCAGCTACGTCGACCAGTCGCGCGCCAACATCGATCCGGAGAAGACGCTGTGGGAGGTCGTGTCCGACGGACTCGACATCATCACGGTCGGCAAGACCGAGATCCCGTCGCGCGCGTACGTGTCGAAGTTCGGCTTCAAGGGACCCGACCAGCAGAAGAAGGCGGGCGTGCTCTCCGGTGGCGAGCGCAACCGTCTGAACCTCGCCCTCACCCTCAAGGAGGGCGGCAACCTGCTCCTCCTCGACGAGCCGACCAACGACCTCGACGTCGAGACACTGAGCTCGCTCGAGAACGCGCTTCTCGAGTTCCCCGGCTGCGCCGTGGTCATCACGCACGACCGGTGGTTCCTCGACCGCATTGCGACGCACATCCTCGCCTACGAGGGTACGGAGGAGCACCCCGACCAGTGGCACTGGTTCGAGGGCAACTTCGAGGCCTACGAGGCGAACAAGATCGAGCGCCTCGGCGCCGACGCGGCGAACCCGTCGCGTTCGACCTACCGCAAGCTCACGCGTGACTGACGTCACTCCGTCCGCGGGCTCGGCTCCGGCCGGGCCCGCGCGGCTGCACATCCCCATCCACCTGCGGTGGGGAGACCTCGACGCGCTCGGGCACGTCAACAACACCTCGATGCTCAAGCTCCTCGAAGAGGCGCGGCTCCGGGCGTTCTGGCGCGGCGACGAGGACGGAGACGCCCTCCCGACCGCCGTGTTCGACATGAGCGTGCTCGAGAGCGGGGGAGAGCGAGCGACGCTCATCGCGCGGCAGGAGATCGAGTACCTCCGGCCGGTTCCGTACAGCCAGCGGCCCCTCGACGTGCGGCTGTGGATCGGTGCGATGGGCGGCTCCAGCGCCGACATCTGCTTCGAGGTCTTCAGTCCCGTCGGCGACGACGAGCCCGTGCTCTACGCGCGCGCCACCGCGGTCGTCGTCCTCGTCGACACGGCCAGCGGCCGCCCGATCCGCTGGAGCGAGACCGAGCGCGCCGCGTGGGGACCGTACGTCGGCGACCCGATCGAATACCGCCGGCGCGGCCGCTAGGGCCATCGCCCCGAAGCGCCACCGCGACCCCGGGCTCTACTCGCCCGGCACCCGCACCATGATCTCCTGCGCCACGCTGGCCAGGAGCACGCCGTCGCGCGTGTAGATCCGCCCGGTCGACAACCCGCGGCCGCCCCGGGCGTTCGGCGACTCCTGCACGTACAGCAGCCAGTCGTCGACGCGCCCCGGCCGGTGCCACCACATCGCGTGGTCGAGGCTCGCAACGCGCAGGCCGGGCGTGCTCCACGGCACGCCGTGTCCACGGAGGATCGTCTCCTGGATCGTGAGGTCGCTCAGGTACGCCAGCGCGGCGCGGTGCACCGCCGGGTCGTCGGGCAGCTCGCGCCGTGTGCGCATCCACACCGCCTGTCGCGGCACGTGCGGACCCTCCACGGACGTGTACACGGGCGACGGAACGTGCAGCACGTCGACGGGACGCTCCGAAAAAAGCTTGCGGCTCACGGGGTGCAGGCGTTCCTCGTCGAACGGCGGCAGATCCTCCGGGAGCGGGATGCCATCCGGCATGGGCTCGGCATGCTCGAGCCCCGGACCCTCGTCCTGGAACGACGCGATCATGGAAAAGATCGGCACGCCCGCCTGGAACGCCTGCGTGCGCCGCGTCGAGAACGACCGCCCGTCGTGGATCCGGTCGACGGAGAACGTGATGCCCGCGTCGGGGTCGCCGGGCCGCAGGAAGTAGCCGTGCATCGAGTGCACGGTGCGCTCGGGTGGGAGCGTGCGCGAGGCCGCGACGATCGACTGCGCGAGCACCTGCCCGCCATACACGCGCCCCGACGGCATCGGCTGCGAGACCCCGGTGAAGATGTCCTCGGTCGTCCGTGCGCCCGCGTCGCGGAGGTCGAGCACCGCGAGCAGAGAGGCCACGGGGTCGCTGGCGTCGGTCACGCTCACTCCCGTTCCGCGCAGAGGCCTGCGTCGCTTGATAGTTTAGGGCGGGTGTCCGCGCGCCTGTTGTTCCCCGATCCGCAGGCGGCAGCCGACCTGCTCACCTTCTCCTCCCGAGCCGTCCGACTCGGTGACGGTTCCGTCCGCCTCCGCGCCGACGGCGGAGTCCTCCTGACCACGGCGGCTCCGCTCGCTCCCCGCGGGCTCCTGGATGCCACTCCCACGGTGCTCGGCCTCCGCGTTTCGGCCGTCGACCCGGAGCTGCAGTGCGACCTGGTGGTCGAGGCATCCGCTCTCTCGATCGCACCGGACGATGCCTCGGCGATCGTGCTGCCCGAGACCGCGAGCGCGCCGGCGTGGGCCGGGGTGTCACCGCCGCGCGGCGGGTGGGCGGAGACGGCCGCGATCGACAGCTCGGTGCTGGCGGCGCGTGCGCAGTACGGGATCGCGGCCGTGGCCGACGCGCTGCCCGCGGATCCCGGGGAGGACGTCGTCCGCACGGTGCGTGCGCAGGTATGGGGGCAGCCCGACGCGGCGCTCGGCGATCTCCCGCTCGGCACCGCGTTCGCGGCCTACGCGCTGGGGTTCATATCGCGGGGGCCGAGCAGGCCACGGTCCGCACGAGCGGCGTCTGGACGCGCGTGACGCTCTCCCGCGGGCACGTGCTCGTCCGCGGTCCGGTGCGCTCGGGTCTCACGCCGGTCCGCGCCACCGGGGCGTGAGCGTCCGCGCCACCGCGGCGTGAGTCTCCGCGCACCCGGGGCGTGAGAGCCCGGGCGACAGGGGCGTGAGCGTCAGTCCGCGGAGCGGATCGGCAGACCGGTGTCGGCGCGCCCGTCGCGCGTCGGACCGATGCCGCGCGGCTCGAACGTGTTGACCATCGCGTGGGCGGCCCGCTCGAGGTAGTCCCACAGCGGAGCTTCGAGCGCGGGCGGGAGGGCGATCTCGTCGACCGCCGCGCGCATGTGGCGCAGCCACCGGTCGCGCGCGTCCGGGTCGACGTGGAACGGCATGTGCCGCATACGGAGGCGGGGATGACCCCGCTTCTCGCCGTACGTCGTGGGTCCTCCCCAGTACTGCGCGAGGAAGAGCGTGAGCCGCTCGGCCGCGGGCCCGAGGTCTTCCTCGGGGTACATGGGCTTGAGGACCTCGTCCTCCGCGACGCCGCGATAGAAGGCGTCGACCAGTCGGCGGAACGTGTCCATCCCGCCGGCCTGCTCGTAGAAGCTGATCGGCTCGCTCACGCGGATGCTCCGTCATCGTCAGCCCGCACCGCGGGAGGAGTGGGCTTCCGCACCGAGTCGCCGTCGGCGGACGACGCGGGCGTCGCCGGAGGAGTGGGCTTCTGCACGGCGTCGCCGTCGGCGGACGCTGCGGCCGGCTTCGGCGCCGTGTCGGTGCCGGAAGGAGCCGCAGCCTTGGGCTTCTTCGGCCGCGCCTTCTCCGCCGCGATCTCGGCCGCCACGGCATCCGCGTCCAACACCGTGTCGGACACCGCGAGCTTCTTCCGCCGCGGACGCCAGACCGGTCGCTCGGGAGCGGTGGCCACCGGGGTGGGCTTCGTCTTGGGCGGGTGCGCGCCGCGCACGCTCTGCGCGCCCTCCGCCCCGGTCAGGACGATGGAGTTGAGCTGCGGCAGCGTGAGGCCCAGATCGTCCATCGCGCGCTTCAGGCGCACGCGCAACTCGCGCGCGACGTCATCCTTCGAACTGGACCGCGTCTTCATGACGAGCCGGATGACGAGGGCGTCGCCGCTGATGGACTCGAGGCCCCAGATCTCGGGCTGCTCGATGATGCGCGAACGCCACTTCTGCTCCTTCGCCAGGGTCTTCGCGGCGCCGAGCATGGCCTTCTCGACCTCGTCGATGTCGGCATCCACCGGCACGGCCAGGTCGATGATGACCCGGGCCCATCCCTGCGACATGTTGCCGATGCGCGTGATCTCGCCGTTGCGGACGTACCAGAGCGTGCCGTTGACGTCGCGGACGTGCGTGATGCGGACGCTCACGAACTCCACGATGCCGGTGGCGAGCCCCAGGTCGACGACGTCGCCGATCCCGATCTGATCCTCGGCCACGATGAAGATGCCGTTCAGCACGTCCTTGACGATGTTCTGCGCGCCGAAGCCGAGTCCGGCGCCGACCGCGGCCGTCAGCAGAGTGAGGGATGCCAGGGCGTTCGGCGCGACGATCCCGGCGATCCACACGAGGGCGACGATCACCAGGACGACGTTGACGATGTTCTGCAGGATCGTGCCGAGGGTGCGCGTGCGCTGCACGAGCCGGACCGCGGCGAGCGGCGATCGATCCAACGCCTGCGTGTCGTCGACGCGGGCGTTCTTCTTCGCCCCGTTCACGATGCGGTCGACGACCCGGCGGATGATCACGCGCAGGATCCACGCCGCGACGACGACGCCCACGATGATTCCGAGGATCCGCAGGATCACGCCGCCGAAGCCGAGCAGCTGCTCGCCGATCCACGCCCACGCGGACGGGTCGGTGAGCGATTTCAGATCGACGGGAGGCGTGGGAGTCGGCGTGGGATCGGGAGCGCTGGCGAGAACGGTCATCCCCTTCATGCTAACGACGGATGCCTCGGTGCCGCCTGGGCATCGAGGCATCCGTCGTTCTCCTGGGGGTCAGGCGTCGCGCTGGCGCAGCACGACGATCCCGGCGCCCACCAGCGCCACCACCCACGCGGCGAGAGTCACGGTGGGGACAAGCACGTCGCCCGTAGGAATCGCGGTCAGGTCACCGCCGGCGGCCACGGGCAGGTAGCGGCCGAGGTCCACGACCCATTGCCACGACGCCCCGCCGAGGGCGAAGAGGTTGACCGCGATCGGCGCTACGAAGAGCACCCCGACGGTCGCGGCGATGGCCCCGGCGCCGTTGCGGATGAGAAGACCGAAGCCCATGCCGATGAGCGCGTAGGCGACCATCGAGACGACACCGAAGAGCAGCGGGAGCAGCGCCTGAGCCGGGTCGGACCACGCGATGGCGGCGGTCGAGATCGGCACCGTCACGGCGAGGCAGACCAGGTAGCTGACGGCCGTCGCGGCGCCCACGACCAGCGCGACGGCGAGGCTCTTCGCCAGAACCACCTGTGCGCGCCGAGGGGTGGCGGTCAGGGTCGAGCGGATCATCCCGGTGGCGTACTCGCCGGTGACGGCGATCGCGCCCAGGATGCCGGCCACCAGCATCGTGAATTGGGTCGACGCGACGACCCCGGAGATCGCGTATCCGCCGTCCGAGGCCGATACGTAGAGCCACGCGATGCCCACCGAGAGGACGGCGGCGATCGCGAGGGACCACCACGTCGAGCGCAGGGTCGTGAGCTTCAGCAGCTCGCTGCGGAGAGTCCGGAGGAACGTCGGTCCGACCGGGGCTTGCGTGAAGGTCGTGCGCCGGGGCGCGGTGAGGGCGGTCATGCGAGTTCCTTCGTCTTGTACTCGATCGCGTCTTCGGTGAGGGCCAGGTAGGCGTCCTCGAGCGAGCCGCTGCGCGGGGTCAGTTCGTGGAGAGGGATGCCATGGCGCGCGGCGACATCACCGATCTCGGCCGCGGAAACCCCGCGGAGGCTGGCGAGGCCGGTCTCCACGAGGGTGGCCGTCGCGCCGGCGTCGCTCATCACCTCGACGAGGCGGGAGAGTTCGGGGGAGCGGACGAACACGGCCTCGGTCGTCCACGAGCGCACCAGGTCGGGGAGCGGCGCGTCGGCGAGCACGGCGCCCCGGCCGAGCACGATCACGTGGTCGGCGGTTTGCGCCATCTCGCTCATGAGGTGGCTCGACAGCAGCACCGTGCGCCCTTCGGCGGCGATGTGTCGGACGAACTCGCGCACCCAGCGCACGCCCTCGGGGTCGAGGCCGTTCACCGGCTCGTCGAGGATGAGCGTGTGCGGGTCGCCGAGGAGGGCGGCCGCGATCCCGAGCCGCTGGCCCATGCCGAGCGAGAAGCCACCCGCGCGCTTGTCCGCGACCGAGGCGATGCCCGCGAGTTCGATGACCTCGTCGACGCGGCGCCGGCCGATGCCGTGGGTCGCCGCCATGACGCGGAGGTGGTTCCGGGCGCTCCGCCCGGTGTGCACGGCCTTGGCATCCAGGAGCACGCCCACCTCGGTGAGCGGGGCACGGAGGCGGTCGTAGGGGGTTCCGTTGACGGTGACGCTGCCCGACGTCGGGCGGTCGAGGCCGACGATCATGCGCATCGTCGTGGACTTGCCGGCGCCGTTCGGGCCGAGGAAGCCCGTGACGCGGCCCGGCGGGACGGTGAACGAGACATCGGACACCGCGGTGCGCGTGCCGTATCTCTTGGTGAGGTGCTCTGCGACGATCATGCTTCCACGCTAGGAAGCGGACCCCGGATGCCGCGTCCGCCCGGGGAGTGATCCGTGTACATCTCCAGACGTACGCCCCCTCCCACCGGAGCGGGAGAGGGCGTACGTCGAGGGCGTGTGCGTTACTGCGCGTCGCGCTCCTGAACCGCGAGTGCGCGCTCGACACCGGCGAGGTTCTCGCTCACGAGGCGACGGAGCGCGGGGGCTGCGTCCTTGTGCGCGGAGAGCCAGGCGCGAGTGGCATCCCGCAGCTGCGTGTTCGCGAGCGCGGCCGGGTAGAGACCCACGATCAGGTACTGCGCGATCTGGTAGCTGCGGCTCTCCCAGATCGGGAGCAGCATGTCGAAGTACGGCCCGACGAACTCCGCGAGGACGTCGACCGTCGCCGGGTGCGTGAACCCGAGCGCCGCGGAGCGTACGATCGTGTTGGGCGCGTCGGCGCGGTCGATGAGCGAGCTCCACGCCTCCTGCTTCGCCTCGACGGTCGGCAGCGCGGCCTTGGCCTGCGCCGCGAACTCGCCGCCCTTCGCCGTGTTGTCGGCCTCGCGGGCCGCGTCGATGTCGGTCGCGGTGACCGCGCCGCCCGCGGCGAGGGCCACGAGCAGCTGCCACGACAGGTCGGTGTCGATCTCAAGTCCGTCGAGCACCGTCTCGCCGTCGCGCAGCGCGCGGACCGTCTCGACGTGCGCGGGGGTAGCCGCTGCCGAGGCGAATGCCGTGACGAACTGCAGCTGGCTGTCGCTGCCGGCCTCGGCCGCCTGCGCGAGCTCCCACAGACCGTCCGCGACGCGCTCGCGAGCGGCCGGACGGGTCGCCGGAGCGACGTAGCTGTTGGCCGCGAGCTGGAGCTGCGCGAGGGTCGTGCGGACCGTCGTCGACTCGGTCTCGGAACCGATGTTCCGCAGCACCAGGTCGATGTAGTCGGTCGCCGAGGCCTCGGCATCCCGGGTCTGGTCCCACGCGGCACCCCAGACGAGCGAGCGCGCGAGCGGATCGGCGATGTCCTTGAGGTGCGCGATGGCCGTGGCGAGCGAGCGCTCGTCGAGGCGGATCTTCGCGTAAGCCAGGTCGTCGTCGTTGAGCAGCACGAGATCCGGTCGACGGATGCCACGCAGCTGCGGCACCTCGGTGCGGTCGCCGTCGACGTCGAGCTCGATGCGGTGCACGCGCTCGAGGCGGCCCGACTTGTCGAGCGAGTAGAAGCCGACGCCGAGGCGGTGCGGACGGATCGTCGGGTAGTCCGACGGCGCGGTCTGCACGATCGCGAAGCGCGTGAGCGAACCGTGGTCGTCCTGCTCGATGAGCGGGGAGAGCGTGTTCACGCCCGCGGTCTCGAGCCACTTCTTGGCCCAGTCGCCCAGGTCGCGGCCGCTCGTGGTCTCGAGCTCGGCGAGCAGGTCGCCCACCTCGGTGTTCGACCACTGGTGCTTCTGGAAGTACGCGCCGACGCCGGCGAAGAACTGCTCGATGCCGACCCACGCGGCGAGCTGCTTGAGGACCGAGCCGCCCTTGGCGTAGGTGATGCCGTCGAAGTTGACCTGCACGTCCTCGAGGTCGTTGATCTCGGCGACGACCGGGTGGGTGGAGGGGAGCTGGTCCTGGCGGTACGCCCAGGTCTTCTCCATCGCGTTGAAGGTCGTCCAGGCGGCCTCCCACTCGGTGGCCTCGGCGGTCGCGATCGTCGACGCCCACTCGGCGAACGACTCGTTGAGCCACAGGTCGTTCCACCACTTCATGGTGACGAGGTCGCCGAACCACATGTGCGCGAGCTCGTGGAGGATCGTCACGACGCGACGTTCCTTCACGGCATCCGTGACCTTGCTGCGGAAGACGTACGTCTCGGTGAACGTCACCGCACCCGCGTTCTCCATCGCGCCCGCGTTGAACTCGGGCACGAAGAGCTGGTCGTACTTGGCGAACGGGTAGGGGAAGCCGAACTTCTCCTCGTAGTACGCGAAGCCCTGACGCGTCTTGTCGAAGACGTAGTCGGCATCCAGGTACTGCCACAGGCTCTTGCGGGCGTACACGCCGAGCGGGATGACGCGACCGTCGGCGCTCGTCAGCTCGGAGAACGTCGACTCGTACGGGCCGGCGATGAGGGCCGTGATGTACGACGAGATGCGGGGCGTGGCCGGGAAGGCCCACTCGGCGAGGCCGTCGCCCACCTCGCGCGGCTCGGGCGTGGGGGAGTTGGAGACGACCTTCCACGCGGCCGGGGCCGTCACGGTGAAGGTGAACTCGGCCTTGAGGTCGGGCTGCTCGAACACCGTGAAGACGCGGCGGGAATCAGGCACCTCGAACTGCGTGTAGAGGTAGACCTCGCCGTCGACGGGGTCGACGAAGCGGTGCAGACCTTCACCGGTGTTGGTGTACTCGCAGTCGGCGTCGACGACGAGCTCGTTCTCCGCCGCCAGTCCCTCGAGCGCGATGCGCGAGTCGGCGAACACCTCGGCGGGGTCGAGGGTCCGGCCGTTGAGCGTCACGGAGTTCACCGTGCGCGCGATGAGGTCGATGAAGGTCGACGCCCCCTCGGTGGCGGCGAAGCGGACGGTCGTCACGGAACCGAAGACCTCGTCGCCGCGCGTGAGGTCGAGGCGCACGTCGTAGTCGTGCGTGTCGACGATCGCGCGGCGCTCCTGCGCTTCGATGCGGGTGAGGTTCTCTCCTGGCACTGGCGTTCTCCCGAGGATGTGGGTGGATCGTCGCGGATGGCACTGCTGGCGCCGACGACAACCGTATAAGCCTAGTGTCGAGATACCCCCGGGCCGGGCTGATCGCTCAGGTGGGAGGATGTCGGGGTGAGCACGACCGACACGGACACCACCCCCGAGACCGTCCTCTACGCGTCTCCCGCCGCGGCATCCGGACCCAAGTGGGTAGAGACCCCGGTGGCGTACGACGCGATCCTCCTCGCCGGCTTCGGCGGGCCGGAGGGCCAGGACGACGTCATCCCCTTCCTCCGCAACGTCACGCGCGGACGCGGAATCCCCGACGAGCGCCTCGAAGAAGTCGCCCACCACTACCGCCACTTCGGCGGCGTCAGCCCGATCAACGAGCACAACCGTCAGTTGAAGGCGGCGCTCGAGGCCGAGATCGCGCGCCGCGGGCTGAACCTTCCCGTCTACTGGGGCAACCGCAACTGGTCGCCGTACCTGGAGGAGGCCGTGACCGAGGCCGCCGAAGCCGGTGACACGACGCTGCTCGCGATCGCGACGAGCGCCTACAGCTCGTTCTCCAGCTGCCGCCAGTACCGCGAGGACTACGCCCGCGTGCTCGAGGCGACCGGACTCGGCGAGACGGTCACGATCGACAAGGTGCGGCAGTTCTTCGACCACCCCGGGTTCGTCTCGACCTTCGTCGAGGGCGTGAAGGATGCCGTGTCGACCTACGTCGCGGACGGCATCGCGCCCGAGAAGATCCGTGTGCTCTTCTCGACCCACTCCATTCCGACCGCCGACGCGCAGCGCTCCGGCCCCCGTGACGTCGACTTCGGCGAGGGCGGCGCGTACGAGGCGCAGCACAAGGCCGTCGCCGCATTCGTCATGGCCGAGGTCGCCGCGGCGGTCGCCGACGTGGAGTGGGAGCTCGTGTACCAGTCGCGCTCCGGCCCCGCGTCGCAGCCGTGGCTCGAGCCCGACGTGAACGACGTCATCGCGGAACTCCCCGGCCGCGGCGCCGAGGCCGTCGTGATCGTGCCGCTCGGCTTCGTCAGCGACCACATGGAGGTCCTGTGGGACCTCGACACCGAGGCCATGGAGGCGGCGGAGGAAGCCGGCATCCGCGCCGTCCGCACGCCCACCCCGGGTATCGACCCCGCGTACGTCTCGGGCCTCGTCGACCTCGTGGAGGAGCGCCTCAAGGGCACACCGAAGTCGGAGCGTCCGCACCTGACCGACCTCGGTCCCTGGTACGACGTGTGCCGCCCCGGCTGCTGCGAGAACGTACGCGCGGGTTTCAAGCCCGTCGCCGCGGGCCTGCGCCCCTGACACATCACGACGCCGCTCGTCCCTCGCCGGGGCGGGCGGCGTCGTCGTTCGCGCCGCGGTGTCGGTGGCCGTCCCTAGGATGGGCGCATGCGCATTCACATCGGCACCGATCACGCCGGTCTCGAGTTCTCCACCCAGCTCCAGCACCACCTCGCCTCGCAGGGCCACGAGGTCGTCGATCACGGCCCCATCGAGTACGACCCGCTCGACGACTACCCGGCCTTCTGCATCCGCGCCGCCCAGGCCGTCGTGCGTGACCAGGCCGACGGCATCGAGACCCTCGGCGTCGTCTTCGGCGGCTCGGGCAACGGCGAGCAGATCGCGGCGAACAAGGTCCTCGGGGTGCGTGCCGCCCTCGTCTGGAACATCCCGACCGCCGAGCTCGCCCGTCAGCACAACGACGCGAACGTGATCGCCATCGGCGCGCGTCAGCACACGTTCGAAGAGGCCGCGTCGTTCATCGACCGCTTCATCGCGACGCCGTTCTCCGGCGAAGAGCGCCACGCCCGCCGCATCGCGCAGCTCGCCGCCTACGAGCAGGACGGCATCCTGCTGCCCGATCCGCGCGAGAACGCCGCGCAGCCCGACGTCCTCGACGCGAGCGACTCGTTCGACCCCGAGGCAGGCTGATGCCCGAAGGGCATTCCGTCCACCGCATCGCTCGGCAGTTCGACCGCAACATCGTGGGCCGCACCGTCGCGGCATCCAGTCCCCAGGGCCGGTTCGCCGAGGGCGCTGCGGCGATCGACGGACGCGAGGCCCTCGAGGTGCGCGCGGTCGGCAAGCAGATGTTCCTGCGGTTCGATCCCGACGTGTGGCTGCGGGTGCACCTCGGGATGTACGGCGCGTGGGACTTCGCGGGCGAGGTCGCGATCGACGCGACCATCGCGTCGGCGAACGGGCGCATGGGGCACACGAACCAGCGCGGAACCGTCCTCGACGAGCCGATTCTGGATGCCGCCGGCGAGAACTCCCTCACCTCGATCGGCGCTCCGCGGCGCGCCCGCGTGCGCATGTCGGAGCAGACGACCGGGCTCGAGGAGCAGACCGAATGGCCGCCGCCGGTCGTCGGTGCGGTGCGGCTGCGCCTCTTGACCGAGACGACGTGCGCCGACCTGCGCGGGCCCACCGCGTGCGAACTGCAGACGCCCGACGAGGTCGCAGCGACGATCGCCAAGCTCGGCCCCGACCCGCTCGTCGACGACGTCGCCGCGGGGGAGGAACGGTTCGTCGCGACCGTGCGCCGCAAGCCCACCGCGATCGGGCTCCTGCTCATGGACCAGGCCGTCGTGAGCGGCATCGGGAACGTCTACCGCGCCGAGATCCTCTTCCGCGCGCGCCAGAACCCGCACACACCGGGCCGTGACGTGCCGGAGGAGACGGTCCGCGCCATGTGGCGCGACTGGGTGCGGCTGCTCGCGATCGGCGTCGAGACCGGCCAGATGATGACGATGGACGACCTCGACCCCGAGGCGTACCGGCGCGCGATGGCTCATCGCGACGACCGGCACTGGGTCTACCACCGCGCCGGTCTGCCGTGCCGGGTGTGCGGCACGACGGTGCTCGTCGAAGAAGCCGCCGGGCGGAAGCTGTACTGGTGCCCCAAGTGCCAGGCATGAGCGATCTAGGCTGATCCGGTGCGGCAGAATCCGAGTTTCGCGATGACCGACGTCGGGGAGATCCGGCGCCTCATCGAGCATCACCCGTGGGTCACGCTGGTCTCCGCGGGCGCGGACGGCCTGGTGGCCTCCCACTACGCCGTCCTGCTCGACGACGACCGCGACGACCTCACGATCGTGGGGCACGTCGGCAAGCCCGACGACGCGATCCTCGGGCTCGGCGACCGCGAGCTGCTCGTCGTCGTGCAGGGACCGCACGGATACATCACGCCGCGCTGGTACGGCGACGGCCCCGCGGTGCCGACCTGGAACTTCGTGTCGGCGCACCTCACTGGCATCCCGGAGATCCTCACGCCAGAGGAGAACCTGCACGTGCTCGACCGGCTGGTGGAGCGTTTCGAGGGCGAGGACGGTCGCGGGCTGTACCGCGCGCCGAACGATGCCGCGTTCGTCGACCGGCTCGCCGCCGGAACCGTCGGTTTCCGGCTGACCCCGACGCGGGTGGTGGGCAAGCGGAAGCTGAGCCAGAATCGCCCGCCCGAGGTCATCGACACGATCATCGAGGGTCTCGCCGCGGGCCCGTACGCCAACCCGGCTCTGGCCGCCGAGATGCAGCACGCCGCCGACGCGCGCCGACGCGCATGATCGGCGAGACCCCGGCGTTCGTGCGCGCCGTCCGGGTCGCCGGCCCCGGCCGGGAGTTCCTCCCGACGCCCGATGAGCCGGTCGACCTTGTCCTCGCGGGCGGCCGTATCGTCGACATCGCGCCGACCGGGAACCTGCGCCCGCGCGGCGTCGTCGTGGACGGTGACGGGGGATGGCTGCTCCCCGGGCTGTGGGACCACCACGTGCACGTCGTGCAATGGGCACTCACGGCCGATCGCGTCCCGCTCGGCGGCGCCGGGTCGGCGCGCGAAGCCGCCACGATGATGTCCGCCCTCCCGACGAGCGACGACGACCGCCGTATCGGCGTCGGCTTCCGCGACGGCCTCTGGCCCGACGAGCCCACGCTCGAGCTCCTGGATGCCACGACCGGCGAGGTCCCGACCTACCTCGTCAACGCCGATGTTCACAGCGTCTGGATGAACTCCGCGGCCTTCCGGCGCGAGGCCTTCGAGCCATCGGCATCCGGTGTCCTGTGCGAAGAGGACGCCTTCGAGATCTCCCGGCGGCTGAACGCGGTCGACCCCGAGGTGGGGGATCGCGCCGTCGAGCGGATGGCCCGTGCCGCCGCGGCACGCGGGCTCGTCGGCCTCGTCGACCTCGACATGACGTGGAACGACGAGCCGTGGCAGCGGCGCGTCGCCCGCGGCTTCGACACGCTGCGAGTGTCGTACGGCACGTACCCGCAGCACCTGGACCGCGCGATCGCCGAGGGCCTGCGCACGGGCAACCCGGTGCGCGGGGCGACGGACGACCTCGTGCGGGTGGGGCCGCTGAAGGCCATCACGGACGGCTCGCTCGGCACACGCACCGCCGCGTGCGCGCACCACTACCCGGGCGAGGTCGACAACCACGGGATGCTGACCATCCCGCCGGACGAGCTCGTCGACCTCATGACGCGTGCGACCGCGGCGGGCCTCGAGTGCGCGATTCACGCGATCGGCGACGTCGCGAACGCGCACGCCCTCGACGCCTACGCCCGCACCGGTGCGGTCGGCACGATCGAGCACGCGCAGCTCGTGGCCCACGCCGACATCCCGCGCTTCGCCCGCCTCGGTGTGTCCGCGAGCGTGCAGCCCGAGCATGCGCTCGACGACCGCGACATGACGGATGCCATCTGGGCCGAGCAGTCCGCGCAGCCCTACCCGCTTCGGGCCCTGGCCGACAGCGGCGCGAACCTGCTCTTCGGTTCCGACGCTCCCGTGGCGCCGCTCGACCCGTGGGCCGCGATCGCGTCCGCGGTGTTCCGCACGCGCGATGGCCGCGACGCGTGGCAGCCGCATCAGCGGGTCGACATCGACACCGCGATCGCGGCATCCACCGCCGGAGGTTCGACGGCCCCGGCCGAGATCGCCCCCGGTGCCCGCGCGGACCTCGTGATCGTGGATGCCGATCCGCGGTCCGCCGACGAACTGACTCTGCGCGCGATGCCCGTCCGGACGACCCTGCTCGCCGGCCGCGTCACGCACGCGTCCTGAGTCCGGCACGCGCGTGAGGGGTCAGTTTCTGTCGCCTCGGCCGTACAGAAGCGACAGAAATTGACCCCTCACGCAACGACGGAGGGGGCGGCGCCGAAGCGCCGCCCCCTCCGGAAGAGAGAACTCAGGCCGCGAGGTGCGCGAAAAGGAACCAGCGGTCCTTGTCGAGGCCGCGCTTGATCTCGATCGCGACGTCCTGGCTCGACAGGTCGGTCTCGTCGAGTCCGTCGATGGCGGTCTGGATGTCGACGAGCACGGCGTCGATGTCGGCGATGACGGCGCGGATCACGACGTCGGACTGCGCGAACCCGGCGGGGACGGCGGTCTCCTTCGCCTTCGCGGCGACGGTCGAGAGACGCGAGTCGATCGGCAGGCCGAGGGCGACGATGCGCTCGGCGGCGAGGTCGGCCCAGTCCTGCGCGTGGGCGACGACGGTGTCGAGCAGCTCGTGCACGCCGATGAAGTTGGCGCCGCGGACGTGCCAGTGGGCCTGCTTGCCGTTGACGACGAGGGCCTCGAGGCCGAGGACGACGGGCGAGAGGAACTGCGCGGTGCTGGAGGCCATGGTCGAGTCGACGGTGGTGGCGGCGGGCGTCTGAACGGTGCTCATGAGATCTCCTGAGTGTTGTACCGAAGTCGTGATGAGAGCAACGCTACTCACGCCAGAACATTCCGCAAGCAAGATGAGGCTCGGCTAAATGCCTGGTAGGAAGGCAATCCTCACCTCAGTCCGGAGCGTCCCGCGCGATAGTCTCGCCCCATGACGATCTCACCGGATGCCACGGTCCTCGCCCTCCCCGACGCGACGCCGGAGGTGCACGACACCGCGTTCGTGGCATCCGGGGCTCGCGTGATCGGTGCGGTCACCCTGAGCGAGGGGTCGAGCGTCTGGTACAACGCCGTCGTCCGTGGCGACAGCGCCGCGATCGTCCTCGGTCCGCGGAGCAACCTCCAGGACAACGTCTCGGTGCACGTCGACCGCGACCGTCCGGTCACGATCGGCGCCGACGTCTCGGTGGGGCACAACGCCGTGGTGCACGGCTGCACGATCGGCGACGGTTCGCTGATCGGGATGGGCAGCGTCGTGCTGTCCGGCGCCCGGATCGGACCCGGATGCCTCGTCGCCGGGGGAGCGGTGGTGCTCGAGGGCACGGTGGTTCCGGAGGGCTCCCTCGTCGCGGGCGTTCCCGCGAAGGTGCGCCGCGCCCTGACGCCCGAGGAGCGGGAGGGCATCCTCCGGAACGCGCAGACGTACCTCGGGCACTCCGAGCGGCACGGGAGCGCGGTGCGCGTCGACTGAGGATCGGACCGCGATCTCGAGGGGATCGTCCCGCGATCAGCCTTTCGCCGCACTCTCAGAGAGGTAGACCGGTTCGCTCCCGACCTCGATTGTCGCCGTGCCGGCGGTGAGCGCCCGGACGACTTCCCCCGTCGCCGACCGCACGTCGGTGACACGACCAGGTGGGGTGGTGATGCGGACCGAGGTCGTCGAGGCGTCGGTGCTCGCGAACGGCTCGTTGCGCCACATGACGCGTCGCTCGTCACCGCTCCGGTCCGTGAACGTGTAGGTGCTGACGTCCCCCTCGGGGGAGGTGACCGACGTGAAGGTATACCCATCGAGCTGCTGCACGAGCGTCGCCATCGTGGCAGCGGCGACCTTCGGCTGGAAAGCACCGATCTGCTCTGTGGGCTGACGGTAGAGGCCGAAGTTGTCTTCGGTCTGGGTCGGATCGGATCCATCGTCGAGCGCGTCGTACCACACCGTCTGCACGACCGTGGGCAAGGACTTCATCGTCACGTAGATCTTGATCAGGCCCGCGGCAGCTTGATCCTCGTTCAGCACGCGGCTGACATTTCCCAGAGGTGGAGTAGCAGTGGTGTTCGTCAGCCCGACCTCACTGACGATGATGGGAACGGACTTCCCTCCGTGATGCGAACGTGCGAGAGCATCGAGGCGGCGGATGCCGTTGCGGAGATCTGCGATGTCCGACGCGTAACCGTGGGTCGAAAGAATATCGGTGTACCGCAGTCCGCCCGCGTCCATGAAGTCGGCGAACCACGCGAAGGGGATGCCGTGCGTGTTCCCGGCGACGATCTTCACACCGGGATGCTCGGCCTTCACGCCTTGGTACACCGCCTTCACGAGCGTCGCGTAGCACGCGCCGGACTGGCAGTCGCTGGTGTTCCGACGAGGACGATTGAACTCGTTCCACACCTCTACTTTGTCGATGCTCGGGTTCGCGTCGAGCACGCTGTTGATGTAGCTCACGAAAGCCGCGCGTCCTTCGTCGGTCGTCGGCGGGGTCATCGGCCCGTCCATGTCGCCGGGGTAGGCGCGGGGGTTGCCGTAGCTGGCGACGAAGAGCATGTGCATGTCGTTCGCCTGGGTCGCTGCGGCGAGTTCCGACGCGAAGTCGGGAATCGTCGTGATGCCCGCCGTCCTTTCGACGCTCGTCCACGTCGTCTCGTCTCGGATCTCGCGGAAGCCGAGACCTGTCACGAGAGGAAGGGGTGGTGGCGAGGGGCCAGGTGGAGGACGCGAACGTCTGCTTGCCCCAGTGCGTGGCGACCGAGAAGAACGGGTCCGACGTCGCCGGCATGGCCCCGGTGATGAGGAGGTTCCCGGTGACGGGTCCGCGCCCATCGTCCAGCGTGAACGAGTAGAGGCCCGGGACCGAAATCTTCGGCGCGATGTGATCGGCGGGGAGGTCGTCCGTGGTGCCGGAATCGACGACCTTGCTGGATCGGTCCGCAACCGACCAGTTCACGGGCCCTTGCGCATCCTCGAACGCCAGGCTGACGTCAGCCGAGGACTCGAACAGCAGCGACGGGCTCGTCACACGCAGGGGCCGCGGGTCCACGAACAGGATGCCGGATCCCAGGACGACGATCGCGGTGACGAGGGCGATGGTGAGTGCCATTCCGACCGCGGCGAGGCTGCCGGTCCGGCTCATGCGCTCCGCGATCGTCTTCATTGCGGGTCAGCGTAACGGCGCCGTCTTGTGCGCGGGCTGGGGAGTGCGCCGAGCCCAGCGTTCTCGCCCCGGCTCACGACAAGTCGCGGTACGACCCGCACGAGCGCGATCATGCCGACCAGCTCGACCAGCGTCTGCGTCACGACGGCCGCGGATGCCAGAGCCATCGGCTCGGGCAGGGCGAGCGCGAGCGGCAGCACAACCAGCGAATTCCGCGTCGACCCCGACAGCACCGTCGCTCGCACGGCGGCGACATCCTGGCGGAACATCCGGGCGACCAGGATGCCGAGCACCGGAGCGACCACGAGGAACGCGACGTAGAGCGGCGCGATCACGAGGAGCTCGGCCACGTGCGTGCGCACCACGTCGATCTGCGCCCCGACGATCACGGCCAGGGTGAGAGCGAGGAGCGGCACCATGCTGGCATCCATCGTCCGCTCGACGGCGCGCGCGGCGCGGACGCGTCGCCCCAGCCACTGGGTGAGCGCGGCCAGCCCCACGGGCAGAACGATGAAGAGGAGGAAGGCTCCGACGAACGGGGCCATGTCGATCGAACCCACGACGCCCGGACCCGCCATCACGCTCAGGAACACCGGAAGCAAGGCCAGCTGAGCGAGCATCAGCACCGGCGACACGGCGAGGAGACGGGATGCCGAGCCCCCGGCGAGCCGCGTGAACACGACGACATAGTCGATGCAGGGGGAGAGGAGCACCAACAGCACTCCGACGAGCAGCGCCTGGTTGTGCGTCACGAAGCGCGAGAGACCGAAGACGAGCACCGGAACGAAGACGAAGTTCAGGACCAGCACGGCGGCGAGGAAGCGCAGATCGCGAAACGCCCGACCCAGCTCGGCGAACGGGGCCGCGAGGAACGTGGCGAACAGCAGGACGATCAGCGCCGGAGTGACGAGGGCATCGAGGCCCGCCCCGCTTCCGGGAACGGCGAGCCCGATCGCGCCGCCGACGAGCATCCCCGCGAGATAGAGCGGGATCTGCCAGCGGTTCGCCCACGCGATCATCGGATCGAGCCTACGGCGCGGCACCCCCTCGGTCGGGTCGGTGCCCGCGCGTAGCCTGGCGCCATGCACATCGAGAAGCTCGAACCCGGCGAGGTCTTCGTGTTCGGGTCGAACGGGTCCGGCGCCCACGGCGGCGGCGCAGCCCGTTTCGCCCTCGACCATTTCGGTGCCGCATGGGGCCAGTCCGAGGGGCTCCAGGGCCAGTCCTACGGCATCGACACGATGTCGGGGCCGGCCGTGTTCGAGGAGCATGCTCGGCGATTCGTCGCGTTCGCGGTTGAGCACCCGGAGCTGCGGTTCCTCGTGACCGAGGTCGGCTGCGGGATCGCCGGTTACCGGCCCGAGCAGGTCGCCGGGTTCTTCGCGGGAGCGGGGGAGAACGTGGCGCTGCCGGAGTCGTTCCGAGCTGTGCTCAAGAGGGACTGAGCCGGCCCTGACGTCCCACGGCTGCTCACCAGCGGCAGTCGCCTCAGCGATGACGAGTCCGCGCAGAGCTCCCGACCCAACCGAAGACTTCCTCACAGGAGACACTCAGCATGGGGGTCCCAACCGCTAGTGTCCGTCTCGTACGGAGTCAACAGCAACGTTCTGGAGGAACCATGTCCGTCGAAAGCAATCGGCCCGCGGCCGCTCCCGTCCCCGGTCGCACCCTGGGCATCGTCGCCCTCGTCGTCGCGATCTTCTTCAACGTCATCGGGCTGATCCTGGGCATCGTCGCGTTGGTGCAGAGCCGCAAGGCCGGACACAAGAACGGCTTCGCCGTCGCGGCGATCATCGTGGGTGCGGTGCTCACGGTCGTCGGGATCATCGTGGCCATCCTGGTCGTTTCGGCCATCGGCTTCGGCGCGGCCGCCTACCAGGCCTGTGAGGCCGCCGGCTTCACGGGCACCGTGCTCGTCAATGGCAACGAGGTCGCCTGCAGCACACTGGGCGGCTGACCGACGACGAGGCCGGCCCGCTCCGAAAGGGCGGGCCGACCTCGTCGTGCCGAACGGATACCAGCATCTTGGAGGGGATGACGGGAATCGAACCCGCACCATCAGTTTGGAAGACTGAGGCTCTACCATTGAGCTACATCCCCGCGGCGGCGAACCGCAGCGTCGACAACTCTACTTCACGTCCGCCGGTGTCATGGACACCTGCGTCGCCGCAACAGAGGATGTGCCCCGATCCCGTCCGCGAGGAGCTGTTGTCGCAGCCGCGGACACGGCGCCCCCGCTGAAGCACATGGCATCCGATCTCCTCCCAGACCGGCCCCTGCACCTCGATCGACTAGACTTCCAGGGGTCGTTTCGTCGAACGCGTGCTGCGCGTCGCTCCGGGGCGTAGCTCAGCTTGGTAGAGCGCCCGCTTTGGGAGCGGGAGGCCGCAGGTTCAAATCCTGTCGCCCCGACGCAACGGCCCCACAGACCCCAGGCCTAGCCGGCCCCCGCGTCCGCGCGGGCCACACGAGGAGAACACACCGCATGGTCAACAGCACCGTCGAGAAGCTCAGCCCGACTCGGGTCAAGCTCCACATCACGGTCTCGCCCGAAGAGCTCAAGCCGAGCATCACCCACGCCTACGAGCACATCGCTCAGGACGTGCAGATCCCCGGCTTCCGCAAGGGCAAGGTGCCCGCGCCGATCATCGACCAGCGCATCGGTCGCGGCGCCGTCATCGAGCACGCCGTCAACGAGGGTCTCGACGGGTTCTACCGCCAGGCCGTCGAAGACCAGGAGCTGCGCGTCATCGGCCGCCCCAGCGCCGAGATCGTCGAACTCCCCGAGCTGAAGGACTACTCGGGCGACCTGGTCGTCGACGTCGAGGTCGACGTCCGCCCCGAGTTCGACCTGCCCGCCTACGACTCCATCACCGTGACCGTCGACGCCGTCGAGGCCGACGAGGCGGCCGTGGATGCCGAGCTCGACCGCCTGCGCGCCCGCTTCGGCACCCTCGTGACCGTCGACCGTCCCGCCGCGAAGGGCGACTTCGTAGAGCTCGACCTCGTCGCCACGATCGACGGCACCGAGATCGACCGCGCCGAGGGCGTGTCGTACGAGGTCGGTTCCGGCGAGCTGCTCGAGGGCATCGACGAGGCCATCGACTCGCTCACCGCCGACGAGCAGACCACGTTCCGCTCGAAGCTCGTCGGTGGCGACCACGCCGGCGAAGAGGCCGAGGTCTCCGTCACGATCACGGCTGTCAAGGAGCGCGAGCTGCCCGACGCCGACGACGACTTCGCCCAGATGGCATCCGAGTTCGACACGCTCGAAGAGCTCCGTGCGTCGCTCGCCGAGCGCGTCTCCGAGCAGTCGGTCTTCACGCAGGGCGCCGCCGCGCGCGACAAGTTCGTCGAGGCGCTCATCGAGGCCGTCGAGATCCCCGTTCCGCCGCAGCTCATCGAGGACGAGGTCCACACCCACCTCGAGGGCGAGAACCGCCTCGAGGACGACGTGCACCGCGCCGAGGTCACCGAGGCCAGCGAGAAGCAGTTCCGCACCCAGATGATCCTCGACAAGATCGCCGAGGACGCCAACGTCCAGGTCTCGCAGGACGAGCTGACGCAGTACCTCATCCAGTCGGCCGCGCAGTACGGCATGGCTCCGCAGGACTTCGTCAACGCGCTGCAGCAGGGCAACCAGCTGCCCGCGATGGTCGGCGAGGTCGCCCGCAACAAGGCGCTCGCGATCGCGCTCGGCAAGGTCACCGTCGTCGACACCAACGGCAAGCCCGTCGACCTGACCGGCTTCGTCGCCGTCGAGGGCGAAGAGCCCGTCGACGCCGAGGAAGAGGTCGTCGAAGAGGCTCAGGAGATCGCCGACGCCGCTGCCGACGCGGACGCCGTCGTCGAGGCCGAGGAAGCCGCCGCCGAGGAGGCCCCCAAGAAGGCCCCCGCCAAGAAGCGCGCTCCCGCCAAGAAGAAGGCTGCCGACAGCGAGTAAGCCTCGTCCGGTTCGCTGACAGGGGGTGGATGCCATGGCATCCGCCCCCTGTTCTGTTCCGCGCTCGCGGTCGAGCGTCCAAGACACGCCGCGCCGGGCTCGCGCGATACGGCGTGTCCCGGACACTCGACGGCGGACCACACGACACGGCACAGGGGAGGACACCCATGAACGACTGGCAGGAACGCGTCGACGCGGTCTGGGACGACGCGACGCTGACCGAGCAAGAGGTCATCGATCGCATCGACGCGCTCGCGAGCGAACGGCCCGAGGACGACACGGTCGCCCTCTTCGAACGCGCGGGCGCGCGGGACTCCGCCGGGCTCGAGGCCGAGGCCGAGGTGCTCTACCGCCGTGCGCTGGACGGCGGGCTCGACGACGAGCGTCGCACGCGCGCGACGATCCAGCTCGCCAGCACGATCCGCAACCTCAGCAAGATCGACGAGGCGCGAGAGATGTTGCGGGCGGAGTACGAGCGCGAGCCTCGCGGACCGCTCCACGACGCGGCCGCGGCGTTCTACGCCCTCGCGCTCGTGTCGGCCGGAGAGGCCGAGCGGGCGGCATCCATCGCTCTGGAAACCCTCGCTCCGCACCTGCCGCGTTACACCCGATCGGTCACCGGATACGCCCGCGAGATCGCGGACGGACACGCCTGATCCGCCCGCGGCGAACACGGCGACCCGCCCCGAATCGCGCCGGTAGATTCGTTGCAGATCACCGGAAGAGGAGCACAAATGCCCGAACCCCTTATGGCAACGAGCGTCTTCGACAGGCTGCTCAAGGACCGCATCATCTGGCTCGGTTCGGAGGTGCGTGACGAGAACGCCAACGAGATCTGCGCCAAGATCCTGCTGCTCGCGGCAGAGGACTCGCAGAAGGACATCTACCTCTACATCAACTCGCCCGGCGGCTCGATCACGGCCGGCATGGCGATCTACGACACCATGCAGTTCGTCCCGAACGACATCGTGACCGTCGGCATCGGCATGGCCGCCTCGATGGGACAGCTGCTGCTGACCAGCGGCACCAAGGGCAAGCGCTACATCACGCCCAACGCCCGCGTGCTGCTGCACCAGCCGCACGGTGGCTTCGGCGGTACCGCGAGCGACATCCAGACGCAGGCGCAGCTCATCCTCGACATGAAGAAGCGTCTCGCAGAGATCACGGCCGCGCAGACCGGCAAGACCGTGGAGCAGATCAACGCCGACGGCGACCGCGACCGCTGGTTCAGCGCTCAGGAGGCGCTCGAGTACGGCTTCGTCGACCACATGCGCGAGCACGCAAGCGACGTCGCCGGCGGCGGCGGGACCGCGGCCTGAGGCCGAGGGCGAGAGGAAAGGACACCGCAATGCACACTCCCACCTTCGGCGGCAGCGCTCTGCAGATGCCGAGCAGCCGCTACATCCTGCCCCAGTTCGAGGAGCGCACGGCCTACGGCTACAAGCGCCAGGACCCGTACAACAAGCTGTTCGAGGACCGCGTCATCTTCCTGGGCGTCCAGGTCGACGACGCCTCGGCGGATGACGTCATGGCCCAGCTGCTCGTGCTCGAGTCGCAGGACCCCGACCGCGACATCATCATGTACATCAACTCGCCCGGTGGCTCGTTCACGGCCATGACGGCGATCTACGACACGATGCAGTACATCTCGCCCCAGATCCAGACGGTCGTGCTCGGCCAGGCGGCGTCCGCGGCATCCGTCCTGCTCGCGGCCGGCGCCCCCGGCAAGCGTCTCGCCCTCCCGAACGCCCGCATCCTGATCCACCAGCCCGCCGTCGGCGAGTCCGGTCACGGTCAGGCGTCGGACATCGAGATCCAGGCGGCCGAGATCATGCGCATGCGCACGTGGCTCGAAGAGACGATGTCCCGTCACACGGGTCAGGACGTCGCGAAGGTCAATAAGGACATCGACCGCGACAAGATCCTCTCCGCTCAGGAGGCGCTCGAGTACGGCATCGTCGACCAGGTGCTCACGAGCCGTAAGCGCGTCCCGGCGGCCCTCACCGCCTGACCCGCTCCACCCGATGCCCCGCCGGATCCGTCCGGCGGGGCATCGTCGTGTCCGGCGGGTCCTTCTCGCGTGAGTCGCGAATTCGCGTGGGGGAGACGGATGCCGGGACCTCGGCGCGCGGCCCGTGTGTCCGCCCGTGGCGATCAAGAGGACGGCGCTCGCGCAAATGCCCTCGAATGTCCCGGGCACCGGTTAGGCTCAAAGTCACTCCGGCGTGGGGCCGGGAATGAGGAGGCACGGGCATGGCACGCATCGGGGAGAGCGCCGATCTGTTCAAATGCTCCTTCTGCGGCAAGAGCCAGAAGCAGGTGCAGCAGCTGATCGCCGGTCCGGGCGTGTACATCTGCGACGAGTGCGTCGAGCTGTGCAACGAGATCATCGAAGAGCGCATGGCCGAGTCCTCGACGGGCGAGGTCGCCGACTTCGACCTCCCGAAGCCCCGCGAGATCTTCGGCTTCCTCGAGGAGTACGTCGTCGGGCAGGAGCCCGCGAAGCGTGCCCTCGCCGTCGCCGTCTACAACCACTACAAGCGTGTGCGTTCCCACGGCACCCTGCAGCCCGCCGAGCAGCGCGCCGAAGAGATCGACATCGCCAAGAGCAACATCCTGCTCCTGGGTCCGACCGGGTGCGGCAAGACCTACCTCGCGCAGACGCTCGCGAAGCGCCTCAACGTCCCCTTCGCGGTGGCGGATGCCACGGCCCTCACCGAGGCCGGCTACGTCGGTGAGGACGTCGAGAACATCCTCCTCAAGCTTCTCCAGGCCGCCGACTTCGACGTCAAGCGCGCCGAGACCGGCATCATCTACATCGACGAGGTCGACAAGATCGCCCGCAAGGCCGAGAACCCCTCGATCACGCGCGACGTGTCGGGTGAGGGCGTCCAGCAGGCGCTGCTGAAGATCCTCGAGGGCACGGTCGCCTCGGTCCCGCCGCAGGGTGGCCGCAAGCACCCGCACCAGGAGTTCATCCAGATCGACACGACGAACGTCCTGTTCATCGTGGCCGGCGCCTTCGCCGGGCTGGAAGAGATCATCTCCTCGCGCGTCGGCAAGCACGGCGTCGGCTTCGGCGCGCCCTTGCACCGCAAGGAGGACGCGCCCGACCTCTTCAGCGAGGTCCTGCCGGAAGACCTGCACAAGTTCGGTCTGATCCCCGAGTTCATCGGGCGCCTGCCCGTCGTGGCATCCGTCTCACCTCTCGACCAGGACGCGCTGATGGAGATCCTCACGGCGCCGCGCAACGCGCTCGTCAAGCAGTATCAGCGCATGTTCGAGCTCGACGGCGTCCAGCTCGAGTTCGAGGAAGACGCGCTGCGCGCGATCGCCGACCTCGCCGTGGCGCGCAAGACCGGTGCCCGTGGCCTCCGGGCGATCCTCGAAGACGTGCTCGGTCCGGTGATGTTCGACATCCCGTCGGCCGAAGACGTGGCGAAGGTCGTCATCACGCGCGCGTCGGTCGAAGACCGCGCCCCCGCGACCGTGGTGCTGGCGCAGAAGCGCAAGAGCGCCTGACACGGTCTGGTGACGGAGAGCCGATGATCCGTCGCCGTCTCACCGTCATCGCCTCGGTTGCGGTCGGCTCCTGCGTCGTCGTCGCTGTCGCGGTGCTGTACCTGCTCCAGAGCGCCACCGGCCTGTTCGGAACCGTCGGACAGGCCATCGCGGACTCGGAGAACGGTGACGTGCTGGCCGCGCGTCTCGTCCGGGACACCGCCGACGACCTGACCAGCTCGCTCGGCTACATCCCGAGAGCAATGGATGCCGAAACCCGAGCCGCGACGACGTTCACCGGTGCGACGGGTCAGGTGACTGTGACCCCGCTCGCCTGGAGCGGCGACGGCTCGCCGGGCGACCCCGCGGTCGTCGACGTGCGAATCGCCGCCGAGGTCGCGGGGCGGGAGAGAGCTCCCTGGAGCAAGGGCAACTCGCCCGGGTCCGCGTCGGGCTGCTTCCGATTCACCATGCCGGTCGGGGAGTACGCGAACGCGCAACCGATCGACTGCCCCGCGAGCACGACTACCGTCGAACCTCCCGTCGCGTCGAACGCACCCGAACTGCCCACCGACGCCGAAGAACGTCTCCGGAACGCACTGTCCGCGACCGACGTCTCGGCGGAGAGCGTCCGTGCCCTGTTCGCGGACCCGACGACCACGGTCGAGGTCAGCGTCACCGACGAAGGGGAGACCGTCGCCGCCGTCGGGGCGCCTGCCGCCCGCGACTGCGTCGTTCTGGTGCGCCACGCCGACGGCACGATCGAACCGGTCGACTTCCGACGCATCTCGCTCGAGCCGGGCGAGGTGGGCTGCTCGACGAGCCTGTACACGAACCCGCCGTTCTGAGCGCGGGAGGGGGCTCCCGTCAGACCGTGAGGCCCCGGCGTTCGAGCAGCGGCTGGATCTCGGCATCCCGTCCGCGGAAATCGCGGTAGGCCTCGAGCGGGTCGCCCGAGCCGCCGACGCCCAGCAGCCGCTGGCGGAACCGGTCGCCGTTCTCGCGCGTGAGCCCGCCGTTCTCGCGGAACCACTCGACCGTGTCGGCGTCGAGCACCTCGCTCCAGATGTAGGAGTAGTACCCGGCGCTGTAGCCGCCCGAGAACACGTGCGCGAAGTACGTGGATGCGTAGCGCGTCGGGACCACCGGGTTGTCGAGGCCGATGTCGGCGAGGGCGGCCGCCTCGAACGCGGCGACGTCGATCTCCCGCGACGCTTCTTCGACGCTCAGGCCGTGCCACGCCTGGTCGATCCAGGATGCCGCGAGGTACTCGCTCGTGGCGAAGCCCTGGTTGAACGCCTCCGAAGCGTGCAGCCGCTCGACGACGTCGGCGGGGAGCGGCTCGCCGGTCTCGTGGTGCCGTGCGTAGTGCGCGAGGATTTCGGGCCAGAAGATCCACATCTCGTTCACCTGGCTGGGGAACTCCACGAAGTCGCGGTGCACCGCGGTGCCCGCGAAGTGCGGGTAGGTGACCGTGGCGAACAGGCCGTGCAGCGCGTGCCCGAACTCGTGGAACAGCGTCGTGACCTCGTCGAGCGTGAGGAGCGTCGGCGTTCCGGGCGCAGGCTTGTTGACGTTGAGGTTGTTCACGACCACCGGCGCCGTGCCGCGAAGCCGCGACTGCGTGACGATCGAGTTCATCCACGCGCCGCCGCGCTTGGAGTCGCGCGTGTAGAGGTCGAGCAGGAACAGCCCGAGCTCGCTGCCGTCGGCGTTGTGCACCTCGAACACGCGGACGTCGGGGTGGTAGCCCTGCAGGTCGTGGCGCTCGGAGATCCGGATGCCGTACAGCTGCTCGGCGGCCGAGAACACGCCGTCCCGCAGCACGCGCTCCGCCTCGAACCACGGGCGCAACGCGGCACGGTCGAGGTCGTACTGCTCCGCACGGACCTTCTCGGTGTAGAACGCCCAGTCGTGCGCCTCGATCCGGATGCCGTCGCCGTCGGCGATGCGCTGGAGCGCGGCCTGCTCGGCCCGGGCGTTGGCGGCCGCGGGCACGGCGAGGCGGCGCAGTAGATCGTGGACTGCTTCGGGCGACCCCGCGGTCTGGTCGGCGAGCACGGCGGCGGCGTGCGAGGGGTAGCCGAGGAGGGCCGCTCGCTCGGCGCGCAGCCGCACGATCTCGCGCAGGGTGGCGCGGTTGTCGTGGGCGTTGCCGCGGGTGCCGCGCGCTCGAGACGCTTCGAGCAGCCGGCGGCGGCTCTCGCGGTTCGTGAGCGAGGCGAGGTACGGGTGCCCGGTGTAGAGAGTCAGGGTCACGACGTAGCGTCCGTCGAGCCCGCGCTCGGTCGCGGCCTGCGCCGCGGCGGACAGCTCGCCCTCGCTGAGGCCGTCGAGCTCGGCCGCGTCGTCGAACACGACCGCGAGGTCGTTGGTGTCGGCCAGGAGGTTCTTCTCGAACGTCGTCGTGAGCGTCGAGAGACGCTGGTTGAGGTCGGTGAGCTTCTGCTTCTGCGCCTCGTCGAGTCCGGCACCGGCCAGCGACATCTCGCGGTACCGACGCTCCACGAGGTAGCGGCTCTCGGCATCCAGGTCGAGGATGTCCAGCGTGTCGTGCACGGCCGTGACGCGCGCGTACAGCGCCGCGTCGAGCTGAATCGCGTCGCCGTGGGCCGACATGAGCGGCGCGAGCTCTTCCTCGACGGCCTGCACCTCGGCCGTGCCGTCGGCGGATGCCACGGTGTAGAACGTCCGCGCGACGCGGTCGAGCAGCGCACCGCTGCGCTCCAGCGCGACGAGGGTGTTCTCGAACGTCGGGGCCTCGGTCTGCGCGGTGATCGCGTCGACCTCGGCCCGTTGCGCGGCGAACGCCTCGTGGAACGCGGGGAGGTAGTGCTCGACCCGAATGCTGCCGTACGGCGGCAGGTCGTAGGGGAGGGGCGTCGGAGCGAGGAGGGGATTGGTCACGGCATCCGTCATCGTTCCAGCGTAGTCACCGGGCCCGCGCATGGTTACAAAGAAGTGTTTGCATACACCCGATTGCAAAGGTATCTTTGCATTCATGAGTTCCGATTCCCGTCCCGAGGGGCGAGTCCTCGACGCCGGCGCCCTGCGCGCCCTGGCGCACCCCCTTCGCGTCCGGCTCTATGAACTGCTGAGCCAGTACGGGCCGCAGACGGCCAGTGGGCTCGCCGCCCTGACGGGGGAGTCGACCGGCGCGACCAGCTACCACTTGCGGGCGCTCGCCAAACACGACCTGATCCGCGAGGTCGCGGGACGCGGAACGGCACGCGAGCGGTGGTGGGAGCGGCCCAAGGGGGCGGTGACACTCGTGAACCCCGAGATGGCGACCACGCCGAGCGGACGCGCGGTGATGGAAGCCGTCCACTCCGAGACGCTCACGCTGCGCCAGCAGCAGCTCATGTCGTTCGTCACGCACGGCTGGGATGAGGACGAGGAGTGGTTCGACAAGAGCCTCATCTCGACCGCGAGTGCCCGGCTCACTGTCGAACAGATGGCGGAACTCGGCGACCGACTGCAGTCGATCATCGCCGAAACCGTCGACCGCTACCGAGATCAGACCGGCGAAGGCCTCCGCGTGGTAACCATGCGGGCCGACGTCTTCCCGCTCCCCACCGATGGAGGCATCCGATGAGCGCTCTCACCGCACCCCTCGCCACGCCGACCGCGCCCGAGCGTCTCCTACTGACGCTGTCGCGCATCCTCGCCGACCACGCTCATGCCCGCATGCGTGCCCGCGCGGCGCGCGCTGACGTCACCGCGCAGCGCGAGGCCGTCCTCGCCGCCGGAGCACGCCCGGAGTTCGCGGCAGAGGCCTACCTGCGGGTGCGCTGAGCCAAGAGGAAGGGCCGGGTGCATGGCATCCCGGCCCTCGAACTCAAGCGAACTCGTCCTCGTCGTCGTAGCGCACGACCACCTCGCCCGAGGCGTCCTGCGCGACGATCACGCCGGTGTCGAGCTCGGCGACCGGGCGCCCCTCGAGGAACGTGAGGGTCCACCGCGGGGCGGGAGCACTGAGCCCGTCGGGGTTCAGCGCCGCCTCGACGGCCGCGATCTGCGCGTGCAGCACCGCGGGCACGGCAGCAGGGGGCTGCTCGCGGGCGGTCCAACGGGTTCCGAGCTGCATCAGTCCTCCTGGGGTGCGAACACGATGTCGGTGACGGCGGTGGTGTCGGCCTCGACGAAAGTGATCGTCTCGATCCGGCCCACGGCACGCAGATCATCTTCCGCCGACCGCAGCGCCTCCGCGTGGGGGCTTGCGATCGTGAGCGAGAGCACCGGCGTCTTCTGGGATGCCTTGGCCTCGGTCTTCGCGCGACGGATACCGATGAGCGCCTCGCCCACGGCCGTCAGCACGACCGGGTCACCCTGGATGCCGAGCGGCGTGGGCCACGCGGCCGTGTGGACCGAGCCCTCCTCGAACCACGACCACACCTCCTCAGCGGCGAACGACAGCACCGGCGCGAATAGGCGGGTCAGGGTCGACAGCGCCGTGCGCAGCGCGAGCGCCGCCGATGCCTGACCGACGTCGGAGCGGTCGTACGCCCGCTCCTTGACCAGCTCGAGGTAGTCGTCGCAGAACGTCCAGAAGAACGACTCGGTGATCTCCAGCGCGCGGGCGTGGTCGTACGCCTCCAGCGCCGCGGTCGCGTCGGCGACGACCTTGTCGAGGGTCGTGAGCATCGAGGCATCCAGAGCGTGCGTCACCTCGGCTCCCTCGGGCACCGGGAACGACAGGACGAACTTCGCCGCGTTCAGCAGCTTGATCGCGAGACGCCGACCGATCTTGATCTGCGTCGGGTTCTGCGGGTCGAAGGCCGCGTCGGTGCCGAGACGGCTGGATGCCGCCCAGTAGCGCACCGCGTCGGATCCGTGCTGCTGCAGGATGTCCGCCGGGGTGACGACATTGCCCTTCGACTTCGACATCTTCTTGCGGTCGGGGTCGACGATGAAGCCCGAGATCGCGGCATCCGACCACGGCGCACGGTCGTCCTCGAGGGCGCTGCGGAGCATCGTCGAGAAGAGCCACGTGCGGATGATGTCCTGACCCTGCGGACGCAGGTCGAACGGCGCGACGAGGTTCCAGAGCTCGTCGTCGCGCTGCCAGCCGCCGGCCAGCTGCGGCGTCAGCGACGACGTCGCCCACGTGTCGAGGATGTCCTGCTCGGCGTCGAATCCGCCCGGCACGCCGCGCTGGTCCTCGGTGTAGCCCGGGGGGACGTCGGTCGTCGGGTCGACGGGCAGCGACGCGAGGTCGGGCGTGAGCACGCGGCCGTAGTCGCGCTCCCCGTTCTCGTCGAGGCCGTACCAGACCGGGATCGGCACGCCGAAGAACCGCTGACGCGACACGAGCCAGTCGCCGGTGAGTCCGTTGGTCCAGTTCTCGAAGCGCACGCGCATGAAGTCCGGATGCCACGACATCTCGCGCCCGAGAGCGATGAGACGCTCGCGCAGCTCGGCGTCGCGCGCGCCGTTGCGGATGTACCACTGGCGCGTCGACACGATCTCGAGGGGGCGGTCGCCCTTCTCGAAGAACTTCACCGGGTGCGTGAAGGGCTTCGGCGCGCCCTCCATCTCGCCGGACTCCTGCAGCAGCTCGACGATGCGCTTCTTGGCGCTGAACACGGTCTTGCCCGCGAGTTCCGCGTACGCAGCCTTCGCTGCATCCGTCACGATCACATCCGGAGCGTCGGCGCCGATGCGCCCGTCCTTGCCGATGATCGTGCGGTTGGGGAGGTCGAGCTCGCGCCACCAGATGATGTCGGTGACGTCACCGAAGGTACAGATCATCGCGATGCCGGACCCCTTGTCCTGCTGCGCGAGCGGGTGGGGGAGCACCGGCACCTCGACGTCGAACAGGGGCGTGCGCACCGTCGTGCCGAACAGCGGCTGGTAACGCTCGTCGTCGGGGTTGGCCACGAGCGCGACGCACGCGGCGAGGAGCTCGGGGCGCGTCGTCTCGATGAACACGTCACCCGAGCCGTCGGTCTTGTGAAACCCGAGGCGGTGGTACGCGGCGGGCTGGTCGCGGTCCTCGAGCTCGGCCTGCGCGATGGCCGACCGGAAGTCGACGTCCCACAGCGTCGGCGCGAGCGCCTGGTACGCCTCGCCGCGCTCCACGTTCCGGAGGAACGCCAGCTGGCTCGTGCGCATCGAGTCGTCGGAGATCGTGCGGTACGTCTGACCCCAGTCGACGCTGAGTCCGAGGTCGCGCCACAGCGCCTCGAAGGCCTTCTCGTCCTCGACGGTGAGCTCTTCGCACAGCTCGATGAAGTTGCGGCGGCTGATCGGCACCTGGTCGGCGGCCTTGCTGCTCTTGTTGTCGCCGCCCGAGAACGGGGGAGTGAAGTCGGGGTCGTACGGCAGCGACGGGTCGCAGCGCACGCCGTAGTAGTTCTGCACGCGGCGCTCGGTCGGGAGGCCGTTGTCGTCCCAGCCGATCGGGTAGAACACCGTCTTGCCGCGCATGCGCTCGAAGCGCACCTTCACGTCGGTGTGCGTGTAGCTGAAGACGTGCCCGATGTGCAGGCTTCCGGATGCCGTCGGCGGAGGCGTGTCCACCGAGAAGACGCCGGCACGGCCCACCTGGGCGGCGCGGACACGGTCGAAGACGTACGTGCCGCGGTCGGTCCACGCGGCATCCCACTTCTGCTCGAGGCCCTCCAGGGCGGGCTTGTCCGGGATCAGCGACATGGGTACTCCTCGAGCGATATAGACGGCACCGTGTGTGCGTGCCTGACTGTGGAATGTCGCTCGAGTCTACCGGGCGTGCGGGGTGGGTCGCGGAGGGTCGGGGGCCGCTGGGGGCGGCGGGGAGGCGGGGAGGCGGGGTAGCGGCGCTGGCTCAGCGATCCGCGCTGGATCAGCACTGCAGCCCCGTGACCGGCTGAGGCAGCACGGATTACTGACTTTGCGCCGCACGCCCCTGAGCAGCGCCGGTCAGCGTGCGCGCTGCACAAACTCAGCGATCCACGGCGGATCAGTCACATTGCGCTCGATGCAACTGAGCAAGCGCCGATCACAGACCTTGCGCCGCGCGCCGACCCCTCCTCCCCAGCCGGCCTTCTCTCCACAGATCGCGGCGACCACCCCTGCGGTGCGTCCGCAATCGCGACGATCGTCGAATGGATGCCACTCCCGCCCACGCCGTCGCCGCGCACGTCGCCGCACTCGGCGGCGTCGCCCGCACCGCTCGCGTCATCGCGGATGGATTCAGCCGACACCGCATCGCGAACGCCGTCGATCTCGGGCTCGTGTCGCGTGTCCGGCGCGGCTGGATCGCGGTGCCCGGCGCCGATCCCGACCTCGTCGCCGCGGCGCGGTACGGAGTCGTCGTGTCCTGCGTCACCGCAGCCGCGCGCCTCGGACTGTGGGTCACGTATATCCCCGAGGCTCCGCACGCCGCGTACCCGGGTCGCGGCCGCATCGCCGCCTCCGCAGCCGTGGTGCACTGGCAACGGCCGGTCGTTCCGCGGCATCCGGATATTCTCGAGGACCCTGTCGAGAACGTCCTCATGACCGTGGCATCCTGTCTCCCCATCGAAGAGGCCCGGGCCATCTGGGACTCGGCTCTCAACAAGGGCCTGGTCGACCTGTCCACCCTGAAACGGATGCCATGGACGGGCGCCGCGCGAAGACTCGTCGTCGAGGCGACACCGTGGGCGGACTCGGGACTCGAGACGATCTTCGTGGTTCGGCTCCGCTGGCTGAGGCTGCCGATCCACGTTCAGGTGTGGATCGCGGAGCACCGCGTCGACGTGCTCATCGGCGACAGACTGGTCGTCCAGATCGACGGTGGCCACCACGTAGGTGCGCAGCGCACCGCGGACATCCGACACGACGCGGAGCTGTTGCTACTCGGGTACCACGTCATCCGCGTCGGCTACGAGCAGGTCGTGCACCGGTGGCCCGAGGTGCAGGACCGGATCCTGCACGCTGTCGCGCAGGGTCTGCATCGGGCCTGAGGGGCACTTCGGGATCGTGTCCGGCCTCTGCGGTCTGCGCAGCCTCAGTGATCTGCACAACCTCAGCCCGAAGCGCGGGATGCCGACTGAGATTGTGCAGAACCCAGAGCCGGTGCCGCCCCAGGCAGCCCACGCGCAACCTCAGCAATCTGCGCAGCCTCAGTGATCTGCACAACCTCAGCCCGAAGCGCGGGATGCCGACTGAGATTGTGCAGAACCCGGAGCCGGTGCCGCCCCAGGCAGCCCACGCGCAACCTCAGTGATCCGCGCAATCTCAGCCCGGAACGCGGGATGCCGACTGAGATTGTGCAGATCGCTGAGCCGGTGTCGCGGTGAAGCGCCTCGGCACCCGCCTCAGTCCTGCACGTCGATACCCAGCGCCCGGGCGAAGTCGGCGGCGGCGAGCTCGACCTGGCGGTGGCTCAGGGTGACGCCGCGGAGGGAGTCCGGGCGGCCGTACGACAGCGCCTCGAGGCCGCGCAGGTCGACGTGCTCGGCGCGCAGGCCGTCGGAGTCCACCTCGTCGGCGCGGGAGTCCGAGAATCGCACGCGCGACAGGGTCGCGAGCGGTAAGTCGAGCGTGCCGATCACGCAGTCGGCGACGAGGACGTCGCGCACGGTCGCGCCGCGCAGCGACAGGTAGTCGATGCGCACGCCCCGCAGCTCGACGCTGTCGAGTTCGGCACCCGACAGGTCGAGCGTGCCGATGCGGCCGCCGTCCACCGCGACGTTCCGCCAGCGCCCGTCACGCGCGAGGAGCTCCGTGGCGCGCAGCGACACGATCTCGACGTCGGCCAGAGTCGCGCCGGTCAGGTCGAGCGAGTCGACGGATGCTTCGGCGATCACGCTCTCCGAGAGCGTCGAGTGCGCGGCATCCACGTGTCCCTCGAGCGAGACGACGCGTGTGCCGAGCAGGTCCGCCCGCGGTCCGAGGCCGTGCGCGATCTCGAACTCCCGAGGCAGGTCGGGACCCGAGACGCGGGGCGGCAGCGGACCGCGGACGCGCGCCACTCAGGCCTCGACGGATTCGGGCCGACGGCGCGAAGCCGCCCACGCCGCGACGAGCGTGAGGGCGGAGAGGACGGCGAGCACGACACCAGGATGCCACCACGCGTAGACCGTCGCGTCACCCAGGCTGAGGGTGATCGAGGGGATGAAGCCCGAGATTGTCGCCCCGATCGCGTACGACAGCGACAGCGCGGAGTACCGGAAGTGGTCGGGGAACAGGTCGCTCATGAGACCGCCGAGCGCGGCCCACGACATCGTCGGCAGGATGCCACCGATGATCATCGTCGCGACCAGGATCGGGAACGTCGCGAACTGCAGGAGGAAGTACATCGGGAACGTGATGAGCAGCGTCCCGAGCGCGCCCCACGCGACGACCTTCGCAGAGCCGATGCGGTTCGCCCACGCACCGAAGAGCGGGATCGTGACGAGCTGCAACAGCGCACCGATCGTCGTGGCGACGAGGAGGTCCTGGGAGCTGAATCCGAGCTGCTTCACGCCGTAGTTGATCGTGTACGTGTTCATGAGCGAGTACGAGCCGATACCCAGCAGCGCGGCGCCGATCGCGATGGCCACCGCGGCCGGGCGGGCCTTGAGCATCGTCAGCACCGGAAGCCGGTCGCGGCGACCGGTGGCGACGACCTTCTCGAACACGGGCGTCTCGTCGATCGACCAGCGCAGGTAAAGCGACACCAGTAGCAGCGGAAGCGCGAGGAGGAACGGGATCCGCCAGCCCCACGCGGCGAGCTGGTCGGTGGGCAGGACGAACGTCATCACGAGGAACACGACGGCGGAGAGGATCGAGCCGACGGGCGAGCCGAGCTGCGGGATCGCCGCGTAGAACGCGCGCTTCACGGGGCTCGAGTGCTCGGTCGCGAGCAGGATCGAGCCGCCCCACTCGCCGCCGAGCGACAGCCCCTGGGCGATGCGCAGCACGATGAGCAGCGCTGCGCCGAGCCAGCCGGCCTGGGCGTAGGTCGGCAGCGCGCCGATCAGTCCCGTGGCGACGCCCATGATGGCGACGGTCCAGAGCAGCGTCGCGCGACGGCCGAGCCGGTCGCCCATGTGCCCGAAAATGATCGCGCCGATCGGGCGCACGACGAACGCGAGCGCGATCGTCGAGAACGACGCGAGCGTGGAGCCGAAGTCGCCGAGCGGACCGAAGAACAGCGGTCCGACGAAGAACGCGGCGAAGTAGGCGTAGACGTAGAAGTCGAACGACTCCAGCGACGTGCCGATCATCGAGGCCCACGCGACGCGGCGAGCGGGTGCGGAGGTGGTCGGGCGGGGAACGGGGGGAGCGGAAGTCACGGGGTTAGATCTTGGCACGAGTCCAGAAACTCCCGCGCGCGGTCGGGCATTCCCGGAGCGGCCCATCGCCCCCAGCGGGACGGCGTAGAATGGAGGGATCAGCACCGATCCGGCCATCACCGGGGAGCTCTCGGAAGAACAGGGTTCAGGCCCCCAGTAGAACCGAGCGGGGCAGGCCCGTCACAGCCGCAGTGAGAGCGGCGACCACTCCGGTGGGCGCAATGCGGGGTGGTACCGCGGTCCGACCGGATCGTCCCTGCAGGTGGATCGCAACCTGCGGAGAGACATGACCTACCCTCGCCCCTCATCCTTCGGCCCGGCCGCCGACGCATCGACCCCGGATGCCACGACCTCCACGCCCGGCAGCGGCGCCGCGTCGGTGGCATCCGTCGTCCCCAGCCCGCGGTTCCCGGACATCGAGCGCGACACGCTCGCGTTCTGGGACGCGGACGACACGTTCCGCGCCTCGATCGCGAACCGCGAGGGCGCCGAGGAGTGGGTGTTCTACGACGGCCCGCCTTTCGCGAACGGCCTGCCGCACTACGGCCACCTCCTGACCGGCTACGCGAAGGACCTGTTCCCGCGCTTCCAGACGATGCGCGGAAAGAAGGTCGACCGCGTCTTCGGCTGGGACACGCACGGCCTCCCCGCCGAACTCGAGGCGATGAAGCAGCTCGGGATCACCGAGAAGGACGAGATCGAGCGCATGGGCGTCGCCGTGTTCAACGGCAAGGCCCGCGAGTCGGTGCTCGAGTACACACGCGACTGGCAGGACTACGTCACCCGCCAGGCGCGCTGGGTCGACTTCGAGCGCGGCTACAAGACGCTCGACACGTCGTACATGGAGAGCGTCCTGTGGGCGTTCAAGACGCTGCACGACAAGGGCCTCGCGTACGAGGGCTACCGCGTGTTGCCGTACTGCTGGCGCGACGAGACGCCCCTGTCGAGCCACGAGCTGCGCATGGACGACGACGTCTACAAGATGCGCCAGGACCCGTCGGTCACCGTCACGTTCCCGCTCGTCGGGGCGAAGGCCGAGGCCCTGGGCCTGACCGGCGTGCGGGCGCTCGCGTGGACGACGACGCCCTGGACTCTGCCGACGAACCTGGCTCTGGCGGTGGGTCCTGGCATCCGTTATGCCGTGGTCCCGGGTGGACCGAACGGTGCCGCCGACGTGCACCGCGCGCCCGACGGAACTCCCGACGAGGCGTTCGAGGCCGTCGCGCACCGCTACCTTCTGGCCGAAGACCTGCTGCCGGGCTACGCGAAGGACCTCGGGTACGAGTCGGTGGATGCCGCCCGCGCGGCGGTCCAGTCGACGATCACGGGCGCCGAGCTCGGCGGGGTCTCGTACGACCGCCTGTTCGACTACTACGCCGACGCCGAGACGTGGGGCACGCAGGACGCGTGGAAGATCCTCGTCGACGACTACGTCACGGTCAGCGACGGCACGGGCATCGTGCATCAGGCCCCGGCCTACGGTGAGGACGACAAGCGCCTCGCGGATGCCGCGGGTCTCCCGACGATCATCTCGCTCGACGACGGCGGCCGGTTCCTGTCGAACGTCACCGACGTCGCGGGGGAGCTGTGGTTCGAGGCCAACCGCCCGCTGATCCGTCTGCTCAAGCAGGGCGGCCGGCTGCTGCGCGAGGCGTCGTACGAGCACTCGTACCCGCACTGCTGGCGCTGCCGGAACCCCCTCATCTACAAGGCCGTGTCGAGCTGGTTCGTGCGGGTCACCGATTTCAAGGACCGTCTGCTGGAGAACAACCAGCGGATCACCTGGGTGCCCGAGAACGTCAAGGACGGCCAGTTCGGCAAGTGGCTCGAGGGCGCACGCGACTGGTCGATCAGCCGCAACCGCTACTGGGGTTCGCCGATCCCGGTGTGGAAGAGCGACGATCCGAACTACCCGCGCGTCGACGTCTACGGCTCGCTCGCCGAGATGGAGGCCGACTTCGGCCGCCTGCCGCGCAACGCGGAGGGGGAGGTCGACCTCCACCGTCCGTACATCGACGACCTCACGCGTCCGAACCCCGACGACCCCACGGGACGCTCGACCATGCGCCGCATCGAGGACGTCCTCGACGTATGGTTCGACTCCGGCTCGATGCCGTTCGCGCAGGTGCACTATCCGTTCGAGAACCACGAGTGGTTCGACGAGCACTCGCCGGCGGACTTCATCGTCGAGTACATCGGGCAGACCCGCGGGTGGTTCTACCTCATGCACGTGCTCTCGACCGCACTGTTCGACCGCCCGGCGTTCACCGGGGTCTCGTGCCACGGCATCGTCCTCGGCAACGACGGCCAGAAGATGTCGAAGTCGCTGCGCAACTACCCCGACGTGCGCGAGGTCTTCGATCGCGACGGCTCGGATGCCATGCGCTGGTTCCTCATGTCCAGCTCGGTGCTCCGCGGCGGCAACCTCGTGGTGACCGAGGAGGGCATCCGCTCGGGCGTCCGCGAGTTCCTGCTACCGCTGTGGAACGCGTGGTACTTCTTCGCGACCTACGCGAACGCCTCCGGGCCCGACGGCTACGAGGCGCAGTGGCGCACCGACTCCACCGACGTGCTGGACCGCTACATCCTCGCGCTCACCGGGGACCTCGTGCGCGACGTCGCCGCCGATCTCGAAGGCCTCGACTCGACGACCGCGGCCGAGCGGCTGCGCGACTTCGCCGAGGTGCTTACCAACTGGTACATCCGCCGCTCGCGCGACCGGTTCTGGGTGGGCGTGACCGACGACCCGACCAGCCGTGAGGCGTTCGACACGCTCTACACGGTGCTCGAGACGCTCACCCGCGTCGCGGCCCCGCTGCTGCCGCTCGTGACCGAGCGCGTGTGGCAGGGCCTGACCGGCGGCCGCAGCGTCCACCTGCAGGACTGGCCGGACGCGTCGGCGTTCCCGGCGGCCGCAGACATCCGAACGGCGATGGACACCGTGCGCGAGGTCTCGAGCGTCGCCAACGCCCTCCGCAAGCGCGAGGGCAAGCGCGTGCGCCTGCCGCTGCCGCGCCTGACGGTAGTGACCCCGGATGCCACGGGCCTGGCGCAGTTCGACGACATCCTGCGCGACGAGCTCAACGTCAAGAGCGTCGAGCAGATCGCGTTGGAGGCCGACACCGCGGCCGCGTACGGCATCACCCACCGCCTGTCGGTGAACGCCCGCGCCGCGGGGCCGCGTCTCGGCAAGCAGGTGCAGCAGGCGATCAAGGCCGCGCGAGAAGGCGACTGGAGCGAGGTCGACGGCCGCGTCGTCGCCGGTGGCATCCCGCTCGAGCCGAGCGAGTACGACCTGGTCGTCGAGACGGCCGGGCGCCCGGAGGGCGAGGCCCTCGCGGTGCTGTCGTCGGGTGGCTTCGTCCTGCTCGACACCGTGACGACGCCCGAACTCGAGGCCGAGGGTCTGGCGCGCGACATGATCCGCGCGATCCAGGACACCCGCAAGGCCGCCGGCTTCGACGTGAGCGACCGCATCACGCTGACATTGACGTTCGACGACGCCGCGGACGCCGCGGCGGTGGCCCAGGCGTTCGACCTCGCCGGCGTGGCATCCGAGACCCTCGCCGAAGGCGTCGTGCTCGCCAGCCGCACCGAGCGGCTCATCGAGCGGGGCGAGACCCGCGCGCCGGAGTTCGAGAACGTCGTCGCGGCGAAGACCTACGCGAACGTCGGCGCCGTCACGGTCGCCGTCGCCCGGATCGGAGCCCCCGCATGAGCGACCGTTCTCGCGCCGACGCCGTGTACTCGGCGCTGCTCCAGCGACAGGGTGAGCAGTGGGTGCAGCCGCGCGTCGAGCGCACGCGCCGCGTGCTCGAGCTGCTCGACGATCCGCAGCGCACCTACCGCGTCATCCACGTGACCGGCACCAACGGCAAGACCTCGACGAGCCGCATCATCGAGAGCCTGCTGCGGTCGCTCGGGCTCCGCACGGGCCTCTTCACGAGCCCGCACCTCGAGCGCTTCACCGAGCGCATCCTCATCGACGGGGAGCCGGTGGCGGATGCCGCGGTGGCCGACGCCTGGGACGAGATCCAGCCCTTCGTGCAGATCGTGGATGCCGAGCTCGAAGCGGCCGGAGATGCGCCCCTGACGTTCTTCGAGCTGCTGACCGTGCTCGCGTTCGTCGCGTGCGCCGATGCGCCGATCGACGTCCTCGTGCTCGAGGTCGGCATGGGCGGCGAGTGGGACTCGACGAACACCGCGGACGGCGACGTCGCGGTCTTCACGCCGATCGACATCGACCACGCCGACCGCCTGGGGAACACCATCGCGGAGATCGCGACGGTCAAGGCGGGAATCATCAAGGAGGGCGCGGCCGTCGTCTCTGCCGCGCAGCCGGACGAAGCGCGGCGCGCGATCCTCGCTCGCGCCGAGAAGATGCACGCCACCGTCGCGTTCGCCGGGGAGGGGTTCGCGCTCGAGACGCAGACCCTCGCCGTGGGCGGTCAGCTGCTTACCGTGCGCGGCGTCGCCGGCACGTACCCCGAGCTGTACCTCCCGCTGTACGGCGCGCACCAGGGCGCGAACGCCGCCCTGGCGATCGCCGCGGTGGAGTCGCTGATCGGCGGGGGAGCGCAGCCCCTCAACGCCGACATCGTGGGAGACGGCCTCGGCGCCGTCACCTCACCGGGTCGCCTGCAGCTGCTCGGCACCGCGCCGACCGTGCTCGTCGACGCCGCACACAACCCGCACGGGGCGCGCGCGCTCGTCGCCGCCCTCGACGAGGCGTTCGACATCGATGAGTGGGGGGCGGTCGTCGGCATCCTGGCCGGGAAGGACACCGTCGGCATCGTCTCGACGCTGACCCCGGCGGTGGCGCGCGTGTTCGCGACCACGCCCGACAGCGAGCGCGCGGGCGACCCCGACCTCATCGCCGACGTCGCCGAGGCGGCCGACGTCCCCGTCACCGTGCACCCGACGCTCGAGGACGCCGCCGACGCGGCGCGCGCGTGGGCCGCGGAGTCCGACCGCCGCGCGGTGATCATCGCCGGGTCCGTCGTCCTCGCGGGCGAGGCGATCCGCCTCTCCGAGCTCGAGGACTGGAAGGCCGGGTGGCAGCGGTGAGTCCGCGCGAGCCTCGCGCTCCGCGGGAGCGGCGTCCGCGTCGCGTCCGCGGCGCGCAGGAATCGCTCGGCGCGGTGGTGCTCGGCTTCGAGTCGATCGTCGTCTTCCTGGGAGGCCTCGTGGTCTACGGGCTCAAGGCGCTGCCGTGGGGAATCGAGCCGTGGTGGGGGATCGTGGGCGGGGTCGTGATGGCCGCCGCGATGGTCGCGACCTCGGGCCTTCTCCGCCACCGCTGGGCGATCATCGCGGGCTGGGCACTCCAGGTGATTCTGGCGCTCGGTGGCATCCTGGTTCCGGCTCTGGCCGTCGTCGCTCTCATTTTCGGTGGGATGTGGGCGTATGCGACGATCAAGGGAGCGGCTCTCGATCGCGCCAACGCGCGGAGGGCCGCCGACCCCGACCTCTCGAACGGAGAATGACCCATGGCCACCGAAGAGACCCTCGTCCTGGTCAAGCCCGATGGCGTCGCGCGCGGCCTCACCGGCGCGATCCTCGCCCGCATCGAAGCGAAGGGCTACGCCCTCGTCGACATCCGCCTGGTCGAGCCCGACCGCGAGACCCTGGCGCAGCACTACGCCGAGCACGAGGGAAAGCCGTTCTACGAGCCGCTGCTCGAGTTCATGCTCTCCGGTCCGTCGGTGGCGATCCGCCTCGCGGGCAACCGCGTCATCGAGGGCTTCCGCTCCCTCGCCGGCACCACCGACCCCACGACCGCCGCGCCCGGCACGATCCGCGGCGACTTCGGCCGCGACTGGGGCCTGAAGGTGCAGCAGAACCTCGTCCACGGCAGCGACAGCCCCGAGTCCGCCGCGCGCGAGCTCGCGATCTGGTTCGCCTGATCCCGGATGCCATGACGGCCGCCGTCCCTCGGGGCGGCGGCCGTTCTGTTGTCCGGCGGCGGCGGTGGCTCAGCGATCCGCGCCGGCTCAGTGGCATCCCCTCGAACTGCACTGAGGTCGTGCAGATCGCTGAGGCTATGCCAGCACGCCGCGGCCGCCCGGCACCGGCTCAGCGGCCCGCGCTAACTCAGCGGCATCCCCTCGAATCGAACTGAGGTCGTGCAGATCTCTGAGGTTATGCGGGTCGGGCGCGGCGGTCGCTCAGCGATCCTCGCCCGCTCAGCGGCATCCACACGAAACCAACTGAGGTCGTGCAGATCGCTGAGGCTATGCCAGCACGCCGCGGCCGCCCGGCACCGGCTCAGCGGCCCGCGCTAACTCAGCGGCATCCACACGAAACCAACTGAGGTCGTGCAGATCACTGAGGTTGTGCGGATGCCGTGCGGCGGTGGCTCAGCGATCCGCGCCGGCTCAGTGGCATCCGCGCCGATCCGACTCACATTCCGCGGATCGCTGACCTTGTGCCCGAGGTCAGATCTGGCCGAGGACGTCCAAGCGGAGCTGCGCGATGACGGCGACGACGACGTAGGCGCCGAACGCCATGAGCGGAACCCACGCCATGAGGGAAGATGCGATGTCGCGCGCCTTCTGTCCGACGGGGAAGATGCCCTCGCGGAACAGGTGCAGGGTGACCACGATGAACGTCGGGATCGTGACCGACCACGTCACCATGCACCACGGGCAGAGTGTCCCGAGCACGAAGATGCTCTGCGAGATGAGCCAGATGACGAACGTCATCGCGCCGGCGATGCCGAGCCAGAACAGGATCCAGAACCAGCGCGCGAAGCGGGCGCCGGCGAGGATCGCGAACCCGACGACGAACGGCGCGATCCACGCCGCGAGGCCGATGATCGGGTTCGGGAAGCCGAAGACGCTGCCCTGCCACGACTTCAGATTCGCGGTGCACTGCACGAGCACGCTGAAGTCGCAGGATGCCGCGGCCCCGCCGTCCATGAGCTGGTGGAAGCGTTCCATCGTCAGCGAGAACGCGGCCCACCAGCCGACCGCGCCCGCGATGATCAACCACACCGCGAGCACTCGAGGCTGACGCGGGGTGACGGTTTCACTCATGCTCGCGATTCTTGCACTGCTGCCCAATGTGCTGCGTGTGGGATGCCTCGCCGTCGAGAAGCCAGCGCTGCGTGCATTTCCGCCGATAAACGCGATCGACGGGTGGAAACGGCGTCGCCCGGCGTTTCTCGCCGTGGATCGCGTTTATCGCGGAGGAAGACCCACCGCGCCTGTGAGCGAATCCGGCCGACCGTGCGATAATGGAGCTTCGATGAGCCGCGGCCGCGCCGCAGGCGAATCACCAGAAGACTTCGGGCGATGACCGCCCTTCGCAGCACGAGCCGCAGGCCTGCTGCAGACCGAGTGAGTTCGCGGCCCCGCCGGGTGCGGCGCCGCACGAGATTTCGCCGGGCGACGCGCGGTGTCGCCCGCCAGGGAGTACGCCCGATATGGCCGACGCAACAGAAGATCAGACCCCCGAAGAGACCCTCGCGACCGACGCCCCCGAGTCGGTGCAGGACGAGAGCCCGGCGACCGACACCCCGTCGGTCGACGCCGATCCCGACGACGAAGCCGCGGTGGACGACGCCGAGGCCGCCGCCGCGACCGACGCCGGTGAGCCCGCGGTCCTCGAGACGGACGCGGTGGATGCCGCTGACGCCGCCGCCATGACGGCGACCGACGTCGTGGAGCCCGAGGCGGACGTCGCTCCGGTCGAGGCCGAAGCAATCGTCGAGGCCGAAGCCGTGGTCGAGGCCGAGTCGGCCCCCGAGGCCGAGGCGGCGCCCGAGCCGCAGCCCGAGGCCGAGCCGCAGCCCGAGGCAGCGCCCGAGCCGCAGCCCGAACCCGAAGCCCCGGCCGAGCCGGCGAAGCCCCCGCGATCCCCACCGCGGTGTCGCTCGGTCTCCTGCCCGAGGTGTTCGTGTCGGCCGTGTCGACGCAGCTGCACTTCTACGCCCCCGAGCTCCCGCCGCTCCCCGCCCGCGACGACGTCGACGAGCGCGACGACGACGGCCCGGTCGAGCGCACCTCGGCGAACGCCCGTCGCCGCAACCGCCGGCGCGGGGGAGCCGCGTCCGGCACCGACGATCAGCCCGAGGCTCCGGCCGCTCCCGTCCGCCAGCGCGCGGTCGAGCTCATCACCGAGCCGCAGCGCATCAAGGGCTCGACGCGTCTGGAGGCGAAGAAGCAGCGCCGCCGCGACGGCCGCGAAGCCGGACGCCGACGCCCCGTCGTCACCGAGGCCGAGTTCCTCGCCCGCCGCGAGGCCGTGGACCGCGTCATGGTCGTGCGGTCGAAGGGCGGTCGCATCCAGATCGGCGTGCTCGAAGACAACGTGCTCGTCGAGCACTACGTCGCCCGCAACCAGGATGCCTCACTCATCGGCAACGTCTACCTCGGTCGCGTGCAGAACGTGCTGCCCAGCATGGAGGCGGCGTTCGTCGATATCGGTCGCGGCCGCAACGCTGTGCTGTACTCCGGCGAGGTGGACTGGGACGGCGTCGAGACCGGCAACCAGCCCCGCCGCATCGAGCTGGCGCTTAAGTCCGGCGACCGCGTGCTCGTTCAGGTCACCAAGGACCCCGTGGGTCACAAGGGCGCGCGCCTGACGAGCCAGATCTCCCTGCCCGGCCGCTATCTCGTGTACGTGCCGAACGGGTCGATGAACGGCATCTCGCGCAAGCTCCCCGACACCGAGCGCGCGCGTCTGAAGAAGATCCTCAAGGAGGTGCTGCCCGAGTCGTCGGGCGTCATCGTCCGCACGGCCGCCGAGGGCGCCACCGAAGACCAGCTGACGCGCGACGTCCAGCGCCTCACCGCGCAGTGGGAGCACATCAGCACCCAGGTGAAGACGATCCAGGCTCCGGCGCTGCTGCACTCCGAGCCCGACCTCCTCGTGAAGATCGTGCGCGACGTCTTCAACGAGGACTTCACGCGCATGCTCATCCAGGGCGACGAAGCGCTCACGACCATCTCGAACTACCTCGCGGGCGTCGCCCCCGACCTGCTCGAGCGCGTCGAGAAGTACGAGGGCGACCAGGATCCATTCGACGCGTTCCGCATCACCGAGCAGATCGAGAAGGCGCTCGACCGCAAGGTCTGGCTGCCGTCTGGCGGTTCGCTCGTGATCGACCGCACCGAGGCCATGACCGTCGTCGACGTCAACACCGGCAAGTTCGTCGGGTCGGGCGGCAACCTCGAGGAGACGGTCACCAAGAACAACCTCGAGGCTGCTGAGGAGATCGTCCGCCAGCTGCGGCTCCGCGACATCGGCGGCATCATCGTGGTCGACTTCATCGACATGGTGCTGGAGTCGAACCGCGACCTCGTGCTGCGCCGCCTGATCGAGTGCCTGAGCCGCGACCGGACCAAGCACCAGGTCGCCGAGGTCACCTCGCTCGGCCTCGTGCAGATGACCCGCAAGAAGCTGGGTCTGGGTCTGCTCGAGACGTTCAGCGAGGCGTGCGAGGTCTGCGCCGGTCGCGGTGTCATCGTGCACCACGATCCGGTCGTCAAGCACCGCACCGCCCCGACCAACGGCAATGGCAACGGCAACACGAACGGCAACCGCCGTGGTGGCGCGCGCGGGGGCAATGGCTCTGCGGCCGGCAATGGCACCAACGGCGGCAACGGCAACGGCAACGGTGGCCCCGCGGCGCCGACCGGCGGCACGCACGTCATCACCGAGGGCGTGAAGTCGGCGCTCGCGCAGATCGCGGCATCCACGATCCACCCGACGGTCGACGACCCGGCCGTGGTCGAAGCGGCCGTGGTGGCCTCGGTCGAGGCGGTCCTGGATGCCAAGGTCGAACCGCCCGTGCGCGAGAAGCGCCCGCGCAAGAAGCGCGAGCCGCGTGCCCCGCGCACCGAGAAGGACGCGCTCCTGGAGTCGGTGCTCGAGGCTCTGCCCGAGCCAAAGGCTCCCGGTCAGGGCCGCTCGCGCCGCCGCGTGACGACCGCTGCCCTCACGGGCACCCCCGTGAGCGCCCACCCGACCGAAGAGGCGTAAGCCCCTCACGCGCGAGCGCCGACGCCTCAGAGGGCGCGGCGCTCGCGGGCGGTGATGCGCAGACCGGAGGCGCGGAGGCGCCGCACGAGTTCGCGTCCGCCGACGTGCTCGGCGCCCGCGGCGACGAGGTCGGCGTGGCGCTCGTCGGGGACGTCGTAGTGGTCGAGATCGAACGCGCGGGCCGGGATGCCGGCCGCGGCGGCGAACGCGTGCAGTTCGTCGAGGTTCGCGTCACTCACGAGATGCGCCCACAGCCTGCCGTGCGCGGGCCACTGCGGGTCGTCGATGAGAATCGCCACTCCGCGATCCTACGGCCGACACGCGGTCCCGATGCTTTTGCCGGATGCCGCCGGGTGAGCTAAACTCGTCCTTTGGTGCGTCGTGTCCGCGCGATTGACGCGAGACCCCGTCGGCTTCGGTCGGCCGGATCGCACCGAGACTCAGGGCATGAAGCCCTCCCGACGTCATCAGACAACCGGAGCCGTGCGCTCCCGAACGAAACAGGTGTGAAGTGGTTTACGCAGTTGTGCGCGCCGGCGGCCGGCAGGAAAAGGTCGAGGTCGGCACGATCGTCGTGCTCGACCGCCAGGCGGCGAAGGTCGGCGAGAGCATCCAGCTGCCCGCCGTCCTGTTCGTCGACGGCGAGACGGTCACGACCGACGCCGACAAGCTCGCGAAGGTCTCGGTCACGGCCGAGGTCCTCGGTGACGAGCGCGGTCCGAAGATCGTGATCCAGAAGTTCAAGAACAAGACCGGCTACAAGAAGCGCCAGGGCCACCGTCAGGACCTCACGCGCGTCAAGATCACCGGCATCAAGTAAGAGCCAGGAGACGCAGAGATGGCACACAAAAAGGGCGCAAGCTCCACCCGCAACGGTCGTGACTCCAACGCACAGCGCCTCGGCGTGAAGCGCTTCGGCGGCCAGGCCGTCAACGCCGGCGAGATCCTCGTCCGCCAGCGCGGCACGCACTTCCACCCCGGCGCCAACGTCGGCCGCGGTGGCGACGACACGCTGTTCGCCCTCGCCGCCGGCTCCGTCGAGTTCGGTCAGAAGGGCGGCCGCAAGGTCGTCAACATCGTCGCTGCCGCCGCGGAGTAATCCCGCAGCACACGGCGTTCCCGAGGGGGTGGGCACTGCGCCCGCCCCCTCGTCGTCTTTCCCGGGCACGACCGGCACACCCCGCGCCCCGCGGGCCCGCACCGGCCACGCCCCTCACCCACCGGCATCCGTCGAAAGGATTCTCATGGTCACCTTCGTCGACCGCGTCACCCTGCATCTGCGTGCGGGGAAGGGCGGCAACGGCTGCGTATCGGTGCGCCGTGAGAAGTTCAAGCCGCTGGCCGGCCCCGACGGCGGCAACGGCGGACACGGCGGCGACGTCGTGCTCGTCGCCGACCCCCAGGTGACCACGCTGCTGTCGTACCACCACTCGCCGCACCGCTCGGCAGGCAACGGCGGCTTCGGCATGGGCGATAACCGTTCCGGCGCCGCGGGAGAGATCACCGAGCTGCCCGTTCCGCTCGGCACCGTCGTGAAGGACCCCGACGGCACGGTGCTCGTCGACATGCTCACCCCGGGCTTGCGCTTCGTGGTCGCCCCGGGAGGCCTCGGCGGCCTCGGCAACGCCGCGCTGGCCTCGCCGAAACGCAAGGCGCCCGGTTTCGCGCTGCTCGGAACGCCCGGCTGGGAGGGCGATGTCGTCCTCGAGCTGAAGACCGTCGCCGACGTCGCTCTCGTGGGCTTCCCGTCCGCGGGCAAGTCGAGCCTCATCGCCGCGGTGTCCGCCGCGCGTCCGAAGATCGCCGACTACCCGTTCACGACGCTCCACCCGAACCTCGGCGTCGTGCAGGCGGGCGACGTGCGCTTCACGGTCGCCGACGTCCCCGGCCTCATCGAGGGCGCGAGCGAGGGTCGCGGCCTCGGCCTGGAGTTCCTCCGGCACGTCGAGCGCTGCACCGCGCTGGTGCACGTGCTCGACTGCGCGACGCTCGACCCCGGCCGCGATCCGCTCAGCGACCTCGACGTCATCCTCGCGGAGCTGGCGGCCTACCCCGTTCCGGACGGCCAGCTCCCGCTGCTCGAGCGCCCGCAGATCGTCGCGCTGAACAAGGTCGACGTCCCTGAGGCGCGCGATCTCGCGGATCTCGTGCGCCCCGACCTCGAGGCGCGCGGATTCCGCGTGTTCGAAATCTCCACCGTCAGCCGCGCGGGTCTCCGCGAGCTCACGTTCGCGCTGGGCGAGATCGTCGAGCAGCACCGTGTCGCGACCATCGACGACAGCCCCGCCGAGCGCATCGTCATCCGCCCGCAGGGGTCCGAGAAGGACTTCACGATCAAGGTCGAGGGCGGAACGTACGGCCCCGTCTACCGGATCCTGGGCGACAAGCCGGTCAAGTGGGTGCAGCAGACCGACTTCCAGAACGAGGAGGCGGTGGGCTACCTCGCCGATCGTCTCGCGCGTCTGGGCGTCGAGGACGAGCTGTACCGCGCCGGCGCCGTCGCGGGTGCGACGGTCGTCATCGGCCCCGGCGACGGCATCGTCTTCGACTGGGAGCCGACGCTGTCCTCCGCGGCCGAGCTGATGACCGCTCCGCGCGGCACCGACCCCCGCCTGCTGCAGAGCACGCGCCGCACGAGCAACGAACGCCGCGAGCGGTATCACGAGCGGATGGATGCCAAGGCCGAGGCCCGCGCCGAGCTCGAGGCCGAGCGCCTCGCCGAGCGCGCGTACGACGACGAGGACGAACGATGACCGCTCGCGTCCGGGAAGACCTGCCCCGCGCCTCTCGGATCGTCGTGAAGGTCGGGTCGTCGTCGATCAGCGGCGACGGCGCGTTCCGGATCGACCTCATCGTCGACGCACTCGCCCGGTCGCGCGAGGCCGGCGTCGAGGTCGTCCTGGTGTCGTCGGGCGCGATCGCGACCGCGCTGCCCCTGCTCGACTTGCAGGGCCGACCCAACGACCTCGCGACGCAGCAGGCCGCTGCGGCGGTCGGTCAGAACGTCCTCATGTGGCGCTACCAGACCTCCCTCGACCGGTTCGGTCTGCTCGCAGGGCAGGTGCTGCTGACGGCGGGCGACCTCGAGAACGCCACGCACCGCTCCAACGCGCGCCGGGCGATGGAGCGGCTGCTCGGTCTTGGCATCCTGCCCATCGTCAACGAGAACGACACGGTCGCCACCCACGAGATCCGCTTCGGCGACAACGACCGTCTCGCGGCGCTCGTCGCGCAGCTCATCGGCGCCGACGCGCTCGTGCTCCTGAGCGACATCGAGTGCCTCTACACGGCGCCGCCGAGCGAGCCGGGCGCACGTCCGATCATCGACGTCGAGTGGGGCGACGACCTCTCCGAGTACACGTTCGGGTCCGTCACCGTGAACGGTGTGGGGACCGGGGGAGCCGCGACCAAGGCGTCTGCCGCGAAGCTCGCCTCGGCGGCGGGTGTCGGCGTGCTCGTCACGAGCGCGGACCTCGTCGCGGAGGCCCTCGCGGGCGCGTCCGTCGGCACGTGGTTCGCCCCGCATCCCGACCCCGTCACCCTCATGACGGGACCCGTGGGCGCGGTGTCCAGCGGCGATAGACTGGCGTGATGACGCTCACCGCCGTTTCGGTCGACGACCGGCTGCGCCTCGCGAAGGATGCCGCGCGCGAGGTCGGGCTCCTGGACTCCGCGGCCAAGACCGCGATGCTGCGCGCGATCGCCGACGCCATCGACGCCGCGTCCGACGAGATCGTCGCGGCCAATGCCGACGATCTGGCCCGCGGGCGCGAGTCCGACATCGGCGACGCGCTGCTCGATCGTCTCCGGCTGGATGCCACCCGCGTGGCGGCCCTGGCCGCGGCGGTGCGCGACGTCGCCGAGCTGCCCGACCCGGTGGGGCGCGTGCTCGACCAGCGCACGCTGCCCAACGGCCTGCAGCTCGAGAAGGTCGCGGTACCCTTCGGCGTCGTCGGCTCGATCTACGAAGCGCGCCCGAACGTCACGGTCGATATCGCCGCCCTCGCGCTGCGCTCCGGCAACGCCGTGGTGCTGCGCGGCGGATCGGCCGCGCAGAGCACGAACGCCGCCCTCGTCCGCGTCATGCGCGACGCCCTCGAGGCGCAGGGACTCACTCCCGAAGCGATCCAGACCGTCGACGACTTCGGCCGTGACGGCGCGCGGGCGCTCATGAACGCCCGCGGTCTGGTCGACGTCCTGGTGCCGCGGGGGAGCGCCGGTCTCATCGAAACTGTCGTGACCGAGTCCACGGTGCCCGTCATCGAGACGGGCGCCGGTGTCGTGCACGTGTACCTGGATGCCACGGCCAACGCCGACTGGGCCCGTGACATCGTCCTCAACGCGAAGACGCAGCGTCCGAGCGTGTGCAACGCGGTCGAGACGGTTCTCGTGCATCGGGATGCCGCCGACCGCCTGCTGCCCGACCTCCTGGGTTCGCTCGCCGAGGCGGGCGTCCGCGTCCACGGCGACGAGACCGCCGCGGGCTACGACCCCCGCGTCGTCGCCGCGACCGAGGAGGACTGGGCCACCGAGTACCTGAGCCTCGACCTCGCGGTGCGCGTCGTCGACGATCTGGACACCGCACTCGAGCACATCCGCCGCTACTCGACGCATCACACCGAGTCGATCATCACCGACGACGAGGCATCCGCGTCGCGCTTCCTGGCGGAGGTCGATTCGGCCGTCGTCCTGGTCAACGCGTCGACCCGCTTCACGGACGGCAGCGAGTTCGGCTTCGGCGCCGAGGTGGGGATCTCGACCCAGAAGCTGCACGCGCGCGGCCCCATGGGCCTCGCCGAACTCACCAGCACCAAGTGGCTGGGGCGCGGCGACGGCCAGGTTCGGGCCTGACCGCATAAAATGACCCTGCGCGCCGCGCAGAAACTTCGAACGGAGCACTGATGACTTTCGCCTCGCTGATCGCTTACGCCGCTGCTGAGGGCGCCCACCACGAGGGCGGCAACGTGCAGGCTCAGACCTTCTGGTACGGCGCGGTCGCTTTCATCGTGTTCGTCTCGCTGAGCCTGGTGACCCTGTCGTACCGCAACGTCTCGAACCGTCACGCCCACAAGGCCGAGGCGTACACGAAGAAGCACGGGACGCCCACCCCCGAGGCGCACGGCCACTGAGGCCCACTGTATGTCGGTGACACGCGCCCCTCGCATCGGGGTCATGGGTGGGACGTTCGATCCCATCCATCACGGTCACCTGGTCGCGGCCAGCGAGGTCGCGCAATCGTTCGATCTCGACGAGGTCATCTTCGTCCCCACGGGTCGCCCGTGGCAGAAAGCCGACGTCACCGAGAGCGAACACCGCTATCTGATGACCGTCATCGCGACGGCATCCAATCCGCAATTCACTGTGAGCCGCGTCGACATCGATCGGGCGGGTCCGACCTACACGATCGACACGCTCCGCGATCTCAAGCGTGAACGGCCGGGTGCCGACCTGTTCTTCATCACCGGCGCCGACGCCGTTGCGCAGATCCTCGGATGGCGCAACCATCAGGAGCTGTGGGACCTCGCGCACTTCGTGGCGGTGTCCCGCCCGGGCCACGTGCTGACGACGGAGGGCCTGCCCACCGAGGACGTCAGCCAGCTCGAGATCCCGGCGCTGTCCATCTCGTCCACCGACTGCCGCGCCCGCGTGCGCCGAGGCCACCCCGTGTGGTACCTCGTGCCCGACGGCGTCGTGCAGTACATCGCGAAGCATCACCTCTACCGGAGCCCCGCATGAGCACTTCCGAGAATCCCGAGACCCCGCCGCTGACGCGGCGTCAGCTGCGCGAACTCCGCAACACCGGCGCCACGCCGATCGTCGGCCTGCCTTCCGACGCCCCTGCCGAGGCGCGCGTCGCCGAGCCGGCGGTCGCCGAGCCGGCGGTCGCTGAGCCCGCGGTCGCTGAGCCGACTCCGGATGCCACAACTCCCGCCGAGGCCGAGCCCGCGGCTTCCGCTCCCGTCGAACCCGTCGTCGAAGAGGAGCCCGCGCCGGAGGTCCCCGCCAAGAAGGGCGGCATGCTCGGCGGACTCTTCGGCCGCGGCAAGGCCGAGAAGGCCGAGGAGGAGCCTGCCGCGGAGGAACCGGCCGCTGCGCCGGCGCCGGTGGAACCACTCGTCCCCGCGACGTTCGCCCCTCCCTCGAGCAGCGATCTCGGCGTGACGGGCCTCACCCGTCGCCAGGTCCGCGCTCAGGAGCGCATCCGCACAGCGAGCGTCCCGGTCATCACGCCCGATCTCCAGCCCGACGCCCCGGTGTCGCACGAGGAGGCACCCGCGGCGGTTGCGGACACGGCGACTGACGCTCCGGCCGAGGAGTCGGCATCCACGGATTCCGCCGAAACCACGGACGCGCCCAAGACCGCCGGACTCGAGGCGATCTTCCGCCCGGCTGCTCCAGAGGAGGCGCAGAGCGCGGAGGAAGCCTCGGTCTCGACGGTGAACCCCGCGCTCGGTTCGCACCTGCTCGCCGGCGACGCGCCCGACATCTCGCTGCCGCCGTCGTTCGACCAGCTCATCGAGCGCAGCACCGTGGCGACCGGCTCGGTGTCGATGCCGAACGCCCTGATCCTCTCACAGACGCCCACGGGCGTGCCGCTGGTGGGCCCGGTCACGGCCACGGGCGAGATCATCGTCACGGGCACGTTCGAACTGCCCGAGGGACTCGGTTCGTCCGGTCACGTCCCCGGAACCACCGACGGTCGTGACGTGGATGCCGTCCTCCTCGACGGTGAGCTGCCGCCCGCGTCGTCGCCCACCCCCATCGCGGCCAGCGCCGCCATCAGCACCGTCAAGCAACCCGGTGAGATCATCCGCCCCCCGGCGCCGGAGAAGGGCAGCAAGCTCGTCATCGGTCTCATCATCACCACCGGCGCCCTCGCCGTGGCGGTCGCCGTCGCGCTGGTTCTCGCCTTCACGACAGGAGTCTTCGGATGACAGCCAGCCCCAACGGCATCGAGATGGCGCGCATCGCCGCGATCGCCGCCGACTCGAAAGCGGGCGAAGACCTCGTCGCCCTCGACGTCTCCGAGCCGCTCCCGCTCGTCGACATCTTCCTGCTCGTCACCGGTCGTAACGAGCGCAACGTCGCGGCGATCGCCGACGAGGTCGAGGAGAAGCTCCTCGAAGCCGGCCACAAGCGGCTCCGCCGAGAGGGTCGCCAGGAATCGCGCTGGGTGCTCCTCGACTTCGGCGACCTGGTCGTGCACGTGTTCCACGAGCAGGAGCGCGTCTACTACGGCCTCGAACGCCTGTGGAAGGACTGCCCGGTCGTGCCGCTCGAGCTCCCGGCTCCGGCGTCCGCCGACTGACGCTCGACCAACGAAGCGCCGCTCCCCGTGAGGAGCGGCGCTTCGGCGTTTCAGACCAGCGCGGGGGCGAGCTCGTCGCGCAGGATGGCCGCACCTGCGCTCAGCGCGCTGAGCTTCGCGAGAGCGACATCGCGCGGCAGGGGGGCCATGCCGCAGTTGGTGCTGGCGATGAGCTTGTCGGCATCCACGAACTCCAGTGCCCGGCGCAGCGTGTCGGCGACCTCCTCGGGGCGCTCGATCTCGTGCGACGCGACGTCGATGGCACCGAGCATGATCCTCTTGCCGCGGAGGAGCTCGATGACGTCGAGCGGAATACGGGAGTTGTGCGACTCCAGCGACACCGTGTCGATGCTCGACCCCTGCAGCAGCGGGAACGAGTGCTCGTACTGGCGCCACTCGGGGCCGAGCGTCGCCTTCCAGTCCGTGTTCGCCTTGATGCCGTAGCCGTAGCAGATGTGCACGACGGTCTCGGCGCGGAGCCCGTCGATGGCCCGCTCGAGCGTCGCGATGCCCCAGTCGCGCACGTCGTCGAAGAACACGTTGAACGCCGGTTCGTCGAACTGGATGATGTCGACGCCCGCCGCCTCGAGCTCTTTCGCCTCCTGGTTCAGGATGCCGGCGAACTCCCACGCGAGCTTCTCGCGGCTCCCGTAGTAGCGGTCGGCCAGCGTGTCGATCATCGTCATCGGGCCCGGCAGCGCCCACTTGATCGGCTGATCGGTCTGCTGGCGGAGGAAAGCGGCATCCTGGACGAAGACCGGCTTCTCACGCCCGACCGGACCGACGACCGTCGGGACGCTCGCGTCGTAACGGTTGCGGATGCGGACCGTCTCGCGGTTCTCGAAGTCGACGCCGCTGAGGTGCTCGATGAACGTCGTGACGAAGTGCTGGCGGGTCTGCTCGCCGTCGCTGATGATGTCGAGGCCCCGCTGCCGCTGCTCGTGCACGGCGGCGCGGAGGGCGTCCTGCTTGCCCTCGACGAGAGCGTCGCCCTCGAGCGCCCAGGGCGACCAGAGCTTCTCGGGCTCGGCGAGCCACGAGGGCTTCGGGAGGCTCCCAACGGCGGCGGTGGGGATCAGGGCATTCATGCGTGCGGTCTCCGGTCGATCAGGACGCGTCAGTGGACGAGGGCGGGGGAGAGGCCGGCCCAGCGGGCGAGCAGGTCGCCATGGGGCTTCACAAAGTGCTCCTCGGCGTACTTCCCCTGGGTGAGGGCCAGACGCGAGCGCTCCTCGCGGTCGTAGTCGACGCGGGTGCGTGAGAAGTCCTGGCTCTCCAGGGTCGGGCGGAACACGTGGGCGGCCGCGGAGTTGGCGTTGTAGATCTCGGGCCGGTAGATCTTCTGGAACGTCTCCATCGTGCTGATCGTGCCGATCAGCTGCAGGTTCGTGTAGTCGTTCAGCAGGTCGCCGCGGAAGTAGAACGCGAGCGGCGCCGAGCTGCCCTCAGGCAGGAAGTAGCGGACCTGGAGGCCCATCTTCCCGAAGTACTCGTCGGTGAGCGAGTAGTCGTCCTGCACGTACTCGACTCCGAGGACCGGATGCCGGTTGTCGGTGCGCTGATACGTCTTGCTCGTCGAGACGCTGATGCAGATGACCGGCGAGACGTCGAAACGCTCGCGGTATTCGGTCGACTCGAGGAAGTGCTGGAACAGCTTCCCGTGGAGAGCGCCGAAGTCGTCGGGCACCGTGAAGCCGCCGGCGGCCGCGCTGGCGGCGGGCAGCAGCACGCTGAAGTCGAAGTCGCGGAGGTAGGAGGAGAAGTTGTTGCCGACGATCCCGTGGTGACGCGCGTCGGTCTTGCGGTCGACCACGACGAGGTCGAGCACCTCGAGGAGCGGGAAGCGCTGGTCATCTCCGGATGCCGCGAACTCCAGGTCGACGGACACGATGTCGATCTCGAGGGTGTACCGGTCGCCCTCCGGGTTGTCCCAGCGGGCGAGGTCGTTGAACCGTCGGTCGATCATCGTGAGGGCGTTACGGAGGTTCTCCTGCCGGTCGTCACCGCGGGCGAGGTTGGCGAAGTTCGTCGTGGCGCGCGAGCTCTCGGAGGGGGAGTAGTTCTCGTCGAATCGGGTGGTCGAGATCTGGAACGTGAAGTCGGTGGACATGTCCGAGAACTCCTCTCGCGCGTCGGGAGACCGCCGCGCGGTCATCGGTGATCCCATGGTCCTCGCCCGTGGCATCCATCGGGTAATCCGTCCCGACTATTCGCTCCTATAGTCTTTGCCTATGGCTCGTCGATCGAGCGGCGTGACGCTGCAGCAACTCCAGTCCTTCATCGAGGTCGCAGCCGAGGGGTCCATCTCCGCGGCGGCCGACCTGCTCTACGTGTCGCAGCCGACGATGTCGGCGTCGATGAAAGACCTCGAGGCGCGCGTCGGCCGGTCGCTGCTGGTCCGGTCCGCGCGCGGCATCACGCTGACCTCGGACGGCGTGGAGTTCCTCGGGTATGCGCGTCAGGTGGTCGAGCAGGTCGCTCTCCTCGAGCAGCGGTACCTCGGCGGGCCACCGTCGCGCCGGCTCCTCGGGGTGTCGGCCCAGCACTACTCGTTCGCCGTCGACGCGTTCGTGCGGATGGTCAAGGCCAGCGGAGCGGAGCAGTACGAGTTCTCGCTGCGGGAGACGCGCACGTGGGACATCATCGAGGACGTCCGGACGCTGCGCAGCGAGCTCGGCATCCTGTACCGGAACGACTTCAACCGGGATGTCATCGACAAGCTGTTGCGCGACTCGGGGCTGTCCTTCCACCCGCTGTTCCTTGCCGACCCGCACATCTTCGTCTCGCGGAAGAACCCGCTCGCGGGCCGGAAGAGCGTGACCCTCGCGGACCTCGAGGGGCTGCCGCGTCTGACGTTCGACCAGGGCACGAACAACTCGTTCTACTTCGCCGAGGAGATCCTCTCGACGCGGTCGAGCACGCAGGAGATCCGGGTGTCCGACCGCGCGACGATCTTCAACCTCATGATCGGCCTCGGCGGCTACACGATCTCTACCGGCATCATCAGCGACGACCTCGACCCCGAGATCGTCGCTGTGCCCCTCGACGTGGACGAGCGCATCGAGATCGGGTGGATCGCCCACGCCGCGATCCCGCTCACGGAACAGGCGCAGCGGTACCTCGACGAGGTGCGGGCCGTGGTGCGGGAGTTCGACGTGGAGCTGCTGGGGTGACGCAAGATGCCCCGCGAATCTTCGCGGGGCATCTGTTTCGGTGGACCTGAGGGGAGGTGCTGCGAAGAACTCGTCGCGCGCATCTGCCAAACCGGCGAAGTAACAAGCCTCAAGCCCACACGCCAGCACAGCTAGCGAGCGCCAACACCAGAGGAGGCGTCCGAAAGCGGACGACAAGCTGGTCGCGATTCGCTTTCGCGCTGACCGAAGCGCCCACGGACTCGCGGCCCACTTTGGCTGCCGCCAAGGGCCCATCCGGCGAGTATTGGATCGTCAACGTGTTGAGGGCCGCGACTGGCGGACCTCCTACGTCGATTTCGCACCCGCCGCGTAGCTCCACCAGCCTGGCTCCTGCGCGCTACCGTAGGACGGGAGGCCGTTGCCTCGCCTAACGCCGTTCTGGCCCAAATGCGCCGGCCGGACGTACCCACCCGAAGTCGGGGACGCATCAAATGAAGCGGCACATCGGCCGATGGCGTGACCACCCGATCACCAGCCTGATTCGCGGAGCTATAAGCCGAAGCCCTCCTGGGCTCGTTGCGCCTGCTCGTCATTTCGCCGGCCCTCGCTACGATATTCATCCGCAAGGTCCCGAAGAACTCGCGACGTCTTTGGCCACCTGATCTTCGTTGCATCCGCCCACTTGGTGTATCGGTCGGCCAACGCGTACTCCTGCGCACCGCCCTCCGTCACCCCACGCGACGTCACGCCACGCTTGTTATACGTGCCCATGCTAAATCCGCTGAGCACTTTCTTCGAGCCGTGAGCCTCGAGGAAGTCACGAACAGCCCGCGCCGGCCACGTGCCATCCTCGTCAGCCGGAGCAAATGCCAATACCTGACCGATCTGCGATTCACCGACCTCTAGACGATCTGCCTCCTTGAGCAGCTCGCGTGCTTTAGCCGCCCAGGCGACCAGGGCGTCGAAGTCGATCGTGTGAGTTTCGTCGACCGTCCCAGGAACGCGTCCCCATTCGTGGAGCAGACGCCACGCATTGCTGGCCAGGTTCCTTTCAACCTCGGTAGTCGTACGTTCGCTATTCTCGCCCCTCTCGCTCCTGCGTCGGTACAGCAACGAGATGACCTCCACAAAGAACTCCGGGGACTCGCTCAATGTTCGCTGGAGCGTTGAAGAGTCAGGCTGCGAGTCGAGAGCCGGGAGAAGCTGCCACTCCAACCGCGCGAGGGTACCGCCGTCAACGCGATTCGACTCGCGCAGGTAGCTCATGAGATTGGTGATCTCATATTCGGAAAGAACCCGCAGCTCGGGGTCACCCTCGTGAAGCATCGACGTAAACGCCTCGATGATTAGGTCCTCGTCCAAGTTCCCGTTTGTAATGAAATGACTCATCAGGTCGAGTGCTGTTGCCCATCGACGATGGTCAACTAGCTTTCGCGCGGTCTCGTTGACAAGCGAAAAGTTTGCCCCTCGTCCGAAGGGATAGAAACCCGCCCAGTACTTCGCGTCAACGTCGGCTCCCGTAGATTCGGCTATCGCCCAAGCCCCGGGGAGGTCTTCCGCCATAAGAAGAAGTCGCGCCTGGACGTCGGGGCGTCCTCCGAACCGTTCGACCAGCGGCCCGAGCCTGCCGAGGTCTCCCTTCGCCGTTGCCCGCAACGCCGCGGTGGCGAACTCTGAGCTCGTCTCGGAGTCAGCGTCCAGAAGCTCGGCGATCACCTCCAGGGGAAGGTCCAAGGCGACGCCCGACGCATAGCCGAGTGACCAAGGAGTACTCACTCGGTGCGCGACGTCGATGAGGAGGTCCAGCCCGCCCTCTTCCCAAATGGCAACGACAGCGTCACCTCGCAGCCGCGCAAGTTCCTGTTCGTAGTTATCGCTGTCCGACGCCTTCTTGATTCCGAGATCCGGCATCGAGTCGTCGAACAGCCAGCGCTCGCTCAATGAAGCGCGTTCCGGCCGAAGGCTTCCAGCGACCGACTCAAGCTCTATTCTGCTCTCGACCGGCAAAGCCCACCTCGCGTCGGCATACTCGCGGTGCCTACGAGCAAGGGCATCAAGAGCCTCCCACGCCAAGAATTGCTCCTCTTCGGTGAGGCGATCTCGATCCGTTACGAGACGCGCATAAGCCTCCTCGCGGTAGCTGTCGGGAAGATTGTCAAGGTGCTCGATCAAGCCGGGCCAGAGGGAAGGTTCGGCACCCACTCGTTCGAGGCAGAGTTCGTAGACGGCGCGCGTGACCTTCCAATAGTGCTCTTCGTCGATCCGATTCGTTCGAGGCGGTGCCCACTGTCGAAAGGCCGGAGTGGCATTAAAATGCCCAACCGCGTGGCGCTCAGGAAGCAGCGAAAGGAGGAAGTGCCACCCGATCATGGATGCTTCTCCACGACAGCCCTAATTACTTCAATTTGGTCTTCCGTGGTGGCGCTCGTTTGGGGCGTCCATGGCCGGAAAGTATTCGTTAGCACGTTTGCGGGACGATTGGATAGTTTGCCGCCTGGATCCAGCTCTGCCAGCCGCGCCAACGTCTCAGTGACAGTCGCGAGATGGTCGGCTGACCAACCGAGCGTTTCGAGCGCCCACAAGACGTGGACGTGAGGGCTTGACGCAGACCAATCATCAATCGCATCGGAGAACAGGTGAGGCTTCAAAGGCCCTTCATCGGCGATCGCACATTCCAGTGCGTCGAGGAAGACGTACGGCGCAGCCTCAGCCAGCAGCGGCAGAACATCGGTGAGCGATAGCCACAGCTGACCCGTCTCGTCCTCATTCGCGCGCTCCAATAGTGCACGAACAGCTAGCTCGGCCCAGCCACGAAGCGTTGGACCGGAGCCAGCACGATGGCCATCACCCAAGCCGCCGAATGCCGCAAGTGTGGTCGCGATGCCGGTACGGATATCACTGGAATGGACCCGGGCGGGCCCAAGAAGATCTGCCCTCCACCGCTCTGCCGCGTCGACTTGAAGTGTGGGGTCTACGGCCCCGAGCACAGTCTGCACTGCAGCTTCAAGAGCAGCCAGGTCATCGCTAGTTAGATTTCCCGCCACGGCCCCGAAATGAGTGTCGGGTGAAATGACCTTCCAAGTTGACCCAACAACGGTGAAGATGGGATCTGCCGCTTCGCTCAACTGGCGAAGGACGACGTAAGGCGCGTCACTCTCCCCAACCATGAGGCTGAAGACCTCTGCATCTCCCGTGCGCGATGAGTTCCATGCGCCCAGCAGCCAAGAACGACGCGCGATCGCGGAGGACGCAAGGTTTGCAGCCAGCGCTTGACCATCCGCGGTAGGGCTCTGCGCCAACCGGCTTCGGAATAGGGGAATGCTCCTGTAGGCCGCCAGTGCGAGGTCATGAACGGACTCGGATGTCACTCCCAGGCCGCTTAGGATGGCCTCCGCGCTCGCAACCGGGATCTTAGGAAGCGAGACCTGCGCGATCGCACCGAGAGGAGCGTGGAGGATGACGTGGTGCGACGTGACGAGATCGGCCTCTCTGACCAATGACTGCTCAAACGGGAGCAGAATCAACAGGTTTGAGGCAGCGTCGAGGAAGCGCAGCGTTCCGGGCTCGTAGACTACAAGTGAACGGTCAAGAAAGTCCGATCCAATGTCCGGATCGGCTGCTAACAGTGTTGAAGCTACGAATGCGAGAACGTCGTCGATGCTCGTCGCGGAAATCCAGGTGTGACCCGTCTCGCGGTCACGCAGCGTACGCAGGAGGGCGGCCGCCTCGTCTGCGCGACCCGCCAGCACAAGCTCCGGAGTGAGCAGGCCCCCAGTAGACGCGCGGTAGCGGTTCCACCACTCCTCAAGCCCGCCCACGCTGTTCGCTGGCTTGCCTATCGCCTCCGAAAACTTAATATGCGCAGCCGGCGCATTCTCCAGCGCTCCATAGATGTCGGCGGCATCAAACGCGACAACGTCCTTCCAGACGCCCTCGATCCTCTTCTCGGCAGCCCACTTCTCTGCATCAGTCCAACGCCGGGGAGTGACGAAGACGAAAGTGGTCTCGGAAGGCACGACGCCGAGCGTGTTGCCGGTTCTCTTCTTGTAGTTTTCCTGCGCCCGGCCCCGGATATCGGTCGAGGTACTGAACTCCCAGACGCTTGCGCCTTCCGGGACAAACGGGGTCCCTCGCCCGGCGAGCACTCTGCCGTCATACCCGCCGAAGTTGACTTCTTCGTCACCACCCATATCGAGCTTGATGATGCGGTCGTTCGTTTGCCAGATCAGCTGCCGCGCTAAATTCGGAAGGTCGCTTCGACTGACGACTCGATCGGCCCATTCGATGATGTCCTGTAGGCCCGCGAGATACGGCAGACGGTAGTTCATTCGCACCTCCTGCGTGCTCCTCGGACCAGGGCTACCGTTTCGGCTCCCTGAGGCGTTCTGGCGATACTCTGGCAGCTCGTTTGAGATGACGTTCCCGACACCCTCGCGACAGTGCGTGCCGCCCGTAGTATGACAGCCGCCTCGTGCTTCGAGAACTGCGGAGCTATCAACCCCTGCCCTAGCGAAGACTCGGAGAGCGAAGACCCTCCAGCTTCCCCGTAGGTAGATCGTCCCGGCTAAGGGACCGACACGTGATGGGGTGCGCCGTCGAGCATCGCCCCGACTGCGGCTTCATCGCGGCGCTGCGACTCCAAGGGCCAGTTGCCCGTGAGTGACGAGGTCGGTCGCCAGGAGTGATCTCGTCTCAATTTCGGGGGCGGGCTACGACCTCGGCGGAGCCACCCGGTCGCTCTTGGTTCGCGTGCCCGAGGCGGCACGCGCTCAGTTTGAGGCCCTGGCGGACCTTAATGCCCTGTCCCTGACAGGAGAGACGCGCCTGTCGCTCAAGGCATGGATCGAGCAGCTTAAGTCCGATGCCGAGGTGCTGTAGGGCGCCGACGCAACGAGGGTCAAGATCCAACCCGAAACCGCCGCCGATCGCGGCGCGATCGCGGCGCACTCCTAACCCGCACCGAGGGACACGCCAAGCACGTTCGCACTAGTCCCGTGAAGGCGAGTAGTCACCGCCCGACTCGCTCCTGCGCAGGCAGATTGGGAACCGGGTGCTGCGACAGGCACAGCGCTACCTCGACGAGGTGCGGGCCGTGGTACGGGAGTTCGACGTCGAGCTGCTCGGCTAAATGCAAGATGCCCCGCGAATTCTCGCGGGGCATCTGTTTCGGTGGACCTGAGGGGACTCGAACCCCTGACCCCCTGCATGCCATGCAGGTGCGCTACCAGCTGCGCCACAGGCCCGTTTTCTGTTCTCGCCCCTTTCGAGGCAACTCCATGAGCTTACTACACGGATTCGGGACGCAAGAAATCGGCCCCACCGGGCGTGTCGTCGCCCGCGGTGACCGCCGCGACGAGAGCCGTGCGCAGCGCCTGGGAACGCTCGCTCAGGGCGCGCTGGCGGGCGACGTATCGCGCTTTACCGTCGGGCGTCTCGATCGGGACGGGGGAGTAGCCCCACTCAGTGAGGTCGTACGGCGACGCCTCCATGTCGAGCATGCGGATGTCGCGCGCGAGCTCGAACGCGTCGAGCAGGATGTCGCCGGGCACGAGCGGCCCGAGCTTCACGGCCCACTTGTACACGTCCATGCCCGCGTGCAGGCACCCCGGCTGTTCGACGTCGATCTGGAGATCGCGCGACAGCGCGGTGCGGTTGCGCGGAACCGCGTCGGGCGTGAAGAACCGGAAGGCGTCGAAGTGCGTGCACTTGAGGTCGTGCGACTCGACGACGGCGTCCGTCCCGTCGGAGCCGAGACGCAGCGGCACGGCGTGCCGCACCTCCTCGGTGCGGTAGGCCATGGCCCACTCGTGCAGCCCGAAGCAGCCGAACTGCGCCGGACGGGCAGCGGTGACCCGCAGAAGGTTCACCACGCCGCGGTACAGCGAGCCGCGGTCGCGGCGGAAGGCCTCGGCATCCACCTCCACGCCCCCTGCGGCGGGGCGGTACCAGCGCCAGGCGGCGCGCTCGGCGGCGTCGGCGAGGACGACGCCCGGACCGGGATGCCACCGGCGCAGGATCGCCGGCTTGTAGGAGTAGTACGTGAAGAGGAAGTCTTCGACCGGATGCTTCTGGCCCCGGGCGGCGCGGGCGCGATGCGCGGCCGTGAGCGCGTCGGCGCGCTCGGCGTGGGCCTCGGCGCGCTCGGTCCACTGAGCGCGCGGAAGAACCGCCGTATCGAGGAGCGTCGTCATTCGACCGCCTCAATGAGGTCGGGGCTGTCGTTGCGCACGTTTCCCACGGCCGACGACACGACGTGGTCGCCGAGCGCCTCGGCGACGTCGGGGGCGGCGTCGATCGCGGCATCCAGGATGTCGCCGACGTTCTCGGTCGTCGGGTCGAGCCAGGCGTCGGCGAAGTCGGGGTCCATGAACAGCGGCATCCGGTCATGGATGGATCCGAGGCGCCCGATCGCGTCGCGCGTGAGGATCGTGCAGCTGAGCACCCAGCGTGCGGGGTCGTCCTCGGCCTTCGCCGGGTCCTTCCACCACTCGTAAAGCCCGGCGAAGAACAGCGGCGAGCCGTCGGCGGGGTGGATGTAGTGCGGCGTCTTGCCCGCGTCGGTGGTCTTCCACTCGTAGTAGCCCGACGCGGGGATGACCGCGCGACGCTTGATCAGGGCGTTGCGGAACATCGGCTTGTCTTCGATCTCCTCCGACCGCGCGTTGAACGCCCGCGCGCCGATCTTGACGTCTTTCGCCCAGCCCGGGACCAGGCCCCACCGCGCGACCTCGAGGCGCCGCACGGGCGGCTCGGTCTTCACCGAGTCGAGCACGATCGCCACGGAGGCCGTCGGCGCGATGTTGTACGACGGGGGAGGCAGCTCATCGGTCTCGACGTCGACGCGCAGCACGCCCACCAGCTCGGATGCCACATTGGCCACGACGAATCGACCGCACATGCTTCGAGGGTACGCGGGGCTTCCGACATCCGGGCTGTGCCGCGGACGGGCTTGCGGCCGGCGCGGGTGGCCGGGACCGCGAGACTGCATGCGCCTGACAACTCGGTTGCAGGCTGCAGTGGGTTTGTCAGCAGCGTGCAGTCTCGGGGCTCGGAGCGGCGGCCGCGTCCGCAACCTCACCGATCCGCACACCCTCAGCCACAGAACCCCGGATGCCACTGACATTGCGCCAGTCGCCGAGCCACCGCCGCAGCGCGCCCGCAACGTCAGGCGTCGCGCGAGATGACGCCGGCGTCCTCGAGGCGTTCGAGAAGCCCGGCGCCGTCCGACTCGGTGACCCACGGCACGTCGGCGGCGGAGTGGTCGTCGACGACCGTGCGGCCACCGGCCAGGACGGCCTCGGCGGGGAGGAGGCGACGGATCGCGACGGCGGCGACGCTGTCGGGGTGCTCGATGGCGAACTGCGTGTAGATGGCGTCGTCGTGCTGGCCGTCGTCGCCGACGAGCAGCCACTTCACGTTCGGGAACTCCGCGGCGAGACGCCGCAGGTTGCCCTCCTTGTGGGCGCGACCGCTGCGGAACCACCGGTCGTGCGTCGGCCCCCAGTCGGTCAGCAGGAACGAGCCGGAGGGGAAGAGGTGGCGCCGCATGAACCGCGTCAGGGTGGGCGCGACGTTCCACGCCCCGGTCGAGAGGTAAATGACGGGCGTCCCGGGGTGCTCGCGCGAGAGGCGTTCGAGCATCACGGCCATGCCGGGCACCGGTTGGCGGGCGTGCTCGTCCACGACGAACGAGTTCCACGCGGCGAGCAGCGGCCGCGGAAGCGCGGTGACCATGACCGTGTCATCCACGTCGCTGACGACACCGAACCGCACGTCGGAGCCGACGATGAACACGCGCGTCTCGGTGGGCTCGGTGCCCTCCACGGTCGTCGTCACGGTCTGCCAGCCGGGCGGCAGCGTCGCGGGGAGCTTCGCGTCGATGACCCCGCCGCGGTCGGCGACGACGTCGTGGTCGACGCCCTGGATCGTCACCGTGACGCGCGCGAATCCGACGGGAACCGCCGCGAAGCTGCGCCAGCCGCGGAGGCTCGCGAAGTCGCCGCTCGACGTGCGCTTCACCGGGGGAGTGATGAGGACGCGGCCGAGGACCCGCACCCACTCCTCGGTCCCGTAGCCGGGGAACCCGGTGACCGTGGGCCGGAGGCCGCGTCCGCGCGCGCGCCGTTCGCGCCAGGCGTGGAAGCGGTACTCGAGGCGTGCGAACCAGAGCACCTTGGCGCGAGGGGAACGAGGAGAACGAGGCATCCCGTTCAGTCTTTCACGTCGTCGCCCGCCGGTTCGAGGGAGTCGGGCTCGTCGGCGAGGTGCCGGTGCTCGATGCGCTCGAGCACCTTCTTGCCGATGTAGACGAGCAGGAGGAAGACGACGATGATGCCGACGAACACGTATCCGGCGTAGTGGATCTGGTCGGCGAGCTCGCGGTACGTGCCGGCCGCCGTCGCCGCGACCGTGATGTAGAGGCCCGCCCACACGATGCACGCGGGCGCCGTCCACGCGAGGAATCGACGGTAGCGGTACCCCGCCATACCGACGGTGAGCGGCACGAGCGAGTGCAGCACGGGCAGGAAACGCGACAGGAAGATCGCGGGGCCGCCGCGCCGCCGCAGGTACCTGTCGGCGCGTTCCCAGTTGCGGTCGCCGAGCTTCTGCCCGATGCGCGAGGCGCGGATGCGCGGTCCGAAGTAGCGGCCGAGCCAGAATCCGAGACTCTCGCCGAGGAGCGAGCCGATCACGACGGCGACACCGAGCAGGATGCCTTCGACCGGGGAGGCGATCGCGGTCCCCGCCACGATCACGATGGTGTCACCGGGAACGATGAGGCCCAGGAGGACGCTCGTCTCGAACATCATCGCTACACCGGCGACGAGCGTGCGCACGACGGGATCGACGTGCTGCACCACGTCGAGGAGCCACGTGAGGATGTCGTTCACCTCGCACAGCCTAGGACCGCGACCGCCCCCTAGCCTGGGAGCGTGCCGCGTTCTGTCTCCACGGTCGCCTCGCCGCGGTGGCGGGAGCCCGACGACGTCTTCTGCGCGCTGTTCGCCGACGCCCCGCACGCGTTCTGGCTCGACGCCGGGGCGAACGCCTCCGCGGGCTGGAGTTTCCTGGGCACGGGTCGGCCCTCGCCTCCCGACGCCCCTACGGCGGTGGATGCCACGACAGCAACAGCGCACACCCCCGGCGCCCCGGCGTTCCGGGGCGGATGGATCGGCTGGGTGTCCTACGAAGGGGAGCCGGCGTGGCTGCGCGTCGACGAGCTGCTCGCGTTCGACCACGCCTCGCGTCGCATGTGGGCCGTGTCCGCCGATGCGGACGCGCTCGCCGGGGCCGCGGCAGACGTTCCCGCAGCCCCGGCCGTGCCCGCAGCGGAGCGGCGGGGAGTGGCATCCGGTCGCCATTCACCCGAGGAGTACGCGGCGCTCATCGCGGCCTGCCGCGAACGGATCGCCGACGGCGACGCCTACCAGCTCTGCCTCACCACGCGATTCACCCTCCGCGGGCCGGTCGACGCGCTGGCGGCTTTCCGACGGCTCCGACTCAGCGCGTCGTCCCACCACGCCGGCTTCGTCCGCATCGGCGACACCGCGCTCGTGAGCGCCTCGCCCGAGCGTTTCCTCGAGGTGCGCGGCAGGCGCGTGCACACGCATCCGATCAAAGGCACGCGTCCGCGGCATCCGGATCCCGCCCGAGACCGGGCTCTCGCCGAAGACCTGCGGACGGATGCCAAGGAGCGCGCCGAGAACGTCATGATCGTCGACCTCATGCGCAACGACCTCTCGCGCGTGTGCGAACCGTCATCGGTGACCGTCGACCGGCTGCTCGACGTCGAGAGCTACCCGACGGTCCACCAGCTCGTGAGCGAGGTCTCCGGAACGCTGCGGCCCGGGACGACGATCGGCGGGCTGCTCGACGCGGCCTTCCCCGCCGGCAGCATGACCGGCGCACCGAAGGCCTCGGCGATGGAGATCCTCGCAGGGCTCGAAGGGGCTCCGCGCGGCGTCTACTCCGGCACGTTCGGGTGGGTCGGCGACGACGGCGCCGCGGACCTCGCGATGGTGATCCGCAGCATCGTCGTGGAACCGGATGCCACCTGGGTCGGCGCCGGCGGAGGGATCACGTGGCGCTCGGTCGCGGCATCCGAGGTCGCCGAGGTGGGGATCAAGGCGCGGGCTCCGCTCGCGGCGCTCGGGGCCACCGTGCCGGCCGGATGGTGAGGTCCCGACCGCTTCGGAAGCGGCCCCGCGGGGTCCGGTAGCCTGGACGTTGGCCCTCGTGGCCTCCCGACTTTCACGATTGGTCTCACCCGTGTCTCAGAACCCCTCTTCCGCGCCGTCCGCCGACGGAGGCTTCGACCCCCACGAGATCCAGGCGAAGTGGCAGCAGGCGTGGGCCGAGAAGGACCCGTTCCGCGCCGGCGGCGACGCCGACACGCGCCCGCGCAAGTACGTGCTCGCGATGTTCCCGTACCCCTCCGGCGACCTCCACATGGGGCACGCCGAGAACTACCTGTACTCGGACATCGTCGCGCGCTTCTGGCGCCACCGCGGCTACAACGTCCTCAACCCCATCGGGTGGGACTCCTTCGGCCTCCCCGCCGAGAACGCCGCCATCAAGCGTGGCGCCGACCCCGTCGAGTGGACCTACGCGAACATCGCGCAGCAGAAGGAGAGCCTGAAGGACTACGGCGTCTCGTTCGACTGGAGCCGCGTCCTCCACACGAGCGACCCCGAGTACTACCGCTGGAACCAGTGGCTGTTCCAGAAGCTGTACGAGAAGGGCCTCGCGTACCGCAAGGACGCGCTGGTCAACTGGGACCCGGTCGACCAGACGGTGCTCGCCAACGAGCAGGTGCTGCCCGATGGCACGAGCGAGCGCAGCGGCGCCGTCGTCGTCAAGAAGAAGCTGACGCAGTGGTTCCTGCGGATCACCGACTACGCCGACCGTCTGCTCGACGACCTCAACCAGCTCGAGGGTTTCTGGCCGCAGAAGGTCATCCAGATGCAGCGCAACTGGATCGGCCGGTCTGTCGGTGCCGACATCGAGTTCGAGATCGAGGGCCGCGCCGACAAGATCACGGTCTTCTCCACGCGCCCCGACACCCTTCACGGCGCGACGTTCTTCGTCGTGGCGCCCGAGTCCGACCTGGCGGCCGAGCTCGCGGCAATCGCCGACATCGAGGTGCGGCAGAAGTTCCAGGCGTACCTGGAAGAGGTGCAGCGCGCGACCGACATCGAGCGGCAGGCGACCGATCGTCCGAAGACCGGAGTGTTCCTCGGTCACTACGCGATCAACCCGATCAACGGCGAGAAGCTCCCGATCTGGGCCGCCGACTACGTCCTCGCCGATTACGGTCACGGCGCGGTCATGGCCGTGCCCGCGCACGACCAGCGCGACCTCGACTTCGCGCGGGCGTTCGACCTCCCCGTGAAGGTCGTCGTCGACACGAACGCCCCGGTGACGGGCGCGATCCCCGTGATCGAGGTCGACGAGGACGGCGTGCCGATCGACCCGCTCGGCGACGTCGATGACCTCGACCCCGTGAAGACCGGCGTCGCGCTGACCGGCGAGGGACGCCTGATCAACTCCGGGTCGCTCAACGGCCTGTCCAAGCGCAACGCGATCGCGCGCATGATCGAGGAGCTCGAGGCGAAGGGCGTCGGCCGCGCCGCCAAGACCTACCGCCTCCGCGACTGGCTCATCTCGCGCCAGCGGTACTGGGGCACGCCGATCCCGATGCTGCACGCCGAGGACGGCAGCATCGTGCCCGTGCCCGCGGACGAGCTGCCCGTCGTGCTGCCGTCGGTCGAGGGCCTCGACCTCAAGCCCAAGGGCTCGTCGCCGCTGGGAGCTGCGACCGAATGGGTGGAGGTCACCGACCCCGAGACCGGGCAGAAGATGCTGCGCGACCCCGACACGATGGACACGTTCGTCGACAGCTCGTGGTACTTCCTGCGCTTCCTCTCGCCGAACGACCCGAACGAGGCGTTCTCACTGCCCGAGGCCCGCAAGTGGGGTCCCGTCGACTTCTACATCGGCGGTGTCGAGCACGCGATCCTGCACCTGCTGTACGCGCGCTTCATCACGAAGGCGCTGTTCGACATGGGCCTGGTGGAGTTCACCGAGCCGTTCTCGAGCCTGATCAACCAGGGCATGGTGATCCTCGACGGCGCCAAGATGTCGAAGAGCAAGGGCAACCTGGTGCTCTTCCAGGAGGAGCTCGACGCCCACGGCGCCGACGCGCTGCGCGTCGCGCTGGCGTTCGCCGGCCCTGTGGAGGACGACAAGGACTGGAACGACGTCTCGACCACGGGTGCGGCGAAGTTCCTCGCCCGCGCGCTCCGCATCGCCCACGAGGTCGACAGCCCGACCGACGTGGTGTGGGCCGAGGGTGACGCGTCGCTCCGCCGCGTGACGCACCGCCTCCTCGCCGAAGCGCCGAACCTCGTCGAGCAGACGAAGTTCAACGTCGTCGTCGCCCGTCTCATGGAGCTCGTGAACGCGACCCGCAAGGCCATCGACGGCTCCGCCGGTGCGAGCGACCCCGCCGTCCGCGAGGCCGCCGAGGTCATCGCGATGACCCTCGACCTCTTCGCCCCGCACACCGCCGAGGAGATGTGGCAGACGCTCGGCTACGACGGCTTTGTCGGCCTCGTGACCTGGCGCCAGGCCGACCCGACGCTCCTCGTCGAGGACACCGTCACCGCCGTCGTGCAGATCGACGGCAAGGTCCGCGGCACGATCGAGGTCTCGGCCAAGATCGGCGCGGACGCGCTGGAGGCCGCCGCCCGCGCCGACGAGAAGGTGCGCCGGGCGCTCGGCGACCGCGAGATCGTGCGTGCGGTCGTGCGTCCTCCGAAGGTGGTCAGCTTCTCCACGAAGTAGTTCGTCGTTCCGGATGCCACGTCCCTGACGCTTCGCAGAGCGTCTGGGCGTGGCATCCGTCGTTCAGGAGAAGCGCGTATCCGAACTCGCGCTAGGCGCCGCCGCCGGTGGGCGCACCGTCCTGGGACTCCCCGGACAGATTCTCGTCGTAGGGGTGCAGTTTCAGCACCGAACATTCGATCCGACCAGGGACCACGGCGGCCGACCCCTCCCGAGTCACGCACACCGTGAACTCATCGGGTACCTCGGCGGGTGCGGGAGTGGGGTTCAACGGGTCCTGCTCGTGGAGGCTGCCCGCCGCCCACATCTGCCGACACACGTCCACCGCGTCGTGAATGGGCACGGATCCCCCCGGTGCCGCGATACTCACGGCGGCGCCGGGTAGGGATCCGTCCGCATTTCTGGTGGCGGAATCGAGGCAATGCACAATCCCCGTGTCGGTCACGGATCGTGACTCGAGCAATACCACCCCGGCGATGGCGGTGCTCGCGATGGCCACTGAACCCACAGCTATCGCGATCCGGCCGCGCACCGTGCGCCACCATCGCGGCCGTGCAAGATCTTCCCGCATCCGCGAGACGAGGAGGTCCTCGATCTCCGCCCCGTGTGGAACGCCTCGCGCGTCGTCATTCATGCGCTCACTCCGTCCGGGCTGGGATCGTAGCGATGGAGTTCGAGGCGGAGGCGGGCCTTCACGCGGGAGAGCCGAGATTTCACGGTTCCCTCCGGAATTCCCAGTGCAACGGCCGCCTGCTGGATGCTGAGGTGTTCGACGACGCAGAGCAGGAGCACGCTCGCGTCCCTCGAATTGAGCCGGCCCAGCGCATCGCGGACAGCATCGGCCACGGGAATGGCATCCACCGTTCGCGCGACTTCGTCGGCGTGGTCGGGCTCCTCCGTCGGATGCGGGATACGCGCCAAGAGCCGTCGATACCGACCACGACCGCGCAAGTGATTCTTCGCGACGAAGGAGACGACCGTGAGGAGCCACGGGCGCACAGTCCCGTCCACCAGGCGCACCTGATCCCGCTTGCGCCATAGTTCGAGGAATGTGCTCGCCACGACTTCCTCCGCATCCCAGGGTGAATGGACCATGATCAGCGCGACACGGTACGCGACGCGCTCGTATCGGCGGAAAAGATCGCGATAGGCGGACTCGTCGCCCCTCGAGAGTCGATACATCAGCTCACCGTCGGACGGAGAGAGGTCAGCTGTCGAGGCCACGCCGTAAGCCCCCCTGGATCCCGGAAACGGACGCCGGACTCCCACAGCCTACGTGTTCAGCCCGTCCCCGCCGACCCCCGTTCCTCAGATTTCGGCCTGGGCAGAGGACTATTCGCTCGTCGCAGGAGGGCGCTCGAGTCCTTCGAACGCTGCCGCCGCGCGGGCGAACTCCTCCCGATCGGCGTCCCGGACGGTGGTACCTCCGTAGGTGAGGGTGATCCCGGCGACCATGAGGTCCTGCGACCGCGCGAGCGCCAGTTCTTCCTCGTTCAGGCGAGCGTCCTGCACGACCACCTCGAGGTAGTCGACCGAGCCGTGAAAGCTGCCCAACGTCATCCATTCGGACGGGACCTCTTCGGAACGGTCTCGTGGCGTCATAGCCTGCGTCTCGGCGACCCGCGCGACGGCCTCCACGATGTCGTCCCAGCGCGTGCGCGGAAGCTCGATCTCGAGCTGCCAGGTCGGAGCCACGTAGTACGAGAGCAGCGAATCCCCGCCGTACCCGTTTCCATCGAACGGATGCCATTGCTCCGGCGTGGCCTGAACCCAATCGCCCCCGAAAGAACCGGCCGTCACGGCATTCCGCGCATCTTCGAGCACGTCGAAACCCCGTGACACATGGTCCGAGCCCGACGGCGCCGCGAGCACGTCCTCCGCGGGCACATGCGCGTGAGCCGGATAGGTCTTCCAGTCGACGGCGCCGGGCGGGTCGACCGCGGGCGCGCACGAGACGAGCATCGCGCCGCAGGCGAGGACCGCGAGGGCGCCGATCCGCTCGCGACGTCTCATGACTCGCCCCTGACCGATCGCCCGTGTTGCTGTGCCGCCACCCCGGCCGAGCCCGACACGAAGAGCGCGCCACCCAGCCACCACACCGGGAGCATGAACGGCGCAGCCACGGTGGACACGAACATCAGTGCCAGACCACCGCCGGCGAGAATCAGGAAGCAGGCTCGGACGCCGAGGCCGACGAGGGTCGCGACGACCAGCCCGATGGACAGAACGACCGCCGCAAGGATGCCGACACCGTCCGGTGCCGTGAGGCTGCGGATTGTCGCGACCCCCGTCACCACGATGACACTGGCCGCGGCGGCCAGACGCCATTTCGGTCGGCCGGAGAGGTCGAAACCGCGCGACACGGCGATCGGGAGGAAGACGGCTACCCACAGCTGCGCGATGAAGGGGAGAAACCATCCGGCGACGGTGAACCCGCCGAGTGCGGCGACGGTCATGAGACTCGCGAGCACCAATAGGAGGATACGGGCGGGACGTCGTGGCAGAAACAGCGTGATCGCAGCCACGACGACCGGAGCGAGCCCGACGAGCGCGACCCAGGGGCCTCCCGGATCGGCGGTCGTCCGCAGGACGTTCGTTCCGTCATCGAATCGATCGACCGTGGACCAGAACGGCGCGGCGAAGGCCGTCAAGAGAGTCGTGACCGTGCCGATGACGACCGCACCGACGATCAGGATCCGGCTCGCGCGGACGCCGGCCGCGAGAGAGGGGAGCGCCGAACTCATCTCCTCGCGCGCTCGGAAGGCGAGAGCCTTTGCGGGACCGAGTTGCGTCAGTGCGTCCTCCACGCTCGCGCCGTGATCGACGGCATCCCGAATGTGGGCTTGTACGTCCTCCAACACCATCGTCCGACGGTCGTGCGGCACATCGGCGAGCGCGGACTGCACGATCCGGAGGTAGCGCTGTTGCGCGGTGTCTGTCATTTCCGCTCCTTCAGTAGCTGATTCATCGTCGAGGTCAGTTCCCCCCACAGCTCGGCGAATTCTTCGAGCTGTGCGCGACCGGTCGCCGTGATGGCGTAATAGCGCCGTGGGCGGGCGGATGCCTCCACCCGAGTCGAATGGGGTTCGATCCATCCGCTCTCGCGCATGCGAGCGAGCAACGGATAGAGGCTGCCCTCGCTGGCGATGAGTTCGCGCGCCTGCAGTTCTTCGGCGAGTTGCAGACCGTACATCTGCTCTCGCGAGAGCAAGCCGAGAACGCCGAACTCGAGGACGCCCTTGCGCAGATTGGTCGCGATGCGGGCACGGGTCGATTCCATGCCGTGAGCGTAACCTTGCATCGCAAGTATTGCAATGCAAGGTTACGCTCGCTGCACCTAGTTGGAGAAGTACCCTTCGGGGTAGTTGCACTTGTAGGCGACCTGCTGTTCCCAGTACAGGAAGGTGCGGGCAGCCTCCAGGTTGTACTCCGGCAGGGAGAGCGGGAGACCGGCGATGTGGCAGTACAGCTGTTCCTGCACGTTGTCGTTCCAGCGCTGGCTTGCCGGACGCGACGGGTAGGACGCCGCCAGCTTGTTCTTGATCTCATCTGCGTGCGCCCACCAGGTGGCGATCCCCGCCCAGTCCTTGCCCGCCTGCCGTGGCGTCACGTTCACCTTGAACGCGCCGTTCCACGAGGTCAGATACGGGGTGTAGTAGAGCTCGTTCCCCAGCCAGGGATCGGCGACGATCGGGTACGAGTAGACGTCCGAGTCGTGTTCGAGGACCTGCACGAGCGATGTGCCGCGGATCTCGTAATGCGTCGGTACCGCGCGTCCGTCCGCGTCGACGGCCCACGGTGCCGCGAACACACCCAGCAGGTTCGACTTGTCGATCGCGGCGATGGCGATTCCGCCTCCCTCGTCGCCCGCCGAGAGCTCATACCCGTCCGGGAGCCCGAGCGCGTACTCGTACGTCGTCGGAGCGGACGGGCCCTCGACCACCGTCGCGATCTGCAGCGAGCCGTCCTGCTTCGGCACCGGAACGGTGCTGCTGCCATCGAGATTGTCGTAGCTGACGAAACCGTCGACCACCGTCGCGGTGCCCGCGGCCCCGCTCGCGGGGAGAGTGATCTCCAGGATCTGGTCGTTCGCCGCGTACCGCACCGGGTCGCTCGTGTCCTCGGGGAGCACGATATCGGCGCTCGCTGTGCCGATGGCCAGCCGTGAGCCCGTCGTCGAAGGCGAGACAGCGTCAGCCAGGACCTCCGGCGCCACGGTCGCGATGCTGGAGACACTGGTGGGTTCGTCGTCCGGAGCAGCGGTGGCTCCGGACGCGGCCGCACCGACGAGCAGCACCGTGGTGATGACGCCGAGCGGTGGGAGGATATATCGCTTCATGGTGTTCCTTTCCGTGGTGGTGGACTGCGCGCGGTCAGTCCCAGGGCGGATGCCCTCACTCCGTGGTGTCCGGACTGCAGACCCGGGTTCCCACCGACTGCGCCGGTCCTATCCGAAGGTGCCGACCGGCCGGTACACGATCGATGACGATTGACCGGCGAGGAACCCCAAGGTCGCGCAGTACGGCGCGCAGGTGAGTACGCCGCCGCCGTAGGAGCCGTCCGCGTAGTGCGAGGCCCAGCAATTGTTGAAGCCTTCGGCCGAACGGATCTTGTCGTTCCACGAGCTGGACAGAGACGGGAAGCCATAGGTGACCCCATGACACCCCGACCCGGTGCCCCAGTGAATGAGCTCGGATCCGCCACGAGAGGTGCCCGTCCAGACCTTTCCGATCGTGACGGTGGACGCGCGTGCACCCGCGCGCTCCGTGGAGAGCGCTCTGAACTCCACCGCCAGCCCGTCCATCAACCGTTCCAGGTCCCCGGGAGCACCCGCTTGGATGAACTCCTGCGCCTCCGTCTCACTGGCGAAGCACGACACCACGACAGGGATGTCGGGAGGCAGTGGCTCCCCGTCGGCCACGGCGACGCCACCGACCGTGCAGACGGCCGCCGGTTCGCGGGGTGTGGCGGACACGGGCGCCGGCGTGATGATCTGCGACCCGAGCAGCGCGGCCGCGACGGCGGCAGCGGCAAAGGCGATGACGCGGTGATTCATGACTCTTCCTCCTCAGGGGGTTCAGTTCCGTGATGTCCGCGACAGTGAGCCGGGTTCCCTCCTGAACCTTCGCGGGCACGATCGGTCGCGCCACGGGCGGCGCTCCACCCGGATTCCTCCGACCCGGAACCCTCTCGCCGGGCCACCGGCGACGTCTCTGTGATGGCGGCCGCGGCCGCGGATACCGTCACGGCGGCATCCACACCGTGCGGCGATGCCAGCCGTGTGACCGGCGCGGGCGTGCACGATCACACAGCGGCAGCGGTCCGCGCCGCGGCCGCAGCGGATCGGCGACCGGCCGAAGCCCGGAATCGCAGCCTCACGTCCTCGACGAGCATCGGTTCCGGATGCCACGTCCCCGGTGCTCTGCAGAGCATGGGGCGTGGCATCCGTCGTTCACGGACGAGCCAGGGCGTACTCCGTGCCGGAACGCGTGCGTTCGATGAGGCCCTCGTCGACCAGGTAGCGGCGGATCGCGGCGATGTCCTCGACGACGGCGCTCAGCCGTTCGTTGATCTCCGGTTCGGTGAGTCGTTCGCCCTCGGCGAGGATCCGGGATGCCACGGTTGCCAGCACTTCGCGCCGATCGCCCGCGCGAGAGGGGTAGTCCGTCAGGCGGCCGTCGGTGAAGAATCTCTCGACGCCCGTCGGACGCGCGGGGCGTGGGGCGGCCGCGAGAGCGTCGGCGAAGACCGAGGGGGAGGCGGCGTACCCGTCGGCGGTCTCGACGATCAGGCCGGCAGACGTGAGCGCCGCAGTGACGCGGCGGGCGCGTGACGGGGCGAGCGCCGTGAGGACGGGGGCGATCGGTTCGCCGAGCACGACGCGCGCGTAGATCTCGCGGGCGGAGTCGTCGGCGAGGGCGGCGAGGATCGCCCGCCATGCGTTCTCGTTCATCGCTCCAGGCTAGGCGCGGGTCCTCCCCAGCGGTGCGATCGTGGGGGTTGTCCACCGTTCGCGCGTTTGCCTCCGCGCGCTCTCTTCCCGACTTCGTAACGTGCTGGCGTGACGATCGATCCCGACCCGCCTGCGGAACGGCTCGCTCCGCGTCGGCGCCTGGGGGTCGGCGCGGTCATCGTGCTCGTGCTGCTGGCGTTCGCGGTCACGGTGGGGATCGGGATCTTCCGCGGGGCCACGGGCGCCGAGACGGTGACGGCGGAACCGACGCCGACCGGGCACGCGACCGCGGCCACGGGCGCGGCGGTGTACGTGCACGTGGCGGGGGCGGTCCGCGCCGCCGGCCTCTACCGTCTCGAGGTCGGCGATCGGGTGGCGGACGCCATCGCCCGCGCGGGCGGATTCGCCGACGACGCGGCGCGCGACGGCGTGAACCTCGCCCGCACGGTGACCGACGGCGAGCAGATCGTGGTGCCGGTGGCGGGGGCGACGCCCGACGCTGCGGGACCGGGCGGGACGACGGTCGGGGGAGCGGCGGCATCCGGCCCGCTCGACCTCAATACGGCGACACGCGAGCAACTCGACGCGCTGCCGCGGATCGGACCGGCACTGGCGGATCGCATCCTCGCGTGGCGCGAGCAGAACGGGCGGTTCACGAGCGTCGACGACCTCGGATCGGTGCCGGGGATCGGCGACAAGATGCTCGCGAGCCTGCGGGATCTGGTGCGCGTATGAGCGAGCGACGGGCTCTCCGCCGGCGAGCGTGGCGGCCGGTCGCCGTGGCGGGGGCTACCTGGATCGGCGCGGCCGTGGCGATCGTCGTCCCTCACGCGGGCGTTCTCGCGCTCGGATTGAGCGTGGCTGCGGCCTCGGCCGTCGCGCTGTTCTCGCGGTTCCGGCATCCGTTGCTCATGGTGGCGGCCGTCGCGCTGGCGTGCGCCGCTGCGAGCGCAGGCACCGTCACGACCCTTCAGCCCACGCGTGACGCGGTCGCCGGGCTCGAAGTCGCCGGCGGCCGTCACGTGCGCGTGACCGCGACGGTCACGGGTCACCTCTCGACCGGCCCCGACGGCGGCGGCTGGTTCGACGCGACGGTGTCCGCCGTGACCGCGGGCGACACGACCGTGACGGGCGCGATTCCGGCGCGTATCGGAGTGGATGCCGACGGCCGAGGGCGCCTCTCAGCCGTCGGTCCCGGCAGCGAGATCGCGGTGGCGGGGCGGGGGATTCCGTCCGACCCGGCCGAGCGGGCGATTCTCGTGCTCCGCGCGACCGCCATCGAGCGTGCACCCCCACCCGCGGGCGCCTGGGCCGTCTTCGAAGGCCTGCGCGACGGGCTCGTCGCCTCGACGCGGGGGCTGCCCCAGCCGGGCGCGGGGCTCGTACCGGGACTCGCCGTCGGCGACACGTCGAGTCTCGATGCCGTGACCGAGAACGCGATGAACGCCTCATCGCTTTCGCACCTGACGGCGGTGTCGGGGGCGAACTGCGCCCTCGTGGTCGGGGCGGCATTCGCGCTGCTGGCGCTGTGCGGGGTGCGGCGCTGGATCCGGGTGATGGGTGCGCTGCTCGTACTCGCCGGATTCGTCGCTCTCGTGACGCCCGAGCCCAGCGTGGTCCGGGCCGCGGCGATGAGCGCGATCGGCATCCTCGCGCTCGGTCTCGGCCGCCCCCTGGTGGGCGTCGCCGTCCTGGCCGCCGCGGTGACGGTCCTGCTGATCGGCGACCCCTGGTTGTGCCGGTCGCTCGGGTTCGCGCTGTCCACCGCGGCCACCGCGGCCCTCCTGGTGCTGGCGAAGCCCCTCGCCGACGGGCTCGCGAGATGGATGCCGTCCCGCCTCGCGCTCGCGCTCGCGGTGCCGACCGCGGCGCAGCTGGTGTGCGGACCGCTCATCGTCCTCATCGATCCACACGTCCCGCTCCTCGGGATCGCAGCGAACCTCCTCGCCGATCCCGCGGCAGCACCAGCGACGATCGCGGGGGTCCTCGCGTGCATCGCGCCGATCCCGTGGGTGCGCGACGGGCTGTCTGCGCTGGCCTGGATCCCCGCCGCGTGGATCGCCGGGGTCGCCCACACAACAGCCTCCTCCGCCGCGCAGAACCTGCCCTGGCCGGATGGGCCGTTCGGCGCGGCCCTGCTCGCGGTCATCGGGGGCGCGATCGCCGTCGCCATCGCCCGGCCGCAGCGCGTGCCGCGCCTGACGGCCCTCGCAACCCTCGTGGTGGCCGTGCTCGTCGGAGCGGTCGGCGGCACGAGCGCGATCCGGACGGTCGCCGGACCACTGACCGTCCCGACCGGGTGGCAGGTCGCGATGTGCGACGTCGGACAGGGGGATGCCACGCTGTGGCGGTCCGGATCTGAGGTGGCCCTCGTCGACACGGGGCCCGACCCCGAGCCGCTCGCGGCATGCCTGCAGACGCTCGGCATCGACCACCTCGATCTCGTCGTCCTGACCCACTTCGACAAGGACCACGTGGGCGGATCCGCAGCGATTCTCGGTCGCGCGAGCGTCGTGATCCACGGGCCCACGGGAGAGGCTGCGGACCAGCGGCTGCTCGATCGGTTCGCGCGAGGCGGCGCACGGCTCGTCCTCGCGACGATGGGGATGACCGAAGCCGTCGGCGACACCCGCTGGCAGGCGCTCGGCCCCCTTCCCGGGATGGAACCGGGCAATGACGCGAGCGTCGCGATCGACGTCACGGGTCCGGGATTCCCGCACACCGTGATGCTCGGCGACCTGGGCGAGGAGGCGCAAGCCGCGCTGCTCCGCCGGGTCGACATCTCGCCGGTCGAGGTCGTCAAGGTCGCGCACCACGGCAGCGCCGACCAAGACCCCGACCTCTATCGCCGACTTCACGCGCAGGTGGGACTCATCGGCGTCGGGGCGGACAACAGCTACGGCCACCCGACCGCGCGGCTGCTCGACATCCTGCAGCAGAACGGAACGGTGGCCGCCCGCACCGACCAGGGCGGCATCCTCGCGGTCTGGCACGAGGACGACGGGAGGCTGACGCTGTGGCGGCAGAAGCCCCCGTGACGCGGGCGGTCGAGGGCGTCTCCGTCGCGGCCCGGCGCGTACCGCTGCCTCCAGCGACGGACTCGCCCGTGCCCGTCCCGGCATCCGTGTCCGACCCGGTCGGTAGGCTGGGGGAGTGACCCCGGCACCCCGACGCTCCGCCCCCGCGAAGGCGAAGTCGGCGATCCCGCAGATCGGCTGGCGGACCCCGCAGCCCGCTCCGATCGTGCTGGTCTCCGGTCCCGAGGAGGTCTGCGCCGAACGCGCGATCGCGGGTGTCCGCGACTACCTCAAGAGCGAGGATCCGAGCCTCGAGGTCACCGACGTCCGCGCCGACGACTACACGGCCGGCACCCTGCTCGCGGTGACCTCACCGTCGCTGTTCGGCGAGCCACGGCTCGTCCGCGTGGGTGGCGTCGAGAAGTGCTCCGACACCTTCCTCACCGAGGCACTCGCGTATCTCGAACACCCGCAGGACGGCGCCACGGTCGTCCTCCGGCACACCGGCGCGAGCGTGCGTGGAAAGAAGCTCCTGGATGCCATTCGCGCCGGCCAGGGGAGCGGCATCGAGATCGCGTGCCCAGCGATCAAGCGCGACTCCGACCGCTTCGACTTCGCGGTCGGCGAGTTCAAGGCCGCGCAGAAGAAGATCGCCCCGGTCGCCCTGCGTTCACTCGTCTCGGCGTTCGCCGACGATCTCACCGAACTCGCGGCCGCATGCCAACAGCTCATCGCCGATGTCCCCGGCGATATCGACGAGCGCACCGTGGAGCGGTACTACGGCGGTCGTGTCGAGACCTCCGCGTTCACCGTCGCCGACACGGCCATCGCCGGGCACTACGGGCAGGCCCTCCTCGCCCTGCGCCATGCTCTGGCATCCGGAGCCGATCCCGTTCCGCTGGTCGCGGCCGTCGCGATGAAGCTGCGGACGATGGCGCGCGTCGCGGGAAACCGCGAGTCATCGGGCGCGCTGGCGCAGCGCCTGGGAATGAAGGACTGGCAGGTCGACCGGGCACGCCGCGACCTCGTCGGCTGGAGCGCCGCAACGCTCGGCATGGCGATCCACGCGACCGCCCGAGCGGATGCCGAGGTGAAGGGAGCCTCGCGCGACGCCGTCTTCGCCCTCGAACGCATGATCACGATCATCGCGACCCGCCAGCCCTACGGCCGCTGACCTCCAGCGCTCCACCGGCCGCGCGCCGCGGCCCGGGCGTGAGCAGCGGAGGACGGGGGAGCAACGGAGGACCCAAACCGCCGCACCGGTCCTCCCTCCGTCCCATCACCTCCGCCCGTCACCGCCCGCGCCGGCCCGGGCGTGAGGACCGGAGGACCAGGGAGCAACGGAGGACCCAAACCGCCGCACCGGTCCTCCCTCCGTCCCACCCCCTTCGCACGTCACGCGGCCGCGCGGACGTGAGGACCGGAGGACAAGGGAGCAGCGGAGGACGCGAACAGCCGCACCGGTCCTCCCTCCGTCCCACCCCCTCCGCACATCACGCCGCCCGGGCGTGAGGAGCGGAGGACGGGGGAGCAACGGAGGGCCCAAACCGCCGCCGCGATCCTCCGCTCACCCCATACCCTCCGCACATCACGCAAGGAGTCAGGGCGCAACCCGAACGGCACGCCGCATCCCACAGTCGACGGGCCGGTGCCCGGCCTCGAAGGTTTGGGGCGCATCCCTCGATTTGGGGCGCGAGAATCACGCCCCCATGCCAAGAATCTGCCCCGAACCCCGAGCCGTAGCCCGTCCGGAAACGACGAAGCCCGCCCCGCGGTGCGGGACGGGCTGTCGAAAGGATGCGGCTCAGAGAGCGGCGACCTGCTTCGCGATGGCCGACTTGCGGTTCGCGGCCTGGTTGGCGTGGATGACGCCCTTGCTCACGGCCTTGTCGAGCTTCTTGCCGGCCTGGACGAGCGCCTTCTCGGCGGCTTCCTTGTCACCGGCGAGGACGGCCTCGCGCGTGCGGCGCACGTGCGTCTTGAGCTCGCTCTTGACGGCCTTGTTGCGCTCGCGCGCCTTCTCGTTGGTCTTGTTGCGCTTGATCTGCGACTTGATGTTCGCCACGTTCGACGGTCTTTCGTTTGAGTGAGTGTTGGAAGTGCCGGGCGAGCGGTAGAGGGACGCTGCACCGGCGGTCGTGGAGGTCGGGAAAAACCCCACACGCAAGCCAAGGGCCGAGTCTATCAGGTCGAGGCTTCCACCGTGGTGAGCGCCACGTCCAGCAGCGCGTTGAACACCCGGGGCCGCATCGCCGTGACCAGGTGCGTCGTGCGGGGCACCACGATCAGCTCGGCATGCCGGGCGATCGACAGGAACAGCTTTTCGTTGACGCGCAGCTGGTCCCACTGCCCGTTGATGAACCACAGGGGCACGTCGATCCGCCGCAGTGCGGCGAGCAGGTCGAGCACCGACAACGACGCGAGCGCGGTGTCCTGCGCGTCGAACGCGTACCCGCCCGCACCGAAATCCGCGCGCGTCTCGGGCGGCAGCGTCCGGTCGAGCACGTAGTTCGTGAGCCCGAGGCCCCGGTTCGGCAGCCCGTCGAACCGCCGCGCGAGGAACCGGTAGGCCGAGAGTCCCGCTCCGCGGGGGATCGAGGTACAGGATGCCGCGATGAAGGCCGCGACCGGTGGCGGGTCCTCGCGGCCGACGTACTCAATCGACAGCAGTCCGCCCATCGAATGCCCCACGAGGAGGACCGGACCGCGGGTCGCGGCATCCTGAACCGCCCGGTCGATCGTCGCGAACGCTTCGTCGAGTGTGAACGTCTGGCCGCGGCGCGTTCCGTGCCCCGGCAGATCCACGGCCGTGACCGGGTTCCCGCGCTCCCGCAGATGCTCCACCTGCGCACGCCACATCGTGGCGGACGTGCGGATGCCGTGCACGAGCACGACCTGGACCGTCATGGCATCCACCCTACGAACGCCGCCTTTGCATCGGCCCCGGATGCCCCGGGGAACGGCACCGGGACGGCGATGTCGGCCGTCGCCCGTAGAATCGACGGAACATGTCACCGCGCGCCCTGAAGCCCCTCGAGCCGTCCGCAACGCCGCCGGCGCAGATCCGCAACTTCTGCATCATCGCCCACATCGACCACGGCAAGTCGACGTTGGCCGACCGCATGCTGCAGATCACCGGCGTCGTCGCCGACCGCGACATGCGTGCGCAGTACCTCGACCGCATGGACATCGAGCGCGAGCGCGGCATCACGATCAAGTCGCAGGCCGTCCGCATGCCGTGGGCCGTCGACGGCCAGACGTTCGCGCTCAACATGATCGACACGCCCGGCCACGTCGACTTCACGTACGAGGTCAGCCGTTCGCTCGCCGCGTGCGAGGGCGCGATCCTCCTCGTCGACGCCGCGCAGGGCATCGAGGCGCAGACGCTCGCCAACCTCTACCTCGCGCTCGAGAACGATCTAACGATCATCCCGGTGCTGAACAAGATCGACCTTCCCGCGGCCGACCCCGACAAGTACGCCGCCGAGCTCGCCGGCCTCATCGGCGGTCAGCCGGAAGACGTGCTGCGCGTGAGCGGCAAGACCGGCATGGGCGTGGAAGACCTGCTCGACCTCATCGTCGAGAAGATCCCCGCGCCGGTCGGCAAGGCCGACGCCCCCGCCCGCGCCATGATCTTCGACTCCGTGTACGACGCGTACCGGGGTGTCGTGACGTACGTCCGGATGGTCGACGGCGCACTCTCGCCGCGCGAGCGCATCCAGATGATGTCGACCACCGCAACGCACGAGCTGCTCGAGATCGGCGTGTCGAGCCCCGAGCCGGTGCCGACCCAGGGTCTCGGCGTCGGCGAGGTCGGCTACCTCATCACCGGCGTGAAGGACGTGCGGCAGTCCAAGGTCGGCGACACGATCACCAACCACCGGAAGCCCGCGACCGAAGCCCTCGCCGGGTACACCGACCCGAAGCCCATGGTCTTCTCGGGCATCTACCCGATCGACGGCAGCGACTACGCCGAACTGCGCGAGGCCCTCGACAAGCTCAAGCTGTCGGACGCGTCGCTGCAGTACGAGCCCGAGACCTCGGTCGCCCTCGGCTTCGGTTTCCGCTGCGGCTTCCTGGGCCTCCTGCACCTCGAGATCATCACCGAGCGCCTCTCGCGCGAGTTCGGCCTCGACCTCATCACCACCGCCCCGTCGGTCACGTACGAGGTCACCACCGACACCGGCGAGGTCGTCTCGGTCACCAACCCGAGCGAGTACCCCGATGGACGCGTCGCCGAGGTGTCCGAGCCCATCGTGAAGGTCGGCATCCTGCTTCCGAAGGACTACGTCGGCACGGTCATGGAGCTCTGCCAGTCCCGCCGCGGCACGCTCCTCGGCATGGACTACCTCAGCGAAGACCGCGTCGAGCTCCGCTACAACATGCCGCTCGGCGAGATCGTCTTCGACTTCTTCGACCACCTCAAGAGTCGCACGCAGGGCTACGCGAGCCTCGACTACGAGCCCGCCGGTCAGCAGACCGCCGACCTCGTCAAGGTCGACATCCTGCTGCAGGGCGAGAAAGTGGATGCCTTCAGCTCGATCGTCCACCGCGAGAAGGCCTACAGCTACGGCACGATGATGACCGAGCGCCTGCGCAAGCTCATCCCGCGCCAGCAGTTCGAGGTTCCGATCCAGGCAGCGATCGGTGCGCGCATCATCGCCCGCGAGAACATCCGCGCGATCCGCAAGGACGTCCTCGCCAAGTGCTACGGCGGTGACATCACCCGTAAGCGCAAGCTGCTCGAGAAGCAGAAAGAGGGCAAGAAGCGCATGAAGATGGTGGGCCGGGTCGAGGTCCCGCAGGAGGCGTTCATCGCTGCCCTGTCCGGCGACGTCGAGGGCAAGAAGTAACGACGCCCACCGACTTCCCATCCGGGGAGAGGAGACTGGACACCATGCGCCGGCAGAACTTCACCGACGACACGGTCGACTACGCAGCGGTCGGCGCCACGCAGGCGCACGACCTCATGCAGTATCCGCCGGAGTACTCCGTGCCCGCGGAAGACGCATGGCGGATCGGCAGCGGCGAGGAGCGCTTCGCGGCGGCCAGCGAGCTGCTGCTCTCGTGGGCCCCGCTCCGGTCCGAGGAACTGAGCATCACCGACGTGCGCCCGGCGACCGACAGCGGGTACACCGGCGTCGGCTTCGACGCCGAAGGCGCCCCGATCGCGCCGAGCCGCCTCGAGTCCGAGCAGCGGTTCGCCGCCGACGGCACGCCGTTCGTCAGCCCGGGCACGAGCGTGCGCGTGCACGGCAAGGTCGACGGCCACCGTGCCGACGGCCACCTGCGCGTCATCTCGGTGTTCGAGGAGCCGCGCCGCGTCGGCTACATCCTCGGCACCGTGGGGCACTCGATCGTGAGCGGCGAGGAACTGTTCGCCGTCGAGTGGCGCGACAACGACGAGGTGTGGTTCGTGGTCCGCGCCTTCGACCGCCCCACGGCGCCGTCGTACCGCGTGTTCCTCGGCCTCGTGCGCCGTCGCCGTCGCGCGCTGTTCCAGCGGTACCTGCGGGCGATCTCGCCCCTGTACACGTCCTGATGGGCGGACCGCTCCCGCTCGGCGACCCGGCCCCCGTCGACGGGCGACTGCCCGACGACCTGCCGCTCGATCCCGCCGCCGACTTCGGCGTGTACCTGCACGTCCCGTTCTGCCGCGTCCGCTGCGGCTACTGCGACTTCAACACGTACACGTCGAGCGAACTCCGCGGCGCGCGCCAGGAGGACTTCGCCGACACGCTCGCGGCGGAGGTGCGCCTGGCGGGTGGAGTGATGGATGCCGCGGGCGGTCGGCGGGTGGCATCCACGGTGTTCTTCGGTGGAGGGACGCCCACGCTCCTCCCTCCCGGCGACCTGGCGCGGATGCTGGGCGCGGTGCGCGAGGAATTCGGGATCGCCGACGGCGCCGAGGTCACCGTCGAGGCCAATCCCGACACCGTTGACGATCGCGTCGCCGAGACGCTCGCGGCGGCCGGCGTGACGCGCCTGTCGATCGGGATGCAGTCCGCGCAGCCGCACGTGCTCGCGGTGCTCGACCGCACGCACGACCCGCGGAACGTCGCGACCGCGGTGGCCGCCGCACGCCGTGCCGGACTCGACGTCTCGCTCGACCTCATCTACGGCGCGCCGGGCGAATCGCTCGACGACTGGCGCGCGTCGCTCGAGACCGCGACGGCGCTCCGCCCCGACCACGTCTCCGCGTACGCGCTGATCGTCGAGGACGGCACGAAGCTCGCGCGCCAGATCCGCTCGGGCGCCCTGGCGATGCCGGACGACGACCTGCAGGCCGACATGTACGAGCTGGCCGACGACCTCCTCGGCGGCGCGGGCTACGACTGGTACGAGGTGTCGAACTGGGCCACCGACACGGCCCACCGCTCGCGCCACAACCTCGCGTACTGGCGCGGCACCGACTGGTGGGGTTTCGGCCCGGGCGCGCACAGCCACGTCGCGGGGCTCCGCTGGTGGAACGTCAAGCACCCGGCGGCGTACGCACAGCGCCTCGCCGCGGGGGAGTCGCCGGCGGCGGCGCGCGAGCGTCCCGACGAGACCGGGCGGCGCCTCGAGTCTGTGCTGCTGCGCAGCCGCATCCGCGACGGACTCCCGGTTTCCGAGCTCCTCGGCGAAGGCCGGAAGGCCGTGGCATCCCTCATCGCCGACGGCCTGATCGAAGGAGCGGATGCCGTGCGCGGGCGCATCGTGCTCACGCGCCGCGGACGGCTGCTCGCCGACGCCGTCGTGCGGGCACTCACCGCCTGAGCGCGCTTCCGGCTCCGGAGCGGGCGGGTGCTCTAGAATTGGCACTCAGGTGACCGGAGTGCCAGAAGGAGGGAGCCGGCCATGGTGTCCGAACGCGGCTTGCAGGTGCTCCGCGCGATCGTCCAGGACTACGTCGACACGCGCGAACCCGTCGGCAGCAAAGCCATCGTCGAGCGACATGCCTTCGGGGTGTCCGCCGCGACGATCCGCAACGACATGGCGCAGCTCGAGGACGAAGACCTCATCGTCGCGCCGCACACGTCGTCGGGCCGCGTGCCCACCGACAAGGGCTACCGCGTGTTCGTCGATCATCTCGCCGAGCTGCGGCCGCTGTCGACGGCCCAGCGCAGCGCCATCACCTCCTTCCTCGACGAGGCCGGCGACCTCGATGATCTCCTCGCGCGGACGGTGCGGGCGCTGACCCAGCTGACCGGTCAGGTCGCGATCGTGCAGTACCCGTCGTTCGCGCGCGCCAACCTGTCGCACGTCGAGCTCGTGGCCCTCGGCGGCCCGCGCGTGCTCGTGATCCTCGTCACCGACACCGGCCGCGTCTCGCAGCGCATCGCGCTCGTCCCGTTCGAGCCGACCGAGAGCGACATCGTGCAGCTGCGTGCGCGCGTGGGGGCGCTGCTCGTGGGCCGCAGCGTCGCCGACTGCGCGCAGGCGGTCGCCACGGCCGACGGCCCGCGTCCCGGCAACGCACTCGACGCGATCGCCGACGCGGTGCTCCGCGTCGTGGGCGAGGAGCTCGACGAGTTCCGCCAGGACCGTCTGGTCATGGCCGGCGCGGCGACGCTCGCGAAGCGCGAGTCCGACTTCCGTGGCAGCATCTACCCGCTCCTCGAGGCCATCGAGGAGCAGGTCACCCTGCTGCGGCTCATGAGCGAGATGGTCGCCGACGAGCAGGGACTCTCGGCCAGCATCGGCCGCGAGAACGAGCCGTTCGGCCTGGTCGAGGCATCCGTCCTCGCCAGCCGCTACGACGGCACCGCCGGCGGTGCGCGCGTGGGCCTGCTCGGCCCCACCCGCATGGACTACTCCTCGAATCTCGCGGCGGTCCGCGCCGTCGCGCACTATCTGACCCGGATGCTCGAAGACGACGACACCGCTCGTTGACGGCACCCGCACCGAAACGGATCGACCCCGCATGAGCGGGCAGGAAGGCGATTGTGGCTGACCACTACGAGGTCCTCGGCGTCGCACGCGATGCCAGCCCCGACGAGATCAAGCGCGCGTACCGGCGTCTCGCGCGCGAGCTCCACCCCGACGTCAACCCGGGCGAGGACGCGTCCGAGCGCTTCAAACTCGTGACGCACGCGTACGACGTGCTGAGCGACGCCGAGCAGCGCCGCCGCTACGACATGGGCGGCGACCAGAACCCGTTCGGCGGCGGGGGAGCGGCCGGGTTCGGCGGCTTCAGCGACATCTTCGAGACGTTCTTCGGCGGCGCACAGGGCGGCGGGGGCCGCGGCCCGCGTCCGCGTTCGCGGCGGGAGCGCGGCCAGGACGCCCTCGTCCGCGTGAATCTGCAGCTCGCGGACGTCGTGTTCGGCGTGCACCGCGACCTCGAGGTCGACACGGCCGTCCTGTGCGAGACGTGCCAGGGCGCCTGCACGCAGCCGGGCACCAGCGAGGTCACGTGCGACATCTGCCACGGCTCGGGTCACGTGCAGCGCACGGTCCGGAGCCTCCTCGGCAACGTCGTGACGAGCCAGCCCTGCAGCGTCTGCCACGGCCACGGCACGACGATCCCGTACCCGTGCGGAACCTGCCAGGGCCAGGGCCGCGTGCGCGCGCGCCGCACGGTCTCGGTCGACATCCCCGCCGGCGTCGAGACCGGCCTGCGCCTGCAGCTCCCCGGTTCGGGCGAGGTCGGTCCCGCGGGAGGCCCCAACGGCGACCTGTACCTCGAGATCACGGTCGAGTCGCACGACGCCTTCAGCCGCGAGGGCGACGACCTGCTCGCGACCCTGGAGGTCTCGATGCCGGACGCCATCCTCGGCACCACCACCACCATCGAGTCGCTCGACGGCAGCGTCGACCTCGAGGTGCGCCCCGGCGTCCAGTCCGGCGACGTGCTGACGATCAAGGGCCGCGGCATCACGCCGCTGCGCGGCAGCCAGCGCGGCGACCTGAAGGTCGGCGTGCACGTCGTCACCCCGACGCGCCTGGACCACAAGGAGCGCGCGCTCATCGAGGACTTCGCCAAGCGCACGAAGGCGCCCGCGCCGCGCCTCGCGGAGCACCAGCAGGGCATGTTCTCGAAGTTCCGCGACCGCTTCCGGCACTGATCGTGGCGCTGCACTTCGTCACCGACGACGCGTCGACCGCCGGTGTCGGCGACGTCGTCGTGCTGACCGGTCCCGAGGCCCACCACGCCGCCGCCGTGCGGCGCGTGCGCGTCGACGAGGCCGTGACGCTCGGCGACGGCCGCGGCGTCTGGCTCGAGGGCCTCGTCACGGCCGCCGCCCCGAAGCAGGTCGACGTGCGGATCACCGGCCGCGCCGAGGTTCCGGGTCCTTCGCCCCGTATCGTCCTCGTGCAGGCCCTCGCGAAGGGCGACCGCGACGAGCTCGCGGTGCAGGCGGCGACCGAGCTGGGCGTCGACGCGATCGTTCCGTGGCAGGCCGCGCGGAGTGTCTCGCGGTGGGATGCCAAGGCGGACAGGGGGCTCGCGCGCTGGCGCACGATCGTGCGCGAGGCCGCGAAGCAGGCGCATCGCGCGTGGATCCCCGAGGTCGAGGGGGTCGCGCGGCTCGCCGACCTCGTCGCCCGCGCCGGGGAGGCGCGCGTGCTGGTGCTGGAGCCCTCCGCCGACGAGCGGCTGACGTCTCTGGCATCCGGTTCCCCCGATGAGCGCGACGTCGTGCTCGTCGTGGGGCCGGAGGGCGGGATCGCGCCCGAGGAGCTCGCCGCCCTGGACGCCGCCGGCGCGCGTCTCGTGCGCCTGGGCGACACCGTGCTGCGCACGTCGACCGCGGGTGCCGCGGCGATCTCGGTGCTGTCGGCCGCGACGGGGCGCTGGTAACGCACCGCCGGAGGGCGTCGGCGGTTTGGGGCGCGATCGTCGCCTCGGGGCGCAACACGCACGCCCCGAACGCAGGAACGCGCCCCGAACCCCGCAGGCCCGGCCCGCTCCCGGCCCCGTGTCCGAGCCCGTCGATAGACTGGATGCCATGACCGAGCCGTCGATCTTCACCCGCATCCTCCGCGGCGAAATCCCCTCCGAGATCGTCGCCGAGACCGAGAACGCCTTCGCGATCCGCGACATCGCGCCGCAGGCGCCGGTGCACCTGCTCGTGATCCCCAAGACCGAGCAGTACCGCAACGTGGTCGAACTGGCCGCGGGCGACCCCGACCTCCTCACCGAGATCGTCGGTCTCGCGAACGCCGTCGCGGCCGAGCACGCGGACGGCGACTTCCGCCTCGTCTTCAACACCGGCGCCGGTGCCGGTCAGACGGTCTTCCATGTACATGCCCACGTTCTCGCGGGCGGACTGAACGAAAAGAGCACGGGTGGCTGATTCCCCCGAAGAACCCCTCGTCGAGCGTCTGTACGCCGACGGCGTCGCCATGGTCCAGCTCCTGGGCCCCCAGGACCGCCTGCTGCGCGTGGTCGAGAAGGAGCACCCCGACGTCGACGTTCACGTGCGCGGCAACGAGATCACCCTCACCGGTGGCGCCTCCGCCGTGGCCGCGGCGAAGGGCCTCGTCGAGGAGCTCCTCACGATGACCCGCAACGGGCAGGGCCTCGACCCCGCCGACGTATCGAGCTCCAGCCGCATCCTGCGTTCCGACGGCGGACCCCGTCCGTCCGAGGTGCTCGGCGAGGCGATCCTGTCGTCGCGCGGCAAGGTCATCCGCCCCAAGACCCTCGGGCAGAAGGCGTACGTCGACGCGATCGAGGAGAACACGATCGTGTTCGGCATCGGTCCCGCCGGTACCGGCAAGACGTACCTCGCGATGGCGAAGGCCGTCCAGGCGCTGCAGCGCAAGGAGGTCAGCCGCATCATCCTGACCCGCCCGGCCGTCGAGGCGGGCGAGCGCCTGGGATTCCTCCCGGGCAGCCTCACCGACAAGATCGACCCGTACCTGAGGCCGCTCTACGACGCGCTCAACGAGATGATGGACCCCGACATCGTGCCGAAGCTCATGGCCACGGGCACCATCGAGGTCGCCCCGCTGGCGTACATGCGCGGACGCACGCTCAACGATTCGTTCGTCGTCCTCGACGAAGCGCAGAACACCACGCCCGAGCAGATGAAGATGTTCCTCACGCGCCTCGGATTCGGCACGCGCATGGTGGTCACCGGTGACATCACGCAGATCGACCTGCCGCAGGGCGCGTCCGGTCTGCGCCTCGTCACGCGGGTGCTCGGCGACATCGACGACATCCACTTCTCGTACCTCACGAGCGCCGACGTCGTGCGTCACACGCTGGTGGGCCGTATCGTCGATGCGTACAGCGAATACGACGAGAAGCGTCTCGTGGCCCGCCGCGAACGCGACGAGGCATCCGAATTCGCCAACCGTGCCGAACGCCGCGGCGCGGCCCGTCCCGCGGGTCCGCGCGATCACCTCCCGAGACGAAACCGCTCATGACGATCGAGATCAACAACGAATCCGGCCACGAGGTCGACGAGCAGGTGCTCCTGCGCCTGATGGAGTACAACCTCGCGGAACTCCACGTGAGCCCCGACGCCGACGTCGCCATCGTGCTCGTCGACGAGGGCGCCATGGAGTCCCTGCACGTGCAGTGGATGGACGAGCCGGGCCCGACCGACGTGCTCAGCTTCCCGATGGACGAGCTGCGTCCGGGCACCGAGGACTCGCCGACACCCGCGGGTCTCCTCGGCGACATCGTGCTGTGCCCGGCCGTCGCCGAGACGCAGGCGGTTGCCGCGAAGCACTCGACGCAGGACGAGCTGATCCTCCTCACCACCCACGGGCTCCTGCACCTCCTCGGCTTCGACCACGCCGAGCCCGAGGAAGAGCGCGAGATGTTCGGTCTGCAGCGCGAGCTCATCACCGGTTTCCAGGCCGTCGAGCGTCGCCGCCGCGCATGACCGCGGCCGTCCTCCTCGTCCTCGCCCTGATCCTCGTCGCCTTCGGCGGCTTCATGGCGGCGTCCGAGGCGGCTCTCGGCGTCACCTCGCGCGCCGACCTCGCCGAGCTGGGTACGAGCGGCCGCAACGCCCGCTCGCTCCAGCGCATCGCCGACGACCCGAGCGCCCACATCACGGCCGTGGTGTTCATCCGCGTGCTGGCCGAGACCACGGCCGCCGTCCTCGTGGCGGCGGCGTTCATGCTGCTGTTCGACGACATCTGGATCGCGCTGATCGCGGGCGGCGATCCTCATGACCGGCATCTCGTTCGTCCTCGTCGGGGCGAGTCCCCGCGCCGTCGGCCGACAGCACGCGACCGGACTGCTGCGCGGCGGCGCGCCGATCATCCGCGGCATGCGGATCCTGCTCGGGCCGCTCGCGCACGGGTTGATCGCGGTCGGCGACCGCCTCACGCCCGGGGTCGCGCGCTCGACGTCGTTCGCCTCGGAGGAGCAGCTGCTCAGCATCATCGACGAGGCGGCCGAGAACGAACTCATCGAAGAGGACGACCGCGAGCTGATCCACTCGGTGTTCGACTTCACCGACCGGTACGTCCGGGAGGTCATGGTCCCGCGCACCGACATGGTGACCGTGGATGCCGCGGCCACCACCCGCGAAGCCCTCGCGCTGTTCCTCGACAAGGGCGTCTCGCGCGTGCCCCTCGCCGACGACGAGGCCGATGACATCGTCGGCATGCTGTACCTCAAAGACCTCGTGCAGTTCGGGTTCCGCGAGGAAGCGGGCTGGCGCGACGCGCCGATCCGTCGCATCGCCCGCCCGGCCGTCTTCGTCCCCGAGTCGATGAAGGCCGAGACCCTGCTGCAGCAGATGAAGAAGGATGCCGTGCACGTGTGTCTCGCGGTGGACGAGTACGGCGGCGTCTCGGGGCTCGTGACGCTCGAGGACCTCATCGAGGAACTGGTCGGCGAGATCTCCGACGAGTACGACGCGCCCTCGACGGAGGTCGTGCCGCTCGACGACGGCCGCTTCCGGGTCAGCGCGCGCCTCGGCCTCGACGAGGTCGGCGACCTGTTCGGCCTCGAGCTCGACGACGAGGACGTCGACTCGATCGGCGGTCTGCTGGGCAAGGCCCTCGGGCGCATCCCGCAGCCCGGGGCGACGGCCGAGCACTCGGGTCTGCTCATGACGGGCGGCGCCTCGCGCGGGCGTAACCGCGGGATCGCGACGGTGATCGTGGAACGCGCCGACAACGACGACGAAGACGACGAGACGGCGCCCGCGGGCTCCGGTCGCGAGAGGAACGACAGATGAGCGACAACAGATCCGGCTTCGTGACCTTCGTCGGTCGCCCCAACGTGGGGAAGTCCACCCTGACGAACGCCCTCGTGGGCGAGAAGGTCGCCATCACGAGCGACAAGCCTCAGACGACGCGTCGCGCGATCCGCGGCATCGTCAACCGTCCCGGCGGTCAGCTCGTGGTGGTCGACACGCCTGGCATCCATCGTCCGCGGACGCTGCTCGGCCAGCGCCTCAACGACCTCGTCGAGCAAGTGCTGGGCGATGTCGATGTCATCGCGTTCTGCGCCCCCGCGACCGAGAAGGTCGGCCCCGGCGATCGCCGCATCGCCGAGTCCCTGTCGGGCTACCCGCGCGCGAAGAAGGTCGCGCTGGTGACGAAGACGGATGCCGCGACCCGCGAGCAGATCACCGAACGGCTCATCGAGGTCGACGCACTGCGCGAGGACTGGGCGGCCGTCATCCCGCTGTCGGCCGTCACGCGGGATCAGCTCGACGTGCTGAGCGACGAGCTGCTCGCCCTCATGCCGGAGGGGCCGGCCCTGTACCCCGACGACGTCGTCACCGACGAGTCGCTCGAGGACCGGATCGCCGAGATCATCCGCGAGGCGGCGCTCGACGGGGTGCGCGACGAGCTGCCGCACTCCATCGCCGTGACGATCGAGGACGTCGCACCGCGCGAGGGCAGCGACCTCACCGACGTGTACGCCAACATCGTCGTCGAGCGCGACAGCCAGAAGGCGATCATCATCGGGCGGAAGGGCTCGCGTCTCGCCGACGTGGGCGCCCGCGCGCGCAAGGGAATCGAGCCGCTCGTGGGCAGTCGGGTATACCTGTCCCTGCACGTGCGCGTGGCCAAGGAATGGCAGCGCGACCCCAAGCAGCTCGGCCGACTCGGTTTCTGAGCCGACCGTCCACGCGACGAGAGGACGACGATCATGGCGAAGCAGTGGCGGGCGCACCAGCCCGGTCCGGTGGAGAACTGGACGTTCGACGAGGTCGAGGTGCCGCCGCCCGGTCCCGGTGAGGTCACGATCCGCGTCCGCGCGGCCGGGATCAACCCCGCGGATGCCAAGCACGTCGCGGCGCCTCGGCCCGGTGTCGAGTTCCCGGCGCCCATCGGGTACGAGCTGTCGGGCGAGGTCACCGCTGTCGGGCCGGACGCCGTCGGCGGCTCGGGCGAGCTCGCCGTGGGTGACCAGGTCGTGGCGTTCCGGGTCCGGGGCGCGTACGCGACCGAGCTCAACGTGCCCGCGCGCGACGTCTTCCCGAAGCCCGCCACGCTGTCGCACCCCGAGGCCGCGAACCTCCTCCTCGCCGGCGCCACCGCCGCGGAGATGATCCAGGTCACGCGTGCCACCGAGGGCGAGACGGTGCTGCTGCACGCGGCATCCGGCGCGGTCGGCGTGAGCCTGCTGCAGCAGGCGCGGGTGCTCGGCATCCGGGTGATCGGCACGGTCGGCCCCGACTCCGCGGAGTCGGCGGAGCGCGTCCGCCGGTTCGGTGGCATCCCCGTGGAGTACGGCGAGGGTCTTCACGAGCGGGCCGTCGAAGCGGCTGCGGGGGAGCCGATCTCCGCGGCATGGGACGCCGTGGGCACCGACGAGGCGATCGACGTCTCCCTCGCTCTCGTCGCGGAGCGCGATCGCATCGTCACGATCGTTGCGCCCCAGCGGGCGGAGTCGGACGGCTTCCTGTGGATCGCCGGCGCACGTCCCGAGAGCGCCCGGTTCCGTGACATCGCGCGGCCGCGGATCCTCGAGCTCGCGGCATCCGGAGATCTGGAAGTGCCGGTCGCGCGCACGTTCGCGCTGGCCGACGCGAAGGACGCCGTGGGGTTCGTGATGCAGGGCCACCCCGGCGGCAAGGTGGCGCTGCTGCCGTGACCGCGTCGCCGTTCGTGCTGCCGCCGGCGCCGGCGCGTCTCGACGTCGTGCGCGACCGCGTGCGGCTCCGGCCGATCGTTGACGCCGACGTGGACGCGATGGTCGCGTACCGCGGCGATCCCGACGTGTGTCGGTTCCTGCCGTTCGAGCCGCAGAGCGCCGACGACATCCGGCAGCGCATCGGCTACCTCTTCGGCGAGACGAGCCTCGAGGGCGAGCGCGGGGGAGTGGTGCTCGCGATCGAGCGGCTCGACGACGCAGCCGTGATCGGCGACCTCGTACTGTTCCACCTCGACGCGGCCTCCGGCACTGCCGAGATCGGCTGGGTCGTGAGTCCTTCCGCCGCCGGGCGAGGTCTTGCCACCGAGGCCGTGCGCGCGCTCATCGACACGGCGTTCGAGGTTTACGGCCTGCGCCGTCTCGTCGCCCGCATCGACGCGGAGAACGCCCGCTCGATCGCCCTCGCGGAGCGCGTCGGGATGCGCCGCGAAGCGCACCTCGTCGAGAACGAATGGTTCAAGGGACGCTGGAGCGACGAGGTGGATTACGCCGTGCTCGCTCGCGAATGGACCCCGAGCGCGTGAGAGCCGCCGCACGCGAGTGCTACGATCACAGAATGCGCTTCGGTGGCCTGCTTCTTCTTAGCTGCCGCGACGAGTCCTCGTTCTAAGGGCCTTCCTCGTCGCGGAGCTCGTCGTCGGCCCCTTCAGACAGACAAGAGAAGCGACCCCCTCATGAAGAACACGCAGAAGCCCACGTCCGCTCCGGTGCACAAGTACCGTCCGTTCCACGAGCAGATCCGCGTCGACCTGCCCGACCGCACGTGGCCGAGCAAGCGCATCGAGACCGCACCCCGCTGGTGCGCCGTCGACCTGCGCGACGGAAACCAGGCCCTCATCGACCCGATGAGCCCCGAGCGCAAGCGGGTCATGTTCGACCTGCTCGTGAAGATGGGCTACAAGGAGATCGAGGTCGGGTTCCCGAGCGCCAGCCAGACCGACTTCGACTTCGTCCGGCAGCTGATCGAGGAAGACCTCATCCCCGACGACGTCACGATCCAGGTGCTGACGCAGGCGCGCGAGCACCTCATCGAGCGCACGTACGAGGCGATCGCCGGCGCGAAGCAGGCCATCGTGCACCTGTACAACTCCACGTCCGTGCTGCAGCGCGAGGTCGTCTTCCGTACCGACCAGCAGGGCATCGTCGACATCGCCCTCGAGGGCGCCCGCCTGTGCAAGAAGTACGAGGCGACGATCCCCGAGACGGACGTCTACTACGAGTACTCGCCCGAGAGCTACACGGGCACCGAGCTCGAGTTCGCGCTGCGCATCTGCAACGAGGTGCTCGAAGTCTTCCAGCCGACGCCCGAGCGCAAGGTCATCCTGAATCTGCCCGCCACGGTCGAGATGGCCACGCCCAACGTCTACGCCGACTCGATCGAGTGGATGTCGCGGAACCTGAACCACCGCGAGAACGTCATCCTGTCGCTGCACCCGCACAACGACCGCGGCACCGCGGTCGCGGCCGCAGAGCTCGGCTACATGGCCGGCGCCGACCGCATCGAGGGATGCCTGTTCGGCAACGGCGAGCGGACCGGCAACGTCGACCTGGTCGCCCTGGGCGTGAACCTGCTGACGCAGGGCATCGACCCGCAGATCGACTTCAGCGACATCGACCAGGTGAAGCGCACGGTCGAGTACTGCAACCAGCTGCCCGTTCCCGAGCGCAGCCCGTGGGCCGGCGACCTGGTCTTCACCGCCTTCAGCGGTTCGCATCAGGATGCCATCAAGAAGGGCTTCGAGGCGATGGAGGCCCGCGCGGCCGCCGAGGGCAAGCACGTCGACGACATCGAATGGGCGGTCCCGTACCTGCCCATCGACCCCAAGGACCTGGGCCGCTCGTACGAGGCCGTCATCCGCGTGAACTCGCAGTCCGGCAAGGGCGGCGTGGCCTACCTGCTGAAGGCCGACCACGCGCTCGACCTGCCGCGGAAGCTGCAGATCGAGTTCTCCGGTGTCGTGCAGGCCCGCACCGACGCCGAGGGCGGTGAGGTGTCGAGCGCCCAGATCTGGGACATCTTCACCGACGAATACCTGCCCACGACCGACGACGACCAGCGCTGGGGCCGCTTCGAGCTGCTGTCGACCCGCTCGTCGAGCGACATGTCGGGCGATGTCTCGCTGGACGTGACGCTGCGCGACGGAGAGTCGGTCCAGCCGGCGTCGGCGGTCGGCAACGGCCCCGTGGCCGCGTTCCTCGAGATCGTGCGGGCGCAGGGCTTCGAGGTGACGCTGTACGACTACGTCGAGCACGCGCTCAGCTCCGGCGGCGACGCGCAGGCGGCGGCGTACATCGAGCTGCAGGTCGACGACCAGCGCCTGTGGGGCGTCGGCATCGACAACGACATCTCGACGGCGTCGCTCAAGGCGATCGTCTCGGGCGTCAACCGCGCCATCCGTACGCGTGAGCGCTCCGGCGCCCTCGCCGGCGTCTGATCGCCTGAGGTCTCGGCCGTGGCGTACGCCCACGGACACCACGAGAGCGTGCTGCGTTCCCACGCCGCACGGACCGTCGCCGATTCGGCGGCCTACCTGGTGTCCTCGCTGTTCGCCGGCGCTCGCATCCTGGATGTGGGCGCCGGCCCCGGCACCATCACCGTCGACCTCGCCGACCGGGTCTTCCCGGGGCAGGTCGTGGGGATGGATGCCGCTCCCGACGTCGTCGCGATCGCGCGCGCCGCGATCGGCGACCGCACGAACGTCGAGTTCCGCGTCGGCGATGCCTACGCCCTGGATGTCCCGGATGCCTCGTTCGACATCGTCCACGCCCACCAGACGCTCCAGCACCTCGCGCGACCCGTGGACGCGCTGCGGGAGTTCGGGCGGGTGGCGGGACCCGACGGTCTCGTCGCGGCGCGCGACGTGGATTACGGCGGGGTGATCTGGCATCCACGGATCCCGGAACTCGACGAGTGGCTCGAGATCTACCACGGCGTGCATCGCGGATCGTCGGGGGAACCCGATGCGGGCCGCGCGCTGAAAGCGTGGGCGCGCGCGGCCGGGTTCACCCGGATCGAGGCGAGCGCGAGCGTGTGGGTGTTCGACACCCCGGAGAAGCGCGCGTGGTGGGGCGGGATGTGGGCCGACCGTGTCCTGGCATCCGCCTTCGCCGGGCACGCTCTCCGGCTGGGCCTCGCCGACGACGCGACGCTGCAGCGCATCTCCGAGGCGTGGCGCGAGTGGGCCGCCGACCCCGACGGCTGGATCCTCCTCCCGCACGGCGAAATCCTCGCGCGGGCCTGATCGCCGCGTGAGGGGTCAATATCTGTCGCCCGAGGGAGTCAGAAGCGACAGAAATTGACCCCTCACGCAAGCGCGCCGCTCAGGCCTCGTCGTCGCGGATGATGGGGATGCCGGTCGTCTCGACCGCGACCTTGCGGCGGTGCAGCTTCCGCTGCTCGGGGAGCGAGAGATCGAACAGGACCGCGAGCACGCGGATCACCGTCGTCACGACGACGCCGATCACCGCCGCGACCGGGAGCGGCACACCGAACGCGGCGGCGGTCGCGAGGACCGCGCATCCGGCGCCCGCGGCCACGGCGTACAGCGACCCGACGTGCATGATCGCGACGGGGAGCCCCATGAGGACGTCGCGCAGCACGCTTCCGCCCGCGGCGGCGACGACGCCGACGAACACCGCCGGCACCGGGGGCAGCCCCACCGCGAGCGCCTTCGACGTGCCGAACGCGCCGAACAGCCCGATCACGACCGCGTCGAGGAGCACGATCGCGCGGTTGAGGCGCTGGAAGATCCCCGACAGCAGCATTCCGACGAGGGATGCCACGGTCGCGGTGATCAAGTACCAGTTGTTCTGCAACGTGGCCGGGGGCAGCCCGAGCAGCAGGTCGCGGATGAGTCCGCCGCCCATCCCGAGCAGGATGCCGATGATCGCGACGCCGAGCAGATCCAGCCGCCGCTGCCCCTGGAAGCCGGAGGCGAAGAGCGCACCCTGCACTCCGCCGAGGGCGACGGCGGTGAGGTCGGCCCACAGCGGGATGATGAAGACGGGCGGGTTCACGGCATCCATTCTCCCGGGGACCGACCGCGGGGTCGCGCGCGGCGCACCGCCGACTCCCGGGGTCGCGGGCGGATAATGGACTGTGCCCACCTACCGCGACGAAGTCGTGGTCCTGCGTACCCACAAACTCGGGGAGGCGGACCGCATCGTCACCCTCCTCAGCCGTCGCCACGGCAAGATCCGCGCGGTGGCGAAGGGCGTTCGGCGCACGTCGTCGCGGTTCGGTTCGCGGCTGGAGCCGTTCATGGTCGCCGACGTGCAGCTGTACCAGGGCCGCACGCTCGACATCGTGCAGCAGGCCGAGTCGCTCGGCGCGTACGGGGCCGACATCGCGCAGCACTACGACCGCTACACCACCGCCAGCGCGATGGTCGAGACGGCGGATCGGCTGAACGAGGCCGAGGCCACGCCGCAGCAGTACCTGCTGCTGGTCGGGGGGCTCCGCTCTCTCGCACGCGGCGACCACGCGGCGCGGAGCGTCCTGGACTCGTATCTCCTGCGCGCGATGGCGCTCTCGGGCTGGGCTCCCGGTCTCGGCGAGTGCGCGCGATGCGGCACGGTCGGCGAGCACGACTACTTCCTCGTCCAGCTCGGCGGCGTCGTGTGCTCGGCCTGCGCACCGGCGGGTTCGCCGCGGGTCGCGCGGGAGACCGTCGATCTGCTGCGCGCGCTCATCGCGGGGGAGTGGGACGTGGTGGATGCTGCCCCCGAACGCACCACCGCCGCCGCCTCGGGCCTCGTGGCCGCGTACGCACAGTTCCACCTGGAGCGCGGCATCCGTTCTCTCTCGCACCTGGAATCGAGTCGATGACCCCGAAGCCGTTCACGCACCGCAACGCCGAGCCCTACCGGCCCCTCGACTGGACGGGGGAGTACCCGCCGGCCTTCCCGAAGGGATCGGTGCCCGCGCACATCGCGATCGTCATGGACGGCAACGGGCGCTGGGCGAACCGCCGGGGCCTGCCGCGGATCGAGGGACACCGGGCCGGCGAGGCGACGATCCTCGACATCGTCGCGGGCGCGATCCAGGCGGGCGTGAAGCACCTGTCGCTCTACGCGTTCTCGACGGAGAACTGGACGCGGTCGCCCGACGAGGTGCGGTTCCTCATGGGCTTCAATCGCGAGGTGCTCCAGCGGCGCCGCGATCAGCTGAACGAGTGGAACGTGCGGGTCCGCTGGGCGGGCCGTCGCCCTCGGCTGTGGGGTTCGGTCATCAACGAGCTCCAGGCCGCGGAGCGCCTGACGGCCGGCAACGACGGCCTCACCCTCACGATGTGCGTCAACTACGGCGGTCGCCTGGAGATCGTGGATGCCATGCGCCGCCTCGGCGAGGAGGTCGCCGCCGGGCGCCTGAAGCCGTCGGCCATCAGCGAGAAGATGATCGCGAAGAACCTCTACGTGCCCGACATGCCCGATGTCGACCTGTTCCTCCGCTCGAGCGGAGAGCAACGCACCTCGAACTTCCTCTTGTGGGAGTCCGCGTATGCCGAGATGGTGTTCCTCGACACGCTGTGGCCCGATTTCCGACGCCAGCATCTGTGGGACGCCATCGGTCAGTACGTGTCCCGCGATCGACGGTTCGGCGGCGCCGTCGACACCCCGGCAGCGACCTGAATGCCGCTTTCGGAATAAAGCCCTCCACCCGAAAGGTTGCACACGACATGACGGATGCCATCAAGATCGACGTGTGGAGCGACATCGCCTGCCCCTGGTGCTTCATCGGGAAGCGCAACCTCGAGAACGGCCTCGCCGCCACCGCCGATGACGACGACGCCCCTGTCGTCGAGATCGAGTACCACTCGTTCGAACTCTCGCCCGACACCCCCGTCGACTTCGTCGGCGGCGAGGTGGACTACCTGTCGCAGCACAAGGGCATCTCGCCCGCTCAGGCGCGGGAGATGCTCGACCGCGTGACCGGCGTGGCCGCCGAGGCGGGCCTGGAGTACCGCTTCGACATCCTGCAGCACACGAACACCGTGAAGGCGCACGAGCTGCTGCACTTCGCCAAGGAGCACGGGCGCCAGCTCGACCTCTCCGAGCGCCTCATGGCTGCGTACTTCCTCGAGGGCAAGCACGTCGGCCGCGACGACGACCTCGTCGAGCTCGCTGTGGAGATCGGGCTGGATGCCGAGCTCGCCCGCGAGGCGCTGACCTCGGGCCGTTTCCGCGACGCGGTGCGCGCCGACCAGGCGCAGGCGCAGGCCTACGGCATCAGCGGAGTGCCCTTCTTCGTGATCGACGGGAAGTACGGCGTCAGCGGCGCGCAGCCGGTCGAGGCCTTCACGCAGATCGCCCGCCAGGTGTGGGGCGAGAGGCGAGCGGCCGCGAACGAGCCGGAGACCGCGCAGGCGTGACCCCTCCTCCCCAGGCCTCCCCGCGTCCACAGCGACACCGCGTGGGCGCGGGGTCTGGGAGAATGGAACGATGACCACGGCATTGGCCCCGACGCGCGCGCTGCGCATCGGCCCCATCGAACTCGACGCCCCGGTCGTGCTCGCGCCCATGGCCGGAATCACCAACACGGCGTTCCGGCGACTGTGCCGCGAGTACGGCGCCGGGCTGTACGTGAGCGAGATGATCACGACCCGCGCGCTCGTCGAGCGCAACGACACCACGATGCGTCTGATCCGGCATCACGAGTCCGAGACGCCGCGCTCGATCCAGCTCTACGGCGTCGACCCGGCGACCGTCGAGGCCGCTGTGCGCATGATCGTCGAGGAAGACCACGCCGATCACATCGACCTCAACTTCGGCTGCCCCGTTCCGAAGGTGACGCGTCGCGGCGGCGGCGCCGCGCTGCCGTGGAAGCTCTCGCTGTTCCGCGAGATCGTGGAGCGCGCGGTGCGCGCGGCGGGCGACCTCCCGCTGACGATCAAGATGCGCAAGGGCATCGACGCCGACCACCTCACGTACCTCGAGGCCGGACGCATCGCCGAGGGCGCGGGCGTGTCCTCCATCGCGCTGCACGCGCGCACGGCATCCGAGTTCTACTCCGGGCAGGCCGACTGGAGTGCGATCACGAAGCTCAAAGAGACCGTGACCGGCGTCCCCGTGCTCGGCAACGGCGACATCTGGTCGGCCGCCGACGCGGTGCGCATGATGGACGAGACCGGGTGCGACGGCGTCGTCGTCGGCCGCGGCTGCCTCGGGCGCCCGTGGCTGTTCGGCGACCTGGCCCGCGCGCTCGGGCGCCCGGGCGCGGCGCACGGCGAACCCGTCGACGCGACGCTCGGTTTCGTGGCGCAGGCGTTCCGCCGCCACGCCGAGCTGCTGGTCGAGTTCTTCGAGGACGAGGGGCGTGGATGCCGCGACATCCGCAAGCACGTCGCCTGGTACTTCAAGGGGTATCCGGTCGGCGGTGAGCTGCGGGCGAGCCTCGCGACCGCCTCGACGCTGGAAGAGATCGACGACCTCCTCGCCACGATGGACCTCGACGCGCCCTACCCGGGCGAAGCGGCCGAGGGCCAGCGCGGTCGCGCCGGCACTCCGAAGCGCCCGGCGCTGCCCGACGGCTGGCTCGACTCCCGCGAGATCGGCGACGCCGCCGGCCGCGAGCTGGCGGAAGCGGAGCTGCACCACAGTGGCGGGTGAGGTGGCGGTGGGCGTCGCGCGCCCGTCCGGGTACGACGACGTCGACGCCGCCCGGTTCCACGAAGAGCAGCACCGTTCGCAGCGCGATGATTTCGCGCGCGATCGTGCGCGTGTGCTGCACTCGGCGGCGCTCCGCCGTCTCGCCGCGAAGACCCAGGTCCTGAGCCCCGCGAGCCCCGCCGACTTCGCGCGCAACCGCCTCACGCACTCGCTCGAGGTCGCCCAGGTCGGCCGCGAGCTCGCGACGGCGCTCGAGCTGTCGCCCGACGTCGTCGACACCGCGTGCCTCAGCCACGACCTCGGCCACCCGCCGTTCGGCCACAACGGCGAGCGGGCGATGAACGAGTGGGCGGAAGACATCGGCGGTTTCGAGGGCAACGCGCAGACGCTGCGGATCCTCACGCGCCTCGAGCCGAAGGTCATCGGCCCGGACGGGCACTCGTTCGGGCTCAACCTCACGCGGGCGAGCCTGGATGCCACGTGCAAGTACCCGTGGACCGCCGACGCTCCGCTTCCCGACCCCGGCGGCCGGTTGAAGTTCGGCGTGTACCCCGATGACGAGCCGGTGTTCCACTGGATGCGCGGGACAGCGCCCGGACGCGTGCGCTGCATCGAGGCCGAGGTCATGGACCTCTCCGACGACATCGCGTACTCGGTGCACGACTTCGAGGACGCGGTCGTCAACCGGTACATCGACCCTGCCGCGTTGGCATCCCCGGCCGGTCACGAGTCGCTCCTCACCGCGATCCAGACGTGGGTCGGCTACGACTTCTCCCGCGACGAGCTCGCCGACGCCCTGTACCGGCTGATGCGGCTGCCCGAATGGATCGAGTCGTTCGACGGCTCCCGCCCCGCGCTCGCGCGGCTGAAGAACCTCACGTCCGACCTCATCGGGCGCTTCGCGCGTGCCGCCACGACCGCGACTCGCGAGGCCTACGCCGTCCGCGACCTCACGCGGTACCGCGCGCACGTCGTCGTCCCGCGCGTCGTCGAGGCCGAGATGGCGGTGCTCAAGGGCATCATCGGCGCGACCGTCGTGTCGATCGACGGCCGCAAGGCGCTGTACCGCGAGCAGCGACGCGTGCTGAAGCGTCTGGCATCCGCCCTGTGGGAGAACCCGGGGTCGCTCGACACGCTGCACCTGCCCGATTTCGAGGGCGCGACGGACGACGTCGCGCGCCGCCGCGTGGTCGTCGACCAGGTCGCGAGCCTCACCGACCAGCTCGCGATCGCGTGGTACGGCCGGCTCGTGGGCGACGTGGATGCCGCCGAGCTCGGCGTCTGGGCGCCGGGTGCGCGACCGCCGCGGGGAGCGGATGCCTGATGGCGGGGCGTATCCGGCAGGCCGACATCGACGAGGTCAAGGCGCGGGTCAACATCGCCGACGTCGTCGGTGAGCGCGTCGCGCTGAAACCCGCGGGCGTCGGGTCGATGAAGGGTCTGTGCCCCTTCCACGACGAGCGCAGCCCCAGCTTCCACGTGCGACCCCAGGTCGGGTACTACCACTGCTTCGGGTGCGGCGAGTCGGGCGACGTGTACTCGTTCCTGCGCGCGATGGACCACGTCTCGTTCACCGAGGCCGTCGAGCGCATGGCCGCCCGCGTCGGGTACACGCTGCACTACGAGGACGGCGGTGCTGCGCCCGAGACCACCGGTCGGTCCCGCCTGTACGCGGCGAACGCCGCCGCCGCGGAGTACTTCCGCGCGCAGCTGCTGTCGCCGGAGGCCGACACCGCCCGCCGGTTCCTCGGCGACCGCGGCTTCGACGCGGGAGCCGCGGCGCACTTCGGCGTCGGGTACGCCCCGAAGGGCTGGTCGTCGCTCATGGACCACCTGCTCGCGCAGAAGTTCTCGCGCGACGAACTCGTGCAGGCGGGCCTGGTGTCGCAGGGCCAGCGCGGGGTCTACGACCGGTTCCGCGGACGCGTCGTGTGGCCGATCCGCGACGTCACCGGCCAGGTGATCGGGTTCGGTGCGCGCAAGCTCTACGACGACGACCAGGGCCCGAAGTACCTCAACACCCCCGAGACGCCGATCTACAAGAAGGCGCAGGTCCTCTACGGCCTCGACCTCGCCAAGCGCGACATCTCGCGCGAGCACCGCGTCGTCGTGGTCGAGGGGTACACCGACGTCATGGCCTGCCACCTCGCGGGCATCACGACCGCGATCGCCTCGTGCGGCACGGCCTTCGGCAGCGACCACATCACGGTGCTCCGGCGCGTGATGGGCGACGACACCGCCGCGGGCGAGGTCGTCTTCACCTTCGACCCGGATGCCGCCGGGCAGAAGGCGGCGCTGCGCGCCTTCGCCGACGAGAAGCGTTTCGCGGCGCAGACGTACGTCGCCGTGGCTCCCGAGGGCCTCGACCCGTGCGACCTGCGCCTGCAGCGCGGCGACGGTGCGGTGCGCGCCCTCCTGGACAACAAGGCGCCGATGTTCGAGTTCGTCATCGACCAGCGCCTGAAGGACTACGACCTCTCCAGCGTCGAGGGGCGGGCGGGGGCGCTCCGCGCCGCGGCGCCGATCGTCGCGGACATCCGCGACCCCGCGCTGCGGCCCGGGTACGTGCGGGTGCTCGCGCGGCGGCTCGGTCTCGACATCCCCGAGGTGCAGAGCGCCGTCGAACGCGCGGCGCGCGGCGCCGACCGAGCCGAGAAGCGCGACGCGCAGCGCGGGGGAGCCGAGGCACCCCCGCCCGTCGCCGTCTCGGTGACGATGGCGTCGCTGCCGAACACGCGCGACGTCGCCCTCGAGCGCGGCGCGATGATGGCGTTCCTGCAGTACGGGCACCGCATCGAACCCGACCTGTTCCTTCGCGCCCTGCAGACCCCGTTCGGCCACCCCGCCCTCGAGGCGGTGCGGAGCACGCTGGCATCCACGGATCTGTCCCAGCCGGGCTGGGCCGTCGCCGCCGTCGAGGCGGTGCGGGAGCCGTTCCGGACGCTCGCCGCCGAACTGCTCACGGCGGAGTTCCCGGCGCGCAGCGAGGAGGGCGCGGTGGCCTCCGCGAACGACCTCGCGCGCGGACTCCTCGTGCGCGAGCTGGAGCGCGAGAAGAACGAACTGCTGCGCGGCATCCAGCGCGTTCCCGCCGATTCGGAGGAGGGTCGCCGTCTGCGGTTGCGACTGCGCGAATTGGATGCCGACCGGCAGCGGTTGACCGCGGGCTGACGCCGCGCGGCGCGATCGGCTGGCGCGGACGCCGCCGGTCGGGGAGGATGTCAGCATGCCCCGGTCCCTCGACACCGCCGTCGCCGTCCGTGCCGACGACCTCTCGCTCGCCCGTAACGGCGTCCGTGTGATCGACGGCGTGACCTTCACGCTCGCGGCCGCCGGCAGCCTGGTCGTGATGGGCCCGACGGGGTCGGGGAAGACGTCGCTGGCCTCGCTGCTCGCGGGTCGCCCCGACGAGGGACTGACCGTCGTCGGGGGAGACGCGCGCGTGCACGGCATCTCGGCGCGGCATCCCGGTCGCGCGCTGCGCGAGTGGACGTTCCACACCGGGTACCTGCCGCAGGGCGCGGGCGCGAACCTGCCGGCGCGACTCACGGTGCACGAGGTCATCTCGGAGCCGATCACCGCGCGGGACCGCCGCGTCAACACGCGCGCCCTCGCTGTGCGCGTCGCGACGCTCCTCGACGAGATGGAGTTGCCGCTCGGCGCCTCGCCGAAGTACCCGTACGAGCTCAGCGCGGGCATGCGGCAGCGCGTCGCACTCGCCCGCGCCCTGGTGCTCGAGCCGCGCCTCTTCGTCGCCGATGACCTCTACGCCAACCTCGACGTCGAGGTGCGGCAGGCCGTACGCGCGGCGCTCACGCGCCGACGGGACGAGCGGGGGATGGCCTCGCTCGTCGTCACGAACGACTCGGACGCCCCGCGCGACCTGGATGCCGATGTCCTCGTGCTGCGCGCCGGGCACGTCGTCGCGTACGGTCATGGCACCGAGGGTCTGCAGTGGACGCCCGACGGCGCGCCCGACCGACGGATTTCGGCCGGCTGATTTTTCCGCTGCGCCGCGGTGCTGTTAGTATCGTCTGGTTGCCCGCCGCCAGGTGGGCATGATCCTCGGTAGCTCAATTGGCAGAGCAATCGGCTGTTAACCGATAGGTTCTTGGTTCGAGTCCAAGCCGGGGAGCGAGAGACCCGCGTCCATCTAACGCGGCTCTCACCCTAGGCCCGGGCTTCCACCCCGGGCCTTACTTTTTGCCCGGATCCGCCTCGTCGTCGAGGCGGTGCTCCTCGGCCTCCGCCGGGTTCGCCTCCATGTCGGGGACGATCGAGGTGTCGTGCCGGTCGGTCTTCTGCGCGGCGGGGTCGGGGATGGGGGTGCGGTCCTGTTCGGTCATGCGCCCAGGCGATCACGGACCGTCGCCGCGGTCGATCCCGTTGACAGCGCGTCCGGGTCGGTGCCCTGGGAGCGGTTCCAGTAAGCTCGCTCCGGCCGCATCCGGCGGTCCGAGAGGATGCCGCCGCCCGTGCCCACCGCCCCGACCCGCACGCGTCTCGACCTCCAGGGACTCCGCGCGCTGGCCGTCCTCGGCGTCGTCGCGAGCCATCTCACCGGGTGGCCGACCGGCGGATTCGCGGGCGTCGACGTGTTCTTCGTCCTCTCGGGGTTCCTCGTCACCGGCATTCTGCTCCGCGATCTCGCGACCACCGGATCGATCGACCTGCGCGCCTTCTTCGCGCGCCGTATCCGGCGCCTGCTCCCCGCCGCGCTGCTCGTGCTGGCGACGGTGGTCGGCCTCGGCTTCGCGGTGTTCCACAGCGCCCGCGCCGAGCAGACGCTGGGCGACGCGCTCTCGGCACTCGGTCTGGTCTCGAACTGGCGGTTCGGACTCGAGGGGCGCGACTACTTCTCATCCACCGACGTCTCGCCGCTGCAGCACTTCTGGTCGCTGTCGATCGAGGAGCAGTTCTCGCTCGTGTGGCCGCTCCTCCTGCTCGCCGCTGTCGCCTTCCTGCCCGCGGCCGCGCGGCGGGGCCCCGCGGCACGCCGGCTCACCGGCGTTATCGCCCTCGCGCTCGTCGCGGCCTCCACGGTGGCCGCGGCGCAGCTCACCGCGACCGATCCGGCAGGGGCGTACTTCTCGACGCTCGCGCGGGCCGGAGAACTCGGCGTGGGTGCCGTGCTCGCCGCCCTCGCGCCCGTCCTCGGCCGGATGCCGGCACCGCTGCGCGGCCTCCTCGCCTGGGGCGGACTCGCGGTGGTCGTGGCATCCTTCGTCCTCATCGAACCCACCTCGCCGTTTCCCGCTCCGTGGGCGGCGCTCCCCGTGGCCGGTGCGGCGCTCCTCATCGCGGGCGGCATCGGGGGAGACCCGCGCCACCGCCACCTCTTCCCGCTCACCAACCCGCTGAGCGTCGCACTCGGCAACGTCTCGTACTCGCTGTACCTGTGGCACCTGCCCGCGATCGTGTTCGCGGAGGTCCTCCTCCCGCCCGGACCCTTCTGGATGCCGATCGTGCTGCTGATCACCGCGGTCCTCACGGTCGCGACCTACCTGGGTATTGAGCAACCGATCCACCGTTCGCCGTGGCTCGAGCGGAGCCGTACCGTGACGGAGGAGGAGCAGGTCGTGCCCGAGCCGGTCGCCCCAGCACCGGCGCCTGCCGCACGACCGGCGGCGCTGGCCTCCCGCCCGGCCGGATGGGTGCCCGGCCAGCGCTACTACCCCGGTTCGCGTCCCCGGATGACGGAACCGGATGCCGTGCCCCCGGCGCCCGAACCGCAACCGGTGCCGGAACCGCAGCCGACCCCGGCACCGCCCGTCGCGCCCGCACCCGAACGGCAACCGGAACCCACCGCCGCCCGCCCCCTCACCTGGGCCGCGTGGCGCGAACGCTTCTCCGCCCGCATGGGACTCGCCGCCGCAGTGCTGACGATCGGCGCGGGGGCCACAGTGCTCGCCGTGTTCGTCGCGTACGGCGCTCCTGTCCTGCAGCTCCCCGGTCTCGTGGCCGCGCCGACCGCCGACCCGGCGGAAGTCGCCGAGGCCCTGCCGACCCTGCAGGCGCAGCTCGCCGCCGCCGTCAGCGCGGACGCCTGGCCCGACCTCCACCCCGGACTCGACGAGGTCATCCGCGAATCGTCGTCCGACAACCGGGCGCACGACTGCTTCACCCCCGACATCGCCCCCGACCCCGCACGATGCACGTTCGGTGACCCCGCGGCATCCCGTCATCTGTATCTCGTCGGCGACTCCAGCGCGATGGCGTACGCGCCGGCGATCGCGAAGCTCGCGGAGCAGAGCGGGGGAGCGTGGCGCGCGACGACGGTCGGAATGTATGGATGCCGCTTCACCGACGTCATGATCGAGAGCCGCGATCCGGCGGTCAACGCTGGGTGCGAGACCCGGAAAGCGCAGGTGCGGGCGATGGTCGCCGCCGATCCGGCCGACCTCGTCATCGTCTCGAACGCGTTCACGCTCGGCACGGCGGTCGGCGGGGCGTCGCTCGATCCGACGCAGCTGGCCGCGTCGACGTTCGCGGAGATCGGCACCTGGGCGCCGGCCGGACGCACAGTGTTCCTCTCCCCGCCGCCCCACGGCGCCGACCTCGACCGGTGCTATTCGCCCGTAACCGGCCCGTCGGCGTGCCTCGCCGCGGTGGACGACGTGTGGACGCAGATGGAGACCGCGACCGAGGCCGAAGCCGCGGCCACCGGCAACAACGCCATCAGCGCGCTGCCGTTCACGTGCTGGCAGAACGTCTGCCCGGCCTTCGCGGGCGATACGCCGGTGCGGTACGACGACACGCACCTGACGCCCGCGTTCGCCGAACGCCTAACCCCGATCCTGCAGCAGGAGCTACAGTCCCGCGGGCTGTACTGAGACGCGTCACGCGTCGATGTCGTCGACTCCTGGCATCCAGGAGGCGCCGGGCTTGCCCCACTTGCGCTTCTTCGCGATCTTCGCGACCGTGCGGCTGTCCTCCTCGTCGAGGCGGTCGACATAGAGCACGCCGTCGAGATGGTCGAACTCGTGCTGCAGGATGCGGGCACGCCACCCCGAGACCTCGATGCGCACCGGCTGGCCGTCGAGGTCGACGCCCGTGAGGAGCGCCGCCTCGGAACGGCGCAGCGGGAAGCGCTCACCCGGGAACGAGAGGCATCCCTCGGACTCCTCGTCGGGGTCGGGATAGCCGGGCTCGAGCGGACGGATCCACAGCTCGGGGTTGATTACGACCCCGCGCCACAGCTGACCCTCGTCGTCCTCGTACGTGTACGTGAAGATGCGCAGGCCGACGCCGACCTGGGGGGCCGCGAGGCCCACGCCGGGGGCGGCATCCATCGTCTCGAACATGTCGGCGACGAGCGTGCGGATGTCGTCGGTGATTTCGTCGACGCGGGAAGCGGGGGCGTGCAGGACGGGATCGCCCATGATGCGGATAGGGAGAACGGCCACGTCACCAGCCTATGCGGCGATACGGCGGCTATCGTCGGAGGGTGATTCCGCTCGATGTCTCCCTCACCGACGGTATCGATCAGCTCGTCGGCGTCTTCCGCGATCCCCGCATTCTGCTCGGTATCCCGCTGGCGCTGCTGGGCGCGGTCTTCATGTCGTTCGGCGCGCAGTACCAGCACCGCGGGGTGCAGAAGGTCGAGCGACTGTCCGGCAAGACGACCGGCGGACTCTCGCGGTCGCAGGTGACGTCACTGCTGACGCGCCCGTCCTGGGTGGCCGGCACGCTGATGCTCGGCCTCGCGATCGTGTGTCAGCTCGCGGCTCTGTCAGTCGCTCCGCTGATCCTCGTGCAACCCCTTGGCGCGATCGCGCTGGTGATCACGACGATCCTCAACGCCCGGGTGACCCACCACAAGCCGACGCGGCAGTCGCTCATCGCGATCGCCGCGTGCGTCGGCGGCATCTTCATCTTCGTGACGATCGCGGCGTTCTTCGCGACCGAGCACATCGTCACCTCGCGCGAGCTGCTGATCATCCTCGGCATCCTGGCCGTGGTGGTCGTGGTGTTCGGGGCGTTCTGGTTCCTCGTGCGCCGTCGCGCGCAGGCGCTGTTCTACATCATGGCCGCGGGCGTCATCTACGGTTTCGTCGCGACGCTCGCGAAGGTCATCATCAGCCGCATCCAGGCCGGGAATTTCGAGTGGCTGACGTTGCTGTGCGTCGTGGCGCTGCTCGCCGCGGTCGCGGTCGGCGCGTACTTCGTGCAGACGGCGTACTCGGTCGGGCCGCCCGACCTCGTGATCGCCGGTCTCACGGTCATCGACCCGATCGTCGCCGTGCTCATCGGCCTGGCGGTCCTCGGCGAGGCGTCGACGGCTCCCGCGTGGGCCCTGATCGGCTTCGTGATCGCCGGCGCGATCGCGACGTGGGGCGTCATCCAGCTGACCCGCCACCACCCCCAGGTGACGGCCGACGGCAAGCGCAAGAAGCCCCGCGTCGTCTGACGGCTTCGCCGCGCCGAGCGCTCTCGATCCGGTCGAGCGCTCACGCTCCGGTCGACCCGCCCCTGGGCGCTCGACCCGATCGTGGACTCTCGGCGGGGTGTGCGGGGCGTCAGATCACGTGATCCGGCAGCTTCGGCGAGGAGGGATGGATGCCGGTAGGCTCGGGGAACACAGGGGGCGGTGGCCAAGCTGGTCAAGGCAGCGGGCTCATAACCCGACGATCGTGGGTTCAAGTCCCACCCGCCCTACTCAAGCCCTCCGACAGGCAATGCCTGATTGGGGGGCTTTTTTTGCTCAGGACGCGCGGATTCCGGGGTCTGCCCAAACATTGCCCACATCCGCTGCGGAGTTCGCGCGGGTGTTGAGGAGCGAGGCGACGTTGTCGAGGTCGTCGTCGAAGAGATCCGCGTACGTGTCGAGCGTCATGGCGGCCGACTTATGCCCGAGAATTCCCTGGAGCACCTTCACGTTGGCGCCTGCTGACACGGCGAGGGATGCCGCGGTGTGGCGCAGGTCGTGCGGCGTGAGCCGTTCGATCTCGGCGGTCCGCAGGCCGTGAGGAACCATGACTTGGACGTGTGCGGCTGGCGGATGTAGTTCGCGCCATCGGTGAAGATGGTGTCGTCGGGGCCCTTCGCGATGCAGAGCGCCGCGAGCGCGTGGTCGAGGAACGCGGGGAACGCGACAGTGCGGCGCTCCCAGGACTTCGGTTCGCCTTCGTGGAAGAGGCGTCGATCTCGACGACGGGCGGCGCACGTGGAGCCGGCGGCGGGGCATGTTGAGGTCGCGGACGCGGAGTCCGACCGCCTCGCTCCATCGGATGCCGGTGTATGCGAGGAGCACGACGAGGGTGGAACTCGTGGGGTCAGCGATCGCGGTGGCGAGGCGCATGACCTCGGCGTCGGTGAGGTAGCGACGGTGCGCCTTCCCGGTTGTCTTCGGGACGTTGTCGGCGCCGCGCGCGGGGTTGCTGTGGATGCGGCCGTCGCGCGTCGCGTCATCGAGGATCCCGGCGAGCGCTCCCACGTCGCGGAGCACGCTCGAGGCCGATAGAAGCTTTCCGTTCTTGCGCCCCCCGAGCCCCTCGGCCAGGGCCTTCCCGGCGCCGAGTTGGGTGATCCATGCTTCGACGTCGGATGCCTTCACGTCTAGCGACGGGCACGCGCCCGCACTTCGGGAGGACATAGACGCGCCAGGTTAGATCGAGCGGTCGGTACGACGACGGTTTGAGCCCCTCTTTCTTCGCGAGCCAGGCAGGCCCGAGGTGGGAGACGGTGACGCGCCCGGCTGTCGGGTCGACGAATTGCCCGATCGCTTTCGACACGCTGACGGATGCCAGGAACAGCTCGGCGTCGCGCTTCGTGCGGAACCCTCGCTTGCCGGTCCGCGTCTTGCCTGGCTTGCGGTAGCGGACCCGGTATCGCTTCCCTGCCGCGGTGTCGTAGGGCGTGATGGTGCCAGCCATCAGGCGCTCTCGGGAGCCTCGAGCCGCTAGGTCCATCCGCCCGCGCCCAGCCGCAGGTCGCACATAGACGACGTCGGGCGATTCCCCCTCGACCTGGATGCTCAGGAGCACCGCTCGGTAAACCTCGACGATGCTAAGCACGACGCCGAGTTCGTACGCTATCGCGCCAGGGTGGCCCTCGTGCAGCTCCTCCGCTCGCCTGTAGTCCTCGTGACGGATTGGCCGCAGGGCCGCAGGGCCGCCCACTCCTCGGCGACGCGCTCCTGCTTCGCCGCTTCCGGGCCGAAACGGCTGGGCACGTGGCCGAACACGGCGTGTGCAAGCTCGTGGGCGAGGACTGATCGATGTAGTCGGCTGGACATTCCGCGGCGGAGGCGGATGGCGTTGTGGCGGTGGCGGTACTCCCCGTCACGGTCGGGTGGCAGAAGCGAGTATTCGATGCGCACGTCGGCCGCTGCAGCCCGGCACGACGGCGACGCTCTACCAGGGCAGTCTCGTCTGGTTCACCAACGACCCATGGCCAACCGCGGCACCCGGCACCGCTGACGGCGTCATCCCCGCGCTGTGACCGACCGGAGAGGACGAAATCCAATGGATCTGACCACGCTGACCGATGAGCAGCTCGCAGAGCATCTCAACGCGGTGCTCGCCGAGCAGGAGCGGCGCCAGCGACTCGCCGCGGTGCCGCAGCAGCTCGCGACCATGGCCGCGCAGTACGTCGCCGACGGTGGCAGCCGGGAGGTCATCATCGAAGCCGTCACCGGAGCGCCCGACGCCCCGGCATGAACAAGACCGCCCCCGGCGTCCTTCACCCCTCGTGGTGGGCGGACCCCGGGGGCGTTTCGCATTTCCCCTACGGCCGACAGAATGAACGGCATGAGTCACTACACGCTGATTGATGGCCCCCTGAGGGGGCACGCTGTCGAAGAACTGCCTGAAGGCTACGAGGTCTCGGAGACATCAGACCGAATCGGCGTGTGGACGCAATCGCGCATCGACAGCGACGAACTCTACGCATCGGCCCTCGCCATGGACGACGCAGCGAATCGCATCGAAACGCAGGTACTCTCCACCTTCGGTGACGGGATCGTCGTCGCGAAGGACAGCGATGAGACAGATGCCGCGCTGCGCGCCTTCCGCGAAGCCCGTGAACGTCAGGCTCGCGTTCTCCGCAGAATGACTTCGGACCCTCACTGAGCCGCCTGACCCCACCCCTGCGGGGCCCTTGAACCACAACACCCCCGGCGTCCTTCATTCTCGGATGAACGGACGCCGGGGGCGTTCGGCGTTAGGTGGCGCGCGGTGGTATCGGTCGAGATCTCACTCCCGCAGTGAGGTAGGCCACCTCGCCTACTCGATCGGCGATGTCCTGGGTCATCCAATGGGTGAGCCGAACATCGCCCCCATCCGGGGGCCAGAGCTTGCGGGCGGTCGGACCGGCGAGCTCGCGCGTCCGGTCATCGAACTGTTCCACTTTGACGCGGGGGGCGCGAGATGACGGAAGGATGACGTGGACGTAGAGGCCGCCGAGGGAGAAGCTGACCACGTTGATGCGGTGGAACTCGTCGCGATGGTCGTTGGCCCGGACGAATTCTTGCATCGCCGGATCGAGTGGTTCTGGGTGCAGCGATCCGTTCGATCCACCCTCCTTTAACAACTCCCTCGAGAGTCCGGCCCGAACGATGGCCCGCTTCGGGGGTAGCTGAGATTGGTAGAAGTCGTGGAGCATCTTCGGGTGCGCGTGCCAGTCACGGCCGCGGTTCACCTCAGCGCGGAGTAGAGCCACCTTCACTGCCCAGGTTGCGAAGGCTTCGACCCGGTCGGCGGGGATCCTTTGTTCCCGGAGGTTGGCGAGTTCGATGACGAGTGGGCCGACTGCCAGATCCATGTGATTCATCCACGACTCGTTGCATGGCTTGCAGACGCCCCCAACCTGAGCCTCGAACATCGACACGGGCATTTCCGTCAGCTTCTCGTCGCCGCTGCGGTAGCTGGTGTAGTCCAAGCGCACGGTCGCAGGGCTGTGCGGGATGTGCTTTCCCCAGGCTCTGTGGAAAATGTGCTCACGGCTCATCTTGTTCGTGACCGACCCGCAGAAAATGCACCCTCGCCGGCTCATTCAGACAGCCCTGCATGATTGTCCCTGGGCTTCGGCTTGCGCCCTGCGCCGGCACCCTTCCCTGGCCGCGCGGCGTGCCAGGTGTCGATCGTGTCGGGAAGCCAGCCTCGGACGTCGCCGATCATCGCATCGGGCTCGGGCAGCTTGTAGCGCCCCAGCGAGGCGGGCTTGACGCCGATGCGCTCCCCGAATTGAGCGCGCGAGAGGTAGTGCTGTGTCATCGTCGCTCACCGCCGATCGTGGCGTAGGCGGCGAGGGCACCAGTGAGCACCGCGAAGGCGCCCGCCCAGGTACTGCCTACGCTTAAAGCGACGACAGCGGTGACGAACGCGAGCACGGTCGCGGCGTATCCGTATGGCTTCTTCATGGTGGGTGTCGGACAATGGACGGAGGTACTAGGTCTACTTCCGGCCCCCTCTGGATATTCCTTCTTCCGTTCACCGGCCTTTCGCCACAGCGCGAGGGCTGTGATGGGGGCTGCGGTGGCGGTGATCAGTTTGACCAGGTTGTCCACTATCTCGGACATCTCACCTCCTGTCTGTTGTTGTGCTCTAATCACACAACCTTACGATGCATTATGCAACGTTAGGATGTATGGAACGTCACCGCTTTACTGTCGCCTCCGCCTGCCGTTGCCGGTGAGCTCACCCCAATGGCCACAGCACCGCCCGACGGTGCGAGGGACGCGAGCATGGCACCGTGGACCTTGAAGCACGCGGGACGCAGCGAGGACGCCCACCCGAGCACCACGCCGTCACGCTCGGCACGCTAGGCGATGACGCGGCCGGCGTCGACACGGCGGATCTCGATCGCGCCCGTACTCCCGGCCCTGAGGGTCAATTATCCGCCACGTCCCAGGCGGGTCTTCGACGGCGGCCATGATCGGGTGCCACTCAGCCACGGGATTCCCCTTTCCCCGGCCGAGAGTGCACCAGGCTACGTCACTCCACCGCCACGGGGATGACGTGGATGCGGCACGCGTGGCACTAGGTCGCCGCGATCACCGACCCGCAGAGCGGGCACGCGAGCGGTGGCGGGAGGGGCATCGGGGGATGCGTAGCCCGGATGTCGGAGGCCCCGAGGAGACTGTCCACACGCCCAGCATCGAGATGACGGAGCTGCTCGACTTCGAGGAGCAGTGGGCGAGGTGGTCAGGCCAGAAGGGCGACGCGATCCGCGCCCGCTTCCACGTCCCACCTGCGCGGTACTTACAGCTCCTGGAGCGCGCGATCGATACGCGAGAAGCGCTCGAGGCCAAGCCCATGCTCGTCCGAAGACTCCTGCGTCAGCGAGCTGCCGGTGGCCGTCGACAGGCGAGCTAATCTGCCCACATTTTGCCCACATTCACCCCCGCCGCACCCGTGCGTACGCCACCGCACACCACCGCATGACCCGCGCGATTCCGCGGGTAACGCGGTGCCAGGCGGGCGTGGAGAGAGTTCAAGTCCCACCCGCCCTACTCTCGGGTTCCCCCGGATCCGTCGGGTCCGTGCGTGCGCGGGGCAGACGGGTACGCCCGCGGCTGGAAGGATCGTGGACATGACCCCACCCCGGACGCGACGGATCGCGCTGCCCGCCGTCGCCGCGATGGCGGCGCTCGTCCTGGCCGGCTGCGCCGACGATCAGTTCGAGAGCACGCCGTCCGACACGGTGTACTGCGTCGACGAGCAGAACACGATCGTCGACGAGTCCCTCTGCGACGACACGAGCACCGGGCACAGCGGCGGAGGCTCGGCGCTGGCGTGGTTCCTGATCGGCCGGTACGCGGGTGGTCTCCCGGTGGGCTCGCGGCTGGACCCGGCGATGTCGACGTCCCGCTTCGCCGCGAGCGACGCGGCGGCGCGCGCGGCCGCGGGGCTGTCGTCGAGCGGGCGCGTGTCCAACGGGATCTCGGCCTCCACGGGCAAGCCCGCCGGATTCGGCAGCGGGTCCGGGGGATCGGGCGGCAAGCCCGGCGGCTTCGGCGGCGACGGCGACGGCGCCCACGGGACGGGCGGCTGAGCATGCAGCGTCGTCTGATCCCGGCGCGGCCCGACTACCTCGCGAGAGTGCAGGAGGCGGGTCTCGTCTACACGCACGAGGACCCGCGATCCGATCATCCGGAGCTCTACCGCTACTGGCGGGATGACGCCTATTACGAGATGACCGCCGACGACATCGTCGCCTTGGAAGAGGCATCCACTGCGATCTTCCGGATGCTTCAGGATGCCGGTGACTGGCTGTTGTCGCCACAGGGGGCGTGGCATCTCCAGAAGTTCCAGATCCCGACGGTCGCGATGCGGGCCGTCGTCGACAGCTGGAACGAGGAGCCGGCGTGCGGCTCGATCCTCGGGCGGTACGACTTCCGCTTCGGCGGGGTCGCGCACCCCGACCCCGGCCTGCGCACGCCGAAGCTCTATGAGTTCAACGCCGACACGCCCACCTCGCTCGTCGAGTCGCTCGTGCAGTGGGACTGGTTCGAGGACAACCGGCCGCGTTTCTCTCTCGAGCCGGGCGGCCAGACGGTCTCGCAGTGGACCAACATGTACGAAGACCTCATCGCCGCGTGGAAGCGGAACCTGGCGCTCATCTCGGCGAAGATCGGCCATGAGCCCACGGTGTTCTTCGCGTGCAGCGAGGTCGACCCCTCGCACGAGGACGAGATGAACACGCTCGTCCTTCGCGACACGTGTCAGCTCGCCGGCTATCGCGTGGAGACGATCTACATCGAGAACATCTGGCTCGGTGACGACGGTCGCTTCTACGCCGGGCAGGGCGGCGAGCACATCGACGTGATCTTCAAGCTCTACCCGTGGGAGCACCTCGCGCGCGAGCAGAACGCCGACGCGATCTTCGCCGACCTGCTCCACTCCGGCCTCGACCGGAACCCGTACTCCGGCGGGACGATCTGGATCGAGCCGCCCTACAAGATGCTGTGGAGCAACAAGGCGATCCTCCCCGTCCTGTGGCACCTGTTCGGGAAATCGGAGGACGGTCGGAAGTATCTCCTCCCCGCCTGGTTCGACGGCGACGAGCCGTTCTCGGTGAACCGCACCGGGTACGCGCGGAAGCCGATCCTCGCGCGCGAGGGCGCCGACATCACCCTGAGTCACCCGAGCGGCGTGCGGATCCGCGGTGAGGAACAGGGCTATGGCGCGGAAGGTTTCATCGTGCAGGAGCTCGCGGAACCGCCGCGGTTCCGGCGACGAGAGGAGGGCGTCGACGTGAGCACCGTGGTCGGCGTGTGGATGATCGACGGCGAGCCGTCCGGCATGGCCGTGCGCGAGAGCCGCGGCCCGATCACCGACAACTTCGCCAACTTCCTCCCGCACACGGTCGTCGGCGGCCCGCGATGACCTTCCTCTTCCCGTACGACGACGAGGGCGACAGCGCACAGCCGATCTGCCCGTCGTGCGGCATCACGATGCATCCGCTCCTGGATGAGGGAGTGGATGCCGACGAGTGCCGGGAATGTGGCTTCCGGCTCGCGTGGTCGCGCTCCGGAGGTCAGGACGACGAGGACCCCTGGGACGACTGACACGGATGTCGGAGGTCGCGTTTAGCGTTCTCGCGTGGCGGAGCGAGTCGAAGCGTGGTGGGCCCGGCGACAGTGGTCGAAGGGCGCCGACGTGCCCTATGCGGTCGGGGCGTACCGCGAGGCGTGGGCGGCGTTTCCCGCCCTGATCCGGCAGTATCACCCCGACCTCAACGCGGGTATCGCGCTGAGCCAGGTCCCACCCGCGGCGGACGTGCTGCTGCTGTGGCAGTGCGACTCCGGCCATCGGTTCGCCGCGACGCCCACCGAGCAGCGGCTCCGTCCCGGCCGCGAGCGGCGCCGCAGCGCGTGGTGCCCGGAGTGCAGCGAGCTCGCCGCCCCGACCCGCGTCGTGGCGCTGCCGATGCGCGAGTCCGTCGACGCGCCGTCGCCGCCGCAGCCAGGCGTGCTGCGCGCCCGGATGCCGAAGAAGACCCCGCCGCTGTGCGACAAGACGCCGAACCTCCCGCCCGGCGAGGCGTTCGTCTCCGTGTGCGCGCCGCGACCGGCATCCGCGGTGGAGGACCGCGTCCGCGCCGACCTGTTCGCGCGGCTGGCGCTCACGGAGGGGCTCAATGCCGTCCGCGTCGCCCGCCCGTTCTTCCAGCACCTCGAGATCTGGCCCGACCTCGTGCTCCCCGAGCTGCGCATCGCGATCGAATACGACTCGATCGGACGCCACGGCCTCGAGCACGTCGGCCGACGCGAACAGGCCGATCGGCGGAAGGATCGGGCCCTCCGCGCGGTCGGCTGGGAGGTCGTGCGCCTGCGCACCGGCAAGCTCGAGCCCCTCGGACCCCACGACCTGCAGCTGGCGGCCTGGAACCGCGCGGCGCTCGACCGGCTGGTCGAGACGCTGCGCGGCATCCGGGGTCCGCTCCTCGTGGATGCGTACGCGCGATGACGGGCGCCGACTCAGGCCGCGCCCACGCCCGGCAGGATCTCCTTCAGCAGGTCGTCCAGCGTCACGACGCCGAGCAACCGATCGCCGTCCACCACCGTGGCCAACTGCACGCGACCGCGGCGCATGCGCGCGAGCGCGTCGTACGCCGAGGCATCCGGTCCGAGCACGAGCGGATCGCGCGCGATGGCCGCCGCCGGCGTCGAGGGAGCCACCTCGAGCGTGTCGCGGACGTGCGCGACCCGCGCCGCGGCACCGGTTCCGACGAGGATCCGGAGGTGCGTGGATGCCGCAGCCGCGGCCTGCACGTCGGCCGCCGTGGCATCCGCGGGGACGGCCGTGGGAGTCCGGTCGGTGCGGACGATGTCGCCGACCGTGAGCGTGCCGAGCTCGATCGCCTGCGCGATCGGCGCGGAGTACTGCTCGTCGAGGGTCCCCGCGCGGCGCGAGTGCGCGACGAGCTCGCGGATCGTGTCGGCGTCCTGGCCGCCCGCCGCCGCCTTGTCCACCGGCTCGACGCCGGACGCGCGGACGAGGCGGTTCGCGATGCGGTTGATCCACAGCAGGAACGGTCGCAGCGGCCACGTGAGGGCGCGAGCCAGGATGCCCGTCGCTTTCGCCGCGGTCTCGGGGTGCGCGATCGCCCACGACTTCGGTGCCATCTCGCCGATGACGAGGTGCAGGAACGTCACGACGATCAGCGCCAGGAGGAACGCGAGGACGTCGGCGAGCACCGCGGGCAGCCCCCACTGCGCCAGCACGGGCGCGAGGGCGTAGTCGATCGCCGGCTTCGTGATCGCGCCGAGCAGGAAAGTGCACGCCGTAATCCCGAGCTGTGCGAACGCGAGCATGACCGTCAGCTCGTTGACGCCCCGCAGGGCCGCGCGGGCCGAGGCGCTCGTCGCGGCCTCTGCCTCGAGGCGGTGGCGACGGGCGGCGAGCAGCGCGAACTCGACGATCACGAAGAACGCGCTCGCGACGATCAGCGCCGCGGTGATGAGGGTCACGACCCACCAGCTCATCGGGCCACCTCCTCGTCGGATGCGAGCGCAGCGGAACGGTCACTCTCACGCAGACGCACGACGAGCTGCGAGGGAACGTGGCGGTCCACCTCGGTGACCTCGATCTCGAGCCAGCGCTCCACGTCGAAACCCTGCACGACCTCGGCCGCGCGCTCGGGCAGGGCGACACGGACCACCGTGCCGACGCCGGGCAGATCACCGTGCGCGTCGATCACGAGTCCGGCCGCGGTCTCGACGTCGCCGTCGGCGAGGTCGAGGCCGATGAGGCGCTCGAGCTCGTCGAGGTGCAGGTCGCCCGGCACCGTCCACGCGGCGTCACCGACCGGCGTGACCTCGTCGATCTCGACGTCGTGCTCGTCGGACAGCTCGCCGATGACCTCCTCGGTGAGATCCTCGATTGTCAGGATGCCATCGAAGTTGCCGTACTCGTCGACCACGCACGCGAGTTCGTTGCGGCTGCGCCGCATGCGGTCGAGGGCGACGGGCAGCAGCATCGACGTCGGCAGCACGACCGCCGGGCGCATGACGGATGCCACGAGGTCGTCGGCATCCGGGGCGAGCCGGAGGACGTCGATGAGCTCGACGACGCCGACGGGGGAGTCCTCGTCGCCGATCACCGGGTACCGCGTGTGGCCGGTCGCCATGAGCGCCCGCACCTCACCGACCGTGGTGTCGGGGTGAACCGAGTCGACGCGGGAGCGCGGGATCATGGCGTGCTCGACGTCGCGCTGCGGGAAGTCGAGGATGCGGTCGATGATCATCGACAGGTCGTCCGGCAGGTCGCCGCTCGCGCGCGACTCCTCGACGATCGCCTCGAGGTCGCGGGCGGTCGCGCTCTCGTCGACGTCCTCCAACGGCTCGATGCGCACGAGGCGCAGCAGCGCGTTGGCGGCGACGTCGAACACGGTGATGAGCCAGCCGAACGCGAGCAGGTAGATGCGGGTGGGCACCGCGAGCGCGCGGGCGAGCGGCTCGGGGTTCGCGATCGCGAGGTTCTTCGGGTACAGCTCGCCGAAGATCATGGTCACGACGGTGGCGAGCAGCAGGGCCGCCACGGTCCCGATCGCGATCGAGATGCCGGCGTCGATCCCGGCGCCGCCGAGCAGCGTCCCGATCGAGGCGCCGATGAGCGGCTCGGCCACGTACCCGATGAGCAGGCCCGTGACAGTGATGCCCAGTTGCGCGCCCGACAGCATGAACGACGTCCGCTGCGTGATCGCGAGCACGCGCTTCGCCTGTACGTCGCCCTTCTCGGCGCGCGCGGCGAGCTTCGCGCGGTCGACGGACATGTACGCGAACTCCTGCGCGACGAAGAAGCCGCACGCCGCGATGATCGCCAGCGTCACGATGACGCCGAGGAGCAGCGTCAGGACAGCAGCCAGCATCGGATCTCACCCCCTCTCGAAACGAGGGGGCTCGGAGATCGGCCCTCCTGATCGGGGGAGGTGCGGGGATGGCTCACGGGGGTTCTCTCTCGTGGGTCGTCGATGCGGTGACGAGCACGATATCCGGCGTCGCTGGGAAACCGCCGTAGCGGCCGGGAACGCGGCCGGGAGCCGTTTCGGAATGGCAGAATGGGTATCCCCGCATTGCCTCGCTTCCCGGCGTGGTCCCGCCCTTGCACGACAGGTACGCTTCGGCGCGCCAGAAAAGGACCAGCCGTGGGACGCCTCATCTACCGCGACCGTGCGACGTTCGACATCGACGATCGTCTGCTCGCGCATCTGCGCATCGTGATCATGAACAAGCTGCGCCGGAACGAGGGCTTCATGCTCCAGGTGCCCGTGAACGAGGGGGTGCGCCAGGCGAGCCTGTGGATCCACGCCTCGAACGCCCTCGTGCTGCAGTTCTACGGCGGCCGCGAACCGTCGATCGATCGCGAACTCGTCGACCAGATGATGCACGACGCCAGCGGTGCCGACGGCCTCACGCTGACGGGGTCGGGCGTCGCCTCTGCTCAGACGACGCCGGCGCGACCGACGCCCGCGCGCGCGGCACGCCCCGTGCGCTGAATCGGAGCCGCTGACCGCGGGAGACGGAGCGCGAACACCGCTCCGCTCCCCGCGGGCAGGCACTGCACATCGCCGCCGTGCGCGCGGGCGATCCCGCGCGCGATCGGGAGCCCGAGCCCGACGCCGCCGGACCCCGCGCGCGCGGCGTCGAGCCGCACGAGCCGATCGAAGATCCGCTCCCGATCGTCCGCGGCGACGCCCGGCCCATCGTCGCTCACGCGCACCTCGACGTCGGCGCCCGACGAATGGATGCCGAGCACCACACGCCCGTGGCCGCCGGTGATGCGCGCGGCGTTCTCGACGAGGTTCGACAGCACCTGCGCGATGCGGTCGCGGTCGACCGACACCGGGACAGCGGCATCCGGGATCTCGGTGTTGAGGGTCAGGCCGGGATGCACCAGGCGTGCCCGCGCCGCCTCCGCGTCGACGATCTCGCGCAGATCCGCCGGAGCGAGCGCGAGCTCCAACCCGCGGTCGACGCGCGCCATGAGCAGCAGATCGTCCACGAGACGCGACGCGCGGGTCGCCTCCCGCACGACGTGCCCGGCGAGCATCTCGCGCTCGGGACCGTCGAGGTCGGCGCGCACGAGGGTATCGGCGGCGGCCCGGATGCCGGCGACCGGCGTCCGCAGTTCGTGTGCGGCATCCGAGAGGAAGGCCCGCAGCCGTTCCTCGGCGGCCCGCGCGGCGACTTCGGCGCCGACGACGTCGTCGAGCATGTCGTCGAGCGCCGTCGCCACCCGCCCGATCTCGGTGTCGGGGTGCGTGGGACGGAGGCGTCGGTCGCGTTCCCCGGCGCCGATCGCCCGCGCGACGTCCGACACCTCGTCGAGCGGCCGCAGGGTGCGGCGCACCACCAGCACGACCGCGCCCGCAGCGAGCAGCAGAACGGCGATGGACGCGCCGGCCATGATCCAGCGCACCTGCCCGAGCGTCTCGCCGACCCCGGCGGCGGAGGCCGTGAGCGTGAGCGTCGATCCGTCGCTCAGCGTCGAACGCAGGGTCACGAGATCGGCGTCACCACCGAGTTCCGAGGCGGTGACGGTCACGGCTCCCGGCGCGGGCGTCGCCGGGGCCTCGCCGCCCCGCGGACCCCCGGGCGGTCCCGCCGGACTCCCGCGCAACTGCTCGGGACTCGGGCCCGCGACGACCGACCCGCCGCCGGCCTCGTCGATGCGCACCGACAGGCCCTGTGCCGAGAGCCGGTCGGCGAGATCCTCGGCATCCACGATCCCCACGAGCGACGCGGTCGCGGCGGTGCGATCGCGCAGCCGGTCCTCGATCTGCCCGCGGAGCCGCGCGCCGAGCGCCACATCGACGATCACCGCGAGCACGACGAGCAACAGCGCGACGAGCGCCAGCACGGACACGATCGTGCGTCGCCGGAGCGACCCGGACCGCAGGGCGCTCATGCGCGCTCGCTCAGGCGGTAGCCGAGCCCGCGCACGGTGTGGACGAGACGCTCGCCGTGGGCCTCCATCTTGCGGCGCAGCGCGCTCACGTGCACCTCGACGAGATTGACGTCGTAGTCCTCGTACCCCCACACCTGCGTGAGGATCTGCGTCTTCGACAGCGTCCTTCCGCGGCTCTCGACGAGCAGACGCAGCAGACGGAACTCGGTCGCCGTGAGGTCGAGCAGCGCTCCCGCCCGATGCGCCGTGGCGGCATCGGCATCCACGACGAGATCACCCACCGCGACCGTCTGCGGCAGCCGTCCCCGTCGCCGGAGCACCGCACCGGCACGCGCCACGAGCTCGGCCATCGTGAACGGCTTCACGACGTAGTCGTCCGCGCCCTCGGCGAATCCACGGAGCCGATCGTCGACCTCGTCGCGCGCGGTCAGCATGATCACGGCGGTGTCGCCCGCGGCGCGCACGACGGGGAGCAATCGGATGCCACTCGGCCCGGGCATCATCCAGTCCAGCACCACGAGGTCGGGGCGGAACCGGTCCAGGCGCTCAGTGAGATCGGTGCCGTCGGGCGCCCCCTCGGCGACGAAGCCGTCGGCGCGCAGCGCGAGCACGACGGCGAGGCGGATCGTCTCGTCGTCGTCGAGCACGAGAACGCGGGCGGGGGCGGACATCCGGCCGACGATACGGGCGGACACTGGATGCCGCTTATGCGAACGATGGGGATTCGCCCCGGTCGTGGCCGCTTCAGGTCGGCTTCAGTTCCGGTTCCGAGGCTGATGAGCAGACGCCGACGAGACTCGCCGGCCCGAGAGGAAGCCATGTCCGACGACGACAACCCCACCCTGCCGCTGCCCCGTCACGAGGATCCGACCCCGGAACCGCCCCGCCGCACGTGGGTGCGCCCGGTCGTGATCACCGCCGCGGTGGTGGCCGCGCTCGGCCTCACCGGAGGCACCGCCGCGCTCGCGGCTCAGTCCAGCAGCACGGTCGCGGCCGCGACGAACGCTCCGAGCGCCGACGGCGGCGCGACGGGTCCCGGCGCGACCGCCCCCACCGCAGCGCCGACCGGCGCGCCGACGGGTGCGCCGACGCCCCCGGCCGACGGCACCGCGCCCACGCCTCCGGCCGACGGCACGGCTCCGGCCGCGCCCGGGAACGGACCGAAGCCGGGGGAGTGCGGCCCCGGTGGCGCACCGGCTGGGCCCGGCGGCCCCGGCGCTCCGGGCGCGGACGGACACACCCCGCCCGCCCCTCCCGCCGACGGCAGCGCCCCGACCCCGCCGAGCCCGCCCGCCGACGGCACGGCCCCCACGCCGCCGACGCCCGGCCAGGCCCCCACCCCCGGCCAGGCCCCCACGCCCGGCGCCACGCCGCCCGCGACGAACGGGAGCTGAACTCCGCCGCGCCGCGCCGACCGCGTCCAGCACGCGGTCAGCGCGGTGCGGCACGATCGTTGCATGGCGACGCGCGGGAACCGAGGCCCCCGCGCCACGCCTCCGTCGAAGCCGCGCGCGCGAACCACCGCGCGACCCGTCGGACGCACCCCCGCCCGACCCGCAGGCCGACGCCCGAAGCGCAGCCCCGCCCGCGTCCGCCAACTCCGCCGGCGACGCTGGACCGTCGGCATCCTCGCCGCCGTCGTCGTCGGTCTCATCGTGGCTGCGACCGTCCCGCTCGTGCACCTCGTCGCCGCGTGGAACTCCGACTGGAACGTCGCGGCGCGCAAGGCTGCGGTCGACCTCGCCGGGTTCGACCCCGGCTTCCTCATCGACGACGGCGCCTTCTACGACGGCAACGCGATGAATGCCGACGAGATCCAGCGTTTCCTCGACGACCAGATCGGCGTCTGCCAGAACGACGCGTGTCTCAACGTCCTGCACGCCGATCTCCCGGCGCGCGACGCGATCGTGTCGCAGGACACGGGGGAGACGGTCTGCGCGGCCTACGACGGCGGAAGCCTCACGGCGGCGCAGATCATCGACCGCGTGCAGCGCGCGTGCGGCATCTCGGCGAAGGTGCTGCTCGTGACGCTGCAGAAGGAGCAGAGCCTCGTCTCGGGCCGGATCGCCCGTGCTCCGTCGCCCGAGGCACTCGGCGCCGCGATGGGCGCGCGGTGCCCCGACGACGCCGCGTGCGACCCCGGGCAGGCCGGCTTCGCCGCGCAGGTCGCCCAAGGAGCGACCGACCTCAAGGCGTACCGCGCGTCGGAGTTCATGCGTCAGCCCGGCACGCACTACATCGCGTACTCGCCCGACCCGGCCTGCGGCGGCACGGACGTCGAGATCCGCAACCACGCCACCGCCGCGCTGTACAACTACACGCCGTACCAGCCGAACGCCGCCGCGATCGCCGCCCGATGGGATAAGGGCGACGGCTGCTCGTCCTACGGCAACCGCAATTTCGCTCTCTACTGGAAGCTCTGGTTCGGCTCGTGAGCGGCGGAATCACAGTGTTGTGATTTCGTTATGAAACGGCGATAATGACCGAGACAACCGAACAGCCGCCACCGCTCTCGCGCAGGTCGTAGGGGAAGACGTACCTGACGAAGGAGAGACCATGGCGACCACGTCTTCGCGCGGAGTGATCCTCATCCACTCGGCGCCGCGCGCGTTGTGCCCCCACCTGGAGTGGGCGGCGGGACGCGCCCTCGGCCGTGCGGTCAACTTCGACTGGTCCGACCAGCCGGTGCTCGCGGGCAGCCGTCGGGCCGAGTTCTACTGGGAGGGCCCGGTCGGAACCGGCGCCGCCCTCGCGAGCGCCATCCGCGGCTGGGAGCACCTCCGCTTCGAGGTGAGCGAGGATCCCACGCCCCGCAGCGACGGCGGCCGCTGGATGCACACGCCGGGGCTCGGCATCCACTATGCCCAGACGGATTCGGCCGGCAACGTCGTCATCGGTGAGGACCGTGTGCGCTACGCGATGGACGTCGCGGCCGGAGACCCCTTCGAACTGCAGCGCGAGCTCGACGTCGCCCTGGGCTCCGCCTGGGACGAGGAGCTCGAGCCCTTCCGCCACGCCGGCGACGACCAGCACATCGTCTGGTTGCACAAAGTCGGCTGACAGATGTCGGGTGGGGGAGGCGCCACTACCGGAGGCCGGTGACCGCTTCCCGGCACCGGGACCGCGTATCTCCCGCCCGACGACGAACCGAACGCCCCCGTCATCCCCGCCGCAGTCGGGGGATGCCGGGGGCGTTCGGCTTGTGAAGGATCAGCGATCAGACGGAGGCGATGGCGACGACGGCGTTGTGGCCGCCGAAGCCGAACGAGTTGCTGATGGCCAGCTGGTCGCCCGACCCGAGCTCGACCGGCGAGCCCGAGATCGCGAACGGCACCTCGGGGTCCTGCTCGGTGAGGTTGATCGTGGGCGGCGCGACGCGGTTCTTCAGCGCCAGCACCGTGAAGATCGCTTCGAGGGCGCCGGTGCCACCGAGGAGGTGACCCGTGGATGCCTTCGTCGCCGACACCGGGATCTCGTCGACGCGGGCGCCGAACACCGCGCGCAGCGCCTGGTACTCGTTCGGGTCGCCGACGGGGGTCGAGGTGGCGTGGGCGTTGATGTGGGTGACGTCGTCGGGCGACGCTCCCGCCATCTCGAGCGCCATGCGCACGGCGCGCGCAGCGCCGCGACCCTCGGGGTCGTTCGCGGTGATGTGGTACGAGTCGGCCGTGACGCCGCCGCCCACGATCGTGGCGTAGATCTTTGCGCCGCGCGCCTTCGCGTGCTCCTCGGTCTCGAGGATCAGCACGCCGGCGCCCTCGCCCATGACGAAACCGTCGCGGTCGATGCTGCCGGGACGCGACGCGGTCTCGGGGGAGTCGTTGCGCTTGGAGAGCGCCTGCATCGAGGCGAACGACGCGATGGTGATCGGGTGGATCGCCGACTCGGTGCCACCGGCGATCACAACGTCGGCCAGGCCGTCGCGGATGTGCTGCACGGCGTTGACGATCGACTCGGTGCTCGACGCGCACGCCGACGCGACGGTGCGCGCGAACGCGCGGGCGTTGAAGTGCAGCGACAGGTTGCCGGCCGCGGCGTTGGGCATGAGCATCGGCACCGTCATCGGCATGACGCGGCGCGGGCCCTTCTCGCGCAGGGTGTCCCAGGCATCCAGGAGCGTCCATACGCCGCCGATGCCGGTGGCGAAGTCGACGCCGAGGCGGTCCGGGTCGATGTCGGGGCTGCCCGCGTCCTCCCACGCTTCCTTCGCCGCGACCATCGCGAGCTGCGAGGACGGGTCGAGGCGCTTGGCGACGGGGCGCTCGAGCACGGTTTCGGGCCGCACGAGCGCCTCTGCGGCGAACGTGACGGGCAGCTGGTACTGCTCGACCCATTCGTGCTCGAGGGTGCGCGCGCCGGACGCACCGGACAGCAGGGCGTCCCAGCTCTCGGGTGCCGTGCCACCGATGGGCGAGGTGGCACCGATACCGGTGACGACGATGCGGGATGTGCTCATGGTGTGATCCTTGGTGCGGCCGGTGGGGTCGTGACCGGTGGGGGCCGTGGCCCCCACCGGGAGGGTCAGGACTGGTTCGACGTGATGAACGTGACAGCGTCGCCGACGGTCTTGAGGTTCTTGACCTCGTCGTCGGGGATGGTGACGCCGAACTTCTCCTCGGCGTTGACGACGATCGTCATCATCGAGATCGAGTCGATGTCGAGGTCGTCCGTGAAGGACTTCTCCAGCGCGACCTCGTCGGCCGAGATGCCGGTCTCGTCGGTGATGAGTTCGGCCAGGCCGGCGAGAACCTCGTCGTTGGTGAATGCCATGATTTCTCCTGTTGTTGGGGGCGGCCCGGGGAGTCGTCCGGGCCCCGATCAGTCTAGGGTTCGACGCTCACGCGTCAGGGAAGCACGACGACCTGCGCGCCGAACACCAGACCGGCGCCGAAGCCGATCTGCAGAGCGAGGCCGCCGCTGAGCTCGGGGTGCTCCTCGAGCAGTCGGTGGGTGGCCAGCGGGATCGACGCCGCCGAGGTGTTCCCGGTGGTCTCGATGTCGCGGCCGATCACGACGGTCTCGGGCAGTCCCAGCTGCTTCGCGAACTCGTCGATGATGCGCATGTTGGCCTGGTGCGGCACGAACGCCGCCAGGTCGGAGGGCTGGATGCCGGCGGCCTCGATGGCCTGTCGGGCGACCTTGACCATCTCCCAGACGGCCCACCGGAATACGGTGGGTCCTTCCTGGCGGAGCGTGGGCCACGGGGCCACGCCGTCGCGGAACTCGGTCAGCGTGTGGTTCATGCCGACCGCGTCGGCCTTCGAGCCGTCGGAGCCCCAGATCGTGGGGCCGATGCCCGGAGTCTCGCTCGGGCCGACGACCACGGCGCCCGCGCCGTCGCCGAGCAGGAACGAGATGCTGCGGTCGGTCGGGTCGACGACGTCGCTGAGCTTCTCGGCGCCCACGACCACGACGTGCGTCGCGAGACCGCCGCGGATGAGGGCGTCCGCCTGCGCGACGCCGTACGCGAAGCCCGCGCAGGCCGCGTTCACGTCGTACGCGGCGGCGGGGTTGGCGCCGATGCGGTCGGCGACGATCGCCGAGGCCGACGGCGTCTGCTTGGGGTTGCTGATCGTGGCGACGATCACGGCGTCGATGTCGCTCGGGGCGACACCGGACTTCTCGACGGCCTCTGCCGCGGCGGCGGCGGCGAGGTCGATGGCATCCGTCTCCTTGTTGGCGCGGACGCGCGTGACGATGCCGGTGCGCTGACGGATCCACTCGTCGCTGGAGTCGATCGGGCCGACGAGGTCGTCGTTGGGGACGAAGTTCTCGCCGCGCGCGGCGCCGTACGAGTAGATGCGGGTGTGGGCGGGGCCCTGGAGCTGACGGAGGACGGGAGTGCTCATGCCTGCTCTCCCTTCAGGAGTGCGACGGCCGCGTCGAGGTCGTCCGGGGTCTTGACTGCCACGGTCGGGGTGCCGCGCAGGGCGCGCTTGGCCAGGCCCGTGAGGGCGCCGGCGGGCGCGAGTTCGATGATGCCGGTCACGCCGTGCTCGGCGAAGGACGCCATGTTGCGGTCCCAGCGCACGGGGGAGGCGACCTGCGAGACGACGAGGTCGACGGCGCGGCGGCCGTCCTCGACGACGGAACCGTCCGAGTTGGTCCAGAGCGTCGTCTGCGGCGCGGAGGCCGTGACGTCGGCCGCGGCGGCGCGGAGGGTCTCGACGGCGGGCTCCATGAAGCGCGTGTGGAAGGCACCGGCCACCTGCAGCGGAATGACGCGCGAGCCGCGCGGCGCCTCCGCCGCGAGTTCGGCGAGGGCCGACGTTTCACCGGCCGCGACGATCTGACCGCCGCCGTTGTAGTTGGCGGGCGTCAGGCCGAGCTCGGCGAGCCGGTCGAGCACGGTCTGCTCGTCGCCGCCGACGACGGCGCTCATGCCGGTCTCGACCGTCGCGGCGGCCTCGGCCATCGCGCGGCCGCGGATCCCGACGAGACGCAGCGCGTCCGCCTCGGACAGGACACCGGATGCCGCCAGCGCGGCGAACTCGCCGACCGAGTGGCCGGCGACGCCGTCGGCGCCCTGACCGGCGCGGTCGCGCAGGACGCCCCACGACAGCAGGCTCGCGGCCACGATCAGCGGCTGCGCGACGCTCGTGTCGCGGATCCGGTCGGCATCCCATTCGGTGCCGGCGGCGAGGAGGTCGACGCCGGCGTGCTCGGAAGCCTCGGCCAGACGCTCACGCGCCCCGTCGATCTCGAGCCATGGCGAGAGGAACCCGGGGGTCTGGGAACCCTGCCCGGGGAAGACGGCGATGATCACCGTCCCATCCTGCCAAGGATCCGGCGGGCCGTTCTGGAGATATCGGCACAGAAAATCGGCGTGTCTTTGTGCGCGCCGTGCATCAGCGGGGGAGTGTGGTCCGCCGCACACCCGTTCCGCGTCGGCGCGTGGCATCCGTTCCGATCGATCCGAGGATCAGCGCAGTCTGCAAGATCAGCGCCTCGCGGGGGCCGGTGGCATCCCACCCGATCACTTCGGACACGCGCTTCAAGCGGTACCGCACCGTGTTGGGGTGGACGTACAGCTCGCGCGCCGTCGCTTCGAGGGAGCGGCCGTTGTCGAGGTAGCTCCAGAGCGTCGCGACGAGGTCGGCGCTGTGCGCGTGGAGCGGGCGGTACACGCGCTCGACGAGCGTCTGCTTGGCCACCGCGTCGCCCGCGAGGGCCCGCTCGGGGAGCAGGTCGTCGGCCTCGACCGGGCGCGGGGCGTGCCGCCAGGCGCGCGCGACGGCGAACCCGGCGAGGGCGGCGCGGGCGCTCTGCCCGGCGTCGACGAGGGCGGCCACGGCCGGGCCGAGGACGAGGTGGCCGGAACCGAAGCTCGGCTCGAGGCGCTTCGCGATCTCGGTGAACGGCAGCTCGGTGGTGTCCTCGCGGCCGCGGACCGGGAGATCCGCGCGACCCACGACGAGCACCAGCCGCGAGCCCTGCACACCGATGAGCACGTCGACGCCGAGCTTGCGCGAGGTGCGGCGAACGTGGTCGACGTCGAGCTGCGGGGGAGTCGTGCCCACGAGCACCGCGACCTCGCCGTGGCCGTGCCACCCGAGGGCGGCGATACGGCTGGGGAGTTCGTCGTCGGCCTCACCGGTGAGGATCGAGTCCACGACGAGGGCTTCGAGCCGCGCATCCCACAGGCCGCGCGCCTCGGCGGCGCGGGCGTAGACGTCCGCGGCGGCGAAAGCGACCTCGCGGGAGTACGACAGCATTGCCTCGCGCACGCGTTCGCTGCGGCCCGCGACGCGCTCCTCCATCACCTCGACGGTGACGCGGACGAGCTGCAGCGTCTGGGTGAGGCTCACGCTCCGCAGCAGCTCGCGCGGAGCCGCGGCGAAGATGTCGGCCGCGATGGCGGGAGTGGAGGCAGGTTCCTCGAACCACTGCAGGAACGAGGTGATGCCCGCCTGTGCCACCAGCCCGACCGCGGAGCGGCGGGCCGGCGGCATCTCGGCGTACCAGGGCAGCGTCTCTTCGAGCCGCTGGATCGTCGCGGTCGCGAGGTCGCCCGAGATCCGGCGCAGCCACGCCAGGGTCTCGGCCTTCTCCTCGGCGGCCCGGGAGGGCGCGGTGTTCCCGCTCCCTCCCGAACCGTCGACGGCCGCGCGATCGGTCACGCGGATCAGGCCTCGCCGCCGGCGTTCCCGCTCGTACCGGCGTTGACGTCGTACAGGCGGTACTTCTCGATGGCCTGGCCGACCACGGCGCGGTCGACCTTGCCCTCGTCCGCGAGACCCTGGAGGGTGCGGACGACGAGCGACGGGCCGTCGATCTTGAAGAAGCGACGGGCGGCGGCGCGGGTGTCGGAGAACCCGAACCCGTCGGCACCGAGCGTCAGGTAGCGCTGCGGCACCCACTGACGGATCTGGTCCTGGACGGCGTGCATCCAGTCGCTGACCGCGACCACCGGGCCCTCGGCATCCCGAAGCTTCTCCGTGAGGTAGGCCGTGCGGGGCTCCTCATCGGGGTGCAGGTAGTTGTGCTCGTCGGCGGCGAGGCCGTCGCGGCGGAGCTCCGTCCATGAGGTCACCGACCACACGTCGGCGACGACGCCCCAGTCGTCCTTGAGGAGACGCTGGGCCTCGTACGCCCACGGCACACCGACGCCCGACGCGAGGAGTTGGGCACGCGGGCCCTCGCCCTCACCCACCGAGACGCGGTGGATGCCGCGGACGATACCGTCCACGTCGACGCCCTCGGGCTCGGCCGGCTGCACGAGCGGCTCGTTGTAGACCGTGATGTAGTACATGACGTTCGGGTCGGGGTGCTGGCCGCCGTACATGCGCTCGATGCCCGAGCGGACGATGTGCGCGATCTCGTACCCGTACGCGGGGTCGTACGACACCGTGGCGGGGTTCGTGGATGCCAGCAGCTGCGAGTGTCCGTCGGCGTGCTGCAGGCCCTCGCCCGTCAGCGTGGTGCGCCCGGCGGTCGCGCCGATGATGAAGCCGCGCGCCATCTGGTCGCCGGCCGCCCACTGGGCGTCACCCGTGCGCTGGAAGCCGAACATCGAGTAGAAGACGTAGACCGGGATCAGCGGCTCGCCGTGCGTGGCGTACGACGTACCGGCCGCGGTGAACGCCGCGAGGGCGCCCGCCTCGTTGATACCGACGTGGATGATCTGACCCTCGGGGCTCTCCTTGTAGGCCAGGAGCAGCTCGCGGTCGACCGACGTGTAGTGCTGACCCTTCGGGTTGTAGATCTTCGCCGTCGGGAAGTAGGCATCCATGCCGAAGGTGCGGGCCTCGTCGGGGATGATCGGCACGATGCGGTGGCCGAAGCCCTTGACCCGGAGGAGGTCCTTGAGCAGGCGGACGAACGCCATCGTCGTGGCGACCTCCTGCGTGCCCGAGCCCTTCTTCGGCAGCGCGTACGCCTGGTCGCCGGGGAGCTCGAGACCGACGTGCGTGGTGCGGCGCTCGGGCAGGAAGCCGCCGAGCGCGCGACGACGCTCGAGCATGTACTTGATGGTCTCGTCGTTCTCGCCGGGGTTGTAGTACGGCGGCTGGTACGGGTTCTCTTCCAGCTGCGCGTCGGACACCGGGATGTCCATCGCGTCGCGGAAGGCCTTGAGGTCGTCCAGCGTCAGCTTCTTCATCTGGTGCGTGGCGTTGCGACCCTCGAAGTGGGGGCCGAGGCCGTAGCCCTTGATGGTCTTGGCGAGGATGACGGTCGGCTGGCCCTTGTGCTCCTTGGCCGCCTTGAACGCCGCGAAGACCTTGCGGTAGTCGTGGCCACCGCGCTTGAGGCCCCAGATCTGCTCGTCGGTGTAGTCCTTGACCAGCTCGAGCGCGCGCGGGTCGCGACCGAAGAAGTGCTCGCGGACGTACGCGCCGTTCTCGGCCTTGTACGTCTGGTAGTCGCCGTCGGGCGTCGAGTTCATGAGGTTGAGCAGCGCGCCCTCGGTGTCGCGGGCGAGCAGGTCGTCCCACTCGCGACCCCAGACGACCTTGATGACGTTCCAGCCGGCACCGCGGAAGAAGCTCTCGAGCTCCTGGATGATCTTTCCGTTACCGCGGACCGGGCCGTCGAGGCGCTGCAGGTTGCAGTTGACGATGAACGTGAGGTTGTCGAGACCCTCGTTCGCGGCGACCTGGAGCTGGCCGCGGCTCTCGACCTCGTCCATCTCGCCGTCGCCGAGGTAGGCCCAGACGTGCGAGTCTCCGACGTCCTTGATGCCGCGGTTGCTGAGGTACTTGTTCGACATCGCCTGGTAGATAGCGTTGATCGGACCGAGACCCATCGACACCGTCGGGAACTGCCAGAACTCCGGCATGAGACGGGGGTGCGGGTACGACGGGATGCCGTTCGGCGCGGCCGACTTCTCCTGGCGGAAGCCGTCGAGCTGCGCCTCGCTGAGGCGACCCTCGAGGAAGGCTCGGGCGTACGTGCCGGGGGAGGCGTGGCCCTGGATGAAGATCTGGTCGCCGCCCGACGGGTCGTCGAGGCCGCGGAAGAAGTGGTTGAAGCCGACCTCGTACAGGGCGGCCGACGACGCGTAGGTCGAGATGTGGCCGCCGACCCCGATGCCGGGACGCTGCGCGCGGTGGACGGTGACCGCCGCGTTCCAGCGGATCCACTTGCGGTAGCGACGCTCGAGCTCCTCGTCACCGGGGAACTCCGGCTCGTTCGACTGAGCGATCGTGTTGATGTAGTCGGTGGTCGGCACCATCGGAACGCCGAGGCGCAGATCCTTCGAGCCCTTGAGCAGGCTCAGCATGATCTCGCGCCCGCGGCCGGGGCCCTTCGCCTGGACCAGCTGGCGCAGGGATTCCTGCCATTCCGCGGTCTCTTCCGGGTCGCTGTCCTGCGGCCCCTGCGAATACGGATCCTGATCGTGAACAGTCACGGAAGACCTTTCGTCGTCTGGCAGGTCATGCCAGAGAATCGCCATACTCGTGCGGCAACCCTTGTCTGCTCCGCACAATTCACCGTCGTCCAGCCTAGTCAGTCGCGACCCCCACGGCTGCGCATCGGCAGCCGGAGGGGGATGGATGCCTCGGCGGCGAGGCAACGGACCATACGGCGGTCGGGTGAAGGTATGGGCTAAACGCATGTGGCGCTCCTGTCGAACGTCGAGGTGGTGACATGTAGACATGCCGAGATTCCCGCGAATCAGCACTGTTCACCCGTGTCGCCGTCGCGTCCGGTGATGCACGAAGGCGTCGCCGCACAACTTCTAGCGTGACGCTCGTGAGCCGCCCCTCCCTCTCCCTCGATCGCCGCCGCTTCCTCGCTGCAGCCGGGTCCGGAGCCGCCCTCGCCGCGGCGAGCGTCGTCACGACCCCACCCGCCGAGTCCGCGCACGCCGACACCCTGACCGGCCCCATCGACGTGGTGACGGTCGAGGGAACAATCCCCGGCATCCCGTATCTCACCCGCACGGCGATCCTGGACGTGGCCGAATACTCGCGGCGAGCGCAGATCAACAGCGCCGCGTTTACGACCGCCTGGACGCGCGCTCTCCAGCGCCTCGCGGAAGTGCCCGCACCGGAGAGCTCGCCCGCGTCAGGGAACAGCGTGAACTGGCGCCCCAACGCCGGCGCGGTGCTGCGGGTACCGCCGGGGTTCTACGCCATCGATCAGTGGTCGATGGCGACCAGGCCCTCCGACCTCGGCCTGCCCGGGTCGGAGCCCGACGGAGAGCAGTACGGCGAGTGGTCGGTGCGCATCACCGTCGAAGCGGACGGGGTTGTACTCGTGGTGAAGGACCACCCCGGCTCGGTCGCCGGCAGCCCGGTGGTCTATCTCGGCAACCCCGACTCGCCGGGTGGCAGCAAGGATCTCCTCAAGCGCGTCGTGATCCGTGGGCTCACCGTTCAGAGTGACGGGCATCCCCTTCAGGCCGGATACGTCGCCGATCGCGTCGGCATCCTGGTGCACCAAAGCCAGGAGGTGCGGCTCGAACGGGTGTCGGTGTTCGGGTTCGCTCGCGAAGGGATCCGGTTCGAGGGGGTGATGGACTCCACCATCGATGCGAGCAATATCGGGTGGTGCGGACGGCCGTCACGTCTCGCGGCCCCGCCCGACCTGCTTCCCTACGGTCTGTCCATCGTCAGTACCCGCAACGCGGGGGGCGACATCGTCGAGAACTCCAACGCTCTGCGTGTGGTCGACACCCATATCGAGTTCTGCGAGCAGGAGCTCTTCCTGGACCGCGGAACGCGCCACGTCGAATTCCTGGGCTGCAAGTTCGAGCACGGGTGGGGGACGGCATCCGCACAACCGCCGGTGTCGATCGGATTCCCCCCGAATCCCGACTCCACCGTCGACCGCGTCCTCGAGATCAGCTTCGCCTCGTGCATGTTCGTTCAGAACACCTACGCCCACGCCGGGAGCCACCCCAGCCACATCGTCGTCGGCGAGGTTCAGTACGCCGGTGGCCGGGCAGCAGCAGCCAAGACGGCGGTCACCTTCCTCGGATGCCATTTCTCGGTGCCGGACGGCATCGGCGAGCGATGGTTCACCGGGGGCGACACCACGTTCATCGGATGCGATTTCGGTGGCTGCGGGAACGCGGACGGCGAACCCGCCTGCTTCGACCTCGGCAACGACGTCACCTTCGACGACTGTCGTTTCTCTGCCGTGGCAGAGCTGCACGACGGTGTCACGGGATCACTCCAGTACGGGAACCCCGGCACCGCGCTCCCCGGATCGCGAGCCGACCTGTTCCGGTTCCGCGGGGGCGCCTCGAGGGTGCTGAACCCGGTGATCTACTTCCCGCCGCCGACGGAGGGGGTGCGCACGTCGCCGGGATCGGTGGCGACCCTCGCGCGCAGCGTCGGCGACGCGAACCGCCTGGCGGGCTGGCATCCTGCCTGGTACGGCCTCCCGGGCGACGGGAGCGGCCGACCCGGTCCGATCGCGACGGTCCGCTACGAAGACCCCGACCGCATGCAGATGGGGACGTCCCTGATCTGGGAAGCGATGACGGGTACGTCGACCCCGATCCTCGAACCTGACGCCGATGGGCGGGTCTCGGTGTGCGGCCTCGAGCAGGTGCGCCTCCAGGGTGGTCGCACCTACACGGGCTTCACCAATGCGCACGCGGGGCAGGTCATCCGCGTCGTTGCCGACGGAGAACCGATCACGTTCGTCGGAGGATTCCTCGTCCTCAAGGGAACGCAGTCCCTCCGCGTGGGGACCTCCGACATGACCTCCTTCGTCTTCTACACGTACGGTTCGGGGTCCGCATGGTTCCAGATCTGAACCTTCGCGTCCGATCGCGCCCGTCTTCGGCGACCATCGGCGGCCGACTCGATCCCCGTTCGAACAGCTTGAACGCCCTCCGGTTGGGCTTGGCTCTGCTCGTGCTCGTCGCCCACGCCTGGGAGTTGGGGGGATATGGTCTGCAGACCAAGCCGCTCGGCCCGTGGGCCGTCGCCGGGTTCTTCTGCATCTCCGGCTATCTCATCGCGCTCAGCAGGGCTCGAACTCGCGGCGTGGGGGAGTTCTTCGCGCGTCGAGCGGCCCGGATCTATCCGGCCTTCTTCGTCGTCCTCGTGATCGTCGCCTTCGTCTTCGCCCCCGCGGCATCCATCCTCTGGGGAGGCGGCCCCTGGTCGCCCGGCGCCGGAGTTCTGTACGTCGTGCGGAATGCCGGATTGTGGATGGCGCAACCGACGATTCCGGGGATGCTCGCCGACATCCCGTATCCCGGGGTCTGGAACGGCTCGCTGTGGACCCTCGCGTTCGAGTTCGCCTGCTACGTGGTCACCGGGCTCGTCGGATGCCTCGCCGTCCGGTGGGGAGCATGGATCACGGTGGCCCTGTGGGCGGGGGCGATGGTCGTCTCCATCCTCTCCGGCCTCGGACTCCTCGCGGTGCCGACAACTTTCGCGACCTTTGCGACGCTGCTGGGCTTCTACCTCTCCGGCTCGCTCGTCTTCCTCGGACGGGACCGCATTCCTCTTCGGCCCGTCCTGGTCGTCGTCGGCGCCGCCGCCGTGACGGCGGTGGTGGTGGCCGGCGCGCCGATGGTCCTCGCCGGCCCGGCGCTGGCCTACCTCCTTCTCGCGCTGGGAATCCTGCTCCGGCTCCGACGCGCCGGCGCGTGCAACGACATCTCGTACGGGATATACATCTACGCGTTCCCGGTCCAGCAGATACTCGCTCTCACCCTCGCCCATCGCGGGGTCCCGGCCGTGGCCTCCCTCGCGCTCGCCGTCGCTCTCACCGTGCCCCTCGCGTGGGCGAGCTGGCTGTTCGTGGAGCGGCCCGTGATGCGGGCGCACCGTCGATGGTCGTCGCGCCGCGGAAAGGCAGGTCTAGCCTGAGCGCGTGACTTCCGACGAATCCACGGGATTCCGCACCCGGCCCGAGCACCGCTGGCCGGTGCTGATCTTCCTGGCGTTGGGCACGGCGCTCTACGCGGTGCTGCCGAGCGACATCTCCGGCGAACTGCGGTACGTCGTCGTGGGGGCGAGCCTGCTGTGCACGATCGCGATGGTCATCGCTCATCCCACCCGCTTCGACCGCGATTCGCGCGTCGGGCGCGCCTTCGCCCTCGCGTTCGTCTCGATCCTGCTCCTGGCGAATCAAGTCGCCTTCGTTCTGCTCGTGCGTCAGCTGCTGGACGGCCAGGGCAACGGCGCCGTGACGCTGCTCGGCGCCGCACAGGTGTGGGCCATCAACGTCATCGGCTACGGCGCCGTGTATTGGGAGATGGACCGCGGGGGACCCGTCGCCCGCCGTCGCGACCCGCGCGACCAGCTCCAGCCGGCCGATTTCCAGTTCCCGCAGGATTCCGACGGGGATGCCGTGAGCGAAGTGAAGCGTCGGTCGTCCAACACCGCCGACTGGGCGCCGGGCTACATCGACTACCTGTACTTCTCGGCATCCAACGCCATGGCGTTCAGCCCCACCGACGTGATGCCCCTGAGCGTCCGCGCGAAGCTGTTCATGATGGTGCAGGCGATCTCGGGCTTCGTGCTGCTGGCGCTGGTCATTGCGCGGAGCGTGAACATCCTGAACTGAGGTTCGAGTGGGGCCCGGCGCGTGGGTGCGGCCGTTGCCGCGTGGGTGCGGCAGTTGCCGGGCCCGTGCTCCGCTTCGAACTCGCGGATCGCTCGCCGGAAGCGAAGCAACTCCGCGATGCCGGACGCCACGCCAGTGGTCCAGGCCACGAGTGAGAACGCTGAGAACAGGCTGAACGACCCACTGAGAGCCAGCACGCCGTTCATCGCGAGCAGACTGCCGCTCACCGAGATGATCCACAGCGCCCGGACGCGAATCCGCTCGACGGCGAACCGTTGCTGGATCAGGGAGGGCATGGCATCCACCCTGTCAGTCCGTCCCAGGCACGCAAGCCTCGTAACGCAATCGCGGGTGAACGTTCGGGTGCGCGGGTGATCACGCCCCCGCCCGCCCCTGCGTGAGGACGAGAGCAACCAGAAGCAACAGCGCGGACAGTGTGAGCAGAACCCACCGCCGGCCCAGAATGGCGAGTACGAATGACGCGGCCGCGCCCACCAGAATCCACCACGCACCCGAGTTCGGCGGGGGTTCGGTTTTTGCGTTGAGCGCCGCACCGATCCCGGCCCGGAAGGTGTCGAGGACGAAGACCGCGGCGCCGAGGACGGAACCGGCCAGCACGATCCATCCGATCACGGCGCACAGCTGCCGCCAGGTGAGGGGCTCCGGGGGAGGAGAGGCTGCGCGGTCGCTCATGCCGCGAGTATGCCGGACAGGCGATCATCAGCCACGCATGTATGGTGTGGGCCCTGCCGGGATCGAACCGACGACATCCACGGTGTAAACGTGGCGCTCTACCAGCTGAGCTAAAGGCCCTGGATGCCTCGAGTCTAGCCGGGCCTCACGCGAACGCCTGAGCGCAGAGCGCTAAGACGCTGTCGAAGTACGCGCGTGGCGGATCCGTCCGGAGGGGGTGGATGCCATCCTCCGGCGACCCGACTCGCTGCCACGTTCCGTCGGTGGCGACGACGTCGTAGATGGACCCGCTGGGGCGCTGAACGAGCACGTCGGTCTCGCCCTCGGCGACGCGACGATCGATGTCGACGGTGGTCGCCGACGCGTCGTCCCCGAACGGCCAGAACGGCGTCAGACCCACCCACGAGCACAGGAAGCGGGGGAGCTTCTCGGCATCCATCACCGCCACGAAACGATGGGACTCGTCGACGGGAACTGCTGTCTCCTGCTCCGCCACCGTCGGGTCGTGCACCACGACCACACGCCCACCCGGCGCGACGTATGCACCGAGGACCGCGGCGCGGTCGCCCCGCCGCACGCGCGCGACGAGCACCTGGGTCGCCCGGAAGAGCGCCTGACCCACGACCGACCCGTCCGCCGTCAGTCGACCGCGATCGTCGACGAGGCCTGCCGCGCGGAGACGATCGGCGACATCCGTGCCGCGGGAGGCACGGGACAGGATGCCGTGCCACGCGCCGATGCGCGCCCTTCCGACGCCGCGGATGAGCGCCGTCCGATCGTCGTCGGTGAGGCGCGGAGCCGCGGAGGCGAAGGCGGCGGACGACGGCAGAACGGGGAGCGGGAATCCGGCGCGCGTCGAGAGAGCGCGTTCGATGGCATCCGCACCTTGCCCGCGCGCAGCGTCGAGCACACCATCGGTCGACGCGCGAAGCACCACCTGCGCGGCAATCCAGTCGAATGTGGAGGCGAGCTCATGGAGCTGCGACGGCGTGGCGCGAGCGACCAGGAAGACGTGTTCCTGTCCCGTCGCCCACACGTACGTCACCGTGACGACATCGACGGCTCCCTCCTCAGCGACAACCGTGAGGCGGTGGGCGCGCGGCGCATCGGAGTCGACCGGGTAGTCCCAGGCATCCGCTCCCACGACGAGAGCGGACGGATGCCGCTCGCTCGCGGCACGCAAGAGACCGGACGTCGCCTCGGCCAGCGGGGAAGAGTTCGGCGTCGCGAGCAGCTCCACCGTCGGCGAGAACGCCGCCGCGGGCCGGTAGGTGAGGAGAAGCCCACCCGTGGATGTCTCGCTTAGGGCGAACGAGTCGGGGTACCGGAGTTCGGCGAATGACGCCGTCGCGGAGAGCACCGTGGGCGTGGAGCCGTGCATCATCGCTGCGCCTTTGTCACGGCATCCGGATCTCCACGAAGAACGCGGAACCACGAGGGGAGCAGAAACCTCGGAAGCCAGAAGAATCCGAGGAGCGCGACGAGAAATGGGACCACGGCGACGATCAGGAGGGTCATCGCGGCGGGGAGCGAGATGTCGTCGATCGCCATCGCCAGCGCTGCGATCGTGAAGGCCAGTCCTAACCAGAACCACGCGAAGCCCATCGTGCTGCCGTAGCCCCGGCGCACGCGAATCCAGCCTTTCCACACACCGCTGTAGGCCACGATGCCCATCGCCAGGAAGATCGGACCGGTCAGCGCGACGAGCGGATTCACAGCGGCATCCTTTCCGAGGGGAACGTCCACGCTATCCGGAACACCGCTGTCGCACCCCCGGGGTAGCGTGGACTCCGTGAACGCCGACCCCGCCGACCAGCGCAAACTGCTCGATCTCGCCGACCTCGACGCCCGCATCCGCCGCGACGAGCACGTCAAGGGCAACCCGCCGCAGGCCGCGAAGGTGCGCGAGCTCATCGCGCAGCGGTCGTCGCTCACGCAAGAGCTGGGCAACCGCGCCAACGTCCGCGACGACCTGAAGGCCGAACTGGCCCGCGTCGAGTCCGACGTCGCGGTGGTCGAAGCCCGCGTGAAGCGCGACGCCGAGCGGCTCGCCGCCGCCACCAACGCCAAGCAGGCGCAGGGTTTCGAGGCCGAGCTGGCCTCGCTCGCGCGCCGCAAGAGCGACCTCGAAGACGCCGAGATCGCCCTGATGGAGCAGCTCGAGGCGGCCGACGCGGCCGTCGCCGAGCAGGAGGCGATCATCGCCGAGACCAACGCGCAGGGCGCCGAGCTCAGCGCCGAGGCGAAGCGGGTCGTCGCCGAAGCCACCGACCGGCTCGAAGCCGCGCGTCGCGACCGCGAAGCCGTGGCCGGGGCGGTGCCGTCCGACCTTCTCGCCCTGTACGAACGTCTGGCCGCGCGCGGCAACGGCGCCGGACTCCTGCGCGCCGGCGCCTGCGAAGCGTGCCGCATGGTCCTCCCGCCGAGCGACCTGGCCGAGGTCCGCCGCGCCCAGACCGACGAGGTCGTGTTCTGCCCCGAGTGCGGCGCGATCCTCGTCCGCACCGAAGAATCGCGGTGACCCGCCCTGGCGTCCTCGTCGACTGAGGTCGTCGTCGGGCGCGCGGCATCCGGAACCATCGCCGTGAGCGACCTGGATGCCGCCGGCTCCGTCGTCCGCACGGTCACCGTTTCGCGCGATGACCTGCCCGCCGCGATCCGTGACCGCGAGTCCGGGGGAGACGTGCGGTGGGTGTGGAGCGACACATCCACGTGGTACGGCTCCCTGCTGGCATCCGGGGTCCGGGTCGCCCGCGCGTGGGACCTGCGGCTCGTGCACGCGTTCCTCCGCGATGCCGAGGCCGTCGTCGACGACCACGGTCTGCGCGCTCATCCGGAATGGGATGCCACGGCCTCGGCGTCCGACGACACCGACACGCTCTTCTCTCTCGGCGCCGCGAGCACCGGCCCGCCCGACGACGTCGACGCCGCAGCAGCCGAGTACCGCCGCCAGCGCGCCGCGATCGCTTCCGCGCGCACGCCCGGAGCACTGCGCCTGCTCGCCGCGGCGGAGTCCGCCGGCGCGCTCATCGCCGCGGAACTGCACGCCGCGGGACTCCCGTGGAGCGTCGAGACGCACCAACGCATGCTCGAGGAGCAGCTCGGCACGCGCGTCGCGGGCGGACTGCCGACGCGGGTCGAGCGGGCGGCGACCGCGGTGCGTGACGCGCTCGGCGATCCGTCCGTCTCGCTCGACTCGCAGCCGCGTCTGCTGCGCGCGCTGCATCGCGCGGGGCTGCTCGTCGAGTCGACCAACCGGTGGGAGCTCGCCGAGCACGACCACCCCGCCGTCGCACCACTGATCGCCTACAAGAAGCTCATGCGGCTCTACACCGCGAACGGCTGGGCGTGGATGGCCGAGTGGATCCACGACTCGCGCTTCCGCCCGGTCTACGTGCCCGCCGGGGTCGTCACCGGACGCTGGGCGTCGTCGGGCGGGGGAGCGCTGCAGATCCCGCGGCAGCTCCGCACCGCCGTCCGCGCCGACCCGGGCTGGACCCTCGTCACCGCCGACGTCGCGCAGCTCGAACCGCGCGTGCTCGCCGCGATGGCTCGCGACACGGCGTTGGCGGAGGCGGCATCCGGTCGCGATCTCTACGCCGGAATCGTGGATGCCGGAGCGGTGGCGACCCGCGCCCAGGCCAAGGTCGCGATGCTCGGTGCCATGTACGGCGCGACGAGTGGCGAGAGCGGACGTCTCGTGCCGCGGCTGCGGCGGACGTTCCCGCGGGCGATGGCGCTCGTCGACGATGCCGCGCGCGTCGGCGAGGAGGGCGGCCGCGTGCAGACGTGGCTCGGTCGCACGTCACCGCCCGCCGGCGAACTGTGGCGCGCCGTGCAATCGCGGGCCAGTGACGCCGAGGCATCCGGGGTCGACGAGACCCGCGCCCGCCGCGCCGCCCGCGACCGCGGCCGCTTCACCCGCAACTTCGTCGTGCAGGGCACCGCCGCCGAGTGGGCTCTCGCGTGGCTCGCCGACCTGCGCACCCGCCTGTCCGCCCTCGAACCCGTGGATGCCACGCGCTCCGCGCCGGCGTCCGGTCCGGCGTTCGCGCGGGTCCCGCACCTGGCGTTCTTCTTGCACGACGAGATCGTCGTGCACACCCCGGTCGAACACGCGGACGCCGTCGCCGACGCGGTGCGGGAGTCCGCGGCATCCGCGGGTCGACTGCTGTTCGGGACGTTCCCGATCGACTTCCCCCTCGACCTGCGGATCGGTGAGACGGCCGAGAAGGGCTGATGCGCAGGCCCTTCGCTATCGTCGTCGGGTGATCGCTCTGCCGGCCTACCCCAAGCGCGCCTCGAGCGCCGAGGTGCGCCAAGTCGCGCCGGCCGCGTATCGGCTCGCCGCCGCGGGCGTGGTGGTCTTGCCCTGCGGCGTCGCGCTGCTGTTGCTCGCCGCGCTCGTACAGCTCGAGATCCCTACGGCTGACTGGCTCGACGGGATCCGGGGCCTCGTCGTCACGATTCTGTTCTGGTCGGGCCTTGTCGCGCTCGTCATCGGCGTTTCGCTCCTCCAGCGTCCGGCCGAGGTCCGGCGCGGGATCGCCCTGAGCCGTTTCGGACGGGAGGCGGGACTGGAGTATGTCCGCTCCGGGGGACCTGTCGAGGCGCGCGGGGTGTTCTTCACCGACGGGGCCGCCGGGCGCACCCCGGTCTATCAGAGTGGATTCGAGCTGCGGAGCGGCCCATCGCTGAGCCCCGACCTGCGGTTGGGGGTCGCCACCTTCCGCGGCAACAAGAACGACCCGCGGGGGCCGCGGCCGGTCTTCCGCTTCCTGGAGCTGAAGCTGCCGCGGCCCGTTCCCCACGTGATGATCGACTCCCTGCGCAATCGCCGTCTGCGGGAGGGGCCGTCCGCGGTGCAGCGTCTACGGCTGGAGGGCGACGTCGACCGACACTTCGCCGTCTACGCGCCCCGCGGGTACGAGCGCGACGCCCTGCAGCTTCTCACCCCGGACGTCCTGGTCTGCCTGCTCGACCACGGCCGCGCCTGGGACGTCGAGATCGTCGACGACCGGGTGATCGTGGCATCCGCTCGATTCCGGCAGAGACAGGATGCCACCGAGGTACCGGGCCTACTCCGCTTCGCGCTGCTGCTCGGCGCAGAGCTACGCACACAGGTCGCGCCGTACACCGACCCCCGGACGGAGAATCCGCGGACGCAGGTGCCCGCCGCCGGGCGGCGGCTCCGACGACGCTCGCTGTGGTGGGAAGCCCTTCTGCTCATCGGCATCGTCTTCGGGACACCGGCACTGATCCTGGGCGTCCTGCTCCTGATCATCGGCTGACCCGCCCCGGGGTGCAGCTTCGCACCCGGATAGACTCGACGGTGCGAATGGGTCGGCTGGACGGTCGCGTCACGGGTTCGCCCGTGCCGAGGAACGTCCGGGCTCCACAGGGCAGGACGGTGGGTAACGCCCACCCGGAGCAATCCGCGAGACAGTGCCACAGAGAGCAGACCGCCCGCGCTTCTCGGCGCGGGTAAGGGTGAAAGGGTGGTGTAAGAGACCACCGGGGTCGTGGTGACACGACCCGCGAGGTAAACCTCGTCCGGAGCAAGGCCAGACAGGGGATGACGACGCGGCTCGCCGAGTCCCCGGGTAGGCCGCTGGAGCGGCACGGCAACGTGTCGCCGAGAGAGATGACCGTCCACGGGGCTCACGCCCCCGGACAGAACCCGGCGTACAGGCCGGCCCATTCGCGCCCCGCTGTCTGGCCACAGTCTGCACCCGGCGTACCCGACGCAGGCCGCCAGGCGGCCTGTCGAGGAGCCCCGACGCGCTTCTCGTGTGGCAGCTGCCGTGACGTCACGCCCAGGCGGGAATCCAGGCAACCGCTACGAACGCCGCGGCACCGGCGAAGAACACCAGCGCAGCTCCCGCTTCGACCACCCACGACCACCGGCGAAACAGCGTGACGGACGCGATAAGCGCAACAGCAAACGTCACCCCCAGTACCAGCGTGGATGCAACGGCCGCATCACTCCGATCGCTGACGAAGCAGTTTCGTGGCCCGGGGTAGGTGAGGACGCATACATCCGGCCCCGTCGGTACGGCAACGGACCAGATCAGCACAACAGCTGCGACTGCGCACAGAGCCATGGTCAAGGTCCCAACGACCAGGCTCGTCGCGGTGCGTTTTGCGGTCAGCTTCCCATCGCGGACGCCCATATGCCGATCGTACGAGTGCATGGACTCGCCCGGCACATGCCGGGGGGGCTACCCGGAGGCATCTGTCGCACGGGACGTCCCAGGACGTGCCCCCGCGTGAGGTTCGCGTGCCTGTCAGCCCTCGCCCTCGTCCGCTCCGAAGCCCATCAGCGCCAGCATCCCCTCCAGGCCCGCGGTCGTGCCGGGCCAGTGGCGGGCGACGGCGTCGCGTCCGGCGTGCCGGATCGCGTAGCGGAGTACGAGCGCGGCGATCAGCGCGTCGTCGAGCACGCCGATCACCGGCAGGAAGTCCGGCACCAGGTCGATCGGCAGCAGCAGGTAGACGAGCAGCGCGCCGAGCCAGATGCGCGTGGCCATCGGCACCGCCGGGTCGGCGGCCAGGCGCCGCACGAGCCGGACGACGTCGGGGATGAGGCGCAGGATCTCGCGCCAGTCCAGCTCGCGCCCGAGACGGCGGTGCTGCACGACGAGGACGGCGATCAGCGCCGCCCACAGCACGGCCAGCCCGCCGACGACGGCGAGAACGACTGCGACCCAGTCGGGCAACAGGGTTACTTGACCGCGGGAAGCGCCTCGACCACCGGGACCGCGAGCGACGCCGCGCCGATGATGCCCGCGTTGTTGCGGTGCTTCGCCGGGACGATCGGGGCGCGCAGCTTCAGCATCGGCAGGAATTCCTCGGAGTGCTTCGACACCCCGCCGCCGACGACGATCAGGTCGGGGCTGAAGAGGAACTCGACGTAGTCGTAGTACCACTGCAGACGCTTCGCCCACTTCTCCCACGACAGCTCGTCGCGCTCCATCGCGGAGTAGGCGGCGTAGCCCTCGGCATCCTTCTTGTGCTCGGCGCGCTGGAGGTGACCGAGCTCGCTGTTCGGGATGAGGACGCCGTCGTAGATCATCGCGGAGCCGATGCCGGTGCCGAGCGTCGTGAGGATCACGAGGCCGTTCACGCCCTTCGCGGCGCCGTAGCGGACCTCGGCGATACCGGCGACATCGGCGTCGTTGGCGAAGTGGATGTCACGGGAGAGGCCCTGCTCGAAGAACTTCTCGGCCTCGAAGCCGATCCACGACGACGAGACGTTCGCGGCCGAGAGCGTCTTGCCGTTCTTCACGATCGCGGGGAACGCGACGCCCAGCGGCAACTCGTCCGGGGCTTCGAGGGTCTGGAGGACCTCCTTCACCGCCTCGAGGACGTCGGCGGGCTCCGCGCCCTTCGGGGTGGAGACCTTCACCCGATCGCTGATGAGCTCACCGGCATCCAGGTCGACGATCCCCGCCTTGATCCCGGTTCCACCGATGTCCACTCCGACCGCACGCGACGCATTCGTTGCCATGCCCTCCAGCCTAGCCAGGCGGGGGGCCCGGATCAGTAGGATCGGGGGAGCGCCCGTCAGACGTCCGCTACGGAGCCAGACCCACGCAAGGAGCGATCGTGAGCGACGACAACAAGAAGTACTGGTACAACCTCGAGACCGGCCAGGTCGAGCAGGGGTACGAGTCGCCGGCGGTCGATCGCGCGGGTCCCTTCGACACCGCGGAGGAAGCGGCGCGTGCGCCCCAGCTGCTGCAGGAACGTTCGAAGAAGTGGGCCGAGGACGAGGCCCGCGACTCCGACTGGGGATCCGGCTCCGGCCGCTGACCCCACCCGATCGAAACGAGGATGACGATGGACAAGCAGCGCGATTTCGTCCTGCGGACGATCGAGGAACGCGGCGTAAAGTTCGTGCGCCTGTGGTTCACCGACGTGGTCGGAACCCTGAAGTCGGTGGCGATCGCCCCGGCCGAGGTGGAAGGGGCGTTCAGCGAGGGCCTGGGCTTCGACGGCTCCGCGATCGAGGGCCTGACGCGGTCGTACGAGTCCGACCTGCTGGCGCACCCCGACCCCACGACGTTCCAGATCCTCCCGTGGCGCGGGGAGATCGACCCGACGGCGCGCATGTTCTGCGACATCACCACGCCCGACGGCCAGCCCGCGGTCGCCGACCCGCGGCACGTGCTCAAGCGCACGCTCGCGAAGGCCGCCGACGCCGGGTTCACGTTCTACACGCACCCCGAGATCGAGTTCTACCTGCTGAAGTCGTCGCAGCTCGGTCCCGACGGACGCCCCGAGCCCGTCGACTCCGCCGGCTACTTCGACAACGTCCCCGGCGGCACGGCGCACGACTTCCGCCGCCGCTCGGTGCGGATGCTGGAAGACCTCGGCATCTCGGTCGAGTTCAGCCACCACGAGGGCGGGCCCGGCCAGAACGAGATCGACCTCCGCTACGCCGACGCCCTCACCACGGCCGACAACATCATGACCTTCCGCACGGTCGTGAAGGAGGTCGCGATCGAACAGGGTGTGTACGCGACGTTCATGCCGAAGCCGCTCAGCGGCCAGCCGGGCAGCGGCATGCACACGCACATGTCGCTCTTCGAGGGCGACATGAACGCGTTCTACGAAGAGGGCGGCCAGTACCAGCTGTCCAAGGTGGGCCGTCACTTCATCGCCGGCCTCCTGCGTCACGCGAACGAGATCTCGGCCGTCACGAACCAGTTCGTCAACTCGTACAAGCGCCTGTGGGGCGGCGACGAGGCTCCAAGCTTCATCTGCTGGGGTCACAACAACCGCTCCGCGCTCGTGCGCGTTCCGCTGTACAAGCCGAACAAGGGCCAGTCGACGCGGGTCGAGTACCGTGCGCTCGACTCCGCCGCGAACCCCTACCTGTCGTACGCGCTCATGCTCGCGGCCGGCCTCAAGGGCATCGAAGAGGGCTACGAGCTGCCGCCCGAGGCGGAGGACAACGTGTGGTCGCTGTCCGACGCCGAGCGTCGCGCGCTCGGTTACGCGCCGCTTCCGGCGAGCCTCGACCACGCCCTGGGCTACCTCGAGGAGTCCGAGCTCGTCGCCGAGACGCTGGGGGAGCAGGTCTTCAAGTACGTGCTCCTGAACAAGCGTCGCGAGTGGCAGCAGTATCGCGCGCAGGTCACGCCCTTCGAGCTGCAGAGCAACCTCGAGGCGCTCTGACCGCGCCGTGGTGATCTCGGGCGATCGATCGACGGCGCTCACCGCCCTGGCCCGCACCGGCTTCTCGCGTCTCGCGGAAGCCGATGCGGGCTTGGGCGAGCTCGAACAGCTCACGGGCGCCGAGCGCGCGGATGCCATGGACCTGGCGCACCGCGTCGCCGATCCGGACCGGGCGCTTTCGGCGCTCGTGCAGATCGCGCGACGGGATGCCGCTGCCGTCCGGGCCGCGGCCGCCGACGCGGGCACGTGGCGCGCGCTGTGGGACATCGTGGGGGCGTCCGACGGGTTCGCGGAGTTCTACCTCCGGCATCCGGACGAGATCGCCCACCTCGCCGGCGCGGGTCTGACCGTGCCCGACGAGCAGTCCATGCGCGCCGAGCTGTTGGCATCCGTCGGCGAAGAAGACGGCTTCGCCGCCGATGCGACGGATGCCGCGTGGGTGGCGCTGCGCGTGCGGTACCGCCGTCTGCTGGCGAGGATCGCCGCGTACGACCTCGGCCAGGAGGATTCGGCCGCGGCGATCGACATCGTGTCGGCGGCCCTGGCCGACCTCGCGGGGGCCGCGCTCGAGGCATCGCTGGCCGTCGCCCGGTCACGCGTGTCCGGCACCGGGCCCGGCACGTTCCCACGCGCCCAGGTCGCCGCGACGCGTTTCGCGATCATCGCGATGGGCAAGACCGGGGCGCGCGAGCTGAACTACGTGAGCGACGTGGACGTCATCTTCGTCGGCGGCAGCGCCGATGAGGAGGTCGTGTCCGAGGCCCGCGCGATCGACATCGGCACCCGCCTCGCGGTACAGACGATGCGCGGCATCTCCGGCCCCGAGATCGAGCCGCCGCTATGGGAGGTCGACCCGAACCTCCGCCCCGAGGGCAAGCAGGGGGCGCTCGTCCGCAGCCTCGGCGCCCACGAGCAGTACTACGCCCGCTGGGCGAAGAGCTGGGAGTTCCAGGCGCTCCTGAAGGCCCGCGCGATCGCCGGCGACCCGGCCCTCGGCGCCGAGTACATCGCGGCCGTGCAGCCGCTGGTGTGGCACAGTGCCGCGCGCGAGAACTTCGTCGAGGGCGTCCAGCGCATGCGCGAGCGCGTCACCGAGCACATCCCCGCGGCCGAGATCAACCGGCAGGTGAAGCTCGGGCCCGGTGGCATCCGGGATGTCGAGTTCACCGTGCAGCTGCTGCAGCTCGTGCACGGACTCACCGACGACCGCATCCGTCAGCGCGGCACGCTGGAGGCCCTCGACGCGCTCGTCGCCGAGGGGTACATCGGCCGGAGCGAAGCCGAGGCCTTCGGGCGCGACTACCGCCTCCTGCGGCTCATCGAGCACCGGTTGCAGCTCCGCGGACTCCGTCGCACGGCGCTGCTGCCCGAGAAGGAGGACGACCTCCGCGTCCTCGCGCGCGCCACCGGACTCGCGGACTCCGCCGCGGGCGTGCAGGCCGCCTGGGAGAGCATCAAGCGCGAGGTCCGTGACATCCACGTCCGCCTGTTCTACCGGCCGCTGCTGTCGGCCGTGGCCGCGCTGCCCGAGGGGGAGCGGTCGCTCTCGACCGAGCAGGCGCGCGACCGCCTCGCGGCGATCGGCTTCCGCGACCCGGCCGGCGCACTGCGGCACATCGCGGCGCTCACCAGCGGCCTGAGCCGCAAGGCGACGATCCAGCGGCACCTCATGCCGATCATGATCCGGTGGTTCGCCGACGGCGTCGACCCCGACTACGGCCTGCTCGTGTTCCGCCGTATCAGCGAACGGCTCGGCAACACCCCGTGGTTCCTGCGGATGCTGCGCGACTCCGCCGGCGCCGCCGAGAGCCTCACCCGCGTGCTGTCGGGCTCGCGCTACATCGGCGAGCTGATGGAGTGGATCCCCGAGTCGGTCGCGTGGCTCGACGACGACGCGCTGCTGCGGCCGCGCTCCGGCGCTGCGCTGCAGGAGGAGGCTCGCGCGATCCAGACGCGCTGGGACGACATCGAGGGCGCCATGCGGTCGGTGCGCGCGCTCCGCCGCCGCGAGATGCTCCGCATCGCCATGGCCGCGGTACTCGAGGTCGTGTCGCTCGAAGAGCTGTCGGACGCCCTCACCACGATCACCGAGGTCACGATCCAGGCGACGCTCCGCGCGGTGCGCCGCGAGGTCGTTCCGCCCGAGGACGACGCCCTCGACTTCTCGATCATCGCCATGGGACGCTTCGGCGGGCGCGAGATCGGATTCGGGTCGGATGCCGATGTGATGTACGTCTATCGCGCGAACGGCGTCGACCCGCAGCGCGCGAGCACGCTGGCGTTGAAGATCGTGGCCGGTCTGCGCGAGCACTCCGAGGACCACCGCCTTCCCCTCGACCTCGACGCGGATCTGCGCCCGGAGGGCCGTAGCGGCCCCCTCGCCCGCTCGCTCGACGCGTACGCCGAGTACTACCGCCGGTGGTCGTTGTCGTGGGAGGCGCAGGCGCTGCTACGCGCCCGCGGTGTCGCGGGAAGCGTCAAGCTCATCGCCGACTTCATCGCCCTCGCCGACGACGTGCGGTACCCCGCGACCGCCGACCCGAACGGGCTCCGCGAGATCCGTCGGATCAAGGCCCGCGTCGAGAACGAACGCCTCCCGCAGGGCGCCGACCCCGCGCGCCACCTGAAACTCGGCCCCGGGTCGATCAGCGACGTCGAGTGGCTCGTGCAGATCCTTCAGCTGCAGCACGCACGCGCGATCCCGGAGATGCGCACGACGTCGACGCTGGGCGCGCTGGGAGCCGCGGTGGAGGCCGGCCTCATCGCCCCGGACGCGGCGGAGAAGCTCGCGGCATCCTGGCACCTGGCAAGCCGCCTGCGATCGGCCAACACGCTGCTGTCCGGGCAGACGAGCGACGTGCTGCCGGCCGACCGTGCCCGCCTCGACGGCATCGGACGGATCCTCGAGTACCCGCCCCACTCGGCCACCCAGGTCGAAGAGGACTACCTCGGCGCCACGCGGCGCGCCCGCCGCGTGTTCGAGAAGCTCTTCTACGGATGATCCGGTTCAGGATGCCAGCAGTCGCTCCCGCACCTCACGACGCAGCACCTTGCCGATGAGCGACCGCGGCAGGTCGTCGACGACGACCACGCGCCGCGGGACCTTGTAGGCCGCGAGCCGCGACTTGCAGTAGTCGCGGATCGCCTCGGGCTCGATCTGCACGCCGTCGCGCACGACGATCGCGGCGGCGACGTCCTCCCCGCCTCGGGGCTTCGGGAGAGCGACGACCGCGGCACCCTCGATGTCGGGATGCGACACCAGAACGTCCTCCACCTCGCTGGGCGACACGTTGAAGCCGCCGGTGATGATGATCTCCTTCAGCCGGTCGACGATCGTGACGAAGCCGTCGGCCGAGACCGAGGCGATGTCGCCGGTGCGGAGCCAGCCGCCGTCGAGGAGCGTCGCGGCGGTATCGGCGGGACGGTTCCAGTACCCCTGGAACACCTGCGGCCCGCGCAGGAGCAGCTCGCCGGCCTCGCCGAGCGGGAGGTCCTTCTCGGGGTCGGACGGGTCGACCACCCGGATGTCGGTGCTCGGGAACGGCACACCCACCGTGCCCGGACGCCGCGATGGACCGATCGGGTTGCCGAGTGCCACCGGCGACGACTCGGTCATGCCGTACCCCTCGACCAGCAGACCGCCCGTGGCCGCCTCCCACCGGTCGACGGTGGCGACCGGCAGGCTCATGGCGCCCGAGATCGCGAACCGGACGGTCGACAGGTCGAGCGTGCCGCGGACGGCGGCGCGCGCGAGCTGGTCGTAGATCGGGGGAACGGCCGGCAGGAACGTCGGCGGGCTCTTCTTGACCGCGGATGCCACGAGGTCGAGGTCGTACTTCGGGAACAGCACGAGCTTCGCGCCGATGCTCATCGCGAACGTCAGGCACAGCGTGAGCCCGTAGGCATGGAACAGGGGGAGCACGCCGTAGAACGTCTCCTCGCCGTCGTGGAGGCCCGGAACCCAGGCGCGACCCTGCATCGCGTTGGCGCGGAGGTTCGCGTGCGTGAGGACGGCGCCCTTGGGGTTGCCGGTCGTGCCGCTGGTGTACTGCAGCAGCGCGATGTCGCCGAGAAGCGGACCGTGGTGCTTCCGCGAGAGCCTCCCGTGGGTGAGCAGCGCGTCCCACGGCTTCGGGCGCTTGGACGTCGGCGCGGCGGTGAGCTGGGCGCGGGACTCCCGCGCCTTCTTCACCGGCAGACGGAGCGCGAGGCGAGTGCCGAGGGGCATCGCCCGCGTGATGTCGACGCTCACGATGTGCACGAGCGCCAGGTCGGACGGGAAATCGGCGACCAGGTCGGCGACTTTGTCCCACACGATCGCGAACTTCGCGCCGTGGTCCTCGAACTGGTGCCGCAGCTCACGCGCGGTGTAGAGCGGGTTGTGCTCGATGACGATCGCGCCGAGCCGCAGCGCGGCGTAGAACGCGACCACGTGCTGCGGGCAGTTCGGCAGCACGAGCGCGACACGGTCGCCCGCCTTGACGCCGAGACGTCGCAGCCCCTCAGCCGCGCGGATGATCTGGTCGCCCAACTCGCGGTAGGTGGTCTGCGCGCCGAAGAACTCGAGCGCGACGCTCTTGCCGTAGCGGTGCACCGAGTCCGCGATCATCTCGGGCAGCGTCTGCGAGGGCTCATCGATGTCGTGCGGCACGCCTTCGGCGTACGAGCTCAGCCACGGACGCGACGCGTAGGGGGAGGTCATGGCATCCATCCTTCCCGACCCCACCGACACGTCCGCTGTGCGGATGCCGGGAACGCGGGGTCTTTCCCGTCGCGGGCGAGCGGCTTACCCTGTCGGCATGTGCCGCAACATCGTGCCGCTCCACAACTTCGAGCCGCCCGCGTCCGACGACGAGTGCCACGACGCGGCGCTGCAGTTCGTCCGCAAGATTTCGGGGACGACGAAACCGTCCCGCGCGAATCAGGAAGTGTTCGATCGCGCCGTGGAGGAGATCGCCGAGGCCACACGTCGGCTGCTCGACGAACTCGTCACGACGGCTCCGCCCAAGACGCGTGAGGTGGAGGCCGCGAAACGGCAGGCCCGATCGGCGGACCGCTACGAGGCGATCCGCGTGTTCCAGGAGCAGAAGCGCGCCGCGCGCTCGGCATCCTGAGCCCCATCAGCCCTCGTCGAAGCGCTCGAACAGGGGAGTGGCATCCGGGCTCTCCAGATCCGGGATGCCGTCGTCATTCGGTACCGCGGTGATTCCGCGCGTGGAACGACGAAGCCCGCCCCCGCGAAACGGCGGGGACGGGCTTCGTCGTGAATGATCCGGAGATCAGACCCCGAAGTACAGCTCGTACTCGAAGGGGTGCGGGCGCTGGGCCAGCGGCTGGATCTCGTTCTCGATCTTGTACTCGATCCAGGTGTCGATGAGCTCCTGGGTGAAGACACCACCGGCGAGCAGGAACTCGTGGTCGGCGCGGAGAGCCTCGAGCGAGTCGAGCAGCGAGTTCGGAACCTGAGGAATGTTCTTGGCCTCCTCGGCGGGAAGCTCGTACAGGTCCTTGTCGACGGGCTCGTGCGGCTCGATGCGGTTCTTGATGCCGTCGATGCCGGCCATCAGCTGCGCGGCGAACGCGAGGTACGGGTTGCCCGAGGCGTCCGGCGCGCGGAACTCGATGCGCTTGGCCTTGGGGTTCGTGCCCGTGATCGGGATACGGATGGCCGCGGAGCGGTTACCGGCCGAGTACACCAGGTTGACCGGAGCCTCGAAGCCCTTCACCAGACGGTGGTAGCTGTTGAGGGTCGGGTTCGTGAAGGCGAGCACGGCGGGCGCGTGGGCCAGGATGCCACCGATGTACCAGCGCGCGATGTCGGAGAGCCCGCCGTAGCCGGCCTCGTCGTAGAACAGCGGCTTGCCGTCGTTCCACAGCGACTGGTGCGTGTGCATGCCCGAACCGTTGTCACCGAAGAGGGGCTTCGGCATGAAGGTCGCGACCTTGCCCCACTCGAGCGCCGTGTTCTTGACGATGTACTTGAACTTCAGGATGTCGTCGGCCGCGTGCACCATCGTGTCGAAGCGGTAGTTGATCTCGGCCTGACCGCCGGTGCCCACCTCGTGGTGAGCGCGCTCGAGGATGAGGCCGGCGTCGATCAGCTTGAGGCTGATGTCGTCGCGGAGGTCGGCCTGCTTGTCGACGGGCGAGACGGGGAAGTAGCCGCCCTTGTAGGGGGTCTTGTTGGCGAGGTTTCCGCCCTCTTCCACGCGACCGGTGTTCCAGGCACCCTCTTCGGAGTCCACGGAGTAGAAGCTGGCGTTCTGCTTCACCTCGTAGCGGACGTCGTCGAAGATGTAGAACTCGGCCTCGGGAGCGAAGAACGCGGTGTCGGCGATGCCGGTGGAGGCGAGGTACTTCTCGGCCTTCTTGGCGACCTGACGCGGGTCCTTCGAGTAGATCTCACCGTTACGCGGGTTGTAGATGTCGAAGACCATGATGAGCGTCTTCGCCTCGCGGAACGGGTCGAGGTACGCCGTCGTCACGTCGGGGATGAGCTGCATGTCCGACTCGTGGATGTTCGCGAACCCGCGGATCGACGAGCCATCGAACAGCTGTCCGACGGTGAAGAACTCCTCGTCGACGGTCGACGCGGGGATGTTGAAGTGCTGCTGCACGCCAGGAAGGTCCGTGAAACGGATGTCGAGGAACTTGACGTCCTCGTCCTGGATGAACTTGAGCACCTCGGACGAATCTTTGAACATGAAGACTCCAGAGGTAGAACATTCGGGATCGGTAGGCCTCGGCCAGCCTCCCCGACCCTATCCAGAACCGGTGTCTCTGCGATATCTCGGATGTTTCGGGCGTGTTACACGAGCCCGATTACGCTGAGGATTGTGACACCCGCCGCAGAGAACACCTACCCGGGCCAGCGACTCGGCCTTCCCCGCGAGGGCCGTGGCTCGATCGCCCGTCCCGGCCGCCGGATCGCCGCCCTCCTCGTGGACGTCGCGTGCGCCGGGCTCATCGGCTACGCGTTCTTCTCGTCGCCCGATCCGGTGACCGGTGTGCCGTTCGCGAACCCGATCGCGACGAACCTCATCTTCTTCCTCGTGCAGATCGTCTTCATCCCGCTGATCGGGGGAAGCCCCGGGCACCGACTGCTCGGCATGCGTCTGGAACTGGCATCCGGGGGATGGGTCGGGGTGTGGCGCCCGGTCGTCCGCACCCTGCTGCTGGGTCTGATCATCCCCGCCGTCGTGTGGGACGCCGATCAGCGCGGGCTGCACGACAAGGCCGTCGGAACGGTTCTCGTCCGACGCTGAAACGAGAACGACCCCGCCGGAGCGGGGTCGTTCGTCGAGGATCAGCGAGGGCGCGGCGCACGCATCTTGGTCGGGTCGACGCCCTTCGGGATCGGCAGCGACGACAGCCCCGGAGAGACGGATGCCACGCGCTTGATGACCGCGGCCTGGGTCGTGCGGTCGACCTTCTTGGGCAGCGCCTTGATGGCCGACGCGAGGTTCTTGATCTCCACGTCACCCTCGCCGTGTCCGACGTAGAGAACGGTGACGGGAACGCCCGCGGCCACGCGCTGGACACGTGCGCGCTCCTCGTTCACGAGACGGGACAGGCGCGCGCGGGAGCCCTCACCCACGAGCACGACGCCGCCCCGGCCGATGGCGCGGTAGACGGCATCCTGTGTCCGCGGGTTCACACCGATCGGCGTCTCCGAGGCCTGCCAATTGCGTCCGAGCGACGACGTGAGCACGTGGCCGGTGGCACCGGGCATGCCGTCGATCTGCCGGTACATGGCCTTCGTCGACAGGCGCGTCATGGTGATCATCCCGGCCAGGATGCCGGCGAGCAGACCCGTGACACCCCACAGGATGATGCTCCATGCCGCGGGCTGCGGAAGCAGGAACCCGACGAGCACGCCGAGGCCGATGCCCACGAGCACGATTCCGGCCAGCGCGAAGGGGAGCCAGCGGTACTCCTTCTGCGTGAAGGTGTACAGGGTGCGCAGCTGGGAGAAGAATCCCGGGCGCTTCTCGGGGGTGGAGGTGCGAGCGGCCATGCGTTCGATTCTATCTTCGCCCCCGGCACCGCTCCTCCCCACCCGAGCTGATCTCGGATTCCTCCACGGAACCGCGGTTCTACCCCGACGGCGTGGTCCCCGGTCGGCGAGCATCGGGACATGCCTCCCGTTCCGCTCGACACCACGATCGACACCGTCGTCGGCTATCTCCGACGACGACGACGGAGCGCGCTCCCGCTGACCGCGGGGGAGGCCACGACTCTCGCGGTCGCGGTCGTGCGGGGGTGTGCGGCGGCTCCCTCCCGTGCCGCGGGCGCCCAGTGGCGGATCACCGCCGAGGGACGACCCGTCCTCGTGGACGAGCCCGGCGGTGACGACGTCCTCGAGGCGAGCGTCGCCGTCCTGGACGACCTCGCGTCCCTCGTACCGCCCGACGTGCGCCCCGGGTTCGCTCGCCTGCGCGACGCTCTGCTCACCGACCCGCCGCCGACGTGGGACACCCTCGAGCGGCGCCTGCTCGCCGTCATCGAGCCGCAGCCGATCGTCCTCGGACCGCTGAGCCCGGCCATGCCCGACAGCACGCCGCCGCCGAACGTCAGCGGATCGGATGCCGAGCCCCCGCCGTTCCTCGCGGCAGTGCGTGCCGCCCTCGGACGTGTGCGGCCGCGGGTGCTGTTCGCCGGAGTCGGGGCCGCCGTGGTCGTCGTGGTGGTCGCGATGATGGTGACGACGCCGTCGGGCGAGCCTGGGGCTGCTGCGTCGTTCGGCGAGCCTGCGGCTGCCGCGGCGCCCGGCGGGGAGACGCCGGGGGCGGGGGCCGACCGCAGGGAGCATAACGGAGCCGTGTCCTCTCGTGCGACTCCGACTGCGGAGCCGACGGACTCCTCGAGCAGCGCGGCGGAGTCAGGACCTGCCACGGCCTCGCGCGATGGGGTGGCGCCGCAAGCCTCCGACACCGCACCGGGCGGCTCGTCCGAGACGACGTCCGGCGACCTCGCCTCCGCGGCATCCGCCCTGCTGTCCTCGCTCGCCGCCTGCACGGACGACGTGTGTGCGGCTCCGCTTCGCGAAGCTCCGGCCGACCTCGCGGAACCCGCGCCGCTGGATCCGCGAAACGCCCGACTCGACGTGATCGACGACTTCGGCGGGCTCGCCGTCGTCCGACTCACGGACGGGGAACGGGCTCAGTACGTCACCCTCGTCCGGGGACAAGACCGATGGCTGGTCCGCTCCGTCAGAGACGTTGCGGACCAGCCATCATGAGCCGGTGTCGGCGGGGATCAGATCCCGAGGTCGCCCTCGAACGCCGCGGCCTCGAGGCGAGCCTTGACCGCACCGAGGAAGCGGGCGGCATCGGCACCATCGATGATGCGGTGGTCGTACGACAGCGCGAGGTAGACGTACGAGCGGACCGAGATCGCGTCCTTGCCGTCGACCGAGACCACGCCGGGCTTCTTCACGACCGCACCGAGGCCGAGGATGGCCGACTGCGGCAGGAAGACGATCGGGGTGTCGAACAGCGCGCCACGCGAACCGGTGTTGGTCAGCGTGAACGTGCCGCCCGCGAGCTCGTCGGGCTTCAGCTTGTTGTCGCGGGTGCGCGCCGCCAGATCGGCGATCTCGCGCGCGAGCTGGGCGATGTTCTTCTCGCCCGCATCCTTCACGACCGGCGTGAGAAGGCCCCGCTCGGTGTCGACCGCGATCGAGACGTTCTCGTGCGCCGGGTAGACGATCTCGTCGCCCTCGACCGTGGAGTTGATGATCGGGTACGTCTTCAGCGCCTCGACGGCGGCGAGGGCGAAGAAGGGGAGGAACGACAGCTTGTCGCCCGTCTTCTGCTGGAACTCGCCCTTCACACGGTCGCGCAGAGCCGCGACCTTGGTCACGTCGACCTCGACCACGGTGGTCAGCTGCGCCGTGGCCTGCATCGAAGCGACGGCGCGCTCCGCGATGACCTTGCGCAGACGCGTCATCTTCTGCGTGGTTCCCCGCAGCGGCGAGACCTCGACCGGCGCGGCGGGAGCCGCGGGCGCAGCGGCCGGAGCGGCGGACGCGGCCGGAGCCGCCTTCGCGGCCTCGGCGGCCTTCAGGACGTCTTCCTTGCGGATGCGACCACCGACGCCGCTGCCGCTGACGGTCGAGAGGTCGACGCCCTGCTGCTGAGCGAGGCGACGCACGAGCGGCGTGACGTAAGTGATCTCGTCACCGCTCGAGGCGGGAGCGGCCGCCGGGGCAGGCGCCGGAGCGGGGGCCTGCGGCGCCGGAGCGGCGGGCTTCTCTTCCGCGGCGGGGGCGGCGGGCTGCTCCTGCACCTCGGAGGGCTGGGGCTGCTGGATCGGCTCGGGCTCGATGGCCGGGGCGGGCTGCGCCTGCGCGGGGGCGGCCGCTCCGCTGCCGATGCGGGCGAGCGCGGAGCCCACGGCGACCGTCTCGTCCTCCTGGACGAGGATCTCCTGCAGGGTGCCCGCGACGGGCGAGGGGATCTCGGTGTCGACCTTGTCGGTCGAGATCTCGAGGAGCGGCTCGTCGACCGCGACGTCGTCGCCGACGGCCTTCAGCCACCGGGTGATGGTGCCCTCGGTGACGCTCTCGCCGAGTTCGGGGAGCTTGACCTCGGTCGCGTCGCTCGACGCGGCGGGAGCCGCGGGCTGCTCGGCCGGGGCGGCGGGCGCCGCCTCCTCGGCGGGCGCGGCCTCTTCGGCGGGCGCGGGCGTCTCTTCGGCGGCGGCGGCCGCGGGAGCGTCGTCCGCGGGAGCTGCACCCGAGCCGTCGCCGATCTTGGCGAGGATGGCGCCGACCTCGACGGTCTCGTCTTCCTGGACGAGGATCTCCTCGATCACGCCCGAGACGGGCGAGGGGATTTCGGTGTCGACCTTGTCGGTCGAGATCTCCAAGAGACCTTCGTCCTCCTGGACGGTGTCACCGACCCGCTTGAGCCAGCGGGTGACCGTTCCCTCGGTCACGCTCTCGCCGAGAGCGGGGAGGACGACGGAAGTGCTCATGGATATGTCTCCTTCGTACCGGATGCGGTGTCTAGCTTAGTGACGGCTGAGGGGTCAGAGTGCGTGCAGCGGCTTGCCGGCCAGTGCGAGGAAGGCCTCGCCCAGTGCTTCGCTCTGAGTGGGGTGGGCGTGGATGAACGGTGCGATGTCCTCGGGGTGGGCTTCCCACCCGATCGCGAGCTGCGCCTCGGTGATGAGTTCGCCGACGCGATCGCCCACGAGATGGGCACCCACGACGGGACCGTCGACGCGTCGGACGATCTTGACGATGCCCGACGTGCCGATGATCTCGCTGCGCCCGTTGCCCGCGAGGTTGTACTCGTAGGCACGGATGCCATCAGCGCCGAAGCGCTCCTGCGCCTGCGCCTCCGTGAGTCCGACGGAGGCGACCTCGGGATGCGAATACGCCACGCGCGGGACATCGATGTCGGGAACGAGCACCGGAGCGAGGCCGGCGATCTCCTCTGCCACGAAGATGCCCTGCGCGAATCCGCGATGGGCGAGCTGCAGACCGGCGACGATGTCGCCGACGGCCCAGACGTGCGGGACGGTGGTGCGGAGGCGCTCGTCGGTCTGCACGAAACCGCGCTCGAGGCGGACGCCGGCCTCCTCGAAGCCCAGGCCCGCCGTGGCGGGACCGCGACCGACGGCGACAAGGACGTAATCGGCATCCAGGGTCGTCCCGTCATCCAGGCTGACCGTCACCGACGCTGCCGTCTCCGTGATCGACGAGAACCGCTTGCCCAGATGGAACGTGATCCCGCGCTTGCGGAACGCCCGTTCCAACGCCTTGCTCGAGGCGACGTCCTCGGCGGGCAGCAGGTGCGGCAGAGCCTCGACGATCGTCACCTCGACGCCGAACGAGCGCCACACGCTCGCGAACTCCACGCCGATCACTCCACCGCCCAGGACGACGACGCGCTCGGGCACGACGTCCAGGTCGAGCGCCTGCTCGCTGCTCAGCACTCGACCCCCGATCTCGAGCCCCGGGAGGGTGCGGGTGTACGACCCGGTCGCGAGGATGACGTCGGACGCGCGGTACAGGTCGTCGCCGACGCGCACGGCCGGCCCCGCCTCGAGCGATCCCTCACCGGCGACCACGCGGATGCCGCGGGTCGAGATCAGGCCCTCGAGTCCCTTGAACTTCTTCGCGACGATTCCCTCGCGGTACGAACGCACACGAGCGGGATCGACGCCCGTGAAAGTCGCCTGGACGCCGATCTCCGCGGCCCCGCGCGCAGCATCGGCGACCTCGGCCGCATGCAGGAGCGCCTTGGTCGGGATGCAGCCCCGGTGGAGGCAGGTGCCTCCGAGCTTGTCCTTCTCGACGAGGACGACGTCCTTGCCGAGCTCGGCCAGACGCAGGGCAGCGGCGTAGCCGCCGCTCCCTCCGCCCAGGACGACGACGTCGGCGGAGTACTCGGTCACCGCACGCCGCCGGCGGCGATGAGTTCGATCAGCGGGCGCACGGTCGCGCCGGTCACACCCTTGTCGGTGAAGCCGTACGGCGCACCCTTGTTCATGCCGACGCCGGCGATGTCGAGGTGCACCCACGGGATGCGCGGCGCGTCCGCCTCCTCCGAGACACGCCCCACGAAGTGGCGCAGGAAGAGACCGGCGAACAGCGACCCGCCCGCCGGATCGCCGATCTTCGCGTTCTGCAAGTCGGCGATGGGGGAGTCCAGGTCGTCGACCATGTGGGCCGGGAGAGGGAGCTGCCACGCGAGTTCGGACACCCGCTCGGCGGCGGCGAGGTATTCGGCGACGGCGTCGTCCTCACCCATGACACCCGTGTGGCGATTGCCGAGGGCGACCGTGATCGCGCCGGTCAGCGTCGCGACGTCGACGATGAGGTCGGGGTTCTCGCGGCTCGCGGCGACGAGACCGTCGGCCAGAACCAGGCGTCCCTCCGCATCGGTGTTGAGCACCTCGACCGTGGTGCCGTCGAGCATGCGAAGCACGTCTCCCGGGCGGGTCGCGCGACCGGAGGGCATGTTGTCCGCGATGCACAGCCACGCGCTCACACGGACCGGCAGCGCCATCTCCGCCGCGGCGCGCAGTACCGCGAGCACCGTGGCAGCACCGCACATGTCGTACTTCATCCCGACCATGGATGCCGCGGGCTTGAGGGAGAGGCCACCCGTGTCGAACGTGATGCCCTTGCCGACCAGTGCGACGTGGCGTCCGGCGTCGGCGGGGGCGTACTCGAGGTGCACCAGACGCGGCGGCCGGTCCGACCCCTGGCCGACGCCGAGGATCCCGCCGTAGCCGCCTTCGGTGAGCGCATACTCGTCCAGCACCCGGACCTTGACCGGCAGGCCCTTCACGGCCTCCACCGCGGCGTCCGCGAAGTCGGCGGGACCGAGCCACTCGGCGGGCGTCGTGACGAGGTCCTTCACGAGCGCCACAGCACCGGCGATCGCCGACACGGCGGTCTGCTCGGCCTCGGTGGGGGCGTCCGGCGTGTACACCGACACGCGCGACGCGCGCTCCTTGGGGGCCTCGGTCTTGTAGCCGGCGAAACGGTATCCACCGAGCGCCGCGCCCTCGGCCAGCGACGCCCACGGGACGTCGACGAGCGACTGGACGGCGACGTGCTCGAACCCGGTGAGCTGACGCAGGCCCGTTCCGACCGCGTCGCGGACAGCAGCGGCATCCGGGTCGGATCCGGCACCGACCACGGCGACGGGAACCGTCACGCCGGGCACGTGCACGCGCTGGAAGGATCCCGGCCCACCCGTGAAGCCGACCGAGGTCAGCGATGCACTGAGACCGTCCCAGCCCTCGGGATCTGTCGCGGAGCCGTTCGCCTTGGGGACCACGAGGAGGATCGCATCGGCGCCGGACTCGAGGACGGGGACATCGGTGTGCGTGACGGAGGGATACGGCATGGGTTCCATCCTAGGTTCGCGGCTGTTCGCTAGCAGCGGGACGCACCGTCGCCGAGGTGTCCGACCCGGCTCGTAGAGTGGAGACATGGCCTATCCCGCACCGCTGTACGACCGCGCACCCGCCGCGCCGCCGGTGCCGTCGGGGCTGCCGCTGGTCATCGCGCTCACGGGCTTCACCGATGCGGGCGGAGCCGTCACCCGCCTCGTCGAGTACTTCCGCGACGATCTCGAGCCGAACCCCGTCGTCGTCTTCGACAACGACACGCTGCTCGACTACCGCGCGCGGCGGCCGCTCATCACGTTCGTCGAAGACCACCTCACGGACTACCGCCCCCCGCGCCTCGAACTGTCGCTCGCCCACGATTCGCTGGGTCAGCCGTTTCTGCTGCTCGCCGGCTACGAACCCGACTTCCTCTGGGAGGCGTTCGCCGAGAGCGTCCTCGAGATCAGCGCGGGCCTTCAGGTGTCGTCCGTGACGTGGGTGCACGCGATCCCCATGCCCGTGCCGCACACCCGCCCCATCGGCACCACCGTGAGCGGAACACGGAGCGACCTCGCGGAGGCGCACTCGGTGTGGCGTCCGCACACGCACATCCCCTCGACAGCGGGGCACCTGCTCGAGTACCGCTTCGCCGAGGCCGGGGCCAAGGTCGCCGGCTTCGCCCTGCTCGTCCCGCACTACCTCGGCGACACGGAGTACCCCGCGGCCGCGCTGGCCGCGCTCGACAGCCTCACCGTCGCGACGGGACTCGTCTTCTCGGGCGAGGTCCTGAGAGAAGAGAACCGCGAGTTCCTCGTCAAGGTCACCGAACAGGTGGAGGGCAGCGACGAGCTGACCCGCATGCTGCAGGGGCTCGAGGAACGCTACGACGCCTACATGGCCGGATCCACCCAGGCGACACCGATCATCCACACGGGCGACCTGCCGAGCGCCGACGAGCTCGCGGCCGAGCTCGAGCGGTTCCTCGCCAACCGTCCCGGCGACGACGACCGCCGCGGGCGCCTCGGCTGACAGCTCCGCACACACGACCGCGAAAGCCGGGATCCGCGCCGCCGCGCGCCCGCCGACGACAACGCCGCACAGGAATACCTCGCGGCCGTGAACGGTTGTATACGCACAGATGCCCGGTGCACGTCAAGTCCCGCGCCGGGGATGTGAGACAATGAAGAACCTGACCCATTGTCGGCCGAACCTGGAGCCCGCTCCACCGGATCGGACTTGACAAGGGTCTTACTAGTGTCCGAGAACGACCGGCGGCCGTGCAACGTACGTTCCCGGTGAAAGGCGAAACGTGGCAGGCACGAACACCCAGACCCGCTCCCGCAGTGAGAAGGACACCGACCTCGACACCGCGGAGGAGACCACGACCGCGTCGAAGAAGACCGCGGCCAAGAAGGCCCCCGCCAAGGCCAAGGCGACGCCCGCCAAGGCGAAGTCCAAGGCGAAGGCCGACGACGACATCGAAGAGGACGAGATCGAGGAAGACCTCGACGAAGACCTCGAGGTCGCGGACGACTCCGACGAGGACGACGACACCGACAGCGACGACACCGCGAAGCCCGCGGCCAAGAAGTCGGACGACAGCGACGACGACGAGGACGACGAGGAGAAGCCCGCGGCAGCCGCCGAGGCGCTTCCGACCGGCGCGATCGTCATCTCGTCGAGCGACGAGGACGACGTCCCCGTCTACTCGGCGCAGATCACCGGCGCGACCGCCGACCCCGTCAAGGACTACCTGAAGCAGATCGGTAAGGTCCCGCTCCTCAACGCGGCCGAAGAGGTCGAGCTCGCGATGCGCATCGAGGCGGGTCTCTTCGCCGAAGAGAAGCTCTCGAACATGTCGCCGGCCGAGAAGACGAGCCAGCTCGGTCTCGACCTGCAGTGGGTCGCCCGTGACGGTCAGCGCGCGAAGAGCCACCTCCTCGGCGCGAACCTCCGCCTGGTCGTCTCGCTCGCCAAGCGCTACACCGGTCGCGGCATGCAGTTCCTCGACCTCATCCAGGAGGGCAACCTGGGCCTCATCCGTGCGGTCGAGAAGTTCGATTACACCAAGGGCTTCAAGTTCTCGACGTACGCCACCTGGTGGATCCGTCAGGCGATCACGCGCGCCATGGCCGACCAGGCCCGCACCATCCGCATCCCGGTGCACATGGTCGAGGTCATCAACAAGCTCGCGCGCGTCCAGCGCCAGATGCTGCAGGACCTCGGCCGCGAACCCACGCCCGAGGAGCTGAGCCGCGAACTCGACATGACCCCCGAGAAGGTCATCGAGGTGCAGAAGTACGGCCGCGAGCCCATCTCGCTGCACACCCCGCTCGGCGAGGACGGCGACAGCGAGTTCGGCGACCTGATCGAAGACACCGAGGCGGTCGTCCCGGCCGACGCGGTGGGCTTCACGATGCTCCAGCGCCAGCTCGAGTCGCTCCTCGACTCGCTCAGCGAGCGCGAAGCGGGTGTCATCCGTATGCGCTTCGGCCTCGGTGACGGGCAGCCCAAGACGCTCGACCAGATCGGTGACACGTTCGGCGTGACGCGTGAGCGCATCCGCCAGATCGAGTCGAAGACGATGGCCAAGCTCCGGCACCCCAGCCGGTCGCAGTCGCTGCGGGACTACCTCGAATGAGCGCCGAAGCCAACGCCGGGAAGGCGCTGACCCGCACCGTCGAGGGCACGACGTTCGCCCGCATCCCGATCCGCACGCGGGTCGTCATGCCGGGCGACGACCTCGACACGTTCATCCTCGAGTACGCGAAGGATGCCGTGCAGCCGGGCGACCTGCTGTTCGTCACCGAGAAGATCGTCGCGATCACGCAGGGCCGCTCGTTCAAGCTGGACAGCATCAAGCCCCGCAAGCTCGCGCTGTTCCTGTCGAAGTACGTGACCCGGACGCCGTACGGCATCGGGCTCGGCATGCCCGAAACGATGGAGATGGCGTTGCGCGAGTGCGGGACGCCCCGCATCCTCTTCGCCGCGGCCGTCTCCGCCGTGACCAAGACGTTCGGTCGCAAGGGCGACTTCTACCGCATCGCGGGTGACAAGGCGCGCGCGATCGACGGCCCCACCAAGGGCACGATCCCGCCGTACAACCAGGCCGTCGTGCTCGGACCCGAGCGTCCGCGCGAGGTGGCCGCCCGTCTCAAGGCGCTGCTCGGCATCGACCTCGACGTGGCCGTCGTCGACATCAACGACCTGGGTGGCAACATTCTCGGGTCGACGCTCGACAAGGCCGGCGAGAAGCGTCTCGTCGCGATCCTCAAGGACAACCCGCTCGGTCAGGGACACGAGTCGACGCCGCTCGGCATCGTCCGCCCCGCCTGACACGGCTCACGCAGAAGGCCCGCTCCCTCATCGGGGGCGGGCCTTCTCGGCATCCGGGGCATCCGGGACGCCCCGAGCCGAACTCCTGAGAAATCCGGGAGCGCCGACCTTCTTCGGCGGCACGACCCGCCGACCGCCCGATTTCTCAGGAGTTTCGCCCGCAGCCCTCGAGCCAGGGACGCGAGCCGCACCCGCCGCCGGCACGCGAAAGGCCCGCCCCACACGGGAGCGGGCCTCATGGCATCCGGGATCAGAATCCGATCGCGGCGCGGTAACGCGGCTTGTGACCGGTGCGGATGCCGGTGACGCTGGGCTTGTTCTCGTACACGCCGGCACCCCAGTTGCCCTCGACGAGGACGGGGCCGTCGGGGCCGACGACGATGTCCCAACCGACGTACTGCACCTGCGGGACGACGCGGGCGACACGGTCGACGAAGGCCTTCACCTCGTCGACGAACGGCAGCTGGAAGTCGCCGATCCGCACGCCCGATTCGGGGTGGAACTCGTGCACGTGGCCGTGCGAGTCGTATCCGGCGCCGAGCGCGTGGCCGTTCTCGTCGAGCATCGTGTAGAAGCCGCCGAACGTCATCTGGTCGCTGACCGCGCCGCGACCGAACTTCTGCGCCATGGCGAGGACGTGGGTCTTCTGGCCGTCGAAGAACGCCGTGACGCGCGTGGTGTTGACGGTCCCGGGGCAGACCGCCGCGAGGTCGTCGTGCTGGCGGATGACTTCCTCGACCAGGATCTCGCCGCGTTCGAGCAGACCGCGGTGGAACGCCGTCCAGTCCTCGACCTCGGCCGCGTGATAGCGGTGCACGCCGGTGCCGGCCTGACCCACGGGCTCCTTGGTCACGATGGTGCCGAGGCGCTCGGTGAACGCGCGCAACTCGTCGGCGTTCGCGTCGTCGACGACCATCCACTCGCGGCGCAGGAACTCGCTGAAGCGACGGTCGAACTCGACCTTGTCCTGGAAGATGTACCGGTAGTCGGGGTGGTCGAACTTCTGCGAGATCTGGTTCGACACGGGTGTGCGTCATGTACGTCGCCCGCTCGGCGGGGCTCAGGATCGCGAAGTCGTAGTCGATGTAGTCCTGAAAGCCGACGTTCTTCACGCCCGCCTGGTACAGCATGTCGGCGACGACGAGCGGGAGCGCCTTGCCGTGCTGCTCCGACGCCTCCTTCGCACGCTCGATGACCGACCCGACGTCGATGCGGCGGGCACGTCCGGCGAGGTAGCGCAGGCGGGGGACGAGGGAGAAACCCTGCTGAGGCATTGAGGCTCCGGGGTCGGCGACGGGGGACCCGGATAGTCTAGATGGCGTGACCTCCACGCTCCCCGTCCGCGCCGACGCGGGGGGAGTGGCTCCGGTGGCCCGCCTGTCGGAGCGGAATCTGCGCGCGAACGCGCTCCTCGCCGCCGCACGCACTGCGGACGGCCCGCGCGACGGCGACGCCCTCGCGGTCGATGCCTGGGGCCACGGCGCGGAGTGGGTGGCATCCGTTCTCTCGGCGCTCGACATCGACCCGGGCGACGTCGACGCGGCGTCGCTGTACGGGCTCCCCGGCGGCGATCCGCGCGCGAAGCCCGTGCTGTCGCTGCACGGGCGTGTGCTCGGAACGAAGCCGCTCCTTGCGGGCGAGGGCGTGTCGTACGGGTACATCCACCGCGCCCCGAGCGACACGACCGTCGCCCTCGTCACGGGCGGCTACGCCCAGGGTGTCGTGCGGTCCCTGGGGAACGTCGCCGACGTCGTGATCGCCGGGCACCGGTACCGCATCGTCGGGCGCGTGGCGATGGACGTGTGCGTCGTCGACGTCACCGACGCCCGGCCCGAATGGGGCACGGGCGCGGTGTTCTTCGGCGATCCCGGCGCCGGGCACCCGTCGCTGAGCGAGTGGACGGATGCCACGGGCTGGAGCGCCGGCGAGATCGTCGCCGCCGTCGGCACCCGGGCCGTGCGGACGGTCGTCGCGTGAGCGCCGAGTACCGCGTCGATCTCGACGCGTTCGCCCGCAACCTCGCGCGTGTGCGGGAAACGGTCGCCCCGGCGCAGCACATGCTCGTCGTGAAGGACGACGCCTACGCGCACGGTCTCGAGGCGATCATCCGCCGGGCCACGGCCGAGGGCGTGACGTGGATCGGCGCGTTCGACGTCGAGACCGGCCGCGCCGTGCGCGAGATGACCGGACCCGACGCGCGCATCTTCGTCTGGCTCCTGGGCGGGGCCGACGACCTCGCCGCGGGAGTGGCGGCGGATCTCGACCTCGGCATCGGCGACGAGGCGCTCCTCGCCGACCTCGCGGCGCTTCCCGACCTCCCGACGCCGGCGCGCGTCCACCTCAAGATCGACACGGGCCTGCACCGCAACGGCATCCGACCCGAGCGGTGGGGCGCGGCGCTGGAGAGCCTCTCGCGCCTCGTCGACGATGGCCGCGCGAGCTTCGAGGGTGTGTGGTCGCACATCTCGGAAGCCTCGGATGCCGACGACGACGACGCCCGCGCCCTCTTCCTCGCCGCGCGCGCTGCCGCCGTCGACGCGGGACTCACCCCGCGGTTCTCGCACCTCGCCGCCAGCGCGGCCGGGTTCGCGCGCGAGCCGTTCCGCGAGGACATCGTGCGGGTCGGCGCGTTCTCGTACGGCATCCGTCCCGCGGGAGGTCCGGACGAGGCGGAGCTCGGGATCGAGCCCATCTCGTCGCTGATCGCCTCGGTCGTCGCGGTCGAGGGCGATGCCGTGCGTCTCGACCTCGGCAGCCTGCACGGGCAGCCGTCCGCGCTCGAGGGGCGTTTCTCCGTGGCGACCCCGGCGGGTCCGCGCCTCGTGCAGCGCATCGGGCCGGACTTCCTGCTCGTCGAGGGATGGACGGATGCCGCCGTCGGCGACGACGTGATCGTGTTCGGGCGCGGGGGAGTGGCATCCGCGACGGATCTGGCCGAACTCATCGACACGATCGGCGAGGAGATCGCGCTGCGCGTCTCACCGGCCCTGCCCCGCCGCTATACGTCGAACGGGCCCCGTTCCGCTCGGTGAGAGCGGCGCGGAGCCCGTTCGGACGAAGTCGGTCAGTCGCCGGCCGTGAGACGCGCGGTCTCGTCGTGCCAGGAGGTGGCGATGCTGCGGAGCTTCTCTTCGTACTTGCGTCCGTGGTGGGCGCAGAAGAGGAGTTCGCTGCCGTTGACCTCGGCGGCGATGTAGGCCTGCGCTCCGCAGGAGTCGCAGCGATCCGCTGCCGTGAGGCGGTGATCGAGGACGGCGGACGCGTCGGGTGCAGTCGTGGTGGTCATGTCGGGTGCCCTCCTCGGGTGATCGTGGGCGAGTCTCCATATACAACCACGCGGATGTTTCCCCTATGCCGCGGCTTGATCACATTTCGCTGTGCGCGTACGGTGACCCGACCTCGCTGTGTGTCTGCAAGCCGATGTCGGAGCCCCCGATTACGCTGGGAGATCGTGACGTCCGAGTATTCCGCCCATCATCTCCAGGTCCTCGAAGGACTCGAAGCGGTGCGCAAGCGCCCGGGCATGTACATCGGCTCCACCGACTCCCGGGGTCTCATGCACTGCCTGTGGGAGATCATCGACAACTCCGTCGACGAAGCCCTCGCCGGGCACGGGACGCGCATCGACGTCCTGCTGTATCGCGACGGCAGTGTCGAGGTGCGTGACCGGGCCCGTGGCATCCCCGTCGACGTCGAACCGCGCACCGGTCTCACGGGCGTCGAGGTCGTCTTCACGAAGCTGCACGCCGGCGGCAAGTTCGGCGGCGGCTCGTACGCGGCGTCCGGCGGTCTGCACGGTGTCGGCGCGTCCGTTGTCAACGCGCTGTCCGAGCGTCTTGACGTCGAGGTCGACCGCGGCGGCAAGACGTACGCGATGTCCTTCCACCGCGGCGAGCCCGGGGTGTTCGCGGGCGACGGCCCCGACTCGGCTTTCACTCCGTACGACGCGAGCAGCGAGCTGCGGGTGGTCGGCAAGGCCGCGCGCGGTGCGACGGGTACCCGCATCCGGTACTGGGCCGATCGGCAGATCTTCACGAAGGATGCCGCGTTCGGATTCGACGAGCTCGTGCAGCGCGCGCGGCAGACCGCGTTCCTCGTTCCGGGGCTCGAGATCGTCATCACCGACGAGCGCGGCGACGAGCCGGTCGAGACGAGCTACCGCTTCGACGGCGGGATCTCCGAGTTCGCCGACTTCCTCGCGCCCGACGCCGCGATCACCGACACCTGGCGCCTCACCGGCACAGGGACGTTCACCGAGACGGTGCCGGTCCTGCAGCCCGGCGGCTCGATGGTGCCGACCGAGGTGCAGCGCGAGTGCGAGGTCGACATCGCCGTGCGCTGGGGCACCGGCTACGACACGACCACCCGCTCGTTCGTCAACATCATCGCCACGCCCAAGGGCGGCACGCACCAGCAGGGCTTCGAGCAGGGACTCATGAAGATCCTGCGCACCCAGGTCGAGCAGAACGCGCGCAAGCTCAAGGTCGGCAACGACAAGATCGAGAAGGACGACATCCTCGCCGGCCTCACGGCTGTCCTCACGGTCCGGCTCCCCGAGCCGCAGTTCGAGGGCCAGACCAAGGAAGTCCTCGGCACCCCGGCCGTGCGGCAGATCGTGTCGCAGGTCGTCGCCAAGGAGCTGACCGAGCGCTTCGCCTCACCCAAGCGCGACGACAAGGCGCAGACGGCGCTGCTGCTCGAGAAGGTCGTCTCCGAAATGAAGGCGCGCATCTCCGCGCGCACCCACAAAGAGACGCAGCGCCGCAAGAACGCGCTCGAGTCCTCGTCGCTTCCGTCGAAGCTCGTCGACTGCCGCTCGAACGATGTCGCCGACTCCGAGCTGTTCATCGTCGAGGGCAACTCGGCGCTCGGCACGGCCCGCGACGCCCGCAACAGCGCGTACCAGGCGCTGCTCCCGATCCGCGGCAAGATCCTCAACACGCAGAAGGCGTCGATCAGCGACATGCTGTCGAACGCCGAGTGCGCCTCGATCATCCAGGTCATCGGCGCCGGCTCCGGCCGCTCGTTCGATCTCGACGCCGCGCGCTACGGGAAGATCATCCTGATGAGCGACGCCGACGTCGACGGCGCGCACATCCGCACGCTGCTGCTGACGCTCTTCTTCCGCTACATGCGCCCGCTCGTCGAGGCCGGGCGTGTGTTCGCCGCCGTGCCGCCGCTGCACCGCGTGATCGTGATGAACCCCGGCTCCAAGCCGAACGAGACGATCTACACCTACAGCGAGCAGGAACTGCACGCCCTCCTCGCGAAGCTCAAGAAGGCGAACAAGCGCTGGCAGGAGCCGATCCAGCGGTACAAGGGCCTGGGCGAAATGGATGCCGACCAGCTCGCGACCACCACGATGGACCGCGCCGGGCGCACGCTGCGCCGCGTGCAGGTCCGCGACATCGAAGAGGCCGCGAAGGTCTTCGACCTGCTGATGGGCAGTGACGTCGCTCCGCGCCGCGAGTTCATCGTCGACTCCAGCGACCGTCTGGCCCGCGAGCGCATCGACGTCTGACGCCGCGGCCTCATTCGGGCGACAGCTCCCGGGTCGTGGCATCCGTCCGCCCGGGAATGTCGGTCTCGGCCGAACCGTCCCGCGGAGTCCACCGGCGACACGCCGGCCCCACCCGCCCCCGGTCGGCGTGTCAGCAACGAACTCCGCACAACGGCACCCGGATGCCACGGCCCACCGCCCGAACCGTCCCGCGGGGTCCGCCGGCGACACGCCGGCCCCACCCACCCCCGCACGGCGTGTCACCAACGAACCGCGCACGACGGCAGACCGCGGCCCCGGCCGCCGCACGTCAGCGGATGGCGGTGCCGATCGCGACCACGACCGCGTCGAGCGGCTGACCCGAGGCGTCGCGCTTGGCGCCGGGCTCGGGGAGGGTCCGCACGGATCCGTCCGTGCCGACGGCCCGCGGGTCGGACCCGACCCACGCGAGCGTCAGGGCATCCTCGCCGCGCAGCAGGCGCTGCGCGCGCACGCCGCCGGTGGCACGCCCCTTGGCGGGGAACTCGGTGAAGGCCGAGACCTTGGCGCTCCCGGCATCCGTCCCCGCCAGCGCGGCGGTGGATCCCGCGACCGTGACCACGACAGCGTCGAACGCCGAGCCGCCGACGACGGCGAACGCGATCACGTGCGCACCGTCGGACAGCCGGATGCCGGCCATGCCGCCGGCCGAGCGACCCTGCGGCCGCACGGACGAGGCGTCGAACCGCAGCAGCTGCGCGTCGTCGGCGATGAACACGAGCTCCGCGGCGTCCGAGGCCGGGGCCGCCCCGACCACGCGGTCGCCGTCGCGAAGGGCGATGATCTCGATCTCGGGCTTCGTGCCGAGCTCGCTCGCAGCCACCCGCTTCACGATGCCCTGAGCCGTGCCGAGCGCGAGGGGCGGGCCGTCGGTCAACGGCACGAGCGCGACGACCTGCTCGCCCTTGCCGAGGGTGAGGTACTGCTCGACCTTGGTTCCGGCGGCCAGCTGTACCGCGTTCCCGGGCACCGACGGCAGGTCGACGGGGGAGAGAAGCGGACGAGGCGTCCGGCGGAGGTCACCGCGCCGATGTCGCCGCGGGTCGTCGTGTCGACCGAGGAGCGGATCGCGTCGTGCTTGGCGCGCCGCGTCGGCGGAACGACCCCGCCGCCCGGGGCATCGGCGGTGAGCTCGGCGCGCACCATGCGCCCCGTGGCCGACAGGAACACGCGGCAGGGGGCATCGGCGATCTGCAGGTCGGCGGCCGCGGCGGCCTTGGCCGACCGGGGCTGCACCGGTCCGCCGTTCAGCAGCATCGTGCGACGCGGAGTGCCGTACGCCTCGGCCGCGGACTCGAGCTCGCTGGCCACCTGGCCGCGCAGCAGGACGTCGCTGGCGAGGAGCTCGACGAGCTGGTCGATCTCGGCCTGCAACTGGTCGCGCTCGGCTTCGAGCTCGATGCGCGAGAACTTCGTCAGGCGTCGCAGACGCAGCTCGAGGATGTACTCGGCCTGCGGGTGGGAGAGGTCGAACACCTCCTGCAGGCGCGTGCGCGCCTGCTCGCCGTCGTCCGAGGAGCGGATGACCTGGATGACCTCGTCGATGTCGAGGATCGCGATGAGGAGGCCCTCGACGAGGTGCAGCCGCTCCCGCTTGCGAGCCAGCCGGTACTCGCTGCGACGGGTGACGACGCGGATGCGGTGGTCGAGGTACACCCGCAGCATCTCGCGCAGGCCGAGGGTCTGCGGCTGTCCGTCGACGAGCGCGACGTTGTTGATGCCGAAGGAGTCCTCGAGCGGGGTCAGCCGGTACAGGTGCTCCAGCACCGCCTGCGGGTCGAACCCGGTCTTGATGCCGATGACGAGCCGCAGGCCGTGCTGACGGTCGCTGAGGTCGGTGACGTCGGCGATGCCCGCGAGCTTCTTCGACTGCACGGCATCCTTGATCTTCTCGATCACCCGCTCGGGGCCGACGAGGTACGGAAGCTCCGTGATGACGATGCCGGTGCGGCGGGGGCCGAGCGACTCGATCGACGCCTTCGCCCGCGTCCGGGAACGACCCGCGTCCGTTCGTGTAGGCGTCCTTGATGCCGTCGAGGCCGACGATGATGCCACCGGAGGGCAGGTCGGGGCCCGGCACGAACTCCATGAGCTCGTCGACCGTGGCATCCGGATTCTGGAGGAGGTGCGTCGCGGCGCCCACGACCTCGATGAGGTTGTGGGGCGCCATGTTCGTCGCCATGCCGACCGCGATGCCGGTCGCGCCGTTCACCAGCAGGTTCGGGAACGCCGCCGGCAGCACGTCGGGCTGCTGGAACTGCCCGTCGTAGTTCGGCACGAAGTCGACGACGTCCTCGTCGAGGTTCTCGGTCAGAGCGAGCGCCGGTGGGGCGAGGCGAGCCTCGGTGTACCGCGGGGCGGCGGGGCCATCGTCGAGCGAGCCGAAGTTGCCGTGACCGTCGATGAGGGGCACGCGCAGCGAGAAGTGCTGCGCGAGCCGCACGAGCGCGTCATAGATCGGGGCGTCGCCGTGCGGGTGCAGCTTTCCCATCACCTCGCCCACGACACGGGCGCTCTTGACGTGGCCGCGGTCGGGCCGCAGGCCCATCTCGGCCATCTGGTACAGGATGCGACGCTGGACGGGCTTCAGCCCGTCGCGGGCATCGGGGAGCGCACGCGAGTAGATGACGGAGTACGCGTACTCGAGGAAGGACCCCTGCATCTCGGCCGAGACATCGACGTCTTCGATGCGCTCGGGTGCGGGGGAAGCGGCGGAACGGGAATCGGGCATGGATGCGGCCTCGGGTCGGGCGGTCGTCGATCTCGACGGGGGCGGAAAGTCGTATGGAAGACTGGCCCCGATGTCTTTCAGCCTACCGGCGGGCCCGCCGCGCGCCCGGAGCCTCACCGGTGTGGTGACCGAGGCGATCGCCGCCCTCGACGGCCGGTCGGAGTGGTTCGCCCCCGCTCGCAGCGCCGTGGTGTTCGTCGTCGACGGTCTCGGATCGCACAATCTCGCCGAACGCCGCGGTCACGCGCGGTTCCTCGGCTCCGCCGGCTCGCGCCGCGACGTCGCCCGCACCGTGTTCCCGTCCACGACCGCCGCGGCCCTCACGAGCCTGCTGACCGGCACCGAGCCGGGCGAGCACGGGATCGTCGGGTACCGCACCCTGATCCCCGCCACGAACGTCGCCGCGAACCAGCTGCACGGCTGGGAGACCGACGGCCTCGACCCGCGGACGTGGCAGCGCAGCCGTCCGCTGTTCGAGATCGAGGCCGAGCGCGGGCGTCCCGTCTTCGTCGTCTCCCGGCCCGACTACACCGGCACCGGCTTCACGACAGCCACGTTGCGCGGCGCCGAGTTCGTGTCCGCCACCGACGTGCGCGAGCGCGCGGCCATCGCCGCCGACCTCACCGCCCGGCATCCCGGAGCCCTCGTCTACCTGTACGCGCCCGACCTCGACAGCGCCGGACACCGCGACGGATGGGAGTCCGACCGCTGGACAGACGCCCTCGAGCGCGTCGACGCGGCCGCCCGCGACCTCGCCGGCGCCATCGACCCCGCCACCGGCGTGCTGGTGACGGCGGATCACGGCATGGTGGACGTCCCCGCGCGCAAGCACGTGCTGCTCACGCACGGCGATCCGCTCGTGGAGGACGTCGAGATCGTCGGCGGCGAGCCCCGCATGCTGCACCTGTACACCGCGCCCGGAACAGTGGATGCCGTGGCCTCACGCTGGCGCGAACGGGAGCAGGCGCGGGCCTGGGTGCTGACACGCGACGAGGCGATCGCGGAAGGGCTGTTCGGCCACGTCGCGCCCGAGGTGCGCGAACGCATCGGCGACGTGCTCGTCGCCGCGCGCGGACGATTCGCGTACTACGACGACCGCGAGAGCGACAAGCGCCCTCAGCGCATGGTGGGCCAGCACGGCTCGCTCACCGACGAGGAGCGCACGGTGCCCCTCCTGCGCCTCGGCGCATTCGCCTGACGCCGCGCGTCAGCTCTCGTCGGTGCGGGCCCCGAAGACGATCTCATCCCAGGACGGCATCGAGGGTCGCCCCTTCGCGCGCCGACCGGAATCGGTGGATGCCGGGGGAGCGGGGGTGCGCTCGGGCTCGGCCTCGGGCTCTTCGGCCCGGTACTCGGGCTCGAGGGCGTCGAACAGCGCGACGGGCGCACTGGGCGTCCGCTGCTCGGGCTCGCGCGCCTCGGCGGCGCCCGGGAGCGGTTCGCGCTGCCCGCGTCGACGACGCAGCGCCTCGAGGAGGTCGGCCGTCTCCGACGAGGTGACCGGAGCGTCGGGCGCCCGCTTGATCGCCGCCGCCTGCACGGCGGCCGCGACGGGACCGGTGGCCTCGACGCCGGGCTCGTCCTCGATGTCGAGGCGACGCGGGCCGAAGGCGCCGCTGTCGAAACGGGAGTCGTCCTTGGGCAGGGGAGTGTCGAGCGCGCGGAGGCGCGGGATCAGTCCCTCGGGGAGCGAGCCCTGACGCGACAGCTGGATCGCGTCCGAGTTCTGCGGCGACAGCGTGCTGCGACGCGGGTCGAAGCCCCAGCGCGCATCGTGATCGATGCCGTTCGCGGTGAACTCGAGCTTCACCATCCAGCCGGAGGATTCCTTCCAGCTCGTCCAGCGCTCGGACGACGCACCGGCCTCGGTGAGCTTGGCCCGCACGGCGGCACCGAACGTGATCGGACCGTCGTGCTCGAGCGCGCCCCCGAGGAGCACGGGCACGGCGAGGGCCTGCGCGACGATGTGCTCGCGCTCGGCGAGCACGGGGCCCTCGAACCTCTCGACGTCCTCGACGCGCGCGTTCAGCAGCGTCGCGACCTCGCGCGCAGAGAGGCCGGCGCGGATGTGCGCCTGGATCTCGCGCGGGCTCGGACGGGGCGCACGCTCGCCGTCGTGCTCGCGCCCACGGCGCGCACGGCGCGCCTCCGCGCGCAGCACCTCGTCGAGCGGCAGGGCGAAACGTTCGCCCGTCTCGGTCGCGACGACGAGGACGTCATCCTCGGTTCCGATGACTTTGAGCTGTTCCATGCGAAACACCCCTCCGATCTGCGGTCGACGCCCATGCTGTCACGGCCCCGCCTCCGAACCAGGGAATAACGCGGGCGCGCCGCGAGTTTCACGCGCTGCAGCCCACGGCCACCCCGCCGACACCCCGTGAAGAGCATTTGCTTATCGGGGTCGGGTCATGCAAACTATGGCCGCCCGTTCGGGCGATGCACCACGAAAAACCGGAAGTAGAGACCCTCACGCATGGCCACCGATTACGACGCACCGCGCAAGACCGAGGACGACAGCGAGTCGATCGAGGCCCTCAAGGAGCGCGTGCCCGACAAGACGTCGGGGTCGATCGACAACGAGGATGCCGACAACCCCTCGGGCTTCGAACTGCCCGGGGCCGACCTGTCCGACATCGAACTGGACGTCGTCGTGCTGCCCCCTCAGGAAGACGAGTTCACGTGCATGAACTGCTTCCTCGTCAAGCACCGCTCTCAGATCGCCGAAGAGAGCGGCAACGGCTTCATCTGCGTGGAGTGCGCAGCCTGACCTGAGCGCGCTGGATCGCCGCGATGAGGCGGTCCGGCGTCCGGGTGGACACCACCCACGACGGGGTCGGATCATCGGGATCGGTCACGGGAATCGTGACGATCCCGTCGATCCCACCCCGGATGAGGTGCCAGGCGCGCCGGTCGAGACCACTCCCGCGAGCCGTACGCGCCTCCTCGGCCACGGCTCCCGAGGGCACCCCCAGCAGATCCACCGGGATGTGCGCGCGGCCTGCCCGCAACTCCCCGTCGCGCACCTCGACTACGGGGGAGAGGGCGACCAGCGCCGCCACGATCCCGACGGACACCAGCAGCCCGATCACGAGCGCCAGCGTCGTGTCGACGGGCGTGAACACGAGGGCCGCCATCGGCCCGCAGACCGCCGCCGCGACGAGCGCCCAGAGCGACGGGCTCAGGCGTTCGCGGTACTCGATTCCGGTGCGGATGCCGCACCCCCTCTTCTGCATTACCCTCGTGGGGTGACCGAAACGGTGGACGTCCTCATTGTCGCATCCGAGCCCCCGGTCTTCGCCCACCCCGGCGACGCCGGAGCCGACCTCGTGGCCGCTGAAGCGGTCCGACTGGAGCCCGGTCGGCGCGCCCTCGTCTCCACCGGAGTCCGCATCGCGCTGCCGGACGGGTACGCCGCGTTCGTCGTCCCCCGCAGCGGCCTCGCCGCCAAGCACGGCATCACGATCGTGAACTCCCCGGGAACGATCGACGCGGGCTACCGCGGGGAGATCAAGGTGGCGCTGCTGAACACCGACCTCGACGAGGCCTACGAGATCGCGGTCGGCGACCGCATCGCGCAGCTCATCGTCATGCCCGTCCCGCCCGTTCGCTTCCTCCCCGTCGACGACCTTCCCGACAGCGTGCGGGGCGAGGGCGGATTCGGATCCAGCGGCTACCAGACCCCTTCAGGGAGCACCCGATGACCGACGACGCCCAGCCGCAGACCGATCAGGAGATCGAGGCGGCGCCTGCCCCCAAGAGCGGGCCGGTGGATCGCGAGACGACCGGACCCTTCGACGAGTCCGAGGCGAACGCCGTCCGCCCGTACATCGATCTGGGCGGCATCAAGATCCTCCCGCGCGAGGGCCTGAACCTCCGCCTCGAGGTCGAGGAGCAGACCAAGCGCATCGTCGCCGTCGGCCTCGACTACGCGGACTCCACGCTGCAGGTGCAGCCCTTCGCCGCGCCGCGCTCGAGCGGCCTGTGGGAGGAGACCCGCGAGCAGATCCGGCAGCAGGTGAAGCAGCAGGGAGGGCGCGTCGAGGAGCGCGAGGGCCCCCTCGGCCCCGAACTCCTCGCCGAGGTTCCGGTCGTGGCCGGCCCTGACGGCGCCACCAAGCGTCTCGCCCGGTTCGTCGGCGTGGACGGCCCGCGGTGGTTCCTCCGCGGCGTGATCGGCGGAGCGGCGACCTCCGACGTCGAGGCCGCCGCGGCGGTGGAAGACCTGTTCCGCTCGATCGTCGTCGTGCGTGGCGGATCGCCCATGCCCCCGCGCGATCTGATCCCCCTCCGGATGCCGACCACCCCCGGCACGGCATGACCGAGCCGGCGCGACCCGACGACGCCGACCGCGTCCCGCTCGAGCCGCCCTCCGCGGCCGACAGCCTCTCGGCGGCGCTCGGCGATGCCGCCCGCCGCGCGGGCCTGGACCCGTCGAAGCACTCCTCGACCGGCGCGGCCGTGTGGGCCGCGATGGGCGGGTGGCGCGGCATCCTGGAATCCGTCCTGCCGTCGCTCGCGTTCGTCGTGCTCTTCACCGTGACGAGCGACCCCGAGACCCACCAGGGCAATCTGCCCCTGAGCCTCGGGGTCTCGGGGGGCCTCGCGCTCGTCTTCACGATCGCGCGGCTGGTGGCCAAGTCGCCGCCGAGCGCCGCGATCGGCGGGCTCCTCGCGACCGTGGCCGCGGCGGTCCTGACGCTGTTCACCGGCCGCGGGCAGGACAACTTCGTCTTCGGGTTCTTCACGAACGGCGCCTACGGTGCGGCGTTCCTCGTGTCGGTCCTCGTGGGCTGGCCGCTGATCGGTCTCATCGCGGGATACCTGCTCGGCGAGGGGACGGCCTGGCGCACCGACAAGCGCAAGCGGCGCGTGTACTCGTTGCTGTCGCTGGGGTGGGCGGCGCTGTTCGCCGCGCGCCTCGTCGTGCAGCTGCCGCTCTACTTCGCCGGCGACGTCACGGCGCTCGGAACGCTCAAGATCATCATGGGTCTGCCGCTGTTCGCGCCGATGGTCGCGGTCACGTGGCTCGCCGTGCGCGCACTCTCCCCGAAGCGCGAATCCTGATATATTTATCTTGATATCAAGATAAATCCCCCTCCCCGCACGGTTAGGTCGGCCTTCCTGGCATCCTCCGAACCGCGAGGGGAAGATGGGGATGGCGGGCCGACGCCTGCGCATTCGCCGACGAAGGAGACGATCGTGTCCACGGTTGACAGCTTCGGTGCCAAGAGCACCCTGACAGTCGGCAGCACCGACTACGAGATCTTCCGCATCGACACCGTCGCCGGGTACGAGAAGCTCCCGTTCAGCCTCAAGGTGCTGCTCGAGAACCTCCTCCGCACCGAGGACGGCGCCAACGTCACCGCGGAGCAGATCCGCGCCCTCGGCTCCTGGAACCCGGATGCCGAGCCCGACACCGAGATCCAGTTCACGCCCGCACGCGTCGTGATGCAGGACTTCACTGGCGTCCCCTGCATCGTCGACCTCGCCACCATGCGCGAGGCGGTCACGGCACTCGGCGGCGACCCCAACCGCATCAACCCGCTCTCCCCGGCCGAGATGGTCATCGACCACTCCGTCATCGCCGACCTCTTCGGCAGCGAGAACGCCCTCGAGCGCAACGTCGAGATCGAGTACGAGCGCAACGGTGAGCGCTACCAGTTCCTCCGCTGGGGCCAGACCGCCTTCGACGACTTCAAGGTCGTCCCGCCGGGCACCGGCATCGTCCACCAGGTCAACATCGAGCACCTGGCCAAGGTCGTCTACGACCGCACCGTCGACGGCGTCCTGCGCGCCTACCCCGACACCTGCGTCGGCACCGACTCGCACACCACGATGGTCAACGGCCTGGGCGTCCTGGGCTGGGGCGTCGGCGGCATCGAGGCCGAGGCCGCGATGCTCGGCCAGCCCGTGTCGATGCTCATCCCGCGCGTCGTCGGCTTCAAGCTGAGCGGCGAGATCCCCGCCGGCGTCACCGCGACCGACGTCGTCCTCACGATCACCGACATGCTCCGCAAGCACGGCGTCGTGGGCAAGTTCGTCGAGTTCTACGGCGAGGGCGTGGCATCCGTCCCGCTCGCGAACCGCGCGACCATCGGCAACATGAGCCCCGAGTTCGGCTCGACCGCGGCGATGTTCCCGATCGACGACGTCACGCTCGAGTACCTGCGTCTCACCGGTCGCGATGAGCAGACCGTGGCCCTCGTCGAGGCGTATGCCAAGGAGCAGAAGCTCTGGCACGACCCGGCCCGCGAGCTCGTGTTCAGCGAGTACATGGAACTCGACCTCTCGACGGTCGTCCCCTCGATCGCCGGCCCGAAGCGTCCGCAGGACCGCATCCTGCTGTCCGAGGCGAAGTCGCAGTTCGAGAAGGACATTGTCAACTACGCCGCCGTGACCTCGGACTCGATCGTCGACCTCGAGAGCGACCAGTCGTTCCCGGCGTCCGACCCCGGCCCCGTGCCGGGAGACGAGCACACCCACACCGGCGAGGTCCTGATCTCCTCGGGTCACCCGGCCAACGCGTCGAAGCCGATCAAGGTCACGACACCCGAGGGCCAGTCGTATCTGCTCGACAACGGTGCCGTCACGCTCGCGGCGATCACCTCGTGCACGAACACGTCGAACCCCTCGGTCATGATCGCGGCGGGTCTGCTCGCCAAGAACGCCGTCGACAAGGGCCTCAAGCGCAAGCCGTGGGTCAAGACGACGCTCGGCCCCGGCTCGAAGGTCGTCACCGACTACTACGAGAAGTCGGGCCTGGACAAGGCGCTCGAGGGTCTCGACTTCTACACCGTCGGCTACGGCTGCACGATCTGCATCGGCAACTCCGGCCCCCTCATCGAGGAGGTCTCCGCGGCGATCAACGAGAACGACCTCGCCGTCACGGCCGTCCTCTCCGGCAACCGCAACTTCGAGGGGCGCATCAGCCCCGACGTGAAGATGAACTACCTGGCCTCCCCGCCGCTGGTGGTCGCCTACGCGCTGGCCGGCTCGATGAACTTCGACTTCGAGACCGACCCGCTCGGCAAGGACCAGAACGGCGACGACGTCTTTCTGAAGGACATCTGGCCGGCGCCCGACCAGGTGCAGTCGATCATCGACGCGTCGATCTCGCGCGAGCAGTTCATCCAGCAGTACGCAACCGTGTTCGAGGGCGACGAGCGCTGGAAGAATCTGCCGACCCCGACCGGCCCGATCTTCGAGTGGGATGCCGACTCCACCTACGTCCGCAAGGCCCCGTACTTCGACGGCATGTCGATGGAGCCGTCGCCGGTGACCGACATCAGCGGCGCACGGGTCATGGCGACCCTCGGTGACTCGGTCACGACCGACCACATCAGCCCGGCCGGCAACATCAAGGCGGGCACGCCCGCCGCGCAGTACCTCACCGAGCACGGCGTCGCGCAGAAGGACTTCAACTCCTACGGCTCGCGCCGCGGCAACCACGAGGTCATGATCCGCGGCACGTTCGCGAACATCCGCCTGAAGAACGAACTGACCGCCGCGGTCAACGACGGCAAGGTCGTCGAGGGCGGGTACACCCGTGACTTCACGCAGCCCGGCGGCCCGCAGTCGTTCATCTTCGACGCGAGCCAGAACTACCAGGCGCAGGGCACCCCGCTGGTCATCTTCGGCGGTAAGGAGTACGGCTCCGGCTCGTCGCGCGACTGGGCGGCCAAGGGCACGAACCTGCTCGGCGTGAAGGCCGTCATCACCGAGAGCTTCGAGCGCATCCACCGCTCGAACCTCATCGGCATGGGCGTCGTCCCGCTGCAGTTCCCCGCCGGCGAGAGCTGGAAGTCGCTGGGTCTCGACGGCACCGAGATCGTCTCGATCGAGGGCCTCGAGCAGCTCAACGAGGGCGTGACCCCCAAGACGGTGAAGGTCACCGCCGAGCCGAGCGAGTTCTCGCCCGAGGGCAAGCAGACCGTGACGTTCGACGCCGTGGTCCGCATCGACACCCCCGGTGAGGCCGACTACTACCGCAACGGCGGCATCCTGCAGTACGTGCTGCGTTCGCTCGTCTGACCCCGCATCGACCGCGCCCCGGGAGCCTCGGCCCCCGGGGCGCGGTTGCGTTTCCCGACACCATCGATCGCTCGCTGGCAAGCCATTGCCGGGCCTCTTCCGGGCGCCGAGACTAGAATCGACAGACGCGCAGACCTCTGTGCGCACCGCACGAGAGGAGTCACATGGCTCTCCTACCCGGCATCCACGGTCCCCGTGACCTCGACGGTCTCACCCCCGATCAGCTGCGCCAGCTCGCGGCCGAGATCCGTTCGTTCCTCGTCGAGAACGTCGCCCGCACCGGCGGTCATCTCGGCCCCAACCTCGGCGTCGTCGAGTTGACGATCGCCCTCCACCGCGTCTTCGACTCGCCGGCCGACCCGATCATCTTCGACACCGGCCACCAGTCGTACGTGCACAAGATCCTCACCGGCCGTCAGGACTTCGCGAACCTGCGGTCGCGCGGCGGCCTCGCCGGCTACCCGCAGCGCTCCGAGAGCGAGCACGACATCGTCGAGTCCTCGCACGCGTCGAGCTCGCTGAGCTGGGCCGACGGCGTCTCCCGGGCGTTCACGCGCACGGGCCGCAAGGACCGCCACGTCATCGCCGTCGTCGGCGACGGCGCGCTCACCGGCGGCATGACGTGGGAGGCGCTGAACAACATCAGCGACGACAACGACCGCAACCTCGTCATCGTCGTCAATGACAACGGCCGTTCCTACGCGCCGACGATCGGCGGCATGGCCCGCTACCTCAACCGCGTGCGCACGAACGAGGCGTACCGGCACCTGCACCGCAGCTCCGACACGCTGTTCCGACGCCTCGGGCCTGCGGCGCGCGCCGTCTACCGCGGCGTCCGCGGCGGCACTCACGGCTTCCTGTCCCGCTTCACGAACAACGAGGCGCTATACAGCAACCTCGACATCAAGTACCTCGGCCCCATCGACGGGCACGACTTCGAGTCGCTCATCGAGACGCTCGAACTCGCGAAGTCGTACGGCGCCCCTGTCATCGTGCACGCGATCACCGACAAGGGGAGCGGCTACGCCCCGGCGCTCAGCGACGAGGCGGACCAGTTCCACGCGGTCGGCAAGATCGACCCGATCACGGGCGAAGCCCTAGGATCGGGCGGTGGCCCCCAGTGGACCGACGTGTTCGCCGAGGAACTGACCGCGGTGGGGGCCGAGCGCGACGACGTCATCGCGATGACGGCCGCGATGCTGCGCCCCACGGGCCTGCAGTCCTTCGCCGAGCGCTTCCCAGAGCGCGTCTACGACGTGGGCATCGCCGAGCAGCACGCCGTCGCCTCCGCTGCCGGTCTGGCGTTCGGCGGGCTGCACCCGGTCGTCGCGATCTACGCGACCTTCATGAACCGCGCGTTCGACCAGGTCATGATGGACGTCGCCCTGCACAAGGCCGGCGTCACGTTCGTGCTCGACCGCGCCGGCGTGACCGGCCCCGACGGCCCGAGCCACCACGGCATCTGGGACCTCGCGATGCTGCAGCTGGTCCCCGGCATCCGGATCGCTGCTCCGCGCGACGCGACGCGCCTGCGCGAGGAGTTCCGCGAGGCCGTCGCCGTCGGTGACGCCCCGACGGTCGTGCGGTATCCGAAGGGCGGCGTGCCCGCCGACCTCGACGCGATCGAGCGCCTCCCCGACGGCGTCGACGTCCTGGCGCGCGGCACGTCCGACGACGTGCTGCTCGTCGGCATCGGCCCGATGGTCCACCTCGCGATGGAGGTCGCCGAGCGGCTCCGCGCCCAGGGCATCGGCGCCACGGTCGTCGACCCGCGCTGGGCGATCCCCGTGCAGCCGTCCATCGTCGACCTCGCCCGCGAGCACCGGCTCGTGATCACGATCGAGGACGGCATCCGCGTCGGCGGCGTCGGCACCCGCGTCCGCCAGGTCCTGCGCGAGGCCGGCGTCGACACGGCCGTCGACGAGCTCGGCATCCCGGACGAGTTCATCGACCACGCCACGCGCGAGCAGATCCTGGAGGATGCCGGACTCACGGCATCCAAGATCGCCCATGACGTCGTGGCCCAGGTGCTCGGCACGCGCATCCCGATGGCGCGGCAGTCGCCCACGGGCGCGATCCCGACGCTGGAGGAGTGGGAGAAGACCCGCCCGTAGGCCCTGCATCAACGACAGCGGCGCCGCCCCCTCGGGGACGGCGCCGCTGTCGTGTGTCGGTCTGTCAGCCTCCGATGCCGCGGATCGGCGGGTGGTGGAACGTGTCGCCGAAGGCGCGCTCCGACGCCCCCTCGCGGTCGAGGTAGGGCGAGGCACCTCCGTCGATGAACGGCCAGCCCGCGCCGAGGATGAGGCACAGGTCGATGTCCTGCACCTCGGGGACGACGCCCTCGTCGAGCATGATCTTGATCTCCTGCGCGAGACCGTCCTGCACGCGGCCGAGGATCGTCTCGGGCGCGACCGGCGTCTTGCCGGTGACGAGCACCTTCTGCGCCGCCTTCGTCCAGCCGGTGACGCGGCCGCCCTTGTCCTTCTCGACGACCTCGGGCAGCGCCGCGAGCTCGTGGAAGTTCTCGGACGCGAAGAAGCGATCCGGGAACGCCCCCGCCATCGTGTCCTGCACGTGCGCGGCGACCTTCCAGCCGACGAGGTCGATGAGCTGGAACGGCCCCATCGGCAGCCCGAGCGGCGCGAACGCCTTCTCCACGACCGTGATCGGCGTGCCCTCGTACACCGCGCGCGCGGCCTCGCCCATGACCTTCGCCAGCAGTCGGTTGACGACGAACCCGGGCGCGTCCGCGGTCAGCACCGCGTTCTTGCCGAGGCCCTTGGCCACGACGAACGCCGTGGACAGCGCGGCGTCGGAGGTGGCATCCGTTCTCACGACCTCGATGAGCGGCATGACCGCGACGGGGTTGAAGAAGTGGAAGCCGACGAGCCGCTCGGGGTGCTCGAGCGCCGAACCGATCTCGGCGACCGACAGCGACGAGGTGTTGGTGGCGAGGATCGTGTCCTCGGCGACGATCTTCTCGATCGCCGAGAACACCTCCTGCTTGACGCCCACCTCTTCGAACACGGCCTCGATGACGAAGTCGCAGTCGGCGAACTCTCCGCGGTCGGTCGTGCCGTGCACGAGCGCGCGCAACTGGTTCGCGGTGTCGGCGTCGAGTCGCCCCTTCGCCTCGAGCTTCCCGATCTCTTCGCGGATGGATGCCACGCCCTTGTCGACGCGTCCCTGATCGAGGTCTGTGATGACGACGGGCACCCGCAGCTTCCGCACGAACAGCAGCGCGAACTGCGAGGCCATGAGGCCCGCACCGATCACGCCGACCTTCGTGACCTTCTTCGCCAGGGTCTTGTCGGGGGCGCCGACCGGCCGCTTCGCACGCTTCTGGACGAGGTCGAAGGCATACATGGATGCCGCGAACTGGTCGCCCGCGATGAGGTCGGCGAGAGCCTCGTCCTCGCGCGCGAAGCCCTCGGCCTTCGTGCCGCTCTTGGCCTTGTCGAGCAGATCGAGCGCGACGTAGGGGGAGCGGGGGACCGTGCCGATCTTGGACTCGAGCATGCCGCGCGCGACCTTGATCGCGATCGGCCACTTCGTGAGGCGCTCGATCTTGCCCGGCTCGTTCTCCCGCTCGACCTTGACGCGGCCCGTAAGGACGCCGTCGGCCCAGCGCAGCGAGTCCTCGAGGTAGGACGCCGCCGGGAAGATGGCATCCATGATCCCGAGGTCGAAGGCCTGCTGGGGCTTGAGCATCCGGTTCTGCTTGAGCGGGTTCGACACCACCACCTCGAGCGCGTTCTCGATGCCGATGAGATTCGGCAGCAGGTACGCGCCACCCCAGCCGGGGATGATGCCGAGGAAGACCTCGGGCAGCGCGATCGCGGCGGCGGAGGCGTCGACGGTGCGGTACGTCGAGTTCAGCGCGATTTCGAGACCGCCGCCGAGCGCGAGGCCGTTGACGAACGCGAACGACGGGACGCCGAGGTCGGACAGCGAGCCGAGCACCTGGTGCCCGCGCTGGGCGATGAGGCGCGCGATGTCCTTCGACGGCAGGTTCGCCACCTCGGAGAGGTCGGCGCCGGCGGCCAGGATGTACTGCTTCCCGGTGATCGCGACGGCGTGGATCTCTCCGGCCGCGGCCCGCTGCTTCAGCGTGTCGAGCGTACGCCCGAGCTCGGCGAGGGTCGCGGGGCCCAGCGTGTTCGGGCGGGTGTGGTCGCGGCCGTTGTCGAGCGTCACGAGCGCGACCACGTTGCCCGAGGGCAGGCGCACGTCGCGCACGGGGGAGTGGGTGACGACCTCGTCGGCGCTGAGTCCGTCGAGGGGCGAGAAATCGATCGCGGAGTAGTCGGTCACTTGCGCTTCTTCTTTCCGTCGAAGAACGGGTTCTCCCAGATCACCGAACCGCCCTGGCCGAGACCGACGCACATGGCCGTGAGGCCGTACCGCACGTCGGGACGCTCGGCGAAGTGCGCGGCGAGCTGGATCATGAGACGGACACCGGATGCCGCGAGCGGGTGGCCGAGCGCGATCGCGCCGCCCCACGGGTTCACGCGCGGGTCGTCGTCGGCGATGCCGAAGTGGTCGAGCAGCGAGATGACCTGGATCGCGAACGCCTCGTTGAGCTCGAACAGACCGATGTCGTCGATCGTGAGCCCGGCCTTCTTCAGCGCCTTCTCGGTCGAGGGGATCGGGCCGATGCCCATGATCTCGGGCTGCACGCCGGCGAAGGCGAACGACACCATCCGCATCTTGGGCGTGAGGCCGAATTCCTTCACGGCGTCGGAGCCCGCGAGCAGGCTGATCGTCGCGCCGTCCGTGAGCGGCGAGGACGTCCCGGCGGTCACGCGACCGTGCGGGCGGAAGGGCGTCTTGAGGGATGCCAGACCCTCGAGGGTCGTCTCGGGGCGGCGTCCCTCGTCCTCGGTGGCGAGGCCCCACGCGCCCTCGGCATCCTTGATCGCGACCGGGACGAGGTCGGGCTGGAACTTGCCGGCCTCGTACGCGGCCTGCGCCTTATGCTGGCTGGCCATGCCGAACCGGTCCGCACGCTCCTTCGTGAGGTGCGGGAAGCGGTCGTGGATGCGCTCGGCCGTCACGCCCATGTTGAGCGCGCCCGGGTCGACGAGCTTCTCGGCGACGAAGCGCGGGTTCGGGTCGGCGTTGGCCCCGATGGGGTGCCGACCCATGTGCTCGACACCACCCGCGAGGGCGAGGTCGTACATGCCGACACCGATCGAGGCGCCCATCGTGGTGACGCTCGTCATCGCACCGGCGCACATGCGCTCGACCGCGAGTCCCGGCACCGTCATCGGGAGACCCGCGAGGATCGCCGCCGTGCGTCCGAGGGTGAGGCCCTGGTCACCGGTCTGCGACGTCGCGGCGATCGCCACGTCGTCGATCCGGTCCTTCGGCACGTCGCCGTTGCGCTCCATCAACCCGATGATCGCCTTGACGACCAGGTCGTCCGCGCGGGTGTTCCAGTACATGCCCTTCTCGCCGGCGCGCCCGAAGGGGGTACGCATACCGTCGACGAAGAAGACGTCCGACATCTCGGCCACTCTGCCTCCATTGTTTGGGATGCAGCCAGCCTAGGAAACGCGCAGCGGCGCGAAGAATCGGTTGTCCGAACCTACGAAGTCGGTTCCGACTCGTCGGGATCGGCGTTGAGGGAAGCTACAAAGCTATCCGCGATCACCTGTGCAGTCTGCTCAATCTGCCACGGGCGGGCACCGAGCTCCGCGAGGGCGCCCGAGATCGACTCGGCGGTGACCTCGGTCGGGGGAGTCCACGCCACGCGGCGCAGCGTCTCGGGGGTGAGGAGGTTCTCGGTCGGCATCCGGAGCTCTTCCGCCCGCGCCTCCACCGCCGGTCGCGCGGCCTTGAGCCGGCGGTCGGCCTCGGGGTTGCGGTCGGCCCACGCGCGGGGCGGCGGCAGCGTGTCGCTGGGGACGCGGTCCGGCGGCAGGTCGGTGGACTCGCGCCCGGCGACGATCGCGTTCCACCAGCGGTCGAGCTGCGTGCGGCTCGCGCGTCCGTTGAACTCCTTGACGCCCGCGAGCGCCTGCTTGCTCTGCGGATCCGCCAGCACCGCCGCGACCAGCGCACGGTCGGGCACGAGGCGGCCGGGGGCGACGTCCTGCTCGCGCGCGTAGTCCTCGCGCGCCTGCCACAGGGACCGGGCGACCGCGAGCGAGCGACGACCGCGCACGGTGTGGAGCCCGCTGAGGCGACGCCACGGGTCGTCGCGCGGCGGCTTCGGGAGCCGCTCGAGCACGGCCTGGAACTCCTGCCGCGCGAACTCCGACTTCTCCTGCTCGTCGAGTTCGGCGGCGAGCTTGTCGCGGACGTCGACGAGGTGCTCGACGTCGAGCGCGGCGTACTCGAGCCAGGACGGCGGCAGCGGACGCGTCGACCAGTCGGCCGCGGAATGCGCCTTGGCGAGCGTGATGCCGAGCGTCTCCTCGACGACCGCGCCGAGACCGACGCGCTCGTGTCCGAGCAGGCGCGCGCCCAGCTCGGTGTCGAAGATGACCGGCGGCTCGAGACCGCGCTCGCGCAGTGACGGAAGGTCCTGGCTCGCGGCATGGAAGACCCACTCCGCGTCGCCGATCGCGTCCTGCAGCGGGGAGAAGTCCTCGATCGTCGAGGGGTCGAACAGGAACACCCCGGACTCGCGCCGGAAGACCTGGATCAGATACGCGCGCTGCGAGTACCGGAACCCCGACGCGCGTTCGACGTCGACGGCCACGGGACCGGTCCCGGATGCCAGCGACTCCGACGCCGCGGCGAGACCGGCGGCATCCTCGATGACGGTGTACTCAACCACGCGGGGGCCTCCGGGCTCCGAGGACCGCGACGCCCTCGGACCCCGGGGGGAGTCCGGCGAGCATGCAGACCAACTCAGCCCACGCCTCCAGGTGCGGGCGAAACGGACCGCGCGGCGACCACGACGCGCGGAGTTCGATCTGTGACCCTTCGCCCTGCGCCGCGAGCGCGCCGAAGCCGGTCGACAGCGTCTTGGTCGCCGTCCCCGATTCGGAGTGGCGCTCGGCGCCGCGCGAATCCAGGGCGTCGATGAGCCACGACCACGCGACCTCGGCCAGCAGAGGGTCGATTCCGATCTCCGGCTCGAGCGGCGCCTGCGCGAAGCACACGACGCGCCACGCTCCGCCCCACGGCTCCGGCTCCTCCGGGTCGTGGAGCAGGATGAAACGGCCCGTGCCGAACGGCGAGTCCGTCGCGTGCGCATCCGGGCGCACGTCACCCGCCAGCGCGAGCGACTGCGGCGCCAGTCCCGACGGCGAGGGGATCTCGCGCACGACGAAATCGTCGCGGAACTCGGTCGCGCGCAACTCGTCGGCCGCCCGGGCGAAGGCGGTCGCCGCCTCGGGAGAGCGGGGGTCAGTCACGCCGACAGACTAGAGTGAGGCCTCGATGAACGCTCCCAGGCGCGCCGCGAGGCGCCGTGCCCCGCACCCCGCGGCCGCACCGCTGCGGATCGCCGTCACCGCCCTCAGCGCCGCTCTCGCGGTGAGCGCGACCGCCCTCGGCGCGGTCTCGCTGCGCATGGCTCGCACGGTCCTCACCCCGGCGGCACGCCGGCCCGACGTGCGGCTGCGGGGGCTCGACCCCGCCGCGCAGACCATCACCCTCGACCGCACCGACGACACGGCTCTGCCCGGTCGTTACGGCCTGTTCACCACCGGGAGCGCCGACTACCTCCGACTCGGCTCCGTCGTGAAGGACGACGGCACGAGCGTGACCCGCAAGCTCTTGACCCACGTCCCCGCCGACGCGCACCTCGCACCCGCCGCGGCCTTCAGCGGCTGGTACTACGACAAACCCGAGGATCTGCAGATCCCGTACCGGAACGCACTTATCGGCACACCGGTCGGCCCGTGCCCCGCGTGGGAATTCCCGGCGGCGGTCGACAGCGACGTGTGGGTCATCCAGGTGCACGGCCGGGGGACGACGCGCTCCGAGGCCCTGCGCGCCGTACCGGTGTTCCACGAGCTCGGCATCACGAGCCTCCTCGTCTCGTACCGCAACGACGGCGAGGCCCCGAGGAGCCGCACGGGCACGTACGCCCTCGGCGCGACGGAGTGGCGGGACGTGGATGCCGCGATCGGGTACGCCCGACGCCAGGGCGCGCGCCGCATCCTGCTGATGGGGTGGTCCATGGGCGGCGCGATCGTCCTCCAGACCGAGTTCTCGTCGCCCCACCGCGACGTGATCGCAGGTCTCGTCCTCGAGTCGCCGGTCGCCGACTGGCGGACCGTGCTGCGGTATCAGAGCCGCCTCCTGCGGCTGCCCGGCGTCGTCCTCGCGTTCGCGCAACAGATCCTCGGCTCCGACTGGGGCGCGGTCCTCACGCGCAGCGGATCAGCCATCCCGCTGGACGGCCTCGATGCCGTCGCCCGCGCCGCCGAGCTGCGGCATCCCGTCCTGCTCCTGCACAGCGACGACGACGGCTTCGTCCCGAGCGACGCGTCGCACGCCCTCGCCGAGGCGCGGCCCGATCTCGTGACGATGGAGACCTTCGCGGTCGCGCGCCACACCAAGCTGTGGAACTACGACGAGACGCGCTGGACCCGCGCGATCCAGGACTGGGTGCGCGCTCAGGGACTCGCGACGGAGGACTGACGCCTCAGCGAGCGCTCTTCGCGCGCACCTGACGCTTCGCGCGCATGAGCATGCCGGTCATGCCCGCGATGCGCAGCGGGCTCACCGCACGCGTCAGACCGATGCTCTGCGGGAAGTCGTCGGGGACCGCGAGCACTTCCTCGGCGGACAGGCCCGTGAGTCCCTGCGCCAGGATGCTCGCGAAGCCGCGCGTCGTGGGGGCCTCGGCCGGCGCCGTCGCGTGCATCGCCACGCGGCCGGCGTCATCGACGTCGACCACGATGTACACCGGCGACTGGCACTCGGCGACCCGTTCGCACATCTCGGGGTGGTCCGCGTACTGAGCCGGAACGTCGGGCAGCTCGTGCGAGAACTCCAGGAGGAGCTGCAGACGGTCGGGCTCGTCGAGCTCGAGGAACTCGTCGCGGATCTCGGCGAGGCGGGCGGGGAGCGTGTTCTCGGACATCACCGTCAGTCTCCCACGCCCGCGACGCGCGGGCTCAGCGGGCGGGAACCTCGCCCGGCTCGGACCCGGACACGATCGGCACGCGCACCGCGCTGCCCCACTCGGTCCACGATCCGTCGTAGTTGCGGACGTCCTCGAAGCCGAGCAGGTGCTTCAGGACGAACCAGGTGTGGCTCGAGCGCTCACCGATGCGGCAGTACGCCACGATCTTGTCGCCGTCCTTCAGGCCGGCGCCGTCACGGTAGATGGCATCCAGTTCCTCGCGGGACTTGAAGCCGCCGTCCTCGGCGACGGCCTTGGCCCACGGGACGCTCTGCGCGCTGGGAATGTGTCCGGCGCGGAGCGCGCCCTCTTCGGGGTAGGCGGGGGCGGAGGTGCGCTCGCCCGAGTACTCCTCGGGGGAGCGGACGTCGATGAGCGGGTTGCCGAGGTGGGCGAGCACGTCGTCCTTGTAGGCGCGGATGAGCGTGTCGTCGCGCTCGACGATCGGGTACTCGACCGGCTCGCGGGTCGTCGGCTCGGTCGTGATCGGGCGGCCCTCGGCGATCCACTTGTCGCGGCCGCCGTCGAGGAGGCGCACGTCCTCGTGCCCGAAGAGCGAGAACACCCACAGCGCGTAGGCGGCCCACCAGTTGTTCTTGTCGCCGTAGATGACGACGGTGTCGTCGCGCGCGATGCCCTTGCGGCTCAGGAGCTCGGCGAAACCCTCGCCGTCGAGGTAGTCGCGGACGACGGGGTCGTTGAGCTCGGTGTGCCAGTCGACCTTCACGGCACCGGGGATGTGGCCCGTCTCGTACAGCAGCACGTCTTCGTCGGACTCAACGACGACGAGCCCCGGCTGACCGAGGCGTTCCTGCAGCCAGTCGCCGCTCACGAGACGGCCGGGCTCGGCGTACGCGGCGAACTTGGAAGAACTGGTGTCGAACTCGACGGTCACGATGTCTCCTCGGTCGGGGTGATGGAGCGGGCGGCGTAGGGTGGAAACCGCACTTCGACCCTAGGTCCGCCACGTCGAAGCAGGCACCTTCCCGTAAGACTGCGACACAGGACGGCCATGACCTCCACGCCCTCGACGACCGGTGTCGTCCACCTCGTCGATCGCGAGCCCGCCATCTCCGGCGCCGAGATGGTGAGCGCTCTCGTGCCCCCGCCGCAGTTCGACGGAGCGACCTTCGAGTCGTACCGGGCGGATGCCGCCTACCCGTCGCAGCAGGAGGCGAAGGAGCTGCTCGAGGCGTTCGCGAGCCTGCGCAGCGCACCGGCCAAGAAGGGCGCCTTCTTCCGGCGCGCGGAGAAGACGCCGCCGGTGAAGCCCGGCGTGTACCTCGACGGCGGATTCGGCGTCGGCAAGACCCACCTGCTCGCGTCGATCTACCACGCGATGCCCGCCCGCCGGAAGTACTTCGGCTCCTTCATCGAGTACACCGCGCTCGTCGGCGTCCTCGGGTACGCGAAGGCGGTCGAGCTGTTCCGCGGCTCCGATCTCCTCTGCATCGACGAGTTCGAGCTCGACGACCCGGGCGACACGATGGTGATGACGCGGCTGCTCGGTGAGCTCGTGGCATCCGGGACCCGCCTCGCGGCGACGTCCAATACCCCGCCCAACGCCCTGGGCGAGGGACGCTTCGCCGCGCAGGACTTCCTGCGCGAGATCCAGTCGATGGCCGACAGCTTCCGCACGATCCGCATCGACGGCACCGACTTCCGCCAGCGCGCCATCGACGGCGAGGCCCGCGTCCTCTCCGACGAGCAGTACGCGGAGGCGATCCAGGATGCCGCCACCCGCGGCGTCGCGACCGACGACACGTTCGGCGAGGTCGTGGCGCACCTCGCGCGCGTGCACCCGTCGCGCTTCATCCGCCTCATCGATGGCGTCGACACGATCGGCCTGCGCGACGTGCACGTGCTGCACGACCAGTCGGCGGCGCTGCGGCTCGTCGCGTTCGTCGACCGCGCGTACGACGCGCAGATCCCGATCCGCGCGACGGGCATTCCGCTGAACACGGTGTTCTCCGACGAGATGCTCGCGGGCGGCTATCGGAAGAAGTACCTCCGCGCCGTGTCACGTCTCGTGGCGCTCACGCACGCCTGAACGCCCGTTTCAGCGCGGCTTCGCGGCGACGCGAAACGTGATGTTTACATGACTCCGGCCGCTGTAACGCGCTCGAAACACGATTCCCACGCCGATGGAAACCGGGGCTGGGAACACTGAGGGGACCCGACGCTACAGCTGCGTCCCTTCAGAGAGGTTCTCTTCGAGATGGATCAAGGCAACACCGCATTCATCCTGATTGGAGCGGCACTCGTGCTGCTCATGACGCCAGGACTCGCGTTCTTCTACGGCGGACTCGTCAAGGCCAAGAGCGTCATCAGCATGATGATGATGAGCTTCGGCGCCATGGGACTCATCGGAGTCCTGTGGGTGCTGTATGGCTACGCGATCGCTTTCCCGGCCACGGACGTCGGCGTGACCAACGCTCCCTGGACGATCGACTGGAACGAGCTCGGCCTCGCCAGCCTGCTCGAGGCACCCGAGGGCGCCGCCTACCCGCCGCTGGCCTTCGTCGCGTTCCAGGCGACGTTCGCGATCATCACCGTCGCCCTGGTCTCGGGCGCCATCGCTGACCGCGCCAAGTTCGGCTCGTGGATGATCTTCGCCTTCCTGTGGTCGACGATCGTCTACTTCCCGGTCGCCAGCTGGGTGTTCAACTTCGGTCTCGCCGACGGTGCGTTCTCGTACGGCGGCTGGATCACCCACGGTCTGCAGGACGTCTTCGGCGTCGGCGCGATCGACTTCGCCGGTGGTACTGCGGTCCACATCAACGCCGGTGCTGCTGCTCTCGCTCTCGCGCTCGTCCTCGGCAAGCGCGTCGGCTTCCAGAAGGGCGCCCACGTCCCCCACAACCCGCCGTTCGTCCTGCTCGGCGCGGGTCTGCTGTGGTTCGGCTGGTTCGGCTTCAACGCCGGCTCGGAGCTCGCGGCCGACAACACCGCTTCTCTCGCGTTCGTCAACACGCTCGCCGCTCCCGCGGCCGCGCTGCTCAGCTGGCTGATCGTCGAGAAGATCCGCGACGGAAAGCCCACGTCGGTCGGTGCCGCCTCGGGTGCCGTCGCCGGTCTGGTCGCCATCACCCCCGCCTGCGGTTCGCTGACGCCGTTCTGGGCCATCGTCCTCGGACTCCTCGCCGGTGTGGTCTGCGCGCTGGCCGTCGACCTGAAGTTCAAGCTCGGCTTCGACGACTCGCTCGACGTCGTGGGCGTCCACCTCGTCGGTGGTCTGATCGGAACCCTGTACCTGGGCTTCTTCGCCAACGGCACGGGCCTCATCTACAGCGGCCAGTTCACGCAGCTGCTCGTGCAGGCGATCGCGGCCTTCACGGTCCTCATCTACTCCTTCGTGCTCGCCTTCGTCATCGGTTTCGCAATCGAGAAGACGATCGGCTTCCGCGTGAAGAACGAAGACGAGATCGCCGGTATCGACACCGTCGTGCACGGTGAAGAGGGCTACGTCCTCACCGACGCCCGCTGATACGCACTCCCCAGAGAACGGGGCGTCACGGATTCGTCCGTGGCGCCCCGTTCTTCGTGCGCGCGGGGACCGGTGGGCGCGATGCCTAGGGTGTGGGTATGGGAACCGCCTCACGCCTCGTGTCCGCCCTGCTGCGCGCCTTCCGGCCCTCCACCCCGTCGCGGCCGCCGCGGAGCCCCTCCGCGAGGCTCAGGCCCAGCCAGGGCGCGGGTGCCTCCACGACGCTCAGGCCCGGCGAGGGCTCCGGTGAGACGGCGACCGTCGAGATCGCCCCGCCGCGGCGTCTGACGCTCGCATACGCGCCCCAGCGCGACGGTGCGCCCGACGGCGGCGAGATCGTGTGGACGTGGGTGCCCTACGAGGAGCGCGACGGCCGCGGCAAGGACCGCCCGGTGCTCATCATCGGACGAGCGGATGCCACCCGCTCCTACGCCGTGCGCCTGACCAGCAAGCCGCACGCCGGCGACCGCGACTACCTGGCGCTGGGGACGGGGGAGTGGGACCCGCAGGGCCGCCCGTCCTGGGTCGACATCGAGCAGCTCTACCTCGTGCACGACGCCGGTATGCGCCGCGAGGCCGCGGCACTGGATCGGCGTCGCTTCGAGGGCGTGGCATCCGCTCTCCGGTCCCGCTACGGCTGGACGCTGAGCTGACTCCGGCGCCCGCCTGGCCGCGAGACTGCAGGCGCGTGACGAAACCGCCGCGCGCCGCGGGGAAGTTGTCAGGCGGATGCCGTCTCGCTGCGGGGAATCCCGGAGAACGACGAAGCCCCCGGCGAACCGGGGGCTGGTGGTGGGCGATGCCGGACTCGAACCGACGACCTCTTCCGTGTGAAGGAAGCGCGCTACCAACTGCGCCAATCGCCCCTCGTCCCGAACGGGACTCGACTACCTTACCCGATCCGTGAGGGCTCCACCGACCGCGAGAGAGGACACGCGCGGGGCGCGTCTGGTTTTGCACGTGCCCCGAAATCGGGTAATGTCTTACGAGTGCTCGGGGCAAGCCCCGGGAACGAAATGCGGATGTAGCGCAGTTGGTAGCGCACAACCTTGCCAAGGTTGGGGTCGCGAGTTCGAGTCTCGTCATCCGCTCGAGTGTGAAGATCACCGTCAGGCTTCGGCCGGGAGATCACGACACGTGGGTCGAACCACACACGGTGGCGTGGCCGAGCGGCTAGGCACCGGCCTGCAAAGCCGTTTACACGGGTTCGAATCCCGTCGCCACCTCGCCTACAACTGAACAGCCTTTCATAGGCGCGATTGGCGCAGCGGTAGCGCGCTTCCCTGACACGGAAGAGGTCACTGGTTCGATCCCAGTATCGCGCACCACCACAGGAACCCTCGGCCCGGCCGGGGGTTTTCGTGTATCCGGACCCCCGCCGCGACTCACTCGCCGCTGTCGTCCGCGCGTTGCCGTGCACGCCGCGTGGGCGGGGTCGCGGGATCGGGCACGGTCGCCTCGGGTGCGGCATCCGTCCCGAGGTCGACGCGCTGGCGGAGCGTGGTCGACGGCGCCTCGGGCGAGGCATCCGATTCGGTCACGTTCGCGGTACCGGCGTCTGAGCGCGGGATGTACCAGCTCACCGGAAGTTCCCGCATGCCGAACCATCCTCGACGGGAGCGCACGATCGTGAAACCCTCATCGCGAAGCTGGAGGGCGTAGTCCGCCGTGACTCCGGTCGGCGGGACGCGGACCCATCCCCGACGAAAGTCGTAGGCGTGGGTCGCGATGTGGCGGCGAGACATGCGAACCTCCTCGTTCCGAGGGTGACAGGTACATCGGAAGTAAACACGTACGCTGTGTTCCGAACGTGTGAACAATGCTCCCGGTTTCCTAAGAGTGAGCACTGAGCAGGCTGGGACCGACGCGTCGCAAGCTGCAATGCAGCAATCCGGGCGCCCGATACGGTAGTGAAATGACGGTTTCCGACACCCTGTGGCGCGAAATCGCCGCCTCGCCTTTCGTCTCGCTCGGAACGTTCCGCAGAAACGGGGAAGAGGTGGCGACACCGGTGTGGATCGCCCGGGACGGCGACGAACTCGTCGTGACGACCGAGCGGAACACCGGCAAGGTCAAGCGCGTGCGTAACGATGCTCGCGTGACGCTCCGCCCCTGCTCGCGCATGGGCGCGGTGGCCCCGGATGCCATTCGGGTGGAGGCGCACGCGCGCATCGCCGGCCCGAGCACCGACGATCGCCCCGCCGACGCCGCCCTCCGTCGGAAGTACGGATGGCAGTTCCGCGCCATCACCGGATTCGAGGCTTTCCTGCGGCGCGTCCAGCGTCGCCCTGGCGATCGCGTCATCCTCCGGATCTCCCGCGAAGCCTGACGCGCGCGAATAGACCCGAAACGTCCCGGAGGCAAGTGGGTTTGCGTTTCGGGGCGAATCGCGAGATGTTGCCGGTGACAGAGGCGGCATCCCCCCTTTCCCGCGTTCGTCATTTCTCGCCAGGAATGCGCGGTTCCGGGGGTGCCGTTCGGAGGTTTCCATGGGCAAGTTCATTTACGACGGCAACATCAAGGTCGATTTCGAGGACCGTCTCCTCGCGCACCTGCAGGCCGTCATCATGGCCAAGGTGCGGCGCGGCGAGAGCTTCCCGTTCACGTGGAAGGACGACATCAGCACCGGCGGCGGCCGCACGACGGTCTATGTCCACCCGAACGTGTCGATGGTGTTCAAGTACCACGGCAGCCGCAATCCGCAGCTCAGCAATACGTGGCTGCACGCCCTCACGTACAACGCGAACTCGGGTCGGGGTCTCTACGTCGTGCCCGAACCCGAAGACTCGACGGTGCGTGAGACCCCGCACCGCGAGGAGATGGTCTTCCGTGAGGTTCCGAACGAGCAGTCCCCGCTGGTCTCCCGCGCGTGACTCGGGCATGACGACACGGCTCATCGAACGTCGCAAAACCCGGGGTCGCGCGTACGAGAGCTGACGTCAGAGCGTCAGCGGCAGGACGGCCAGCACGAGGATCAGCGGCGCGATGACGGCACCCAGCAGAATGAACCGGCTCCACCGCACCTCGACGCCGGCGGCGACGAGACGGTCGTGCCACAGCAGCGTGGCCAGCGACGCCCACGGCGTCACGATCGGCCCGGCGTTCACGCCGATCAGCAGCGCCGCGAGGCGGACGGGCGAGCCCGCGACCGACTCCATCGCGAGGTAGGCCGGAAGGTTGTTGATCCCGTTCGCCGCGAGAGCGCCGACGCCGGCCAGCTGCCACAGCGACACGAGATCGTCGCCGGACCCGGCGAGCACCGACGTCACGCGCCCGATCCCCAGCGCCTCCAGCGCTCCGACGGCGAGGAACAGCCCGCCCGCGAACACCAGCAGCGACCAGGGCACGAGACGGATGCCGAGTGCCCGCGGCGCACGAACGGCGAACGCGACGACGAGCACCACCGCGGCCGCGAGGGCCGGCATCCACGGATCCAGTCCGATCACCAGCAACGGCAGAAGCGCCACGGTGACGATCGCGGACACGCGCAGCAGGACCGGATCCGCGACGGCGGGGGAGGCGGCATCCGGGTAGGTCTTCGGCAGCTTCCGGAGGAACACCGCCGTCAGGACCGCCACCGACACCGCGATCGCGATCAGCGCCGACGGCCCGAGCAGGGCGAGGAAGGCGACGGGGTCGTGCCCGCCGAGAGCATCGGATGCCAGCAGGTTCGTGAGGTTCGACACCGGCAGCACGAGCGACGCGGTGTTCGCGAGCACCACCGTGACGAACGCGAACGGCAGCGGGTCGAGCTTGCGCGCGACCGCCATGGCCACCACGACCGGGGTGAGGAGCACCGCGGTCGTGTCGAGGGAGAGGAAGGCTGTCGCGACGGTGGCCAGCGCGACCACGAGCACCCACAGCCAGACCGTGCGCCCCCGGGCGATCCGGGCGAGGCGGGCGGCCACGACATCGAACAACCCCGCCTTGGATGCCAGCTCCGCCACGATCGTGACCGCGACGACGAACAGCAGGATGGGCCAGACGCGGTCGGCGACGGCGAGAGCCTGGTCGGCGGGGAAGATGCCGACGAGAAGAGCGATGATGCCGAGGATCCACAGCACGCCGCCGATGATGGCCAGAGTCACCGCTCCACTATGCGGCACTGCGCGTGCCGTCGAGGCCACGCCCGGCGGGTAGCCTGGAATCGACCCATCCAGGAGACCGCCTTGACTGATGCCGCCCTGCCGTCGGAGCAGACCTACCCCGCCGACGGCTTCGCCCTCTTCCCCGACCGTTCGGTCGTCGCCCTGCGCGTGAACGGTGAGCTCAAAGACCTCGCGACGACCGTCCACGTGCACGACCGGATCGAGCCGGTGACGATCGACAGCCCGGAGGGCCTGTCGATCCTGCGGCACTCGACGGCGCACGTGCTCGCGCAGGCCGTTCAGCGCGTGAAGCCCCAGGCGAACCTCGGCATCGGACCGCCCGTCACCGACGGCTTCTACTACGACTTCCAGGTCGACGACCCGTTCACTCCCGAAGACCTGAAGGTCATCAAGAAGGAGATGGAGCGGATCGTCCGCGAGAACCAGCGCTTCGTGCGTCGCGTCGTCACCGACGACGAGGCCCGCGCCGAACTCGCCGACGAGCCGTTCAAGCTCGAGCTCATCGGCCTCAAGGGCGGGTCCGCCGAGGCCGCCGAGGGTGCGAACGTCGAGGTCGGCGCCGGCGAACTGACGATCTACGACAACGTGAACCGCGACGGCGAGACCGTCTGGAAAGACCTGTGCCGCGGACCGCACGTCCCCGGCACGCGCCTGATCGGCAACGGCTGGGACCTCACCCGCATCGCCGGCGCCTACTGGCGCGGCAGCGAGAAGAACCCGCAGCTGCAGCGCATCTACGGCACCGCGTGGGCGACCAAGGACGATCTGCGCGCCTACCAGCACCGACTCGAGGAGGCCGCCAAGCGCGACCACCGCAAGCTCGGCAAGGAACTCGACCTCTTCTCGTTCCCCGACGAGATCGGCCCGGGCCTGAGCGTCTTCCACCCCAAGGGCGGAATCATCCGCTACGAGATCGAGCGGTACATGCGCGAGCAGCTGCTCGCCAGCGGCTACCAGGTGGTGAACACGCCGCACATCACCAAGGGCGACCTGTTCATCACGAGCGGCCACCTGCAGTGGTACGCCGACGGCATGTACCCCCCGATGACGCTCGACGAGGTCGTGGATGCCGACGGCCACGTGACGCGCGAGGGCCAGGAGTACTACCTGAAGCCCATGAACTGCCCGTTCCACAACCTGATCTTCCGTTCGCGCGGACGCAGCTACCGCGAGCTGCCGCTGCGTCTGAGCGAGTTCGGGTCGGTCTACCGCTACGAGAAGAGCGGCACGCTCTCGGGCCTGACCCGCGTGCGCGGCATGACGCAGGACGACACGCACATCTACGTCACCGCGGACCAGGTGAAGGGCGAGCTGACTCACAGCCTCGACTTCGTCCTGCAGACGCTGCGCGACTACGGTCTGCACGACTTCTACCTCGAGCTGTCGACGAAGGAGGAAGGCAACCCCAAGTTCATCGGCGACGACGCGCTGTGGACCGAGGCGACCGAGACCCTCCGCGAGGTCGCCGAGGCCTCCGGCCTCGAGCTCGTGCCCGATCCGGGTGGTGCGGCGTTCTACGGCCCGAAGATCTCGGTGCAGGCGCGCGACGCGATCGGCCGCACCTGGCAGATGTCGACGATCCAGCTCGACTTCAACCAGCCCGAGCGCTTCGAGCTCGAGTACACCGGACCCGACGGCGAGAAGCATCGCCCGGTCATGATCCACCGCGCGCTGTTCGGCTCGGTGGAGCGCTTCTTCGCGATCCTGCTCGAGCACTACGCCGGTGCGTTCCCGGTGTGGCTCTCGCCCGTACAGGTCGTGGCGGTGCCCGTGGCCGCGGAGTACGGCGAGTACCTCGACGGCATCGTCGCGGAGCTCCGTGCGAAGGGCGTGCGCGCCGAGGTCGACCACAGCGACGACCGCATGCAGAAGAAGATCCGCACGCACACCACCCAGAAGGTGCCGCTGCAGCTCATCGCGGGCGAGGCCGACCGGGCCGGTGGCACGGTGTCGTTCCGCTTCCGCGACGGCACGCAGCTCAACGGCATCCCGGTCGACGAGGCCGTCGCGCGCATCACCGGCGCGATCGCGACGAAGGCGCTCGTCGACACCGCCGAGGATCTGGCGTGACGACCGAACCGGATGCCTCCGCGGCCGACGACGTCGAAATCGTCGCGGCCGCGGACCTCCCGGGGGTGCCCGACGAGTTCCAGCGCCTGTGGACCCCGCACCGCATGGCTTACATCCAGGCCGGGCGCGAGCCGATGGAGCAGAACTGCCCGTTCTGCGCGGCTCCGGGGAAGTCCGATGAGGACGGCCTGATCGTCGCGCGGGGGAAGAGCGCGTACGTGCTGCTGAATCTGTTCCCGTACAACTCCGGGCATCTGCTCGTGTGCCCGTACCGCCACATCGCGACCTACGACCAGGCGACCGACGAAGAGGTCGCGGAGATCGGCGCGCTGACGCAGCGGGGAATGCGGGTGCTCCGGGCGGTCTCGCGCTGCGACGGGTTCAATCTCGGTATGAACCAGGGTGCGATCGCCGGTGCCGGCGTCGACGCGCACCTGCATCAGCACATCGTTCCGCGGTGGGCGTCGGACGCGAACTTCTTCCCGATCATCGCGAAGACGAAGGCGCTGCCGCAGCTGCTCGGCGATGTGCGCCGCACGGTCGCCGACGCCTGGAACGCCTGACCGCTCCGCCGCAAGCCCACGGGGCACTCACCGGCGCGCGGTTAGCGTGGGGGAATGAAGGCTCGCCTCCGTCCCCTCGCCCTGACTCTCCTCGTCGCCACGGCGCTCGGTACCACGACCGGGTGCATCCGCCTGCCGAGCCCGCTCGGACCCGACGGGATGGGGGCACCGCTGACGGCTCCGGGCGAGTCCGCTGCCCCGACGCCCTTCGCCACCCCGGATGATTCCGCGGATCCCCTCACCGGCGACGACGTGGATGCCGCCTTCGCGGAGCGGGAGCGCTTCTTCGAGGAGCAGCAACTGCCGCTGGACGGAACGCCGCTCGTCGCCGTGACTCCGGCGCAGAAGCAGTTCGTCGCGGAGCAGAAGGACTACGCGGCCCAGCAGGGCATCGAGTGGACGGATCGCGACGAGAGCCTGTCGCTCGCGCTGGTCGCCGACGCGTGCGAGACCGCCATTCTGAGCCACCACCACGTGGATGCCACGACCCTGCAGGCCCACGTGGCCACTTCACCGATCTTCGCCCAGCTCGTCCCCGCCGACCTGCAGGGGACGGAGCGCGCGAACGCCGAGGCGCCCATCGCGAGCCTGATGGTCTACGGCACGTCGTTCCTCTGCCCCGACGATGCCGACGCGTGGCTCGCCGCCTACACCGACGTCTACGGCGGCTGACGCCGAGACCCGGCGCGGACTGCTCGCGTCAGCGCACCTGCCGTGCCGCGAACTGCAGGCGCGGGTGCGCGTACGCCTCCTGCGACTCGATGAGCAGCAGCTCACGCGAACCCGCCTGGTAGGTGTTCGACAGCAGGTCGAAGACGCTGGATGCCGTGCGCGCGAGCGCGTCCGCGGCATCCTTGGTCCGCCGATAGTGGGCCGTGAAGAGCGCCGCGGTGACATCTCCCGAGCCGTTGGCCTTCATCGGGATGAGCGGCGTCTGCACGATCCACGCGCCGGAGTCGTCGACGACCATCATCTCGATGGTGTCGGGCTCGCGGTCGGGTCGTTCCACGCTCGTGACGAGGACGGTGCGGGGTCCGCGGGCACGCGCGAGGTCGGCGGATTCGAGCGTGGACTCGATGCTGCCCGGCTCCGTGCCCGTGAGGAAGCCCAGCTCGAACTGGTTGGGCGTGATGATGTCCGCGACGGGGATCACGCGCTCGCGCAGGAGGTCGGGGATCGCCGGGGCCACGAAGCAGCCGGACTTGGCGTTGCCCATGACCGGGTCGCACGCGTAGACGGCATCCGGATTCGCCTTCTTCACCCGCGCGACGGCGTCGATGATGACGTCGGCGATCCCCTCGCCGCCCTGGTATCCGGACAGGACCACGTCGATCTCGCCGAGGACCCCGCGCTCCTCGATCCCGGTGATGACGTCGGCGACGTCGGCGGGGGAGATGAGCGGCCCGCGCCACGCTCCGTAGCCGGTGTGGTTCGAGAAGTTGACCGTGTAGACGGGCAGCACCTCGACGCCGATGCGCTGCAGCGGGAAGACGGCGGCCGAGTTTCCGACGTGGCCGTACGCCACGGCCGACTGGATCGAGAGGACCTTCATCCTTCGATCCTCCCACCTCGCGGCACGGGCCGGAGCGCGGCGACGGCGCTGGCGATGTCGTCGGCGAGCGCGACCGCCTCCGCGTCCGAGAGCTGGTGCACCGTAAGCCGGAGGTAGTCGCCGGCGGTGTCGGGGGAGAGGAAGAAGTGGTCGCCGTCGCGGACGAGCCACCCGCGGCGCATGAGGTCTTCGCGGACGCGCGCCGCGGGTGCGGGGAGCGGCACCCACAGGTTCAGTCCGTCGCCGACGGGCGTCGGCAGACCGTGTGCGGCCAGGGACGCGGCGAACGCGTCGTTGCGCGCGGCGTAGTGCGTCGCGGCTGCGTCGATCCGCTTGCGCACCTCGGGGTCGGTGACGAGCGCGAGGGTGAGCCGCTGGAGGATGTGGCTCACCCAGGTCGTCCCCGGGGTGAGTCGTAGGGCGAGCCGGTCGGCGGTCTCGTCATCGGATGCCACGACGGCGAGGCACATGTCGGGTCCGAGGAACTTCGACACCGAGCGGATGCGCGCCCACCGCTGCTGCGCCGGACCGATGACGGTGCGCAACGGCACGCGGGACAGCAGCGAGAAATGGTCGTCCTCGATCACGAGGACGTACGGGTGGTCCGCGAGGACCTCGCGCAACCGCGCCGCGCGCTCCTCGGTGAGGCTCGCGCCGGTGGGGTTGTGGGCGCGCGGCGTGCAGATGACCGCCCGGACGCCGTCGGCCAGCGCGGCCCGGAGTCCGTCGACCGTCATCCCCTCGGCATCCACCGCCACCGGCACCGCCCGGTAGCCGCCCTGACGCACGGTGTGCAGCGCGGAGAGGAAGCAGGGGTCCTCGAGCGCCACGGCGTCGTCGCGCTGCAGCGCCTGGGCGAGCAGGCGCTCGATCGCGTCGCTCGCGCCGCTCGTCACAGTGATGCGGGGGTCGGCGTGGGGAAGCTGCTCGGACATCCAGGCCCGGGCCCACGCCTCCAGCCCCGGGTCGACGACCGGCTCGCCATACAGCACCGGGCGACCCGACCGCGCGAGGGCGGCGGCGGGGTCCGGGATGAGCGTCGGGTCGGGGTTGCCCGTGCCGACGTCGCGCAGCACCGTTCCGGCCGCGTACCCCTCCTGCGCCACGGGCGCGAGGCCGGCGACCCGGGTGCCGCCGCGCCCCCGCGCGACGACGAGCCCGGCCTGCGCGAGCAGGCGGTAGGCGGCGACGACGGTGTTGCGGTTGACGCCGAGCTCGGCGGCGAGGGTGCGCACGGGGGCAAGTGCGTCGCCCGGCTGCAGCTGTCCGCGCTCGATGCGCTCCCGCAGGTCCGCGGCGATCTCGGATGCCGAGCGCCCGGTGATGTCGACCGACATACGCCCCCTCTCGCTCGCTCCAGCCTATGTCCTGCGTCATGCTACGGTTTGGCCTAAGCCAAAAGAAGCGCCCCGAAGCGCGAAGGGAATCGTAATGACCGACACCGGAACCTCCCGCGTCAAGCGCGGACTCGCCGAGATGCTCAAGGGCGGCGTCATCATGGACGTCGTCACCGCCGAGCAGGCCCGCATCGCCGAGGATGCCGGCGCCGTCGCCGTCATGGCGCTCGAGCGCGTGCCCGCCGACATCCGCGCGCAGGGCGGCGTCGCCCGCATGAGCGACCCCGACCTCATCGACGACATCATCGCGTCGGTCTCGATCCCCGTGATGGCGAAGGCCCGCATCGGCCACTTCGTGGAGGCGCAGATCCTGCAGGAGCTCGGCGTCGACTACATCGACGAGTCCGAGGTGCTCTCGCCCGCCGACTACGTGAACCACATCGACAAGTGGAACTTCACCGTGCCGTTCGTGTGCGGTGCCACGAACCTCGGCGAGGCGCTCCGCCGCATCACCGAGGGTGCCGCGATGATCCGCTCGAAGGGTGAGGCCGGCACCGGCGACGTCTCCGAGGCGACCAAGCACATCCGCACGATCACGGGTGAGATCAACGCGCTCCGCGCCAAGACCAAGGACGAACTGTACGTCGCGGCCAAGGAGCTCCAGGCCCCGTACGAGCTTGTCGCCGAGATCGCCGACACCGGCAAGCTCCCCGTGGTCCTCTTCACCGCGGGCGGCGTGGCGACCCCGGCCGACGCGGCGATGATGATGCAGCTCGGCGCCGACGGCGTCTTCGTCGGTTCGGGCATCTTCAAGTCGGGCAACCCCGCGCAGCGCGCCGCCGCGATCGTCAAGGCGACCACGTTCCACGACGACCCCAAGATCGTGGCCGAGGCTTCGCGCGGTCTCGGCGAGGCCATGGTCGGTATCAACGTCGCCGACCTCCCCGCGCCGCACCGCCTGGCCGAGCGTGGCTGGTAACAGCCCCCGCGTCGGCGTCCTCGCCCTGCAGGGCGATGTCCGCGAGCACCTGCGCGTGCTCGCGGACCTGGGCGCCGATGCCCAGCCCGTCCGGCGCGCGTCGGAGCTCGCCGAGATGGACGGACTCGTCCTCCCCGGCGGCGAGTCGAGCGTCATCGACAAGCTCGCGCGCGCGTTCGACTTGTTCGACCCCATCCGCGCGGCCATCGCCGACGGTCTCCCCGTCCTCGGCACGTGCGCGGGGCTGATCCTCCTCGCCGATCGGATCGACGGCGCGATCGCCGGTCAGCGGACCTTCGGCGGCCTCGACGTCCGGGTCCAGCGCAACGCCTTCGGTTCCCAGACGCAGTCGTTCGAGACCGACCTCGCCGTCCCCGTCCTGGGGGATCCGCCGGTGCACGCCGTGTTCATCCGGGCGCCCGTGGTGACCGAGACGGGCCCGGATGCCACCCCCCTGGCGACTCTGCCCGACGGACGGGTTGTGGCGGTGGAGCAGGACAACCTCCTCGGGCTCGCCTTCCACCCCGAATCCACGGGGGAGACGCGCTTCCACGCGCGGTTCCTCGACCGCGTCCGCACGCGCGCCGGGGCCGCGGCGCCCTCGCTCTAGACTGGAAGGCATGTCCGGACACTCCAAATGGGCCACGACCAAGCACAAGAAGGCGGTCGTCGACGCCCGCCGCGCCAAGTCGTGGGCCAAGCTCATCAAGAACATCGAGGTCGCCGCCAAGCTCGGTGGGGCGGACCTCCAGGGCAACCCGACGCTCTTCGACGCGGTGCTCAAGGCCAAGAAGACCTCGGTCCCCAAAGACAACATCGACCGCGCGATCAAGCGCGGCGCGGGTATCGGCGGCGAGGCCGTCGAGTACGCCTCGATCATGTACGAGGGCTACGGCCCGAACGGCGTGGCGTTCCTCATCGAATGTCTGACCGACAACAAGAACCGTGCCGCGGCCGAGGTGCGCACCGCGCTCAGCCGTAACGGCGGGACGCTCGCCGACCCCGGCAGCGTCGCCTACAACTTCAGCCGCAAGGGCGTCATCGTGGTCCCGTCCGAGGGCACGACCGAGGACGACGTCATGCTCGCGGTCCTCGAGGCCGGTGCCGAAGAGGTCGAGCCGCACGGCGACGGCTTCGGTGTCATCACCGAGGCGAGCGACCTGGTGACGGTCCGCTCCGCGCTGCAGGACGCCGGCATCGAGTACGACTCGGCCGACGTGGAATTCGTCCCCTCGCTCAAGGTCGAGGTCGACGCCGACACCGCGCGCAAGGTGTTCCGCCTCATCGATGCGCTCGAAGACAGCGACGACGTGCAGAACGTCTACACGAACTTCGACATGAGCCCCGAGGTGGCGGCCGAACTCGAGAACGACGAGTAAGGGCGCGCCCTTCGCCGGAACACGGCCCTCGCGCTTAGCGTGGGGGCCGTGTCTCGTTCTCTGCGTGTCCTCGGCATCGACCCGGGCCTGACGCGCTGCGGCATCGGCGTGGTCGACGTGTCGCCCGACCGCACGGCATCCCTCGTCCATGTCGGGGTGGTCCGCTCGGCTGTCACGGATCCGATCGAGAAGCGCCTCGCGACGATCGCGGCCGGCATCCGCTCGGTCCTCGCCGCGCACGATCCGCACGTGGTCGCGGTCGAGCGCGTGTTCGCGCAGAACAACCGGCACTCGGTGATGGGCACCGCGCAGGCGAGTGGCATCGCGTTGCTCCTCGCGGCCGAGCACGGCATCCCCGCCGCCACGCACACGCCCAGCGAGGTCAAGGCCGCGATCACCGGCTACGGCTCCGCCGACAAGCTGCAGGTGCAGACGATGGTCGCGCGCGTGCTCCGGCTCGACGCACTCCCGCAACCGGCCGACGCCGCGGACGCGCTCGCTCTCGCCCTGTGCCACGCGTGGCGCGGGGGAGCGGCGACAGCCCCGACCGGAGGCGCGCTGACTCCCGCCCAGAAGGCGTGGCGGGATGCCGAGAAGCGGCAGCCATCCACAGCGACGCGTGTCGCTCGAACAAAGGTCCGAACCGGCGCGTAGGCTCGTCGCATGATCTCTTCGCTGCAGGGTGTCGCCGCGCACGTCGGCGACGATGCGCTCGTCGTGGTCGTCGGGGGAGTGGGCCTGTCTGTCGCGGTGACGCCCCAGGTGGCGCGGACCACTCACGTCGGCGACCAGGTGCACCTGCACACGCACCTCGTGGTGCGCGAGGACGCTCTCTCGCTCTTCGGTTTCGAGACGCGTGAAGAGCTGACGGTCTTCACCCAACTCATCGGCGTCACGGGTGTCGGACCCAAGTCGGCGATGGGAGTGCTGTCGTCGCTGACGGTGCCGCAGATCGCGCAGGCGGTCACCGACGACGACGACGCCCCGTTCAAGCGCGTCTCGGGCATCGGGCCGAAGACCGCGAAGCTCATCGTCGTGCAGCTCGCCGGCAAGCTCGCCGTCCCCGCCGCGCAGGCTCCCGCCGCGGTCGCCACGCACGGCCAGGTCCCGCTGCAGGTCACCCAGGCCCTCATCGGGCTCGGGTGGAGCGAGCGCGTCGCGGCGGAGGCCGTGGCGTCCGTCGCCGAGAACGCCGCCGAGTCCGACCGGGCCTCGGTGCAGGCGCTGCTGCGCCTCACGCTCGCGCTGCTCGGTCCCGCGCGGAAGGAGCCCGTCGGTGGATGACGTCGTCCGCGACGCCGGAACGCCCGACGACGAGACCGAGCTCGCGATCGAAGGGGCGTTGCGTCCCACGTCGCTCAGCGAGTTCGTCGGCCAGCAGAAGGTGCGCGGCCAATTGCAGCTCCTGCTCGACGCCGCGCGCATCCAGCAGCGCTCGCCCGATCACATCCTGCTCTCGGGCCCTCCCGGCCTCGGCAAGACGACGCTCGCGATGATCGTGGCGCACGAGAGCGGCCGCCCCCTGCGCCTGTCGAGCGGCCCCGCGATCCAGCACGCGGGCGACCTCGCCGCACTGCTGTCCTCGCTCACCCCGGGCGAAGTGCTGTTCATCGACGAGATCCACCGCATGGCGCGCTCGGCGGAAGAGATGCTGTACCTCGCGATGGAGGACTTCCGCATCGACATCATGGTCGGCAAGGGCGCCGGGGCGACGAGCATCCCCCTCGACCTCGCCCCCTTCACGCTCGTCGGCGCGACGACGCGCGCGGGGCTCCTGCCGAACCCGCTGCGCGACCGCTTCGGGTTCACGGCGCACCTCGAGTACTACGAGCCGGAAGAGCTCGAGCGAGTCGTCTCGCGCTCGGCATCCATGCTCGACGTCGGCCTTCCGGGCACCGCGCGCGCCGAGATAGCCCGCCGCTCGCGCGGCACGCCGCGCATCGCCAACCGCCTGCTCCGTCGCGTGCGCGACTACCTCGTCGTCCACGGCCCCTCCAGCGGGACGGATGCCGGCGACGCCGACGTCCGCACCGTCGACGCCGCCCTCGACCTGTACGACGTGGATGCCATCGGCCTAGACCGCCTGGACCGGGCGGTGCTCGACGCGCTCGTGCGGAGATTCCGCGGCGGGCCCGTGGGGCTCAGCACGCTCGCCGTGGCCGTGGGTGAGGAGCCCGAGACGATCGAGTCGGTCGTCGAGCCGTATCTCGTGCGCATCGGCTTCATGGGGCGCACCCCGCGGGGCCGCGTCGCCACCCCCGAGGCGTACGACCACCTCGGCGCTCCCCACCCCGACGGGCTGCTCCGTTTCAGTCAAGGGGGATGACCTATACTCGGCGAGGGATTCCCCGACCCCTTAGGCAGTGCCGCACGGCGCGCCTGAATCGAAAGGTGCACCGCCTCCATGGATTTCGCGAGCTTCTTCAGCCAGTACGGCCTGATCATCCTGCTGATCGGCCTGTTGGTCTTCATGTTCTACAGCTCGCGCCGCCGCATGCAGAAGCAGAAGCTCGAGCAGGAGGAGAAGGCGCGCCAGACCGTGGCCGGCGCCGAGGTGCTGCTGCAGGGCGGCCTCTACGGCACGATCGTCGAGTACGACGCGGAAGACCTCGACAAGCCCGCCCAGGTGGAGATCGCCCCGGGCGTCGTCATCAAGGTGCACAGCCAGGCCGTGCTGCGGGTCGTGGAGCCCACGCAGGGCTTTGTGACCGAGGACGAGTTCATCGCCGCCGAGGAGTCCGAGGCCGAGTACGCCGCCGGTGTCGCCGACGGTGACATCACCTCGATCAGCGACGACCACCGCGCCGCCCGCCAGGCCGAGCAGACCGAAGCCGACCGGGACGACAAGGACCGCCCCCAGGCCTGACGCCTCCGCCTCTTCCGTTCACCGCCGCACAGAAAGCCGACTCCGTGGCGCCCTCGACTCCCGTCCGCCACGCCTGGCGCGTACTGACCGGACTGCTCGCCATCACCGGCGTGCTGTTCGGCATCAACGCGCTCGGCGTGTACGCCTTCCAGGCCAGCTCCTGGACTCCCGACCTCGCCCTCGACCTGCAGGGCGGCACGCAGATCATCCTCGCGGCACAGACGACGGACGGGGCCAACCCCGACACCGATCAGATGCAGCAGGCCGTGACGATCATCCGCCAGCGCGTCGACGCCTCGGGCGTCGGCGAGGCCGATGTCGCGACCGAGGGCGGCCGCAACATCGTCGTGCAGATCCCGGGCCAGGCCGACGAAGCGACGCGTCAGCGCATCCAGAGCTCGGCCCAGCTGCAGCTGCGCGCGGTGCTCTACACCGGCTCGCCCGCGACCTCGTTCGTCGGCCAGGACGGCCAGAACACGCCGTACCCGACCCCCGACCCGTCGCTTCCGTCCACGCCCACCGCGTCGCCGACCAACGGCAGCGACCTGTCCTGGATCACGCCCGCCCTGCAGGCGCAGTTCCTGGCGTACGACTGCGCGAACCCCGCCAACAACCCCGCTCAGGCACCGGCCGACCAGCCGCTCATCACCTGTGACGACAGCGGTTCCGTGAAGTACATCCTCGGCCCCGTCGAGCTCGACGGCACCGACATCAGCAACGCCACCAACGGCCAGGAGCAGAACACCGGCCAGTGGGCCGTCAACCTCGTGTTCAACGACCAGGGCACGCAGAAGTTCGCCGAGATCAGCCAGCGCCTCTACGGTGCGCAGGCTCCGCTGAACCAGTTCGCGTTCGTGCTCGACGGTTCGGTGCTGTCGGCCCCGTCGATGAACGGCATCATCGTCGACGGCCGCCCCAGCATCACGGGCAGCTTCACCCAGGCGACGTCGAAGGCCCTCGCCGACCAGCTCAAGTACGGCGCGCTGCCGTTGAGCTTCACGGTCGTGAGCTCGGACACGGTCTCGGCGACGCTCGGATCGCAGCAGCTGCAGGTCGGCTTCATCGCGGGCCTCATCGGTCTCGGTCTCGTCGCGATCTACTCGCTGATCGTCTATCGCGCACTGGGCACGGTGATCATCGCCTCGCTCGGGGTCATGGCGGTGCTGACCTACGTCACGCTGTGCATCCTGGCCTGGCGCATGGGCTTCCGCCTGTCGCTCGCCGGTGTCGCGGGCCTCATCGTGACGATCGGCTTCACGGCGGACTCGTTCATCGTCTACTTCGAACGCATCCGAGACGAGCTGCGCGACGGGAAGTCGATCACCGCCGCCGTCGAGGACGGCTGGTCACGCGCCAAGCGCACGATCTACATCTCGAAGTCGATCAACGTCCTCGCCGCGGTCGTGCTCTACATCCTCGCGGATGCCACCGTGAAGGGCTTCGCGTTCACGCTCGGCCTCACGACCGCGATCGACGTCCTGATCTTCATCCTGTTCACGCACCCGGTGATGCAGCTGCTCGCGCGGACGCGTTTCTTCGGCTCCGGCCACCCGCTGTCCGGCATGGACCCCGAGGCGCTCGGCGCGGTGTACCGCGGTCGCGCGCAGTTCCGCGCCCCGGTCGCGGCCACCACAGGCCGCGCCAACCGCTCTCGCGGCGAGGCCCAGCGCCGGCAGACGATCGCCGAGCGCAAGCGCGCCGAGCTGGCCGCCGCCCAGGGCAGTACGCGCCCCACGAAGGAGGGAGACGACTGATGCGCTCCATGTCGCAGCTCGGCAACGACCTCTACTCCGGGAAGACCTCCTTCCCGTTCGTGCAGCGTCGGCGCCTGTGGTTCATCATCGCCGCGGTCCTCGTCATCGGCGCGGCCCTGGTGCCGCTCTTCCGCCCGGTCCAGTTCTCGATCGAGTTCACCGGCGGCTCGCAGTTCACCGTCTCGAACCCCACCTCGTTCGACCAGGCGATCGCGACGAACGCCGTGACCTCGGTGGTCCCGGCGGCCACGACGCGCGTCACGACCATCAGCGATCAGGCGGTCCGCGTGCAGACCGACCAGCTCGACGACCAGCAGACACAGGCCGTCTCCGCCGCCCTCGCGCAGGGCTACGGCGTTCCGACGAGCGAGGTCACGAACTCCTTCATCGGACCCACGTGGGGTGCCGACGTCACGCGCCAGTCGCTCTGGGGCCTGGCGATCTTCCTCGCGCTGACCTTCGTCATCCTGGCCCTGTACTTCCGCACCTGGAAGATGTCGGTCGCCGCGATCATCGGTCTCGTCGACGTGCTCGTCATCACCATCGGCGTGTACGCCGTGTTCGGTTTCGAGATCTCGCCGGCCGCGGTCATCGGCTTCCTGACGATCCTGTCCTACGCCCTGTACGACACCACCGTCGTCTTCGACAAGGTGCGCGAGAACACGAGGCAGGACGGCGAGCTCTCCGGCCGGACCTTCGCGGAGTCGGTCAACCTCGCCGCGAACCAGACGCTCATCCGCTCGATCAACACCACCGTGGTCGCGATCCTGCCGGTCGGCGCGATCCTCTTCATCGGTGTCCCGCTGGGCGCCCGCACGCTCAGCGACATCTCGCTGTCGATCTTCGTCGGCACGATCGTGGCCGCCTACTCGACGCTGTTCGTGGCCGTTCCGCTCTACGCGCTGCTGCGCGAGGGCGAGCCCGCGATCAAGTCGCGGGACGCCCGCGTGGTGTCCGCGCGCGCGAAGGCCGGTGTTCCCGCCTGACGGCGGGCACCGGTCCCACGCGGCGTAGGATGGGAAGACTGATCGCAGTACCCGGGGGAGGGGATCGATGACCGAGACCACGTCCCCCGCGCCGCCGCCGTCGTCGCTCCGACGCCTGGTTCCGCGCATCTTCTCGCGCGCGGCCCGGCGCGACGACGTCGACAAGCTGCTGCGCACCGTCCGTACGCACCACCCCAAGGGTGACCTCGGCATCATCGAGCGCGCGTACGCGGTGGCCGACAAGGCCCACGACGGTCAGAAGCGCCAGAGCGGCGAGCCGTACATCACGCACCCGCTCGCCGTCGCGCAGATCCTCGCCGAGCTCGGCCTCGGCCCCAAAGCCATCGCCGCGGCGCTGCTGCACGACACCGTCGAAGACACCGACTACCCGCTCGACCAGCTCGCCGCCGACTTCGGCGACGAGGTGGCGATGCTCGTCGACGGCGTCACCAAGCTCGACAAGGTCAAGTACGGCGAGAGCGCGCAGGCCGAGACCGTCCGCAAGATGATCGTGGCGATGTCGCGCGACATCCGCGTGCTCCTCATCAAGCTCGCCGACCGGCTGCACAACGCGCGCACGTGGGGGTTCGTCCCGCCGCACAAGGCCGCGAAGAAGGCCACCGAGACGCTCGAGATCTACGCGCCGTTGGCCCACCGGCTCGGCATCCAGGCGATCAAGAGCGAGCTGGAAGACCTCTCGTTCGCCGTTCTGCACCCCAAGCTCTACGCCGAGATCGAGAGCCTCGTCCGGCAGCGCACGCCGCAGCGCGAGCAGTACGTCCAGACGGTGATCGACGCGATCGACGCCGACCTGCGCGAGCTCCGTGTCCGTGGACGCGTCATGGGCCGTCCGAAGCAGCTGTACTCCGTGTACCAGAAGATGGTCGTGCGGGGCCGCGAGTTCGACGACATCTACGACCTCATCGGCATCCGGATCCTCGTCGGCACGGTGCGCGACTGCTACGCCGTGCTCGGCGCGATCCACGCGAGGTGGACGCCGCTGCCGGGGCGCTTCAAGGACTACATCGCCACGCCGAAGTTCAACCTGTACCAGTCGCTGCACACGACCGTGATCGGTCCGAGCGGCCGGACGGTCGAGATCCAGATCCGCACGCACGAGATGCACCAGCAGGCGGAGTTCGGTGTCGCCGCGCACTGGAAGTACAAAGAGCGGATGGCCGGCGGGAAGACGGATGCCAAGGCCTCCGACACCGACATGGCGTGGATCGCGCGCATCTCGGACTGGCAGGCCGAGACCGCCGACCCGGGGGAGTTCCTCGACTCGCTGCGCTTCGAGATCGGCGCGAAAGAGGTCTACGTCTTCACGCCCAAGGGCCGGGTGATCGGCCTGCCGAAGGGCGCGACCCCGGTCGACTTCGCGTACGCCGTGCACACCGAGATCGGCCACCGCACGATGGGCGCCAAGGTCAACGGCCGCCTCGTGCCGCTCGAGACCGAGCTGCAGTCGGGCGACGTCGTCGAGGTCTTCACCTCGAAGAACCCGGACGCCGGCCCGAGCCAGGACTGGCTCGGCTTCGTCAAGAGCACCCGCGCGCGCAACAAGATCCGCGGCTGGTTCACGAAGGAGCGCCGCGAAGAGGCGATCGAGCAGGGCAAGGATTCCATCGCCCGGGCGATGCGCCGGCAGAACCTGCCGCTCCAGCGCCTGATGAACCAGGACTCGTTCGCCGAGGTCGCCCGCGGCTTCCACTACGAGGACGTCTCCGCCCTCTACGCCGCAGTCGGCGAGGGCCACGTCTCGACGCAGTCGGTGATCGAGAAGGTCACCGCCCTCGTGAGCGCCGACGACACGTCGACCGGACCGATCGATCTCCCGCAGGTCGGCCGCAGTCGCGCTCCGCGCGGCGGCGACTCCGGCGTGCTGGTCCGCGGCGCCCCCGACATCCTGGTCAAGCTCGCGAAGTGCTGCACGCCGGTGCCGGGCGACGAGATCGTCGGCTTCGTCACGCGTGGCAGCGGCGTCTCGGTGCACCGCGCGGACTGCACCAACGTGAAGTCGCTGCGGGAAGACCCCGAGCGTCTCATCGACGTCGAGTGGGCGCCGACGACCAAGAGCGTGTTCCTCGTGCAGATCCAGGTCGAGGCGCTCGACCGCTCCGGGCTGCTGAGCGACGTCACCCGCGTCCTGAGCGAGCACCACGTCAACATCCTGTCGGCGACGGTCTCGACGACCAACGACCGTCTGGCGCTGAGCAAGTTCGTGTTCGAGATGGGCGACACCGTCCACCTCGACCGCGTCCTCAACGCCGTGCGGCGCATCGACGCCGTCTACGACGTGTACCGCGTCACCTCGTCCTGATCCCGCGCAGCTCACTCCGTCGCCACGGCGCCCAGGACGTCCCCGGCCCGCCGTCCGTACGGATACCGCGGATGCCGCGCGAGCCACGCCCGCGCTTCGGCGAGGGCGTCGGGAGCGGCGTGCGCCCAGGACCGAGCGACGTCGAGGTCGACGGCATCCGGAGATCGGGCGAGATCGACCAGCGTCCGCGCCGGGCTCGACACGCGGACGCCGGCGATCGTGACGAGGTCGTCCGTCGGGATGCGCACGTCGTGGGCGATGACGCTCAGCTCCCGGAGCGGACGCAGCCGCTCGGCAGCCGCCCGCTGCACATGATGGCGGAGCGGCTCGGCGTCGATGCCGCCGTGCACCCACGCGGCACTGACGCGGACCGCCGCCCAGCGGTCGCCGACGAGCGGTGCGAGGCTTCGCGCGCGCATCCAGGCGGTCTCCACGGCATCCGCGGGCATGAACCCCTCGCCGATCGGCGCGAGCAGGCCGTCCAAACACGCGGCGGTGAGCTCCGCCAGCGAGAGCCGTTCGCCCGGGAAGTACAGGAAAGGGGAGACCATCCCGTCAGTGTGCCGGGATGATCTCCCCTCGCGCGTCCGCAGACGCCGGGCTGTGGAGAACGCTCAGCCGCCGAGCGCGCGCAGCCAGGTGCGGCGTGCCTCGAGGGCCTCGGAGGCCTGCGCCGCGGCGCGCTTGTCGCCCTTGGCCTGGGCCGCGGCGAGCTCGGCCTCGAGCTTCTCGATCGCGTCGGTCAGCTGGCGCGTCATGTCATTGGCGCGCGCCTTCTGCTCGGGGTCGTTGCGCTTCCAGTCGGCATCCTCGCGGGCGCGGACGCTCTGCTCGATCTTACGGAGCTCGTCGTCGAGGGTGCGCTCCTTGTCGCGCGGGAAGATGCGGCCGATCTCGTCCCACTGGCGCTGGATCGCGGTCAGCTTCTGACGCGCGGTGGCGAGGTTCTTCTCGTCGACGATCGGCGCGGCCTCGGCGAGGAGCGCGCGCTTCTGCTCGATCTTCTCCTTGGATGCCTCGGCATCCGCCGTCTCGCGCTCGATCCGCGCACCGTACAGCGCGTCGCCCGCGGCCTTGAAACGCGCCCAGAGGGCGTCGTCGACCTTGCGGCCGGCGCGACCGGAGGCCTTCCACTCGTCGAGCAGATCACGGTACGCCGGGATGCCGTCCTCCCCGCGCGGCGCGAGCGCCTCGGCCCGCTCCACGAGACGCGTCTTGGCGTCGCGGGCGGACTTGTGGGTCTCGTCGAGCGCGGAGAAGAACTCGCGGCGGTGACGGTCGACCGTCGCGCGAGCGTCGCGGAAGCGGCGCCACAGCTGCTGGGCGGTCGACTTCGGCAGACGCGGGCCGTTCTGCTGGTGGGCCTGCCACCGGTCGAACAGGGCCGACATGTCGGTGGTCATCTGCTTCCACTGCACCGACTGCGGGTCGCGCGCCGCGAGGGCCTCGGCCTGCTCGACGATCTCGGTGCGCTCGCGCACGGCGTCGTCCACGGCTTCCTTGGCCGCCGCGGCCTCGGTCTCGGTCGCCTCGGCCAGCTCTGCGGTCAGGGCGTCGAGGCGCTCGAGCAGGGCGGCGAGGTCGCCGACCGCCGCGGCGCCGTCGACCTTCGCGCGGACGGTCGCGGCGGTGGAACGCAGGTCGGACGCCGATGCGCCGCCACGACGGTGACGCACCTCGAGGAGCGTCACCTCACCCGCGAGGTCGGCGAACTTGCGCGTGTAGTACGCCAGGGCTTCGTCGGGCGTGCCGTCGGGGTACTGCCCGACGACGCGCCACTCGGCACCCTCACGCACCGAGACGGTGCCGTCCTCGTCGACACGCCCCCACGGCTCCACGGGAGCGGCGACGCGGGCACCCGGACGCGGCCCAGGACGGGGACCGGGGGCGGGCGTAGCCTTCGGGGCTGCCACCGGGGCTTCGGGCTCCTCGGCCGTCGGGGAAGCCTCGGACTCCTCGGGCTCCTCGGCCGTCGGGGAAGCCTCGGACTCCTCGGGCTCCTCGGCCGTAGCGGAAGCCTCGGACTCCTCGGCATCCGCGGCCGGGGCATCGGGCTCTCCGGCCTCATCGGCCGCTTCGGTGGAGGGAGTCTCCTCCGCCGCCGGAGAGTCGTCCGCGGCGGTCTCCGCCACGGGCTCATCGGTCACGGGAGCCGCATCCGCAGCGGTTTCGACCGCCTCGTCGGCGGGGGTCTCGACGGTCTCGTCGGGCGTCTCGACGTCGTCGGCGACGGCGGGGGTGGTGTCGGGGGAGTCGGAGGAGGGAAGGGAAGTCACGGGAAGCACCTCATCGCGGCAGGGCCGCCTGGGGGAGAAGGACGGTCCCGAGCCTAGTACGACGGATGCCGTCGCCACAGGTTCACGGCGTGGGCGAGGTGTCCGGGACGGGGGCGAGCGGGTCGGTGGACGTCGAATCGCTGGCGCTCGGGTCGGGCAGCAGCGGGTCGATCGACGTGGAACTCGGCGCGGGGGTGTCGGTCACCGTCGGGGCGGGCGCGGGGGCACCGGGGCCGCTCACGAAGTACACGGTCTGCAGCGCCGCGGCACCGGCGATCACAAGGAGGCCCACGACCAGGGCGAGGACGTTGTCGCGTCGGCGGCGCTGTCCCTGACGACGGTGGATCTCCTGCCGGATCTGATACGCCCGCGCACGCTCACGCTGCTCGCGGCTCTGCCGATCCTTGCCACCCGTCGCCACATCGACCTCTTCTCACCGTGCGGACCGCCCCGATCCTACGCATCGAGGCGATGAGGCCACAAAGCCGCTCGATCCGGTGTCGGGGGTCGCGATTAGCCTGGGTCGGTGACCAGTGCTTCCGCCCTCTTCCAGGGCCAGACCCCGCTCGCGGTGCGGATGCGCCCGACGAGCCTCGACGAGGTCGCCGGCCAGGGTCACCTGCTGCGCCCCGGTTCCCCCCTGGTCACGCTCGCGGGCACCGAGTCCTCGGCATCCGGTTCCGCCGTCTCGGTGATCCTGTGGGGGCCGCCGGGCACGGGCAAGACGACGCTCGCTCAGGCCATCGCGCGCTCGTCGGGGCGCCGGTTCGTCGAGCTGTCGGCGATCACCGCCGGGGTGAAGGACGTGCGCGAGGTCATGCAGGAGGCTCTCACCCAGCGCGACCTGTACGGGCAGTCGACGATCCTGTTCCTCGACGAGATCCACCGCTTCACGAAGGCGCAGCAGGATGCGCTCCTCCCGGGCGTCGAGAACGGGTGGGTGGTGCTCATCGCGGCGACGACCGAGAACCCGTCGTTCTCCGTCATCTCGCCGCTGCTGTCGCGTTCGCTCCTGCTCACGCTGCGGCCGCTCGGCGACGACGACCTCGGGGCGTTGGTCGACCGCGCGGTGACCGATCCGCGGGGCCTCGCCGACCGCGTGGTGCTCAGCGACGAGGCGCGCGCGGCTCTCGTGCGCCTGGCCTCCGGCGACGCGCGCCGCGCCCTGACCGCCCTCGAAGCCGCCGCTTCCGTGGCCGCCGACGACGCGGCCCGCGACGACGAAGATGAACCCGGGGACGACGAAGACGACGACGATACGGATGCCGACGACCCCCGCCCCGTCATCACCGGCGACCACATCGCGCAGGCCGTCGACCGCGCGCTGCTGCGCTACGACCGGCAGGGCGACGAGCACTACGACGTCATCAGCGCGTTCATCAAGTCGATCCGCGGTTCCGACGCGGATGCCGCGATCCACTACCTCGCGCGCATGATCGAGGCCGGGGAAGATCCGCGGTTCATCGCCCGGCGCCTGGTGATCTCGGCCGCGGAGGACATCGGTCTCGCCGACCCGCAGGCCCTGCAGATCGCGGTCGCCGCGGCGGACGCCGTCGCCTTCATCGGCATGCCGGAGGGCCGCATCCCCCTCGCCGAGGCCACCGTCTACCTCGCCACGACGGCGAAGTCGAACGCCGCGTACAACGCGATCAACGCCGCGATCGCCGATGTCCGGGTCGGCGGGTTCGGCCGCGTGCCTATGCACCTCCGCGACGCCCACTACCCCGGAGCCAAGCGCCTCGGGCACGGCAAGGGCTACAAGTACGCCCACGACAGCGAGATCGGCATCGTCGCGCAGCAGTATCTGCCCGACGAACTGCGAGGGAAGCAGTACTACCAACCGACGTCCCACGGGGCAGAACGCGAGGTCTCCGCGCGGTTGGAGAAGATTCGCCGCATCCTCGATGGCGGCTGAAACGGCGGCGGGACCGCCTCTGGTAACATGAATCGGCTCGAAACAGGGTTTTCGGGCATCCCCTCCTTCCTGTGATCACCTTCCGGTGCGCCCCGGCGTGCGCTTCGGATCGGGCGGAAGGGGGCGATACGTCCGTGAGCCGCGAAAGGCGCGGCCACGTCATCGGAAGGAGTACTTCGTGGCAACGAAGTCCCAGGACCGCCGCAAGGTCCGTCTGTCGCGCGCCCTCGGCGTCGCGCTCACCCCGAAGGCCGCCCGCTACCTCGAGAAGCGTCCCTACGCTCCCGGCGAGCACGGCCGCACCAAGCGCAAGGCCGACAGCGACTACGCCGTGCGTCTGCGTGAGAAGCAGCGTCTGCGCGAGCAGTACGGCATCCGCGAGAAGCAGCTGCGCATCGCGTTCAACGAGGCCCGCCGCACCGAGGGCCTGACCGGTGAGAACCTGGTCGAGCTCCTCGAAATGCGTCTGGACGCCCTGGTCGTCCGTTCGGGCTTCGCCCGTACCACCGCCCAGGCCCGTCAGCTCGTCGTGCACCGCCACATCCTGGTCGACGGCCAGCTCGTGGACCGCCCGTCCTTCCGCGTGAAGCCGGGTCAGCTCGTGCACGTCAAGCCCAAGAGCGAGGGCCTCGAGCCCTTCCAGGTCGCGGCCGCCGGCGGACACGCCGAGGTTCTGCCCCCGGTTCCGGGCTACCTCGAGGTCGACCTCTCGACGCTGCAGGCGCGCCTCGTGCGTCGCCCGAAGCGTGCCGAGGTGCCCGTCACGTGTGACGTGCAGCTCGTCGTCGAGTACTACGCCGCTCGCTGAGTCCCCGACTCACGAGCCGAAGGGCGCCGGGTTCTCCCGGCGCCCTTCGTCATTGCCGGTCGCGCTCTCGCGCGGCCCGGTGTGTTTCGCGGTCGCGCTCTCACGCGGCCCAGTGCTGTTAGCGGTCGCGCTCTCGCGCAACCCGGCGCTATTGCTGCGCGCCCGGGCGAGCGTCGGGGACACAACGAAGGAAATCCGGCCGCCGCTGCGCGAAGTCGTCCGCGTTCACGGCTCTCTCCGGCCGCGGATCTCCTTCGCTGTGTACGACGGGAGACCCGGTAGGGATGCGGCACGGGCGGGCGCAAGGATGCCGGGGGCGTGGCATCCATCCCTCCGGGCGCGCGCTCGCGCGACCCTGTCGCCTACGATGAAGGGATGCCGCGCCCGCGGCGCTCGCTCGAGGAAGAAGTGGTGATCGTGAGAAGCCTCGTCTGGTTCGTATTGGGCATCGCCGGAGGCTTCGTCGCCGCGCACCTGGTCAACAAGGACCCCCGCGGCCAGGAGCTCCTCGCCCAGGTCGATGCGCGCATCAGCGAGTTCGCCGACCGCATGAGCGTCGCGTACCACGAGCAGGAGACGCGGCTCTCCGACATCCTCGACGACGCCAAGGGTGTCGCGGCCGCCGCCGTCGATGCGACCGCCGACGCCGCAGGTACGGTCGCCGACGCGGCGAAGAAGGCCGCCCCCACCGACTGACCTCCCGGCATCCCGCCCCGCTCGACGGGGCGGATCCGCACGCCCACGGAAAGACCCCACATGAAAACCGCCGAGATCGCTCAGCGCTTCCTCGACTACTTCGAGAAGAAGAACCACACCATCGTGCCGTCGGCCTCGCTCGTCACCGACGACCCGGCGCTCCTCTTCACCGTCGCCGGCATGGTGCCGTTCATCCCGTACCTGAGCGGCGTCGTGCCCCCGCCCTACCCGCGCGCGGCGGACGTGCAGAAGTGCATCCGCACGAACGACATCGAAGAGGTCGGCAAGACCCCGCGCCACGGCACCTTCTTCCAGATGCTGGGCAACTGGTCGTTCGGCGACTACTTCAAGGAAGACGCGATCCGCTACGCCTGGGAGCTGCTGACGACCCCGGATGCCGAGGGCGGCCTGGGCTTCGACCCGAAGGACCTGTGGGTCACCGTCTACGAAGAGGACGACGAGGCGCACGACCTGTGGCTGCGCCTCACCGACCTGCCCGAGGAGCGCATCCAGCGTCTCGGCAAGGACACCAACTACTGGTCGACCGGGCTCCCGGGCCCCGCGGGTCCGTGCTCCGAGATCTTCTTCGACCGCGGCCCCGCCTACGGCATCGACGGGGGACCGGCGACCGACGACGACCGCTACGTCGAGATCTGGAACCTCGTGTTCATGCAGTACGAGATCACGAACGTGCGGTCGAAGTACGACTTCGACATCGTCGGCGAACTGCCGGCGAAGAACATCGACACCGGCATGGGCCTGGAGCGCATCGCGTTCATCAAGCAGGGCGTCGACAACATGTACGAGACCGACCAGGTGCGCCCGGTCCTCGACCTGGCGGCGAAGCTCGCGGGCAAGTCGTACGGCGCCGAGTCGCACGAGGACGACGTGCGCCTGCGCATCGTCGCCGACCACGTCCGCTCATCGCTCATGCTGCTCGCCGACGGCGTGACCCCGTCGAACGAGGGCCGCGGCTACATCCTCCGCCGCATCATGCGCCGCGCGATCCGCTCGATGCGTCTGCTCGGCGTCGAGGGACCGACGTTCCCCGAGCTGTTCGCCGCCTCGCGCGACGCGATGAAGGAGTCGTACCCCGAGGTCGCGACCGACTACCCGCGCCTGTCCGCGTACGCGATCGCCGAGGAGCAGACGTTCCTCCGCACACTCGCGGCGGGCTCCGCGATCCTCGACCAGTCCGTGGCGGATGCCAAGCAGGGCGGCGCCACGACGCTGTCGGGCTCCGAGGCGTTCCTGCTCCACGACACGTACGGCTTCCCGATCGACCTCACCCTCGAGATCGCCGAGGAAGCCGGTCTCACGGTCGACCGCGGCGCGTTCGACACGCTCATGCAGGAGCAGCGCGCCCGCGCGAAGGCCGACGCCCGCTCCCGCAAGGGCGCGATCGCCGACCAGAGCGTGTACCGCGAGTTCCGCGCGCTCGGCGAGACGGTGTTCACCGGCTACACCGACCTCGAGACGGAGTCCAAGGTCCTCGGCATCCTGGTCGACGGCCGCAGCACCGACCGAGCGTCGCAGGGCCAGATCGCTGAGGTCGTCCTCGCCGAGACCGCGCTGTACGCCGAGTCGGGTGGCCAGGTCGCCGACAAGGGCGTCATCGTCGGTCCCGGCTACGAGCTCGAGGTGCTCGACGTGCAGCGTCCCGTGCCGGGCCTCATCAGCCACACGGTCGAGGTCACCAGCGGCGAGGTGTCGGTCGACGCCCCCGCGACCACGGTGGTCGACGCCCTCAACCGCCACTCGGCGCAGCAGGCGCACTCCGCGACGCACCTCGTGCACGCGGCCATCCGCGACACCCTCGGCAAGACGGCGACGCAGACCGGTTCGCTGAACCGCGCCGGCTACATGCGCTTCGACTTCAGCTGGGGCGCGGCGCTCTCGCCCGAGACCCGTACCGAGATCGAGGACATCGCCAACAACGCCGTCCGCGACAACCTCGAGGTCACCACGCGCGTGCTGTCGCTCGATGAGGCCAAGGCCGCGGGCGCGATGGCGCTGTTCGGCGAGAAGTACGGCGACACCGTGCGCATGGTCGACATCGGCGGTCCGTGGTCGCGCGAGCTCTGCGGTGGCACGCACGTCGCGCGCAGCGCCGAGATCGGCCTGGTCAACCTCGTCGGTGAGTCGTCGGTCGGCGCGTCGAACCGCCGCGTCGAGGCGCTCGTCGGTCTCGACGCGTTCCGCGACCTGGCCGCCGAACGCGCCATCGTGTCGCAGCTGACGACGTCGCTCAAGACCCCCCGCGAGCAGCTCACGACCCGCATCGCCGAACTCGCCGCGAGCCTCAAGGCCGCCGAGAAGAAGATCGCCGCGTTCGAGGCGCGGGCACTGTCCGACCGCCTGCCGCAGCTGGTGGAATCCGCGGTCGCCGTGGGCACGGTCCGTGTCGTCGCGCAGTCGCTGGGGGAGGGCGCGTCGGCCGACGACGTGCGCTCGCTCGCGCTGCAGGTGCGCGACCGGCTCGGCTCCGACCCCGCGGTCGTCGCCCTCGGCAGTGTCGCGGGCGGCCGCGCGACGGTCGTCGTCGTGACGAACGACGCCGCGCGCGAGCGCGGCCTCACCGCCGGCGCCCTGGCCAAGAGCGCGGCCGGCGTCCTCGGCGGCGGCGGCGGCGGACGTCCCGACGTCGCGCAGGGCGGCGGAACGGATGCCGCGGCCCTGCCGCAGGCGCTCGAGGGCATCGTCGCGGATGTGCGGGCGACCACCGCGTGACGGACTTCCGCCGAGGCATCCGGCTGGGGATCGACGTCGGACGCGCACGCGTCGGCGTCGCCCGGTCGGATCCCGACGGTCTGCTCGCGGTTCCCGTCGAGACCGTGCCGCGGAAGGGCGAGCCGGTGCGCCGCATCGTCGCCCTCGCGGAGGAGTACGAGGCGTTCGAGGTCCTGGTGGGTCTGCCGCTGAACCTGCGCGGCGAGGACACCCCGTCCACGACCGACGCCCGGGCCTTCGCCGGTCAGCTGGCGGCGGCGTTGAGCGTCCCGGTCCGTCTCGTGGACGAGCGGCTCAGCACCGTCTCCGCGCACGATGTGCTCAGGCAGGCCGGGCGTTCCCAGCGCGAGTCTCGTAGCATTGTGGACCAAGTCGCCGCTGTGGTGCTGCTGCAGCAGGCGCTCGACGTCGAGCGAAGGTCCGGTGACCCGGCCGGACCCGCTGTAGCACCGGGACAGGAGCCCGCCTGACATGCCCGAAAACGACCCCACCGACCCGTTCGCCGAGCTGTACGGCCGGCTTCCCGACCCCCGATCCGGAGCGACGGATGCCACGGCCCGCGGCGACGCGACCGCCGGGGGCCCCGGGCCGGAGGCGCCGCCACCCTCGCGCCGCGCGGCCCGCGAGGCCCGGCGCGCCCAAACGGGAGAGACTCCCCAGACCCCCGAGACGCAGAGCGGCGTCGCCCCCACGCCGCCGACGGCACCGGTGCCCGCCCCACGGGCCGCGGCGCAGACCACGCCGATCGGCGCCCCGGCTGAGGAGCGGCAGCCCGAGCCGGCCGAGGAACGGCGGCCCGAGCCCGTCGCGGCGTGGCAGCCCACGCCGCGGCGCCAGCCCGAACCCGGTCCGCAGCGACAGACCGCGACCGTCGGCGTTGCGACCGCCGCCGCCGGTGACCGAGGCGTCGCATCCGGGTCGCTCGATGACCTCTTCTCCGGTCGCGCCCACTCGGACGACGTGCAGTGGGCCGCGCCGCCGAAGCGGCGCCGCCGCGTGGCCGGCTGGATCGCCCTCGCGGTCGTGCTCGTGATCATCGGCGGACTGGTCGGCGGCGGCTTCGCCCTGTGGAACACCTACGGCGACCGCGTGCGCGAGTTCCTCGGCACCGGCGAACCCACGGACTACGCCGAGGGCATGGCCACCGGCGAAGCCCGGGTCACCATCGTCTCGGGCGACACCGGCGAGTCGGTCTCGCCGAAGCTGTTCGAGGCCGGGATCACGAAGCAGTCCGACTCGCTGTACAAGTACATGGTGCAGAACGGCGTCGCGTTCACGTTCCAGCCGGGCGTGTACAAGCTGCAGCAGCAGATGTCGTCTCCGGCGGTGCTCACCGCGCTGCGCGACCCGGCGAGTCGCCTGAACCACACGGTCCAGCTCCGCGAGGGTCTGACGCTCAACCAGTCGCTCGACGCGATGTCCGAGCAGCTCACGATCCCGCGCGCCGACTTCGAGGCGGCGGTCGCCGACCCGTCGCAGTACGGGGTGCCGGCATCCACGCTCGAGGGCTGGATCTTCCCGGCGACGTACGACTTCGACGACGGGGTCACCGCGACGCAGGTCATCCAGAAGATGGTGCAGCGCACGGTGCAGTCGCTCGATCAGGCCGGCGTTCCCGAGGCCGATCGCGAGCGGATCCTGATCATCGCCTCGATCATTGAGCGCGAAGCGCGCAACTCCGACGACTTCTACAAGGTCTCGCGCGTGATCGAGAACCGCCTCCAGCCCGACAACGACGAGACCCACGGTCTGCTCCAAATGGACTCGACGGCGCAGTACGGCGTCGGGGAGATCGGCGCGGGCAGTTCGTCGTCGTCGGAGAACGCCCTCACCAACGACAACCCGTGGAACACCTACATCCACCCGGGCCTGCCCATCGGTCCGATCGCGAACGCCGGCGACCTCGCCATCGACGCGGCCATGCACCCCGTCGACGGAACCTGGTACTACTTCACGACGGTGAACCTCGACACGGGCGAGACGGTGTTCTCGACCACGTACGCCGATCAGGAGAAGGCCGTCCAGCAGTTCCGCGACTGGTGCCGCGCGAACCCGAACAGCGGATGTTGACCGGCACCCGGCTCGCCGTCTGGGGAGACCCGATCGACCACTCGCGGTCGCCGGCGCTGCACGCGGCGGCGTACCGCGAGCTGGGTCTGCCGTGGGAGTACGGGCGTCAGCGCGTCACCGAGGCGGGGTTCCCCGCGGCGCTGGAGAACCTGGATGCCACGTGGCGGGGCCTCTCGCTCACGATGCCGCTGAAGAACGTCGCCGCGCGATCGGCGGTGGCGCTCGACGACGCGGCGCGCCGCACGGGCGCGGTCAACACGTACCTGCTGGCCGACGACGGTCCGCGCGGCTTCAACACCGACGTCGGGGGACTGGCGCGCGCGCTGCGCGAGGCGGGCGTCGCCCGGCCCCGGGCTGCCCGCATCCTCGGGGCCGGCGCGACGGCGACGTCGGCGGTGCTGTCGCTCGCCGAACTCGGCGCCCCGCGCGTCGAGGTCGTGGCCCGGCGCCCCGAGGCCGTCGAGCCGCTGCGCGACCTCGGTGCCTCCCTGGGGGTCGAGGTCGTCCGGTCGTCGTTCGATGCGCAGGCCACGCCCGAGCCCGTCGACGTCACCATCGGAGCCCTGCCCGGGAAGGTCGACGCCGGTCCTGGCATCCGTCCCCTCGCGGAGAACGGCGGACTGCTCGTCGACGTCGTGTACGGCAACTGGCCGACGTCGCTCGCCGAGCAGTGGCTCGCGGCGGGGAACGCGGCGATCAACGGCCTGCCCATGCTGCTGCACCAGGCCCTGCTGCAGGTGCGCGTGTTCGTGGGCGGCGACCCCTCCGTCCCGCTCGAGCGGGAGGACGCGGTGCTCGCCGCGATGCGCGCCGCGCTCGTGGGAGGATAGGGGCATGCTTCGCGTGCTCACGGCCGGGGAATCCCACGGCCCCGAACTGGTCGCCCTCATGGAGGGGATGCCGGCCGGCGTCCCGATCTCGCCCGCGCAGATCCGCGCGGACCTCGCTCGGCGCAAGCTCGGCTACGGCCGCGGCTCGCGGATGAAGTTCGAGGAGGACGAGCTCACGCTCTCGACCGGCATCGTGCACGGCTTCACGATCGGCAGCCCCATCGCGCTGCGCATCGGCAACACCGAGTGGCCGAAGTGGGTCGAGGTCATGAACCCCGAGCCGGTCGAGCTGTCCGACCGTTCACGCGGTCGCGGCGCCGCCCTCACGCGCCCTCGCCCGGGCCACGCCGACCTCGTCGGCATGCAGAAGTACGGCTTCGACGAGGCGCGGCCGATCCTCGAGCGCGCGTCCGCCCGCGAGACCGCGGCCCGCGTCGCGCTCGGCGCCGTCGCCCGCGCGTTCCTCGGCGAGCTCGGCATCCGCCTCGTCAGCCACACGCTCTCGATCGGTCCCGTCCGCGTGCCCGAGGGCGCGGCGCTGCCGACGCCCGACGACGTCGACCTCCTCGACGCCGATCCGCTGCGCTGCTTCGACCCCGAGACCTCCGCGGCGATGGTCGCCGAGGTCGACGACGCGAAGAAGGCCGGTGACACGCTCGGCGGCATCGTCGAGGTGCTCGCGTACGGCCTCCCGCCGGGGCTCGGCTCGCACGTGCAGTGGGATCGTCGACTGGATGCCAAGCTCGCCCAGGCCCTGATGAGCATCCAGGCGATCAAGGGCGTCGAGGTCGGCGACGGCTTCCTCACCACGACCCGTCGCGGGTCGCAGGCGCACGACGAGCTGTTCGCGACGGAGGACGGCATCACCCGCTCGTCCGACCGCGCGGGCGGCACCGAGGGCGGCATGTCGACCGGCACCGTGCTGCGGGTGCGCGCGGGCATGAAGCCCATCGCCACGATCCCGCACGCGCTCCGCACCGTCGACGTCGCCACGGGCGACACGGCCGCCGCGCACCACCAGCGCTCCGACGTGTGCGCGGTCCCGGCCGCGGGTGTCGTGGCGGAGGCGATGGTCGCGATCACGCTCGCCGACGCGGTGCTGGAGAAGTTCGGCGGCGACAACGTCGCCGAGACGCGCCGCAACCTCGAGACGTACCTCGCGCACCTGCCCGAGACGCTGCGCACCACCGACGCCTCCGACGCGGCGTTGCTCGCGCATGACCTCGGCTGAGGCCGGCGCCGGCGCGCTCGTGCTCATCGGACCGATGGGCGCGGGCAAGACGAGCGTCGGTCGCCGCGTCGCGCGCGCCCTCGGCGAGACGTTCAGCGACACCGACAAGATCGTCGTGCGCGACCACGGTCCGATCCGCGACCTCTTCCTCGCCCACGGCGAAGCGCACTTCCGCGCGGTGGAACGGGATGCCGTGGCCGAAGCCCTCGGGAGGGGCGGTGTCGTCGCGCTCGGCGGGGGAGCGGTGCTCGACCCGGTCACCCGCGAGCGGCTGACGCAGCACCGCGTGGTGCTGCTGACCGTGGCGCCGCACGTCGTGGCATCCCGGATCCACGGCGACGAACGTCCGCTGCTGGGCGGCGAGGACCCGGCGGAGCGCTGGCTCCGCATCTACGAAGAACGGCGACCGATCTACGAAGCGGCCGCCGACATCGCCTTCGACACGTCGTCGGGCCCGCTGGCTCGCGTGGTCGACGACATTGTGGCCTGGGCGCGCCCCGTCCCGGCCCAGGAGACCCCATGACCGACACCACGACCATCACCGTCGCCGGCGACCCCGGGTACGACATCACGATCGGGCGCGGCCTGCTCGCGGCGCTCGGCGAGAAGCTGCCCGCGGCGGCGCAGAAGGTGCTCATCGTGCACCCGCCGACCCTCGCCGCACAGGCCGAGACCCTGCGCGCGCAGCTCGTCGGCGACCGGCAGGTGCTGCTCGCCGAGATCCCTGATGCCGAGGCGGGCAAGCGCATCGAGGTCGCCGCGTTCTGCTGGCAGGTCATGGGCCAGGCCGATTTCACGCGGACGGATGCCGTCATCGGCTTCGGCGGCGGAGCCGTCACCGACCTCGCCGGGTTCGTCGCAGCGACATGGCTGCGCGGCGTCGCGGTGGTGCAGGTGCCGACGACGGTGCTCGCGATGGTCGACGCGGCCGTCGGCGGCAAGACGGGCGTCAACACGGCGGAGGGCAAGAACCTCGTGGGTGCCTTCTGGCCGCCCACCGCCGTCGTGTGCGACCTCGACCTGCTCGACACGCTATCGAAGAACGAGGCGACGGCCGGGTTCGCCGAGGTCGTGAAAGCCGGTTTCATCTGGCATCCGGAGATCCTCGATCTCATCGAGGCCGACCCGTCGGGGATCGTCGATCCGAGGGGGGACGCGTTCCGCCGCTGCGTCGAGCTCGCGATCGACATGAAGGCGCGGGTCGTGGGGGAGGACCTGCGCGAAGCGGGCCTCCGCGAAGTCCTGAACTACGGACACACGCTCGGCCACGCGATAGAGCACGCCGAGCGGTACCGCTGGCGCCACGGCGCCGCGATCTCGGTCGGCATGGTGTTCGCGGCCGAGCTGTCGCGTCTGGCCGGCCGCCTGTCCGACGACGTCGCCCAGCGCCACCGCGACGTGCTCGAGTCCCTCGGGCTCCCCACGACCTACCGCGCCGGCGCGTGGCAGACGCTCAAGGCGACGATGCAGCGCGACAAGAAGTCGCGCGGCAGCATGCTGCGCTTCATCGTGCTCGACGACCTCGCCCGCCCCACGGTCCTGCAGGCCCCCGACGAGTCGCTGCTCTTCGCGGCCTACCAGGAGGTCGGGGCGTAAGGCCCCGGCATCCGGTCGGCCACGCGCTCGTTCGCAGAATCCCGCGAATCTCGCAGCATTACGGCCGGATTCTGCGAGGAACGTGCGAATCTGCGAACTTCGGCGCACGTGAGACGGGGGATGCCACGACCCAGCGCGCTGATAACGTGCTCGGGGTGAGCACGCCGCGTCGCCTTCTCCTCGTCAACGGTCCGAACCTCAACCTGCTCGGGACCCGCCAACCCGAGATCTACGGGCGCGACACCCTCGCGGACGTCGAGCGCGTGACCACCGACGCCGCCGGCCGCCACGGTCTCGAGGTCCGCGCGATCCAGAGCAACCACGAGGGCGTGCTCATCGACGCGATCCACGCCGCCCGGCTCGACTGCGCCGGCATCGTGATCAACGCCGGAGGATTCACACACACGTCCGTCGCGCTGCGCGACGCCCTGGCATCCGTGGCTCTTCCGGTCGCCGAGGTGCACATCTCGAACATCAAGGAGCGCGAGAGCTTCCGGCACTTCTCGTACATCGAGGACGTCGCCGCCGTCCACGTGATCGGCGAGGGCGTCCCCGGGTACGCGCGGGCCGTCGACCTGCTCGTCGACGTCATCAGCGGCCGCGCCGACGGCTGAGCGACCCATCGCGTAGACTGGATCGCTGGGCGAGCGCCGACGCGACGCCCCACCGACTCACGAAACGGAACATCGAACCTCATGGCATCCACCGCAGACATCAAGAACGGCGTCGTCCTCAACATCGACGGTCAGCTCTGGAGCGTGGTGGAGTTCCAGCACGTCAAGCCGGGCAAGGGCGGCGCGTTCGTCCGCACGAAGCTCAAGAACGTCATGAGCGGCAAGGTCGTCGACCGCACGTTCAACGCCGGCGCCAAGGTCGACATCGAGAACGTCGACCGCCGCGACTTCACCTACTTGTACAACGACGGCGAAGGCTTCGTCTTCATGGACGTCGCCGACTACGACCAGATCACCGTCGGCGCGGCGACCGTGGGCGACGCGGCCAACTTCCTGCTCGAGAACCAGCAGGTGCAGATCGCGCTGAACAACGGCAACCCGCTGTACATCGAGCTCCCGCCGTCCGTCGTGCTCGAGGTCACCTACACGGAGCCGGGTCTGCAGGGCGACCGCTCCTCGGCCGGCACCAAGCCCGCCACCGTCGAGACCGGCTACGAGATGCAGGTCCCGCTGTTCCTCGAGACCGGCACCAAGATCAAGGTCGACACTCGCACGGGCGAGTACCTCGGCCGCATCAGCTGACCTTGAGCGCCCGTAGCAAGGCGCGCAAGCGCGCCCTCGACATCCTGTTCCAGGCCGACGTCCGCGGTGAGGAACTCCCGGTCATGCTCGCGGTCGAGGCCAAGCGCGCCGCGTCCGAGCCCGACCGTCAGGCGTCGTGGCTGTACGCCCGCGACATCGTCGACGGCGTGATCGACAACCTCGAGGCGATCGACGAGCAGATCACGACGTTCGCGAAGGACTGGTCGCTGCAGCGCATGCCCGCCGTCGACCGCGCCCTGCTGCGCATCGGTGCGTGGGAGATCCTGTACAACGACGAGGTGCCCACCGCCGTCGCGATCGACGAGGCCGTGGAGCTCGCGAAGGAGTTCTCGACCGACGACTCCGGCTCGTTCGTGCACGGCGTCCTCGCCCGGATCGCCCGCTCGTCCTGATCCCCGCCGACGTGTTCCGACGCGACCCGCGTTCCTCGCGGGTCGCGTCGTCGCGTGTGCGGGTGGGGTCGTGGCGCGTGGAGGACGCTTCGGGCGCGTTGAGTGTCCAAGACACGCGGATAGGGCGGCGTCGCATCCGCGTGTCTTGGACGCTGAAGCAGCGCACGGTGCCCATGTCGGTGCCCCCTGTCAGGATCACCGCATGAGCACCTGGCGCGGCCTCCTGCCCGACGCCGAGCGCCCCGGCTTCGACGCGCTGGCGCTCGGCATCGAGCTGCGCCAGCGCGAGGCGTACGACCCCGGGCGGTGGGAAGCCCGGTCCATCGACCCGGTGACGCCCCGCATGCTCGCGCGGCGGCAGGACGAGCTCCAACTCGTCGCCCGGCCGCTCGTGCGCGGTGCGCGCGAGACCTGGATCCGAGCGGATGCCACGTGGGACGCGGTACGTCGATCCACCGGCCGCTTCGACCCGTCGCACGTCGGCTGGTTCGCCGAACTCCACGCCCTCGCGCAGGCGATGCGCACGACCGGACCGTTCGTCGCGGCGAGCGACACCGTCGCCCTCGACTCGATCGCGTCGCCCCTGCTGTGGCCCCACCTGCGCGCGGCGGCGGGGCTCGGCATCCCGATCGTCCCGATGCACCCCCAGCAGAGCGTGCACCTCGCGTCGGAGGCGACGGCGCGCGTGTCGGTCGACACCGCGGCCGGCGGCGGACTGCGTCTCGCGGCGGCCATCGAGATCGACGGACGGACCGTGGAAGCCACGCACGTGCGGCCCCTCGGCACGGCGGGGATCTTCTCGTTCGAGGTCGACCGCGACCCGATCCCGCTGGTCCTGAGCCCCGTCGCGCTGCCCGACCCCCTGCCGGCCCTGCTGAGCGACGGGCCGGTCGTCGTGCCGGCCGAGGACGCGGGGGAGTTCCTCGCCGACGCCTACCCGCGGCTCGCGCGGCGAGTTCCGCTCGCCGTGGCGCCGGGCGTCCCGGCGCCTCCGCCTCCTCGACCGACGCTTGAGGTCACCGTGGTGTACCGCGACGACGAGTCCGTCGAGTACGCGCTCGACTGGGTGTACCCGGGCGGCATCCGCGCGGCCTACGGAACGCCGGCCGACGACGAGCGCGACTCCCGCGCCGAGGGCGAGATCGCGGGCAGGGTCGAAACGACCTGGGCAGAGCGCGCCGATCTGCCGGTCAAGGCCAGGGAGCTGCTGCGCGACGCCGACGCCGCCGCGTTCGCGACGCGCGTGCTGCCTGCCCTCGACCTCCTCGACGACGTCCGCGTGATCACGCGGGGACCCGTGCCGGCGTTCCGCGAGTTGCGCGGCGACCCGTCGCTCACGATCACCGCGGTGCCGTCGCCCGACCGCGACTGGTTCGACCTCGGCATCGTCGTCGTGATCGACGGACGCACGATCCCGTTCGGCACGCTCTTCAGCGCGCTGTCACGCGGCCGCACGCGCATCAAGCTCTCTGATGGGGCGTGGTTCTCCCTCGCGCATCCGTCGCTGCAACGCCTCCGGGATCTGCTCGAGGAGGCCGCCGAGCTCGACGAGTGGGAGACGGGCCCGCGCATCCCGCGCCGCCACCTGGCGCTGTGGAGCGATTTCGAGGACCTGGCCGACGAGTCCACCGCCGCGGTCGAGTGGCGCGACCTTGCCCGCGCGCTGCGGGACGTGGCATCCGTTCCCGCCGTCGAGACGCCACCCGGGTTCCGCGCCGAGCTCCGCCCGTACCAGCGCGACGGTCTCGCGTGGCTCGCGCTGCTGCGCGCGCACCGGCTCGGTGGCATCCTCGCCGACGACATGGGTCTCGGGAAGACCGTGCAGATCCTCGCGCTCATCGCGCATGCGCGCGCGACGGGGGAGCGGCGGCCGTGGCTCGTCGTCGCGCCGACGTCGGTGCTGCCGACGTGGGGCGCGGAGGCGGCCCGCTTTGCGCCCGACCTGCGCGTCGTGACGGTCGAGGCGACCTCCGTGCGGCGCACGCGGACGATCGCGCAGCTTGCCGACGGCGCCGACCTCGTGGTCGCACCGTACGGCGTCGTGCGCACGGATGACGCCGAGTTCGGCGTTCCCGCGTGGGCTGGGGTGGTGCTCGACGAAGCCCAGTTCGTGAAGAACCCGGCGACACGCATCCACCGCGCCGTCGCCGCGCTGCGCGCCGACTCGGTCTTCGCGGTCACCGGCACCCCGATCGAGAACGGCCTCGACGACCTGTGGGCGCTGCTGGCGCTCGTGGCGCCGGGGTTGTACCCGTCGGCGCGGCGATTCCGCGAGGAGTACGTCCGCGCGATCGAGCAGCTGCCGTCCGACGCCCCGACCGAGCTGTCGGTCGCCGCGGCCGAGGCGCACCGCCGCGGCAGCCTCGCTCGCCTGCGCTCGCGCGTGCGACCGTTCCTGCTGCGCCGCACGAAGGACGTCGTGGCCGCCGACCTGCCGCCGAAGCAGGAACAGACGATCGCCGTCCCCCTCACGCCCGCGCACCGCGAGCTGTACGACCGCGTGCTGCAGCGCGAGCGGCAGAAGGTGTTGGGGCTCCTCGACGACCTCGACCGGCAGCGGTTCATCGTGTTCCGCTCGATCACGCTGCTGCGCATGCTCGCGCTCGCGCCCGGCCTCATCGACGAGCGCGACGCGCACCTGGGATCGGCGAAGCTCGACGTCCTGCTCGAACGTCTGGTCGAGGTGGCATCCGAGGGTCATCGTGCGCTGGTCTTCAGTCAGTTCACGTCGTTCCTCGATCTCGCGGCGGAACGGCTGGATGCCGCCGGCCTCGCCTACGCGCACCTCGACGGCTCGACCTCCCGGCGCGGCGAGGTCGTCGAGGGGTTCCGCGGGGGAGACGCCCCCGTGTTCCTCATCAGCCTCAAGGCCGGCGGCTTCGGCCTGACGCTCGTAGAGGCGGAGTACGTGTTCCTCCTCGACCCGTGGTGGAACCCCGCCGCCGAGGCGCAGGCCATCGACCGCACCCACCGCATCGGGCAGACGAACAGCGTCTTCGTCTATCGCCTCATCGCCGCGGGCACCGTCGAGGAGAAGGTGCTGGAGCTGCAACAGCGCAAGGCCGCCCTTTCGCGCGCGGTGCTCGACGACGGCGAGGCGTTCGCGAACGCGCTGGATGCCGACGACATCCGGGGGATCCTCGGCGGCTGACACACCGGCGCGGCGCCGCCGGCACGCGAAGCCGCCGCGCCCACCCGGCGCACAGCAGACCCCCGCGTAGACTCGATAAGTTCTCACGGACAGGAGCGATATGAAGATCACCGGCCTCGGCCACGCGGGAATGTTCATCGAGACCGCGGGCGGCAGCATCCTCTGCGACCCCGTGATCGGCCCGAGCTTCTTCGGCTCGTGGTTCCCGTTCCCCGACAACCGCGCGCTCGACTGGGAGCGGTACGGCAAGGCCGATTTCCTCTACATCTCGCACCGGCACCGCGATCACTTCGACCCGGCGATGCTCGAGCGCTGCGTCTCGAAGGACATCCGGGTCCTGCTGCCCGAGTACCCCACCGACGACCTCGAGCAGGACCTCATCGCCCTCGGCTACACGAACCTCGTCCGCACCGAGGCGGGGGTGCCGCTGCAGTTCGGCGACCTCAAGCTCATGGTCACCCCGCTCCGCGCCCCCTCGGACGGCCCCATCGGCGACTCCTCGCTGTCGGTCGATGACGGCACGGCATCCATCCTGAACCAGAACGACTCGCACCCCCTCGACCTCGAGAAGCTCTTCGACTTCGGCAAGCCCGACGCGTACTTCACCCAGGTTTCGGGCGCGATCTGGTGGCCCATGGTCTACGACCTGCCCCAGGACGCCAAGCAGAACTTCGCGCAGCTCAAGCGCGACGCGCAGAACAAGCGCGCGATGTACTACATCGAGAAGGTGGATGCCGCCCACGTCTTCCCCATGGCGGGCCCGCCGATGTTCCTGCGCGAGGCCCTGTTCCGCTACAACGGCACGGGCCTCGAGAACGACTCGATCTTCACCGACCAGCGAGAGTTCCTCGCCCACATGAAGGAGCTGCGCCCCGATCAGCAGGGCCACTTGTTCCTCCCCGGCACCGAGGTCGAGGTGCAGGGCTCCGACGTGACCGTCACGCAGACTCTCTTCACGGATGCCGAGATCGACCGCATCTTCGGCGACAAGTGGGACTACCTCGCCGAGCAGCGCGACAGCCGCCAGGCCGAGATCCGGGCGGAAGAGGCATCCCGTGCCGAGATCATCCCGCCGGCCGAGATGCTCGCGGCGCTGAAGGAGTGGTGGGAGCCGCTGCTGCGTCGCGCCCGCACGATCCGCAACGGCGTGGGCGGCATGGTGCGTTTCCGCATCGGCGAGCTCGACATGGTCGTGGACTTCCCGAAGGCGAAGCTCCGCGAGTACGCCGGCGAGGAGTGCATCTACTGGTACACGATCCCCGCCGACCTCGTGTCGACGAACATCCGCGATCACGAGATCGACTGGTCGAACTCGATCTTCCTGTCGATGCAGTTCGAGGTGGGCCGGTCGGGCAAGTTCAACGAGTTCCTCACGACGTTCCTCAAGTGCCTGTCGCGTGACCGCATCGAGTACGTCGAGAACTGGTACGCCGAGCAGTCCGACCAGACCGAGGATGCCGAGATCGACGGCTGGACCGTCCAGCGCCGGTGCCCGCACCTGCGCGCCGACCTCACCAAGACCGGCAAGATCGAGGACGGCGTCCTCACCTGCTCGCTGCACGACTGGAAATGGGACCTCGCCTCCGGCCGCTGCCTGACGACGACGGGTCACCCGATCCGTTCGACGCCGTCGGGCCTCGCGAAGGAGAAGGCCGCGGAGGTCGCGGCGGGCTGAGCCGCCGCGGCAACGCCGAGGCACCCAACGTCGCGCCGCCGGGGCGCAGCGACGCCCACGTGAGCGGAGGAGATTCCGCCGGGGGAGGACCGCATCCGCGGCATCCATCCTCCGCCGCCCGGATCTCCTCCCGTCGCGGGGGGGGCGTCAGGAGAGGGCAGAAACGGGTTCCCCTTCCCCTTCCATTATCGCGCCCGACCCCGGGCTTGCCGCAAGGCCCCCTCTGTGATGCAAAATCGCAGGTCCCGCGCGCATTCGGCGCACGAAGGGGACACCGGCGATGCACACGAACACCAGCCCGTTCGCTCTGCCCGAGCGACTGCACGACAAGGCCGCGCTCATCGGCGACGACGAGCAGCGGTTCGCCGCGATCGCGGCCGCCCTCGCCGCCGAGGGGGAGCGGGTCGAGCTCCGACTCGCCGCGCTGCGTCGGGAGCACGCGGGCGGCCAACGCGCCCTCGAACGCGACCTCGAGGTGCAGCAGCTGTCGACACGGCTCCGCGTCCTGCGCCGCTTCGGCCTCGACGCGTGCATCGGGCGGATGGTCGACGAGACCGGCACCGTGACGTACGTCGGCCGGTTCGGGATGGTGGATGCCACGGGCGAACGGCTCCTGCTGGACTGGCGGGCCCCGGCATCCCGTCCCTTCTTCGCGGCGACGGCCGCGCACCCGGAGGGGCTCCGCAGCCGCCGGCGCTACCGCTGGCGCGCGGGACGCATCGTCGACTTCTGGGACGAGGTGTTCGGCGACGGCCCGGATGCCGGGGCGGCGCTCGACGAACAGTCGGCGTTCATCGCGAGCCTGGGCGCCAGTCGATCGCCCAAGATGCGCGACGTGCTCGCGACGATCCAGACGGATCAGGATGCCATCATCCGCGCGCACGCCCGCGGTGCGCTCGTCGTCGACGGCGGCCCGGGGACGGGGAAGACCGTCGTCGCACTGCACCGCGCCGCGTACCTGCTCTACTCGGACCCGCGGATGCAGGGGGAGAGCGAAGGGCTGCTCTTCGTCGGCCCGCATCGCCCGTACGTCGACTACGTGGACGACGTCCTGCCCGGCCTCGGCGAGGAGGGCGCCCTCGTGTGCGCGGTGAACGACCTCGCCGGAGAGGCACGCGTGAACCCCGAGCCCGATCCGCGCCTTCGCCGCGTGCTCGGCGACGGCCGCATGATCGACGCGGTCGAGGCCGCCGTGCGGCGGTGGCAGCGCCCGCCGACGCGGAGCACACCCGTGGACACCGCGTGGGGCACCGTCGTCGTCGACGCGGCCGAATGGGCCGAGGTCTTCGACGGCATAGGTGTCGTCGCCCACAACGAGCTGCGGACGCGCGCGTGGGAGCGGCTGCTCACGCTGCTCGAAGAACGCGTCGACGACGAGCTGCGCGGCGGCGCGACCGACGCGTGGGACGAGGGGTGGGGCGAGGCATCCCGCTCGCGCGACGACTTCGACGCCTACGGCTCCGGCTGGGACGAGGACGAATCCCCCCGCGAAGCGCTCGAGAACGACGACGACCTTCGAGCGCTGTTCGACGGCGCGTGGCCGCTTCTCGATCCGGATGCCGTGCTCCGCGGGCTGCTCACGAACGCGGCCCTGCTCCGCCGGTGCGCGCCGTGGCTGGCGGCCGACGACCTCGCGGCGCTCGTCGATCGCGGCGTGCCGGAGGCCTGGACCGAGTCGGACCTGCCACTGCTCGACGCGGCCCGTCAGGAGGTGGGCGATCCGCGCCGGGAAGCCGCGGAGCGTCGGGCACGGCGGGAGGCGGCAGAGGAGCGGCGGATCATGTCCGACGTCGTGACCGACCTCATCGCCGCCGACGACGGCGACATGCGGGTGATGTCGATGCTGCGCGGGCAGGACCTCCGGCGAACGCTCGAGAGCCACGCGGCATCCGCCCTCGATCCCTTCGCGGGCCCGTTCGCCCACGTCATCGTCGACGAAGCGCAGGAACTCACCGACGCGCAGTGGCGCATGCTGCTGCGGCGCTGCCCGTCCGGGAGCCTCACGATCGTGGGCGACCGCGCGCAGGCGCGCCACGGCTTCACCGAGTCGTGGGAGGACCGGCTCGCGCGGGTGGGCGTCGAGCGCGTGCGGATCGCGACGCTGCACGTGAACTACCGCACCCCGGGGGAGGTGATGGATGCCGCGGCCCCGGTGATCCGCGCCGTGCTGCCCGACGCGAACGTGCCGGAGTCCATCCGGCGGACGGGCGTCCCCGTGGAGTACGGCGCGCGCTCCGATCTCGCCGAGATCGTCGCCGCGTGGGAGCGGGGAAGCGCCGAGGGGACGGCAGTGGTGATCGGTGCCGCGGACTTCGTGCCGCGCGAGCGGGTCTCGTCGCTCGACCCGCAGCGGGTGAAGGGGCTGGAGTTCGACCTCGTCGTCCTCGTCGAGCCCTCTCGCTTCGGCGACGGGATCACGGGCGCGGTGGATCGGTACGTCGCGATGACGCGCGCGACGCAGCGGCTCGTGGTGCTGAAGTAGCCGACGACGGCTGCGGCGGTGAGCGGAGGAGATTCGGGCAGGGGAGGACCGAGACCGCGGCATCCGTCCTCCGCCCGCCGAATCTCCTCCCGTCGCGCGGGCTGCTGCGTCGCCACACGTCCGCGCCACCCCTCCTGCACAGCCCGGCGCACACGGCATCCGTCATACACACCCGCTACACTCGAGGAAGAACCACGGCAACCTTTAACCCCGTCCTGTGAGGCGGAGAAGGGAGCAGCGGATGAGTACGCGCACCGTCATGCACGATGCCGACATCGCCCGCGCTTTGACGCGCATCTCGCACGAGATCCTGGAGTCCAACAAAGGACCGGAAGGACTCGTCCTCCTCGGGATCCCGACCCGCGGTGTCACCCTCGCCGATCGCATCGCTCCGCTGATCAGCGAGTTCGGGGGAGCGGCCGTTCCGGTCGGCGCGCTCGACGTGACGATGTACCGCGACGATCTGCACCGCAACCCCACGCGGGCGCCGCACACGACGCGCATCCCCGCGGGTGGCATCGACGGCAAGGTCGTCGTTCTGGTCGACGATGTGCTGTTCTCGGGCCGCAGCATCCGAGCCGCGCTCGACGCTCTGCAGGACATCGGCCGCCCCGCCGCCGTTCGGCTGGCGACGCTGATCGACCGCGGCCACCGCGAGCTGCCCATCCGCCCCGACTTCGTCGGCAAGAACCTCCCGTCGGCCCGCGACGAGCGCGTGAACGTACGCCTCGCCGAGGTCGACGGCATCGAAGAGGTGACGATCGAATCATGAGGCACCTCCTCGACACCCAGCACCTCACGCGCGCCGAAGCGCTCGAGATCCTCGACGTCGCCGAGGACATGGCCGACACGCAGCGCCGTGAGGTCAAGAAGCTGCCCACGCTCCGCGGCAAGACCGTGGTGAACCTCTTCTTCGAGGACTCCACCCGCACCCGCATCTCGTTCGAGGCCGCCGCGAAGCGCCTGAGCGCCGACGTCATCAACTTCTCCGCGAAGGGCTCGAGCGTCAGCAAGGGCGAGTCGCTGCAGGACACCGCGCAGACCCTCCAGGCGATGGGGGCGGATGCCGTCGTCATCCGCCACGGCGCGTCCGGGGCTCCGCGCACCCTCGCCACCAGCGGCTGGATCACCGCGGGCGTGGTGAACGCCGGCGACGGGACGCACGAGCACCCGACGCAGGCGCTGCTCGACGCGTTCACGATCCGCAAGCGCCTTTTCGGCGACGACAGCCGCGGCCGTGGGCTGGACGGCATCCGGGTCACGATCGTCGGCGACGTGCTGCACTCGCGCGTCGCGCGGTCGAACGTGTGGCTGCTGCACACGCTCGGCGCCCACGTGACGCTCGTCGCGCCGCCGACGCTGGTCCCGCAGGACGTCAGCGGCTGGCCGGTCGAGGTCGAGTACGACCTGGACCGCGGGATCGCGGCCGGTCCCGACGCCCTCATGATGCTCCGCATCCAGCTCGAGCGGATGAGTGCCGCGTATTTCCCGACTGAACGGGAGTATTCCCGCCGGTACGGTCTCGACGCGCGGCGCCTGGACGCGCTGCCGGACGGTAGCATCGTTCTACACCCCGGCCCGATGAATCGCGGTCTGGAGATCTCCGCCGAAGCCGCCGACTCGCCGCGCTCGACGGTTCTCGAGCAAGTCGCGAACGGCGTCTCCGTGCGCATGGCCGTGCTGTACCTGCTGCTGGCGGGCGCGCGGACCGACTCCGAGAAAGAGGACCTTCGATGAGCCACGCCCCCTCCCACACCCTGCTGGTGCGCGGCGCGCGGATCGAAGGCCGGGATGCCACCGACCTCCTCGTCCGCGACGGCGTCATCGCCGAGACCGGAACCGGCCTCTCGCACGCCGGCGCGACGGTCGTGGATGCCGACGGGCTCATCGCCCTCCCCGGACTCGTCGACCTGCACGTGCACCTGCGCGAGCCCGGGTACGAGGCATCCGAGACCGTCGCCACCGGTTCCCGCGCCGCCGCGGCCGGCGGTTTCACCACCGTCTTCGCGATGCCGAACACGTCGCCCGTCGCCGACACGGCCGGAGTCGTCGAGCAGGAGCTCGCGCTCGGTGAGGCCGCGGGCTACGTCCACGTGCAGCCGATCGGCGCCGTGACGGTCGAGCAGAAGGGCGAGCGTCTCGCCGAGCTCGGCGCGATGGCCGACTCGCGCGCCCGCGTCCGCGTCTTCAGCGACGACGGCTTCTGCGTCTTCGACCCGCTCATCATGCGGCGAGCGCTCGAGTACGTGAAGGCATTCGACGGCGTGATCGCGCAGCACGCGCAGGATCCGCGGCTGACCGAGGGCGCGCAGATGAACGAGGGCGCCGTCTCCGCCGAGCTGGGGCTCGCCGGGTGGCCGGCGGTCGCCGAGGAGTCGATCATCGCGCGCGACGTGCTGCTCGCCGAGCACGTGGGCTCGCGCCTGCACGTGTGCCACCTGTCGACGGCCGGGTCGGTCGACATCATCCGCTGGGCCAAGAAGCGCGGCGTGAACGTCACCGCCGAGGTGACGCCGCACCACCTGCTGCTCACCGACGAGCTCGTGCGCGACTACGACGCGCGGTTCAAGGTGAACCCGCCGCTGCGCCGCGAGGAGGACGTGCTCGCGGTGCGCGAGGGTCTGGCCGACGGCACGATCGACATCGTCGCGACCGACCACGCGCCGCACCCCGCCGAGGCGAAGTCGTGCGAGTGGGCCGCCGCCGCGAACGGCATGGTGGGTCTCGAGAGCGCGCTGCGCGTCGTCCACCAGGCCATGGTCGAGACCGGGCTGCTGGAGTGGATCGACGTCGCCCGCGTCATGTCGCGCACGCCCGCCCGCATCGGTCGTCTCGACGGCCACGGCACTCCGCTCACCGCCGGCACCCCCGCGAGCTTCACGCTGTACGACCCGCGCCCCGCGCGCACATTCGGGCTCGGCGACCTCCGCGGTCGCAGCAAGAACTCGCCGTACCTCGGTCGCGAGCTGCCGGGCGAGATCCGCTGGACCGTGCGCTCCGGCATCCCGACCGTCGTCGACGGTGCGGTGCTCGAGGCGCCGGGGGTGCTCGCGTGACGCGCGAGGGCGCCCTGCTGGTGATGGCGGGTGTCGCCGTCGTCCTGCTGGCGGTCTTCGCCCTGGCCTGGCTCCGACGAACGCGGCGCGATGCGCGCTACTCCGCCCCGGTGGGAGAGCTTCCCGACGGCGCCGTGGAGACGGGTGTGTTCCCGGGTCTGTACGTCGCGACCACACGGCACGACGAGCCCCTGGAGCGCCTCGCGATCCGCGGCCTCGCGTTCCGCTCCCGCGTGGACGTCACGGTCACCTCGGCCGGGATCGCCCTCGACCTGCCGGGCCAGCCTCGCATCGCGCTCACCCGTGACCGCCTCGTCGACGCTGCCCTTGCCACGGTCGCCATCGACCGCGTGGTGGAGCGCGACGGCCTGACGCGCGTCAGCTGGCGCATCGACGACGACACCGTCGTCGACACCTACCTCCGACCCCAGGATGCCTCGGCCCGATCCCTCGCCGACGCCATCCGTCCGCTCATCTCGACAGGAAGCGACGCATGACCGCCCTGATCTCCCCTCCGCGCATCTCGCGCGAACCCGCCGTCCTGGTGCTGGAAGACGGCACCCGTTACCCCGGCCGCGCGTACGGCGCCCGCGGTGAGACCTTCGGCGAGGTCGTCTTCGCCACCGGCATGACCGGCTACCAGGAGACCCTCACCGACCCCTCGTACGCCGGTCAGATCGTGCTGCAGACCGCCCCGCACATCGGCAACACGGGTGTGAACGACGAAGACCCCGAGTCCCGCCGCATCTGGGTCGCCGGCTACGTGGTGCGCGACCCCTCGCGCGTCGTGTCGAACTGGCGCGCCAACCGTTCGCTCGACGATGCCCTCGTCGAGGACGGCATCGTCGGCATCTCCGGCATCGACACCCGCGCGCTCACGCGCCGCATCCGTTCGTCGGGCAGCATGCGCGGTGGCGTCTTCTCGGGCGACGCGGTGAACCTCGATGAGGACGAGCAGCTGCGCCGGGTGCTCGCCGCCCCCGGCATGGCCGGCCGCAACCTGTCCGCCGAGGTGTCGGTCACCGAGGTCGAGGTCACCCCGGCGACCGCCGAGCGCATCGGCAACCTGGCGGTGCTCGATCTGGGCGTCAAGCAGTCCACGATCGACAACCTCGCCGCCCGCGGGTTCGACGTGCACGTGTTCCCGCAGTCGGCGACGATCGACGAGATCCGCGCGATCGAGCCGGTCGCGGCGTTCTACTCCAACGGCCCGGGCGACCCGGCCGCGAGCGACCAGCACGTCGAGCTGCTCCGTGCGGTGCTCGACGAGGGCCTGCCGTTCTTCGGCATCTGCTTCGGCAACCAGCTGCTCGGCCGCGCCCTCGGCTTCGGCACGTACAAGCTGCCGTTCGGCCATCGCGGCATCAACCAGCCGGTGCTCGACAAGACCACCGGCCGCGTCGAGATCACGTCGCAGAACCACGGTTTCGCCGTCGAGGCGCCGCTGGACGCGGTCGTCGACAGCCCGCACGGCTACGGCCGCGTCGAGGTGAGCCACATCGGCCTCAACGACAACGTGGTCGAGGGCCTGCGCGCCCTCGACATCCCGGCGTTCAGCGTGCAGTACCACCCCGAGGCCGCCGCCGGTCCCCACGACGCCAACTACCTGTTCGACCGCTTCCGCGACATGGTGCTCGCGACTCAGGAGACGAAGAAGAATGCCTAAGCGCGACGACATCCGCTCCGTCCTCGTCATCGGCTCCGGCCCGATCGTCATCGGTCAGGCCTGCGAGTTCGACTACTCCGGCACCCAGGCGTGCCGCGTCCTCCGCGAGGAGGGCGTGCGCGTGATCCTCGTCAACTCCAACCCGGCGACGATCATGACCGACCCCGACTTCGCCGACGCGACGTACATCGAGCCGATCACCCCCGAGGTGATCGAGACGATCATCGCCAAGGAGAAGCCGGATGCCATCCTCCCCACGCTCGGTGGCCAGACGGCCCTGAACGCGGCCATGGCGCTCCACGACCGCGGCATCCTGGTCAAGTACGGGGTGGAGCTCATCGGCGCGAAGGTCGACGCCATCCGCAAGGGCGAGGACCGTCAGATCTTCAAGGAGCTCGTGATCGAGTCCGGCGCGGACGTCGCCGACTCGGTGATCTGCCACTCGATGGACGAGCTGCTCGCCGGCGCCGAGAAGCTGGGCTACCCGCTGGTCGTCCGCCCCTCGTTCACGATGGGCGGTCTCGGCTCCGGCTTCGCGTACGACGAAACCGACCTCCGCCGCATCGGCGGTGCGGGTCTGCACGACTCGCCGACGCACGAGGTCCTGCTCGAGGAGTCGATCCTCGGCTGGAAGGAATACGAGCTCGAGCTCATGCGCGACACCCACGACAACACCGTGGTGGTCTGCTCGATCGAGAACGTCGACCCCGTGGGTGTGCACACCGGTGACTCGATCACCGTCGCCCCGGCGCTCACCCTCACCGACCGCGAGTACCAGAAGATGCGTGACATCGGCATCGACATCATCCGCGCGGTCGGCGTCGACACCGGCGGCTGCAACATCCAGTTCGCCGTCGACCCGGCGACCGGTCGCATCATCGTCATCGAGATGAACCCGCGCGTCTCGCGCTCCTCGGCGCTCGCGTCGAAGGCCACGGGCTTCCCGATCGCGAAGATCGCCGCGAAGCTCGCGATCGGCTACCGCCTCGACGAGATCCCGAACGACATCACGAAGGTGACCCCGGCGAGCTTCGAGCCCACGCTCGACTACGTCGTGGTGAAGGTGCCGCGCTTCAACTTCGAGAAGTTCCCCGCCGCCGACACGACCCTCACCACCACCATGAAGTCGGTGGGCGAGGCGATGGCGATCGGCCGCAACTACACCACGGCCCTGCAGAAGGCGCTGCGCTCGCTCGAGAAGCGCGGCTCCAGCTTCCACTGGGGCGAGGAGTCGCGGTCGGTCGAGGAGCTCCTCGAGATCTCGAAGACGCCGACCGACGGCCGTATCGTCGTGCTGCAGCAGGCGCTGCGCCTCGGTGCGACGCCCGAGCAGGCGTTCGAGGCGACCGCGATGGACCCCTGGTTCATCGACCAGATCGTCCTCATCAACGAGGTCGCCGAGATCATCCGCACGGCCGGCGAACTGGATGCCGACACCCTCCGCCTCGCGAAGGAGCACGGCTTCAGCGACGTCCAGATCGCGCAGCTGCGGGGTCTCGACGAGGCCGAGGTGCGCGGCATCCGGTACGCGCTCGACGTGCGTCCGGTGTACAAGACGGTCGACACGTGCGCGGGGGAGTTCCCGGCGCTCACGCCGTACCACTACTCCAGCTACGACTGGGAGACCGAGGTCACGCCGTCCGACCGCACCAAGGTCGTCATCATCGGTTCGGGCCCGAACCGCATCGGCCAGGGAGTCGAGTTCGACTACTCGTGCGTGCACGCCTCCTTCGCGCTGTCGGATGCCGGGTACGAGACGATCATGGTCAACTGCAACCCCGAGACCGTGTCGACCGACTACGACACCAGCGACCGCCTGTACTTCGAGCCGCTGACGCTCGAGGACGTGCTCGAGGTGCTGCACGCCGAGAGCCGGTCCGGCCAGATCCTCGGGGTCGTCTGCCAGCTCGGCGGACAGACGCCGCTCGGCCTGGCCAAGGGCATCGAGGCCGCCGGCTACACGATCCTCGGCACCAGCCCCGAGGCGATCGACCTCGCCGAGGAGCGCGAGCTGTTCTCGCGCCTGCTCGACGACGCCGGTCTCGTCGCGCCCCGCAACGGCACCGCGATCGACGTCGAGGGGGCCGTCCAGGTCGCCGAGGAGATCGGCTACCCGGTGCTCGTGCGCCCGAGCTTCGTGCTCGGCGGCCGCGGCATGGAGATCGTGTACTCGACCGAGGCGCTGCGCGACTACTTCGTCCGCGTCGCCGACCAGGCGATCATCGGCCCCGGCCTCCCGCTCCTGGTCGACCGCTTCCTCGACGACGCGATCGAGCTCGACGTCGACGCGCTGTTCGACGGCACCGACCTGTACATCGGCGGCGTCATGGAGCACCTCGAGGAGGCCGGCATCCACTCCGGCGACTCGTCCTGCACCCTGCCGCCCGTGAGCCTCGGCCGCACCGAGGTCGACCGCGTGCGGGAGGCGACGCTCGCGATCGCGCGGGGCGTCGGCGTCCGGGGCCTCTTGAACGTGCAGTTCGCGATCTCGGCCGGCGTGCTCTACGTCATCGAGGCGAACCCCCGCGCGAGCCGCACCGTGCCGTTCGTATCCAAGGCGCTCGGCATCCCGCTCGCCAAGGCCGCCAGCCGCATCATGGCCGGCAGCACGATCGCCGAGCTCATCGCCGAGGGCCTGCTGCCCGAGAGCGACGGCTCGCGCGTGCCGCTGGACGCCCCGGTCGCCGTCAAGGAGGCCGTGCTGCCGTTCAAGCGGTTCCGCACGGCCGACGGCCGCACCGTCGACTCGGTGCTCGGACCAGAGATGCGCTCGACCGGTGAGGTCATGGGCATCGACCGCGACTTCCCGACGGCGTTCGCGAAGTCGCAGGAGGCCGCGTACGGCGGCATGCCGACCTCTGGCACGGTGTTCATCTCCGTCGCCGACGCCGACAAGCGCGCGGTCATCCTCCCCGCCCACCGGCTGCAGGAGCTCGGCTTCGAGCTCATGGCCACCCAGGGCACGGCCGAGATCCTCGCCCGCAACGGCATCCGGGTCCAGGTCGTCGAGAAGTACTCGGAGACGCAGGGTTCGGGCGAGCAGAACGTGGTCGACCTCATCAACGACGGCAAGATCGACATGATCGTCAACACGCCGAGCGGGGGAACGGCCCGCGCGGACGGTTACGAGATCCGTGCCGCGGCGGTCGCCGCCGACAAGGCGCTGTTCACGACGATGGCCGTGCTCGGTGCCGCCGTGAGCGCGCTCGGCGCGATGAAGGACGGCTTCGCGGTCCGCAGCCTCCAGGAGTACGCCGTCGACCGCGCGGGTCGCCTGTGAGCGAGACGTTCGGCCAGCGCCTGGCGGCAGCCCTCGAGACCCGAGGTTCCCTGTGCGTCGGCATCGACCCCCACGCCGCACTGCTGTCGGCGTGGGGGCTGGATGCCACGCCCGAGGGCGCGCGGGAGTTCGGCCTGCGGGTGGTCGAGGCCGCCGCGGAGCGGGTCGGCATCGTGAAGCCGCAGGTCGCCTTCTACGAGCGTTACGGCTCGAAGGGTTTCGCCGCACTGGAGGACGTGATGGCCGCGGCACGCGCCGCGGGTCTGATCGTGATCGCCGACGCGAAGCGCGGTGACATCGGAACGACGATGGAGGGCTACGCCTCGGCGTGGCTCGAGCCCGGTGCGCCCCTGGAGGCGGATGCCGTGACCCTCACGCCCTACCTCGGCGCCGATTCACTGCGAGCGACCCTCTCGTTCGCGGTGCGCCACGGCAAGGGTGCGTTCGTCCTCACCGCCACGAGCAACCCCGAGGCGCGGCCCGTGCAGAGCGCGATCGTCGACGACGCCCTCGCCGTCGGCGACCACGAGTACGTCGCCGCGCGCGTCGCCCACGACGTCAACGAGGCGAACATCGGCGCGCCCGGTGCGCTGGGCTCGATCGGCGTCGTCGTCGGCGCCACCGTCGACCGGGCCGCGTTCGGCCTCGGAGATGTGACGCTGGCCGGGATGCCGATCCTCGCGCCAGGCTTCGGGGCGCAGGGAGCCGATCCCGCCGACCTCCGCCGCCTGTTCGGGTACGTCGCGAAGGCGGTCGTCGCGAACGAGAGCCGCAGCGTCCTCGCCGTCGGACCGGCCCGCCTCGCCGACCGGATCACCGCCCGCGCCGACCTGTACCGGGAGGCCCTGAATGGTTGATTCCCGTCGTCCGCCCGAGGTCGATCGCGCCGCGGCCTCCCGCCGCGCCGTCGCCGCCCGCCGCGAGCGCGCCGCGCTCAAGCGCGACGTGTCCACCCGTGTGATCACCCCGCAGGAGCTGCTGCGCCGCGGGCTCGCAGACCCGCTCTCGGCGGCCGGCGCGATGCGCGTGACCGAGTTCCTGACCGCGATCCCCGCGATCGGCGAGAGCAAGCGCGATCGCATCCTCGCCTCTCTCGGCATCTCGCCGGTGAAGCGCCTCGGGGGTCTCGGTTCCCGCCAGCGCGACGCCCTCCGCGGCTACCTCGACGCGCGGTGGCCCGAGCCGGGTCCGCGCGACGGGCGCAGCCGCCTCGTCGTGCTCGCCGGTCCCACGGCCGTCGGCAAGGGCACGGTCGCCGCGTACATCAAGGAGCACTTCCCCGAGATCCACCTGTCGGTCTCGGCGACCACGCGCGCACCGCGCCCGGGTGAAGTCGACGGTGAGCACTACTACTTCGTGGACGACGCCGAGTTCGACCGGCTCGTCGCGGAGGGGGAGCTGCTGGAGTGGGCGACGGTCCACAACACGCACCGCTACGGCACGCCCCGCGAGCCCATCGAGCGCGTCCTCGCCGACGGCGGCACGGCGCTGCTCGAGATCGACCTGCAGGGCGCCCGCCAGGTGCGCGCCGCGGATCCCTCCGCAACGCTCGTGTTCCTGCTGCCGCCGAGCTGGGACGAGCTCGTCCAGCGCCTCGTCGGCCGCGGGACCGAGGATGCCGAGGAACGGGCGCGGCGCCTCCGCACCGCCCGCACCGAACTCGCGGCGCAGAACGAGTTCGACTACCGGGTCGTCAACGACGAGGTCGCGCGCGCCGCGGCCGAGGTCGTGGCCCTCGCCGCACGTCGCCCCGACGTCGGATAGAATACGAGGATGCTTCGGCGCCGACGGGCGCCGCATCCACCCCATCCCGCCGAACCAGGAGGTTCCCCATGGCCGGACGTGACAAGGGCATCATCGACCCGCCCATCGACGCGCTGCTCGACAAGGTCGACTCGAAGTACCAGCTCGTGATCTACGCGTCCAAGCGTGCGCGCCAGATCAACGACTACTACTCCGATCTGCACGAGGGCAACCTCTTCGACAACGTGGGCCCGCTCGTCGACTCCACCGTCGAGGACAAGCCGCTCACGATCGCTCTGCACGAGATCCACGAGGACAAGCTGCGCCTTCGCGCCGCCGAATAATCCACAGGTGTGATCCGTTCACAGATGTGACGATGCCCCGGGCGGCTGTCCGCCGTCCGGGGCATACTTGTGCCCGTCCCCAGCCCGAAACCGACCGGGAGTCGCTTTGACCGACCTGCGCCTGTTCACGTCCGAGTCCGTCACGGAAGGACACCCCGACAAGATCTGCGACCAGATCTCCGACAGCATCCTGGATGCCATCCTCACCGAGGACCCGTCCGGGCGCGTCGCCGTCGAGACCCTCGTGACCACGGGCCTGGTGCACGTCGCGGGCGAGGTGTCCACGAGCGCCTACGTCGAGATCCCCGCGATCGTGCGCGACGTCGTCAACCGCATCGGGTACACCTCCAGCGAAACCGGCTTCGACGGCGATTCGTGCGGCGTCAGCGTGTCGATCGGCGCGCAGTCGTCCGACATCGCCGCGGGCGTCAACAAGGCGTTCGAGCAGCGCGAGCGCGGCTCGGTCGACCCGCGCGACCTGCAGGGCGCGGGCGACCAGGGCATCATGTTCGGCTTCGCCACGAACGAGACGCCGCAGCTCATGCCGATGGCGGCCTGGACCGCGCACCGCATCGCCGAGCGCCTGGCATCCGTCCGGAAAGACGGCACGCTGCCGTTCCTCCGCCCCGACGGCAAGACGCAGGTCACGCTGGGGTACGACGGGCACACGCCGCGCACGGTCGACTCCGTCGTGCTGTCGACGCAGCACCACCCCGACATATCGCAGGAGGAGCTGCGCGCCCTCGTGCAGGCCGAGGTCATCGACCCGGTGCTGCGCGACACGGGCCTCGAGCTCCCCGACGTGCAGTACTACATCAACCCGGCGGGTCCGTTCGTGATCGGCGGCCCCAAGGGCGACGCGGGCCTCACCGGCCGCAAGATCATCATCGACACCTACGGCGGGGCCTCGCGCCACGGCGGCGGCGCCTTCAGCGGCAAAGACCCGTCCAAGGTCGACCGCTCGGCGGCGTACGCGATGCGCTGGGTCGCGAAGAACGCCGTCGCGGCCGGTCTCGCCGACCGCCTCGAGGTGCAGGTCGCGTACGCGATCGGCAAGGCGAACCCCGTCGGCCTGTACGTCGAGTCGTTCGGCACGGCGCACGTCGCCGACGAGACGATCGTGAAGGCCATCCGCGAGGTGTTCGACCTGCGTCCCAAGGCGATCATCGACCAGCTCGACCTGCTCCGCCCGATCTACGCGCAGACGGCCGCGTACGGTCACTTCGGCCGCGAGCTGCCCGACTTCACGTGGGAGCGCACCGACCGCGTCGACGCGCTGCGCACCGCCGCCGGACTCTGACGTGGGGGCGCCCGAGCCGGGCGTGCACCGCGTCGCCGCTGCCCTGGCATCCCGTGATCCGCTCCGCCGCGCGCGGCGCGACACGCGCGGAGCGCTCCGCCGTGTGCGGCGAGGTGCGCGCGGAGCCGCCGCGTGAGCGCCCGCCGCGTCGCGCGGGTGCAGCTCGACTCGCCGGTCCCGCAGCTCGACCGCCTGTTCGACTACGCCATTCCGCATCCCCTGGTCGCCGACGTCGTCCCCGGGGTGCGGGTGAAGGTGCCGCTGCGGTCGGCGGGTCGGATGATGGATGCCTTCGTGGTCGAGGTCGTGGCCGACGACGGCAGCGAGCGTCCGCTGTCGTCGGTCGAGAGCGTCGTCTCGACGATGCCGGTGCTGCCGGAGCGCCTCTTCACCCTCGCGCGCAAGGTCGCGGACCGCGCCGCGGGCTCGGTGAGCGACGTCCTGCGGCTCGCCGTGCCCAAGCGCATGGTGCGGGCGGAGAAGGCCTGGCTCGCCGCCCCGGTCCCCGAGACGCCGGTGGTTCCGGCGGAGTCGCTCGCGCGAGCGGACGCGGCGCTGAAGCCGTACGTGGGTCTCGTCGAAGCGCTCGACGGCGGCGAGCGCCTCGCGGTCGACGCCCCTCCGCACACGACCGGTGCTCTCCCGAGGGGTGCGTGGGCCGATCTCCTGGCCGCCGCCGCGGTGCACATGCTCGCGCGGGGGAGGAGCGCCGTGCTCGTCGTCCCGGACTACCGCGATCAGGCGCAGCTCATGGCGGCGCTGGCCGACCTGGTGCCGGCCGAGGCGGTCGTGCGCGACGACGCCGATCAGTCCGGTCCGGCGCGGTACGCGCAGTATCTGCGCACGCTCGCGCCCGTGCCGGTGATCGTGGTGGGCCGCCGCTCGGCGGTCTACGCCCCCGCCCACGACACGGGCCTGGTCGCGCTGTGGGACGACGGCGATTCGCTGCTCGCCGAGCCGCTCGCGCCGGGCGTGCACGCGCGCGATGCGGCGCTGGTGCGCCAGGAGCTGGAGGGTTCGGCGCTCCTCTTCGCGGGCCACACCCGCTCGACCGACGTGCAGCGGCTGGTCGAGGTGGGGTACGTGCGGGAGTCGGCGCCGGCGCGGCGGCAGAGTCCGCGGGTCGTGCTGAGCGCGACGCGCGAGGGGGAGTCGCGGACCGCGCGCGTGCCGTCGTCGGCGTTCGCGGCGGCGCGCGAGGCGCTGACGCAGGGCCCCGTGCTCGTGCAGGTCGCGCGCCCCGGATATGCGCCGTCGCTCGTGTGCGCGGACTGCCGTCGCCCCGCCCGCTGCACGCACTGCGCGGGGCCGCTCCGCGCGGCCCGCCCCGGCGCGGTTCCGGTGTGCGCGTGGTGCGGCCGGAACGCCCACGCGTGGACGTGCGGGCACTGCGGCTCGGTGAAGCTCCGCATGGCGTCCTCGGGCAGCGAGCGCACGGCCGACGAGCTGGGCCGCGCGTTCCCGAACACGCGCGTGATCATCGCGGACGGCGCGCATCCGGTGGCGGAGGTGGATGCCACCCCGGCCCTGGTCATCGCGACGCGCGGGGCCGAACCGATCGCCCGCGGCGGATATCGCGCGGTGATCCTGCTCGACGGCGACCGCATGCTGCAGAACGAAGCGCTGCGCGTCGGCGAGCACTGCCTGCGGTGGTGGTCGAACGCCGCGGCCCTTGCGGCCCCCGGCGCGCCGGTGCATCTCGTGGGCGTCGCGGGTCCGGTGGCCCGGGCGCTCGCGACGTGGACGCAGCCGGCCTACGCCCGCGCCGAGCTGGCCGACCGCGCACCGCTGCGCATGCCCCCGGCCGTACGCGTCGCGAGCGTCGACGGACACGCCCGGAGCGTCGACACCCTCCTCGCCGAACTCCGCGAGGCGGTGCCCGACCTCGACGCCCTCGCCGTCCTCGGTCCGGTCGACACGTCGACGGCCCCCGACACCCCGACGTCCCGCGCGCTCGTGCGGTTCGACTATGCGCACGGTCGTGCCGTCGCCGACGCCCTCCGCGCGGGGGTCATCGCCGACGCCCTCCGCGCCCGGAAGTCCTCTAAGGACAAGGGCCCGAGGCCCCGGAATACACTCAGAGTGCGGCTCGACCTCCCCGAGCCCGACCTCTGAGCGCCTCCTGCCCCCAGCAGCCCGGTCCCACCCACCCGCATCCGAAGCGTGAGGAGAACCATGCGCCTCGTCTTCGCCGGCACCCCCGCCGTCGCCGTCCCCTCCCTCCGCGCCTTGGCGGAGGGGCCGCACGAGATCGCCGCCGTCGTCACCCGTTCCGACGCGCCCCTCGGCCGCAAACGCGTCCTGACGCCGTCCCCGGTCGCCCAGGCGGCGGAGGATCTCGGCATCCCGACGATCAAGACCGACCGACTGGATGCCGGGGCCACCGCCCGCATCACCGCGCTCGAACCCGAACTCGGCGTGATCGTCGCGTACGGCGGACTCGTCCGCGAGCCGCTGCTGTCGGCCCCCGCGCACGGCTGGATCAACCTGCACTTCTCGCTCCTCCCGCGCTGGCGCGGCGCCGCCCCCGTGCAGCGGGCGCTCATCGCGGGGGACCGCGAGACCGGCGCGAGCGTGTTCCAGCTCGTGGCCGCTCTGGATGCCGGCGACGTCTTCGCCGAGGAGCGATACGAAGTGCCGTGGAACGCCACCGCGGGCGACGTGCTCGACGCCCTCGCCGAGATCGGCGCCCCGCTGCTCGCCCGCGTCGTGGACGGCATCGCCGACGGTTCCGCGGTCGCGGTCCCGCAGCAGGGTGAGCCGACGCTCGCCCCGAAGCTGACCCTCGACGACGGCGCCCTGGACTTCTCCCTGGATGCCGAGACCCTCCGCGCGCGGATCGCCGGTGTCACGCCCGAACCCGGCGCCCACACGACGTTCGACGGCGCGCGGCTCAAGGTGCTGCGCGCCGGGGCGAGCACGGCGGATCCGATTCCGCCGGGTCGGGTCGTGGCATCCGGTCGGGAGATTCTGGTGGGGACGGCGAGCTCCCCGCTGCGGCTCGAGACCGTGCAGCCCGCGGGCAAGGGGGCGATGCCCGCCGGTGACTGGTTCCGGGGCTTGCGCGTCGAGAACCCGGTGCTGGGCTCGTGAGCGTGCAGGGAGCGCGCGCCGTCGCGTACGACGTGCTGCGGGCGGTCTCCGCCGACGAGGCGTACGCGAACCTGTCCCTGCCGCACGCGATCGAGCGGGCGAGACTGGATGCCAAGGACGCCGGGCTCGCGACCGAGTTGACGTACGGCACGCTGCGACGGCGCGGAACGTACGACGCGATCATCGCCGCGGCGGCGGATCGGACCGTGGACCGCATCGACCCGCCCGTGCTCGACGCGCTGCGGCTCGGCGTGCACCAGCTGCTGTCGACGCGCGTGGCCTCGCACGCCGCGGTGAACGAATCCGTCGAACTCGCCCGTCGCCACGGCGGCGGTCGCGGGGCCGCGGGATTCGCGAACGCCGTCCTGCGGCGGGTGTCGCGCGAGACGCCCGGGCACTGGATGGACCGCATCACCGCGTCCGCCCGCAGCGATGACGAACGCCTCGGACTGACGAGCGCGCACCCCGTGTGGATCGTCCGCGCGTTCCGTCGCGCCCTCACCGCCGAGGGGCGCGGCGACGAGCTCGACGCCCTCCTCGCCGCTGACAACGACGCCCCGCGGGTGGCGATGATCGCCCTGCCGGGGCTGGCCGAGATCCCCGGCGACGCCCGTCCCGCCCGGTACGCGCCGACGGCGTTCACGACCCGCGGGGGAGACCCCGAGGTGCTCATCCGGGCGTCCGACGGTCGCATCCGCGTGCAGGACGAGGGGTCGCAGCTCGCCGCTCTCGCCCTCAGTCGCTTCCGGCCCGTCGAGGCGGGGGAGCGATGGCTCGACCTGTGCGCTGGACCGGGCGGCAAGACGGCGCTGCTCGCCGCGGAGGCCCTCGCCGGGGGCGCCCGGCTGGATGCCAATGAGATCTCGCCGCACCGGGCCGCGCTCGTGCGCCGGGCCGTGGCATCCGTCCCGCTCGAGGTCGAGGTGACCGAGGAGGACGGCCGCGACCGCGCCGCCCGCACGCCGGGGGAGTACGACCGGATCCTCGTCGACGCGCCGTGCACGGGGATCGGCGCGCTGCGCCGGCGTCCCGAGGCGCGGTGGCGGAAGACCCCGGCCGACGTGCCGGATCTCACGGCGCTGCAGCTCGAGCTCGTGCGGGCGGGGCTCGGCGCGCTGAAGCCGGGCGGGGTGCTGGCGTACGTGACGTGCTCGCCGCACCTGGCCGAGACCTCCGGTGTGCTCGCCGAGGTGCGCCGCGAGTTCGGCGACGCCGTCGAGGAACTCGATGCCCGCGCCGTCGTGCGCGACATCGCCGGCTCGGACATCGACCTGCCCGCGCAGTCGGACGGCTCGCTCCGCGCCCAGCTCTGGCCCCACCGCCACGGCACCGACGCGATGTCGATCGCCCTCCTGCGACGGGTCTCCTCACGCGTGAGGGGTCAAGATCTGTCGCCTGTGCGCGACCCGAGCGACAGTTTCTGACCCCTCACACGAGGGTGTGGCGGACCGGGCGCCGATAATGGAACCGTGCCCCGCATCAATCCGAGCATCCTCGCCGCCGACTTCGTGAACATGCAGGCGGAGCTCGCTCGCATCGCCGGGGCGGACTTCGTGCACGTCGACGTCATGGACAACCACTTCGTGCCGAACCTCACCTTCGGTCCGCAGATGGTGGGCCGCATCCAGGAGACGAGCCCCGTACCGCTCGACGTGCACCTGATGATCGACGACCCCGATCGCTGGGCTCCGGAATACGCCGAGCTGGGCGCGGCATCCGTCACCTTCCATCTCGAGGCTGCGGCGTCGCCCGTCGCGCTCGCCCGGACGCTCCGCTCGATCGGCGCGCGCGCCGGCGTGGCCGTGAAGCCGGCGACCCCCGTGGAGAACCTGTTCGAGGTGCTGAACGAGTTCGATCAGATCCTCGTCATGACCGTGGAGCCGGGCTTCGGCGGCCAGTCGTTCATGCCCGAGACCATGCCGAAGCTGCGCAGCCTCGCCGACGAGGCCCGCCGCCGCGGATCGAACGTGTGGCTGCAGGTCGACGGCGGCATCGGCGAGTCCACGATCGCGCAGGCCGCCGAGGCCGGGGCCGACACGTTCGTCGCCGGCTCCGCGGTGTTCGGCGCCGACGACCCCGACCGCGCGATCCAGTCGCTGCGCTCCGCCGCGGCCCGCCACACGCACTGACCCGGCCGGCGCGCGCCGGCGCCGCGCGCCCCGACCCGGGTCTGCGGCGGCCCCCGCCCCGTTCCGCCCCCGGCTGCGCCCTCACCCTCGCGATAAACGCGATCGGTGGCAGGAAACGCCTCGCCGTCCCGTTTCTTCCCGTGGATGCCGTGCACCGCGCAGACCCGCGCACCGCGCCGCCGCCCCGGCCGGTGCCTCCGCACGCCGCAGCGCGCCCCGCCGCGCCAGGCCGCACGCAGCACCGTGCCGCAGGCAGCACCCGCACCGGCCCACCCGCACCGCACCAGCCCGACCCGGCGGCCGGGGCACCGCCGAGCCGATACCCTAGACAGGTGAAGACCTTCGACGACCTGTTCGCCGAGCTCAGCGCCAAGGCCGTCGAGCGCCCCGCCGGCTCCGGAACGGTGGCTCAGCTCGATGCCGGCGTGCACGCCATCGGCAAGAAGATCGTCGAGGAAGCCGCCGAGGTGTGGATGGCCGCGGAGTACGAGTCCGACGAGGCCGCAGCCGAGGAGATCTCGCAGCTGCTCTACCACCTCCAGACGCTCATGCTCGCGAAGGGCCTGACGCTCGCAGACGTCTACCGACATCTCTGAGCCGCTCCCTCCCACCTCTCGCTCACGAACCACGAAAGCCCCCGTCATGCTGCGAATCGCCGTGCCGAACAAGGGGTCGCTCGCCGAGACCGCCGCCGAGATGCTCTCGGAGGCCGGGTACACCGGACGTCGCGACTCGAAAGACCTGTACACCGTCGACCCCGTCAACGAGGTCGAGTTCTTCTACCTGCGTCCCCGTGACATCGCGACGTACGTCGGCTCCGGAGCCCTCGACGTCGGCATCACCGGCCGCGACCTGCTGCTGGACGCCCGGATGCCCGGCGCCCGCGAGATCGAGTCGCTCGGCTTCGCGGGGTCCACGTTCCGCTTCGCCGGCCGCCCCGGCCGTTTCACCGACGTCGAAGACCTGCAGGGCCTCCGCGTCGCGACGGCGTACCCGGGCCTCGTCGACGCGTTCCTCGACGAGCGCGGCGTTGCCGTCGACATCGTGCCGCTGGACGGCGCCGTCGAGTCCGCGGTGCAGTTGGGCGTGGCGGATGCCGTGGCCGACGTCGTCTCGACCGGCACGACATTGCGCCAGGCGGGGCTCGAGATCTTCGGCCCCGTGCTGCTCGAATCGGACGCGGTCCTGATCTCCGGCCCGAACGAGGTCGAGGGGACCGAGACGCTGCTCCGGCGCCTGCGCGGTGTCCTCGCCGCGCGGAAGTACGTGCTCATCGACTACGACCTGCCCGCAGCCCTCGTCGAGCAGGCGATCGCCGTCGCGCCCGGCCTGGAGTCGCCGACGATCTCGCCGCTCCGCGACCCCGAGTGGGTCGCCGTGCGCGTGATGAGCCCCCGCCGCGACGTCAACCGCGTCATGGACGAGCTGTACGCGATCGGCGCCCGGGCGATCCTGGTCACCGAGATCCTCGCCGCGAGGCTCTGATGACGCTCGCCCGCCGCGTCATCCCGTGCCTCGACGTCGCCGCCGGCCGCGTCGTGAAGGGCGTGAACTTCCTCGATCTGCGCGACATGGGCGACCCCGTCGAGCTCGCGAAGCTCTACTTCGACCAGGGCGCCGACGAGATCACGTTCCTCGACGTCACGGCCACGGTCGACGAGCGCGCCACGACGTACGACGTCGTCCGCCGCACCGCGGAGCAGGTGTTCATCCCGCTCACGGTCGGCGGGGGAGTGCGTTCCACCGAGGACGTGGCGCGCCTGCTCTCCGTCGGCGCCGACAAGATCGGCGTGAACTCCGCCGCGATCGCCCGCCCCGACCTGATCGACGAGATCGCGGACCGCTTCGGCGCGCAGGTGATCGTGCTGTCGCTGGACGTGAAGCGGGCGGCATCCACTCCCTCCGGGTTCGTCGTGACGACCCACGGCGGCCGCACCGAGACGACCCTCGACGCCCTCGACTGGGCGCGCGAGGCCGTCGAACGCGGAGCCGGTGAGCTGCTCGTCAACTCGATCGACGCCGACGGCACGAAGCAGGGTTTCGACCTCGAACTCGTCGGCCTCATGCGCCAGGTCGTCGCGGTGCCCGTGATCGCCTCCGGCGGTGCCGGCGCGCTGGAACACTTCGCCCCGGCCGTCGCCGCCGGCGCCGACGCGGTGCTCGCGGCATCCGTGTTCCACTCCGGCCAGCTCACGGTCGGCCAGGTCAAGGACGCGATGGCGGCCGAAGGAATCGAGGTGCGCCGATGAACGTCGAAGCGTTCGACCGCGTGAAGTACGACGCCCAAGGACTCGCGACCGCGGTCGTGCAGCAATTCGACTCGCGCGAGGTGCTCATGGTCGGGTGGATGGATGCCGAGGCCCTCCGCCGCACCCTCACCACCGGCCGTGTGACGTTCTGGTCGCGCTCGCGCCAGGAGTACTGGCGCAAGGGCGACACGTCCGGGCACATCCAGATCGTCAAGGGCGCGCGCCTCGACTGCGACGGCGACACCCTCCTCATCGAGGTCGACCAGGTGGGCGCGGCGTGCCACACCGGCGACCACACGTGCTTCGACTCCACCGATCTCGAGCCCGTCGTCGGGCAGTCCTGATGCGTCGAGCGCGTTCGCTCTCCGTCGTCGGGATGCTCCTGGCCGGCGCCCTGGGCGTGATCTCGTCGACCCAGACCTGGATCGACGTGACCCTCGCCGACGGCGCGCAGCAGACGCTCGCGGTCCCCGGAGCGGATGCCGTGCCCGTGCTCACCCCGTTGAGCCTCGCCGCCCTCGCGCTCGGTGCCGCCCTGTCGATCGTCGGCCGCGTCCTGCGGTACGTGCTGGGCGTCATCGCCCTCGCGATCGCGGGGATCGTGGGGGTCGCGACCGCCCAGGTCCTTCTGATCATGCCGGTGTCCGCGACCGCGGCGACGGTCACCGAGGCGACCGGCATCTCCGGAATGGATGCCATCGCCGACCTCGTCTCGTCGATGTCGCTGACCCCCTGGCCCGCCGTCACGCTGCTGGGCGAGCTGCTCCTCGCCGCCGCCGCGATCTTCACGCTCGTGACGGCCCGGCGATGGCAGGGGAGTGCGGGCCGCAAGTACCGCACCGCCACCGACGCACCCGCGGATGCCTCCCGTCCGCACGACGCGATCGACTCGTGGGACGACCTGTCCCGCGGCGCCGACCCCACGGCCTGACGAGGGTCGCTTCGTGCGACGTCGAGCCATCCGCACCGGCCACCCCGCCGCGCTTCGATAGACTGACAGGACGCTGTTCCCCGCGCCCGCGCGCGACTCGAAGGAGATCCATGAGCAACCCCATCGGCGACCCCGGCCACGGACACTCGCCGGCTGCCTGGACGGCCGTGATCATCATGCTGCTCGCCATCACGCTGGGCACGGTGTTCTTCTGGTTCGACCTCCCGGTTCTCGTGTGGGCCTCGGTCGGTCTCCTCCTCGTGGGCGCGATCGTCGGCTGGGCCATGACGAAGGCCGGTTACGGCGCCAACGGCGACAAGTACCAGTCGAAGGCGCACTGACCGTGCTGGCCGATCTCACGGCCGGAGCGGTGGAGGATGCCGAGCAGCGCGCCCAGACGCGTCCGCTCGCGGCGGTCGAACGAGATGCTCTCGCGCAGACCCCCGCGCGGGACGCGCTCGCGATGCTCGCCCCCGCCGACCGCGTGAAGATCATCGCCGAGGTGAAGCGCGCGAGTCCGTCGCGCGGCGACCTCGCGTCGATCCCCGACCCCGCCTACCAGGCGCGCCTGTACGAAGAGGGCGGGGCCTCCGCGATCTCGGTGCTGACCGAGGGCCGCAAGTTCAAGGGCAGCCTCGCCGATCTCGAGGCCGTCCGCGCCGCTGTGTCGGTGCCGGTCTTGCGCAAAGACTTCCTCGCGACGCCGTATCAGGTGCTCGAGGCCCGCGCCTCGGGTGCCGACCTGGTGCTGCTGATCGTCGCAGCGCTCGACCAGAAGACGCTGACCGAGCTCTACGCACTCGCGACCGACCTCGGGATGGCGGCGCTCGTCGAGACGCACTCCGCCGAGGAACTCGAGCGTGCGACCGACCTCGGCGCGAAGCTCATCGGGGTCAATGCCCGCAACCTCTCGACGTTCGAACTCGATCGCGACCTGTTCGGCTCCCTCGCCGACCGCTTCCCCGCGGATGCCGTGAAGATCGCCGAGTCTGCCGTCCTCGCCCCCGCCGACGTCGCGCACTACCGCGCCGCCGGTGCCGACGTCGTCCTCGTCGGCGAAGCGCTGGTGACCGGCGACCCCGTCGCGACCCTCCGCGCGTTCCTCCAGGAGACTGCATGACAACCGTCAGCCTGCGCGACCAGAAGGGGCCGTTCTTCGGCGACTTCGGCGGCCGCTACATGCCCGAATCGCTCATCGCCGCGATCGACGAGCTCACCGCGGTCTGGGAGTCGGCGATGGCCGACCCCGAGTTCCACGCCGAGCTGACCGCCCTGCTGCACGACTACGCCGGCCGCCCCTCGGTGCTCACCGAGGTTCCGCGTTTCGCCGAGCACGCCGGCGGCGCGCGCGTCTTCCTCAAGCGGGAAGACCTCAACCACACCGGCTCGCACAAGATCAACAACGTGCTGGGCCAGGCTCTGCTCACCAAGCGCCTCGGCAAGACGCGCGTGATCGCCGAGACCGGTGCCGGACAGCACGGCGTCGCGACCGCGACGGCGGCGGCCCTCTTCGGTCTCGACTGCGTCATCTACATGGGCGAGGTCGACACCGAGCGCCAGGCGCTCAACGTCGCGCGCATGCGTCTCCTCGGCGCCGAGGTCGTCCCCGTCACCACGGGGTCGCGCACTCTCAAGGACGCGATCAACGAGGCGTACCGCGACTGGGTGTCCACGGTCGAGACGACCAACTACATCTTCGGCACCGCCGCGGGTCCGCACCCGTTCCCGGCGATGGTGCGCGACTTCCAGAAGATCATCGGCGAAGAGACGCGCGCGGAGTTCCTCGAGCGCCTCGGCCGCCTCCCCGACGCCGTGTTCGCGTGCGTCGGCGGCGGGTCGAACGCGATCGGCATGTTCGACGCGTTCCTCGACGACGAAGGCGTCGCTCTCTACGGCGTCGAGGCGGCCGGTGACGGCGTCGACACCCCGAAGCACGCGGCCTCGATCGAGCGCGGTCGTCCGGGCGTGCTGCACGGCGCGCGTACGTACGTGCTGCAGGACGAGGACGGCCAGACCACCGAGTCCCATTCGATCTCCGCGGGTCTCGACTACCCGGGCGTCGGTCCCGAGCACGCGTGGCTCGCCGATATCGGCCGCGCGCAGTACATCCCCGCGACCGACGACGAGGCCATGCAGGCCCTGCGGCTCCTGTCGCGCACCGAGGGGATCATCCCGGCGATCGAGTCGGCCCACGCCCTGGCCGGTGCCCTCCGCATCGGCAAGGAGCTGGGTCCGGATGCCATCATCGCGGTGAACCTCTCCGGTCGCGGTGACAAGGACATGGACACCGCCGCCCGCTACTTCGACCTGTACGACGCCGAGCACGCCCCCGCGCCAGAGGGCCGTCCGGCCCAGACCGCGGGCGCCGAGGCCGTGGCATCCGCCTCTGGTTCGCCGGTGGACGTCACCCCGGCTCCGGACGCCGCGAGCGGCGCGGGGGTCGAGCTGTGACCTCGCGCGTCTCCGCGGCGATCGACGCCGCCCACGCAGCCGGACGCGGTGCCCTCGTCGGCTACCTGCCCGCGGGGTTCCCCGACGTCGCGACGAGCATCGAAGCGGCCGTCGCCCTGGCGGAGTCCGGCGTCGACGTGATCGAGCTCGGTCCGCCCTACAGCGACCCCGTGATGGACGGCCTCGTCATCCAGGAGGCCACGCAGACGGCGCTGGCCAACGGCTTCCGCATGCGCGACCTGTTCACGATCATCCGCGAGATCACCTCGCGCACCGACGTGCCGGTGCTCGTGATGACGTACTGGAACCTCGTCGAGCAGTACGGCGTCGAGCGCTATGCCGACGACCTGATCGCCGCGGGCGGTGCCGGTCTCATCACGCCCGACATCACGCCCGACGCGGCGTCGGCGTGGATCGCCGTGAGCGAGCGCACCGGCCTCGACCGGGTGTTCCTCGCGGCACCGACCTCCACCGACGAGCGCCTCGACATGATCGTGAACGCCTCGACCGGCTTCGTGTACACGGTCTCGACGATGGGCATCACGGGGGAGCGGGCGCAGCTGGATGCCGCGGCCCGCGGCCTCGTGGAGCGTCTCCGCTCCCGCGGAGCCGCGCGCGCGTGCGTGGGCATCGGCATCTCGAACGCCGAGCAGGTGGCCGGGGTCATCGAGTACGCGGACGGCGCGATCGTCGGCACGGCGCTCGTGAAGGCGCTGCGCGACGGCGGCGTCGAGGCGCTCCGCTCGCTCGCTCGAGAGCTGTCGGCGGGCACGGCGCGTCGCGCCTAGACTCGTCTGCATGACGTTCGCCCTCTCGAGCGCGGCCTCCGGCGTGCTCGCCAGCATCCCGAGCCCATCGATCTCGTACTTCGATCTCGGACCCCTGCGCATCCACTTCTACGCCCTGTGCATCGTCGCGGGCATCATCGTGGCCGTGTTCCTCACGAACGCGCGTCTGACGCGTCGTGGGGCCGAGAAGTGGGTCGTCATCGATATCTGCCTGCTGGCGGTGCCCATCGCGATCGTCTTCGCCCGGATCTACCACGTGCTCACGCACCTGGGCTTCTACTTCGGTCCCGGATCCAACCCGTGGAACCCGTTCCAGCCCGGCTCGGTGTGGGCCATCTGGGAGGGTGGCATCGCCATCTACGGCGCGCTGATCGGTGGCGCCCTGGGCGCGTACCTCGGCTGCAAGTGGACCGGCATCCGGTTCTGGACCTTCGCGGACGCGCTGGCCCCGGGCCTCATCATCGCGCAGGCGATGGGACGCTTCGGCAACTGGTTCAACCAGGAGCTCTTCGGCCAGCCGACCGACCTCCCGTGGGGCCTCGAGATCGCCACGCCGAACTCGGCGATCCCCGTCGGACTGCCAGCCGGCACTCTTTTCCAGCCGACTTTCCTCTATGAGGTCATCTGGAACCTGCTCGGCGCCGCGGTCATCCTGTGGGTCGGCAAGCGCTTCACGCTGCAGTGGGGCAAGCAGTTCGCGGTGTACCTCGTCTGGTACAGCGCGGGCCGCATCGTCTGGGAATCCATCCGTATCGACCCCAGCGACATCATCCTGGGCCTGCGCACCAACGTGTGGGCGGCGATCTTCGGCGTCATCCTCGGCATCGTGATCTTCGTCGTGCAGTCGCGTCGCCACAAGGGTCTCGAGCCTTCGCCGTACCAGCCGGGGCGCGAGGGCAAGGCTCCCGGGGCTGTAGACTCGACCGACCCCACTGACTTCGTCGACGTGAGCGAGCCGCCCGCGACGAACGACACCGTCGGCACCAGCGCCACAAGCAGCCCCGCCACGAAGTAACTCCCTGGGCCGACGTCGTCCCATTCGCAGCATCAACGTGAGGACGGTTGGTATGGCTTCGAGCTCCCGTTCCGGCGCCGTCGGCGGCGCTTTCCCCGCCCGGCAGGGCATGTACGACCCGTCGTTCGAGAAGGACGCCTGTGGCCTCGCCATGGTCGCGACGCTCCGTGGCGAGCCCGGGCACGACATCATCGACCTGGCGCTGACGGCGCTCCGCAACCTCGAGCACCGCGGGGCCATCGGATCGGATGCCGGTACCGGTGACGGCGCGGGCATCCTCACGCAGATGCCCGACGCGTTCCTGCGCGCGGTGGTCGACTTCGACCTGCCGCCGGTGGGGGAGTACGCCGCGGGTCTCGTCTTCCTGCCGCTCGGTCACGAGGAGCGCGCGGCGCAGAAGGCCGGCATCGAGAAGCTCGCCGCGGCCGAGAACCTCACGGTCCTCGGCTGGCGCGAGGTTCCGACCGAGCCCGAGAACCTCGGCAAGCTCGCGTTCGAGGCGCGTCCCGCGTTCGAGCAGCTGTTCGTGTCGCACCCCGCGGTCGGCGACCAGCCGGCGCTCTCGGGCATCGCCCTGGACCGTCGCGTCTACCGGCTGCGCAAGCGCGCGCGTCACGAGCTCGACGCGTACTTCGTGTCGCTGTCCAGCCGCACCCTCGGGTACAAGGGCATGGTCACGACGCTGCAGCTCGAGCCGTTCTACCCCGACCTGCAGGACGAGCGCTTCGCCTCGGAGCTCGCGGTCGTGCACTCGCGGTACTCGACCAATACGTTCCCGTCATGGCCGCTCGCGCAGCCGCTGCGCATGCTCGCGCACAACGGCGAGATCAACACCGTGAAGGGCAACCGCAACTGGATGCGCGCGCGCCAGTCGCAGCTCGAGTCCGAGCTGATCGGCGACGTCCGCCCGCTTCTGCCCATCTGCACCGATGGCGCGAGCGACTCGGCATCCTTCGACGAAGTTCTCGAGCTGCTGACCCTCACCGGTCGCAGCCTCCCGCACGCGATCATGATGATGGTCCCCGAGGCGTACGAGAAGCAGGCGACGATCGACCCCGATCTGCGCGCGTTCTACGACTACCACTCCATGCAGATGGAGCCGTGGGACGGCCCGGCCGCGCTGATCTTCACCGACGGCACGCTCGTCGGTGCGACCCTCGACCGCAACGGCCTCCGCCCCGGACGCTGGACCGAGACCACTGACGGCCTCGTCGTGATCGGCTCCGAGACCGGCGTGCTCGACTTCGCGCCCGAGCGCATCAAGCGTCGCGGCCGCCTCCAGCCCGGGCGCATGTTCCTCGTCGACACGGCCGAGCGCCGCATCGTCGAGGACGAGGAGATCAAGGCGCAGCTCGCGTCCCTGCAGCCCTGGCAGGAATGGCTGGATGCCGGTCGCGTGCGGCTCTCCGAGCTGCCGGAGCGCGAGCACATCGTGCACCCGATCGCCTCGATCACGCGCCGCCAGCGCACCTTCGGCTACACCGAAGAAGAGGTGCGCATGCTCCTCACCCCGATGGGCCAGAACGGAACCGAGCCGCTCGGCGCCATGGGGAGCGACGCGCCCGTCGCCGTGCTGAGCGACCGCCCGCGCCTGCTCTTCGACTACTTCACGCAGCAGTTCGCGCAGGTCACCAACCCGCCGCTGGACTCGATCCGCGAAGAGGTCGTCACGTCGCTGTCGCTGGGCCTCGGTCCCGAGCGCAACCTCCTCGACTGGGGTCCCGAGCACACTCGCACCGTGACGCTCGACTTCCCGGTGATCGACAACGACGAGCTCGCGAAGATCCAGCACATCGACACCGCCCTGCCGGGGCGTTCGTCGGTGACGGTCCGCGGCCTGTACCGCGTCGAGGCCGGCCACAAGGGCATGCAGAAGCGCATCGCGCAGATGTGCTCCGAGGTCGACCACGCGATCGAGGACGGCGCCGAGTTCATCGTGCTCAGCGACCGCGACTCGAACAAAGACCTGGCGCCCATCCCGTCGCTGCTGATGCTCGCGGCCGTGCACCACCACCTCATCCGCAACGAGACCCGCATGAAGGTCGGTCTCGTGGTCGAGGCCGGTGACGTGCGCGAGGTGCACCACATCGCCACCCTCATCGGTTACGGCGCCTCCGCCGTGAACCCGTACCTGGCCATGGAGACGGTCGAGTACCTCGTTCGCGCCGGCTTCATCACCGGCGTCACGCCCGAGAAGGCCGTCAAGAACCTGATCTACGCGCTCGGCAAGGGCGTGCTGAAGATCATGTCGAAGATGGGCATCTCGACCGTGTCGTCGTACGCGGGTGCGCAGGTCTTCGAGGCCGTCGGTCTTTCGCGGGAATTCGTGGATGCCTACTTCACGGGCACCGAGACCAAGCTCGGCGGCGTGGGACTCGACGTCATCGCGGCCGAGAACGCCGCGCGTCACGAGTACGCGTATCCCGAGGACGCCGCGGCCCGCGCGCACGAGCGTCTGTGGACCGGCGGCGAGTACCAGTGGCGCCGCGACGGGGCTCCGCACCTCTTCAACCCCGACACGGTGTTCCGCCTGCAGCACGCCACGCGCGCGCGCCGGTACGACATCTTCCGGGAGTACACGAAGCTCATCGACGACCAGGCCCACGAGCTGAAGACGCTCCGCGGTCTGTTCTCGCTGCGCACCGGTCAGCGCCCGCCCGTCCCGATCGACGAGGTCGAGCCGGTCTCGGCGATCGTGAAGCGCTTCTCCACGGGTGCGATGAGCTACGGCTCCATCTCGCAGGAGGCGCACGAGACGCTCGCCATCGCGATGAACCGCATCGGCGGCAAGTCGAACACGGGCGAGGGCGGCGAGGACGTCGACCGTCTGCTCGACCCCGAGCGCCGCAGCGCCATCAAGCAGGTGGCATCCGGTCGATTCGGTGTGACGAGCCTGTACCTCACCGAGGCCGACGACATCCAGATCAAGCTCGCCCAGGGTGCCAAGCCCGGCGAGGGCGGTCAGCTGCCGCCGACCAAGGTGTACCCGTGGGTGGCGCGGACGCGTCACGCGACCGCGGGCGTCGGGCTCATCTCGCCGCCGCCGCACCACGACATCTACTCGATCGAAGACCTCAAGCAGCTGATCTTCGACCTGAAGCGCGCGAACCCGTCGGCCCGCATCCACACCAAGCTCGTGAGCCAGTCGGGCATCGGCGCGGTCGCGGCGGGTGTGGCGAAGGCTCTGAGCGACGTCATCCTGGTCTCCGGACAGGACGGCGGCACGGGCGCGAGCCCGATGAACTCGCTCAAGCACGCCGGCACGCCGTGGGAGCTGGGCCTGGCCGAGACGCAGCAGACGCTCATGCTCAACGGCATGCGCGACCGCGTCGTGGTGCAGGTCGACGGTCAGATGAAGACCGGCCGCGACGTCATCATCGGCGCGCTCCTGGGCGCCGAGGAGTTCGGCTTCGCCACGGCTCCGCTCGTGGTCTCGGGCTGCATCATGATGCGCGTCTGCCACCTCGACACGTGCCCGGTGGGCGTCGCGACGCAGAACCCGGTCCTGCGCCAGCGCTTCAACGGCAAGGCCGAGTACGTCGTGAACTTCATGGAGTTCATCGCGCAGGAGGTGCGCGAGTACCTCGCCGCCCTCGGGTACCGCTCGATCGACGAGATCGTCGGCCGCAGCGAGCTCCTCGACGTCAACGGCGCCGTGGAGCACTGGAAGGCGCGGGGTCTCAACCTCGCCCCGATCCTCGAAGGCCCTCACTTCGCCGAGGACGAGCCGCGCCGCCACGGCCGCAACCAGAACCACGAGCTCGACGAGCACTTCGACGTGCAGCTCATCGAGCGCGCGCAGGACGTCGTCGCGCACGGCGGTCAGATCACGATCGAGCTGCCCGTGCGCAACACCGCCCGCGCGGTCGGAACGATGCTCGGCCACCACGTCACCAAGGCGCACGGCGAGCACGGTCTGCCCGAGGGTGCGATCGACGTGCGGCTCACGGGTTCGGCCGGGCAGTCGTTCGGCGCGTTCATGCCGGCCGGCATCACGCTGCGCCTCGAGGGCGACTCCAACGACTACGTCGGCAAGGGGCTCTCGGGCGGCAAGATCGTCGTCCGCCCGCCGCGCGGCTCGACGTTCGAGGCGTCCGAGAACGTCATCGCCGGAAACGTCATCGGCTACGGCGCCACGCAGGGACAGATGTTCCTGAACGGCGTCGTGGGGGAGCGGTTCCTCGTCCGCAACTCCGGGGCGACCGCGGTCGTCGAGGGCGTGGGCGACCACGCGCTCGAGTACATGACCGGTGGTCTCGCCGTGATCCTCGGTGCGACCGGCCGCAACCTCGGCGCGGGCATGTCCGGCGGACAGGCGTACGTCTACAAGCTCGACACCGACCTGGTGAACCGTGAGGCCGTGGCATCCGGTGAACTCGAACTCGGCCCCCTCGGTTCGGGGGATGCCGAGATCCTGCGCGACCTGCTCGAGAAGCACGTCGCCGAGACCGACTCCACGCTGGCCCGTCGTCTGCTCGCGGACTTCGAGACCGAGGTGGAGAACTTCGTCCGGGTGCTGCCGCGCGACTACGCCGCGGTCATGCAGACCCGCCAGGAGGCGGTCGCCGAGGGGCTTGACCCCGACGGCGACGTCGTCTGGACGCGCATTCTGGAGGTGACGGGTGGCTGACCCGAAGGGCTTTCTCAAGGTCACGGAGCGCGAGCTCCCCAAGCGGCGCCCCGTGCCCGTGCGGATCATGGACTGGAAAGAGGTGTACGAGCCGGGCGATTCGGCCGTCATCCGCCGCCAGGCCGGTCGTTGCATGGACTGCGGCATCCCGTTCTGCCACAAGGGCTGCCCGCTCGGCAACCTGATCCCGGAGTGGAACGACCTCACGTGGCGCGGCGAGGGCCGCTCCGCGATCGAGCGTCTGCACGCGACGAACAACTTCCCGGAGTTCACCGGCCGCCTGTGCCCGGCGCCGTGCGAGAGCTCGTGCGTGCTGGGCATCAACCAGCCCGCCGTGACGATCAAGCAGGTCGAGGTCTCGATCATCGACGAGGCGTTCGGCAACGGCTGGGTCGAGCCCGAGCCGCCGGAGCGTCTGACGGGTAAGACGGTGGCCGTCGTGGGTTCCGGTCCCGCCGGTCTCGCCGCGGCACAGCAGCTCACGCGTGCCGGCCACACGGTCGCCGTGTACGAGCGCGACGACCGCATCGGCGGGCTCCTGCGCTACGGCATCCCCGACTTCAAGATGGAGAAGCGCCACCTCGAGCTGCGTCTGCGCCAGATGCAGGCCGAGGGCACCCGCTTCCGCGCGGGCGTCGAGATCGGCAAGGACATCTCGTGGAGCGAGCTGCGCGCCCGCTACGACGCCGTCGTGGTGGCCACCGGCTCCACCGTTCCGCGCGACCTCCCGATCCCGGGCCGCGACCTCGACGGCGTGCACTTCGCCATGGAGTACCTCGTCGAGAGCAACAAGGCGGTCGCGGGCGACCAGGTCCCGCAGCAGATCACGGCGCACGGCAAGCACGTCGTCGTCATCGGCGGTGGCGACACCGGCGCGGACTGCATCGGCACGGCACACCGTCACGGCGCGCTGAGCGTGACGAACCTCGCGATCGGCAAGCAGCCGCCCACGGAGCGTCCGATGGACCAGCCGTGGCCGATGATGCCGAACCTGTTCGAGGTCGCCTCGGCGCACGAGGAGGGTGGGGAGCGCACGTTCCTCGCGTCGACCGTGGAGTTCCTCGGCAACGAGGCGGGCGAGGTGCGCGCGCTGCGCGTGGCCGAGACCGAATACGTCGACGGACGCCGCGTCCCCAAGAGCGGCACCGAGCGCGAGATCCCCGCCGACCTGGTACTCATCGCGATGGGCTTCACCGGCCCCGAGCGCGAGCACCTCGAGGAGCAGCTCGGCGCGCAGTTCACGAACCGCGGCAACGTCGAGCGCGACGCGACCTACGCCACGACCGCTCCGGGCGTGTTCGTCGCCGGTGATGCCGGCCGCGGACAGTCGCTCATCGTGTGGGCGATCGCCGAGGGACGCGCCGCGGCCGCCGAGGTCGACACGTTCCTCATGGGCGAGACGGTGCTGCCGGCACCGGTCAAGCCCACCGATGTCGCCATCGGCCTCCTGCCCGCCTAAGCTGGCAAGGGCCGATCGGCCACTTCCCGAATATCCTCACGGAGCTTGAAAACGGATGAGACGCGCCAAGATCGTCGCAACCCTCGGCCCCGCCACGTCGTCGTATGAGATGGTTCGCGCCATCATCGACGCCGGGGTGGACGTCGCCCGACTGAACCTGAGCCACGGAGACTATTCCGTGCACGACGCCAACTTCGCCAACGTGCGCAAGGCGGCAGAGGACGCCGGCCGCCCGGTCGCCGCCCTCGTCGACCTGCAGGGTCCGAAGATCCGTCTCGGCAAGTTCGAGAACGGTCCGCACGACCTCGCTCCCGGCGACATCTTCAAGATCACGATCGAGGACATCCTCGGCACCAAGGAGATCGTCGGCACGACGTTCAAGGGCCTGCCCCAGGACGTCAAGCCCGGCGACTTCCTCCTCATCGACGACGGCAAGGTCCGCGTCGAGGTCGTCGAGACCGACGGCACCGTCGTGACCACCAAGGTCATCGTCGGCGGCCCGGTGTCGAACAACAAGGGCATCAACCTGCCCGGTGTGGCCGTGAACGTCCCCGCTCTGAGCGAGAAGGACGAGGCGGACCTCCGCTGGGGCCTGCGCGCCGGAGCCGACCTGATCGCCCTGTCGTTCGTCCGGGATGCCAAGGACATCGAGCGCGTGCACGAGATCATGGGCGAGGAGGGCCGGTACATCCCGGTCATCGCCAAGATCGAGAAGCCGCAGGCGGTCGACAACCTCGAGGAGATCATCGACGCGTTCGACGGCATCATGGTCGCCCGCGGTGACCTCGGCGTCGAGCTGCCCCTGGAGGCGGTGCCGATCGTGCAGAAGCGCGCGGTCGAGCTGTCGCGTCGCATGGCGAAGCCCGTCATCGTGGCCACCCAGATGCTCGAGTCGATGATCACCAACCCGGTGCCCACGCGCGCCGAGACCAGCGACGTCGCCAACGCCGTCCTCGACGGTGCGGACGCGGTCATGCTCTCGGGCGAGACGAGCGTCGGCGCGTACCCGGTCGTCGTCGTCGAGACGATGGCCCGCATCGTGCAGTCCACCGAGGAGCACGGCCTGGAGCGCATCGCGCCGCTCACCAACAAGCCGCGCACCCAGGGCGGGGCGATCACGCTCGCCGCCGTCGAGGTCGCCGACTTCGTCGAGGCGAAGTACCTCTGCGTGTTCACCGAGTCCGGTGACTCGGCCCGCCGCATGTCGCGTCTGCGCTCCACGATCCCGATGATCGCGTTCACGCCCGAGCCCGGCATCCGCCGTCGTCTGGCGCTGACGTGGGGCGTGCGCTCGACCCTCGTCGAGCACGTGTCGCACACCGACAAGATGTTCCTGCAGGTCGACGACTACCTCCTGTCGAACGACCTCGCGAAGGTCGGCGACAAGGTCGTCGTCATCTCGGGTTCCCCTCCCGGAATCGTCGGTTCGACGAACGACCTGCGCGTGCACCGCGTGGGTGACGCCGTGCACGGCGCGGCCCCGGGCTACCGGGACAACTGACCCTTCGGCGACGCGCGCCGGGTCGTCCGGCGCGCGTCGTCGTTCCCGCCGATAGGTTGGGACGCAGCACCTGCCGGTGTGGCGGAATGGCAGACGCGGGGCACTCAAAATGCTCTGTCCGCAAGGGCGTGTGGGTTCGAGTCCCACCACCGGCACGATGACGGGTCGGCTCTCGAGGGAGTCGACCCGATATCCTTTTCCCCCGCGGTGCCCCCAGGGCACCGCAGTTCGAGGCACCGTTCCGGTGTTCCTCCCTGACACAGCCATAGGATGGAACCGTGACAGATCACGAAGCCGCGCCGGTGAGCGCACCCACCGCCCCTCGTCGTGTCGTCGTGGCGGAGGACGAATCGCTCATCCGCCTCGACATCGTCGAAATCCTCCGCGACAACGGCTTCGACGTCGTCGGCGAGGCGGGTGACGGCGAGACCGCCGTCCAGCTCGCCACCGAGCTGCGTCCCGACCTCGTCATCATGGACGTCAAGATGCCGCAGCTCGACGGCATCAGCGCCGCTGAGAAGCTCAGCAAGAACCACATCGCGCCGGTCGTGCTGCTGACGGCGTTCAGCCAGAAGGAGCTCGTCGAGCGGGCGAGCGAGGCCGGCGCGCTCGCGTACGTCGTCAAGCCGTTCACGCCGAACGACCTGCTGCCCGCGATCGAGATCGCGCTGGCCCGCTACGAGCAGATCATCACGCTCGAGGCCGAGGTCGCCGACATGGTCGAGCGTTTCGAGACCCGCAAGCTCGTCGACCGCGCGAAGGGCCTGCTCAACGAGAAGATGGGCCTGTCTGAGCCGGAGGCGTTCCGCTGGATCCAGAAGGCGTCCATGGACCGCCGTCTCACCATGCAGGACGTGGCGAAGGCCATCATCGAGCAGCTGGCTCCCAAGAAGGGCTGACCGCCCGAGTCTTCGAGAATGGATGCCACTCCGGTGGCATCCATTCTTCTTTTCAGGCCGATTTTCAGGCCGAGGTCGGGGCGTCCTTGATCATGTTCGTGATCCGGATCGTGGAGCAGCGGCGTCCCTGCTCGTCGGACACGGCGATCTCGTGGACGGTGAGCGAACGGCCCAGGTGGATCGGGGTGCACACGCCCGTCACGCGACCCGAGGTCGCCGAGCGGGTGTGGGTGGCGTTGATGTCGATTCCCACCGCCAGGCGACCGGCGCCGGCGTGCAGGTTCGCGGCCATCGAGCCGAGCGACTCGCCCAGCACGACGTAGGCCCCGCCGTGGAGCAGGCCGACGGGCTGCGTGTTGCCCTCGACCGGCATCGTCGCCACGCAGCGATCGATCGAGAACTCGACCCACTCGATGCCCATCTTCTCGGCGAGGGCGCCCATTCCGCGCTGCTTCACCCATTCGAGGCCGGGAGTGATGTCGGGTGTCGTGGAGGTCATCATCGCCTTCGGTGGGCCGGAGCCGGGGGAGTGTCGGTGGCACTCGTTACGCTGGACGAGTGACGGATGCCGAAAAGCCTACTCTCCTCGTCGTCGACGGCCACTCGCTGGCCTACCGGGCGTTCTACGCCCTTCCCGTCGACAACTTCTCCACGAAGGACGGGCAACACACCAACGGCATCTACGGCTTCCTGTCGATGTTCGTGAACCTGGTGAAGGCCGAGAAGCCGACGCACCTCGCGGTCGCGTTCGACACGTCGCGGCAGTCGTTCCGCACCGCGGAATACAGCGAGTACAAGGCCAACCGCAGCGAATCCCCCGCCGAGTTCAAGGGGCAGATCCCGCTGCTGCAGGACTGCCTGCGCGCGCTCAACGTGCCCGTCCTCATGAAGGAAGGCGTCGAGGCCGACGACATCCTGGCGACGCTCGCCACCGAGGCGTCCGCCGCGGGGTTCTCGGTGCTCGTGTGCTCCGGCGACCGCGACACGATCCAGCTCGTCAACGACGAGATCACGCTGCTCTACCCGAACGTGCAGGGGGTGTCTCAGCTCAAGCGCTACGACACCGACGCGGTCATCGAGAAGTACGGCCTGCCGCCGGCGCAGTACCCCGAGATCGCGGCCCTCGTGGGCGAGACGAGCGACAACCTCCCCGGCGTGCCGAAGGTGGGGGAGAAGACCGCCGTGAAGTGGCTCACCCAGTGGGGCTCGCTCGAGGCGCTGCTCGAGAACGCCGACAAGATCACCGGCGTCGCGGGCAACAACCTGCGCGAGCACCTCGACGACGTCAAGCGCAACCGCACCCTGAACCGCCTGCTGCGGGACGTCGAGCTCGACAAGGAGCCGACCGACCTGGTCGTGCAGCCCATCGACGCGCAGGCCGTGCGCGACATCTTCGCCCGGCTCGAGTTCCGCACGCTGCTGCCGCGCGTGTTCGACGCCTTCGGCGCCGATCCCTCCGTGGCGGCCGAACCTGCGCTGCCGACGGCTCAGGCCCCCACCCCCGCCGTCCTCGACGCGGACGCGATCGCCGCGTGGGCGGCCGCGGTCACCGGCACGGTCGGCGTCACGGTCGACCTGTTCGGCCAGGAGCCCTCCCGCATCGGTCTCGCGACCGCCGACGCCGCGGCCGAGGCCGCGTGGACGGACGCAGTGCGCGACGCCCTCGCCGGGTGGCTGGCATCCGATGCACCGAAGGCGTTCGCGGCGGCGAAACCGCAACTCAAGGCGCTCGCGCGGGCGGGTGTCGAGGTCGGGGGGATCGTCGACGACGTGATCCTCACCGGGTGGCTGGTGCGACCGAGCTTCCCCGACAAGACGCTGTCCGACCTCGTCGACCGCTACCTGGGCGAGAAGCTGCCCGAGGCCGACCCGACGCAGCTCGTCCCCGAGACCGAGGGCGCGACCCCGGGTCAGCTGTCGTGGTACGTGCGCCGTGTGTCCGAGGCGCAGCGCGGCGATCTGCCCGAGAGCGTCGCGGGTGTGCTCACCGACATCGAGCTGCCGACGCTCGGCGCCCTCGCCGACATGGAGCTCGCGGGTGTCGCCGTGTCGCACGAGAAGCTCGCGCGGTTCTCCGGCGAGCTCGCGGCGCGCGCCGACGACCTCGCGCAGCAGGCGTACGCGTCGATCGGGCACGAGGTCAACCTCGGGTCGCCCAAGCAGCTGCAAGAGGTGCTGTTCGACGAGCTGCAGCTGCCGAAGACCCGCAAGACCAAGAGCGGGTACACCACGGATGCCGCGGCCCTCGCCGACCTGCAGGAGAACGCGCACCACCCCTTCCTCGATCTGCTCCTTCGTCACCGCGAGGCGACCAAGCTCAAGCAGATCATCGACGCGCTGGATGCCGCGATCGGCGCCGACGGCCGCATCCACACGACGTACGTGCAGACCGGCAGCCAGACCGGGCGCCTGTCGAGCACCGACCCGAACCTGCAGAACATCCCGATCCGCACGGAGGAGAGCCGGCGCATCCGCGCGGCGTTCGAGGTCGGCGAGGGCTACGAGACGCTGCTCACCGCCGACTACTCGCAGATCGAGATGCGCATCATGGCGCACCTGTCCGGCGACCCGGGACTCATCGAGGCCTTCAACTCCGGCGAAGACCTGCACCGGTTCGTCGGCGCGCGGGTGTTCGGCGTCGAGCCGTCCGAGGTCACTCCGGCCATGCGCACCAAGGTCAAGGCCATGTCGTACGGCCTCGTCTACGGCCTGTCGGCGTTCGGCCTGTCGAAGCAGTTGCGCATCGAGCAGTCCGAGGCGAAGCAGCTCATGCTGGAGTACTTCGCCCGCTTCGGCGCGGTGCGCGACTATCTCCGCGGCTCGGTCGAGCAGGCGCGGCAGGACGGCTACACCGAGACGATCTTCGGGCGCCGCCGCCCGTTCCCCGACCTCACGAGCATGAACCGCGTGCTCCGCGAGAACGCCGAGCGTGCCGCGCTCAACGCCCCGATCCAGGGCAGCGCCGCCGACATCATGAAGATCGCGCTGTACCGCATTCGGGAGGAGCTGGCATCCACGGGTCTGCGTTCACGCGTACTGCTGCAGATCCACGACGAACTCGTCGTCGAGATCGCGCCGGGTGAGTGGGATGCCGTGGAGGCGGTCGTGCGGGCCCGGATGGCGGACGCCGCCGACCTGTCGGTGCCGCTGGACGTGCAGATCGGCCGGGGCGGGGACTGGGACGAAGCGGGCCACTGAGCGCTACGGCTGGTCAGGCCCCCTCCGGCTTCCCTAGGCTCGTCCTATGACTGATCCACAACGCACCCCCACGCCGATCGACACGATCGCCGACGCGTGGGTGGACACCCTGGCCGAGCGGGTGCCGACGCTGGCCACCTACATCGGACGCACGGAGTACAACGACCGGTTCGGCGACTACAGCCCCGAAGGCGCGAACGAGCTCGCCGACCAGGCGCGCGCCACCAAGGCCGCGCTCGACAACGCGACCCCCGTCGACGCGGTCGACGAGGTCACGAAGCTCGACCTCGGCCGCGAGCTCGACCTGCACCTCGAGCTGCACGCCGCGCAGACGCACCTGCGCGACGTCAACGTCATCGCCTCCCCGGCGCAGGACCTCCGACAGGCGTTCGACCTCATGCCGACCGCGACGGTCGAGGACTGGTCGACGATCTCCACGCGCCTCAAGGCTCTGCCCGGCGCGATCGACGGGTACATCGCAACGCTGCGCGAGGGCATCTCCCGCGGCGTGGTCCCCGCCCGCCGGCAGGTCGTCGAGGTCGCGACGCAGATCGCCCGCTACACCGCCGACACGGGCTTCTTCGCCGAGTTCGTGGGCGACGCCGCCCCCGAGGAGGGGCAGCTGCCCGCATCGCTGGCCCGCGACCTGGACCAGAACGCCGGTGCCGCGCGCGTGGCGTACGACGCCCTGGCATCCTTCCTGTCGTCCGAGCTCGCGCCCGTCGCGGGCGAGACCGACGCGGTCGGCCGCGACCTGTACGCGCTGCACTCGCGCCAGTTCCTCGGCGCGACGATCGACCTGGACGAGACGTACGAGTGGGGCGTCGAGGAGCTCGCGCGCATGGTCGCCGAGCAGGAGTCGATCGCGAACGAGATCCTCCCCGGCGCCACGGTCGAGGAGGCCGTCGCGTTCCTGGAGCAGGACGAGTCGCGGAAGCTCCACGGCACCGCCGCCCTGCAGGAGTGGATGCAGCGTACGAGCGACCGCGCGGTCGAGGAGCTGGGCCGCACCCACTTCGACATCGCCGAGCCGATCCGGCGCCTCGAGTGCATGATCGCCCCCACGAAGGAGGGCGGCATCTACTACACCGGCCCGACCGACGACTTCTCGCGCCCCGGCCGCATGTGGTGGTCGGTGCCCGAGGGCGTCGACAGCTTCGACACGTGGCGCGAGCTCACCACCGTGTACCACGAGGGCGTCCCGGGCCACCACCTGCAGATCGCGCAGGCCGTCTACAACCGCGGGCAGCTCAACTCGTGGCGGCGTCTGCTCGCCGGCACCAGCGGTCACGCCGAGGGCTGGGCGCTGTACGCCGAGCGCCTCATGGAGCAGCTCGGGTTCCTCGACGACCCCGCCGACCGCCTCGGTATGCTCGACGGTCAGCGCATGCGCGCCGCGCGCGTGGTGCTCGACATCGGCGTCCACCTCGGCAAGCCGCGGCTCGACGGCGCGGGCACCTGGGACCACGACTACGCGCTCGCGTTCATGCTGCGCAACGTCAACATGCCCGAGGAGTTCGTGAAGTTCGAGGTCAACCGGTACCTCGGCTGGCCAGGCCAGGCCCCCGCGTACAAGGTCGGGCAGCGCATCTGGGAGCAGGTGCGCGACGAGTACCGCGAGCGCGAGGGCGACGCCTTCTCGATGAAGGCGTTCCACACGAAGGCGCTGGGCATCGGCGGCGTCGGGCTCGACACGCTGCGCGCGGCTCTGGCATCCGCGTGATCCGGATCGGGGCGTCTGCGCGCGCGGACGCCCCGATTCTCGGGAATACGGCCGGGGGGCATAAAGTTCATTCATCCGAATGCTTCCGATTCGGCAAGGAGACGCCATGAACGATCGCCCGCTCGAGCTCGGTCTCGACACCTTCGGAGACATCTCCCGCGGACCCGACGGGAGCCTCCAGTCCGACGCGCAGACGATCCGCAACGTCGTGGATCAGGCCGTGCTCGCCGACGAGGTGGGCCTGTCGTTCTTCGGCGTGGGGGAGCACCACCGCAAGGACTTCGCGGTCACGAGCCCCGAGATCGTGCTCGCGGCCGCCGCGTCCCGCACGAAGAACATCCACCTGGGCACCGCGGTCACCGTCCTGTCGTCGGACGACCCGGTGCGCGTCTTCGAGCGCTTCGCCACGCTGGATGCCGTCTCGAACGGCCGCGCCGAGGTGATCCTCGGGCGCGGGTCGTTCATCGAGTCCTTCCCGCTGTTCGGTTACGACCTCCGCGACTACGAGCAGCTCTTCGAGGAGAAGCTGGAGCTGTTCTCGCTGCTCCTCGACGAGAAGCCGGTGAGCTGGCAGGGACGCACGCGCGCCGCCCTCCAGGACGCCGACGTGTATCCGAAGACCGAGAACGGCCTGAAGGCGTGGGTCGGCGTCGGCGGCTCGCCCGAGTCGGTCGTGCGCGCCGCGCGCTACGGCTACGGACTGGTGCTCGCGATCATCGGCGGGTCGTCGGCGCGGTTCCGCCCGTTCGCCGACCTGTACCGCCGCTCGCTCGAGGAGTTCGGCAAGCCGCAGATGCCCATCTCGGTGCACTCGCCCGGACACGTGGCCGAGACCGACCAGCAGGCGTGGGAAGAGGCGTACGAGGGCGTCGCCGAGCTCAACAACACGATCGGCCGCGAGCGCGGGTGGCCCGAATACACCCGCATGCGGTTCCAGCACGACGTCGGCCCCGAGGGGGCGATGTACATCGGTTCGCCCGAGACCGTCGCCCGCAAGATCGCCGCGACCGTGCGGGCGCTGGGGAACACGCGCTTCCAGCTGAAGTTCGCCAGCGGATCGATCTCGCACGACCGCCTCATGTCGAGCATCGAGCTCTACGGCACGCGCGTCCTCCCGCTCGTGCACGAGATGCTCGCCGAGACCGAGACGGCCGGCATCCGGTGACCACGTCGACCGACGTCGCGGCCATCGCCGAACGCCTCGACGCCCTCCCGTTCACGCGCCGTCACGCGCGGGTCCTGGGCGGGTCGGGGATCGGCTGGGCCCTGGATGCCATGGACGTCGGGCTCATCTCGTTCATCATCGCCGCGCTCGCGGCGCAGTGGCACCTCGCCCCGAGCGAGACGTCGTGGATCGCGTCGGCCGGTTTCGCCGGGATGGCGATCGGCGCGAGCGTCGGCGGCCTGCTCGCGGACCGCTTCGGTCGGCGCCGCGTCTTCGCGATCACGCTCCTGATCTACGGCGTGGCCACGGGCGCGAGCGCGCTGGTCGGCGGCCTCGTCGCGCTGCTGATCCTGCGCTTCATCGTCGGTCTGGGCCTCGGCGCCGAGCTGCCCGTGGCATCCACGTATGTCAGCGAGTTCGCGCCCGCGCGCATGCGGGGCCGGATCATCGTGTTCCTCGAGGCGTTCTGGGCCATCGGGTGGACGGCATCCGCGGTCATCGGCTACCTGGTCGTGCCCTCGTCGGCCGACGGGTGGCGGTGGGCGTTCGCACTCGGCGCGATTCCCGCGGCCTACGCTCTCCTCGTGCGGTGGGGGCTGCCCGAGTCGCCGCGCTGGCTGTCGAGCCGGGGGAGGGATGCCGAGGCCTCGGCGATCGTGCGCGACTTCGAGGCCGCGGCCGGACGCGTGTCGTTCACGCCCGCACCCACCGAGTCGGGCCCGTCCCACGCCGCGCCGCGCCCGCGGGTGTCGGCCCTCTGGGCGGCACCACTCCGGGGCCGCACGGCGGCGCTGTGGGTGCTGTGGTTCTGCGTGAACTTCTCGTACTACGGGGCGTTCATCTGGATCCCGACGATCCTCGTGTCGCAGGGCTACGACCTCGTGCGCTCGTTCGGTTTCACGCTCATCATCACGTTGGCCCAGCTGCCGGGGTACGCCGTCGCCGCGTGGCTCATCGAGGCGTGGGGGCGCCGCGCGACGCTTGCGACGTTCCTCGCGGGCTCGGTCGTGGCCGCGGCGTTCTTCGGCACGGCCTCCGGCGAGGTCGCGGTCATCGCGGCCGGGATGGCGCTGTCCTTCTTCAACCTCGGCGCGTGGGGCGCGCTGTACGCCGCGACCCCCGAGACGTACCCGACGCCGCTGCGCGCCACGGGCGCGGGCTGGGCCGCCGGTGTCGGCCGGATCGCGTCGATCGTCGCTCCGCTCAGCGTCCCGCCGCTCCTCGGGCTCGGCGGGGCGCCGCTGCTGTTCGTCGTGTTCGCGGCGTTCTTCGCCGTCGCGGTCGTGGCGGCGCTGTTCCTGCGCGAGGAGCGCGGCCGGGCTCTGTCCGAGGGCTGACGCCGGATCTGACGATCCCGTCACGCGCGTAGGCTGGCGGGATGGCATCCGTCCGCTACGTCGCGATCGGCGACTCGTTCACCGAAGGCGTCGGCGATGAGCTGCCCGACGGCACCGTCCGCGGCTGGGCCGACCTCGCGGCGCAGGGATGGGCGGATGCCATCGGCGAGCCGATCCAGTACGCGAACCTCGCGATCCGCGGCAAGCTCGTGCAGCCGATCGTCGACGAGCAGCTCGAGCCCGCGCTCGCACTGAAGCCGACGCACCTGTCGTTCAACGGCGGCGGCAACGACATGCTGCGCCCGCGCACGGGGATCGAGCGGATCGTGGCCATCTTCGACCACGTGGTGCGCCGCTGCGACGAGGAGGGCGTGCAGCTCATCGTCCTGTCGGGCGCCAACCCATCGGCGGGACTGCCGCTCGGACGGGTCGTCCAGGCGCGCGGCGACGCCCTGTCGCACGCCGTCGAGGCACGGCTGCAGCACCGCCCCGATGTCATCACGGCGTACAACTGGTTCGATCGCGAGCTCGCCGGCCCCGAGTTCTGGTCGGTCGACCGCCTGCACATGAACGCTCGCGGTCATCACCGCGTCGCGGCCCGCGTGCTCGAGTCCGTCGGGCTCACGGCGCCGGGGGAGTGGTGGCACCTCCGCGACCTCCCCGAGATCCAGCGGCTGAAGGGCTCGGCCTACTACCGCGAGCACGTCGCACCGTGGGTGCGGCGCCGCTTGACCGGCACGTCCTCGGGGGATGGCCGCGCGGCGAAGTTCGGCGGGAGCTGGACGGAGCTGGCGCCGCGCGCGGTCTGATTCTCGGCGCGAGACCGGGTCCCGACGGCACACGCCACCGGGACCCGCGACCTCAGAGCGAGGTGATGACGACGCGCGTCACGTTCGGGTCGTGCAGCGCCTCGTAGCCCTCGTTGACCTCGTCGAGCGCGATCTCCTTCGACAGCAGGGCGTCGAGCTCGAAACGCCCCTCGAGATAGAGCCGCGCGTACATCGCGATGTCGCGCTTGGCGGTCGTGGATCCCATGTACACGCCCTGGACGCGCTTCTGCGACCCGATGAGCCCCACCTGGTGGACGTCGAGGTGCGAGGTCGGGTCGATGACGCCGATCAGGTAGAGCCCGCCGCCCGGGGCGACCATCTCGAGCCCCTGCGTCGCGACCGCCCGGGTCCCGACGAAGTCGAACACCGCGTCGGCACCGTTGCCCGTGATCTGGCGCACCGCTTCGACCGGGTCCACCTCGGCGGAGTTGACCACGTGGGTGGCCCCGAACGAACGGGCCTTGGTGAGCTTGTCGTCCGCGATGTCGACCGCGATGATCGTGGCGGCGCCGGCGACGAGCGCGCCGTTGATCGCGTTGAGGCCCACGCCGCCCGCGCCGATGACGACGATCGAGTCGCCCGCCTGCACGTTCGCCGTGTTCAGGACCGCGCCCGCCCCGGTGACGACGCCGCATCCGAGAAGAGCGGCCTGGGGGAAGGGGACCTCGTCGGGAACCTTCACGAGTTGGTTCTCGTGGATCAACGCCTGCTGCGCGAACCCGCCGAGCCCGAACGCCTGGGTGACCGGCGTGCCGTTCTCGGTGAGGCGGGCGGGCTCGTCGGGCGCGCGGAGCGTGGATTCCGGGTGGAGGCACTGGAAGACCTTGCCCGAGAGGCACTTCACGCACGCGCCGCAGTACTGCACGAGGCATCCGACCACGTGATCGCCGACCGCGAGCTCGACCACGTCAGGCCCCACCTCCGCGACGACACCCGCCACCTCGTGGCCGAACACGGCGGGAAACGGGACGCCCAGGTCGAACTTCGACATGGTCAGGTCGGTGTGGCACAGGCCCGAGGCTTTGACGTCGACGAGAACCTCGCGCCCGACGGGCGCGGCGATCTCGAGGTCGGCGCTGACGAATCCGGCGTTCACCGCACGGACGACCGTTGCTTTCATTTCGGGTATTCCTCATCTCTCTCGTCCGCCGCGATCTCCGACGGAAGCGCAATCGGCCCGCTCATCCAGGCCGGCATCAGGTTGGTCAGGTGGGCGGCGAGCCGCTCGGGTTCGGTCTCGACATCGCCCACGACCCAGGAGGCGATCAGCCCCATGGCCGCGTGCGCGATGTACGTCGCCGCGAGCTCGGGATCGACCTCGGCCGGGAGGTCGATCAGCAGGCGGATGTGCGCGAGGATCTCCTCCCGCATGAGCGCCGCGACCCGCGACTCCACGCCTCGCGGAGCGGCGACCGAGAACGTCGCCGCGTAGAGCGGGCGGTAGGCGCCGTAGTGCGCGATCAGGGCACGCTGAGACTGCGCGAGGGCATCACCGCCCTGTGCGATCTCGACGCGCGCCGCGAGCGCGAGAGCGTGGAACGTCGTCTCCTGCAGGTGCAGCGCCAGGTCGTCGATGCCCGAGAAGTGCGTGTAGAACGTGGCGCGCCCCACGCCGGCGGCCTTGGCGACCGAACTGACGCTGATGTCCTCGCCCGCGGCGGAGAGCTCGCGGACGGCGTCGAAGAGCTTCGCGCGGGTAGCCTCCACCCGCGGGTCGGAGGAGGACCGGAGTCCGTCCCGGACACCGGCGATATCGGCGGCTGCGTCACTGCGTGCCATATCGCGAGACTAGACCCGTCCTGGACAGGTGTCTAGAAAATTCCCGATGGAACGCTGGAGTCGCTGAGCGCTCTCAGGACACCGCGTACACCAACTCCACGAACTGCCCCGCGCGCTTCGCGTCGAGGAGAGTCAGCCGGTCGGCCCCCAGCACGCGGGGGAGCAGCGGCTTTCCCGAGCCGAGGGTCGCGGGGGCGATCGACAGACGGATCTCATCGAGCAGCCCCGCGTCGATGAACTGCCCGGCCAGATCGCCCCCGCCGACGATCCACACGTCGCCCGCGCCCGCGGCATCCTGGATCGACGTCCACTGCGCCTCGACACCGCCGGAAACCACCCGGATGTCGGCGCCCGGGACGCGGGGGAGCGGCCGCGACGAGAACACGAACGTCGGTCGCGTGCCGTAGTACCCCGCCCACTTCTCGGGAGCGTCGAGGAGCGCCTCATGGCGCAGCATCCACTCATAGGTCGCCGACCCCATCACCAGGACGTCGACTCCCGCGAGGAAGTCGCCGAAGGCTGCTTCGGCCTCGTCGGCGCCCGGCACCGCGAACAGCCAGTCGAGCGAGTCGTCGTCGGTGGCGAGGTAGCCGTCGAGGGTCGTGGCGGTGTGGAAGATCACGCGGGTCATGCCCGCACGCTAACGGGGGCCTCCGACATCGGGCGAGCCGCGTATCGTCGGGGGTAGCCCGTCGCCCGCGTCCCGAGGAAGACCCCCATGTCGCGTCCCACCGTCCTGTTCGTGTGCGTCCACAACGCCGGCCGGTCGCAGATGGCGGCCGGCTACCTGCAGCACCTCGCGGGCGACGGCATCGACGTGCTGTCCGCGGGATCCGAGCCCAAGGAGCACATCAATCCCGTCGCGATCGAGGTGATGGCCGAGGAGGGCATCGACATCGCGGGGAACACCCCGAAGATCCTGACGGTGGATGCCGTTCGTGAATCGGACGTGGTCATCACGATGGGCTGCGGCGATGCGTGCCCGATCTTCCCCGGCAAGAGGTACGAGGACTGGCAGCTCGAAGACCCCGCCGGCCAGGATGCCGCGACCGTCCGCGGAATCCGAGACGACATCCGTCGGCGCGTGGAGGCATTGATCGGCGAGCTCGCGGGGGAGTGAGAGCTGTCGGCGGCCGGGCGTAGGGTCGGTGCCATGACCCGCATCGCTCTCGTGACCGGTACCTCCAGCGGCATCGGTCTGCACACCGCCATCGGCCTCGCCCAGGCCGGCCTCTCCGTCGTCGCGACCGTCCGCGACACGTCCCGCGCCGACGCGCTGCGCGCGGCCGCCGACGCCGCGGGCGTCACCCTCGACATCCGCGCGCTCGAGGTCACCGACGCCGACGCGGCGGCCGCGCTCGTCGCCGACCTGGGCGTCGTCGACGTGCTCGTGAACAACGCCGGGCGCGGAGCCGTCGGCACCCTGGAACAGCTCTCGGATGCCGATCTCCAGGCGCAGCTCGACACCAACTACCTCTCCGTCGCGCGGCTCACGCGCCTCGTGCTGCCCGGGATGCGCGAGCGCGGACACGGCCGCATCGTGACGGTGACCAGCGTCGGGGGAGCGGTGGGCCAGCCGTTCGCCGACGCCTACTGCGGCGCGAAGTTCGCGGTCGAAGGCCTCATGCAGTCGCTCGCGCCCGTGGTCGCGCCGTTCGGCATCGACGTCGCGATCGTCGAACCCGCGGCCGTGGCGTCGTCGTTCACGGCATCCGTGGATCGTTACGACGGTGGCCCGTACCAGGCGCAGCTCGACGCCTACATCCAGCGGACGACCGCGTCGTTCGCGCAGGCGCAGGCGGCGGAGGATGCCGCGAAGACGGTGATCGAGGCCGCGACCACCGAGACCCCGAAGTTCCGGTGGCAGACGTCCGAGGCCGCGGTCCGGTTCGCGGGGCTCTCGCTCGGCGACCTGGACGGCTCGCGCGTGATCGGTGTGACGTCCGAGTGGATCCGCTGACGCGGTCGCACCGGGGCCGTTACGGCGTGCCGAGGGTCGCGAGTCCCACGACGATCTCGAGGAGCGCCACCACGGCGAGGACGCAGGGGAGCGCCGGTCTCGTCGAGGTCAGCCCGAGCCCGAGCGCGACGAACGCGAGGATGCCCCAGATCCACGAGGTGATCCAGAACAGCCCCATCGGGAGGATCGCGATCATCGCCGAGGCACCCGCCATCGTGAGGGATATCCATCCCACCGACAACAAGAGAAGGCTGAGAGCCGAGAGCGAGATCGTCGACAGTACGATCGACGCGGTGCGACGGCGGTCACGGGGGAGTCGGGGGGAACTCATCCGCTCAGGCTAATGGCGCGCCGCGGCGATTCACACGCTCGTCAGCACGACGGTGAAGACCCCGCCCGACATCACGAGCGCCACGCAACCCCAGACGACGATCATCCAGCGTCGGAGATCGGCCCCGTCTTCCGCGAACTTCCGACGAAGGGTCTCGAGGAGGTGTCGCGATCGGACGATGAACACGATGCCGGATATCGCCTGGGCGGCGCCGATCGCGATGAAACCGCCCGCGAGAACGGGGGTGAGTTCCGGGCGCGTCGACTCGATGCCGTGAGTAATGACGCTCGAGGCGACGCTGACAGCGATGAGTGTGGCGACCGTGAGGACTCCGATTCCCCAGGCCCGCATGAACCACGGGGACGACGCCAGCGCACTTCGCGGCCGCGCGGGGCGCGTCCCGCCGAAAAGACGCGTTCGCTGAGCAGCACCGTTCCAGCGAGCCAGGGGCGTCGGCCACACGATGGCGATCACAGCCAGTGGGATCATGACCGAAAGGCCCACCCCGACGAAGATGAGCGCACCCACCGGCATGTCCGCCCCCTCCGCCGACGTCGGACGAAGTCTACGGCCGGGGAGCGCAGCGTCGTGACGGGAGACCAGGTTCCCGATTCAAACTGACATAATGTGCATTATCGGCGTTCCACTGATCGAGGCGACAGCACCCAGCTTCACCCGCACAGGACGAAGGTCCCGGCCGCACCGATTCCCGGCACGTACGTTCCCCGTGAGGGTCGAGCGACCAGCTCCGCCGTCGAGGAGGATCACCGTGGAACACGTCCTGTTGGGATTCGAGGGCAGCGAAGCGTCGGTCGCAGCACTGGAGTGGGTCGCCGAACGCGCCCGACACGTTCCGTCCCACGTGACACTGACCACCGTCGCCGAATTCTTCGAGTCCGAACGCGAGGTGCAGCGCGTCGCGCACCACGGCTCCGAGCTGCTCCACCGCCGGGCGACATCCGCAACGGTCGAGACGCGGGTCCTGCGGGGATGGATGCCGGAGACGTTGCTCGAGAGCGATCGTCTTGCGGATCTCGTCGTCATCGGGTCGCACCTGTATGCGCCGGTCCGCTCGATGCTGAAGGGGTGGGTGCCGATCCGCGTCAGCGTGCAGTCGGCGGTGCCGACGTGCATCGTCCCGGCCGGATGGCACGACCGGCCCGGACCGGTCGTCGTGGGCTACGACGGCGACGGCTCCGCGGACGCCGCGCTGCGGTTCGCGGCATCCGAAGCGGCCCGCACGAAGCGCTCTCTGCTCATCGTCCACGCGTGGACGGTGGCTCCCCTCGGCCCGCGCCACGAAGCGGAGCACCAGGCCGTGGTGGGCCGCGCGGTCCGGGCGGTCTCGCGAACCTACCCGGGGCTGCACGTCGAGCATGTCCTCCTCGCCGACGATCCGGCTCTCGTCCTGGAGGCACTGGCGCGGGAGGCATCCCTCGTCGTCATCGGCAGCCATCACCACGGCGCCCTCGCGGGAGGCCTCCTCGGCACCGTCGCGTGGTACCTCGTCGGAGCGATGGCCGCTCCCCTGTGCGTGGTGCCGCCGGAGTCCCTCACTCCCCTCGACGCGCCCGCCCACGCCGAACCCGCGCGGAGCGTCGCGCCGGCGTGAGCCCACGCCATAACCCTCTCCACCACGCGCTCACCGCGACGGCCGTCGCCGCACTCGAAAGACAGGTCGAACTCATGAACGTTCATCGACACCCGGCATCCACGGGACCCATCGCCGACGACGGCCTCCGTGACCCGGCGATGCCGATCGAGCACCTGTCCGATGAGCAGTGCTGGGAGCTCGCGACGGCCGCCCACGGCCCCGGGCGCCTCGGGTTCATCGCGCCGGACGGCGCCCCCGACGTGGTGCCCCTCGATTTCACGATCACGAATCGGCAGATCTACTGCCGCACCTCCCCCGGCACCAAGGCCACGGCGATCACCGACAATCCCCAGGTGGCGTTCGAGATCGACGGGGTTGCGGGTGCGCAGCGCTGGAGCGTGGTGTTCCGAGGCGTCGCGTGGCGGATGGAGGAGCGGGCCGAGATCGACCAGAGCCGAGTCACGGACCTGACCCCGTCGTTACCGGTCCCGACGCACGTCTTCCTGCGGATCGCGCCGCTGCGTGTCACCGGCCGGCGCTTCACCGCCGTGCCCCGCTCGCACGCCTGACTCCTCGAGCCGGCGGAGGATGGCGAGCTGCTCGCGCGCGATCCGCTGGAGTTCCTCGATCTCGAACTTCGCGGCGATGTTCGTCTCGTAGTCGTGCTGCGCGAGGGCGGCGGAGATCTCGTCCTGGCGACGAGCGGCGATGAGGAGGATCGCACCCTGCATCCCCGCCAGCATGCTGAGCAGCAGGTTGAGGAAGATGTAGGGGAACGGGTCGATCGCGGTGGAACCGGCATTGATCAGCGCCCACCCCACCATCACGGCCGTGAACCCGAAGATGAATCCCCACGACCCCATGCGGTTGCGGAGCCAGTCCGCCGCACGTTCGCCGAGCGTGAGCGACTCCGCGTGCGTCCGGTGCCAGTTGGTGAGCGGACGGTGCGGCCGACGCGGCCGGCCACTCGCGGCGGCTGAACTCCCCCGATCGGCAGCGCCGTCGATGAACGGAGCCATCCCCTTCGTTGATCCCTCACGCATCATGGCGCCCTTCTCCCCCCGCCACTATGCGTTCGCCCGACTCTCCCACGCGGGACTTTGGTCCCCGCGGGCGGAAACGAGCGACGCCCCCGCACGAGTAGGCTCGCCTCAATGGAATCGCGACGTCGCCCCCGCGGCGCGCGGGTCTGCCCGGGAGTACCGGCGTGAGCGGCATCCTGACCGGATTCGCCGTCATCGGCCTCGCCGTCGTCGTCGGCTACGTCATCGCCCGCATCGATCTGCTCGGCGAACACGCGCGCCCGGTGCTGAGCCGCCTGACGTTCTTCGTCCTGTCGCCGTTCCTGCTGTTCGTGGTGCTGGCGCGCGCCGACGTCACGACGCTGTTCTCGGCCCTCCTGCCGGTGTCGATGATCACCGCGGCGATCATCATCGGCGGGTACGCCCTGATCTCGCGCTTCGTGCTCCGCCGTCGCACGGCCGAGACGGTGATCGGCGCACTGTCGGCGGGACAGGTCAACAGCAACAACATCGGCATCCCGATCTCGCTCTACATGCTGGGCGACGCGGCCTACTCGGCTCCGGTGATCCTGTTCCAGCTCCTGGTCCTCATGCCCATCGCCCTCGGCATCCTGGATGCCGCGACCTCGGGCTCGCGTTCCCCGCGGCGGATCCTCACCCAGACGGCCAAGAACCCCATGCTCATCGGATCGGCGCTCGGCGTGCTCGTGGCGGTGCTCGGCATCCACCTCCCGCCGATCGTCATGGACCCGCTCACGTTCTTCTCAGCGGCGTGCGTGCCCGTGCTGTTGATGTCGTACGGGATGTCGCTGTACGGCCAGCGGGTACTGACCGAGCCGGGACGCCGCGTCGACGTCCTCATCGCGTCGGTGCTGAAACTCCTCGTGATGCCCGCGGTCGCGTGGGGCGTCGCGCTGGCGTTCGCGCTGCCGCCGGAGCAGGTGCTGATCGTCGTGACGCTCGCCGCGCTCCCCACGGCGCAGAACGTATTCAACTTCGCGCAGCGCTACGGGGTGGGCGAGATCCTGTCGCGCGACGTGGTCTTCATCTCCACCCTCGGGTGTCTCCCGGTGCTGTTCGGAGTCGCCCTGTTACTGGGATGACCTAGGTCCCCCACGACGGATCGCGCGAGGTCTATCGTGAAAGCGAAGCTCTCAGCATTCACTCAGGAAGGCTCGCCATGTCCACCACCACCTCGTCCAGTACGCCCGCGGTGCGGGCCGTGCGCACGGCTCTGGCCGTCAGCGGCGCGATCTCGCTGATCGTCGGTCTGTTGATCCTGCTCTGGCCCGGACGCACCGCCGCGGTCGCCGTCGCCATCATCGCCGTCTACGTCATCATCGCCGGCATCGTGAACATCGGGATCGGTATCTTCTTCCGCTCCGGATGGGCTCGGATCGGCTACATCGTCCTCGGGCTGCTGTTCATCCTCGCGGGCATCTTCTCGTTCGTGAACCTCCCGGCGACGACGGCCTGGTTCGGCGTCTTCGTCGGCACCCTCGTCGGCATCCTGTGGATCATCGAGGGCGTCGTGTCGCTCACGACCCTGAACCATGGTTCGGGCCGCGGATGGACGATCTTCTTCGCGATCATCAGCATCCTCGCCGGCGTCGTCCTGCTGTTTTCGCCGCTGCTCGGTGCGGTTACGCTGTTCCTCCTGCTCGGCGCCTCGCTCCTGGTCCTCGGCGTGTTCCAGATCGTCCGGGCGATCCAGTTCGGCAAGACCGCCTGACCCGACTCACGAGAGAGGGGCCTGGATGCCACGGCATCCAGGCCCCCTCTTCCGTTCAGGCCACGGGCAGGTGTCGTGCCCACCAGTCCAGGACCGCCTCGAACCGCTGGACGCGGTGCCGCGGGCGACCCGCGCGGGTGAGCTCGTGATCCTCACCGGGGAAGATGAGCATCTCGGCGTCGACGCCGTTGTGCTTGAGCGCCGCGTAGTACCGCGTCGCCTGCTCGATCGGGCAGCGGTAGTCGAGTTCGGAGTGCAGCACGAGCGTGGGCGTGCGCACGTCGTCGACGACCGCCATCGGGCTCTGCGCGGCGATCCGCGCGGGGTCGGTGCCGACGTACTCCTGCCCGAAGAACGACCCGATGTCGCTCGTGCCCGGGAACGCGACGGGGTCGAGGAACCCGCGCTCGACGATCGCCCCGGCGAACCGGTGATCGTGCGCGATGATCCACGCGGTCATGTAGCCGCCGTACGACCCGCCCTGGATGCCGACGCGTTCGCCGTCCAGCCGCGGGTCGGAGCCGACCACACCGTCGAAGAAGTCGATGACGTCGAAGTAGTCGAGCGTGCCCATGGCCTGCCGGATCGAGCGCCCGTGGGCGCGGCCGTAGCCGGCGCTCCCGCGAGGGTTGCTGTAGACGACCGCGTAGCCGGCATCCACGAGCACCTGCGTCTCGTCGAAGAGGTGCACACCGTACGAGGCGTACGGGCCGCCGTGGATCTGCAGGATCACGGGGAACGGCCCCTCGCCCTCGGGGACCGCGACCCAGCCGTGAACGGGGTAGCCGTCGCGGCCGGTGATCTCGCGCTCCTCGGGGACGACGATGCCGCGCTCGCGTGCCGGGGCGCCGAGGTCGGTGAGCGCGCGCCCCGTGACGCCGTCGAGGAGCAGAAGCTTGCCCGCGGACTCGGGCGTCGCGACCGCCGCGACGATCCGGCCGCCCGCGGCGGCGTGCCCGGTGACCTCGACGTCGCCGCCGAAGACCTCGGCGACCTCTCCCCCGCGCGTGACGCGGAGCAGCCGCACGCGGCCGCGGGTGCGGTCCTGCACGAGCACGTCGTCGCCGGCGAACGACAGGTGCGAGCCGACCTCGCCGAGGTCGATCGTCTCGGGATGGGTGAGCGCGCGCGGACCATCGGCGTCGAGCAGCCACACGGCCGTGCCCGGCGCCACGAAGTCGAGACCGGAGTCGCCGACGTCGTTGCCGCGCAGGAGGATCGCGCCGTCCGGGGCCACCGCCACCTCGTCGATCGAGAGGTTCGCGGCGATCCCCAGCACCTCGCGCTGCGCTCCCCCGTCCACCGCCACCGCGACGACCCGCGAGCGCAGGTCGGCGACGCGGTCCTCGATGACGTCGGGGAGGCTCACCAGTTCGCTGCCGTCGGCCGTCCACGCCACGCCCGACCAGCTCGTCGCGCCGTCGGTCAGCTGCCGCGGCGCCGAAGCGACCACTCGCTTCTCCGGGGTCACGACGTCGGGGGCGGGCTCGTAGAACGGCTCCGCGTCGGCCGCCGGCGCGTCGACGACGAACAGGTGCGCGGGACGGTCGAGGTAGCCGTGGCCGTTCGCGTGCCAGCGGATGCCGGTGATCCGGCGCGGCGGTTCGGCGGTGGCATCCCGTCCCTCCACCGTGCCGTAGCGGCCGGGCTCGACCACGCGCGCGGTGAACGCCAGGCGCGTGCCGTCGGGCGACCACGACACGTCGGTCACGCCGCTGGCCTGGTCGGTGACCTGCACCGGCTCGCCGCCGACCGCGGGGACGACGAACACCTGCGTGCGACCGCGGGCGTCGGCGCGCAGGAACGCGACCGTGGTGTCGTCGGGCGACAGCCGCGGCGCGCGGTCGGCGACGCCGCGCGTGAGGCGGCGAGGCGTGCCGTCGGGCAGGTCGACGCGCCACAGCTGGCCCACGGCACGGTCGGCCGCGATGTCGGGGCGGGACGTGGCGTAGACGGCGAAGGCGCCGTCGGACGAGAGCGCGGGGCGCCCGACCGACACAAAGGTCTCGATGTCGTGGGCGCGCATGCTCACTCCCCTCCGAACGAGTCCGTGTCTCCCACGAGGCGCGTGTGGTCGGCGGGCACCGGGTCGAGGGCCGCGCGGGCGACCTCGGCGGCGAACTCGGCGACGTTGTAGAGCTTGCCGGCGTCCTCGCGGCGCGCGGCGATGGCACCGGGGTTGGCGCGCTCGAGCAGCGTCGCGGTGATGGTCCCCTCGATCATGTCGCCGGAGACGACGGTGAAGCCGATGCCGCGCTCCTCGAGCGCCGGGATGCGCTCGCGCAGGGCGTCCTCACCGGCGCGCTTGGACAGCGCGACGGGCTCGTACTCGGGCATCGTCGGCGTCGTGCGGATGAAGTGCGCCTGGTGGCTCGTGACGAATACGACGCGCGAGCCCTCGCGCAGGATCGGCAGCGCCGACTCGAGGACGTTGACCTGCGCGTCGCGGTTGAGCTTCAGCGCGTAGTCCTCGGCCATGCCCGACTCCATGCCGCCCGAGGCGTTGAGGACGAGCACGTCGAGGCCGCCGAACGTGCGCTCGACCTCGTCGAACATCGCCAGCACCGACGCCGGGTCGGTGAGGTCGGCGCCGACGACGAGCGCCTCGACACCCAGCTCGCGCAGCTGCGCGGCGAGCTTCTCGGCGCGCGGGGCCTTGTTGCGGAAGTTGATGACGACGTTCGCGCCGGCCTCGGCGAAGTAGCGGACCGTGTCGGCGCCGATGCCGCGCGACGAGCCGGTGACGAGGGCGGTCTTGCCGCTCAGGGAGCCGGACGGGAGGGTCTGGGACACGGGAACTCCTGACGATTCGGAATCGGATGCCGGCGACCGACGCCGGCGCACACGACAAAGACCCAGCCTACCGACCGGGATGCCGGAACCCACCGGTGACGGCATCCTGAACGCTCCCCCAGGAACCGGTCTCGGCGCCGCGCACGCGTGCTACGTTCGGGAAAAGGGCGGTGCGACATGGACCTTTCGACCATCGACACGTGGGCCTGGATCCTGTGGCTCGTGGTGATCCTGCTCTTCCTCGTCATCGAGATGATCACGGTCGAGCTGACGTTCCTGATGCTGGCCCTCGGCGGCATCGTCGGCCTCGTCGCCGATCTCGGCGGCGCGCCGCCGTGGGTGCAGGTCATCCTCGCCGCGGCGGCCGCGATCGCGCTGGTGGTGTTCCTCCGTCCGCGGATGCTGCGGCGCCTGCAGCGCACCGCCGACACCCGTCCGTCCAACGTCGAGGCGCTCATCGGCCTCGACGGCCTCGTGCTGGCGACCGTCTCGCGGGTCGCGGGGCAGGTCAAGCTCGCCAACGGCGATGTCTGGACCGCACGCAGCGACACCGACACGCGCCTGGACCCGGGCACGCCCGTCGAGGTCGCCCGCATCGACGGCGCCACCGCCGTCGTCCGCGCTCGAGAGCAGGGAGTCACACCATGAACGTCGAGAATCTCATCCCGTCCGTCATCGGCTGGGTGCTGGCGATCGCCGTCGCGATCTTCGTGATCGTGGCGATCTTCCGCGCGGTCCGCATCGTCCCGCAGGCCCGCGCCGGCGTCGTCGAACGGCTGGGCCGGTACCACAAGACGCTCCTCCCCGGCCTGAACATCGTGGTGCCCTTCATCGACCGGGTGCGGCCGCTCATCGACCTGCGCGAGCAGGTGGTGTCGTTCCCGCCGCAGCCGGTGATCACCGAGGACAACCTCGTCGTCTCGATCGACACGGTCGTGTACTTCCAGGTCACCGACGCCCGCGCGGCGACGTACGAGATCGCCAACTACCTCGGCGCGGTCGAGCAGCTGACGACCACGACCCTCCGCAACGTGGTCGGCGGTCTGAACCTCGAGGAAGCGCTGACCAGCCGCGACAACATCAACGGGCAGCTGCGCGTGGTGCTCGACGAGGCGACAGGCAAATGGGGCATCCGGGTGGGCCGCGTCGAGCTCAAGGCCATCGACCCGCCGGTGTCTATCCAGGACTCCATGGAGAAGCAGATGCGCGCGGAGTGCGACCGCCGCGCCGCGATCCTCACCGCCGAGGGCTCGAAGCAGTCGCAGATCCTCGAGGCGGAGGGGCGTCGGCAGGCCGCGATCCTCGAGGCCGAAGGCGACAAGCAGGCCGCGGTGCTGCGCGCCGAGGGCGAGGCCCAGGCGATCCACTCGGTGTTCTCCGCGATCCACGAGGGGCGCCCCGACGACAAGCTGCTGGCGTACCAGTACCTGCAGACGCTCCCGAAGATCAGCGACAGCGCCTCGAGCAAGCTGTGGATCATCCCGAGCGAGCTGACCGAGGCGCTGAAGGGCATCTCCGGTGCTTTCGGTTCGCGCGCGGCCGGCCTTCCGGACGCTGCCTCCCCCGACGAGCGCGGCGGTGCCGCTCCCGCCGGCTCATGACCCGGCATCCGTACCTCTCCCCCGAACCCCCGCGCGTCCTCGCGCACCGGGGTCTCGTGACCGAGGCGGATGCCGCGCTCGGCGTCGCCGAGAACTCGTTCGCCGCCGTGGCGGCCGCGCACGCCGCGGGCGTCGCCTACGTCGAGTCCGACTGCCACCTCACGGCCGACGGCGTCGTGATCCTGTTCCACGACGACGACCTGTCGCGCGTGACCGGCGACCCCCGCAGGATCGCCGACGTCCGCCTCCCCGAGCTCGAGGAGCTCATGGCCGAGCGGGGCGGTCTGCTCACGCTCGCGCAAGCGCTCGACGCGTTCCCCGACGTGCGCTTCAACCTCGACGTGAAGGCCGAGGACGCCGCCGAGCCGGCCGGACGCCTCGTCGCGCCGCACGCCGCCCGCGTGCTCGTGACGAGCTTCTCCGACGAGCGCCGCCTCCTCGCGCTCGCCGCGGCGCGGGCCGCGGGTGCCGCCCTGTCTCCCGCGACCTCTCCCGGTTCGAGGACGGTCGCGCGCCTCGTCGCCGCGCAGGCGGTGGGCCTGCGCGGGACCGTCCGCCGTCTCCTCACGGGACTGGATGCCGTGCAGATCCCCGAGCGCCAGGGCCCGGTGCGCGTGGTCACGCCGGGTCTCGTGCGCGCCGCCCACGCGGCCGGAGTCGAGGTGCACGTGTGGACCGTGAACGACCCCGCCGACATGCGGCGCCTTCTCGACATCGGCGTCGACGGGATCGTCACCGACCGCGCCGACCTCGCGCTCGCCGTCGTGAACGGGCGGTGAACGCCCGACGACCTGAGCATCCTCTGTGAATCTCGCCAGGGTGCCCTCTGTTCGAATAAAGCGCACAGGTCGGGCCGTTATACATGGGGACCGACGAGAGGACCACACAATGGCAGATCGCAGTCTTCGAGGCATCCGACTCGGCGCACAGAGCCTTCAGAGCGAAGACGGGGTCGTTTTCCACGACCGGGCCCAGCACACCTACGTCTGCGCCACCTGCGGACGCGAGACGGTGCTGACCTTCGCCGCGGACGCCGAGGTTCCGCCGGCATGGGAATGCCGCACCTGCGGCGCTGAGGCGCTGCTGCGCATCGGCGAGGGCACCGCCACCGTCGACCACAGCGACGACAAGGCACCGCGCACGCACTGGGACATGCTCCTGGAGCGTCGCACGATCCCCGAGCTCGAGGAGCTCCTCGAGGAGCGCCTGGCGTTCCTCCGGGCACGCCGCGGCGGGGATCAGAAGATCAGCGCGTAACGCGGATCACGGATTCAGGCGCCGGTTCCTTCGGGGGCCGGCGTCTTTTTCGTGCGCCCGCGGAACGCCAGCACGGCTCCGGCGGCGGCGAGTCCCGCGAGGCTCCCCCACCCCAGCACGATCTTCAGCGCCGGGCCGATCACGACCGCGGGGGTCAGGCCCGTCCGCAGCGGCACGTCGTCGAGCATGTATCCGGCGGCGTCGACCGGCAGTTCGTCACGCGTCGCGCCGTCCGGGGCGATGACCTGGCTGGTGCCGACCGTCGACAGGTTCACGACCGACCGCGCGGTCTCGATCGCGCGCATCCGGGCGAACGCGAGCTGCTGGAGGTTCTCGTCCGTCCCGCGGAAGTCGGCGTTGTTCGTCTGGAAGAGGTACACCTCGGCGCCCTCCGAGGCTCCGTCCCACACGACGTCGTCGTAGATCACGTCGAAGCAGATCGCGAGCCCCGCCACGACGCCGTCGATGTCGACCACCGGGTCGGCGGTTCCCGGGGTGTACTCGCGGCCGATGAGACCGATGAGGTCGGGGGCGAACGGTTCCCAGAACGCCCGGTCGGGCACGTACTCGCCGAAGGGCACCGGGTGGCGCTTGTCGTACATCTGCTCCGGCGCCCCGTCCGCGGTCCACAGCAGCGACGAGTTGTAGAGGTTCGGTCCGCGCTCCGTGACCGCCGAGATGAGCAGCGGCGCGTCCAGGCGCCGTGACAGCTCATCGAGCACCGCGGCGGTGCTCTGGCTGCGGGTGGGGTCGGAGTCGACGCCGCCCTCCGGCCACAGCAGCACGTCCATCTTCTGACCGAGGAGCGGAGCGGATGCCGCGAGCTGCGCGTTCAGCACCGCGTTGCGCGCCCGCTGGTCGAAGTACCCCGCCGGCCCGTTGCCCTGCACCGCGCCGACGCGCAGCGACCCCGCGTCCGTCGTCGGGAACTGCGGCAGCGCGAGCAGCGCGACCAGGACGACCAGGGCGGGAACGGCCCCGACGGGTCGACGGAACCGCCCCGACCGCGCGAACTCGATCGCCATCGCGCAGAAGACGACGACGAGGAAGCTCAGCCCCGACATGCCCACCCACGACGCCACCTCGGCGAACGGACCGTTGACCTGCGAGACGCCGATCCGGCCCCACGGGAAGCCGCCGTACGGCCACGAGCCGACGATCTGCTCCCGCAGCGTCCACAGGCCCGCCACGAGCGCGGGAAGCAGCACGAGCCGACCGACGCGACCCGGCGCGATCCGCGGCATCCACCGATACGCCAGCGCGATCGGCACGGCGAACGCGGCCGTGAGCAGCGACTCCAGGACCGACAGGGCGATCCACGGGATCGGCCCGAGATAGCGAGCCGTGAAGAGCAGGTTCACCGAGAAGAAGGCAGCGCCGAAGAGGAACCCGACGAGCACCGCCGACCACACGCGCCGACCCGCGAGGGCGACGAGCGCCATGGCCACCGCGGGGAATGCCATGGGCCACAGCGCCGGCGCCGGGAACGCGGTGACGAGCAGCAGCCCTGCGGCGGTCGACAGCGGTGCGGCGAACGCCAGACGGACGATCGGTCGCGGCGGATCGGCGAGAGGCACCCGACCAGCCTAAGCGGCGGGACCTGCGCCGACCCTGATCACGCCGAGGTGTACGCGACGATGCCGCGGCGCACGGAATCGAGCGCGGTCCGCGCCGTCTTCGCGAGCTTGGGCTCGGCCACGAGCGAGATCTGATCGAGCAGGTCGATCGTCTGCTTCGCCCACCGGACGAAGTCGCCCGCCGCCATGTCGGCGAGGGTCAGCACGGTGTCCAGCGGCAGCCCGCGCGCCCACCCGTGCATCGCCGGGGCGAGTCCCGAGGCCGGCGTCTCCGACCCCGGCAGGCGGTGGTCTCGCTCGAGGTCGTCCAACTCCTGCCACAGCGTCTGCGTGGCATCCAGGGCTCCCCGGAAGGGTCCGCGTGGAAGGCCCCGCTCCCCCGGGCCCGCCTCGTCGCGGCGCGGTTCGTACACGAGGCAGCACGCGAGGGCCGCGAGCGATGGCGCGTCGAGCGCGCTCCACAGGCCCTGGCGGAGCGACTCCGCGACGAGCAGGTCGCGCTCGCCGTAGATGCGGCGCATCGTGCGCCCGGCCGGGGTGAGCGTCGTCGTGCCGTCGTCGTCGATCTCGACGTACTCCAGCGCCGCGAGGACGTCGACGACGCGGTCGAACACGCGCGCCACGGTCCCCGTGCGCTGGTCGATCTGCTGCCGCGTCTTGTCGGTCGTGCGCTTGAGCTTCCAGTACCGCTCCGCCCAGCGGGCGTGGGCCTCGCGATCGGGGCACGAGTGGCACGGATGCCGCTGCATCCGGCGCCGCAGTGACTGGATCTGCTGCTGCCGCTCGTCGCGCAGGCGTCGGGGCGCCGTCGCGTCACGACGGTTGATCTTCTCGAGGTCGGACAGCTCACGGCGGATCGTGGAGTACTCGCGGAAATCGCCGCGATCGCACGTCATCGCGGTCTCGTAGCCCGCGAGCGACTCCTCGGCCTCCTTGACCTGCCGCGCGAGGCCCACGACCGAGCGGTCGGCCTGGAACTGCGCGAACGACGACTCGAGGATCTCGCGCGCGCGGGCGCGCCCGAACCGATCGATGAGGTTGACGGCCATGTTGTAGGTCGGCCGGAAGCTCGAGTTCAGCGGGTACGTGCGGCGCGACGCGAGCGCGGCGACCGACTGCGGGTCGAGACCCTCGGTCCACTGCACGACCGCGTGCCCCTCGACGTCGATGCCGCGGCGCCCCGCGCGACCGGTGAGCTGCGTGTACTCGCCCGACGTGATCGCGACCCGCGCTTCGCCGTTGAACTTCTCGAGCTTCTCCAGCACGACGGTGCGTGCGGGCATGTTGATCCCGAGCGCGAGGGTCTCGGTCGCGAACACGACCTTCACGAGCTTGCGCCGGAACAGCTCCTCGACGACCTCCTTGAAGGCCGGCAGGAGGCCGGCGTGGTGCGCCGCGATGCCGCGCTCGAGGTTCTCGCGCCACTCCCAGAACCGCAGCACGGCGAGGTCTTCGTCCTTGAGCGTGAACGTCAGCTCGTCGACCACGCGCCGGATCTCGGCCCGCTCCTCGGGCGACGTGAGGCGCACGTCGGCGCGCCGCAGCTGCTGCACGGCGGCGTCACAGCCGGCACGGCTGAAGATGAAGAAGATCGCCGGGAGCAGGTGGTTGCGCCGCAGCAGATCGACGACCTGCGGGCGCTCGATCCGCTCCATCCGGGGCGCGTGCGCGGCCCGCACGGGGCGCTGACCGTTCCGCGGCTGGCGCCGGCCGCCCGCGTGCCGCGCGGAGCGGTACTCCTGTGCGCGCCGGTTGTTCTCGAACGTCGAGGCGTGGCCGCCGCGGATCCGCAGCAGCTCCTGGTTCACCTGGGCCGTCGCGACGCCCGCGCGGTCGTCGAACAGCGGCAGGAGGTCGCCGCGCACGAGCACGTGCTGCTCCAGCGGCACGGGCCGCGTCTCGGACACGATGACCTCGGTGTCGCCGCGCACGGTGTCGAGCCAGTCGCCGAACTCTTCTGCATTCGAGACGGTGGCCGAGAGCGAGACGAGCTTGACCGATCGCGGCAGGTGGATGATGACCTCTTCCCACACCGCACCGCGGAAGCGGTCGGCGAGGTAGTGCACCTCGTCCATCACGACGAACCGCAGGCCGCGCAGCGCCGGGGAATCGGCGTAGAGCATGTTGCGCAGCACCTCGGTCGTCATGACCACGATGCGCGCGGAGGCGTTTGATGTTCGTGTCGCCGGTGAGCAAGCCCACCTCGTCGTCGCCGTAGACCTCCTGCAGCTCGTGGAACTTCTGGTTCGAGAGCGCCTTGATCGGGGTCGTGTAGAACGCCTTGTCGCCGGGCTCGAGCATCGCGAGGTGGATCGCGAACTCGCCCACAATCGTCTTGCCGGCACCGGTGGGCGCCGCGACCAGCACGCTCCGACCGTCCTCGAGGGCCTGGCATCCCGCGATCTGGAACGGATCGAGGTCGAACCGCTGGGACTCCGCGAAATCGGCGGTGATCGGATGCTGGGCGCGGGCGGAGGCCCGGGCGAATCGGTCGGCGGGGCTCAGTCCACTCACACGATCGATCCTGGCAGCCCCGCCGCGGCAGCGCGACGGGCCTTGCGTCGATCGAACAGCAGGGATACGCCGGCCGCGGCGAAGAACAAGACGATGAGGATGCCGGCGAGCAGGAACATCGTCACGACGTCGGCCGCGGGCGTGGCCAGGGCCGAGAAGACCGTCGCGATGAGGATCGCGATGCGCCAGCCCTTCAGGATCGCGCGCCCGCTCACGATGCCGATGACGTTCAGCGCCACCAGGAACACGGGCAGGACGAACGCGACGCCGATCACGAGCATGAGTTTGAACACGAAGTCGTAGTACTCGGTCGCCGCGTAGTAGTTGACGCCACCCTGCGGAATGAACGTCGACATGATCTCGATCACGTGCGGGACGACCAACAGCCCCACCCAGCAGCCGGCGAAGAACAGCGGGATCGCGGATGCCAGGAACCCGACCGTGTAGCGGATCTCTTTGCGCGTGAGGCCCGGCATCACGAACGCCCAGATCTGCCACAGCCAGATCGGGGACGAGAGGAAGATGCCGATGGAGAAGGCGATGCGCATCCGCAGGTCGAAGCCGGACGTCACGTTCGTGAAGTTGAGCGCGGCGAAGTTCGTGCCACGTCGCTCCGTGAGAACACGGATCGGCTCCGTGATCCATGCGATCACGGGGTCGGTGATGATGAACGCGATGATCATGCCGACGACGAGAGCCGCCGCCGCGATCATCAGGCGCTTACGGAGTTCGACCAGGTGAGCGCCGATGGACATGCGCTTATCGCGCCGCGGCCCCTCCGGCACTTCGATCCGCGGCGGTCCTGCCGTGGCCACGCGCTATGCGGAGGTGTCGCTGGAAGGGCGCTTCTCGGGCGTCACGGACGACGCGGTTCCCGACTCGGTCGCGCGTGGAGCTTCCGGAGTGGCGGCCTCGTCGTCGCGCTTCATCTCCTTCATCTCGCTGCGGAAGACGCGCGCCGACTGGCCCATGCTCTTCGCGAGGGCGGGGAGCTTCGCGGCACCGAAGAGCAACAGGATGACCGCGAGAACGATCAGCAGGTGCCATCCGTTCAGATTGCCTAGCATGAGGACTCCTCAGTATCGGGCGGGGGTGCCTTCAGTGTAGCCCGTGCCCCTCCGCCGGGGCTCACGAACTCGACGTGTTCACCCCTTGGGCGAGAGATCCTCCCCGTACTGCGCGAGACCCGCGGCCGCCCAGGCCGCCGCGGCGCGCCGCGCGCCGGTGGGCTCGAGCAGCTCGACCTCGCCGCCGCGCCGCGCCGCGAGACGCTTCAGGCTCTGCTCGTCGGCGAGGCGGAGCGAGGCGACGGCCACGTCCCCCTCGCCCTCGATCGTGGCGCGTTCGAGGTAGTCCGACAGCAGCGGGGCCACCGCGCGGGGGAACCGGAACCGCGCGACGACCTCGTCGTCGGCGGGGGCGAACAGCTCGGGTACCGGGTCGGCGCCGTGGACCGCGGGGATGCCGGTGAGCTCGGGGTCGCTGACGCGGTCGAGGTGGAACGTGCGCACCGCCTGCCGCGTGTGGCACCAGCCCTGTAAGTACCACTGGCCCCCGGCGATGTGGACCTTGATCGGATCCACGGTGCGGGTCGTCGGCGCGGCACCGGGCGCGCGATACGTGAACGAAACCGCCACCCCGCGGCGGAGCGCGCGGTCCACGACGTCACGGACGCCGTCCACGGGACCGGGGGCCACGATGACCGCCGGCGGGGTCGACGACGCCCCCCGCGCGAGCTTCGCGAGCAACCCCGTCACGAGGGCGCTGTCGCCCACGCCCGGCAGGGACCGCGTGAGCTGCAGACCGGCCAGGAGCGCGGCGGCTTCGCGGGCGGTGAGACGCGGCGACCGTTCGAGGCCGACCGTGTTCGTGATCGAGATGATCTCGTCGCGGTCGAGCAGATCCCAGTCGATGTCGAACAGTTCGTTCGGAAGTTGCCAGTACCCGCCCTCTCCGGGCAGGCCGATGACGGTGAGTCTCTCGACCATCGCCCGCATCTGATCGGCGGTCACGTCGAAATCGGCCGCGGCCTCGGCGATCGAGACCTCGCCCTTGCCGATGATGTACGGCACGAGCTGGAGCAGGAGGGCCGCCCGGTCGAGGGCGGGCAGGGCGCGGTCGGAGCTCACGCGGCACCTCCGTGCAGGGCGAGAGTCGCGCGCAGGCGACGGATGACCTGCTCGCGCAGGTCGTCGGGGGCGACGACGCGCACCTCGGGCCCGTAGGAGGCGAGCTCGTCCGCGAACACGTGCAGATCGACGTACGGCACCACGATGCCCTGCGCCGCCGGCTCGGCGCGCCGCGACAGTCGCAGCGCCGCCTCGGTGCCCGGGTGCACCTCGAGGAGCGCCCGCTGACGACGTGCGACCCCCTCGAGTCCCGCGAGGGCCCGTTCCCCCGCGCCGACCCGCAGCTTCTCGTCGAAGCGTTCGCGCGTCACGGTGACGTCCCCGACGATGCGCGAGAGGAGGAAGGTGCGCTCGGCATCCATCGTCAGATCGAAACCGAAGACGTGCCACCGCGCCTCGTACTCCAGCAGCGCGAGCGGACGGATGCGACGCTCCCGCGCCCGCGCGTCGCCGGGACGGAGGTAGCTGAACGTGACGACCCGGCACTCCTCGATCGCCCGCTGCAGCGCCGGGAAGGCGGCATCCCGAGCCCGGATGCGGGGCGCGTAGCCGATGATCGGCTCATCGACGGCGATGCCGAGACCACGGATCTTGCGCAGACCGCTGCGGGCATCGGCCGACAGGGACTCGCTGCCCCACACGCTCCCCGCGATGTTCAGCAGTGCGACTTCGGCGGGGCTGAACGAGATGTCCTCCGGGAGCGCGTACTCCGCGGTCGGCACGCGGTACCGGGCCTCGCGCAGATCATCGGGGTCGGCGCGGTCGCCGATCGTCTCGATCGGGACGCCGAGTCCGCGCAGGTTCTCCTTGTCGCGCTCGAACATCTTCTCAAGGGCGTCCTTGGAGGCCCCCGCCTCGTATTGCTCGCGGTAACCGGCCACGGACGAGAGGATCGTGTCCTTCGTCAGCCCCTGTTCCGTCGCCATGAGGGCGACGACGAGGTTGACCAGACGCTCCTCGGGAGCGGGTCGGGACGAGGCGGCGGACACCCGCCCATCCTAGGCGCGGGCCGGGCTCAGCCGGACTCAGCCGTCGACGCCGAGGATGTCGAAGACGTACACGAGGGCCGTGTCGGTGGGCGCGTTGAAGAGCTTCTGGTCGTCCGCCGTCTGGTCGGCGGGGATGACGACCAGCACCTGCGAGCCGACCGTCTGGCCCTCGAGCGCGGAGGCGAGCGTCCCGGGCAGCTTCGACGGCGGCGCCGCGATGGGGTTCTTGCCCCACGTCGTCACGAACTGCCGACGGTCGTTCCACGAGACGCCGAGCACGGCGAGGCGCGCGGTCGCGTCGGCGGTCAGCGCGGGGCCGTCGCCCTTCTTGAGCGTCTGCACCGACACGGAGGTCGGCGCGTTGCCGTCGGGGATCGTCACACCGGGCTGGCCGCCCGGCGCGCGCACGACCGTGGGAAGACCGAAGCCGGCCGTGAACTGGTCGGCACCGTTCGCGGCGGGCAGGTACACGCGCTCGACGTCGGCCACGACGACGGCAGAGCCGCCCTGCGGGATGTCGAGCCCCTGCGCCGCCTGCGGACCCACGCTGTCGTACGGCATCGACACGACCAGGCGCGACCCCTGCGTCGCGCAGAGCATCGCGGAGGAGAAGTCGGGGAACGTCTGGTCCCAGCCGGACAGAGGCTGCGCGTTCGCGACGTTGCCGTCGTAGCGCGAGCCCACGATGCGCTCGCCCGTGATGCCGTTGTAGACCGTCAGGTCGAGGAGAACGAGCTGGTCGGGCTGAGTGATGCGCTCACCGTCGCCCGTGACCACCGTCTCGACCGAACGCGTGTCGGGCAGGAACGGCGACCGCACCTGCACGTCGGGCTTCTGTCCGACCTCGCCCGAGACCGTCACGGCCTCCGCGGCGCGCGAGTCGGACGGCGGCGGCGTGCATCCCGCAGCGGAGGCGCTGCCGGATGCCGCGCATCCGACGAGGCCGGTTCCGGCCAGAGCGATCACGGCGACGAGGGCGGGGAGTCTGCGCACCGGATCAGTTTAGGCGGTCCCGTCGGGTGCCTCCGTCGCGGCCACCGGCTCGCCGTCGCGGCGGCGCACGCCGTCGGCAGCCTTCTGGGCCTCGCGCACGCGCTTGCGCAGGTTCTTGTCGGTGATCTCGCGGTCGCCGACGGCACCGGGAGTCCACAGCTCGACGTCCTCGTCGCCGTAGCTGGACTTCGACGCCCGCCGCTTGACCTCCGGCGGCACGGCCCCGGGGGCCAGGCGGCGCGCGGTGAGGAGGAAGCCGGTGTGCGCGACCATGCGGTGGTCGGGGCGGACGGCCAGGCCCTCGACGTGCCATCCGCGGACCATGGTCTCCGAGGCATCCGGGTCGGTGAAGAGCCCCGTGGCGCGGATGTATTCCGCGACGCGGCTCAGCTGCGTGGCGGTGGCGACGTAGCAGAGCACGACGCCGCCCGGGGTGAGCGCGTCGGCCGCGGCGTCGATGCACTCCCACGGCGCGAGCATGTCGAGCACGACACGATCGACGGATGCCGGGGCGACGGCATCCGGGAGGTTCTCGACCAGATCGCCCACGACGACCTCCCACGTGGCGGGGGTCGCGCCGAGGAACGTCTCGACGTTGGCGCGGGCGACGTCGGCGAACTCCTCGCGGCGCTCGAACGACACCAGGCGGCCGCTCGGGCCGATCGCGCGCAGGAGCCACAGCGACAGCGCGCCCGAGCCCACGCCCGCTTCGACCACTGTCGCCCCGGGGAAGATGTCGGCCTGCGACAGGATCTGCGCGGCGTCCTTCGGGTAGACGATCGCCGCTCCGCGCGGCATCGACATGACGAAGTCGCGCAGCAGCGGACGCAGCGCGAGGTAGTCGTGGCCGGAGCTGTTGGTGACGACGCTGCCGTCCGGCTGGCCGACGAGGAGCTCGTGCTTGAGCACGCCGTTGTGCGTGTGCAGCTCGCCGTTCTCGCGGAGAGTGATGGTGTGCATCCGACCCTTGGGTCCGGTCAACTGCACGCGGTCACCGACCCGGAAAGGTCCGCTCAGGTGCGGGGTCTCGCTCATCGGGTCTCCTGTGGGGTGGTCGCGGGGGCGTGGGTGGAATGGAGGGCGGCGAGGTCCGCGGTGCCGCGACCGGCGAGGGTCGGCCACAGCGCGTGGGCACCGACCTCGTCGAGCGAGACCATGAGCGGGACGCCCAGGGTCACCGCGCCGCTCGCGAGCGCCGAGCGCAGGCCGTTCGGCGAGTCCTCGATCGCGACGGTGTCGCCGATGGCGACGCCGAGGGCGTCGGCGGCCTGGAGGTAGGGGTCGGGATAGGGCTTCGGCCGGGTGACGTCGTCACCGGCGACGACGACGTCGAACGCCGGGAAGTCGATGAGATCGACGACGGACAGCGCCATGCGCCGCATCGACATCGTCACGAGCGCCGTCTTCACGCCGGAGCGGCGCAGGTCGGCCAGCAGCTCCTGCGCGCCCGGGCGGAACGGCACGCCCTGCACGGCGAGCTGGCGCAGCACCTCGTCGGTGAGGTGGGCGATGATCTCGTCCACGCCCCACGGGACGCCGGCGTTCTGGAGCAGCCGCGCGGAGTCCTCCAGCGCGAGCCCGACCATCCCGAGCGCCTGCGCGTGCGACCACGTGCCGCCGAACCGCTCGACCAGCGGCGTCTCCGCGGCCATCCAGAACGGTTCGGTGTCGACGAGGGTGCCGTCCATGTCCCAGAGGACGGCGGCGGGGGCGGGGGAAGTCATCGTTCCATCGTATCCAGCGCGCTCCCCGACCATCCCCCGGCCGAGCGCTCCCCCGGGCGCATGCGCCTATCCTGGATATCCAGCCCCGCAGGGGCAGAGGAGGTTGCGTGGACGCACTGGGTCGCCGGATCATCGTCGCCGCTTTCGACGGGTGGAACGACGCCGGAGAGGCGGCCTCGTCCGCGGCAGCGATGCTGCGGACGGGCAGCGACTACGAGGTGGTGCATTCCGTCGATCCGGAGCTGTACTTCGACTACCAGTACACCCGCCCCCAGGTGGGAGTGGATGCCGAGGGCCACCGCACCCTCACATGGCCCGAGGCCACGCTGCTCCGCCCCACCCATCGCACCGACGACCCCGAGATCTGGCTCCTCGTGGGGGTCGAGCCGGCTCGCGCGTGGCAGGCCTTCGCGGCGGAGTTCATCGACGTCGCCCTGCGGGAGGACATCACCGGTTTCGTCGCGCTCGGCTCGATGATGTCGGACGTCCCGCACACGCGCCCGATCTCGGTGTTCGCGGGCAGCGACAACGACGGTGTGCGCCAGTCCCTCGGGCTCGAGCGGAGTCTGTACGAGGGGCCGGTCGGCATCCTGAGCGCCCTCGGCGACGCGGCCGAGCGCGCCGGCATCCCCACGGCCAGCCTGTGGGCGAGCGTGCCGCACTACGTCGCGGGCCACACGCCGTCCCCCAAGGCCACGCTCGCGCTCCTCGACCGGCTCGAGGGGATCTCCGGCATCCCGGTGCCGCGCGGCGAACTCGCGGCCGAGGCGCTCGCGTGGGAGGCGTCGATCGACGCGGCCGCTGCCGATGACGACGAGATGCGCGACTACATCCACCAGCTCGAGCAGACCCGCGACACGTGGGATTCTCCCGAGGCGTCGGGGGATGCCATCGCCCAGGAGTTCGAGCGGTATCTGCGCCGCGGCGGCGACGGCCCCGCCAAGCCGGGCCGCGACGACCCGCCCCGCCGCTGAACGCGAGAACGGCGCCGTCCCCGAGGGGGCGGCGCCGTTCTGCTGCGTGCGGGGTCAGCCGGAGATGATCGTGGATTCCGCCGGGACGACCCCGGTGAGGAGAAGGACGATCACGACGACGCCGAGGACGATGCGGTAGATCACGAACGGCAGGAAGCTGCCCTTCTTGAGGTACTGCATGAGGAAGGCGATCACGAGGAAGCCGACGACGAACGCGATCACGGTCGCGAGCCCCGTCTCGGCGAGGTTGTACGGTCCGGTGCCCTCGTCGAAGCTCTTGTACAGCTCGTAGAGCCCGCTCACGAACACCGCGGGGACCGCGAGGAGGAACGAGTACTCCGCGACGGCGGTGCGCTTGTACCCGAGGGCTCGGCCCAGGGTCGTGGTCGCACCCGAACGGGACACACCCGGCACGAGGGCGAGGGCCTGGGCGAATCCGTAGGCGAGACCGTGCGGGTAGGTGAGGTCGTTCAGGTCACGACGACGCTTGCCGTAGTGGTCGGCGAGCCCGAGCAGGATGCCGAACACGATGAGCACGACCGCGGTGATCCAGAGGCTCCGGAAGTTGTCGCGGATCAGGCTCTGCAGCAGGAAGCCCAGGATGCCGATGGGGATCGTGCCGATGATGATCAGCCACCCCATGCGGGCGTCAGGATCGTTGCGCGGAACCCGACCGAACAGCGAACCGAACCAGCGCGAGATGACCCTGCCGATCTTCTTGCGGAAGTACAGCAGAACGGCTAGCTCGGTGCCCAGCTGCGTGATCGCGGTGAACGTCGCGCCGGGGTCGGTCTGCGACGGCAGGAACTCGCCCACGATCCGCAGGTGGGCGCTGGAGGAGATGGGGAGGAACTCGGTCAGGCCCTGGACGAGCCCGAGGATGATGACCTCGAAGATATGCATGCGGTCCTTCAGTACGTCCGGAGGAGGTCGGCGAGAACTCGACGACCGAACTCGAGCGCGTCGACGGGGACGCGCTCATCCACACCGTGGAACATCCCGGTGAAGTCGAGATCGGACGGGAGTCGCAGCGGCGCGAACCCGTAACCGGAGATTCCGAGGGAGGCCAGGGCCTTGTTGTCGGTGCCGCCGCCCATGAGGTACGGGATCACCGGCACGCCCGGGTCGTGGCGGGACAGCTGCCCCACCATGGCATCCACGAGGTCGCCCGCGAACGGGACCTCCAGGCCGATGTCCTGATGGACGATCTCGACCTCGATGCCGGGGCCGACGATGCGGCGGATGTCGGCGAGCGCCGCCTCCTCGGTGCCGGGCAGCACCCGCACGTCGATGAGGGCCTCGGCACGGTCGGGGATGACGTTGTGCTTGTACCCGGCGGTGAGCCCCGTGGGGTTCGTCGTCGTCCGCAGGGTGGAACGGAGGAACCCGGACGCCGCACCCGCGCGCTGCGCGAGACGGTCGGGGTCGCCCGCGTCGTCACCGGTGAGCTCGGCGAGGCCGGCCAGGAGCTGCGTCGTGGTGTCGGTCAGGCGCACGGGCCAGTGCGTGCGCCCCAGCGCGGCAACGGCCTCCGCGACGGCGGTCACGGCGTTGTCGGGGTGCAGGGCGCTGCCGTGACCCGCGCGGCCACGGGCCACGAGCTTGATCCACAGCAGGGCCTTCTCGCCCACCTGGAGCAGGTACGCGCGGCGGTCGTCGACCGCGATCGAGTAGCCGCCGACCTCGCTGATCGCCTCGGTCGCGCCGGCGAACCACTCGGGGCGGTCGCGGACGACCAGGGCCGAGCCCTCGACGCCGCCGTTCTCCTCATCGGCGAAGAACGTCACGATGATGTCGCGTTCGGGCTGCTCCCCCGCGCGCAGCACGTCGGCCACGGCGGTGAGGATCATGGCATCCATGTCCTTCATGTCGACCGCGCCGCGTCCCCACAGGATGCCGTCGCGGATCTCGCCCGCGAACGGGTCGACGCTCCAGTCCTCGGCGACGGCCGGGACGACGTCGAGGTGGCCGTGCAGGATGAGCGCGGGCTTGTCGCGGTTGCGACCCGGGATGCGCGTCGAGAGGTTCGTGCGGCGGTCGATCGGCTCGTAGTAGTCGACGTCGAGGCCGAGGGCCTCGAGGTACGCACCGGCGTACTCGGCGGCCTCGCGCTCGCCGCGGGACCGGCCTCCGCCGAAGTTCGTGGTGTCGAAGCGGATGAGGTCGGCGGCCACGCGGGCGACCTCGGGCGGGTCGGCGTCGTGCTCGGACATGCGCACTACGGTACCCGGCGCGTGCGCCCTCCCCCGTCCACGCCACGGCTGCGGCACGTCGGTGCCCCATCGACACGGCGGCGGGACGCGCCCGGGGTGCGGCCCCGGTTCGTGGGGTGCGCTCCGGGCGTGGTAATGTCGTTCTTCGTTGCGAAAGCGACAGACACCCAATGCGCGGGTGGCGGAATAGGTAGACGCGCTAGCTTGAGGTGCTAGTGCCCGTATAGGGCGTGGGGGTTCAAGTCCCCCCTCGCGCACAGAATGAAGAAGGCCCCGGATTCATCCGGGGCCTTCTTCGTTGTCTACGGGAGCGGGAGGGCGGCGAACCCGTGCGGGGTTGGGCCCACGCCGCCGGAGGCTCCGCGTGCCGCGCAGCGGCGCGTGGAGGGGCGGTGGGGAAAGTCCCCCCTCGCGCACAGAATGAAGAAGGCCCCGGATTCGTCCGGGGCCTTCTTCGTTTTCCGTCCTTCGATACCCGTGACACCGACGAAACGCCGATGTGACATCGCGGCTCTAGCGTCGAGGCATCCCGGAAGGATGGATGCCACATGTACCGGTTCCACGTTCCCACCATCGACATCTCCGCATGGGTCGGCCCGGGTTCCGAAGTGGCGCGGGCCGCCGTCGTCGCCGCCGTCGATCACGCGTGCCGCACCGTCGGCTTCTTCCAGATCGTGGGGCACGGGGTGCCCGACCGGACGATCACCGACCTCGAGGAGGCGCTCGACGCCTTCTTCGGACTGAGCCTGGATGCCAAGAAGCAGTATGTGCGTCCGGCATCCGAGAACCGCGGCTACACGCCTCCGAAGAGCGAGTCGCTGAGTTACAGCCTCGGCATCGATCCGGTGACGCGGATGAACGACTTCTTCGAGGCGTTCAACGTGGGCACGTCGTGGCGCGCGTATCCCGGGACGACCGCCACGCCCGCGCACTACGCCGAGAACACGTGGCCGGAGGCGACACCGGGCTTCCGCGGGGCCGTCGAGTCGTACTACGACGAGGCCCGGCGAGTGGCGCGGACGCTGACCCGCATCTTCGCCGCGGCGCTGCGGGTGCCCGACGACTACTTCGACACGCTCACGGACCACTCGATCGACGTGCTGCGGATGAACAACTACGCGCTGCCCCCGGGCTCGATCGAACTCGGCGCCGAGCTGACCGGCATGGGCGAGCACACTGACTACGGCCTCGTGACGGTGCTGTGGGCCGACCGCGTCGCCGGCCTGCAGGTGCTGGGACTGGACGGGTCGTGGAACGACGTCATGCCGGCCGAGGGCGCGCTGCTGGTGAACGTCGGCGACGTGGCCGCGCGGCTCACGAACGACAAGTGGCTGTCGACGCTGCACCGGGTGAAGCCGCCCGTGATCGGCGGGACGATCGAGCGGCGCCGCTCGGCGGCGTTCTTCCACGACGGCAACGCCGACGCGGTGGTCGGGGTGCTCCCCCACTTCGCGTCGCGCGAATGGCCCGCGCTCTACGAGCCGGTGACCGTCTCGGAGCACATCGCCGCGAAGCTCGCCGGATCCCGCGCCGGACGCAAGAACGTGTCCGCGGTGCGCGAGGCCGCGCGGGTCAGCGCGAGCCGCGGCTGAGCTCGGACACCGAACCTCAGGCCGCGGACACCCCGAACAGCAGGCCCAGCACGTACGTCACGGCGGCGGCGCCGAAGCCGATCGCGAGCTGACGCAGACCGCGCTTGAGCGGCGAAGCGCCGGAGAGCAGACCCACCATCGCACCGGTGGCGAGCAGGGCGACGCCGACGAGGCCGAGGGCGAGAGCCACGGCTCCGACGCCGCTCAGGCCGAAGATCCACGGCAGGACCGGGATGATCGCTCCGGAGGCGAAGAACAGGAAGCTCGAGATCGCGGCCCCCCACGCGCTGCCGACGACCTCGTGCGACGACTCGCCCGGTGCCGCGGCGGCGGGAGCCGCCCCGGCCTGGGCCGCCGTGACGACGTCGCGGGCTTTGGCCAGGGCCTCCTCGGCATCCATCCCCCGGGTGCGGTAGACGAGCGCGAGCTCGTTGGCATCCAGGTCGAGGTGAGGGAGCGCGGAGTCGGCGTAGTCGTTCTCCTCGGTGGCCTCGAGCAGTTCGCGCTGCGAGCGCACCGAGACGAATTCGCCCGCGCCCATCGACAGCGCGCCGGCGAGGAGTCCCGCGATGCCGCTGAACAGCACGAAGCTCGGGGCGACGCCGGTGGCGCCGACGCCCATCACGAGCGCGAGGTTCGACACGAGCCCGTCGTTGGCGCCGAACACGGCGGCGCGGAACGTTCCGGAGAGGCGCCGGCGTCCGCGGGCGGCGAGCCCGCGCACGACCTCGTGGTGCACCTGCTCGTCGGCGGCCATCTGCGCGGTCGCGTACGGCTCGTCGGCGTACGGTGAGCGCGCTTCGGCGTTCTGCGCGAGGGCGAGCACGAAGATCGAGCCGAAGCGGCGGGCCATCCAGGCGAGCAGCGTGGTGCCGAGGTCGGGACGCGGAAGGCGCTGGGGCGTGTCGCCGAGGAGGGCGAGCCAGTGCTGCTCGTGGCGTCCCTCGGCCTCGGCGAGCGCGAGGAGGATCTCGCGTTCTTCGCCGGAGCGGCGGCTCGCGAGGTCGCGGTACACGCGCGCTTCGGCGCGTTCGTCGACGAGGTAGCGCGCCCAACGGCGGCGGTCGCGGGCGGTGGGTGTGGCGGAGGTCGTCACGGTTCTCCTTCGGGTCTCCCCCACGTTAGGCGGGGCGTTCCCCTCCCCCGGGCGCGTCGGCCGATACTGACAGCATTTCGGGCCTCCGAAGCCCGGAAACACGCGGATGCCACGGTCCCGGTGCCAGCATTTCGGGGTCGCGAAACCGCCCGGCGATCCGCCGCGGGACGGTGTTCAGGACCGGACGCGCTTGCGCAGCACTTCGATGCGCGCCTGCAGCTGCGCGACCGTGGCGTGCGAGACGGCGGGGCCGCCGCAGATGCGACGGAGCTCGGCGTGCACGAGGCCGTGCGCCTCGCCGGTCTGGCGGGCGTACAGCCCGACGAGACTGTTGAGGAGCTGCCGCTGTTCCCTGAGCGTGCGGTGGAGGGGCTGCGGCAGGCCGCCCTCGTCGACGCTGGGCGGCTCCTGGCCGCTCGCCTTCTCCTTCGCCTCCCGCGAGGACCGGTGGCGCGACTGGCGCGACGCCCGGGTCATGAGCACCTCGTGCACCTGCTCGGGTTCGAGGAGCCCGGGGATGCCGAGGAACTCCTCCTCCTCGATCGTTCCGGGGACGGCGAGCTGGCCGAACTCCTGTCCGTCGAACAGGACGCGGTCGAAGTGCGCGAGGGAGCCGAGGGCCTGGTACTCGAACTCCTGCTCGAGCGCGTCGGAGGCTTTGTCCTCGCGCTCGGCGGCATCCATCATGTCTTCTTCGGCGTTCCACTGGTCGTCCGCGTCGCTGTCGCGGTCGAGGGCGTGGTCGCGCTGCGCCTCCATCTCGCCGGCGAGCGCGAGGAGCTGGGGCACGTTGGGGAGGAAGACGCTCGCGGTCTCACCGCGGCGCCGGGCACGGACGAAGCGGCCGATGGCCTGGGCGAAGAACAGCGGCGTCGAGGCGCTCGTGGCGTAGACCCCGACGGCGAGGCGCGGGACGTCGACGCCCTCGGACACCATGCGGACGGCGACCATCCAGCGGCTCGTGCCCTTCGAGAACGTCTCGATGCGGCCGGACGCCTCGGCTTCGTCGGAGAGCACGACGGTGACCTTCTCGCCGCTGATGTCCTCCAGGATCGTGGCGTAGGCGCGCGCGGCGGTCTGGTCGGTCGCGATGACGAGGCCGCCGGCATCCGGGACCGTCTCGCGCACCTCGGTGAGGCGCCGGTCGGCGGAGCGGAGGACCGCGGGAATCCAGTCGCCGTTGGGGTCGAGCGCGGTGCGCCAGGCCTGCGACGTGATGTCCTTGGTGTTGTCCTGCCCGAGCTGGGCCTCCATCTCCTCCCCGGCCTTGGTGCGCCAGCGCATCTGCCCGGCGTAGACGAGGAAGAACACAGGGCGGACGACCCCGTCGTCGAGCGCGCGGCGGTAGCCGTAGGCGTAGTCCGTGCGCGAGAGGCGGATGCCCTTTTCGTTCGGGTGGTACTCCACGAAGGGGATGGGCGCGGTGTCGCTGCGGAAGGGCGTCCCCGAGAGCAGCAGGCGGCGGGTGGCACGGCCGTACGCTTCGCGGAGCGCGTCGCCCCAGCTGAGCGCGTCGCCGCCGTGGTGCACCTCGTCGAGGATCACCAGGGTCCTGGCATCCATCGTCAGGCGTTGATGCACCTCAGCCTTCACGGCCACCTGCGCGTAGGTGACCGCGACGCCGTGGTACTGCCGCGAGGGCGTCGCGTGCCGGTTCGAGAAGTACGGATCGAGACGGATGCCGACCCGCGCCCCCGCCTCTGCCCACTGGGTCTTCAGGTGCTCGGTGGGGGCCACGACCACGATGCGGTCGACGACCCGGCGGCGCATGAGCTCGGACGCGAGGCGGAGGGCGAACGTCGTCTTACCGGCGCCCGGGGTGGCCGCGGCGAGGAAGTCGCGGGGGCCGCGGCCCACGCCGTCGGGGCCGTCGGAGCCGAAGTACTGGTCGAGCGCCTCGGCCTGCCACGCGCGCAGACGCTGCGCGGTTCCCCACGGGGCGCGCTGCGGGAACGACGGCGAGAGGTGCTCGGCGGCGAAGCTTCCGAAGTGGTGCTCGTCGCCGGAGTCGCCGAAGGAGAGTTCGGGCGCGGTGCCATCGGAGGTGTCGGGGAGGGCCGAAGTGCGGGCTTCTTCTTCCAGCATCGAACCTCCTTCCCTCGCGAGCGCGAACATCCACGATAGGCGGTTCTGGGGGGTGCCGCGTGCGCCTAGGGATGGTTCCGCGACCCCACCTGCGGATAAACGCTTCGGGTCGGCGGAAACGCTCCGGCGCGGCGTTTCTGGCGAGCCGGAGCGTTTATGAGATGGGGGCGGCAGGAGGGAGAGGGGGGATGCCAGGGCCCTTGCCGTGTCGGAGGGCGGGGATAGCCTGGGGGCGGAGGTTTCGATGACACTCGATCCGCACTCGCCCGCCCCGTCTCCGTCCGACAACCCCGGCCCGCACCCCTGGCGCCGCTTCGTCGCCCTCGGCGATTCCTTCACCGAGGGGATCGGCGACCCGCTGCCCGACGGTGGTCACCGCGGCTGGGCCGACCGTGTCGCCGAGGTCCTGGCATCCCAGGTCGACGACTTCGCATACGCCAACCTCGCGGTCCGCGGGAAGCTCATCGGCCAGATCGTCGCCGACCAGATCGAACCGGCGCTCGCGCTGAAGCCCGACCTCATCACGTTCTCCGCCGGCGGGAACGACGTCATCCGCCCCGGCACCGATCCCGACGCCGTCTCGCAGCAGTTCGAGGATGCCGTCGTGCGCCTCCGCAGCGACGGCGCGACGGTCGTCGTGTTCACGGGCATCGACACCGAGTTCACGCCCGTGTTCCGCGGCATCCGGGGCAAGGTCGCGATCTACAACGAGAACATCCGCTCGATCGCCGACCGCTACGACTGCATCGTCGCGAACCAGTGGGGCCTGAAAGAAGTCCAGGACATGCGCTTCTTCGACGACGACCGCCTGCACTACAACACCCTCGGCCACCACGAGGTCGCGCGGATGGTGCTGCGCGCGCTCAACGTCCCCAACGACCTGCAGCCGATGCAGCCCGAGGCGCTGCCGCCGACGACGTGGCGCGCGGCGCGCGAGAAAGACCTGGTCTGGGCGCGGGCGTATCTCGTGCCGTGGGTGCTGCGGCGTCTGCGCCACCAGTCGTCGGGAGACCACATCCTCCCGAAGCGCCCCGAGCCGCTGCCCGTGATCACCCTCGCCCCCGGACAGGATGCCACGGCCTCGCGCCACACGGAGGTCTGAGCTCAGCGCAAGGCGCGCCCCAGCTCCCACAGCGCGACCGCGCTCGCCGCGGCGACGTTGAGCGAGTCCACTCCCCCGGCCATGGGGATCGTCACGACCGTGTCGGCCGCGGCGAGCGCCCCGCGGCTCAACCCGTCGCCCTCGGCGCCCATCAGGAGCGCGACGCGCTCGTGTCCGGCCGCGGCGAAATCGTCGAGAGCCACGGCGTCGTCGGCGAGCGCGAGGGCGGCGAGGTGCAGCCCCGCGTCCCGCAGCAGCGGCTTGGCTTCGGGCCACTCCGGCAGCCGCGTCCACGGCACCTGGAACACCGTGCCCATGCTGACGCGCACGCTGCGCCGTAGAGCGGGTCGGCGCAGCGCGGGGTGACGAGCACCGCATCGGCGCCGAGCGCGGCGGCGGAACGGAACGCCGCACCGACGTTGGTGTGGTCGACGATGTCCTCGAGCACGACCACGAGCCGGGCACCCGCGACGACGTCGGCGACGGAGTCCAAAACGGGACGGTGCATGGATGCCAGCAGCCCTCGGTGCACGGTGTATCCGGTGACCTGCTCGGCGACCTCCGCCGGGACGACGTACACCTCGGCATCCGGTCCGACGAGCGCGAGCGCATCGTCGAGGAACTTCTCCTGCACGAGCACGGAGCGGGGGCGGTGCCCGGCGCGGAGCGCGCGGTCGAGCACCTTCGACGATTCGGCGATGTACAGGCCGCCGGCGGGCTCGCTCACGCGGCGGAGCGACACGTCGGTGAGGTCGCGGTAGTCGGCGAGGCGCGGGTCGTCGGCGGAGTCGATCGGGAGGACGGGCATCGTCCCACTCTGCCAGCACCGGGCGCCACGACGCCTCGGGCGATGGCATCCACCCACGGTCCTAGACTCGAAGCGACGGAGGTGCGCATGACGGACACGACGAGGGATGCCGAGACCCTGGCATCCATCGATCGAGCCGTCGAGGTGCTCGCCGGACGCCGCGTGGCGGTGCTCACGGGGGCGGGGGTGTCCACCGATTCGGGGATCCCCGACTACCGCGGGAAGGGCGCGCCGACGCGGACCCCGATGACGGCGGATCAGTTCCTCTCGAACGCGGACGCGCGTCGGCGGTACTGGGTCGGCAGCCACCTCGGCTGGAAGGCGTTCGCCGCCGCCGAGCCGAACGACGGGCACCGGGCTCTCGCGGCGCTCGAGAACGCCGCGATCACGAACGGCGTCATCACGCAGAACGTCGACGGTCTGCACGTCCGCGCGGGGAGCCACCGCGTCGTCGAACTCCACGGCACGATGCGTCGCGTCGGCTGCCTGCACTGCGGGCAGGTGTTCGACCGCCGCGACCTCGCCGCGCGCGTCGAGGCCGACAATCCGTGGATCACGGTCCCCGAGAACGTCGAGCTCGGCCCGGACGGCGACGTGACGCCCGCCTCCGCGGAGGGGTTCATCGTGCCGGTGTGCACGGTGTGCGGCGGCACGCTCAAGCCGGACGTCGTGTTCTTCGGCGAGTACATCCCGGTCGAGAAGTTCCGCGAGGCCGAGCAGCTGGTGCACGCGAGCGAGGCCCTCGTCGTGGCCGGTTCGTCGCTCGTCGTGAATTCCGGCATCCGCCTCGTCGAGCGCGCGCGTCGCCGACGACTGCCGGTCGTGATCGTCAACCGCGGGGCGACGCGCGCCGATCAGCGCGCCGCGGTCAAGATCGACGCGGGCACGAGCGACGTGCTGAGCACCTTCGCCGAGCGGCTCCCGGCGCTGCGGTAACCGCGCTGCGGTAGCGCCCGACGGCTCACGCCCCGCGCGTGTACCCCACCGCGCCGTCCGCCAGGAACACGCGGTGCGCCCCCTCGACGCGGAGCCCCGTGAGGCGCTCGACCGCCGCGGTCGCGGCGTCGTGCAGCTCGCCGTGCCGCTGCACGAACACCGCGTGGGCGCGCGGTCCGCTCCACGACGCGGGGAGCAGCACCGCCGGCAGGTCGGGGTCGGTGAACGGGAACCGACGGTAGTCGTCGGTCAGGTGCACCCGCCGCACGAGCGCCTCCTCGTCGGAGCTCGGCGGCTCGGCGATGTCGTGCGCGGCGGCGAAATCGCGGTAGAGCCGGTCGAGACCCTCGAGGTCCCACCCCCGCCCGGCGAGCGATCGATCGCCGTCGATGTCTCCGGTCCGGCTGAGGAAGACGTCGGACTCGATGTCGCTCTCCTCCATGACCTCGCGAGCGGATGCCATCCGGTCGCCGGGGGCGATCCAGATCGCCGGCTGCAACTGGCCGAAGCCGAGCCACGTGAGGCGCTTGCGGACCTCGTCGCGCGCGGTGCGGTCGCCGGCCCGCGTCGCGATGAGCGTCCACTGCCCGTCCCACTCGCGCGCGATGTGCCGGAAGATCCGGTCGCGTCCTTCGTCGAGGAGGGTCCACGCCCGCGGCGACAGCACGTAGGTGGTGAGGCGACCGTCGCGCCGCGTCTCGAACCAGCCCTCGGCGCGCAGGCGCGACATGACGACCCGGGTGGTCGCCGGTTCGACGCCGAACAGTTGCAGGACGTCGCTCAGGCCGCGCAGGGGCGCTCCTCCGTCGCCGCAGTAGCGGAAGTAGTCCCCGAAGAGGGTGAAGACGAGGGAGCGCGGGCGCATGCGAGAACGTTACCGGACCTATGTGTAACGAAGTGATGGCGCTGCACGTGATTATGTTGCATACTCGTGACGTCCCCCTGGGACGACGACTTCAGCAAGGAGGCTGATATGCGCATCGCTGTCCTCGGCGGCGGCCCCGGCGGGCTGCTGTTCGCCGCACTGGCCGCACGGAACATCCCCGGCGCCCACGTCGACCTGTTCGAACGCAACCGCCCGGATGAAGCCTTCGGATTCGGCGTGGTGTTCTCGGACGCGACCCAGAACGGAGTGGATGCCGCCGACTCGGCCCTGCGCGAGACGCTCGACGCCTCCGGCGTGCGGTGGGACGCTATCGAGGTGCGCCTCAAGGGAGAGAGCCTGTCGTTCCGCGGCAACGGCATGGGCGCGGTGCTGCGCAAGGACCTGCTCGCGGCCCTCCAGACCCGGGCGACGGATGCCGGTGCGCACCTGCACTTCTCGGACGCCCGTGGCCTCGACGACCTGGCCGACTACGACGTGATCGTCGCCGCCGACGGCGCGAACTCCCAGACCCGGGCGGCCATCGGAGACGACACGCTGGGCGTCACCTACGACATCGCCACGGCCAAGTTCATCTGGTTCGCGACGGACACCGTGTTCGACGGCCTCACCTTCCTCCACACGCACGACGACACACTCCCCGGTGAGGTGAGCGGCGTGTTCGCCGCGCACGCGTACCCGATCGGCGGCGGGCTCTCGACCTTCATCGTCGAGACCGACGAGGACACGTGGCGGGCCGCGGGACTCGACGGCTTCGACGCCGCCACTCCCCCCGGGCCCAGCGACGAGCACAGCCAGCGGCGCCTGGAGGAACTGTTCGCCCCGCTCATCGGGGGCGCGCGGCTCATCGGCAACAACTCGCGCTGGGGCAACTTCCGGACCATCCGCGCCCGCCAGTGGCACCACGGCAACGTCGCGCTGCTCGGCGACGCCGTGCACACCGCGCACTTCTCCGTGGGCAGCGGCACGAAGATGGCCCTCGAGGACGCGATCGCGCTCGCCGAGGCGCTCGCCGCGCACCCCGACGACACCGAGGCCGCCTTCAGGGAGTACGAGGCCGTGCGCCAGCCGCAGGTGGCCCGCATCCAGGGCGCGGCCGGCCCGAGCCTGTCGTGGTGGGAGAACTTCGGCACCTACTTCCACGCGTTCGAACCGTGGCAATTCGGCTTCCACTTCTTCTCGCGGGCGCTGCCGGCCGCCAAGATCGCGCGCCGCGACCCCGAGGCGGTGCGGCGGGCGCTCGAACAGTGGCAGCGACGGCACGGAGCGCCGCCGCTGGAGTCCCCGGTGCGGGGGCCGGGAGCCAGCGTGCTCCTCGACCGCCGCGTGCTCGACCGCGACCACCTCCCGCCGGCCGTCACGGTCGCGGTGGGGAGTGGCATCCATCCCGATTCCGCGGTCCGCGACGCGCTCGCGAGCCACACGGATGCCACGACCGTGCTGGTCACCGGCGGCACACCGCTCGAACGCCAGCTCACCGCCGAGGCGGCCCGCCTGCGCCACGGCGTGGCGGCGATCATCGACGAGCCCGACTGCGACGAGGATCGCGCGATGACGCTCGTGCTGTCCGGCCGTGCCGACGCGGTGCTCCGATGAACACCGCGGACGGACTCACCCCGTGGCCGACCGAGGTCGCGGAGCGCTACCGCGCGGACGGACTGTGGCTGGGGCGCGCGATCGGCGACGTGTTCGTCGAGTCCGCCTGGACCCACGCCGACCGTGTCGCCGTGGCCGACGGCGACACGACCCTCACCTACGCGGAGCTGGCCGACCGCGTCGATGCGTGCGCCGCGCGGCTCCTCGCCCTCGGGATCGCCCCCGACGACCGGATCGTCGTGCAGCTGCCGAACCACTGGACGTTCGTCGTGCTGACGCTCGGGTGCCTCCGTGCGGGGATCGTGCCGGTCATGGCGCTGCCCGCCCACCGCGAGCACGAGCTGCGGCACCTGGTCGAGGCGTCCGAGGCCGTGGCGCTCGTGAGCCCCGACGCACTGCGCGACTTCGACCACCGAAGCCTGTCGTGCGCGCTGCGCGCGGGGAGTCGGACGCTCCGCCACGTGCTCATCCAGGCCGACGACGACCGCGCGCTCCCCGACGACGTCGAGCGCCTCGCCCCGCTGTGCGCCCCGTCGGACGCCGCGACCCGCGGCGTCGCGCTCCCGCCCGTGGATGCCTCCTCCGTCGCCGTGTTCCTGCTCTCCGGGGGCACCACGGGACTGCCGAAGCTCATCGCCCGCACGCACGACGACTACGTCTGCAACGTGCTGCTGACCTCGGTGACCGCGGACGTCGACGCCGACACGGTGTACCTCGCCACGCTGCCGATAGGCCACAACTTCCCCCTTGCGTGTCCCGGCGTCCTGGGCACCCTGTTCGCCGGGGGCACGGTGGTGCCGCTCGGCTCCCCGCGTCCGGAGCGCGCGTTCGCGGCCATCCAGCGCTACGGCGTCACGCACACGGCCGCGGTGCCGGCCGTCGTGGCGTCGTGGCTCGACCACGGCGCCGCGGTCGGCACCGACGCGCTCCGCACCCTGCGCGTGCTGCAGGTGGGCGGCGCGCGGCTGGCCGACGAGCTGGCCCGCCGTGCGGTCGAGGAGCTGCCCGGGACCCTGCAGCAGGTGTTCGGCATGGCGGAGGGCCTCATCAACGTCACGCGGCTCGACGACCCCGTGGAGGCGATCGTCGCGACGCAGGGACGCCCGGTGTCGCCCTACGACGAGCTCAGGGTAGTCGACGAGGCCACGGGGGCCGCCGTGCCGGACGGCACCCCCGGCGTTCTGCTCACCCGCGGGCCGTACACGCCGCGCGGCTACTACGACGCGCCCGAGGCGAACGCCCGCTCGTTCACCCCCGACGGCTTCTACATCACCGGGGACATCGTGCGGCTGCGTCCCGACGGGAACCTCGTGGTCGAGGGGCGCAGCAAAGACATGATCAACCGCGGCGGCGAGAACATCTCCGCCGAGGAGGTCGAGAACCTGGTCTATCGGCTCCCGTCGGTGCGGCTCGCGGCCGCGGTCGCGATGCCGCACGTGACCCTCGGCGAGACCGTGTGCCTGTTCGCCGTGCTGCACGACGGGCACGAGCTCGACCTCGCCGCCGTCCGCGCGCACTTCGACGCCTCGGGGGTCGCAGCCTTCAAGCGTCCCGAGCGTCTCGAGACCGTCGCCGAACTGCCGCTGACCAAGGTGGGCAAGATCGACAAGAAGGCGCTGCGCGAGCTGCTCGCGAGCGAACACGCCCGGGGCTGACGCCCGGACCGAGGAGACCCATGTTCATCGACGCCGCCGGCCTCTCCCCCGCCGACACGTACCGTCTGCTCGTCGGGTCGGTCGTCCCCCGCCCGATCGCGTGGGTCACGAGCGGGCGGGACCCGGTGAACCTGGCGCCCTTCAGCTCGTTCACGTGGGTGAGCCAGCATCCCGCGATGCTCGGGTTCACCGTGAACCGCCGCGCGAACGGCCGCAAGGACACCATCCGCAACATCGAGGAGTACGGCGAGTACGTCGTGAACATCGCCGACGAGTCGATGCTCGCGTCCCTCCACGCCAGTTCGGAGGGGATGCCACCCGACGTCGGCGAAGCCGAGCACCTGGGCCTCGCGCTCGAGAACTCGCGGGTGATCGGCATCCCGGGGCTCGCCGACGCGCCCGTGCGGATGGAGTGCCGCTACCACTCGACGACCGCGTTCAGCCCCACGGGGGGCGAGTTCGTGGTGGGCACCGTGGTGGCGTGGTCGATCCGCGACGACATCGTGCGCGTCGGATCGACGGGCGCGGCGAGCATCGACACCGAGCTGCTGCGCCCGATCGGACGCCTCGCCGGCCCGCGTTACACCCCTCTCGGACGCGTCGTGGAACTGCCGCCCGTCCCCGGCGGATGAGCTCCGGCGACGGCGCCCCCGTCAGAACCAGCGCGCGATCGCGGGCAGGTCGCCGCCGCCCACGACCCGCAGGCGGCGAGCGCCGCGGCCCGTGAGCCAGCGCGCGAGGTCGGGCGTGGCGCCCTCGACCGTCGGCCCGCCCTCGCCGTACTCGGCTGTCCCGAAGTCGCGGTCGGTCGCACGCAGCACCACCGCGCCGGGCTCGCCACGGCGCGTCCAGGCGCGGAAGACGTCGGCGATGATCTCGTCGACCATCTCGGTCGGGAAGTCGAGGAAGGAGCCGCCGTTGTCGAGGTCGACGGCGTGCACCCACACCTCTTTGGCCCGCATCCACGCCGTCTCCCGCGCGGGCACCGTGCGCCCCTGCGCGGTGACGACCGTGGCATCCCACTGCGCGTCGGTCAGGTCGCGCCATTCGACGTTGAGGTGGACCGCGGCGTGCTCGACCAGGTGTCGCAGCGCCCGTGCGGGCAGGGTCGACCCGAGGACGATCTCGTCCCACCGCTGGGTGTCGGAGGCGTACATCGGGGTCTCGACACCCGTGCGGGCCCACTCGACGAGCCGGGCGACCGCGCGGGCGTTGTAACCCACGTGCGCGAGCAGGTGGCGTCGCGACCACCCGGGCAGGAGGCTCGGCGCGTCCATGTCGTCGTCGTCGAGTTCGCCGAGCCGCCGCGCGAAGTATGCCGTCCCCCGGCGCGCGAGGTCGAGGTGCGCGTGGGGTGCGGCAGGGGCGTCGTAGCGCGCGCCGGCGCCCTGGCGCTCGCGCAGGGCCCGCTCCTCGGGGCTCAGCGTCTCGGCGCTCACGGCTCCTCCGCGACGAAGCGGTTGACGAGGGTTCCGATGCCGTCGATCGTGACCTCGACCACGCTCCCGGATGCCAGGTACTCCTGCGGTTCGCGCGCGTGTCCCACCCCGCCCGGGGTGCCGGTGAGGATGACGTCGCCCGGTCGGAGCGTCGTCATGGTCGAGATGTACCGGACGAGGTCGACCGGCCCGTGGACGAGGTCGTGGATGTCGCCGTCCTGCTTGAGGACTCCGTCCACGACGGTCCGCATCCGCGCGTCGGAGGGGATCTCCTCGGGGGTCGCGAGCACGGGCCCGAGCGGCGTCGACCGCTCCCAGACCTTGCCCTGCAGCCATTCGCGAGTGCGGAACTGCCAGTCGCGCATCGAGACGTCGTTGGCGATCGTGTACCCGGCGATGGCGGCGGCCGCCTGGGCGTCGTCCGCGCGGCGCACGGCGGTGCCGATGACGATCGCGAGCTCGCCCTCCCAGTCGATCTCGGGGCTCTCCGGGGGAAGCGGGAGGTCTTCGCCCGCCGCGGCGAGGGTGTCGGGGAACTTCGCGAACAGCACGGGGTATTCGGGCAGGTCGCGCTTCATCTCGAGGATGTGGGCGCGGTAGTTCAGCCCGACGCACACGATCTTGCTCGGGGCGAGCACGACCGGGGCGAACCGCACCTCGTCGAGGGAGATCGTGGGTCCCTCGACCCCGGAGGCCGCCTCGACACCGCCCGCTCGGAGCAGGGCGCCGACGTCGGCGTGCTCCTCGAGCACGACGACGTGGTCTCCCTCGACCCGCGCGGCGGCCGTGGACTCCCGCCAGCGGATGGTGCACAGCTTCATCGGTCGGTCTCCTCTTCGAGCTCGCGGTACAGCCCCAGGCCCTCGAAGATCGGGGTGTCGCTGAAATGGAACAGATCCAGGCGCGTCTCGGCCTGCACGCGGAAGCGGCACCAGCTCGGCACCACGAAGATGTCGCCGTGCTCGACCGCGTGCTCGGTGTCGCCCAGCAGCACGCGTCCCGATCCCTCGAACACCTGGTAGACGTTCGATCCGACCTCCTGCCGAACGGGCGTACTCGCGCCCTCGCGGATGCGGTGGAACTGGGCGCGGATGGTCGGCATGACGTCGCCGCCGGTCGTCGGGTTGGCGAAGCGTACGGCGGCGTGGCCGGGGCCGACGGTGGCCGGCATCCCTTCCGCCTCCAGGAGCAGCTGGTCGGTGAGCGCGGCGTCGGTGTGCTCCCACCGGTACGCGCCGATGGGGCTCGAGACGGTCCGGCGCAGCCCGGCGAGGGGAAGGAGGCCGGGGTGGGCCCAGAGGCGCTCGGAGCGCGAGAAGTTCGGTGTCGCCTCGTCGGTGACGCGTTCGGCACCGAACTCGAAGAACCCGGTGTCCATCTGGTACGCGAAGGGGATGTCGAGTCCGTCGATCCAGGTCATGGACTGGTCGGTCTCGTTGTGGTGGCCGTGGAAGTTCCAGCCGGGCGTGAGCAGGAAGTCGCCGCGGCTCATGCGCACGGGGTCGCCGTTGACCACCGTCCAGACGCCCTCGCCGGACGTGACGAAGCGGAAGGCGTTCTGGGAGTGCCGGTGCTCGGGGGCGGTCTCGCGCGGCCCGAGCTGCTGGATCGCGGCCCACAGGGTCGGCGAGATGTACGCGCGCCCGCCCAGGCCGGGGTTGGCGAGACCGATGGCGCGGCGTTCTCCTCCGCGCCCCACCGGGATCAGGTCGCCGGCGCGCTCCGCGAGCGGCTGCAGGGCGTTCCAGCGCCACACCCACGGCACCGCTTTGGGCTGCGGGGTCTGCGGCATCAGGTCGTCGAGTTGCGTCCAGAGCGGGATGAGATGCTGCTCCTCGAATCCCCGGTACAGGGCACGGAGCTCCGGGCTGTCCTCGGGCTGCATCGCGTTCTCGACCGGCGTGGTCTGCGTGCTCATCGGTCCTCCTCGATCGTGGCTTCCCCCAGATTGCGTTACTTTCGCCCGTCTTGCAACAACAATTCGTTACACATGACCGGATGCCACGATCTTTGTGAAACATTCCTCTTGCGCCAGACGCAAATTTGTTACACGATGTGCCGCACGGAGCGTGCGACGCCCCGGCCCCCCGAAACCCCCGGCGGGCACCCCGACGCGATTCTGCAAGGAGGCAGAAGATGTCCGACATCGAACATGCGCACACCACCTCGGCCGACGGCACCCCCATCGCCTACTTCCGCCGTGGGAGCGGCCCCGCCCTCGTCGTGACCCACGGCAGCATCGCCACGAAGGAGCAGTGGCTCCCCGCGAGCGAGGCACTCGCCGAGCACGTCACCCTCTACGTCTACGACCGTCGCGGGCGCGGCGGCAGCGGCGACACCGCGGAATACTCGCTCGACACCGAGGTCGCCGACATCGCCGCGATGATGGCCGTCGCCGGCCCCGGCGCGCACCTCCTCGGCCACTCGTACGGCGCCCTCGCGACGCTCGCCTACGCACGTCGACACGGCCTCTCCGGCGGCACCCTGATCGCCTACGAGCCTCCCCTGGCCGTGCAGGGTCCCGTCGCGGGCGAGCGCCTGGCCGGATACCGGGAGCTCGTGGATGCCGGCGACCTCGACGGTGCGCTGGAGTACGCGCTCGTCAACTTCGTGCGCGTGCCCGCCGAGGCCATCCCGTTCATCCGCGAGACGCCCCTGTGGGGCGCCAGCGTGCCGCTCACGCCGACCTGGGTGCGCGAGCTGGGCGAGATCGACGCGCTCGGCGACGACCTCTCCGGTTACGCCGAGATCCACGACCCCACCCACCTCATCGCGGGCACCGCGACGACGTCGTTCCTGTACCAGTCGGCGCACGACCTCGCCGGCATCATCCCCGGCGCCGGGATCACCGACATCGACGGCGCCGACCACTTCGCGCACCTGTCGGACCCCGCCGGCTTCGCGCGCGTGGTCGTCGACGCGCTCCAGCCCGCACCCGCGCAGAGCTGAGCCGACCCGCCCCGCCCCGACCCCCGGCGTGCGCCCGTTCGCGCCGGGGGTCGGCTCATTCCCACCCGCCCCGACCCCCGGCGTGCGCCCGTCCGCGCCGGGGTCGGCCCACGCCTCCGAGCCGCCGGTAGCCTCGAACGGTGACGATCCTCACCCTCGTGCGCCACGGCGAAACCGACTGGAACGCCCGCGGCCGCGTCCAGGGCTCGACCGACATCCCCCTCAACGACACCGGCCGGGCCCAGGCCCGCGAGGTCGCCGCGACGCTCGCCACCGACCTCGCCGGTCGCGACGTCGTCGTGGTCTCGAGCGACCTCTCCCGCGCGGCCGAGACCGCCGACGTGATCGCCGAGGCGCTCGGCACGGTCGTCACGCGACGCCTCCCGGGCCTCCGCGAGCGCTCCTACGGCGACGCCGAGGGCATGGACGCCCCCACGTTCTCCGCCACGTACGGCCCGTGGCACGCTGCGCAGGTGCCCGGTGCCGAGGAGTGGCCGGTCGTCCGCGAGCGCGCGCTCGCCGCGATCGCCGAGGTCGTGGCCGAGACGCCCGAGGGGGTCGACGTCATCGCGGTCGCGCACGGCGCGCTCATCCGCGAGGTCATCATGCACGCCACCGCGGGCGAGTTCCCCCGGGTGGGCGAGCGTCTGCCGAACTGCTCCGCGACCGTGTTCCGGCTCGACGGCGAGGAGTGGGAGATGCTGGCCTACGCCGGCGTCGCCAGCTGACCGCGCTTCGACCGAAACCTCGCCCGGCGCGCAGGGCGCTCATCTCCGGCATCCTCGGCTCAGCATTGTGCGCACCCTTTCGGGTCGGCATCCTGCTAATGTCTCGCTCCATGACCAAGCTCGACGCGGTCGATCTCGACCTCCTCCGCGCCCTGTCCCACGATCCGCGGGCGACGGTCGTCGCGCTCGCCGAGAAGCTCGGCCTCTCGCGCAACACCGTGCAGGCGCGCATGAGCCGCCTGGAGAGGGGCGGCGTCTTCCTCTCCTACGAACGGACGCTGTCGGCAGAAGCGCTGGGTTTTCCGATCGAGGCGTTCCTGCACGTGACCGTGCGGCAGGCCGAGCTCCCCGCGATCCGCGAGGCTCTGGCGACGGTGCCCGAGGTGCTGCAGGCGCACGGACTGAGCGGCCAGATCGACCTGCTCGTGCGCGTCGCGTGCCGCGACACGCAGCACCTGTTCGACACGGACGCGCGGATCCTCGCGATCGAGGGCGTCGAGCGCACCGAGACGTCCCTGGTGATGGGTGAGGTCATCGGCTACCGCGTGAGCCCGCTCATGGACCTGGCGCGCGAGCAGCTCTGATCCAGCGCCGACTCACGGCGACGGGATCACGGGGATGGTCGCGGTCTCGGTCTGCTGCTCGACCGGGTCTCCGGCATCCAGGCGCACCAGCACGACTCCGGCCAGAAGCACCGCTCCGCCGACGAACTGCACGGGCGCGGGCGTCTCGCCGAGCAGCAGCCAGGCGAAGCCGAGGGCGAACAGCACCTCGCTCAGCCCCACGAACGACGCGACCCGCGACCCGATGAGGGGCACCGCGATCACTCCGAGCGCGTAGCCGAGCGTCGTCGCGACGCCGCCGACCCACAGCAGGGGCAGGATGCCGGGCACCTGCAGCCCCAGCATCGAGACGGTGATCGCGGGGGCGGCGAACGGCAGCACCCCCACGGCGACGAGGATGCCGATGACGACGGTGCCGGTCACGAGGCCGCCGGCGGCGAGCGCGAGGGGCGGCAGCTCGTCGCTCGAACGCGCGGCGATGACGAAGTACACGGCGGTGCACGCCGCGGCGCACAGGGCGAACAGCGTGCCGAGGAGATCGAACCGCGCGCCGCTGATGTCGACGACGAGCACGAGACCCGTCATGGCCACGACAGATCCGATGAGCACGAGCTTCGACGGCGCGCGCCGCGTCCGCACCCACACGGCCGCGACGAGCAGCACCGGCGCGATGTACTGGATCAGCAGGGCGACGGCGACCGGCATGCGCTGCATCGCGGCGAAGTAGAACAGTTGGCATCCGGCGACCGCGGTGAGACCGAACGCGGCGATGAGGAGACCGTGGCGCCGCAGGAACCCCGGCTGGCGGCGGATCGCCCGGACGAGCGCGGGAGACAGCACCAGGGATGCCAGTCCCATGCGCACCAGCAGGACGGCGCCGAGCGACCACCCGCCCTCGAGCAGGGGTTTGACGAACGGGCCGCTCGACGAGAACGCCAGGGCCGAGGCCACCGCGATGGCGAGGCCGGTGACGGCGCCCGAGCCGCGGTGGGTGGGGCGTGGGAGGGTGGCGGAGGAAGTGGTCATGCAGAGCCCGCTGTCAGGAGTCAAATACGTTTACACTCGTGACAGTAGAGCCTTAGCCTGTCAGGAGTCAACATGGCTTTTATCCGTGACACCGAGCTCGTCCTCCGCGCCACGGTCGAGCTGGTCAACACGCTCCCCCACACCGACACGACCGGCGAGGACACAATGGTGTCCGTCGACCAGCTCGAGGACTTCGCGACGCGGCACGCCTACACCGGTTCGCGCACGCACGACGATCGCGAACTCGCCGCGGTGCGTGGCATCCGGAACCGCATCCACGAGCTCTGGACCGTCGATCGCGACGCGTCCGTGCCGCTCGTGAACGCGATGCTCCGCGACGGGAAGGCGCTGCCACAGCTCGTGAAGCACGACGGGTTCGACTGGCACATCCACGCATCCGACCCGTCCGACGCGCTCGCGCAGCGCATCCTCGTCGAGGCGGCGATGGCGTTCGTCGACGTCATCCGCTCCGACGAGTACGCCCGAATCCGCGTGTGCCAGGCTGACGACTGCCGCGGCGTCTACGTCGACTTCTCGAAGAACGGCTCGAAGCGGTACTGCGACTCCGGCAACTGCGGCAATCGGATGAACGTCAACGCGTACCGACGGCGGAAGGCCGACCAACCCGCGTGACACCGTGACCGGATGAACGTCAACGCGTACCGACGGCGGAAGGCGGACGCGCCGGCTTAGGGCTTGGTGTCCTTCAGAAACTCTCGGATCGCGGATGCTGCGGCGGCCGGCGTCTCGTAGTGGATGAGGTGGCCGACCGCGGGGATCTCGACCAGCTCGGCATCCGGGAACAGCGTGGCGAGGTGACGTTCCGCCTCGATGGGGGTGATGTCGTCCTTCTCCGCGGCGATGAGGAGGGTCGGCTGCGCGATGCACGGGGCGAACGCGCGCACATCGTGCGAGACGCTCGTGACGAACGCGTCGTGCAGGACGTCGCGGTCGGCGAATCGCGAGAAGTACGTGTCGTGCTGCTCGTGCACGAAACGGCGGAGTTCGGGTTCGCGCGTCTTGGCCATCGCGACGCTCATCACCCGGACGATGACGCCGTTGCGCAGCAGCGCGTCACCGAGCGGGCGCGGTAGGCGCGCACCCGCGAGGTAGTAGAAGACCGCCAGGCGCGTGAGCACGCCGCGGGGCCCCTCGAGCGCGGGCGCGCCGATCGGGTTGACGAGGATCAGCCGCGGTGTCGCGAGGCCCCCGGCGACCGCGGCGGACGCGACGATCGAGCCGAACGAGTGCCCCAGCACGATCGCCCCCGGAGCCTCGGACTCGACGAACGCGCGCAGCCAGGCCGCGTACGTGTCGAGATCGTGCGTGCGCCCGGGCAGCGGGGCGGTCTCGCCGAATCCCGGCAGGTCGGGCGACACGACCCGGATGCCGGGCAGGTGCGCCACGACCGGCTCGAGTCCGTGATGCTCGCCGCGGAACCCGTGCACCGCGACGATCGTCGTGTCGGCGGTCTCGTCGCCGTAGACCCAGTACGCCGTCGTGCCGCCGAGGATCTCGGCCGTGCGCCGCTCGACCGGGATCTCGGCCAGGAGCGGGGCGTAGGGGTTCGGCATCCGTCGATTCTAGGCGGGCTCGTTCCGCGGCCGCCGTGCTGCGGTGCGCCTCGGCGGCCGTGTCGGTGCCCTGTCCTAGCCTGAGCGCATGACCACGTGGCAGGCCGAGCCGCTCCCGCTGTTCCAGACCCCCGAGTGGGCACGTGTCGTCGGCGTGTTCGATCTCGAGACGACCGGCGTGGATGTCGTGCACGACCGCATCGTCACCGCGCACGTGGGAGTGCTCGACGCCGACGGCCACGTGATCGACGCGCGCGACTGGCTCGCCGACCCCGGTGTCGCGATTCCCGCCGGCGCCGCCGCGATCCACGGGGTCACGACCGAGCGCGCCCGCGCCGAGGGCGCACCGGCGGCGACGGTGGTCTCCGAGGTCGTCGAGGCCCTGCGCGCGCTGTTCGACGCCGGCATCCCGGTCGTGGCGTACAACGCGCCGTTCGACTTCTCGATGCTCAAGTACGAGGCGCTGCGCCATGGCATCCCGCCGATCGATGCTCCGTCGCCGGTGATCGATCCGCTCGTGGTCGACAAGACCTACGACCGGTATCGCCGTGGCAAGCGCACGCTCACGCACGTCGCCGCGCACTACGCCGTGCCGCTCGATACGGCCCACGAAGCGTGCGCCGACGCCGTGGCCGCCGGCCGCCTCGCGCTGGCGCTTGCCGAGCGGTACGCGGCGTGGCTCCCGCCGACCGTCGACGAGCTGCACACGCGGCAGATCGCGTGGGCGCGCGCGCAGGCGGCGAGCCTGACGGAGTATTTCGTGAGGATCGGACGGCTGGATGCCGAGGCACCCCCGCTCGACGGGACGTGGCCGATCCGCTGAGAAGGGCCGACCGTCGCAATGGCTGGATTCCATCATGTCGAGATCTGGGTCGCCGACCTCGAGCAAGCACTCGCTGAATGGGGATGGCTACTCACCGAGCTCGGCTTCGAACGCCAGAGCACATGGAGCGAGGGTGAGACATGGTCTGCGGGAGGGGCCGACCTCACACTGACTTCACCGCCCACCCTCTCCGGGTCCACGCACGATCGTCGCACTCCAGGGGTGAACCACCTGGCTTTCGCGGTGGACGGGCGCCCGCGGGTGGATGCGATCATGGCCACCGCCGCCGCTCGCGGGTGGCGACCGCTATATCACGACCGCTATCCCCACGCGGGAGGACCACAGCACTACGCCGGTTGGCTGGAGAACTCCGCAGGCTTCAAAGCGGAAGTGGTCGCTATCGAGGAATAGGCGAGCGCCCTCAGACCAGTGCGAGGTGCCATTCCGCGACGTCCGCGATGAGGAACGATGCACGCGATTGCCGTGGTCGTTCGCCGCATCGCACCCGTGGCGATGTCGGACCCCCTCGTTAGTGTTCGAGTATGGACTCCCCGGCACTCCCGCTCGATCGGTCGCATCCGACCGACGCGGCGCCGTGGCCGGACGACGCCGACGTGCAGGCCGCCGCGGATTCCGCGTGGGCCGTCGCCCTGGGGCTGCTCGACGAAGACGCCGCTGAAGCCGGGGACTCCTCGTCCCCCGACGCTCCCGCTCTCCTGCTCGAGCGTCTCGAAGACCGCGCGGCCGCTCGGCACCGGGCGACGGCAGCCGAGTACGACCTGATCTTCCGCGTGCTGCAGGACGCGGCCGACGACCCCGACCCGTGGGTCGGCCCCGATCCGACGCTCGACGGACTGTGGCACGATCCGCGCGGGCGCACGGTCGCCGCCGTGCGACGCGATCGCCTCGACATGGCCGAGCGCGCCGCCGTCGCCGAGATCGCGGTTCGTCTGCGTCTCGCGGAGCAGACGGTACGCACTCGCGGCGCGCACGCCGCCGTGCTGAGCGAACGCTGCCCGGGCGTCTGGGCCGCGTTCACCGACGGACTCGTGTCGGAACGTCACGCGATCGAGACCGCGCGGCTCGCCGCTACCCTCCCCGTCGACCGCGCGTCGTGGGAGGCCTTCGACACCGGCGCTCGCGACCGGGCGCTTCGCCTCTCCCCCGCCCGCTTCGCGACGTCGGTCCGGGGCCTCCGCGAGCGCGTTCACGCCGAGTCCGTCGAGACGCGCCACCAGCGCGCTCGCGCCGACCGCGGCGTGTGGATGGCCGCCGAACTCGACGGCATGGCGACGCTCACCGCGTTCCTCCCCGCCGATCGCGCCGCCGCCGCGATGACCCAGCTCGACAGCACCGCCCGCCATCTCGCCACCGCCGAGGGCGAGGAGCGTACGCTCGCACAGCTCCGCGCAGATGCCTTTGCGGATCTGCTCACCGGCGTGGGAATGGCAGGGGATGCCGCGGCAGATTCCTCAGCATCGAGGATGGATGCCGGGACCGAGCGCGCCCCGCGCCCCACCCCCGCCCCGGCCCGTCCCAGCGTGATCGTCACGATCCCCGCCCTCACCCTACTCGGCGCCGACAACGCCCCGGCGACCCTCGACGGCTACGGCCCCATCGACCTCGACACGGCCCGCCGGCTCGCGGGCGAGGCGACGTCGTGGATCCGCGTGCTCACGCACCCCGTCACGGGCACGCCGCTCGCGCTCGACCGCACGACGTACCGCGTGCCGACGGCTCTGCGCCGCTGGCTCGGTGTCACGTCCTCCACGTGCGCGTTCCCCGGCTGCGGACGTCCGGCGCGGGACTGCGACCTCGACCATCTCCACGCCTGGAGCGAGGGTGGCGCCACCGACGACGACAACCTCGACCCGGAGTGCCGCCACCACCACCGCCTGCGCCATGAGACGCGCTGGGCCGCCAGCCGCGACCCCGACACCGGCGACCTCGCGTGGACAACCCCCCTCGGGGCGCAGGTCGACGCCGATCCGCCGCCGTTCTAGCGGAGATCGACGGCGGGTCGCCGCGCGCGTCCAAGAACGAAGCGCCGCGGCGCGGATATCGACGTCGATCCGCGGGTCACCTCGCCCGCACCGGAACGAAGCGCGCCACTCCCGCACCTGCAAGAATCCCCGAGTGACCGTCCGTATCGCCACCGTCCAAGCCGAGGCGACACCCGGCGCCCTCGAGGCCAACCTGTCCAAAGCGATGCGCTGGATCGACCTCGCCGCCGAGCAGCACGTCGACGTCATCGTGTTCCCCGAAGCGTTCACCACCGGATACGACGAGTCCGCCTTCGCCGGCCCGCTGCCCTCCGTCGACGACACGAACTGGCTCGCCCCGATCCAGCGGGCGGTCGACCGCGCCGGAGTCGTCGCGATCCTCAACACGGCGCTCGCCCGCCACGACCGCCGCACGCTCACCGACGTCATCCTGAGGCCGCACGACGCCCCGCTCGTCGCCTACGACAAGCAGCACCTGTACGACAGCGAACGCGCCGTCTTCGCCGCCGGGGACGGCGGGTTCTCGTTCGTCGTGAACGACCTGCGCCTCGCTCTCTCCGTCTGCTACGACGCGAACTTCCCCGAGCACGCCGCCGCGGCTGCCGCCGCGGGAGCGGACGTGTACGTCAACAGCGGCGCGTATTTCCCGGGCGGGGCCGACCGCCGCGACCTCCACTCCGCCGCCCGCGCGCTCGACAACGGCATGTACGTCGTGTTCAGCGGACTCGTCGGTGCCCCGTACGACTTCATCGGCGGCTCGGCGGTCTTCGACCCCGCGGGTCGGCGCATCGCCGCGGTCGACGGCATCGAGGGGCTCGCCGTCGCCGACCTCGACCGCGACGAGATCGCCCGCACCCGCGAGAGCCAGCGCATGTGGGCCGACCGCCGCGACGACCTCGGACCGCAGCGAACGCTCGACCACCACGCGCACGACGCTGCCGCGAGGAAATGACGGAAGCCCCCGTCCCGAAGGACGAGGGCTTCCGGCGAAGAACTCCGCGGCTCAGCGCGCGCCGAAGTTCTTGAAGCGCTGGTTGAACTTCTCGACGCGACCGGCCGAGTCCATGATGCGCTGCTTACCCGTGTAGAAGGGGTGCGAGGCCGACGAGATTTCCACGTCGATGACGGGGTACTCGACACCGTCGAGCTCGATCGTCTTGTCGCTCGTCACCGTCGAACGGGTGAGGAACGTCTCGCCCGAGCCGAGGTCGCGGAACACGACGGCGCGGTAGTCCGGGTGGATGTCAGTCTTCATGGGAGGTCCTTTGAGAAGTGGTGCCCTGGATTCTGCCAGGACGGTCAAAGTCTGCGGCGCCGGAGGCACCAAAGGACGAGTCTACCAGGCCCGAGGCCCGCGTACGACGCGAGTCGCGGAGCCCTCAGGACGCGCGCGCCGCGTAGCGGCCGGCATCCTGGGTCAGCGTGATCTGCACCCCGAATGTCTCGGACAGGTTCTCGGCCGTGAGCGCCTCGGACAGGGGCCCGGATGCCACGACCTCGCCGTCGCGCAGCAGCAGTACGTGGGTGAACCCGACGGGGATCTCCTCGACGTGGTGCGTGACCATGATCATCGCCGGAGTGGTGGGGGCCTGCGCGTAGCCGGAGAGCAGCGCGAGGAGTTCCTCGCGGGCGCCGAGGTCGAGGCTCGCTGTCGGCTCGTCGAGGAGCAGCAACTCGGGGTCGGTCATGACGGCCCGCGCGATCTGCACGCGCTTCTGCTCGCCGTCCGACAGCGTGCCGAACGTGCGGTCGGCCAGGTGGTCGAGGCGCCACTCGGCGAGGACGCGCAGCGCGCGGCGCTCGTCGATGTCGTCGTACTGCTCGCGCCAGCGGCCGGTCACCGAGTAGGCGGCGGTCAGCACGACGTCGAGCACCGTCTCCTCGGGCGGCACGCGCCGCGCCATCGCCGACGACGCGAAGCCGATCCGCGGACGCAGCTCGAACACGTCGGTGCGGCCCAGACGCTCGCCGAGGATCGTCACCGCACCCGACGTGGGGTGCAGGAGCGTGTCGGCGAGCTGGAGCACCGTGGTCTTGCCCGCGCCGTTCGGGCCGAGCACCACCCAGCGTTCATCGTCGGAGACGGTCCAGTCGAGGTGGGACACGATGTCCCGGGCGTTCCGGCGGACGACGACGTCGGAGAACTCCAGAACCTGCGGCATGCGTCCAGCCTAACGGCCTGAGCCCACCGTCACCGGCGCGCCACCCCGACCTGGGGAGAGGGTTCGAGACAGCGCGTCTACCGCCCCGCGACCTCCGCGTACAGCGCCGCCGTGGTCTGCGCGATCGCGGTCCAGCTGAAGTCCTCGATCGCGCGTCGACGCCCGGCTTCTCCGTACTCGGCCGCGCGGGTGGCATCCGTCACCACTTCGGTGAGCACCCGGGCGAGATCGTCGACGAAACGCTCGGGGTCGACGGGCGTTCCGGTGCCGTCCTGCACCTGCTCGATGGGCACGAGACGCCCGGTGACGCCGTCGACGACGACCTCGGGGATGCCACCGGTCGCGGTGCCGACGACGGCCGCGCCGCACGCCATGGCCTCGAGGTTCACGATGCCGAGCGGCTCGTACACCGACGGGCACACGAACGTCGTCGCGGAGGTGAGGATCGCGCAGAGCTCGTGGCGCGGCAGCAGCTCGTCGATCCAGACGACGCCGTCGCGCGTGGCCTGGAGCCCGCGGACGAGGCCCTCGACCTCGGCGAGGATCTGCGGGGTGTCCGGCGCGCCCGCGCACAGCACGAGCTGCACCTCGGGCGGCAGCTGCTCGGCCGCGCGCAGCAGGTACGGCAGGCCCTTCTGGCGCGTGATGCGCCCCACGAACACGACCGACGGGCGGGCCGGATCGATGCCGAAGCGCGCGAGCACGTCGGGATCATCGACCGGATGCCACGCCTCGGTGTCGATGCCGTTGTAGATCACCCGCACCTTGTCGGGGTCGAGCGACGGGTAGCTGCGGAGGATGTCGGCGCGCATGCCGGCGCTCACCGCGACGACGGCGGCTGCACCCTCGTACGCGGTCTTCTCGATGTAGCTGGACACGGCGTATCCGCCGCCGAGCTGCTCGGCCTTCCACGGACGCAGCGGCTCGAGGCTGTGCGCGGTGACGATGTGGGGGATGCCGTGCAGCAGCGAGGCGAGGTGCCCGGCGAAGTTCGCGTACCAGGTGTGCGAGTGCACGACGTCGGCGCCCGCGATGTCGGACACGATCTCGAGATCGGTGCCGAGCGTCTGGATCGCCCCGTTCGCGGAGGCCAGTTCCGACGGCACCGCGTACGACGTCGTGTCGGCCTCGTCGCGCGGTGCGCCGAACGCCCGCACCTGCACTTCGGTGCCCTCGGCGCGCAGCGCGCGGACCAGCTCGGTCGCGTGGACACCCGCTCCCCCGTAGATCTCCGGCGGGTACTCCTTGGTGACGACATCGACGCGCATGAGACGAACCGTAGCGCAGCGCAACCCCCGCCGCGCGCCGGTTCCCGGGATCGCGCTCGCGCCCTATGGTGGTGCCATGCCTGCAGCGCCGAAGGTCTTCGGAATCATCCTCGCCGGCGGCGAGGGCAAACGACTCATGCCCCTCACGGCCGACCGCGCGAAACCGGCCGTCCCCTTCGGGGGGCAGTACCGCCTCATCGACTTCGCCATCTCGAACCTCATCAATTCGGGCCTGCGTCAGCTCGTCGTGCTGACCCAGTACAAGTCGCACAGCCTCGACCGCCACATCTCGCAGACGTGGCGGATGTCGCCGATGCTCGGTTCGTACGTGGCATCCGTTCCGGCCCAGCAGCGGCTCGGCAAGCGCTGGTTCTCCGGCTCGGCCGACGCGATCCTGCAGTCGATGAACCTCATCCGCGACGAGAAGCCCGACATCGTCGTCGTCATCGGCGCTGACCACGTGTACCGCATGGACTTTGCGCAGATGCTCGACGCGCACATCGCCTCGGACGCGCGGGCCACGATCGCCGGCATCCGTCAGCCGATCTCGCTGGCAAACCAGTTCGGCGTCATCGACACCGACCCCAGCGACCCCACGAAGATCCGCGAATTCCTCGAGAAGCCGCAGAACCCGACCGGCCTGTCCGACGCGCCGCACGAGGTGCTCGCCTCGATGGGCAACTACATCTTCGACGCCGACGCTCTCGTCGAGGCCGTCACGCACGACGGCGAACTGCCGACGTCCGCGCACGACATGGGCGGCGACATCGTGCCGTACTTCGTCAACCGCGGCGAGGCGGCGGTGTACGACTTCCAGCGCAACGACGTGCCCGGATCGACCCCGCGCGACCGGTCGTACTGGCGGGACGTGGGCACGATCGAGTCGTTCTACGACGCCCACATGGACCTCATCTCGACGCTGCCGGTCTTCAACCTCTACAACGACAGCTGGCCGATCTTCTCGCAGACGTTCAACGCTCCCCCCGCGAAATTCGTCCGCGACTCGGTGGGCCGCATCGGCAACGCGATCGACTCGATCGTCTCGCTCGGATCGGTGCTGTCCGGCACCCACCTCGAGCGCAGCGTCGTGGGACCGTGGGCGCTCGCCGGCGGCGGCTCGACGATCACCGACTCGGTGCTGTTCGACGGCGTGCAGGTCGGTGCGGGGGCCCGCATCCACCGCGCGATCCTCGACAAGAACGTCACGCTCGCGCCGGGTGCGACGATCGGCGTCGACCGGGAACGCGACCTCGCACGCGGCTTCACCGTCACCGAGACGGGCATCACCGTCGTCGGGAAGGACGTGCGCGTCGACGCGTGATCCCGGATGCCACGAGGGGCGGCGACCATGACGGTCACCGCCCCTTTCGGCATCCCAGGTCCGTCAATGCATCGTCATGCCGCCGGTGACGTTGATGCCCTGACCGGTCATGTACGACGAGAGGTCGCTCGCGAGGAAGAGGGCCACGCCCGCGACGTCCTCGGGGGTTCCGGTGCGGCCGAGCGGCACCTGGGACCGGTCCTCGGCCTCGATGTCGGCGACCGTGAGGCCGCGCAGTTCGGCTCCCTCGCGCCGCTCGCGGTGCTTCATGCGCGTCTCGATGATGCCCGGGCAGATCGCGTTGACGCGGATCTGCTCGCGCGCGAGCTCGGTCGCGAACGTCTTGGTGAGGCCCAGCACGGCGTGCTTCGACGCGACGTACCCGGTCATGCCGCGGTAGCCGTTCTTGCCCGCCTGCGATGCGATGAGGATGAGGCTGCCCGGACGGCCAGCACGCCGGAGGCCCCGCGCGACGTGCTTGGCGACGAGGAACGATCCCTTGGCGTTGACGTCGAGGTTGAGATCCCACTGGGCCTCGGTCGTGTCGACGCCGAACGCCATCGTCGAGGTGCCCGCCGCGTGGACCAGCACCTCGATCGGACCCAGCTCGCGCTCGACCTCCGCCACGACGCGCTCCACCGCGGCCTCATCCGTCACGTCCAGGTGCACGCGCGCACCCTCGTCGGAGCGGTCGAGCGCCCCCGCGGGGTACGCGGTGTCCGCGCGGACGACGACCGCGCCCTCACGGGCGAAGGCCGCGGCGACCGCCTCGCCGATGCCGTTCGCTCCCCCGGTGACGAGGACCACTCGGCCCCGGAGTTCGTCGAACATCAGACGCCGACGCGCGCGAAGGCGTCGCGGCTGATCCCCTGCGAGAGCACCAGCTTCGACCACTCCCGGGCCGTGTGGAGGCTGTGGTCGCGGTAGTTGCCGCAGCTGAACGCGTCGACGCCCGGGACGTCCTCCCACTCGACGTCCTCGGCGATCGCGCGCAGCGAGTCGGTGACGGCGGTGACGACGTCGCCGAGGTCGGGCTCGCCCCACATGATCAGGTGGAAACCGGTGCGGCATCCGAAGGGCGAGATGTCGATGACGCCGCCGATGCGGTCGCGCAGCAGGCTCGCGAGGAGGTGCTCGATCGTGTGGAGGCCCGCCGTGGGGATCTCGCCCTCGTTCGGCTGCACCAGACGCACGTCGAAGTTCGAGATGACGTCGCCGCGCGGACCCGATTCGGTGCCGATGAGGCGGATGTAGGGAGCGAGAACGGCGGTGTGATCGAGCGTGAAGCTCTCGACGTCGGCCATGGGGGAAGTCCTTCCGGAATCGGGCACGGGTCTTCTGAGCCTACGCGCGGCGCCCCCGACCGGTGCCGCGTGCGTCGCCGCGTGACGCGCTAGGGTCGAGGCCGTGCCCGAGACCGCCCGTTTCCTCGTCGTCCTGGATGCCGATTCCACCCTCATCCGCAACGAGGTGATCGAACTGCTCGCCGACGAAGCCGGACGCGGAGCCGAAGTGGCCGCGGCGACCGAGGCGGCGATGCGCGGCGAGGTGGACTTCGCCGCGAGCCTGCGCTCGCGGGTCGCGGAGCTCGCCGGGGTCCCGGTCGAGGCCTTCGCCCGCGCGATCGCCCGCATCGAGCCGACCCCCGGCGTGCGCGAGCTGATCGAGGCCGTCCACGCCCGCGGCGGTCTCGTCGGCGTGGTCTCCGGGGGGTTCCACGAAGTGCTCGACACCGTCGCCCCCGATCTGGGCGTCGACGTGTGGCGCGCGAACCGCCTCGTCGCCGCCGACGGCGTGCTCACCGGCGAGGTGGACGGACCGATCGTGGATGCCACGGCCAAGGCCGACACCCTCCGTCAGTGGGCGTCCGAGCACGGCGTGCCGGCGCACCTCACGTTCGCGATCGGCGACGGCGCCAACGACCTGCGCATGATGGAGGTTGCGGGCCTCGGCCTGGCCTTCAACGCCAAGCCCGCCGTCCGCGCCAGCGCCGACCTCGTGATCGGGCCCGTGGATCTCGCCGAGGTCATCGCCCTGCTGCCGCGCTGACGGCTCCCCCTCTTCAGATCCCCTCCCGCGATCCTGCGATCCCCTCCCGTCTTCCCGCGATCCCCTCCCGCGTTCCTGCGATCCGCTCCCGCGTTCCTGCGATCCCCTCCCGCGATGTCGGAGCCCCCGCGTAGGGTCGCGCCATGGACGTGATTCTGGTTCCGGGCCTGTGGCTCGATGCTTCCTCGTGGGATGCCGTGACTCCCGCGCTCACTGAGGCGGGGCACGCCGTGCACCCGCTGACTCTGCCCGCCGATCCCAACGCGACGATCCAGGACTGGGTCGCCGCGGTCGTCGAACGGATCGATGCCGCCGCGGAACCCGTGGTGCTGGTCGGGCACTCCGGGGGCGGCAACGTCGTGTGGGGAGCCGCCGACGCCCGCCCCGACCGCGTCGGGCGCGTGGTGTTCGTCGACACGATGCCGCCGCCGCCCGGCGCGATGATCTCCGAGTTCCCCGTCGAGGACGGCGTCGTGCCGTTCCCCGGGTGGGACTTCTTCGACGAGCCCGACATCGCCGACCTCGACGACGACACCCGGCGCCGCGTCGCCGAGCGGGTGGTCGACGTGCCCGGCACGGTGCCCACCGACCCGCTGCCCCTGTCCGATGAGCGGCGATGGGACATCCCGGTCACGGTGCTGTCGGGTCAGCTGGACGCGGAGTCGGTGCAGCACGCTCTCGCGCAGTGGGGTCCCTGGGCCGACGAGTTCGGGGCCATCCGCGACACCGAGGTCGTCACGCTGGGGTCGGGTCACTGGCCGCAGTTCTCGCAGCCCGAGGCGTTCGCGGAGAAGCTGGCGGCGGCGGTGCGCTGAGCGTAGGCGCGTCCGGGATCAGTGCCCCATCCCGAGCAGAACTCGGCGGGGCGGGGGCGCGACGGAGGGTTCTGCGCTCAGTGCCCCATACCCAGGCCGCCGTCGACCGGAATGACGGCGCCCGAGATGTACGCGGCGTCGTCGCCCGCGAGCCAGGTGACGACGCCGGCGACCTCGTCCGCCGAGGCGAAGCGCCCCGCGGGGATGTTCTTCTTGTACTCGGCCTGCGTGTCGGCGGGGAGCTCGGCGGTCATGTCCGTCTCGATGAAGCCGGGGGCCACGACGTTCGCGGTGATGCCGCGGCCGCCGAGTTCGCGCGTGAGCGACCGGGCGAAGCCGACGAGCGCGCTCTTCGACGCGGCGTAGTTGATCTGCCCGGCCGAGCCGTACAGGCCGACGACGCTGGAGATGAGGATGACCCGGCCCCACCGCGCCTTGAGCATGCCCTTGGAGGCGCGCTTGACGACGCGGAAGGCGCCGCCGAGGTTCGTGGACACGACGCTGTCGAAGTCGTCCTCGCTCATGCGCAGCAGCAGCGTGTCCTTCGTGATCCCGGCGTTGGCCACGACCACGGCGATGGGCCCGAGCTCGGACTCGATCTGCGTGAACGCGGCGTCCACGGCAGCGGCGTCGGTAACGTCGGCACGCACGGTCAGTGTTCCCTCGGGGCCCTCGCCCGAGCGCGCGGTGACCGCCACCCGCCACCCCTCGGCGACGAAGCGCTCGGCGATGGCGCGCCCGATCCCGCGGTTTCCTCCGGTGACGACGACGACGCGGTCCTGGGACATGTGAGACTCCTGCGGTGCGAGGGACGGAACCGGCCCAGCCTACCGACGCCTCCGCGTCACTCGCCGTCGCGCACGTTTGACACGGCCCGCGTGACGCTGGAAGCCTGGGATTCCGGACGACGAAAGGGACGCTCGTGAGCGACGACCAGAACCCCGCCCCGCACAAGGGGAACGACACGCCCACGACCCCCGAGACGGTTCCCGGCGCGGCGGCGAGCGAGACGTACGCGGCTCCCCCGGTGCCGCCCGCGCCGCCGGCCCCGGCGTACGACGCCCCCGCGGCGCCCGCGCACGACGCCCCCGCGGCCCCCGCGTACGAGACGCCCGCGCCCGACGCTCCGCCGGCACCGGCATACGGCGCCCCGGCAGCTCCCGCGTACGGCGCGGCCGAGGCCCCGGCAGCACCCGCGTACGGCGCGCCCGCCTACGGCGCCGCCCCCGCGTACGGCGCGCCTGCCGCGCCCGCGTACGGTGCACCCTCGCCCTACGGCGCCGCTCCGTACGGTGCGGGCTACGGTTCCTCCGTGCGGACGAACGTGCTCGCGATCATCTCGCTCGTGGCATCCATCGCGGGACTCATCGGGGTCGTCCCGGTCATCGGACCGATCGCGGGTGTCATCACGGGGCACATCTCGCTCGCGCAGATCAAGCGCACCGGAGAGAACGGCCGCGGAATGGCGCTCGCGGGAACGATCATCGGCTGGGTGGGCATCGGCGTCGCGATCCTCCTCATCATCTTCTTCATCGTCTTCGTGGGGATCGCGGCGAGCCAGTCGTCTCGATACGGCGCCTAATCGCGTCCTGCCCGGGCCGGACGGGCGTACCCTTGAGTTCACCGTGAAGACATCGCCCCGTGCCCAGTCAGCGACGTCGCTCCCGCAGGCCCCGGGGGACGACGCCGGTTCCCGTTTCGCCAAGTACATGGTGATGATGGGGATCCGCGTCGCGTGCTTCGCCGCGATGGCTCTGGTGACGCCGTACGGGTGGTACACGTTCGTGTTCGCCGCCGGCGCGATCTTCCTGCCCTACCTCGCGGTGGTCGTCGCCAACGTGGGCCAGGACGCGAAGGTCCCCGAGGCGGTGAACCCCGAGCGCATGATCGAGGCCGCACCCACGACGCCCGCCGCTCCCGCGGCCGAGGCCCCGACCGTCATCCGCATCGCCGAGACCCCGCGCCTCGAGCAGCCGCGCGACGACCGGTCGTGATCGACGAGTCCGTCGACTGCTCCCGAGCAGGTTGCCGGGCCGCCGCGGTGTGGGCTATCCGGTGGCGCAACCCGCGGATCCACGCCGAGGATCGCCGCAAGACCTGGGTCGCGTGCGACGAGCACGTCGGCTACCTGCGCGAGTTCCTCCGCGCCCGCGATTTCCCCGTCGAGGTCGCCGCGCTCGCGGGAGATCCCGCGTGAGCGCCCGCCCGATGCCCCCGGCGGCCCGCTGGGCGATGTATGCCGGGATCGCCGTCCTGTTCGCGATCGCGTGCGGTTTCCTGTCGCACTGGCAGTTCTCCCGCAACGCCGACCGGTCCGCACAGCTGCAGCTCGTCGCCGACAATTACGACGCGACACCGGTGCCGCTCGGCGAACTCCTCGCTCCCGGTGCCGACCTGGCTCCCGGCGACGAATGGCGTCCCGTGCAGCTCACGGGGCAGTACGAGGCCGACAAGGAACTGCTCGTGCGCAACCGCGCGCACGCGGGATCCGCCGCGTACGAGGTGCTCGTGCCGTTCCGCCTCGACGACGGCCGGGTCTTCCTCGTCGATCGCGGATGGCTCCCGCCCGGCGAGCGTCAGGCCCAACCGGATGCCATTCCGGCACCCCCGAGCGGGCAGGTCGAGATCGTCGTGCGACTACGTCCGGGTGAGGCGGCGCCGTCGTCGGAGCGGACCACCGAGCCGGGTCAGGTGCCCACCATCAACCTCGGACTCGTCGCCGACCAGACCGGGCCGCTCGAACAGGGCGCGTACGGTCTCCTCGCGTCGGAGAACCCCGCACCCGCCGACGCCCCCGCGGCGGTCGACCCGCCCGACAACGACCCAGGCCCCTACCTCTCCTACGCGATCCAGTGGATCCTGTTCGCGATCATGGGCTTCGGGTTCCTGGTCTACGTCATCCGGAGCGAGCGCCGGATCCGTCGGGAAGAGATCGAGGACGCTCTCGAGCGCGGCGAGGAACCGCCCGCCCCGACACCGCGCACGAAGCTCGACCCGGTCGCCGCGCACCGCGACCGCAAGCGCCCCCGCGACGACGACGCCGCCGACGAGGACGCGCTGCTCGACGCGCGGTGAGCGCGGGCGCGGTGAACGGGCGAGGAGCGCGAGCGCTGATCGCTATGCCAGCGTCACCAGGTCCGCGTAGTCGCGGCCCCAGATGTCTTCCACCCCGTCGGGGAGGATGAGCACGCGCTCGGGGTTGAGCGCCTCGACGGCGCCCTCGTCGTGCGACACGAGCACGACCGCGCCCTCGTAGTGCGCCAGGGCGCCGAGGATCTCCTCGCGCGAGGCGGGGTCGAGGTTGTTCGTGGGCTCGTCGAGCAGCAGCATGTTCGCCGATGACACGACGAGCGTCGCGAGCGACAGACGCGTCTTCTCGCCGCCCGAGAGCACCCCGGCGGGCTTGAGCACGTCGTCGCCGACGAACAGGAACGAGCCGAGGACCTTGCGCGCCTCGGTCGCCGTGATGTCGGGGGCCGCGGACATCATGTTGTCCAGCACCGACCGATTGACGTCGAGGTTCTCGTGCTCCTGCGCGTAGTAGCCGATCTTCAGTCCGTGCCCGGGCTCGAGCTGGCCGGTGTCGGGCTTGTCGACGCCCGCGAGGATGCGCAGCAGCGTCGTCTTGCCGGCACCGTTCAGGCCGAGGATGACGACGCGCGAGCCGCGGTCGATCGCCAGGTCGACGTCGGTGAAGATCTCGAGCGACCCGTACGACTTCGACAGCCCCGACGCCATGAGCGGGGTCTTGCCGCACGGAGCGGGCTTGGGGAACCGGAGCTTGGCGACGCGCTCGTCCTGACGCACGTCGTCGAGTCCCTGGAGCATCTTCTCGGCGCGCGCCACCATCTGGTGCGCGGCGGCGGCCTTCGACGCCTTGGCGCCGAAGCGAGCGGCCTGCAGCTGCAGCGCCGTGGCCTTCTTCTCGACGTTGGCGCGCTCCTTCTTGCGGCGCTCCTCGTCGGCCACCCGCTGGCGCAGGTAGTTCTTCCAGTTCATGTTGTAGACGTCGATGACCTGGCGGTTGGCATCCAGGTAGAAGACCCGGTTCACGGTCTCCCCGACGAGCTCGACGTCGTGCGAGATCACGATGAGCCCGCCCTTGTAGCCCTTGAGGAACTCGCGCAGCCACACCACGCTGTCGGCATCCAGGTGGTTGGTCGGCTCGTCGAGGATCATCGTCTGCGCGTCCGAGAACAGGATGCGCGCGAGCTCGATGCGGCGACGCTGACCGCCCGACAGGGTCTTCAGCGGCTGGTCGAGAATGCGGTCCGGCAGCGAGAGGTTGTGGGCGATGGATGCCGCCTCGGCTTCGGCCGCGTACCCGCCGGCCGATTCGAATTCTTCCGTGAGCCGGGCGTACTTCTTCATCGCCTTCGCGGCGACCGCGGGGTCGTCGTCGCCCATGGCCATCGAGGCCTCGTGCATACCCAGGGCGAGAGAGCCCAGGCCGCGGGCGTCGAGGATGCGGGTGCGTGCGAGCATCTCGGGGTCGCCCGAGCGCGGGTCCTGCGGCAGGTAGCCGAGCTCGCCGCTGCGATCGACGCCGCCGTTCGCGGGGAGCAGGTCGCCGGCGAGCACCTTGGTGAGCGTGGTCTTGCCGGCACCGTTGCGGCCGACGAGTCCGATCTTGTCGCCGTCCGAGACGCGGAACGACACCTCCGACATGAGCACGCGCGCGCCGACGCGGATCTCGAGATCGTGCACGGCGAGCACAGCAGACGTCCGTTCGCTAAAGGAAAGGGAGGAGCGGCCGAGGTGGCCAGCCACCCAGTATACGGCGGCCCGGTATTACCTCGCCGTCGAGAGGTTCCGGCCGCCGCGGGAGCTCCCGGGTTTGCGGTCCGCCGCGGGCCCTGATCTAAACTAAGGCGATCCTTACCTAACTTCCTGGAGGTTCTTCGTGTCCCGATTCCGCGCGCTGGCTGCTGTCGCCGCCGCCACGGCCCTCGTCCTGACCGGCTGCGCCGGTACCTCCGCCGCCGCCCCCGGCGCCTCGGAGGGCTCCACGACGGCGGACGGAACCTTCCCCGTCACCATCGACCACGCCTTCGGCGAGACGACGATCCCCGCCGAGCCGAAGCGCGTCGTGACGGTCAGCTGGGGCAACCAGGAGGCCGCGCTCGCCCTCGGGATCGTGCCGGTCGCGATGCCCAAGGTCACGTGGGGCGACGAAGACGGCGACGGACTCCTCCCCTGGGTCAAGGACAAGCTCGACGAGCTGGGCGCCGCGACCCCCACCCTCATGGACGAGACCAACGGCTTCGACTACGAGGCCATCGCCGACGCGAAGCCCGATGTGATCCTCGGTGCCTACTCCGGCATGACGCAGGAGCAGTACGACACCCTCAGCAAGATCGCCCCCGTCGTGGCCTACCCCGAGATCGCGTGGGGCACCACCTGGCAGGAGATGACCCTGACGGATGCCAAGGCCCTCGGCCGCGAGAGCCAGGCCGAGCAGCTGGTCAGCGACCTCGAGAAGCACGTCACCGACGAGGCCGCCAAGTACCCGGCGCTGGCGGGCAAGAAGCAGATGTTCACCTACATCGACCCCACCGACCTCAGCACCGTCGGCTACTACTCGCTGAAAGACCCGCGGGCGATGTACCTGAGCGAACTCGGCATGACGCCCTCCTCCGCGGTCGAGACCTCCAGCGCCCAGGGCGACACCTTCTGGTTCACGCAGAGCGCCGAGCAGATCGAGAACTTCTCCGACGTCGACACGCTCGTCGGGTATGGCACGGATGCCACCCTCGCCCAGCTGCAGGCCGACCCGCTGTGGTCGCGCATCCCCGCCGTCGCATCCGGCGCCGTCGTGATGCTCCCCGACAACACCTCGCTCGCTGCTGTCGCCAACCCCAGCCCGCTGTCGATCGGCACCCCGCTCGGCGACGAGTACATCGGGCTCGTCGGCGCCGCCGCCGCGAAGGCCGCCTCCTGATGCACGTCTCCGACGTCACGGCGCGATGACCGCTCTCGCTCCGGCTCCGACCGCCCCCGGCGACGCTCGCCCGCGTCGCTGGGGGCGGCGGCGGGCCGTCGGCGTCACGATCCTCGTCGTCGCCCTCGTCGTCGCGGCCGTGCTCTCGGTCACGTTCGGCGCGCGGGACGTCTCCCTCACCGACGTGTGGAGCGGACTCACCGGCTCCACCGACACGGCCTCGGCGGCCGCCGTGGCCAAGCGCGTGCCGCGCACCGTGCTGGCGATCCTCGTCGGCGCGGCGCTCGCCGTCTCCGGCGCGGTGCTGCAGGGCGCCACGCGCAACCCGCTCGCCGACCCGCAGATCCTCGGGATCAACGGCGGGGCCGGGCTCGCGATCGTCACGGGCATCGCGTTCTTCGGCCTGTCCTCCGCCACCGCCTACATCTGGGTCGGCATGCTCGGCGCGGGCGCCGCGGCCGTCCTGGTCTACGCGATCGGCTCGCTCGGACGCGGCGGCGCGACACCGCTGCGCCTGGCCCTCGCCGGCGCGGTCACCGCGGTCGCCTTCAGCTCGCTCACGAGTGCGATCCTGCTCCCGAACACCGCCGTCATGAACGTGTTCCGGTTCTGGCAGATCGGCGGCGTGGGCGGGGCGACCCCCGAGACGATCCTGCAGGTGCTGCCTTTCCTCCTCGTCGGCCTCGTGATCTGCCTCGGCAGCGCCTCGGCGCTGAACACCCTCGCGCTCGGCGACGAACTCGCCACCGGTCTCGGCGCCCGCGTGCGCACCGCGCGTCTCGTGTCCACCGCGGGAGCCGTCATCCTGTGCGGCGCCGCCACCGCCGTCGCCGGCCCCATCGGCTTCGTGGGACTCATCGTCCCGCACATGATCCGCCTGGTCGTCGGGGTGGACCACCGCTGGCTCCTCCCCGTCTCCGCGCTCGGCGGAGCCGTCCTCCTCACGCTCGCCGACGTCATCGGTCGCGTCGTGGCCCGCCCCGAGGAGATCGAGGTCGGCATCGTCACGGCCCTCGTCGGCGCCCCGTTCTTCATCGCGCTCGTGCGCCGACAGAGGATGCGAGCACTGTGAGCGACACCCCTCAGAGCGAGCGCACGCTCGCCCGCGCCCAGGCCGCCGGAGGGCCCGTCACGGGGACCGGAACCCTGCCCGTCCTGGCATCCGTCACCGCCGGTCGGCACCGCCGCCGTCGGCGCTGGGCGTTGGTGACCGGCATCCTGGCCCTGCTCGTGATCGCCGCGTTCGCGCTGTCGCTGATGCTCGGCCAGACCAATTACTCCCCCGCCGAGATCTGGGGCGTCCTGACCGGCCAGCGCGTCCCGGGCGCGTCGTTCACGGTCGGCGAGCTGCGCCTCCCCCGCGCCGTGACCGCCCTGTTCACCGGCATGTGCTTCGGCATGGGCGGCGTCGTCTTCCAGACGATGCTGCGCAACGCCCTCGCGAGCCCCGACGTCATCGGCATCAACACCGGAGCCAGCGCCGCCGCCGTCATCGGCATCGTCGTGCTGGGGCTCGGCGAGACCACCGTGTCGTTCCTCGCGATGGCCGCCGCGCTCGCCGCGGCTCTCGCGATCTACCTGCTCGCCTACCGCGACGGCGGGTCGGGGGCACGGCTCATCCTCGTGGGCATCGGCGTCGCCGCGATGTGCCAGGCCGTCGTGTCGTACGTGATCGCCCGCGCCGCGGAGTACGACCTCCCCGCCGCGATGCGCTGGATCACCGGCAACCTCAACGACGCGACGTGGGACCGCGCGCTCCCGGTTGTCGGAGCCGTGATCGTCCTCGGCCCCGTACTGCTCGTGCTCGCCCGCCGCCTGGAGATCCTGCGGATGGGCGACGACACCGCCGCCGCGCTCGGGCTGCCCGTCGAGCGCAGCCGCCTGCTCCTCATCGTTGCGGCCGTGGGCCTCCTCGCCTTCGGCACCGCCGCCGCCGGCCCCATCGCGTTCGTGTCGTTCCTGGCCGGGCCGATCGCCGTGCGGATCCTCGGTCCCGTCGGCTCCCCCGTCCTCCCCGCGGGGCTCGTCGGCGCGCTCCTCGTCCTCGTCGCCGACTTCTGCGCGCAGTACGCGTTCGGCACGCGGCTGCCGGTGGGCGTCATCACCGGTGTGCTCGGCGCGCCGTACCTCATCTACCTGCTCATCCGCAGCAGCCGATCCGGAGGCACCACGCTATGACGTCGCCGCGCCCCCGCACTCGCCCCCGCGCTCGCCCTCACCGAGAAGGACCCCGACGATGACCACGGAACGCACCCTGCACGCCGAAGCCGTCACCCTCGGCTACGGCGACCGCACGATCGTCGACACGCTCGACCTCCGCCTTCCCCCCGGGCGGGTGACCGCGATCGTCGGCGCCAACGCGTGCGGCAAGTCGACGCTGCTCAAGGCGATGGCGCGCCTCCTCGCCCCGACGAGCGGACAGGTGCTGCTGGACGGCAAGGCCGTGCACCGGATGCCGACCAAACAGGTCGCGCGCGTGCTGGGGCTCCTTCCCCAGTCGCCGGTGGCACCGGACGGCATCGCCGTGTCCGACCTCGTCAGCCGGGGACGGCATCCGCACCAGGGAGCGCTGTCCCGGTGGACGCGCACCGACGACGCCGCCGTCGCGCGCGCGCTCGAAGCCACCGACACCGCGCACCTCGCCGATCGCCATGTCGACGAGCTGAGCGGCGGGCAGCGGCAGCGCGTGTGGATCGCGATGGCCCTCGCGCAGGAGACCGACGTGCTCCTCCTCGACGAGCCCACGACGTTCCTCGACATCAGCCACCAGATCGACGTGCTCGACCTGCTGACCGACCTCAACCGGCAGCGCGGCACGACCGTCGCGATGGTCCTGCACGACCTCAACCTCGCCGCGCGCTACGCCGACCACCTCGTCGCCATGGCCGGCGGCCGCGTGATCGCGGCGGGGGATCCCGGCGACGTCATCACCGAGGAGACGGTACGCGAGGTGTTCGGCCTCGACAGCCGCGTCGTCCCCGACCCGCTGACGGGGCGCCCCATGGTCATCCCGATCGGCCGTCACCACACGGTGAGCGAGCCGGCGCAGGGCTGAGCGCCCGGGGCGCTGAGCCTGTACCCCTGCGGGTCCCGCGGCCCCGCAGGGGTACAGGCTCAGCTCGTGCGCTCGACCTGGCCCATGCGCCAGTAGCCCATGAACGCCACGCGCTTGCGGTCCACGCCGCAGCCCTGGACGAGCAGGCGCCGCAACACCTTCACGGTCTGCGACTCGCCGGCGATCCAGGCGTAGAACTCGCCCTCTGCGTCGGCGGGGCTGTCCCACAGCAGGTCGACGTCGACGTCGATGTCGTCCAGCTGCTGCGGACGCGGAGCCGCGGCGCGCGCGAGGACGTCTCCGGATGCCGCGGTCCACGCCTCGACGGCCTCGATGAGCGCCTCCCCGTGCGGACGGTCATCGCGCGCGAGCCACCGCACCCGCGCGTCCGTGCGGACGAGGAGCGCGTCGTCGTCCGTCGGCACCTCGATGAAGGCATCCACGACGAAACCGGACCCGAGTCCCTCGAGGATCGCGCAGATCGCCGGAGCGGCCGTCTCGTCACCCGCGAGCAGCAGACGCTGGGCGGTGCCGGGGTGGAAGTCGATGCCCTGCGCCGACTCCTCGCTCCGCGCGTCGGGTCCCACCACGAGGATCCGGTCGCCGATCGCGGCGACCTCGGCCCACGCCCCCGCGGGGCCGGCGTCGTGATGCAGCACGAAGTCGATGTCGAGCTCGAGCGCCTCGGGATCGATCCGGCGCACGGTGTAGGTGCGGAACGGCATCCGCTCGTCGTCCGGCAGGTCGCGCCACCGCGTGTACCACTCGCCGTTGTCGATCGCGACGGGGTCCTCCTGGCCGATGTCGCACAGGCGGCCGTCGGGGCCGGGCAGGACGAGCTTCACCCGCTGGTCGCGGCGATCGGTGCCGAAGACCTCGAAGTCCGGAGACGTGAACGTGATCCGCGCGAAGTGCGGCGACAGCCGACGGGCCTCCTTCACCACGGCGACGTACGGGCGGTAGGCGGGACGCGTGGCTGTCTTCACGGGATAAGGATATCCTTACCTATCCTCCGGATGCCACGCCCAGACGTCCGGAAAGGACGCCGCCGAACTACTCCACGAGCGCACCGATGCGCCGGATCGCCTCCCGCAGCACGTCGGGATCGCAGCCCACGTTGATGCGGACGTGGCCCACGCCCTCGGCGCCGAACAGCGGGCCGTGGTGCAGCGCGACCTTGGCCTCGCGCCGGACGTAGGGCGCGGGGTTATCTCCCCATCCGTACGCGGAGACATCGACCCACGCGAGGAACCCCGCCTCGGGCACGCGGTACCGCGCGAGCGGGAGGTGTTCAGCGAGCAGCTCGGCGAGCAACCGACGGTTGTCGTCGAGCGCGACCAGGAGTTGCTCCAGCCACGCGTCGCTCTCGGCCGCGAACGCCGCGCGGTTGGCGATGATGCCGAACAGTCCCGCGCGCCACTCGACCTCCCACGGCAGCGCCCTCACGACCGCGGCGTTCTCGTCCGAACCCGTGACGATCACCGCGCACTTCAGCCCCGCGAGGTTGTAGGTCTTGCTGGCGCTCGTGATCGTGAAGCCGACCTCGGCCGCCTCGGGAGCGGCATCCAGGAACGGCGTGAACACGGCCGGCGCGAAGGTCAGCGGTGCGTGGATCTCGTCGCTCACGACGGCCGCGCCGTACCGCGCCGCGAGCCGCGCCAGCTCGGCGAGCGACTCCCGCGTATGCACGGTTCCGGTCGGGTTGTGCGGGTTGCAGAGCAGGACGGCCCTGGCTCCGGATGCCAGCGCCGCGGCGATCCCGTCGAGGTCGAGCTCCCACCGCTCCCCCGTGTCGCGCAGCGGCACCCGCTCCACGACGGCGCCCGCCTCCTCGACGGTGTCGTAGAACGGCGGATACACGGGAGGCGTGACGACGACCCGGTCGCCCGGCGAGGTCACCGCGCGCAGTACCTCGACCACGCCCATCATGACGTCGCCGGTCCACCGGATCCGCGCGGGATCGGGACGCCACCCCCATCGGCGCTCGGCGAAGTCGGCGAAGTCGAGGTCGATGCCCGGACGCGGCGGGGTGTACCCGGTGTCCCCGATCTCGACCGCGCGGGCGAGGGCCGCGGTGATCGCGGGCGCGAGCGGGAAGTCCGTCTCCGCAACGAACATCGGGATCACGTCGTCCCCGTACGATCTCCACTTCGTGCTCGAACGCTGACGGAGCAGTTCGAGCGGCAGGGCCTTCAACGGGGGAACACTCACCCTGACGAGCCTAATGAGAGCCCCGGATGCCGAGGAATCGGCGCGTCAGAGACGGAAACACGAACGCCCACCCCGCGTGGGATGGGCGTTCGGGAGAGAGCTTCTTCAGATCGCGAAGCCGAGGGCGCGCATCATGTCGCGGCCGTCGTCGGTGATCCGCTCGGGACCCCACGGCGGCATCCAGACCCAGTTGATGCGGAAACGGTCCACGACGTTGTCGAGGGCCTGGGCGGTCTGCTCCTCGAGCACGTCGGTCAGCGGGCAGCCGGCCGACGTCAGGGTCATGTGGATGACGAGCGCGTCGTTCTCGTCGTCCCACGCGAGGTCGTAGATCAGGCCCAGGTCGACGACGTTGATCCCCAGTTCGGGGTCCATGACGTCTTTGAGGGCCTCGGTGACCTCGTCGTATTTCTCGGGAGCGAGTGTTGCGGTCATGTAACGATCTTACGCGTCGACCGGGGTACCGGCCTCGAGGAAACGGTCGTAACCCTCTTCCTCGAGTCGGTCGGCGAGTTCGGGGCCGCCCTCTTCCACGATCCGGCCCTTCACGACGACGTGCACGAAGTCGGGGCGAATGTAGCGCAGGATGCGGGTGTAGTGCGTGATGAGGAGCACGCCGAGGTCGGTGTTCTCCTTGGCGCGGTTCACGCCCTCCGAGACGATCTTCAGCGCGTCGACGTCGAGACCCGAGTCGGTCTCGTCGAGCACGGCGATCTTCGGCTTGAGCAGCTCGAGCTGGAGGATCTCGTGACGCTTCTTCTCGCCGCCCGAGAAGCCCTCGTTGACGTTGCGCTGGGCGAACTTGGCATCCATCCGCAGGTTCTCCATGGCGCCCTTGACGTCCTTGGTCCAGGTGCGGATCGCCGGCGCCTCGCCGTCGATCGCCGTCTTGGCGGTGCGGAGGAAGTTCGTCACGGTGACGCCCGGGATCTCGACCGGGTACTGCATCGCGAGGAAGAGGCCGGCGCGCGCACGCTCGTCGACGCTCATCTCGAGGACGTCCTCACCGTCGAGGGTGATGGAGCCGCTCGTCACGGTGTACTTGGGGTGACCGGCGATCGTGTACGCCAGGGTCGACTTGCCGGAGCCGTTGGGACCCATGATCGCGTGGGTCTCGCCGGTGCGCAGCGTCAGCGTCACACCGTTGAGGATCGGGGTCGTGCCGGCATCCGTCTCGACCGTCACGTGGAGGTCGCGGATCTCGAGGACAGACATGGGGTTCCTTACTCGGTAGTTCAGAGAGATTTCGTGACGGCGGGATCGATGAGCACGTCGTCTCCGTCGATCACGACCTCGTACACGGGGACCGGCTCGTACGCCGGCAGGTTCAGGGGGCGGCCGGTCTTCAGCGAGAACGCCGATCCGTGCGCCCAGCACTCCAGCGTCTCGCCCTCGACGAAGCCGTCGGAGAGCGAGATGTCGCCGTGGGTGCAGACGTCGCCGATCGCGTGGACGTCGCCGTTGCCGTCGAGCACGACGGCGATCGCGACGCCGTCGACCTCGACGCGGCGGGCCTCGTCCTGCACGAGCTCGCTGAGCCCGCACACGCGGGACGCGCTCACGCCGCGGCTCCTTCGGCCAGCTCGCGCTCGATCGCCTCGGTCAGTTCGGCCTCGAGCTCGGGGATGCCGATGCGCTGGACGATCTCGCTGAGGAACCCGAGCACGACCAGGCGTCGCGCCTCGTCCTCGGCGATGCCGCGGGCCTGCAGGTAGAACAGCTGCTCGTCGTCGAAACGACCCGTCGCGCTCGCGTGCCCCGCACCCTGGATGTCGCCGGTCTCGATCTCGAGATTCGGGATCGAGTCGGCGCGCGCGCCGTCGGTGAGGACGAGGTTGCGGTTGGCCTCGTACGAGTCGGTGCCGGTGGCATCCGGTCCGATGAGGACGTCGCCGATCCAGACGCTGCGGGCGCTCACGCCCTGCAGCGCACCCTTGTAGAGGACGTCGCCGACGGTGTGCGGCCCCTTGTGGTGCAGGTACACCTGCGACTCGAGGTGCTGACCGGCGTCGGCGAACGACAGGCCGTACAGGCGCCCCTCGGCGCCCGCACCCGCGAGCTCGACCGACGGGTTCACGCGCACGACGCCGCCTCCGAAGCTCACCACGACGTGCGTGAGCTTGGCGTCGCGGTCGACGCGGGCCTGGTGCGAGGAGGCGTGCACGGTGTCGTCGTCCCAGCGCTGCACCGACACGACCGTCAGCTCGGCGCCGTCGCGGACGAGGATCTCGACGTTCTGCGCGTGCTGCACGCTGCCCTCGTGCCGCAGGACGACGGTGCCGCGGGAGTTCGGCTGCGCCTCGATCACGACGTGGGCGTGCGCGAGGCCGCCCGTGCCGGTGAGCCGAACGACGATCGGCTCGTCGAGCTCGACGTTCGCCGGGATGCGCAGCAGCGGAGCCTCGGGCTCGTGCGTCCACGCCAGGGCCGCGGGCAGGTCCTCGGGGCGGAAGTGCTCACCGCGCGGCGCGTCGCCGACGGCCAGGCGCAGCTGCTCCACGGCGTCGGGCGCGGTGACCTCGACGCGCATGATGCCCTCGGGACCCGCCTCGTCGACGAACAGCGGCGCGAGCCGGTCGACCGGGCTCAGCTTCCAGTTGACCTCGCGGCCGGTCGGGGTGCCGAAGTCGCTCGGGTCGAACGACGTCGGACGCTCCGACCGGGTCTGGACGGGGACGACGGATGCCACCAGGGCGGCAGGGTCGATATGACCCTCCGCCGCAGCGGCGGGGGTCTGGGTCGCAGTCGACATTTAGCCTACGGATCCTTCCATGCCCATCTCGATGAGCTTGTTCAGTTCGAGGGCGTACTCCATCGGCAGCTCGCGGGCGATCGGCTCGATGAAGCCGCGCACGATCATGGCCATGGCCTCGTCCTCGGGCAGGCCGCGGGACTGCAGGTAGAACAGCTGCTCCTCGCTGACCTTCGAGACGGTGGCCTCGTGACCGAGCTGCACGTCGTCGACGCGGATGTCGATCGCGGGATACGTGTCGGAACGCGAGATCGTGTCGACCAGCAGAGCGTCGCAGCGCACCGTGTTGGCGGAGTGGTGGGCGTTGGCATCCACTCGGACCTCGCCGCGGTAACCGGCGCGACCGCCGCCGCGGGCGATGGACTTCGACACGATCGACGACTGCGTGTACGGCGCCATGTGGATCATCTTGGCGCCGGCGTCCTGGTGCTGACCGGGACCCGCGAAGGCGACCGACAGGGTCTCGCCCTTGGCGTGCTCGCCCATGAGGTAGATGGACGGGTACTTCATCGTCACCTTGGACCCGATGTTGCCGTCGACCCATTCCATCGTCGCGCCCTCGTGGGCGACGGCGCGCTTGGTGACGAGGTTGTAGACGTTGTTCGACCAGTTCTGGATCGTCGTGTACCGCACGCGGGCGTTCTTCTTCACGATGATCTCGACGACGGCCGAGTGCAGCGAGTCGCTCTTGTAGATCGGGGCGGTGCAGCCCTCGATGTAGTGGACGTAGCTGTCCTCGTCCGCGATGATCAGCGTCCGCTCGAACTGGCCCATGTTCTCGGTGTTGATGCGGAAGTACGCCTGGAGCGGGATCTCGACGTGCACGCCCTTCGGGACGTACACGAACGATCCGCCGGACCACACAGCGGTGTTCAGTGCCGCGAACTTGTTGTCACCCGCGGGGATGACGGTGCCGAAGTACTCCTCGAAGAACTCCGGGTGCTCCTTGAGCGCCGTGTCGGTGTCCATGAAGATGACGCCCTGCTCCTCCAGGTCCTCGCGGATCTGGTGGTAGACGACCTCGGACTCGTACTGGGCGGCGACGCCGGCGACGAGACGCTGGCGCTCGGCCTCGGGGATGCCGAGCTTCTCGTAGGTGTTGCGGATCTCCTCGGGGAGCTCCTCCCACGACTGCGCCTGCTTCTCGGTCGAGCGCACGAAGTACTTGATGTTGTCGAAGTCGATCTCCGACAGGTCCGCGCCCCACGTGGGCATGGGCTTGCGACCGAAGAGCTGATAACCCTTGAGACGGGTCTTGAGCATCCATTCGGGCTCGGACTTCAGCGCGGAGATGCCGCGCACGACCTCTTCATTGATGCCTCGCTGGGCGACGGCCCCGGCGGCATCCGTGTCGTGCCAGCCGAATTCGTACACCCCCAGTCCCTCGAGTTCGGGACGGTCGATGAGCACGTCGGACATGGTGGTCACTCTCCTTCTCGGGCCACAACGGTGTCATCCGCCCCGACATTCCGGCATCGACTCCGGTCGGAGTCACAGGAACGTCGCTGGTGGGCCCGCTCGAAGGCGCTGGCTGCGCGCCTAGACTGTCAGGGGTGCGGGACGCGCGAGCGCTGCACCCGAAGACCCTTCGATTCTACAGGCAAGACCCGCTCCCGGCACGGCGCAGACCCGCCGCCGCGACCTGAGCGCCCCGCCGCCAGGAGGCTGCGCGCATGTCCACCGCTTCGTCCCCCCGCGTCCTCGGACGCCTCGTCGACTGGCTGCCGACGCACCCCGACCGGCGCGTGCGCGTGTTCGCATGGCTGTCGTTCGTGGCCGAGGTGCTCATCATCGGGACCGGCGGAGCGGTCCGGCTCACCGGTTCGGGACTCGGCTGCCCGACCTGGCCGCGCTGCACGCCGGACTCCCTGGTCAACACCCCCGAGATGGGGATCCACGGCATCATCGAGTTCGGCAACCGGACTCTCACGGGGCTCGTCGGCCTCCTCGCGCTCGCGGTCGTCGTGCTCATGTGGCGGATGCGGAAAGACCGCCGCGGCATGTTCGTGCTGGCCCTGATCGTGCTCGGCGGAATCGTCGCGCAGGCGGTTGTCGGCGGCATCACGGTGCTGACGGGCCTGAACCCCTTCATCGTCGGGTTCCACTACATCGCCTCGGTGGTCCTGGTCACCGTGTGCGCGGCGTTCCTCGTCCTCATGTACCTCCCCGCCGGCGCGCGCGAGCGCGTCGTCCCCGCGTGGTTCGCCGGCCTCGTCCACGCCACGACCGGTGTCCTGGCCCTCACCGTCGTGTTCGGCGTCCTGACGACGGGCGCGGGCCCGCACTCCGGAGACGCGGCGGCCGTGCAGCGCAACGGCTTCGACGCCGAGGTGCTCGAGCACGTCCACGCGTGGCCCGGCTACGCCCTGTTCGCCCTGACCCTCGTCATCGTCGCGCTCGCGTGGCGTCTGCGGCTCCCGGTGCGCCGCTGGGCGACGGCGCTGCTCGCGGTCGAGCTGGTGCAGATCGCCGTCGGCCTCTACCAGGCGCGCAACGGCCTGCCCGAACTCGCGGTCGGCGTGCACATGGTGCTGGCGGCCCTCGCCGCGGCGACCATGACGGTCGTCGTCCTGCGGCTGAAGGCCCCGGTCGCCACGGGTTCCGCGGACCGGCGCGACGCCGTCGCGGCCGCGCAGCGCTGACCTTAGCGCGTTCATAGGGATTTCATCGAGCGCCCAGAGTCCACGCACCGGCGAGTGCGAGACTCTGTTGCGACCCGTGCCGACCGTGCCCGGGAATCGAAGGAGTTCCTCTCATGCAGACCCGTCCCCGCCTGGTGACCAGCATCCCGTTCTGGGTGCTCCTGGTGCTCTCCGTGGCCTCCGTGATCGGCGGACTCGTCATCGTCTTCCAGCAGATCGACGCGATGCAGGCCGTGCTCAACGACCCCAACGCGACGGTCGTCACCGTCTACGTCGCCCAGTCGTGGGCGATCGTCGGCGCCGTGCTCCTCGGCGCCGGTGCGCTCGGCATCCTCACGACCCTCGCCGTCGCGGCGGTCGTGTCGACCCGTCCGCGCCCCGACGTCTCGGTGGAGACCATCGACTGGACGAACGACGACGAGAGTGCACCCGAGGCGCCGTTCGCCGCCGCCCCCACCGTGGCCGCAGCGGCCACGACCGCGCCCGCCGCGCCCCTCGTCCTCGAGGACGCGGACGTCGAGACCCCGTCGGACGCTCCGGCTCCCGCCGAGGCAGTTCCCTTCGAGAAGGACGCCGACGGGAACCCCGCGCGTTCCTGATCGCCCCGAACGACGAGAAACGCCCGCTCCCCTCTCGGGAGCGGGCGTTTCGCGTGGAGTCCGGAAACTCAGAACGGCAGCAGCGGGTCGATCGCGATCGCGACGAACAGCAGCGTGAGGTACGTGATCGACGCGTGGAACACGCGCATCGGGCGGGGCTGCACGCCCTGCACGGCCCGCGAGTAGAGGCGGTGCGACTCGTAGACGAACCAGCCGCCGAACACGAGCGCCGAGACGCTGTAGACGAGCCCCATGGATGCCACCGGGATGAGCAGCAGGGAGCACGCCACCGTGGCCCACGCGTACAGGATCACCTGGAGACCGACCTGCGAGCCGCTGCGGGTGGCCCCGAGCATCGGGACGTCGACCTCTTCGTACTGGTCGGCGTACTTCATCGACAGCGGCCAGTAGTGCGGGGGCGTCCAGAGGAACACCAGCGCGAACAGGATGAACGGCGCCCAGGAGAGCGAGCCGGTCACGGCCGACCAGCCGATCAGCACCGGGAAGCAGCCGGCGATCCCGCCCCAGACGATGTTCTGCTCGGTGCGGCGCTTGAGGATCATCGTGTAGATCACGACGTAGAAGAAGATGGCCGCCGCGGACAGGCCGGCCGCCAGCGCGTTGGTGAACGCCCACAGCCACACGGTTGAGACGACGGCGAGCGTCCATGCGAACGTCAGGGCGCCGCGCGGCGACACCTCGCCGGTCACCAGCGGACGGTTCTCGGTGCGCTGCATGTGCGCGTCGATGTCGCGATCCAGGTACATGTTGAACGCGGCGGCGGAACCGGCGCTCAACGATCCCCCGATGACGGTGGCGAAGATGAGCCAGATGTCGGGCAGTCCGCGTGCCGCCAGGATCATGACCGGAACGGTCGTGACCAGCAGCAGCTCCAGCACGCGCGGCTTGGTCAGAGCGACATAAGCGCGAACGGTGCGTCCGACGGAGCGGCGATCGGTCGTCGCAGTGACGTGCGACGTCGTCGAGATGTCCATCGTCCCCCGGGGTAGAGCGAGCGTATCCCCACGATTCTATGGCATCCCGTACACACACCCGGCCGCCTGTCGACCCCCTCGGGAACAGTCCCGGGCCTTCGTACGTTCTCGCTATGCTGGCGATGAACGCGCGCCCCGCGCCGACCACCCCACCCCACTCCCGCCCCTACGGCGTCGAGAGCGGCGTCGGATCGTGACCCCGGGCGCAAAGTGACGAGAAAGGCACCGTGTTGTCGGACTTCGAATGGGACGAGATCGATCGGCGCGCGGTGGACACCGCACGCGTTCTGGCGGCGGATGCCGTCGAGAAGGTGGGGAACGGGCACCCCGGTACCGCGATGTCCCTCGCCCCCGCGGCCTACCTGCTCTACCAGCGCGTCCTGCGCCACGACCCGGCCGACACACACTGGCCCGGACGCGACCGCTTCATCCTCTCCGTGGGCCACTCCTCGCTCACGCAGTACGTGCAGCTCTACCTCGGCGGTTTCGGCCTCGAGCTGAAGGACCTCGAGGCGCTGCGCACGTGGGGCTCGCTCACCCCGGGTCACCCCGAGTACGGCCACACCGACGGCGTCGAGATCACGACCGGCCCGCTCGGCCAGGGTCTGGCCTCGTCGGTCGGCTTCGCCTACGCCGCCCGCTACGAGCGCGGCCTGTTCGACCCGGAGACCCCGGCCGGCGAGAGCCCCTTCGACCACTACGTCTACGTCATCGCGGGTGACGGCGACCTCCAGGAGGGCGTGACCAGCGAGGCCTCTTCGCTCGCCGGCCACCAGGAGCTCGGCAACCTCATCGCGATCTACGACTCCAACCAGATCTCGATCGAGGACGACACGAACGTCGCCTTCACCGAGGACGTGCAGAAGCGCTACGAGTCCTACGGCTGGCACGTGCAGACCGTCGACTGGAAGAAGACCGGTCAGTACGTCGAGGACGTCGCCGAGCTCAACGCCGCGATCGAGGCCGCGAAGGGCGAGACGAGCAAGCCGTCGCTCATCATCCTCAAGACGATCATCGGCTGGCCCTCCCCCGGCAAGCAGAACTCCGGCAAGATCCACGGTTCGGCGCTCGGCGCCGACGAGCTCAAGGCCACGAAGGAGGTGCTCGGCTTCGACCCCGAGCAGCACTTCGTCGTCGCCGACGACGTCCTGGCCCACACGCGCCAGCTCGTCGAGCGCGGTGCCGCCGCGAAGTCCGCCTGGCAGGAGAAGTTCGACGCGTGGGCCGCCGCCCACCCCGAGCGCAAGCAGCTGTGGGACCGCCTGCAGGCCCGCGAGCTCCCCGCGGACATCGCCGACGCGCTCCCCGCGTTCGAGGCCGGCAAGGACGTCTCGACGCGTGCCGCGTCGGGCACGGTCATCAACGCGCTGGCCGCCGAACTCCCCGAGCTGTGGGGCGGTTCCGCCGACCTCGCCGAGTCGAACCTGACCACGATCAAGGATGCCAAGTCCTTCATCCCCACCTCGTGGTCGACGCACGAGTGGTCCGGCGACCCGTACGGCCGCGTGCTGCACTTCGGCATCCGCGAGCACGCCATGGGCGCGATCCTCAACGGCATCGTGCTGCACGGACCGACGCGTCCGTTCGGCGGCACGTTCCTCATCTTCAGCGACTACATGCGCCCGCCGGTGCGTCTGGCCGCGCTGATGAACATCCCGACGGTCTTCGTCTGGACGCACGACTCCGTCGCCCTCGGCGAGGACGGCCCGACGCACCAGCCGATCGAGCAGCTCGCCAGCCTCCGCGCCATCCCGAACTTCGCCCTCGTGCGTCCCGCGGATGCCAACGAGACCTCGGTCGTATGGCTCGAGATTCTCCGTCGCACCGCCGGCCCCGCCGGTCTCGCGCTCACGCGGCAGAACATCCCCGTGTTCGCGCGCGGCGAGGGCGAGGCATCCGGAGACGTCTTCGCGTCGGCCGCTAACGCGGTCAAGGGCGCGTACGTCCTCGCGGAGGCCCCGAACGGCGAGCCCGACGTGATCCTCATCGCCACGGGCTCCGAGGTGCAGCTGGCCGTCCAGGCCCGCGAGACCCTCGCCGCCGACGGCATCAACGCCCGCGTGGTCTCGGCTCCGTCGCTCGAGTGGTTCGCCGAGCAGGACGAGGCGTACCGCGAGTCCGTGCTGCCGTCCTCGGTGAAGGCGCGCGTCTCCGTCGAGGCGGGTTCCGCGCTCACGTGGGCGGGCATCGTCGGCGACGCCGGCCGCTCGGTCGCCATCGACCACTTCGGCGCCTCCGCCGACTACAAGACCCTCTTCCAGAAGTTCGGCATCACCGCCGAGGCGGTCGTGTCGGCCGCCCACGAGTCGATCGCCGCCGCGAAGTAATCCCAGGAGAGAACAGACAATGAGCACTCCCACCGAACAGCTTTCCGCCGCAGGCGTCAGCATCTGGCTCGACGACCTGTCCCGTCAGCGCATCCAGTCCGGCAACCTCGCCGAACTCATCGAGAAGCGCAACGTCTCCGGCGTCACCACGAACCCGACGATCTTCGCCGGTGCGCTCTCCAAGGGCGAGGCCTACGAGGGCCAGGTCCGCGAGCTCGCCGGCCACGGCGCGGGCGTCGACGAGGCGATCTTCTCGATCACCACCGACGACGTGCGCGACGCGTGCGACATCTTCCTGCCCGTGTTCGAGGCCACCGGCGGGGTCGACGGCCGCGTGTCGATCGAGGTCTCCCCCGACCTCGCGCACGACACCGAGGCGACCATCGCCCAGGCGAAGGACCTCTCGGCGCGCGTCGACCGCCCGAACGTCCTCATCAAGATCCCCGCGACGAAGGCGGGCCTCCCCGCCATCACCGAGGTCATCGGTGCGGGCATCTCCGTGAACGTCACGCTGATCTTCAGCCTCGAGCGCTACGCCGAGGTCATCGACGCGTACCTCGCCGGCGTCGAGAAGGCCCGCGAGGCCGGACACGACATCTCGACCCTGCAGTCGGTCGCGTCGTTCTTCGTCTCCCGCGTGGACACCGAGGTCGACAAGCGCCTCGCCGCGATCGGCACCGACGAAGCCGCCGCACTGAAGGGCAAGGCGGGCCTCGCCAACGCGCGCCTCGCGTACGAGCTCTTCGAGCAGAAGTTCGCCGAGGACCGCGCGAAGGAGCTGCTCGCCGCCGGCGCGACCGTGCAGCGCCCGCTCTGGGCGTCGACGGGAGTCAAGGACCCGGCGCTCCCCGACACGCTGTACGTCACCGAGCTCGTCGCCCCCGGCACCGTGAACACGATGCCCGAGAAGACGCTCGAGGCCACCTTCGACCACGGCGTCATCACCGGCGACACCATCACCGGCGCGTACGCCGAGGCGCACGAGGTCTTCGACCAGCTCGCCGCGGCCGGCGTCGACTTCGCCGACGTGACGCAGGTGCTCGAGGACGAGGGCGTGGAGAAGTTCATCGCCTCCTGGCACGAACTGCAGGAGACGGTCGCCACCGCGCTCGAGGCCGGAAGCGCCCAGGCCGCGAAGTGACCTTCGCCGTCAAGGCCACCGGCCACGCCAAGGCGGTCGTCGACTCCGAGCTGCCCGGTCTGGTCGGCTCGCTGGTCGCGTCCGCTCTGACGGCGGGTGACCCCACGCTGTGGGGTCCCGCGGCCGAGGACGAGGCATCCCGACGACTCGGGTGGGTGCAGGCGGTCTCCGTCTCGCGCCCGCTCGTGCCGGAGATCACGGCCCTGCGCGACGCCCTCGTCGCGCAGGGCGTGACCCGGGTCGTCCTCGCGGGGATGGGCGGCTCGTCGCTCGCCCCCGAGGTCATCGCCCGGTCCGCGGGCGTTCCGCTCGTGATCCTCGACTCCACCGCCCCCGGGCAGGTTCTCGCCGCGATCGACGGCGACGCCGAGTCCGGCGGCCTGCGCGAGACCGTGCTCGTGGTCTCGAGCAAGTCGGGTTCCACGATCGAGACCGATTCCGCGAAGCGCGCCTTCGAGGCCGCTTTCCGCGACCTGGGCATCGACCCCGCCGAGCGCATCGTCGTGGTGACCGACCCGGGCTCTCCGCTCGAGCAGTCGGCTCGCGCCGACGGTTATCGCGTGTTCCCCGCCGACCCCACCGTGGGCGGCCGGTACTCGGCGCTGACGGCGTTCGGACTCGTCCCCGCCGGTCTCGCCGGCGTCGACATCGACGACCTCCTCGACGAAGCGGATGCCACGCTGCTCGAGGTCGCGATCGACTCGCCCGAGAACCCGGCCCTCGTCCTGGCGGCGGCCATCGCCGGCGGCGGCGACCTCCGCCGCGACAAACTCGGCCTGGTCACCGACGGCAGCCACCTCCCCGGTCTGCCGGACTGGATCGAGCAGCTGATTGCCGAGTCCACCGGCAAGGAGGGCACCGGCATCCTGCCCGTCGTCCTGCTCCCGGTCTCCCCCGAACTCGAGTCCAAGCCCGCCGACCTGCAGGTCGTGCGGTTCGTCGACCACGCGGACGCGTTCCACCTGTTCGACCGTCACGAGGGCGAGATCCTCGTGAGTGGATCGCTCGGCGCGCAGTTCGTCGTGTGGGAGTACGCGACCGCGATCGCGGGTCGCCTGCTCGGGATCGACCCGTTCGACCAGCCCGACGTGGAGTCGGCGAAGGTCGCCGCGCGCGGTCTCCTCGACGCGCGTCCCGAGCCGACGGAACCCGCTCTCGTGCTCGACGGCGTCGAGGTCCGCGTCTCCGACCCGGCGCTGGCCGCCGGTGGAACGCTCGCGAGCGTGCTGGACGCCCTGTGGGCGGCCGTCCCCGCGGACGGCTACGTCAGCATCCAGGCCTACGTGAACCGCGTCGAGCTCCCCCAGCTCGCGGGACTCCGCGAGCTCGTGGCGGCGGATGCCGGTCGACCCACGACCTTCGGGTGGGGACCCCGGTTCCTCCACTCGACCGGTCAGTACCACAAGGGAGGACCCGCGAACGGCGTCTTCCTGCAGATCACCGAACGCACCGACGTCGACCTGGAAATACCCGGGCGACCGTTCACGTTCGGGGAACTTATCCACGCACAGGCCGCGGGCGACGCGAGCGTGCTGGCGGACGGCCACGGCCGCCCCGTCGTCACTCTCACGCTCACCGACCCGCAGGTCGAGGTGCTCTCACTCTTCGAGGCGGCGCAGTAAAAGCATGGTCGTAGAGATCACACCCGGTCACAATCCCCTTCGCGATCCCGAGGATCGCCGACTCAATCGCATCGCCGGGCCCAGTGCCCTGGTGATCTTCGGCGTGACGGGTGACCTGTCGCGCAAGAAGCTCATGCCTGCGGTGTACGACCTCGCCAACCGCGGCCTGCTCCCGCCCGGCTTCGCGCTCGTGGGCTTCGCCCGTCGTGACTGGGAGGACCAGGACTTCGCCAAGGTCGTCCACGAGTCGGTCAAGCAGTACGCGCGCACCGAGTTCCGCGAGGAGACGTGGCAGGAGCTGTTGGAAGGCATCCGCTTCGTCCAGGGCGAGTTCGACGATCCCGAGGCGTTCGCGCGCCTGCGGGAGACGGTCGACAAGCTCGACGTCGAGCGCGGAACCATGGGCAACCACGCGTACTACCTGTCGATCCCGCCGAAGGCCTTCCCGCTGGTCACGACCCAGCTCAAGGCCTCGGGGCTCGTCGGCGAGACCGCCGACGACACCACCGGCTGGCGGCGCGTCGTCATCGAGAAGCCGTTCGGTCACGACCTCGCCTCGGCGCGCGAGCTGAACGAGGTCGTCGAGAGCGCGTTCCCGGCCGACTCGATCTTCCGCATCGACCACTACCTCGGCAAGGAGACGGTGCAGAACATCCTCGCGCTGCGCTTCGCGAACGAGCTGTACGAGCCGATCTGGAACCGCAACTACGTCGACCACGTGCAGATCACGATGGCCGAGGACATCGGTGTCGGCGGTCGCGCCGGCTACTACGACGGTATCGGCGCGGCACGCGATGTCATCCAGAACCACCTCCTCCAGCTGCTCGCGCTCACCGCGATGGAAGAGCCGATCAGCTTCAACGCCGCCGACCTGCGTGCCGAGAAGGAGAAGGTCCTCGCGGCGGTGCGCCTGCCCGAGAACCTCGCCGAGGCGACCGCGCGCGGTCAGTACGCCGGTGGGTGGCAGGGCGGCGAGAAGGTGCTCGGCTTCCTTGAGGAAGACGGCATGAACCCCGAGTCGGTCACCGAGACCTACGCCGCGGTGAAGCTCGAGATCAACACGCGCCGGTGGTCGGGCGTGCCGTTCTACGTCCGCAGCGGCAAGCGTCTCGGACGCCGCGTCACCGAGGTGGCCGTGGTGTTCAAGCGCGCCCCGCAGCAGCTGTTCTCGCGCAGCCAGACGCAGGAGCTGGGGCAGAACGCCCTGGTCATCCGCGTGCAGCCCGACGAGGGCGTGACGATCCGCTTCGGCTCCAAGGTCCCCGGCGACGGCACGCAGGTGCGCGACGTGACGATGGACTTCGGTTACGGCCACGCCTTCACCGAGGCGAGCCCCGAGGCGTACGAACGACTCATCCTCGACGTCCTGCTCGGCGACCCGCCGCTCTTCCCGCGGCACGAAGAGGTCGAACTCAGCTGGAAGATCCTCGACCCGATCGAGGAGTTCTGGGCCGCCCAGGGCGGACCGCTCGAACAGTACTCTCCCGGGTCGTGGGGGCCGGCATCCGCCGACGAACTCCTCGCCCGCGATGGCCGCACCTGGAGGCGTCCGTGATCATCGACCTGCCCGACACCACCGTCAGCGCGATCTCGAAGAAGCTCGTCAGCGTCCGCGAGGAGGGCGGCGCCGTCGCCCTCGGGCGCGTGCTCACCCTCATCATCGTGACGCACCACGGCGCCGAGGAAGAGGTCATCGAAGCCGCCAACGACGCGTCGCGCGAGCACCCGATGCGCGTGATCGCCGTCCTGTTCGGCGATGACGACGAGGAGCCCCGCCTCGACGCCGAGATCCGCGTCGGCGGCGACGCCGGCGCGAGCGAGGTCGTGGTGCTCCGCGCCCACGGCGCGGCCGCCTCGAACGCCGAGAGCCTCGTGACGGGCCTCCTCCTCCCCGACGCTCCCGTCGTGGCGTGGTGGCCCGCGGAGGCTCCCACCGACCCCTCGCTGTCGGAGATCGGCCGTATCGCGCAGCGTCGCATCACCGACGCCAAGTCGCAGCCCGACCCCACCTCGTGGGTCGCGCACCTCGGCGAGCACTACGCCCCGGGCGACACCGACTTCGCGTGGACCCGCGTCACGCGCTGGCGCGAGCAGCTCGCGGCCGTGCTCGACCAGCCGCCCTACGAGCCGGTCACCTCGATCGAGGTCTCGGGTTCGAGCGACTCCCCGTCGACGGCGCTGCTCGCGGCCTGGCTCGGCCTCAAGCTCGAAGCTCCCGTGACCTACACCTACCTCCCCGAGGAGGAGTGGGCCGGCGGCATCAAGTCGGTGCGCCTCAGCCGCGCGAGCGGCGACACGCTGCTGGAGCGTCCGACGCCGGGCGTCGCGGTCCTCACGCAGCCGGGACAGCCGACGCACGAGCTCGACTTCCCGCGGCGCACCCTGCGCGAATGCCTCGCCGAGGAACTGCGGCGGCTCGACCCGGACGTGCTGTACGGGCGCGTCCTGACGCAGTGCACCGAGCTGCTGCACACCCTCGACGACCAGAGCGCCCGATGACCGAGAACGGCTCGATCAAACAGGTCATCATCAAGAAGGATGCCGACACCCTCGCCGACTACGTCGCGACGCGGTTCGTCAACCGCATCGTGAAGCGCGTCGCCGAGGGCAAGCGCATGCACGTGTGCCTGACCGGCGGAACGATGGGTGGCGCGGTCCTGCGCTCGGCCGCCCGTGACCCGCGCATCGCCGAGATCGACTGGTCGCTGGTGCACTTCTGGTTCGGCGACGAGCGCTTCGTTGCGCGCGACTCGGACGACCGCAACGAGAAGCAGGCACGCGTCGCGTTCCTCGACGGTCTGGACATCCCGGCCGAGAACATCCACGCCGCCGCGTCCACGGACGACGGTCTCGACCTGGATGCCGCGGCGATCGCGTACGCGGACGAGCTGGCGCAGTTCGCGCCCTCCGACCGCAGCGAGACGGGCCCGTGGCCGGCGTTCGACATCTGCTTCCTGGGCGTCGGCCCCGACGCGCACATCGCCTCGCTGTTCCCCGACCGGCCCGAGATCTCGGTGACCGACCGGGCCACGGTGCCGGTGCGCGACTCCCCCAAGCCGCCGCCGGAGCGTATCTCGCTCACCCGCCCGGTCATCAACTCGTCGAAGCGCGTGTGGATGGTCATCGCGGGGGCCGACAAGGCCGCCGCCCTGGGCCTCGCCCTCGCGGGCGCGAGCTACCAGAGCGTCCCGGCCGCCGGCGCGAAGGGCCGTCGGCGCACGGCGTTCTTCGTCGACGTGGCCGCGGCCGACCAGGTTCCGCCGCAGCTCATCGACCGCGAGTACTGAGCACGCACATACGAGAAGAGACCGGATGCCATGGCATCCGGTCTCTTCTCGTATCAGGGCTTACTGACCCCGGCGTTCGCGCAGCTGCTGGAGCGCGTCGTCGAGGAGCGACGCCGCTTCCTCGTCGGTGCGACGCTCCTTCACGTAGGCGAGGTGCGTCTTGTACGGCTCGGTCTTCGCGAGGGCCGGCGGGTTGTTCTTGTCGCGTCCGGCGGGAAGGCCGGAGTGCGGGGAGTCGATCGTCTCGGGGATCTCGTCGTCGGGGATGCCCGCCGCGAAATACCGGACGGTCTCGTTGCCGAGCGCGTCCCAGTACGAGACCGCGACGCGATCGGCGTGGAAACCGTGATCCTGTTCGCCCATCGGGCCCGCGCCGACGCGCGTGCCGCGGATGGCGTTGCCGCCAGTGGCCATGTCAGAGCTCCGCGAACTTGGTGAGGAGACCGAGACCGACGATGGTGATGAACCACACCAGCGCCAGCACGATCGTGAATCGGTTGAGGTTGCGTTCGGCCAGGCCCGACGAGCCCAGTGCCGAGCTCATGCCGCCGCCGAACATGTCGGACAGACCGCCACCGCGTCCTTTGTGGAGCAGGATGAGCAGGGTCAGCAGGAGGCTGGTCACGCCCAGGAGAACCTGCAGGACGAACTCGAGAATCTGCACTGTCGAAAGCCTTTCGCGGCGGTCGGAACCGACCGCACAAGCGTCAAGTATACGGGGAGCCGGAGCGGACACACGGATGCCCGCGGCACGGGGCCGCGGGCATCCGGGGAGGTCAGACTCCGACGTGCTTCTGGTAGCGGATGATGGCCGCGAACTCGTCGACGACGAGGCTCGCGCCACCCACCAGGGCACCGTCCACGTCGGGCTCGCGCATGAAGCCGGCGATGTTGCCCGACTTCACCGACCCGCCGTAGAGGATGCGCGTGCGCGCGGCGGCGTCGGCACCGAGCTTGTCGGCCACGACGGCGCGGAGCTTCGCCGCGACCTCCTGCGCCTGGTCGGGCGTCGCCGCTTGGCCCGAGCCGATGGCCCAGACCGGCTCGTACGCCACGACGATGTCGGCATCGGATGCCACGCCCTCGAGCGCGACCTCGAGCTGACCCACGGGCACGGCGCTGGCGCCGAACTTCTCGAGGTCTTCCGAGGTCTCGCCCACGCAGATCACGGGCACCAGACCGTGGCGGAGCGCCGCCTGGGTCTTGGCCGCGATGATCTCGTCGGTCTCGTGGTGGAACTGCCGACGCTCGGAGTGCCCGATGATGACGTACTTCGCATCGAGCTTCGCGAGGAACTGCCCCGAGATCTCGCCGGTGTACGCACCCGAGTCGTGCGCGGACAGGTCCTGCCCGCCGAGCGCGAACGCGATCTTGTCGGCGTCGAGGAGCGTCTGCACGGTGCGCAGGTCGGTGAACGGCGGGAAGACCGCCACCTCGACGCTGCCGTTCTCGTGCTTGGCTTCCTTCAGCGTCCAGTGCAGCTTCTGGACGAACGCGACCGCCTGCAGGTGGTCGAGGTTCATCTTCCAGTTGCCGGCGATGAGGGGGGTTCTGGTCACACCCATCCGAGGACCTCCAGTCCGGGGAGCTTCTTGCCTTCGAGGAACTCCAGGCTGGCACCGCCACCGGTGGAGATGTGACCGAACTGGTCATCGGCGAAGCCGAGCTGACGCACGGCCGCGGCCGAGTCGCCCCCGCCGACGACGCTCAGGCCGTCGACCTCGGTCAGCGCCTTCGCGACGGTCTTGGTGCCCGCGGCGAACGCGGCCATCTCGAACACGCCCATCGGGCCGTTCCAGAACACCGTGCGGGAGTCGCGGATCGCCTCGGCGAACAGGTCCGCCGTGCGGGGACCGATGTCGAGGCCCAGCCCCGAGGCACCGAACGGGGTGTCCTCGAGTGCCACGGCATCCGCCACCACGTGCTCGGCGTCGGCCGAGAAGGACGCCGCGACGACGGCATCCACGGGGAGGACGATCTCGACGCCGCGCTCCTTCGCCGTGGCGAGGTAGCCCTTCACCGTGTCGATCTGGTCCTGCTCGAGCAGGCTCGAACCGACCTTGTTGCCCTCGGCCGCGAGGAACGTGAACATCATCCCGCCGCCCACGAGCAGCTTGTCGACGCGCGGCAGCAGGTGCTCGATGACGCCGAGCTTGTCGCTGACCTTCGAGCCGCCGAGCACGACCGTGTACGGGCGCTCGGGGTTCTCCGTCAGGCGGTCGAGGACCTCGAGCTCCTTCTGGATGAGCAGACCCGCCGCGGACGGCACGATCTGCGCGAGGTCGTAGACGCTGGCCTGCTTGCGGTGCACGACGCCGAAGCCGTCCGACACGAGCGCATCGCCGAGATCGGCGAGCTCACGCGCGAACGCCTGGCGCTCGGCCTCATCCTTCGAGGTCTCCCCCGGATTGAAGCGGAGGTTCTCGATGACGGCGACGTCCCCGTCCTCGAGCGAGGCGACGGCCTCGCGCGCGGACTCGCCGACCGTGTCGCGCGCGAACGCGACCGGCTGGCCGAGGAGCTCGGACAGGCGCTGCGCGACCGGCTCGAGCGAGTACTTCGGGTCGGGCGACCCGTCGGGGCGCCCCAGGTGCGAGCAGACGACGACGCGAGCGCCGGCGTTGATCAGGGCGTTGAGGGTCGGCAGCGACGCGCGCACGCGGCCATCGTCCGTGATGACGCCGTCCTTGAGGGGGACGTTCAGGTCACAACGGACGATGACGCGCGTGCCGGCCAGCGACCCCAGCGATTCGAGGGTGCGCAGAGCCATGGAGGGTCAGAGACGCTCGGCGACGTACTCGGTCAGGTCGACGAGGCGGTTGGAGTAACCCCACTCGTTGTCGTACCAGGACGAGACCTTGACGAGGTTGCCGGACACGTTGGTCAGCTCGGCGTCGAAGATCGAGGAGTGCGGGTTGCCCTGGATGTCGCTCGAGACGATCGGGTCCTCGGTGTAGGCGAGGTAGCCCGCGAGACGGCCCTCGGCCGCAGCCTTCTTGTAGACCTCGTTGACCTGGTCGACCGTGAGGCCCTCGGTGGGCGTGACGATCGTGAGGTCGACGATCGAGCCGGTGGGGACCGGCACGCGGTACGACGAGCCGCTGAGCTTGCCGTTCAGCTCGGGCAGAACCAGGCCGATGGCCTTGGCGGCACCGGTCGAGGCGGGCACGATGTTGATCGCGGCACCACGCGCACGACGGAGGTCGCTGTGCGGACCGTCCTGCAGGTTCTGGTCGGCCGTGTAGGCGTGAGCGGTCATCATGAAGCCGCGCTCGATGCCGAAGGCGTCGTTGAACACCTTCGCCAGCGGGGCGAGGCAGTTCGTGGTGCACGACGCGTTCGAGATGATGACGTCGGTCTCGGGGTTGTAGGTCTCTTCGTTCACGCCCATGACGATGGTCGCGTCGTCACCCGTGGCGGGCGCCGAGATGAGGACCTTCTTCGCGCCGCCGGCGACGTGCTTCTTGGCATCCTCGGCCTTGGTGAAACGGCCGGTCGACTCGATGACGATGTCGACGCCGAGCTCGCCCCAGGGGAGGTTGGCGGGGTCGCGCTCTTCGAAGACCTTGATGGTCTTGCCGCCGACGGTGATGGAGTCTTCGGTGTACGAGACCTCTTCGGCCAGTACGCCTCCGACGGAGTCGTACTTGAGGAGGTGGGCCAGGGTCTTGTTGTCGGTGAGGTCGTTCACCGCCACGATTTCCAGGTCAGCACCCTGCGCGAGAGCCGCGCGGAGGTAGTTGCGTCCGATTCGGCCGAAGCCGTTGATTCCGATCTTGACGGTCACGGAATATCTCCTGAATCAGTTGTGCGCGAGATGCGCGTGATTGCGGTGTTCGCTGGCGGACAACGGCGTCCCGACGGGGTGTCCCGTCGGGACGCCCACGCCGTTTACGACAGTACCAGCAGACCCGCGGTCTTCTCACGGGCGGCCGCGAAGCGCTCCTGCGCATCGGCCCAGTTGGCGATGTTCCAGAACGCCTTCACGTAGTCGGCACGGACGTTCTTGTAGTCGAGGTAGTACGCGTGCTCCCACACGTCGAGGAGCAGCAGCGGAACCGTGCCGGCCACGATCTGGCCCTGCTGGTCGAAGAACTGCTGGATGACGAGGTTCTCACCGATCGAGTCCCAGAACAGACCCGCCCAGCCGGAGCCCTGGACGCCCAGAGCGGCCGCGGTGAACTGGCCGCGGAACGCGTCGAACGAACCGAACTGGTCGTCGATGGCGGCCTCGAGGTCGCCGGTCGGCTTGTCGCCGCCGTTGGGCGAGAGGTTCGTCCAGAAGATCGAGTGGTTGGTGTGACCGCCCAGGTTGAACGCGAGGTCCTTCTGGAGGCGGTTGATGTTCGCGAAATCGCCCTTCTCGCGCGCCTCGGCGAGGAGGTCGAGCGTGGTGTTCGCGCCGTTGACGTACGTCTGGTGGTGCTTGCTGTGGTGCAGCTCCATGATGGTCGCGCTGATGTGCGGCTCCAGCGCGGCGTAGTCGTAGGGCAGTTCGGGCAGCGTGTACTTCGCCATGTTCTCTACTTCCGAATCGGCGCTGCACCGAAGCCTCGGCGCAGCGAGGGTGACGTCTTCATCCTAGTGAGGAGCAACGCAGCGACGACGGGGTTGCTTCCCCGAATGACGCGGAGTATCCGCCCCGGCGCGTCGCCAGCGGCCGTGGCGCAGAAACGGAGAACGGATGCCAGGTCTCCGGCATCCGTTCGTGTGCAGCGCGTGAGTCAGTCGTCGGCGCCGACGGGCACCGCGGCCTCGGTGCCGGGGATGCCCCCGGCCTCGGCCTTCTTGTCGGCCATCGCGAGCAGGCGACGGATGCGACCGGCCACCGCGTCCTTGGTGAGGGGCGGGTCGGCGTGGTGCCCGAGCTCGTCGAGGCTCGCGTCGCGGTGCGCCAGGCGCAGCTCGCCGGCCTGCTGCAGGTGCGCCGGCACCTCGTCGCCGAGGATCTCGAGCGCGCGCTCCACGCGGGCGCACGCCGCGACCGCCGCCTGGGCGGACCGGCGGAGGTTGGCGTCGTCGAAGTTGACGAGGCGGTTCACGCCGGCGCGCACCTCGCGGCGCTGACGCATCTGGTCCCACTCCCCCGCCGTGCGGCGGGCGCCCATCTCGAACAGGGCGCTACGGATCGCCTCGCCGTCGCGCACGACGACACGGGGAACACCGCGCACCTCGCGCGCCTTGGCCGGGATGCCGATGCGGTGGCCCGCGCCCACGAGCGCCATGGCCGCCTCGGACGACGGGCACGCGATCTCGAGGGCCGCGGAACGGCCCGGGTCGCTGAGCGAACCGCTGGCGAGGAACGCGCCGCGCCAGACGGCGCTGAGGTCGGGGCGCGATCCGGTCGTGAGCTTGTTGGGGAGGCCGCGCACGGGGCGGCGGCGCTGGTCGAGCAGACCGGTCTGGCGCGCGAGCGTCTCGCCCGCCTCGATGACCCGGACGGCGAACTGGCCGCCCGTGCGGCTGCCGGAGCCCTGCACGTGGTGCAGCTCGGGGCGCACGCCGTAGAGCTCCATCAGGTCGCGGGCCACGCGGCGGGCCAGGATGTCGGAGTCGAGCTCGGCCTCGACGGCCACACGGTTGGCGATCGAGTGCAGGCCGCCGGAGAAGCGGAGGATCGCCGTGAGCTCGGCGACACGCGCCGTCGGACGCGGGTCGCGTACGGTGATCAGCTCGGCCTTCACGTCGGCGGTCAGCGGCACGGTTCTCCTCGGTTCAGGACGATGGGGCAACGCTCGCCAGCAGCACGGGTGAGGCTGCAGAGGCGGCGGGGACGAGGGTACAGCCTACTCGCGGCCGAGGTCACGGTGAGTCACTCTCACCGCGACGCCGGGCAGCTCGCCGATGCGGGCCGCGAGCTCGCGGACCATCACGACGGACCGGTGCTTGCCGCCGGTGCAGCCGATCGCGACGACCGAATGCCGCTTGTTCTCGCGCTCGTAGCCCGCCAGCACGGGGCGCAGGACCGCGGAGTAGGCGTCGAGGAACTCCCGCGCGCCCTCCTGGGCGAGGACGTACTCGCGCACCGCCGGATCCTCGCCGGTGAGGGGGCGGAGCTCCTCGTTCCAGAACGGGTTCGGCAGGAACCGCATGTCGGCGACGAGGTCGACGTCGGTGGGCAGACCGTACTTGAACCCGAAGCTCATGAGCGTCACCGTGTGCCGTGCCGCGCCCTCCTCGCCGAACAGTTCGACGGTGCGGAGGGACAGCTGGTGCACGTTGTACGCCGACGTGTCTATGACGACGTCGGCCGTCTCCCGGATGGGCGTCAGACGTTCCCGCTCCCGCCGGATGCCGTCGAGGATCGTGCCGTCGCCCTGCAGCGGATGCGGTCGCCGCACGGCCTCGAACCGGCGCACGAGCACCGCGTCCGAGGCATCCAGGAACACCACGCGCACCTGACCGTCGGCCTGCAGCGCGCGCATCGCCTCGGGGAGGTCGCCGAAGAGCGAACGCCCGCGGACGTCGACGACGACGGCCACGCGGGGCACCGCGCCCGCGGCGCGCTCGGTCAGATCGAGCAGCGGACGCAGCATCCGCGGCGGGAGGTTGTCGACGACGTACCAGTCGAGGTCCTCCAGGGCGTTGGCGACCGTGGAACGACCCGCGCCCGACATTCCCGTGACGATGAGGATCTCGCCGGGCGTGTCCGGTCCCGCCTGCATGATGCGCCCTTTCGTCGGGTTCCCAGCCTACCGAGACAGCCGCGCGTGAATGGCCTCGGCGAGGGTCGGTCCGATCCCCGGCAGCTCCATGATCTCCTCGGGCGAGGCGTTCTTCAACGCGGTGACGGAACCGAAGTGCCGCAACAGCGCCTTGATGCGGGCGTCGCCCAGCCCGGGCACCTCGGTGAGCACGCTGGAGATGTCGCGCTTGCGGCGCTTGCGCTGGTGCGTGATCGCGAAACGGTGCGCCTCGTCGCGCAGGCGCTGCAGCAGGTAGAGCGCCTCGGACGTGCGCGGAAGGATCACGGGATAGTCCTCCCCCGGCAGCCACACCTCCTCGAGCCGCTTGGCGATGCCGCACAGCGCGATCTCCTCGTGGCCCGCGTCCGCGAGGGCGCGCGCAGCGGCCGCGACCTGCGGCTGCCCGCCGTCGACCACGAGCAGCTGGGGCCGGTAGGCGAACCGCGGGCGTTTGCGCGTCGTGACGACCTCGCCGTCGGCGGTCGCCTCGGGGCTCTCGGCATCCGCGACGATCGCTCCGCCGAGAGTCTCGCGCTCGTCGTCCTCGGGGCGGTCGACGTACGCCAGCCGCCGAGTGAGCACCTGGTACAGCGAGTCGGTGTCGTCCGTCGTCTCGGCGACGCCGAACGAGCGGTACTGGTCCTTGCGCGGCAGACCGTCCTCGAACACGACCATGGATGCCACGACGTTGGTGCCCGCGAGGTGCGAGACGTCGTAGCACTCGATGCGCAGGGGCGCCTCCGCCAACCCCAGGGCCTCCTGGAGGTCGGTGAGCGCCTGCGAGCGGGCGACGTAGTCGCTGGTTCGGCGCGTCTTGTGGAGCATGAGCGCCTGCTGCGCGTTGAGCGTCGCAGTCTTGAGCAGGTCGGCCTTGGGTCCGCGCTGCGCGACCTGCAACGACACCGGGCGGCCGCGCCGATCGCGGAGCCACGCCTCGAGCTGTTCCGCGTCGTCCGGCAGCTCGGGCACGAGCACCTGCCGCGGGATGTCGGCGGCCGTGGCGTCGCCGTACGTGCGCTGCAGCACCTGGTCGACGAGGTCGGCGCCGGAGATGTCGATCTCCTTCTCGATCGTGGTCGCGCGCACACCGCGGACGCGGCCGCCGCGGACGACGAAGTGCTGCACGGTCGCCGCGAGCTCGTCCTCGGCGATACCGAAGAGATCGGCATCCGTGTCGGCAGGCAGGACGAGCGCGCTCTTGCCGAGCACCGCGTCGATGGCCTGCAGCTTGTCGCGGTAGCGGGCCGCGGCCTCGTAGTCCATGGCGGCCGAAGCCTCCATCATGCGAGCCGTGAGCGCCTTGGTGAACCTCTGGTCGCCACCGGACATGAAGGCCACGAAGTCGTCGACGATCGCGCGGTGCTCCTCGATCGTCACCTTCATCGAGCACGGTCCGCCGCAGCGCCCGATCTGCCCCGGAAAGCACGGCCGGCCCGACTGCATCGCCTTCTTGTACGACGAGTCGCTGCACGTGCGGATCGGGAAGACCTTGATCATCAGGTCGATCGTGTCGTGGACGGCCCACACCTTCGGGTACGGCCCGAAGTACTTGGCTCCGCGGATCTTGGGGTTGCGCGTGACGATCACCCGCGGTGCCTCATCGGCGAGGGTGATCGCCATGAACGGGTACGACTTGTCGTCGCGGTACCGGACGTTGAAGGGCGGATCGAACTCCTTGATCCACATGTACTCGAGCTGCAGCGAGTCGACGTCGCTCGGTACGACGGTCCACTCCACCGACGCCGCGGTCGTGACCATGCGCCGCGTGCGCTCGTGCAGCGAGTACAGCGGCGCGAAGTAGTTCGACAGCCGCGCCCTGAGGTTCTTCGCCTTGCCGACGTAGAGCACGCGCCCCTCAGCATCCCGGAAGCGGTAGACCCCCGGGTTGGTGGGGATCTCCCCCGCTTTCGGACGGTAGGGCAGCTGCGACACCCGTTCCCGGGATGCCACGGCTCAGGCCCCCGCGCGGGCCAGTTCCGGCTCGCGCTCGGCGGTGTTGCGCTGCGTGCCGGTGCGACCCGTCTCGAGGAGTTCGGCCAGGAACGCGCCGGTGTGGCTTTCGGGGACCGTCGCCACCTGCTCGGGCGTCCCGGTCGCGACGATCGTCCCGCCGCCGGCACCGCCCTCGGGGCCGAGGTCGATGACCCAGTCCGAGCTCTTGATCACGTCGAGGTTGTGCTCGATGACGATCACGGTGTTGCCCTTGTCGACCAGGCCGTTCAGCACCTTGAGCAGCAGCGAGACGTCCTCGAAGTGCAGACCCGTCGTCGGCTCGTCGAGCACGTAGATCGAGCGGCCGTTGCTGCGACGCTGGAGCTCGGTCGCGAGCTTGACGCGCTGCGCCTCGCCGCCCGAGAGCGTTGTCGCGGACTGCCCCAGACGCACGTACCCGAGGCCCACGTCGACGAGGGTTTTGAGGTACCGGTGGATCGCCTGGATCGGCTCGAAGAACTCCGCGGCCTCCGAGATCGGCATCTCGAGCACCTCGGCGATGTTCTTGCCCTTGTAGTGCACGGACAGCGTGTCGCGGTTGTACCGCTTGCCGTGGCACACCTCGCAGTCGACGTACACGTCGGGCAGGAAGTTCATCTCGATCTTGAGCGTGCCGTCGCCCGAGCACGCCTCGCAGCGACCGCCCTTGACGTTGAAGCTGAAGCGCCCGGCCTGGTAGCCGCGCACCTTCGCCTCGGGCGTCTCGCTGAACAGCGTGCGGATGCGGTCGAACACACCGGTGTAGGTCGCCGGGTTCGAGCGCGGGGTGCGGCCGATCGGCGCCTGGTCGACGTGCACGACCTTGTCGAGGTTGTCGAGGCCCGTGACGCGCGTGTGCTTGCCGGGCACGCGGCGCGCACCGTTGAGCTTCGAGGCGAGGACTTCGTACAGGATGCCGTTGACCAGCGTCGACTTGCCCGAACCGCTCACCCCGGTCACGGAGGTCAGCACGCCGAGCGGGAAGTCCACGGTCACGTTCTGCAGGTTGTTCTCGCGGGCACCGACGACGGTGATCTGGCGCTTCTTGTCGATCTTGCGGCGCTTCTTCGGCGCCTCGATCGACCGGCGCCCCGACAGGTACGCACCCGTCAGCGAGCGGTCGTCGTCGAGGAGTTCGGCGAGCGGTCCCGAGTGCACGACGTTGCCGCCGTCGACGCCGGCGCGCGGGCCGATGTCGACGACCCAGTCGGCCGCGTGGATGGTCTCTTCGTCGTGCTCGACAACGATGAGCGTGTTGCCGAGGTCGCGGAGCGTCTCGAGCGTCTGGATCAGGCGGCGGTTGTCGCGCTGGTGCAGGCCGATCGACGGCTCGTCGAGAACGTAGAGCACACCGGTCAGCCCGGACCCGATCTGCGTCGCCAGGCGGATGCGCTGCGCCTCGCCGCCCGAGAGCGTGCCGGCGGCGCGGCCGAGGCTGAGGTAGTTGAGTCCGACCTGCAGCAGGAAGTCGAGGCGCGCACGGATCTCGCGGAGCACCGCGGCGGCGATCGTCGCCTCTCGCTCGGTGAGCGTGAGCTTCGAGAAGAACTCCCGCGCGTCGGACAGGCTCATGCGGGATGCCGCGGCGATCGAGGTGCCGTCGACCAGCACCGCGAGCACCTCGGGCTTGAGCCGGTCGCCGTCGCAGACCGCACAGGGAACTTCACGCAGGTACTCCGACCAGCGCTGCCGCTGCGCGTCGGACTCGGCCTGCAGGTACTGCCGCTCGATGTAGGGCACGACGCCCTCGAAGCCCGAGGAGTACCGCATCTCACGCCCGTAGCGGTTCTTCCACTTGACGGTGACCTTGTAGTTCTCGCCGCGCAGGACGGCGTTCTGCACGTCGGTCGACAGCTCGCGCCACGGGGTGTCGAGCGAGAAGTCGAGGTCGCGCGCGAGTCCTTCGAGCAGGCGCTCGTAGTACTGGAACAGGCCCTTGCCCTGCGTGGTCCACGGCAGGATCGCGCCGTCGCGGATCGACAGCTCCTCGTCGCCGAGCATCAGGTCGACGTCGACGGACATGCGGGTGCCGAGGCCCGAGCACACGGGGCAGGCACCGAAAGGCGCGTTGAACGAGAACGTGCGCGGCTCGATCTCGGTGAGCTGGAGCGGGTGGCCGTTGGGGCATGCGAGCTTCTCGGAGAACGACTGCCAGGCGGCATCCCCCTCCTCATCGACGAAGTTCACCTGCATGATGCCGCCGGCGAGTCCGAGCGCGGTCTCGACGGAGTCGGTGACGCGGCTCAGGATGTCTCCGGATGCCACGAGTCGGTCGACGACGACCGCGATGTCGTGCTTGTAGCTCTTCTTCAGTGTCGGCGGCTCGGCGAGCTGCACGAGCTCACCGTCGACCACGGCGCGCGCGTAACCCTTGGCGCTGAGCTCCTTGAAGAGGTCGACGAATTCGCCCTTCTTCTGCGTCACGACCGGCGCCACGATCTGGTACCGCGTGCGATCGGGGAGCTCCATGAGCTGGTCGGCGATCTGCTGCACCGTCTGGCGCTGGATCCGGGCTCCGCAGTCGGGGCAGTGCGGCACGCCGATGCGTGCCCACAGCAGACGCATGTAGTCGTGGATCTCGGTGATCGTGCCGACCGTCGACCGCGGGTTGCGGTTCGTCGACTTCTGGTCGATCGACACCGCGGGGCTCAGTCCCTCGATGAAATCGACGTCGGGACGGTCGACCTGGCCGAGGAACTGGCGGGCGTACGCGCTCAGCGATTCGACGTACCGACGCTGCCCTTCGGCGAAGATCGTGTCGAACGCGAGGCTCGACTTTCCCGACCCCGAGAGGCCTGTGAACACCACGAGCGAGTCGCGCGGAATGTCGAGGTCGACGTTCTTCAGATTGTGGACGCGGGCACCGCGAACACTGAGCTTTCCGCTGGTGTTTCCGGGAGACGAGACAGGAACGATGGGCACCCGTCAAGTCTAGGTTGCCCCTCCGACATCGGCCCCGGGTTCGCCCCCGGCGCACGGATGTGCGAGAGTGCGCGGCCCCGCGCCGCGCGGTCGCAGCCTCACTCGGCGGGATCGAAGCGCCCCGCGAACGGCGCCAGTCCGTCGCGCAGCGCGACGAGCGCGGTCTCGTCGACACCGACGCGCGCCATGATCTGCGCGGGCACCTCGAGGGCGCGTTCGCGCAGCGCGCGCCCCTCGGCGGTGAGGTCGATGTCGAGGACCCGCTCGTCGTCCGCGCGCCGCGTGCGCTGCACGCGCCCCTGGGCCTCGAGACGTTTGACCAGCGGCGAGAGCGTCGCCGGCTCCATGGCCAGCTCGGCCGCGAGCCCGCCGAGCGACCGCGGCGCGTTTTCCCACAGAGCGAGCATCACGAGGTACTGCGGGTGGGTCAGACCGAGCGGCTCGAGCAAGGGTCGGTAGATCGACACGATGTTGCGGGCCGCCGTGACCAGGGCGAAGCAGACCTGGTTCTCCAACCGCAACGGATCGTCCACGCGCCCGCCTCCTCTATTAGTTAGTACACTAATAATCATGGCACAAAAGGATGCCGACCGACCCCCGCTGCGCACACGCGTCCGGGCCGCCGGCGGGTGGTACCAGTACATCAACACGCGACTCATCCGCCTCGCCGGGCCGGCGTCGGTCGGCCCCTACGAGACGACGCCCGAGCCGGTGCGCACCGTGCGACCGTGCCCGCTGTGCGGGCACCCTATGTCGGAGCACAGCGTCGACCGTTCCGGACCGAAGCCGCTGCTGCACTGCCCCTGAGACGAGGCCCGAGGCTGGAGCACCCGAGGCCTGCACGCGGCCGAGGCCCCCGAACGGCATCAGGGCCGCCCGTCAGGCAAGCTGCGGCCGCCCGTCGGCATCCAGAGGCCAACCGGGGTTGACCGCGACCTCCCACGGATGGCCGTCCGGATCCACGAACACCCCCGAGTAGCCGCCCCACGGGGTCGGTGCGCCCGAGCGCCCCAGCGTCGCGCCGGCCGCCACCGCGTCGGCGAGGATGCTGTCGACCTCGCGCGGCGTGCGGACGTTGTGCGCGAGCGTGACACCACCCCACCCGCCACCGTCGGAGACCGCCGAGTCGGCGGCGAGCTTCTCGCGGCCCCACAGCGCGACGACCATGCCGCCGACGTCGAAGAACGCGACCTCGCCGTCGACCGAATCGGCGTGCCGACGCCAACCGAGACGCTCGTAGAACCGCAGCGACCGCTCCAGGTCCGCCACTCCGAGCGTGATCAGCGAGACTCTCTGGTCCATCGGACTCCCCCGCTCAGGCGTGGCCGGCGCGCTCCATCGCCCGGAGTTCCTTCTTGAGGTCCTGAACCTCGTCGCGCAGGCGGCCCGCGAGCTCGAACTTCAACTCGCTCGCCGCCGCCAGCATCTGCTGCGTGAGGTCGGCGATCGTGGACTCCAGCTGATCGGCGCCTTCGGCCGCGATCCCGGTCCGTCGCAGCTGCGGCGTGGGCGACTTGCCCTTGCCTGCCTTGTCGTTGCGGGAGAGCAGGCTCCGGGTGTCGGAGGCCTCGCGCGCGAGCACCTCGGTGATGTCCGCGATCTTCTTGCGGAGCGGCTGCGGGTCGATGCCGTTCGCCTTGTTGTAGGCGATCTGCTTCTCCCGGCGCCGCTCGGTCTCTTCGATGGCGTTCTGCATCGAGTCGGTCATCTTGTCGGCGTACATGTGCACCTCGCCCGACACGTTGCGGGCGGCACGACCGATCGTCTGGATGAGAGACGTTCCGCTGCGCAGGAACCCCTCCTTGTCGGCATCCAGGATCGCGACGAGCGACACCTCGGGAAGGTCGAGACCTTCGCGCAGGAGGTTGATGCCGACGAGGACGTCGTACACCCCCGCGCGCAGCTCGGTGAGCAGCTCGACGCGGCGGAGAGTATCGACGTCGGAGTGGAGGTACCGCACGCGGACCCCGTGCTCACCGAGGAAGTCGGTGAGCTCCTCCGCCATCTTCTTGGTGAGGGTGGTGACCAGCACGCGCTCGTCGCGCTCGACGCGCAGACGGATCTGCTCGAGCAGGTCGTCGATCTGTCCCTTCGAGGGCTTCACCACGATCTCGGGGTCGACCAGGCCGGTCGGGCGGATGATCTGCTCGACCACACCGTCGGCGATGCCCATCTCGTAGCGCCCGGGGGTCGCCGACAGGTACACCGTCTGACCGATGCGGTTCTTGAACTCGTCCCAGCGCAGCGGGCGGTTGTCCATCGCGCTCGGGAGCCGGAAGCCGTGCTCGACGAGCGTGCGCTTGCGCGAGGCGTCGCCCTCGTACATCGCGCCGATCTGCGGCACCGTCACGTGCGACTCGTCGATGACGAGGAGGAAGTCGTCGGGGAAGAAGTCGAGCAAGGTGTGGGGTGGGTCGCCGGCGTTGCGCCCGTCGAGGTGGCGCGAGTAGTTCTCGATGCCCGAGCAGAATCCGAGCTGCTGCAGCATCTCGAGGTCGAACGTCGTGCGCATCCGGAGCCGCTGCGCCTCGAGCAGCTTGTTCTGCGACTCCAGTTCCTTCAGCCGCTCGCCCAGCTCGTGCTCGATCGTGCCGATCGCGCGCTGCACCGTATCGGTCCCGGCGACGTAGTGCGAGGCGGGGAAGATCGGCACGGAGTCCATCTTCTGGACGACATCGCCCGTCAGGGGATGCAGCATGTACAGCGCTTCGATCTCGTCGCCGAACATCTCGATGCGGATCGCGTACTCCTCGTACACCGGGATGATCTCGATCGTGTCGCCGCGGACGCGGAAGTTGCCGCGCGAGAAGTCGACGTCGTTGCGGTTGTACTGCATCGCGATGAACTTGCGGATGAGGGCGTCGCGGTCGTACCGCTCCCCGACCTGCAGCGCGACCATGGCGCGCAGGTACTCCTCGGGCGCACCGAGGCCGTAGATGCACGACACCGTCGACACCACGACGACGTCGCGACGCGACAGCAGCGAGTTGGTCGTGGAGTGCCGCAGCCGCTCGACCTCCGCGTTGATCGACGAGTCCTTCTCGATGAAGGTGTCCGTCTGCGGGACGTACGCCTCGGGCTGGTAGTAGTCGTAGTACGAGACGAAGTACTCGACCGCGTTGTTCGGCATCAGCTCGCGGAACTCGTTCGCCAGCTGCGCCGCGAGGGTCTTGTTGTGCGCGAGCACCAGGGTGGGCCGCTGCACGGCCTCCACGAGCCACGCCGTCGTCGCGGACTTGCCGGTACCGGTGGCGCCGAGCAGCACGACGTCGGTTTCACCGGCGTTGATGCGCGCGGCCAGATCGGCGATCGCCTGCGGCTGATCGCCGGACGGGGAGTATTCGCTGACGACCTCGAAGGGGCGGACGGAACGCGTGGCCTGCATGATTCCAGCGTAGGCGGGGCCTCCGACATCGGGGTCGTCGGGCGTTCGCCGTGCGCGAGCGCAGGCGTGCGCGAGCGCGGCCGGGACGTCAGCGCCCGGCGATCCGCCCCCACAGTTCGTCGACCTGCCGACGGGTGTCGTCCAGATCGCCGGTCGTGTCGATCACGACGTCGGCGAGCGCGAGTCGTTCGTCGTCACTGGCCTGCGAGGCGATGCGGGCGCGCGCGTCGGCTTCCGACAGCCCCCGCTGCGCGACGAGTCGCTGCACGCGCTGCTCCGCAGGGGCGTGCGCCACGACGACCAGGTCCCACTCCCCCGTTCCGCGCGCCTCGGCGAGCAGCGGCACGTCGTACACGACGACGGCCTGCGGGTCACCGGCCAGCGCGTCCCGGAACCGCCGCTGCGATTCCTCGCGCACCGCCGGGTGGACGAGGGCGTTGAGCGCGGCGAGCCGCTCGGGATGACCGAACACCCGCGCCCCGAGCGCCGGCCGGTCGAGCGTGCCGTCCGGCCGCACGACGTCCGACCCGAATTCGTCGACGATCGCCGCGAGCACCGGCGAGCCGGGCGACTGCACGTCGTGCACGATCGCGTCGGCATCGACCACCACCGCCCCGTGTTCGGCGAGCATCCGCGAGATCGTGGACTTGCCCGACGCGATTCCGCCGGTCAGCGCGAGGAGGGTCACCCCTCGAGGATGCCACAGCCACCCCGTCCGCGGACCCGGATCGCGCGGGGTGGACTACGCTTTCCCCGGGCGACATTCGCGCCTCCCGACAGGTTGGCGGAGTGTCATCATGCCGAATCCGAACGTCGTGGTCGTCATCGAGGACGACGTCGATATCCGCTCCCTGATCACCGCGGTCCTCGAGCCGGTGGGCTTCGTCGTCCACACGGCGGTCGACGGCCTCTCCGGGATCGAGACCGTCCGACGCAGCAACCCCCTGGTGACGACGCTCGACGTGAGCATGCCGGGGCTGGACGGTTTCGAAACGGCCCGCCGCATCCGCGAGTTCAGCGACACCCGCATCCTGATGGTGAGCGCCCGAGTGGATGCCACCGAGGAGCGCCTCGCCCGCGAGGCCGGTGCCGACGACTACTTGACGAAGCCGTTCCGCCCCCGCGAGTTGCGGGCGCGCGTGCAGGCGCTCGCCGCGGGGTCCTCCGACTCACCCCTCATCGACTGACGTCATTCGGTCGTGAGGCCGAAGGGCTGTTCGCCCGTCGACGCGGCGAGGCCCGCCTTCGCGTCTGCGCGGTCCACCAGGGTCGGGCCGTCCGAACCGTCCACGGAGGCCAGGGCCACTCCGATCCCCACCACCGGGACGACGGACGTGCCCAGCGCGGACAGGTCCGTCACGATGCGTTCGTGCATGATGCGCACCAGCCGGCGGTGGTCGGTGGCGAGCGCGGTGGAGAAGGCGACGGACAGCCCCGTGGCATCCGTCTCGCCGACGAGAGCCATGGTGGGGGCGTGCCGGCGGACGGAAGAACGGAACGCCTGCGCCATCTCCTCGGCTTCCTCCGGCCCGAAGGCCGTCGCCACCCGTCGCAGATCATCGACGCGGATGCCGATGACGCAGAGGTCCTCTCCGGCGGCGCGCGCGCGAGACACGAGGATCGTGAGCACCGTGCCGAACGACTCCCTCAGCAGCACGCCGTTGCGATCGACGATGAGGTGCCGCGTCTCGGGATTGCCGCGTAGCGTCGATTCGCTCGAACGCAGGACCGCGGTGACCACCACCGCGGCCACCACGAGCGTCATCGTGAGGAGCGCCGACATCTCGGTTCCGAAGTAGGTGCGGAAGACCTCGCTGTCCGGCCCCTCCGCGAGGAAGACGATGACGCGCAGGGTGAACCACACGGCCTCGATGGTCAACACGACGGTGAGACCCGCAGCGCTCCACCGTCGACCGATGGCCCCGCGGCGCGTCTCGATCGCACCGAGGACGGCGAACAGGGCGTTGCCCGCGAAGAGCGGAACCGCCCCCGCCCAGTCGCCCTGCGCCCCGTCGATGAGCGCTGCCACCATGACGACGAGAAGCGCCACCGCGGTCACGATGACGGGGACGCGCAGCCGACGTCCGTTGAACGCCACGCTCCCGAGCCAGATGAAGGCGGTCGCGGCAACGAAGGACCCGTTGCCCAGGACGATCGCGATGAACGAGCCCGGGACAGCGAACCATACGAGGTAGCTGACCGCGGAGAAGAGCCCGGAGAGGAACGCCGCCGCCCATAACCGCCCCGGTAGCGCGTCGCGGAGCATGAGGGTGTCGAGCAGGTACATGACCGCCGACACCAGGATCACGAGGGCGGCGGCCGTCTGCAGGCTCAGCGGGTCGAAGACCATGGTGCCGCGCCTCCCTTCTGGGGCAGTCGCACGGTGAAGACCGAACCCGCCCCGGGCTCGCTGCGCACCGTGATGTCGCCGCCGTGGGCGCGAACGATGTCGCGGCTGATGGCGAGTCCCAGGCCGCTGCCGTGGACGCTGGAGTTGCGGACCTCGTCGGCGCGGAAGAAGCGCTCGAAGATGCGCCCCTGCTCGTTGGCGGAGATGCCCTGGCCATCGTCGGCGACGCTGATCACGACGGTGTCGTCCTCTCGTCCGACGGACACCGTGACGACGCCGTCACGGTGGTTGTACTTCACAGCGTTGGACAGCAGATTGTCAACGACCTGACGCAGCCGATGCGCGTCGACCACGGCCGGGCAGGCGCGGACGTCCGTCGCGTCGATCCGGATGCCATGCGCCGCCGCGCGCGGAGCGGCCGAGGTCACCGCGCTCTCGACGATCTCCGCGACGTCCGCCACGGCAGGATTCAGCGCGAAGCCGACACCGTGGCGGGAGGCCGCGGACATGGCCAGGATGTCGGCCACGAGCTCGCGCAATCGCGTGGCGTTGCGTTCCGCGATCTCGAGCTGCTCGCGCGTGGCCGGCGCGAGGTCGTCATCGTCCAGGGCCAGTTCGAGGTAACCGATGATCGAGGTGAGCGGGGTGCGGAGCTCGTGGGAGACGCTCGCGACGAGGTCCTCCCGCGCCCGGAGCGCCAACTCCTCCGCCGTGACGTCGCGCGAGACGACGACGCTGCCGCTGTCGACGCCGTCGTGCGAGGGCAGTCTTCGAGCCGTCACGTTGAGCGCGCGCCGGTCCTCCCCCGGTACCCCGTACCAGACCAGCTCCCCCTCGAAGACCTCGCCGGACCGCGCACGCGCGAGGGGCGTCTTGTCCGGCTCGAGGGGCGTGATGCCGTCGGCGCTGAACGCCGCCGACGACGGCGCGAGCGGATCGGCGCTCGCCTGGAGACGGGCGTGCGCCTCGTTGCTGACCGCGTACTCCCCCTCCGCGGTGATCCGGATGACGCCGAAGTCCACGGCATCCAGGACCTCCGTGACCAGGTCGCCCTGGCGCCGGGTGCGTTCGAGCGAGCGCCGCAATTCCGCGGACTGGTCCTCCAACAAGGATCTCTGGGCGCGCGTACGGCGTGCCGCGAAATGCGACATCGTCGCGAGGGCGGCGAGCGTGAACGGCAGCACGAACGTGGATGCGGCGATCCGCTGGGCCTCGTCGAATGCCTGGTAGGTGATGATCGCCGAGGCGGCCGCGGTGACCCCGACGACCCCGGCGATTCCGGAGACCGAACCGAGCCACATCGCCGGGAAGGCCCACAAGAGGCCGATGCCGGCCACGGGCGCGCTCTCGCGCATCACGCCGATCGCGACGATGTCGATTGCCGGCGCGGCGATCACGAGCCAGGACGGCAGGGCTTCGCGGGCGGTCAGCACGACGAGCGCGGCGCAGGCGAAGATGATCCCCGCGCCCGTCAGGAACAGCGTCACATCCCGGATCTGCCCGAGCACCAGCGTCACCGCCGCGGCGAGCACGGTCGCCGAAGCCTGCAGCAGTTGGCTGGTCAGCAGGCTGCGGTGAAGACCGAGCCGCTCGCTCGGCGACGGGCCGGACATGGCCTCGACCCTAGCGCGAGACCGCCGCGCGGGCCGGTTTTCCGCGCCAGACACCCGGGTCGGGCGCGTCCAGGGCGGCCGCGCGACGGGTCAGAATCCGAAGTCGCCGCCGAAGTCGCCCCCGAAATCCCCGCCGAAGTCGTCGAACCCGCCGGCCGGCGTCGGCGACACCCGGATCGTCGAAGGATGCCGCGTCCCCGCCGTCCGCTGTGAGGCCGTCCTCGTACCCGGCGGCGTAGCCGGGGTCGAAGAGCGAGCCGACGAGCGCGGACCCGACGACGTACCCGCCGATCGTGCCGAGCATCGACGCGCCGAGCATCGACCCGAAGCTCGGACCGCCCATGCCGCCGCCGAAGGATCGTCCGCCGAACGTGCGTTCCATGAATCCCGGGCGGCTGTACTCGGCGCGGGTGGCCGCGCGCGCGAGCGACGCCGGATCGTCTCCGGACGGTCTCTCGGCCGCCGGCAGCCCCGACGACAGCTCCCGCAGGACCTGCTGTCGCTGGCTCGGGGTGAGCCGCGCGAAGGCCTCGGCGTGCACCTGCTCGACGGTCTCCGTCGGCGCGGTCCGCAACAGGTAGCGGTACCGCTCGAGCGCCCGGGCGTCGTCGGACGAGGGATCGGATGCCGTCCCACCCGCGGCCGGGGGCGGGGGTGGGGCGTACCGCCCCTCGGCGTCTCGGGATCCGCTCGCCGGAACGTGGGCGGATGGCGGCGGGGGCACACGACGGTCGTCGCCGCCCGAGCCGAACAGTCGATCGAGGAAGCCCAAGAACGCCCTCCTGGTGGTCGGGGCTCTCACGCTAGGGCGAATGCCTTGGAGTCGCCTGTGCCGTCGGCATCCGTCATCCCTGCCGCGCGAACGCCTCACTCGTCCAGCGCGCGAACAGGTCCCACGGGTCGTCGACGCCGTGAGCGAGCGCGGCGATGTGCGCGTCGAGCGCCTCGCTGCGGTCGAACCACTCCGACCCGCCGAGACGATCGGCCGCGAACTGCGTGTGCCGTCGGCGCTCGACCGTCCGGTCCCCGCGCTCGAACGCCAGCAGCTCGTCGTGACGGATCGCTCGGAGCCTCTGCCGCGGCTGCGCACTCGTCCCGATCTTCACGCGGTCGCGGAATCGCAGGTAGTACACGACGTCGACGCGCGGCGGGGGCAGCTCGGCATCCACGGGCTCACCGTGCCGCCACTCGCACACCGCGCACAGCCACCCGCTCGGCCAGCGCACACCGAGCCGCGAGCCGCACAGCAGGCACGGTGTCGGCAGCACGTCGGTGACCCCGTCGCGGCGCCCGACCCATTCGGCGGCGGCCCCGAGATGCGGATCGCACAGCTCGACCGGCGCACCCGCAGCCGCCGCGCCACCGCAGCCGGGCACCAGACACCGCGAGGAGTCACTCATACGCAGGACCGTACGCGCGGCCTCCGACACCGCCGCCGGTCAGTCCTCGGCGGCCTCCGGTGCCTGCATCCGCAGGAAGAGCCCCGCGTACGGGCCGAGCTCGAGCGCGAAGCTCTGAAGCTCGTCGACCCGGCCCACGACGTCGCCAGTAGCGGCATCCACCGCGGTGCTCTGCGGAACGAGCCACTCGGAACGCACGGTGCCCTCGATGCTCTCGCCCGAGAAGTTCAGGACGGTGATCTGCAGCGGAGCATCGTCTCGGCGGCGGTCGCCCCCGTCCAGCCGGTGGACCATCACCAGCATGCTGGGGTGCCCGACCTGGGGGATGTCGACCTGGGAGGCCACGGCGATCTCGTTCTCGCTGCGGATCCGCAGGATCTCCCGCAGCCCCGACAGGAACGAATCGGGGTCGGCCTGCTGCTGCGCGAGCGATCCGTAGAGCGATCGAGCACGCGGCATCCCGGATGCCGACGTGGCGGCGTCGGGGGCCACGTCGAGGAGATCGTGGGCACCGCGCTCGATCCACCGCGTGTCGCCGGACGAGATGAGATGACGCACCTCATCTGCCGGAAGCGTGAGGGAGCCGGTGAGGTCCCATCCGGAGAGGGCGAAGACGCCCGGCTGCCAGGAGTTGTACTTGGCCAGCAGCAGATGCGCGTCGCGGATCGCGGGGACGTCGGCCTCGGTGATGTCGCCCAGCGTCGCCTTGCCCTGCGTGGCCGCGATGAGCGACGTCGTCGTGCACGCGATGCCGTTCTGCGTGAACACGAGGTTGTAGTCCGCGTCCACCGTGAGGGCCTGCGTGAGCTCGGCGCGGACGGTCTCCGCGATCTCGGCGCCGGTCGACTCGCCGTGGCGGAACGGGTAGAGCGTGTCCCGGTGCGTCGTGGCCCAGTGCACGAGTTCGTAGGTCAGCTCGTCGTGGTTCTGCATCCCGTGCACGAGCTGCACCGGCTCCACACCGGTCTCGAGCGCGGTCGTGAGCGCCAGCCGCAGGAACTCGGTGTTCGCCGTCGCCAGCGCGTGATGGTATCCGGGGCGCGTCACGAAGTCGTACGACAGGTCGGCTCCCACCGCGCCGGTGTCGCGGATGTCCTCCATCGTGAGGTTGAGCTCCTGGAACGTGAAGCCCCCGACCTTGCGCACCATCCCCGCGATGATGTGGTTCGCCGCGTGCGAGAGCGGGTGGCCCTCCGACCACGCCGGAAGCCCCTCCGCACTCTTCTCGACGCCGAGGAAGCCGTTGGCATCCAGGGCGCAGCGCGCTCGTCCCGAGGTCGCCGAGGGAGTGCAACGCGTCGCCGATGACCAGCCGCATTCCGGCGAAGGTCGGGTCGAGCCAGTTGATCGAGGGCTGCCCCTCCTTGAAGTAATGCAGGTAGACCCAGCGCCGCTCGAGTCCGTCGGTACCCACGACCGGAGCCGTCGCGCTCCAGTTCGTCTCCTTCACCCCGGGGGTGTAGAAGATCACACGCTGCAGCTCGCCGATGATGTAGCCGCGGGCGCTGAGCTCGCGCTCGGTCTCGGCGTCGAGATTGACCGAGTCGCGCCCGGCCGGAACCTCCGGCAGCATCCCCCAGTCCTCGCGGGGGATCTCGACCATGTGGTAGATCCCGGGATAGTCCTTGTACGCCATCTCCGCGAGGCGGAAGTCGGCGCCCTTGCCCGTGTGGCCGGGCACGATGTCGTCGATGACGCTGCCGCCGTGGGCGTCGGCCACGTCGGCCATCCGACGGAACGCGTTCTCGTCACCGAACTCGGGATCGATCTGCGTGCTGATGCGGTCGAAGTGCCCGTCGACGCTGGGCGTCTCCTGCCAGCCGCTGATCCCGCCGGCGCGCTTCACGGGACCGGTATGGATGCCATTGATCCCGACCCACTCGAAGGCTTCCCACAACGCCTCGTCGCCCAGCGCATCGAGGAAGGACTCCCCCGGACGCGCCATGAGGGAGATGGGGTACGCCGTGAACCAGACGTCGGTGGACTCGATCGCGCGGCGCGCATCCGGGCGCGCGTAGGGGTTCCGCCACATCGACGGCTGGCCGGACAGCTGACGGCTCAGCACGTCGGCGTCCTTCAGCATCGATTGACGCACGAGCCATTCGACGTAGGAGGGGTTGCCGCCGTTGGCGTTCCGCGGGTCGGTGAGGAATCGCCGAAGCGTGCCGCCGCGGAACTGATCACGCGGACGCAGACGTCGCGGACGTGCCGGATACCGCTGCTCGTCGTAACTGATCTCGACGAGATTCTCGGCGGCGTCCTCTGCCGCGCCCTCGTCGATCCCGTCCTCCGGCGTCCGTGCCGTCAGCAGCTCGTCGGCGTCGTCCACTCGCGACCTCCTCATGTCGTCGTACCGACGCTAGTCGTGATCGACGACATCGTGGTGAGGGATTGACCCGGCGCGTCGGGAGCTCCGCTCAGGCCGCGCGTCGGGGCCGCAGCGCGAGGAGCGCCAGCCCCGCGGACACCGCGCACATCGCGATGACGACGCCCACGAACCACGACCAGCCGCTCTGGACGAAGACCACGCCGAGGAGCCACCCGAACAGGCTCGAGCCGCCGTAGTAGCCCAGGTAGTACAGCGACGAGGCCTGCGCCCGGGCCTCCGGCACCGCCGCGACTGGGGTCCAGCCCGACGCCACTGCGTGCGCGGCGAAGAAGCCGGCGGTGAACACAACGAGTCCCGCGATGACGACGAGGATCACCGGCACCGCCATCAGCGCCGCCCCTGCCGCCATCACCCCGATGGATGCCGCGAGCACGAGAAATCGCCCGCGTCGCACGGCCAGAGCCCCTGCTCGCGGCGACGAGATCGTCCCGGCGAGGTAGGCGAGGAACAGGAGCGTGACGACGCCCGGCGCGAGCAGGAACGGCGGCGCCGCCAGGTGGAAGCCGAGGTAGTTGTAGACCGCGACGAACGCCCCCATGAGCAGGAACCCCTGCGCGTACAGCGCCAGCTGGCGCCCCGAGCGAAGGTTCACCAGGAGCCGGGCCACCACCGTGGGCCCGGCGATCGCCCGCGTTCGGCCCGGCACGAACCCTCGAGCCCGCGGGACGAGTGCCAAGAAGATCGCGGATGCCACGACGCACACACCGATGACGGATGCCACCCCCCACCGCCACCCCGCCAGATCGCCGAAGAACCCCGACACCACGCGGCCGGTCAACCCACCGACGGTGGTCCCGGCGATGTATGAGCCGGCGGCAGCGGCGACATGGCGGGGATCCACCTCCTCGCTGAGGTAGGCCAGCGCCACCGCGGGGACCGCGCCGAGCGCGACGCCCTCCACGATCCGAAGCGCCAGGAGCACTCCGAGGTCCTGCGCGAGCGGCGACAGCGCGCCCAGCACGGTCGCGGTCACGACCCCGATCGCCATCGCCGCGACGCGCCCGATCCGGTCCGCGACGACCGACCACGGCAGCACAGCCACCGCCAGTCCGAGCGTGGATGCTGACACGGTCAACGCCGCCTGCGCCGGCTGCGTACCCGTCGCCGACGCGATCTGCGGTAGCAGGGCTTGCGTCGCATACAGCTGCGCGAACGTCGCGACTCCCCCGAAGAACAGACCGATGAGGAGCCGCCGGTACTCGCGACTCCCCGGCACGTGTCCAGAGAAGCCGCTCACGTGTGTCGACACTACCCGCTGCGTTGCCTGTCCCGATAAATGCAAAAGGCGTCGGCCGATCCCTGCGAACAGAGATCGGCCGACGCCGATCGACGAATGTGTCTGTATATGCGAAATGGCCACCCAGCGTTGGGTGGCCATTTCGTGTAAAGGAAGTCCGGCGGTGTCCTACTCTCCCACAGGGTCCCCCCTGCAGTACCATCGGCGCTGAGAGGCTTAGCTTCCGGGTTCGGAATGTAACCGGGCGTTTCCCTCTCGCTATGGCCGCCGAAACACTATTGATGTTTCAAAAACCAACAACGAATGTCATTGTTGTGTTCCCGACCGTACATCGAGAACCACTCAGTGGACGCAAGCACCAAAAACGGTGTGTTATCAAGTCATCGGCTTATTAGTACCGGTCAGCTTCACGTATTACTACGCTTCCACATCCGGCCTATCAACCCAGTAGTCTGGCTGGGAGCCTCTCACCATAAATGGTATGGAAGTCTCATCTTGAGGCCGGCTTCCCGCTTAGATGCTTTCAGCGGTTATCCATCCCGAACGTAGCTAATCAGCGGTGCTCCTGGCGGAACAACTGACACACCAGAGGTTCGTCCAACCCGGTCCTCTCGTACTAGGGTCAGATCCTCTCAAACTTCCTACGCGCGCAGCGGATAGGGACCGAACTGTCTCACGACGTTCTAAACCCAGCTCGCGTACCGCTTTAATGGGCGAACAGCCCAACCCTTGGGACCTACTCCAGCCCCAGGATGCGACGAGCCGACATCGAGGTGCCAAACCATGCCGTCGATATGGACTCTTGGGCAAGATCAGCCTGTTATCCCCGAGGTACCTTTTATCCGTTGAGCGACAGCGCTTCCACAAGCCACTGCCGGATCACTAGTCCCGACTTTCGTCCCTGCTCGACCTGTCAGTCTCACAGTCAAGCTCCCTTGTGCACTTACACTCGCCACCTGATTGCCAACCAGGTTGAGGGAACCTTTGGGCGCCTCCGTTACATTTTGGGAGGCAACCGCCCCAGTTAAACTACCCACCAGGCACTGTCCCTGAACCGGATCACGGTCCTAAGTTAGATATCCAGAGTGACCAGAGTGGTATTTCAACAATGACTCCACGAACACTGGCGTGTCCGCTTCACAGTCTCCCACCTATCCTACACAAGCCACACCGAACACCAATACCAAGCTGTAGTAAAGGTCACGGGGTCTTTCCGTCCTGCTGCGCGTAACGAGCATCTTTACTCGTAATGCAATTTCGCCGAGTTCGCGGTTGAGACAGTTGGGAAGTCGTTACGCCATTCGTGCAGGTCGGAACTTACCCGACAAGGAATTTCGCTACCTTAGGATGGTTATAGTTACCACCGCCGTTTACTGGGGCTTAAATTCTCAGCTTCGCCTTGCGGCTAACCGGTCCTCTTAACCTTCCAGCACCGGGCAGGCGTCAGTCCGTATACATCGTCTTGCGACTTGGCACGGACCTGTGTTTTTAGTAAACAGTCGCTACCCACTAGTCTCTGCGGCCACCACACCCTTTCGGAGCAAGTCCTAATAAGTGGATGGCCCCCCTTCTCCCGAAGTTACGGGGGCATTTTGCCGAGTTCCTTAACCACGATTCTCTCGATCTCCTTGGTATTCTCTACCTGACCACCTGAGTCGGTTTGGGGTACGGGCAGCTAGAACCTCGCGTCGATGCTTTTCTCGGCAGCATAGGATCACCCACTTTTTATCCGCATCGTGTCTCAGCCTCAATGAGTGACGGATTTGCCTATCACTCGGCCTACGCACTTGCACCAGGACAACCATCGCCTGGCTTGGGCTACCTTCCTGCGTCACACCTGTTAATACGCTAGCCGCACCAGCATGGGGTCGAGCGTTCACACAGACAACCATCACCCCGAAGGGATCCGGAAAATTCCGTGCTAGGACTCTTAGCACCACTGGATTAGCTTGGGCGGTTCTTCGCCGGTACGGGAATATCAACCCGTTGTCCATCGACTACGCCTGTCGGCCTCGCCTTAGGTCCCGACTTACCCAGGGAAGATTAGCTTGACCCTGGAACCCTTGGTCTTTCGGAGGACGTGTTTCTCACACGTCTTTCGCTACTCATGCCTGCATTCTCACTCGTGTCGCGTCCACGGCTGGGTCACCCCGCCGCTTCACTCGCGACACGACGCTCTCCTACCCATCAACACGGCTGGACCACGAAGGCCTACCAAAAATGTCAATGCCACAACTTCGGTGGCGTGCTTGAGCCCCGTTACATTGTCGGCGCGGAATCACTTGACCAGTGAGCTATTACGCACTCTTTCAAGGGTGGCTGCTTCTAAGCCAACCTCCTGGTTGTCTAAGCAACTCCACATCCTTTCCCACTTAGCACGCGCTTAGGGACCTTAGATGGTGGTCTGGGTTGTTTCCCTCTCGACTATGAAGCTTATCCCCCACAGTCTCACTGCTGCGCTCTCACTTACCGGCATTCGGAGTTTGGCTGACGTCAGTAACCTTGTAGGGCCCATCGGCCATCCAGTAGCTCTACCTCCGGCAAGAAACACGCAACGCTGCACCTAAATGCATTTCGGAGAGAACCAGCTATCACGAAGTTTGATTGGCCTTTCACCCCTATCCACAGCTCATCCCCTCAGTTTTCAACCTAAGTGGGTTCGGTCCTCCACGACGTCTTACCGTCGCTTCAACCTGGCCATGGATAGATCACTTCGCTTCGGGTCTAGGACACGCGACTGAATCGCCCTATTCAGACTCGCTTTCGCTACGGCTACCCCACACGGGTTAACCTCGCCACGTATCGCTAACTCGCAGGCTCATTCTTCAAAAGGCACGCTGTCACACCTACCAGGGGTGCTCCAACGGTTTGTAAGCAAACGGTTTCAGGTACTATTTCACTCCCCTCCCGGGGTACTTTTCACCTTTCCCTCACGGTACTTGTCCGCTATCGGTCATCTGGGAGTATTTAGGCTTATCAGGTGGTCCTGACAGATTCACACGGGATTTCTCGGGCCCCGTGCTACTTGGGATACTCTTCACGCCAAGAACAGGCATTTCGACTACGGGGTTCGCACCCTCTATGACCGGCCATTCAAAACCGTTCGTCTATACCCTCTTGTCACGTCGACTGCTCGGCAGAACAATCAGAAAAGTCCCACAACCCCCAACATGCAACGCCTGCCGGCTATCACACACGCTAGGTTTAGCCTCTTCCGGTTTCGCTCGCCACTACTCACGGAATCGCTGTTGCTTTCTCTTCCTGTGGGTACTGAGATGTTTCACTTCCCCACGTTCCCTCTACCCGCCCTATATATTCAGGCGGGAGTCACCAGGTACGCACGCGCCCTGGCGGGGTTTCCCCATTCGGACACCCTCGGATCAAAACTCGCTTATCAGTTCCCCGAGGCTTATCGCAGATTGCTACGTCCTTCTTCGGCTCCAGATGCCAAGGCATCCACCGTTTGCTCTTAAAGACTTGAAATCACATGAGTTGAATCGTCAAAAAATTGACTAATGATCTTTAAGATCATCTACACCACACAACCCGAAGGTTGCATGGAAGATGCTCGCGTCCACTGTGTAGTTCTCAAAGTACGGGCGGTACCTCTCCCGCATGCCACAACCGTGACACCAGAAAAGGCCCTCGAGGAACAGCCACCAACCACCAGGATCCGAAAACCCCACGATCAGCGCCCGGCCCCTCAGGACCCAACAGCGTGCACGTACCCACCCCCATGACACGAACCGTTCCTGCAGCAAGCTGCGTACTAGACCCGAACCACCGGCATGAGCACCTCGTCAAACGTTCCACCCATGAGCTAACCGGCAGACACATTCGGTCTGATCCGGCGCCTGAACAACCCCATTACAGGGCGTCAGATGCTCCTTAGAAAGGAGGTGATCCAGCCGCACCTTCCGGTACGGCTACCTTGTTACGACTTAGTCCTAATTACCGATCCCACCTTCGACGGCTCCCTCCACAAGGGTTAGGCCACCGGCTTCAGGTGTTACCGACTTTCATGACTTGACGGGCGGTGTGTACAAGACCCGGGAACGTATTCACCGCAGCGTTGCTGATCTGCGATTACTAGCGACTCCGACTTCATGAGGTCGAGTTGCAGACCTCAATCCGAACTGGGACCGGCTTTTTGGGATTCGCTCCACCTCACGGTATTGCAGCCCTTTGTACCGGCCATTGTAGCATGCGTGAAGCCCAAGACATAAGGGGCATGATGATTTGACGTCATCCCCACCTTCCTCCGAGTTGACCCCGGCAGTATCCCATGAGTTCCCACCATTACGTGCTGGCAACATAGAACGAGGGTTGCGCTCGTTGCGGGACTTAACCCAACATCTCACGACACGAGCTGACGACAACCATGCACCACCTGTTCACCAGTGTCCAAAGAGTCCCGTATTTCTACGGTGTTCTGGTGTATGTCAAGCCTTGGTAAGGTTCTTCGCGTTGCATCGAATTAATCCGCATGCTCCGCCGCTTGTGCGGGTCCCCGTCAATTCCTTTGAGTTTTAGCCTTGCGGCCGTACTCCCCAGGCGGGGAACTTAATGCGTTAGCTGCGTCACGGAAACCGTGGAATGGTCCCCACAACTAGTTCCCAACGTTTACGGGGTGGACTACCAGGGTATCTAAGCCTGTTTGCTCCCCACCCTTTCGCTCCTCAGCGTCAGTTACGGCCCAGAGATCTGCCTTCGCCATCGGTGTTCCTCCTGATATCTGCGCATTCCACCGCTACACCAGGAATTCCAATCTCCCCTACCGCACTCTAGTCTGCCCGTACCCACTGCAGGCCCGAGGTTGAGCCTCGGGATTTCACAGCAGACGCGACAAACCGCCTACGAGCTCTTTACGCCCAATAATTCCGGATAACGCTTGCGCCCTACGTATTACCGCGGCTGCTGGCACGTAGTTAGCCGGCGCTTTTTCTGCAGGTACCGTCACTCTCGCTTCTTCCCTGCTAAAAGAGGTTTACAACCCGAAGGCCGTCATCCCTCACGCGGCGTTGCTGCATCAGGCTTCCGCCCATTGTGCAATATTCCCCACTGCTGCCTCCCGTAGGAGTCTGGGCCGTGTCTCAGTCCCAGTGTGGCCGGTCACCCTCTCAGGCCGGCTACCCGTCGACGCCTTGGTGAGCCATTACCTCACCAACAAGCTGATAGGCCGCGAGCCCATCCCAGACCAAAAAATCTTTCCAACCCCCACCATGCGATGAGAGCTCATATCCAGTATTAGACGCCGTTTCCAGCGCTTATCCCAGAGTCCAGGGCAGGTTGCTCACGTGTTACTCACCCGTTCGCCACTGATCCACCAAGCAAGCTTGGCTTCACCGTTCGACTTGCATGTGTTAAGCACGCCGCCAGCGTTCATCCTGAGCCAGGATCAAACTCTCCGTAAAAGAAAAATGCCCACCCAACCGGAATAAGGCCGGGACAGACGAGTTCAATCTGACCAAAACGAAACATCATTACTGACGATCCGAATGCCAACCCCAAAGGGTTGGACTTTGATCCAAAGGAATTTCTCGCAATCCGAAAAACGGACCGACGAGGAATAAATTGGCATTTGACAAGTGCACGCTGTTGAGTTCTCAAGGAACGGACGCACCCACAGAAACGATCTCTCGACCTACCCGTGAGGCAACTTCACTACCTTATACGATCCCCGACCCCGTCTCACACAGTGGGACCCATCAAGGGATCAACGTCGTGGAGGCCGGTCGAAGACCAGAACCAAAACTCTACACCATCCGGAGCAGGTCTTGGGTTTCGTTCACCGCTTGAGAGGACGCGGGGCCTTCCGGCCGCTCCGCTCTCCCCTGTGGGGCGAACAAGTAATAAGTTACGCGGATCCCGCCCAGTCGTCCAATCCACACCGCACCCCGGGCGTGTCGCATCGCCAAAACCGCGGAAAAACGCGGAAGTAGCCCGTTAGGCCCGCAGTGAGCCTCGTACGCCTCGAGAGGCTCAGATGAGCGACGGGATCGACGGCAGCGGGAGGGTGGCATCCATCGATCCCCCGGTGAACTCGATGCCGCCGAAGAAGATCGCGCCGATCACCAGCACGTACACGAACGCAATCGCGAGGAACAGGACGGCGGAGCCGGCGATCGCCAGCAGGAGCGGAAGTCGAGAGATCATGCCCCCATTGTCGCGAAGCGCCGCGTGCGGAATCGGGGCTTGCGCAGGAACGCCGAAGGCCGGCACCTCCGCAGAGATACCGGCCTTCGGTCAGGACGGGAGGATCAGCGACCGCTGAGCTTCTCCCGCAGAGCGGCGAGGGACTCGTCGTCGGCGAGGGTGCCCTGGGCGGGCGACTCGGACGAGAAGGATCCACCGAACGAACCCGAATCAGTCGGGTTCGCAGCCTCGGCCTCGAGGGCCTTGGCAACGGCAGCCTTGTGAGCCTCCCAGCGGCCCTGGGCAGCGGCGTACTCCTGCTCCCACTGCTCGCGCTGAGCGTCGAAGCCCTCGAGCCACGCACCCGACTCGGGGTCGAAGCCCTCGGGGTACTTGTACTCGCCACGCTCGTCGTACTCGGTGACCATGCCGTACAGCGCCGGGTCGAACTCGGTGCCGTTGGGGTCGACGGACTCGTTGGCCTGCTTGAGCGACAGCGAGATGCGACGACGCTCGAGGTCGATGTCGATGATCTTGACGAAGACCTCTTCGCCGACCGACACGACCTGCTCGGCGAGCTCGACGTGCTTGCCCGACAGCTCGGAGATGTGCACGAGGCCCTCGATGCCGTCCGCCACACGGACGAACGCACCGAACGGAACGAGCTTGGTGACCTTGCCTGGAGCGATCTGACCGATCGCGTGGGTCCGGGCGAACACCTGCCACGGGTCTTCCTGGGTGGCCTTGAGCGAGAGCGACACGCGCTCGCGGTCGAGGTCGACCTCGAGGATCTCGACGGTGACCTCCTGGCCCACCTCGACGACCTCGGAAGCGTGCTCGATGTGCTTCCACGAGAGCTCGGAGACGTGGACGAGACCGTCGACGCCGCCCAGGTCGACGAACGCACCGAAGTTGACGATCGACGAGACCGTGCCCTTGCGGACCTGGCCCTTGTGGAGGTTGTTCAGGAACGTGGTACGCGACTCGGACTGCGTCTGCTCGAGCAGGGCGCGGCGCGAGAGCACGACGTTGTTGCGGTTCTTGTCGAGCTCGAGGATCTTCGCCTCGATCTCCTGGCCGAGGTACGGAGTCAGGTCGCGGACGCGGCGCAGCTCGATGAGCGACGCCGGGAGGAAGCCGCGGAGGCCGATGTCGACGATGAGGCCACCCTTGACGACCTCGATCACGGAGCCGGTGACCACACCGTCGTTCTCCTTGATCTTCTCGACGTCGCCCCACGCGCGCTCGTACTGGGCGCGCTTCTTGGACAGGATGAGACGGCCTTCCTTGTCCTCCTTCTGGAGAACGAGGGCCTCGACGTGATCGCCGACGTTGACGACCTCGTTCGGGTCGACGTCGTGCTTGATCGAAAGCTCGCGCGAGGGGATGACACCCTCGGTCTTGTAACCGACGTCGAGGAGGACCTCGTCGCGGTCGATCTTCACCACGGTGCCCTCGATGAGGTCGCCGTCGTTGAAGAACTTCAGGGTCTTCTCGACCGCGGCCAGGAAGTCTTCAGCAGAGCCGATGTCGTTGATCGCGACCTGCTTGATGGCCGGGGCGGTCGTTGCGGTAGTCATGTAGTGGGTTGTCCTAGTTGGATTGGTGTCGGGCCTCGACTCTTACGACGGGGTCCGGGTGGATCCCGCCGGCCGGAGCATCCTCCGCCCAAAGGCGAACGGATGCCGCGAGCCGAAGCGAAGCGGAGTGTTTTCGTGCGATGCCACTGGGCCGGAGCCCGGGCGTGCGGAACGAGCCACACGAGTGACACCCAAGGCTATCAGAATCGACCGGGGAACCGTCGGGCGAAGATGCCGGTCCGCGCGGGTCAGTCCGCGGCGCGCAGCCCGAGCGCGGGGAGCACGATGCCGTCGATGATCGACAGCAGGAACGCTCGTGTGACGGGCTTCCGCTCGACCAGCAGGCGCTGCGCGACCATCGCCGAGCCGACGGAGGAGATGAGGTCGACGTCGATGGCATCCGTCACCTCGCCGCGCGCGATAGCGCGCTCGATCAGAACGCGGTTCGCCTCGCGACGCGGGGCCACGAGCGCCTCCTCGGCGACGTCCGCGAGCTCGGGCGATCGCGACAGCATCGAGACGATGCCCGCCATCACCTGCATCTTCCGCTGCGCGTCGGCGATCGAGGGCTCCTTGATCATCGCGACGAGGTCGCCGCGCAGCGTGCCCGTGTCGGGGAGCGCCGACAGGTCGTAGACGCCCCGCTTCATGCAGGCGACGGCGTCGATCACGAGCTCCGACTTCGACGGCCACCGCCGGTAGAGCGTGGCCTTTCCCGCGCGGGCGCGGGTGGCGACCTCGTCGATCGTCATGCGCTCGAACCCGGTCTCGGCGAGCACGTCCAGGGCCGCTTCGAGGATCTCCGGATCGCGGCTGAGGTCGCGCTTGCGACCGAGCCGGGGAGCCTCGGTCGCGGTGTTTTCCGGGGCCGTCGTCATCGAGCGTCCTTCCGTTCGGATGCCTCGAGCCTACGCCATTACGAGACAGAGTGTTTCAGGAACATTTCATTTCCGAAACTCCAACGTTCCGTATATGTTGTGCCCATGACCTCCTCCTCCGTCGCGCCGGCCATCGGGTCGGCATCCGCGACCCCCTCCCGTCGGCGCTGGCTGACCCTCGCGATCGTCGGCATCGCGCAGCTCATGGTCGTGCTCGACGCGACCGTCGTGAACATCGCCCTTCCGTCCGCCCAGGCCGACCTGGGGTTCTCGGACGGCGACCGTCAGTGGGTCGTCACGGCCTACTCCCTCGCCTTCGGCTCCCTGCTCCTCCTGGGCGGTAGGCTCTCCGACCTCTTCGGCCGCAAGCGCACCTTCATCACCGGTCTCATCGGATTCGCCGCGGCCTCCGCGCTCGGTGGCGCGGCGCCCGACTTCGGCGTTCTCGTCGCCGCGCGTGCCCTGCAGGGCGTCTTCGGCGCGCTGCTCGCACCGACCGCGCTCGCCGTCCTGACCACGACGTTCACGATCCCGAAGGAGCGCGCCCGCGCGTTCGGCGTCTTCGGCGCGATCGCCGGGGCGGGTGGCGCCGTCGGCCTGCTGCTCGGCGGATTCCTCACCGAGACCCTCGACTGGCGCTGGAACCTCTATATCAACGTCGGCTTCGCGATCGTCGCGATCATCGGCACACTCATCTTCGTCGGCCGGGTCGAGAGCGACGGTCCGCGGCCCCGGCTGGACCTGCCCGGCACCGTGCTCGTGTCGTCCGGCCTCTTCGGCGTCGTGTACGGCTTCGCCAACGCCGAGACCGAGGGTTGGGACTCTCCGCTCAGCTGGGTGCCGCTCGCCGCGGCGGCGGTTCTCCTCACCGCCTTCATCCTGTGGCAGCGCCGCGCCTCGCACCCGCTCCTGCCGCTGGCCATCCTGACCGACCGCAACCGCTCCGCCGCGTACCTGTCGATCCTCATCGCCGGCGCGAGCATGTTCGGCATCTTCCTGTTCGTCACGTACTTCCTGCAGGCGACGCTGAAGTTCAGCCCCATCCAGACCGGGCTGGCCTTCCTGCCGATGGTCGTCATGCTCGTCGTCGCCGCGCAGCTGTCGACGAACCTGCTCTTCCCCCGCCTCGGCGCGAAGGTGATGGTCCCGATCGGCATGATCCTCGGAATGAGCGGGATGCTGCTGCTCACGCGCCTCACCGTCGACAGCGTCTATGTCACCGACGTGCTCCCCGGCCTGGTTCTGCTCGGCCTCGCGATGGGCTCGATCATGCCGGCATCCATGCAGACGGCGACCCTCGGCGTGGATCGCCACTTCGCGGGAGTGGCATCCGCCATGGTCAACACCAGCCAGCAGGTCGGCGGGTCGATCGGCACGGCCCTGCTCAACACGATCGCCGCGACCGCGACCACCACCTACCTGACCGACCACCTCGCCGACGGACCCGCGGCGCTGGGTCCCGCGGCGGTCACGGGGTACACCACGGCGTTCACGTGGGGCGCGGCGTTCTTCGCGAGCGGAGCGGTGCTCGCGGCGGTGCTGTTCCGGCGTCGCTCCCGCACCCCGCAGGCGGCTGCGGGAGCGCACGAAGCCCCCGCCGAGCCGGTCGCCGTGGGCTGACCGAAGAGGGGTCGGGGCGCCCGCGGCGGCACCCCGACCCCGGCCCGGAAGAGCCTCGGATCAGCCGTTTTCCGCCCCCGGAAAGCATCGTTCACCCAGGTTCCGTCCAGACTGCCGTGCCAGGCTCCCCGTTTCGTGCCCGCTCTTCGCGGGTCGGACGTGCGAAACCCGCGCCGTCCCCGTGACACGAAACCGGTTCTATGCGCTCTGATTCAACGCCCTCCTCCAACCGCCGCGACCGCCGCCTGGCCTCCCGCCGAGCTCGTCGCCGACCCGCTCTGACCGCCGGTGTCCTCGCCGTCGGAGTCCTCGCGACCGCCGCCCTCACGGGCACTGCGCCGCTGGCATCCGCCGCCTCCCCCGCCGACCTCTCGTCGGCCTCGTTCCGCCTCGCCTCGTACAGCACGCCCGCCGCGAGCGCCGTGCCCGAAACCGTCGCCGCCCGCGCCGCCGTCGCCTCCGCCGACACCACGGCGCAGGCCGCGGCCTCCGTGCAGAACGACATCGCGGCATCCGGGCTCGACATCGGGCAGCCCGCCACGATCGACACGGCCGCCCTCACCGCCGCGACTCAGCGGCTCGCCGCCGCCGAGTCGCTCCCCGCGACCTTCCTGCCCGAGCTCACCGATGAGGTGACCACCGCGGCCTCGACCGTCGACCAGCGCGTCGCGCAGCTGCGTGGCAGCCTGGATGCCGCCATCGCCAAGAAGCAGGCGGAGGAAGCCGCCGAGAAGGCGCGCCAGGAGGCCGAAGCGGCCGCCAAGGCGAAGGCCGAGGCGGAAGCCGCGGCCGCCGCGCGCGAGTCGTCTTCGTCCTCGAGCTCGTCGTCCGCGCCCGCGCCGGCTGTCTCGAGTGGCGGAGGCTCGGGCGACAACAGCCCCGGCGGCGCGCAGGCGACCGCCCGCGGCATGCTGGCCGGCTACGGCTGGGGCGACGACCAGTTCTCGTGCCTCGTGTCGCTGTGGAACCGCGAGTCCGGCTGGAACGTGCACGCGTACAACTCCGGCAGCGGCGCCTACGGCATCCCGCAGGCGCTCCCCGGCAGCAAGATGGGCTCGGCCGGCGCCGACTGGCAGAACAACGCCGCGACGCAGATCTCGTGGGGCCTCGGCTACATCTCGGGCCGCTACGGCAGCCCGTGCGGCGCGTGGGGTCACTCGCAGTCGACCGGGTGGTACTGACCCGCGACACCCCGTGAAGGGCCGCACCGGCGATGCCGGTGCGGCCCTTTCGCTTTGCGGGCGCGACCCCTCCTCCACAGCGACGATGCTGTGGACGGGTCTGGTGGGCGTCGCGACGGCCTGGCTAGGGTGGCCGGATGACTCCCCCCGGAACCGGAATGCCCCTGCGGGACTACCGCATCCATCGATACGTCAACGCATTCTGCCCGCTGTGCCACGAGGAGGATCCCGAGCGTCCGCTCGACCAGGTGCAGCGACTGTCGGGGTGGCTCGCCGACCGCGACGGCACGGTGTGGCTGGAACGCGGATGCGCCACGCACGGACTCGTGCGCACGCTGTACGACGAGTCCGCGGAGATCCTCAGCTACCTCGAGCAATGGACCGCACCGACGAAGGTGCACACGCCGGACACCGTCGGCAACTTCGCGCCGGTGCCCTCGGCGTACGAGAACGGCCTGCCCGCGATGCAGACGCAGCACACCTGCATCCTGCTGGAGGACCTCACCGACCACTGCAACCTGCGCTGTCCGACGTGCTTCGCGGAATCAGGGCCGGCGGCGTCCGCCGTGGCTCCGCTGGCGGAAGTACTCGCGTCGGTGGACGCGCGCCTCGCGCGGGAGAACGACCGGATCGACGTCCTGATGCTCTCCGGCGGCGAACCGACGCTGTACCCGTGGCTGGAGCAGTTGCTCGAGCATCTCGTCGCCCGGCCGGTCGTGCGCATCCTCATCAACTCGAACGGGCTGCGGATCGCGCAGGACGACGCGTTCGTCGAGGTTCTCAAGAAGCACCGGCAACGCGTCGAGATCTACCTGCAGTACGACGGCGAGTCGGCGGAGTCGTCGAGCTTCCACCGTGGAGCCGACATCCGCCGCTTCAAGGAACGCGCGCTCGAGAGGCTGTCCGCCGCCGGGGTCTTCACGACGCTCACGATGACCGCGACGCTCGGCGTCAACGACGACGAGATCGGGGCCGTCATCCGCCGGGCGCAGAACACGCCGTACGTCGGCGGCGTCACGATCCAGCCGGTCTTCGGCTCCGGGCGGGGTTCGGGCATCGACCCGAACGATCGCCTGACCCACACGGGAGTGCTCGCGCGCCTCGGGCCGCAGACCGACGGCGACATCACGTGGCGCGACCTGACCGCGTTGCCGTGCAGTCACCCGCACTGCTGCTCGGTGGGGTACTTCCTGAAGGACGACTCCGGCGAGTGGAAGTCGCTCGTGGGACTCATCGGCCACGAGCGACTCAAGGAGTTCCTCGACCTCTCCCCCGACCTGGTGGCGAACCGCATCGCCGACTCCCACGTGAACAAGGCGATCCGCGAGGTCGTGAAGACGTCGTTGCTCGACCTGCTCAGCGAGCAGTCCTCGCTGTCGCACCCGTCCATGGCATCCATCTGGGGCGACATCTGTCGGAACTGCGACCTGGGCATCGGGACGCTCGCGACGCTCGCGGCCTCGAAGCTCCCCGGCCAGCACGCGCGGCTGCGCGCCATGCTCGGGGAACGGGTGCTCCGCATCACGGTCAAGCCCTTCATGGACATGAACACGATGATCGAGGAGCGCCTGACTCAGTGCTGCGTGCACGTCGCCACGGTCAACGCCACGACCGATGCGCACCAGTGCGCTCCGTTCTGCGCCGTGCAGGCGTGGGCACCGCTCTCACGCACCCGCCTCTCGACGGCGACCGGTCGTCGATCGATCCCGGTGACGGTGCGATGAGCGCGTCGGAGTTCCTTCACCTGAATCAGCGCGACCCGTCGGTACCGGCCCCGCCCGGCGGATTCGACCCGCTGCGGCTGTGCGTCTTCACGACGATCGCGGTGATCAGCGCGCTCCTCGGCCCGGTCGCGGTGGCGGTCTTCGCGGGGGTGGCGATCGCCGGGTACCGCGCAGCCCGGCGCGGAGGTCTGCTCCGCTCGCGCTGCAAGCTCGGCGACACCCGCGTCGTGCTGGCGTACCTGTGGGGCGTGGAGGTGCTAGCGGTGGTCGGCATCCCGCTCTGGGTGCTCCTGTGGATCCGGGTCTGGAGCTAGCCGTGTTCCCCCGGCTCAACGATCTCGCGCCGTGGCTGCCGCCGTGGGACACCCACTCGACGCTGGTCACGATCGCCCTCGCGGCCGCGGGCATCGTGTTCCTCGTCGAGAAGCGTCGGCGGCAGGTCGACGACCCCCGGATCGTGTACCTCGTGCTGGGCGCCCTCGTCGGCGCGGCGGTCTTCTCCCGCCTCGGGACGTGGGCCCAGCACCTCGATCCGTCCCAGAACCTGAGCCTGCTCGACCAGCTCGCGCGGGGGAACGCGTCGATGCTGTCGGCGCTGGTCGGCGCGTGGGCGGGAGTTCATGTCGCCAAGAGGATCGTGCGCTACCCGCACCGCAGCGGTGATCTGTTCGCGCCCGCCGTCGCGCTCGCGCTCGCCATCGGCCGCATCGGCTGTCTGCTGACGGAGAAGCCCGGGACGCCGACCGGCAGCGACTGGGGCATCGTCCTCGACCCCGCCGCCGCGGCCCGGGTGGGCGCGCCCGCGGGAGTGCCGTTACATCCGAGCTTCGTGTACGAGATCCCGTTCCACGTCGTCGCGTTCTGCGTGCTGTGGTTCTGGCTGCGGCACCGGCCGATCGCCGCGGGCGAGACGCTCACCCTCTTCATCGCCGCCTACGCGATCTTCCGCTTCGGCGTCGAGTTCGTCCGCGGGAACGACATCGCCTGGGCGGGACTGACCCGCCCGCAACTCTTCCTCGCCGTGTCGATCCCGCTCCTGCTCGCGCGGCTCGCGTGGATGGCGCGGCGCGGCGACTTCACTTCCGGCTCCCCCCGACCAGAAAGGCTCACGGATGCCACAGCAGCCTGACGCGCCCGACGAACACGAGGACGTTCCCCCGGAGGGGGCGGCAGCAGACGGCGCCTCGCAGCCGGATGGCACGGCTGCGCCGGAGGGCCACGTGCCGCCGGAGGGCGAAGCGCCGGCCAACGGCACTGCTCCGCCGGACCACGACGTGCCCGCGGACCCGCCCGCCGATACGCCCGCGACCCCCGACGGCACAGTGGCGCCGGACAGCGAGACGCTCGCGACGCCTTCCGCCCCCGCGCCGTCAGGCTGGCCTCCGCCGGCGGCCGGGCCCGCGCACCCCGGCGGCTCCGCCGCGCAAGAAGGGTTCGTCGTTCCCGCGCCGCCCCGGGATACGGCGCCCCCGGATCAGCCGGGGACCGGCATCCCGTCGGCGCCGCCGGCCGGAGGCCGCGGTCCCGGGGTGGGGGTCGGCGTCGGTCTCGGCTGCGCCGCGCACGTCATCGCGTTCCCCCTGATGTTGGTGTCGTTGATGGCCGCCGCGGGCATCTGGGGAGCGCTGTGGCCCTTCTACGTCATCGGGGTGGCCGCCATCGTCGGGATGTTCTTCGACGCCACCCGCAAGGTGTCGACCGGGGTACTCATCGTCAGCGCCGCGGCGTGGATCGTCCTCCTCGGCCCGTGCGTCGCGCTCCTGGGCGGCGCGTGACGGTCCGCGACGGCTTCGCCCGGACGGCGCCAGCCGGGTGACGGTCACCTCCCGCTTCGCCCCGCGCCGGAGCAGGCGGTCAGCGACCGCTGCGTCGGGCGACGATCCCCGCGAAGAGCGCGTGCGCGGCCGGAGCGATCGACAGCACCATCAACACGGTGCCGAGAACGGCCTGCTCGGCCTGCAGCAGAATGCCGCCGATGAGGAGTCCCGTGAAGAGGACCGCCGACACGACCCGACGGATCATGCGCTCGAGGTCGCGCAGACGTCGCTCGACGCGAGGCACTTGAGCCGACACCCCGCCCTCTTCGACGCGCGAGATCATGGCATCCAGTCGCCGCGGGAGGCGCGCCGTCAGCGCGGCCACCGAAGCCGCCTCACGGGCGAGGGCCTGGACAGTGTTCCCACTCTCCTCGCGGATGAGGCGCTGGGCGTAAGGCTCGACGGCATCCCAGATGTTGAACGCCGGATCCAGGGCGCTGCACATGCCGCTGGTCAGCGACATCGCGCGCACGATCAGGAGGAAGTTCTCGGGCAGTTGGAACGGCAGCGCCCGCACGACGTCGCCGAACTCGACCGCGAAGGCGCGGAACTCCCGCGGGTCGACCTCCTGGAGTTCGGCGAACCCCATCCCGCCGAAGCGGGAGAAGAGCTGGGTCATCGCCCGTTCGAGCTGCACCGTATCTGCGGACGGGAGCAGTACGCCGACGTCGCGGATGCCGTCGACGAGCCCTTTACCGTCGCGTGACGCCGCGGCGATGAGCACCCGTCGCAGACCTCGTCGCAGATTCGGGGGGACCTCCCCCATCATCCCGAAGTCGATGAAGGTGAACCGCCACGCCGGGGAGGTGGCATCCACGGGTCCGGGAAGCGGAGTCACGAAGACGTTGCCCGGATGCGGGTCGGCGTGGAAGAACCCGTCGTCGAACAGCTGGTCGAACATCACGGCGGCGAAGCGCGCCGCGACCTCGGACGGGTCGATGCCCGCGGCCCGGAGCGCGTCGACGTCGTTGATCTTGATCGCCGTGACGTCCTGCAGGGTCAGGACGCGCCGGGTCGTTCGCTCCCAGACGACCTCGGGCACGGCCACTCCCCCGTCGCCGCCGAACTCGTCGGCGAAGCGCTCCGAGTTCGCGGCCTCGTGGAGGTAGTCGATCTCCTCGAGGCTCGTCGCGGCGAACTCCTCGACGAGCGCCGGCATATCGACCCGGTCGCGTACGAGGGCGACCCGGCTGAGCCACACGCCGACCTTACGCAGAGCGCGCAGGTCGACGTCGACGATGCGATCGATACCGGGGCGCTGGATCTTCACCACGACTTCGCGCAGACCGGTGTCGGCGGCGAGATCGTCGGTCAGCACCGCGCGGTGGGCCTGCCCGAGCGAGGCGGCCGCGAGCGGACGCTCATCGACCGATGCGAAGGCGCGCTCGAGTGGCATCCCGAGCTCCTCCTCGGCGCGGGCGCGCATCTGCGCGAACGGGACCGAGGGCACCTCGTCCTGGAGCCCCTCGAGCTCCTTCGTGATGACCGGCGGCAGAACGTCGAGGCGCGACGACATGAACTGGCCGACCTTGATCATCAGGCCGCCCAGGTCGATCGCGAGGGCGTGGAACCGGCGGGCGATGAGCTGGAGCCGCCGGGTCCGACCCCGAGCGGAGATGCGCTCGAGGCCGAGCCGCGGCAGGAACAGCTCGTACCACCACGCCTGGACGAGGTAACGCGCGGCGAACCGCGTGATGCGCCGATAGCGGGCGCGCAGAAGGGCGTCGTCGGTCATCGGATCTCCGGGATGCCGATGACCCGGCGATTGCCGTCGGGCTCGGGCACCCTCAGCTCTGGGCGAGGATGGAGTAGAGCTTACGACGCGCGTCGTCGAGGATCTCGACGGCCTGAGCGATCTGCTCCTTGCTTCCCGAACGCGCGACCTGCGCCGTCGCCTGCGCGAGCTCGACGCCCGCCTTCGGCAGCGCGGTCATGCGTCCGCTGTCGCGTGCGGTCGCGGACTCCCAGGGCGCGGTGCGCTCGGTGGTCTCTTCGCCGGCCGCGGCGCGCCCCTCCTCGGTGAGCGAGTAGGTCTTCCGTCCGCCCGATTCCTCGGCCCGCACGAGACCCTCGTCGGTGAGCAGCTGCAGCGTCGGATACACCGAACCGGGGCTCGGCTTCCACGAGCCGCCGCTGCGCTCCTCGATCTCGCGGATGATCTGGTAGCCGTGCATCGGCTCTTCGAGCAGCAGCGAGAGAACGGCGGAACGCACGTCGCCCTTGTTCATCCGCGAGCCGCTCGACGCCTTCTGCTCGAACTGCGCGCGCAGCTGCTCGACCGCGTCGAGGATGTTCGACATCGGCCAGCCCTGACCGGCGGCACCGCCGCGGGCGCCGAAGGCGTCTCCCAGGAACGAACCACTCATGATGACCTCCCGAAAAGCGAACCCCGGATGGGTCCAGCGATATACAACGATATATCGCTGAGGAGGGGTGCGGGCTGGGAATTCGCGCTCAGTACCAGTTGGTCGCCTGCGAGTGACCCCACGCAGCGCACGGGGTTCCGTAGCCGCGGGAGATGTAGTCCAGGCCCCACTTGATCTGGGTGGCGGCGTTGGTCTGCCAGTCGTCGCCGAACGTCGCCATCTTGCTCCCGGGGAGCGACTGCGGGATGCCGGTGGCCCCACTGGGGTTGTAGGCCTGGTAGTTCCAGCCGGACTCCTTGGTCCACAGCGACACGAGGCACGAGAACTGGTCGGAGCCCCAGCCGTACTGCTCGGCGGCATAGGTCGCGGCGAATTCCTTCGCGCCGTCGGGGGTATTGACGCGAGCGAGAGCCTCGGCCGCCTCCTTCTGCCGCTGCGCCTCGGCCGCAGCCGCCGCCTCCGCCTGACGCTTCGCCTCCGCGGCGGCATCGGCCGCGGCCTTCGCGGCCACCGCGTCGTTGAGGCTGCCGCGGAGTTCCGCGACACGATCGGCGACCCGCTCGGTCTCCGTCGCCGCGTTCTGGCTCAGCGCCGGGACCAGGACCACGGGGAGCAGATCGGATGCCGACAACCGGTCAGCCGCGGCCTGGAGTGCGGAGGTGTCGACCGAGGTGTCCCCCACCGACAGTGGGAGTCCGGTCTTCGCGATGTCGGACTCGACGGTCGCGGCATCCGTGAGGGTCGTCTGCGCCCGGGTGAGCGCGGAGTCGGCGTCGCCGACCACGCCCTCGAGCGTGACCGGGCTGCCGCTCGCGGAGACCGCGCGGAACACGGGGGCCGAGAAAGAGGACGCCGCAGCCTCGGGCAGCGACACGGGGGCGGCCGCGGCGACGCCGGTCGTGGCGACGATACCCAGCGCGACGCCGGCGCAGGTGGCGGCGGTGACGAGCGATCGGCGAGCGTGATGGACGTGGCGGATCTTCTTCTGGAGCTTCAAATCGGAACGCAGCAAAACGAGTGAATCTTTCGTCATCGGCGCGTCTCGTCGGGTACGAGCGCGGGAACCGTGCCGTCGGGTCGACACGAGTCCCCGAGTGTGGGTGGCCGTTCTGAGCGTTATCTGTTCGTTACCTGAGAGGGCCGTGGGTGCGGGCGTCGCCGCCGCGTCGGCCGCGCGGGTCCGACAGCACCGGAAGCGTCATCACACACAGCGCCGCCGATTCGCGCCCAAATATGCGCCTTGGTCGGGTGTTTACCTCATGGCGTCCACGGCGGATCGCCCGCCGGCCGCGGGCCAGCGGAACCTGCTCGCTCGCACGAACGACGAACGGGCCGATCCGGCGAGAAAATTCTCTCGAATCGACCCGTTCGTCGCGTTCCCCGGCCGCCGCGCCCTCGCGAGGAGCGGCGGGCGTCGTCAGGATCGGTGTGCGCGGTAGTAGTTCAGGAGCGCCGCGGTGGAGGCATCCTGAGACGCGAGAGCGTCGTCGTCGCCCTCGATCGCGGGAGCGATCTGCAGCGCGAGCTGCTTGCCGAGTTCGACACCCCACTGGTCGAAGGAGTTGATGCCCCACACGGTGCCCTGCGTGAAGGTGATGTGCTCGTACAGCGCGATGAGCTGGCCGAGCACGGCGGGCGTCAGCGCCGGCGCGAAGATCGACGTCGTCGGCCGGTTGCCGGGGAACGTGCGCGCGGCCACCAGGGCGCCCGTGGTGCCCTCGGCCTCGACCTCTTCGGCCGTCTTGCCGAAGGCGAGGGCCTTGGTCTGCGCGAGGAAGTTCGCGAGGAACAGGCCGTGCACGTCACGGCCACCGTCGGCGAGCGGGTACGCGGGGTTCACGAACGCGATGAAGTCGGCGGGGATGAGACGCGTGCCCTGGTGGATGAGCTGGTAGAAGGCGTGCTGACCGTTGGTTCCCGGCTCGCCCCAGAAGATCTCGCCCGTGTCGGTCGTGACCCGCGAGCCGTCCCAGCGCACCGACTTGCCGTTGGACTCCATCGTGAGCTGCTGCAAATACGCGGCGAAGCGGCTCAGCTGCTGCGCGTACGGCAGCACCGCGTGCGACTGCGCGCCGAGGAAGTTGGTGTACCAGACGTTGAGCAGCCCCATGAGGACGGGGACGTTCTGCTCGACGGGCGTGGTGGCGACGTGGACGTCGACGGTGTGGAAGCCGCTGAGGAGCTCGCGGAACGCGGCCGGACCGAACGCGATCATGAGCGAGAGCCCGATCGCCGAGTCGACGGAGTAGCGACCGCCGACCCAGTCCCAGAACCCGAACGCGTTCGTGGGGTCGATGCCGAAGGCCTCGACCTTGTCGAGCGCCGTGGAGACCGCGACGAAGTGATGGGCGACGGCGTCGACCCGCGCCGCGTCGGTGTCGTCGATCGCGCCGGCCCCGGCGAGACCGGACCAGAGCCAGTCGCGCGCGAGGCGGGCGTTGGTGAGGGTCTCGAGCGTCGTGAACGTCTTCGACGCGACGATGAAGAGGGTCGTCTCGGGGTCGAGGTCGGCGGTCTTCTCGGCGATGTCGGTCGGGTCGATGTTGCTGACGAACCGCGCCTGGATGCCGGCATCCGCCAGGGGCTTCAGAGCCTCGTAGACCATCACGGGGCCGAGGTCGGAGCCGCCGATGCCGATGTTGACGACGTGCGTGACCTTCTTGCCGGTCACCCCCTGCCACTCGCCGCTGCGCACGCGATCGGCGAAAGCGGACATCGCGGAGAGGACGGCCTGGACGTCGTGGTCGACGTCCTGCCCGTCGACGTGCAGCGCGGGCGTGGCGTCCGCAGGACGACGCAGCGCGGTGTGCAGGACCGCGCGGTCTTCGGACGTGTTGAGGTGGGCGCCGCTCAGCATCTCGGCGAACCGCTCGCGGACGCCGGTCTCGTCGGCGAGCGCCACGAGGGCCTCGAGGATCTCGGGGGTCACGAGGTTCTTGGAGAGGTCGACGTGCAGATCGCCCACGGTGCGGGTGAGGCTGTCGACGCGACCCGGGTCGGCGGCGAACCATCCGCGCAGATCGGGGTCGAAGCTCTCGCGCAGGGCCGTGAGGCGGGCCCAGGCGGACGTGGTGGTGGGATCAACGGGAGCAGTCACGAACACCACGCTAGCGACCCTCGGGGGCACGGGTGCGCGGGGTGACGAACGGAGAGGAAAACGCTAGGGAATGGATGCCTGGGGAGGAGGGGCGCTCACCGCGGGCAGGGCGATCTCGCGCGTGCGATCCCACGGCTCCGTCCACCCCAAAAGGTCGAACATCCCGTCCAGGAGCATCGCGGTGAAGCCCCACACGACGTGAGCGCCGGCCGCGTGCGGAACCACGAACGCGGGACCGCGCCACTCGCGGCCGTCCCGGCGGATCACGGTGACCCCGCGACGCTCCGGATGGAGGAGGTCAGCGACCGGGGCGCGGAACACTGCGGCCGATTCCGCGGCATCCACCGCCCGAACCGGGGTGGGCCGCTCCCACCAGGCCACGACCGGGGTGACGAGATGGCGGGAGTAGACGAGCGGCACGGGCGGGAGCGTTCCGATGACGCCGACGCCGGCGGGATCCAGGCCCGTCTCCTCCCGCGCTTCGCGCAGCGCCGCGGCGACCGGCCCGTCATCACCGGGGTCGACCCGGCCGCCGGGGAAGGCCACCTGTCCGGGGTGGGCGCGGAGCGTGTCGGCGCGGGCGAGGAGCAGGACGTCGAGGTCGGACGGGACGGCGCGCGCGACGTGCGCGCTGGGCACGGCATCCAGGGTTCCGAAGAGGATGAGCACCGCGGCGTCGCGCGCCTCGCCGTCGACCGGCAGCGGCTGCGGCGCCGCGAACATCTCGGCGGTGGCGCCGTCGACGAGGGACTGCAGGTCGTCGCGGGGGGAACGCATGCGGTCGAGGGTAGTCCCGGGGCGCGTTCCCCGCCCGGGTGAGGGTCGCGCGTGTGAGGATGATCGCGGGAGGTGCCCGATGACCGAAGAACTCCACGCCGTGACCCTCGTCGTCGACATGCCCATCACCAAGATCGACGCGCTCGACGTCATCGCGTTCGCGGCCGACGGAGGGGTCGACGACGCCCGGACGTCGCACCCGCGCGTCTGGCTCGCTCCGCACGCGTGGGCGGAGGTCGAGATCCCGAAGTTCGCCGACCCGCCGCCGTTCGCGATCGACGTCTACTCCGATGTCTCGGGCGAGATCGCGTGGGCGCAGGCACGTCGACTGCACGCCGCGCTCGAGCGTCTCGGGTGGACCGTCGAACCTCCGCGCGCGGGCGTGCGATGACCCTCGGCGACACGCGGCGTCCGCGCCTGCTGTACGTCGAGGACGACGGAGAGATCTCCGCCATGACGATCGAGGTGCTGGGCGAGGTCTACGACGTCGCCCACGAGAGCGACGGTCTCGCGGCGCGGGACCGCGCCCTGCGCGAGCGGTTCGACCTCATCGTGCTGGACCGGCGCCTGCCGGGGCTCGATGGCGAGCACGTCGTCGCGGCGCTGCGCACGGCGCGCATCACGACGCCGGTGCTGATGCTCACGGCGCTCGGGTCGATCGCCGATCGCGTCGACGGCCTGGATGCCGGGGCCAACGATTACCTGGTGAAGCCGTTCGACTACGACGAGCTCCTCGCGCGCCTGCGCGCGCTCCATCGCGGGTTTCGCGCCGAGGGGCGCCGACGTGCGGTCGCGGAGTGGACGTACGTCCCCGACGCGGCGGCGGCGTACTCCCCCGGCGGCGCGCGCGTGAGCCTCACGATCACCGAGAACGCCCTGCTCGACCTCCTCACGTCCAGCCCCGATCACGTCTTCTCGCGCGAGCAGATCGCGCGCGACGTGTTCGCCTCCGCCGACGCCGTCACTACGGTCGACACCTACGTCCACTACCTCCGCCGCAAGTGCTCCCCCGACATCGTCGAGACGGTCCCCGGGCGCGGCTACCGCGCAGGCGGCGCCCGATGACCGCGGCGGACGACCGCCGGGTCGTGCGGCGCGCCGCGGCGCGGGTCGGTCTGCTGGTCGGCGGCGGCTCGGCCATCGCGCTCACGGCGGGCGTCGGCATCCTCGTCGCCGTCCTCCTCTCCAACGCGCGCCGCGAAGCCGCCCACCACGGGGCTCCCGGCGGACTGCCGGGCGACCGGGTCGTGGTCGACTTCGACGACGTGCTGCCGTGGGTGCTCGGCCTGGGCCTGTTGGGCGTGGCCGTCATGGGGCTCGTGGGGTGGGCGGCATCCCGCTGGTCGGTCCGTCCGCTCGACGACGCGCTCCGCCGTCAGCGCGCGTTCGTCTCGGATGCCAGTCACGAACTCCGCACTCCTCTCACGGCCCTCAACAGCCGCGTGCAGATCGCCCAGCGGCGCCTCGCGCGCGGCGAGCCGCTGGACGACACACTCGACCGGCTGCGCGGGGACGCGGACCTGATGGACGACATCCTCACCGACATGCTGCTGTCGGCGGAGGGTGCGGCGTCGGCCGACGGCACGGCGGCGGTCGCCGACGGCCTCCGGGCGGCGGTGACGGTCGTCGGGCCGCTCGCCGCCGAGGCCGGGGTCGCGATCGACATCGACGGCGGACCGGCCGGGCTCCGCGCCGCGCTGCCGCCGGTGACGCTCACCCGGGTGTGCACCGCGCTGATCGACAACGCCGTGAGTCACGCGCCGAGCGGCAGCACCGTCTCGGTCACGGCACGCGTCGAGGGCGGCACGGTCGAGATCCGGGTCGCCGATGCGGGCGGCGGCATCCGTCCCGAGGATCGCGAGCGGATCTTCGAGAGGTTCGCCCGCGGCGCGGAGTCGGGCCGGCGGCGGGGATTCGGTCTCGGGCTCGCCCTCGTCCGCGAAGCGGCGACACGTCACGGCGGCACGATCGCCGTCGAGAGCACCTCACCGAGGGGGACGGTGTTCCTCCTGCGCCTCCCGCGCGCGCACTGAGGCAGCGACCGGGTCACGGAAGCGGTCGACCTCGACGCCGCTCGCCCACCGGCGGACGCGTCCGTCGCTCCAGACGATCCCGGATGCCACGGGCGCGGCGCGCACCGCGTCGAGGTCGTCGATCCCGGTGACCGCGGCCACGGTGGCCCAGGCGTCCGCGACCGTGAGCGTGTCGGCGACGACCGTCGCGGACACGAGGCCCCGGACCGGGCGCTCCGACCGCGGGTCGATGAGGTGCGCCCCGCGCTCGGCGGTGCCCGACGTCGCGACGGCCCCCTCCGGCAGCGAGATCGTGGCCAGCACGGCGGCGGGGTCCTCGGGGTCGGCCACGCCGACGTTCCAGACGTGATCGCTCCCGGGCGCCCGGAGCAGGCGCATGTCGCCGCCCGCGTTGACCGCGGCCGCCTCGACCCCCGGCACGGTCAGCAGCGCGCCGAGCGCCGCCGATGCGGCATCCACCGACCACCCCTTCACGACCCCGGTCGGATCGAACCACCCGCGCCACCACGCGTCGAAGACGCCGCCCGTGTCGTCGCGGAGGCGTCGACACAGCGCCTCGACCTCGCGGACGCGGGGGTCCACGTCGTCGAGGCCGCGCAGGCCGTCGCGCAGCAGGCTCACGTCGGAGTCGGGCAGGTAGGTCGAGAAGACGCGTTCGTCGTCCCGCATCCGGGCGACGACCGCCGCCATCGCGGCATCCACCCGCTCCCGGACGGCCGGATCGTCCGTGGCGCGTCCGCGCACCTGCACGGTCACGACGGTGCCCATCACGGGTTCGACGACCGTGGCGGCGGGGAGGCGGGTCATGCGTGTGCCTCGTCGAGCGCCGACTGCAGCGACTTCTTGTAGCCCGTACTGGTGTAGGTGGCGCCGGAGACCATGTCGATGTCGGCGGACTGCGCGGAGAGCGTCTCCTGGACGAGGATCGGCAGTGCGCGGGAGTTGATCTGCTGATCGCGGAAGTCTTCGGACGGGTAGTCGGGGCACCTGCACGTCGGTGACGACACCGCCGGACACCGTGATCTGCACCTGCACCGGGCCGTAGCGCGTGTTCGCGGCGGAGCCGGTGTAGGTGCCGTCCGCGAGACCGGACGACGCGGGCGCGGCCTGGGTCGGGGCGGCCTGCGTCGGGGCTGTCGCCGACGAGGACGCCGAGGGCGAGGGCGAGGGCGAGGTCGACGGCGTCTCGCGCTGCGCCGACGCGGGCGCCGGTGTCGTGGCAGGGAGGGCCGCCGCACTCTCGGTGCCCCCACCGAGCGAGGTCCGGTAGCTGAACAGCAGCACGAGTCCCGTGACGGTCGCCATCAGGGCGTAGAAGATCTTCTTCATCTCTGTGTCTCCCCCTCGGGTCTCAGACGGTGAACGATTCGGCGTGGATACGGGTCGATACGACCCCGGCGCGACGGAGGTCGGTGCGCACGGCATCCATCCACGGGCCCGGTCCGCACAGGTAGACGTCGTACTGCTCGAGGTCGGGCGCGACGTACCGGAGCAGGTCGGGACCCTTCCATCCGGCGTGTCCGACGGGCAGCCACGACGAGGCTCCGGGAGCGCGCGGCCCCACGAGGGCGCCGTAGCGGAGGCCGCGGTCGCGTTCGAGGCGGGCGATGGCCGCGCGCCGGAGGGCGTCGCCGTCGGTGTGGTCGCGAACCAGCAGAGTCGCCTCGCCCGGCGCCCACCCGGCCTCTTCGGCGAGCGCGACCAGCGGTGCGACGCCGGCGCCGGCGCCGATGAGGAGCAGTTTGCGACCGGTTCGGGCGTCGGTGGTCATCTCGCCGTACGGTCCCTCGATCAGGACACGGGTGCCCGGGCGAACGGATGCCAGGCGTTCGGTGCCGTCGCCGACGAGTCGCGCCGCGATGGTGAGGGAGCCGCCGCCGGGGGCCGCGGCGAGCGAGAACGGGTGGCCGCGGGTCCAGCCCGGGCCGTCGAGGAACCGCCACACGAAGAACTGGCCCGCGCGCACCGGCATCCGGTGCAGTGCCCGTCCGGTCATGGTGACCGCCACTCCGCGGTCGCCGTCGCGCGTGACAGCCGAGACGCGGAGGCCATGCCGCAGCGACCGCACGAGCGGCAGGCCGACGCGGTAGACGAGTACGGCGGCCGCCGTCGCGCCCCACAGCACCCACCAGTACACCGCGGCGAGCGGGTGCGCGGTGAAGTCGGCACCGGTCCACAGCATGTGCGGAACGGCGAGGCCGACCCCGAGGTAGCCGTAGAGGTGGAGGAGGTGCCAGGACTCGTAGCGCAGCTTGCGGCGCGCCCGGCGCAGCGACGTGGCGACGACCAGCAGCAGGAGACCCGTACCGGCGGTGGCGAGCAGCATGCCCGGGTAGTCCCAGACGAACTCCCACAGCTGCACGATGGGGTTCACGCTCGCGGCCGCGGCGTAGCCCAGGGTCTGCAGCACGATGTGCGCGGAGAACAGCGCGAAGGACCAGAACCCGACGAGCCGGTGCATCCGCGTGATCCCGTCGCGCCCGAAGCCGCGCTCGAACACCGGCACCCGGGCCATGAGCAGCACCTGGTACAGCAGCAGGTTCGCCGAGACCAGTCCGCACAGGCGTCCGAGGGTGTTCAGGGTCTCGGCATCCATCGCGAGAAGGGACTGGATGCCACCCCCCGCGACCCACAGAGCCACCACCGCGAGGCTCGAGAGCCAGATCAGCGCGGTCGCGGCGAGGTTCCAGCCGAGCCGAGCCCGCGGACGCACGACCCGTGCGCGGCGAGGCCGCGAGGCGGGGAGCTCCACGGGGAGGGGAACGGTGGTGGTGGCGGTCATGCCGTCAGAATGGCGGCCGCCCTCCCAGAGTTCGCCAAGAATTCGCCCTCCTGGGTCATCCCATAGGAAACGGACAGCTCGTCAGGGGGCGAGACCGACGAGTTCGGCGCTGCGATCCCACAGGAGTCGGGCCAGAGCGGGGTCGTCCGCGCGTCGATGCGTGCGCGCGGGCTTGTTGTTCGCGTAGAAGCCGCCGGGATGCCAGTCGACGCCAGGCTTGCCGAGCGCGAGCCAGGTGAGGCGGGCGCCGCCGACGTCCGTCGAGGTCATGAAGCGTTCGGCGAGCGGACCGCCGTAGAGGAACTTCCACGAGCCGCTGCCGGTCGAACCGAAGCTCGAGGCGATCACCCCGGGGTGGTACGCGACGGCGGAGAGCCCCGCGTCGCCGAAGCGCCGGTTCAGTTCCTTCGTGAACAGCACGTTCGCGAGCTTCGCGTTGCCGTACGCGCGCGACGCCGAGTAGTGGCGCTGCCCCTGCAGATCGTCGATGTCGAAGCGGGAGAAGAGGCGGGCGGCGGCGCTGGAGGTCTGGATCACCGACGCGCGCGACTCGAGGAGCGTCTCGCGCAGCAGGTTCGTGAGGAGGAACGGCGCGAGGTGGTTGACCTGGAACGTGACCTCGAAGCCGTCGCCCGTGAGCGTGCGCTCGCCGAAGATCCCGCCCGCGTTGTTGGCGAGCACGTCGATGCGGGGATACTCGGCCCGCAGGGTCTCGGCGAGCTCGCGCACCTGGACGAGGTCGGAGAAGTCCGCGGTGAACGAGCGCACCCCGAGCGCGTCGGCGACTCGGCGCGTCTTGTCGGGGTTACGACCCACGACCACGACCTCCTCGCCGATCTCGTGCAGCTGGCGGGCCGCGGCCGCGCCGATTCCGTCGCTGGCTCCGGTGATCACGATCGTGCGGGGCATGGGTCCTCCTGAAGGGTCGACGTCACGGTAGCGAGCGCACCTGTGTCGGATCCGGGGCTTGCCCTCGGCATCCGGAACCCCCGAGAACTCACAGCGCGCTCCCAGCCCCGCGGGACCAAAACCGCGAGGCCCCGCGTTCTCCTCAGTGATGCCTGAAGCGGGCATCGCAGGCGAAAGGATCACACCGTGACCACGGAGTACCGCAAGACGTCGGAGGCGCTGGGGCGCCTCACCGACCGCCAGTTCGCCGTCACGCAGGACGACGCGACGGAGCCGCCGTTCCGCAACGAGTACTGGGACAACCACGAGGAGGGCATCTACGTCGACGTCGTGTCGGGGCAGCCGCTGTTCTCCTCGACCGACAAGTTCGACAGCGGGTCGGGCTGGCCGAGTTTCACCAAGCCCATCGACGCCAGCGCCGTCGTGGAGAAGACCGATCGGACGCTGTGGATGAAGCGCACCGAGGTGCGTTCCAGCGGCGCCGACAGCCACCTCGGCCACGTCTTCGACGACGGCCCCCGCCAGGCCGGCGGGCTGAGATACTGCATGAACTCGGCGGCGCTGCGGTTCGTGCCCGTGGCGGAGCTCGAGGAGCAGGGCTACGGCGACTTCCTGTCCCTGTTCCGCGAGACCCGAGCCTCGTGAACCTCTTCCCCTTCCGCAACCGCAAAAGGAGCAACACCATGACCAGCGGACCCACCGACACCGGCGAGATCACCCGCCGTCCCGGCACCGAGACCGCCGTCCTCGCGGGCGGCTGCTTCTGGGGCGTCGAGGACCTCATCCGTCGCCAGCCCGGCGTGCTCGACACGCGCGTCGGCTACACCGGCGGATCGAACGACCACGCGACCTACCGCAACCACCCCGGTCACGCCGAGGCCGTCGAGATCGTGTTCGACCCCGCCAAGACGTCGTACCGCGACATCCTGGCGTTCTTCTTCCAGATCCACGACCCGTCGACCCTGAACCGTCAGGGCAATGACATCGGCACGAGCTACCGCTCCGCGATCTTCCCGCTCTCCCCCGAGCAGGAGCAGGTCGCCCGCGACACGATCGCCGACGTCGACGCGTCGGGCATCTGGCCCGCGAAGGTCGTCACGACCATCGAGCCCGAGGCTCCCTTCTGGGAGGCCGAGCCCGAGCACCAGGACTACCTCATCCGCATCCCGAACGGCTACACGTGCCACTTCGTGCGCCCCGGTTGGGTGCTGCCCAAGCGCGAGGACGCGACCGCGTAAGTCCCGGAAGGGGGCCTGGATGCCATGGCATCCAGGCCCTCTTGTCGACTCAGAGGCACACGATCGACGGGATGACGTAGTAGTCGTCGTTGTTGCCCTCGAGCGTGGGGTAGGCGACGAACTGGATGGCCACGGGGACCGGTCCCGTCTGCGTGGGCTCGAGGATCCCCTGGAGGGTCTCGGTCTCCGTGCTGAATCCCGTCGCGCACGGGGGGAGGTGTGTCACGACGGCGTAGGCGCCGGTACTCTGCGTCGAACGGAGTCCGAACGCCTCCGTTCCGACGGCGAAGCGAAGGTCAGTGTTCACGGACGTCGCCCCCGGCCCTGTCGCGCTCGTGCACCCCCGACCCGCGACGTAGTCGAGGCGGAAGAGGTAACTCCTTCCCGCCTCGAGATCGACGAACGTCGAGATCGTATAGACGTAGGGCGTCGACGAGCTGTCCGAGTCGCGGATGAAGGTGAATCCGTCTTCGGTCCGCGTCGTGTTGTTCCAGCCTGCGAATGCGGAGTTGCCCGTACCCGAGGTGGAGGTGACCCACGCACCGGGGACCGGCAACGACGGACACGTACTGGTGTCGGAAGCGCTGGCTGTGGGCGCGGCGATCGCGACCGCGACGGCGGGCACCGACCATGCGGCGCCCTTGACGATGGTCCGGCGGGTGAGTCCGTGTGGTCCGGTCGCGCCAGGCGTTTCTTCGGTCATTTCATTCCTTCGAGGTATGCGGCGGGAGGAACCCCTCTCGACGTCGGGAGTCGAGAAGCGACGGCACCTCCGAGGGTCGGATCCCGATCGTGACGCACCGCAAATCGACGGCTTCCACCCCCGCCGAAAGATCAACAAATGTCGGCGTCAATCGCGAATCGATGACCCGTCTGGTCATTCGACTCACTGTTAGTCAGGACTTATGCGCGGTTTAGGACATTCCTTAAAAGCGACCTGGCGCGAAGTCGCGCTCGATGGCGAGGAGGCTGTGGACTGGCTCTCCGCGCAGGGATGGAGAGCTACGGGTCTCATCGAAAGTCTGCGCATCTTCGCGGATCTCATCCGTGCCGATCCTTTCGCGCTCGGACGGATCTGGCACACCTCCTGCCGCGCGAAACTGGTCGGCAACGAGAGCTGGGGTGCCCGGAACTTCCTGATGGTGATCGGGATCGACGGAACGCAGATCCTCCATACGACGACAGGCACCCACGTCATCCGGCCCGGTGACGTCTACCTGCAGAACCTCAACGAACCGATGGTCGTGGAGGCCTCGCAACCGGTCGGCCGAATGGTCATCGTTTCCGAGTGGGACAGGCTCCGGACCCACCGCGGCCCTCCGATCCCCATCGGGCAGGCGTGGGCGGCGGACCCGGATTACCTCCGTGTCATCCTGAGCACCATGACGGCCACGTTGAATACCCCCGTCCACCCCCGGACTCCGGGATTCGGCAGCGTGCAGAGAAGCTTGGAAGCGCTGATCGAGGCGCTCGTGCTTCAGCGCGAGCCCGCGCGTCTCTCCTCCCTCTCCACCTCTCAAGCCGATCTCGTCGCTCGAGCGCTGCAGGTGATCGAAACATGTTCCGCGGACCCGGCCTTCACCGTTGACACTCTGGCGGACATTCTCGGGGTCTCCCGCTCCTATCTGCACCTGTCCTTCGCGCCGACGGGGGTGACTCCGTCCCGCCGCCTTCGTTACAGCAGAGTTTTCCGCGCCCAGACGCTCCTGGCCGAACGCAATGCGACAGGAGAGCGGGAACTGGAGCGCATCGCACGGATGGCCGGCTTCCGTACGGTCCGCACCATGCAGAGAGCACTTCTGGAAGGCGGCATGCGCTGATCCACGTCGGCTCGAACGGCGGCGTTGGTACGGTGGCGGCACCATGGACATCCGCGTCGACGCCGCCTCCGCCACACCGCCGTTCGCTCAGGTGCGCGCGCAGATCATCGCGCTGATCGACAGCGGCGAGCTGCCGACGGGGACGCGGCTGCCGCCGGTGCGCACGCTTGCGACGGACCTCGGCCTCGCCGCGAACACCGTGGCGCGCGTCTACAAGGAGCTCGAGGAGGCGCGCTTCGTCGAGACCCGCGGCCGCGCCGGAACGTTCGTCTCGGCGGGAACGGATGCCGCGCGCGCCCGCGCCGCCGACGCCGCCGCCGCGTTCGCCCGCGCGATGCACGACCTCGGTGTCGCGCCGTCGGACGCGCTGGACCTGGCGCGCGCGGCGCTGGGGAACGAGAGCTGATTCACCCCTGACCGGGAGCACCCCAGCGCGAGCCCGCGCCCGGGTCGGCGCACGTCGCATCCGCGGCGAGCGCGGCGACCTGGGCGCGGATGACGACGGAGCCGTCATAGATGCGCATGACGTCGAACACGATGCCCTCTTGGCTGTCGGGCGTCGGGAGCTGCCCCACCGCCATCTCGCCCGTGTTCCCGGGCGGGTACTGCGGCACGAAAGGAACCGTCAGACCGGGAGTCGGGTTCGCGGCCATCCAGTTCACGATGTCGACGGCGTCGGCATCCGGGATCCGCCAACAGCCCGTCAGAGTCGCGACCGGCGTGCGCGGCCAGCCCACGAAGGAGTGGAACGCCGGGACGTCTCCCGCCTCCACGCGGACGGCCCCCTCGGGCACCGACGCGGAGTCGAGCCAGATCTGGGCGCGCGCTACCGCTCCGGTGTCGGCCGTCGGGGTCCCGACCGGCACCAGGACCTCCTGCGACGCGGGCGGCGGGCCCTTGTGTGTCGGCGACGGGTCCGCACTCCCCACCGGCGTGGCACATCCCGCGAGGACACCCACGAGAAGGATGGCGGCAATGACGAGGGGCCCCCGCCCCCGGGGTCGCGTACGCATGACGCCACCCTAGCTGCGCGTGCCGCAACCCCCACCGGTCGAGAACACGCGTTGCCTACGCTCGAAACGTGAGCGAATACGACGTCGTGGTCATCGGAGCGGGGCTCGCCGGATTGCGCTGCGCGACGCGGCTCGCGGAGGCGGGGCGGGACGTCGTGGTGCTCGAGGCCGAGGACGCCGTCGGCGGGCGCGAGCGCACCGACGTCGTGGACGGGTTCCGCCTCGATCGCGGCTTCCACGTGCTCAACCCGGCGTATCCGGCGGTGCGGCGATGGGTCGACGTCGGCGCGCTGGCGCTGCGACGGTTCCCGGTGGCCCTGTCCGTGCGGCTCGACGACGGCGTGGCCCGAATCGCCCATCCCCTCCGCCACCCGGCGACCATTCCGGCCTCGCTCGGGAGCGGGCTCGTCCGACCCGCCGACCTGCTGCCCCTCGCGCGGTGGGCGCTCCCCGTCCTCGCGAATCCCCGCGCGGTCAAGCGTGGACCGGATCGCCGGCTCGCCGAGGCGTGGGATCGCGCGGGCCTCCGCGGCACCCTGCGCGAGAGCGTGCTCGAACCGTTCCTCGCGGGCGTCCTCGCCGACGACCGGCAGGAGTCCTCCGACATCTTCGTGCGCCTCCTCGTCCGCAGCTTCGCGCTCGGCGCTCCCGGGGTGCCCGCCGCGGGGATCGGCGCTCTCCCCGCGCAGCTGGCCGACACCGCGCGGCGGGCGGGAGCCGGCATCCGTCTCTCCCATCGGGTGACCGCGACCCGGCCGCACGGTCGGGGATGGCGCATCGAGATCGAGAACGCGGATGCCATCGACACCCGCGCCGTGGTGCTGGCCACCGGTCTGACCCCCGGTCTGGACGTTCCCCTCCCCCGCCCGCGAGGCTTGCAGACGTGGTGGTTCGCCACGGACGAGCGGCATCACGACGACGGCGCGCTCCGCGTGGACGGGCTCCGACGCGGGCCGATCGTGCACACGGCGATCGTCAGCAACACCGCGCCCACGTACGCGCCACGCGGCCGGCACCTGGTCGAGGCGACGGTCGTGCTGCCCACCACGGCGACGGAGGCCGACGTCCGCCGGCACCTCGAGGAGCTGTGGGGCACCGATACCCGACCCTGGCGACTGCTGCGGCGCGACGACATCGCCGCGGCGCTCCCCGCGCAGGAACCCGCCGCTGCGTCTGCGGCGTCCGGTCCGCCTCGGCGACGGGCGGTACGTCGCCAGCGACCACCGCGACACCGCCTCGATCCAGGGCGCGCTCGTCTCCGGGCAGCGAGCGGCCGAGGCTGTGTTGCACGACCTCGGGTGACGCGCCCCTTTCCCGTGTCGGAGGTCGGTGTCAGAGTGGCCGCATGCGATTCCTCCTGAACGTCATCGACGACCGCAGCTCCTCCGCGACCGACGACGAGGGCGAGGCGATCGACGCCTTCAACGATCGCCTCGTCGCGGAGGGGCACTGGGTGCTCGCCGCGGGCGTCGCGCACCCCGCGGATTCGCTCGTCATCGACGCGCGATCCGGGGAGGCCGTGGTCACCCCCGGGCCCGCGAACGACACCGCCGAGTGGGTCGCCGGATTCTGGATCATCGAGGCCTCCGACCTCGACACGGCCCGAGACCTCACGATCGACGGTTCGCGTGCGTGCGGTCGCCGGGTGGAGCTGCGACCGTTCCTCGGCTGACATGGCCACCGCCGCAGAACACATCGCCCGGCTCAACACCCTCGGCCCCCGCCGTTCGGGGAACGAGGCCCATCGGACCCTGATCGACGAGGTCGCCGCCGAACTCGTCGCCCTCGGCTATCACCCCGAGCGGGATACGCACACCTTCGAGCGGTGGGACGTCGACGAAAGGGATGTGTCGCTGACCGTGGAGGGGCGCACGGTTCCCGTCGCGTCGGCGTGGCCGTACTCCGGCGAAACCGGATCGGCGGGCGTCACGGCTCCCCTCGTCCGCCTCGCGGGACGTCGACCGCGATGGAAGGACGCCCGCGGCCGGATCGCCCTCGTCGAGGTCGCGAACGTCGAGGTCCCGGCATCCCTCCTCGTCGATTCCTGGGACGGACGGATGCCGTTCGACGCGGTCGCGAACCCGGTCATCTCCGCCGAGTTGGCGGGCATCGACCTGGTCGCCGCCCGAGCGGCGGGAGTCGTCGGCGTGATCGCCGTCTGGCACGGACTCACCGACGTCGAGGCGCGCGGCCAGTACCTGCCCTTCACCCGGCCGTACGCCGGACTTCCGGCCGTGTGGGCGCCCGAGTCGGAACGCGAACGGCTCCTCGAAGCGGCGGGTCGCGGCGGGTCCACGACCCTGGTCCTGGATGCCACGCGGCACGACGGCGCGACGATGGACACGGTGTGGGCGGTGTCGCCGGGGAGTGGCATCCATGCCGACGAGAGCGTCCTCGTCGTCACGCACAGCGACGGCGGCAACGCCGTGGAGGAGAACGGGTTCATCGGTCTGCTCGAGCTGGCCCGCGACGCGGCCGAGACCCCGCACGACCGGACGATCGTGTTCGTGCTGGTCGCCGGGCACCTGCGGATCCCGGCGGTGACCGCGCACGGCCAGGCGACGACGGCGTGGCTGCACGCGCATCCCGAGCTGTGGTCGCCCGCGGCCGACGGGCCGACCGCGGTGGCCGGCCTCGTCATCGAGCACCTCGGCGCGAAGCACCGGCGCGACGACGACCCGTCGACGGAGGCCGGAACCGACGACGTCGAACCCGAGCTGCTCTACGCCACGACCGTCGAGTTCGCCGCGCTCGTTCGAGCCGAGTGGCGGAACCCCGCCGTGCGCCCGGTGCGGCCCGGCGCGGTGGTGCACCTCGGCGAGGGTGAGCCGCTGTGGGAGAAGGGCATCCCGGCGATCGCCCTCGTCACGGGCCCCGCCTCCCTCCTCGCGGAGACGCCGCACGCGGGAGTCGATCTCGATCTCCTCGCCCGGCAGGTGGACAGCTTCCGCGCCCTGCAGCGTCACCTCGCGGATGCCCCCGACCGCGCCGACTTCGGCACGGTGCAGCGGCCGGGGCGACTGCGGAAGCTCCTCGCGGTCGCGCGGATCGCGAGGTTCCTCGCCCGCCGGGCCGGGCGGTGACCGGGGTGCGTCAGCCCCGCGCGGCGAGTGCCTCCAGCGCCGCACCGGTCACGCGCCGCGTCGTCCACTCCTCCATCGCCTCGGCGCCGAGGGCGCGGTAGAAGCCGATCGCGGGCTCGTTCCAGTCGAGCACCGTCCACTCGAGCCGCGGGTACCCCTGCGCGAGGCACTCGGTGGCGAGCGCGGACAGCAGCGCCACCCCGTAGCCGTGCGAGCGGTAACGCTCGTGCACGAACAGGTCCTCGAGCCAGATGCCGTGCTTTCCGGTCCAGGTCGAGTAGGTCAGGAACCAGATCGCGATCGCGCGAATCTCTCCACCCTTTTCCACGACGAACGCGAACGCGCGGGGGTCGTCGCCGAACAGCGTGGCCGTGAGCATGTCGACGGTGTTGTCGACGGCATCCGGTTCGTGTTCGTAGTCGGCGAGCGCCTGGATGCACGCGAGGATCCCGGCCTCGTCGCCGGGGCGGGCGCGGCGCAGGACGGCGCCGTCGGTCAGTTCGGTCATGGCTGAGGCTCCCAGCTCTCCAGGGCGACGCGGCGGAAGTTCCCGCCGAGGACCGCCGAGATATCGGCATCGTCCCACCCGCGGTCGCGGAGCGCCGCGCCCAGGCCGACGAAGGTCTCGGGTGGCATCCATTCGACCGGGCCCCACGCGGTGTAGCTCGCGTCGTACAGCGCGGGGCTCTCGGCCAGGGTGGTCTGGAACGTCTCCCAGTCGAACGAGAAGTCCGTGCTCACCCCGACGTGTCGGATGCCGACGACCTCGACGGCGTACTCGATGTGGTGCACCATCGCCTCGAGGGTCGGGGTGTTGGGGCCGAGGAAGATGCCGACGCCGGTGATGCCCACGACTCCCCCGGTGTCGGCGGCCGCGCGGGCCTGGTCGTCGGTGATGTTGCGGGGGTGGTCCCACACGGCGCGCATGCACGAGTGGCTGAAGACGACGGGCCGGGTCGACACCGCGCACATGTCGAGCGAGGTGCGGGTGCCGACGTGCGAGCCGTCCGGAACCACGCCGCGCAGATTCAGCTCGGCGACGAGGTCGCGGCCCCAGCGCGAGAGCCCGGGGTCCTCGGCATCCAGGCATCCGCCCCCGGCCGCGTTGGTGTAGTTGTACACCGGGCCGAGCGTGCGGACGCCCTGAGCGACGAGCGTCGCCACCGCGTCGAGGTCACCGCCCAGCGGCGCGCAGTCCTCGAGGTCGAACACGACCGCGGTGTCGCCGACGGCGGCGATCCGGTCGACGTCCGCGACCGTCGCGGCGAGCTCCAGCCCGTCGATCGCGGTCACCTGGGCACGGAAGGCGCGGAGGACTGATGCCATGACCTCGGGGCCGTGCGGGGCGTATCCGACGTTGAGCGAGACGAGTCCGCCACCGGCCGGACGGTAGCGGTGCAGTTCCGTGAGGTCAGCGGTCTCGACGAGTTCGGCGCACGCGTGCTGATCCCACAGCATCAGGCGACGCCCGCGCGGGCGGCGAGCGCCGGGTCGAGGGCTTCGCGCTCGTCGAAGACGAAGCAGTCGCCGTCCCAGTGCGCGTCGCCCTCGGCGGCGAACCAGCCGAGGATGCCGCCGTCGAGCTGGTACGCGTCGAGGCCCTGGTCGCGCAGATAGAGGGCCGCCTTCTCGCACCGGATGCCACCGGTGCAGAAGCTCACCACGGTCTTGCCGTCGAGTTCGTCGCGGTGGGCGCTCGCGGCTTCCGGGAACTGCGTGAACCGCTCGATGCGCCAGTCGCGGGCTCCGGAGAACGTGCCGTAGTCCACCTCGAACGCGTTGCGCGTGTCGACGAGCACGACCTCGCGGCCCTCGTCATCGGCTCCGCGGTCGAGCCAGCGGCGCAGCGTCGCGGGCGACACCGCGGGGGCACGACCGTCCTGCGGGCGCACCTCGGGCCGGTCCATGCGGATGATCTCGCGCTTCACCTTCACGAGCAGACGACCGAAGGGCACGGCATCCGACCAGCTCTCCTTCGTCTGAAGGGCCGGAAAGTCCCCGCGCAACCCGTCGACGAAGCCCCGCACGGCGTCCGACTGACCCGCGAGGAACAGGTTGATGCCCTCCTCGGCGAGCAGGATCGTCCCGCGCAGCCCCGCGTCCGCCGCGCGCTCGCGCAGCACGGGCCGGAGCGCCGCGGGATCGTCGATCGGCGTGAACAGATACGCCGAGACGTTGAGGACGGATGTCCCGGATGCCCTGGATGCCATGGCATCCAGGGTACGCAGAGCGCAAGGCACCTCGTGCCGGACGCGTCGGACGCTAGCGTGACACGCGATGACTCTCGCCGCCCCGACCGTCTCGGTCGTGATCCCCGTCCGGGACGACGCCGCGCCCCTGGCCGCGTGCCTCGCGGCGCTCGCCGCGCAGACGCACCCCGCGGACGAGATCGTCGTGGTCGACAACGCCTCCACCGACGACAGCGCCGACGTGGCGCGTGCCGCGGGAGCGCGGGTGGTGTTCTGCGGCGAGCGCGGAATCCCCGCCGCCGCAGCCGCCGGGTACGACGCCGCGACCGGCGACCTCATCCTGCGGCTCGATGCGGACAGCCTGCCCGCCCCCGGCTGGATCGCGCACATGACCGCCGCGCTCTCCGACCCGGACGTGGATGCCGTCACCGCCGGCGCCGTGTTCCACGACGGGCCAGCGCGGGGTCGACGGCCGATGGCGTGGGCGTTCCTCGGCACCTACGCCGCCTTCGCCTATCCGGCGCTGGGGCACGCACCGCTGTGGGGGTCGAACATGGCCTTCCGGCGCGCGGCCTGGCTCGCGGTCCGCGACCGGGTGCACCTCGACCCCGAGCTGCACGACGATCTCGACCTCGCGTTCCACCTCGGCCCGGACCACCGCATTCGCATCGTCTCCGGGCAGCACATGCGGGTGTCCTCCCGCACGGTGCGGCCCCGCCGGTTCGCGAAGAGCTTCTCACGCGGGATGGGCACCGTGTTCGCGCACTGGCCGCGCGAACTCCCGCCCCTGCGCTGGGCGCGACGTCTGGGGGGGCGCTCGTGACCGCGGTGCTGTTCCCGAACGTCGGGGCTCCCGACCTGCACGTGATGAGCTTCAACATCCGCCGCCGGTTCGAGCGGGTCACCTGGCCGCCGGAGGACCGCTGGGGTCTGCGGAAGGAGCGCCTGCGGGTGTTCCTGGGCGCCAACAAGCCGCACATCCTCGGGTCGCAGGAGGCCCGTCCCGATCAGGCGCGCTGGGTGCAGGAGTCCCTCGGGAGCGCGTACGGGCGCATCGGCCACGGCCGCGGCAAGGACGGCGACGGCGAGGGCACGCCGATCTTCTACGACCGCGACCGGGTCGACCTCCTGGACTGGACGCAGGTCGCCCTGTCCGACACCCCGGCGATCGACGGCTCCGTGGGCTGGGGCAACACAATTCCGCGCATCGCGGTCATCGCGCGGTTCGTCGACTCCGCGACGGGCGCTCCGTTCGTGTTCGTCAACAGCCACTTCGACGCGTTCTCGCGCCGCGCGCGTCGCCGCTCCGCTCGCTGGCTCGCCGAGCTCGTCGCGACGGAGGAGCTGCCCCTGCTGTTCACAGCCGACGTGAACGCCCCGATCCGCTCGGCGGAACTGGCCGGGATGTTCGCCGACGGCAGCCTCGTCGACACCTGGTCGTACGCCCCCACTCGCCGGACGGTCGAATGGGGCACGTTCAACAACTACCGGCGACCGCGCGTCGGCGCCCGTCGCATCGACGCGATCCTCGCGACCCCCGACGTCGGCGTGCGCGCGACGGGCATCGACCCGCGCCCGACGGGTACGAGCTGGCCCTCCGACCACCTTCCCGTCCAGGCCGTCGTGCGCATCCCGGTGCCGCGGTGATCGGCGCGCTGTACGCCAACCTGAAGCGCCCGCCGCGAACGGCGCTCGAGTGGATCACGGATGCCATCCGTGCGGTCGCCATCATCGGGGTCGCCGTGGCTGTCTTCGCCCTCCCCCCGACCGAGGCGGCCGTGCTGTCGATGGCGCTTCCCGCCGTCATGCTCTCCCGGATGCTGGGTCTGCGCGCGGGCCTCGACCTCGCGGTCTGCGTCACGGTGATCGTCGCGGCCGGCAGCAACGTCGTCGACCTGTACCGCTCCTGGACGGGATGGGACCTCATCGTGCACGCGGTGTGCACCGGAGTGCTCGCGGCGGTCGCTCTGGTGGTGCTGGCCGATGCCGATGTCGTCGTCCGGACCGGCCGGCGCCGCACGCCGGTGATCGTCGCGACCATCGCGGGACTCGCGCTCAGCGCCGTCTGGGAGATGGTCGAGTGGTTCGGCTATCGCTTCATCACGGACTCGATCTTCGTGACGTACGACGACACCATCGGCGACATGGTCGCGGGAGGTGTCGGCGCGCTGATCGCCGGAGTGCTGGCATCCCGATTCCGGTTGACCCGACGTGACCGAGCGATCGTATGACGGGTGCGGCTGTCAATCCCCGGCTCCGCGATCCGGCGGCTCGCGAGCATGGCGGGACCGATCGGAAGGAACCGCACATGTCGAAGGATCTGTCCAAGGGTGACCGCGTCAGCTGGGACACACCGCAGGGCCGCACGCAGGGTGAGGTCGTGGAGAAGAAGACGAAGGACTTCCAGCACGACGGCCAGAAATTCACGGCATCCGACGACGACCCGGCCTACATCGTCAAGTCGGAGAAATCCGGCTCGACCGCCGCCCACAAGGGTTCGGCGCTGAACAAGCTGAAGAGCTGACGCGTCCCGGGCTCCGGAGGATTCGGCGGGAACAGGGCCTCAGTCGCCTCCGAGTCGCCCCGATCGCCCGCCGATCCGGAGCCCGGCACCGCCGCCCGCGGTCACCCCGCCGCCTCCCTCCGTTTGCGCATCTGCGCGAGTGCGAGGGACAGCCGGTGGTTGCCCGCGAGCACGTCCTCATGCCGCTCGAGGAATGCCCAGTACGCGTCGGTGAACACCGAGTCCTTGGCATCCTGGGCCGACGGCCACCACGACCCCATCTTCTGCAGGTACGCCCCGCCCGACACGTACGGCTTGGTGGCGACGAAGCCGCCGTCGGCGAACTGGCTCATGCCCATGACGTTGGGCACCATGACCCAGTCGTACGCGTCGACGAACAGCGCGAGGAACCACGCGTTCACCTCCCGCGGGGCATACCCCTGCAGCAGGAACCAGTTGCCGAGCACCATGAGCCGCTCGATGTGGTGCGCGTACCCCCACCGATGCACGCGCTCGAGTACGGTTCGCACCGGCACCGGCAGGTCGGACGGCATCCGTTTCCCCGAGTACCAGTACTTCTCGACACGTCGCTCGAGGTGCAGCGCGTTCACCCGCTCGAGCTTCGGGTGCGCCCGGTACATGCCGCGCATGTACTCGCGCCAGCCGATCACCTGCCGGACGAAACCCTCGAGGGATGCCAGCGGCGCGGCGGTCCGCGTGACCGCGGCGATCACCTCTCCGACGGTGAGCAGCCCGATGTTGAGCATCGGCGAGATGACCGCGTGGAAGAGGAACGGCTCGTCGGCCTTCATGGCGTCTTCGTACCGGCCGAAGTCGCCGAGGCGTTCGGCGACGAAGACGTCGAGCCACGCACGCGCGTCCTCCGGGGTGACGGGGAGCCAGAAGTCCGTCGCGGCACCGGGGTGCTCGGGGAAGCGGTCGTCGACCTCGGCGATGACCGCGGCCGTGATGTCGTCGTGCGCGAGCGTCGGCAGAGCCGGGATCCCGACGCCCTTCTTCGGCAGCGGCTTGCGATTGTCGGCGTCGAAGTTCCAGCGCCGGCCCGCGGGCTTCCCGCCCTCCATCAGGATGCCGGTGCGCCGGCGCTGCCAGTGATAGAAGTCCTCCATCAACGGCGTGGGGTGCTCCGCGAACCACCCGTCGACCTCGTCCTCCGGGGTCAAGAACAGGCCGTCCGGAAGGATGTCGGTTTCCACGTCGTGCGCCGCGCAGATCGCCGCGATGCGCTCGTCGACCGGCCGGTTGGGATCGCTCATCCACGTCAGCTCGGTGGCGCCGTGCTTCTCTATCAGGCGCTCGAGGCCCGCGCGGAACGTGAGGTCGTCGGCGAGCACGATGCGCCGGACGGTCCGCCCCTCCGCCTCGAGCCGCGCCGCGGTGTGCCGCATCGCGGAGAGCAGCAGCACGATCTTGTGCCGGTGGTACGGCAGCTTCGCGAAGCGCGGCGCGGACTCGATGAAGAAGAACTCCTCCACGCCGTCGTCGGCGAACGCCGGATGCTCCGCGAACTGCTGCGTCGCGAGGATCAGCGCCGCCCTCACGCGCGCCGCCGCTGCTTCGCCGCGTTGGCGCGGCATCCGCGCGAGCAGTACAGGACCTCGTCCCACTGGTCGCGCCCGCTCCAGCGCTTCCGATCGGAGAAGGGGCGGCCGCAGTAGGCGCACGGCTTGGTGCGCAGCGGAGGTCGTGACATGGCGTCATGGTGCCAGCGGGGTGCGGTCCGGATCGGGGGCTTGCGCCGTGCACACCGACCGCTCCCGCGCAAGGGACCTGCGCCCGCCCGCGATCGTTGGTCGAGTGGATGGCATGACCTCCACACCTGACTCCACGCCCGACACCGCCGACCAGCCCGACGAGCTCGAGACGGCCGACCTCCCCGAAATCCCCGACGGCACGGATGACGACGACGCGCCGGTCGACAACCCCTCCGGCGGCTGACGCCCCGGTGATTCCGGCCCGGCCGCGTACGGTGCGGTCGGGCCGCGACGTGCGCCCATAGGTCGTGGGGGCCATCCGTGCTACCGTGGAGTATTCGTTCTGGGATTAGCTTCATCGACGTCCGCCTCATCGCTGAGATGCCGGGCGCACGGCACCGAGCCGTGATCGATGCCATTCCCTCCTCATCTCCGCGCGGTCTGCGTGGGCGCGACCCCCGGTCGCCCATCGGCCGCGGAAAGTTCGCGTGTCTCCTCTCCTCCCCCCGCCTCTGTCGTGGCGCCAGGCCGATCTCGACGTGTTCGTCGCGACGGTCGATTCGGCGTACGCCGGTTTCGTCGGCGCCGTCCCCTCGGGCTTCGAAGCCCAGGGGGCGCGCGGTGAAGATCTCGGCATCCACGACTCCGTCGCCGCGGCCCAGTCCGCCGTCGACGTCCACCGCGTTCGCACGACCCTCCCGGTCGCGCGGCGTCCCCGTCCGCTCCGCATGCGTCGGAGCGGCGCACCCGGCCGCAATCGCGGCCCACGAAGAAAAAGGAAGAACACGATGGCCACTGGCACCGTGAAATGGTTCAACTCCGAGAAGGGCTACGGGTTCATCGCACCCGACGACGGCTCGGCCGACCTGTTCGCGCACTTCAGCGCGATCCAGGGCAATGGCTTCAAGGAGCTGCAGGAAGCACAGAAGGTCGAATTCGACGCTGAGCAGGGCCCCAAGGGCATGCAGGCGGCGAACATCCGTCCCCTCTGAGCTCACGCTCCTCAGCGAAGGCCGGGAGGGCCGCTTCGGCGGCTCCCCGGCCTTCGCCGCGTTCACGCAACGCGATACCCGGCGAACGATGAAGCGGTGTCCGCGAGATGCCGGGTTCCGGTGAATATGCCGTGCATGAGGGCGTATACCGACACGCTTATGGACTCCCCCGTAGTGTGAGCCGCAGCCCGGGTAAACGCCTCGGTTCCCGACTTCGGTCATCATCGCGAGGAGCATCTTCATCGCCTCCACCATCGTCGAGTCCCGACTCGGCCCCGTCCGTCAGACCTATTCCGGCACCACCGAATTCCCCCCGATCGCCAAGGCCTACACGGAACTCTCGCAGGTAATCCGCGAGAGCGGGTTCCTGGCCCGCACCCCCGTCTTCTACTCGCTCGTCGGCGCGGCCATCGTCCTCGGCTTCGGCGGGGCGATCACCGGCTTCGTCCTGCTCGGTGACAGCTGGTTCCAGCTGCTCATCGCCGCAGCGCTCGGCATCCTGTTCACCCAGGTCGCCTTCCTCGCGCACGAGGCCAACCACCGGCAGATCTTCGCCTCCGGGCGGGCCAACGACCGCCTGGCGCTGTGGATCGGCAACGGCGTCGTCGGTATGAGCCAGTCGTGGTGGGCCACCAAGCACACCCGCCATCACGCCAACCCCAACCGCGTCGGCAAGGACCCCGACATCGAGATCGACACGATCTCGTTCCTCGACGAGGATGCCGCCAAGGCTCGCGGCATCCAGCGCTGGATCACCCAGCGGCAGGGCTGGTTGTTCTTCCCCCTCCTCACGCTCGAGGGCCTGAACCTCCACGCCCTGGCGATCCGCCACCTCTTCTCCCGCGGCGAGGTCAAGGGACGCTGGACCGAGCTGGGCCTCCTCACCCTCCGTATGGCGCTCTTCGTCGCCCCGGTGTTCGTGTTCCTCCCGCTCGGGATGGCGTTCGCGTTCCTCGGCGTGCAGCTGGCCGTGTTCGGCGTGTACATGGGCGCGTCGTTCGCCCCCAACCACAAGGGCATGGCCGTCATCGCGCCGGGCGCGAAGCTCGACTTCTTCAGCAAGCAGGTGCGCACGTCCCGCAATGTCTCGGGCGGATGGTGGGCGACCTGGCTCATGGGCGGCCTCAACTATCAGATCGAGCACCACCTCTTCCCGAACATGCCGCGGCCGTACCTCAGCCGCGCGCGCGAGATCGTGCGCGAGCACTGCCAGACGCTGCAGGTGCCGTACGTCGAGACGACGCTCCTCCAGTCCTACGGGATCGTCATCGCGTACCTGAACCGCGTGGGCCTCGCCGCCCGCGACCCGTTCGAGTGCCCGCTGACCTCGGCGGCGCGGCGCGTCTGACGGGGGTCGGTCATCCGCGGGCGTCGAGATGCGGGGTGGGGCACTCTCCCCCGGCATCCGTCGCCCGCTCAAAGTGCCAGCGTTCGTTCGCGTAGGTCTGGCACAGTCCCCACTCGCGTCCGTGGTCGGCGAGCCAGAGCTGCGCGTCGAGCGGCCCGATGTCGACGGCGTGACCGGTGACGTGGCTCGAGACCTCGGGGGCGGCGACGTACTGCTCCGCGATCTCCCGGCTGCCGTAGGTGCGGATCGCGTCGGTCAGGAGCCACCGCTGGTAGCCGTCGCTGCGCCACCCGCTCGTGACCTCGAACGTGATCCCGTCCGCAGAGGCGGCGGCCTGCGCCGCCCGCAGCGCATCGCGCAGAGCGGGATCGAGCCGGGTCATCGCGGGGTGGTCGTCGTCATCGACGGTCAGAGGGGCGTCGGCGTCGATCACCCCGTCGTCCGCGGTCGGTGGGGTCGCCGCTCCCGCCACGATGCGCGCGGTGAAGCCCGACATCGTCGTCGACGCCGCGAGGAAGAGCACCGAGGCGAGGATCACGATCGCGAGGCCGCACCCGGCTAGCAGGGCGATCCGACGTCGGAGGACATGGCGGGCGAGAAGGGATGCCGAGGTACTCACGCCCCCAGTCGAGTCCGGGCCGCGTTGCCAGCGCGTATGCGCGCGACGATATGCCGGCGATACGCCTCAGTCCCGCGACACCGCGCGGAGGCGGACGTCGTGAACGCCGCTGTCGGCGAGCGTGGCGGTCATGAGGGTGCAGTCGGGTTGCCGGCGCCGGTCGGTCGGCGATCCCGGATTGAGGAGGCGGAGCCCGCGCGGCGTCACCGTGTCCCACGGGATGTGGCTGTGCCCGAACACGAGGAGATCCGCGTCCGGGAAGGTGGCATCCATCCGTTTCTCGCGACCCGCGGCCGGACCGGTCTCGTGGATCACCGCGACGCGGACCCCGTCGATGTCGGCGCGCGCGACCTCGGGCAGCCGCTCGCGGAGAGCCGCTCCGTCGTTGTTGCCCCACACGCCCAGCACCGGCGCCAGAGCGCCGAGTTCGTCGAGAACGTCGACCTCCACCCAGTCGCCCGCGTGCACGATGAGATCGACCTCGTCCGCCGCACGCAGCAGCTCGCGGGGCAGGTGCCGCGCCCGCTTCGGAACGTGGGTGTCGGCCACGAGGAGCACGCGGGTCGCCATCCCGCCACGCTACATACACTCGCGATACATCGGCGCGCCTACGATGACGGGATGCGCGTGCTGATCGTCGAGGACGAGCCCTTCCTCGCCGAGGCGATCCGCGACGGACTGCGGCTCGAGGCGATCGCCGCCGACATCGCCGGGGACGGCGACACCGCCCTGGAACGCCTGAGTCACACCGGTTACGACGTGGTCGTCCTGGACCGCGACATCCCGGGCCCGAACGGCGACGACATCGCCCGGCACCTCTCCGGGCAGCCCGGAGCGCCGCGGGTGCTCATGCTCACCGCCGCCGATCGCCTGGACGACAAGGTCACCGGCTTCGCGAGCGGCGCGGACGACTACCTGACCAAGCCGTTCGTGCTGCGGGAGCTGGTGCTGCGCCTGCGGGCGCTCGAACGCCGACGCACGGCCGCGACCCCGCCTGTCCTCGAGCAGCACGGCATCCGTCTGGATCCGTTCCGCCGCGAGGTCTTCCGCGACGGTCACTACGTCGCGCTGACCCGGAAGCAGTTCGCCGTCCTCGAGGTGCTCATGACCGCGGCGGGCGGGGTCGTCAGCGCCGAGGCTCTCCTCGAACGGGCGTGGGACGAGAACGCCGACCCCTTCACCAATGCGGTGCGCATCACGATCTCCACGCTGCGCAAGCGCCTCGGCGAACCCTGGCTCATCCAGACGGTGGCGGGCGTGGGATACCGCATGGGACCCGCGGATGCGTGAGCGCCCGCCGGGCCTGTCCGTCCGGGTGAAACTCACGCTGAGCTACGCGGTCTTCGTCGTGCTCGTCGGCATCGCGGTCTTCACGCTCGGGTTCCTCGTCCTGCGCTTTCTCCCCGACGGGAATCTCTTCGCCGACAGCGGCGAGTTCACTCCCGCCCGGCGCGACCTCATCGCCGCGTTCGTCCGTTACGCATGGTGGACCGTCGCCGGCCTCGCGGTCGTGGGCCTCGGCGGCGGGTGGATCGTCGCCGGAATCATGCTGCGGCCGCTCACACGGATCACGGATGCCGCGGGCGCGGTGCGCGACGGCGATCTCGGGCAGCGGGTCGACCTGCCCGGGCGTCGCGACGAGCTCACCGATCTGGCAGACACCCTCGACGCGATGATCGCGCGCCTGAGCGAGACCCTCGAGGAGCAGCAGCGGTTCGCGGCCAACGCCTCGCACGAACTGCGGACGCCGCTCGCGACGATGCGGACGCTGCTGGAGGTCGCGCGCGCCGACCCCGACGGCGTCGACCTCGCCGTCCTCCTCCCCCGCCTGGAGGCGACGAACGAGCGGGCGATCCGCCTCACCGAGGCCCTGCTGACCCTCGCGCGCGTCGGGCGGCGCGGGGGCGTCGGCCCGGGACCGGTGGACGTCGCCGCCGTCGCCACGGCCGTGGTCGAGGAGGAGCGCGACGCGGAAGCGGGCGCCCACGTCGAGCTCGCGGTCACGACCACGGCGAGCGACCCGGTCGAGGGCGACGCGTTGCTGATCCACCAGGCCGTGGCGAACCTCGTCCACAACGCCGTCGTGCACAACCTCCCGGGCGGGTGGGTGCGGGTGGACGTCCACGGAACGGCGACGGCGGCCGTCATCGACGTCGAGAACTCCGGCCCGGTCCTGACGCGCGAGCTCGTCGCGACGCTCCCGGAGCCCTTCGTCCGCGGTGCCGGCCGCGCCCGCGGATCCCGCGACGGAGCGGGGCTGGGACTCGCCATCGTCGTGTCGATCGCGCGGGCGCACGGCGGCCTGCTCGAGCTATGGCCGCGCGAGGACGGCGGACTGCGCGCACGCCTGCACCTCCCCCGTCGGCTCCCGGTCACATCCGCGCGATGAGCCGCACGGCCAGGACGAGAACGGTTCCCATGAGCGCTCCGGCGGTGTTGGCGACGATGTCGGCGACGTCGGGAACACGTCCCGGGATCGCCGTCTGAGCCATCTCGACGGCGCACGAGATCGCGAAACCCACCCCGACGGATGCCGGCACCCAGCGCAGCGGAAGCAGCGCGGCGATCGCGGCGCCCAGCGGCACGAAGATAGCGATGTTCAGCGCTCGATCCGCGTCCCCGCCGAGCAGGAAGTCGGCCCACCGCGTCGGCAGGAGCGCGACGGCGTCGAGCGCCCACGAGCGCGCGGGCCAGGCCCACGACCGCGGGGCCAGGGTGAGCCCGGCGACCGCGGCGACGGCGAAGGTGGCGGCGAGAATGCGACCGGCGGTGAACGTCGGAGCGGGACGGGCGGACATCGGGCCTCCAGGGATCGGAAGACTCCATCGGACCGCGCGCGACGTTGCCCGGGTGTCTGCGCGAACCGATACGTCCGCGATATGCGGTCGGGCGGGCGACCGGGCGGGCGACCCGGCGGTGCGAGGATGGAGCGTGACGATCCGCCGCGCAGCCCTCCTCGCCCTGCTCCTCGATGCCGTGCTCGTGGTGGTGTTCGCCGCCATCGGGCGGGCGACCCACGACGGCGACATCCTCGGCCCGGGCGGATCGGGCCTCGCCACGACCGCGTGGCCGTTCCTCGCGGGGCTGCTGCTCGGCTGGGTCGTGAGCCTCGGCTGGCGGCGCCCCACAGCGCCGCTCCGGACCGGACTGCCGGTATGGGCCGTCACGCTCGTGGCCGGAATGCTGCTCCGGGCGCTGAGCGGTCAGGGCGTCGCGGTGGCGTTCGTCATCGTCGCGGGGATCACCCTTCTGCTGTTCCTCGTCGGGTGGCGCGCGATCGCGGCGCTCGTCGCGCGCGTGCGGGTCAGTCGATCAGCGTGACGTCGACCTGGATCTCCGCCGCGAGACCCTGAAGGTCCTCCACCAGCTCGTCGACCCCGCCGCCCTCGGCCAGCGTCGCGGTGACCGACGCCTCGAACAGGCGACCGCCCGCCATCGCGGCATCCGTCGTCTCGGTCGACATCCGCGCGATGCTGGCGCCGCGGGCGTTCAGCGCGCTCGTGATCTCCCGCACGATCCCGGGACGGTCGTTGCCCATCACCGTCAACGCGACGGTGCGGGCCGGGTTCGCCGCCACCGGCGCCGGACCGTGCACCGTGACGCGCAGCGTGCCCGCCGCGGCTTCGAGGGCGGCCCGGAGGTCGTCGGCTCGATCGGGCGCCACCGACACCTCGACGATTCCGGCGAACGCGCCGGCCAGTTCCGCGAGCTCGCTCGTCTCCCAGTTGCCGCCGTGCGCGTCGACGATGTCGGCGAGGGATGCCACGAGCCCGGCGCGGTCGTCGCCCACCACGGTGATCACGAGAGTCGTCATGCTCGAAAGCGTAGCCACCGGGCCGCTGGTAGCGTGAAGGCTGGACCGGCGAGAGGGGGCACGGAATGATCGCGTCCTTCCTCAGCGCCCTGAACCTCCTGCTCGTCGCCGCGGAGCTCGCGCTCGTCCCCGACGGCGGGTCGTCGCCCGCTCCACTGCTGGCCCTCGCGCTGGCGGCCGCGGTCGTGCTGACCGTCGCGATCGCCGTGGTGGTGTTCCGGATCCTGTCCGGCTCGCCGCCGGTAGAGGCGACGCGCCCCATCGACCCCTCCGCTCCGCTCGCGCAGAGCGATCCCGACGCCGCCGGCCACCCGCGCCCGCGAGCTCCCGGACGCGCGGCCGCGGCCGCGTAGCACGCCCCCGCGCCCTCGACGGCGCCGCGGTGGCCTCCCTTCGTGGCCGATCACGCCCTGATCGCTTCCACGAACGGATACTTCCTTGGATTTCTTCGCCCTGCCGCCGCTCGCGGCCCTGCTCGACCTGACCACGCAGGGCCTCCTGGCCCTCACGTCCTTCCTGTCCCCTGTCGCCGGGGCCGCGGCCGCCGCGCTGGCGGTGGTGCTGGTGACGCTCGTCGTCCGCGCCGCGCTCATCCCCGTCGGGGTGTCGCAGGCCCGCGCGGAACGCGACCGCGCACGGCTCGCCCCGCGCCTGCGCGTGCTCCGCGAACGATGGGGGAAGAACCCCGAACGCCTCCAGCGCGAGACCATGCAGCTGTATCGCGATGCGGGCGTCTCCCCGTTCGCGGGGTGCCTCCCCGTCCTCGCGCAGGCACCCGTGGTCGGCCTGCTGTACGCCGTGTTCCTGCACCCGACGGTCGCGGGACACGCCAACGCCCTGCTCACCCAGCAGCTCGCCGGCGTCCCGCTCGGCACGAGCCTCCTCGCCGCCGTCACCGGAGGGAGCGCGGATGCCACGACCGTGCTGCTCCTCGGGATCCTCGTCGCCGTGATCGCCGGCGCGGGCGAGCTCACGCGCCGCTTCCTGCGCCCGCCGTTCGATCCGGCGACCCCGCGCGCGGTCGTCGTGATGACGGCCGTGCTCCCGTTCACCACCGCCGTCGTCGCGCTGTTCGTCCCGCTCGCCGCGGGGCTCTACCTCGCCGTCACGACCCTCTGGACGTTCGGGCAGCGCCTGATCCTGCGGCGGATCTATCCGATCGACGACGGGCGGGTGGCATCCCACCGACCGGCCTGAGCCAGGTTGAGCGCCGCCATGGCGAGCACGATCAGCGCCGCCCCGGCGGGGAAGAGCATCGCCGTCTCGACCGACACGCGCTCCGCGACGGCACCGGTGACCGCGGACGACAGCGCCTGCGCGAGGGTCAGCGCCGAGGCGAGCACCGTCATCGTCGTGGCGGTGCGCCCGGCCGGGGCGCGGTGTCCCGCGAGGCTGAACAGCGTCACGAGCGACGGACCCACCCCGACGCCCATGAGGCACAGCACCGCTGTCACGGTGACGACGGACCCGCCGACCGAGTACGCCCCCGCCGAGGCGAACAGCAGGATTGCGAACGTCACGAGTCGCCACCGCAGCGAGAAGCGCGCGGGGAGCACCGCCACCGCGAGCGCGAGCACCGCCGAACCGACGCCCATCACGCCGTACAGCAGGGCGCCGGCCTCGGCGGCTCCGCGCGCTTCCATGAACGCGGTGAGCGAGGTGAGCGTCGAACCGAAGAACGCGCCGACGCCGATGACGGCGACGACGAGCATGAGAACCGGTGGCCGGAGCAGTTCGCGCACGGGCGCCATCGCCCCGCGTTGGGCCGCCACGGGAACGACGCGACCCGTCGGGTGCAGCGCGAACGCCGTGACGAAGATGAGGCTGAGGACCGCCGCGGCGACGATCGGCGCCCACGGCGCGAGGACCGCCGCGAGGAGACCCACGACGAACGGGCCGACGACGAACGCGGTCTCGTCGGCCGCGGACTCGTACGCCATGGCGCGCGAGAACGTGCGCTCCCGGCGGTCGGCGGCGACCCGGTCGCCGATCAACGCCATGACCCGGCTGCGCGACATCGCCGCCGTCTGCGGACCGGTGAGGCCGATCGCGACGGCGGCCGCGAGCACGAAGCCGTCGCCGATCGGCGAGCCCACGACGACCGGGAAGAGAGCGAGCAGGATGCCATTGGCCAGGCCCGTGGGAACGAGCACGCGCGACTGCCCGAACCGGTCGGCGAGGTCGCCCAGGATCGGACCCGCCACGACGACGCCGATGCCGACGGCGGCCGAGGTGAGCCCGCCGAGCGCGACGGAACCGCGCACCGCGACGACGAGCGCCAGCACGCCGACCGTCATCATCGCGAACGGGAGTCGCGCGACGAACGCGACGGGGAAGAACCAGAACCCCGTGTGGTGGATCAGCGAGCGGTGCGCGACGGTCGGGGCAGGGTGGTGCATGAGGATCTCCGGGGCAGGGGGCGGTGCCGCCTTGCCGGTCCGGTAGGTAGATGCACGAGGTGCGGCGGGCGAACCCGCCCCTTCATTCTACAGAGGCGCCGCGCGAGCGGCTCAGGAGACGAGCGCCGCGATCGCCGCGATCACCGACGCGAGCGCGAGCACCAGGGCGATCGCGATCAGCACCGTGTGCACGATGAGGAACGGGGTCGGCTTGCCCGCGGCATCCCGCGCCCGGGGGTCCTTCGCGATCCGCGGATAGAACCGGGGCCACACGACCGCGTTGAAGACGGCGTTGGCGAAGAGCAGGACGATCAGCAGCGGTTCCACCCTGCGAGCCTACGCGGGGGTTCAGGTCGCGCAGGCGATGCAGCGTCGCGCGGTCGGCCGCGCCTCCAGACGTGCATCCGCGATGGGACGGCCGCACACCTCGCACACCCCGAAGGTCCCGGATGCCACGCGCTCCCGCGCGGCCCGGATCTCGTCCCGCTCCCCGCGCGCCTCGCGCGCCAGGGCGTCGACGTGCGCCCACTCCCCCGACAGCGTCGATCCCTCGGGGTCGTGCTCGTCGTCGGCCGTGGCATCCGCCCGATCGTGCCGCAGGCTCTCGGCGTCGGCGGTCAGGTGCCGCAGACGCCGCTCGACGGCACGGTCGAGCTCGTCGAGGAGCGCGGTGGCTCGGGTGGCATCCATCCCTCGAACGTAGCGCGGGGCTCCGACACCGGGGCCGGGCTGGATCGGGGGCGGGCGAACCGCCACGATCGGTCCATGGCTGACCTCACCAAGCACTGGACCCCACTGTCGGTGGCGTTCCTCGTGCTGTCGATCCTCGGGCTCGTCGGAACCTGGACCTTCAACGTCCTGGCCGTGGTGCAGATGGCGGACTTCCTCGGCGACCTCATGACCAGCGGCCCGGCGGTGTCGTCGATCACCGTCGACCTGCTCGTCGTGGCGGTGGCCGGCAGCATCTTCCTGCTCGTGGAAGCTCGGCGCCTCGGCATGCGGCACGCGTGGCTGTACGTCGTGCTGTCCGGGCTGACCGCGTTCGCCTTCACGTTCCCGCTGTTCCTCGCGATGCGCGAACGTAAGCTGACGGCCCGCCGCTCGCTCGCACCCGCCGCTCGCGCGGACGCGTGAGTCGCCAGGATTTGTCGCTTCGGCTGCGCGTCGGGCGACAAATCCTGGCACCTCACGCGGGTGGGCGTCAGCCCTTCAGGGCGGCGCGCAGGCCCTCGACGAGCGGCGTCGTCGGGTGGCCGATCACGCGGGCGAGGGTGCCGTCGGTCTGCGACAGCGCGCCGCGGGCGATCGCGTCGTCGATGCCGGCGACGAACGCCGCGGTCCCGGCATCCAGGCCCGCCTGCTGGAGACCCGCGGCGAGCTGCTCGACCGAGACCGGCTGGTACACGACCTCGCGTCCGAGCACCTCGGCGGCTGCCGCGGCGAGCTCGTCGTACGTCCAGGTGACGTCGCCGCCGAGCTCGAGCGTCTGGCCCGCGAAATCGTCCGTGGTCAGGGCCACGGCGGCGGCTTCGGCGTAGTCGCGGCGGTTGGCGCTCGCGACCCGGCCGTCGCCGACGGCGGCGACGATGACGCCGGACTCCGCGGCGCGCGAGACGGAGTCGAGGTAGTTCTCGGTGTACCAGTTGTTGCGGAGGATCGTGGCATCCAGTCCCGACGCGGCGATCGCGCGCTCCGTGGCGAGGTGGTCCGCGCCCAGCGCGTACTCGATCTCGTCGACGCGCGGCGCGCTGGTGTAGACGAGGCGCTCGATGCCCGCGGCCCGCGCGGCCTCGACGACGTTGCGGTGGCCGGTGGCCCGGTCGGGGTCGGTGCCCGAGATGAGCAGGACGCGCGTCACGCCCTCGAGCCCGGCGGTCAGGGTCTCGGGCCGGGAGTAGTCGAACTCGACAACGTGGATGCCGCGGGCGGCGATGTCGTCGGCCTTGGCGGGGGTGCGGACGCCGGCGACGATGTCGGATGCCGGGACCCCGCGCTCGATCAGAGCGTCGAGGACGTGGCGTCCGAGGTGGCCGTTGGCGGCGGAGACGAGGAGGGTCATGATGTGTCCTTTCGGTCGGTACGCCGAGACCAACGCGCCCATCCGAGACACATTCCGGAATGTCGGTACCCACTTTCGAGTTAGGTACTGGCGTGATGGTGAGTCTTGCGGAAATCCGGGCCGAGCGGCCCGAAGCTTTTTCGGACGGGTGCCCGACGCGCACGGTCCTCGACCACGTGATGGGCAAGTGGGGCGTGCTGGTCCTGGTCGCGCTCTCCGACGGCACCCAGCGGTGGGGCGAACTCCGCCGCAACATCTCGGGGATCAGCGAGAAGATGCTCGCGAGCACCCTGAAGACCCTGGAGGCCGACGGGCTCGTGCGGCGCACCGCCTATCCCGAGGTTCCGCCGCGCGTCGAATACGCGCTGACCGCGCTCGGGCGCGACCTGATGATGCGCATGCTCCCGCTGATGGACTGGGTGGCCGACAACGCCGCCGCGATGCTGGATCGGCCGGACTGATCCCGACCGCACCGTACGCTCGATCCATGCGCCTCCCGCTGCGACTCCCGCGTGAAAGCCTGAGTTTCCGCGCTCCGCGGCGTGGGCCGTTCCTGCAGGTGGCGAAGTCGGCGATCGCGATGATCGCCGCGTGGGTCGTGGCCGACCTCCTCGTGCCGGGCCCGCCCCCGATCTTCGCCGCGATCGCCGCTGTCCTCGTCGTCCAGCCGAGCATCAACCAGTCGTTCACGCGCGCGGTCGAGCGCAGCGTCGGCGTGATCGTCGGCGTCGTGATCGCCTCGGTGCTCGGCATCCTCCTCGGCTCCCCGACGTGGGTCATCCTGCTCGCCGGCGCGGTGTCGCTCGTCGTGGCGTGGGTGCTTCGCATGTCGCCCGGCGCGACGAACCAGGTCGCCATCAGCGCGGTGCTCGTACTCGCCCTCGGAACGGCGACCCCGAACTACGCCGTCGACCGCGTCCTCGAGACGGTGATCGGGGCGATCATCGGCATCCTGGTGAACACCGCCCTCGTCCCTCCCGTGCTCGTGCCCGATGCCCGGTCCAAGGTCGACATCCTGGGCCGCGAACTCGCGGCTGCCCTCGAGCGTCTCGCCGACGCGCTCGAGACGCCGCAGACGCGCGAGGCCCTCGAGGGCCTCCTGCTCGAGGCCCGCCTCCTTCGGCCCGTTCGGGATGCCGCGGCCGACGCGATCCGCGACGGCGCCGACTCGCTGTCCCTCAACCCCCGCAGCTCCCGCCACCGCGCCGACCTCGCCGAGATGCAGGCGCGGCTCGATCGCTTCACCCCCGTCGTGACGCAGACCGTCGGGATGACGCGCGCCGTCTACGACGGGTACACGTCCTCGATCGTCGAGGACCCGTCGGTGCGCGCGATCGCCGAGCAGCTGCACCGCGCCGCCCACGACGTGCGCCTCGACTTCAGCCTCGAGCCCGACACCGCGCGCGCCCCGGTCGCCGAGGAACCGGCGCTCACGCGGCCGCTGCAGATCCGCACGCCGTCCCCCGAGCACTGGGTGCTCATCGGCTCGCTGCTGATGGACCTCCATCGCATCCACGAGACGCTGAGCGACGAGCCCGCGTGAACTCGGCGCCGACGACCCTCGCGCCCCGCAGCGCTGGTTGACTGGTCGGCATGGGTACCGCGATGTTCCCGTTGGGAGCCGTCCTCTTTCCGCACACGCCCCTCGCGTTGCGGATCTTCGAGGAGCGCTACCTCGTGATGCTCGGCATGCTGCTGGACGAGGTGGACCCGGAGTTCGGGGTCGTGCTGATCGAGCGGGGCGTCGAGACCGGCGGCGGAGACCAGCGCTTCACCCTCGGCACGATGGCGCGGCTCAGCCACGTCGTTCCGCAGGCCGGCCAGATGTCGATCGTCGCGCGCGGCGCCGAGCGATTCGAGATCGTCGAATGGCTCGACGACGCCCCGTACCCGCGGGCCGAGGTCCGGGCTCTTCCCGAGCTGGAGTGGAACGAGGCGTTGGAGCCCCTGCTCGACGAGGCCGAAGGCGTGGTCCGCCGGGTCCTCGGACGTGCGCGGGAGTACGGCGCCACCCGGTGGGATCCCGAGGTGGAGCTGTCGGACGAGCCGCTCGAACGTGCCTGGCAGGTGGCCGCGATCGCGCCGCTGGGCGAACTGGATCAGATGGAGCTGCTGCGCTCGGCCACGATGGGCGGGCTGCTGCGCGCGACGATCGACCTCACGCTCGCCGCCGAACCGCTGCTCGGCGACCCCATCCCCGACGGCGTCATCGTGGTCGTGGACGATCCCGATGACGACGCCGAGGACGACTGAGCCGTCCTGACCTCAGGACTCGGGGTCGGCGTCGAGTTCCGGATCGGCGACGAGCGCCTCGGGGATGAGCGTGTCGCCCGCGCCGAAGCGGATGAACCGGCCGATCGTCGCGGACTGCACGAGCGTCGCGGCGACCACCGCCGCGACGTCCGCGCGCCCGACCTCGCCCTTGCCCTGCGGCGCCGTGGTGATGCGCCCGGTCGGCGGGTCGAGCGTGAGCGTCCCCGGACCGAGGATCGTCCAGTCCAGGTCGCTCGCACGCAGATGGTCGTCGGCCGCGAGCTTGGCGTCGGCGTAGGCGAAGAACGGATCGTCTTTCGGAATGCCGTGATCCGGCGTCGACCCGATCCACGAGACCATCACGAATCGACGGATGCCGGCCTTCGCCGCCGCGTCCATCGCGCGCTGCGCGGCATCCCGGTCGACCGCGTACGTGCGCTCGGCCGAGCCGCCGCCCGCACCGGCCGACCACACCACGGCGTCGGCGCCGTCGAAGGCCTCGGCGAGCGCGTCGACGTCCGCCTTCTCGACGTCGAGCACGAGCGGGTGCCCGCCCGCGGCCTCCACGTCGGCGCGATGGTCCGGGTTGCGGACGATCGAGACCGCCTCGTCCCCGCGCTCAGCCAGGAGCCCCGTGAGGTGCAGCGCGACCTTGCCGTGCCCTCCGATGATCACGATGCGTTCCATGTCACTGACCTCCGACCTTCTCGACCGACATCTTCAGGATCACGCGGTTCCCGCGATCCGGCGGCGGCTGCTGCCCCGCGTTGCCGTAGCGCTGACCGAGACGGACGTAGAACGCCCCCTCGGGATCGGGGACCTCGTCCACCAATCGTCCGCGCACCTCGATGTAGCGGTACGGCTGCTCGGGGTCGAAGACCATGAAGCTCATCGACGGGTTCGCCTGCAGGTTGCGGTACTTCTGCCGGGTCGTCGTGTGCGTGAAGAGCACGTGCTCGCCGTCGAACTCGAACCACATCGGGTTGACCTGGACCGTTCCGTCCGGGCGGACGGTGCCCAGGGCGCCGTAGTTCGGGTTCTCGAGCAGGTCGCGAAGCGCATCGGGGATCATGCGTGTCCTCTCGTCGGGTGTCGCTTCGCGAGCCTACGCACCCCCTCCGACACCGAGGTCGGGGTTGACGGGTCAGTCGACGTCACCGTCGACGTACACCCAGCGCCCGCCGCGCCGGACGAACCGGCTCCGCTCCGCCAGCACGCCCCGCTCAGCGCCGCGCCGCCACGACGCGCGGAACGTCACGGTCGCGGCATCCCCGTCTTCGCTCGCCTCCTCGACGACGAGCCCCTCCCACGTCGTACCGTCGTCGAGGTCGACGTCGTCCGGGCGGGTCCGTGGATGCCATGTCCGCACGAGGTGATCCGCGTCGCCGAGCGCGAACGCGGTGTACCGCGACCGCATGAGCCGTTCCGCCGAGGGCGCGGCCTCACCGTCGAGCAGCGGCCCGCAGCACTCGCCGAACGCCGCGCGCCCGCACGGGCACGGCGCCGAGGCCGCCGGCCGATGGGAGCGAACGCCGAAGGACACTCCGACACTCTAGGCACTCCACACGGCGAGCAGCGTGCGCACCGTCGTCTCGTACTGCGCGCGGTCGAAGCGCAGCGTGAACACCGGCACCTCCTGCTCGGTGTCGAAGGGATGATTGGCATCCTGGTATCCGACGCTCCGCCACTCGACCGTCGTGTCCAACACTCGGACGTCGGTGCTCACACCGCCGCAGTCCAGACCTCCGCACCCCCGGCAGAACAGCAACCCGACACGACCGTCGTCGTACCGCACCCATCGATCCATATCGGAAGCATCCTCGCCGAGGAGCACACGAAGACTGGCGGCAGCGAGCCCATCGGCGCGGGAACCTTCGATCAAGAAGGTGATGTCCTCACACGTTCGACCGTTGGAGAAGGTCATCCGGTCGCGAAGAGGCTGGCCGTCGATCGTCCAGTCGATGAACTTCAGCGGCTCACGGGCAGTCGCCTCGAACCGCCAGCGGAAAAGCCCTCGGATCTTCACATCCCACTGGGGGTCCTCCGCCCAGCGCACGCCGAGCACCGCGAGAGGGGCGGCTTCGGCGCACATGAGGCCGAGCCTACTGGCAGCGGGAGAACGAGCCCCTCGGCCGATCAGCCCCCTCTCCTCACTACCCTGAGCCCATGGCATCCCGTCCGGAAAAGCTCCTCCTTCTCGACACCGCGTCGCTCTATTTCCGCGCCTTCTACGGCGTGCCCGACAAGGTCAAGGCAGACGACGGCACGTCCGTCAACGCCGTGCGGGGTCTGCTCGACATCATCGTGAAGCTCGTGACCACGTACGAGCCGACGCGGCTCGTCGCCTGCTGGGACGACGACTGGCGCCCGGGCTGGCGCGTCGACCTGCTCCCCACCTACAAGGCACACCGGGTCGTCCAGGCCGTGACGGGCGCGCCGGACGTCGAGGAAGTGCCGGAGGCGCTCACCGCGCAGATCCCGCTGATCCGCGAAACCCTCGAGACGCTCGGCCTCGCGATCGTCGGGGCGCCCGAGCACGAGGCCGATGACGTGATCGGAACCCTCGCCACGCGCGCGGAGGTGCCCGTCGACATCGTCACCGGGGATCGCGACCTCTTCCAGCTCGTCGACGACGACCGCGGCATCCGGGTGATCTATACGGCTCGAGGAATGAGCAATCTCGAGATCATCGACGACGCGGCCGTGCAGGCCCGCTACGGCATCCGTGCGGCGCAATACGCCGACTTCGCGGCGCTCCGCGGCGACCCGTCCGACGGCCTTCCGGGCGTGCCGGGGATCGGCGAGAAGTCCGCGGCCACGCTGCTGGCTGCGGGCGGCGACCTCGACGGCATCCGCTCCGCCGCCGCGGAGGGCACTGTTGGATCTCCGGCGCAGCGGGCCAAGATCCTGGCCGCCGCGGACTACCTCGACGTCGCGCCGACGGTCGTCCGAGTCGTGCGCGACCTCGACCTCGCGCCCGCCGACGACCGCATCGCCGTCGACGACGCCCGCGCCGAGGCCGCCACCGAACTCGCCGCGCGCTGGAACCTCGGCACGTCGATGACCCGGGCCCTGGCCGCGCTGCGCGCCTGACCTCAGCGCTCGCGCGCGAGCCACTCCCGGAGCCGCGGAAGCGGCCACGTCGTGATGATCCGCTCGGCGGGCACACCGGCCGCTTCCGCGCGTGCCGCCCCGTGGTCGAGCAGCGACAGCTGCCCGGGCGCGTGGGCATCGGAGTCGATCGAGAACAGGCATCCCTCCGCGAGGGCCAGCGCGAGGAGGTCGTCCGGCGGATCCTGACGCTCCGGCCGCGAATTGATCTCGACCGCGACACCCGACGCCGCGCACGCCGCGAACACCGCCCGCGCATCGAATTCGGACGGCGGACGCGTTCCCCGCGCGCCCTCGACGAGCCGCCCCGTGACGTGACCGAGAACGTCGACCCGCGGGTCCCCCGCCGCCGCCACGAGTCGCCGCGTCATCGCCGGCGCCTCCATGCGCAGCTTCGAATGGACGGATGCCACGACCACATCGAGTTCGCGCAGGAGCGCATCCTCCTGGTCGAGGTCGCCGTCGTCGAGGATGTCGACCTCGATGCCCGTCAACAGAGTAAACGCGTCGTCGGAGAATCCGTGGACGACCTCGATCTGCGAACGGAGCCGTTCCGGCGACAGGCCGTTCGCCACCGTCAGACGCGGCGAATGATCCGTGAGCGCGAGGTACTCGTGCCCGAGGCGCCGCGCGGCCTCCACCATGGGCTCGATCGGCGTCAGACCGTCGGACCAGTCGCTGTGGCTGTGGAGGTCGCCACGGAGCGCAGCCCGCAGCTCTCCCCCGCCTCCGAGACCCGCCTCCGCCCGGAGCGTCGCCAAGCGCTCGGGCACGCCGCCGTCGAGCGCCTGGCGGATCACCGCGTAGGTCGAATCCCCGATGCCCGGACGCCGTCGCAGCCCCGGGTCGCGTAGTTCTTCGTCGCTCAGCCCCTCGATGGCCGCGGCCGCCGTGCGGAACGCCTTCGACTTGTAGCGCGACGACCTCTCCCGCTCGAGCAGGTACGCGATCTCGGTGAGCGCGTCGAGCGGGTGCACGCTCAGCCCGCCAGGTCCTGCGTCGCCGCGACCCAGTCGTCGAGCTTCGCCAGCGCGCGGCCGTCGTCCACGGCAGCCGCCGCGTCGGACATCGCCTCCGCGAGACGCTCCAGGATCGGACGCTGCACCTCACCGGCATCCTGGAACAGCCGATACGAGACGATCCCGGCCGCCGCGTTCAGCAGCACGATGTCGCGCACGGGACCGGTCTCCCCGGCGAGCGTCCGGCGCACGACGGCGGCGTTGTGATCGGGCGTTCCGCCGAGCAGGTCGTCGATCTCGACGAGGGGGATGCCGAGATCCCGGGGGTCCAGATTGTGCTCGTGCACGTCTCCGCGGCTGATCTCCCACACGCGGCTGTGCCCGGTGGTGGTCAGCTCGTCGAGCCCGTCGTCCCCGCGGAACACGAGGGCGGTCGCACCGCGGGTGCGGAACACGCCCGTGATGAGCGGCACCCGGTCGAGGTGGGCGACGCCGACGGCGTTGGCTTCGGCCCGCGCCGGATTGCAGAGCGGACCGAGGAAGTTGAACACCGTCGGCACGCCCAGCTCGGCTCGCGTCGCCGCGGCGTGGCGGAACCCCGGGTGAAAAGCCGCGGGCGAACGCGAACGTGATCCCCGTGCGATCCAGCGTCTCCGCGACCGCCCGCGGGTCGAGCGTCAGCGCGATCCCCAGCGACGACAGCACGTCGGAGGATCCGGATGCCGAGCTCGCGGCGCGGTTGCCGTGCTTGACGACCGGGACTCCGGATGCCGCCGCCACCACCGCCGCCATCGTCGAGACGTTCACCGTCCCGTAGCGGTCCCCGCCGGTACCGACGATGTCGAGCACCTCGGCGCGAACGGGCAGCGGGACAGCGGCCTCGAGGATCGCGTCGCGGAAGCCGATGATCTCCTCGACGGTCTCGCCCTTGGCGCGGAGCGCGATGAGGAATCCCGCCAGCTGCGAGGGGGTCGCCTCGCCCGCCATGACGCGGCGCATGGCCCACGTCGACTCCGACACGCTGAGGTCTTGGCCCTGCAGCAGCGAGGTGAGCAGATCGGGCCAGGTGAAGCGTTCCGCCATGCCACGATCCTTCCACATCCGGCGTGTCGCGCCGTGTCGTCCACGGCCCCGCAGGAACCCGTTCCGCACCGGGGATTCCTTGTGGATTCTTAGGCTTCCCTAAGTCTCGATGATGGAATATCTCAGGCGCGCGGTGGGAATATCGCTGCGCCGGATCGCGCATAATGGGAGGGTGACGACACCAGCGACGTATTCCCAGGCCGTGCGCGCCGTGAAGCGACCCGATCCGGTTGCGGTCGGCACCATCGTGTGGCTGGGCAGCGAGGTCATGTTCTTCGCGGGCCTCTTCGCGATCTACTTCACTCTGCGCAGCACCTCCGCGCCCCTGTGGGCCGAAGAGACGCAGCTGCTCAACGTCCCGTTCGCGTTCGTGAACACCATCATCCTGGTGCTCTCGTCGGTCACGTGCCAGATGGGCGTCTTCGCCGCCGAGCGGTACCAGCCCTACACGGTCAAGTCGAGCAGCTTCTTCAAGCGCTGGGGCATGGTGCCGTGGTTCTACCTCACCTTCATCCTCGGCGCGATCTTCGTGTCGGGTCAGGTGTGGGAGTACGCGACCCTTGTGACCGAGGGCCTGCCCATCAGCGCCAACCCCTACGCATCGGCGTTCTACCTGACCACGGGCTTCCACGCCCTGCACGTGACGGGCGGCCTCATCGCCTTCCTCCTCGTCATCGGTCGCGCCTACGCCGTGAAGAACTTCGGACGCAAAGAGATGACGACCGCGATCGTCGTGTCCTACTACTGGCACTTCGTCGACGTCGTCTGGATCGCGCTGTTCGCCGTCATCTACTTCCTGAAGTAAGAGAGCTGTACCCCACATGGCACGAGAGAAGAAGCCGCGTCGCTCCAACGGACGCCGTAGCCCCCTGGCCGCCGCCGCGCTGATCGGCATCGGCCTGCTGCTCACGGGCGGCATCTACGCCGGTGCGTCGGCCGCCATGGCCGCCACCGACACCCCCACGAGCGCCTCCAACTCGGCCAGCACGGTCGAGGAGGGCAAGAAGCTCTTCCAGGCGAACTGCGCCACCTGCCACGGCCTCGACCTCCAGGGCAGCCAGCAGGGCCCGTCCCTGTTCGGTGTCGGCGAGCTCGCCGTGCACTTCCAGGTGTCGACCGGCCGCATGCCCCTGCAGGCGCAGGGCCCGCAGGCTCCGCAGAAGCCGGTGCAGTTCACCGACGAGCAGATCAACGCGATCGCCGCCTACGTCCAGTCCGCGGCTCCCGGCCCGACCTACCCGTCCGACGAGATCGTCGACGGTCAGGGCGACGTGTCGCACGGTGCCGAGCTGTTCCGCATCAACTGCGCCATGTGCCACAACGTGGCCGGTGCCGGCGGCGCGCTCACCGAGGGCAAGTGGGCCCCCGACCTGCACTCGGTCACCCCGGTCAACATGTACGCGGCGATGGTCACGGGCCCGCAGAACATGCCGGTCTTCAACGACCTCAACCTCACACCCGAAGACAAGCGCGACGTCATCTCGTACCTGATGTTCCTTCAGAAGTCCGAGTCCCCCGGCGGCTACGCTCTCGGATCGCTCGGTCCGGTTTCGGAGGGTCTGTTCATCTGGATCTTCGGCATCGGAGCGCTCATCGCGCTCACCGTGTGGATCACGGCGAAGTCCAACTGATCGTCGTCATCGACATTACGTAACGTACGAGGAGCACCATGGCACACGAGGAAGACGCACTCGAGCACGAGAGGGCTTCATGGAAGCCCGGCTCCGGGCTCGCCGTCGCGGTTCCCGACCCCGTGCAGAACCCCGGCCTCCCGGGGCACCGCCAGCGGATGACCGACCAGGACCCGCAGGCGATGAAGCGTGCGGTGCGCACGGTCTACACGCTGTTCTACTTCTCGGTCGCCGCGAGCATCTGGGCGAGCATCGCCTACATGATCTTCCCGATCGAGTCGGGCGCGCTGATCGACATCCGCTACAACAACCTCTTCATCGGTCTGGGCATCGCGTTCGCGCTGCTCGCGATCGGTATCGGCGCGATCCACTGGTCCAAGGCCGTCATGGCCGACAAGGAGCACATCGAGGACCGTCACGCCACGCGTGGCCGCGACACCACCCGTGAGGGTGCGGTCAACGTCTTCGTCGAGGCCGACAAGGACTCCGGCTTCGGGCGTCGCGAGATCATCCGCAACTCGATGTTCGCGGCACTGCTGGCTTCGGTCATCCCCGGCATCACGCTGTTCCGCGGTCTTGCTCCTCAGGACGCCGACCCGGTGAAGCTCCTCAGCCACACCATGTGGAAGGGCGGCATGCGCCTCGCCCACGACCCGTCGGGTCGTCCGATCCGCGCCGCCGACGTGACGCTCGGTTCCGCCTTCCACGTCATCCCCGAAGAACTCGCCGGCGTCGGTCACGACGAGGGCTACCTCGAGGAGAAGGCCAAGGCGATCGTGCTGCTCATGCGTCTGCAGCCCGACCAGCTCAACCCCGAGACCAACCGCATGGACTGGACGTACGACGGCATCGTCGCGTACTCCAAGGTGTGCACGCACGTCGGTTGCCCCGTGGCCCTGTACGAGCAGCAGACCCACCACCTCCTGTGCCCCTGCCACCAGTCGCAGTTCGACGTCGCCAACGGCGCGGCCGTCATCTTCGGCCCGGCCGCCCGTCCCCTGCCGCAGCTCCCCATCACGGTCGACGCCGAGGGCTACCTCGTCGCGCAGAGTGACTTCGAAGAGCCCGTCGGCCCCAGCTTCTGGGAGCGCTCATGAGCACCGCCACCCACCCCACGGAGAACGTGACCACCGAACCGGCGGTCTACTCGGGACCCCCGAAGGCCGACCTCAACGGCAAGCCCCTCGGTGGCCGGTTCGTCGGTGCCGCGGCGAACTACCTCGACGAGCGCACGAGCCTGTCGGGCATCGTCAAGGAGCTCGGCCGCAAGATCTTCCCCGACCACTGGTCGTTCATGCTCGGCGAGATCGCGCTCTGGAGCTTCGTCGTCGTGCTCCTGTCGGGCACGTTCCTGACGTTCTTCTTCCAGGCCTCGATGGTCGAGACGCACTACAACGGCGCGTACGAGCCGATGCGCGGTATCGCGATGTCGGCGGCCATGGAATCGGCCCTGCACATCTCGTTCGACCTCCGCGGTGGCCTGCTGGTCCGCCAGATCCACCACTGGGCCGCGCTGGTCTTCGTGGCCGGCATCGGCGTGCACATGCTCCGCGTGTTCTTCACGGGTGCGTTCCGCAAGCCGCGCGAGCTGAACTGGGTCGTCGGCTTCATCCTCTTCATCCTGGCGATGGCCGAGGGCTTCACCGGTTACTCGCTCCCCGACGACCTGCTCTCGGGTAACGGTCTCCGCATCATCGACGGCATGATCAAGGGCCTCCCCCTGATCGGCACCTGGACCTCCTTCCTCCTCTTCGGCGGCGAGTTCCCGGGCACCGCGATCGTCGGTCGCCTGTACACGCTGCACATCCTGCTGCTGCCGGCGATCCTCGTCGCGCTCCTGGCCGTGCACCTCATGCTGATGATCATCAACAAGCACACGCAGTTCGCCGGCCCGGCCCGGACGAACAGCAACGTCGTGGGCTACCCGATGCTCCCGGTCTACGCGTCCAAGATGGGTGGGTTCTTCTTCATCACGTTCGGTGTGATCGTCCTGATCGCCGCGCTCGTGACGATCAACCCCATCTGGAACTACGGTCCGTACGACCCGTCCCCGGTGTCGGCCGGTACCCAGCCCGACTGGTACATCGGCTTCGCCGACGGCATGCTGCGTCTGATCCCGCCGCACCTCGAGTTCGTGCTCTGGGGCCACACCTGGTCGTGGAACATCATCATCCCCGTGGGCGTGCTCGGCCTGTTCATTGTCATCGTCCTGATCTACCCCTTCATCGAGGCGTGGATCACCGGTGACAAGCGTGAGCACCACATCGCTCAGCGTCCCCGTAACGCCGCCACCCGTACCGCTATCGGTGCCGCGGGTGTGACGTTCTACGCGGTGATGTGGGCGGCGGCATCGTCGGACATCGTGGCCACGCACTTCAAGCTCACGATGGAGGGTGTCATCCACACGCTCCAGGTCCTCCTGATCGTGGGGCCGATCATCGCCTACTTCGTCACGAAGCGCATCTGCATCGCGCTCCAGAAGAAGGACCGCGAGATCGCCCTGCACGGGTACGAGTCCGGCCGCATCGTCCGCCTCCCCGGTGGCGAGTACATCGAGGTGCACCAGCCCGTCGACGAGTATGAGCGCTGGAAGCTGGTCGACAACGAGACGTACGAGCCGCTCGTCGTGCGACCGAACGCCAAGGGTCAGATCTCGGCGCTCCAGAACTTCCGCGCTTCCGTGTCGCGCTGGTTCTTCGAGGACCGTCTCACCCCGCTCACCCAGGCGGAGCTGGATGCCGCTGTGGCGCACCAGCACCACGAGCTCGACCACATCGACCACGAAGAGGCCGACGAGATCGCCGGCGCCGACGCTCGGGCCGACGCCGAGGGGCGTCCGCACAACGCCGTCGGTGAGCGCGTCGAGGTCGAGTTCCCGACCCCCAAGGGTCTGCGCGACGAGAGCCACTCCGAGGGCGACAAGAGCGAGTAACGTTCGCCTCGACAAGAGCCCCGGTGCCTCACGGCACCGGGGCTCTTTCGTGCTCGCGTCATGCTGATCGCCGACCTGGCAGGATGCCGCGGGTTCGTGGCATCCCTCCCTCTCCCCCGGGCACGTCCGAGGGCCTACCGTGAACGCATGACCGACGCGCAGACCTACTTCGCCACCCGGCTCGCCTTCGAGACCGACCCGTCCGACGTGTATGCCGCGCAGCGCGCCGGCGACGAGTTCGTGCTCGTCGACGTCCGTGGCGACGACGCGTGGCGCCAGGGCCGCATCACGGGCGCCCTCCACATGCCGTACCGGCAGATCGCCGACCGCGCCCCTCGCGAGCTCGACCGGAACGTGCCGGTCGTCGTCTACTGCTGGAGCCCCGGCTGCAACGCGGGCCAGAAGGGCGCGCTCGAGTTCGCTCGGCTGGGCTACCAGGTGCGAGAGATGATCGGCGGATACGAGTACTGGGGTGCGCGAGGGCCAGCCGTACGAGAACGACGACGGACCGCTCGAGCGGGTGTTCGACCCGACGGTCATGGTCGTTCGCAGCCACGCAGAGGTGTGAGGGCGGTCGCCGCACGAGACAGGCGCTCGGTCGCGGCCCTTCGCGCGCCGTTCGGGCCCGCCTGAGCCGACGTTCCCCATACAGCCCCCATCACGCGCTACAGCGCAGCTGGGGCGCGTCTGACGAAGAGATCTGTGGTGCCCGGAGAGGCTGTGATTGTGCCGCGGTTTCAGATGCTCGCGGATACGTAGTGGTCGTTGCTCGAGGAGATGCTCCCGCGAGAGCAACGCCGCCATCCCCCGAACCGGACGACCAGAAGCGCACCGCAAGAGTCGTGGGTCACGCGGCGGCACCACCCGCTACGACAGCCCGCGGTCACCTACCGCGCCGCCGTGATCGTCATCGTCTGGACACGGCTGCTGGCCGAACCGGGCTAAGCGGCGTTCTCGATGAGGTTGAGCTGCGTCCCGTCAGGGTCGACGAGGAACCCGGCACGTTGCCCCCAGGGCTGCAAGTCCACAGGGTGCAGCCGCGGACGACCGGCAGTCATCTCGGCGACGCCTGTCTCTTTGATCTGCCGATACAGTTCATCGAGGTCATCGACTCGGACGCTGCACATGAAGGAGCTCTCCTCGGGCACGAGGCCGGGGAACAGGAAGAACTCCAACCGAAGCTCGCCACGGCGGAGAATCAGCCAACCCTCATCCCGGTACTCCCGCTCGAAACCGAACTTCCCATAGAACGCGACCGTGTCATCGAAGTCGCGAGACGGCAGATTCGGCACCGCGTGATCGGTCATGCCCGAAGCCTAACGGGCACGCCGCACTTCTCAGACACGCTCCAGGCCCGGCTAGGGCCAGAGGGCGCGGGTAACGCGCGACGCGGCGGTCATCCCGATGGATGCCGCCCGTCAGGCGGTTTCGACGTCCTCGGTGAACCAGCGGGCGGCGGAGCCGAAGAACACCGGGTCCGTTTCGGGAGCGTCGTCGTCGACGACGTCGCAGACGACGACCGTCACGTTGTCGCGCGTGCCGGCCTCGAGCGCCAGCGCAACCGCCGACACGGCCGCGGCCTGCGGGCTCTCCGCCTCGGCGATGAGGCGTGCGACATCGGCTTCGGGAACGTAGTCGGTCAGGCCGTCGCTGCACAGGACCCAGCGGTCGCCGACCCGCAGCGGATGCGCGGCGACGGAGACGACATCGCCCTCCGAGCCACCGAGCGACGCCGTGATGATGTTGCGCCGGGGGTGCGCCGCCGCAGCCTCCGGCGAGATGATGCCGTGGTCGACGAGCGCCTGAACGTAGGAGTCGTCGCGCGTCTGGCGGGAGAAGCCACCCTCGCGAAGGAGGTAGGCGCGCGAGTCTCCCGCGTGGGCGAGGAGAAGTTCCGAACCGACGCCGAGAAACACACCCGTGAACGTGGTGGCCATGCCCTCGAGGGCCGGATCACGCTCCACGTGGGCACGGATGTCCCAATTGGCCTCGCGGATCCGCACCAGCAGACCGTCGGCGTCGAGACCCGAGCCGCGTGTGGCGACCAGGCGATGGACGAGCGCCGCGGAGGCCAGGTCTCCCGAGGGCCCTCCCCCGACGCCGTCCGCCACCGCCGCACCCCAGGACGCCGCAAAGGCGGCGTCCTGGTTGGTGGGACGGTGCGCGCCAGCGTCGGAGACGGCGGCGGTGTTCAACCGAAGGGGCACGAGATCAGCGCGCGAAGTACCCGCGGTAGTACTCGTAGACCCAGCCGGTGATGGCGATCACGAAGATTCCGAGGGCCACCGGGACGAGCCAGCTGCCGACCGCGAGGCCGATCACCGCGATGGCGGCCGAGCCCGCGAGGACGATGGGCCACCACGACCACGGGCTGAACTCGCCCATCTCGGGGTCGCCGTCGTCGATGTCCGCCGTCAGGGAGTCCTCGGGCAGTTCACCGCGCTGGGCCTTGACCACGCGTCCGATGTAGAACGCGATCATCGAGGACATCAGACCGAGGAAGACGAGGGCGATCGTTCCGACCCATTCGACGCCACCGTGCTGGATGAGGCTCCAGAACGTGTAGACGGCGGCGATAAAGAAACCGAAGGCTGCGAGCAGCCACCAGAGTCCGACATTGGTACGCATGGGTTACTTGACCTCTCCAGCGGCCGCGTCGACGACGGGCGTGTCGGGAGCGTCCTTCGCCGGGCCCACGCCGACCGGGATACCGGCCTCGGGGTGGTTCAGGTCGAACGCGGGACGCTCACTGCGGATACGCGGGATGGACGTGAAGTTGTGACGCGGCGGCGGGCAGGAGGTCGCCCACTCGAGCGAGGCACCGTATCCCCACGGGTCGTCGACGGTCACACGCGGCGCCTTGCGGGCCGTGATCCAGACGTTGAGCAGGAACGGGATCATCGAGGCGCCGAGGATCATCGACCCGATCGTGGAGAGCTGGTTGCCCCACGTGAAGCCGTCCGCGGCGGCGTAGTCGGCGTACCGGCGGACCATGCCGTCGACACCCAGCCAGTGCTGGATCAGGAACGTCATGTGGAAGCCGATGAACAGCATCCAGAAGTGCACCATGCCGAGACGCTCGTTCAGCATCTTGCCCGTCCACTTCGGCCACCAGAAGTAGAAGCCGGCGAACATCGCGAAGACGACCGTGCCGAACACCACGTAGTGGAAGTGGGCGACGACGAAGTACGAGTCCGACAGGTGGAAGTCGAGCGGCGGCGACGCGAGGATGACGCCGGTCAGACCACCGAAGACGAAGGACACCAGGAAGCCGAGCGCGAAGACCATGGGCGTTTCGAACGTCACCGAACCGCGCCAGAGCGTACCGATCCAGTTGAAGATCTTCACGCCGGTCGGCACCGCGATGAGCATCGTCATGAGCGCGAAGAACGGCAGGAGCACACCGCCGGTGACGTACATGTGGTGGGCCCACACGGCGACCGACAGGGCCGCGATCGCGATCGTGGCGTAGACGAGAGTCTTGTACCCGAAGATCGGCTTGCGGCTGAACACCGGGAAGATCTCGGACACGATGCCGAAGAACGGCAGCGCGATGATGTACACCTCGGGGTGACCGAAGAACCAGAACAGGTGCTGCCACAGCAGCACGCCGCCGTTCTCCGGGTTGTAGATCTGGGCGCCGAGCACGCGGTCGGCGGCAGCGGCGAAGATGGCCGCGGCGAGAACCGGGAAGGCGAGCAGGATCAGGATGCTCGTGATGAGCGTGTTCCACGAGAAGATCGGCATCCGCCACATCGTCATACCGGGCGCACGCATCGTGAGGACCGTGGTGATGAAGTTGACGGCACCGAGGATCGTGCCGAAACCGCTGATGCCCAGACCGAGCATCCAGAGGTTTCCGCCGACTCCGGGCGAGAAGCTCGCATTGGCCAGCGGCTGATACGCGAACCAGCCGAACCCGGCCGCACCCTGCGGGGTGAGGAAGCCGGAGACAGCGATCGTGGAGCCGAAGAGGAAGAGCCAGAACGCGAACGCGTTCAGACGCGGGAACGCCACGTCGGGCGCACCGATCTGCAGCGGCAGCAGCGCGTTGGCGAAACCCGCGAACAGCGGCGTCGCGAACATCAGCAGCATGATCGTGCCGTGCATCGTGAAGAGCTGGTTGTACTGCTCCTTCGTCGCCACGACCTGCATGCCGGGCTCGAAGAGCTCAGCGCGGATGATGAGTGCCATCACACCGCCGAGCATGAAGAACAGCACGGACGAGATCAGGTACATGTACCCGATCGTCTTGTGGTCGGTGGAGGTGATCCACTTGACGACCAGGTTGCCCTTCTGCTCGACCCGGGTGCTGCTCAGCAGAGCGGCCTGCCGGGGCGGCAGCGTCGTGGGGCGCGAAGGACCCGTGCCCTGGAGCGGAAGTGTCGTGGCCATGATCACTTGTTCCCTTCGGCACCGGCCGTGTTGAGGTTCTGCAGGCGGGACAGGTCGCTGATGTCGCCCACGTCGCCGGCGGCGCGCAGCGAGTCGAGGTACGACTCGTACTCGGCCTCGCTCACGACCTTGACGTTGAAGAGCATTGCGGAGTGGTACTCACCGCAGAGCTCGGCGCACTTGCCCTCGTACGTGCCCTCGCGAGTGGGCGTGAACGACCACTCGTTCTCGCGGCCGAGGTACATGTCCTTCTTGTAGAGGAAGTCGATGATCCAGAAGGAGTGGATGACGTCGCGCGAGCGGAGGTCGATCTTCACCGTCTTGTTGACGGGGAGGTACAGCGTCGGCACGTCCTGCAGGTCGTAGCCGTCGGAGGTCGCCTTGGCCTGGACGCCCATCGAGTACACGGCGTCGGAGTTGTCTTCCTTCTTGCCGTTGTACTGGAAGTCCCAGGCCCACTGCTTGCCGTACGCCGTGATCGACACGTCGGGGTTGTCGTACTGGGTCTCGAGCGTGTTCTGGTCGCGGGCCGTGAAGGCGAAGAATCCGACCACGAGGATCAGCGGGACGACCGTGTAGAAGATCTCGACGGGCATGTTGTAGCGCAGCTGCACCGGGAGGCCCGACTGGCCCTTGCGGCGGCGGTAGGCGATGACGGCCCACAGCATGAGGCCCCACGTGATGACACCCACCGCGAGCAGCACGATCCACGAGTTGACCCACAGACCGGCGACCATGTCGGTGTGGTTCGTCGCGGGCGTTCCGTCGTCCACGAACCCGGGGAGGAACCCGTGAAGCTGCGAAGTGCTGCAGCCGGCGAGGAGTGCGACGGAAGCGATCCCGACGGGGACGGCTGCCCAACGAAGGCGACGTTTGGAGGGCACAGTGCACCTTTCCGGGTCGTGGATGTTGCTCTCGACAGTCTAGAGCAACCTCTTACTGTTCTCTGGCCAATCGTCCAGTGCCGAACAATCGAAAACCCCCGGTTTTCGCGGTGTGATCCGCCAAAACCGGGGGCATCGAATTCGACGCCGGAGCGCCGTGTCGAAGCGTCAGTGGAAGCTGTCGCCGCACGCGCACGAGCCCTGCGCGTTGGGGTTGTCGATCGTGAAGCCCTGCTCCGAGATCGTGTCCTTGAAGTCGATGCTCGCGCCGTCGAGGTACGGCACGCTCATGTCGTCGACGATGACCTCGACACCGTCGAAGTCGGCGACCTTGTCGCCGTCGAGGTACCGCTCGTCGAAGTAGAGCTGGTAGATGAGGCCCGAGCAACCACCGGGCTGGACGGCGACGCGCAGGCGGAGGTCGTCACGGCCCTCCTGGGAGAGCAGGCTCTTCACCTTGTCGGCGGCGGCGTCGGTCAGGGCGACTCCGTGCTCGCGGGTGACGGCGTTCGTCGACAGTGTGGTGTCGGTCATGGCGTGGCCCTTCGGGTCGTTCGGTCGCGGGGACGGGACGATTCTACGCCCGCCTCGCCCCCGCGGGTCCGATCAGACGGTGCGGCGATTCAGCCGCTCGAGCAGCAGCGCCTCCGAGACGAGGGCGTTGCGGAACGTCTCGAGGTGCAGCGACTCGTTGGGGCTGTGCGCGCGGGCGTGCGGGTCCTCCACGCCGGTGACGAGGATCTGGGCCTCGGGGAACTCGCGGACCAGGTCGGCGATGAACGGGATCGATCCGCCGATACCGACGTCCACGGCATCCACCCCGTATCCCTCGGCGAAGGACGCGCGGGCGTCCTCGACGGCCCACCCGCCGGTGTCCACGAGGAAGGCGTCGCCGCAGTCGATGTCGCTGAACTCCAGCTGCGCGCCGAAGGGGGCGTGGGCGCGGAGGTGCGCCTCGACGGCCGCGAAGGCCTCCTGGGCCGACTGTCCCGGCGCGACGCGCGCGCTGATGACCACGCGGGTCTGCGGAGCCAGGGTGTTGGACGCGGACTCGACCGGGGTGGCATCCCATCCGGTGATGGTGACCGAGGGCTTGTTCCAGATGCGGCTCAGGATGCTGTCGCGCCCGATCGGCGAGACGCCGTCGAGGAGGCCGGATTCGGCGCGGAGGGTCGCCTCGTCGTACTCGGGCGTCTCGGCGTCGCGGACCGCGAGTCCCTCGACCGCCACGGCGCCGTCGTCGTCCCACAGCGTCGCGAGGAGCTTGACGGTGGCGAGCATGGCATCCGGGACCGCGCCGCCCATCATCCCCGAGTGGGACGCGTGCTCCAGCGTGCGGACCGTGAGCGTGAAGCGCGCGTTCCCGCGCAGCGACACCGTGAGACCGGGCGTGCGCTCGTCCCAGTTGCCCGAGTCGGCCACCACGATCACGTCGGAGCGGAGGACGTCGGCGTGGTCGACGAGGAACTGCGCGAACGAGCGCGAGCCGTACTCCTCCTCCCCCTCGATGAACACCGCGATGCCGAGGTCGAGGTCATCGCCGAGCGCCTCCGCGAGAGCGCGGATCGCGCCGACGTGCACCATGACGCCCGCTTTGTCGTCCGCGGCACCGCGTCCGTACAGTCGGCCGTCGCGGACCGTGGGTTCGAAGGGCGGCGAGTCCCAGAGCGCCTCGTCGCCCGGGGGCTGGACGTCGTGGTGGGCGTACAGCAGGACGGTCGGTCGGCCGTTGCGGGCTGGACGGGATGCCAGGACGGCGGGCTGTCCGAGCTCGTCGCTGTCGGCGATCGCGGAGCGCGCCACCTCGACGCGCTCGAAGACGCCGGTGCCGCGCAGCAGGTCGGCGACGGCGTCGGCGCTGCGCACCACCGCGGACTGGTCGAACGCCGGCCAGGCGATGGAGGGGATGCGCACGAGCGCACCGAGATCGGCGAGGGCTGCGGGGATGCCGTCGGACGCGGTGGCGCACACGGCATCCTGCCGGGACAGGTCAGGGGTCATGCGGGTAATCTTAAGTCTCCGATCCAGTGAGCTCTCGAGGTTATCCGTGGCCAAGTCCCCCGCCCCCGTCCCGAACGACGCCCCCGTCGCGTCGGATGTCACCGCCTCGGGCAAGGGGCGCGCGACGCCGTCTCGGGCCGAGCAGGAGGCCGCCCGCAAGCGTCCTCTGGTGGCCGACACCAAGGAGGCGAAGGCCCGCGCCCGCGCCGAACTCGCCGCTCAGCGCGAGAAGGCCCGCGTCGGCATGGCCGCCGGCGACGAGCGGTACCTGCCCGTGCGCGACAAGGGTCCGCAGCGACGGTTCGCGCGCGACTTCGTCGACGCCGGCTGGCACCTCGGCGAGGGCGTCATGCCCTTCATGGTGCTCGTGATCGTGCTGACCCTCATCCCGAACGGCTTCTTCCAGTACTGGTCGTTCGTGGCGCTGTGGATCTTCATCCTGTTCGTCATCGGCGACATGATCATCACGTCGATCCGCGTGAAGCGCGCCGCCAAGGCGAAGTTCGGCGAGAGCAAGGTCGAGAAGGGTCTCGGCTGGTACGCGGCGATGCGCACCGTGCAGATGCGGTTCATGCGCCTGCCCAAGGCGCAGGTCAAGCGCGGCCAGTACCCGGCCTGACGGTTTCCTTCGACGGCGGCGTGGTCCTTCGGGACCCGCCGCCGTCGGCGTACGTCCGGGCATGCGGCACGACGTGCCGCGCTCCGGCGGGCGTCACCGGCGCGGAGCCAGACCCCGGTTGATCTGGCGAGCCCAGAGAGGGCCGCGGTAGAGGAACGCCGTGTAGCCCTGGACGAGCGTCGCGCCGTGCGCGAGCCGTTCGCGGACGTCGGCGGCGGTCTCCACTCCCCCGGCCGAGATCACGACGAAGTCCTCGGGGACGGCGGCGCGCACCAGGTCGAGGACGTCGAGCGCGCGCTGCTTCAGCGGTGCCCCGGACAGTCCACCGGCACCGGCGGCCTCGACCGTCGCCGCCGGGGTGCGCAGGCCCGCGCGGCCGATAGTGGTGTTGGTGGCGATGATCCCGGCGAGACCCACGTCGACGGCGAGTCGCGCGATGTCGCCCACCTCGTCATCGGCGAGGTCGGGCGCGATCTTGACCAGCAGCGGTGTGGTGCCGGCCGCGTCGAGCACGGCCGTCAGCAGCGGACGCAGGGTCTCGACGGCCTGCAGGCCGCGGAGGCCGGGCGTGTTCGGCGAGGAGACGTTGACGACGAGGTAGTCGGCCAGGGGCGCCAGGAGCCGCGCGCTGCGGACGTAGTCGGTCGTGGCATCCTCGACCGCGACAGCCCGGCTCTTCCCGATGTTCACTCCGATGACCGGACGCCGGCGGGAGCGGCGGAGCGCACGGAGCCGCCGGGCCGCGGCCTCGGCACCCTGGTTGTTGAAGCCCATGCGGTTGATCACCGCGCGGTCGGCCACGAGCCGGAAGAGGCGCGGCTTCGGGTTGCCCGGCTGCGGCAGTGCGGTGACGGTCCCCACCTCGACGTGGCCGAAGCCCAGGGCGCGCAGCCCGCGGACCATCGTCACGTTCTTGTCGAAGCCCGCCGCGACACCGAACGGCGACTCGAACTCGAGGCCCAGCGCCCGGACGCGCAACGACGGGTCGGCCGCCGTGGCCGTGCGGAGGAGGGATGCCACCGGCCCGACGCCCGCGGCACGGATGACGAGGGCACCCAGGTGGTGGGCGAACTCGGGGTCGAGGCGGCTCAGGACCGAGCGGAAGAGAAGGGGATACATCCCCGCCAGGCTACTGGACGTCGTCGACCGCGACGGGCGCCGCGGAGGGACGGGCGGCATGATCGGCGCGGAGCTGCGCGATCGCCGCGTCGAAGTCGTCCAGCGATTCGAACGCCTGATAGACGCTCGCGAAACGCAGGTACGCCACCTCGTCGAGTTCGCGCAGCGGCCCGAGGATCGACAGGCCGATCTCGTTGGCCTCGATCTGCGAGGATCCGGTCTGGCGGATCGCCTCCTCGACCTGTTGCGCGAGCATGGCGAGATCGGCATCCGTCACCGGTCGCCCCTGGCAGGCCTTCCGCACGCCCGACATGACCTTCTCGCGGCTGAACGGTTCGACGACGCCGGAGCGCTTGATCACGTTGAGGCTCGCGGTTTCGACGGTCGAGAAGCGGCCGCCGCACTTCGGGCACTGCCGACGGCGACGGATGCTCAGGCCGTCGTCACTCGTCCTCGAGTCGATGACGCGGGAGTCGGGGTTGCGGCAGAACGGGCAGTGCATGGGAAACCTCGATCAGTCGGCGAAGCGCGCCGTGACGGCCTCGCCGTGGGCGGGCAAGGCTTCGGCCTCGGCGAGGGTCACGATGGATTCGCGCACCGCCGCCAGCGCGGCGCGGTCGTACTCGACGACCTGCTGGGGGCGCAGGAACGTCGCGGCCGACAGCCCCGAGCCGTAGCGCGCCTGACCACCGGTCGGCAGGACGTGGTTGCTGCCGGCGAGGTAGTCGCCCAGGCTCACCGGGGTGTAGGGACCGACGAACACGGCGCCCGCGTTGACGAAGTCCTCGGGGCGGGGGTCGGCGAGGTGGAGCTCCAGGTGCTCCGGCGCGTAGGCGTTGCTGAACGACGTCGCCTGCGCCAGATCGTCGACCAGCACGATCGCGGACTGCGGACCGCCGAACGCCGCGCGCACGCGCTCGGCGTGGCGCGTCGCCGCGACGCGGGGCTCGAGGGGCCGCACGCACGGCCTCGGCAAGGTCGGAGCTGTCGGTGACGAGCACGGCCGAGGCCTGCTCGTCGTGCTCTGCCTGGCTGACGAGATCGGCGGCCACCAGCGCCGCGTCTGCCGCCCCGTCGGCGACGATGAGGATCTCGGTCGCTCCCGCCTCGGAATCCGTCCCGACCCGGCCCGCGACCGCGCGCTTCGCGGAGGCGACGAAGTTGTTGCCCGGCCCCGTCACGACGTCGACCGGGTCGAGCCCGAGCGAGGACACCCCGAAGGCGAACGCGCCAATCGCGCCGGCACCGCCCATCGCGTAGACCTCCGTCACGCCGAGGAGCTTTGCGGCGGCGAGGATCACCGGGTGGACGCGACCGCCGAACTCAGCCTGCGGCGGTGACGCGAGCGCGACCTCGCGCACCCCCGCGACCTGCGCCGGCACGACGTTCATCACGACGCTGGACGGGTAGACGGCCTTGCCGCCCGGAACGTACAGACCGACGCGACGCACCGCGCTGCCAGCGCTGCGTGACGCGCGCCCCCGGACCGAGCTCGGTCACCGACGGCGCGGGGATCTGGGCCGCGGATGCGGCTCGCACGCGGCGGATCGCCTCGTCGAGCGCGACGCGGATGCCGGGATCCAGCTCGGCGAGGGCCTCGTCGAGGTGCGCGGCGGGAACCGCGATGGCGTGGTCGCTCACCCGGTCGAACTTTTCGGCCTGCTCGCGCAGAGCCTCCTCGCCCCGACGGGCGACGTCGTCGACGATACGGGCGGCGGTGGCGAGGGCCTCGTCACGGGCCGCATCGGCCCGGGGTACGACGGCGAGGAACTCGGCCGGCGAGAGCACGCGGCCGCGCAGATCGATGGTGCGGAGCATGGTTCCAGGCTACCGGTCGGCGGCGAGCCGCCCGCCGTGGAGCGGGCGGCTCGCAGGGGGTGCTCAGCCGCGGGTGACGCCCCGGACGTCGTGCAGGTAGCCGATCCGGCCGTCGTCGTGACGGATGACGAACGTCTCGCCGCGATCCTCGATCACGAGGGCCCACGCGGTGGGTCCGACGCGGAAGATCGGCGTGCCGTAGTCGTCCACGACGTCGCGTTCGTCGGGGGCCAGCGCCCAGAACGCCTGGGGCTGCGGGTGGCGAGGCGCTGCGTCGTGCCCGGAGTGCTCCGAGACGTGGGCGGAGTCGTCGGACGTCGCGCCGATCACGTCAGTGTCGTGCGTGTCACCGTGCGTCGGGAAGACGGACGTCGCCGGCTCCGCCTCGTTCACGTGGGGCAGGTCGGTGGAGCCGGTGTAGCTCCCGGGGACCGGGCCGCGCTCCGCGGCCCCGTCATGCTCGTGGGCCTCGTACGCGTGAGCTTCGTGCCCGTGCACCGTGTGCTCGGACCCGGCGGGCGCGGCGGCGGGGGCCGACCGCACGGGGCGCGGGCGCGCCGGACGCTTCACCACCGCGCGGACGGGCCGCGCGTTGCGGTGCGCCGGGGCCTCGGGACGGCCCTGGAAGTCCTGCTCGAACGGCGGGATGATCGGCGCGAAGACCGTCAGGACGACGCCGGCGAGGGTCAGGACCGCGCCCACCCATACGACCCACGTGCGGGACCAGAGCCCGGTGTCGGCGGCGATGGACACGGTGTCCCACACCCACGCGACCCACACCAGCGCCGCGACGGAGAAGGCCACGGAGGCGAATTGATCGATACCGAGCGAGCCCACGCGACGGATGCCCTGTGGCGAGAGGCGGCGCAGAGCCAGGAGACCGACCGCGATCGTGGGGAGAGCCACGGTGGGGATCCACCACAGGTTGGAGAGCCAGACGTTGGTGCCGCCCCCGAGGACGCGGACGTTCGAGGGAAGGTTATTGAGCGGGAAGAACGAGACGATGAAGAGCACGGCCCAGATGCCGAGCAGAGCCACCTCGCGCACCGAGAACGGCCCGACACCGTACTGCGGCGCGTCGCCGTCGCGCGGCGCGGGAGCGTGGGTCTGCGCGTCGGCGTGGGCGTCGGCATCCGGCAGCTCGGTGTGCGTCGAGCGGCGAGCGTTGACGTGTGCCCGTGCGTCGACGCTCGGCGTCGGGGCGAACACGTCGTCGATGTCACCGGTGTCGGTGGCGGAGCGCGAAGCACGCGGCTCCGCTGCCGCGGCCTCGGGAGCCGCGGGGTCGGTCCAGCGGGCGGAGTCCTCCGCCGGCGAGCCCGTGTTCTCCACGGGCGAGTCGTCGTAGCGATCGGTCACGATGGTCCTTTCGTTCGGGTGCCTCGGCACCCGTCGTCATTGTGAGACTGACGTCGTCGCGCCGGAGAGCACCCCGGGTTGACAACGCGCGCCACGCATCAGCCCAGGCAGTTGGGACCGAGGAGTCCCTTGAGTTCTCCGAACAGATCAGCCGTCACACGCACCGGCATCGGCACCTCGAAGACCTTGGCGGTCCCACCTTTGTGCAACTTGAGAGTCACCTCCGTGTCACCGGCATGCCGCCGCAGCATCTGGGCGAGTTCGCTCACGAGCGTCTCGTTCGCGCGCTGTTCGGGGACGACGAGCGTGAGACCGCTCAGGGCGTCGAAGCCCTCGAGGTCGGGAGTGAAGGCCGACTGCGCGTGCAGGTTCAGCCCGTCGTCGCGGCGGGACACGCGCCCGCGGACCACGAGGATCGAGTCGGCCTGCAGCACCGGGGCGAACTCCGCGTAGGTCTTGCCCATGAACATCACGGTCACCTCGCCGTTGAAGTCCTCCACGGTGACCATGCCGTACGGGTTGCCGCTCTGCTTCGCCACCCGGTGCTGCACGCTCGTGAGAAGCCCCGCGACGGTGACCTGGTCGCCGTCCTGCACGTCGTCCGAGGCGAGCAGGTCGTGGATCGACGTGGACGCGTGCTTCGCGAGCGGGACCTCGAGTCCCGCGAGCGGGTGATCGGACACGTAGAGGCCGAGCATCTCGCGCTCGAACGCGAGCTTGTCCTTCTTCGTCCACTCGGGTCGCTCGGGCACCTTCTCGACCTGCTGCGGCTCGTCCCACAGCGAGTCGAAGTCGAAGCCGACCTCGCCATTGGCCTCGCGGCGCTTGTCGAGCACGGCGCCCTCGCAGGCATCCTCGTGGATCTCGATCAGCGCGCGCCGCGTGGAGCCCAGCGAGTCGAAGGCCCCGGCCTTGATCAGGGACTCGACCGTGCGCTTGTTCGCCACGTGCAGCGGCACCTTGGCCAGGAAGTCGTGGAACGACGTGTACTTGGCATCCTGACGCGCCGCGACGATCCCGTCGACGACGTTCGCGCCGACGTTGCGAACCGCGCCGAGACCGAAACGGATGTCTTCGCCGACGGCCGCGAAGAAGCGGATCGACTCATTCACGTCGGGCGGAAGCACCCGGATCCCCATGCGGCGGCACTCGTTGAGGTACACCGCCATCTTGTCCTTCGAGTCGCCGACGCTGGTGAGGAGCGCGGCCATGTACTCGGCGGGATAGTGCGCCTTGAGGTATGCCGTCCAGTACGACACGAGCCCGTAGGCGGCGGTGTGCGCCTTGTTGAAGGCGTAGTCGGCGAACGACTCGAGGACCTTCCAGAGCGTCTGCTGCGCCTCGTCGCCGAAGCCGCGCTCGGTCATACCGCCGAAGAAGATCTCCTTCTGCTTGTCGAGCTCGGACTTCTTCTTCTTGCCCATCGCACGCCGGAGGAGGTCTGCTTGACCGAGCGTGTAGCCGGCCACGCGCTGCGCGACGGCCATGACCTGCTCCTGGTAGACGATCAGGCCGTAGGTCGTGTCGAGGATGTCGGCGAGCGGCTCCTCGAGCTCGGGGTGGATCGGCTCGATCTCCTGCTGCTTGTTCTTGCGCAGCGCGTAGTTGATGTGCGAGTTCACGCCCATCGGGCCCGGGCGGTAGAGCGCGAGCACCGCCGAGATGTCCTCGAAGTTGTCGGGGCGCATGAGGCGCAGCAGCGACCGCATCGGCCCGCCGTCGAGCTGGAACACGCCGAGCGTGTCGCCGCGGGCGAGCAGTTCGTACGATTCCGCGTCGTCGAGCGCCAGGTCTTCGAGCACCAGCGGGTGCCCGCGGTTGGCCTCGATGTTGTCGAGCGCGTCGTTGATGATCGTGAGGTTGCGCAACCCCAGGAAGTCCATCTTGATCAGGCCGAGCGACTCGCACGCGGGGTAGTCGAACTGCGTGACGATCTGGCCGTCCTGCTCGCGTCGCATGATCGGGATGATGTCGATCAGCGGCTCGCTCGACATGATGACGCCGGCGGCGTGCACACCCCACTGGCGCTTCAGGTTCTCGAGCCCCAGGGCCGTGTCGAACACGGTCTTGGCCTCGGGGTCGGTCTCGATGAGCGTGCGGAACTCGCTCGCCTCTTTGTAGCGCGGGTGCTCGGGGTTGAACATGCCGTCGAGCGGCATGTCCTTGCCCATCACCGCGGGGGGCATGGCCTTGGTGAGCTTGTCGCCCATGCTGAAGGGGAAGCCCAGGACGCGACCGGCGTCCTTGAGCGCCTGCTTGGCCTTGATCGTGCCGTACGTGACGATCTGCGCCACGCGCTCGTCGCCGTACTTCTCGGTCACGTACTGGATGACCTCGCCGCGACGACGGTCGTCGAAGTCGACGTCGAAGTCGGGCATGGAGACACGGTCGGGGTTCAGGAAGCGCTCGAAGATCAGGCCGTGCTGCAGCGGGTCGAGGTCGGTGATCTTCATCGCGTACGCGACCATCGATCCGGCGCCCGAACCACGCCCGGGACCGACCCGGATGCCGTTGTTCTTGGCCCAGTTGATGAAGTCGGCGACGACGAGGAAGTAGCCGGGGAACCCCATCTGCAGGATGACGTCGGTCTCGTACTCGGCCTGCTTGCGCACGGCATCCGGGATGCCGCCCGGGTAGCGGTCGTGGAGGCCGTTCTCGACCTCCTTGATCATCCAGCTGCCCTCGGTCTCACCCTCGGGGACCGGGAAGCGCGGCATGTAGTTGGCCGAGGTGTTGAACTCGACCTCGCAGCGCTCGGCGATGAGGAGCGTGTTGTCGCAGGCCTCGGGGTTGTCGCGGAAGACCTGGCGCATCTCGGCGGCGGACTTGACGTAGTAGCCGTCGCCGTCGAACTTGAAGCGCTTGGGGTCGTCGAGCGTCGAGCCGGACTGCACGCAGAGCAGAGCCGCGTGGCTCGTGGCGTCATGTTGGTGCGTGTAGTGGAGGTCGTTGGTGCCGACCAGGGGGATGTCGAGTTCTTTCGCGATCCGGAGCAGATCGCCCATGATCCGGCGCTCGATCGACAGGCCGTGATCCATGATCTCGGCGAAGTAGTTGTCTTTTCCGAAGATGTCCTGGAACTCGGCCGCAGCGGCCTTGGCCGCGTCGTACTGGCCGAGACGCAGGCGCGTCTGGACCTCGCCCGAGGGGCACCCGGTCGTCGCGATGAGGCCCTTGCTGTAGGTCTGCAGCAGCTCGCGGTCCATGCGGGGCTTGAAGTAGTAGCCCTCCATGCTCGACCGCGACGAGAGCCGGAACAGGTTGTGCATGCCCTCGGTGGTCTCGGACAGCAGGGTCATGTGCGTGTACGCGCCGGAACCCGACACGTCGTCGCTCTGCTGCTCGGGGGTTCCCCACCGCACGCGGGACTTGTCGGAGCGGTGGGTGCCGGGCGTGACGTAGGCCTCGATGCCGATGATCGGCTTGATGCCGGCATCCTTCGCCGTCTTGTAGAACTCGTAGGCCGCGAACGTGTTGCCGTGGTCGGTCACGGCGATCGCCGGCATGCCCAGTTTGACCGCCTCCTGCACCATGGGACCGATGCGCGCGGCGCCGTCGAGCATGGAGTACTCGCTGTGCACGTGAAGGTGAACGAAGGAGTCTGCTGCCACCCGTCGAGTGTACGTTCCCCCTCCGACATCGGCCTGGGTTAACGTGGGCGCGTGCCCACACCCGACTTCGTCCTGGAGCTCCGCCGTCACGTCGGCACGAGCCCGCTCCCCCTCGTCGGTGTGACCGCCGTGATCGTGCGCGGCGACGACGTGCTGCTGGGGCGCCGCAGCGACACCGGCCGGCTCACCCCGATCACCGGCATCGTCGACCCCGGCGAGGAACCGGCCGATGCCGCCGCCCGCGAGGCCGAGGAGGAGGCCGGCGTCCGCATCCGCGTCGACCGTCTCGCGTGGGTGCACCAGATCCCCCGTGTCATCTACGCCAACGGCGACCAGAGCGACTACCTCGACCTGACCTTCGCGTGCACGTGGATCGACGGCGAGCCCGAGCCGGTCGACGGTGAGATGACCGAGGTCGGGTGGCATCCGATCTCCGGGATCGACGGGATCCTGGATGCCGAGATGTCGGCGCGCGTGTCCGCCGCGCTCACGCCCGGGCCGACGATGTTCGAGGGCGGACGCTGACCCGCGTCAGGCGCCGTCGCGCAGGACGTCGAGAGCGTGCTGCAGATCCGCCGGATAGGGCGACTCGAAGCTCACCCACTCCCCCGTGGCGGGGTGCGCGAAGGCCAGCCGGTGCGCGTGCAGCCACTGCCGGGTGAGGCCGAGCCGCGCCGACAGCGTGGGGTCGGCGCCGTACAGCGGATCGCCCGCGCACGGGTGCCGGTGCGCCGCCATGTGCACGCGGATCTGGTGCGTGCGGCCGGTCTCGAGGTGGATCTCGAGCAGCGAAGCACGGGGGAACGCCTCGAGAGTTTCGTAGTTCGTGACGGAGTCCTTGCCGTCGGGCGTGACGGCGAACTTCCACGAGTGGTGGGGATGCCGCCCGATCGGGGCGTCGATCGTGCCCGCGAGCGGATCCGGGTGCCCCTGGACCACGGCGTGATAGATCTTGTCGACCGTCCGGTCCTTGAACGCCGCCTTCAGCACCGTGTAGGCGCGCTCGGTCTTCGCAACGACCATGAGGCCGCTCGTGCCGACGTCGAGCCGGTGCACGATCCCGCGGCGCTCCGCGGCGCCGCTCGTGGCGATGCGGAAACCGGCGGCCGCGAGGGCGCCGAGCACGGTCGGCCCCTCCCATCCGACGGACGGGTGCGCCGCGACGCCGGCAGGCTTGTCGACCACGACGATGTCGTCGTCGTCCCAGACGATGCCGAGGTCGGGAACCTCGACCGGGATCACTTCGGGGTCGCGCTTCGGCTCCCACTCGACGCTGAGCCATGCCCCCGCGTGCAGGCGGTCGGAGCGTCCGACGGTGCGGCCGTCGACGGTCACTCCCCCGGCGTCGGCGACCTCCGCCGCGAAGGTGCGCGAGAAGCCGAGCATCTTGGCCAGGGCCTGATCGACGCGCGCTCCCTCGAGCCCGTCGGGAACGGGCAGACTCCGCGAGTCCATGTCAGCGCGCGCCCTGATCGCCGGACGTCTCGACCGGCTCGTCGGCGGCGACGTTGGCATCGCGGGAACCGCGCTTCTCTCGCGTGCCATCGAGCCGCAGGCCCAGGAGCACGAGGAGCGCGACCGAGATCATCATCGTCACGATGAACATGTCGGCGACGTTGTAGATCGCCGGCATCATCCACGGCGTCGAGATGAAGTCCACCACGTGACCGACCGGGAAGCCGGGCGCCCGCAGGAGACGGTCGCTGAGGTTGCCGAGCACGCCGCCCAGCAGCAGCCCGAGCACCACGGCCCACAGGCGCGAACGCACCCGGGTCACGGCCAGGAACAGGATGATGACCGCCACGACCGCGAGCGCGATCGTGAAGATCCAGGTGACGCCCTCGCCGAGCGAGAACGCCGCCCCCGGGTTTCGGACGAGATAGAACTGCAGGAAGTCACCGAGGATCGGCACGACCCGCTCCGGGGGAAGGCCGGCGATGGCCGCTGCCTTCGCCAACTGGTCGGCGGCCAGCACCGTCGCCGCGAGAATCGCGACGAGGGCGCCGGCCGCCGCCGAACGCAGAGGAGATCGACTGCGCAAAGAGTCGGCCTACAGACCGATCGCCGAGACGGGCGTCGAGCCCGACGACGAACCGGCCGTGTCGAGGTCGCGGAGCTGACCCTCGATGTAGGAACGCAGCTGCGAACGGTAGTCGCGCTCGAAGTTGCGCAGCTCGGTGATGCGGCCCTCGAGAACCGTGCGCTCCTTCTCCAGGCGGGCACGCTCTTCGCGTCCCTGCTTCTCGGCGTCGGCGACGATGGATGCCGCCTGCGCCTGGGCCTCGGAGATGAGCTGGTCGCGCTGCGCCTTGCCCTCGGCGACGTGCTCGTCGTGCAGGCGCTGAGCCAGCTCGATGATGCCGGCGCTCTGCGCGGCGGGAGCCACGTCGGACTCGGCGGCCGGGGCCGCAGCCGGGGCGGGCACCTCGGAGACGACGGGCTCTTCGGCCTGGGGCGCCTCGGCGACCGGCGCCGCGGGGGCGGCTTCACCGGACTCGAACGCGGCGAGCTTGGCCTTCAGCTCCTCGTTCTCGGCGATCGTCTTGCGCCACTCGACGACGATCTCGTCGAGGAAGTCGTCGACCTCGTCGGGGTCGAAGCCCTCCTTGAAACGCACATGCTGGAACTGCTTGGTGACGACATCATCGGGGGTCAGTGCCATGGTGTTTCCTCTTTCGAGAGCTCTGAATCGGAACGTGGGGGGTGTCGCACCGGGGCACACCGCTTCGGAACAGCATAGCCGCCGCCCTTCTCCGGTGTCGAAGGGCGACGGCTATGCGGGAGTCACAGAGCGGCGAGCGACCGCGTGACGCTGAGGAGCAGGAAGCACGCGAACATCGTGATGGCGAACGCGAAATCGATCGCGATGCCGCCGATGCGCAGGGGCGGAATCACCCGCCGGAGGAGCCGGATGGGTGGGTCCGTCACCGTGTAGACGATCTCGGCCACCACCAGCATGGCGCCACGGGGACGCCACTCGCGGTTGAACATCGGGATGTACTCGAGGACCAACCGGGCCAGAAGCAGAACGATGTAGATGAAAAGCAGCGCGCTGAGGATGGAGCCGACCAGGCTCAGGACGGCCACGATCGCTTACTGGGACGCGAAGGGCGCGCCCTCGGGATCGGCCTGCGCGATCGCACCGTCGCCGGAGACGGCGATGTTCTCGGGCGAGAGCAGGAAGACCTTGCTCGTGACCCGCTCGATGCGTCCGTACAGACCGAGCGACAGGCCGCTCGCGAAGTCGATCAGGCGGCGCGCGTCGGCGTCGCTCATCTGCGACAGGTTGATGATGACCGGGATCCCCTCGCGGAAGTTCTCGGCGATCGTCTGCGCGTCGCGGTACTGCTTGGGGTGCACCGTGAGGATCTCGCTCACCGGGCCGGCGGCCGGCTGGCGCACCACGGCGGGGCGGTGCAGCGGGGTCACCGGAGCGGCCTTCTCGACCGGCGCGGGCTGCACGGACTGCTTGCGCGCGACCGGCTGCGGGGCGGTCTCCTCATAGGTCTCCTCCTCGTCGGCGAGGCCCAGGTACACCATCGTCTTCTTGAGCGGGTTCGACATCGCATCCTCCGTTCGCTCGTCTGTTTCGAGGCTAGTCGCGAGGGGGTCGCGGACCCGTGATTGCCGAACCGATCCGTAGGTGTGTCGCGCCCATCGCGATCGCCTCGGGGAAATCGCCCGTCATTCCGGCCGAGATCCACGTCGCGTCGGGGACGACACGCCGCACGGCGTCGGCGCACTTCCGCAGTCGCTCGAAGGCGCGGGCGGGGTGCTCGTCGAGCGGCGCGACGGCCATGACGCCGCGCACGCGAAGGCTCTCGAGGGCGGCGACGTGGACGGCGAGAGCCTCCACCTCGGTCGGCGGGACGCCGCCGCGACCGGGGTCGTCGGTCAGGTTCACCTGGAGCAGGACGTCCAGGCGGGAGCCGTCGTCCGCGGCATCCAGGGCATCCGCGATGCGGGTGCGATCCACCGAATGGACCGCGTCGGATGCCGCCCGCACGGCGCGGGCCTTGTTCGTCTGGGCCTGGCCGATGAAGTGCCAGCGGAGGTCGTCGAGCCCGCCCACCTCGCGGTGCTTGACGGTGAGCTCCTGCTGGCGGTTCTCCCCCACGTCACGGACGCCGAGCGCATACAGGTCGGTGATGAGCGAGACCGGGTGGAACTTCGTCACCACGATGCGGGTGATCTCGGCGGGGTCGCGCCCGGCGGAGCGGGCGGCGTCGACGATGCGCGCGTCGACGTCGGCGAGACGGTCGGCGAGAGCGGCATCCATGGGTCCTCCTTCGACGACGCAGCGGGCCCGGTGTCACCGGACCCGCTGCGTCAATGGTTCGTCGTCACTTGAGGAAGTCGGGCACGTCCAGGTCGTCGTCGGCGAAGCCGGAGTCGTAGGACGTGTCGGGGACGCGAGCCGCGACCGGTGCCGGCTCGGGCGTGCGCTCGGGCGCCTGGGCCTTCTGCTCCTCGGCGGCGCTGAGGTCGCGCGCGACGTCGTCGGCAGGGATCGCCGGCACCGCGGGGACGGCCACCGGACGCTGAGCACCGACGGGGTCGATGCGCAGCGACGGCTCGCCGCCGTCGAAGCCGGCCGCGATGACCGTGACACGGACCTCGTCGCCGAGCGTGTCGTCGATCACGGTTCCGAAGATGATGTTGGCCTCGGGGTGCGCGGCCTCCTTCACCAGCTGGGCGGCGTCGTTGATCTCGAAGATGCCGAGGTTCGATCCGCCCTGGATCGAGAGCAGGACGCCGTGCGCTCCTTCGATGGAGGCCTCGAGGAGCGGCGACTCGACGGCGAGTTCCGCGGCCTTGATCGCACGGTCCGCACCGCGCGCGGAGCCGATGCCCATGAGCGCGGAGCCCGCGCCCTGCATGACCGACTTGACGTCGGCGAAGTCGAGGTTGATGAGACCGGGGGTGGTGATGAGGTCGGTGATGCCCTGCACACCGGCCAGGAGCACCTGGTCGGCCGTCGCGAACGCCTCGATCATCGAGATGCCGCGGTCGCTGATCTCGAGCAGGCGGTCGTTCGGCACCACGATGAGCGTGTCGACCTCCTCCTTCAGGCGTCCGACACCGGCCTCGGCCTGGCTCTGACGACGACGACCCTCGAACGAGAACGGCTTCGTGACGACACCGATGGTCAGGGCGCCGATCGACTTGGCGATCTTCGCCACGACGGGCGCACCACCCGTGCCGGTTCCGCCACCCTCACCCGCGGTGACGAAGACCATGTCGGCACCGCGCAGCGCCTCCTCGATCTCCTCCGCGTGGTCCTCGGCGGCGCGACGGCCCACCTCGGGGTCCGCACCGGCACCCAGGCCGCGCGTGAGCTCGCGTCCGACGTCGAGCTTGACGTCGGCGTCGCTCATCAGCAGCGCCTGTGCATCGGTGTTGATCGCGATGAACTCCACGCCGCGCAGGCCCAGCTCGATCATGCGGTTGACGGCGTTGACGCCGCCTCCGCCCACACCGACGACCTTGATGACGGCGAGGTAGTTCTGGTTCTGGCTCATGCCGGCCTCCGTTATCCCCGAACCTGAAACTCTAAACCTCATGTTGAGGGTTAAAGAATTGCCCGGTATGCAATTCCTTAGCTCGAAGGTAGGCGGCGGTTCCGGCTCGGCCGGACCGACACGCGGCGTGTCGGATTATCCCGTCGCGGATCAGCGGATGACGCCGGCCTCGGGCGACGTGACGTCGTATTCCTTGGTGCGATCGGGCGGGCTCTTCTGCATCAGCAGGTCGAGGACGCGCGCCTTCTCCGCCGAGCGGTCGGCGCTCCCCCACGCGACCTTCGACCCCGTCGCGCCGAGCGTGAGGGTCACGTCGTCCGGGGTCGACGCGGAGACCGCCGTCACCTGCGAACGGATGCCATCGGGCAGGGCGCGCACCACGCGGCCGGCGGCACGGAACGCGTCGGACTGCGTCCCGCCGGAGATGTCGAGGACCGGCTGCCCGGCCGGGGCGGTGGGCGTCGTGGACAGCACGACGCCGGCGGCATCCACGAGGGTGAAGCCCGCGGGCGTCTGGACGACGCCGACGGGGGTGCGCTCGACGATCCGCACGATGAGGTCGTGGGGCGGCCGCGCCTCCAGCGTGTACGACTCCACGAGCGGGAACCGCACGAGCGCGGCCTTCACCGCGCTGTCGTCGACCATCGCGAGAGGCGTGCCGATCTGGCCCTTCAGCGCGTCCGCGACGGCGGCGGCATCCAGCTGGGACGTCCCCACGACGTCCACGCGCTCCACCGCGAACAGCGGGCTGTACGCGGCGCCCGCGGTGCCGAGCACCATCACGACGAAGGCGATCGCGACGCCGATCCAGATCCGCCGGCGACGACGCTGGCGGACGGTGAAGCGCCGCACCTCCGCACGCAGCGCCCGACGTCGCGCGCGAGAGGCGCGCCACACGTCCCGGAGGCCCGTGTCAGCGGCATCCGGTTCGATCGACGGCTCGTCCGCGGACGGGAGCGGCAGAGGGACGACGTCCGCGGGGCGTTCGCCCCGAGCGGGGGCGCCGCGCGGGGGAACGGGCGCCTCCGCGGGGTGCGACCCCGGAGTCGGGGGCAGGGGCGAGGGCCGACGCACGGCTCAGACCGCCGCGGCCTCGGTGCGGGAGAGCGCCTCGAGCACCTGCGGGATGATCTGGTACACGTTGCCGCAGCCGAGAGTGATGACGTAGTCGCCGGGACGCGCGATGCGCGCGGTGTAGTCCGCCGCGCTCTGCCAATCCGGGACGTAGTGCACGTGCTCCGGGTCGGCGAAGGCGTTGCTCACCAGCTCGCCGGTGACCCCTGGCACCGGGTCTTCCCGCGCGCCGTACACGTCCAGCATCACGGTGTGGTCGGCCAGCGACTCGAGGACCTCGGCGAACTCGCGGTACATCTCCTGCGTGCGCGAGTAGGTGTGCGGCTGCTGGATCGCGATGATGCGCCCCTCGCCCACGACCGTCCGCGCCGCGGACAGCGCGGCCGCGACCTCGGTCGGGTGGTGCGCGTAGTCGTCGTACACGCTGACGCCGCGCTCGACGCCGTGGAGCTCGAACCGGCGGACGGTTCCGCCGAAGCCCTCGACGGCGCGGGCGGCCTCGACGAGGCCGTAGCCCAGCACGCGCAGCACCGCGACGGCACCGGCGGCGTTGACCGCGTTGTGCGCGCCGGGCACCCGCAGCTGCACGTCGACGCTCTCGCCGCCCGCGGTGAGCGTGAACGCGACGGGACCATCGGTGCGGATGTCGGTCAGGCGCACGTCGGCCGCGGCATCCTGGCCGAACGTGACGACGTTCGCGTGGGTCAGACGCGCGGTCACGGCCCGGGCACCGGGGTCGTCGGCGGACACGACGACGGCCTCGCGCGCCGCGTCGGCGAAGCGGGCGAACGCCGCGTCGAAGGCCTCGCGCGAGCCGTAGTGGTCGAGGTGGTCGGGGTCGACGTTGGTGATCAGCGCGACCGACGTGTCGTAGAGCAGGAACGTGCCGTCGGATTCGTCGGCCTCGATCACGAACAGGTCGTCGGACCCCGTGCCGCTCGAGGCCCCGAGATCGGCGATGACGCCGCCGTTCACGAACGTCGGGTCGGCGTCGAGCGTCCGTAGTGCGGTGACGATCATGCCGGTCGACGTGGTCTTGCCGTGCGCGCCGGCGACCGAGACGAGACGACGCCCGCCGATGAGCCAGTGCAGCGCCTGCGAGCGGTGGATCACGTGCAGGCCGCGCTCCTTGGCCGTCACGAACTCGGGGTTCTCGGGCCAGATCGCGCCCGTGTGCACCACGGTGTCGGCGTCGCCGAGGTGGGCGGCGTCGTGACCGACGTGGACCGTGGCGCCGCGAGCGGCGAGGTCGCGCAACGCCGCGCTGTCAGCGCGGTCGGAGCCGGAGACCCGGATGCCGCGGTCGAGGAACATGCGCGCGAGTCCGGACATCCCGGAGCCGCCCACGCCGATGAAGTGCGCGGACGTGATGGTCTCGGGAATGGGGAGGCTCAGGTCGGGTCTGATCATGACCTTGCGATCCTACGTCGCGCGGGTGACGGCCCGGGCCCGGCGCGCCCGAGGGTCGACGCCGGACGGGGGTCCCCGATCAGCGCGCGAGCGCCGCGTCCAGGAGCGCGATGACGTTCTCCGTTCCCGCGCGGGTTCCGGTCCGCGCCGCCGCGGCGCGCATCGCCTCGCGCGCGTCCGCGTCGCGCAGGAGCGGCACGATCTCACCCCGCACGCGGTCGGCGGTGAACTCGGCGTCGGCGATGAGCTGCGCCGCCCCCGCGCGCACCGCGGACGCCGCGTTGAGGCTCTGCTCGCCGTTGCCCACCGCGTACGGCACGTACACGGCGGGGATCCCCAGCGCGCTGATCTCGCTCACCGTGGCCGCCCCCGAGCGCGACACGATGAAGTCCGCGAGGGCGAACGCCAGATCCATCCGGTCGACGTAGCGCACGAGCGCGTACCCGGGAACCCCGGGGTCGGCGAGGTCGGACTTCTCCCCCGTCACGTGCAGCAGCTGCCAGCCGGCGTCGAGCACGTCGCGCCACGCGCCGCCGAAGGCGTCGTTGAGACGCTGCGCCCCGAGCGACCCGCCGAACACGAGGAGCGTGGGGGTCGTGGCATCCAGTCCGAAATGCGCGGCCGCCTCGGCGCGCAGGGCCGCGCGGTCGAGGTCGACGATCTCGCGGCGCAGCGGCATGCCGACGACCCGTGCGCCGCGCAGCGGTGTGCCCTCGAACGCCACACCGACCCCGGCTGCGGCGCGCGCGCCCAGGACGTTGGCGAGACCGGGCTTCGCGTTGGCCTCGTGCACGACGAACGGCACGCGCTCCCAACGGGCCGCGACGTACGCCGGGGCTGCCGCGTAGCCGCCGAATCCGACGACGACATCGACGCCGCGCTCGCGGATGATGCTCCGGACCTGCGCGACCGCGCGGCGGAAACGACCCGGGAACGCCGCGGCGGCACGGTCGGGACGGCGCGGGAACGGCACCTTGTCGACGAACAGCAGCTCGTATCCGCGCAGGGGCACGAGACGGGCCTCGAGCCCCTCGCGGGTGCCGAGCACCAGGACATCGTCGGCACCCTCGCGGGCGCGGAGTCCGTCGGCCACGGCGAGCAGGGGGTTCACGTGCCCGGCGGTCCCGCCGCCGGCCAGAAGGGTGGTCGTCACCCTTCGACCCCTAACCACGGGGACGGACAGGGGATGCCACGGCATCCGCCTCTCGGCCCTCCCGGGGCTCAGCTCCGGCGGCGGCGCACGGCGCGCGGCGGGGCCGCGGCGACGGGGCGGCGGTCCGGCAGCGTGCGCGCGCACGACAACAGCACACCGCACGCGATGAGGACCGACAGCAGCGACGTGCCGCCCTGCGACATGAACGGCAGCGGCACCCCGAGCACCGGGAAGATGCGGAGCACCACGCCGATGTTCACGATCGCCTGGCCGACGATCCAGAGGGTGACGGAGCCCGCGACGATCCGCACGAACGTGTCGTCGGTGCGGCGGACGATGTGGAACGCGCCCACGGCGAACAGCGCGAACAGGACCAGCACGACGAGGCATCCGATGAGCCCGAGCTCCTCGCCGATGATCGCGAAGATGTAGTCGTTCGCGGCGGCGGGGAGCCAGTCGTACTTCTCCTTGGAGTTGCCGAGGCCGAGCCCCAGCACGCCGCCGCTCGCGAGGCCCCAGATGCCGTGCAGCGACTGGTAGCACGAGGTGTAGTAGCAGGAGGCGTCGTCGGGGTCGAAGAGGTTGGCGATGCGCGCCATGCGGTTCTCGCTGCCGAACGCCGACGCGAGGACGACCACGAGTGACAGCACGGCCGGGACGATGAACATCCGCAGCTTGATCCCCGCGAAGAACAGCGCACCCAGGACGACCAGCACGAGGATCATCACCGTGCCGAGGTCCTTACCGCCGAGCACGGTGCCGATCACGATCACCGCGACGGGCACGACGGGGATGAACACGTGCTTCCACGACGTCAGCAGGCGGCGCTTGCGGTACAGCACCGCAGCCATCCACAGCGCGAGGGCGAGCTTGAGGAACTCGGCCGGCTGGAACTGGAACCCGGCGATCTGCACCCAGTTGCGGTTTCCGTAGGACTCGATGCCGAGGCCGGGCACGTAGACGAGCAGCTGGAACAGCGTCGCGAAGATCAGCACCGGCCACGCGATGCGCTTCCAGAACTGCATCGGCGCGCGGCTGAGCACGAACATCAGCGGGATGCCGATGACGGCGAAGATCCCCTGCTTGAGGACGTGGTCGAAGGGGTTCTGGCCGCCGTCCGTCGCCGAGGTCGCCGACAGCACCATGACCAGGCCGAAGCCCGTGAGCAGCAGCGCCGCCGACGTGATGAGGAGGAACTCGCTCGGCACGGGCTGGAACGCACGGCCCAGGGACACGCGAGCGGCGAGTCCGGATCGAGCCGGCTCGTCCTCGGGTGCCTGGCGGGGCGGGGGTGCGGTGGTGGTCACGCGGTGATCCCCTCGTCCTACGGTCGGTCCGTTTCCTCGTCCTGGTCGGCGATCCACGCCCGCACCGCCTCGGCGAAGCGCTCGCCGCGGTCGGCGTAGGAGGCGAACTGATCGAACGACGCCGCCGCGGGGGCGAGGAGAACGGTGTCTCCGTCCCGGGCCACATCGGCCGCCAGTTCGACGACCCGTGCCATGACGTCCTCAGTCTCCGTGTGGTCGACCTCGAACAGCGGAACCGTCGGGGCGTGTCGCTCGAACGCGGCCACGATCTCACCGCGGTCCGTGCCGATGACGATGGCGGCCCGGGTCGCGGCACCGCGCGAGCGCACGAGGTCGGCGACGTCGACGCCCTTCAAGAGTCCGCCGACGACCCAGACGGCACCGGGGTATGCCGCGAGCGACGACCCCGCGGCGTGCGGGTTCGTGGCCTTGGAGTCGTCGACCCACGTCACGCCGCGATGCGCGGCGATCACCTGGATGCGGTGCGGGTCGAGCCGGAAGCGGTCGAGCGCGTCGTGGATGTCGCTCGGCGCGACGCCCAGGGAGCGGGCGAGCGCGGCGGCGGCGAGGATGTTCGACACGACGTGCGGCGCGGCGAGGCCGTGCTCGGCGAGGTCGGCGACGGTCGTGAGTTCCAGCGCCGAGGTGGCGCGCTCCTCGAGGAACGCGCGGTCGACGAGGATGCCGTCCACGAGGCCGAGATCGCTCGGGCCCGGGACGCCGAGGTCGAAGCCGATGGCGCGGGCGCCCTCGATGACCTCGGCCTCCTCGACCATCTCGCGGGTGACGAGATCGGCCTTGTTGTACACGCACGCGACCCGGGTCCGCGCGTACACGCCGGCCTTGGCATCCCGGTACGCGGCGAAGCTGCCGTGCCACTCGAGGTGGTCGTCCGCGAGGTTGAGGCAGACGGCCGCGTGCGGCGAGAGCGCGTCCGGGCCGGTCTGCAGGTTGAGGTACCAGAGCTGATGGCTCGAGAGCTCGACGACGAGCGCGTCGAAGCCGTTCGGGTCACGGACCGCGTCGAGGACCGGCGTACCGATGTTCCCGACCGGGACGGCGCGCAGTCCGCCGGCGACGAGCATCTCCGCGGTCAGCCGCGTCGTCGTGGTCTTGCCGTTCGTGCCCGTGATGAGGATCCAGTCGGCGGGGCGGCCGCCGGGGCGCACCACCTTGTCGCGCACTCGCCACGCGAGCTCGACGTCGCCCCACAGCGGGATGCCGCTCTCCCGCGCCCACACGATGAGCGGGTGCGAGGGCGGGAAGCCGGGCGAGGCGATCACGACGTCGGGCGCGAAGTCCGTGAGGACGGCCGGCACGGCGTCGAGCGGACCGACGTGCAGTTCCGCGCCGATCACCGGGAGGAGCCGCGCGTACTCGGGATCCGCCTTCTCGGTGACCACGAGCACCTGCGCGCCGAGCTCCGCGAGGGTGTCGGCGGCGGAGAAGCCCGTGACCGACAGACCGAGCACCGCGACCTTCAGGCCGCGCCAGTCGGCGTACCAGCTGGTGAGGGATGCCACCCGTTCCGCACTCATACTCGGGACAGCCATTCCACGTAGAAGAATCCGACACCCGACACGGCGAGGAGGCCCGCGATGATCCACATGCGCACGACGATCGTCACCTCGGGCCAGCCGCGCATCTCGAGGTGGTGGTGCAGGGGGCTCATGAGGAACAGGCGCTTTCCGCGCGTGATCTTGAAGTAGATCCGCTGCAGGATCACCGATCCGGATGCGATGACGTAGACGCCGGCGATGAGGATGAGCAGCAGTTCGGTGCGCGTGAGGATCGCCATCGCCGCGATCACGCCACCGATCGCCATCGACCCGCAGTCGCCCATGAAGACCTTGGCCTTGGGGGCGTTCCACCACAGGAACCCGACGAGCGCACCGACGAACGAGGCCCCCACGATCGCGAGGTCGAACGGATCGCGGACGGCATAGCAGCCGCCCTGCACCGACGCGTCGAGCACGTCGGCGCACATCTGCTTGTTCTGCCAGAAGGCCATGAGGCTGTAGGCGCCGACGACGAAGATGCCCGAGCCGGCCGCGAGGCCATCGAGTCCGTCGGCGACGTTGACCGAATTGGATGCCGCGGTGCCGATGAGCGAGATCCACGCGAGGTAGAGGAGCCACCCGAGGACCGGACCGAGCGCGAACAGGGAGAGCACCTGGATGTCGCGGAAGATCGAGATGTAGCCCGACGCGGGCGTCTGCGCGATCGCGTTGGGGAAGTTCAACGCGACGATCGCGAACGGGACCGTCACGATCACCTGGCCGGCGATCTTGCGCCACCCGGAGAGGCCCAGGCTGTTCTGGAACCGGACCTTCATGTAGTCGTCGATGAATCCGACGACACCGAAGCCGAGCATGAGCCAGAGGACCAGCAGCCCCGACACCGTCGGGGGGTTGTTCCCCGCGAACGCGCCGATGAAGTAGCCGACGATCGTACCGAGGATGAAGATGGTGCCGCCCATCGTGGGCGTGCCGCGCTTGGCCCCGTGCGAGGGGTTGTGCACGTTCTCGGGCGTGCGGATGACCTGTCCCCAGCCCCACTTCCGGAATCCCCGAAGGAACACCGGAGTGAGGAAGAGCGTGAAGGCCAGAGAGATCCCCGCGGACGTCAGAAGTGATCTCACGCGAACGATTCTCCCAGACGGTCGCCGAGGAACCGCAGCCCGGCGGAGTTGGACGACTTCACCAGCACACGGTCGCCGTCGCGCAGCTCACCCACGAGGTAGTCGTAGGCGGAATCGGCATCGGGGAAGAAGACGGCCTCGCCGTCCCACGACCCCTGCGCGATCGCCTCCAGGTACATGCGGCGCGCCTCCTGGCCGATCACGACGATCCGCTGGATGCGCAGCCGCACCGCCAGCAGTCCGACGCGGTCGTGCTCCTCGTCGGCGTACTCGCCCAGTTCGCTCATCGCGCCGAGCACCGCGACGGTCCGCTCCTCGGGTCCGGTGATCTGCGCGAGCGTGCGCAGGGCGGCGGCCATCGAGTCGGGGCTGGCGTTGTACGCGTCGTTGATGATGCGCACGCGGTCGGAGCCGAGCGGCTGCATGCGCCAGCGCTCGGCGATCTCGACGGTCTCGAGGCGGGCGATGGCATCCGCCGCCGACACCCCCAGCGCCGTCGCCGCGGCGATGGCCGCGAGGGCGTTCATGACGTGGTGCTCGCCGAGCACGCGCAGCGTCAGCGTGTGCGCGACGCCGTCGACGAGCAGATCGGCGCGGGTCCCGGATGCCGAGACCTCGACGTCCACGGCGCGCACCGCCGCACGTTCCCCGTGACCGAACCAGCGCACCTCCTGACCGCGCTCGCGCGCGATCGGCTCCATGGCCGCCACGCGCGGATCGTCGGCGTTGAGGACGGCGAGACCGCCCTCGCGGGTCGCGCGCACGAGCTCGCTCTTGGCGTGAAACGTGGCTTCGATGCCGCCGAAGCCGCCCGCGTGGGCCATGCCCACCATGAGGACGACGCCGATGTCGGGGGTCACGAGGCCCGCGAGCCGCGCGATGGCGCCGGGCCCGCTCGCGCCGAACTCGCTCACGAGGAACCGCGTGTCCTCGGTCACCCGCAGCATCGTGAGCGGCGCACCGACCTCGTTGTTGAAGGACGCGCGGGGCGCCACGGTGGGGCCCTCGTCCTCGAGGATGCGGGCGAGGAGGTTCTTGGTGGTCGTCTTGCCGTTCGAGCCGGTGATCCCGACGATCCGCAGGTCGCCCGCCGAGCGCACGCGTGCGACGACGTCACGGGCGAGTTCCCCGAGGGCCTCGACGACATCGGGGACGACGACCTGGGTGACCGGTTCGTCGAGTTCGCGCTCGACGAGGGCGAGGGCCGCGCCGCGTTCGATCGCCGCGGGGACGAAGAGGTGTCCGTCGGTGGTCTCACCGGGTTTGGCGACGAAGATGCCGCCCGGCTCGATCAGGCGGGAGTCGGTGTCGACGAGGCCGTCGACGGTGGTGTCCGGCGTGTCGTCGCCGTGCAGCACGAGACGACCGCCGAGAACGGCGGCGATGTGGGACAGGGTGGTGGAGATCATTGCTGTGTACGGACGCCCTTTCCGTGTCGGGAGGAGACCGGCATCCGGCGTCTCAGCCGAACTTGGGCAGTTGGGGGCTGGTGGATCCGGAGGGGATCACCCGGTAGTTCTTGAGCACCTGGGTGAGCGCCTTCTGGAACGCGGGGGCGTTGGCCGCAGACGACTTTACCGTCCGAGGTTCGTCGAGGTTGACCGCGACGATGTACTGGGGGTCGTCCGCGGGGGCGAATCCGATCATCGTCGTGAAGTACGCGTCGGGCTTGTACGCACCGGTGTTGGGGTCGGTCTTCTCGCCCGTACCGGTCTTGATCGCGATGCGGTAGCCCGGGATCGCGACCTGGGATGCCAGGGTGCCCTGGGTCGCGACGTTCTCGAGCATCTGCGACACCTTCTGCGCGGTGTCCGCGGAGACGACGCGCTGGCCCTGCTCGGACGGGACGTCGGTGACGGTGCCGTCGGCCGCGGTGCAGCTCTCCACGAGCGAGAGCGGCATGCGTACTCCCCCGTTGGCGATCGTCTGGTACGCGCCGACGAGCTGCGGGATCGTCACCGCGAGGCCCTGACCGAACGCCGTGTTGTAGAACGTCTGGTCGCCCCAGTCCTGCACGGGGTGCAGGATGCCGCCGGACTCGCCGGGGAAGTCGATCGCGGTGGGCGAGCCGACTCCGAACTTCTGCAGGTAGTCGTACCGCGTCTGCGCGGGGATCATCTCGGCGAACTTCGAGATGCCGACGTTCGAGGAGTCGATGAGGACGCCGGTGAGCGTGTAGTCGTTCGGACCGTGGACGAAGGAGTCGGAGACGCGTGCTCCCCCCTTGAGGGTTTCCGTCGAGGACGCCGTCACCGTGGTGTCGGTGGTGAAGGCGCCACTGTCCAGACCGATCGCGGCCGTGAGCGCCTTGAACGTCGAGCCCGGCTCGTTCGGGTCGCTGAAGGCCCAGCTGCCGCGCTCCGCCGCCGGAGAGGCGGTGGGGTCGTTGGGGTCGACGGTCGGGTACTCCGCGAGGGCCCGGACCTTGCCCGTCTTCGCCTCGACCACCGTGATGGCACCGCGCAGCGCGCCGGTGTTCTGCACCTGCTCGGCGATGAGCTGCCCCATGTACCACTGCAGGTCGCGGTCGATCGTGAGCTTGAGCGTGCCGCCGTCGACGGGCGGGCTCGGTCTGGACCTCCGTGCCGGGCAGGACGTTGCCGTCGCGGCCCTGCTGGAACACGACCTTGCCGTCGCGCGAGGACAGGCAGTCGTTGTCGGCGAGTTCGAGCCCCGCGAGGGCCTGCCCGTCGCCACCCACGAAACCGAGGAGGTTTCCGCCGACGGCGCCGTCGGGGTACACGCGGCCGGCCTTCGGTGGGAAGGTGAGGAACGGCAGGCCGAGGTCGGCGAGGGCGCGGTACTGCTCGGTCGACACGTCGCTCGCGATGATCGCGTAACGGGAAGCCGGATCGGCGGCCACGGCATCCGTCACGACCTTCTCGACCGTGGCGGGGTCCTTCCCGAGGATGCCGGCGATCTGCGCCGCGATGTCGGTCCACGTCTTGGTGGTCGTGGTCGTGCCGTCGTCGTTGCGGTCGGTGAGCCCTTGCGCGGCGAGCATCGGGTCGACCTGCACGTCGTAGCGGTGCACGCTGGATGCCAGCGTCACCCCGTTCTCGTCGACGATCGAGCCGCGGGAGCCGTATTCGATCCGCGAATTCTGCAGACCCATCGACAGCGACTCGTCCACGTGCTCGCGGGCGCTCACGACCTGGATGTCGACCAGCCGGATGACGAAGGCGACGAGGACGATGAGCACGAGGGACAGCGCCACCACGGTGCGCCGTCGGGGGGAACGGGAAAGCGGCGTCGTCTTCGGCGTGGCCATGTTCTTATCGTGTCGCAGGGGTCGGCAGACCGTCGCTGATCGGCGGGGGTGTCGCGGAGGCGGCCGGCGCGGGGGGCGCGTCGGTCGGAGCCGCGTCGGTCACCGGAGTCGGCTCGGCGGCCTTCTGGGGGTCGGTCACGAGCGGCACTCCCGAGATCAGGGCGTTGCGGACCGATCCCCGGCCCATGGCATCCACCGACGAGGTGCCCTCGGCGGGCTTGCCCGCGCCGACCACGGCTCCGTCGCTCAGGCGCAGGTACGTCGGCGTCTCGTCGATCACCATCCCGAGCGCGGCGGCGTTCGCAGCGAGGTACTGCGGCGAGTTCAGCCCCGCGACGTCGTCGTACAGGATCTGCTTCTGGTAGGTCAGGTCGCGCTGCTGCTGCGTGAGCGAAGCGATCTCGAACGAGCTCTGGGTCGTCAGGATCGACAGTCCCATCTGCACGAGCGCGATCAGCACCGCCCCGAGGACGGCGACGACGCCGAAGGCACGACGCGGGACGCGACGGCGGGCCGGCGCGTCGACGACGTGCAGGCGTCGGGGCTCGCGTACCGGGACCGGGAACTCCGGCAGGAACGCCGCGTCGATGGTCTGGGGAGCGCTCATGCGTCCTCCTGGATCCGCTCGGCCGCGCGCAGTCGCACGGGGGTGGCGCGCGGGTTGACCGCACGTTCTTCGTCACTGGCGAGCTCGGCCCCCCGCACGAGCAAGCGGAACTTCGGTGCGTGCTCGGGCAGCTCGACCGGCAGCCCGCGCGGGGCGGTGGAGGTCGAGGCGTCCGCGAAGACGCGCTTGACCAGCCGGTCCTCGAGTGACTGGTACGACAGCACGACGATGCGGCCCCCGACCCCGAGCACGCTGAGGGCGGCGGGGATCGCGCGTTCGAGCACCGACAGCTCGGCGTTCACCTCGATGCGCAGCGCCTGGAAGACGCGCTTGGCGGGATGCCGCTCGCGCAGCACCGCGGCCGGCGTCGCCGCCTGCAGCACGTCGACGAGCTGGCCGGACCGCTCCAGCGGCGCCTGCTGGCGCGCGGCGATGATGGCCCGGGCGTAGCGGGCGGCGAGCTTCTCCTCGCCGTACCGCTCGAAGATACGGCGGAGGTCGCCCTCGCCGTACGTCGCGAGGACCTCGGCGGCGGTCACGCCCGATGTCTGGTCCATGCGCATGTCGAGCGGGGCGTCCTGCGCGTAGGCGAACCCGCGCGAGGCCTCGTCGAGCTGCAGAGACGAGACGCCGAGGTCGAACAGGATGCCGTCGACCTTGTCGACGCCGGCGGAGGCCACGGCATCCGCGATCCCGTCGTAGACGGTGTGGACGAACGTCGTGCGCCCCTCGAACCGGGCCAGGCGCTCCCCCGCGATGCGGAGGGCGTCGGTGTCGCGGTCGAGGCCGATGAGGCGGGTGCCGGGGAAGCGTTCGAGGAACGCCTCGGAGTGGCCGCCCATGCCGAGTGTCGCGTCGACGAAGACGGCGCCGTCGCGCTGCAGGGCGGGAGCGAGCAGTTCGGCGCAGCGCTCGAGCAGCACGGGGGTGTGGATGTCGCGGATGTCCATGATGACGGGGCGGGATCGTGGGCTCTGATCCCCATCCGCTCGACCTGGCACCGGGGAAGTGGCGTCAGGGCGTGCGGCTGGGAATCACAGCCGGCGATCAGAACAGTCCCGGGATCACCTCCTGCTCCATCTCGGCGTAGGTCTCTTCGTTGCTTTCGGCGTAGGCGTTCCAGGCCGCGGCGTCCCAGATCTCGGCGTGGGCGCCGACACCCGTCACGACCAGTTCGCGGTCCAGCCCCGCGTAGGCGCGCAGCGCCGGGGGGACCGTGATCCGGTTCTGCCCGTCGGGCTTCTCGGCGCTGGCCCCCGAGAGGAACATGCGCAGGAAGTCGCGGGCCTGCTTGTTGCTGAGCGGCGCCTCGCGGATCCGCTCGTGCACGCGCTCGAACTCCTCGGTGCTGAACACGTAGAGGCAGCGGTCCTGCCCCCGGGTGATCACCACTCCGGCGCCGAGATCGTCACGGAACTTCGCGGGCAGGATGACGCGCCCTTTGTCGTCGAGCTTGGGAGTGTGCGTGCCGAGCAGCATTCGGGCGTCCACCCCCTTCGTCCGGCCTGCGAAGTTTCCCCCACTTTACTCCACCACCCTCCACTTTGCTATCGAAACGCGGCCCTTTCCCAGGGATGCCGAGGCGTGTATGGTCCGCTCCCCCTCGACGCCGTGGCGGCTAGAACCGCGGAATCACGCGGCGCGCGCGCTCGCGGGTGCCGTCGGTGGAGGGAAAGGGAGGGATTCCGGCGTCACCCGGGAGCGGGGGCGCCTCGCGCGCCGGCATCCCTCCTCCTCCCCGCGCTCACACGGGCACAAAAAAACACCGGCTCCGAAGAGCCGGTGTTCTCGAGAAGAAGCGGAGGGTGTCAGTGCCCGTCGTTGCGGCGGTCCCAGCGGTCGTTCATGCGGTCCATGAAGGAGCCGCCCGACGCGCGCGGGCCGCGCTTGGCCGATGCCGACCGAGCCGAGGGCAGACGCGAAGAGTTGCGGGTCGGGGTGACGGCGAAGACGACGCCGCCGACCATCACCAGGAATCCGACGACACCGACCGCGATGCCGAGGACGCCGGTGTTGAATCCGATCGAGACGCCCGCGATGAGAGCACCGAGACCGGCGAGCACGAGGATCGAGCCGAGGACGATGTTGCGGTAGCTGAGCGCGCGACTTGGGGCCGTGACGACGTCGGCGTCGTTACTCATGAGATGGCGCTCCATCTCGTCCAGCAGACGCTGCTCCTGTTCGGAGAGTGGCATGCCTTCCCCCTCTATTGCTGAGTACGGTCGATTCTACGCGGGGCGAGGATCACTAGGCTAGGCCCGTGCCGACCTCCCCGGAACCGATCGAGGCTGTTTCTCAGCGACTCGACAAGTTCGTATCTGAACAGATATCGTACGCCTCCGGCCTGGGGGAAGAGGCCGAGAAGATGGCACGCGCGGGCGCCTCTTCGCTCCGCGGAGGCAAGCGCCTTCGCGCCCGCTTCCTCCTCACCGGGCGCCACGCCGTAGAAGAGGTCTCCGACGACGCCTCGACCGCCCCCGACGCCGCCGCGATCGGCGTCGCCGCCGCCCTCGAAATCTTCCAGGCGGCGGCCCTCGTGCACGACGACCTCATCGACAACTCCGACACCCGGCGCGGACAGCCCGCCGCTCATCGCGCACTGCAGACGGTCCACACGGACGCGCTCTGGGCCGGGGATTCCGAGGCTTTCGGGCGCTCCGCCGCCATCCTGCTCGGCGACCTGCTCGTCGCATGGAGCGACGATCTGCTCGAGGAGTCCCTCGACGGCATCGCGACGGCGGCGGCCACCCGGCGGCAGTACGCGCACATGCGTCGGGACGTGACGATCGGGCAGTTCCTCGACGTCGCGGAGGAGTCGGCCTACGCCGTCCACGCGGACGAGGACCACGCCGATCGCGCGCTGCGCGTCGCGTCCTACAAGTCGGCGCGGTACAGCATCCAGAAACCGCTGCAGATCGGGGCCGCTCTCGCGGGCGCCGACGACGCTCAGCTCGAGGCCCTCGGCCGGTTCGGGCACGACATCGGCATGGCGTTCCAACTGCGCGACGACGTCCTCGGCGTCTTCGGCGACAGCGCGGTCACGGGCAAGCCCTCCGGCGACGATCTGCGCGAGGGCAAGCGCACGGTGCTCGTCGCGTACGCACGGCAGGCACTCCCCGACGACGCGCGCGCCGACCTCGACGGGATGCTCGGGGATCGGACCCTGGATGCCACGCGCATCCGCGATCTGCAGGAGACGATCGTCTCCACGGGGGCTCTCGCCCGGACGGAAGAGCTGATCGCCGAGTACGAGCGGCAGGCCGAGCGGGCGCTCGACGGCGCGCGACTCGGCGCCGGAGCCGTCGCGGAGCTGCGCACGCTCGCGCGCGCCGCCACGCAGCGGACGTCCTGAGGCGTCCTCCGCCCGAGTTCGGGCGAGCGCTCAGGCGAGCGTGGCCGCGACGCGGCGCACTTCGCTCTTGCGCCCCGCGAGGAGCGCCTCGATCGGGGCGACCCCGATGGTCTCTTCCGGCGTGAGCAGCCAGTCGATCGTCTCGTCGGCGTCGAACCCCGCGTCGTGGAGCACGATGATCGTGCCGCGCAGCGACGGAAGCGGGCGGCCGTCGACGATGAACACCGCGGGAACACGCAGCACGCCGTCCCGACGCGAACCGACCAGGTAGTTCTCGTCGAGGAAGCGGCGGACTCGTCCGAGCGGCTCGCCCAGCACGTCGACGAGGTCGGGGAGCGTCAGCCATTCAGTAGGGAAACGGGGCGTGTCGGTCACCTTGCCACTATCTCATCCCACGGCCGTCCGAACGACGTTCAGGACCGCCCGTCACATCCGTCACAGGCGCCCCACGCGTTGACATCCGCCCCGCACCGTGCGACCGTGGCGGGCAGTCGGAAGAACGGATCCCCCACCATGCGACGACTCCCTGCTCCTCTCGCGCGCCCGCGCGCCCTGACCGTCTGGCCCGCCGCGGTCGCCGGCACGATCGCGCTCGCCCTGTCGGGTGAGAACGCCGCGCATGCCGCGCCGCCCGCCCCCGCGCTCGCCGCCGTTCCGCCCGCGCCGCGGACGCTCGGCCTCCCCGTGCTGACGGCCGTCCCCGCGGCCTCCACCTACACGGTGCAGCCCGGCGACACCGTGTGGGCGATCGCCCGCGCGCACGGCCTCGACACCGCCGCCATGCTCGCCGCGAACGGCCTCGACGCCGGGAGCGTCATCCGGCCCGGCCATGGGTACTCGCGCTCGTCGCCGCGGACGCGGCCCCGACGCCCGCCCCCACCGCGGCCCGCACCCACGAGGTGGTCCCGGGCGACACCGTCTCCGCGATCGCGGCCGCCAACGGCACCTCCGTCGACGCCGTCCTGACCGCGAACGGCCTGACCCGGGAATCGATCATCTACCCGGGCCAGACGCTGGACATCCCCGCGCCCGGAGCGAACGCGGCCACCGCGAGCGTGGCATCCGCGGCACCGGCGACGGCTCCCGGACTCGACGCCGAGCAGTCCGACAACGCCCGCCTCATCATCCGCATCGGCCGGGAGCTGGGCGTCTCCGACCGCGGCATCGCGATCGCCCTCGGCACGGCGATGCAGGAGTCGTGGCTGCGCAACCTCGACTGGGGAGACCGCGACTCGCTCGGCCTGTTCCAGCAGCGGCCGAGCAGCGGCTGGGGCTCCCCCGAGCAGATCCTCGACCGGGAGCGCGCGACCCGCGTGTTCTACGGCGGCGCGGGAGACCCGAACGGCACGGCGACGCGCGGCCTCCTCGACATCCCGGGCTGGGAGAGCATGGCCTACGCCGACGCCGCGCAGGCGGTGCAGATCTCCGCGTACCCCGATCGATACGCGCAGTGGGAGTCCGTGGCATCCGTCTGGCTGTCCGTTCTCGGGTGATGCGAAGGTGAGCCGCTCCCCGGGCTCACAGGGGGCGCTCCGTAGACTCGACACGTGAGCACGAGTCAGCAGGCCGACCCGCTGATCGGCCGTCTCGTCGACGGTCGATACCGGGTCCGTGCGCGCATCGCGCGCGGCGGCATGGCGACCGTGTACGTCGCCACCGACCTGCGTCTCGAACGACGGGTCGCGCTCAAGGTCATGCACGGCCACCTCAGCGACGACACCGTGTTCCAGAGCCGGTTCATTCAGGAAGCCCGGTCGGCCGCGCGCCTGTCGGACCCGCACGTCGTCAACGTCTTCGACCAGGGCCAGGACGGCGACATGGCGTACCTCGTCATGGAGTACCTGCCGGGCATCACGCTGCGCGAACTCCTGCGCGAGCACAAGCGCCTCACGGTGGATCAGACCCTGACGATCATGGATGCCATCCTCTCGGGGCTCGCCGCCGCCCACCGGGCGGGCATCGTGCACCGGGACGTCAAGCCCGAGAACGTACTCCTGGCCGAAGACGGCCGCATCAAGATCGGCGACTTCGGCCTCGCCCGGGCGACCACCGCCAACACCGCGAGCGGCGCGCAGCTCATGGGCACGATCGCCTACCTCGCGCCCGAACTCGTGACGCGGGGAACGGCGGACGCCCGCAGCGACATCTACTCGCTCGGGATCATGCTCTACGAGATGCTCGTGGGCGAGCAGCCGTACAAGGGCGAGCAGCCCATGCAGATCGCCTACCAGCACGCCACCGACTCCGTCCCGCGTCCGAGCGCGAAGAACTCCGGCGTCCCCGAACAGCTCGACGAGCTCGTCCTGTGGGCCACCGAGCGGGAGCCCGCGGAGCGACCGCTCGACGCGGGCGCGATGCTCGCGCGCCTGCGCGAGATCGAGAAGGAGCTGGGGCTCGCGCCCCAGGTCGCCCGTGCCGTCTCGGTCGGAACGGTCACCGCGAGCGCCTCCGAGTCGCGCGAGCTCACCAAGGTGCTGCCGCAGACGGCCGTGGCCCCGGCCGTGCCCGTCGACGACGTCGACAACGCGACGCGTCTGCGTCAGCGCACCCGCCGACGCACGACCCGCGGGATCTGGCTGTTCGCGCTCGTCCTGCTGCTCGCGGCGGGGGCGGCGGGAACCGGCTGGTGGTTCGGCTCGGGTCCGGGATCCCTGGTCGCCGTGCCCGACGTCTCGCGCATGAGCTACGCGGAGGCGGAGACCCTGCTCACCCAGGAGCAGCTCGCCGCCACGCAGCAGGAGGTCAACGACCGCGAGATCCCGGCGGGGACGACGGTCGGGTCGGACCCCGTGGTGAACACGCGCCTCGACAAGGGCACGGTCGTCACCGTCTTCGTCTCGATCGGACCGGCGTCGCACGACCTGCCCGAGCTCGCGGGGAAGAGCGCGGAGGACGTCAACGGCATCCTGGAGTCCGCTTACATCGGCGTGTCCGGGACGACGCAGGAGTTCACGGATGCCGGCGCGGGAACCGTGCTCGGAGCATCCGTGACCCCGCGGGCCGGCGGTGACGCGATCGACTGCACGAAGGGCTGCACCGTGCACGAGGGCGACGCGGCCGCACTCGTCGTGTCCCTCGGACCGATCCCCGAGGTCGCGGGACTCACGCAGGCGCAGGCCGAGAAGGCGATGAGCGACGTGCAGCTGAAGACCCAGACGTCGGAGCAGTACAGCAACTCGGTCCCGTCGGGCACGGTCATCGGGATCAACGATCGCGAGGGCGGCGGGAACTGGCGCCCCGGCGAGACCGTCACGCTGAACGTCTCGATCGGACCGAAGCCCGTCCTCATCCCCGAGAACGTCGTCGGCATGACGATCCGCGAGGCGGTCAACACGTTGAAGGGCCTCGGGTTCGACGTGAACGCCGGCATCGACGACGGCACGCTCCCCCTCGGCTTCAAGTACTGGGACATCTACAAGGTGCGCTCGACCAACCCCAAGGCCGGGACCACGGCGCCGCAGGGCAGCACGGTCACGCTCACGCCGACGCTTTAGAAACGAGTGACGCCCCCGACCGTGGGCGGATTCAATGGGTCGTCGCAACACCAACTGAACTAAACGAGTTCTAGCAGACGCTGGGCTGGGGTATCCCAGCCCAGCGTTTTGCGTGGGCGCCCGTTGAGCTTCTGGGCGACGTGCTCGAGGTCTTCGGGGCCGAAGACGGAGAGGTCGGTGCCTTTGGGGAAGTACTGCCGGAGCAGTCCGTTGGTGTTCTCATTCGACCCGCGCTGCCAGGGACTGGCGGGGTCGCAGAAATACACGGGGACGTCCGTGGCGATCGTGAACGCCTTGTGCCCGGCCATCTCCGTCCCTTGGTCCCAGGTCAACGACCCCCGCAGGTGCGCGGGGAGCGTGCCGATCAGTTCTACGAGGACATCACGGACGGTCTCGGCGGTGTGATCGCGGGCGGGCAGGTGCCCGAGCATGACGTAACGGGTGGCGCGTTCGACGAGGGTGACGATCGCGGACTGGTTACCGGCTCCCATGATCAGATCACCCTCCCAATGCCCCGGGACGGCGCGGTCCGCGACCTCCGCCGGGCGCTCACTGATCATCACCATCGGATCAACGAACCGGCTCGTGCGGTGCTCGGGCGAACGGTGGGGTTTGCGGCGGGCTCGACCCGAACGCAGCGCATCGGCGACCTCGCGTTTCAACCCGCCGCGGGCTTGGACGTAGATAGCTTGGTAGATCGTCTCCGCGCTCACCTGCATGCCCTCATCACCCGCGTGATCGCGCGACAACACGCCGCTGATCTGTCCCGGAGACCATTGTTCCTTCAGACGGTCGGAAACATAGTCCCGCAACCGTCCGGGCTGAGCGAGCTTCGCCGCCGCTTCGGACGAACCCGTTTCGCTGCGGCGTCGCGGTGGGCCGCATGCGGCAGGTAACGCCCGTTCGCGTCGATACGCGCGCGGAGCTCCCGCATGATTGTCGACGCGGGCCGGTCCAACTCCCGCCCTATCGCTCGCAACGACAGACCCGCCCGCCGCAGATCAGCGATCTTCTCCCGCTCCGACAGCGACAACAACCGAGAACCGACCTCCGCGGGAACCGCAGCTACCAGGGGCTTCACGCTCCCCATCGTGGTCTGCCCCGTCGAATAATCCACCCGACGCCCGTCGGGATAGATCCGCGCGTTCATCGTCCGGCGGACACCTCGATCCCAATCCTTCGCGGTCCGCTCATGAATCCCCACCGCAGCCGCCGCTTCACGGCGACTCATACCTTCCGCCCGCAACCGCGCGAACTCCGCCCGGCCCGGATGGCCCACACGCACCGAAGCCATACCCGCCTGCCGCGCCCACGAGAACCCCGTATGGCGATTGACCCCCAACTCCCGCGCCACCACAGTGACGCTCCCCACCTCACTCAACCGCCGGAGAAACAACTCCCGCACGACCGCACCCGACTCCCCCTGAAATAACACGGTGGCCGCAACCTCCCAAAACCTGGGGTGTTGCGACCACCGTTAGAACCCGCTGTGCGGTCAGGGGCGTCCTTCGATTCGTCTCAGCGGTTCTCGAGCTCCTCGGCCACGAGGAACGCCAGCTCGAGGCTCTGACGGTGGTTGAGGCGCGGGTCGCACAGGCTCTCGTAGCGCGTCGCGAGGGTGGCCTCGTCGATCATCTCGGAGCCGCCGAGGCACTCGGTCACGTCGTCGCCGGTCAGTTCGACGTGGATGCCACCCGGGTGCGTGCCCACCTGGCGGTGCGCCTCGAAGAACCCGCGGACCTCGTCCACCACGTCGTCGAAACGCCGCGTCTTGTAGCCGGTCGGCGTCGTGATGCCGTTGCCGTGCATCGGGTCGGTGACCCACAGCGGCGTCGCACCCGACGCGCGGACGGCCTCGAGCAGCGGCGGCAGGGCGTCGCGGATCTTGCCCGCGCCCATGCGCGTGATGAAGGTGAGGCGTCCAGGCTCGCGCTCGGGGTCGAGCTTGTCGATGAGGGCGAGCGCCGTCTCGGGCGTCGTCGTCGGGCCGAGCTTCACACCGATCGGGTTGCGGATCTTGGAGAAGTAGTCGACGTGCGCGCCGTCGAGCTCGCGCGTGCGCTCGCCGATCCACTGGAAGTGGGACGACGTGTTGTACGCGAGGCCGGTGCGCGAGTCGATGCGGGTCATCGGGCGCTCGTAGTCCATGAGCAGACCCTCGTGGCCGGTGTAGAACTCCACGCGCGTCAGCTCGTCGAAGTCGGCACCGGCGGCCTCCATGAACTTGATGGCGCGGTCGATCTCGGTCGCCATGCTCTCGTACGCCTGGTTGGCCGGGTTGCTCGCGAAGCCCTTGTTCCAGCTGTGCACTTCGCGGAGGTCGGCGAACCCGCCCTGCGTGAAGGCGCGGATGAGGTTCAGGGTCGACGCGGCCGTGTGGTAGCCCTTGAGCAGACGCGCGGGGTCGGCCTTGCGCGACTCCTCGGTGAAGTCGTAGCCGTTGACGATGTCGCCGCGGTACGCGGGCAGCGTCACGTCGCCGCGGGTCTCGGTGTCGCTCGAGCGGGGCTTGGCGAACTGCCCCGCCATGCGGCCCATCTTCACGACGGGCATCGACGCGCCATACGTGAGGACGACCGCCATCTGGAGCACCGTCTTGATGCGGTTGCGGATCTGCTCGGCGGTCGCGCCGGCGAACGTCTCGGCGCAGTCACCGCCCTGCAGGAGGAACGCCTGACCCGCGGCGGCCCGAGCGAGACGGTCACGGAGGATGTCGACCTCGCCCGCGAAGACGAGCGGAGGGAGGGTGGCCAATTCGGCGGATGCCGCGGCCACAGCGGCCTCGTCATACCACTGGGGCTGCTGCTTGATGGGCAGGGTCCGCCAGTGGTCGAGGTCGTGGAGCTGCTGATTCACCCCTGAAGTCTAGTGGCGGGCCGCGGGCGCCTTCGCCGCCTGGGCACTGGCCAACCGGTCCTTCACCGTCGACGCGTAGACGTCCTCGTAGCGCTGTTCGCCGAGGCGCTGCAGCGCCACCATGATCTCGTCCGTGACGGAGCGGAGGATGTAGCGGTCGCCCTCCATGCCCTGGAACCGGGAGAAGTCGAGCGGTTCGCCGATGACGATCCCGACGCGTCCGACGCGCGGCAGCCGCTGACCGATGGGCATGACCGCCCCGGTGTCGACCATCACGACGGGGATCACCGGCACGCGCGCCTCGAGCGCCATGCGGGCGATGCCCGTGCGGCCCCGGTAGAGCGTTCCGTCGGGGCTGCGCGTGCCCTCGGGGTAGATGCCGAGCAGCTCGCCGCGCCCGAGCACCCCGAGACCGGTGTTGAGGGATGCCTCGGACGCCTTGCCTCCGGATCGGTCGATCGGCAGCTGGCCGGTGGCGGTGAAGAACAGGCGCGTCGCCCAGCCCTTCAGTCCCTTGCCGGTGAAGTAGTCGCTCTTGGCGAGGAACGCCATGCGGCGGTCGATCATGAGCGGCAGGAAGATCGAGTCGGAGAACGACAGGTGGTTGCTGGCGAGGATCGCCGCGCCCTCGCGCGGGATGTTGCGACGGCCCACGATCCACGGGCGGAACACGGCCTTGATGACCGGTCCGATGACCACGTACTTCATGAGCCAGTAGAACATCGTCAGCGCTCCATCCCCGCGAGGTCGGCGACCCCGATGAGACCGGCGTCGTTGCCCAGTCGCGCGATCGTGAACTCGGCCACCGGACGTTCACCGTACCCCGGAAGGGAGGTCTCGTACGCGAGCTTCACCGGGACGAGGAGGTCGTCGCCGAGCTGCGCCACTCCCCCGCCGATCACGAAGAGCTCGGGGTCGAGCACGGCCTGGAATCCACCGCACGCCTCGCCGAGGGCGGTGGCGACGCGGCGCAGGGCCTCGAGAGCTCCGGGATCGCCCGCGAGCACGAGACGCGACACGGCGGGGCCGGGGATCGCACCCTTCTCGGCGCGCACCGCCGCCAGGGCCGCACCGATGCCGCCCTCGTCGGCGATGGCGTTGGCCTCGCGCTGCAGCGCGCGTCCCGAGGCGTACTGCTCAAGGCATCCGTTCTGTCCGCATCCGCACGGGTGCCCGCCGCGCACGAACCGCAGGTGGCCGAGCTCGGCGCCGATGCCGTGGCCGCCGCGGAACAGCTCGCCGTTGGTGACGACGGCGCCGCCGACGCCGGTACCCATCGTCAGCATGACCATGTCGTGGACGCCCTGGCCCGCGCCAAAGCGGTACTCGCCCCAGCCCGCGGCGTTGGCATCGTTCTCGACCGTCACCGGCGTGTTCAGCCGGCCCTCGAGCCGCGCGCGCAGGGGCTCGTTGCGCCAGTCGATGTTCGCCGCGTAGATGACGGTGCTGCGGTCGCGGCTGATGAATCCGGCCGCGGCGACGCCGATCGCGTGGACGTCGTGGCCGCGCCGGAGGTGCTCGGCCATGTCGACGACGGCATCCACGAGGGCGACGGGATCGATGGGGGTGTCCACCCGGAGCTTCTCGACGATCGCGCCGTTCTCGTCGACCACCCCACCGGCGATCTTCGTGCCGCCGATGTCGATACCGATGTTGAGCACCGCACTCCCCTTCTCGGCCCGCCCCGCGGCTCGGCCCGCAGCAGTCTAGCCACCGGGGCGCGACGAGGCGGACCGCCCGGCGCGCCCGGGGCGCGGTCGGAACCTACGACTAGACTCGATGGACCGCTGAACGCTCTTTCCGGTACACAAAGGAGTTGCCGTGATCCAGTTCGACCATGCCCCCGTCGTCCCCGCCGATCCGACCGCGAACGTTTCCGATCTGCTCGCCGAGCGCGTGGCCGCCACGCCCGACCGGGCCCTCTTCGCCGTCCCCGACGGCTCGGGGTGGCGCGAGGTCTCGGCGCGCGATTTCGAGCAGCAGGTCATCGCCCTCGCGAAGGGCTTCGTCGCCGCCGGCATCCAACCCGGCGAGAAGGTCGCCTTCATCGCCCGCACCACGTACGACTGGACCCTCGTCGACTTCGCGCTGTTCTATGCCGGCGCGGTCATGGTGCCGGTGTACGAGACGAGCTCGCCCTCGCAGATCTCGTGGATCATCTCCGACTCGGGCGCGATCGCCGCGGTCGTCGAGTCGCCCGAGCACGGTCAGCGCCTCGACGAGGTGCGCAGCGACCTGCCGCTCGTGCGCGACGTCTGGGCCATGCACGCCGGTGACCTCGACGCCCTCGTCTCCCGCGGGAAGGAGATCGAGGATGCCGAGATCGCCCGCCGCCGCGCCATCGCGAACAGCTCCGACGTCGCCACGCTCATCTACACCTCGGGCTCGACGGGGCGCCCCAAGGGCTGCGTCCTGACGCACGGCAACTTCGTCGAACTCGCCCGGAACTCCGCCAAGGCGCTGCACGAGGTCGTCGAGACGCCCGGCGCGTCGACGCTGCTGTTCATCACGACCGCGCACGTGTTCGCCCGCTTCATCTCGCTGCTCAACGTCCACGCCGGCGTGAAGACCGGCCACCAGCCCGACACCAAGCAACTGCTCCCGGCGCTCGGATCCTTCCAGCCGACCTTCCTCCTCGCCGTCCCGCGCGTGTTCGAGAAGGTCTACAACTCGGCGGAGCAGAAGGCCGAGGCGGGCGGCAAGGGCAAGATCTTCCGCGCCGCCGCCGCGGCCGCCGTCGAGCACTCCGAGCGCGAGCAGCAGGGGAAGCCGATCCCGCTCCTCCTGAAGATCAAGTTCGCGCTGTTCGACCGGCTCGTGTACTCCAAGCTCCGCGAGGCCATGGGCGGCCGCATCGTCTACGCCGTGTCGGGGTCGGCTCCGCTCGGCCCGCGGCTGGGGCACTTCTTCCGCAGCCTCGGCGTCGTGATCCTCGAGGGCTACGGCCTCACCGAGACCACGGCCCCGGCAACCGTGAACCTCGCGACCAAGTCCAAGATCGGCACGGTCGGCCCCGTCCTGCCGGGCGTGAGCGTGCGCCTCGCGGAAGACGGCGAGATCCAGGTGCGCGGCATCAACGTCTTCTCCGAGTACTGGCGCAACCCCGAGGCCACGGCCGAGGCGTTCGACGGCGACTGGTTCAAGACGGGCGACATCGGGGCGTTCGACTCCGACGGGTTCCTCTCCATCACCGGGCGGAAGAAGGAGATCATCGTCACCGCCGGCGGCAAGAACGTCGCGCCCGCCGCGCTCGAGGACCCCATCCGCGCGAACCCGATCGTCGGCCAGGTCGTCGTGGTCGGCGACCACAAGCCGTTCATCTCGGCGCTCGTGACCCTCGACACCGAGATGCTGCCGACGTGGCTCGCGAACAACGGGCTGCCGGCCGACATGTCGCTCACCGAGGCGGCGACGAACGAGAAGGTGCGCGCAGAGGTGCAGAGCGCGATCGACCGCGCCAACACGCGCGTCTCGCGCGCGGAATCCATCCGCAAGTTCACGATCCTCCCGACCGAGTGGACCGAGGCGAGCGGGCACCTGACGCCGAAGATGAGCATCAAGCGCAACGTCATCGTCAGCGACTTCGCCGACGCCATCGAGGACATCTACGCGGTGCCGATCAACACCACCAACGTGTCGCTGCCCTGACGGGCCGCGAGAACGGGCGCCGGAACGAGAACGGGCCGATCCATCACGGATCGGCGCGTTCTCATGGCATCCCCTGTTCTCGGGACAGGATGCCGGTCAGAACCAGTCGCTCTCGCGGATCTGCCGCATCGCTTCGCGGCGCGTCTCGGCGGGAAGGCGCGAGAGATAGAGCTTGCCGTCGAGGTGGTCGGTCTCGTGCTGCAGCGCCTGCGCGAGCAGGCCGTCGCCCTCGAGCACGACCTCGTTACCGTCGAGGTCGATGCCGACGACCTTCGCCCACGGGTAGCGGAGCGCCTCGTGCCAGAGGCCCGGGACGGAGAGGCATCCCTCGCCCACGAGCTCGGGCTCACCACGGGTCTCGACCAGGACGGGGTTCAGCACGTACCCGATGTCGCCGTCGATGTTGTAGCTGAACGCGCGGAGTCCCACGCCGATCTGCGGCGCGGCGACGCCGGCGCGACCGGGAGGCTCGACGGTGTCGACGAGGTCGCGGACGAGGGCGCGGATGCCGTCGTCGATCTCCTCGATGGGTGCGCTGGGGGCGCGCAGGACGGGGTCGCCGAACAGGCGGATCGGACGAACCGTCATGCCACGGCCGCCGGAACGCGCAGGCCCTCCACGACGGCAGCGGCAAGCTCGCGCGCGGCCAGGCGGGTGCCGGGCTGCAGGTCGCGGAACGCGATCGCGCTGCCGGCGGCGACGTGGGCGTCGTACGGCATCCGGATGACGGCGCGGACGCGCGTGCGGAAGTGCGCCTCGAGCTCGCTCTCGCGCACCAGCGGCGCGCCGGGGCGGGCGGAGTTGAGCACGACGACGGCGTTGCGGACGCGATCGGCGTAGCCGTTGGTCTCGAGCCACGTCAGGGTCTCGGACGCGAGGCGCGCCTCGTCGACCGAGAGTCCCGCGACGACCACGAGCGAGTCGGCGAGCTCGAGCGTCGCCTCCATGACCGAGTGGACGATCCCCGTGCCGGTGTCGGTGAGCACGATCGAGTAGTAATGCGCGGCGACGTCCGCGACACGGCGGTAGTCCTCGTCGCTGAACGCCTCGGAGACGCGCGGATCGGCATCGGATGCCAGCACATCCAGCCGCGTCGTGTCGCGGGCCACGATCGACGACACGTCGCTGTATCCCTCGACGTCGTCGTGCGCGCGCACGAGATCGCGGACGGTGCGGCCGTTGGGGCGGCCCACGCGGTCGGCGAGCGTGCCGCGGTCGGGGTTCGCGTCGACCGCGATGACCCGGTCGTCGCGGGCATCGGCGAGGGCCATGCCCAGCAGAGCGGTCACGGTGGTCTTTCCGACGCCGCCCTTGCGCGACAGCACGGGCACGAAGCGCGCCTCGCCGGACAGCGGGGCGGCGATCCGGCGATCGAGGTCCTTGCGCGCGCGGGCGCGGCGTCCGTCGCCGAGGTTGATCCGGTGCCGCGACACCGAGTACACCAGCTGCTGCCACAGGCCCTCGGGCTCGGGGCGGGAGATCTGGCGCGGGTCGAGCAGACGGTCGGCGGTGAGCAGGTCGGGGCTCTCGCGGGTGTCGTCGATCTCGCCGAGACGCTTGGATGCGAGGGTCACATCGCTCCCCGGAGTGCGGACGCGCTCGCTCGCGTGGACGCGCACCGATCGCGCGGCCTCGTCGGCCTGGTGGACCTCGCGGCGCGTCAGCGGCACAGTGCCGATCACGCCGGTCGCGGCGAGCTCGGCGCGGGTGCGCGGCACGGGACCGGTCGTCGGCGCGGGCTCGTCCTCGGCGGACGCGGACGCGGGCTCGGGTTCCGCGGCGGGCTCGGGCTCGGCGGCGGTATCGGGCTCAGCTGCGGGCTCGGGCTCCGGCTGGGGCTCGACCGCGGCGGCGGGCTCGGGCTCAGCGGCGACCTCGGGCTCCGCCTCCTCCGCCTCCTCCGATTTCTCGGCTGCCGGGAGCTCGACGTCGGCATCCACGGGGTCGTCGTCCACGGTCTCGACGTCCTCCGCCGCGGGCTCGTCCGCGACGAGTTCCGCCACGGGCTCCTCGGCCTCCGGGACGTCCGCGACCTCGACGGTCGCCTCGACGTCGGCCACCTCAGCGGTCTGCACCACCTCGCCGGGCGCAGCCTCGGCGTCGTCGGCGGTGCCGTCGGACTCGGCATCCACGTCTTCGGTCACGGCATCCGTGTCCGAAGGGCGGTCGTGCTCGTCGTGCTCGTCGCCCTCTTCGTGCTCTTCGGGCTCGAGCTCGGCCTCGTGCACCTCGGCGTCGGCGTCCCACGCGTCGGGGTCGTCGTGCGGTTCGAGGACGAGCTCGGAGCCGTCCGTCTGCACCTCGACGACCTCGGGGTCGGGAACGTGGGTGAGGAGCGGGGGCTCGTCGGCGTCCGGCAGATGCACGATCCCGACGACCTCGAAGGCGCGGGATTCGGCGTCGATGACGGGTATCTCGTCCTCGATGACGTCGTCGTCGACGTCGTCTTCGTCGGACACCGGGAGGTCGACGCTGACCTGTGCGATGTGTCCACCGAGGATGTGGATGCTGGACGTGTCGAGCGAGCCGCTGTCGTCGAGGACACCGTGTTCGGCGCCGTCGTCGGGGGTCTCGTCGGTGCGGTCGGGGGTCACTGCAGTCTCCAAAGGAAAAGGGGGCGCGAAAGAGCGCCCCCTTTCAGGCTACTGCGCGGGGCGGACCACGAGCAAAAGGTCTCCCGCTTCGACCTGTTGCGTGGTAGCGACCGTGAGCCGCTCGACGACGCCGTCGACGGGGCTCGTGATCGCCGCCTCCATCTTCATCGCCTCGATGGATGCCACCGGCTGACCGGCCGCGACCCGGTCGCCGACGGCGGCCTTCAGGGTGACGACTCCGGAGAAGGGCGCAGCGACCTGGCCCGGCTTCGACGTGTCCGCCTTCTCGGCCTGTCGCGCCTCGACGTCGATGGAGCGGTCGCGTACGAACACCGGCCGCAACTGCCCGTTCAGGGTCGTCATGACGGTGCGCATGCCCTTGTCATCGGCGTCGCCGATCGCTTCGAGGCCGACGAACAGCTGCACGCCGCGCTCGATCTCGACGGTGTGCTCCTCCCCCGCCCGCAGGCCGTAGAGGTAGTCGGCGGTGTCGAGGGCGCTCAGGTCGCCGTACGCGGCCCGGGTCTCGAGGAAGGTGCGCGTGGGCGCCGGGAACAGCAGGGCGTTGAGCCGCCCGCGCCGCGTCTCGGAGTCTCCGTCGAGAGCCGCGAGGTCGTCGGCGGTGAGCGGCGTGACCGTCGTCTTGATGTCGCGACCGGCGAGCACCTTCGAGCGGAAAGGCTCGGGCCACCCACCGGGGAGATCGCCGAGCTCGCCCGCCATGAACGACACGACGGAGTCGGGGACGTCGTACTTCTCCGGGTTGCGTTCGAAGTCGTCGGGGTCGGCCTTGACCGCCGCGAGGTGGAGGGCGAGGTCGCCCACGACCTTCGACGACGGCGTGACCTTCGGGACGCGCCCGAGGATGCGGTTCGCTGCGGCGTACATGTCCTCGATGAGCTCGAAGTCGTCGGCGAGACCGAGGGCGATCGCCTGCTGCCGGAGGTTCGACAGCTGCCCGCCGGGTATCTCGTGGTGGTACACGCGCCCCGTGGGGCCCGGCAGCCCGGACTCGAACGGACGGTAGAGATGACGGACCGCTTCCCAGTACGGCTCCAGGTCCGAGACGGCGGTGAGGTCGAGCCCCGTGTCCCGGTCCGTGTGTGCGAGTGCCGCGACGAGGGCCGACAGCGACGGCTGGCTCGTCGTGCCCGACATGGGCGCGGCGGCGGCGTCGACGGCATCCGCTCCTGCCGCCGAGGCCGCCAGGAGCGTCGCGAGCTGCCCGCCCGCGGTGTCGTGCGTGTGGACGTGCACGGGGAGGTCGAACCGCTCCCGGAGCGCCGTGACCAGGCGCGCGGCGGCCGCGGGACGCAGGAGCCCCGCCATGTCCTTCACGGCCAGGATGTGGGCGCCGGCCTCGACGATCTGCTCGGCGAGGCGCAGGTAGTAGTCGAGCGTGTAGAGGTCTTCGCGGGGGTCGAGGAGGTCGCCGGTGTAGCAGACGGCGACCTCCGCGACCGACGTCCCGGTCGCGAGCACCGCGTCGATCGCGGGCCGCATCTGCGAGACGTCGTTGAGCGCGTCGAAGATGCGGAAGATGTCGATCCCGGATGCCGCGGCCTCGGCGACGAAGGCATCCGTCACCTCCGTCGGGTAGGGGGTGTACCCGACGGTGTTGCGGCCGCGCAAGAGCATCTGGATCGCCACGTTCGGCAGCGCCTGCCGCAGCACGTCGAGCCGCTCCCACGGGTCCTCGCCGAGGAAGCGGAGCGCGACGTCGTACGTCGCGCCGCCCCAGGCCTCGACGGAGAGGAGCTCGGGCGTCAGCCGCGCGACGTACGGCGCGACCCGGGCGAGGTCGCGCGTGCGGACGCGGGTCGCGAGCAGCGACTGGTGGGCGTCGCGGAAGGTCGTCTCGGTGACGGCGAGGGCCGTCTGCTCACGCAGGGCCCGGGCGAAACCGGCCGGGCCGAGCTCCTGCAGCCGCTGCCGCGAGCCCGAGGGCGCCGGGGCCGCGAGGTCGAGGTGGGGCAGCTTGCTGCCCGGCTCGACCGAGAGCGGGTTGTCGCCGTTCGGCCGGTTGACCGTGGTGTCGACGAGCCACGACAGGATCTTCGTACCGCGGTCCTTCGACTCGCGCCCGCGAAGCAGTTCGGGCCGCTCGTCGATGAACGACGTGCTGAGGTCGCCCGCGACGAAGGCCGGGTCGTCGAGCACCGCCTGCAGGAAGGGGATGTTGGTCGAGACGCCGCGGATGCGGAACTCCGCGAGCGCACGGCGTGCGCGGGCGACCGCGGCACCGAAGTCGCGACCGCGGCAGGTGAGCTTGGCGAGCATCGAGTCGAAGTGCGGGCTGATCTGCGACCCCGCGGCGGTCGTGCCGCCGTCGAGACGGATGCCGGCACCACCGGGCGAGCGGTACGTCGTGATCTTGCCGGTGTCGGGGCGGAAGCCCTGCGTGGGGTCCTCGGTCGTGATGCGGCACTGCAGCGCCGCGCCGCGCAAGCGGATGTCGTCCTGCGTGAGCTGCAGATCGGCGAGCGTCTGCCCCGCGGCGATCCGCATCTGCGACTGGACGAGGTCGACGTCCGTGACCTCCTCGGTGACGGTGTGCTCGACCTGGATGCGCGGATTCATCTCGATGAAGACGACCTCGCCCGCGCGGGGACCCGCGGTCTCGAGGAGGAACTCGACGGTGCCCGCGTTCTGATAGCCGATCGATCGGGCGAACGCCACGGCGTAGCGGTGCAGGTCCGCCCGCACCGCGTCGTCCAGGTTCGGAGCCGGAGCGATCTCGATGACCTTCTGGTGCCGCCGCTGCACCGAGCAGTCGCGCTCGAAGAGGTGGACCGTCTCGCCCGTGGCATCCGCCAGGATCTGCACCTCGACGTGACGCGGGCGCTGCACGGCCTGCTCGAGGAACATCCGCGGGTCGCCGAACGCGCTCTGCGCCTCGCGCATCGCCTCGGCCAACGCCGGGGCGAGCTCGCCGATCGACTCGACGCGGCGCATCCCGCGCCCGCCGCCGCCGGCGACCGCCTTGGCGAACAGCGGGAAGCCGATTCCCTCGGCCTGAGCGACGAGGGCGTCGACGTCGGCGGATGCCGCGGTCGAACGCAGCACCGGAACCCCGGCCGCGATCGCGTGCTCCTTCGCGGTGACCTTGTTCCCCGCCATCGACAGCACCTCGGCGGGCGGCCCGATGAAGGCGATGCCGTTCGCCGCGGCCTTCTCCGCCAGTTCGGGGTTCTCCGAGAGGAAGCCGTAGCCGGGGTAGATGGCATCCGCTCCGCACTCCCGGGGGCGACGCGGATGATCTCGTCGACGTCGAGGTAGGCGCGCACGGGGTGGCCGCGCTCGCCGATCTGGTACGCCTCGTCGGCCTTCAGCCTGTGGAGCGACGCGCGGTCCTCGTAGGGGTAGACCGCGACGGTGCGGGCTCCCACCTCGTAGGCGGCGCGGAACGCTCGAATGGCGATCTCTCCGCGATTGGCGACCAGGATTTTCGAGAACATGCGCACCCTTACGTCAAGCCGACGGAGCTGAATGTGCTCACAGCCTAGGGGAAGGTAACGTAGACGCTCGTGCACGTACTCTCCGTCAGCTCTTTGAAAGGCGGGGTCGGCAAGACGACCGTGACGCTCGGGCTGGCATCCGCCGCCTTCGCACGTGGCGTTCGCACTCTCGTCGTCGACCTCGACCCGCAGTCCGATGTGTCCACCGGTATGGACATCCAGGTCGCCGGTCGGCTGAACATCGCCGACGTCCTGGCCAACCCGAAGGAGAAGGTCGTCCGTCAGGCGATCACCTCCAGCGGCTGGGCGAAGGTCCACCCCGGCACGATCGACGTGCTCATCGGCAGCCCGTCGGCCATCAACTTCGACGGTCCGCACCCGAGCGTGCGCGACGTGTGGAAGCTGGAAGAGGCGCTCGCCACGATCGAGGCCGACTACGACCTCGTCCTGATCGACTGCGCCCCCTCGCTCAACGCGCTGACCCGCACGGCGTGGGCCGCGAGCGACCGCGTGATCGTCGTGACCGAGCCCGGCCTGTTCTCGGTGGCCGCCGCCGACCGCGCGCTCCGCGCGATCGAGGAGATCCGTCGCGGCCTCTCCCCCCGTCTGCAGCCGCTCGGCGTCGTCGTGAACCGCGTGCGCCCGCAGTCGATCGAACACCAGTTCCGCATCAAGGAGCTGCGCGACATGTTCGGCCCGCTGGTCCTCAACCCGCAGCTGCCCGAGCGCACGTCGCTCCAGCAGGCACAGGGCGCCGCGAAGCCGCTGCATGTGTGGCCCGGCGACTCCGCGCAGGAGCTCGCCGCCGACTTCGACGCGCTGCTCGACCGGATCGTCCGCACCGGCCGCATCCCGGTGGCATCCGACTCCCCCCAGGCGTAGCTTCTCGCGCAGTCCCTCGCGCGTGAGGGGTCAATATTTGTCGCCTGCGTACCGCCCAGGCGACAATTCTTGACCCCTCACGCGTAGGGAAAGCAGAACCCCGGATGCCACGGCATCCGGGGTTCTTTCGTATCGGGGGCGCGTCAGGCGGTGCGCGCGGCGCGACGGGCGGCGAGCTCGTCGACGGCCTCGGTCGCGGACTCGAAGTCGACGAGCGTCGACTCGACCTCGCGGAGGACCTTGCCGACGGCGATGCCGAACACGCCCTGGCCGCGGCTGACGAGGTCGATGACCTCGTCGTTCGACGTGCACAGGTACACCGAGGCGCCGTCGCTCATGAGCGTCGTGCCGGCGAGGTCGCGGATGCCGGCCGCGCGCAGCTGGTCGACGGCGGTGCGGATCTGCTGGAGCGAGATGCCGGTGTCGAGCAGACGCTTGACGAGCTTCAGGACGAGAATGTCACGGAAGCCGTAGAGCCGCTGCGAACCGGAGCCGCTCGCACCGCGCACGGTGGGGACGACGAGTTCGGTGCGGGCCCAGTAGTCGAGCTGACGGTACGTGATACCGGCGGCGCGGGCCGCGACGGCGCCGCGGTAGCCCGTGTCGTCGTCCATCTCGGGGAGTCCGTCGGTGAAGAGGAGTTCGGTGGCGAACGGGGGTTCACCGAGTGCGTCGCCAGCGGTCATGCTCGCGTCCCTCCTCATCGGCTCGTTGTTCCCACGCTAGATCAGCGGAGGTCCCCCGGCAACGACATCCGGGCCGAGGGGGTCGGCGTGTCGCGATCAGGACAGCATCCGGTCGATGGCTTCGCGCACGAACAGCGTCCGGACCTCGTCCAGACGTGCCGCGAGCTCGGGCGCGAGCTCGCTCGCGCGCGCCCGCGAGGCCGCGTCGGGACGGCGGAGCAGCGCCGCGAGGGCGGATTCGACGAGGGAGGCCTCGCGCTCTGCGCTCTGCCGGAGCGAGCGCACGTGCCGCGGTTCGATGCCGTGCCGATCGAGGGCGACGAGCGTGCGCAGCAGCGAGACGGTCTGCTCGCTGTACGTCTCGGCGCCGGTGATCACGCCCGTGCTGATCGCGTCGTTGAGGAGCTGCGGTGCCGCTCCGGCCGCCGAGAGAAGTTCGTCGCGGCGGTAGCGGCGCGGCGCGTTCGTCATGGACGCGATCGCCGTGGGCGGCGCGGGATTGCGGCCCGCGTCGACGTCGGCGAGGTACTCGCGGATCACGGCGAGCGGCAGGTAGTGGTCGCGCTGCAGCGTCAGCGCGAGGCGCAGCCGCTCCAGGTCGGCGGGCGAGAACTTGCGGTAACCCGACTCGGTGCGGGTCGGCGAGACGATGCCCTGCACCTCGAGGAAACGCAGCTTGCTGGACGACAGTGCGGGGAACTCGGGGGTGAGTCGCGCGAGCACCTGTCCGATGCTCAACAGCCCCGAGGCCGCCGGACGACCGCGGGCGGGGGCTGCCGCCATCAGTGCTCTGCCGGCGGCAGGTCGACGGGCGAGCCGAAGAAGTTCAGGCGGAACTTGCCGATGCGCACCTCGGCGCCGTTGAGCAGCGCCGAACGGTCGACCCGCTCGCCGTTGACGTAGCTCCCGTTGAGCGAGCGCTGGTCGACGATCTCGAACGAGCTGCCCGAGCGGGTGATCTCGGCGTGACGACGGGAGACGGTGACGTCGTCGAAGAAGATGTCGGCCTCGGGGTGACGGCCGACGGTGGTGACGTCGGTGTCGAGCAGGTACCGGGCACCGGTCGTCGGGCCGGAGCGGACGATCAGGAGAGCGGCACCCGAGGGGAGGGCGTCGATCGCCTCGAGCTCGGCTTCGGTGAGGTCGGCCCCGAACGGGACGAAGGACAGATCGGCGTCGTGGCCGAACGTCTGAGTCGTGTCGTGCGAGCGGTCGGACGCGGCGGCGTCGGCGGCGCGTCGAATATCGTCGCGCTCGAATCTGCGGGTCTCGTCCACGGCTTCTCCTTCATTTCCACCATAGCCGACCGCCTCCGAGCCGGAGGGGCCGATCGACCTCTCGCAGGCCATGGGGTATACGTCTGTCCGACGTCGGGACGCGCACCACTTCGGGTAGCGGCTTGCAGTGACGGGGGGACACTCGAACCTACCGATCCAGGTCGGCCCTGTCGAGTCCGGATCACCCCGCGCGTCATCCCTGCGGGCACGGTTCACCGGTCCGACGCAGGGGCGGTCGCTAGGGTCGGTGGCGTGATCACGACTCCCGCGCCGCGTCGGCGCTCCCTGCCCGCCGTCCTGGCCGCCGCGGCCGTCGCGCTCGCGGCGCTGCTCCTCCCGGCCGCTCCCGCGTTCGCCCACGACGAGCTGGTGTCGTCGGACCCCTCGGCCGACGCCGTTCTCGACGCGTTGCCGGCGCAGATCACCCTCACCTACAGCGCGGACATCCTGGATGCCGCCGGCGCGACGGTCATCCAGGTCACCGACGCGGCCGGAACCACGCTGGCCGACGGCGCCCCCACCGTGTCGGGCCCGGTCGTGACGCAGGCGCTGGCGGGACCGGCATCCGGTGTCGTCACCGTGGTGTGGCGCGTCGTCTCGGGCGACGGACACCCGATCGACGGGACGTTCTCCTTCACCGTCCCCGCGGCGCCCACGCCGACGCCCACCCCCACTCCGACCGCGACGCCCACGAGCGCCTCGACCCCGCAGCCGACCGTCACGGTCACCGAGACCCCGGCCCCGGTCGAGACCACCTCGGAGGCCTCTCCCTTGCCCTGGATCCTGCTCGCCGCGGCGCTCCTCGTCGTCGTCGGGCTCGTGGTCTGGCTGTTCGTCGTGCGGGGCCGCGGGGGCACCCCGGGAAGCGGCTCCGCGGGCACCGCCGGACGATAGGCTGAGACCATGCCTCATTACGATCTGGTCATTCTTGGTGCGGGTCCCGGCGGGTACGTCGCAGCCGTGCGCGGCGCGCAGCTGGGGCTGTCGGTCGCGGTCATCGAAGAGAAGTACTGGGGCGGTGTGTGCCTCAACGTCGGCTGCATCCCCTCCAAGGCTCTGCTGCGCAACGCCGACCTCGCGCACACGTTCCACGCGAAGGCCGACCTGTTCGGCATCTCGGGTGACGTGCACTTCGACTTCGGCACCGCCTTCGACCGGTCCCGGTCGGTCGCGGCCGGCCACGTCAAGGGCATCCACTACCTGATGAAGAAGAACAAGGTCACCGAATACGAAGGCCGCGGCCACTTCATCGACGACCACACCCTCGACGTCACCAAGGCGGACGGGTCGAAGGAGCAGGTCACCTTCGACAACGTCATCATCGCCACCGGCTCCACGGTCCGTCTCCTCCCCGGCGTGACCCTGTCCGAGAACGTCGTCACCTACGAGGAGCAGATCCTCAACCGCGAGCTCCCCGGCTCCATCGTCATCGTCGGCGCCGGCGCCATCGGCATGGAGTTCGCGTACGTGCTGACCAACTACGGCGTGAAGGTCACGATCATCGAGTTCCTCGACCGTGCCCTCCCCAACGAGGACGCCGAGGTCTCCAAGGAGATCCAGCGCCAGTACAAGAGCTACGGCGTGGACATCCTCACCTCCACCAAGGTCGACTCCGTCACCGACCACGGCGACAAGGTCACCGTCGCCTACACCGGCAAGGACGGCGCCACCGGCTCCATCGACGCCGACCGCGTGCTCATGTCCATCGGTTTCGCGCCCAAGGTCGACGGGTTCGGCCTCGAGAACACCGGCGTGAAGCTCACCGAGCGCGGCGCGATCGACATCGACGACCACATGCGCACCAACGTTCCCCACATCTACGCGATCGGTGACGTCACCGCGAAGCTCCAGCTCGCGCACGTCGCCGAAGCCCAGGGCGTCGTCGCGGCCGAGACCATCGGGAACGCCGAGACCCAGACCCTCGGCGACTACCGCAACATGCCCCGCGCCACGTTCTGCAACCCGCAGGTCGCCTCCTTCGGCCTCACCGAGCAGCAGGCCCGCGACGCCGGACACGACATCAAGGTCGCGAAGTTCCCCTTCTCCGCCAACGGCAAGGCCAACGGCCTCGGCGAGCCCGTCGGCTTCGTCAAGCTCGTCGCCGACGCCGAGACGCTCGAGCTCATCGGCGGCCACCTCATCGGCCCCGACGTCTCCGAACTGCTCCCCGAGCTCACGCTCGCGCAGAAGTGGGACCTCACCGCGCTCGAGGCCGCCCGCAACGTGCACACGCACCCGACGCTGTCGGAGGGTCTGCAGGAGGCCTTCCACGGCCTCGTAGGCCACATGATCAACCTCTGATCACCCTCACGACGAAAGCCCGCCCGGTTCGCCGGGCGGGCTTTCGCGTTGAGAAGAGGTCAGTGACCGAGCGTGCGGGCGAGCTTGGAACCGGATGCCGCGGGCCGACCGCCCGCCGCGAACACGGCCGCATCGACCGCGGCGAACAGCGCCTCGCGGCCGGCGTCGTCGGCGGGGCCGGCGGGCCCGAGCTCGACCTCCCACTCGCGCCACTCGGACTCCACGCCGCGGCGCTCATCGCGCGCCCGGACGCGGTCGTCGACGAACTCGGCGACGACCCCACCCTCGGCATCGAGCAGGGCGTAGGCGGTGCGGTGGTTGCGCACGCGCGCGAGGGGCAGGAACGGTCCGCGGGCCCAGGGCGCGACGGCATCCTGGATCTCGTCCGGGACCACCGGGTCGGCGTCCGGGGCGCCGATGTCGCCGAGCGGCCACTGCGTCTCGGAGCGTCCGCCCTCGGCGGGCGCCTTGATGTGCCAGCCCTCGTCGGGGCCGCCCTGACGTCGCCGCACGGCGACGCCGTTGCGCGCCAGGTCGGCTCCGGCGGTGTCGACGTAGCGTGCGTCGAGGTCGCGCGGCTCGGCCTCACCCACGCGGGCGACGCCGGGCACCCCCGACCAGTCCGGGAGGGGCGTGTCGGTCTCGACGTCGTACTTCGACTCGACCTCGACCGACGACGAGCCCGGCGCGCTCTTGCTCAATCGTCGCGTCCGTCGACGTCCGGGTTGATGTCCTCGGTCTCCTCGACGTAGGCGAAGACCGCCTGGGTCGGACCGTCGGACTCCCCCGTGTGCTCGAGCCCGCCCTCGCGGCGGTAGACCAGCTGGCCTTCGCTGTAGGGAAGGATCAGCGAGTCGTCGGACTCGTTCTCGAGCGGGATCACCTGCCCGTCGAGCGGGCCTCCGGTCAGTCGTGCAATAGCCATGGCCCCAGCGTAGACCGGGCCTCCGCGCGCCGCCCGCGCCTTGACACCCCTCGCCTAGACTCGCTGGGGTGACGAGCGCGGACCTCCCCGGTGACAAGCCGTTCGTGCTCCTCGCGACCCGCGCGCAGGACCTCCCCGCGGACGAGGAGTACGCGCTGTTCCTGCGGTTCACGGGACTGCCTCCCGAGCGGCTGCGGAGGGTCCGTCTCGAGCGCGAGCCGATGCCCGACATCGACCTCGACGACGTCGCCGGGATCCTCGTCGGCGGGAGCCCGTTCAACGCGTCGGACCCGTGGGAGAAGAAGTCGGCGGTCCAGCGGCGGGTGGAGGCCGAGATGGCGGCGCTCGTCGATCGCGTCGTCGCGCGGGACGCGCCGTTCCTGGGCGCCTGCTACGGCGTCGGCACGCTCGGCACCCACCTCGGCGCCCCGATCGACGGCACGTACGCCGAGCCGATCAGCGTCGTGGACGTGTCGCTGTCGGACGCCGGCCGCGCGGACCCGCTCCTCGTCGGCCTGCCCGACACGTTCCCGGCGTTCGTAGGCCACAAGGAGGCGATCGCAGCGCTTCCCGCGGCGGCGACGCTGCTGGCCTCGTCCCCCACGTGCCCCGTGCAGATGTTCCGCGTCGGTGAGAACGTCTACGCGACGCAGTTCCACCCCGAGCTCGATGTCGACGGCATCGTCACGCGGATCCACGCGTACGCGTCGTACGGGTACTTCGCGCCCGACGAGCTCGACCTGACCCTCGCGGCCGTGCGGCGCGCGCCGGTCACCGACACGGGACGCATCCTGCGCGCGTTCGTCGAGCGCTACGCCCGCTGACCGCGACCGCGGCTACGGCTGCGACGCCGGCGCGGTCCGCACGATCGGCACGGCCGCGGTGACCGCGGGGCGCACGCGCCGCAGCTGCGGCTCGAGCCCGAGGTCGACGAGGACGATGCCCCCGGCGAGCTCCGGCCCCCGGCCCCGCACCAGCCCGGCCTTGACGGCACCGAACGTCACCGTGGTCGCGGCGGGGAGGACGGCGGCATCCGCTTCGCCCGTATCGGGATGCAGACCGCTCGGGACGTCCACGGCGATGACCCGGACGCGCCCCGCGACCACCGCCGGGAGCAGGGCCTCGACGACCGCGCGCGACGTGCCGCGGAGCCGCGGGTCGGCGGAGGCGCCGATCCCCAGGATGCCGTCGACCACGAGGACGTGATCGGCGACGGCGGCGCAGATGTCCGAGGCATCCCTGATCCGGGCGCCCGCCGCGAGGGCCGCGTCGAGGCCTTCCCGGTGCACGCGGTCGCGCGTGAGCACGATGTCGACGCGCGTCGCGGAGGCGGCGAATTCGGCCGCGGCGAACAGCGCATCGCCGCCGTTGTCGCCGGATCCGGCGAGCACGAGGACGGGTCCGCGCGTGGCGGTCAGCTCGTCGATGACGAGGGCGGCGAGGGCGTGAGCGGCCTCGCGCATGAGCGGACGGCCCGCGGCGAGCAGCGGCGCTTCCGCGGCGCGGACCGCATCGGCGGTGTACGCGGCGGTGCGCTCGGTCATGGTCCCCACCCTAGACGCGTGCGTGCGGGTCAGGCCGGGGCGGTATTCTTCGCCGCCGCCTCGCGCTCCTTCGCCTCCGCCTCGCGGGCGGCATCCAGTTCGCCCACGTCGGCCTGCACGGCCCGTTCGGCGCGCTGCACCCGGAACTGCGCGAACGTCGTCGCACCGAACTTCGCGCGCTCGCGATCCTCGTCCTCCTCGTGACCGACCGTGATGTAGGCGCCGGCGAGGAGGATCACCTGGCTCGAGAGGTTCAGCCACAGGAGCAGCGCGATGAGGGCGGCGAACGTCGCGAGGAGCGGATTGCTGCTCGCTCCCCCGACGAACAGCCCCGACAGCTGCTGCAGCGCCACGAGTCCGACGCCGCCCAGAAGGGCACCGCGCAGCAGCGTCCCTCGCCGGACCCGCAGGCCCGACAGGAGCGCGAAGGCCGCGGCCACGACGGCCGTGTCGAGCGCCAGGACGACGAGGGTCGAGAGGAGCCACGTCAGGATGCCGGTGACCCACGAGTCCGCCGAGATGCCGAGGAGACCGCGTACCCACGTCAGCCCCGCCGTGGCGAGGAACGTCACGCCCGCGGCCGCGGCGAGTGCGACGCCCACGCCGATCGCGAGCGCGAGGTTGCGCAGGATCACCCAGACGATGAACGTGTCCTCGGTGGTGACGTCCGCGATCTGGCGGAGGGCCGAGCGGAGCGAGCCGATCGCGCCGATCGCGGCGCCGACGAGACCGAGGGATCCGAGGATGCCCGCGACCGTGAATCCTGCGGGCGCCTTGATCGCGGCGACGTCGATGAGGCCGTCGGGCCCGACGAGACCGGGGATCGCGCTGTTGACCGCGCGCGTGAGGGCGGCGAGTCCGTCGGGGTTGTCGGCGAGCCAGACGGCGGCGAACGAGAACCCGATGAGGACACCGGCGAAGACGCTGAAGAGCGTGCGGTACGTCACGCTGTCGGCGAGCATCGGTCCGCGCCGGCCCGCGTACACGAGATAGCCGCGCACGAGACGCTGCCGCAGGGCCCACGCGGTGACGCGACGGAGGAGGTCAGCCATTCCCTCAGGCTAAGCGCGGGCGTCGGATTGCCCCCGCGGGGTTGACCGTGCACCGGAATTCGCAGAATGGCCCCGATCTCGCAGGATCCCGGCCGGAATCTGTGAGAACCGGCGGATTCTGCGAACATCGGCCGCTCACGCGAGCGCGCGGAGCAGCGCCCACCACGTCCCGAGGAGCAGCGGCGGGCCGAACGCGAACTCGGCGCGGCGGCCGGCGGCGAGGAGGGCGCCGAGCCCTGCCGCTCCGCCGCACACGAATCCGGCGGCCAGCCCCGAGACCACGGCATCCGGTCCGAACCAGCCCAGGTGGGCGCCCGCGAGGGCCGCGAGCGTCACGTCTCCCCCGCCGAACGCGGCGGGGCGAACAGACCGCAGCGCGAGGCACACGAGGAACGCGGATGCCGCTCCGCCCCACACTCCCGCAACGCGATCGGCCTCGCCCGCGGCGAGCGCCGCGGAGGTCAGGAGCGTCAGCGCGAGCGCGAGCCCGGGGAGCACGAGGGCGTGCGGGAGCCGGTGGTGGCGGTGGTCGATGACGGCGAGGACGACGCTGAGGACCGCGAATACGCCCAGCGCGGCGGGGAGCACGGCGGCGACCAGGTGGGTCAGGCGTCGAGGACCGACAGGTGCACGAGGACGGTGCCGTCGGGGACGATGCCCTCCCGGTCGCGCACGGCGCGCTTGAGCGGGAGCACGTACTCGCCCGTGGACTGCGGGAACACCGACGTCCGCCAGGTCGACGATCCGATCGTCGCCTCGACGCGGACGCCGCCGAAGCCTCGCCGGAACGTCTGCGTCTCGCGGACGGCCTCGCTCAGCTCGAGCGGCAGAGCGACGAAGTACCAGTCGCTGTCGAGCCGCGCGGCCCAGCGGAAGACCTCTCCCTCGAATTCCACGATCACGCGCGTCCCCTTCCGACCCGGTCCACCGTAGCCCGGCACCGGCGACGGTGTTCGGCGTTCTCCCCTGGGGAGGAGGGGTCAGCCCGCGAGGATCCCCGCCGCCCGCGCGGGCTCGGCGTACGCGCGGGCGAGGGAGGCGACGGTGTCGTGCGCGTTCAGGCCGCTGGGGTTCGGCAGCACCCACGTGGGCGCTCCCCCGATGCTTTCGTCCTGCCGCCCCGCCACCGCCTTCGGGCGGTCGAAGCCCTGACGGTACGCGGTGAGCCCGACGACGGCGACGGCACGGGGGGCGAGGGCGGCCACGCGGGTCTCGAGGGCGCGCGCGCCGTCGCGCAGCTCGTCGCGGCCGAGCTCGTCGGCGCGCGCCGTGGCCCGCGCGACGAGGTTCGACACCCCCACGCCCGCCGCGAAGATCATCGCGCGGTCGGCGTCGTCGAGGGGGCCGCTGTACGCGGGGAGCCGCGGCAGGATCCCGGCCTCGACGAGCGCCGGCCAGAACCGGTTGCCCGGCCGCGCGAAGGGCGTCCCTGTGGCGGCCGTCCAGAGCCCGGGGTTGATGCCGACGAAGAGCAGCCGCAGCCCCGGCCCGACGAGGTCGGGGATCGTGGCATCCCGGAACGACTCCAGCTCGGCGCGCGAATAGCCCATGCGACCACTATGACCACATCCGCGCGGGCGATGCCCCGTTGTGCCAGGATCGGCGGAATGGATGCCGTGCCCGCCCTCACCGAGGTCCCCCCTGCGCAGTTCGTGATCGTGGGCGACAACATCCGCCTGGCGACGTACTCGTGGGGCGACCCCGAGGCTCCCCCGGTTCTGTGCGTGCACGGCTTCGGGTCGTCGACGCGCGACAACTGGGTCAACACCGGTTGGGTGCGCGACCTGCTGCGGGCCGGGTTCCGCGTGCTCGCGGTCGACCAGCGCGGTCACGGCCTCAGCGACAAGCCGCACGACCCCGCGTCGTACCAGATGAACGCGCTCGTCTCCGACCTCGTCGCGGTCCTCGACACCTACCTCCTCGACCAGGTGCGCTACCTCGGCTATTCGCTCGGCGGCCGCGTCGGCTGGCAGCTCGCCGTCGACGCGCCCGAGCACGTCGAGCGCGCGGTGCTCGGCGGCATCCCGGACGGCCGTCCGCTCGCGCGACTCCAGGTCGATCAGGCCCGGGCGTTCCTCGATCACGGCGAGCCGGTTCAGGATGCCACGACCCTGCGCTACATGTCGCTCGCCGACCGTGTCCCGGGCAACGACCTGCGCGCGCTCGTCGCCGTCGCGGAGGGCATGCGGCTCGGGCAGACCGACCCGGATCCCGCGTCGCCGCCGCAGCAGCCGGTACTCATCGCCACCGGGACCGAGGATCCGATCCACGACCAGTCCGCGCGGCTGGCGGGACTCCTGCCGCGAGGCGAGTTCGCCGACATCCCGGGGCGCCACCACGTGAACGCGCCCGGCGCTCGCACGTTCCGCGAGGCCGGGGTCGCGTTCCTCTCGCACGATCTCTGACGCGAGAGCGAACCCGGGTCAGGCACCACCGCCCGCGGCAGCCGCGCTGCAGACGTAGACCGTCGTGGGCGCGTCGGTCGCCGTCTCGCAGTTCTGCTGCACCCACGCCCGGATCTGCTCCGAGACCGTGTTCGTCGACGTGGTCGCGGCACCCGAGCCGCTGCCGCCGAACGCTCCGCCGGTGGGGCCGCCCATTCGGTCCTGACCGCCGATGACGTATCGGAGCTCACCGCTCTGGACCAGCGAGATGAACGTCTCCAGCGTCGGAGCGGCATCCGTGCCGTTGAATCCCCCGATCGGCAGGACCGACTGGCCGTCGGAGGCGACGATGAGCTGCGCCGCCGTCTGCGCCCCGAACGTCGCCGCGAGGTAGGACGCTCCGCCCCGGTTCGTCTCGAGCCACGACAGCAGCGCGCTCGTGTCCCCGCCGAACCCGCCCGCGCCGGCGCCGAATCCGCCGGTGCGGCCGCCCGTACCCCGGCCGTCCGTCGACCCGGAGGCGAAGCCGCCCCCGCCGCGGCCGTCACGTGTGCCGCCCTGGGCTCCCGTGCCACCGTTCGGCGCGCCCGCGAAACCGCCGCCGCCGGGGCCGCCGTTCGGTGCGCCCGCGAAACCGCCCCCGCCCTGCGCGCCGTTCTGGCCACCGGGGAATCCGCCGCCGCCCGTACGACCGCCGAAGCCCGCGCCGCCGAAGCTCGACGCCATCTCGGACACTCCCCCGGCCACGGGGTTGATGGAACTGGGGTGCGCGATCGTCACGGCCGACCAGACCGCGGGCGTGAGCAGCAGGCCCACGAGCATCGCCGAGGTGGTCACGAACCGTGCGCGGTGCCGACTGAGCAGCAGCACGATCGCGACGATCGCGACGGCGGCCTGCGCGAGCGCGACGGGAACGCTGTACCCACCGACCGAGATGCCGATGCCGACCGCGGTGGCCGCACCGACGCCCACGATGGTCACGGCGGGCCACGTCCTGCCCTGCCGCGCGCTCCACGCGAGCGCGGTCGCCACCGCGAGGCCGAGCGGCACGGCGAGAGCCGCCGTGTAGAACTGGTGCATCCCGGCGACGACGGAGAACATCGCCGCGAACGTCAGGGTCCACACCGTCAGCAGCACCGTGAGGGCCCGCGGGAAGCGCAGGATCCAGAGCACGATGAGCGCGATGAGCGCCGCGGGGATGAGCCACGCGATCTGCCCGGCGAGCTGGGCGTTGAACAGGCGCAGCACGCCCGGGCTGCCCGAGAACGGCGGGGTGAACGACTCGTAGGACGAACTGTCGTCCGTCGCTCCGAAGCGCCCGAGCCCGTTGTAGCCGAACACCATCTCCCACGGGTTGTTGCCCAGCGTGCTGCCGATGTACGGGCGGCTGCTCGCGGGGATCAGCGACACGATCGCGACCCACCACAGCGAGGCGACCGCGCTGACCGCCCCGGCGACCAGCAGGTGCCCGATGCGGCGGCCCCACGACTGCGCGGTGCACAGGTATGCCGCAGCGAGCGCGGGCCAGACCGCCCACGCTTCGAGCATGTAGAACTGGAACGACAGGCCGATCGCCGCGCCGGCGACCACGAGCCATCCGAGGCTGCGGGCCTGGATCGCGCGCACCGCCGACCACGCCGTGATCGACAAGCCGAGCACGAAGAACGCCTCGGGCTGGTTCGATCGCGCGACCGCGACGAGGATGGGCGTGACCGCGACGACGGCCCCCGCGATGAGCCCCGCGCGCACGCCGGCCAGGCGCCGGGCCGTCACCGCCGTGATGAGCGCCGCCCCGACGGCCGCGAGGGCGTTGGGCAGGATCACCGTCCACGCCGAGTACCCGAACGCCTTCACGAACAGCGCGGGGATCCAGAACGACCCGGGGATCTTGTCGAGCGTGACCGTGCCGGCCGGGTCCATCGAGCCGAAGAAGAAGTTCGACCACGACTGACTCATCGACACCGCGATGGAGGCGTAGTAATCCGACGGCGCGCCGTCCCACACCTGCCACGCCGTCAGGACGAGCGCGAGCGCGGCGACGGCGGCGAGCCCCCACGGCCACGCGCGTTGCTTCGGGGCCCTCGCGATGGCGGGCCGGGCGATCGGGGTCTGCGGGATGCTGAGTGCGGCGGTCACCGGCGCATCGTAGGCAGCCGACCACTAACCGGTGCCGAGCGGAGCCTATGGGCGAGCTATGGATGCCACGACGAACCGGATCATCGGGCGGTGACGGTCAGGCGCGGGTTGCTCGGCGCCGAGGGGGCCGCCACCTGCAGACCGACCCGGACCGTCTGCCCCGGCGCGGGAGCGGCCGCCCACCCGTCCCCGCGGCACGTCACGGTCGACGATTGGATGCCGCACACCATCCCCCACGCGTTGACCACGGCCGTGGCGCCCGGCGATGACCACGACACCGTCCACGCCGTCACGGGGCCGCCGGTCGCGGTCACCGTCAGCTCAGCGACGTACCCCTCGCCCCACGTGCTCTGGGGAATCCACGTGGCCGTGATCGCCGCGGGAGCGGAGACGCCGGTCGACTTCGGCGTGGCGGTCGGCGTCGGGGAGGGCGTAGCCGTGGGCTTGGGAGTCGAGGTCGCCGTAGGCTTGGGAGTCGGGGTCGCCGTGGGCTTGGGGGTCGGGGTCGCCGTGGGCTTCGGGGTCGCCGTCGGCTTCGGGGTCGCCGTCGGCTTCGGCGTGGCCGTCGCCGTGGGTTTCGGGGTCGCGGTCGGCGTCGGCTGCGGGACCGGGGAAAGGATCGGCGCCAGCGCCCGCAGCTTCGCGGTCTGCGGGGTGCGCCAGTCGTCGGCGACGAGGCCGCCGGTGTCTCCGCTGTTGGGGTTGAACGACCAGTAGGCGTAGCTGATCCCGCGGTTCGCGAGGTAGCCCACGAGGGTCGACAGCCACTTCTGGTCGCTCGCGGTCTCGAGTTTCGTGCCGAACTCCCCCAGGAGCACCGGAGCGATGTTCTCCTTAGCGAGGTAGCCCCAGTTGGCATCCCACAGCGCTTCCAGGTTGGCGGGGTAACGGGGGTCGGAGAACCAGGACTGCGCGAACACGGAGGCCGGGTAGTCGTGCGGCGAATAGACGACCTGATTCGCGACCGAGAGCGTGACCGGTGCGGAACGGGCGTCCTTCAGGCCGCCGCCCCACCAGGTGCTCGACCCGTCGTTCTGCCGTTCGACGCCCTCGACGACGATCAGCAGCCGCGGGTTGACCGCCAGCACGGCGTTGCCCGCGCGAGTGGCCGCCGCGCGCCAGTCGCGCGCGGGGTCGCCGCAGTTCCAGCACGCCTGCCCGTGCGGTTCGTTGTGCAGGTCGACGCCGATGACGGTCGAGTCGTTCTTGTAGCGGGACGCGAGCATCGTCCAGTCGTCGATCCAGCGCTTCTCCGAGTACTGCGCGGTGTACCAGAGCTCGCTCTGCGCACCGGAGTCGGGGCGGTGCCGGTCGAGGATCACCGACAGGCCGTGGGCCTTCGCCCGCGCGATCACGGTGTCCAACAGCTGCAGCGGCGTCAGCTTCTCGAGCCCGGGATTGACGTTCGCGTTGATCGACGACGTCGCGGACGCCGAGAGGCACTCGTTCGAGAACGGCAGCCGGAGGGTCGTGAACCCCATTTCGGCGATGGTCGTGAGCCCTTCATCGAGCGAGATCGACCACAGCCCGTGCGGCGCGCAGTTCGACGTCTCCATGCCGAACCACGCGGCGGCCTTGATCGTGTACGGCGCGCCCGTCGAGGTGACGATCGTCGAGCCCCGGGTGGACAGCCACCCCGGCTGACCCGCGGCCGAGGCGGCCGGTGCGGTCACCGCGCCGGCCACGAGCAGACCCACGATCGACGCGAGGGACACCGCGCGCGTCCACGCGCGCCGTGACCACGTCCGGTGTTCCGCCATGCCTGCCCCTGCCCGTTCGGGTCATCGTATCGGCCGAGGTCACCCCGGGCGGGCGCGGGCACGCTCAGCGCCCGTCCGCGGACCCGGGAGAACGGTGCGCGCGGTGCACGACGAGCGCGAGATGCAGAGCTGCGAGCACCTCGCCGTCGTCGAGGTCGACGCCCAGCACCCGCTCCGCGAGATCGAGACGCTGATAGAACACGGAGCGCGAGACGTGCGCGGCGGCGGCCGCCGCCGTGCGATTGCCGGGATGCGCCACGACCGCGGACAGGGCGGCGAGCAGGTCGCGGCGCCGCGCCACCGGGGCGGCGAGGACCGGGGCGAGGAGGTTCTCGCCGTGCTCGAGCAGACGGTGGTCGCCGCGCAGCGCGGAGACGAACCGGACGAGCGGATGCCGCACGACCCAGTGCACCTCGCCCTCCGGCAGGTCGCCCACCTCGGCGAGGTCGAGCGCCTGCTCGAGGGAATCGAGCAGGCGGGGCACGGCGGCTTCGCCCGTCGCCCCCTCGACCCGAGGGCCGACGGACAGCCGCGCCGGCGGCCCGTCGCCGCGCGAGCGGGCGAGAAAGCGGTCGGCGGGCGCCCCCGCGAAGGTCATCGACGCGGGAAGAGCCGCGAGGACCGGCATCCATCCCGCCGCTCGCTCGGTGGACCCGCGAGGTGTCCCGCAGAGTGCGCGGCCACCGAGCTCGGACGCGGCGGCCTCGACGGCGGCGACCGTGGCGCTATCGGTCGCGAGGCCGAAGAGGGCTGCCCGGCCGAGATCCACGCCTGCGGCACCGAGCAGGGCGACCACCTCTTCCGCCGAGCCGTAGCGGCCGCCGAGGAGCGCGTCCATGAGCCGCCGGCGACCGAGACGCGCCCAGTCGTCGCCGTCCGGGTCGGCCAGGCGCCCGAGCGCGAGCGCGGTCGCGCCCTGCTCGAGCACCGCGCGACGCCCCGCCGGGTGCCCGGGCCCGGCGAGCGCCACGAGCGTCGCCCACCGGATGCCACGGGCCTCGACGGCCACGATCGAGCGGCCGTCGTCGCCGTCGTCGCCGAACCGCCGCGACCGCTCCTGCCAGTCGTCGAGCACCGAGGCAGTGGCATCCGCGAGCTCGGCCACGATGACCTCGTGCGCGAGCGACTCCAGGACGACGGGCGCGCGGAGCGTGTGGGCGAGGCGTTCCACGACGTAGTCGGCGGGCGCGCCGCGCAGCGCGAGAGAGGTGAAGAGCGTGCGCACCTCGTCCCGGGCGCGCAGGGCGGCGGTCTGGTCGTCGATGATGCGCCGGTGCACCTGCTCGGTGACGGAGACGAACTTGATCTCGCGGTGCAGGGCGATGAGCGCGAGCCCCGCGGCGGTCGCCGCCTGGACCACGACGGCGGGGACGTACCGGTAGTGCGCGCCGAGCTCGATGACGATCCCGACCAGGCCCGCGCGGACGAACTGGGCGACGAGGGCGCGCAGGTCCGCCGGTTCGGCCGGCCACGCGGACGCCGTCGTCAGGAGCAGCTCACCGCCCTCGAGGAGCCGCGCCACCCCGGGGCTGTCCGACACGTGCACCCACCGCACGGGCGTCGACAGCGCGTCCCCGCCGACGAGCACCTCTGGTGCGCCCGCGGTCAGGGCCGGCGACTCCAGCACCTCGGCGAGCGTGGGGAGACCGCGGTCGAGCACGGCATCCGCGGCCTCCGGACGATCTGTCCGGTCCGAACGTTCTTCGCGACGATCAGCCATGCGCGCCAGCCCCTCCCTGTGCCGCAGAATCGGCAGTGAACACCCTACGGCGCTCCCGGTCGATCTGTCCGGACGGCCGGGAATCTCGAGGAGGATCCGCATGACCGTCATCCACCACCACATCAACGGCGAGGCCCGCGGTGCCGCGGAGCGCACGGGCGACGTGTTCGACCCGGCCACCGGACGCGTGCAGGCGCAGGTCGCGTTCGCCACCACCGCCGAGGTCGACGAGGCGATCGCCGTCGCCAAGGCCGCCCTCCCGGCGTGGCGGGCGACGAGCCTCATCAAGCGCGCCGACGTGTTCTTCCGCCTCCGCCACCTCCTGGTCGAGCGCACCGACGAGCTCGCCGCCATCATCACCGCCGAGCACGGGAAGGTGCTCTCGGACGCCAAGGGCGAGATCAGCCGCGGCATCGAGAACGTCGAGTTCGCCGCCGGCCTCGTGCACCTCCTCAAGGGCGAGCACGCCGAGCAGGTCAGCCGCGGCGTCGACGTGCACTCCGTGAAGCAGCCGGTCGGTGTCGTCGCGGCGATCACGCCGTTCAACTTCCCCGTCATGGTGCCGCTGTGGATGACCGCCTCGGCGATCGCGTGCGGCAACACCGTCGTCCTGAAGCCGAGCGAGAAGGACCCGTCCGCGTCGCTCTTCCTCGCGAAGCTGTTCGAGGAGGCCGGGCTCCCCGCCGGTGTCCTCAACGTCGTGCACGGCGACAAGGTCGCGGTCGACGCGCTGCTGGACTCCCCCGACGTCCGCGCGGTGAGCTTCGTCGGCTCGACGCCGATCGCGAAGTCCATCTACTCGCGCGCCGCCGAGAACGGCAAGCGCGTGCAGGCCCTCGGCGGAGCGAAGAACCACATGGTCGTCATGCCCGACGCGGACCTCGACTCCGCGGCCGACGCCGCCGTGTCCGCCGCGTACGGCTCCGCCGGTGAGCGCTGCATGGCCGTGTCGGTGCTCGTGGCCGTGGGCGACGACGTCGCCGACGCGCTCGTCGAGAAGGTGGCATCCCGCATCGAGGGTCTGAAGATCGGACCCGGAACGGATGCCACGAGCGAGATGGGTCCGCTCATCACGCGCGAGCACCGCGACAAGGTCGCCTCCTACGTCACCGGAGCCGCCGCCGAGGGCGCCGAGGTCGTCGTCGACGGCACGACGCAGCAGTTCGAGGGCGACGGCTTCTTCATCGGCGTCTCGCTCGTGGACCGCGTCGCCCCCGGCATGAAGGTGTACGACGACGAGATCTTCGGCCCCGTGCTCTCGGTCGTCCGCGTCAAGACCTACGACGAGGCCGTGGAGCTCATCAACTCCAGCCCCTTCGCCAACGGCACCGCGGTGTTCACGCGCGACGGCGGCACGGCCCGCCAGTTCGAGTTCGACATCGAGGTCGGTATGGTCGGCGTCAACGTGCCGATCCCGGTCCCGGTCGGCGCCTTCTCGTTCGGCGGCTGGCGCAACTCGCTGTTCGGCGACTCGCACATCTACGGGCCGGAGTCGATCCACTTCTACACCCGCAGCAAGGTCGTCACCACGCGCTGGCCCGACCCCAGCGAGAGCCAGATCAGCCTCGGCTTCCCCAGCAACCACTGACCGCACGGCATCCGGAAAGGAACGCATCATGACGCTCACCTCCCCCGACCTCGCCGCCGACGCGCAGGTCCGCGCCGACGACCGCGCGCACGTCTTCCACTCCTGGAGCGCCCAGGCGCTCATCGACCCGCTGCCCATCGCCGGCGGCGAGGGCTCGACGTTCTGGGACTACGCCGGCAACAGCTACCTCGACTTCTCGTCGCAGCTGGTGAACCTGAACCTCGGCCACCAGCACCCCGACCTCGTCGCGGCGATCCAGCGGCAGGCCGGCGAGCTCGCCACGATCCAGCCCGCGATGGCCAACGGCACGCGCGGCGAGCTCGCGCGACTCATCGCCGAGGTGGCGCCCGAGGGCTTCTCGAAGGTGTTCTTCACCAACGGCGGAGCCGATGCCAACGAGAACGCGGTCCGCATGGCGCGCCTGGTCACCGGCAAGCGCAAGGTGCTCGCGATGTACCGCAGCTACCACGGCAACACCTCCACGGCGATCACCCTCACCGGTGACCCGCGGCGCTGGGCGAACGAGCCCGCGGACGCCTCGGTCGTGCACTTCTTCGGCCCGTACGCGTACCGCTCGGCGTTCCACTCGGCGTCCGAGGAGGAGGAGACCGCCCGCGCGCTCGAGCACCTCGAGCAGACGATCATCCTCGAGGGCGCCTCGACGATCGGCGCGATCATCCTCGAGACCGTCGTCGGCACCAACGGCGTGCTCGTTCCGCCGCCCGGCTACCTCCCCGGCGTCCGCGCCCTGTGCGACAAGTACGGCATCGTCTACATCGCCGACGAGGTCATGGTCGGCTTCGGCCGCATCGGCGAGTGGTTCGCGGTCGACGCGTTCGACGTGGTCCCCGACCTCATCACCTTCGCGAAGGGCGTGAACTCGGGCTACGTGCCGCTCGGCGGAGTGGTGATCTCGGATGCCATCGCCCACCACTTCGACACCGTGACCTTCCCGGGCGGCCTGACGTACTCGGGCCACCCGCTCGCGTGCGCACCCGGCATCGCCACGTTCGATGTGTTCCGTCGCGACGGGATCCTCGAGCGCGTGCGCGACCTCGGCGAGCGCGTCGTCGGTCCGCGCCTGCGCGAGATGGCCGAGAAGCACCCGTCGGTCGGCGAGGTGCGCGGTCGGGGCCTCTTCTGGGCGATCGAGCTCGTCCGCGACCGCGAGACGCGCGAACCACTCGTGCCGTTCAACGCCGCCGGTGCCGACGCCGCCCCGATGGCCGCGTTCGCCGCCGCGTGCAAGAAGGCCGGCCTGTGGCCGTTCACGCACTTCAACCGCGTGCACGTCGCCCCGCCGCTCGTCATCACCGAGGACGAGCTCGTCCGCGGCCTCGACGTCATCGACGAGGCCCTGTCCGTCGCCGACGAAGCGGCCGCGGCGTGAAGACGCTGACGAACCTGGTCGACGGCGGCCGCACGCCGTCGACCGGGCGGCTGCTCGACCTCGTGAGCCCCGTCACGGGCGAGGTGTACGCCCAGGCCCCGTGCTCGACCGAGGAGGAGGTGGATGCCGCTTTCCAGGCGGCATCCCGGGCCTTCGCGTCGTGGCGGCTGACGACCCCGGCCGCGCGCCAGCTGGCGCTCTTCCGCCTCGCCGACGCGCTCGCCGACCACGCGGAGGAGTTCGCCGACCTGGAGTCCGAGGACACCGGGAAGCCGCGCGCGACGCTCGTCGCCGACGAGATCGACCAGTCGGTCGACCAGCTGCGCTTCTTCGCCGGCGCCGCGCGCGACCTCGACGGCCGCGCGGCCGCGGAGTACGCCGAGGGGTTCACGTCCTACGTGCGCCGCGAGCCCATCGGTGTCGTGGCGCAGGTGACGCCGTGGAACTACCCGCTGAACATGGCGATCTGGAAGATCGCACCGGCGATCGCCGCGGGGAACACCGTCGTGCTGAAGCCCAGCGAGACGACGCCGCAGACGACCCTGCGGCTGGCCGAGCTCGCAGCGAGGATCCTCCCGCCGGGCGTTCTCAACGTCGTCCTCGGCGACCGCGAGACCGGTCGGGCGCTCGTGGAGCACCCCACCCCGCAGCTCGTCGCGATCACCGGGTCGGTCCGCGCGGGCATGCAGGTCGCCGAGTCGGCGGCGCGGCAGGTCAAGCGCGTGCACCTCGAGCTCGGCGGGAAGGCGCCCGCGATTGTCTTCCCCGATGCCGACCTGGATGCCGCGACCGCGGGGATCGCGCAGGCAGCGTTCTTCAACGCGGGACAGGACTGCACGGCCGCGACCCGCGTGCTCGTGCACGCGTCACTGCACGACGCCCTCGTCGAACGTCTCGTGGCGTACGTCGCGGAGAGCGTGAAGGTGGGCGCGCCCGACGACCCCGACGCCTTCTTCGGCCCGGTGAACAACCCCGACCAGCTCGCGCGGGTGCAGGGGTTCGTCGACCGCCTCCCGGCGCACGCGCGCGTGGCGACGGGCGGGCACCGCGTCGGCGACACCGGCTGCTTCTTCGCGCCCACGATCGTCACGGGCCTCCGCCAGGACGACGAACTGGTGCAGCAGGAGGTGTTCGGTCCCGTCCTCGCGGTCCAGGCATTCGAGGACGACGCCGAGGCGCTCGAGATGGCGAACGGCGTGCCGTACGCACTCGCGGCATCCGTCTGGACCCGCGAACACGGCCGCGCGCTGCGCTTCAGCCGCGACCTCGACTTCGGGTGCGTGTGGATCAACGCCCACATCCCGTTCGTGTCGGACATGCCACACGGCGGGTTCAAGCACTCGGGCTACGGCAAGGACCTCTCGGTCTACGGCTTCGAGGACTACACGCGCATCAAGCACGTGATGTCGAGCCTGGCCTGACGCGGCTCAGGCGCCGGGCGTCCCCGTCTCCTCGGGGGCGTCCGGCGTCGGCTGCGCTGCCTCCGGGCCCGCGTCCGGGCCCGCCTCCGGCACCGTCGGCGCGTGGCGCTGGGCGTTCACGCGCCGCGCGTGGTCGACCGCGCCCTCGAAACCGGCATCCGGGTCGTCCATGAGCGCGTGCGTCGCGAGGGCGTGCACGCGGACCGCTTCGTCGTCCGACTCCGCCGCCGCGTCGATCGCGGCCCGCGCCTCCTCGCCGATCATGACGAACGCCCGGCTGAGGCTGTGGCGCGTTTCGATGTCGCCCTGACCGAAATGCTGCACGAGCGCGGCGGCGAGGCCCGCCCGCTCGGCATCCGGAACGAGGCCCGCCGCCGCCCGCCACGCCGCACGTGCCACGGCGGTCTCCTCGTCGTGAAGGAGGGCCGGGGTGATCGCCGACCACGTGGCCGGGTCGCCGATCTTCGACAGCGTGTGCATGCCCTGGCTGCGGGCCTGCGGGAACGGCGATCCCAGTTCGGGACGGATCGCGGCGACGACGAGCTCCGGGTCGTGCCGCGTCAGCGCCCACGTGAGCATGTCGCGGACGAAGAAGTCGGGTTCGACCGCGCACCGGGCGACGAGCACGGCGATGAAGGCGTCGTTCGGGCGGGTCCCGGCATCCATCGCCGCGCGCAGGCGCAGCGACGCGTCGTCCCGCTCCAGGGCGGCTCGAAGGCCCGCCGTGATCTCGCCGTCGGCCATGCGCGGCCCTCCCGTTCGTCGCCCGCCCAGCTTGCCATGCGCCGGGACGACCGGCCCGGTTCGGCACCGAAAGGCCCAGGAACGACGGTTTCCGCGCTGTTACACCTGAATAAGTCTCGATTTCATCATTGAGTAACCGGTGTGAGCGCTGATACCGTCGCCACATCATGAGCATCTCCGCGGAACGGCGTCCGGTCCTCGACAGCGTGTCGAAGGCCATCGTCGAGCAGCTGCAGGAAGACGGCCGCCGCTCGTACGCCGAGATCGGCAAGGCGGTGGGTCTCAGCGAGACGGCGACTCGGCAGCGAGTGCAGAAGCTGCAGGACGCCGGCGTCCTGCAGATCGTCGCCGTCACCGACCCCCTGCAGCTCGGCTTCGCGCGGCAGGCGATGATCGGGGTCCGGGTGTCGGGAGACACCCGCGTGATCGCGGCCGAGATGGCCGAACTGCCGGGCGTGATCTACGTCGTCTCCACGGCCGGTTCCTTCGATCTCCTCGTCGAGGTCGTCTGCGAGAGCGACGACGACCTCATCGACCTGCTCAACGACCGCATCCGGTCGCTGCCCGACGTCGTCGCGACCGAGACGTTCGTGTACTTGAAACTCCACCGACAGCTCTACAACTGGGGAACGCGATGACGCTTCACGAAATCGACCTGCAGTCCGACCTCCAGACGAAGGCGCGCGATCACCTCTGGATGCACTTCGCGCGCCAGTCCGTCATGACCGAGGGCCCGGGCGTCCCCATCATCGTCAAGGGCGAGGGACATCACATCTGGGATGCCGCGGGCAAGCGCTACATCGACGGCCTCGCGGGCCTCTTCGTCGTCAACGCCGGCCACGGGCGCCGCCGGATCGCCCAGGCCGCCGCGAAGCAGGCCGAGGAGCTGGCGTTCTTCCCGCTGTGGTCGTACGCCCACCCCGCGGCGATCGAACTGGCCGACCGCATCGCACACCTCGCCCCCGGCGACCTCAACCACGTGTTCTTCTCCACCGGCGGCGGCGAGGCCGTCGAGACCGCGTTCAAGCTCGCCAAGCAGTACTGGAAGACGCAGGGGAAGCCCACCAAGCACAAGGTGATCTCGCGCGCGATCGCGTACCACGGCACCACGCAGGGTGCCCTCGCCATCACCGGACTCCCCGTGATGAAGCACATGTTCGAGCCGGTCACCCCCGGTGGCTTCCGCGTCCCCAACACGAACTACTACCGCGCCGCGGAGTCGGGATTCGGCGGCGGGACGCCCGAGGAGTTCGGGCTGTGGGCGGCCGACCGCATCGAGCAGATGATCCAGTTCGAGGGTCCCGAGACCGTGGCCGCGGTGTTCCTCGAGCCGGTGCAGAACGCCGGGGGCTGCTTCCCCGCCCCGGCCTGGTACTTCCAGCGGGTGCGCGAGATCTGCGACAAGTACGACGTGCTGCTCGTCAGCGACGAGGTCATCTGCGCCTTCGGTCGCCTCGGTTACTACTTCGGCGCGGAGGCGTACGACTACCAGCCCGACATGATCACGTTCGCCAAGGCCGTGACCAGCGGGTACTCGCCGCTCGGCGGCACGATCGTCAGCGACCGCGTGTACGAGCCGTTCGCGCACGGCGACGCCTCATTCCCGCACGGCTACACGTTCGGCGGCCACCCGGTCTCGTCCGCCGTCGCGATGGAGAACCTCGACGTGTTCGAGGAGGAGGGGCTGCTCGAGAACGTCCGCACGAACTCCCCCGTCTTCCGCTCGACTCTCGAGAAGCTCCTCGACCTCCCGATCGTCGGCGACGTGCGCGGCGACGGGTACTTCTTCGGTATCGAACTCGTCAAGGACAAGGTCACCAAGGAGACCTTCGACGACGACGAGTCCGAGCGGCTGCTGCGCGGCTTCCTCTCGAAGGCGCTGTACGACGCGGGCCTGTACTGCCGCGCCGACGACCGCGGCGACCCCGTGATCCAGCTCGCTCCGCCGCTCACCATCGGTCCGTCGGAATTCGACGAGATCGAACAGATCCTCCGCTCCGTCCTCACCGAGGCCTGGACGCGCCTCTGACCCGGAACGGATGCCGCCCCACCCCGGTGGCATCCGCTCCCGCCCCACCCGCTCCCGAACGGAGCGGTGCACCGCCGCACCACCCTGACACCACTCGCCCGGTCGGATCCACCCGATTCCGACCCTCCCTCCTAGGAGAAGCCACGAACGAGAACATCGGCGCCGCCGTGGCGCCCCCGTCCAACTCGGGAGCCAAGCTCGCCCGCACCCTCGGCCTGTGGTCGATCGTGGGGCTCGGCCTGGGGTACATGACCCCGACCGTCGTCTTCGACACCTTCGGCCTCGTCGCCGACAAGACCAACAACGTCGTCCCCGCCGCGTATGCGCTCGCCCTCGTGGTGCTCGTCTTCACCGCCATCAGCTACGGCAAGATGGTGCGCGTCATCCCGAGCGCCGGCTCCGCGTACACCTACGCGCGCGAGTCGATCCACCCGGGCGTCGGCTTCGTCGTCGGGTGGACCGCCCTCATCGACTACATGCTCCTGCCGATGGTGAACGCGCTGATCCTGCGCAGCTACATGGAGGCGCTGTTCCCCGACGTCCCGGGCTGGATCTGGGTCGTCGTCTTCACGGCGGGCGTCACCGGCGTCATCTACCTCACGATGCGCGGCACCTCGAACGTCAACATGATCCTGCTGGTGTTCTCGATCCTCGTGATGACCGTCTTCGTGGTCATGGTGATCGTGCAGCTCGTCGGTGGTGCGGGCGCCGGGACGCCCGTGTCCCTCGCACCCTTCGCGCACAGCGACGTGCAGTTCGGCGCCGTGCTCGCCGGCGCGACCGTCGTCTGCTTCTCCTTCATCGGCTTCGACGCGGTGTCGATGTACTCCGAGGAGGCCAAGACGCCGAAGATCATGCCGCGCGCGATCCTGTTCACGCTCGTCGCCGGTGGCGTCATCTTCCTCGTCGCGGCGTACTTCACGCAGCTGCGCTTCCCCGACTCGACGGCGTTCCCGCAGGAGGCGATCGAGGACAGCACGCTGCCCGAGATCGGCGTCCAGGTGGGCGGCCCGGTGCTGCAGGCCGTGCTGACCGCCGCCGGCTTCGCCGCGACGCTCGCCTCGTGGCTGGCCTCGCACGCCTCGGTCTCGCGCATGCTGATGGTCATGGGCCGCAACAACGTGCTCCCCCGTCGGATCTTCGGGTTCATCAACCCGAAGACGCACACCCCGACGATCTCGATCATCATCGTCGGCGTCGTGAGCCTGCTCGCCATCGCGTTCACGCTGGAGCAGATCTCCGCGTACATCAACTACGGCGCGCTCATCGCGTTCACGTTCGTGAACATCTCGGTGATCGCGTGGTTCGCGATCCGCAAGGGCCTGCGCAAGACGCCGGGCGACATCTTCCGCTACATCGTGATGCCCGGGATCGGCATGCTGCTCACGGGCCTGCTGTGGGTGAACCTCGACGCGCACGCGCTCATCGGCGGTCTCATCTGGACCGGTATCGGCGTGGTGTACCTCGTCGTCCTCACCCGGGGCTTCCAGCGCCCGATCGCCTCGTTCGACGAGAACCAGCCCGTCACGGGTGTGAACAAGACCGTCCCGGGCCCGCGCTCGGAGATCTGACCCGCACCGCCTCGGCCGCGGCATCCCCTCTTCCGGGAGGGATGCCGCGGCCTTCGCGTTTCCGGAGTCCCAGCGCCGCACGACTCCTGCAGAAACCGCGCCGCACCGGCTGTGACACCGGGTGCCGCCGCGTTCCGACGGAGTCGCGCGGAGTCACAGCGCTCTCATAACCCCTCCCTATGCCACCCTGGAGCACCGGCTCCATCCTGAGCGGCGTGACTCCACCCGTCCCTCTCGCGCGCTGGTGGCGCGAACCCTGGTGGGCGCGGCTCACGCTCCTCGGCATCGTCGTCGCCGCCACGGTCTTGATGACCTGGAACCTGTCGAAGGGCGGCGACTCCTCCTTCTACGAGGCTTCAGCGCGCTCGATGTCCGAGTCGTGGCGAGCGCTCCTCTTCGGCGCCTTCGACCCCGCGGCCACCGTGACGCTCGACAAGCTCTCCGGGTTCGCGGTGCCGCAGGCGCTCGGCATCGACCTCTTCGGGATGTCGACCTCGTCGGTCGCGCTGCCGCAGGTGGTGGAGGGCGTCGTCACGATCCTCGCGTGCGCGGTCGTGGGTCTGCGTTGGGGTGGGCGCGGGATGGGCCTGGTCGCGGCTGCGGCGGCCGCCTCGACGCCGATCTTCGTGTCGATGTTCGGGCATCCCATGGAGGACGGACTGCTGACGATGGCCCTCGCCGTCGCCCTGGTGTGGTGGCAGCGGGCGATCCTGACCGGCCGGTGGTGGCCCCTGCTGGTGGCGGGGCTGTTCATCGGGGTGGGGTTCCAGGCGAAGATGATGTCCGCCTGGTTCGTGCTCCCGGGGCTCGTGGTCGCGACGTTCCTCGCCGTTGCCGGCGCACGGCGGGCATGGGGTCATGCGGCGGCGCTCACGGCGTCGAGCATCGCAGCCTCGCTCTCGTGGATGTTCCTGTTCGCGCTCACCCCCGCCGGCGCCCGCCCGTTCGTCGACGGCTCGACCGACAACGACATCTTCGCGATGGTGTTCGGCTACAACGGCATCGACCGCCTGGTGCCCAATGCCGTCGCTGGAGCGGTGGGGTCGCACCCCACCGACGGCGGGATCCTGGGCGCCCTGATGCTCGCCGCGCAGAACTCCGCCGCGAACGCGGGAAGCGGCGGCGAAGCGGCCTCCATGACGAAGCTCCTCGAGTCGCCGCTCGTGACGCAGATCGGGTGGCTGTACCCCGCGGCGATCGCGGGCATCGTCCTCGGGGCGGTGCGGTGGTGGCCGCGACGGGCTCGCCCGGCCGGACCGCGCCGGGAAGCCGCCGCGCGGGTCGACCGCGCGATGCTCGTCGCGCTGGCCTCCTGGACGGTCGTCTCGGCGACCTTCCTCAGCGCGGCGAGGGTTCCGCACACCGCGTACGTGGCCGGGCTCGGCGTGCCGCTGGCGCTGCTCGCGGCCCTCGCCTGGCGCGAGGTCGTGCGGTTGCGGGCTGCGGCGCGGCTGTGGCCGCGGCTCGCCGCTCCCCTGCTCCTCGTCGCGCAGGGCGCGTGGTGGACGTACCTCTCGGTCGCCGGACGGATGCCGCTTCTCCTCGTCGCCGCAACGGTCGCGGTCTGGGCTGCGGGACTGATCGCGGCGATGGTTGCGGCGGCGCGGCTGTGGCATCCGGTCCGGGGTCCCCGGGACGCGGTGATCCCGGCGATGCTCGCGCTGGCGGTCCTGTGCGGTCCGATCGCGTTCAGCACCCAGGTCCTCGACTCCGCGCGCGATGGCGGCGGCGGCGACGCCTATGTCGGCGTCTCACCCAGGTCGGCGCACCCCGACGAGACCTTCACCCCGTCGGCGTGGTCACCATGGGGCGGGGAGCCGTCGAGGTCGCCGGCGCTCACGCAACTCATCCAGACCGCCCAGAAGAACGGCGGCGGCGTCGACGGACGCCCGCTGTTCGTGAGCGATTCGTGGGCGCTCTCGGCACCGGTCATCGTCGCGACGGGCGACAGTGTGCTGACGGACGGCGGGTACTCGGGGTCCGCTCCGGTGTTCAGCGAAAGTGCTCTGCGCTCCCTGGTCGCCAGCGGTCGCGCTCACCTCTTCGTCGTCGCGTCGACGACGCGGAAGGGCGACCCGGTCCGGGCGCTCGTACGAGACGACCACTGCCGCCGCGACAGCACCTGGAACCTCACGGCACCGAGGGAGGGCGGCGAGATGTTCGGGGTGACGTCGTTCACCCTCTACACCTGCCGGTGACGTCGGGCCGACTCGGGGCTGGCGCGGGCCACGCGGGGGTGACGTGGGCGCGGGCCACTCACAGGCGAATCGGGGCCGCCCCGCCCCGCCGGTAGACTCGAGCCAGTGACCACCACCCGCGCCGAAGCCGCTTACCTGCGCTCGGTCACGGCGTTCAAGAACCCGATGCTCGACCTGCTGCACGGGCGGTTCGCACCGTTCGTCGTGGCCGTGCTGTCGAACGTGTTCTCGCCCGACCGTCCCGCGGTCGCGGTCGCCGACGCGCACGTCGAGGTCGCCGAGGCGATGGACGAGCTGCGCGCCGCGGGGTACGACACCGAGGACGACCGTCGCATCCCCGCCGGGTCCGCGCGCGACATCTGCCGCGGCTGGGTGCGCGTGGGCTGGTTGAGCCTCCAGATCGAGGACGACGTCGAGGTGTACCGCCTCTCCGCCCACGCCGTCGGAGCGCTCGAGATCGCCGGGCGCGCGGGCGGCGGGCGCGCACGCGTGTCACGGTCCCGCGTCCGGACGCTGCTCGACGCCGTCGAGCGGCTCGCGCGCGACGCCGAGACCGATCCCGAGCGGCGCCGCGAGGCCCTGCTCGCCGAGCGGGCGGCCCTGGATGCCGAGATCGCCGCGCTCGACGAGGGCGTCATCGAGCCGCCCGACGACGAGCACCTCCTCGAGGAGGCGGAGAACGTCATCCACCTCGCACGCGAGCTCCCGGCGGACTTCTCCCGTGTCGCGGAGTCGATCACCGCGATGCAGCGCGACGTCGTCGCCGAGTTGCGTCGCGACGCGCGCCCGACGGGCGACGTCCTGCGCGAGTACCTCGAGCGCGGCCGGCACGTCATGCAGGCCACTCCGGAGGGTCGGGCGTTCCAAGGCGCGCTGCGCCTGATCGGCGACCCCGAGCACATCGACGACCTCACCGAACAGCTGCACGCCGTGCTCACCCAGCCCTTCGCGCGGCTCATGACCCCCGAGCAGCGCGGAGAACTGGATGCCATCGCCCGCCGCGTCGAGGCGGGCGTGCTGGAGGTGCTCACGGCGCAGCGGCGCGCCTCGCACGTCATCACGGTGCAGGTGAAGACGCACGATCCGATCCGCGACCGCCAGGTCGACGACCTGCTCCGCTCCGTCATGGCGGGGTTGCACCGGTGGAGCCAGACCAAGGCCCCCGGCCGCGTCGAGCCGGTGCGCACCCTGCCCCTCGCCGACATCGGCCACCTGCGACGCTCGCTCAGCGACATCCGCCCGGCCGGCGCACCCGAACCCCTCTCGACCGACGAGGCCGACGTCGAGTTCGTCGACGCGGACACCCGCGCGTGGGGCGGCCCGCACTACGCCGAGCTGGAACGCTACGTCGAGACGCTCGGCGAGCGCTTCGACCTCGCCGAGGCCTTCGCCGGAGCGGAGGAGTACACGCGCCGCCCCGTCGATCTCGTCGGCCTCCTCGAAATCGCCCACCGACGCGGACTCGCCGAGGGCGACGAGGTCTCCGTGGTCGAGGCGGTCCGCCCCGACGGCACGACCCGCCGCTTCGCTTTCACGGCGGTCACCGCCGTCCGCCCGACAGAAACGGATGCCGATGACTGACGTCGACACGTCCGCGCTTGCTCCCACCCCCGACGACACCCCCGCCTTCATCGCCCCCGTCGCGATGGAGAACGACCCCGACGCTCTGTTCGCCGGGGATCGCGGCATCCTGGATGCCGATGTGCGACGCGTGCTCGTGCGGATCCTGCAGCGCCGGTTCCTGCTCGCCGAGAACTCCCCCGCCGAGTGGAAGCTGCTGCTGGAGCACCAGCAGATGATCGAGTCGCGCCTCAACGACCTGTTCGTGCGGCTCGTCGTCGACCACGATCGCGGCGTCGCGTACAAGGAGCAGGTCCGCAGCGACGAGGTCGACGTGCCGATCCTCCTGAAGGACGAGGCGTATTCGCGCGCCGAGACACTCGTGCTCGTGTACCTCCGCACGGTGTTCCAGCGCGAGACGACCTCGGGTGCGCCGTCGGCCCGCGTCGACGTCGAAGAGGTCGAGCAGACGGTCCTCACGTACTTCGCCGAATCAGACGGCACGCGCGCGAGCCAGCAGCGCGCCGTGCGCACCGCCATTGCGCGCCTCGACCGCGAGGGGATCATCGAGGAGGAGTCCGAGGGGCGCTACCGCATCGGGCCGCTCATCGAGATCGTGCTCAGCGCCGAGGTGCTGCGCGAGCTGCAGCGCTGGCTGGACGAGCAGACACCGGATGCCGAGCCCGCGACGTCCGGTGACGTCGAGGCCGTGGCATCCCTTCGCGAGGAGCAGAACGCATGACGATGCTCGAGACGCTGTTCGGTCTGATCCCCGCCGCGTCGCGCGGTCAGCAGTGGGTCGCCGAGGAACTGCAGCTGATCAACTGGGGCGGCTACGACGGCGAGCACCGCGTGCGTTTCGCGCCCACTGCGACGCTGCTGTGCGGCGGGTCCGGGTCGGGCAAGTCGACGCTCATGGACGCGTACGTCGCGCTCATGATGCCGCACACGACCCCGTTCAACGGTGCCTCCAACGGCGCGGTGGTCGGCCGCCCGCGAGGGCAGGAGCAGCGCAACATCCTGTCCTACGGCCGCGGCAAGCTCGACGAGTCGCGCACCGACGAGGGCACGAAGGTCCGGGTGCTGCGCGGCGACGGCACCGACACGTGGACGGCGATCGCGATGACCTGGGTCGACCACGACGGCGCCCGCTTCACCGCGGTGCGCGCCTGGTACATCCCCGCCGCGGCGCGCGTGCTCGACGACGCGGTGAAGGTGCGCGGCACGATCCACGGCGCCTTCGACCTGCGCGCGCTCGAGCGGGCGGCATCCCAGCATCTGTCCGACTCCGCGGTCCGCGCGACCGGTCTCGACACGCTCGCGACCGACCGCGAGTTCTCCGCCCGACTGCACGCCGTGCTCGGGATCGGCGCGGCCGGGGCCGGGGCGAAGGCGATGAGCCTGCTCGCCCGTATCCAGGCCGGGCAGCAGATCACCACCGTCGACGACCTGTACAAGCGCATGGTCCTCGAAGAGCCCGAGACCCTCGCGACCGCCGAGGCCGTCGTCGCGCACTTCGACGGTCTGGAGTCGACGCGCACCCGCATGCTCGAGGCGCGCCAGCAGGTGCGGGCGCTGCAGCCGATCCGCACCATCACCGCGCGCATCGACGACGCCGCCGAACGCGTGGGCATCATCGAGGCGCTCGGGCGCTTCGGCGATCCCGCGTCGCGCGCGTCGCTGTGGCGCGCGCAGCGCCGCATCGACCTGCTCGGCGCCGTCGAGGACGAGCTGCGCGAACGCACCCACGCCACCGACGCCCTGGTGCGCGAACGTCAGGCGCTCGCCGACGCCGCCGAGGCGGAGCGCGACGGTCTCGTCGACGTGCTGCGCGCCGCGGGCGGCGATCGACTCGACGCCGCCCAGCGCGAACTGCGGGGGCTCGAACGCCGCCGGGCCGGGATGCAGCGCGACCGCGACCGCTTCGACGCCGCGCTCGCGACGCTCGGCACCGACGTCGCCGACGCGAAGGGCTTCGCGGCGCTCGTCGACGAGGCGCGCCGGACCCTCGGCGACACGGATGCCAAGTCCGCCGTGCGCGACGCCTTCGTCGCCGCCAGCAGCCGGCACACGGCCCTCCGTCAGCAGCTCGCGACGCTCGAGACCGAGCACCGCCGCACGCAGACCCGCGACGACAACATCCCGCCGCGCCTGCACGAGGCGCGCGAAGCGCTGGCGGAGGCGGCGGGTCTCACCGCGGCCGAGCTGCCGTTCGTCGCGGAGCTGGTGGACGTCCGCACCGAGTTCGAGCCGTGGCGCGGAGCGTTCACGCTCGCGCTGGGGGGCTTCGCGACGACGCTCCTCGTCGACGCCGCGCACCTGGCATCCTTCCGGGCCGCGATCGACGGCGTCCGCCTTTCGGAGCGTCTGCGCTTCGAGGGCGTGACGACCGGTCTTCCCGAGCGCACCGGCCTCGACCCCGCCACGCTTCCCGGGCGCCTCGACTACCGCCCCTCGCCCTTCACCGGCTGGCTGCAGGACCGGCTCGAGCAGCAGTTCGCGTTCGTGTGCGTGGACAGTGTCTCCGACCTTTCCCGGCACCGTATGGCGCTGACGATCTCGGGGCAGACGAGCCAGGGCGCGCGCGGCGCTCACGGCGGCTCTTCCCGTCACAGCATCCTCGGCTTCTCGAGCCGGGTCCGTCTGAGCGAGCTCGGCGACGAGATCGCCGCCGTCCGCCGCGACCTCGCCGCGGCCCAGGCCGCCGTCGACGAGGCCGCGGCCGCCCTCGATGCGTTCGACGATCGCCGCAGCGCCTTGGAGAAGATCGCCGACCTCGCCTGGGACGAGGTGGACACGGCATCCGTCGATCGCGAGATCGAGCGCTGGACCGAGACGCTCACCGAGATCACCGCCGGCAACCCCCGCATCGCCGAGCTGCAGGAGCAGATCTCGGGCACGCGCGCCCGCGCCGCGCGGCTGCGCGAAGAGATCGGCGGCGCGAAGACGGAACAGCAGCGTCTCGCCGCCCGCTGGGCCGAGGTCACGGACGAGGTGGATGCCGCGCAGATCCTGCTCGAACGCGCCGAGGACGCGGGAATCGCGCTCACCGAAGAGGAAGCCGCGTACCTCGACGCGCTGTTCGTCGCGCCCTCCGGGGACGACGCGTCTCCCTCGCAGCGCCTCGCCCGGTTCGACGCGGCACTCGAATCCGCATCCAAGCGGCTGCTGGAGGACCAGCGCGTCGCGCAGGAGACCTGGAGCGAGCAGCGCGAAAGCCTGCGCCGCACGCTCACGGCGTTCCTCGACCGGTGGCCGAGCCCGAACCTGCTCGCCGACCCCGACGAGTCGCTCGGCGACTTCGAGCGGATCCTCGCCGACCTCGAAGCCAGCGGGCTGCACGAGCTGGAGGCCGAGTGGCGCGACAGCCTGCTGCGCCTCTCAGGCAACGACCTCACCAACCTCGATGCGTCGCTCACTCGCGCGTTGCGCGAGATCCGCGACCGCATCGCGCCGATCAACGACATCATGCGCGACCTGCCGTTCTACGACGACGAGCACCGTCTGCAGATCGTGCCGCGCGAGAGCCAGTCCGAGGTGCGCCGGCGGTTCCGCCGCGAACTGCGCGACGTGCGCGCCGCGATCGACGCCGCCTCGACCGACGAGGAGCGCGAGGCCGTGTACGGCCGGATGGCGCGGCTCATCGGCCGCATCCGGCCCACCGCGCCCGACTTCGCCGACCTCGTCGACGTCCGCAACCACGTGCGGGTGAGCGCCGAGCGCTTCCGCGCCGCGACCGGCGAGCACGTCGCGCTGTACGACCACATCGGCGAGAAGTCCGGCGGCGAGTCGCAGGAGCTCATCGCGTTCATCGTCGGCGCGGCTCTGCGCTACCAGCTCGGGGATGCCGGCGCCGAGCGCCCGCGCTACGCCCCGGTGTTCCTGGACGAGGCGCTCATCAAGGCCGACGCGCACTTCACCAAGCGCGCGATCGGCGCGTGGCGCGGCCTCGGGTTCCAGCTCGTCATCGGCGCGCCGAACGACAAGTACAGCGCGATCGAGCCGCACGTCGACGTCGAGTACGACATCCTGAAGGACACCCGCGGTCGGTCGTGGGCGAAGGCGAAGGTGGCGCTGCCGGCCGGGGCGTGAGGCTGCTGCCGGGTGCGCACGCCGCGGGAGATCCCGGTCGCGGACGGCCAGCCCCTCCGCGACCCTGCCGCCTCGGGGAAGGACCTGAGATAATCTCCACCACGGGAGTGAGGGTTGCTGTGGTCACCGACCGAGATTCCGGGCATGAGCCTGTCGGACCTGACGGTTACGCGGATCGCACGTCGGTACTGAGCATCGCTCTGCACGAAGCAGCCATTCCGTATGTCCGCTCCGACTGGGGCAGGGCCTCCCGCATCATCGGCGAGAACCTGGCGAAACTTCGCACCCGGGCACGCGGTCCTCTCGCTCACGAATGGATCGACGAGTGGGAAAGCGCGTGGGCTGCTGGCCCGGAGGGCATCGTGGCCGTGGCTCGGATGCGAGGAGAACGCGGCAACGATCTGCGGCAAATGACTCCCTTGGCGGGAGTTCTCCCTTTCGACATCCGCGCGGACATCGCTATGGGCCTCCGTCGTGTTTCGTGAGGATCTCGAGCACCTGATCCGGGCGGCGTGCGCCGTCATCGGCGAGAACCAGATCATCATCATCGGCTCGCAGGCGATTCTGGGAACGTACAACGAGTAGGAGCTGCCCGAGGTGGCGACGTTCTCGGCCGAGGCCGACGTCCGACCGGTGCAGGACGACGCCGACGAACATCTGGCGACCGTCATCGACGGTGTCCTCGGCGAGATGTCGGAGTTTCACCAGTTGCACGGAAGCTACGCGCAGGGTGTCGGACCGCGGACCGCCGTTCTCCCACACGGCTGGCTGGACCGCCTCGTGCCGATCTCCAGCGAGGCGACCTCGTATTGCATCGGTTGGTGCTTGGACGTGCACGATCTCTGCGCATCAAAACTGCTGGCCAATCGCACAAAAGACCACACCTTCGTGCGGGGGTTGATCGAGGGGAATCTTGTGGACGTCACGACGCTGCGGGACCGGTTGGCCTCGACGACGGCCGACGAGCGAGTTGCCGTCGCTGCGCAAACCTTCCTTGCAACGTTCCCCGACAACTCGGCTCGCTACGTCGCAGCAGCGCTTCCGGTCGTCGATCTGTCGGACCCGTCTCATCCTCGGAACCTCATCTCCGAGGACGGACTCGAAGTCAACGTCGCCGAGGAACTCTGAGGGGTCAGCACGCCAGGCTGCCCGTTTGACCATGGTCGCTGTGCGCGCGACCGGGGCCCTCACACGGTTACGAGAACCCGCTCGGCGTCGACGACCTCGTCCGGGTTCCCGACGGCATCCCCGACCCTCATCGCACCCAGCGCCGGGTCGGCCACGACGCGCGCGGCGAGCGACCGGACCAGCACGACCACCGCGCCCGAGCCGACCGGGGCGCCGGGGTCGATGGCATCCAGGAGTCCCCGCAGCCGGTCGTCGTGACACCGGCTGTCGTCCGCACCGATCCACTCCAGAAGCTCGATGAGGGTCCAATCGGCGGCGATTGGACTGGGAAATGCATCGAAAGGGCGTAAAGAGCGGGTCATTGGACCAATTTCACCTATCCGACCACGACGCGAAAGATTCCAGTTCGGCACCCGTGGCATCCATTCGCGTGCACAACCTCAGCGATCCGCGCAACGGCAGCCAAACCCTGCGGCGATCGGCTGACATCCGGCGGATCACTGAGCCTGCGCGATCGCAGCCCGGGCATCCGGCCGCGCGCAACCTCAGCGATCCGCACAACCTCAGCCGCAATCCACGGCACGCGACCGACATCCCGCGAATCACTGAGCGAGCGCCGCCGAGCACCCGCACCGGGTCCGCACGCTCACAGCGAACACGGCCGAGGGAATGTACCACCCCTTCTCTACGCTGTGTGCTGAGGGCGCGGGAAAGGCGGTTGCGGATGCAAGGACTCGAGGTCACGGTTCTGCTCGGGCTCGCGATGCTCGTGGGGACGGTGCTGGCCCCGCGGCTGCGGGTGGCCACGCCGCTCGTGCTGCTGGTGATCGGGCTCGCGCTCGGCTTCGTGCCCGAGCTGCGGCAGATCGAGCTGCCGCCCGAGACCGTGCTGCTGCTGTTCCTCCCCGTCCTGCTGTTCCGCGAGGCGTGGACGACGTCGCTGCGCTCGGTCCGCCGGTCACTGCGCTACATCGTGCCGATGAGCACGCTGCTGGTCGTGGCATCCGCCTTCGCCGTCGCCGGCGTCGCGACGTGGATGGGCGTGCCGTGGGAGGCCGCACTCGTGCTGGGCGCGGCGGTCGCTCCCCCCGACGCCACCGCCGTCGCCGCCCTCGGTCGCCTGCTTCCCGAACGCACGTTCATGAAGCTGAAGGCCGAGAGCCTCACCAACGACGGAACGGCGCTGGTGCTGTACTCGATCGCGGTATCGCTCCTCATCGGCAACCAGGTCACCCCGTGGGAGATCACGGGCATGGTGGTCCTGTCGTACGTGGGCGGTGCCGCCGCGGGTGTCGCGGTCGCCGCACTGGCATACCTCGCCCTGCGCCGCATGGAATCGACGCTCACGATCAACCTGACCCTCGCCCTCGTCCCGTTCGTGGCCTTCCTGGTGGCCGAAGTCGCCCACGCGTCCGGAGTCCTCGCGGTCGTCTTCGCGGGACTCATCGTCGCGTGGATCGCGCCCCGCATCACGACCGCGATGTCGCGCAGAGCGGCGGATGCCACCTGGCCCTTCGGCGTCTATCTCCTCAACGGTGCGCTGTTCGTGCTCATCGGCCTCGAGATCCAGCTGGTGCTGCACGAGATCTCGCCGTCGGAGATCGGCATGCTGCTGCTCATCACGGTGGCCGCGTGGATCGTCCTCGCGATCGTGCGGTACATGTTCCAGTGGTTCTTCTCGCCGTTCTCCCGGCCGGGCACCGGATCGTCGCGCTCCCTGCGACATCGGTCCCGCGTCGTCAGCACCGTGGCCGGTTTCCGCGGCGCGGTGTCGCTGGCGATCGCGCTGTCCGTGCCCCTGACGACGGCCGACGGCACCCCCGTGGCCGGACGCGACGCGGTCGTCTTCATCACCGCCGGCGTGATCGTGCTGACCCTGCTCGTGCAGGGTCCACTCCTCCCCGCCGTCATCCGGTGGGCCAAGCTCCCCGCCGATGACGCGGCGATCGAGGAGTTCGAGCTCGCCCAGCGCGCGATCTCGGGTGCCGCGCTCACCGCCCTCGACGATCTCGCGGCCGAGCACGGCGTCAGCGACCTCGTCCGCGACCGGGCACGACAGGAGGGCTACGAGCGCCTCGAACTCGCGAACGCCCGCGCGGTCGCGCGTCAGCGCGCGGCCGAGGAGCGCGACCGCGAGAACGACGACATGGATGCCGGCGGCGACGACGCCGCGTCCCGGATGGGGCCGATTCCTCCCGGGATGGACGGAGACGACGACGGCCGCCGGCCCACGGGGCAGCTCGAGATGATCGCCGTGAGCGACGACATCGACCTCACGCAGCGGTCCCCGATCCTGCGCCACAAGGAGGCGACCCGCCTGCGCCTGGCGATCCTCGACCGCAAGCGCGAGGTGCTGCTGCGCCTGCGCCGCGAGGGCACGATCGACGACCTCGTCGCCCGCCGGATCCTCGCCGATCTCGACATCGAGGAGATCCGCGCACGGGGCATGGAACGCGCCACCGACTGAGCCCGGAGCCGCGGCCGCGAGCCGCGGAAACCCGCGGCCGGCGCCGCCCCGCGGCTGCGCCATAATCACCCCATGTACGGAGAACGTCTCGCACGCTGGGAACGTGCGGCACAGTGGCCGATGGTCGTGGCGGCCGTCGTGTTCCTCGCCTCGTATGCCGCGGAGATCCTGGCGCACCCGGGCGGCGTGGTGGGCACGATCGCCGAGATCCTGCAGCGGGTGACGTGGGTCGCCTTCGCCGTCGATTACGTGGTGCGCATCTCGATCGCCGAGAACCGGTGGCGCTGGTTCTGGCGTCACCTCCTCGACCTTGCGATCGTCGCGCTGCCGGTGTTCCGACCGCTTCGCCTCATGCGTTTCTTCACGATCATCGCGCTCATCCAGCGCAACACCGAGTCGATGCTGCGCGGCCGCGTGGCGATCTACACGATCGGGGCGACCGCGCTCACGGTGTTCGTCGCCGCCCTCGCCGTGTACGACGAGGAGAAAGGCAGCAACGGTCCGATCTCGTCGTTCGGGGACGCCGTGTGGTGGTCGTTCGAGACCATCACCACCGTCGGCTACGGCGACTACTTCCCCGTCACGATCGGCGGCCGCATCGTCGCCGTGGGGCTGATGATCGGAGGGATCGCGCTCATCGGTGTCGTCACGGCCACCCTCGCGTCGTGGATCGTGCAGCGCGTCTCGATGGAGAACGAGCAGGCGACGGCGGCGACCGAGGCGCAGGTCGAGGCGATGCGGGCGGAGATCGCGGAGCTCAAAGACCTCCTGCGCGCGGGGCAGCCGTTGCCCGCAACCCCTGTCCCGCCGGCCGAGCCCGGCCCTAGGCTCACGCCATGAGCGAGCCCACGCAGGACCAGCTGGAAGCCTCCGACAAGGTCGAGAAGCGCACGATCGGCGGCGAGATCCGCTACTACCTCAAGGACATCAAGGCCCACTGGCCCGTCGTGGTCGAGCAGCATCCGGATGCCGCGGGGCACGAGGCCTGGTGGACGGCCGACGGGAAGTTCCACGCCACGCACGATCAGCTCCGACGGGATGCCATGATCGGCGGCATCGTCTGACGCCCGCGGCGGTCACCGCTGCCTGACGACCGCGGCGGGTCACCGCCGCCGGACGACCGCGCCGGTCGCCCCCGCCGGAAGAACGGCTGTCAGGCCGGCAGCGCCACCCCGTGCAGTGCGTCGACGACCGGCGCCAGTTCGGGCTGCTTCTCGGCATCCGCGAGCACGCGCTCGAGCGCCTCGTCGTGGACCGGCCGCGCGCGCTCGTACAGTGAGCGCCCGGCCACGGTGAGCTCGGTGTAGATCCCGCGTCGGTCGTCGGCGCACAGGACGCGCGTGAGCAGGCCGCGGTCTTCGAGGCGGTTCACGAGTCGCGTCGTCGCGCTGGGGCTGAGTGCCGCCGCCCGCGCGAGCTGCTGCATGCGCATGTGCCACCCGTCCTGGCGGTCGAGCGCGTCCAGCACCGTGTACTCGACAACGGACAACTCGACCACGCCGAGCGCTCGCTCGAGCTCGGCCTCGATGAGCCCGTGGAGCGCCGCCAGGGTGCGCCAGCCGCGTGCGCGGATCTCGACGGCGTCGTCAGCGATTCCCATGGGCGCACTCCTCCTCGATACTTGCTTGCGCGCTTTACTTGCGTGTGCAATTATTTCCCTCGCCGCTGCAAAAGAGCGCGCGTGCAACTATCTCGAGTGTATCAGGAGACCCCTCATGCCCCTAGGACTCATCGCCCTCGCCGTCGGCGCATTCGGCATCGGACTCACGGAGTTCGTCATCATGGGACTCCTGCCGGAGGTCGCGACGGACTTCGCCGTCTCCGAGTCCTCGGCCGGCTGGCTCATCTCCGGGTACGCCCTGAGCGTCGTGGTGGGCGCCCTGGGCCTCACCGCCGCGACGACCCGGCTCCCCCGGAAGCCCGTGCTCCTCGGCCTCCTCGTTCTGTTCGTCCTGGGCAACGCGCTGACCGCCCTCGCCCCGGACTACGGCGTCGCGATGGTCGGTCGCATCATTGCCGCGCTCTGCCACGGCGCGTTCTTCGGCATCGGGTCGGTCGTCGCGGCGAGCCTCGTCGCCCCCGAGAAGCGCGGCGGCGCGATCGCGCTCATGTTCACCGGACTCACGGCGGCGAACGTGTTCGGCGTGCCGTTCGGCACGTTCCTCGGCCAGCAGTTCGGCTGGCGCTCGACGTTCTGGGTCATCGCGGGGATCGGCATCCTGGCGTTCATAGGCATCCTGACGCTCGTCCCGAAACTCCCCCGACCGGATGCCGAGATCCGCCTCCGCCACGAGCTGCGGGCGTTCCGCTCGGGCCAGGTGTGGATCTCGCTGGTGGTCACGGTCCTCGCCTACGGCGGGATGTTCGGCGCGTTCACCTACATCGCGTACACCCTGACCGAGGTCAGCGGCTTCGACAGCGGCGCCGTGCCGTGGCTGCTCGTGCTGTTCGGGATCGGTCTCGTCATCGGCAACGCCCTCGGCGGCCGCCTCGCCGACCGCTCCATCGACGGCACGCTGCTCGTCGCGGTGTCGGCGCTCCTCGTGGTCCTCGTCGCGTTCGCGGCGTTCGCGGGATCGGGCGTCGCGACGATCATCGCCCTGTTCCTCATGGGCGGGTTCGGGTTCGCCACCGTCCCCGCGCTGCAGAGCCGCACGATGGTCTTCGCCGGCTCGGCACCCACGCTCGCCTCGGGTGCGAACATCGCCGCCTTCAACGTCGGCAACGCCCTCGGGGCCTGGGCCGGCGGCATCGGCATCGCGGCCGGCCTCGGGTACACGTCCCCGCTGTGGATCGGTGCCGGGATCACCGCGGCGGCGGTCATCGTGCTCGCCGCGACGATGACGCGTGGGCGCCGTTCCGGGGCAGCACCCTCCGGCGCCGAGCGGGACGCCGCTCTGGAATCCGCGCAGCGCTGACCGGCGGCCGTCGGACCCCGCGTGTCAGCGCATCAGATCGAGGATCCGCAGCCCCGCTCCCACGGCCCACGACTGCGTCAGGTCGGCCAGCTGCGGAACCTTGTTCAGCATCGCGCCGGTCGCGGAGATCGTGACGATCGTGCCGTCGCGGACGACCTGGACGCTGCCGATGTCGACGACGGCCCCGCCGTCGTAGTTCCCTCCCGCGGTGAGCGCCCAGGCGCCCTCGGCACCGAGACGGGGGTCGTCGATCGTCCACCCGAGCGCGTCGTAGTCGCTCTCGATGTAGCTCGGGTCACGGTGGATGCCGACGCCGAACCCTCCGTAGTTCTGCATGTCGAGAGAATTGGCGGCGGCCTGCGGAGTGATCCAGGTGCAGCTCAATTCGCGCCCGCTCGAGCCCTCGACCTCGCCGTTGTCGGCATCCGCCGCGATGACCAGATCGGATGCCTCGGGACCGAGCGCCGAGTACACCTCGTCGCAGGTCGGGTAGTCGCCTCCCCCGGTCGCGGGGGACGCACCGGCGTCGGGGGTGTCGGGGGTGTCGGTCGATGCGGCGTCCTCCGCGCCGGCCGCGGGTGCCGGTGGCGCGTCGGTGGCCGGAGCGACCGCGCCGCACCCGACAAGGGCGACGGCGGCGGCGGCGCAGAGGAGAAGGACAGCGGATCGCGGCGGTCGGGGGAACACGCAAGACCTCCGGGGGGAGTCGTCGGGGGGACGCGAACTGTTCTACCAGCACCCGGCGCCGGCGCGCGAGCGCGGTCAGGGCCGCACGCTCTCCAGCCGACGCCGGCGCGCGAACGCTCCCGCCCGCGCGCGAGCGCGGCCGACACCCGACGAGCCGACGCCGCCCGCCGGTCGTCGGGTCCGTCGGCGACATCCTCCGCCACCCGGCGGGGGTGGCGGTCCCGCGTGCGTCGGAGAATCGAGGGGAACGCGACGAGGCGTTCCCGAGGAAGGATTCCCGATGACGCGACCCCCTTTCGACCCCGAACTCGCCCCGATGCTCGAGGTGATCTCCGCGATGATGCCGCCGACCCTCACGGCGGAGATGATCCCCGCGATGCGCGCCGGCGGGGTCCCGGGGATGCCGACCCCGCAGGAGCAGATGGAGGAACTCGACCTGGAATCCCGCGACGTCGTCATCCCGGGACACGCCGGCGACGAGATCCTCGTCTCCGTCATCCAGGCCCGTGGCCGCACCGGCACCGGACCGGGGATCTTCCACACCCACGGCGGCGGCATGATCATCGGCGATCGGTTCACCGCCGCGCTCGGCTTCGCCGGATGGCTGCACACGTACAACGCCGTCATGGTCACGGTCGAGTACCGCCTCGCCCCCGAGTTCCCGGATCCGTACCCCGTCGAGGACTGCTACGCGGGGCTCGTCTGGACCGCGGCGCACGCCGACGAGCTCGGGATCGAGGCCGACCGGCTGATCATCGCGGGGGGCAGCGCCGGGGGCGGCCTGGCCGCGGGTGTGGCGCTCCTCGCCCGTGACCGGAGCGGACCGCACCTGGCCGGTCAGGTGCTCCTCTACCCGATGCTCGACGATCGGGATGCCACCGGATCGACGCACGACATCGACGGCGTGGGCGTGTGGGATCGCGGCAGCAACGTCCTGGGTTGGACGTCGCTGCTCGGCGACCGCGTCGGCACCGACTCCGTCTCGATCTACGCCGCACCCGCACGTGCCACCGACCTGGCGGGACTCCCGCCGGCGTTCATCGAATGCGGCAGCGCCGAGGTCTTCCGCGACGAGGACGTCGCCTACGCCTCGGCGATCTGGGCGGCCGGCGGCGTCGCCGAGCTGCACGTGTGGCCGGGCGGATTCCATGCGTTCGACGGACTGGCGCCGCAGGCGGCGTTGTCCCAGGATGCCGTGGACGCTCGCGACCGCTGGATCCGACGCCTGTGGGGGTGAGCGCGGTCCTAAGCTGAGCGCGAGACGGGGGTGACCTCATGCGCGAACTGCTGGGCCGACTGACGGTGCTCGATCCCGCGGCGAGCGAGTCGCTGAAGATCATCGAGTATTTCGACGCGCTCGTCGCCGGTGGCGCCGGGGCGGAGGCGATCGTCCGGGCCGCGGCGATCCTGGGTGCGACCACCGCGGGGGCGCGCGTCCGGGGACGGGTCGTCCGCATCGACGCCGACGGCGCGCGTGTCGACGACGGGGACGGCGACCGAGCGACGCCGGCCGAGAGCGTCTGGCTGGAGCGAGACGGAGAGCCGACCGTCAATGACGCGATGATCCTCGATCGTGCGCGTCTCGCCCTCGCGATCGTGGAGATGCGCAGTGCGCCGATGACGAGCGCCGTGGATCGGGTCATCGACGCGGGTGCGTCATCGGTGGATCGCCAGGCCGCGGCGCATCGGCTGAAGCTCGACGGACCGGTCCGGATCGTCGCGGCTCCCCCGCCGGGACCGCAGCCCTTCGTCGGGCCCGCGACCGTCCTCGCGACTCCGCGAGGGCCGGTCTGGATCGGGCTCGGCAACGGCCCCGCGCCGACCGCTCCCGCGGGCGTGAGCCTCGCCGCCGATCTCGACGGCATCCCGAGCGCGTGCGCCGACGCGCTCCTGGCCCTGCGCCTGACCGACGCCCGGCATCCCGTCGTCGACGCCGCCGACCTCGGCGTCCTCATCGGACTGGCCCGCGCCCACGAACGCTCAACCGAGGCGTACCCGGACGTCGAGGTCCTCGCCACGCTGGACGCGCGCACGCTGGACGCTCTCGACGTGGTGGTCGACAGCGACAGCATCCGATCCGCGGCCACGACGCTCCTCCTGCACCACAGCACGCTGCAGGCGCGGCACGAGACGTGGACCCGCGCCCTCGGCTACGACCCGCTCTCACCCCGGGGTCGCGCGCGCTACCTCGCCGCGCGGCTGCTGCACCGGCTCCGCTGACCCGGGCTCAGTGCCCGGGCTGTACCAGCCCGCTCTCGTACGCCGCGATGACGAGCTGCGCCCGGTCGTGCGCGCCCAGCTTGATCATCGTGTTCTTGACGTGGGTCTTGGCCGTGTGCGGCGAGATGAACAGATCCGCGGCGATCTCATCGTTGGAGCGCCCGCGGCCGACGAGCCGCAGCACCTCCCGCTCGCGCTCGGTGAGGACGTCGAGGGCCGGCGACGGACGGCGAGCCTCGGATGCCGCTCCCCGCACGTACTTCTCGATCATCGCCCGCGTGGCCGCCGGCGACAGCAGCGCGCCGCCGTCGTGCACGGCGTGCACGGCCTGCACGATGTCTTCGGGCTCGGCGCCCTTCCCGATGAAGCCGCTCGCTCCCGCGCGGAGCGCTGCGACGACGTAGTCGTCCTCCTCGAACGTGGTGAGGATGAGCACGCGCGTGTCGCTCAGGGCCGGGTCGCCGCAGATGAGCTCGGTCGCCTCGATGCCGTCCATCCGTGGCATCCGGATGTCGCACACGACGACGTTGGGGCGCAGGGTGCGGGCGAGGTCGACGGCCGCCTCGCCGTCCGCGGCTTCCCCGACGACCTCGACGCCGGGCGCCGCGTCGAGGAGGTCGCGCACCGCGGATCGAATGAGGGCCTGATCGTCGACGACGAGCACCGTGGTCACGCGACACCTCCGGAAGCGGGGCGGGCACCGGTCGCCGGGGCCGCGAGAGGAAGGCGCGCGGCGAGCCGGAACCCGCCGGGCGCGGGACCCGCCTCCAGCGCACCGCCCACCGAGTCGACGCGCTCGCGCAGCCCGACCAGGCCGAAGCCCGACGGCGGGAGCTCGGGGTCCGCGGGAACGTGGTCCAGCGGGTTGGTCACGACCACCTCGAGCACGTCGCCGTCCCGCCGCAGGAGGACGTGGACCCGGCGCGCCGTGCCGTGCTTGAGGGCGTTCGTGAGGCCCTCCTGCACGACGCGGTAGGCGACGATGTCGACGCCGAGCGGCACCGGCTCCCCCGCGGTCTCGTCTCGCACGACGACATCCCACCCGGCGACGCGGACCGATTCCACGACATCGCCCAGGCGGGCGAGCCCCGGCTGCTCGCGGACGCCGACCTCGTCGGGCGTGCGCAGGACGGTCAGCATCGACCCGATCTCCCCCAGCACGTCGCGCGATGCGGTCCGGATCGTGGCGAGCGCCTCGCGCGCCCGTTCCGGCCGCGTCTCGAGCGCCGACGACGCGACGCCGGCGTTCAAGCTGATGACTGAGATCTGATGCGCCACGGCGTCGTGGAGGTCGCGCGCGATCCGCAGCCGCTCCTCGGTGACGCGGCGACTCGCCTCGGCCTCGCGCGTCTGCTCCGCGCGGCGGGCGCGCTCGATCACGGCCAGCACGTAGGCGCGGCGCGAGCGGGTGGCATCCCCCACCGCTCCGGCGAGCGCGACGGAAAGTCCGATCTGGAGGAAGCGCGTGTCCATGCCCGTCATGACCTCGACGACGATGCTCGCGGCGACGACGACCCCGACCGCGGCGACGCTCACCGGGAACGCGGCGCGACGATCCAGGCGATTGGACACGCCGTACGCGGCGATGACGACCGCGAGGCCCGCCCCGGGCGCGAGGGTGCCGAGGGCGAGGGCCGCGACGTAGAGCGCGATGCACACCGCGAGGGCCGCGCGGGGCCAGCGGCGCCGAAACGGGAGGACGGCCGCGGGCAGCACGGCGAGCGCGAACACGAGCGGGCTCGACGGGCGCAGCTCGGGAAAGGGCACCGGGGCGAAAGCCGGGACGATCACGAGCACGGCGGTCACGATGTCGCGCACCCACACCGGCACCGAGGGCAGCAGGCGCGGGGCCGCGTCGATCGTGGGGGCGGGTCGCATCGTCCCAGTCTGACGCCCCACACGGTGCGGGGCCATCGCCGTTCCGGGGCAGACACGGATCCCCCCGTGGGGGTAGGCATCCACCCCTCCGACGGGACGCGCGGAACCACGGCCCCGACGAGGGTGGAGCCATGACACCCGACACCCCACCCCCGCTCCTCTCGATCGTCGACCTGCACAAGTCCTACGGCCGCGGATCCGCCCGCTTCGACGCCCTGCGCGGCGTCTCGCTCGACATCCGGCGCGGCGAGAGCGTCGCCATCGTCGGCAAGAGCGGCTCCGGCAAGTCCACCCTCATGCACCTGCTCGCCCTGATGGACGCCCCGACGACCGGCACGGTGGCCCTCGACGGAACGGATGCCGGCACCCTCCGCGGCCGTCGCCTGAACCGCACGCGCAACAAGACGTTCGGCTTCGTCTTCCAGCAGTTCTTCCTCACCCCGAACGCCACGGTGCTGGAGAACGTGGTCCTGCCCCTCAAGATCGCCGGGGTCGGACGCGCCGAGCGCAAGCGCCGGGGTCTCGCGGCCCTCGCCGAGCTCGACATGCAGGACAAGGCCAAGAACAAGGCGACGGCGCTCTCCGGCGGGCAGAAGCAGCGCGCGGTCATCGCCCGCGCGCTCGTCAACGACCCGCAGGTGATCTTCGCCGACGAGCCGACCGGCAACCTCGACTCCCAGACGGGGGCGGTCGTCGAGGACATCCTCTTCCGACTCAACCGCGAGCACGGGATCACCCTCATCGTCGTGACGCACGACGACGACCTGGCGGCGCGCTGCGACCGCCGCATCCAGATCCGCGACGGCGTGATCGTCTCCGAGGAGGGACGCGCAGCATGAAGACCACCGACCTGATCGCCACCGCGTTCTCGAACACGTTCCGCTCGAAGACGCGCACGATCCTCACGGTGCTGGCGATCTTCGTCGGTGCCTTCACCCTGACCCTGACCAACGGCCTCGGCACCGGCATCAACCGCTTCATCGACTCGACCGTGTCGTCGATCGGGGCGTCGAACGTGCTGACGGTGTCGAAGACGTCGACCGCCGATGCGACGTCGGACACGCCTCAGAAGTACGATCCGGATGCCATCGCGACGGCGCAGACCAGCCCGGGCCGCCCTGGTGCCCGCAGCGAGGTGTCCGCTCTCACCGATGCCGACATCACCACCCTGGAGGGCATCGACGGCGTCGAGAGCGTGACTCCCGTCCGCTCCGCGACCGTCGACTACGTGCAGTACGACGGCGGCGACCGCTATGTCGCGTCGGCCGGTGGTCTCATCGGCGGACAGACGCCGCAGCTCTCGGCCGGCGACGCCCCCGACAACGCCGCCGACGCGCTGCAGGTCGCCCTGCCGACCGCCCTGGTAGGGCCGCTGGGCTTCTCCGACGACGCCGACGCGGTGGGGAAGACCGTCACGATCGCCGTCACCGATCCGCTGCGGACGCAGCACCTGGTCGAAGCCACGGTCACCGGCGTCACCGAGGCGGCGTTCACCACGACGACCGCCCTCACGACGAACACCGCGCTGCAGGACGCCCTGTACACCGCGCAGAACACCGGGGTCCCGCAGGACCAACTCGACCGCTACGCCACCGCGAACGTGACCGTCGCCTCGTCGGCGACGCCGGCGCAGATCGACGCGGTGAAGGCGTCGCTGACGGATGCCGGATACACGGGCCGCACGGTCGCCGACCAGCTCGGCACGTTCCAAGCCGTCATCAACGGCATCGTGCTGGTATTGAACGCGTTCGCCGTCATCGCCCTCCTCGCCGCGAGCTTCGGCATCGTCAACACCCTCCTCATGTCGGTGCAGGAACGGACGCGGGAGATCGGCCTCATGAAGGCGATGGGGATGGGCAGCGGCCGCGTCTTCTCGCTCTTCAGCCTCGAGGCGGTCGTCCTCGGACTCCTCGGCAGCGTGCTCGGCGCGGTCGTGGCGATCGCGGTCGGCGTGCCGGTGAGCGCGGGGCTCGCCCGCACCCTGTTCAGCAACCTGCCCGGGCTGCAGCTGATCGCGTTCGACCCCGTGTCGATCGTCGTGACGTCGCTGGTCATCATGGGCATCGCGTTCCTCGCCGGCAGCCTTCCGGCCGCCCGAGCGGCGCGGGCCGACCCGGTGGAGTCGCTGCGGTACGAGTGACCGTCGCGCACCTCGGGCCCCGCGGTCGGCGACGATCGCGGGGCCTTCGCCGCATCAGGAGCGCGAGTGGGCGGACGCCCGGGCGACCTGGTCGGGCGTCGGAGTCACCCCGGTGTAGCGCGCGAACTGCCCGGCGGCCTGCAGGGCGATGACCTCCGCGCCCGTGATGACGTCCCGTCCGGCGGCGCGTGCCGCGCGGATCAGCGGAGTCTCGGCGGGGAAGGCGACCACGTCGAACACGGTGGTCGCCGCGTCGATGTGCTGCGGGGAGAACGCGAGGGCCTCGGCATCCGGTCCGGTCATCCCCAGCGGGGTGACGTTGACGATGATGTCCGCGCCGGGGGTGGGATCGTCGGCCACCCACCGGAACCCGTAGGCGTCGGCGAGAGCGGGGCCGGCGACGTCGTTGCGGGCGACGACGGTGAGGTCGTGGAACCCGGCGCCGTGGAACGCCGCCACCACGGCCTTCGCCATGCCTCCCGAGCCGCGCACGAGGACGGATGCCGCGGGGTCGAGACCGTGACTCTCGATGAGGCTCGCGATCGCCTCGTAGTCGGTGTTCGACGCGGTGAGGACTCCCCCGTCGTTCACGATGGTGTTGATCGACCCGATCGCCGCAGCCGAGGGCTCGATGCGGTCGACGAGCGGGATCACGGCCTCCTTGAACGGCATCGACACCGAGCAGCCCCGGATGCCGAGTGCGCGTACCCCGCCGATGGCCGCGGCGATGTCGGTCGTGGTGAACGCCTTGTAGACGAAGTCGAGACCGAGTTCGGCGTAGAGGAAGTTGTGGAAGCGCGTGCCGATGTTCGACGGACGACCGGCGAGCGAGATGCAGACGGTGGTGTCCTTGCTCAATTCGGGCATGAGGGCCTCCGGGGGGGGTGTGGACGGTCCTTCGATCGTACGAGGCGGCGCCCGCGTCGGGCGCTCCCCCACAGGTTCTCGAATTGGGGCCGCACCACATTCCTCCCTACCATGCATACATGGTGAACAATGCGCGGGAACTCCCGACCGAGATCGTCGCGCGCGAAATCGACGCCACTCTGCGAACGGCGATCGGACGCGCGCTCAATGAGTGGGGGCGGACCCTGCACCTCCCTCCCCTGTCCTGGTCGGTCGACCATTGGGAGGGATATGTCACGGTCGTGGGGACCCCTACCCGCGGGTCCCTGCGCAAGAATTCGGTGGCCAATCGCTGGGCCGCCGGCCTCCACCTCGAGCCCGTGAGCGGAGGGACGGCACGGTGGCACCTCACGACCGGCGAGTGGCATGTGGAAATCCACGGGTGGGACAATTGACGGCCCGATAGCGCAATTCACACACCATGTATGCGTGGTATTGTCCCCCCAAAGCGCTGGGGGGCCTCACGGTGGCGGCGCGCGACCGACGGCACGACCCACCCGGCAGAGATGCCCGCGAGATAGGTGCACCATGCATGCAGAGCCGTCGCCGTCCGAAGCGACCTGCCCGATATGGTGCAACGGCATACACGACCACGTGGACGGCCAGGTGGTGTCGCACCGCAGCGACGCCTCCTTCGCCCCGGTCGTCGAACGGCGCCCCGGCCCGGATGGCGCGGGCTTCGATCGCGTCGCCGCCGGGGACCTGACCGTCGGAGTCGAACAGCGCTGGGGCGACACCTGGGTCTGGATCTCGCCCGAGGACAGCGTCCGGCGCAGCCTCGTGCTGACCGTCGAGAGCGCGCATCGCCTGCATCGCACGCTGACCAGGATCTTCGAGGACCTGGTCCCCTGACGCGAGCGAACCCGCCGGAGTCAGCTTCCGCCGCGCAAGAGCTCCAGCGTCGGAACCGGCAGGAGGTCGCCGACCGTCACCTCGAGGACGAGGGAGAGCGACACCAGCGTCTGCATCCGGGGGTTCGCCGCGGTGCCCGGGTTCGACTCGCCCTTCTCGAGCTTCTGGTACGTGAAGGTCGAGAGCCCCGCCGCGTGGGCCACGCGTTCCTGCGTGAGCCCGGCGCGAAGGCGCGCGCTCTGGAGGTTCAATCCCAGGACCCGCGAGTACTCCGCCCACGGGTCGATCGAGCCGCCGCCTACCACGGGACCAGGTTGTCGGAATTCCACGTACACATCGCCCCGCCAGTGTGGCACGTTAACGATTCGTAATCGCGCGCTCCCGGCCGTCGCTAGGATTCGCCTGATCTTTCGCATGACGAATCGACCGCAGCGCGCGAGGCAGGAGGAACCCCGCGAACTCGCTACTCAATTCCGCCACGACGCTGCGCGGCAATTCGGCACGTGAGGCCGCCTCCGTCAGGGACAGGTCGCCCGTCATGTAACGCAGCACGCTGAGGATCGCAGCATTCGCTTCCATGCGCCTCGCGTCCAATCGCGGCGCACTCGCGCCGATCCGCGAGGAATTCGCCCCGTCCTGCATCCGGCCCCTCTCGCAGCAGTATCGTCGCCCCCTTCAGATATACCACGTATACATGGTCACTTTCGGCGCGGAGAGGGGCCGGGCGACTCAGCGAGCGGCCGACGATGCGGCGAGGGAATCGTCCACCTCCGGGGCGGTTCGTCCCCTCTCGCGCGTCCGGGAACGTCTCCCGCGCCGGGCCGCCCAGCGCCCCGCGACGGTCGGCACGATCCCCCGGGGGACGAAGAGGAGGAAGAGCACGAGCACCACCCCGTAGCCCGCGTACTGCAGGATCGGCCCCGCCGCCGCCGGCATCCCCGGAGTCGCGCTGAGGGTGCTGAGCACCTGCAGCCACAGGCTCAGCGCCAGCGTTCCGACGACGCCGCCCCACACCGAGCCGAGGCCGCCGACGACCGCCATCACGACGTAGCCGAACGACACGAACGGCGGATAGGTGTCCTGACTCACGTACGGCGTGAAGAAGGCGCCGAGCGCACCCGCGAACCCGGCGAACGCCCCGGCGACCGCGAACACGGTGAGCTTGCTGCGCAGCACGGGGACACCGCTCGACGCCGCCGCGGACTCGCTGCCGGCGAGCGCTCGGATGCCACGGCCGAATCGCGACCGCACGAGATTGCGGCACACCAGCAGCGCCAGCGCCAGCCCCGCCAGGGCGAGGTACGAGTACACGCGCTGGTCGGTCACGACCAGGCCGCCCACCGACAGCGGAGGGATGCCGAAGATGCCGACGCCCGCGCCGAACAGCGGGACCGTCGCCATCACGGTCTGGATGATCAGCAGCACCGCGAGGGAGCCGAACGCGAGGTAGTGACCGCGCAGTCGCAGCAGCGGCCAGCCGACGAGAGCCGCGGCAGCCGCACCGAGGACGGGCGCGAGCACGAGCGCGACCAGTGGAGGGATGCCGAGCGAGACGGTGCCGACGGCGACGGTCAGCCCGCCCACGGCGACGAACGCCCCCTGGCCGAGGGACGCTTGACCGGCGTACCCCATGAACAGGGACAGCCCCGTGACGACGATCGCGGCGAGCGCGGTCTGCACGAAGAAGGTCTGGTCGACCAGCAGGAGCGGTGCCACGGCGGCGGCCACGGCGACCAGGATGGTGACGATGCGGGTCATTTCGCCTCCTCGGCGGTGAACGAGCGCGAGCGGGCGATCATCAGCACGAGCATCATGATCAGCGCGATCTGGGTCTGGTACGAGCCGTTGGCGTATCCGGCGACGAGCTGCCCGGTGACGCCCAGCACGAGGGCGCCGACGAACGTCATCCACGGGTTCCGCAGTCCCCCGAAGACGGCGGCGGCCAGCGCGCTCAGCACGAACGGGAGGTCGGAGGTGACCGACACGGCCGTCGTCGGGGCGATGAGCACGCCCGCGAGGCCGCCGAGGACGCCCGCGATCGTGAAGGACAGCAGTCCCATCACGCGCGTGTCGATGCCCACGAGGCGTGCGGCGCGCGGATTGGATGCCGCGGCGGTGAGGGCGCGGCCGATGTCGGTGCGCGCGAACAGCAGGCTCAGCGACGCCAGCGCGGCGACGGCGACGACGAGCACGAGCAGGCGCTGCACCTCGATCGTGGCGCCGAGCACGGTGACCGTTCCCGTCAATCCCGGCGGCGAGACCGGGTTCTGCCCCCACACCGCGATGATGACCGCCGCGGAGACCAGCGACATGCCCAGGGTGATGAGGAGCGACGTCATGGGGTGCGTTCCGGGCTTCCCGATGGCGACGGCGCCGACGACGAACCCGATGAGACCGACGACCACCACGGCCGCCAGCTCGGACAGCCCCGGCGGGAGACCGATCTGCCGGAAGGTCTGCGAGAGGAAGGCCCCGAACACCACGAACGAGCCCTGCGCGAAGTTGAGGACGTGCGTGACGCGGTACACGACGACGATGCCGCTCCCGACGAGGGCGAACGACCCGGCGAGCGCGAGGCCGCTGAGGAGGTAGGTGACGAGGTCGCTCATGCGGGGGTCTCCTGTCCGTCGAAGCCGCCGAGGTACGCGGCGCGCAGTTCGGGTGCAGCGGCCAGCTGCTCGGTCGGCCCCTCCGCCACGATGCGCCCGGCGTCGAGCACGTAGGCGCGCGAGCACAGCTCGAAGGCCAATCCGACCTCCTGCTCGATGAGGAGGACGGCCGTGCCGCGATCGGCGTTGAGCCGGGCGAGGTGACGGACCAGGTCGGCGGCGATGAGCGGGGCGAGACCGAGCGAGAGCTCGTCCACGACGAGGAGGTCGGGCTCGGCCATGAGCGCACGGCCCACCGCGACCATCTGCTGCTGACCGCCGGACAGCGTGTCCGCCCGTTGACGGCGCACACGCTGCAGGTCCGGCAGCAGCTCGTACACGGCATCCGTGTTCCGTCGTCGTCGGCGCCACGCGCCGAGGCGCAGGTTGTCGTCGACACTGAGGTCGCCGAACATCTGCCTCCCCTCGGGCACCTGCGCCACGGTCCCGGACACGCGGACGACGCCCGCCGCGGGGCGCACGAGTCCGCTGACGGCGTTGACGAGCGAGGTCTTGCCGGCCCCGTTGGGGCCCACGAGGGCGACAAGCTCGCCCGGTTCGACGCGGAGCGACACCCCGTCGAGGGCCGTCGCCGCGCCGTAGCGGACGACGAGATCGGCGACGTCGAGCATCATGCGGCGGCCTCGCTTCCCAGATACGCGGCGATCACGGCGGGGTCCCGACGGATCTCCTCGGGTGTGCCGTCGGCGATCACGTGTCCGAGGTCCAGCACGGCGATGCGGTCGGCCAGCGACATCACCATCGCGACGTCGTGCTCGACGAGCAGGATCGTCGTGCCGTCCGCGTGGAGTTCGCGGATGAGCGACGTGAGGTCACGGCGCTCGTCGGCGCGGAGGCCCGACGCGGGCTCGTCCAGGAGCAGCACCCGGGGCCGGGCCGTGAGCGCCCGCGCCACCTGCAGACGCCGCTGCTGCCCGAGCGGCAGCTGCTCGGCGCCCCGGTCGGCCCAGTCCGACAGCCCGACGCGCTCGAGCGCCTCGCGCGCGTCGAACAGGATCTCTCTCTCCTCGCGGCGATGGCGGGGCAGGCGGAGCGCGGCATCCACGGCTCCCGCCCGCGTGCGGGCGTGCGCGCCGACCGCGACGTTCTCGAGGACCGTCATCCCGGGGAAGAGCCGCGCGCCCTGGAACACGATCGCGATGCCACGGCGGGCACGGCGGTGCGGGGGCAGACGGTCGATGCGCGCGCCGTCGAGCAGGATCCTGCCCTCCTGCGGACGCACGTGACCGCTGATCAGGCCGAACAGGGTGGACTTGCCGGCCCCGTTCGGCCCGATCACGCCCCGCACCTCGCCGGGGGCGACGGTGAAGGAGACGTCGCGGTTGGCGTAGACGCCGCCGAAGCGACGGGACAGACCCGAGAGCTCGAGGCCGGCGGAGAGGCCCGCGGAGGGTGCGGTGTCGTTCACTGGGGCAGCTCGGTCGCGAACTTCTTCGTCGCGTACTCGGTCGGAACCCACTTCCCGCCCTTGACCTGGAAGATCGCCAGCGAGGTGGCATCCAGGCCCATGTGGTCGGTGGCGCTGTAGGAGTAGTGCCCGTTCGAGGTCAGCAGGTCGGTCTGCTCGAGAGCGTCGCGGATCTTCTGCCGATCGGTCGAGTCGGCGCGGTCGATCGCCGAGGCGAGCAGTTCCACGCCCGACGCTCCGCCGAACGCGAACTCCGGCGGGTAGGCGCCGCCGTTGGCGTCCTTCCACGGCTGCGCGACCGCCATGACCTTGGTCTTGTAAGGTCCGTCGGGCAACGCGTCACCCGCCAGCGCCACGGTCGCCGCGGCGACGACGCCCTCGGCGGCGTCCCCCGCGGGCTGGAGGTACAGGTCGGACGCCTCGGCCCCGGTGAAGTACGTCGGGATGCCCTTGCCTGCGATCTGCTTGGTGATGATGACCGGCGCCGGTCCCGCTCCCCACACGACGAAGGCATCCGGCTTCGCGGCGACCACCTTGGTGATGAGCGGCGTGAAGTCGGTCGAGGTCTGGTCGTAGGCCTCGTCGAGGACGACCTGGATGCCGGCCTCCTTCGCGAACTCCACGGTCGCCTTCTCGCCGTTCCCGCCGTACAGGTCGCCGCCGGTATAGCCGATCGCGAGGGTCTTCACGCCCTGCGCGACCCAGTAGTCCACCAGGGCCCGGGCGTAGACGGCGGGCACCGGCGGGGACGTGAAGGCGTACGGGTTGCTGCCGTCGGCGAACGCGTCGACGGGGCCGAGCGCGATCGTCGGGATCTTCGCGGACTGGGCGGTGCTGCCCACGGCGGTCGCGGCCGAGACGAAGCTGCTCGCGAGCATCGCCGAGTACGACGGGTCGGAGGCGAGCTGGTTGAACTGCTTCACGGACTCGGTCACGTCGGCCTTGTCGTCGACGACCGTGAGCTGGACCTGACGTCCGTCGATGCCGCCCGCCGCGTTGATGTCGGCCACGGCGCGCTCCGCGGCCTCCTTGTCGCCCTGCCCGAGCGCGGAGAGGAAACCCGTGAGCGGGACGACCATGCCGATCTTCACCGGCCCCGAAGCGGAACCGGAAGCGGTGCCGCCCGAGCAGGCGGTGAGGACGAGGGCGAGGGCCGCCGTGGCGGCCAGAGGGACGGTTCTGCGCATGGAGTTCTCCCGGTTCGTCGTTGAACACAGGACCCGGCGGGTCCGGCGGCCATTGTCGGAGGGCGGCGATCCGTCCCGTCTATCCGTGAAATGACGTAATCGGCCCCGGATCCCCACCGGTGGACTCCGCGCACGCACATAATGAGAGCCACCGAGAGCAAGGACGCCCGTCGTGATCAGAGAGCCGCGCAGCGAGTTCGTGGGGCGTCGCCGAGAGCTGGCGGCGCTCGCCGACGAGCTGACCCACGCGCGCCTGATCACCCTCACCGGCGTCGGGGGTGTCGGCAAGACGCGCCTGGCCGTCCGCGCCGCGAACGCCCACGCCCGGCGCACCTCCACTCACGCGGTCTTCGTGGGCCTCGACGCCGTGAGCGACCCGCGCCGCGTCACCGACGCGATCGCGCAGGCGCTGCCATACGGCGAGCTGTCGGCGCGCGAACCGCTCAGCTTCGTCGTGGACGTGCTCAGCGGCGAGAAGTCGCTGATCGTGCTGGACAACTGCGAGCACCTGATCGACGCCGTCGCCTCCGTCGTCGACGAACTGCTCGACGCGCTCCCCGACGTCACGATCGTGGCGACGAGCCGGCGCCGCCTGGACGTCGACGGCGAACAGGTGTTCGCGGTCCCGCCGCTGGCCACCGACACCGCGGGCGACGAGCCCGCCGACGCCCTCGCCCTGCTGCTCGCGCGCGCCCGCGCGGGGGACGCGGGCTTCGCGCTCGCGCGGACCGACCTCGCCGCCGCGGCGCAACTGTGCCGGGCGCTGGACGGCCTCCCGCTCGCGATCGAGCTGGCCGCGGCGCGGCTGCGGACGCTGTCCGTCACCGAGCTGGGGCGGCGGCTGTCGCAGCGGTTCACCCTGCTGCGGTCGGGGACGCGCGCCCCCGTGTCGCGGCAGCGGACGCTCCGCGCCGTCGTCGACTGGAGCTACGAGCTGTGCACGCCGGCGGAGCGCTCGCTGTGGGCCGCGCTCAGCGTGTTCGCCGGGCCGTTCGATCTTCCGGCGGCGATCGCGGTGGCCGGGGGCGACGACACGTCCACCGTCGACACCCTCGATCAGCTCATCGAGCAGTCCCTGGTGGAGGCCGACCGCGACTCGGGACGGTTCCACCTGCTCGAGACGATCCGCAGCTACGGACGCGACCGCGCGGAGGAGTCCGGCGACCAGCCGCAGCTCGTCCGCCGCCACCTCGACCACTACACCGGTCTCGCGCACCTGGCCCGGACGAACTGGTACGGCCCGGCCCAGCGGAAGATCCTGCGCGGACAGCGCGCGGACCGGGCGGAAATGGATGCCGCTCTGCGCACGGCCGTCACCGTCGACACCGACCGCGCGCTGGAGCTGTTCTCGGATCTCCGCTACCACTGGGGCGTCGGCGGATTCCTCACCGAGGGACGGCGGTGGGGACGGCGCGTGCTCGCGCTCCCCGGCGGCGCCCCGAGGGTCCGCGTTCCGGCCCTCCTGGTGTCGGCGTGGCTGTGCGTGCTGCAGGGAGCGTTGGAGGAGACGCGCGCCCACCTCGACGACGCGCGCGCCCTGCTGCCGCTCGTGCCCGAGGACGAGGCCGCGCTCTGCGAGGTGGAGCTGCGTCGATGGAACGGCAGCCGCGCCCTGTTCGCCGGTGAGGGCGAACTCGCCCGCGACGAACTGCTGCGATCGATCGGTCTCGCGCGATCGATCGGGCACCCCGAGGAGGCGCTGCTCGCTCAGTTCCAGCTCACGGTGACGCGCACCCAGTTGGGGCTGCCGGATGCCGCCACCCCCGCGCGCGAGGCGCTGCGCTTCGCCGAATCGATCGACGAACGGTGGCAGCGGTCGCTGTCCCAGTGGGCCATCGCCCTCGCCCTGTACGCCGACGGCGACCTCGACGAGGCGGAGCGCAACGCGCGCGACGCCCTCGTGCTCGAGGAGGGCATCGACGATCCCGTCGGCGACTGCCTCGTGCTGGAACTGCTGAGCTGGATCGACGCGGCCCGCTCCCCCACCGAACGCACCGCCGTCCTCCTCGGCGCCGCGCGGAGCTGGTGGCGGCGCATCGATTCGGGCATCGCGGTGCACGGCCCGCACATGGTCGCCCAGCACGACCGGTGCGTCGCGATCGTGCGACAGCGGCTCGGCGACGAGGCGTTCGAGCGACTCTCCGCGATCGGGGAAGGACTCTCCCCCGCCGAGGCCGCCGCGTTCGCGGGGGCGCCCGGGCGCCCCGCGACGGGACTCAGCGCCCGGGAGAGCGAGGTGGCCGCCGGCATCCACGAGGGACTCAGCAATCGTGAGATCGCGGACCGGCTGGTCCTGTCGGTGCGCACCGTCGACACGCACGTGCAGCGCATCCTCGCCAAGCTCGGGTTCTCCTCCCGCGCGCAGATCGCCGCCTGGTACCAGTCGACACTCGCCGCTGTTCGGTAGTCCTACGGATACCGTCCCGGTCGGACGCGTCCGACACTGGGGCCGACGACGCCGAGGTCGTCCCCCATCCGAGGAGCGCACGCATGACCCTTTCCCCACCTCGCATCCTTCTCGTCCACGGGGCCTGGGCGGGCCCGTGGGTGTTCGACCGTCTCGCCGACGCCCTGCGCGGTCGAGGGTTCACGGTCGACGCCGTGGCCCTGCCGAGCATCGGCAGCACCGCCGACATGTACGCCGACGCGGCCGCGATCACCGAGTACCTGGATGCCGCCGAAGGACCGGTGACCCTCGTGGCGCACTCGTACGGCGGCATCCCCACGACCCAGGCGGGCGACCACCCGGCCGTCGCGCAGGTCGTCTACGTCGCGGCGTTCGCGCTGGACGCGGGCGAGACGCTGCAGCAGGCCGTCGGCGGCGGTGTGCCCGAGTTCTGGGGCATCGCCGACGGGATGGTCTCGATGGGCCGCTCGCGCGAGGAGCGCATCGCGATGGTCTCCGCCGATCTCCCGGCCGACGCTCCGGCCGGTCTCGCCGAGATGATCGCGGACACGTTCCGCCCGCAGTCCCTCGGGGCCTTCACCTCTCCCGTGACCCGCGTCGCCTGGCGCGCGAAGCCGACCGCGTACGTCCTCACCGAGCAGGACGCCCTGGTGCCGACCGCGTTCCAGGAGCACCTCGTCGCCCGCTCGGGCGCGACGGTCGTCCGGGTCGCCACCGGACACACGCCGTTCGAGGACGACCCGGTGTGGTTCGCCGGCGTCCTCGCCGACGTCATCGCCCCCGCGGAGGTGACCCGGTGAGCATCGTCGACACCACCGTGATCGCGCCCGGGCGTCTCTTCATCGACGGACAGTGGCGGGATGCCGTCGACGGCGGCCGCATGGACGTCATCGCCCCGTCCACGGGCGCGGTCATCACCGACGTCGCCCGTGCGACGGTCGCCGACGTCGACGCGGCGGTCGCCGCCGCCCGAGCGGCCTTCGACCACGGCCCCTGGCCGCGAATGTCCAGCCGCGAGCGCGCCCGCATCCTGCAGCGCGCCTACACGCTCATGCGCGAACGCACCGAGGAGCTGGCGCAGGCCGAGAGCCTCGACGTCGGCAAGCCCATCACGTTCGCCCGCGTGGTCGACGTCAACAACGCGGCGGAGCTGTACGAGTACTACGCGGCGCTGGGCCACCGCCTCGACGGCGACGTGCGCGAGATCACCGCCGACGCCCACGCGTACGTGCGTTCCGAGCCGCTGGGCGTGGTCGCCGCCATCACACCGTTCAACTTCCCGCTGATCCTCTCCAGCACGAAGATCGCCCCGGCGCTCGTCGCCGGCAACACCGTCGTGCACAAGCCCGCGAGCGACACTCCGCTGAGCGCGCTGCTGATGGCCGACATCCTGCGCGAGGCCGGTGTCCCCGATGGCGTGTTCAACGTCGTGACCGGACCCGGCTCCGTCCTCGGCGACCACCTCGTCGGGCACCCCGACGTCGACAAGGTCGCGTTCACGGGCTCGACCGAGATCGGCGCGCACGCGGCGGCGCTCGCGGGGCGCACGCTGAAGCCGTTCACGGCGGAGCTCGGCGGCAACGCGGCGAACGTCCTGTTCGCGGACGCCGATCTCGAGCGCGCGATCCACACGGTGATCTCGGCCTTCGTGTTCAACGCCGGCCAGTTCTGCATGGCCGGGCCCCGGCTGCTGGTGGAACGTCCGCTGTACGGCGTCGTGCTCGGCATCCTCAAGGACGCGGTGCCGCAGGTGCCGTTCGGCGACATCGCCGACCCGGCGACCGTGATCGGTCCGCTCGCGAGCCGCACGCAGCTCGACAAGGTCGCCGCCCTCGTGGAGCGGGCGCGCAGCGCCGGGGCCCGCGTCGTCACCGGTGGCCACGTCGTCGAACGCGACGGCGGGTTCTTCTACGCCCCCACGGTTCTGGCCGACCTCGAGCCGGACGCGGAGGTCGTCGTCGACGAGGTGTTCGGTCCCGTGCTGACCGTGCAGCCGTTCGACACCGAGGACGAAGCCGTCGCGCTCGCGAACGGTACGCGGTACGGCCTGGCCAGTGGCATCCAGACCTCCGATCTCGCCCGCGCGCACCGCGTCGCGGCGCGGCTGAAGGCGGGGATCACGTGGATCAACGGCTGGGCCGTGCTCGACCCGGCCGTGCCGTTCGGCGGCGTCAAGGCGTCGGGATGGGGACGCGAGGGCGGACCCGAGGCGCTGCAGTCGTACCAGAAGGCCCACTCGATCGTGTTCGACCTCGGCGGCCGGGCATGACCGCGGGGCGTGCGGCGATCGTCGAAGCGCCGTCGACGATCTCGGTGGCCGACGTCGAGTACGGCGACCCGGGTCCGGGCGAGGTGCTCGTGCGGCTCACGGCGACCGGGCTCTGCCACACCGATCTCGGGGTGCTGGCCGGTGGCATCCCGTTCCCCGTCCCGGGCATCATCGGGCACGAGGGTGCCGGACACGTCGAGAAGGTCGGCCGCGGGGTCACGGCGGTGTCCCCCGGGGATGCCGTGCTCCTGAGCTTCACCTCGTGCGGGGGATGCCGGGCCTGCGCGACGTCGCATCCGGCGTACTGCGACTCCTGGCTCCCGAGGAACCTGCTGGGCGGCATCCGCCCCGAGGGATCGGCGGGGATCACCCGCGGCGGCGAGGCGATCTCAGCGCACTTCTTCGGACAGTCGTCCTTCGGGACGTACGCGATCGCCGACGAACGGGCGCTCGTCCGCGTCGCCGACGACGCCGACCTGACCGTCCTCGCCCCGCTCGGGTGCGGCGTGCTCACCGGCTTCGGGTCGATGTGGAACGTCCTCGACCCGGGACCCGACGACGTCGTCGCGGTGTACGGGGCGGGCGCGGTGGGGCTGTCGGCGATCATCGCGGCCTCCCTCCGCGGGCCCGCGCAGCTCATCGCGATCGACCGGGTCGCGGCGCGGCTCGACCTCGCCAGCGAGCTCGGTGCGACCGACACGATCGACGCGTCGCGCGAAGACGTGGCGGCACGACTCGCCGAGCTCACGGGCGGAGCCGGTGTCTCGCTCGGCTTCGACACGACCGGCCACCCCGGCGTGGCCCGAACCGCGCTGGATGCCGCGGCCGTCCGCGGCACCGTGCTCGTGTGCGGTGCGCCGCCGCCCGGCACCGAGATCGCCGTCGACATCCAGGGGATCCTCACCGGCAAGGTGCTCCGCGGCGTGACGATGGGCGACACCGAGCCCCGGGAACTCATCCCTCGGCTCGTCGCGCTGCACGCCCAGGGACGGCTGCCGCTGGAGAGGCTCGAACGCCGCTACGCGCTCGACGACATCCAGAGCGCGGTCGACGACATGCACAGCGGCGCGACCGTCAAGCCGGTGATCGTGTACTGACCGCGCGGGGCCCGTCCCTCGACGACGTCGGGCGGACGGGTCCTATCCGCGCGCGAACGCTCCCGGCGTCACGCCCCAGACGCGGCGGAAGTGGCGGTTCAGGTGCGCCTGATCGTGGAATCCCGTCCGTGCCGCGACGTCGGCGGGGCGGCATCCGTCCACCAGGAGGCGGCGCGCCGCGTCGACCCGGCGCGCGACGAGATACCGGTGCGGGGCCAGGCCGTACGCGCGGGAGAACTCCCGCACGAGGTGGCTCGGGTGTGCGCCCAACAGCGCCGCCGCCTCGGCGATCGTGAACGACTCGGTGAAGCGGTCGTCGAGCAGCGCGCGCAGGCGCCGGGCGAGCGGCGCGTCGCGGACGCCCGCGACGGCGGTGCCGGTGTGCGCGAGGATCGCGTCGCGCACCGCGAGCAGGGCGTGCTCGGCGGCCATCTCCTCCCCCGGGAACCGGAGCGCGACGTGGACGCGTCGGGCCGCGGCCTCCGCGGGTCCGCGCCCGAGGGTCGGCCGCCGGGCGACGCGGTCGGCCGTGTCGCCCGGGAGCCAGTCGCGGCGCAGATACAGCACCTGCTTGCGGTACCCGGTGCCCGCGACCGCCGAACGCCCGTCGTGCGGGATGCCGGGCGGCAGCACGGTCAGCGCCCCGGGCGCCGCCCGGTGGGCGACGCGGTCGAGATCGTAGGTGACCGCACCCCGGTCGACGAGCATCACGGCCCAGTCGTCGTGCGTGTGCAGCGGGTACGCGTGGGCGAAGCTCGCGTGGTAGACCTCGCGGAGGAACGGCACGTCCGGGTGCCACGCCCGCACCCGTTCGATCATGCAAGAAACGTACAAGACGGAACGGATGCCACGGGCCGAGGCTGAAGGCATGACCGAGCCGACACCGTCCCCCGCGCCGACGTTCGACACGAAGATCGTCGTGATCCTCGGCGACGACCTGGCCGCCTGGCAGGAACTCAACGTCACGGCGTTCCTCACTGCCGGCATCGCCACGAGCGCCCCGGGCCTCGTCGGCGAGCCGTACCGCGACGCCGACGGCACCGAGTACCTCCCGATGCTGCGGCAGCCGGTCATCGTGCTCACGGGGGATGCGGCGCTGCTGGCGCGCGCCCGCGCGAAGGCCGCGGCGCGCGACGACGTCGCCCTCGCGATCTACACGCGCGAGCTCTTCGCCACCATGCACGACGACGCCAACCGCGCCGCCGTCGCGGCCATCCCCGCCGCGGCGCTCGACCTCGTCGGCATCGCGCTGCGCGGCCCGAGGAACGTCGTCGACCGCATCGCGAAAGGCGCGGTGTTCCACGCCTGACCCCGGTCAGGCATGCACGGCCGCCGCGCCGCGCACGGCGCGAGCCCGCCGCCAGAGCAGCCAGCCGCACAGCACGCCCTGCACCATGACGATCGCGCTGATCGTGGACGCGATGATCCCGGCGGACTGATCGGCCGCGGTGAGGAGATCGAAGCCGGCGTGCCAGAGGAGCACCGGAACGATGCTGCCGCGCGCGCCGAGTGTCATCCACGCGAGCAGGAACGACCCGCACACGAGGGCGAGCATCCACCCGATGATGCCCGCCCCCATCGAGGTATACGTCGGGTTGAAGAAGAACGCCGGCGCGTGCCACGCGATCCACACGCCGGCGACGATCAGTGCCGCCCGGAACGGCGACACGCGCCGCGTCAGGGCAGGCAGCAGCCAGCCGCGCCAGCCGGACTCCTCGCCGAGTCCGAACGTCAGGACCCACACCAGCGCCACGGCCGGCCACGCCAGCCCGGGCAGCTTCCCGGTCAGACCGAAACCCGCGGGGTCGGGCCATGCGCCCGTCACGACGAACGTGACGAGCCACGCGATCACGAGGTAGGCCAGCGGCATCCCGATCCCGGCGAGCCACCACACCCGGCGGAAACGCAGCGAGAAGATCCGCTGCGCCCAGGCCGCGACGCCCCGCGGTCCGTCCTCCCACGCCGACGCGACGACGGCACCGCACAGCGGCCCGACCGACGCGAGGAAGAAGGTCCACGGCATCCGATCGAGACCCGTCGCTTGCGCCTGCACGAGGAGGGGCGTCCAGATCGCCCACGTGACGGAGAACGCCACGGCCACGAAGACGGCGATGCCGCCGGGTCGTGCGCGTGCGATGTCGGTCATGGTCGTCTCGCCCCCTTCCCGGCCGAGCGACCGTGTCACCACCGTGATACCCGCTGCGTCACCGGCAGCACAGGACGAAAGACCCGTGGACGCCAGGCGCAATCTCCGGCCCCGAGGACTCGTCCGCCTGACAGGCTGAAGGTGTGAAGGCCTTCCGGTGCCGCGTGTGCGGCAATGCCCTGTACTTCGAGAACTCGGTGTGCGTCGCGTGCGGGACCAGCCTCGGCTTCTCGCGCGGTGAGGCGGAGATCGTGCCCGTCGACGCACAGGGTCGCTACATCGACTCGTCCGGACTCGTGTGGCACGTCTGCCGCAACCTGAACCTGTCCGGCTGCACGTGGCTCGCGCCCCTCGAGGGCGGGCAGTGCTCAGCGTGCGATCTCACGCGCGTCCGTCCCAACGACGCCGACCTCGCGGGCCTCGCGCAGTTCCCCGTCGCCGAGCGCGCCAAGCGGTGGCTGTTGTTCGAGCTCGATCGTTTGGGGTTCCGCGTGGAGAGCAAGGCGCAGGACCCCGAACGCGGCCTGTGCTTCGACCTGCTCTCCAGCGTCGCCGAGAACGTCGTCATCGGGCACGACGAAGGGGTCATCACGATCGACCTGGCCGAGAGCGACGACGCGTACCGCGTGAAGGTGCAGAACCAGCTCGGCGAGCCGTACCGCACGATGCTCGGGCACTTCCGGCACGAGGTCGGGCACTACATCGAGTGGGTGATGGTCGAGGGGACGGAGCGCATCGCAGAGGCCCGCGAGCTCTTCGGCGACGAGACCGCCGACTACCAGGCCGAGATCGACCGCCACTACTCCGAGGGGCCGCCCGCCGACTGGCCTGAGCACTACATCTCGACGTACGCGACGATGCACCCGTACGAGGACTTCGCCGAGACGTGGGCGCACTTCCTCCACATCACCGACACGATCGAGACCGCGACCGCGTACGGCCTCCTCACCGTGGGCGGGATCGACGCGTTCTCGCGCTTCCGCGACCTCGTGACGGGGGTGTGGATGCCGCTGACCACCTCGCTCAACATGATCAACCGGTCCATGGGCAAGGCCGACCTGTACCCCTTCGTCATCCCCGAGCCGGCCCTCGACAAGCTGGAGTTCGTCGCGTCGCTGCGGTTCGATCGCTGTGCACGGAAGGCCGGGACCACGGGCGGGTAGCGTTGTCGGGGTGACGCATCCGCAGTGGCATCCCTCAGACGACGGCATCAACTTCCACACCCGCAAGTGGGTCAAGCCGGAGGATCTGAACGCCAACGGGACGCTCTTCGGGGGCAGCCTGCTGCGCTGGATCGACGAGGAAGCGGCGATCTACGCGATCATCCAGCTCGGCAACTACCGCGTGGTGACGAAGCTCATCTCGGAGATCAACTTCGAGGCATCCGCTCTCCAGGGCGACCTGATCGAGATGGGGCTCACTGCGACGCACTTCGGACGCACGTCGCTGACGATGCGCGCGGTCGTGCGGAACATGATCACGCGCAAGCGCATCCTCACGATCGAGCGGCTCGTGTTCGTGAGCGTCGACGAGGAGGGCAAGCCCAAGCCCCACGGCTACACCGAGATCACCTACGACCGCGACCGGATGCCGCACGAGCACCCTGCCACGGGGAGCATCCGGCTCGATTAGTCGGTCGCACGGCCGTCACCGGGCGCGGTGGTGATCTACTGGGCGCATGACCACGGATCTCTTGGCCGACTGGGACGTCGCACCCTTCACCTACGACGGCATCACGCACGACGTCTACCGCTCGGGCGACGGCCCCGGCATCATCCTGATCCCCGAGATCCCCGGCGCGACGCCCGCGGTGATCGCGCTCGCCGAGCGACTCGTCGCCGCGGGCTTCCACGTCGCCCTCCCCTCCATCATCGGAACCCCAGGGCGCCCCGTGAGCGGTGGCTACATCGCCGGTTCGGCGCTGCGCATGTGCGTGTCGCGCGAGTTCGCGGCCTTCGCGCGTCGCGCCGACCGCCCGATCGCGGGATTCCTCCGCGCCCTCGCCCGCGACGTGCACGCCGAGCGCGGCGGACCCGGCGTCGGCGTGATCGGGATGTGCTTCTCCGGCGGATTCGCGTTGGCGACGGCCGCCGACGACAGCGTGCTCGCGCCCGTCGTCTCCCAGCCCGCGGTGCCCCCGGCGATCGGCGCCGGACGCTCGGCGACGGGGCTCAGCACCACCGAGGAGGCGGCGATCCGTCGCCGCGCGGGCGACGGGCTCTGCGCGCTGGGCCTGCGGTTCACGAACGACCGCAGCGTTCCTGCGGAGCGCTTCGCGGCGATGGAGCGACTGCTCGGCGAGGGCTGGCGGGCGTTCGAGATCGACTCGTCTCCCGGCAATTCCGACGGCATTCCGGCGAACGCGCACTCCGTGCTCACGGATGCCTCGGCCACCGCCCCGGGGCACCCCACGCATCGGGCGAACGAGCTCGTCGTCGAGTTCCTGCGCGAGCGCCTCGGAGGCTGATCACTCTCCTGGGAATGCTGTGGCGCGCCGACGCGGCGGGCGTAACATTCCGTCATACGAGCGCTCGCCGCGTCGGCGGACCGCGATCCACTCGAGAACACGGGAGACACCGATGGACACCATGATGATGATGAAGTCCATGCCCATGGGCGAGATGACCATGGACATGGATGCCATGCAGGAATGCGTGCAGTCCCTCAACGCGTGCGCGATGGCGGCGGCGATGTGCGCCGGCAGCGACATGATGCACGGCGCCGAGATGGCGAAGTGCTGCGCCATGTGCTCGAACATGGTCGAGATGGCCGAGGCCACGATGCACATGATGATGCGTCCCGCCGGCATGGACATGGACGTGATGAAGGCCATGATGATGGCCTGCATGACCATGGGCAAGGTGTGCGCCGAGGAGTGCCGCATGCACGCCGACATGGACGAGATGTGCCGCTACTGCGCCATGGCGTGCGACGACATGGTCATGAAGTGCGAGGCCATGATGGCCTCGATGTCCGCCTGAGGTTCTACGCGACGCGCGCGGTCGTCGTGACGGTCCGCGCACTCAGGAGTTCTGCGACCGGGTGGTAGGCCACCGGCTCCCCCGCCGCGATGTCGACCGCCGGGCCGATGATCCGCACGCGGACGGCCGCGCCGTTCAGCAGCGCGATCGTCGCCTCGGCGCCGTCGACGTGCGTGACGAGTCCGTCCCACCACGCGGCGGGGTTGGCTGCGGCCATGCAGCGCTGGATCGGGTGGACTGTCGACGAGATCGTGCGGGACATGGCTTCACCTGCCTTCGGGGGTTGCGGTGAGATGAAGTTACGGGATGCCGTGGACGCGGGCGATCCGGGGCGTAGCGAGACGTAACACCGCGTCCCTGCGTTACGCGCCCTCCGGCGTGATCGCCAACCGCGTCCCCCACGGGTCGGCGAGTCGCAGCGTGCGACCGTCGTCGGCCGCGGCGATGCCGTGATCGCGTACGCGCTCGCCGAACGCCTCCACGTCGTCGCGGGTGGGCACGACGATCCGCACGTCGCCGAGGCCGAGGGTCGCGGCGCGGGGCCCCGCCCCGGCGCTGTGCCACGTGTTCATGCCGATGTGGTGGTGGTACCCGCCTGCGGAGAGGAACAGCGCGGAACCGAGGGAGGCGGTCACGTCGAAGCCGAGGATGCCCTCGTAGAAGCGGCGCGCCGTGGGGATGTCGCCCACCTGGAGGTGGACGTGCCCGATGGCGGCCGTGGCATCCGTCCCGTCCTCCTCCGCTTCGGGGTCGTACCAGCGCTGCAGGAACTGATTCGGGTCGAGGAACTCCGACGCCATCTGCACCGTGCCGTCGGCGTGGACCGTCCACTGGTCGCGCGGACGGTCGCGGTAGAGCTCGAGTCCGTTGCCCTCGGGGTCGTGGAAGTAGAACGCCTCGCTGACGAGGTGGTCGGCGGATCCCTCGTACAACTGCCCGGCGTGCTGGGCCATGGATGCCAGCGCCGAGGCGAGCCGCGCCTGATCCTGGAACACGATCGCGGTGTGATAAAGCCCCGCGCCGCGGCTGTCGCGTCCGGGAAGGTCCTTCTCCTGCCGCAGCACGATCGACGCGACGCCGCCGCGTCCGAGGGTCGCCGTGGCGCCCGCCTGGTCGAGGACGTCGAGCGTCACCGCCCTCCGGTAGAACTCCGTCATCGCGTCGAGGTCGCTGACCAGCAGCTCGACGGTGTCCATGCGGGTGCCGTCCGGCGCAGCGCCGCGCGTCGGCACGGCCGCCGTGCTCCACGACGGTGCTGCCGAATGCCGTTGCGGTGTCTGATCCACGGGGCGCTCCTTCTGCCGGTCGCATCGCGACGACGCGGGCCATTGGTTGTCGCTACAACCAACCTAGGATGGTCGCGTGGTATTCCAGGCACCTCGCATGAACGCACAGGAGTCAGCGGCGTGGGTGGGACTGGTGACGGTGAGCCAGCTCCTGCCGGCGGCGCTCGACGCGCAACTGCAACGCGACTCGCGCATGACGCACTTCGAGTTCTCCGTGCTCACGGTGCTGCGGTTCTCCCCCGCGCAGACGCTCCGCATGTCCGCGCTCGCCGGGGAGACGGCATCCACTCTCCCCCGCCTTTCGCACGTGTGCGCTCGGCTGGAGAAGCGCGGGCTGGTCGAACGCTCGCCGTCCGCGGATGATCGGCGCGCGACCGACGTGCGACTCACGGGGGTCGGCCGCCGCGAGCTCATCCGCGCGACCCCGGGACACATCGAGACGGCGCGGCGCCTCGTTGTGGACGCGCTCACCCCGGACCAGCTCGACGCGCTCGCCGAGATCAGCGCGGTGATCCGCGGGCGACTGGCGGGTGGATCCGAGGAGCCGGTCGCGGGAGACGACTGACGCTCACACCGCGCGCACGCGGTTGTTGCGCGCGTCGTGCGTCAACTCCGCGAGTCCCAGTCCCTCGAGCAGCGGCGGCAGGTACATGCCGAAGCGTCCGCGGGTCACACGCCGCGGTTCGGCGCGTCCATGTCACCCGTGCGGACGGGTCCGCCCGGCGCATACCGCAGCAGGAGCGCCCCGCTCGACCCGACGATCGGAGGCTCGAGCAGAGCCAGGGTCGTGGGCACCGCTCCGTCGGGGAAGACCTTCTTCCCCTGACCGAGAACCAGCGGGTACTGCCACAGAGCGAGCTCGTCGTACAGCTGCTCGGCGAGGAGCGACTGGACGAAGTCGACGCTGCCGATCACGTGCACGTTCTGGTGCCGTTCGCGCAGGCGTGCGATCTCCGAGGGGAGGTCGGGCCCCAGCAGCGAACTCCCCGCCCACTCCAGCACCGGAGCGCTGCGCGATGCGACGTATTTCGGGATGGCGTTGAAACGTGTGCCGATGTCACCGTCGACGCCCGTCGTGTGGTGCGGCCAATATCCGGCGAAGATGTCATACGTGCGGCGGCCGAGCAGCAGCGCGTCCGTTTCGGCGATGCCGCCGACAACCCTCGCGCCGACGACCTCGTCGAGGAACGGCGCCTGCCAGCCGCCGAACGGGAATCCGCCCGACGGGTCCTCGTCCGGGCCGCCCGGCGCCTGAGCGACTCCGTCGAGCGTGATGAAGAGGTCGATCGTGATGCGTCCGGTCATGGCATTCTCCTTCGAATCAGCCAGCGAGCTGGGCAGAGCGGTTGATGGTCGGCGATACGGGCGTATCGATGTGGAACGTGAGCGCGAAGCGCTCGAGGAGTGCGGCGTCGCCGCTCACAACCTGAACGACACCCGAGTCGAGCGCGGCGACGGGCGTCATAGAGCCGGCGATCACTTCGCGGATGCCAGGCCCCGCCACGAAGACGAGATCGGGTTCCGCATCCGGCAGCCGTCCGCCGACGGGTGTCGATGTCGGCGCGAGCGTGATGACCGTGAGTCGATCCTTCACGACCTGGACCCGCAGCGGTACGTCGGCAACGCGCACTTCGTAGTCGGTGGGAGGGAGGGCTGCGGCGGTTCCCGGCTGGAAGGCCGCCCTCAGGGCGATGGTGAGCGAATCGGCCGTGACCACGTCGCCCTCGTCCGGCTCCCCCATGGCGGCGAATCCCCACCTGCCGAGGGCGAGGACGATGGGCTCGAGCGCGCGGCCGTAGGGCGTCAACTCGTAGATGGGCCCGCGCCCTTTGAACGGTGCTCGCCGGATGACCCCCGAACTCTGCAGTTCTTTCAGCCGAGCAGCCAGGATGTTGGTCGGGATGCGCGGCAGGCCCTGCTTCAAGTCGGTGTAGCGGCGCGCCCCGACGAGCAGGTCCCGGATGATGAGGAGCGCCCACCGCTCGCCGATGATGTCCACGGCCCCTCGTTGACTAACCGATCGAAAAGCTCGCCGCCTAGAGATTGCGGTAGAGCCACTCGCGCAGCTCGGCAGTGACGACCTCCCGCGACGACCCTTCGGCCTTCGCAGTGCGGCTGAGCAGCTGCGAGATCAGCGTGACGGCCGCGAACAGGACCGACGCCGTCGCACGGCCCTCGTCCGTGTTCGGCTCGTCGAGCGAGAAGCCCGAGCCGAGCGCATCCTGCAGGCCGAGAGTTGCAGTCGCCGTGGCCGTCAGATCGACGTCATTCGGGTCAGTTCGGACGCGCCGCGCGGTCACCTCATCGGTCGCGGTTTGCATGTCCAGCAGAGCGAGCGCGACGCGGCGGACGTGGTCCTTCAGGTCATCCATCCGCACACGGTAGCGCGGTTCAGCCGCACACGGCTCACCGCGCCGAGCTCGTGGTCCCTGCCCCACCGCGTGCCGTCGCGCACGATTGCCGATCCGGTCAAACCCCGAGACTACCGACTTCCCGGCGCCCGGCCGGGTTGACTCCGTGAGGCCGAGGCTTGACTGGCCGGCCGAACTGTCACTCGCCGCGGGATTGTCTCGTGAAGATGGTCGCGCCATCGTGGTGACGTTCCACGACATTGCCGAGCGGACTCGACCAGTGCACCCGGAACGGCGGGTGCAGGGGTACCAGATCGTCGTTCTTATCCATCCAGAACGCCGCCGCCTTCGAGGTGAAGCCCGCCGCGTAGCCGGGCAGTACCTCCTCCGCGGTGAGCACGTCAGGCGTCGCCCAGCCTTCGACCTCGATCACGAACGTCGCGTCGCGCGCGGACGTCAGGCCGACATTGCGAAACGAGACTCCAGTGTACCGCCCACCGCTCCAGCTGCTGTCGACTTTGATCTCCCAACGCACGTCGGTGAACTCGCGGGCGCGCTCGTCAATGCGGCGCTGCAGGTCGAGCGCCTCCCGAGCCCGATCATTCGCCTCAGCGGACTGAGCGTTAGCGATGTCCGCCCGACGGTTCGCCCGTCCGGCCGTGACGAGCGCTCCCGCGGCAATGAGCGTGCCGACGACGGCAGCGCCCCCGCTGATCCAGTTCGGGTCCATGGGCCCGAGCGTATCGACTCCTCGACCGGCCGACCGAGCTACAGCTCGCCGCCTGAACTGATTGTCCCGTCCACCTGATGGACGTTCCCCCGCGGGCTAGTCCAATGCACTCGGTACGGCGCGTCACGCAAGAAGTAGAAGCCGGCCTGTACTGCGTCCGGAGCCTCGAAGACGGCCTCGACCTTGTCTCCCGGCTCGACACGGTTGAAGTGGAACAGCTTCTCCTCAGCGAAAGTGTTGACCAACAGCGTCACGTCTACTGCCGATGTAACTCCTGTGTTGCGCAGCCAGATAGTAGGTGCGCCACCCGGGGCGAGTGCATTCCAATTGGCGGACCACCGCACGAGTTGAAACTCCCGAAGCCGCTCGTCGATGCGCGTCTGCAGGTCCAACGCGTCCTTCGCGCGCATGTTCGCGATGAGGGCGAACAGCGCAGAAATGGCCGCCACAGCAACGGCCACTATCGCGATGACGTCCGAGGCTTCCATGACGCCGATGGTATCGACAGCGGGAGTTCGAACGCGCCCACGCCCGTTCTCCGTTCAGACCGCGCGCAGGTGGTTTGCAATGCGGGTTCGGTGCTCCTCGTTCTCGACGATCCGGTTCCCGTCCACGTACCGCGCATCTTGCAGCACTCGCAGGAAGACCTCGCCGCCGGCGTTCCTGTTCACCTGCACCCGGTAAGCAACGCGTCCGACACCGGGAACGTCCGCCGTGCCCGCTTCGACTTTCTGACTCATGCCGCGATCGTACGGGCCACACACTTCCCGACATAGGGCCGGGTTGGACCCCGTGAGGGGTTTCTCCGTGATGGAGGTGGGCAACGTGCCCCGAGAACAGATCACCCACAACCGCATCGTCGAGCGGACCACACCCCCGGACTTCGATGGCGTGCCATTCGCGACAATCTCCATCGAGCTGCCGCGCCGGAACCTCCACATCGGGTAGAACCGTGGCGCATCCTGGGTGCAGGTCGCTGTCGAGGTCACCGTCGGCGAGCTGCGCGACTTGCTAGCGCTGCCGAGGCCGAGGCTGCAGCTGAGGCGCGTCGGCTCGCGTCGATGGGCGAGTACGCCGTCGAGGCGCACCAGTTCAAGGTCTGGACCGACTTCCTCGACCGCGCCGAGGTGAACCAGGCAGTCCAGTCCCTCCGCCGCGCGCGTGAGGCCGCTTACGGAAAGGACGCCTGATTACGGAGTCCGCTCACAACTTCCCGCGCGCGCACCGCCACTTCTCGCGCGGCCACACCGCACAGGCCAGATGCGCGCCGCTCGTCTACGGCTGAGGAGATTCCGGCTCTCCTTGCTTTGCTCGTTGGTCGCGTTTCCAATCCTTGCGTGCTCGTTGCGCAATGGACGAAAGTTGGTTCGCGATCCGGTAGTAGCGTCGAGCGACCTCGAGGGGCACCGGGGAGTCTTGATGTCTCGTCCGGTCGGCGATCTCGCGGATTGCGAGGGCCGACTCATGGAAGGCGTCTGTGATGACGCGTTTATCTCTCAGACGGTCCAGCATCCTGGGTGTCATCCGGCTGTCGAGTGCCCAGGAGAATACGGTCGCGTACAAGTCCACGATGGCCTCTTCAAGCTCGATGTAAGCGATTCGCATTAGCTGATCGGGAAAATCCAGGAGCGCTCGGGGTGGGTCGTACACCGAGGGTCCGTACCCGCTGCCGATTGGAAGTGCTTCCAAACGCTGCAGTGTCACGTAGTCCCGCATGTAGTAAGTCGTGGGTGCAGGGTCCGTGGTGCTGTCTGACCCATCCGCGTCCGTCGTCGGCCCAATTGGATGACGCTGCGATGCATCGTCCGTCTCGGGCTCGCTGTCGGGCTCGGGTTCGGGCTCGGCGCGATCCTCGTCGGCTTCGGCGCGATCCTCAACCGCTTCGACGAGCGCCTCGCGCGCGGCTTCTTCAGCTTGCGCGAGTATCGCCTGGAGATCGAGGTCGAACCCTGGCCCCTTGATGCGCTTGATCCGATCGATGAGTGCTCGGATCTGCTTCAGCAGCAGCAGGACTGTGACGAACGCGAGCATGGGCCAGGCAACAAGGTCCCCGAAGACGTGCGCCGCGAATTCTTTCCAACCCATCCCGGAAGCATGACAGAAGCGTCGCTGGGGCACGATCGCCGCACACCTCGCCGGCATGAAGGCCGCACTCGTCACCGCGTCGCGGTACCTCGCCCAGGAACTCGGTGGGCGCGGCATCCGGGTGAACACGATTGCCCCGGGACCGACGCGGACCCGCATCGCCGGCGACACCTTCGAGAAGTACCCGGAGATCATCCCAGGGATCGCGGCGAAGACCGCGCTCGGTCGCCTCGGCGAGCCCGAGGACATCGGCCAGGTCATCGCCTTCCTGGTCTCCCCGGACGCCGGGTGGATCACGGGCGAGGACATCCAGGTCGCCGGAGGGTACGCCCTGTGAACGCGCCGGAATCCCGCTTCGGGACCGTCGCCCTCACTGGGGCGACGAGTGGCATCGGGGCGGCGACCGCCGGCCTGCTCGCGACGCGCGCGGACACGCTCATCCTCCAGGGAGCCGAGCGGCCGGAGGACGTCGCGGAACAGCTCGAGACTCTGCGGCGCGGGGGCGCGACCGTCCACTACGTGAGCTGCGACTTCACGAGCTTGGACGCGGTCGTCGTGGCATCCATCCGGATCCGCGAGCTCGCTCCCGGCGGCATCGACCTGCTCATCAACGACGCGGCCGTCCCGGGAGCACCGGAGCGGCTCCTCACGCCGGACGGGTTCGAGCGGACCCTGCAGGTGAATGCGCTCGCGCCGGCCCTGCTGACGCGCCTCCTCGTCCCGTCGCTCTCGCCGAACGCCCGCATCGTCAACGTCGGTTCCACGGCCCACCGGGTGGAACGGTTCCACTTCGACGACATCGACCTGGGCAGTGGCTACTCCCCGGTCGCCGCCTACGCGCGGGCGAAGCTGGCGATGGTCACGTGGTCGTCGCTCCTCGCGGAAGAGGAGGCGGCGACGTCAACGACGGTCGTGTCGCTGTGTCCCGGTCTGAACGACACTCCCCTGAGCGCGGCGATGATGGGCCGCATCGGCGGCCCGCCGATCCGCGGCGCCGAGCACGTGCTGTTCGCGGCGACCGCGGCGATGCGGTCGGGGTCGTACCTCGAGAACGACCGCGTTGTGCGGCCGAGCGCGGAGGTCGACAGCGCCCGGAACCGGGAACGGCTGACCGAGCTGTACGGGAGCCGGCTGCACCCCTTCGCCGCGAGAGGCCGACGATGACGGTGTAGCCCCTTCGCCGTATCGCTCCTCGACACCGGGACCGCTGCCGCGCGCGGTGACCAGCGGAGGACATGGGACGGAGGGAGGACAGAAACCCCCGCATCCCCCCTCCCCCCGCCGAATCCCCTCCGCTCGTCACCAGGCGCGACCCCGCCCGCTGACCACGTGACCGCTCCCGCGCGCGTCAGAGCGCGGCGTCCCAGTGTCCGACGAACGGGTCCACGGGGCTCACGCCCCGCGGTTCGATCTCGCCGAACAGCACTTCGAGGGCGGCATCCACCGTCGCGGACGTCGGCGTATAGCCGTTGAGCGCGGTGCGGACCATCGCCATGTCCTGCAGCAGGTACGGATCGGCGATCGATACCAGCACGGTCGGGAAGGAGGACGGATGCCGCGGCGCGTCCGGCCCCTGCCACGGCGCCCACGCGACCCGCAGGCTGTTGGAGTTCCCCACGAATCGGACGTTCGCGAAGTAGATGCAGAGGTCGAACGCGTCCACCTCGGCCGAAGGCGACTGCGCGAGCGGCGACCGGCGCACCTCCACCTCGCAGCCGCGCGCGCGGAGACCGGCGACGAAGTGCGGCGCGAACGGGCCGGAGGGGTCGTAGAAGGTCGGCTCATCGCCCACCACCACGACGAGCACGCGCCGGCGGTCCGCGGCCCGCAGAGGCAGCAGATGCGCGGCATCCTTCGTCACCGTGATCGACCGGCGCGCGAGCATCCGCCGCGCCTCCAGGTCGTCGGGGTGGTCGAAGGCGGGCTCGCCGAAGCCCTCGACGAACGGACCGAGGTGCAGGCCGAGCGATGCCTTCGTCGCGAGCACCCGGCGCACCGCCTCGTCGAGCCGGTCGTCCGTGAGGATGTCGACGGCCTCCACCAGCGCGGCGAAGTCGGCCGCGACGTCGACGTTCCCGAGCACCACATCCACGCCCGCGGCGACCATCTCCGGCAGCGTCCGATCGCGACGGCCCGCGGTGGTGAATCCGGCCATCGCGGTGTTGTCCGACACGACCAGCCCCTCGAAGCCCAGCCGCCCCCGCAGCACGTCGCCGATCAGCTCGGCGGCGAGCGACCCGGGACGCACGTCCGCGTCGGAGAAGTCGGGCCGCACCGACTTCGACAGGGCGCGCTGGCGGATGTGCCCGACCATGATCGACCGCGCGCCGGCGGCGATCACCGCCGAGTAGACGGCGCCGAAGGTGCGGGTCCACTCGTCGAGATCGAGGTCGTTGGACGAGGTCACGAGGTGCTGGTCCCGGTCGTCCACGCCGTCGCCGGGGAAGTGCTTGGGGCTCGTCATGAGCCCGGCTCGCTCGAGCCGCGCCACGTAGTGCGCGCCGAGACGCGCGACGAGTTCGTGGTCGGCGCCGAACGACCGCGTGTTCGTGATCGGATTGGCGGGGTTGACGGCGACATCGACGACCGGCGCGAACGCCCAGTTCATGCCGAGCGAGCGGGCGACGCGGATGCAGTGATCGGCGAGCGCGTCCACCGCGGCCTCGTCACCGGCGGCCGCGACCTGCATCGGGTTCGCGAACGCCTCGACGCCGGTGAGGAAGTTCACCGCGCCCGACTCGAGGTTTCCGGCGACGAGGAGCGGGATGCCGCTCCACTCCTGGAGCGCGGCGACGTCCCGCGCCGCGGCGGCCGGGCTGCGCGGCAGCATCATCACCGCGCCCGGTGCGACGCCCAGGCGATCGAGATCCGACGTGAAGCGGGCCATGTCGTCGCCGCGAAGGTACAGGCACAGCAGCTGGCCGACCTTCTGTTCGCGCGTGAGTCCCGCCAGGGTCTCCTCCACCCAGGCGAGCCCGCCTCGGTCGAGGCCGAACAACGGTGCCGACAGATCGACGGGTCGGGGCGGTGCGGGCGTCGCGTTCATGGGCAGACTTTCGGTCTCAGCGTCGAGAGGTCAGCACGAGGGTATACCAATACCTCTACGCGCGATGGTGTTCGTTTCGTTATACAGCGATTCCGGATCAATGCCTAGACACGAAACGTTACTCGTGTGATAGTTTTCGTGCGTCGACACCGCGATGTCGATCCTCTGGACCTCGATGGAGAGAAAATGAGTCCCGCCCCTGCACCCGAATGCGTCGTGGGTTGCCGTCACGTGGCGAAGAGCTTCGGCCACGTCGAAGCCCTCCGCGACGCGAACGTCGCGGTTCGACCCGGCGAGGTCGTCGCGCTGGTCGGCGACAACGGCGCCGGCAAGTCGACGCTGATGAAGACGCTCCTCGGCATCAACCGCCCCGACCGCGGCGACGTCATCATCGACGACCGCCCGGTGAAGCTGTCCTCCGTCCGGGACGCGCAAGCGCTCGGGATCGAGGCGGTCCACCAGGACCTCGCGCTCGCCCCGCACCTCTCGGTCGTCGACAACATGTACCTCGGCCACGAGGTGACGACCGGTCCGTTCGGCGTCCTCTCGCGCCGCTCGATGATGGAGAGGGCGGATGCCGCGCTGCGCGACCTCTCGATCGCCCTGCCGTCGCTCACCGTCCCCGTCCGCGACCTCTCCGGCGGCCAGCGTCAGGCGGTCGCCGTGGCGCGCGCCGTGATGTGGGCCCGCACCGCGGTGCTCATGGACGAGCCGACCGCCGCCCTCGGTGCCCGGCAGTCGGAGATCATCTGCGAACTCATGCGCACCGTGGCATCCCGGGGTCTGGGCGTCCTGGTGATCTCGCACGACCTCCCCCGCATCCTGAAGGCCGCCGACACCATCACCGTGCTGTGGCGCGGCGAGACGGTGCTCGTGTCCCCCTCGGCCGATCTCACCGTGCCGGACCTCGTCGCCACGATGGTCGGCTACCGGAAGGAATCCGCCTGATGACCACCACCGGAACCTCCACCGCCTCCGCGACCGTCGACGATCGCGCGCGGCGAACCGCCCCCGTGATCGTGCGCTGGGTGAAGACACGTGCGGCGTGGATCCTGCTCCTCAACATCGCGCTCGTCGCGCTGTTCACCGCCCTGTCGCCCCAGCACGTGTTCTGGTCGGTGGCGAACGGGCAGGCGCTGATGCTCGGCATGTCCCAGGCGCTCATGCTGGCGCTCGGGCTCGCCATGATGCTCGGCGCGGGGATCTTCGACCTCTCGCTGGGGGCCAACCTCGTGCTGTCCTCCGTCGTGGGGGCGCTCGTGATGCGCTCCTTCCAGACCACCCCCGGGGATGCCACTTCGTACCCCGATCCGGTCCTCGCCATCACCCTCGGTCTGCTGGCCTGCGTCGCCACCGGTCTCGTCTTCGGCCTGGTCAACGGCCTCCTCATCGCCGTGGGCGGGATCAATTCGCTGATCGCGACGCTCGGGACGCTCGGGATCGGTACCGGAATCGCCTACCTGCTCTCCGGCGGAACCGACGTCGGCTCGCTGCCGCCCGCGCTGCAGACGAACATCGGCCTCAAGACCATCGGCCCGCTCCCCGTGCCGGCGATCCTCGCCGGGCTGATCTTCGCGGCGCTGTGGTTCACCGTGCGGTACACACGATTCGGCATGCGCGTGCAGGCGATCGGCTCGTCGCGCCCGTCCGCCGAACGTGCCGGGATCCGGGTCCGCAGCTACCTCATCACGCTGGCGCTGCTCGGCGGCGCGCTCGCCGGACTCGCGGGCTTCATCGACCTCTCACGCTTCGGATCCACCGCCATCGCCGGGCACGCGAACGATGCCCTCGGCGCCGTGACCGCCGCCGTGATCGGCGGCACGCTCCTCGAGGGCGGCTACATCTCTATCACCGGGACGCTGTGGGGAGCGGCGCTTGCGATCATCCTGCAATCCGGTCTCGTCCTTCTCGGCGTCTCGTCGTTCTGGCAGCTCATCGTCGTCGGCGCCGTCCTCCTGATCGCCGTCCTGCTCGACCGGTTCGCCTCGCTCCGACGCAGCCGCCGGACCACTTCCTGACCCCTTCCCACCCCTCACCCGAAAGAGCCCACAGGAGCCAACGATGTCCCCTTCCTTCTCCACCCGAATCCTGGCCGCCGCTGCCGTGACGGTCACCGCCGCCGCCGCGCTCACCGGCTGCAGTGCGTCCTCGACGCCGTCCGCCAGCGGATCCGGCGCGACCGACATCCGCCTCGCCGCCGTCCTCCCGAACACCTCCGACCCGTTCTTCGCGACGATCTCGTGCGCGGCCGAAGCACAGGCGAAGACGCGCGGGGTGGAACTGAAGACGTACAACACCACCAACACCGACGCGAACGCGCTGGCCACCAACTTCCAGACCGCGACGCTGACGCAGCCCAACGGCATCCTCGTCACGCCGTTCAACAACAACCAGTTCCTCGCGCAGTACACCGACCTGATGAGCAAGGGTGTTCCCGTCGTCACGGGTTCGCCGAGCGAACCGCAGGCGGAGTACAAGTCCATCTACAGCGACACGGACACCGCTCCCCTCGCCGCCGACATCGCCGACCTGATCCCGGCCGGCGGAGGGTCGATGGTGTTCCTCGGCGGTGCTCCCGGCATCCCGCCGCTCGAGCAGCGCACGCAGCCGTTCGTCGACGCTGTGACCAAGGCGCACCCGGAGCTCGCCGCCCTCCCGACCGAGTACAGCGGCTTCGACGTCAACAAGGCCACGACGACGGTGTCGTCGCTGATCCTGGCGCACCCCGACCTGAAGCTCATCATCGCGGCCGACGGCCCCGACGGCCTCGGCGCGGCCGCGGCCATCTCGCAGGCCGGCAAGGCGGGTCAGATCGCGCTGGTCGCGTTCGACGCCGTGCCCGGTGAGGTCGACGCGCTGAAGGCCGGGACGATCACGGCCCTCATCGCGCAGAACCCGACCGACATCGGCGCGAAGTCGATCGACGCGCTGGTCGACTACCTGCAGGCGCACCCCGACGGCGGGGCCGTCTCCCCGGACGGCACCGTCGCCGTGCCGAACAAGGTGCTGACGAAGGACACCGTCGGCTCGCCCGAGAACGCCGGTTTCCTCTACAAGGCGAGCTGCTGAGTCGCTGCCACAATTCCGAGTGGGGCGCTGACCCGTTCAGCGCCCCACGACCCGTTCGGAGGACCCATGTCCCGCACGCCCCGTGCCTCGTTCATGCGTGACGAGTTCGAGCGGATCCTCCAGCGGGTCGCGGAATCGCGCGGAACCCGGCGCGACCCCGTGCCCGCGCTCGACGGCCTCCCCCTCACCGGGGTGAGCATCAGCGCGGCCGCCCCGCCCCCGATGGGCGACGGCGAGCGCGCGTTCCGGCTCGAGCAGTGGGTGGACCGCGCCGAGACCTGGCATGCCGTGAACGACCGGATCTCGCTCGACGTGCACGGGTCCGCCGCGATGACGCACATCGACGCGCTGTCGCACTTCGGTCGTCCGGACCTCGCGCCCTCGGACGACGTGCGCGCTCTGCGTGACGGCATCGTCGGCCGCGGCGTCCTCATCGACCTCCCCGCGCTGCTCGGACGCAGTATCCGAGCCGGCGAGGCGGCGACCCCGTCGATGCTCGCCGACGCCCTCGACGCCCAGCAGGTCGGCATCCATCCCGGCGATACGATCTGGATCCGCCTGCGACGGACGACGGATGCCGAGCCCCGCACGCCGTCCGCCGAGGTCGCGGACGAAGCCGCCCCCGGCGTGAGCTTCGCCTGCGCGGAGCAGATCGCCTCCTGGGCGCCGGCGGCCATCGTCACCGACGCCGGGATGGACCCGTTCCCGAGCGAGGTCGCGGAAATCCCCGTCCCGTGGCACATCCTGCTCCTGACCGCCCTGCGCGTGCCGCTCGTCGACTTCGCGGATCTCGATCGCGTCAGCGCCGAATGCCGCGAGCGCCGCCGGTGGGAGTTCGTCTCGGTCCTCGCCCCGCTCCCCCTCCCGGGCGCGTCCGGTTCGCCGGTGAACCCGCTCGCGCTGTTCTGATCGCCCACCCCACACCCCGGAGAATGAGTGTCATGGCCGCCAGCAGACGCCCCGCCCAATACGCACCCGGCATCGCGCGCAAAGAGGCGATCATGGATGCCGCTTTCGTCGCCTTCGGCACCGTGGGGTACTGGAACACGACCATGAAGCAGATCGCCGACGACTGCGACGTCACGCGCGCCGGGCTCCTTCACCACTTCCCGACCAAGGAGGCGCTCCTCGAGGCCGTCCTCGGGCGCCGCGACGAGCTCAACCGCGCGCGGTTCTTCCAGGACAGCTGGCCGCCCGGACGCGACGGACGGCACTTCCTGATCCGCATGGTGCGGCTCGTCCTCGCCAACGCGGCACAGCCCGGCATCATCAACCTCTTCGCCGTCCTGTCGGCCGAGGCGATCGCCCCGAACCACCCGGCGCATTCGTACTTCGCCCACCGCTACGAACGCACCAAGGGCTGGATCCGCGAGGCCTTCCTCGACCTCCGCGCCAAGGGCCAGCTGCTCCCCGGCGTCGACGTCGGCACGATCGACATCGATCTCGTCTCGCTCCTCGACGGCCTCCAGGTGCAGTACCTCTATTGGCCCGACCAGGTCGACATGGCCGAGCGTTTCCGCGCCGCCCTCGCGCAGGTCCTCGTCGAGCCGCTCACGGACGAAGAGATCGAGGCGGATGCCGCTTCCTCGACGCCGCAGGTGGAGTCGGTCTGACCTGGTGAGCGCGGGCCCGCATCCCCATCAACCCTCACCGTATCCTCAGCCCGTGGTTGGTGACCAAAACTCAACCCCTGGTGGGAGACCGCATCGAGCAGAATGGGATTTGACGCCGGCGACGGGACCAAGGTGACCGACAGTGACAACGCCCTCACGTTGGAGGCCCACGAGCTGACACGAAGCAGGTGGATGCCCCGACGGTGGTTGGCTGCCCACCCACGCGTGCTCGATGGGGTTGCCGTTCTCGCGTGTGTCAGCGTCCAAGGCGTTGTGTTGACGCTGATCGGTGCCGGCGGCGACTGGACGGCGTATGTCGCGATCCTGCTGGCCTCGATCGCGCTGCTCTGGCGGCGCAGCCACCCGCTGACGGTCCTGACTGTCGTAGTGGCTCTGAGCAGCGCCGGCTCCATCCTCCATCCCGGTGCGGGCTATCAGAACATCCCGTTCGTCTTCGCGCTCTATTCCGTGGCCAGCACTCAGCCTCTCAAACGAGCGATCGTGGGCTACGCGATCGGCGTCGCGGTACCAGCGATCTCGGCCGCCCTCCTCGGCATGAGCACCCGTACCGCTTTCTCCCCCGTCTTCCTCGACCTGTTCGCCCTCCTCGCGCTCGCTGTCGGGGTGGCCGTCCGCAGTCAGCGTGAACAGCGCGAAGCACTCGCCGAGTTGATCAATCAGAGGCTCGACAACGCGAGGCTCACCGAACGCACACGGATCACGGCTGAGATGCACGACGTCGTCGCCCACTCCCTCTCGGTGATGATCGCACTCGCCAACGGCGCTTCGAGCGCTTGGCACAAGCATCCGGAGCGAGCAACTGAGGCGCTCCGAGACCTCACCGACGTGGGACGAACAGCTCTCGTCGACATGCGCCGAATTCTGCAGATGCTGCAAGACGACACGGCCGATTCGGCCGACGACCTTCTGGCATCCGGTCACAACCTCCCCCGCCTCGAGGACCTGATCGAAACTTTCCGGGCGACGGGCCTTCCGGTCACATTCACCAGAAGCGGTTCACCCCTCCCTCCCGACACCGCGTTCTCCATGACCGTCTACCGCATCGTCCAAGAAAGCCTCACCAACGTGCTTCGTTACGCTCCCCACGCGACCAAGGTCGACGTCGCTCTCACCCGACGCCACCGCCGAGTCGAGATCGCCGTGGTCGACAACGGCTCCCCCCGCGACGCGGCACGGCCCAGTCACGGCTCGGGGCGGGGGCTTCTCGGCATTGCAGCACGGGCGAAGACCTACAACGGCACCAGCACGACGGGCGAGCTCGACACGGGAGGCTGGCGCGTCGCCGTCGTCCTGGAGACGCCGAACAGCCGACGGGGGCGATCCGAGTGACCGCCGCGCCCACTCCCATCCGCGTCCTCGTCGTGGATGATCAACCGCTCGTCAGAAAGGGCAATGCGCTGGTCCTCGACGCCACCGAAGATATCGTCGTGGTCGCTGAGGCCGAGTCCGGTGAACAGGCGGTCGACCTCTCCGCCACGCTGAACCCCGACGTCGTCCTCATGGATGTCCGCATGCCTGGTATCGGCGGCATCGAAGCCACCCGCCTCATCACCCACGCCAACGCAGACACGCGTGTGATCGTGTTCACGACCTTCGACATCGACGAATACGCTTTCGGCGGTCTCGACGCGGGAGCCAGCGCCTTCCTCCTGAAGAGCACGACCCCCGAACTCCTCGCACAGGCAGTTCGCACGGTTGCGGCGGGAGAAGCAATCGTCGAACCCCGAATCACGAGGCACCTGATCGATGTGTTCACCAATCGGAATGCACCGACGGGCACGGCCGTTCGATCGGCCGCGGGGGACGCAGCGAACATCCTGACGCGCAGAGAGTTCGAGGTTCTCAGCGCGATCGCGCAGGGGCTTTCCAACTCCGAGATCTGCGCGGCGCTTCATCTGTCTCCCGCGACGGTGAAGAGCCACATCAACCGCGTGTTCAGCAAGCTCAACCTCCGTGATCGGGCGCAAGCCATCATCTACGCCCACCGTCACGGTATCGACGCGTGATCCTCCCCATCTGAGCCCATCGGCGGAACCTTCGCCGCTCGAGACTCCGCCGCGCGAGCACACCATCCATCCCGGAGCGCCGCAGTCGTCTCGCCACTCGTATACGCGGCACTCGACCGTTCGATGACGGCCGGGGGAAGAAGGTGAGCGCCGCCGCCACCAGGGCCGATCCGATGACCGCTATCAGAACGGGAGCGGTGGCCTGCTGACGTCTGGCGTGGTCCATCGCCGCACCCTCCCGGCGCGCCGACACCAACCACGGGTGGGGCTGAAGGGATGGCCGATTGCCCACCGTGGTTGGTGTGCCCGGGGCGACGGGATTCCTAACGTCGATTCCAGAGACGCGACCACAGAGCAGGAGCGGACATGACCATTCAGGTCGACGGACTGACCAAGCGCTACGGCGACCGCTACGCGGTGAAGGATGCGACATTCACCGTGGAAGCAGGAAAGGTGACAGGGTTTCTCGGCCCCAACGGGGCGGGAAAGTCCACCACCATGCGGTCGATCGTCGGCCTGGACCATCCGACCAGCGGATTCGCACTCATCGACGGCCGCCGGTACGTCGAACATCGAGCTCCGTTGTCGAGCGTCGGCGCTCTCCTGGAGGCGAAAGCTGCGCATCGCTCTCGCACGGCCAGGAACTTTCTCGACTCGCTCGCCGCGACGCATCGGATTCCGCGCACGCGGGTGGAGGAAGTACTGGAAGCGACAGGACTCACCAGCGTCGCCGCACGCAAGGTGGGCAGCTTCTCGCTCGGAATGGGGCAGCGTCTTGGCATCGCCGCCTCGCTGCTGGGGGACCCGGGCACGCTGATTCTGGACGAGCCGGTCAACGGCCTGGACCCCGAGGGGGTCACCTGGGTGCGCTCGCTGCTGCGCCGCCTGGCCGACGAAGGGCGCACGGTGTTCCTCTCCTCCCACTTGTTGGGCGAGCTGGCGTTGATCGCCGATCACGTCATCATCATCGGTCGCGGCAGGATCATCGCCGATGCCCCGATCGGCGCGCTCACCGACGGCGGCACCGAGCGGGTCAGAGTCCGTTCGGCACAGTCCGCGACGCTGGCGAGCCGCGTCGCGGCGGAGGGAGTGACGACCGTCTCAACCGCGAACGACACCCTGGAGATCGAAGGCCTCACGGCGGAGCAGATCGCGGTCACCGCACGCGACGCCGGCATCCTGCTCACCGAACTCACGCCACTGAAGCAGACGCTGGAGGACGCATACAACGCGCTCACCCGAGAAGCGGTCGAGTACACCTCCGCCTGACGCCGCCGCACCGCCCCCTTCATCCGAGGAGATCCGCCATGACCACCAACGCCCCCATCCGCACCACCGCACGCGGCGTCACCTTTGCGGGGACCGTCCGATCCGAGTGGATCAAGTTCCGCGGCCTGACCTCCAACCTCCTGATCTCCGGGTTCACGTTCGCGCTCCTGATCGCGAACGCGGTGTTGATGCCCTGGGCGTATGTGTTCCGTGACCGCTCCTCCGCACAGGCGGATTACGACGCGTACCCCGAAATGATCGTCGACAAGACCGGCTACCTCGGCATCATCCTCGTGCTGCTCGCCGCTCTCCTCGTCACCAACGAGTACCGCTCCGGACAGATCAAGGCGACGTTCCTCGCCGTCCCGCGTCGCACACCCGTCCTGGCAGCGAAAGCTCTCATCGTGGCCGTCGTGGCACTCGTCGTCGGCGTATTGTCGGCGGGAATCGGTTTCGCCGTCGCTCCGGCGATCCTCGCGACCGGCGGATACGGCTATGAGTTGCCCATAGACGTCGCACTGCGGCTCATCGTGGGTTCGGGTCTGTATCTGGCGACGCTGAGCGTCATCGGAATCGCCCTGGGCGCGCTCATCCGCAACGTCGTCGCGAGTGTTCTCAGCGTCCTCGCACTGCTGCTCGTCATCCCGATCATCCCGCAGATGGTGAGCGCCGACGGAGCCGAGGTCACGAGGTTCTTCCCGATCCAGGCCGGCTCACAGCTGCTCGCCCAGACGGATCCCAACGCCCTGGGCCCGTGGACCGGATACTTGATCCTTTTTGCGTGGACGCTCGTGCTCGCCCTCGTCGCGGCGATCGTGCTCCGCCGCCGGGACGCCTGAGACTGCGAGGCTTCGCCTGTGCCGTGCGAGACATTCCCGGTGTCGCCCATCGCGTACGAGGCGAAAGGAGCTGATTCACGGGTGTCATGGCGGACGCGCATGCCTTCGGAAGCCTCCGCGCCGGGACCAGCGCTTTCCTCCTCAAGCTCGGCGTCCGCGACCGCGTCCACGCGGTGCTCCTCGCGCACAACCTGGACCACAGGTCCCGACCGGCACGGACTCCCCCGACCACCGACACGAACGACGAAGCCCCGACGAGAAACGTATTCTCGTCGGGGCTTTTCTGTCGGGATGACAGGATTTGAACCTGCGACCCCTTGACCCCCAGTCAAGTGCGCTACCAAGCTGCGCCACATCCCGTCGCCCGCGAGCGGGCAACTCGATTATCTTACCCGCTCCACGCACGTCCCGCGAACCGGCGCCGTCCCGGGCGTGTGCCGGGCGCTCGGCATCCGTTCCGGTGCGCCGACGTGCCGGTCGGACGCTCCGGTCATGCAACATGGCGCGATCGACCGCCGCAACCCCCACGGCATCCCTTGCCCGTGTCCGACCCCCTCGCTACGGTCGCGGCATGGCCATCGAGATCCTCCCTGCCACCGGCGAACGCTTCGACGACGCCGAGCGCGCGCTCGACAGCGGCGACGGGTCCGAGTGCCAGTGCCAGTGGTGGCTGCTGCCGAACGGTCCATGGAAGGACACGTCGGTCGCCGACCGCACCGAGATGTTCCGCACCGAACTCGACGGCGACCTCCCACCCGGGCTCATCGCCTACGTCGACGGCGAGCCGGCCGGTTGGGTCCGCGTCGGCCCGCGCACCGCGCAGCCCCGGCTCGCGCGGACGCGCGACGTCACGGCGTCCACTCCGGAACCGCTCGACGACCCCTCCGTCTGGGCGGTGACGTGCTTCGTGGTCCGCACGGCGCACCGGGGCGGCGGGCTGATGAAGAGCCTCCTGGATGCCGCGGTCGAAGCCGCCCGTGACGGCGGTGCCCGCGTCGTCGAGGGGTACCCGCTCGACCCCGCCGCCGCGAAGAGGTCGTCGAACCAACTCTTCCGCGGTACGGTCGCCGTCTTCGAGGAGGCGGGCTTCACCGTCATCGACCGGCCGAAGCCCGACCGCGCGCTCGTGTCCCTCACGCTCCGCGACTGATCCCCCGACCTACGATGGAGGTTCCCGAAGGAGCCTCGATGACGGATGCCACACCCACCGCGCGCGTCGACGCGTGGCTGTGGGCCATTCGCGTCTACAAGACCCGGTCCGCCGCGACCACGGCGTGCCGCGCAGGGCACGTGCGCGTCAACGGCGAGCGCGCGAAGGCCGCCCAGCCCGTGCGCCCGGGTGACGAGCTGCGCGTGCGGATCCAGGGCTTCGACCGCATCCTCGTCGTGAAGAAGACCATCGCGAAGCGCGTCGGCGCGGCTCTCGTCGCCGAGGCGGCCGACGACCGCACTCCCCCGCCGCCGCCCCGCGAGAGCATGCCCTTCGTGCCGGTGCGCGACCGCGGCGCAGGCCGTCCCACGAAGCGCGACCGCCGCGAGATCGAGAAGCTGCGCGGCCGCGACCTCGGCTGAGCCCGGAGACCCTCCGCGACTGCCGCGCTCACCCGGTCCTGCACAACCTCAGCGATCCGCACAACCTCAGCCCAACTCCGTCCTGCGCGACTGAGCGAGCGCAGATCACTGACCGACCGCCGCGCTCGCCCCGCGAGGCACAACCTCAGTGATCCGCACAAGATCAACCCAACTTGGTCCCTCGCGACTGAGCGAGTGCAGATCACTGACCGACGGCCGCACTCGCCCCGCGAGTCACAACCTCAGCGATCCGCGCCATCTCAGTGATCCGCACAATCTCAGCCCAACCGCCCACTCCCGCTGAGCGGCCGCGGATCGCCGACCCACGGCCGCAGCCACCGCCGGACTCAGCCCAACTGCTCCCGCAGCCACCGCGCCCCGCGCACCGACGCCCCGAGCTCCTCCACGCGCGCCGCGAGCCCCCGGTCGCTGGTCACGACCACGACAGGATTCCGCGACTCGATCAACCGATGCGCGACCGCGACGATCTCGTCGTCCCCCGAACCGGGCGCCCGGACCACATCGACGTGATCGACCTGCTCCGCCGTGCGCGCGTCCCCCTCGAGCACCGCCGCGACGAACGGGAACCAGCGCGTCGCCGAAAGACCGAGTTGCTCGGCATCCACACCTTGCGTCGCGAGCTGTGACAGCTGGGCGAGTAACCGGGATGCGGCTCCGGCGCGGTCCTTCCACCATCCGTCGGGCACCGACCCCACGACGTTGGCAACGTCGACGATCACCGCGGGACGCACCGAAAGGGCGTCCCGGAGCATCGGCCACGCGGCCGCGAATCCCGGATGCAGCGGACGGGATGCCACGTCCTCGACCGGCACCCACTCCAGCGCCACGCTCTCCGGGTCGCTGATCACGGGTTCGAACGGCGTCGTCACGTCGGCGACGAGCGTCGAGTACGACCAGATGCCCAGGTCCAGGACGCTCTCGAACCGGGGTTGCACGGCATCCACGGGGACACCCGCCTCCTCCGCCGACTCGCGCAGCGCGCCATCACGGGCGGACTCACCCTGGTGCCGCGCCCCGCCAGGGAGCGCCCACGTGTCACCGAAGTGACTCCACGACACGCGGTGCTGCAACAGCACGCCGCGCTGGTCGTCGACCGCGAGCAATCCCGCGGCACCGAATCGCCCCCAGTACCGCTCGCCCGTGGGCGCTTCGACCCACGCGTCGCCGGGGTCGCGGGGCCCGTGCGGGCGCCGCGGCTCACCGGGGGCCGGGGGTTGGATCGTCATCCTCCCCAGCCTGGCACAGCCCGGACCCCTCACTGCCCGTCGGCGTCACATGAGGCCAGAATCGTCGACCCGACACCCGAGGGCCCCCGGCGGCGCACCCGATCGCCGAAACGGCATCTGCCTGACAAATCCCACGCAGCCTGCAACGGACTGCCAGCCCACTGCAGTCTCGTGGCCAGTGCCGTCCGGACAGCACGAACGCCCCGGCCGAAACCGGAGCGTTCGCGTCTCGACTCAGCGCTGGCGCTTCTCGCGGATGCGCATGTTCAGCACGATCGGCGTGCCCTCGAAGCCGTAGATCTCGCGCAGGCGCCGCTGGATGAACCGGCGGTAGCCCGGGTCGAGGAACCCGGTCGTGAACAGCACGAAGGTCGGCGGACGCGTCGACGCCTGCGTCCCGAACAGGATGCGGGGCTGCTTTCCGCCGCGCAGCGGGTGCGGGTGCTCCGCGACGAGTTCGGCGAGGAACGCGTTGAACTTGCCGGTCGGGATGCGCTGATCCCACGACTCCAGCGCCGTCTCGAGCGCCGGCACGAGCTTGTCGAGGTGACGGCCGGTACGGGCGGAGATGTTCACGCGCGGCGCCCACGTCACGTGCGCGAGGTCCTGCTCGATCTCGCGCTCCAGGTAGCGGCGGCGGTCGGCGTTCTCCATGTCGTCGTCGTTGAGACGGTCCCACTTGTTGAACGCCAGCACGAGCGCGCGCCCCGACTCGAGCACGAGGTCGATGATGTTGAGGTCCTGCACGCTGATCGACTGCGAGACGTCGAGCACGACCACCGCGACCTCGGACTTCTCCAGGGCGGTCGAGGTGCGCAGCGACGCGTAGAAGTCGGCGCCCTGCTGCAGGTGCACCCGACGACGGATGCCGGCGGTGTCGACGAGCGTCCAGAGCTTGCCGCCGAGCTCGACGACCTCGTCCACCGGGTCGCGGGTCGTGCCGGCAAGCTCGTTCACGACGACGCGTTCTTCGCCCGCCGCCTTGTTCAGCAGCGACGACTTCCCCACGTTCGGTCGTCCCAGGATCGCGACGCGACGCGGACCGCCGATCTCGTACTTCGCGACGGCCGAGATCTCCGGCAGCACCTTCATGAGCTCGTCGAGGAGGTCGGCGACCCCGCGGCCGTGGATGGCCGAAACGGGGTGCGGCTCACCGAGACCAAGGTTCCACAGCGCCGCGGCCTCCGGCTCCTGGCGCGCGTCGTCGACCTTGTTGGCCACGAGGAACACCGGCTTCTTGGTCTTGCGCAGCAGCCGCACGACGTGCTCGTCGGTCGCGGTGGCGCCCACCGTGGCATCCACGACGAAAAGAACGACGTCGGCGAGGTCGATCGCGACCTCGGCCTGCGCAGCCACCGACCGGTCGATGCCCTTCGCGTCGGGCTCCCAGCCGCCGGTGTCGACGAGCGAGAATCGCCGGTCGAGCCACTCGGCCTTGTACGTGACGCGGTCGCGGGTGACGCCCGGGGTGTCCTCGACGACGGCCTCGCGGCGGCCGAGGATGCGGTTCACGAGCGCCGACTTCCCGACGTTCGGACGCCCCACGATCGCCACGACCGGCAGCGCCGGCAGGAACTCGATGCCGTCCTCGCCCGAGGCCAGCCCCGCGAGGAGCGCGGCATCCTCCTCGTCGAGGTCGAAGTCCTCGAGGCCGGCGCGCAGCGCCTGCGCGCGCTGTTCGGCCAAGACCTCGTCGAGCTCGGCCATCTTCTCGGCGAGCTGGTCGGGCCCGCCTTCGTACTCGTCGTCAACGCCCATCGCGGGCTCCCATCGTGGAGTCGACGACGTCCAACACGGCGTCGACGGTCTGTTCGAAATCGAGGTGGGTCGAGTCGACGACCTGCACGCCGGGGGCGGCGGTGAGGAAGTCGACGACCGTGGAATCGGCGGCGTCGCGCTTGTGCAGCGCGGCGGCGACGGCCGCGGCGTCCTGCGAGGTCAGCTCGGCGCTGCGGCGGGCGGCGCGCACCTCGGGCGCCGCGGTCAGGAGGATGCGCACGGGCGCATCGGGGTACACGACCGTGGTGATGTCGCGGCCCTCGACCACGACACCGCGAAGACCCGAGGATGCCACGAGCCGACGGAACAGGTCGTTCACGGCCTGCCGCACGGCGGGGACGCGGGCCACACCGCTCACGGCATCCGTCACGCGGGGCTCGCGGATCGCGGCGGTCACGTCGGTCCCGCCCACACGGACCCAGCGGTCTTCCGGGTCGAGCGAGATGGCGTAGTCGAAGTCGCCGAAGACCTCGAGCACCGCGGTGGCATCCGAGGTGTCGCTGCCGTGCTCGAGCGCGTGCCACGCGAGGGCGCGGTAGGCCGCTCCGGTGTCGAGGAATCCGAAACCGAGACGTGTGGCCACGGCCTTCGAGACGCTGGACTTGCCACTGCCGGCGGGGCCGTCGATCGCGACGACCGCGACGGGCGCCACGGCCGGGGGCTTGGTGAGGGGTTCAGTCATGGGTGGTGCTCGCAATCCGCCATCCGCGCTGCTGGAGCCCGTCGACGGCTCGGTGGACGGCGTCGGGGACGACACTGATCTCGGCCAGGCCGAAGGGTGCCCCCGGCGAGTGCTCGAGACGCAGGTCTTCGACGTTGACGTCGAGTTCGCCCAGCTCGCCGAAGAGGCGGCCGAGCTGCCCGGCGGTGTCGTCGACCATGACGACGAAGGTGTCGAACCGGCGGTTCTGGCCGTGCTTGCCCGGCAGGCGCTCCACGCCCTCGTTGCCGCGGCGGATCGTGTCGGCCACGGCCCGACGGGCACCGGGCGCGTCGGGGTCGCGCAGCGCCGCGGCCACGTCCGCGAGGTCGGCGGCGAGCGCGTCGAGCACCTCGACCACGGGGGCCGCGTTGGCGCCGAGGATCTGCACCCACAGTTCCGGAGCGGATGCCGCGATGCGGGTGGTGTCGCGCACACCCTGTCCCGCGAGACGGAGGGACCCGTCGGGCGCCGAGACGAAGCGGCCCGCGAGGAGGCTCGCGACGAGCTGCGGAACGTGCGACATGAGTGCGACGGACTCGTCGTGCTCCTCGGGCGTCATCTCGATGAGCGTCGCACCGAGGTCGAGGGCCAGGCCCTCGACGAGGGACAGGTCGTGAGCCGACGTCTCGCTGTCGCGGCAGACCACCCAGGGCCGCCCGACGAAGATGTCGGCGCGGGCGGAGATCGCTCCCCCGCGCTCGCGTCCGGCCATGGGGTGCGACCCGATGTAGTGGGTGAGGTCGACGCCGCGCGCGCGGAGCGTGCGCAGCGGCTCGAGCTTGATGCTCGCGACGTCGGTGACGACGGCATCGGGGTAGGCCGCGAGCTCGCGCTGCACGACGTCCGCGACGACGTCCGGCGGCACGGCGACGACGATGAGCGAGGGACGGTCGTCCTCGCGCTCGGCGCGCCCGGCGCCGTAGTCGATCGCGAGACGCAGCTGCGACGGCGACGTGTCGGACAGCACGACGTCGACGCCGAGAGCGGTGAGCGCGTGGCCGACGCTCGCCCCGAGGAGGCCCGACCCGACGACGCGGACGGTGCCGCTCGTTCGGGTCGCCAACGGCGCCTCCGCGCGCGCGGACGTTCCGTTCGGTTCGATCATCGGGTCTCCTGCTGCCCTGGCGGTGGCGTTCGCACCGCGCGGCGCGCCGGGGTCACTCGGCCGGAGCGGCCGGAGTGTCGCCGTCTCGACGAGACAGCGTGAGCAGTGCGCCACGTTCTACTGTAGTCAACTCGCGGGCCTTCCCCACCGGGAGAGTTCCCAGGTGAAGGGGTCCGAACTGCCGCCGGACGAGTTCGACGACCGGGTGACCGACCTCGGCCATCATGCGCCGCACGATCCGGTTCTTTCCCGAGTGCAGCGTCAACTCGACCAGGCTCTCCCCGCGCGAGGAGTCGAGGAGCCGCGCCTTGTCGGCCGCGATCCGCCCGTCCTCGAGTTCGACGCCCTTGATCAGGCGCTGAATCGTCTGGGGCAGCACCTGTCCCTCGACCTTCGCGATGTACACCTTCGTGACACCGAACGACGGATGGGCGAGCACGTGGGCGAGGTCGCCGTCGTTGGTCAGGACGAGGAGGCCCGAGGTATCGGCATCCAGGCGTCCGACGTTGAACAGACGCTCGTCCCAGTCCTTCGTGAAGCGGCGGAGGTCAGGACGCCCGCGGTCGTCGCTCATCGAACTGACCACGCCGGTGGGCTTGTTGAGGATCACGTATCGCTTCGACGTGTCCAGCTGCACCGCGACGCCGTCGACGTCGACGAGGTCGCTCTCCGGGTCGATGCGCGACCCGAGCTCGGTGACGACTTGGCCGTTCACGCGCACGCGCCCGGCGGCGATCATCTCCTCCGACACCCGGCGCGACGCCACCCCGGCGTTCGCGAGCACCTTCTGCAGGCGTACGCCCTCTTCGCTCATCTGAGCACCTCTCCGTCGAATCCGTCCGCGCCGTCGTCGAGCAACGGCGAGATGTGGGGCAGCTCGTCGAGCGAGTTGATGCCCAGGTTGACCAGCAGCTGGTCGGTGGTCCCGTAGTGGATCGGCCCCGGTGTCCGGGTCGGTGAACACCTCGGTGATGAGCCCGCGGGCGAGGAGCGTCCGGACGACCGAGTCCACGTTCACCGCGCGGATGGATGCCACCTGCCCCCGCGTCACGGGCTGCTTGTACGCGATGACGGCCAGGGTCTCCAGCGCGGCCTGCGACAGGCGCGAAGGCGCCTGCGTGTTGACGAACTCGCCCACGACGTCGTCGTACTCCTCGCGGACGTAGAGTCGCCACCCGCCCCCGACCTCGCGCAGCTCGAATCCGCGGCGGGGGCCGCCGGCCTCGCCGTCGTAGTCGGCGACGAGACCCTCGATGGCCTGGCGCACGGCCGGGACCGGTGCGGCGACGGCCGCCGCCAGCGACACGAGACTCTGCGGCTCGTCGAGGATCAGCAGGATCGCCTCGAGCCGACGGGCGACGGATGCCGTGTCGTTCGGACGCGCGGCGGACTCGGTGAGCGCGGTCGGGTCATCGGTCATAGTCGGCTCCCAGGGCGGCGAGGTTCTCTTCCGACCACCTCTCGGCGGTCCAGCGCAGGGTGAGTTCCCCCAGCGGTTCGAGCTGCTCGAACGACAGCGCGGCGTGGCGGTACAGCTCGAGGATCGCGAGGAACCGCGCGACGACGACCCCCGTCTGCGTCACCCCGGCGACCAGGTCGCGAAAGTTCAGCGTCCCCGACCCGCGCAACAGCGTCACGACGATCGCGGCCTGCTCGCGGATGCTCACCAGCGGCGCGTGCAGGTGGTCGAGGCCGACGGTCGGCGGCTGCTTCGGCGCGAGCGCGACGACGGCGAGCGCCGCGAAGTCCTCGGCGCTGAGCGTCCACACGAGCTCCGGCACGGCGCTGCGGTACTTCTCGTCCAGCCGCACGTTCCGCGTGTGGCGGCGGTCCTCCCGCTGCAGGCAGCGCGCGAACCATGCCGACACCTCCTTGAAAGCCCGGTACTGCAGCAGTCGCGCGAAGAGCAGGTCGCGCGCTTCGAGGAGCGCCACCGACTCGGCATCCACGAGTTCGCCCTGGGGCAGCAGCCCGGCGATCTTCATGTCGAGCAGCGTCGCCGCCACGACGAGGAACTCGGATGCCTCGTCCAGATCGCCCGCCGGACCGAGGGCGCGCAGGTACGCGATGAACTCGTCCGTGACGCGGCTGAGCGCGACCTCGGTGATGTCGAGTTCGTGCGCCGAGATGAGGTTCAGCAGCAGGTCGAAGGGTCCGTCGAAGACGGGCAGCGAGACGCGGAACCCGGTGTCGGGCGCGGCGGGCGCATCGACGGTGGAGTCGGCGCCGTCCGGCGTCGTGGCGGGCGAGCTGTCGTCAGGCGACGGCGCCACGGGCGACCAGCTCCCGCGCCAACCGCATGTAGGCCTGCGCGGCGGCGTGCTCGGGCGCGAACTCCGTGATCGGCATGCCCGAGACCGAGGCATCCGGGAACTTCACCGTGCGCCCGATAACCGTTTCGAGGACGTCGTCGCCGAACGCCTCGACCACGCGCTCGAGCACCTCGCGCGAGTGCAGCGTGCGCGGGTCGTACATCGTGGCCAGGACGCCGTCGAGTTCGATGGCGGGGTTGAGCCGGTCGCGCACCTTGTCGATGGTCTCGATGAGGAGTGCGACGCCGCGCAGCGCGAAGAACTCGCACTCGAGCGGGATCAGCACGCCGTGCGCGGCGGTGAGCGCGTTGACGGTGAGGAGGCCCAGCGACGGCTGGCAGTCGACCAGGACCACGTCGTAGTCAGCGGCGACCTTGCGGAGCACCCGGGCGAGGATCGTCTCGCGCGCGACCTCGTTGACGAGGTGCACTTCGGCGGCCGACAGATCGATGTTGGCCGGGATCAGGTCGAGGCCCTCGACGCGCGTGTGCACGATCGCCTCGCGCGGGTCGCGCTTGGTGTCGAGCAGCAGGTCGTAGATCGTCGGGACGTCGTGCGTCTGGATGCCGAGACCCGCCGACAGCGCGCCCTGCGGGTCGAAGTCCACCGCGAGCACGCGGCGGCCGTAGCCCGCGAGCGAAGCGGCGAGGTTGATCGTGGTCGTCGTCTTGCCGACGCCGCCCTTCTGGTTGCAGAGGGCGATGATGCGCGCGGGCCCGTGGCTGTCGAGCTTCGCGGGCGTCGGGAATCCGCGATACGGCCGTCCGGTGGGTCCGAGAATGACCTCGTCCGCGCTGTTCGCCGTCCCCTTCGTGCTCGCCGACACCGAGTCTCCCGCCTTCGTCATAACGGGGTCGAGTCTACTCGCCGGCCCGCCGCCCGCCGGGAGACCACGCGGTGCGCACGGCCTTCCGGGCCGCCCACGCTCACCGCGCCCGCGGGTGCGCCGTGGCGTACACGTCGCGGAGTGCGTCGACCGAGACGTGCGTGTAGATCTGGGTCGTGGCGACGGAGGCGTGCCCGAGGAGTTCCTGTACCACGCGGACGTCGGCGCCGCCCTGCAGGAGATGCGTCGCGAAGGAGTGTCGGAGCGTGTGCGGCGAGACGTGCGCGGTGAGCCCCGCCCGCTCGGCGGCGGCCTGGATGATCAGCCACGCGCTCTGGCGCGACAGCGGCGCCCCACGCACGCCGAGGAACAGCCGCGGCGTGGCGCGCCCCTTCGCCGCCCAGGCGGGCCGGACGCGCGTGAGATACGCATCCACCGCGGCACGGGCATAGGAGCCGACCGGGACGATCCGCTCCTTCGCCCCCTTGCCCCGTACCCGCAGGACGTCGCCGTGCGCGGTGTCGTCCACGTCGAGCTGCACGATCTCCGACACACGCGCGCCCGTCGCGTACAGCAGCTCCAGCAGGGCACGGTCGCGGACGGCGGACGGATCCGCCGCGGTCGCATCCGCCGAGCCCGGCGCCGGGCCGGCGGCATCCAGCAACTGCTCGACCTGCCCGATCGACAGGGCCTTGGGGAGCCGCCGCGGCGCCTTGGGCGGACGCAGCCGCCCGCTCGGATCGTCGTCGGACCGCCCCTCGCGCACGAGGAACCGGTGCAGGCCGCGCACAGACGACTGCAGCCGCGCGAGAGACGATGCCGCCGGCGGCGGCTCGGCGCCGGCGCGCTCGGCGGCGAACCCGGCGACGAGGGCTGAGGTCACGGCATCCGTGTCGTCGATGCCCCGCTCGGCGAGCCAAGCCGCGTAGATCCCGAGGTCGCGTCGGTACGCGGCGACGGTGTGGTCGGACAGACCCCGCTCAAGCGCGACGTGCCGCAGGTACGTCTCGACGGCGCGCTCGAGCTTCACGTCACGCCGACGCGGCCTCGCGGCGCAGCACCTCGGCGGCCGCCAGCACGCCGGTCGCGAGGATGCCGTTGCGCAGACGTCCGGCGAGCACGCCGTCGATCACGTCGCCGAGGGGCACACGCTCGACGCGCATGTCCGACTCCTCGTGCTCGCGCTCGTAGTCCGTCTCGACCTCGGAGAGGCTGCGCGCGAGGAAGAGGTGGACGACCTCGTCGTTTCCACCCGGAGTGGTGTGGATCGACACGAGGTGCTGCCAGCGCTCGGCGGCGAGGTCGACCTCTTCGCTCAGCTCGCGCTTCGCCGTCTCGACCGGCGGTTCCCCCGCGACGTCGAGCAGGCCCGCCGGGATCTCCCAGTCGCGCTCCTTGATGGGCTGCCGGTATTGCTGGATCAGCACGACCCGGCCGTCGTCGTCGAGGGCGACGACCGCGGCGGCGCCCGGGTGCTCGACGTACTGACGCGTCATCTCGCCGTCGCCGTACCGCACGGTGTCGGACCGGACGTCCCACACCGCCCCCTGGTACACGAGGTCGCTGGCGACGACCTCCAGGTCGACGGGCTCGTCGCGCAGCGACTCCATGTCAGTCCTCCTCGACGGCGAACAGCTCGCTCGAACGGTGTCGCTCGAGCGCCGCCCCGACGAGTCCGCGGAACAGCGGGTGCGGCTGGGTCGGACGCGACCGCAGCTCGGGGTGCGCCTGGGTGGCGATGTAGTACGGGTGCACGTCGCGCGGCAGTTCGACGTACTCCACGAGGTCGAGGTCGGGGTTGAGGCCCGAGAAGACGAGGCCCGCGTCGCTGAGCTGCTGGCGGTACGCGTTGCTGACCTCGTAGCGGTGGCGGTGGCGCTCGAACACGCGGTTCGCGCCGTACACCTCAGCCGCGAGCGAGCCCTCCGCGAGGTCGGCCGGGTACAGGCCCAGGCGCATGGTGCCGCCGAGGTCTCCGCTCTGCAGGATGTCGACCTGCTCGGCCATGGTCGCGACGACGGGGTGCACGGTGTCGGGGTCGAATTCGCTCGACGATGCGCCCTCGAGCCCGGCGACGGTACGCGCGTACTCGATGACCATGCACTGCAGCCCCAGGCAGATGCCGAGCGTCGGGATGCCCTGCTCGCGCGCGAAACGGAGCGCGCCGAGCTTGCCCTCGATCCCTCGGATGCCGAAGCCGCCGGGAACGATGATGCCGTCCACCGTCGACAGGGCCTTCGCCGCGCCCTCGGGCGTCTCGCACAGGTCGGACGGGATCCACGTGATCTTGACGTGCGTCTCCTGCGCGAAACCGCCGGCCTTGATGGCCTCGGTCACCGACAGGTAGGCATCCGGGAGGTCGATGTACTTGCCGACGAGGCCGATCGTGACCTCGTGCTTGGGATTGTGCACCGCCTGCAGGACCCGCTGCCAGCGCGACCAGTCGACGTCGGCGGCCTTGTCGATGCCCAGCGCATCGACGATGTAGGAGTCGAGACCCTGGTCGTGCAGCATCGTGGGGATGTCGTAGATGCTCGGCACGTCGACCGCGTTGACGACGGCGTCCTCGTCGACGTCGCACATGAGCGCGATCTTGCGCTTGTTCGACTCGGTGACCGGACGGTCGCTGCGGAGCACGAGAGCGTCGGGCTGGATGCCGATCGACCGCAGCGCCGCGACGGAGTGCTGCGTGGGCTTGGTCTTCTGCTCACCGGAGGCGCCCATGAACGGCACGAGCGACACGTGCACGAAGAACACGTTCTTGCGGCCGAGCTCGTGGCGGATCTGACGCGCGGACTCGATGAAGGGCTGGGACTCGATGTCGCCGACCGTGCCGCCGATCTCGGTGATGATCACGTCGGGCTGCGGAGTCTCGGTCGCCTGCAGGCGCATGCGGCGCTTGATCTCGTCGGTGATGTGCGGGATGACCTGCACGGTGTCGCCCAGGTACTCGCCACGCCGCTCGCGCGCGATCACCTGCGAGTAGATCTGGCCGGTCGTGACGTTCGCGGCCTGGCTCAGCTCGATGTCGAGGAAGCGCTCGTAGTGACCGATGTCGAGGTCGGTCTCGGCGCCGTCGTCGGTGACGAACACCTCGCCGTGTTGGAACGGGTTCATCGTCCCCGGGTCCACGTTGAGATAGGGGTCGAGCTTCTGCATCACGACGTGGAGTCCACGCGCCGTGAGAAGGTTGCCGAGGCTTGCCGCCGTCAGGCCCTTACCGAGTGACGAAACCACTCCTCCGGTCACGAAGATGTGCTTCGTCGTGAAGGTCGATGCCGTGGTGTTGTCGTCTGAATGTCCCGCGTCCGAAGTCTGCATCACGGGCTTCGATCCTATCAGTCGTCTCGGAGAGTGGCCGCGCGGCGCACGCCGCGCGTTGGAGGAAGTCTGGCATCGACCACCGACACGCGTGTCACTCCGGCGTGACGATTCCGTGTCGTGCGCGCGGGATCAGCGCGCGGACCGGCCGGTTTCCAGCAGCTCCCGCGCGTGGGTGAGAGCCGCCTCGGAATCGCTGAGTCCCGAGAGCAGACGCGCCATCTCGGCTTCCCGCTCGGCCCCTTCGAGCCGTCGGACACTGGATGCCGTCACCGCACCGTCGTTGCCCTTCACGACGGTGAGATGGTTGCCGGCGAAAGCCGCGACCTGCGCGAGGTGCGTGACCGCGATCACCTGCGATGACTCCGCCAGCCGGGCGAGTCGCCGCCCGACCTCGATCGCCGCGGCACCGCCGATCCCGGCATCCACCTCGTCGAAGACGAACGTCGGCACGGGGTCGACGCCGGCGATGACGACCTCGATCGCGAGCATCACGCGGCTCAGCTCGCCGCCGGACGCCCCGCGCGACACGGGCCGCGGATCGGCGCCCGGGTGCGGCGCCAACAGGATCGCGACGTCGTCGCGCCCGTGCGATCCGGGCGTGGGCGACGGTGTCACCGCGACCGTGAGCTTCGCGTCGGGCAGGGCCAGGGCGTGCAGCTCCTCGGTGACGGCCGCGCCGAGCCGGGCCGCGGCCTCGATCCGCGCCGCCGTGAGCGCCTCCGCCGCGGTGTCCAGCTCGGCCGCCGCGGTATCGCGCCGCGCGCCGAGCCGCTCGATGCGGTCGCCGTCGTCGTCGAGTTCGAGCAGCCGGGCCGAACCGGTCTCGAGCAGCGCGATCGCGGCATCCACCGATCCGTGGGCACGCGCGAGCGCGGCCAGGACCCCGCGCCGTTCGTCGACCGCGGCGAGCTCGTGCGGCCCGGACTCGTCGAGGTCCGCGAGGTACCCCGACAGGGCGACGGCCACATCGGTCGCGCGGTACCCGAGGTCGGCCACCTGCTCGCCGATCGCCGCGAGTTCCGCATCGCTGCCCGAGACGCGTTCGAGCGCCCTGCGGGCCTCGGCGAGCAGCGTCACGATGTCGGGGGTGTCGTCGTCGCTGGAGAGCACCGCGTGCGCGCCGACGGCGGCGATACGGAGCTCCTCGGCGTTCGCGAGGCGCTCCGCGCGGCGCTCGAGTTCCTCTTCCTCGCCGGCGATCGGCGCGGCCGCCTCGATCTCCGCGATCGCGGCGCGCAGCTCCTCCGCCTCGCGCGCCCGGTCGTCGCGGTCGGCGGTGAGCGTCGAGAGCTCGGCATCCAGGGCGCGGAAGGCGTCCCACGCCGCACGGTACGCGGCACGGGCGGTCGTCACCGGATCGCCGCCGAAGCGGTCGAGCGCGTCGCGCTGAGCGGATGCCGACCGCAACCGCAACTGATCGGATTGCCCGTGCACGACGACGAGGTCGTCCGCGAGGTCGGCGAGCACGCCCGCCGGCGCCGTGCGGCCACCCACGGTGGCGCGGCCCCGGCCCTCGCTCGAGACCGTGCGCCCGAGATACAGCTCCGCCTCGCCGTCGCCGAGCGGTTCGACGTCTCCCCCGGCCTCGCGCACGCGCGCCGCGACGGGTCCGTCCTCGGGGACGAGCCACACGCCCTCGACCGCGGCCTGGGCCGCACCCGAGCGAACGGCGCCCGAATCGGCGCGCTGCCCGAGCAGCAGGCCGAGACCCGTGACGACCATGGTCTTCCCCGCGCCGGTCTCGCCGGTGATCGCGGTGAAGCCACGCCCGATCGGCAGCGTCGCGTCGGCGATCACCCCGAGATCGCGCAGCCGCATCTCCTCGATCACGGCATGCCTCCCAGCGCGCCGCGCCACCCGGTCACCGGGAGCCGGAACTTGCGCACCAGGCGCTCGGTGAACGCGGCGGGGTGGAGGCGCGCGAGACGCACCGGACGCGACGATCGTCGCACCACGACACGCGCGCCGGGCGGCAGTTCGTGCGAGCGTCGACCGTCGCACCACAGGATGCCACTCCCGCTCGTGCGCTCGAGCACCTCGACCGCGACGGTGGCGTCGGGGCTCACGACGAGCGGACGCGCGAACAGGGCGTGCGCGGACAGCGGGACGACGGCGATCGCCTCGACCGTCGGCCAGATGACGGGGCCGCCGGCGGAGAAGTTGTAGGCGGTGGAGCCGGTGGGGGTCGAGATGACGATCCCGTCGCACCCGAACGACGACAGCGGCCGCCCGTCGACCTCCATGACGACCTCGAGCATGCGCTCGCGGCTCGCCTTCTCGACGGTGGCCTCGTTGAGCGCCCACGTCTCGAAGATGACGCGATCGTCGGCATCCAGCACCTTCACCGCGAGGGCAAGACGCTCCTCGACGCGGTAGTCGCGGTCGATGACGCGGCGCACCGCGTCATCCATGTCGTCCCGCTCGATCTCGGCGAGGAAGCCGACGTGGCCCATGTTGATCCCGAGGATCGGCGCGCGTCCACCGCGGACCGTCTCGGCCGCGCGCAGGATCGTTCCGTCGCCGCCCAGGACGATCGCCAGCTCCAGATCGTCCACACCGACGTCGACGCCGAGCGTCTCGACGCCGTCGAGCGACAAGCGCTCGGCGAGTTCGGGCCGGTCCTCCGCGGAGACGACGGGAATCGCCCCCGCCGCGCGCACGGCGGACAGCACGCGCTGCGCCGCTTCGACGGTGTCGTCGCGGCGGGCGTGGACGACGAGCAGGATTCGGCGTTCGCTGGGGGTCATCGGCTTCCGGTCAGTCGGGTCACGGTGCTCTCCCATTCTGAGGGGTCGGTGCCGCGGGTGTCCGAGAACCACGCCACGTACTCCTGGTTGCCGTGCGTTCCCACGATCGGCGAGGCGATGAGGCCGGCGGTCCGCAGGCCCACGTCCCATGCGGCCCAGAGAACACCGTGGACGGCATCCGAACGCAGCGCCGGGTCGGTCACGAGACCGCCCTTCACTGCGGTGCGACCGACCTCGAACTGCGGCTTGATCAGCAGGAAGACATCGGCTCCGGGGGCGGCCGTGGCGACGACCGCGGGCAGCACGTGGTGCAGGGAGATGAAGGACAGATCGCCGGTGACGACGCTCGGACGCTCGGCGACACCGGTCGCGGCGGCGAGGTTCTCAGCGGTCATGAACCGCACGTTATACCCCTCGACCGACACGACCCCGGGGTCGGCCGCCACGGTTGGGGACAACTGCCCGTGCCCCACGTCGACAGCCAGCACCGGACGGGCGCCACGCTCCCGCAGGACCTGGGTGAAACCACCGGTGGAGGCCCCGAGATCCACGGCGACCCGCCCCGCCGGGTCGACGTCGAACGCGTCGAGTGCCGCCACGAGCTTGTGCGCGCCCCGGCTCACGTAGTGGTCGGCGACCGCGACCTCGATGCGCGCGTCGTCCTCCACCCGCACGGAGGGCTTGACCACGCCGCGACCGTCGACGGTCACGAGACCGTCTGCGATCAGCTGCGCCGCGTGCGTGCGCGATCGCGCGAGACCACGTGCGGCGAGCTCGGCATCCAGTCGGCCGCTCATCCGTCCGCCGGCGTCGCGGCGCCAGATTCCAGGCGCCGCGCGAGCTCGTCGTGCAGGGCCGCGTAGGCGTCCGCGCGCGCGTCGAGCGGCTGCTCCTCGATGATGCGCAGGCGGTCGATCAGTCCGGCGTCGGCATCGGTCTCGCGGTCATCCGACATGGATGCCATCGTATCGGCGTCAGCGCACGCGGAACGGGTCCGCGTACAACTGCTCCGGAACCCGGAACCCGAAGATCGCGCGGCCCGAGTTCCAGATCGCCGCGGCCCCGGCCCGGAGGAGGTCGATCTGACGGTCCCCCGCCGAGACGATGCGCAGATCCACGCCGTCGATCTCGACCACCGCGTCACCGACGCGCGTGCGAGCGCCCTTGACGACCGTCGCCGGGTACGGCTCGAACAGCTGACGCAGGTCGGCGACGATGTAGTCCGGACGCTGGTTCGGCGAGGCGGCGAGGAGCTGCTTGGGCCGGTCGATCCCCGTGAGGACGTGCACCGACCTCATCTCCGCCCCGCGGGCACCCTGCACGTCGGTGTCGAGTCGGTCGCCGATGAACAGCGGCGACTGAGCGCCCGTGCGCGCCACGGCGACGTCGAAGATCGGACGCTCGGGCTTCCCCGCGACCGTCGCCAGACGGCCGACGGCGGTGTGCACAGCCGACACGAGCGTGCCGTTTCCCGGCGCGATCCCGCGCGCCTGCGGGATCGTCCAGTCGGTGTTCGTGGCGATCCACGGGATGCCACCCTCTTCCACCGGAGTCGCGAGCGCGTACGCCGCCTCGGCGAGCTGCTTCCAGCCCACCTCGGGAGCGAAGCCCTGGACCACCGCCGCCGGAGAATCCTCGGCGCTCCGGGTCACGACGAAGCCGGCCTTCTCGACCTCGACGACGAGACCTTCTCCCCCGACGACCAGCAGCGTGGAGCCGGCCGGCACGAGGTCGGCCAGCAGACGCATCGCTGCCTGGGGGCTCGTCACCACGTCCTCGGGTGCGACGCGCAGCCCGAGTGACGTCAGGTGTTCCGCGACGGAAGCATCCGTCCGCGACGCGTTGTTGGTGATGTACCCGAGGCGGTGTCCCTCCTGGGCTGCCCGGTTCAGGCTCTCGACCGCGTGCGGCAGAGCCCCCGGTCCGGCGTAGACCACGCCGTCCAGGTCGGCGAGCACGACATCGACGCCGTCCAGAGGCGTCGGTTCCGGCTTGCTCCGCCCGAAGATCATCGCGTCTCGTCTCCGTCCTCGTCCTCGTCGGCTTCTTCGACAGGGACGACTCCGGATGCCACGTCCACACTGCCGTCGTCATCGATGAGGTCGATCTCCTCCACGACGATGACCTCGCGGTCGGCGACGCCGGCCGCCGCGTCGAGGGCATCGGCCGCGATCTCCGCGCGACGGAACCACTCGGCCGCCTCGTCCTCGCGCCCGAGCTCCTCGAGCACCGCGGCACGGGCCGCGAACAGAGCCGGGCTCCACTCGAACGCGCGATCCGGGTCGGCCTCCGGGATCTCCAGCTCTTGGAGCGCACGCTCCGGGTCGCCGAGATCGAGGCGCGCTCCGGACATCGCGATCGCCAGCTGGGCACGGACCGCGGTGGGCAGCGTCGAGCGATCGACCGACCGCCCCTCCTCGAGAGCGCGGTCGGGACGCCCGACCCCGCGCTCGCTGTCGACGATCAGGGGAAGCTGCTCGTCCGAACCGGAGATGCGACGGTGCGTGCGCAATTCGCGAAGAGCGAGCGCGAAATCTCCGATGGCATAGGCCGTGATCGCGACGGTCTCGCGAACGATCGCGACGCGACCCGCGCTGCGGGAGGCCGCCAGCGCGTGCTGGTGCGCCAGCTGCGGGTCCTCCTCGATCAGACGGGATGCCATGACGAGGTGTCGTGCGACGTTCTCGGCGTTGTCCTTGCTGAGCGTCTTCAGCTCATTGCGCGCTGCGCCCGGAAGATCCCGGGCAGTGACGTCCTCGGGGACGACCGGTCCACGCTCACGCTGATCCTGCGGGGGCCGAGTCGCACGACCCTCCGAGCGGTCGAAGCGACGGGGTGCCCCGGCGCCCGGACGTCGGTCACCCGAGGGACGCCGGTCTCCGCCCTCGGTACGAGGGCGGTAGGGACGCGAGTCGCCGGACGTCGGCCGTCCCGGACGCGAGTCGCCGTCGCGGCGCGGGCGGAAGTCTCCATCGCGACGCGGGCGACCAGCCGCGTCACCGTCGCGACGCGGGCGGAAGTCGCCGTCACGACGCGGGCGACCAGCCGCGTCACCGTCGCGACGCGGGCGGAAGTCGCCGTCACGACGCGGGCGACCAGCCGCGTCACCGTCGCGACGCGGGCGGAAGTCGCCGTCACGACGCGGGCGACCAGCGGAGTCGCCATCCCGACGGGGACGGAAGTCCCCATCGCGACGCGGGCGCTCGGAGCTGTCGCCGGCACGACGAACAGGACGGGCGTCTCCGCCGCGCGGTCGACCGTCGCCACCCGTCGGGCGCGAATCGCCGTCACGGCGAGGACGATACGGGCTGTCGCCCTCTCGCCGGGGCGCGCGATCGTCACCATCGCGGCGGGGGCGCGCGGTGCGCTCTCCGTCGCGACGGAACGGACGCGATGACGCGTCTCGAGCCGGGCGCCCTGCGCCCGAAGCTCCACGCTGCGATCCGGATCGTGAACGGTCGTCGGAGCGACCTCCATTGACATTGCGCTCGTTGGAGTCGTCGCTCGACATGACGATCCTTTCCCCGGAAATGTGTCCGTA